>OY282431.1:995000-3644635 GCA_958296035.1 Paracoccaceae bacterium | reverse complement strand
CTTACCCTCGGCCGGCAGCCTGGCCAGTATCTCTGGAGTCAGCACGTCAGACTTGACATTGACGGGTGCAGGTTGGGCATCGGCGGTGTTGTAGTGCAGGCAGCCGTTCAGCAGGTCGGTCAATTCAACTTTGACGACGTTTGCCAATCCGGTCTTGAAGTTGCATAGATATAGTCATCGGGGATCCTCCTTCCGGGATAGTGATGGAGGCCGAAAGCCACTGATTTTGGCGCCGAAGGGACTCCCCGATATTGGTGCCTGGAAGAGTGAGTTTGGCAGTTTTTTGCGACCTCTACAAACTGTCATGCGGGGGCGGAAAACTAGGCTGAAAAGGGGGTTGAATTCACCCGAATCAGTTCAGATGGACGACGATGGGGAAAGTCCTGCCGCGATACGATATTTGCACCCGTTGGACGGAGAACGTCTTGAAATCGGTTCCAGCAAGCCGAAGGTGTTGCGCTGCCCGGTTAGACTTCTGAAGGGAACTAACATTCAGGCGTAAGATCCCCGGTTCATATGAGAATTGCCAGAGGCTCTATAGAATGCACTAGTGGGAATTGCTGCAATCGGATCGCCTTTGCCTTGAATTCCGGCGGTCTGAAAGTCGCTAGCATTAGGTCCACCTGAGTGTCGTGAATAATCCGTGCTAGTGTAATGATACGATGGATATTCTGGACAAGTGCAAATATTAGCAATGGAACTAAATACCCGCCATTTCTGAAGGGCGTCGCCAACCGGCCTAGGTGGTCCCGTTAGTTGGCGACATAGTCCAGATCGCCGATGCTGAACGAATACTCGACGTCAGCCGAACCGCACCTGTCCTCTGCAGCGGTGGACTGCCCAAATATGCATCGTAATAGGGGCAACTTCCAGGGATTTTAGGTACGGTTGAGTTCTGCGCTTGCAGTGACCGGAAGACAATTCGTTTGCTTTGGACACGCACATTATCTTGGGGAGTGAATCTGCTATGGTGACATTCTAGCGCTTCATTTTGCTGCCATTTTCGCTTGCTCGCAGGGCCGATTATCGTTCGCCAGTCCGCCGCTCAGCGAGGCCATCAGATGCGTCCGCGCAGCATCGAAACGCCCCGATTGCTCCAGCGCTCCAAAGCTCAGCACCGCTTGTCCAACCGGCCGTCGCCACCGCATCCCGCAACCCTTCTTGCGACCCGTAACCAGCTTCTTGTCGGTGCTCTCCACATCGCCCGCGCCGAACGGCAGAACCGCCTCTCGCAAACTCGCATACTGCATCCGCCACCGGTTCTTGCGAAAGGTGCCGAGCATCGTCGTCAACGTCTCCCGAACGGCCTCCGTCGAGGCCCGCTTGCGCTGGTAGCAAAGGGCCTGGATCACCTTCTCCACACCTCCCGACTCCGGCAGCAGTTTCTTGCGACGGCGCTCGAACCACCGCAGCGGCGTGTGTGCAAACGCCTTCCCATCCCCCGGATACTCGCATGCAGGCCAGAAAGCGTGACCGACAACTTGCCGCACGGGATGAGCAGCTTGCCGACTTCACGGCCCAGCTCAGCGAGCTCCGGGAGCTGGTCGAGGCCCTGGAGGACGAGATCAGGCGGCTCAGGAAGCTTTCGCCCCGGCCACGTATGAAGCCGAGCGGCCTGGCGTCGGGCAAGGGCTCATCGCGGTCGGGCGCCGGTGGTCAGCGGAGCAAAGGCAAGGGTGGTCAGAAGAGGGGTCGCGGTCGGCGGTTCTCTGACGAGCGGCTACGCAAGCGCACGCAGGTGGTGAAGGCGTAAGCGGGCAATGGCTGCCTCAGCATGATGAAGACCTGTGCCAGGCTAGACATCCTGTACTGGGACTATCTGCGCAACCGGCTCGGCGGAGCCGGGGCCCCGGCGGTGCCGAGGCTTGCCGACCTCGTTGCCCAGGGCGCCCCGCCCTGACAGGCAGCATTTGCGCACCACAACCACAAAATGACAGTCAGGCTGTTGACTGCGTATACCCAATAGGTCAGTACAGTATTGCGAATAGCGTGATATTTCAAAGTCAATTCAATTCGGCTACCCTGTAAGTTGCCCCTAATTACTATGCATCTGTCCGGTAGACAGATGACCTTCCGAGTCCGCCATATCCGCGCCTCCCTGTCTTCAAGCCGGTTTCTTTTTTCTCACCTTGTGCTATCGCGAGTTGCCGGCTGTCTTTTCCAAGCAATTCCCAGTTCGTCGCTTCAGTGCCGCAGGTAATTCCAGTTCTCCCTCGCTGTCCCTTTGGAGGCAATATTTGAGAACGGCACAGAAATCGCGTCGCACCGTTTCCGAAGTGTGAAGCTGGTACAGTTTCTTCAACGCATGTCCGTGACAATTCCGCAGCTTGGCACCACTTCCGCACGGGCAGTCATGGTGCCCCCTGTACCCGTATTGATGCAGATGTAACAAGACCTCAAGTACTTGGATGTCGTCCGACAGGCCGAGCTTCTCTACATAGAACCCGACAATCCCCGCCTCTCCGTGCTCCCTCTCACCAAAGGGATGCTCGCCGTGCTTTTCCCAGAAGCAGTAGCCATAGAGGTAGGGCACGAGAAGTTTGTCCACGAAGCCCACAAGAGACGGCTGCTGCTCAAATGTCAGCCGCTCCTCAATGGGTACTGCCAGGCACAGTTTTCCGTTATTGAACACATGCTCGTAGTTCTCCTTGATTCGTCCGCCAGTCTCACGCACCCATGGAAGCTCCTTCGGGTACGAGCTTGGAACTATCAACTTGATCTCGAACTCGTCTGTGATCGGTTCGTAACCATCGGCTGACGCCTCGAATTGCAGCGGTCCCAACAGTTCGATACAAGCCTCGGTTTCCAGCACCCTGGTCAGACCCCTATACTTCTGCTGCAGTTCAGCAATCTCTGACGCAAGGGTCCGTTTCACTCAGGGTTTCCAGGGACGCGCGGGATTCTCGATAGTGACCTTAACCGGGCTCGCCGCGACCTCGGTCAGCGAGAGCAGGCCTAGATGTGCGGATACTGCCGATGCCCCGAGCACTTTCTTGAATTGATTTCTTGCCGTGTCTAACCGGTTTTCTGCAATTACATCCACGAGATCTTTCTTTAGCGCGTCTATCCACAGAAAAAATGCTCGGGCACGGGCGTGGTTATCCTCGTGCCAGCGGTCCGCGAAATTCTCCTCGCCATTGACCGGATTGCCTATATACCACGTTCCGTCCGACATGCGCCGGATGAGATCTAGCGACGAAAGTTTCAGTTCGATCGAGCGGTTCTCGACCAGTCCCGCGTGCCCATGCAGTTTGGATACGATCGCAGCAAGCGCCGCATAGACATCAGTCTCGTTTTGATAGAGATAGGCCGCCAAGGTTGTCACAATCATGGAGATGGGCGCGTATTTGGCTGCCTGCACTCCGTTGAACTTCACGTCCCGGTGCCGCTTCATGATTTGGATTGCGCGCTGCAGGGGCGTGCGGACCAACTGATCGGGAACTTTATCCACCGACAGGTAAATTGTCGGCGCCTTGGACATGATCGAGCGTCTCTGCTGAAGCTGGACCTGCTCGAAGGCCGCCTGGTTTTTCTCGTTAAACCACTTGCCATAACCCCTCGGGTCGCTGGCCGACCATTGGTAGAAACCTCCTTGTCGATCGGTGATAGCGATGGAAGTATCCGAGAAATATCGGCGGTCGGGCACCGACGGCAATACGTCCAGGTGAAACCCAATGCCGTCCTGCTCGGCATAAATGATAGTCCAGCACCGCTTTCCCTCATCGTCGCGCATATCCCGATACCGCTTGTGATCATTCAAGCGGTCGCCGATCATTTTCTTCACCATGTACGCGGATGTCGAATCTTTATTTATTGGCAACTCGCAAACGAGATCAATGTCGAAATCTGCCTCGGCACCGGCCCTTATCGGTCTCACGACCGTCCCCAGCTGGAAAGAGCCCTGCGGATAGATGTCCGGTGCTCCATCGCTACCTAGATAGCTGCCATCCTCAAGCCAGCGCCCGACCGACTCGTATCGATCGACTGCCTGCTGATACTTGCCGGGTGGAATATCAATGTCTTCCGCGACATTATTCAAGAAGTTCGAGTATCCTATTTTATTAATCATCATGACAATCCTCTTTCAATTTGTAGCAAGGAGTGAATTTCTCGGCTGGGACATCAAAGAATACGGGTTTCAGCACAGGTAGCTGGTGGCGGCCTTTCGAGTGTCCAAGCCCCTTAAGTTCCGGGATCATTTTGCTGTCATCCATGCGGTAGGCGTCGGATGGGACCGTGTGGTTGATCCGGTGCAGGGCTTTTCGATCGGGTCCGTCCCCGGTCAGCAGCTTTGCCATTCCCAAGGCGCCCTGCGACTGCCCGTCCATGAACAGCCTGATGGCATTTCTTATTCCGATCCTGCCGAGACCTGCCCGTTTCGGCAACGTATAGGTTTCTTTCAGGCAACCAAGACTAAGGACGTGCAGGCTTTCCGGTTCCCATCCCAGAACCCAGATCGCCTCGACGACAGCGATGGCGACCGGATTATTGGCCCAAACACCGCCGTCTAGCAGGCCGACATCGTGCAGCGTTTGATTCTGCTTGAAGTAGCTGGGAGCGGCAGCGGTCGACAGTGCCGCGTCGACAGCAAATGACCGAAAATCCGTCTTGAATCGCCGATGATGTGCTGTCTTGTAAAGGTAGACAGATTGCGCGGTTGGATCCCATGCCGGCACCACCAATCGGGCTTGCGCATGACCGATTTGGCGATTGCCTAGCACATTCCGTAGCATGTCCTTCAATGGCTTGGAATCGTACTTATTTCGATACAGCCACCGGCAGTTGCGTAGCATTCTGCCCAGGACATTCGCAAGACCGGCTCGGTTCTGGCCGAATATCCTGGGCCCATGTTTCTCGTACTGATCAAGTATCTCCGAGGCGGGATGGCCAAGGGCCAAGGCAATACCGATAATTCCACCTGTCGAAGTTCCGGCGATCAGATCGAAATAGGATCCGATCGGGCGATCAAGATGCTGCTCGAGTTCCGCCAAGAAGGCAGCCGGGAATGTGCCGAGAATGCCGCCTCCGTCAATGGACAGGAGGCGGCGTTTCTTCGGGCCCGGATATTCGGTGCTATTTGTCATTTGCCCCCTTAACTTTCGTCGTATGACTGATCGTGTAGCAACAGACTATATAAGACTATAAATTCTCGATTCAAGTTTCATTACCCCCCGGCTCACTATTTATCATTTGTACAATTATAAGAAAGACTGGATCTTCACTGCACCGCCATTACGCAACTTGAGGCAGGCAGGCAAGCCGATTCTACCCTCGCATTGACGCGGCTTTCTGCACTTTACCTGCTCTCTGTCGGCGACATCCTGCATGAGGGACCGGGTAACGAGGACAGTGACGTGTTGGAAACCCTGCATCGCGTGGCACCAAGACCTGGAGGGGACGACCGAGAATCAGAAGACCCCGCATCGGAGAGGATCCCTGGGCCTATGCGGCATGGGTGTGTGCGCGGGTTGGCAACTGAACGGAATACTGTGGCAAACCCGGCCCCGGCCCTGTTGTGACGTTGCGGGGGATCAATAGCTTCAGTGCCATCCAGATCGGCTATGACATGGCTGGAAATGTCTGAATCCAGTAGGACGTTAACCCCCGCGACACCACGTGGGAGCGCAAACGAACCAAATCCGCAAGCTCGCTCAACGAAGGCCGAGGCGTTAACCCCGGCGACACGGGAGCATGGCGGCTGACAATGGAACATATTTACAACGCTCAACGAAGGCCGAGGCGTTAACCCCGGCGACACAGGATTGACACTATCGCCCACCGAGACGACAGTCAACGCACAACGAAGGCCGGAGCTTTACCTATCAATGGGGAGTGTCTTGCTGGCCTTTGTCTCCTGGCCGGCAGGGTTGCGTGCATGCATAGCGGGCTGGAACGTCTCTCTTGAAGTTGCGGAACGGGGGACAAATGGAACAGAGCCATGATGACCATCATTTCGCCGAATGTGAACTTGGTCTTGCGGATGCGCTTTCTTGTAGCCGGGATGAGGCGGTTTCTTTCCTGCGCCTTTTCGAGATAGCAGAAGAGAGTTGTGGTCGACGTATTCATGACAGGGAACTAGCCCGGATTTCTCACTAGCCTTCTGTGGATCTGGTGACAGCCATTTTCGGCGTGTCAAAATTGATGGAAAAGGCGCGCCGATTGCCACCTGCTTCGCAGGGGCCTGTCTGGCTCCCGCATTCAACCGTTGGCGGGCCAATTCGGCCCTTGTCGGTACGCGCCGGACGACACGCTCACAATCCAGCTCATACCTCCCCCTCGGGGCCAGTCTCCCCGCAGCTACCGGATGACCGCAAAACGGTGCGGACGGTCAGGTCTCCCCAGGCAATCCTCCCGGCAGCCATTCCGCCTTGGCCACCACACGCCGCTTGCGGCTCCAGCTCATGCACGTCCGGTAACGCAGATACCATGTATCCAACCTTGCAACGCCGCCTCGACCTGGCAAGCGTCTTCTCTATGGGACGCTCCAGACGCGGCACGTAGTAAATGCCCTCCGCCGCGCACCAGCTCATGATCTCATCCGTGGAGCAGGCCGAGCCGCCGCCCACGATGATACGCGTCCCTGGCCACGCCTTGCGGATGCGGGCCACCACCGGGGCCAGTTCCTCGACCGCACCGGTGGCGGCATGGACACTGGACGGGCGCCGGCGTCGGCGCAGAATGTGATTGCCGCAGGTGATGGACAGGGCCAGATAACAGTACGCCCGGTAGTAGCCGTGACAGAAGCGGCCCTCCTGGTGGCCGGGTATGGTGTCATTGGTGACATCGATAGCAAGGATGATCTGCTCGGGTGGCTCCCGATGCCGCTCCAGGAACAGGTCCACCATCAAATCGTCAATGGCCCCATGATTGGCCACTATGCGCTTGTAGCGAGGCCCGGAGGCCGTCTCCGGGTCGCCCAGCTCCAGCCGGTTGAGCGTGCTCGGCGAGGCCAGGGCAGGCCCGCGGTCTTGCTCCCGACGCCGCTTCCTGCCGTCCACATCGGGGCCGTCGCAAGCCACTGCCAGAGCCAGGTCATGGCGCATACGCTGAGGGTCATTGATATCCTCACAACCCAGCGCCAGTGCCATCACGCGTTGGGAGACCAGGGTCTTGACGGGATATGCGGTGCGCGACTTGCTGCGGTGGTCGGTAAAGCACTCGGCCAGCCGATCCGTAATGTTGAAGACCTTGTTGGCCTCGCGCAGGATCAGCAGGCCGCCATCGGAGGTCATGGGACCGGCGCTAAAGGAGGCCACCACCTTGCGCCCCGGGAAAGGGCTGGAAAGTGAGCAGGGAAGGATCACGGCCCGTGCTCATGCGGCTGACTCCTGACCATACTTATATTGCATATATCTGACTATAGCCATCAATGCGCTGCAAGTAGGTTATGGAACAACAACACAAACTCTTTAGTGAGATATCCGGGCTAGTGGATTGTAGGACATACCACCCCTCGGATTCACTGAAATCGGGGCGAGAGAATCCCGTTCACCAAAAAACTGACCTTTCCAATCCAGAATCTGGGTTGAGTAACCTCGACAATCTGGCTGCCTATGACGCATTGGCACCCGCGTTCGATCTTGCCCGAAAGCTCATTGCCGCACGTGCGGCAGCAGGACTTGCCAAAACCGAGGTGGCAAAACGCATGGGGCACCAAGCCAGCTGAGGTCTCGCAGATAGAAAGTGCGCGGCAAGACATCAGCATTGCCAAACTTGCGGACTTCGCCGAGGCTGTTGGCGCGAAGCTGGACATTCGGCTTGACCCCGTCCGGCCCACCAGTTGAGCAGGAACGGGTGACTCGTTACAGAAGCGCACGGCATAGTTCTGGATTGGGTCGCCGGCAAGCCCGACCGAGCTGCTGAAGCTGGGCATCAATGCCATCCCGCGCAGCAGATTCCGTCTATTTACATACTCTTGAAGACCGGAACCGACCGGTTTGAGGTAATTCGCCCAGAACCCAGTTTGCTTGCACGCACAGCGGAGAAACGGTTTTGGCTTGATTCGGGAGGATTCAATTAGCCGCATCCCGGGCCGCGGTGCGATAACTCTCAGCACACGACATAGCGTCTTCTGCCAGCTAAACTTTCATCGCAGTTGCGACCACATCGGTCCACGATTCAGGGCGGTCCTTCAAGTCCGAACGACAAGCAAATATCTCGACATTGCCAGCGAGTGGTATTTCATAAAGCATGCCGTCATCGATCGGAAACCGGGAAACACTCACAGCAGACTCGATACAATCAGTGTCGACGCCCGCCCAACACATCTGTTATCAGTGAGTGTTGTTGCACTGCGTTTCCGTTTGCCACAAGACCTGTTCTTGCGGAATACCGGAATTCCGAATTTCCGCACTTATTCCGTGCAAAATATTGGCGCTGTACAGATATACATGCAGCAGTCCGGTCTTCGGCTGGCCAATAGTTCCGCAATTCGCATAGCCAGCCTTTCCTTCGCCAATTCTGTGACAATTCACTTGCGCGACTTGCCACGCCGAGTTGCAAGCACTCCCGGCAAACCATGCATTTTGGTGGTCGGTCTCGTGCCCCGGTCGGGGGTTTCAATGCCATGGCACCGGGTGCATGCACCTTCATGTGGAGGGTTGGCCAGGATTCAAGCCGGGCGACACGAGCGCGGAGGTTCAATTTCGGTGCCCGCTGATATAGTCTGGCCTTCTTTCATCAGTCATGTAGGTTCAAATGAGCAATTCTCGGAGCGTCAAGGCACATCTTCCAAGCCGGCATGTCAGTCAGGGCCCGGCGCGGGCTCCTCACCGTTCGTATTATTTCGCCATGGGCCTTGCCGAACATGAAATCGACCAGCCCTTTGTCGGGGTCGCCACTTGCTGGAATGAGGCGGCACCCTGTAACATCGCACTCAGCCGTCAGGCACAGGCTGTCAAGCTCGGCGTAAAATCCGCACAGGGAACACCGCGCGAGTTCACGACGATTACCGTTACCGACGGGATTGCCATGGGCCATGAGGGCATGCGCTCGTCGCTGGCCTCGCGAGACGCCATCGCCGATACGGTCGAGCTGACGATGCGCGGCCATTGCTATGATGCCCTGGTCGGGCTGGCCGGATGCGACAAATCCCTTCCGGGCATGATGATGGCCATGGTTCGCCTGAATGTGCCTTCGGTGTTTGTCTATGGTGGATCGATCCTGCCAGGTCGTCTCAATGGCAAGGATGTCACCGTACAGGACGTGTTCGAAGCTGTTGGCCGCCATCAGGCGGGCACCATGAGCGACGCCGAGCTTGCTATCCTGGAGCGGGTCGCCTGCCCCTCCGCCGGCGCCTGCGGTGGCCAGTTTACTGCGAACACCATGGCCTGCGTCTCCGAGGCAATAGGACTTGCGTTGCCAAATTCATCCGGCGCACCGGCGCCTTATGAGAGCAGGGACCAGTATTGCGAAGCCTCTGGCACAGCTGTCATGAAGCTGATCGATCGCAATATCCGCGCCCGTGACGTCGTAACCCGAAAGGCTCTGGAAAATGCCGCCCGCGTGGTCGCCTGCACAGGCGGTTCGACCAATGCCGGGCTCCACCTGCCGGCAATCGCCCATGAAGCGGGAATAGATTTCGATCTGAACGACGTGTGTGAAATATTCAAGGACACCCCCTATTTCGTAGACCTGAAACCGGGTGGTCGATTTGTTGCCAAGGATTTGTACGAGGCTGGTGGTGTACCGGTTGTAATGAAGGAACTGCGCAAGGTTGGCCTGATACACGAAGATTGTCTTGTTGCCTCCGGACAAACGATGGGTGAGGAGCTCGACCGGGTCGAACGAGAGGCCGACGGCAGAGTGGTGCATCAGGTGGAGACGCCGATTTCGACCACCGGTGGCGTGGTCGGACTGCGCGGCAACCTGGCGCCCGAGGGTGCCATAGTCAAGATTGCCGGTATGTCACGAGACCAGATCAGGTTCAGGGGACCCGCCAACGTTTTCGAATGCGAAGAGAACGCCTTCGAGGCGGTCAAGCAGCGCCGGTACAAGGAAGGCGAGGTCATCGTGATCCGCAACGAAGGGCCCGCAGGAGGCCCCGGTATGCGCGAAATGCTGTCAACCACAGCAGCGCTCTCGGGCCAGGGCATGGGCAAGAAAGTGGCCTTGATAACCGACGGCCGGTTTTCCGGCGCCACGAGGGGGTTCTGTGTCGGCCATATCGGGCCGGAAGCAGCACTGGGAGGCCCGATCGCTCTCTTGCGTAATGGCGACATCATAACGATCGACGCAATCGAGGGAACACTGACGGTGGATGTCGACGAAGACGAGATGGCTGCTCGGCGGCGGGAATGGAAGGGCCCGCGTCAGACCATCTACAGTTCCGGCGCGCTGTGGAAATACGCCCAGCTCGTTGGCCCGACGCGAACAGGAGCCGTGACACATCCCGGTGCCAGCTCAGAATCCCACATTTACATGGATCTTTGAACTCTTGTGGTCAGGGCGAACCAGCGGGCAGACCGAACACGGCCCCCGCACCACTGACAATGACCTGGACCCGGTTGGCCGCCCTTCAGTCCCCGCTGCACTTCTATTCCCAAGGTAGGTAGGCCTGAAGATGTCGGTCCGCTTTCCCAGATTACTTTCACCGCTGGACCTCGGATTCATGACGCTGACCAACCGCGTCATCATGGGATCAATGCACACCGGACTGGAAGAGTCGGGAGACTGGTCGCGCGTGGCGGCCTTCTATCGGGAACGAGCCCGAGGCGGTGCGGCGTTGATCGTTACCGGTGGAATGGCTCCTAACCATGAAGGTGGTGTTTTCCCGGGCGCTGCCGGCCTCTTTACGCCTGATGACATCGCAGGGCATCTTCAGGTTACCGACGCGGTCCACGATGTCGGTGGTCGAATCGCCATGCAGATTCTCCATGCCGGGCGCTATGCCTATGGTCGGGATTGCGTGGCCCCGTCTGCCATACGCTCGCCTATTTCGCCATTTACGCCTCTGGAGCTCGACGAGGCAGGCATTGAGAAACAGCTTGCCGACATCGCTGAAACCGCCTCCCGCGCCCGCCAGGCCGGTTATGACGGAGTCGAAATCATGGGTTCGGAGGGGTATCTGCTCAATCAGTTTCTGGTTACACGCACCAATCGCCGCAATGATCGGTGGGGAGGATGCTACACCAGCCGGATGCGTTTTCCCGTGGAGACCGTGAGGCGTGTGCGACAGGCAGTCGGTGACGATTTCCTGATCATCTTCCGGCTTTCCCTGATCGATCTTGTTCCGGATGGTTCGACCTGGGAAGAGATCACACAGCTGGCGTCGGCCGTCGAGGAGGTCGGGGCCAGTATTATCAACACCGGTATTGGCTGGCACGAAGCAAGAGTGCCGACAATTGCCACCTCTGTACCTCGCCGGGCCTTCACCTGGATTACCCGAAGTCTCATGGGGCACGTCGGTGTACCGGTCGTTGCCTCCAATCGCATCAATTCGCCACAGGATGCCGAGCAGATTCTTGTCGAGGGCGGTGCAGATCTGGTTTCGATGGCAAGGCCGTTTCTGGCCGACGCCGAATTCGTGCGCAAGGCTGAATCAGGGGTGCCGCATCTGATTGCACCTTGTATTGCCTGCAACCAGGCTTGCCTCGACCACACATTCACACACCGGATCTCGACCTGCATGGTCAATCCGAGAGCATGCCACGAGACCTCGCTGGTGGTGTCCAGCGCTGGGCGCAGGCGCCGGATTGCGGTTGTCGGTGCCGGGCCTGCAGGACTGGCCTGTGCCTTGACAGCAGCTGAACGCGGGCATGACATCACTCTTTTCGAGCGTCATTCATCGATCGGCGGGCAACTCAACCTGGCCCGAAAGATTCCCGGCAAGGAAGAATTCCATGGTCTCGTCACCTGGTATCAGCACATGCTGGATGAATCGAAAGTCACGGTCAGACTGGGGCGTGCGGCAGGGGTTCAGGAACTTGCCGGATTTGACGTCGTTGTCATTGCCACCGGTGTAAAGCCGCACCTTGCCAACATAAAGGGACACGAAAGACCCCAGGTCGTTTCCTATCGTGCGGTTCTGGAAGAAAGGGTGCCTGTAGGAGAACATGTTGCCATTGTCGGAGCCGGAGGAATCGGATTCGATGTTGCCGAATTCCTGACGCATGACGGCGGCAGTCCCAGCGAGGACATCCAGCTCTGGAGACATCACTGGGGCGTTTCCAGCCCCATGGAGCATCGCGGCGGGATTCACCCTGACGGCCCCAATCCTGTTCAGCCCGCACGCCAGGTCACCCTGATGCAACGCAGCCCCGAGCGGCCAGGCCGCAAATTGGGCAAGACGACCGGCTGGATTCTGCGCTCCATACTGAAGATGAAGGGTGTACGCATGCTTGGCGGCGTCATTTACGAATCAATTGACGAACTCGGCCTCCATATCCGGCTTGACGGTGGTGTCGCGCACCTCATCAAAGCAGATACCGTTGTTATGTGTACCGGACAGGAACCCGAACGCAGCCTATGGATAGAGCTCACTCACGCAGGCGAGAATGTTCACCTGATTGGCGGTGCCCGCGAAACAACTGGCCTTGATGCCAAGCGTGCCATCGACGAAGGGACCAGGTTGGCGGCTCGGCTATAGAACAGGGATCAAGGACATTCCTGTTCACAGGGCGTCTTTGACCCGCGACCGCAATTTCGGTCCCGCTCGTTTGTAGCCGAGCAGTCGCGATATCGCCCGGACAAGCTCATCAGTGTCGACATGTCCGGATTCGCTTCGGATCAAAGCCGCCGCCGCCTGGAATTCCATTTCTGACACATACTCCGGTCTTTTGGTGATCGATGGTTCCTGTGATCTGTCCCGGATCGGGACATTCTGTTCCTGTGCCTGGGTGAGCCAGAATTCTCCAGAGCGCTTGATCTGATGCGAGCCTTCGGCAAGCTGCAGTGCATCCTTGGTCGTTTTCTTGATTCTTGGGCTGGCCGAGGTCTTTCCTAAACCGCGGGCGATTCTGCGCGCGACCTCAACAGTGTGAATCGGGCCTTCGATTTCGACAATTGACGTAGCAATCACGGCGAGCTCCGTAAGAAAGTTCTCGAGGTGCTCGACAGCAGTCGAGATCTGGATGTCTGACCTCTTATAGGCCGGAACCTGCAGCTCTGGAGGCTTGGTCGGCCAATCAATATCCGCAGGCTTGTCGTCGGGAGTCTGTTCAATCTGACCCCTGTTGGTGCCCGGCACCAGCATCGGATGATCCGCCTTTTCCGCAGCCTGACCGAGAGCCGAAGACAGCCGGTCGATTTCGTGCATTCTGTTGTAGAACCAGTCGGTGCTCCAGATCCTGTGGAATTGCCAGCCGAAACCTTCAAGTATCGCCTGGCGATGGCGATCTCTTTCGCGTGCCCATAGAGCGCTGTGATACCTGGCGCCGTCGCATTCAACCGCCAGAATATAACGTCCCCTGCGTTCCGGGTGACGCACGCCGAGATCAATCTTGAATCCAGCTGACCCGACCTGGTGATCAACCGGGTATCCAAGCGATTCAATCTCCCTCGCCACGTCCGCCTCGAACGGACTGTCCGCCGCATCGCCGGTAGGAAGTTTTTCAGCAAGCTCGCCCGATCTCGCGAATTCAAGGAACCGCTTGAGGACTCTGGGCCCTTCCCTTTTGGTGCGCGTGAGGTCAATTTCTCTGGGATCGAACGACGTAAAGACCTCGCACCGAAGCCTTGCGCGGGTGAACAGTACATTGAGCCTCCGCTCGCCTCCTTCGTTGTTAACGGGGCCAAAATTCATGCTCAATAGCGGGCCGCCCGGCTCATGCGGCCCGTAGCCGACCGTGATCAGGATGACATCGCGTTCGTCGCCCTGGACATTCTCGATATTCTTGACGAATACGTTTTCGTGGAATTCTTCCCTGAGTAAATTGTCGAGCACAGGGTCTTTGCGGCGCGCCAGTTCCAAGACTTCTGTCATAATGTCGGCCTGCGCTTTGGAAAACGTGACGATCCCTACGGATGAAGACGGGCTGCTCCTGGCGTGATCCGCCAGCGCTTTTGCCACTGCCTCGGCTTCCAGCCGGTTCGTGCCGGGGCGGCCTCCGCCGCGCCGCCGGCTACTGTAGACGCCCTGAACTTGCGTGAATTTCAGCCCGAAACTGTCGTCCTTCTGGTGCGGAGAGGGCGGCAGAACCAGTCGATCATCGTAGAACTCCTTGTTTGAAACCGTCATAAGACTCGGGTCACGCGATCTGTAATGGTATTCCAGCATGCTGGACCCGAGGCCGCGCGCTTCGCAAAGAGTGAGGATGCTTTCCATCTCCTCTGCCCGGGCCGTCGAGACCTGATCTGTCTCGTCGTCGCTAAACTCCGCATCGTCCGCCAGCCGGTCGAAGAAAGATGTCGGCGGCAATTGTTTTTGGTCGCCGACGACTACGATCTGCCCGGCCCTGGCAATCGCGCCCAAAGCCTCCTCGGGCCGAACCTGGCTGGCCTCGTCGATCACGAGGAGATCGAATTCCAGAATTCCCGGCGGCAGATACTGGGCCACGGAAATCGGGCTCATCATGAAGATGGGCTTGATTTTCTGAACCATGGATCCGGCCTTCTTCATGATTCTGCGAATGGAATGATGCCGAGTCTTCTTCGCCATCTCGCCCCGCAGGAAAGCCATCTCACCGAATGCTCCCTTCGGCATCTGCGCAAGATGCTGGTTCCGAATCTCCCGCTGTGCGTCCCGGCTCCGTTCGCTATCCAGCGATTTAAAGGATTCAACAAGGTCATGCCGGTCAATCCGGGCGAGGTCCATAAGCTGTGGCATTTCCGAAAGAGCCCGATTCCAGCGAGCCTCGGCGGTCGCATACAAGTATTCGTCGACCGCCTGTTCAGGCTTGATAACCTGATTCTCCAGGAGCCCGGCCAATTCATCCAGCTGATCAATGTTGAGTTGGTTTCGGCAATTCTGCAGTTGCACCCACTCTTCATAACGATGTTGCTCGGAGCGGATCCGGCCGAGGCGTTCCACAATCCGGGAAATTGGCTGATCGCCGTTCGCCGCGCCGCCAATTGCTAGTGACATTTCGAGGCGCTGTGCGGGCGTCTTCAGGGCCTGTTCGGCACATTTGGACTTTTGGGCGAGTTCGCCTGCCAAGTCCGGTTCATTCGCTGCCAACACCAGCAGTTCGCGCACGCTCTGCGCGGTGAGATCCGCCAATTGGAAGACCCTGGACAGCCAATTCAAAACCTCATTCAATCCGTGGAAGTCAGTTTTTTCTGCCCGCCATCCATCCCCTAGGCGGGATTTCAAATAATCTTCGTCATCCTTGAAAGCCTCCAGTTTTGACTGGCCGGCCATAAGCCGGTCGACCAGGGCCAGCCGTTCCCGAGGCGATTTCGGAATTGGGCCGGAGAGCAGCGTGGAAAGTTCCGAGCTTGCTGACCGATATCTACCGGACCAGCTGGGGAAAATCGAACCGACGCTCTTTGCCAAATTCGACCGAATTGACTCGGCTCTGTATTGCCAGGCAATGTCCGTGAATTCTTCTGACAGCTCAGATTTCGCTTCCTGCCAGGCGGATCCTGCAGCGATGGCTCCGCAAAAGCGGAAATCCTCCTTATGTTCGAGCAATGATTGCAGGTACTCGCCTGCCGATTCGGGAGCGCCCATTGCGTGTTTCAAAAGATCAATCAACCAGTTGACGCTGTCAAAGGTTGCATCCCGTTTCAGGCCGATCGTGTCAGCCACCCGCCGGTGGAGCGTGAGGAGATCATCGAGGGAAGCCACTGCCTCGCCGATCTCCGTGTCCAGTCTTTGCCTGTCGGTAGGCTGCAACTGCAAATTCTCAACGCCGAAAAAGGGATGTTCTGCGAAGTTGCCCGCCTTGGCCAGTGATCCTGCGTACCTCTCCACTATGCCCCTGATCCGGCAGATGTTCTCACTCGAAAACTCAGCCAGCCTGGGTTGCGAAAATGTCGGAGCGGTCACCTCCCGCCCGATAAAGTTGACGACGCTGGATATAGCTTCGAACGGCGTGTACTCGCATCCCGGAACTCGCGTGTGGAGAATATCATTGATCCGGTTCAACTCATCGCGCGCATGTTTGAGCCCACTATGGTCGGATGACGATTCCGTGGAATAGGCAGCATTTGACAATGTCTTGCGCAACTCGAACAGAAACGCTTTCTTGTTTGCGAACTTCGAATGCAGTTCCAGGCAGAGATCGCCGAGTCCATTGTCAGCCATCCTTTTATGGACAACTTGGAGGGCCGCCATTTTCTCGGCAATAAACAGGATTTTCTTGCCATCAAAGGCCGCGACGGCGAGTATGTTGGAAATGGTTTGGGATTTCCCGGTACCGGGAGGCCCTTGAACCACCAGGTTGCGGCCCGTCCTCACTTCTTCGATAACCTTGGCCTGGGATGCGTCGGATTCGACTACATGCATCAACTCTGCAGTCTCCAGCAACTTGTCAAGATTCGAACCTTTTTCGAACATTGGCGATTGGGGTTCGAATCCGTCAATCAAGAGTTTTTGCACGAGATCCAGGGACGAAAGGGCACCGTCAGGCCAATTCTCCGGATCAAGGTCGCGAAGCATCAGCAGTTTGGAGAAGCTGAAAAAACCCAACTGCATCCCATCTCCGTCGATACTCCATCTCGGGTGCCCGGACAGCCTGTCCCGGATCTTCTGGAAGTAGCTGGAAGGCCTCCAATCGTCGTCGTCGGAAATTTCCGGGAGTTCGACACCGAAATCGACTCTCAGCCGTTCCTGCAGCGGCAAATTCGTCACGATGTCCTCATCGCGGCACTGGATGTCGTGGACAAAGGTGCGTTCGTTTCGAATCAATTCGACCGGCAACAGGATCAATGGCGATTCCCGCGGCATGGAGGAACTTTCTGATTCAAACCAGCGCAGGAATCCGATCGCCAGATAGAGGATGTTGACGCCTTGCTCCTCTTCAGCGGTGCGGGCCTCCCTTGCGATTTTGAGAAGGGATTTCTGAAGCCTGTCCAGTGTCAGCGGCGTTTCCAGATTCCGGTCGCTTAAACGGCTCTCGTCGACTTCGTCCGTGGGAAGAAATTGTGAAAGCTCCAGTTCATCCTGTTCACCTTCGTCAGTTTTCGCCGTAGCCAGGAATTTCATTTTACGGCCATCAAGCTTTAGCAACTCGAAAATGAAATCGGCTCGCTCATTGATGACTGCAATGGTGTTGGATCGTCTGGCCGACCTGTTGACATGGACAAGCCTGTTGCGCGCGCCAGTCTCAACGAGGCGGCGGCTGGCGCTTTTCAGGAGGTCGGCGGTGTTAGGGGATGTTGAATGTTCCGCGACCGTCATGGCTGAAGTCCTGTAGCCCGATCAAAATTACCGCCAGAGTAGCAAAATTGGATCTGCGAAGCCAATTGCCCGCGAAGAGGCAATTGTCCGAGGCGTCGACACCGGCGCCTTTGCCTTGGTCGAGGCGGGGCCTATCAATGGCTCACACCTGACACCATCCAAAAGGTGTGCCATGTTCGGAGATTGTGCAAACAGGGCTCCGAAGTTTTTCGCCGATACCGTGAAATGGTTCAAGTCAGTCTGCGAGAAGGAGACGCACTCCCGCGCCGCGCTGACCCGCAATCTGTGCCTCAGCGAGAAGTGGCTCGACTATCGCGGCGAGCCCGGCCTGGCCGCCGCCAGAAGACTGTCAGTGACCAGCTTGTCAACCCGAACACCGCCAATCGAAAAACAGCCGTCGTGGCTGCCCTTGCTACGCTTGCGGCGCTCGCAGAGATTGCGCCACGACCTGTTATATTGGCTCCGCATGGCACGGCCGCAATGGCCACACACCGCCTGGCCCTGCAGCAAGGCCTGCCCGGCCCCCGGGCACCTCTTCCCAAGCGTTCTATATCAGATTCTCGCTAAATCGGGCTCAGAATAATTCGCCGGAATTCCCTCTACCGGGATAAAATAATGTGCAATAAGACATCCCGGTTCTCGCTGTGCGGACCGACCAGCGTCTCACCGGCCAGCACGTAGCCGGCAGGAAGATTGCTGTACAAGGCACCACGCAGCGCCTTGTTGCGCTGCCCACCGATCAGACGGTTCCTGATAATCGACAGTTCCGATGCACTGACCGCACCCTTGATCCCGAGCACCAGGTCGTCTTCATGGCGCCCCGGGGCATGGACCTGACTGTCCTCGACAATCAGCGTGTCATTACGGCGGCAAAGATCCAGCAACTGGAACCACTCAACCGTGTTGCGGGAAAGACGCGAAATCTCAATCCCGAACACCACACCAACCTGACCCCGTGCAACCTTCCGGCACAGCCGGTCAAAACCCCGACGCAACCCCGAAACCGCACCGCTGATCCCGAGATCGCCATTGATCGTCTCAATGCGCGGCTCGGGCCAGCCCAACGCCCGCGCCCGCTCGGCCAGCGCATACTGCCGCCGGGTCGACTCCCGATTGTTCCGAACCTGACCCAGGCTCGATTGGCGCACGTAGACAATGGCAAGCCGGGCCAGATGGTCAGACGTGATCCGCTCCATCATCGTCCTGCTCCCGAACCGCCACACGGATCATCAGATCTGCCAGCTCCCCTGTGAACGCCAGACGGGCGTCCGCCGCAATCGCCTCCCGGCGCCGCTGCCGCTCCCGCCATTCCTGCAGGCTCAGCAGGGTCTGCTCCTGCTCCATCGGCCTGCCGTCGTCTCAAGGCACCAACAAGGTCCGCCATGGCCATGAAATCCGCCAACAGTCCATGGATGGCAAGCTCGCGGGACAAAGGCTGCTCAAGGCTCGTCCAGGCG
The DNA here is from genome assembly GCA_958296035.1 of Paracoccaceae bacterium. Lineage (GTDB taxonomy): Bacteria > Pseudomonadota > Alphaproteobacteria > Rhodobacterales > Rhodobacteraceae > MPNP01. Next base: position 3,625,897 of record OY282431.1, on the reverse strand, counting down.
GCCGGTATCCACTGACGGCTACCGTCCGCAAACGCCGCCTCAACGATCAGGCGACTCGATCCCTCACGGCGACGGCTGCCGAGAACCGCGATGTCCTGACCATCGAAAGGGTGGCCATGACGGCACAACACAACAGACTGGTTCTCACAGTGGTGTTTTATAGTCGTTGAGAAGGGACTTGTGATGGTAGCCATTGGTTGGGCCCGCAATGAGACCCGCACCGTTACTGTGCCAGTGCCTGACATTGGTCGACCACGCTACTTTCGTCGCATGCCTCCTGAACCAGTCCAGCCAGGATGCGGCCCCATTTCTGCTGCTCTGTGGGTGTCTGGACCCAGTCATTTCTGATTTCGACAATGAGATGCATGATGTCTCGTGACAGTGCATGGCGTCGTACCGTATGGCTGTTGCGATCATCGGTAATGTAGGGCTGATTCAGAATCACGCGTGTCGCGCTCATCCGGTTTGCCAGCCGGTAAAACTGATCGGCAAGTCGACGGTCCCGATTGAACAGCAAGCCAATATCCACATGGCGCTGCTTGCCAAAGTAGACCGGTGTAAAGGTATGGATGGTCAGCAGTGCAGCAAGATTCACCATACGGTCGGCTACATTCTCGATCAGATCATGGAAAGGCCGATACACGTTTTCAATGCGGTCACGCCTGTCCTCTGCAGTGATGTTGCGGTTGCCGGGAACATGAAAGATCTCAGACTTGCCAAGCATGGCCTGTGCATCGCCAGGATCACGATTGCAGTCGATCACAAGGCGCGAAATCCCTGAAACGATCAACGGCGCATCCAGCAGCCTGCTGAATTCGCAGGCAACGCCCAGCGCTCCGATGTCATAGGCGGCGTGACTCGACAGCGCCTGCCGACTCGCTCCCAAATTGTTGAAGCGCAGCGGTATATGTGCCGATGCATGTTCGCATACCACCAGGAATGGCGATTCGAGGCGATCGCCAAGCAGCAACTCCGGCTGTCCGGATTCGACGGTCATGACCGGCGCCTATTGCATATGCAAGCAAGCAGGACCGGGTCTGCCGATCAATTGACAAACCTCAGATCATCGGTTGCGCGGACTAGCATGCGACAAATCTCCGGCTCGGTCTCGGCATGCCCGGCGTCCACAATATGGAGAGTGGCGGCCCGCCAGCTATCGGCTAGCATGCATGGCCATGGTGGACTTGTATCCCGCCGTATCGATCAGGATGAAGTCGTAGCGGTGTTCGGCTTGCTTAAGGCGTTTTACCGTCGGAATGAGCTTTTCGTCGTCGTCGCACAACCAGTCGATATCCGCACCGTCCTTCCGGGCCCGGGCCTCCACGTGGCCCTGCGGGTCGTTATCGATCACCGCTACCCGGATGCCGCCGTCGGCCATGAGGCTTGCCAGCGCGGCCAAGAGAGTGGTTTTGCCGGCACCGCCCTTCTCCTGAACGGCGCTGATTACCTGTGTCATGCCATGATCGCCTGCAATGTTCGGCATAACAAATAACGGTTAACAGATAATAGTCAACACCGTGGGGCCTTGCAATAATGCCCCGTGTTCAACAGACGATGGACACGGTTCACCGCATCCAGCGCACTGCGCCCCGGCCGATACGCATACTGCTCCGCTTGCAGACCCGCCGCAAAGATCGGCTCCATGACCAACAAAGCCGATGTCTGGACGACCCGATCGCCAATGCACGGTATGCCAAAGGGCCGGAACGTGCCGGGTTGCTTCTTCGGTATCAGAACACGACGCACCGCACGCGGCACACAGATCCCGTCCCGAAGCCCGGCGCTCGGTGACCTTGACCTTCCGCCAGGGGTTATGACCGTCAAGACAAACAAACAGGCTGACCGTACCATGGCGACGGTATTCGTCGTCGTGATGCCGGCGTTGTCCCGGTTTGGCCGCTATCGGGCTTTGGTCGAATGAGACCACGGGATAGTCTGGACCGGGCCTTTCACTGTAGAGGTCGAGACCATTTTCCGTGACCGCGACAGAGGCTCTCGTGTTCGGCAAGCCGGACCATTTCGTCACCCGGCAGCGCAAGGGTCCAGCGGGCATGCCCGGCTGGTGGGTTCGAACAGGCTCTGGTGACCAGCAGGACCTCTTCCTTGCCGGTGAGCTTGCGTTGCGCACCGGGTCGTGGTGCTTCGGATTGGTCAGGCGCCACGCGCTATCGTATGTTCATCACGGCTTCCATATTGTTTTGGATGCTCTGATGAATCATTCAAACGATAATTGCCAGCCGCCGCAATCCGGGTTCACTGAACAGCAGGGCCAGTCCCTGGCCATCATCCATGCCAATACGAAGATGTTCGGGTGACCGCCGGCCGAGGCTGATATGAAGCGACACTTCCAGGTCACGCCGCCGAGTGTCCACCAGATGGTTCTCAATATCGACCGCCGGGCGCATCGACCGCATTCCAGGACAAGCCCGGAGCATCCAGGGCCTCGTCGGTCCGAACAATCTCCCGGCGCTGAAATGATAGGTACCAGACCGTCAAAATCACCGTGACGAACTACTAGACCGGTGTCTCTCAAGAACCGACAATTGAACAATTTGAGAAATCTGGCCCCATGCTACCGAGTTAGTCCCAAGACTAATAGGCAGGGCAATATGGGTAATATTACGTTGCAAACAGCATTGGCCGGGCGAATGTTGGCATCAGCCATGACAGGGCGGGCTTTGGGGTGGAGAACATCCGTCGCCGGTGGCGAATGTTGGGGAGTGAGCGCGATGCGGCTGCGCGGCACTTGCCGATCACCGCTGACTGCGGCGGCTCAAACGGCTTGTGGTTGCGGTTGTGGATGGTCGAGTTGCAGCGGTTGGCGAGGGAGGAGGGGCATTGTGTGAAAAAGACGGCAAAGGCGGCCATACCGGCATCGGCCATGGTATAGCGGGCGTTGTTGCCGGTGCCCTTGTCTGGCATGGAAGCGCAACGGACTTTCAGAAACTCGATGTGATTCTTGAGGGCTTGCATCCCCATGTTGAATCAGAAGCGAGCGGGAACTGGAATCCCTTCTGGCGCTTTGTTGCCTGAATTGTGAAAAAAATAAGTGGATCAGCCCATAATGAGACTTGCTGCCGGGTCAGCCAATCACCGACAGGAAACTGCACGAGCACGTTTGCCGAAACGACGACAGCAGTCAACGATAGTATGCCGACGACAGGTGAAGCCGACAATACCTGTTCCCGAATAACAAATTGTGCTGCAAGCGAGCCTGGGAACGACCTGCTATAGATGCGCCTGCGACATCATCCACCACCGACCAGAACGAAAATTACCTTAAGACTTCTGCTACATTGGCAGATGCACTAGTACCGTTTGAATTACGACTCCTGGAACTCTGGCAATCACCGCCAGTCTGTTCAATTCAATCCGGCAGATGCCTCCACTTTGAACTGTCTTCGGGATGACTCACTTTTTGACCGAGGCCAAAGCACGATATCCTGATTGTGCGTATTCGCTTTCTTCACTGCCGTTGTCACGGAAACCTCGGATTGCGCTGCATTGCCCACCAGGTGTCATGCAACTATTCTGTTGAATTCTCCAGTTGTTTTCGGAACTCTGTCTTGAGAAAAGTTTGCTCTCCTCTCTCCAGAAACTTCCCAAATTTGTTCTTAGCATGACCCAACAACGCGCGGTGAATGTTCCTTGGCCAGTCTTCCCCCGCAGTTAATTGTAACACCTCACTTTTCTTCTTGTCCGACAGCTGACTAGCGTGATGCTGTGCGATTTCGCGCAGAATTTCTGCATCCTCCGCCGATATTTCCGTGTTCATCGGTTCATGGTCAAACGCTGGCTCGCAATTGCAAACAAGAAATGCTTCAAGATCACTCTTAGTCCACTCATGAGTGGAGTCAGCCTCCTGTTTCAGAAACTCTGACTGACTCGGTCTTGCATGCGCTATTCCAACGAGGTGGACTCTCACCCCGTATTCCTGAGCCTGCTGAACGCCGATTCTAACGTCTTCGTCACCCGACAGGAGAATACATTCTGCCATTGCCCTGTTTCTAGCCAACGTCAGCATGTCAGTAACGATCAGGGAATCAACTCCTTTTGATCTCCTCCGGCATTCACAAACCCGAGGCGTACCTTGACATCATGCTCCCTGGCAAGCTTGGTGTGATCACTGGTTGGACCTGACGAAGTGCCGTCGTACCAGTAGATCCGCAGAAGTGGCAGACCGGAACACTGGCAAGCAATATTCTTGAATTTATCAATAGCAGTCTTGCGATGGAGTTCGATGCGCCTGCGGGGTAACGGTTGATCTCTGGCACAAACTGCTTTCGAGCCCTGCGCGAAGAGGTACCCTGCATCCACAAAGACCGCCACCCTATCCATCAGTATACCCTTAACTAATACTGGGACAAATTGATGACCTCGCCTGGATGCAAGTTAAAAGGGTTCCCTGAGGAACCCTTTACTAGGACGCCCCATTTAAGAGCTAGTCGGGACGGACAGTCCATGTAGCATCAACCAAGAGAGTTTTCAAGCAGGTTCCTCCGGAGGAGAATACATCTCCTATAGCGACAAGGATCTGCCCACTTTCACCCCAATCGACTGATTCGGGTCCTTTCAATCCCAGTTCTGGGCCTCCTTCATGTCCCGCGTGACAGTTTTTTCCACGCTCTCGGAATACTGTCGCATTCCGGCCTTCTGCACAGGAAATCGGGGATTCCCTTCGGTGCCAAAATCCGTAGACCCTGGCGTCCATTGCAACACTAGAAGGCGGATCCCCGATGACCGCATCAACTGCAACGTCAAGACCCGATTGGCAACACCACATCCTGACCTGCCTGGTCGCCCGATGTTTGCCCAAAAAATCGGGCATCAAGGTAGATAACAGACCTGCTTTTCCATAACTCGGGTCATACGGTCGGCTACATTCTCGATCAGATCATGGAAAGGCCGATACACGTTTTCAATGCGGTCACGCCTGTCCTCTGCAGTGATGTTGCGGTTGCCGGGAACATGAAAGATCTCAGACTTGCCAAGCATGGCCTGTGCATCGTCAGGATCACGATTGCAGTCGATCACAAGGCGCGAAATCCCTGAAACGATCAACGGCGCATCCAGCAGCCTGCTGAATTCGCAGGCAACGCCCAGCGCTCCGATGTCATAGGCGGCGTGACTCGACAGCGCCTGCCGACTCGCTCCCAAATTGTTGAAGCGCCGCGGTATATGCGCCGATGCATGTTCGCATACCACCAGGAATGGCGATTCGAGGCGATCGCCAAGCAGCAACTCCGGCTGTCCGGATTCGACGGTCATGACCGGCGCCTATTGCATAGGCAAGCAAGCAGGACCGGGTCTGCCGATCAATTGACAAACCTCAGATCATCGGTTGCGCGGACTAGCATGCGACAAATCTCCGGCTCGGTCTCGGCATGCCCGGCGTCCACAATATGGAGAGTGGCGGCCCGCCAGCTATCGGCAAGCATGCATGCCGCCCGGGGCGGACAGATCATGTCATAACGGCCCTGAATAATGGTACCGCCAACATCCTTGAGAAAGTTGATGTTGTTCATGATGAACCTGTCGTCATCCAGGAACCCGCCATTCTTGAAATAATGAACTTCCATGCGCGCAAAATTGCGTGCGAACCAGCCCGGATACTCCATCTGGAAGGGTTCGCCCTGTCGGCACATCAGCCTTGCTTCCCACAGAAACCATTCCATTCCGTAGCGCATCTCTTGCGGGAGGTCGCCGCTGAACAGGCGGCGATGATAGGCAGAGATCACATCACAGCGCTCGTCTTCCGGTACCAGTCGGTTGAATTTCTGCCACGCGTCCGGCCAGAATGTCGCAGCCCCGCCTCCGTACAACCAGTCGAGTTCCTGACGGGTCATCAAAAACACGCCCCTGAGCACAAGATGCCGGGCCCTGACAGGGTGAGCCAGGGCGTAGAGCAAAGCCAGTGTCGAACCCCAAGAGCCACCAAACAGGATCCATCGATCGATGCCCAGTCGCCGACGCAAGAGCTCCGTATCGGCTATCAGTTGATTGGTTGTGTTGGCCTCAATGCTGCCAAATGGCTTCGACCGACCACAGCCCCGCTGATCAAACAGAATAATTCGAAAGGAATTGGGGTCAAAGAACCTTCGCATGTTGGAGGTGCATCTTCCCCCTGGCCCGCCATGCAGCACCAGCACGGGAATTCCGGCCGGGTTGCCGCACTGCTCGACATACAACTCGTGACGATCACTGGTCGCCACATATCGTTGGTCATAGGGGCTGATTACCGGATATAGTTCACCCATTAGTCCCGAGTCATCTATTTGTCCGTCCTGTTTTACCCAAACTTCATCACAAGCATCGGGCAATAGTGAACCGCAAATTGAACAGGAATTCAATGCAGAGCACAGATTCCGTTGATCCCGCCGAAATTGCCAGGTTCGATGCCATGGCCAGGGAATGGTGGGACCCGCGCGGCAAGTTCAGGCCATTGCACATGCTCAATCCGGTGCGTCTGGACTACATCAACTCCCAATTGGCCGCCGAGTTTGGCCGGGACCTTCGTCAGCCCCGGCCGTTCGGAGATCTCGATATACTTGATGTCGGCTGTGGCGGCGGGCTGTTGACCGTTCCATTGACCAGACTGGACGCTAATTGCGTCGGAATCGACCCTTCGGAAGTCAACATAGAAGTAGCCAGAACCCATGCCAGGCAACACGGGCTGAGCATAGATTATCGTGCCTGCACCGTCGAAGAGCTGGCCATGACAACTGACCGGTTCGATGTCGTCCTGTGCATGGAAGTCGTAGAGCATGTCACCAGCCCGGCAAGTTTCCTTGCGGCCTGCGGTTCACTCCTCCGTCCGCAGGGCGTCCTTGTCTGTTCGACCCTGAATCGCACTGCGAGGAGTTTTGCGCTGGCCATTGTCGGCGCCGAGTACGTACTCCGCTGGTTGCCGAGGGGCACGCATGACTGGCGTAAATTCATCACGCCGGATGAACTGCAGCGGCATGTTGCCGCAGCAGGTCTGCGGCAAGTTGACAGCAAGGGCTTCATTTTCAACCCGCTGTCTGCGCGCTGGTCGTTGTCCGAGCAGGATCTGGCGGTTAACTACGTGACGACCAGCATCAAATGACTGTTCTGTCGACCGCGCCCCGGGTCGTGGCTGGAATCGCTCGGACCCGTCCGCCGGACCCGTCTGACCAGTCGGGGCCACCATGAAGGAGTCCCTGAAGTCTGACCACCGGCTGGTTGATTATGCGTCATTGAAACTTCACCGCCTACGCTCCCGGAGGCTGTGTCCAGAGGCAGCCCGGTTTCATCAGCAGGCTGCACAGGAATTCCAGACGCGCCTTGGTGAGTTGCCGCAAAACCTTGAAAAAGTCGCCATCGTCACCGGACATGCAGCGTTGTGGCGTGAGTTCTTTCCCCATGCATCGCTGTATCGCGATGCCGACGTCCTTGACCTTCCTCGGAAAAGTGCCGATCTGGTGCTGCATGCCATGTCCTTGCACTGGGCAAACGATCCTGTCGGCCAGTTGATACAATGCCGCCTTGGTCTGCGTCCCGAAGGAATCCTGATGGCGGCCTGTTTCGGTGAGCAGACGCTGACCGAATTGCGAACCGCCCTTGCCCTGGCGGAGGTCGAGGTTTCAGGCGGCGCAAGCCCGAGGGTGCTGCCGATGGCAGATGTCAGGCAATACGGAGACCTTCTGCAGCGAGCCGGTTTCGGCCAGGCCGTTGCCGACCGGACAACTTACCGGCACAGTTACAAGACAGTCCTCGATCTGATGCACGACCTGAGAGCTATGGGAGAAACCAATGCGTTGCAGGCCCGCCGTCAAGGTTTCACGCCGCGTCGGCTGATGGCGGAACTGGAGACCTGCTACAGGTCGGTTGGCAGCAGTAATGACGGAAACCTGCTGGCAACATTCGAACTCGTTTTCCTTACTGGCTGGACCGGCGCTTCCGACAGTTATTGAATTCGGGTTGCATGCAAATCATTGCAGGGTCACACACCGAATCGCAGTACAAAGATGATCGCAGAGTGAACAAACTACCCGATGCAGGCCTGGTAAAACTGCCGCAGGGCCACCCCGAAGTATCGTTTGGCAGGACCGGTATTCTGATTGCCAATCTCGGAACGCCCGACAGTACCGGTTATCGTGCCATGCGTCGGTACCTGAATGAATTCCTCTCTGACCGAAGGGTGATAGACTACCCGCGCTGGAAGTGGCAGCCAGTCTTGCAGCTGATTGTGCTAACCAGGAGACCATTCACGTCTGGTCGCGCATATCGTACTATCTGGAATACCGAAGCCAACGAAAGTCCGCTCCTGACCATTACAAGGCAACAAACAGATCTGCTCTCGGAACGCCTGGAGAAACGTTTTGGAGACGCTGTCAGGGTTGATTTCTGCATGCGTTATGGCAACCCTTCGGTCAGCTCCGTTCTTGACAGGATGCTGACGGCCGGTTGTCGCAGAATCGTGTACTTCCCGCTCTACCCGCAGTATTCGGCTACCACGACTGCCACCGCCTGTGACCAGTTGTTCAGAGCCCTCATGACAAGGAACTGGCAACCTTCAGTTCGTGTTGTCGAGCCCTACTTCGAACATCCCGGCTATATCCGTGCTTTGGCCAGTGCGGTTGAGGCTGCCTGGTCACAGCTGGACTTTGAACCTCAGCTGCTGCTCACGTCGTTTCATGGACTGCCAGAGCGATACCTCCGTGAGGGTGATCCATATCACTGCCATTGCCAGAAAACGGCACGCCTGTTGTGCCAGCAACTTGGCTGGGTGCCTGATCGGCTCGCGGTTTCCTTCCAATCCCGTTTCGGGCCGGAAGCATGGCTGCAACCCTACACCGATGAAGAGACCATACGTCTTGCCAGGGCTGGCTGTGAGCGGCTGGCGGTTATGGCGCCGGGCTTTGCCGCCGACTGCATTGAAACACTCGAGGAAATAGAGGAACAGATCCAGCACGGTTTCAGAGCGGCTGGCGGCCGACACTTTGCCTATATTCCCTGTCTGAACGCCAGCCTTGCGCATATAGACATGCTGGAAGACATCATTGTCGACAATCTGGCCGGCTGGGTGTGACCACGGCGGGTTACTGTTGCCTGCGTCAACCCAGCCAATCCCTGAGTATGGGTAAGAGCGGCTTGTCGGCTGGTGGCATTGAAAACTTGCCAAGGTTGCGTGCCCGAACCCATTTGAGCTCGCTATGCACCCTGGCAGCCGGTTGCCCCTTCCATTTTCGGCATACGTGAAGCGTCATCAAGAGGTGGAAGCGAGGGTAGCCATGGCTGGCAAAGGTCAACGGTGCCAGGCAGCTCTGCCAGGTGTCGATCGACAACTCTTCGCGAAGTTCTCGCAGGAGCGCAGCTTCCGGTGTTTCTCCGTCCTCCACCTTGCCGCCGGGAAATTCCCAGAGTCCGCCAAGAAATCCTTCCGGTGGGCGTTTGGCGATCAGAATCCGGCCATCTGCATCAATGAGGGCCGCGGCGGCGACAAGCACCAGTTTCATGAGCGATAGTCGGCGTTGATGGCAATGTAGTTGCGCGTAAAATCGCAAGTCCAGACGCGAGCCGACTGCGTGCCCATTCCAAGATCGGTACAAATTGTGATTTCGGCGTTCCGCATGTAGCCGGCACCGGCTGCCTCGCGGTATCCGGCGGCCATTCGGCCGTGTTCGGCGACCAGGATGTCTCCAAGACGGATGGCCAGCCGATCGCGTTCCACGCGTGCGCCCGACTTGCCGACAGCCATGACAATTCGTCCCCAGTTGGGGTCCTCGCCGGCAATGGCGGTCTTCACCAGAGGCGAGTTGGCGATCGACCTTGCAACCCGCTCGGCGTCCTCCCGAGTGGCAGCGTTGACAACCTGGACCTCGACGAACTTCGAGGCCCCTTCCCCGTCGCGAGCGATCTGTTGTGCCAGATCGGAGAATACGCTTTCGAGCGCTGCTGCAAATGCTTTGGCCCGGGGCGAATCAGCATCATCAATGGGGTGTCCGGGGCGCCGGCCTGTGGCTGCAACCAGGACTGTATCCGAAGTTGATGTGTCGCCGTCGACGCTGACGGCATTGAAGGTCGAGGAATTGACGGTCGCTACAATGGACTGAAGCAGGGACTGCTCTACGGCAACGTCGGTGAATACAAAGGCGAGCATGGTTGCCATGTCGGGTGCAATCATTCCCGATCCCTTGGCAATCCCCGCTATGGCCGCCTTGCCTTCGCCAATATCGAAAAGGCCACCGGCACCCTTGGCAAAGGTATCGGTCGTCATGATGGCCTGTGCTGCGGCATCCAGATTGGCCACATCCAGGTCGGCCTCCAGCTGTTGCAGTACGGCCATGATCAACGATTCATCCAGCCTCTCGCCGATTACGCCCGTCGATGCTGTGAAGACACAATCGGCCGGCAGCTGCAACCGGGCACCAACCGTATTGGTCAGCAACTCGACGGTGTCAATTCCGCTCCTCCCGGTAAAGGCATTGGCGTTGCCCGAATTCACAAGGATAGCAAAGCCCTTGCGGCTATCCGGCTGCTTACATAGCCGGACCACTTTGCGGTGGCAGTCATCGACTGCGGCAGAACGGGTTGCCGACTTCGTAAATACACCTGCAATCGTGCTTCCTGCACATAGACTGGCGAGCATGACATCGCAGCGGTCCCGGTTCCTGATACCGGCGGTTGCCGTCGAAAAGTTGGCCCCGGCGATTGTAGGAAGTCGCGGGAATCCCTGCCGGGGGGCCAGCGGCGATACGGGGTGCGGATCAGCCATTGTGGATTGATTCAGTTTCCTCAGTTCACCTTCAAGTTGCCGTATCTGCGCCTGCAGCTTCCTGATCCTGGTCCTGAGTTTATGCTGTTTCCTGCCCATATCCCCACCATGTTGCTGTTGGCGTAGCGTCAATTACATAAAGGTCTCGCAATTCGCCATGTCGGGCCATCTGGAATGGTCCGGGCATTCGTTCTGCAGACGAACTCACAGCGGTTCCCGGAGGCAGGAGCTGGAATGGACTTCAATTCTCATTGTTATGGCGGGACAGTAGACGTGCATACAGAATTGTCATGATGATCCGGAACAGGTGGTGCACGGTTATTGCGGCCGGACTTATACCAAGACTCAACGCAATCAGGCCCATCTCTGTTACACCACCAATGGTGAAGCTCAGGAGAAGGGCGTCAATCTTCAGTGGCACGGTCATCGACAACAGGAACGCAAAAATCAGGCTGAGGAACAATCCCGCCAAAGTAGCGACCAGGCCGAGTCTGATTGCTCTCAGGAGAACAGGTACATCAACGCCCGAAAACGTCACGCCCAACCCGATACCGATGAAAAGTTGTGCCGTCTGAAGCAGCCAGGTCGGGTTGCTGGTTTCCAGAAAACCTCCGATGTGCAGTACCGCGCTCAGGAGCAACCCGCCCATCAGATGCGGGAGTGGGATGCGCAGGAAGATTCCCACTGCCATGCCAGCTCCTGTCAGAACCAGGATAATCACGACATCTTGCAATCCACCTTCGGTAGCCGACAGTTGCTGTCCGGCGGCGCTTCCCACAATCTTGCCAGACCAGAAGAAAATTGCCACTGGAACAATAATCACGATCAGGCTTATGCGAACGAAGTGTTGAACGGTGAGGATTCCGGCATCTCCTCCAGCTTCCTGGCCGAGGGCAACAGCTTCTATTAACCCACCCGGCATTGCCGCAAAGGTAGCCGTAACGGGATCATACCCTCCGACTCTGCGGTAGAACCAGGAACCTGTCCGCTGCACCAGGACGATGAAAATGATCATGGCGAGCAAGGATTGCCACAGAGCCGGAATGACATGAACAAGTCCCTCATCGAAGGTGGCGCCGATCATGACTCCGATCACACCCATGAATATTCGTCGAAGAACCTCCGGAAACGCGATATTCCTGTTCCGCAAGGTGCCGAAAAAAATGGCGTAGGCAGCGGTGAATACGAGGCCTCCCAGGAGATAGGGCATTGGAAGCCGTGCCAGGTCCGCCAGGGTGCCGCCACATCCGCCTATGAAAACCAGCAGAACAGTTTCGGAGAGTTTTCGCAGGTCGATTTTGGGCATCGTTGCTGTTTTGCCGAGCTCTAGCTTTCAGAATGGTCGGCAGACATGTGCGACCCCGCTTGTCCTGAATCCGGGTACAGCCTTGCGGTTCGGCCGGCTCCGGGTGCAGTGTGAATCAGACGGCTCAAGGTTCATTCGGTGCCGTTCGACTGGCCGGTGTAAAAGGCAGTTGTGCGCCTGGCGGCGACTCGCGCCAGTTTCGGGTCGGTTCCGGCTGCAACTGCGGCTCTTTTCCAGCCCCTGCTCGCGGCTTCGATCAAGGCCCGTCCACACTTTGATGTTGCAAAATCTTCTGCGTCCGGTGCGGGAAGGTTCGGCTGGCGGAGATGTGTGGCAAGGCCCAGCAGACCCAACTCCCACCCAACGCCCGTGGCGCCGGGTCCGTAGATATTCCAGTGATCCGTGACCAGTGCCTTGTGCGAGAGCTCCATACGCGACGTCGTGCCGTCAGCTACAAGTTTGATCCGAACCCAGCTGACATCTCCGGAGAATTCCCATGTGAAGGCAAGTCCGGATTGATATTCGCACACCGTGATCACACCACTTGCGTTACCTTCCAGTTGGAAGCGCCCTCCGAGTTGCAGTCTTCCTGTGACAGGCAGGAACCAACGTGAAACGCGGCGGCGGCTGGTCAGGGCGTCCCACAATTCTTCGATTGTCGTATCCAAACTGCAAGATATTCTGACAACGGCCGCCGGCTTTCCATCAACAAGCCGAAAACTCACCGACCGATTCACTTCTCCAGGATATGCCACCAATTCGCCTGTCAATTGCTTTCTCCTTTCGAACCGATCGAATTCTTTCGGGACACGCGGCAGAAGCGGACCGGGTTTCAGCTGGTCCGGCATCCGGCATTGTGGCTTGCGTCGGGTTTTCGAAACAACAGATAACGATAACTTCAGGCTGCCTGTGCGCTTCGGTTCAATGCGGTTGGCAGCAACTGCGACTGTTTCGATACACCAAGACGTGCCGGTAGCAAAGAAAACGCGAGACACTTTTTTCTGGCGCCTGTTGCTTTCCTTACACTGTCTACTGAATCGAACTTGACATCCAGAGCTCGGCACGCTTGATGCCGGAGTTGACAGCATCACTTCGCGTGTCGCCTGACGAATGGTAGGCATCCCATGAAACCAACTGTGGCAGAGTTTGCCGTGAAGATGCTGATCGCCAATGAATTTGATCAGCTCTACTGTTTGCCTGGTATTCAAAACGACTATTTCTTCGATGCCCTGTTCCACCACACCGACCGACTGGCACCAATCCATTCACGGCATGAACAGGGTGCGGCCTACATGGCAACCGGGGCGGCACTGGCAACCGGCAAGCCACAGGCGTATTGCGTCGTACCTGGACCCGGGTTTCTGAACTCGGCAGCAGCCCTCTGCACCGCTCAGGCGGTTGGGGCGCCTGTACTTGCCATCATCGGGGAAATTGCTTCTGCAGCCATCGGCAAGTCCTATGGTGCGCTTCACGAACTTCCCGATCAATTTGCCATTCTGGATCAGCTTACGGCACAGGCCCGCCGCATAGAGGATGGTGCCGGTGCCGCACAGGTGATGATAGACTCGCTCGCAGATCTTAAATCAGGAAAGCCATCTCCGGTCGGCATGGAGATCCCGTACGACCGCTGGACGGAGCAGGTATCCGAGTTTCCGGACAACCTTCTTGTACCTCCCAGACCCGGCCCGAAGGTCGATCAGGAAGCGCTGGCGAGAGCAGCAGACATGCTGACTGCTGCCAGGAGGCCGTTGATTGTCGTCGGTGGTGGTGCACAGGAATACGGTTTCGAGATTACCTCGCTTGCCGAGCGGCTCTCGGCTGCGGTGGTCGCCTATCGAAACGGTCACGGTGTCGTTTCTTCAGACCACCCACTGCGTATCAGCCTGCCGGAGGCTCATGCACTCTGGCCACAGGTCGATGTTGCTATCGGTCTCGGGACGCGATTTGTCACACCTTTGAAATGGGGTGTGGATCAACGGCTGAAGCTCGTGCACATCGATATCAATGAGCAGGAAATCGGTCGCGTATTCGAGCCCGATGTCGGTATTCATGCCAGTCTGGCCGACACCCTGCCGCAATTGCTCGACCTGATTGACCATGACGGCAAGACAAATCTGCGCTGGCGCCAGACAATTGCCGATACGCGTGGACGATTTGCACGGTTATTTGCCCGCAATTTCCAGCCCCAACTGGCCTTTCTTGGCGCGATTCGAAGTGAATTACCGCCTGACGGGATCCTTGTAGAAGAGATTACCCAGATTGGTTTCGTGTCACGCTTTCTGTTTCCAACCTACAGGTCGAGGACCTTCATCTCTTCGGGTTACCAGGGAACCCTGGGCTGCGGGCTGCCGACTGCGTTGGGCGTGGCGCATGCTCGCCGTGACGTCCCGGTGGTTGCCGTTTCCGGTGATGGCGGCGTGCTTTTTGCAATTGGTGAACTGGCCACTGCTGCCTATCACAACATTCCGCTCAACCTCGTGGTGTTCAAGGACAATTTCTACGCCAATGTCAGGCGCACCCAGGAAGAGCAATTTGAAGGTCGATACATCGCCAGCAGCCTGAATAGTCCTGATTTTGCAAGCCTTGCCGAGAGCTTCGGTGTGACCGGTCTGCGCGCTGGATCGCCAGCTGAGCTTCGCCTGTCTCTCCGCAAGTCGTTCTCCATTGACGGTCCGGTACTGATCGAGGTTCCGGTGGGAGAGTTCCCCTCTCCGTGGGAATTGTTGTTGCTTCCCCAGTGCCGGGGCGACAGGGAACCACCGCATCTGCACTATTATTGACGTTGCAAATGGGTCGACTCTCTTGTTTTCGGCCCGGGAAGTGCTTTCCGTCGATCAGTAGGGCATCGGGTGCTGCCGATGGGCGTTGTTGATATCGCTCTGGCACTCCGGGCTGATTCCAACATCGACCGAACGCAACAGATGAGACAACTGCCCGGAGCTGGTCGCGCCGAATATGGCTGATGCCATGAACGGACGGGTTCGGCACCATGCCAGGGACATTTGCGTTAGGTCGAGCCCATGTCGTCTGGCTACCTTCTGGTAGGCATCAACAGCCTTCCACGCACGGTCAGTCGCCCGACCACCCAGATCCGGATTGAACTGTTTGCGTGAACCCCGAGGTGTCTTGCCCTGCTGATACTTACCGGTCAGAATCCCGGTGGCCAGCGGCGAAAACGCCAACAACCCGACATCTTCGTTATGTGACAATTCGGCAAGGTCGGTATCGTAGAGGCGGCAAAGGAGGCTGTATTCGTTCTGAATCGTCACGACACGCGGCCAGGATTTTTCCTCGGACACTCGCAGCCACTGTGCCGTGCCCCAGGTGCTTTCATTGGATAGCCCGAAGTATCGTACTTTTCCTTCGTTCACGAGATCCTGCATCGTCTCGAGCACGTTGTGAACATGGTCAAGTGTTTCCTGCCGGCTTTGCCGGGTTGGGTCATAGTTCCAGTTCTGGCGGAACATGTAGGAACCCCGGTTCGGCCAGTGCAGCTGATAAATGTCGATGTAGTCGGTCTTCAGCGAGCACAGCGAGTTGGTGATTGCCATTCTGATCGTTTCACCTGAGATCGGAGCGCCATCGCGAACGATGCGCTGGCCCGCGCCCGAAACTTTAGTGGCAACCATGATATCGGCCCGGCGACCGGATTTGGCTATCCAGTTACCGACAAAGCGCTCGCTGTCACCCTGTGTCTTCCTGCTGACTGGATTGACCGGGTATATTTCCGCCGTATCGAGTATGTTGATGCCACTATCGAGGGACATGTCGATCTGCCGATGCGCGTCGTGCTCCGGTGTCTGCGTTCCAAATGTCATTGTGCCCAGGCACAACTCGCTTACCATTTCGCCGGTTCGGCCTAACTTTCTGTAGAGCATTGCATTGTCCTTGCGTCGTTGTCTGGCTGTTGCTGGTTCTTCGAAAACACGCTGACGCATCATTCTTCGGAATGCAACCTCACGGACCGACCCGCCAGTGCCGCGCCGGTCGTGGAACGGGAGCATGTTGACTGACCGATGCATGCCGCATCCCGGAATTGAACGGCCTCTCGGGGCGCAGGGCGGCAAGACGTGTGGAGCGAAGATCGAAAGGTGCTCGTGATTCCCGTTTGAAGGGTCCTGGTATCCGACTGTCAATCAATCCCTCGAAATCACCGAATTCGGCACTTAATGGATCCGGTTGGATGTACACCGGGCCAGGGCGAGAATCGTTTGCTTTCAGTCCATGCGACAAAAGGTGATTGAGCGGTTGTTGACAGGCAATAGCGCGCGACATAAATCAATGGGCAGGGTAGGCTGGTCGACAGGTGGCTCATGACCATGCCACGTGGCGGAAATCAGCACCGCCTTCCCACCGCCCGAATAATCCAGGAGAATTCCATCAAGTGTTTGGCGTTACCAAGTTTGCAAGAAAGGTATTTGGCTCGCCAAATGACAGGCTGCTCAAATCTGTAGGCGGCCTGGTCACCAGCATCAATGATCTGGAAAGCGGCTACTCGAAGCTGACTGATGCGGAAATCAAGCAGAAGACCGAGGAATTCCGGCAAAGGGTTGCCGGCGGGGAGGAGCTCGACAGTCTGCTGGTCGAGGCATTTGCGCTGACCCGTGAAGCCGGAAAGCGCGCCCTTGGACTACGCATATTCGACGTGCAGCTGGTGGGTGGAATTTTCCTGCATCGAGGCAATATTGCCGAAATGAAGACCGGGGAAGGCAAGACTCTGGTGGCAACCCTTCCGGCCTATCTTAACAGCCTGACCGGCAAGGGCGTACATATAGTAACCGTCAACGATTACCTGGCCCGTCGAGATGCCGAGTGGATGGGCAAGGTCTATGCCGCTCTCGGCTTGCGTGTCGGGGTCGTGATTCCCGATATGGAACGGGACAGGAAGCAGGCCGCCTACGGCGCCGATATCACCTACGCCACCAACAACGAGCTCGGGTTTGACTACCTGCGTGACAACATGGTGCCGGACAACAAGTCAATGGTGCAGCGGCAGCACAATTTCGCGATCATAGACGAGGTGGACTCCATCCTTATTGATGAAGCGCGCACGCCACTGATTATTTCGGGCCCATCGGGCGACAGGTCGCAACTCTACATCGCAATCGACGGCCTGGTCCCCGAAGTCAACGATGAAGACATCGCAATCGACGAGAAAACCCGCAATGTGACATTGACTGATGCCGGCAATGAACATGTCGAGGTGCTGTTGCGGCAGCATGATCAACTTCCCGAGGAACAGTCGCTTTACGACCCGGAATCGGCAACACTGGTTCACCACGTGACGCAGGCACTGCGCGCCAACAAGTGCTACAGCAGAGACAAGGATTATATTGTCCGTAACGGTCAGGTTGTGCTCATCGACGAGTTTACCGGTCGCATGATGGCCGGCAGACGCCTGAGCGACGGTTTGCATCAGGCCATAGAAGCCAAGGAGGGCGTGGACATTCATCCCGAGAATGTCACCTTGGCCTCAGTCACTTTCCAGAACTATTTTCGCCTGTACGACAGGTTGGCGGGAATGACAGGCACTGCCGCCACCGAAGCTGATGAGTTCAAGGAAATATACGATTTGGGCGTTGTCGAGATCCCGACCAACGAGCCGGTGGCGCGGGCCGACGAGCACGACCAGGTGTTTCGTACCGCGAAGGAGAAGTACAAGGCCATCCTGGACTCGATCTCCGATGCGCACAGCAGACTGCAGCCGGTGCTGGTCGGCACAACCTCGATCGAAAAATCCGAGTATCTGTCACGACTTCTGACCAGGCACCGCCTGCGGCACAAAGTCCTCAATGCCCGCCATCACGAGCAGGAGGCGCACATCATTGCCGAGGCCGGATGTCCGGGAGCCATAACCATTGCGACCAACATGGCCGGTCGAGGAACCGATATTCAGCTTGGTGGCAATGTCGAAATGCGCGTTCTCGAGCAAATCGACCGCTACGAGGGCGCCGACGTTGTGGAACTCAGAAACAGGATAGATGCTGAAATAGCCGAGGGACGGCGCAAGGTGATCGCCTCGGGCGGCCTTTATGTGCTGGCCACCGAACGGCACGAATCCCGTCGCATTGACAACCAGTTGCGCGGTCGTTCGGGACGCCAGGGCGACCCGGGTCGTTCGGTGTTCTTCCTGTCGCTCGAGGATGACCTAATGCGCATCTTCGGGTCCGACCGTCTCGACAAGGTTCTGAACACGATTGGCATGAAAGAGGGAGAGGCCATCGTTCATCCCTGGGTCAACAAGTCGCTGGAGCGCGCCCAGAGCAAGGTCGAGTCACGAAATTTCGAAGTCCGCAAGCAACTGCTCAAATACGATGACGTCATGAATGACCAGCGCAAGGCGATATTCAGCCAGCGGCGCGAGGTCATGGAGAGTCGTGATGTCAGCGAGATTATCCGGGACATGCGTCATCTGCTGATCGACGATCTGGTAGACCTGTACATGCCGGAAAAGACCTATGCCGAGCAATGGGAAATGGACAAGCTCAAGGTCGATATCCGCACGCAGTTGGGTCTGGACTTGCCGGTCGAGGAATGGGGCGAGGAGGACGGTGTTGACGACGAGCAGGTCCGGGAGCGTCTGTACCAGGCATCGGACAATCTGAACGACCGTCGCGAGCAGCAGTTCGGCAGCGACTGGATGCGCATGATGGAGAAGCATTTCCTGCTTCAGTCGCTTGATTCGAACTGGCGGGAACATCTTGTCACACTCGAACATCTACGTTCCGTGATCGGCTTCCGCGGCTACGCCCAGCGCGATCCATTGAACGAGTTCAAGCGAGAGGGTTTTGAACTGTTCGCGGCGCTGCTCGATTCACTGCGCAAGACCGTGGTACGCAATACAGTATTCTCGCAGCCACTGACCCCGGAACAGGCACAGCAACTGCTTGAACAGCGACGACGTGCCAAGGAGCTCGAGGCGGCTCAGCAAAAACAGGCGGAAGCGATCAATGGCAGTGGCAAGCAAGTGATCCGTGCACGAGGTAGAATGCGTCGACCGCGACGCAATCAGCCCTGCCCGTGCGGTTCAGGGAGGAAATTCAAGCACTGCCACGGCAAGCTGTAGCCTGACTTTTCTCACTTTTCAGAAGGGACAGGACTGCCTTGCGGCCTCGCCAGTTTCCTGGCCTGTATGAAGACGTTCGAATCGAGGAGATAGTCCATCATTCAATCACCCCGACTTCGCGCCCGAGTTTATTGAAGGTCCCGGTCCCCCTGACACCCAGCATTCGGAACGCATCCCGATAGAGCGTCTGGCCCTCAAGTGTGCTTACGACCAGCGCACGAACGAACCGCCGGCCAGCTCGCGCGACCGTCGTTCGATAGAAATCCCCGCCACCGCCGCCGGCCCGAACGAGTTTCTGCAGGCGTTCGTTCTCTTGCGTCCAGGCGACTTCAAAGCTCTCGTGAGTCAGCTCACCCGCATCAAGTAGACGGCGCAAGATGACCAGAGAGCTGACCTTGAAGGTTCGCGCCAGCCTGGACAGCGCCTCCTGCAGCGGCTCGTTTCGCCGTAGATCGGATTGCAAGGCCTCCAGCGGAACGAGCAGCTCCGCCGCCACCGCGTTGCACCATTCCCCCTCACGGCAGAATCCGGATTTGGGAGCGGCTCCGAAATTCGACAAGGCAGACACGCCGAGCCAGACATGAGCCAGTTCGTGGGCGAGCGTGAACATCTGCGCCGCCTTTGTGTCCTTGCCATTGACGAAAACCAACGGCGCGCGTGGATCACAAAGCGCAAAACCGCGAAACTCGGCGGGGTCCAGAGGGCGGCTTGTGTTGCTCATCACGATACCGCTCACCATGACGAGGACACCGGCCTCGTCCGCCTGACGAATAAAGAGCCGGAGCGCGTCGGTCCAGGTCGAACATCTTCGGCGGGCAGCCAGATCGAAACCCAAAATCTCTCGAATTTGCCCCGCGACAGTTTCAGGGGACATGTTAACCGAGGCACTGCCAACAAACTCGAGATCGGGCTCACCAGCGACGTGGGCGAAATCCCGATACCAGTTCTGCCGGTCCTGGCAGGCGTAAATCATCTCCATCAGGTTCGGACTGGGCCGCGTTACCGCATGTTTAGCGAAGGTCCGATAGTCCGGAATTGGAACAATATCCTCCGGCGGCTCCGAGAGGAACAGGTAACCGACGGGGGCATGGACGGCGCGGGCGAACGCCTCCGTCTGCTTCAGCGTGGGCTTCATCTGGCCATCCTCCCACTCCGGCAGCTTCCTGAACTTCGCCATCAGCTCTTCCTGAGTGATCCCGGCGCGTTCGCGCCCCCAGCGCAGAAGCTCGGGATTGACGGGTGCACGGATCATGCCACCGCCTCGACGACCTCTTCGGCATCCCGATGGTGGATGAGCGCGCTATGGAGCCAGTGCAAATCAGGTTGCTCTACCCTGGGGTTCAGAAAACAGGTCGTATCGATGACAATGAAGGGATCACGGCTGAAATGGACACCTCGAAAGGCCCCTTTTCGCCCGAGTATTAATCCTGTGCCGTCAGCCAGCGACTTGTCGGTCCAGCCAATCGGGTCATTGGGACCGAAAACACAGGACGGGGCAATAGCATCCGGATAGCCACGAATGGCTTTGCCGTATTCCAGGTCGATTTCATCTCCCCAGGAGGAATGCCGCCATCTAGTGCTCATGCTGTGAAGCCCGCCAACCGCTCCCGGATTGTCGCCGTCGGTTCATCCGCCTCGGCGAATTGCTTAGCCAATGTCTCCCGTAGTTCCTCGAAAGGTGCGTCATCAACTTTGGCCGCCGCGGCACCCACATGGCTGCCAGACGTCCCGCACGCTGTGTGGCTGATAGCCCTTGAATAGCGCACCAGCCGGCACCTACTCCGCCTACACCTGCGTGCGCTTCCGGAGTCACTCGCCAGAGGACCGCCGACCGTTTAAATAAATCACCCATGCCCCATAAAATCATCTATTGACTCCAAAGGGAATCCCCCGAGGCAAAAAGCCTGGACGTACACAACAGGCGGACAGTCTCCCGGTCAGCACATGCGCAGCACTCGACCATACTTACAATCCCTGGAAGCTGCCCCTATTGCGTGGCGGTATCCGAACATCGCAAAGCGCAGGCTCGACGTAGGTGCAATTGACCCATATCTTACCTTGCCCCATGCCTCCCGGGTAACCATGAATCCGGACTGCAATCCGGGCCCAACATTCCTCGCCGATGTCACGACATTTCGCCACCCATCGCCCGCTGCGGATCGGGCATGGGTTGCAGCAGGAGATCGCCAGACCTTCGCAGCGCCCCTTGCGGCCAAAGCAGCGGTGGCGGTACCTGCCACGAAGCCGGCCACATCCTCGAATCCCGCCCGCTGCCAGACATGATGCCACGGCATGCGGGATGGAGGCGCCTCACCCATTCCTGACCGCACGAAACTGTCACGGACCATTGCGCTACCACCTGCTCCGACAATTGCTCCCACGGTGGTGAACGCGGCAGCAATTGCGTTTGAAGATAGCGTGATCTACACAAACGCGGCAGTCAGCATCCTGATCACATGGCTGGAATACGGAATGCCCATCGCTGCCACTTATAGTTGACCGTTCACTTTTCCAGGCCGGATACGCGCCTGATTCGGGACCGCATATACCACGTCCATCTTCTCTCCGCGGGTATCCGGCTCCTTCCGCCGGCGACCCGCCCAGGGATTCAATGGTCTTCGGATTGCTTGACCTATACGGTCGGCATCCCCGCTGACGACGGCGACAATTCAGGCCGAAGGTGACCTGATTTCGGCGCGGCCGGGACCGGACGCTTTCCAAACAGGCGATCCTGGTAACTGCCCGGATTATTGGCCAGTTGAACAAGCCATTGCCGTTCGGGTTGTCTGGCAGCCAATCCCTTCCCGATCTCGACTTCGTCAAAGCCGCTCTGGCGAGCCTGCCGATACTGGTCGGCAATCAAATGCCCCCGTGCACGCAAACATCCCTGGTAGCCGAGGCGGCGAATGGCGGATGCCAGGCTGAAGCCCCGGCCGTCTGCAAAGTCGGGAAACGGAATGCGGATCAGCCGCAGCCAGCAAAAGTAAAGCGGCAGACACGCCGGGTCCTCATCGTTTTCCAGATGCAGGTATACCGGCACCTCGACACCGGTCTTGAGTGTTTCCAGGGAAGTGAACACAGCCTCTGACAGCTCGTCCTCGTGGAAACCATCATCGCGCACAATTATGCTGTTCATGCTCTTTTCCGGCGTCGGAACCGTGTCCTTCGCTGCGTGGCGCCCGGATACAGCGCTGATTTGAACGGAGCCTCACCCACGCGCCGATAGCAGTCTATAAACGACTCGCTGCCATCCTGGCGTTCGACAAGATAGCGGTCGACGAGCCTTTCGAGAGCAGGCAACAGTGCCTCGGCCGAAAAGCCGGGGCCGGCCCGACGGCCGATGGCCGCCTTGTCGGTGGCGTCACCGCCAAGGGTAATCTGGTAGTTTTCGACGCCGGCCCGATCAAGACCGAGGATTCCTATATGTCCGACATGGTGGTGGCCACATGCATTGATGCAACCGGATATCTTGATCTTCATCGGACCGATTTCCTTTTCCAGCCCAAGTTCGTCGAATCGTCTGGCGATGTCCTGGGCCACTGGTATCGATCTTGCTGTCGCAAGTGCACAGTAGTCCATGCCCGGACAGGCGATGATGTCGGAAATCAGCCCGACATTGGCGCTGGCCAGGCCGGCCGCCCGCAGGCCATCGTATACAGCCGGAATGTCGGCGCGCGATACATGGGGCAGTATGATGTTCTGCTCATGACTTACGCGCAATTCGTCGTGACTGTATTTCTCCGCCAGATCAGCCAGTGCGGTCATCTGGACCGAAGTGGCATCACCCGGTGTTCCGCCGACCCGTTTCAGCGAAACCGTGACGATTCCGTAGTCCGGCCGCTTGTGGCGGGCCAGGCTGGTGCGCACCCATTCGCGATAGTTGCTGTCGGCATCCAGTCGATCAAGGTGGCGGTTGTTCGGTCTGGCTACAAATGCAGGAGCGGCAAAGGCTTCCTCGATTGCCGCAACAACGCCCTGGTCGACCCCTGCGAAATCCGCCAGGCGCCTTTCGAATTCGGCTTCTATTCTCGATCTGAGTTCGTCAAGGCCGGTTTCATGCACCAGTATCTTGATGCGGGCCTTGTACTTGTTGTCGCGTCGGCCGCTCAGGTTGTAGACGCGCAGAATCGCCTCGATATAGGGCAGCAAGTGCTGGCGCGGCAGGAACGGACGGATGATCTTGGCGATCATCGGTGTCCGCCCGAGGCCGCCACCGACCAGCACCTGATAACCGGTTTCCTCCTCCTCACTGGTAATCAGGCGCAAGCCGATATCGTGGGCACGAGTCACGGCGCGATCAGCCCGGGACCCGGTAACGGCGATCTTGAACTTGCGTGGCAAGTACTGAAACTCAGGATGGTCCGTGGACCATTGCCGCAGCAGTTCGGCGGTCGGGCGTGGGTCTTCGCATTCGTCGCTCGCAGCGCCTGCAAAGTGATCTGCCGTCACATTCCTAATGCAGTTTCCGGAAGTCTGGATGGCGTGCATCGAGACATCTGCGAGAGCATCGAGGATATCGGGGACGTCACCTAGTCCTGGCCAGTTGAACTGTACATTCTGCCGGGTCGTGAAATGCCCGTATCCCTTGTCCCATCGGTCGGCAATCATGGCCAATTGGCGCATTTGCCGGCTGTTGAGCGTACCATAGGGGATAGCGACGCGCAGCATGTAGGCATGCAATTGCAGATATAGCCCGTTCTTGAGGCGAAGCGGCTTGAATTCCTCTTCGGTCAGGGCTCCGCTGATGCGGCGTTCGACCTGACCGCGAAACTCGGCCACTCTGGCGCGCACAAAGGTTTCGTCGAACTCGCTGTAATTGTACATCTAGACTTCCGCCTGTTTTCCATGAAAGTAATTTGACGGGCCCGTATCGCGAAACTGTTCTCGAAAATGCGCCGGTTGCGGAACACCGTCCTTCGAAACGCTCGCATCGGCCAGGTATGCACCGACGTGGATGTTGCGCTGCCGGTCGATTGCTGCGAGCGCCTGCGTGGCTTCCGTTTCGTCGGTAAACACCCTGGCCTGCCGGAATCGGTCTACCCACTTGCCGGACGGCGACAGATAGATAGTGTCTCCTCGCAGCAAGTGATTCGAGGTAATGATCTTGGGCGTGAACTTGCGTGGCATCACTGTACTCCGGGCGACCCGCAGCTGGCTGCCTGGCCGGCGCGGCAGGCGACCCGCAGCGGGATGCTGTCGTGCCCGGGTGCCTCGGCAAGAATATCGTCAGCCAATGCACGCGGCGCGCCTTGTGCCATTTCATGCCTCCAGTCGCGCCGGGGCTCCGTCCTGTCTGACCGCAGCTTCGCCATAGATTCCTGCAACGGAATTCCTGGCACCACCTGGCAGGTCACACCTGCTGCTCGTGCGGCCTGCAATTCGGCTGCGATGTTACCGCAAAGCAGGGGATCACCTCGTGTCAGCCATACGACATTTTCACCGCTGACTGCCCGGTCAATGGCATACGCGATGCCTCTTGCCGGAGGCGCGGATACGCCGCCAAAGGCGTTGGCTGCCGGGGCCAGGAAAGCCTCCCTGCGGGCCAGTTCCAAGATTGGTGCCGGAACTCTGCTGTCATGTATCACGGTGTTGGCATGTTCGAGGCGTTGCCGGGCCAAAAGGCTCATAGACCCGGGATTGCCGGGGCCGGAGCCGACGAAACTGATGCTTCCCGACGGCGCTGCCCGGTTTTCCTTGTCAATGAAGTCCTGCAGCTCGGCTTCCAGTGTCGACTTGACCTCCAGACGTGAGACAGAGCCGGGGTCTGCCCTGCGAAACAACTGGCTCCAGAAGGCGCGTCGCTGGCTTGACGACAATCTCTCGACAACCTGTTCGCGGAAGGCGAGGCAGGCGGTAGCCACCGCGCCCAGCCCCGCAGGCAACAGCTCTTCCACGAGAGACTTCACCCTGCGGGCAAGTGTAGGCGACGTACCTTCGGTGCCAATGGCGACCGTAACCGGATCGCGATCCACGATCGCCGGCGTAATGAAGTCGCTGGCGGCGAGATTGTCGACGACGTTGACCGGCACGCCTGCCAGTCTGCCCATCGACCGTGCCCGTTCATCCTCCCATCGGTCGTCATTGGCACAGTAGAGCAACGCGGCATCCCTGACGTCTGTTGCATCGACGCGGCGCGGCGAGTGCTGAAGGCGGCCGCTGCTGGCCCAATCTGCCACCTGCGGATCCGGATCAACACCGAAAACCGTAATTCTGGCACGAGTCTTCAGAAGCAGCCGCAACTTGCTCACCGCAATCTCGCCGGCGCCGGATACAACGACCACACGCTGGTCCAGTGATAGGAAAACCGGAAAGTAGCGCATTGTGTGATTCCCAGGCCATGCTGTCGTTAGACTGCATAAATGGGAAATTATTCAGTTTAAGTCAAGATTAAGGCCCATAATTGGACAATTGTTTGCCTTTATTTCCAAAACAAGAACTGTGTCCCACATACGGCATTCTTTAGGGAACATTGTGCCGATGCAATTGGCAGAGGAGCGAATCCAGCCTTGTGGAACATCGCAGGTGGCAATCCGGCACCGGGCCGGATCGCCGACCTGAATCGTCAGTCGATCGTGAAGTTGGTCGGAAAGAACCTGTTGCCGGGAGAAAGGGTAAAGATTTGACAACCGTCCCTGGTTACGCCGACGGTGTGTTCGAACTGGGCGGACAACGTGCGGTCGCGGGTTACCGCGGTCCAGCCATCGGCGAGTAACCGCGCATCGGGTCGCCCCAGGTTGATCATTGGTTCCACCGTGAAGATCATGCCCTCCTGCAGGACTGGCCCGGTTCCCGGTCGACCGAAATGGGTGACTTCCGGGGGCATGTGAAAAGCCCTTCCGATGCCATGTCCACAGAAGCTTCTTACCGACGACATGCGCTGGCTGACGGCATATTTTTCAATCGCATGACCAATATCACCAAAAGTGTTTCCCGGCTGCACCTGCGCCAGGCCGGCAAAAAGGGCTTTATGGGCCGCCTTGAGCAGTCGTCTGGCCTTGATTGAAGGCCGACCGACCGCATACATACGCGAACTGTCGCCGAACCAGCCGTCACGAATGATGGTTACATCGATATTGAGAATGTCTCCCTGCCGCAGTACCTTGGCACCTGGCACGCCATGGCAAATGACGTGGTTTACCGAAATGCAAGAGGCATGTCGGTACCCGCGGTATCCGATGGTTGCAGACTTGACCTTGTAGTGGGCAATGTGCTCTTCTACAATGCTGTCGAGATCACGAGTAGTCATGCCGGGCTGCACGTGCGTGCACAGATCGTCCAGTATTCTGGCAACAACCTCACCGGCGCGAGCCATATTCTGGAAGGCTGTCTGGTCATGTATAACAATGCGTTCAGGCGTGGTTTTGCGACGAAACGGCAATTTCTGGCTCCATTTGCGGACTTTGAACGTGGGGCAAGCAACACTGCGGTAGCTGGCACTCCTGAAACAGCGCTATCCCTTGCGACATTTTCGGCAGGAATTCCAGATCAAGGCGCCATCGCCGGCCGGCAGTTACGGTCGGATTGCAGCAGTATTCCGGAGGCGTATTCCAGGACTGCCGGCACCTGCCGGGTGCGGACCCCGTGAAATCGGTATTGATCATCGGCGGTGGAGGCATGATCGGGCAGAAAATCGCCCGAAACCTGAACACATGCGGTTTGGCAGGCGCTGCTGTTGAGCCGTTGATCCTGTTTGATCTGGCATTTCCCGAAGCAGGCGCTGTATGTCGTGAGCAGATTGTCGGCGATGCGGGTGACGAGACAAGTGCCATGAATCTGGCGCAGCGAAGACCGGATGTCGTTTTCTATCTCGCGGCAGTCGTTTCTGCGGACGCGGAACGGAATTTCACCCGGGGCTGGAACGAAAATCTGCATGCCATCTGGACAGTGCTTGAGGCCTTCAGAGTGGAGCATCTTGCGAGTCGGGGACAGTACCGACCGCGCCTTGTCTTTGCATCGTCGGTCGCCGTCTATGGCCCGCCTTTTCATGGTCCGGTTACTGACGATCGCATATGTGAACCACAGTCCTCCTACGGTGCCCAGAAGTTGGCATCCGAAATGCTGGTTTGTGATTTCAGTCGCAAGGGTTATGTGGACGGGATGTGTCTCCGGCTACCGACCATAACAGTGCGTCCGGGAACACCAAACGCCGCCGCTTCTTCCTGTTTTTCGAGCATCATTCGGGAACCGCTCAACGGAAGAACCACCATACTCCCGATAGCAACGACGGTCCGACACATGCATGCTTCCCCGCGACGGGCAGCGGCGTTTTTTGCCCATGCGGCAAGTCTGGATACTTCGTTACTGGAGGGTCGTCGCGCCCTCAACATGCCCTCACTGTCCTGTACTGTCGAAGAACAGATCGAAGTCCTGCGCAGTGTCGGTGGCAACAAGGCCGTTGCCCGCATACGAATGGAACCCGATCCTCTTGTCGGTCGTATCGTTGCCAGCTGGGCAGAGGAATTCGAGACCGAGCGCGCCGCTGATCTTGGCTTCGAGGCTGACCACCGCTTTCGGGACATCGTCATGGCCTATATCGAGGATGATCTGGCACCGCCCGCAGAACAAGCAATTCGATGCGTGCCGAAACTGTCTGCCAAGTGCTGATCGGTAGCGCAGAGTGAGCCGTTTGGGCGACATCAAGGTGTCAGCACGGACACTGCTTCAGGACCTGGCTACTGGGCGTGCCGTCGAGCAATGCTATCACAGCGATGCCCGTTGGTGGGGCAGCCATCCACTGAATGAAAAAAACGGTGTTGAAGCCATTGCCGATGTCTGGAGGCAACTGCGCCGGGCACTCCCTGACATGGAGAGGCGCAACTCAATTCTGGTGGCTGGCGAATGCAAGGGAGATGAACGAACCTCGATGGCTGTTGAAGGCAGACCGCTGGTGGCTTCGTTTTGTCATTACCAGGGTACATTTTGTCGCCCTTTTCTTTCGGTCCTGCCAACCCATGGCGTTGTCCATCTGCGCAGCTGCGAAGTTCACCGCCTGGTCAATGGCAAGATTGCTCATTCCTGGGTATTGTTCGACCTCCTGGACCTGATCCGGCAGACAGGCAGGTGGCCCCTGGCACCTTCACTTGGTGCAGAGGGCATGTGGCCGGCGCCAGCTACACTCGACGGTGCAGTCAACGGTGTTGACCCTGCACAGGGAAAGACTTCGCTTGAACTCGTTCTGGAGATGCAAAAGGCCCTGCATGATTTTGATGGCATCCGTATCGAGTCGATGCCGCTCGAGCATTACTGGACGCAAAACTTTCAGTACTATGCTGCCAGTGGAATAGGCATGACTCGCCGCCTGTACGGCTTTCGAGTCCATCACCAAATCCCTTTCCTGAACGGCTTTCCCGATCGTCGCGGGGCAGGACACTATGTTCGCATAGGAGATGGCAACTTCGCAGTAACAGGTGGTTGGCCGTCGGTCACATGCACCCATCTCGGTGAATGGCTCGGACTGCCGGCCTCGGGCAAGACGGTAAATATGCGGGTCATGGACTTCTACCGTCTCGAAAACAACAGGATTGCCGAGAATTGGGTTCCAATCGACATACTGCACATATTGTGGCAACTCGGCTATGACGTGCTTGGGCGGCTTGGCCATGCCTGCGGCAACCCTGCCACCGAATTGCGGCGCAAGTCCGGTTGATTGTTTCCAGCAATACGGACCCTTTCTGACGGGCCCGGACAGGGCCCTCAAGCGTTGGCCGCCTGGCCGAAGCGGTCAGGGCAATCCAGGATGCCACAGGGCGATGCCAGGAAAGATAACCAGCAACATGCTCACGACACATAGCAGCAGGTATAAGGAAAGTGCTGCCATAATCGTGATCTGCCAGGGGAACGGCAGAGAAACCCGGCACGCATGTGAAAGCCAGGTCCGGTCTCAATCGCGGCATACTGGCACCGGTTGTGGCAGAGGCTTGCCTACAAGGGCAGGGTTGTCGAAATCTACCCTGCCTGTACTCCACAGACCTGTCATTCCTGCGCGGATGCTCACCAGGCGTCCTGCCAGGGCAGGACGTTCAGATGCGTGGCTTGCGGCCATGCGGATCATGCGAACCTGAATGCGGCCCGCACCATCATGGCCGCCGGGATCGGGGCTTCTGCACGGCGAGAGGCGTTTGCTCTGGCAACCTCCGTGACCCGTGAAACGGGTACAGTGGCGACATGATGTGTCAACTGTTGTATATAATTCCCCATGAGTTCCCGGTTAAGGGCGTCAAAGATCGCCATTTTATCCATCAAGGCCTGCTTTGCCTGTTCGGGAGGCTTGTTGAATTCATCCTTGTTTACATGCGCAGCAAACAGTGCCATGGCATAGTTGAGTTCGTTAAAGTCGCTCACGTTATCCCGAATTGACAGTTGTTTTCCGCCGTCAGCCACGGTCAGGACCGCGTCGATACCTCCGGTCGACAATTGTGGAACCAGATCTGACCAGGCGATCTGAATCGGGGCCGCTCCTGCAGCGATCAAGGCATTTGCGCCACTTTCATCATAGGTTCGAATACGCAATCTCGCCAGAGCTTCCGGGGACGTTATCGGCATCCTGGCATGAATGCCGCTCGGTGGATTGGGCATTGCCCACCACAGTACCATGTTGTTCTCGGCACAAATCCTCTCATATTCCGGGCGGGCTGTCTGCCACAGTTGGTAAGCCTGTTCCGGTGTACTGGCGATAAATGGCAATGAGCTGAGATTGAAAATACGGGTCGATGCCGCCAGGCTGGGTCAGCAGGGTAACCGCAGATTGTACAGCGCCATCCTGGACAGCATCGAAATGATCCACGGATTTGTACCCCGGTGCGCCTCCACCCTGACAGGTGATCTCAAGTGTGCCGCCGGCAAGTTTGTCGAATTCGGCAAGGCAGTATGTGGATGACTGGCCCGTCAGTGCCTGCTCGCCATATTCGTCGGCCACATCCCGTTTGACCGCCTCTGCTGCCACATTCTGCGTCATCAGGGTGGCTGCTGCCATACCGCTTGCCAGCGCCAGTATCCTGACCCATGGCTATTTCATATCTTGTTCTCTCGATAGTAGTAGATTGTGGTTGCCGCGGATGGAGCACATTGCCAGCACCCTTTTGGTCTAAAACCGTGACCACGACACTCGTCAGCATGAGCGCAGACGATCGAAGTGGCGGTTGTCACCAACCAGCGGTTACATTCCTGTTGAAAGAACCGTTTGCGTTGCTGTCAACGATTCAGCTTCGGCCTCTAGACCGCTGCCATTCAACAGAGCGGGCGGCCGTCAGCCGACAAATCCATTGGCGCCCCCAGTCCGTTCGCAGAGCTTGTGCCGATTGCACTTCCTGAAACCAGCGGTGAAGCTCATGCATGAAAGTCAGCGACGCTCACGGCAACGGCACGTCGGTATTCGAAGTGTATTTGACCGCGAGAATGCGACCACTGCGGTTCGTGCTGTGGGCGTTGAGGACTTTGCCTGTCTTTGATTGCCTTGGCAGGAATGCCTTGTAAAGGTTGGGTGGTTGGTATCCAGCGCATTTCTGCTTGCCAAATGAACAAAACCGTTTCGTAACGATCTCGGGTAGATCGCTTCCTGATGAGGAGACGAAAAATAATGGAAAGGAGCATTCCGCAGAATTCAGTGGTTCTGGTGTCGGGAAGCAATCGCGGCATCGGTGCTGCAATTGCACGGGAGTTGATAGAACACGACTATTGTGTCAGCCTTGGGTCCAGACAGCCTGACTCCCTTGCAACAATCCATGGGAGACCGGACAGAAAACGGCTTCACGCCGCATTCGATGCGTTCAGAAGTGACACCGCGGAAGATTGGGTCAACACCACAGTGGACCGTTTCGGCCGCATCGACGCCCTGGTCAACAACGCCGGCTCCGGCGAACAGGTTACGCTTCATGACGATAACGAGGCGGCGCTGGACCGTCTTTGGACGGTGAATGTCAAGGCGCCACTGCGGTTGATACGCCTTTGCCTTCCACATCTTGAAAGATCCGGCAGGGGACGCATCGTGAATATCGTGTCGATGTCGGGAAAAAGGGTGCGTAACGGCTTCGTCGGATATAACATGACCAAGTTTGCCATGATGGGGCTCACCCACACTGTGCGTCATGTCACCTGGGACAAGGGTGTGCGCGCCACGGCCATCTGCCCGAGTTTCGTCAAGACCGATATGAGTGCCTACAGCGACAAGATTACGCCGGACGAGATGATCCAACCCGAAACACTTGCCCGTCTGGTTCGAACAACGATTGAACTACCCAACAACGCTGCTGTGGCGGAGTTGCTGATCAACTGTCGTCGCGAAGACATGGTTTGACACCGCTGGCGGGTTCGCATCCATGTCGCCTGATCCACCATTCGAAGCCTACTCCAGGGCCAGTCTTCCAAAGTCCGCAGACGTCGTCATTGTAGGCGGCGGCATTGTCGGTGTCTGCTCGGCTCTTTTCCTGGCCAGGAGGGGGATGCGTGTTTGCCTCTGCGAAAAGGGCCGGATCGCCTGTGAGCAGTCCTCACGCAACTGGGGCTGGGTACGGCAAATGGGACGTGACCCGGTCGAAATGCCTCTGGCCATCGAGAGTCTCATGCTTTGGCGCCGCTTCGAAACGGACTTTGGCATCGACACGGGATTTCGTCAAACCGGGATCACCTATCTCTGCCGCACCGACAACGAGGTCCGCAAGGCCGAGGCGTGGGCCCGAACGGGCCGCGAATTCGGTCTTCCGCAGGCGATACTGGGTCCATCCGGGATTCTGAAACGATGCCCCGGAGCAGCAGCCGGTTTTCGTATGGGGCTGTTTACCTCCTCCGATGGTGGTGCCGAGCCCGATCTCGCCGTGCCGGCAATGGCCGGGGCGGCAGCCCGTCTGGGTGTCAGGATTGTTACCGGCTGCGCTGTACGTGGGATTGAAACATCGGCAGGTCAGGTTACCGCAGCCCTGACCGAAAAGGGTGTTGTGTCATGTGATCGCCTTGTTGTCGCGGGCGGTGCCTGGTCACGTCTTTTTCTGGGCAATCTCGCGGTGCAGTTCCCGCAGTTGAAGGTCCACGGGACAGCGGCCCGCATTGGTGCCCTTGCCGGACTTCCGGAAATGCCTGTAGGGGGCGGAGATTTTGCCTTTCGCCGACGGCTTGATGGTGGATTTACGGTCGCCCTACGCAACACCATCCTCGCACCCGTCGTTCCGGACAGTTTTCGTCTGTTGCCAGAATTCTTGCCGCTCCTGAAGCGCAATCGGCGACAATTCCGAGTGTCAGTGGGCCGACAATTCATCAACGAAGTTGCCATGAAACGCCGTTGGCAGCCTGATCAGCCGTCTCCTTTCGAGACAACGCGCATTCTTGACCCATCACCTGCCCGGAAATTGAATCGCAAGTTGCTGCTTTCGCTTCGCAGGGCATTCCCGGCTTTTTCGGCGGCGAAGATCACGACGGAATGGGCCGGCATGATTGATGTAACGCCGGACGAGATTCCGGTCGTTGGCCGGGTATCAGCGATTCCTGGCCTCTTTGTTGCTTCCGGATTTTCAGGTCACGGATTCGGTATAGGTCCAGGGGCCGGCAAGCTGATGGCACAGTTGATCGTCGGGGATAAACCATGCGTTGACCCGCATCCATTTCGGATGTCGCGATTTGAAAGCCACTCGACACCCTCGGTCGGAGGCAATGGTCAGGTACAGGGAGACTGACTGCGGTGGGCTGGCGAGCCGGTGTCCGAGCTGACCTATTTCGGTCACGGCACAACTGTTGCCACCAATGCATTGATTCAATTGCGGGGTAGCCGCACCGGTCTGTTGACCAGCGACGGATTTCGGGACCTCCTTGAGATCGGTCGACAACGACGGTCTCATCTTTATGACATGCTGGTCGACAAGCCGATCATTCTTGTGCCGCGGGACTTGCGCCTGGAGGTCCCTGAACGTCGTCTTGCCGATGCCAGTGTCGAGACATCCCTTGATCTCGCTGCAGTGCGGCAGGCGGCGCGGCGTAGAGTCCGTGGCTGTCTGTTTTCTCTACAGCTTTCTCGACGGTAGTCACGAAAGAGCTGCTGGTGCCGAATTCTCCCGGATGCCTGGCGGTGTCTTCGTGGCGCTATCCAGTGAGGTGGCGCCGGAATTCAGGGAATTTGAACGCTTGTCGACCACTGTCGTGAATGCATTCCCTGGTCCACTGATGCAGCGCTTTGCAATGCGCCTCAAGGAACGCTTGCAGCAGGCGGGACTGCGTGCACCGCTGCATATTACACAGTCCAATGGTGATGTAATCGGTGTTGAAACCGCCGTCAGATTTCCGGTACGAACTCTCCTTTCCGGACCCTCCACCGGTGTTACTGCGGCGCAGGAAATTGCCCGCATTGCCGGTTTCGAAGACATCATAACCCTTGATGCCGGAGGCACGTCTTCTGACGTTGCTCTCACGAACAAGGGCCGCTGCGCACGATCTCTGGAAGCGGAGGTTCATGGATATCCGATCAGGTTTCCGATGCTTGACATTCATACGGTGGGCGCTGGTGGTGGCTCGATTGCTACGGTAGACCGCGGAGGATTGCTGAAAGTTGGACCGGAGAGTGCCGGTGCCGATCCAGGGCCGGCTTGCTACGGGAAGGGCGGAACGGCAGCTACGGTAACCGACGCCAACATCGTCCTTCAGACACTCAATCCGAAAACCGTCCTGGGTGGACGCATGCCGGTCTACCGGTACCTGGCGCTGTCAGCGGTCGGTGAACTGGCAGTGGAACTCGGGCTGGACCTGTACGAAGTCGCTCAGGGAATCGTTTCGGTGGCAACCGCCAGTATGGCAAGAGCGATTCGTGTTATCTCGGTGCAGCGTGGCCATGATCCAAGGAAGTATGGACTGATGGCATTTGGTGGTTCCGGACCCCTTCATGCCGCCAGACTGGCTCGTGAACTCGACATGGCACTAATCCTCGTGCCGCCCGCCCCGGGAGCCTTGTGCGCACTGGGTTTGCTGATGACTGATCTGGTAGCCGATTTTTCCCGGAGCAGGATCATGCCCCTCTCGAAAGATCAACTGGATAACATTGGCCAGATTCTCGACGCCCTTGAGAACCGGGCCCGACAGTGGTTTGAGCGCGAGGCAATCCCGTCGCCAGATCGCCAGCTGAGGCGCATTGCCGATCTCCGATAGGTGGGCCAGAACTATGAACTTCAGGTCCCTATTGAAAGCGGGTCGGTATCCGGCTCGACCCTTGAAGATCTGGCCAGCGGCTTTGCAACTACTCACCAACAGAGATTTGGTTTTTCCGTTGAGGAAGCGCAGCTTGAACTCGTTACCTTGCGCGTCGAGGCCGTGGGGCAGGTTGCCAAAGCCAGGTTGCGGGCCGATACAACTCGATCTGCCAGATCACAACCGGAGCCTTCCGAAAACCGCCTTGTCTGGTTGCCCGAAGCTGATGACCTTGTTCTCTGTCCGGTCTACTTGCGAACAGAAATTCATTGTGGGCAGGTTCTGACCGGGCCATCTTCAATGGAATGCGCGATGACGGGTCCATATGGGTGTATCTTGATACAATTGGCGGCGGGGGTGGTGCCCGTCCTGTGGCAGACGGTCTTTCGGGCATCCATGTTCACCTGACTAATACGTCCAATCTTCCGGTAGAAGCACTTGAAACCGAATACCCGCTCACCCTCCTCAGATATGAACTGGCCGACGGGTCTGCTGGAGCCGGCAGGTTTCGTGGTGGAATAGGTATTCGGCGGGTCTATCGGGTCGAAGGCACCTGTCGCCTTACGATTGAAGGGTCCCGCATCAAGTCCCGCCCCCGGGGGCTTGCCGGCGGCAAACCTGCGGGTGGAACCATAGTGGATATCGGTGACAGACGAGGTGCGCCCTGCGGTACCATTGACCTGGTGGCAGGGCAGGCGGTCTCAATAGTAACACCGGGAGGGGGTGGCTTTGGTCCACCGTCGGACCGTCCTCCAGCGTCTATTGCCCGTGATGCTGCCGAGGGGCGCACCATGGTCGAACATGCCGCAGCCGTGTACGGAACAACCGAACCCGTCCAGTCACGACGCCCCGAGCTGTTCTGAAGGATTCAATCCGTCTGTTTCCAGGCCGCTCCGGTGCGGTCATTGGCTTCATGCTGATTGCCCCGTGTTTCACGTGAAACAATCGGGGTCACGCATTCTCCTGTTCAGCCAGCAGGTTTCCCACTCGTTCAAGCGCTCTTCGAATGTTCTCTTCACTATTGGCATAGGAAAAGCGTGCATAGCCCTCACCAAAGGCTCCAAAACTCGTGCCTGCCACGGTTGCCACACCCGCTGTTTCCAGGAGCTGGTTCTGGAACTGGCGGGCGTCCAGGCCGGTCTCCGTTACATTCGGGAAGGCGTAGAATGCACCGCCGGGCACACGGCAGGATACACCGGGTAGTGCATTCAAGCCCTCGACGATCACTGAACGGCGTTTGTCGAAGGCGGCAACCATATCGCCAACTGCATCCTGAGGCCCCTCCAGAGCAGCAATTCCGGCAAATTGTGTCGGGGCGTTAACACATGAATGGCAATTGATAGCCAGCCGAGTTGCCAATTCTGCCAATTCCGCCGGCCAGACAGCGTATCCCAGCCGCCAGCCGGTCATGGCGTATGTCTTGCTCCAGCCATCAAGTAGTATCACGCGGTCGGCAATCTCCGGATAAGCCAGGAGCGTGGCATGTTCGAGGCCGTCATAAAGCATGCGACAATAGATTTCGTCACTCAACAGGAATACGTCGGGATACTCGACCAGGCCGGCGACCAGTTTCTCGATTTCGCTTCGCGGAACGACACCGCCGGTCGGGTTGGCGGGTGTGTTCAGTATTATAAGCCGAGTGGCCGGCGTGACAGCTTCCAGAACTGCCTCCGCATCGAATGAGAAATTCCGTTCTTCTAGCAGGGGAATTGGAACTGCCCTGGCACCGGTGAAATTGATCACCGATTCGTAAATCGGAAATCCCGGGTTCGGGTACATGATCTCGACGCCGGGTTTGCCGAACATTACGATCGCAAAGAACATGGTTACCTTGCCCCCGGGAACGACAACGACACGCGACGGGTCCACTTCAACGCTGCGGTAAACAGAGATGTCCCGTGCAACAGCTTCCCTGATTCCTGGTATTCCCGGCGCTGGTGTGTATCCGTGATGACCGTCGCGCAGTGCTCGGACGGCCGCCTCGACGATATGTGGAGGAGTCTTGAAATCCGGTTGCCCAATGCCAAGGTTGATAATGTCTCGTCCTGAGCGAGCCAGCTCCTCCGCCCTTGCCAACACCTCGAACGCTGTCTCGGTGCCCAGTCTCGACATCCCTTCAAAGAGTCTTGGCATTCGCTTTCCTCCGCCTTTAGCCAACCCGGGTTTTCTATACCTGTAATTTACAGGCCTTCATCCCAATATGCCACGCATGCCGGGGGTTGCTTCACCCGACTTTGTGCGGCATGGTGATATTGTGCTGGTGGCAAACTTCGCCAGATACGCTCAGGAATGCATTGGTTTACGACCAGAAATTCCGGTTGGCCTTACCTGGTGAAAGCTATTCAGACAACCGGACATCCCAATGGCCTTGCCCACGGGCACCGGCGATTGCCCGAGTACCTCGAATCTGTTAGGCGGAAGAGAATCCGGGCGCGGCTTGCGCAGTGCCCTGCTGTAGCGGCAGGCTATAGGGTGGAGCATGAGGAACGGGTGCGCCGACCACTCGAATTGGAGACAGCTGATCGACATGGGATCGACTAAATCAGCCAACTCAACATCCGGTATTCCGGGTGTCGACCTGGATGGGCGCCTTGTCGACCATTTCCTCAAGGCCAATATACCGGGCCTGAGGGGTCGGCTTCGCATGCTCAGAGCACAGGGCGGACAATCCAACCCGACCTACATTCTCGCCTACGACAATCGAAAGCTTGTGTTGCGGCGACGCCCGGACGGTGTGCTTCTTCCCTCTGCCCATGCGGTGGGCAGGGAATATCGTGTCCAGCAAGCTCTATGGTCTACAGGGGTGGCTGTCCCGCGCGTGATCCTGCACTGCACCGATCCGGCAATTGCGCGAACTGAATTCTACATAATGGATCACGTAGAGGGGCGCACCTTTCAGCAGGACTCGCTTCCCGGTGTTGACAGAGCGCAGGTTCGTCCCATGCTTCTCAACCTGGCCCGCATGCTCGCCCGCATACATTCCGTAGATATTGATGCCGCTGGATTGCGTGCCTTTGGTCGTCAAAAGGACTATTTTGCTCGGCAAATCAACCTCTGGTCCCGTCAATGGAAACTGTCAAAGGGCAGGGATCTCCAGGATATGAACCGACTTCCTGACTGGCTTCTGGACAATCTGCCACAGGAGACCGCGACAACCATTGTTCACGGAGACTATCGTTCCGGAAATGTCATCTTTCATCCGACCGGGAGCAGCATAAGGGCAGTGCTCGACTGGGAATTGTCAACTCTCGGCCATCCCTTTGCCGATCTGGCACATGTTTGTGCCTATATCTGGGTCATGAGCGACATCCAGGCCGATATCCAGCGAGCGCCTCGTTCATCGGCGAGCATCTGCGGCTTGACCATGTCCGAATTCGCCGACGCTTACTTCAAGGAGGCCGCTACCGATTTGCGGTTGAGCAAGTTCCACATGGCTTTTGCACTGTTTCGAAACGCTGCTATCTATGAAGGTGTGCTCGACCGTGCCCGGCGAGGCAATGCAGCAGCGACCGATGCCGCAAGGCTGGGTAATGCCGTTCCTGTTCTGGCACGACGGGCGGTTGAACTGACAGTTGCTGGCGAGGACTTTATGGATGTCGCACAGTCACTGGCCAACAGGGGATAGAACCTATGGATTTTGAACCCTCGGCGCGGGTCAGGCAGCTGGGCGCGCAACTCGAAGATTTCATGAACACGCAGGTGTGGCCCGCCGACACCGAATGGAGCCGCAAGGTACAACAGGGTGAATACCCGATGGACCTGATCGATGATCTGAAGTCGAAAGCGAGGGCGTCGGGATTGTGGAACCTGTTTCTTCCCGGATTGGGGAAGAACGAGCCGGGAACGCGACTGTCCAACCTCGAATACGCACCTCTTGCCGAGATCATGGGGCGACTCCCCTGGGCATCCGAAGTGTTCAACTGCAGCGCTCCAGACACTGGCAACATGGAAATCCTCCACATGTTTGGAACCGACGAGCAGAAACAGCGTTGGCTTGATCCTCTGATGGAGGGCAGCATGCGCTCGGCGGTTTCGATAACCGAACCGGACTGCGCTTCATCCGACCCAACCAATCTTGCCACAACAATCCGGCGAAAAGGCCATTCTTACGTCATAAATGGCCGCAAGTGGTTCACAACTGGTGCTGCCCACCCCAGATTTGCGTTTACTCTGGTATTGGGTCTGACCGATCCTGATGGCAACGAGCCGCGTCATGGTCGCCACAGCTTTGTCATTGTGCCAGTCGACGCCCGCGGCTTCAAGGTCGTGCGGAACATTCCGATCATGAATCACTTTGCTCCCGAGGGGCACTGCGAACTGGCGTTCGACAATGTCGTTGTTCCACGTCAAAACCTCCTGGGTCAGGAAGGGGCAGGGTTTGCGGTTGCCCAGGCCAGGCTTGGTCCAGGAAGAGTACACCATTGTATGCGTACGATTGGCCAGTGCGAGCGTGCTCTGGACCTGATGTGCGAGCGCGCGCTTTCCCGCTCGACGTTCGGCAGGAATCTGGCGGATTATGCCAACATACAGGACTGGATTGCCCACAGCAGGATCGAGATAGACCAGGCCAGGTTACTTAACCTGTATACGAGCTGGTTGATGGACCGTGATGGCAACAGGGCAGCGCGGGTGCTTGTGTCGGAGATCAAGGTTGCTGCGGCCAACCTGCAAACACGCGTCCTCGACCGTGCCATGCAGATTTGGGGGGCTGCCGGTCTATCCAACGACACACCATTGGCTAACCTGTGGACCTGGGGAAGAGCGCTTCGCTTCATCGACGGTCCCGATGAGGTACATTTGCGTCTGATAGCGCGCAACGAGTTGAAGCGAGTCGAATCAAGGTGACGAGATCTCGTAAATATTGGCTGGAACGCCGGTGTTGCAAATCATTGAAAGGTGACTTGAGCCTGTGGAACACAAAACCGATAGGCACCCGGCAGTGAGCGCAGATGCGGCGTTCAAGCCGCTGGCGGGGATAAGGGTCGTGGAGCTCACACACATGATCTTCGGTCCAAGTTGCGGCCTTTTTCTTGCCAGCTTTGGTGCCGAAGTCATCAAGGTCGAACCGCCGGGTGGCGACAAGACACGCCAGCTGACCGGTATGGGGGCATCCTTTTTTCCGACCTTCAATCGCGGCAAGAAATCCGTGACCATTGACATGACAACCCGGGATGGACGTTGCGCTTTCGACAGGTTGCTGGCCACGGCCGACGTGCTTCTCGAGAATTTCCGCGATGCGTCCTTGTCTGGAATGGGCATAGCGCCCGAGCAACTGGCAGAGCGATTTCCGAAGCTTGTCACAGTAGCCTGCAAGGGATTTCTGACAGGTCCGTACCAGCATCGCGCGGCACTTGACGAGGTCGTGCAGATGATGACCGGACTCGCCTACATGACCGGCCCGCCTGGCCGTCCATTGCGGGTTGGTTCGTCTATCAATGACATCATGGGGGGGCTTTTTGGTGCCTATGCCGTGATTGGTGCCTTGCAGGAAAGGGAACAGACCGGTTTGGGCCGCCACTTGCGCGTTGGATTGTTCGAAAACAGCCTGTTGCTTGTGGCCCAGCACATGGTTCAGTTCGGACTCCTCGACGTGGAACCGGACCCCATGCCCAATCGAGCTTTTTCGTGGCCGGTGTACGATATTTTTTCGACCGTTGATGGAATGCACATATTTGTCGCCGCTGTATCAGAATCGCAATGGCAAGCGCTTTGTTCGATACTCGGATTGACGGACCTGCTGGCTGACCCGAGACTGCAAACCCGCATGGATCAGATTGCTGCGCGGGACTGGACCGTACCGCGCGTTGCACAGGCGGTTTCTGGCATGGCGTTCGACAGGCTGACTGCCGTTCTCGAGCGTGAGGGCATTCCTTTTTCCGCTGTTGCCAGACCGGCTGAAATGTATGATGATCCACAAGCGCAGGCGTCGGGAGGGCTGTCGTTCAGCCGCCTGCCCGGAAACAGGAAATTGCGCTTTCCAGCCCTTCCGGTTGAAGTCAATCAACAACGCATCGGAAGGGAATTGAACGTGCCGGAACTGGGCCAGCATACAGAGCAGATCATGGACGAGCTCGGTTTCGACAGGCATTCGATTGTCAAGCCTGGCGAGGCAGAACAATGAGCCCGACTGACATGGCTGCACGACGCCTGTATCCGCAACACGGCGTGGTTTTACGCGAACTTGGGCTGCGTGACGGATTGCAATTGACCAGGACTTTTCCGTCTACTGCAGCCAAAATGGAATGGCTTGAAACGGCGCATGCAGCAGGCGTGCGTCATTTCGAGGTCGGCTCATTCCTGCCGACCAGGACTTTTCCGCAGTTCGAAGACATTCGCCGGTTGATTTCGACAGTCAGTCAGCTTGACGGAGCCTTCAGTTCTGCTCTGACTTTGAATGAGCGGGCCATCGCCGACGCATTGCAGACCGGGGTGGATGAAATCGTTATATCGGTGTCGGCAACCGAGGAGCACAGCCTTTCGAATATCCGTCGGACGCGGCAATCTGCTATCGGGTTGGTTTCCCGAGCCGCTGGCGAGCGCACCAACGGTCGTCCACTGATATGCGCGGCGATTTCTGTAGCCTTCGGCTGCTCGATCGCCGGTGACGTTTCGCCAACCGATGTCCTGCGAATCGCCACTGCCTGCGTGGAGGCCGGAGCAGAAGTCATTGCGTTTGCCGACACGGTCGGGTTTGCCGGCCCCTGTCAGGTTGAAGAACTTTGCCGCCTCGTCGTTCCACGCCTGTTTCCTGTTCCGGTAATCATTCATCTGCATGATACGAGGGGAACCGGAATTGCCAATGCGTTTGCGGCATTGCAGTCCGGCATTCGCATTCTTGATGGAACCCTGGGGGGTCTCGGAGGATGTCCTTTTGCGCCGGGCGCGACTGGCAATGTGGTTTTCGAGGATCTTGTCTTTCTTTGCGAGCGCAGCGGATTTGCAACCGGAATTGATCTTGAGAAATTGTTGCAACTGCGCCCGCTCCTCGCCCGGGAGTTGCCCGGCGAGCCGCTTTACGGAGCCTTGGCCCGGGCCGGACCGCCTGAAAGCATTCGCTGGCGAGCCGTTGGCGACTGAGGTCAATTTCGGGCAAATCGAAGCTACCACGAGTTGCCGAGCGGACCAGATGGTCCAGCATCCACCTTCCACTTCAGGCACAGTTGGTCACGAAGGCAGCAACAGTGTAGAACCGTTGACGGCTGAAGACAGTCGGCGAGAAGTCTACCCGTAATACTTCGCCTTCCGGTCCGCTAGCTTCAGGCGGCCTGCAGCCCATTCCCCTGTTCCTACCGGGCCCAGGTATTGATAAGACCGACTATCCATACCATCCGGGATTAGGGTGTCGTCGCCGTAGGGCCATTGGTTGTTTCCAATATGACGACATGACACCATTGGTCTCCGGAGCACTTGATTTCCTCTATAACCACGCGAAACGCATCATCCAACGGCGATCTCAATCCACAATTGATAAACACACAGTCCCCGCCCATCCTTGAGGCAACTGCCCGGTTTAGCTGTGTGAGCTCGTCACCGCATAACTGATCGACATTTGTCGCTTCCAACGCCTTTCCGCAGCAAGCCTTGCAACCTTGCTGCACTCTCCGGATGTTGTGTTGTCTTGATGTGCCCTTGCTCCCGCCATAACACCTTTGCGCCTGGCTGGCCGAGAAAGTCGTGTGTCTTCGCAATCACCCTTCGCAATGCGGGCTGCTGCTACGGAACGCCCGACCACATCGGCTGGACGCCGTTCTCCGTTCGGTCGTTTAGGCCTGGATCAGGAGAGTTCTGAATCAACTGGCGGCGTCTCCCTGTTCGGTGCCGCAAGTCTCATGATCTTTACCTCCGCTGGATTTCGGGCAACACTCGTAATCACTGCGTAGCAACTGCTTTGCCGTGGTTAAATCCGAGACATTAGACACAACCTTCGGTTGACTTGTCGGATCGAAGGACCTATCTGACCTTAAGCCGTCCGGCGCTTTGTTCTTCCCTTAACATCCCTCTCGTGATCGTGGTCGCGGCAGGACTGCAGGTGACTATTACACTATGTCCAATCAGCAAATTCACGTCTCCGAACTGAAGGCGATCAAGCCTGCCGAGTTGCTCACCATGGCCGGTGAGCTCGGTGTCGAAAATCCTTCCGGTATGTCCAAGGATGCCATCATTTCCGAGGTTATCAAGAAACGGGCTGCCCAAGGCTGGAAAGTGTTCAGCGACGACGGCGTGCTCGAAGTTCTGCAGGACGGTTTCGGCTACCTGCGCTCCCGGGAATCGAATTATCTTCCGGGCCCTGTCGACATTTATGTCAGTCCTAGAATCATCCGTCTCTTTGGCTTGCGAACCGGCTCGACTGTTGCTGGTGAATTGCAGGCTCCGGGTCCCGGACAGAAGTATTTCACGCTGACCAACGTTTCGATGCTCAATTATAGCGATCCCGAAACTGCCAGGTACCGCGTTCACTTCGACAATCTGACGCCTCTTTATCCCGACCAGCGAATTAGCATGGAAATAGAGGATATTCGCTCGAAAGATCTGTCGGCCCGTATAATCGACCTGGTGGCACCGCTCGGAAAGGGCCAGCGTGCTCTGATC
The DNA here is from genome assembly GCA_958296035.1 of Paracoccaceae bacterium. GTDB lineage: Bacteria > Pseudomonadota > Alphaproteobacteria > Rhodobacterales > Rhodobacteraceae > MPNP01. Next base: position 3,583,039 of record OY282431.1, on the reverse strand, counting down.
GTGGCACCCCCGAGAACAGGCAAGACCGTGCTCTTGCAGAATATCGCCAAATCCATCGAATCCAATCACCCCGAGTGCTATCTTATTGTCCTGCTCGTTGACGAGCGGCCAGAAGAAGTCACTGACATGCAGCGCAGCGTTAAGGGAGAGGTCATATCGTCGACCTTTGATGAGCCGGCCACGCGTCATGTCAAGGTGTCCGAGATGGTTATCGAGAAAGCCAAGCGGCTGGTAGAAAACAAGCGGGATGTGGTAATTCTGCTTGATTCCATCACCCGTCTCGGGCGCGCCTTCAACGCTGTCGTTCCCTCTTCGGGCAAGGTCTTGAGTGGTGGTGTTGATGCCAATGCCTTGCAGCGTCCAAAGCGCTTTTTCGGTGCCGCTCGCAATATTGAGGAAGGCGGATCGCTTACCATCATTGCCACCGCTCTGATCGACACTGGCAGCCGCATGGACGAGGTCATATTCGAGGAATTCAAGGGAACAGGAAATTCTGAACTCGTTCTCGACCGCAAGGTCGCTGACAAGCGGGTTTATCCGTCGATGGATATTCTCAAATCCGGTACACGCAAGGAAGATTTGCTTGTTTCCCGTCAGGACCTGCAGAAGACCTTCATGCTGCGACGCATTCTCACGTCCATGGGTACTACGGAAGCCATCGAGTTTCTGATTTCCAAACTCAGGATTACACGAACCAATACCGACTTTTTCACTTCCATGAACAGCAGGTAGATTCCCCGGCGGCCAGGTTCGGGGGCCGCGTCAAGAATGATTTCGGGACTGACCACGAACACGGATACCATCTTTGCAGCTGCCACGTCACCGGGGCGTGCAGCGATTGCAGTAATTCGCGTTTCCGGAGACCACACTACAGCGCTTCTTCGCCAATTGGCCGGGCCATTGCCCCCACCGCGTCGCGCCGTTCTTCGCAAGCTGCGCCGTTGCGACGGCACAGTTCTTGATGAATGTCTAATAATCCGCTTTTCGGCCGGCAGCAGTTATACCGGCGAGTCATCGGCCGAGTTGCAGATCCATGGTGGTCGCGCCACAACGCAGGCTGTGCTTGAGGCACTAGCCGGGCAGCCCGGTCTACGTCCGGCCCGGCCTGGCGAATTCACTTTGCGAGCTCTGCTGTCGGGGCGCATGGACCTTGCCCAGGTCGAGGGCCTGGGCGACCTGATTGATGCGGAAACGGAGTTGCAGAGGCGTCAGGCCCAGAATCAGTATGACGGGGCAGTAGGACACCGGGTCGACACCTGGAAGCGACGGCTGACACGCTCTCTGGCCCTGGTGGAAACCGAACTTGAGTTTTCGGAGGAGGATTTACCAGCCGATCTCTGTCATCAGGCCGGTGCGGTGATTGACGAGTTGCGTGCAGATCTTGAGGCAGAACTCGGCGGCATTACCACCGCCGAGAGGCTCAGGGACGGGTTTGAGGTGGCTATTGTCGGGAGACCGAATATCGGCAAATCGACTTTGCTCAACCATCTGGCAGGTCGGGAGGCCGCCATAACCTCAAGCATTGCCGGGACCACGCGCGACATAGTCGAGGTTCGAATGGATCTGCGAGGTCTACCAGTTACGGTACTTGACACCGCCGGCCTGCGCCAGACCAGTGATCCGATAGAAGCGATCGGGGTCGAGCGAACGGTGGCGCGTGCCGAGAATGCAGATCTCCGCGTATTTCTTGCCGATGCCTGTGGCGTGGGCGGTGCCGGATTGGAGCCCCGGGAGAGTGACATCATTCTTTGCGGAAAGTGTGATCTCGGCCATTCCGGGATGCATGACGGCGTATCAGGCCTGACGGGCGAGGGTGTCGATGCCATGATCGACCGTATTGCCGGGATTTTGAGCAGGCGGCTTTCACGGGTTTCGGCCATGACCAACATTCGCCATCGCAATGCAGTCGAGTCCGCTATCTGTGCTCTTGGGGCTGCGGCAGCGTCATTGGCGCCACCGCTACCTTGCGGTGAAATCTGTGCCGAGGAAATCAGAAATGCACTCAAGGCTCTCGACTCACTAACCGGAACGGTTGATATCGAGCAGGTTCTAGGCGAAATATTTGCCACTTTCTGCATTGGCAAATAGAGTGTTTCACGTGAAACATTTTGACGTAACAATTGTTGGCGGCGGGCATGCCGGCGCCGAGGCCGCAGCCGCAGCCGTGCGGGCCGGTTCCCGGACGGCCCTGATCACGCTTGACCGGAATGCCATCGGCAGGATGTCGTGCAATCCGGCGATTGGTGGACTTGGCAAAGGGCATCTGGTTCGTGAAATCGATGCGCTTGACGGTGTAATGGCAAGGACCGCCGATGCCTCCGGAATACAGTTTCGGCTGCTGAATCGCCGCAAGGGGCCGGCAGTCCAGGGCCCGCGCGCCCAGATCGACCGAGCGCTTTACGCCACTGCCATGCAACGGCAGTTGGCTAGTCTTTCCGGGTTGACAATCCTGGAGGGCGAAGTTGCAGACCTGTTGATGTCGGGCGGCAGGTTGTGCGGCGTTGTCCTCGCCGATGGAAGCGAGTTGCAAAGCAGGGCTGTTGTCTTGACGACCGGCACTTTCCTGCGGGGGATGATCAGGCTCGGCGAAACAGCGATACCGGCCGGGCGTGTCGGTGACAGTGCAAGCGTGCTGCTGGCTGAAAGGCTGGAGGCACTGGACTTCCCGTTGGGACGACTGAAGACCGGGACGCCGCCGCGACTGGATGGCAGGACCATCGACTGGGGTCGGCTCCAGAAACAACCCGGCGATGCGTCTCCTGTCATGTTTTCATTCATGTCGGTGCGACCGCGTGTGCGGCAAGTCAATTGTCATATTGTCCATACGACCCCGTCGACGCATGAAATCATCCGTAACAACCTGGACAGATCGGCCATATATGGCGGTCATTTCAGCAGCACCGGACCGCGCTATTGTCCTTCAATCGAGGACAAAATTGTCCGATTTTCCGACAAGTCCTCACACCAGATCTTTCTCGAGCCTGAAGGTCTCGACGATGATACCGTATATCCGAACGGTATTTCGACGTCCCTTCCTGCTGATATCCAGACGGAATTCGTCCGGACCATACCAGGGTTGACAAATGTGGACATTCTGCAACCGGGCTACGCTATCGAATATGATTATGTTGATCCGAAATGTCTGAGGTCGACACTCGAATGTCGCCTGCTCCCCAACCTGTATCTTGCCGGACAGATCAATGGGACAACGGGTTATGAGGAGGCTGCCGCACAAGGGCTGGTTGCCGGACTGAACGCTGCTCGCATGACACGTGGCGAGGAAGGGATCATGTTTCGGCGGTCGCAATCCTACATCGGCGTGATGATCGATGATCTTGTAACTCGCGGTGTCACCGAGCCCTATCGCATGTTTACTTCACGGGCGGAGTTCCGGTTGTCACTGCGGGCCGACAATGCCGATACGCGGCTTACACCCCTGGCCCGCCAGCTTGGTCTGACCTCGCGCCGACGATGGGACAGCTTTTCTGGCAAGGTTCGGAAACTTGAGGCCGCACGCGCACTTCTATCGAGCCATACGCTGGTGCCAACTGAAGCTCGGCGACACGGCATTCGTGTAAGCCAGGATGGTGTAAGGAGGGATGGTCTTGATCTCTTGTCGCTTCCTGACATTTCTGTCCGCTCGCTTACCCGCATCTGGCCAATTCTGTCCGCTATCGACGGTGACATAGCAAAACTGCTCGAAAACGACGCCATCTATGCCAAATACCTTGCACGCCAGCGGCGGGAAGCGGAAAAGCTGGAGAAAAACGAGGCGTGCTGCATTCCGGAATCGATAGATTATGCGGAAATCAACGGACTTTCGGCCGAGTTGCGTGACAAACTGACCAATATCAGGCCTGAAACCCTGGCGCAGGCTGGCAGAATTGAAGGCATGACTCCTTCGGCTCTGGCCTTGCTCCTCTCCAGCATAGAAGCTGGCCGAAGCGATTTGGTGCCGCACGACGGCAACGCCGGCCGACACCGCTTCGTTGCATGACGAACATCACCGAAGCCATGGGTCGTGGCTATAACAGTGCCTGAAGCGAAAATGGTCGCTGCTGACGGCGCGAAGGAGAAACAAACGGTTGATTCAACGGGCCTGCAGCCGGACCACCGAGTGCTCGAATCCCGCCCCGGCTACCTCCTCGATCAGGCCAGGATCAGCGAACATACAAGCCAGTTTCGCCGCGAATTGCGCCTTTCGGATGCCAGATCCCTGCTGCAGTACCATTTGAACGCGCCGACCTGGGAAAGACTCGACGCTTTTGTAGACATGCTGCGGATCTGGAATGCCGGTGTGAACCTGGTTGCCACATCGACGTTGGAAGATGTGTGGTCCCGACACATCCTTGACGCTGCACAGCTGTTCAGCTTTCGTCCAAAGGGCAATCTCAGATGGCTGGATGTCGGGTCGGGTGCAGGCTTGCCGGGCATGGTTCTGGCGATTGTATCCGAAGCGGATATCTGTGACCACGAATTCATTCTCGTCGAGGCCAATACCCGCCGGGCTGAATTCCTGAAGATGGCGACCAGACAACTTGGTGTGAACGTCGACGTCGTTGCGCTCCGGATCGAACAATGTGCTCCGGTTGGGGCAGACATTATCACGGCTCGGGCTGTGGCCAGAATTGACACATTGGTGAAGTTGTTCCGTCCACATCTGGCGAACCGTGGCCGCGCAATTTTGCCGAAGGGCAAATCATACCGAAGGGAAATCCGTCTGGCTTCCCGCCACTGGAGGTTTTCGTGGCAAGCCTTTCCCAGTCTCACCAGTGCAGACGGGATGATCGTGGTATTGAAGGATCTGGCGTATGACTGACCCGATTGTGCTGCCGACGAGAACGCACATTGTTGCCGTAGCCAACCAGAAGGGAGGGGTCGGGAAGACAACCACGGTAATGAATCTGGGCGCAGAGCTTGCCAATCTCGGGGCGCATGTACTGCTTATGGACCTTGACCCGCAGGGCAATGCCTCCACCGGTCTAGGCATAGGTGCGGACCGTCGCACGCTGTCGATCCACGATGTTCTTTCGGGGCATTGCGCAGTGCACGAGGCGATTTTCGAATCGCCTGTATCGGCCCTCGAAATTGTGCCCTCAACAATGGATCTCAGTTCGTTCGACCTCGATATGGCCAGTTCACAGCACCGCCTGCATCTTCTGGTCGACGCGCTGTCCAGAAACAGCGACCATCTGGAACAGTATCAGTTCATCTTTCTCGATTGCCCACCATCCCTGAACCTGCTGACGCTCAACGCCATCGTTGCTGCAGGCAGTGTTCTGGTGCCCCTTCAGGCCGAGTACTATGCCCTTGAAGGGCTTTCCCAGCTGATGCTGACGATTGACAGGTTGCGACAGGAGGTAAGCAGTCGGATCAAGATAGAAGGAGTATTGCTAACCATGGTTGACAGGCGCAACCGCCTGGCACGACAGGTAGAGGCAGATGCCAGAAAACATCTGGGGGAGCTTGTCTACAAAACAGTAATTCCCCGAAATGTCCGTGTCGGGGAAGCTCCCTCGCACGGATTGCCGATGCTGTCATATGATCCGAAGTCGATCGGCAGGTTGGCCTACCTGGCTCTGGCCAGGGAGATTCTTGAAAACCAGCGGCTGGCGACAGGAGAGATCTAGCAAATGACCAATGAACAGAAGGGAAGCGGGGTTCTTGGTCGAGGACTGGACAGCCTGATCGGAAAGACTGGCCTGCTTGAAAGGAACGGGCCGGAAGTCATGTCAGTTCCCATCGACTCTATCGTTCCCAATCCGAACCAGCCGAGACGTCTATTTCCGGCTGGAGAACTGGAGGAACTGGCAGCGTCCATCACCAGCCAGGGAGTCATCCAGCCATTGATCGTGCGGGCTCACCCCCAACAGGTGGACAAACTGCAGATCGTTGCCGGCGAGCGGCGCTGGCGAGCAGCCCAGCTGGCCGGGCAGGAAAAGGTCCCGGTCCTCAGGAGAGCGTTAACCGATGCCGAGTGTTTGCTTGTTGCCATTGTCGAGAACGTTCACCGATCGGACCTTAATGCCATTGACGAAGCTTTCGCCTATCAGGGCTTGATGAAGGAATTCGGCTGGACACAACAGCAATTGGCCTCCAGGATAGGCAAATCCCGTTCCCATGTCGCCAATTCTGTCAGATTGATCAACCTTCCCGAATCCATTCAGGAAAAGGTTCGAAACAACCGTCTGTCAGCTGGACATGCCCGCACCTTGTTGTCGGCTCCCGATCCCGCAAAGCTAGCCACAAAAGTCTTGACCCAGCAATTGTCGGTACGTCAGACCGAGCGTCTGGTCAGCAAACAGGCGCAAGCCACGGCCGCAACCGCTAACCCCAGGCCGGGACGGAAGTCACCGGATACGGCGATTCTCGAGGCCGCTATCGCCGCCAATCTCAAGGCCAAGGTCTCGATTGTCCTTTCTGAACGCGGTCATTCCGGCAAACTGGTCATCAGGTTTTCCACCACGAAGCAACTTGAGAAGCTGTACAGCCAGCTTGTGCATGGCAAGGTGCGCCAGGGCTCCTCCGACCAGACGGACCACTGATCACCCGTCGGTCACGTCGCTTGCAAACGTCTGCCTGATCCTCCTGGTTACCAGCCGCACCCTGCTGCGATCCTGTCCTCTTACGACGACCCGGGAACCAAGGATACCTCTGTCCGAGAACGGATAGGACCCTATTCCGAGATTCGGTTCCTGCGCCGCGATACGGGCTAGTTCAGCCGCCAGCTCACCTTCCGGACGCCGGACTTCCACAGTCATTGAGTGAAAGGGCCTGCCTCCCTTTAGCTGCGGGATCAATGTGGCCAGCATGGCCCTGAAGATCCTGGGTACGCCGGCCAGGACATGGACATTGCCGATAATGAAGCCAGGTGCACCTGAAACACTGTTGTCGATAAGACGTACGTCGGCAGGCATGCGTGCCATTCGTAACCTGGCGTTGTTGATTTCCATACCGTAGGTGCGAGCTCTGTCTTCGATGACTTGTCGAGCCCTATCATTAATGACGAAACGGCGATCAAATGCCACAGCAATGGCCTCTGATGTAATGTCGTCATGGGTTGGACCGATGCCACCGCTGGTAAACACATAGTCGTAGCGACGGCGCAGGGTGTTGACCGACCTGACGATGTGATCCTGCTCGTCGGGCACAATACGAACTTCGCGCAAATCGATGCCGACCTTACCGATTTCTGTTGCCAGATGGGATACGTTGCGGTCTCTGGTTCGACCGGACAGAATCTCGTCACCAATGACCAGCATCGCCGCTCCTGGGTTGATCATCGTGTGCCTACTTTCGCTCCTTGCCAGTGATCCGGGTAGTAATGCGGCACAGATTCGACCGCAAACTGAACAGCCTGGCCTACCCAGGTCAAGGCGAATTTTATATTGGCCTGACCGCAACCATGATCACGATCACGATCATCAGGACCGTAGGTATCTCGTTGATGACACGAAACTGGCGACTTGTAACTCGACAATTCCCTTCTTCAATCAATCGTCGCTGTCGGGCCAGCCACATGTGAAAAACCGACAGTGTCACGACGGCAATCATTTTCAACCATGGCCAATATTGCACCCAGTCTACCGTGCCCGGAATCAAGAGCAGCAAGAATCCGAATATCCAGGTCGACAACATCGCCGGCGTCATGATGGCGCGCAACAACCGTGCCTCCATGGTTACGAACATGGCGTGCGTTAGCGGTCTATTGGAACCGATGCCCACATGATACACGAACAATCTCGGAAGATAGAGCAACGCTGCCATCCACGATATGAACGATATGATATGACCTGCCTTCAGCCAGGGATATATCTGGGCCAGTGTATCAACCATTTGTCTTTCAGGTCCTGGCGATTGAATGTCGAAGAGGGAAAACTCTGCCTGCCATCAGTATCATGACTCCGGCGTACCAGGTTTGCTGGATCCGACTGTCCGGCTTTCGAGAAAGCCAGGAGCCATGTCGGGACGTTTACGACACTGGTGTCAGGCGCAAAAACACTGAACATTATTCTTGATGCTGCTGGTTGTCCATGTTGTTGCTGATCGAAATTGTAGAGGCCAGACGGCTATGGAACCGTTGAAACGGAGCTCATCGACATGACCCTTGACATGCTGCCGGTTACTCTCGTCCAGATGCGTTCGACAATTTGCCATCAGCACAACATTGCCTGGCTGAACAACATGGTCAGTGACATTCCTCCAGGGAGTTTGTTGGCCCTCCCGGAAAATGCCGGCCTCATGAACTCCGATTTCGCGGCCATGCGCCTTGTGGCTACCACCGAGGACCGGGATCCCTTCATTGCTAGTTGTCGTGCCCTGGCGGCGCGACATCGATTGTGGATTCACATAGGATCAACTCCGATCTCGGACGGAAGGAAACTAAGGAACCACTCGGTCCTGATCAACGAAACGGGCGCCATAGCGGCTCGTTACGACAAGATACACATGTTTGACATTCACCTGCACGGCCAGCAACCGATTCGTGAATCGTCGCGTTACATTGCCGGTGACGTTTCTGTTGTTGCCAGGACCCCGTGGGGGAATTGGGGGCTCAGCATATGCTACGACTTGCGCTTTCCGCAGCTCTACCGAATTCAGGCAAAGGCGGGAGCCCGGGTCCTGTTCGTGCCATCGGCTTTCCTCGTCAATACGGGGCGGGCCCACTGGGAGGTATTGTTGCGAGCCCGGGCCATCGAGAACGGTGCATGGATAGTAGCTGCTGCGCAGGCAGGCCGACATGATGACGGACGCACTAGTTACGGTCACTCGCTGATCGTTGATCCGTGGGGCAGGGTTGTCGTTGATCTCGGTGGAAAGGAAACGGGTTGCATCACCAGAATGCTGGACCTCAGGGAATCGGATCGCGCCAGATGCCAGATTCCTTCCCTTGCACACGACCGGCAATACGATCTGGCAATCCGTCCCTAGGGCCGGAGTCTGCCCCGGGCTTCTACGAGCCGACCACCTTTCTGATCACTGCACACAGGTTTTTCGGCACATCCTTGCCTGCAAAGGCAACAAAATGGTCCGGACGTACGACAATTACGCCGGCTTTCCACCTTGATGTTTCAGCTGTCTGTTGCACGGCATGAACCGAACAGGGTATCGAACTCTGCATGCAACTGCGGCGGCAGTCATCAATCTCGACTTCGGACAGACCAGTCAGGATCACGCCGATATCGTCACCCAGAATATCGACGATTGTGAGGTCGTCGGACAGACGGGCCGGATACAAATGTTCCCCGGCCCTGGCTTCGAAAGCATGTTTTCCACTTGCTCCCGACGCCTTGTCTCCGCCAACCACAATCGATGAACCGGAATAATGCGGACAATACTGGTCGACATCAAGGTTCGAGTCGATGGCAAAACGGTTCCAGGCGCGTTCAAATCCTTCTCCATCCTTCACCGGATCATGGTTGGCAACCAGCCTGGCATCATCGTTGATCAGTCGTTTGATGAATTCGTCCGCTGTTGACACAAATATCGACCGGCGCTCTTCGTCATAGGTTGCCAATAGCCGATCTCCTCCCCATCCGAGAATTGTTGCCGCCATTTTCCAACCGAGATTTCTTGCATCTTCAAAGCCCATATTTATGCCATAACCGCCATATGGCGGATGGTTGTGGGCTGAATCTCCGGCCAGGAACACACGTCCTTGGCCGTAATGGTTGGCAACGCTGAACCGCAAATCCCAGAAGCCGACATGTTCGACCGTGAAGTCGAGGGCGCAACCGATTGCCTCGGTCAGGTGCCGACCGGCATCGAACGCTGTTTCTGTTGTGGCTGCATCCACCGGGGAGTGATAAAACCAGCTACCATTGACGTCGACTCGCCCGAGAAACTTCCAGTATCCATCCAGTCCGGGGCACACGATATGAAAGAACGACTTTCCCGGAAACCTCTCGACGATGCGATTGAGCTGTCGCGAATGAAAGACCAGCAATACCATGCGCCTTTTGTGGTCTTCTATCTGCCGCCCTATCCCGGCCGCCCTGCGTACAAATGAGCCTGCACCATCGGTTCCCACCAGGTATCTGCCGCGCAGAATCAACGGGTTCCTGCCGGCCTGCTCAGCGGTCAGCGTCACACCGCTGTCCTCATTCTGCAATGAGGTCGCCGTCCAGCCCTCGAGAAGCGAAGCACAGTCGAATTGCATCAGCCTCTGGCGCAGAACATGTTCGGTCCGGTACTGCGGCAGGCGTTCGTTATCGGCAGCATAGTACCGGCTGACGTCGGCGCGCCGCAGCCAGTCGAAATAGTAATCGCCAGTCAGTTTGCCGTAGGTTGTAACGCCTGCGATTCCGAAGTCCCTGCTTATGGCACAGGCCAACCTGACTTCCCGGGATACACCCCAGCGACGAAAGTGTTCACCCGTCCGTTGGGTCAGGTTCTGACCCTTTGGAACCCTGTGAAGGCACGCATTCCTTTCGACGACTATTGTTGACACATTGAAGAGGGAGAGTTCAATGGCCAGCCCAACACCAACCGGTCCTGCCCCCACAATCAGAACATCGGCATCACAGGTCATGTTCGTCCAGGCGTGTGCAGCATGCCGGCTGATGCCTATCGCTGCACGGCGTCAGCTGTGGCGTGTCCCCTGGTCGGGACCAGAAAGGAGCGAACCATGTCGACGACGCTTTCTCCCCGCTGGTTGCGACCAACATGTCGAACCTTGACAATGCCACAACTGGCCCGCGAAACCGAACGCCGTTTTTCCAGCACGGTTGTCTCGGCATAAATCGTGTCACCCGCCAGGACCGGGGATGGCAGGCGTATTTCCTGCCAACCGAGATTGGCAATGGCCCGCTGGCTGGTGCTTGAAACGCACATGCCAACTACAATCGCAACTGTCAATGTAGAATTGACGAGGCACTCTCCGAATTCCGTGTTACTGCTGTAATGGGAATCAAAGTGCAGCGGATGCGTGTTCATCGTCAGCAATGTGAACCAGGTATTGTCCGCTTCGCTGATCGTGCGTCCCGGCCAATGCTCGATGACATCACCAACCCTGAAATCCTCGTAGTCGAGACCCGGGGATTCCCGGTATCGACCCTTGCCAATCGGGGTCAGTCCGCCCAGGCGGCTGTTCACTGTTGCGAGCCTTCATCAAGCCGATATCCTGCCTGGAAAGGCGTGCACGTTTCACGGCCTGAAGATCCTGAAACCGGCTGTGTGGTGGTGGCACAAGATTTCACGCATCAATCCTATAAGAATCAAATTATAAAGGATTCTATTATTATAATGCGTGGGGATAAGTTGAACAGTCATGACAGCTGTCATGGAAAACGCGCAAAGTTCCCAGGAAAGCTGCTTCAAATGTGTTGGTTACAGTCTTTCAGGTGTAGCTATAGATTCGCTGATGGTTAGCAGAAATTGTGCACAACCTGTTGGAGGGGAAACACATCGGCCGTATCCGGTTTCCCGTCACGGCCAGGCCGGGTGCATATCCGCCAGGTTTTTCCAGACTTGTGCACAGTCATGGGAAGGTTATGCACACGCGGTTCGCAATCGAGCGCTGCAGAGTCATGGGCAGACCCAGGTAAACATCTGCAATGGTCCGTATGGGTTAAACTGGTTTCTGGCATCGAATTGATGCGTGCGCAACAGGATTCGAGCCTGATTCGGAAGATCCTTCGTGTCGCAACCCTGGACCGGAGAGCGATTCCGGCCTATCCTCGTGGCATGAGCGGGGCACCGGACAATCACCAGCTCGCCCGGCAGATCGCCGTGCCGGAGGAACGCATGAACACCCATCAGGCTGATTACAGGGTCGCACTCGAGCGCATGGAACGCAAGATGGCCGGGCTTGATGTCGAAGCAGTCAGGCGTGACAAGGCAAACATCCAGTGGGTAGCCGGTCCTGGCATTGCCGTCATCACCTTGATCATCGGCGGCTTCGTCATCCTCGGATTGATGACCACCTGACAGTCCTGATCAGGGCCGGCGAACAGGCGGGGCATCACGGCCAGGCAGGTACACACAAGGCCTGCCGGTGTGAAGGCCTTGCCGCCGGCCGCGGCTTCCCGTGTCTGTCTCCAGCACAAGGGGGTGTTGTCAGCGTTTCCCGGAGGGCATGATCCGGACCGCCATGCAAGTGCATGGACCCCGGTTGGCGGGTCTGTCCGTGAAAGCGCACCGAGAGGCCCGAGGCCGTGCCAGTTCACAGGATTGCGGCACGGGTGAGGCAAGTCGCAACCGATCACGAGCCGCAGACCCGTAGCGGGGTTTCGCAGCAATGCAGTCGCGGTGCGGCGGGGAATCCTGCCCGGCGGATACCCTGATATGACGGCGCCTGTCTTCGACCGGATGACCGGTCTGGGTCAGCGATACAGAGCGGGGCGGCTCCATTGAGGTGCATCCGGAATTTGGCGAAAGTCCTGCGCAGCGGCCATTCCCGCACTGCGGCGGCTCCAGTGAAGCATTTCAGTGCCGGCCATCGGCCTGCGTCCCTGAACAGATCTTCAATTTGCAAGGTGCAGAGTTGCAGAGATGATTGAAATGGCAATTCCTGTTAACGCTTGTTAACGGTAGACGTTCTGGGCTGCGTTCCAGTTTTCTTTAAGGCGGAGTAACCTGACGATGGGCAATAAGGTTGGGGAACAGGGGGTTCTGGCCGGTGTCATCGGCTATCCGATAGGGCACAGCAAATCACCACTGATTCACAATTACTGGCTTGAGAAGTATGGAATCAAAGGGCACTATGTGCCATTGGAAGTCAGGCCCAGCGACTTCCGCACTGTTATCCGGACACTAGGACTGATGGGTTTTCGAGGCGTCAATGTCACGATTCCGCACAAGGAGGCGACACTCCAGTATTCCGAGCATGTATCGGACAATGCCGCCATGATCAGAGCTGCAAATACGCTGGCGTTCAGGGCCAACGGCACCATACATGCCGACAACTCGGATGGTTACGGATTTCATCGCAATCTTGTCGAAACAATACCCGACTGGAAAGCCGAAAGTGGCCCGGCTCTGGTTGTCGGTGCCGGCGGGGCTGCGAGGGCGGTCATACATACCTTGTTGAGCGAAGGATTGCCCGAGATTTACCTGGTCAACAGAACTATCGAGCGGGCGGAATTGCTGCGCAATCATATGGGAAACCGGGTCAAGGTTTACCAGATTAGTCGCATGAATGATCTGGTGAAGAAGGTCGCACTGGTTGTCAATACGACGTCGATGGGCATGGCAGGAAAGCCAACTTTGCGGTTTCCCGGGCGCCGCATTAAAAAGGGGACCATTGCCTATGATCTTGTCTATGGCCATCGGCCAACGGTATTTCTGGAAACTGCAGCCCGTTCGGGATGTCGAACGGTGGGCGGATTGGGCATGCTGTTGCATCAGGCGGCCTACAGCTTCAACTTCTGGTTCGGGGTCTTGCCCGAGATTACGCCCGAGTTGATAAACCTGGTCGGGAATGAATGAGTCTGATCCCCTGGTGATAGGCGTGACAGGCCGAATGGGCATGGGGAAGTCTACCGTAACGGCAATGATTGCCGACGAGGGTCTTCCAGTCTGGAGCGCGGATGACAGCGTAAAACGCCTTTACGCGACCAATGGGGAGGGTACCGAGGCAATCGTTCAGGAGTTTGGCTATTCAATAGTGGATGAGAACGGTGTCAATCGCCAGGCGTTGCAACGCCGTGTGCTGGGAAACCAGGAACTCCTGGACCGGCTGGAAGCGTTGATTCATCCGCTGGTCAGGAAGGACCGGCTGGAATTTCTGGCTACTGCCAGGCGTGCCGGGAAGCGATTGTGTGCTGTCGAGATACCGCTCCTGTTTGAAACCGGAGCAGATCGCGAGGTCGATATTGTTGTCGTGGTGTCTGCCCCTGCCGAAATCCAGCACCAGCGGCTGGCTGCCAGGGGAAATCTCGACACTTGCCAGATCAATGTTCTGCTGTCTCGGCAATTCAACGACGAACGGCAAAGAGAAAGAGCCGATTTTGTAATCCACTCTGTGTCGATGGACGAGACCCGCCGGGAGGTCAAGGACATGTTGTCAAACATCAGGGCAAGGTTGGGATAGCAGTGCGGGAACTGATACTTGATACGGAAACGACGCATCTCGAATCGGATGGACCGGGGCGCATCATAGAAATTGGTCTGGTAGAGCTCGAAGACCGTTATCGGACCGGTGACGAGTTCCAGAGATACATCAATCCCGAAGTGGATGTATCGGAGAGTTCACTTGAGGTGCATGGTCTTGACAATGCCTTTCTCGAGAGGTTCCCGGTATTCAGGGACATCGTCCAGGACCTTCTCGAATTCATGGGTACAGCGCGTCTGGTCATTCATAACGCCAGTTTCGACATGGCTTTCCTGAACAAGGAGCTTAAGCTGGCTGGCTGTGAGTCGATTCCACCCGACAGGGTGTTCGATACGCTGGATTTTGCGCGGCAGACACTCCCCGGGCGCAACCGGCACAGCCTGGACGCCCTGTGTCGCTACTATCGTGTCGATACATCCGGGCGCAGCCAACATGGCGCGCTGCTTGATGCCCTCCTGTTAAGCGAAGTCTATCTCTGCCTGCGCAGGGACAGTGCCGGCACCGGTGGCATGTTGCAATATCTGGAAGAGAACAACCTCGGCAACACACCCGGTGAGGCAACCGGAGAGCGCCCGCATCCCCTGCCCAGCCTGTTGACCGAAAACGAGGACATTGCCCACCGACGCTATGTCAGGGAGCAGCTGGGGCGCGATGCACTGTGGCTCGCCAGCCAGGGCTGAAATGTGCCAGCTTATCGAAGCCGGGAAAGCGTCTTCAGGTATTGGTGGCATTGTCCGCATGAACATTATCATAGACGGCCCTGAAATCGATTGTATCGAGATTGAGAGGCATGAAACCACCTTCCCTGGTTATGTCAAACACAAGCTTGCGCAGAAAGGGAAAAACAAGACGCGGGCATTCAACAAGCAGCAAGGGATGCAATTGCTCCCTGGTCGCGTCAGGAATTCGGAAAAGACTCACATAGTCCAGTTCGAGACAGTAGACGGGTTCGCCGGAGCCCTTGATGCTGGCGTTGAGATTCAGCTTGATGCTGACCTGGAATGTGTGTGCATCCCGAGACCGCCTGGAATCGACGTTCAGTTCTACCCTGGTGTCAAACGGTCTATTGGTGTCCACATTGTTCTGGAAGGCAAGGTTTTCAAACGACAGATCGGCGACAAACTGGCTGACAACGGTGATCTCGGGAGTGGATGCAACCGCAATATTGGTCAACTTGCCATTGGTTTTGGCCATATTGTACCCCATCTAGCAACAGAGATATGCACCAGCCTGGGGCAGGAAAGTCAATTGCAGTCGTAGATAGCTGCCCGGACCGGTTTGTGCGAATCGCTTTCGTAGAGCGTCGGAACCGTTCAAGCTGTCAAGAGGCCAGTCTCGAATGCATGGATTCCTATTTCAATTCAGCTGTGGAATCAATGAAGGTCTCCAGGACGGGACGGGATGGCCGGTATCGGCGGCCAGACGGTTGATTGGACGCCAGGAGCCGAAACGGTGACGGACATCAGTTTTCTGGCAGTCGCTCAGATTATCTTTGCAGATTTTGTTCTGTCAGGTGACAACGCAGTGGTAATTGCGATGGCCGCCGCCGGGTTGCCACCCGAGTTGAGACGCCAGGCAGTAATGCTGGGTATGTTCATGGCTGCTGTCATGCGGCTGCTGTTCGCCATTATTGCCAGTTACCTTCTGGCCATCCCGGGAATCCTGCTGATCGGAGGTATATTGCTGGCATGGGTGTGCTGGCGCTTCTACCGTGATCTTCGTCAACACGCCGATAATGTCCGTTCCGACCACGATCCGGACCAGGAAGCCACTGGTGACCGGACTCGCTACCAGATGCGGCGAGCCTTGTTAACGATCGCCATGGCGGATGTTTCGATGTCAATAGACAACGTCCTGGCAATAGCCGCCATAGCCCGTGATGACCGCTTGCTGCTCATGCTGGGCATGGCTCTGGCGATACTGCTCATGGTGCTGTGCGCCACTCTGATCATGCGATTACTGCGCCGCTACCCGCTACTCTCCTGGCTCGGTCTGTTGTTCCTTGTATATCTGACCGCGCTGATGCTGTATGACGGGTCGTTGCAATTGTTGGGAAAGGCCACCGGACATCACTGAATGGACCGGGCGCGGTGCCAAAGAGACACAAGCTAAAGGTACAGCAATGAGAATGACTACAGAGGAAGCGTTTGTAAAAGTCCTGCAAATGCACGGAGTTGAACATGCGTTCGGGATAATTGGTTCTGCCATGATGCCGGTTTCAGACCTGTTTCCGGCTGCCGGGATCACATTCTGGGACGGCGCGCATGAGTGCAACTCCGGTATGTCGGCAGACGGCTACACGAGGTCGACCGGCAAGATGTCCATGATGATTGCCCAGAACGGCCCCGGAATAACCAATTTCGTAACGCCTGTGAAAACCGCCTACTGGAATCACTCTCCCATTCTTCTGGTCACGCCACAGGCGGCCAACAAGACCATTGGTCAGGGTGGGTTCCAGGAAATCGAACAGATGAAGCTGTTCGAGGACATGGTTTGCTACCAGGAGGAAGTCAGAGAGCCAACGCGTATGGCAGAAGTGCTGAACCGGGTCATAGAAAAGGCCTGGCGGGGATGCGCACCGGCGCAGATCAACGTGCCGCGTGATTTCTGGAATCAGGTGATCGATATCGAACTGCCTCAGGCAGTCAGGCTGGAGCGGCAGGCAGGAGGCAGTCAGGCGATCAGCGAGGCAGCGCGTATCCTGTCTTCGTCACGCTTTCCCGTCATACTCAATGGAGCTGGTGTGGTCATCGGCAATGCCATAGATGCGTCCCGACGGCTGGCAGAACGGCTTGATGCTCCGGTGTGCTGTGGCTACCAGCACAATGACGCCTTTCCGGGATCGCATTTTCTGTCGGTTGGTCCGTTGGGTTACAACGGCTCCAAGGCTGCAATGGAGTTGATCAGCAAGGCGGATGCCGTGCTGGCACTCGGTACGAGGCTCAACCCGTTTTCGACGTTACCGGCCTACGGGATCGAATACTGGCCTGACCAAGCCAGCATCATCCAGATTGACATCAACGGCGATCGAATCGGCCTGACCAAGCGGGTTACAGTGGGAATTCAGGGTGATGCAGGGCAAGTTGCCGAACGGATACTGGGAGAACTGGCCGATCATGCCGGTGATGCAGGCCGTGCCGAAAGACGGCAACTGATCGCCAGCACCAAGTCGAAATGGGCCCAGCAACTGGTCTCTCTGGATCATGAGGACGACGACCCCGGGACCAGCTGGAATGAGCGGGCGCGGCAGCGTGATCCCGGTCGCATGAGCCCCAGGATGGCCTGGCGGGCAATTCAGTCGGTCTTGCCATCCACAGCAATAATTTCGTCGGATATCGGCAACAACTGCGCCATCGGCAACGCCTACCCGATGTTCGATACAGGACGAAAGTATCTGGCCCCCGGTCTGTTCGGTCCGTGTGGTTACGGATTCCCGGCAATCATTGGTGCCAAGATCGGTTGTCCGGACACGCCGGTTGTCGGTTTCGCAGGAGATGGTGCATTCGGTATTTCAATGAACGAGATGACCTCGTGTGGACGTGACGGATGGCCGCCGATTACAATGGTGATTTTTCGCAACTTTCAATGGGGTGCTGAAAAGCGTAACACGACGCTGTGGTTTGACGACAATTTCGTCGGCACTGAACTGGATACAGGTGTAAGTTTCGCCGGGATTGCCAGGGCCTGCGGTCTGCGAGGTGTACTCGTGTCGACGATGGATGAACTGTCGGATGCCTTGCAGTTGGCCATAAGCGCACAGATGGACGAAGACCGGACCACCTTCATCGAAGTGCTTCTCAATCAGGAGCTCGGTGAACCGTTCAGGCGCGATGCCATGCGCCGACCAGAAACAGTGGCTGGTATCTCTACATCGGACATGCGCCCCCAGGCCATAAACTGATCGGATCCGCCGGCCCTGGTCCGGAGAATTGTGGAGGGCGCATTGGGAACAGGCTTTCTGGACAATCTGAAGTACAGGGCAGCGATCGAACCTCGACATGTGGTGCTGTCGGAAGGGACCTCTGTTCGCGTTCAGGAGGCAGCTGCCGAAGCCAGCAGGTCAGCTCTGGCGCGATTGACATTGCTCGGTCCCGAAAGGGAGATCAGGCAGGGTTTATCGAAGTTCGACTGTGATCAGCAGGACATTTCGGTGCTGGACCCTCGTCGGTCGGGCAAGCTCGATCAATATTTCGAAGAGTATATGCGGATCCGCGGTCACAAGGCACCTGATGTGCAGACGGCACGATCGATAGTCACCAATGTGCTTGGCCATGCAGCAATGATGGTCAGAATGGGTGACGCAGATGGAACAATAGGTGGCGCCACCAACACAACGGCTGACACTATTCGCACTTTTCTGCAGATTGTAGGCAGGGAACCGGGGTGCAGCCTCGTTTCGGCGTTCTTCATTATGGTTTCGGAGGAAGCCCGGCCGGTGCTGGGCGAAGCCGTTCTCTTTGCCGATTGCGCCCTTGTAGTTGAACCGGATGCGGAGCAGCTGGCCATCATCGCCGAGAGTACGGGAAAGTCGGCCAGAGCGCTCCTGGGCGTCGAGCCGAAGGTGGCATTCCTGTCATTTTCGACGGCTGGCAGCGGAAGTCACGCCAGGGCCGACCGTGTCCGGGAGGCAGTCAGTATTGCCCGTCGGCGACAGCCGGAAATGATTATACCCTACGAATTGCAGTTCGATGCTGCCGTTGACGAGATCATCCAGAAGCGAAAATTGCCGGCAGGCGAAACATGCGGCATACCCAATGTGTTCATATTTCCCGGCCTCGAGGCAGCGAATATAGGTTACAAGATCGCTGAACGGGCTGGCCGTATGAAGGCAGTCGGGACAGTGCTTCAGGGATTGGCCAAACCGGCAAATGACTTATCCCGGGGATGCGCAGCGAGCGATATACTGGACATGATAGCGGTGACCTGCCTTCAGGCACAGGCAACGGCGAAAGCAGCTTCCGTCGAATGAGCGGGATGTCGTCAGACCCAGGAAGGTTCAATCATCTGCGTCAATGACGATGATATCATCGTCGGACCAGTCTTTCGACCGCGAACCAGCAGCTGAGCGTCGGGAACGCCTGATCTGATCAAGGATAACGCGGCCGCCGACCGCTATGATGAACTCGCGCGGCCTATGGAACAGCATCGCCAGGCCAAATGCATCAGTGAAGAAACCTGGAGTCAGCAGGAGCAAGGCGGCGACAAAGACCAGCAATCCGTGGACCAGCGAGCGGGCAACGGTCGTGCCGCCTTCCAGAGAGGTTGAAATCGAGTGGAGAACCAGAAAGCCCTGCCGCCGTAACAGGAAGCCACCAATCAGTGCTGTTACTATAATAATGGCGAATGTGGACAGAATCCCGATTGCCGAACCGATGGTAAGAAACAGCAGGACTTCGACAAGCGGTATGGCCACAAAGACAAGGATTAGCCACATTGGTCCCAACCTTTCCTGGAAAGACCTCAATCTATGTATCTGGATCGACAATAACAACATTGCCACTCTTGAGTACGCCAGGCTGCCTGTAAAGAACAACGGCCGCTTTTGGGACTCCAAGGCTTGGATTGGTGGCAATGGAAGCATATATGAAGCTTGACAACCGAGACCGAGGACGACGCGACGCAGGTTGGTATCGCCAGCAGCCGCGTAGTGGATCCCGAAGAATCGTGGACAATCGGGCACCGTTGTCCTAATCTGGCAGATCAGGTGCCTTTGCGGCATGGTTGAAACGGAAGAAGGCGCACAGAATGAATATGCAAAGCTTGCAAATCTTGCTGCTAGCTGCTGTCGCGGCGTTTCTGATTTACCGCCTGCGGGGCGTTCTGGGTACGAGGGACGGCTACGAGAGCCGACGGCCCCGCCCCTCTGTCGCCATTGACAAGGAGCCGGTGGAGGATGTTTCTCCCAGCGAGGTGGACGATGCCGATATCGTGAAACATGTAGCGCCGGATTCGAATGCCGCCAGGGAGCTACAGGCTATGAAAGTAGTCGAAGGGGATTTTGATGTCTCTGAATTCCTTGATGGTGCCAGGACAGCCTACAAATGGATTGTTGACGGATACGGTCAGGGAAAGATCGAGGAATTGAGGCCATACCTGGAGGCCGAAGTCTTGGCCACATTCGAAGATAATATCCAGAGGCGCGGCGACGATACCAACCGCATCATCTCCTGTGACGAGGTGCTGTCGAGCAAGATCGCCGATGCGGCATACGACAAGACCAGTCACGAAGCGGAGATTACCGTCGATTTCAAGAGCAGAATACTCGTCCGCGAGCACCGTGACGAACCCGACCAGCAACCCGAAACGGAGTATTTCGTGGAACAGGAAGAGAGTTGGACATTTGTTCGCCTGATGGGTCAGGGCAACCCCAACTGGAAGCTCGCTGCCAACGGCTGAACGGCCGGCCGCACCCGCATACGGCAGAAACCGCTCTCGACAAGAATCGGCAACCTGTTTGGATGGTACTTGCCACCTGAAGCAGCGAAGGAATGTCCAACCATTCGGATAAGGCTCGGGATGCCGAAGACAAGCGAGCATGGTCAGCATGGTGCCGCGCCAACCGGCTGCAACCGACGGAATCCCGCACGCGCAAACATCGGGGAACGAGGGTTTCCAGGCCGGCAGGCAAGCCGCAGACTTCACCGCCGGGCCTGACTTCAAAAGACGAAGCGGTTTGGCAGACAGCTGTCACATCCGGATTTGAGGGCCCGCAAGACCAGCCGACCAGACAGCCGCCTGTCAGGACCCGTCAAACCTACGGGAAAATATCCCGGCTGCCTCGACCTGCAGGTCCGGAGGCACCTCTCCAGCTGGAGAGGAGAATTCGAGAAAAACTGCGGGCGGGAAAGCTCTCGCCGGCTTCAGTCATCGACCTGCATGGCCAAACGCTTGAGATGGCGCGGCGCGCCACGCATCGCTTTGTTGCCAGCTCGCGGCAAGCCGAATTGAGGCTTGTACTGGTAATCACCGGCAAGGGACGGCGCAGCCGCCATGACTGGCAGCGCGAGGACAACGCCGGTATCCTGAGAAAGGCCATGCCGGATATTCTGGCGAGCCGACAATTGCGTCCGCACGTTCAGTACTTCCAGTCAGCCCACGGCAGGCATGGCGGATCGGGTGCCTTCTATGTCTGGTTGCGCCGGCAGAGAAAGTAAGGCGGTTGTCAGGCAACCGGCGGACCTGCCGCAGCAGAGGGAACAGCCGTGCTGTGCCTGGAAATCTCTCGGTAGAAGCAGGCTGAGCCGGGTATTGGAGGAGGCGAGAAGTCTACAGAGACTGCTGAATCTCTTCCCTGTCGAAGAAGACAAGCGCGTCACCGCGCCTGAAATCTGAGCAATTCTCCAGCCCAATGCCGCATTCCTGCCCCGACACGACCTCCTGAACGTCATCCTGGAAGCGCTTGAGCGTCTTCAACCGGCCCTCGTACACGACCTCGCGGTCGCGTAGCAACCGAGCGCTGCTGCGCTTTCGCACGACACCTTGCAGCACTCTGCAGCCGGCAATATGGCCGACCCCGGTGATGTTGAAGACCTCGAGGATTTCAGCGTTACCATGCTCGATCTCGTTGACCTTTGGTGCCAGCAATCCTCCAGCCATTGATCGCACATCGTCCAGAAGCTCGTAGATGACCGAATAGTACCGGACTTCTACACCTTTCTGGCTGGCGGCGACTCGGGCCGCGGCGTTGCTGCGCACATTGAAACCGAACACGATGGCGTTTGATGCGGCAGCGAGGGTGACGTCCGATTCGATGATTTCACCAACCGCGCAGTGAAGGATGCGAACCTCCACCTCGTCATTGCCGATCATCTTGACGGCCTGTTCTATGGCCTCTGCAGAGCCATGGACGTCAGCCTTGACAATGATTTGAAAGGCCTTCTTCTGCGAGCCGGGAAACAGCAGGATATCCTGGGCCCGCGGTCGCAGGACGCCGGCAGCCGGTGCTGTTGACGAAAGCGACCGCCGATATTCCGAAATCTGGCGGGCCTGTGCATCGCTCTGCACGACGTTGAGCTGGTCGCCGGCCGACGGCGTGCCATTGAGACCAAGGACTTCTATCGGTTTTGAAGGCCCGGCTTCATCTACGACCATACCATTGTCATCAAATAGGGCCCGCACCTTGCCCCATTCCTGACCAACGACAAAGATGTCTCCCTTGCGCAGGGTGCCGGCCTGAATCAGAACGGTCGCTACCGAACCCTTGCCGTAGGCAACCCTGGACTCGATAACGGCACCTTCGGCCGGTCGGGACGGGTTGGACCTGAGTTCGAGCAATTCGGCCTGCAAATGGATCTGTTCCAGCAATTCCGGAATGCCATCGCCCGTGATCGCCGATACCTCGGCGTCGAGTACCTCTCCGGACCGCTGTTCGACTACGATGCTATGGTTCAGCAGATCGTTTCGAACCCGGTCGGGGTCGGCGTTGGGCCGGTCACACTTGTTGATGGCAACAATGATCGGCACATCGGCCGCCCGGGCGTGGTTGATCGCCTCGACAGTCTGTGGCTTGACGGAATCATCGGCGGCAACCACCAGCACCACGATATCCGTTACCTTGGCTCCACGGGTTCGCATGGCAGTGAAGGCAGCATGTCCAGGCGTATCGAGGAATGTCACCAGATGGCCGCCAGGCGTGGCAACCTGATAGGCACCGATATGTTGCGTAATGCCTCCGGATTCACCGGCCGCAACACGTGTTTCACGAATGCGGTCGAGCAGCGAGGTCTTGCCGTGATCGACATGTCCCATCACGGTTACAACCGGTGCTCTCGCAACCAGATCTTCGGGCTGGTCTTCAAAGACCTCGATGACATCCTCGACATCGGCATCCGAAATCCGGGAAACCCTGTGCCCGAATTCGGAGATGACCAGCTCGGCCGTATCGGCGTCGATGGTCTGGTTTTGCGTGGCTTGCTCCCCGATGGTCATCAGAAATCTGATGACATCCGCCGAGCGCTCGGCCATGCGATTGGCCAATTCCTGCACAACTATCGTTTCGGGCAGTTGTACCTCGCGGATGACACGTTCCCGCGGCGGGGCTGTCACAGACGTCTTGCGTCGCCGACGTTGTTCGCGTCGCCGGAATGCAGCATGAGACCGCTGCCGCTCATCTTCGAGTGCATTTCGGACGTTGAGCTTGGTTTGTCTGCCTCCATCGGGTCTTCGCAACCGTGATGGTTTGGCTGGCTGGCGCGGCGGCCGACGGGTCTTGCCCGGCAAGGTCTTGGCTGGAGTCGCTGACTTCTCCTGCTTGTTCGCCTCACTCTTCTCGGCTTTCTGCTTGGCTGCTGCGAGCGATTCCTGTCGCTTTCTTTCCTCCTCGGCGGCCTTGGCTGCTGCGGCCGCTGCGACGCGCGCAGCCTCCTCCTGTTCCTTGCGACGCTTGATTTCCAGAAATTCGGCGGCCTGACGCTGACGCACCTGCTGGAGACGACGCTCCTTCTGCTGCCGAAAACGGGCCTCGGCCTCCTTGAGCATGCGTGCCTTCTTCAGCGCTTGCAGAATGCGCTGCTGCTGGGTCGGCGAGACGTTTGGTTCGTCAGGTGTTGTTTTGGTGGTGGTACCAGTTGCTGGCATCGGGCTGCGAAGGGAATGTCGCTTGGCGACGTACTGACTTCGTTTGCCACCAGGCTTCGGCTGGACGACAATTACCTTTTTAGGCCTGCTGCGAATACTGCCAGGCCGCTTGGTTGTTGTACCTGATCGCGAGGACCGTGCCTTCGGATTAAGTCTGAGAGTCTGAGTCCCCATTCCACCTCATGTAATCTATGAACCAAGCTTGACCTGCCGCAAATTGGCAAGCTCATAATCTTCGCCCAGCTGTCGATAGCTGCGCAGGCGCCGAGACTCTTCTGATATGGTCTTGGCTAACTGTCCTCGTTTGACGGCCGCATGTACCACAAAGTTGCGGTCAAATGCTAGTCCCAATTCCTTGCCATAGAGGCTTCTGCTGAACAGGGGGAAATCATGGGCAGGAAAAGTCTTTCCCAGTTGGCGCATTGAGCCATCGATTGCCAGAAGAAGAGAGCAGGTTTCCCCACTCGCGATCATTGTCCGGATCCTTTCGAACCCGAAAAATGCCATCCCGGCTTTTCTGGAAAGCGCAATATGGTGACAGAGCCTGTCTCTCAACAATTCATCAACCGTGTCGGCTAGCCTGTCCGGGCAGCGAACCGCTTGCCTGGCCGCACGTGAAAACAGGTTGTCCGAGACAGCCCGATTCACGGCATCATGGCGGGCGAGTAGCCACATGCCGCGCCCGGGCAACCTCCGGCCGACATCAGGCACGACCTTTGCCTGCGGCGACACCACGAAACGGATCATGCTGTCCTGCGAGGTTCTGGTACCGGTCGCCAGGCAGCGGCGAACGAAGTGTTCATGCGACCTCGACTTGCCTCTCGTCATCGTCCTGATCCGCTTCGTAGTCCTCTTCAGTCAGTGACTCTTCATCAATGAGTCCGACCATTACCCGAGCCACGAGAATAAGGTGTTGCGCTTTCTCCAGCGTGACACCGTGGTCCTCGAGAATGCCGCGATCACGAACCCGTTTGCCGCGCCCGATGGTTGTGCCTCCGGCAATCTCCCAGTCGGCACACTCGGCGAAGTCCTGCAGCGTGTTGACATCGTTCATGGCAAGACTGAGGAGCATTGACGGGCTCAATCCCTCGAACTGTGCGAGGTCATCCTTGAGGCCATAGCGGTGCGCCTCCTCCAGTGCCTCCTGACTGAGCCGGTCGACATGATCCCGCGCCCGGCGCCGCAGTTCATGGCCAATGTCGGCATCAATGCCGTCACAGGACAGCAACACATCCATGTCACAGTCGGCCAGCTGCTCGATCGAATCGAATCCTTCGGCGACGAGGAGATGTGCAAAACTCTCTTCGATATCAATGACGTCCATGAACATGTGCATGCGTTCGTGATCGGCCGCAATTCGTTGTTCGCGCTCTTCGGTTTCGGTGATGATTCGGAAGTTGAGTCCGGTCAGGTTGCGGGCCAGCCGAACATTCTGTCCTCTGGCACCGATGGCCAGAGACAACTGGTCATCATAGACAATTATTTCCGACGGGTTGTCAAACTCGTCGAGTACAATACGCGAAACCTTGGCCGGCTTTATGGCCTGTTCCACAAATTCATTGAGGTCGGGTGTCCAGCCGATGACGTCAATGCGTTCACCCTGCAACTCGGAAACAACAGCCTGAACCCGGGATCCCTTCATGCCGACGCAAGCCCCGACGGGATCGATGCTGGCGTCATATGAGACGACCGCAATCTTGGCGCGCGAACCCGGGTCGCGGGCGATGCAACGAATATCCACGATGCCATCGTCGAATTCGGGCACCTCGGCGCGAAAGAGTTCTTTCATGAATTCGGGGGCGGTTCTCGACAGCCTGACCTGGTGACGCTTGTTTTCCCGCGAAACATCAAGCACCAGCGCCCGGAGACGATCACCTTTTTCCGGGGATTCCTGGCGGATCCGCTGGTTACGGTGAATGACGCCTTCGCCGACAGTGAGATCAACGATAATGTTGCCGTATTCGATTCGATTGACGGTCCCGACGACAATCTGGCCGATCTTGTCCCTGTATTCGTAATACTGTTTCTCTCGCTCTGCTTCCCGGACTTTCTGAACTATGACCTGTTTGGCATTCTGCACCGTAATGCGGTCTAGCCGGTCGCCGGAGACGGGCGGGAGAATTTCGGTAACCTGGAAGCCAATAGTGGCATCGGGATCCTGGAGCCGGGCATCTTCAAGCGAAACTTCGCGGGAAAAATTCTCAACGGTCTCGACAACAGTTCTCACGCGCTCGAGCACAAGTTCGCCGCTGTCTATGTCGTATCTTGCCCGGACATCAAGCTCAGGTCCGTAATTCAGCTTGGCCGCCCGCGCCATGGATTCCTCGATTGCTTCAACGACGATTTCCCGCTCGATACTCTTCTCGTGTGCAACCGAAGCCACGATTTGCTGCAATTCAAGACGGTTGGCGGTAAGCAGGTTCATGTTAAAACTCCGTACAGGGGACAGTGTCGGTATCTACTCGTGAATTGCAGGGCGGCTGGCAGCGAGAAGTTGATCGGTCAGCAAAAGCTTGGCCCTGGAAATGCCGTCAAGGGGCAGGTTGACTTTTCCGGTGGCTGTGTCGAGGGTGACCGTGGTTGCTCCGGTGTCCTGCAGCCAGCCGCGAAAACGTCGCTGACCGTCAAGCGGTTGGGCAAGCTCGACCTTGGCCAGATGACCCGTCCATGCCTCCAGATGCTCTGTCCTGGTCAATGGTCGGTCAATTCCCGGCGAGGAGACCTCAAGGGTGTAATTGGTGGATATAGGATCTTCCACCTCGAGCAGTGCAGACAAGGCCCGCGACAATTCGGCGCAGTCATCAACGCTCATGCCGCCCTTGTGGCGCTCCGCAAGTATTTGCAGGACAGGGCTGTTTCGGCCGCTTATCCGGAGACGAACAAGTTCAAAACCCATCGAATCGATAAGTGGTCCCAGTACGGCCGCGAGTTCAGCCTCCTTGTTGCTGACTGCGACGAGGTCCAGGGTCATAAACAAATCCAAAAAAAACGGGCCTACGGCCCGCTACTCGAAACTGAATGGCTGTCCGGGTTGGAATCCGGAAGGCCGCAATTCAAGAGAAAAGATAGTAAGCCAGTGCACCGAATTCAAGTGTTGAAACACGTGCTCAGACCGCCTCTGCGGTGTGCGATGCAACTGTTTCGACGGGCTATTGGCAGTAGATGCGGCGCATGTCCGCCACGGAGCGGCTGACGAGTTCGGTCAGGACATCAAAATCGACATTCTGAAGCCTTGTTATGTAAAGGCAACTGACCGAGTGTCGATGTCGGCCAAGCGATTGCAGGAGCTCGGAATAATTCTTGAAGCCGGGCATGATATAAATTGTCAAGGCCTGCTTGCGGGGAGCAAGCCCGGTCTGCATCCACCAGTGCCGCGATCCATCGGCGCGCCGGTACTGGTAGCGACCGAAGCCGACAATGCTTTCGCCCCACATTCTCGGTTCTTCGCCGGTTACGTCCTGCATCATCCTGGCGACCGTGACGGCGTCCTTCCGACGGGTCGGATTTGTGACCGAGTCGAGATAGGCCCAGACATCAGCATCGTTTTCAGTGGTCTTCAGATCACTCATTGTTTCCCCCATAGGGTTGCGCTTCGAGGTTGATCGCCATCCATTGTCAGCGGGCGAGGTGATAATAGTCCTTGTTGGGCTCCATAGCGCTTGCCGAGGCCAGACGGTTGGTCATGTTGAAGAATGCAGCCACAGCGCTGATGTCCCAGATATCACGGTCTGCAAAGCCGGCCTGACGGAGGCGTTTGCGATCACTTTCCTCGACGAGAAAACTTGCCTCTGTCAGTCGAGCTGCAAAATCCAGCATGGTTCGCTGCCGACAGTCGAGATTGCACAGGCGATAATTGATGGCAAGTGTATCCGCGAACTCGGCATCTCCGCTCAACTGGCGAACCGAAGCGCCATGCGCGATCACGCAGTAATGACAGCGATTGATCGAGGAGACGACAACAGCGATCATCTCCCGCTCGAGTTTGGACAGGGCGCTGTCGCCTAGCATCAGATCGTTGTACATGGCGGAAAACGCCTCGAGTTTTTCGGCATTGAAGGCATAGGCCTGCAACACATTGGGAACCAGCCCCAGTTTTTCCTCGCAGATCCTGAAATATCTTGCCGTTCGGGGAGGCAGGGGGTTGAGCGCAGGAAGATCGAGGGCAGTGGGTGAATCATTGGTGTCGGTCATCGGTAATATCCGTTCCAAATGGATGCGTGCAGCCTGACTGGGTGCAACTTGCTATTGACCGGCAAGAAGGCGCGTCACCGTGTTGAGCAGCATGCGGCCGCGAGCGGTCACTCTTATGCGTCCCCTTTGGCACTCGACCAGCCCGTCCGCAGTCAATTCTGCGAGCAGAAGCGGGTTGATGGCCTTGCCGCCCAGCGACAGATAGTGATCGTGTTGCATTCCTTCTGCAAGGCGCAGGGACATCAGCATGTATTCAGTGGCAACCTCATGGGCGGGCAGCCGCTGCCGGCGCATCTCTCCGCTCGCGGAAGCGCGAACTTCTGACAACCAGACTTCCGGACTTGTGATGGCAACCGTGGCATAACGACCGTCTTCAAGGTCAATCCGGCCATGTGCTCCTGGCCCCAGTCCCAGCCATTCCAGGGACCGCCAATACAGCAAGTTGTGCCTGGCTTCAGCACCGGGTCGCGCGAAGTTCGACACTTCGTAGTGTTGGTACCCGGCACCTTCGCACAATTCGGAGGTCACCAGATGCATGTCGGCGAGTTGGTCTTCATCCGGAAGGCCCTCGAGCCGCTGGCGTCGATGCCGCCTCGCAAACGCTGTCCCGGGCTCCAGAGTCAGTTGGTACAGCGACATGTGCGGTGCATCCCAGGCCAGTGCCTCGTCCAGTTCCGAACGCCACTGCGAGGGCGATTGATGCTGGCGCCCGAAGATCAGGTCGATGCTGACGTTGTCAAAGGCGGCACGGGCTGCTTCATAGGCGGCCATCGCCTGGTCGACCGTATGGGTACGCCCCAGTGCTGCCAGAGAGGCCTCGCACAGGGACTGCACACCGATTGACAGGCGGTTAATGCCAGCATGCCGGAAATCCTTGAATTTCTGCGCTTCGCTTGAGGTGGGATTGGCCTCGAGCGTAATCTCGGCATTGTGGTCCAGATCGTACGCTTCATCAATTCGACCGAGGATCGCACCAACGGTCGCCGGCGACATCAGGCTCGGAGTGCCGCCACCGAAATATACGCTGGTGCATTTCCTTGGCCCGGTTTGGTCAAATGACGAGGCAATCTGACCGACATAGGCCGCCCGCCAGACGGCATCGTCAATATTCCTGAACAGGACACGGTTGAAGGCACAATAGGGACAAATCGCCTGGCAGAACGGCCAATGGACATAGATGCCGAATCGGTCGTTCGACCAGGACTCAGTCATCGAGACAGCCACGAGCAAAACTGGCAAGAGCCCTGGCGCGATGGCTGACGGTGTTCTTCAATCGGGAGGGCATTTCTCCAAATGTGCAGGTGTAGCCGTCGGGCACAAAGATCGGATCGAAGCCGAAGCCAAGTTCGCCGCGCATGGGCCACGTCAGATGGCCATCCACAAATCCTGTGAAGAATTCCTGATGCCCGTCGGGCCAGGCAACACAGATCGTCGAACAGAAGGTTGCCCGTCTGGGATAGGGCGCGCCGTTGCTCTCGAGCAGGTCCCAGACGCGAGTCATGGCCGCGACATAGTCGCGACCTCGTGAGGTTTCGGCCCAGTCAGCTGTCTTGACGCCGGGCAACCCGCCAAGCGCTTCAACCTCGATGCCGCTGTCATCGGATATGGCGGGCATGCCGGTCAGTGCGGCGGCCGCCTGCGCCTTGAGGCTGGCGTTGCCGGCAAACGTATTCTCGCTTTCAATGACAGACGGAAGTCCGCATTCACTGGCGGCAACAGTTTCAATGTTGCAGGTGGCCATCAACTGCCTGAATTCGCGAATCTTTCCCTGATTCTGCGATGCGATAACAACCCGTTCGGCGTCAAGTTTTCGCAAGGCTGTCGGCTACCGCTTGTGACTGGATTTGCAACAGTTCACCGATGCCTTTTTCGGCAAGGGCAAGAAGATTGTCATGAGTCTGTCGGGTAAAGGCGCCTTCCTCTGCCGAGCACTGGATTTCGACAAACCTGTGATCGGCTGTCATCACGAAATTGCCGTCCAGTTCCGCTTCGCTGTCCTCGGTATATTCAAGGTCGAGCAGTGCGACCCCGGCATGAACGCCGCAGGATACAGCGGCAACCTGCTCTATCACCGGATCCGAATGGAGAATTCGACGGCCGAGTAGCCTCTCCATGGCAAGTTTCATGGCCACCCAGCCACCGGTAATTGCGGCGCACCTGGTTCCGCCATCGGCCACGAGGACGTCGCAGTCGATGATCACCTGCCGTTCGCCAAGGCGGGCGAAATCGACGGATGTGCGCAAGGCGCGTCCGACAAGGCGCTGGATTTCCTGCGTTCGTCCGGAAACGAACCCGCCGCGACCGTCACGGCGATTGCGTTCTGCCGTAGCCCTTGGCAGCATTGCATATTCGGCGGTGACCCAGCCGAGCCCTGAATGCCTGCGGAAGAACGGCACCCTTTTTTCAACGGTGGCAGTACAGAAAACGCGAGTCTTGCCAATCTCGATCAGGCAGGAACCTTCGGCATAGCTGCTGACATCAGTGGTTATCTTGACAGGGCGCAAATGATCAGATTTTCGGCGCAATGGACGCATGCTTTCTCCTCGCTCGACGAGCATTGCAATGGACTTGTGATAGCCGGGCAGAACGGCGGAACGCTTGTCGTGCCGCCGGTTTCAGCGAACAAGGCGCTGCGACATCCCTGGCAATTGGCCGCATCGATACCACGCGCATGGAAAACCTGCCAGGACTTTCGGGCAGCAGGCAGCACAGTGCACAACTCGCAGTGCGACAAGGCGTGCCCAACCTGCGCCCAGCCGGACTGATTCAGGCACCTTCAACGGCTCAAATCAGACTGATTTTCACTACGCCGTGACAGCTTTTGGCAAACGCCGGAAAGACTGTCACAAGACACCTTCCCAGACACCGGAATCGGGGGTTCCCATCAAACCCGTGAAGGCGGACCCCGATGACCGTATCCATGCACGTCCAGACTGCATTGAAAGGATCTCCAGCTGCATGGCCAACGTCGCTGCAACCGAACGCGCCAAAGCCCGCAACGGCTGCCGCCGCCACCCGGCGTGATCACTGCAGGCAAGCCATCCTGCCGGCAGATGAATTGCGGATCAATCGGGCAACGGCATCCGCTTGCATCGTTAACGGTGTTGGGCAGAGCAGACGGGATGCTGTACCGGGCGGAAGTTTCTCGACTGCCCACCGGGCCGGACAGGGGGTGACAGGTCTCTCGAGGTTGAAAGTCGGGTGCACATCGGCAATATCTGTCACAATCGTGCCGGAGGGTGCGATAGGGCTGTGGTGAGGTGTTCTTCATGAGGCGATTAGATTCCGGGTCTTCCAAGACCAGCGAGCCGCTGGCCAGCAGTTTGAGTCAGCGGAACCTCGATATCTTCGGACGACTCGTGCAGTCCTATCTTGTCAATGGCAATCCGGTCGGTTCGCGCACTTTGTCACGTGAAATGAGTGGCTCGCTTTCGCCGGCAACAATCCGCAATGTCATGCAGGATCTGGAATTCCTCGGTGTCTTGCGGAGCCCGCACATCTCGTCAGGACGGGTACCGACCGAGATAGGATTGAGACTGTTTGTCGACGAGCTGCTCGAGGTGGGAGAAGTTGGCGACAGCGATCGCGACATACTGGAATCAGTCCTGAGCGACTCCGCCGAAAACATGGACCTCTTCATGGATCGGCTAGGCTCCTTGCTATCGGATTTGACGCACAGTGCCAGCATCGTCCTGATGCCCAAGCAAGACTCGCCGATCAAGCATGTTGATTTCATTTCCCTGGCTCCGGACCGGGCGCTGGTGGTTCTGGTGACAACAGATGGAAATGTGGAAAACAGGATTTTTTCACCGCCGGCCGGCCAGACGCCGGCCGCCTTGCAGGAAGCAGCCAACTTCCTGAACTCGATCTCCAAGGGACGAACAATTTCCGAGTTACTGGAGGTGGTGGGGGAGGATATCGACCTGCGTAAGACCGAACTCGACAAATTGACTTCGGAACTGGTTACCAGGGGGCTGGCAGTATGGGAGGGAGAAGCGGATTTCTCGGGGCGCCTGGTCGTGCGCGGCAGAGCAAACCTGCTGGATGACGGCGAGCGACTAGAAGACATTGAGAAGGTCAGGAGGCTGTTTGACGATCTTGAACGCAAGCAGGATATTGTTGACTTCCTGCACCTGGTACAGGGCGGGACCGGCGTCCGCATCTTCATTGGTTCGGAAAACAAGCTGTTCTCATTGTCGGGTTCAACTCTGGTTACCGCGCCCTATATTGACACCGACAACAAGATTATCGGTGCGGTCGGCGTCATCGGGCCAACCCGGCTGAATTACGGTCGGATCGTTCCTATCGTCGACTTTACAGCGCAAATTGCCGGCCAGGCAGTCACCCGGCGCGGCCGATAGTTCCGGAGAATTGGGTAGGCATGACAGGAAACAAGAAGAAAGAGGAAAGGGTCGAAGACAAGCTTTCCAGCGAGCCGTCGGCGGAAGCCGACCATGAGCAGGAAAAGCGTCCGACCAAAGACGACACGCGGATTGACGAGACTGCAGATGATGCCGTTTCTGAAGCTCCATCTGTTAGCAAAGGCAATGGATCGGCCGCCGCTGAGGAAGGGGCGGAAGATGTTCCCAGGCCCGAGTTGCTGGTTCCCAAGGTTGAGCGAAAGCAGCGCAAACTGGTAACCGAACCGGGCAACGGGGAGCAGCTCCAGTCAAATGACGAACAAGAGCTCGATCCTGAGGAACTTCGCGAAGCCTACCGCAAGGCGCAAAAAGAGATCGAGGCACTGAAGACGCAGTGTGATCTCAATCTGCGAAATCTGGCTCGCAGTTACGATCAGATCGCGAGATTGGAAAGGCGCGCTGCGGAAATTCGCAAATATGGTGCCGAGCGTCTGGCACGGGACATTGTCGGTACGCATGACAATTTTGCCCGGGCACTGGAATCCGGAAAGGCCAATAAGGACATGGATCTGCAACGATGGCTCGAAGGAATAGAGGGCGTTGCACGGGAGTTCTCAAGCACCCTGACGCGGCACGGCATCACCAGAATCCAACCCCGAATCGGCGATGAATTCGATCCGGCGTGGCACGAGGCATTGTACAATGTGCCGATGCCCGATCGCGAACCCGGGCAGGTCATTCATGTGGAGCAGACAGGATTTCGGCTGCACGATCGGCTATTGCGGCCTGCCAGGGTCGGCGTTTCAGCAGGACTCTTTGATGACAGCGAAGAAGAGCCGGAGGATTTCGACTAGGTCGGATCAATCATCGGCAGTCGTCGATCCATTGCGAATCTCTCCCGGAGGAACTGTCGCCGGGCAGACCGGAGTCAATTGTAGAGGAAGAATTCCACAGCAGCGGAAAAGCCGCCTTTTCGACACGGCGATTCACGGTCGCCATCAGTCATCCGGCACCTTGCCATTCGAACAATTGTGCGTTCCTGTCGGCCAGGCCACACTTGACGAACAGTGCCGCCGACAGGCAATTACCGGCAAGTGGTCCCCGGGCCGGCGGCGCTCGCGTTCTGAGGCCTCAAGTGGTGCGGCAGTCGTCGGAGTTCATTCGTTCAGTGAAAATGGTGGATAACGATCGGTGACAAGCCAGAAGGTATAGGCCGCATAACGGGTCCACCACCGCATGACGCCTTCGACATAATCAAACAGCACTCTCGGATAGGTCTGGGTCAGGAGGATCGAGATCCACGCCACTATCACTGCTCCAAGTACACCGATAGAGAGGAAAATCAGGACGATAAAATGAGGCAGTGACAGGACCCACTTGACAAGCGGAAGCCAGCGATTGAGATCGTTCGGCACATCCGGATAGTCAAGTTCCAGATGACAGGTCTGCTCCTCCTCCGTTGACGGATACTTGTCAGTCATGAGGAACATGTAGGCAGCAATCCGGCATGTAAACCGGGCAAGCTCCAGGACAAAATCGAACCACCAACGCGGATAGCGTTGCCGAACGACGATCATCAGAATCGTGGCCAGGAAAAGCCCTGTCGAAATACTGACCGTATCCTCCCTGGCAAACCGAGTAGTCAGAATCAGCAACAGAGCGATAATCGGAATTGCGATTATAATGCGAAACAGGACACGAATTCGATCATGTTCTTCGGGGTAGTCAATTCCTAGTCGCGCAGGATAATCGTGAGTTTCTGGCATGGGGATTCAATCCAATTGGGCAAAACAGTCTAAAAACCAGTTTTTGGGGCGTAAGCTGGCGTCATGGCGAGATGGCCATGCGGCGCAGGCAAGCGGCGTCCCATTAAAGCGATCGCATCACAAGCGCAAGCTGGCAAGAATGGCTGGCTGAATGGCCGGCCAGGACTGTGGGCCCGGTCCAGCCTCCGGGCGAGACACTCTCGTTCCATGATAGCGGCCACCCTTACCCTGGATTCAGATAGCAGGGACACTGAATTCGGTACCGCGCTTCCGGACCCGGGCGTCGTCGAACTCTCGGCAAGTCAGCCAGGAACGAAACAGCTGAACTGTCGCCAGGATAAGCGACCATGAAGCGGTCAACGCAATACGGTTATCATCTCCAACACAACTGCGGTCATGGCAAGTCCACACTCTGGGCGATGCTGGTGACCCTCAACCTGCTGGCCTGCACCTTGCATGCTATCAGTGACCCGGCTGATGAACTGTGACAGCGGGCACCACAGGCAACCGGCACCCGCAAGATGTTGTTCTCAACCATAGCCATCATTACCAGGTCTAGGCTCTTCAAGAACTGGCATGACCTGCTGTCGAACATGACCAACGACCGTCCTCCGTGACCGCAATACGGTCACCACCTCTCGCTTCACTCTCCATTACCACTTACCAACCCCGGGAAATGTCACCATTCCGGTACAGAGATTGCATACCTGACATAATGAGAATTGCTGGCGGCGGCAGGTGTGTATGATGATCGGGAAAGCAATGAGTGATACCGACACCGGAGTCGATAGTCTTGCCAAGCTGACCACCTAGTGCCCCTACGCTCCGCCAGCCGACTGGTTTGGCCAAAGGACCTTCCATGCACTGACATTCGAGTGGACCAGTCAGCTGAGGGCAAGAGCATCTTGCACATGCGCGACGATCGGGGCGTGGAAGTCGCTAGGAAAATGATGGAGGCCGGGGAAAATAACGGCGGATTTGCAGATTATGTCGATGGAACGCTCAAGATGGCCAATTCCACGAAGATCCTGACCGAAGCAGGCAACATATCCGCACATTTGGTCGGTGGATATTCAGAGGATCTGCCCTCCGCCCCGGTGGCGGTGATGGATATTCCGGCACCTGCTGTCATGGTCAGTGAGGTGGTGGGCAACGAGACGCTCGTCACCTTTGGCGAGGCGGCAGCGGACGCGTATCGGCGAACCTACGAATCCAACAATCAATGGGACATCATGTCCGTCAGAAACGCCGTCCGCGAGAAGGGCAGGCCCTGTGGAGGGTCGGAAGTTCCTGCGCTACTACTACGATGATCCGGAAATCTTGGGGGACGAAGACACAGGTTCCCTCAAATTCAGATATGCTGTGGGTTTCAATGCACCCAGATCGGAACAGAAGGCCGTCGTCGGCTCGGGAATTTACCTACAGGCTGCCGAGCAACCGTGATTACACGCAGGGCACCACAGGCGCATCGGGCGGCCAGCAGTTCGGTAACCATGAAGATATTGCTGGCATCCCCGAGGAGGAGGCCGCCATCGGAGGTCATGGGATTGGCGCCGAATTTGGCGACGACTTGCGTCTGCCTGCCGAGGGATTGAAACTTGCCGAGGGAAGGCGTACACTCTGTGCTCATGGGGATGGCTCCTTGTATTCGCCGAGATGACTTGAATAGTCAATGTTACAGGAGCTATCCCTTTATAAGTAGATTAGGGAAGACTCAGCAAAGGTCTTTGGTGAAATGTCCGTGGTCGAATCCAGTCTACAAGGTCAGCGCCACAGTACCGACACTTCCCGCGCAGCTCATCGGTCATTCGGATCTCCTCGCTCCAGGGCACGATCGATCTCATCTTCGACCTGGTAAGGATACCGCTCAGCAAAGACGTCGCGCGCAACGGTCCACGGGTCTTCGTCCTCGCGCCTGAGGTTGGCGGCCGCACCCCACCAGTTGAAGCCTTGCCAGGACAACCGGAAGGCCAGGTAGTTGGCGAGCGCGCTGACGCCCACTCCTTGCTTCTTCGCCACTAGTCGGACCACTCTCTGCAAACGCGAAATCTTGTTTCTGGCCTGTGCTACACAGTCCTTTGCCAGTACGTTCGCCTCGCCATCAAGCATCACGTCTCCCGCAAACTGGCTGGCCGCAATCTCCTCATTAGACTCCCGACGTCAGACGTTGCTTCCGCCTCAACCAGCCCAGACATCTCTTCTTCGGGCCGCTGCACTGCATGGAACACCTCGTGGAGCAGATCAAACGTCCAACGCGCTTCGTGCTTCGAAGTTTGCTTCAGCACGATCGCGCTGCGACCCTCGTAGCGCCAGTAAGCGCCGTGGAAAGCCCCTTTTCCCCTGAGTGGGAGCATAGCCACCCCAAAGTCCCACACCGTATGAAGAACCGTGCGGAGATCATCCTTTCCCTTGCCGCGAGCCAGAATTTTCTTTCGCATTTGCCCGGGTCGGTCGGGATTGACTTAACCGGGTTACCGGCCATTCCCCGTATGGCCACGACGGTCAGGTGATTCGCGTAGGTAGCGAAGTGTCCTGTAGCCCTATCGCCACGTTGCTTCTGCATCTTGAAACGTGCCGCTGCTGCCAGGATGCGGCACGCTGTCAGCAGCGCTCCGATTAGCCGCTCGCGGTGACTGTTACCACCAGAGAGTGATAGCCGACGTCGCGCCAACTGGCACCGTGGATGCCTGGTAGGAGGCGGTTTTGGGGTCAAGTTTGGGTATCAGGAACACAACAGCGCGCCCGCGCCATCTGTCGATGGCTTGCCCAAGCGATAAGGCCGCGCAGTTCGATGCGCTCTCCTGGATGTGGCCGAGCATTCGTCCGTCCACTGGGAGGCTCTCGGCGCCTTGCCATCACCGCCTCCGAGACGAAGGAGTGCCGGAGATGGTCCACTTGGGCCCGACATGCAGAGCTGCAGCCTGCCCATTGCTTAACTAGGCACTAGACAATCCGTCTTGAGGCTGCTATTGCGGCCTCATGACACAGGAACTTTCGATTCGCCAGACCTTGTTTTCCGACCGCGGACGCGGGGTTCTGGCCGCCTTGCCAGCCGCCGAGCACTTCGCCGGCCGCATGGCCATGGCCCGCCATGTATGCCAACACTTCGACTTTGTCGACCACAGCGGCGGGTTGCGCCTGTCGAGCTGCATGGCCGCTCTGCAGGAACTGGAGACCACCGGGGCCATCCGTCTGCCGCCGGCCGGGCGTACCACAGGCATCACCCGGCGGCCACGGATGACCGCCGCTCCAGTCCCGGCCCCGGTCGCGGTTCCCGAGCGCGCCGATCTGGTCCACAACCTGCACCTCGAGCCGGTGACCGACCGGGCCCGGGCCCGTCTCCTGGCGCGTCTCATGCATGACGAGCATCCGCAGGGTGCGGTGCAGCATGCCGGCCGGCAACTGCGCTATCTGATCGGCTCTGATCACGGCTGGCTGGGGGGCTTTGTGTTTGCCAGTCCGGCCCTGAGGCTGCGGGCTCGCGAGCGCTGGCTGGGCTGGACTGAAGCCGAGCGGAAGGCTTCCTTGAGCCGCGTGGTGGGCATGTCCCGCTTTCTGATCCGCAAGGATGTGGCGTGTGGCAATCTGGCCTCGCGTGCCCTGGGGCTGTGCAGGCGTCGCCTGGCGACCGATTTCGAGGCCCGCTACAAGGTGCGTCCGCTGCTAGTGGAGACTTTCTGTGCGGCGGGCCATGACGGCACCAGCCTGCGGGCTGCGGGCTGGGTCTATGTCGGTGACAGCACGGGCCGCGGCCGGCATGCGAAGAGCGGTCAACGGGTGGGCAGGAAGATGATCTTCATGCGCCCGTTGAGCACCACTTGGCGGCGTGAGCTGGGGCTCTGCGGCCGGGGCAGCGAGCCGCCGCCGTGGCGGTCATTGACGCTGTCGCCGGGCGAGGGGCTTGACATGTCGGTGTGGGCGGCCAATGAGTTTGGCGAGGCGCCGTTGCACGGCGCCGTGGTCAAGCGTCTTGTCAAGAGTGTGCACATCTGGTCGATGGCACCGGCGAAGACGTTCTTTTCGGCAGCGTGCGGGGATGGAGCGGCAGTGTCAGGTTATTACCGGATGATAGAGTATCCCGATGAGTCGGCACTGACGCCGGAGGCGATGCTGGCGACGCACCGGGAGCGGACGCGGCGTCGCATGCGGGGCAGCGGGACGGTGCTGTGCATACAGGACGGGACAGATATCAATCTGGCCACCCATGGGGGCTGCCGGGGATTGGGGATCATCTCCCGCAACAAGTCGTCGGCGGGGACGCTTGGCATACACATGCAGACGACGCTGGCGGTCAATGATGAGGGGATCCCGCTGGGCATCCCGCGCATCGAGTTCGACTGTGGGTCGGTCGGGGGCGACCGCGACAGGCCGCCCGAGGAGCGCAAGACGGGACGTTGGTTGCGTGGCTATCGGGACACCTGTGAGCTGGCGTCGGACCTGAAGAAGGTGCGGGTCATAGCGGTGATGGACCGCGAGGGGGACAGTGCGGCGGTGTTTGCCGAGCATGGCCGTCGGGGCGGCAGTGCGTTGCTGGTCCGGGCCCGTCACGACCGGGTTCTTGGCGATGGTCGGAAGCTGTTCGGGACGGTTGGTGCGGTGCCGTCATGCGGCGAGATTGAGGTCTGTGTTGACCGGGCCTCGAAGCGGCGTTCGGCGCGAGGCCAGAAGGCCTTTGCGGGCCGTGAGGCACGTCGTGCTGTAGTCGAGTTGCGGTGGTGTGAGGTGGCGATACCGGTGCCGGTGCGGGAGCGTCGTCATCTGGGCCGGGAGCCGTTTGTGCTGACGGCGTTGCAGGCCCGGGAGCGGCAGGTTCCGGCGGGCGTTGCCGGCATAGAGTGGCTGCTGTTGACGAGTTTGCCGGTGGGGTGTGTTGCGGATGCGAGGCGTGTTCTGGGGTATTACGGGTTGCGCTGGCGGATAGAGGATTATCACCGCATTCTGAAGACCGGCTGTCAGGTGGAGCAGATTGCCCACAGCACGGCGGCGCGCATGAAGCGAGCCCTGACGATCAATGCGGTGATGGCGTGGCGGCTGTCAGCGTTGACGCTGATGGGTCGGGACACGCCGGAGTTGCCGGCCTGCGACATGCTGTCGGAGGCCGAGATAGCGGTGTTGCTTGACTATGCGCGGGAGCGTCGTCTTGCCGAGCACGAGCTTGGGTTGTCGGAGATATCGCTGGGTCGGGCGTTAATGCTGGTGGCGCGGATGGGCGGTTATCTGAACCGCAGGAATGATGGTCCGCCGGGTCACCAGGTGGTGTGGGAAGGCTACACGCGACTGGCGACCGGGTCACAGGTGATGCGCCGTATGGCGGAGTATGGAGCGGAGAGTGCATTCAATAAACTGAATGTCCTGCCAACTATTGGGTAATGGGCAGGCTGCAGCCCCGGGGACAACTGGTTCGGAAGACTCCAGCAGTGTGGAGCAAGCAGGTTCAACCGCCACTTCCCGCAAGCTTCTTGAGTTCGTAGACCAACTCGAGAGCATCAATGGGTGTCAATTCATCCGGAGTGACCCCCAGCAATCTGTCCTCGACAGGTGATCTGGCCGTTTCGCCCGGGTCATACTGGCTGGCAGCAACAAATAGCGGCAAGTCATCAAGAACATTCGCCATCTTGCCGCGCCCGTCACGGTCTTCACTCTCGAAGAGATCGAGAATTACATCAGCCCGTTCGACAACCGGACCAGGAACTCCGGCCAGCCTTGCCACGTGAACCCCATAGGATCGGTCGGCCGCTCCCTCGCGAACCTCGTGCAGGAATACAATCTTGCCATCCCAGTCAGCAACGGACAGGGTCAGGTTCCGCAAGCGCTGAAGACGGGAAGTCAGCTGCGTCAACTCATGAAAGTGGGTTGCAAACAACGTGCGACAGCCGATGGAATCGTGAATGTACTCTAGAGTTGCCCATGCAATCGACAGCCCGTCATAGGTTGCCGTGCCACGTCCTATCTCGTCGAGGATGACAAATGCCCGGTGATCGGCCTGATTGAGTATCGCTGCAGTCTCAACCATCTCAACCATGAATGTGGATCGACCCCGCGCCAGTTCGTCGGCAGCTCCAACACGCGAGAAGAGTTGCGATACGAGCCCGATTCTGGCGCTTGATGCCGGCACAAAGGACCCGGATTGAGCCATCAGCACGATAAGCGCATTCTGACGCAAATATGTAGACTTGCCAGCCATGTTGGGTCCGGTCACCAGGCTGATGCGGGGCTGCGCGTCGCGTTCGCCAAAGGTGCAGTCATTGGCCACGAAAAGGTGTTCACCCATGTGGCGAAGCGACTGCTCAACCACAGGATGGCGGCCACCCACAATTTCCAGGTGGTCGCTTCCGTCGACAATGGGACGAACCCACTGTTCGTCCTGCGCAATCTTCGCAAATGCTGCCGCAACATCGAGACGAGCAAGAAATCCGGCAGCAAGCGATATGGTGGTAGCGCTTCTGTCGATTTCGATTCTGAGGTTTTCAAAGATTTCGAGTTCCAGCTCGCTACAGCGGTTGTCGGCATTGAGTATACGCGATGCGGTTTCGGCCAGCTCGCTGCTGCCGAAGCGGCTGCTGCCGGCCGTCGCCTGTCGCAGCACAAAGGTGCGCTCCAGGGCCTCCCCCTGCATTTTTTCGACA
The DNA here is from genome assembly GCA_958296035.1 of Paracoccaceae bacterium. Classification (GTDB taxonomy): domain Bacteria; phylum Pseudomonadota; class Alphaproteobacteria; order Rhodobacterales; family Rhodobacteraceae; genus MPNP01. The sequence goes on along the minus strand of OY282431.1, from coordinate 3,542,466 downwards.
TGCCTCTTCGGGACTTCGACAAAATAGCCAAGTACGTTGTTGTGCCGGATCTTGAGCGACTGAATACCGGTTAACTGGACATATTCTTGCTGAAGTGTGGCAATTACTGCGCGCGCATCGGTCTTGATCTTTCGCTCCTGATCAAGGCTGATGCTGTATCCACGGGCAACGAATCCACCGTCCCTGACAAGCAGGGGCGGTTCGTCGACCAACGCCCGCTCCAGGCGGTCGGCCATTGGTTGCGGGTCAATCAAGTGGTCGAGAGTTTCGGCAAGGCTCTCGGGCAGGTTTTCATCGGCCCTCAGCAATCGATGGATGTCGGCTGCCTGTTGCAGTCCAATGCGAATTGCCACCATGTCACGGGGGCCGCCCCGGCCCAGGCAGAGTCGTGACAGGGCACGGCTGATATCCGGCACTCTACGCAGACATTGGTTTGTCGCCTCCCGCTTGTCGCAGTCCTTGAGGAAATAGGAGACCTCCAACAGTCGGTTGCTTATGACATCAAGGTCGAGGGAAGGCGCCGACAGCCTTTGGCTGACGAGGCGGGAACCGGCCGCAGTAACGGTTCTGTCCAGTGCCGACAGCAATGTGTGCTCGCGCCCGCCCGAGAGATTTGTCGTGAGTTCAAGATTGCGGCGGGAGGCAGCGTCGATCTGCATGGTTGCCTCCAGATATTCGCGCTCGGGAGAATGAAGAAGCGGAAGATTGCCTTTTTGCGTGTGTTCGACATACTCCAGCAGGGCTCCCAGAACAGATATCTCGACCCTGGTCAGATCGCCGAAACCATCTACAAACTGGACCGAGAACATTCTCGAGATGCGCTTTTCGCCAGCGGTGCTGTCAAAGCTGGATGGGGGAAGGTGAGTCAGAAGACGACCATCTTCGGCGGCCAGCTCGGCCAGGCCGTCATCAAGCGTTTCAGAAACCAGGATTTCGCTGGGTGAAATGCGAGCAAGTTGCGGAGCAAGAGCAGCAGCGGGACACCCCATGACTCGCAACTGTCCCGACGACATGTCGGCCCACGCAATAGCGCACTGTCCACGCAGGTCGCCAATTGCCGCAAGGAAATTGTGCTGTCTGGCCGCCAGCAATGCGTCCTCGGTCAGCGTGCCCGGTGTCATGATGCGTACCACATCACGCTTCACCAGCGACTTGCTGCCCCGCTTGCGAGCTGACGCGGCATCTTCAAGCTGTTCGCAAATCGCCACCTTGAATCCCTTGCGGATCAACGTCTGCAAATAACTGTCCGCAGAATGGCAAGGTACCCCGCACATTGGAAAACTTGTCTTGGGTGACTTTCCACGGCGGGTCAGCGCAATGTCGAGCGCTTCGGCAGCCACCACCGCATCGTCGAAGAACAGTTCGTAGAAATCTCCCATTCGATAAAAGAGAAGTGCGCCCGGATGCTGCTTCTTGATGCGCAGGTACTGCGCGATCATTGGGCTCGTTTCGGGAGAAGTCGGGGCCATTCGTGTCAGACCTGGCAAATGTCCTGCATCGCTGTGTGATCGGCACCTGAGGACCCCGCACGATCCTCGGTTCCATTGGAGGCAGGAAAATGATTGTCACTACCGTTCCGAATGAGACCACATTCAGCGGCAATATACCAGTTCGGCGAGACCAATATCCATACTGCACATCGGCCCGGCAAATGTACCGGAAGCGAGCCTTGAGCAGATTAGCGATCACCCGGGAACCTGCCTGCCGGATCAACCGCGATTCTCGATCACGGAACAAAGTTGCCAGGCTTGATGTAACGCCGAAACCTTGCGGTCGAGGGCCTGGCGCTCACCGCGAACCCTCCAGCCCCGAATTGACACTGATGGTCATAATTCCGGGGTTCAGGATCTACTGTCGGTCTGTGTTGTCTGACACCTCAAGGGGGCCAGACCATTCGGAATCCGCTACAAGTCACCCTCGCCTCTTGCACGGAGACCCGCGCATCTGGTGCCAGGCGGACCCCGGAATTGCAATGCGCTGATCTTATCCGGAATGCGGGCCCGAAAGTCAGACACTTCAGTCTCTCCACGCTTGAGGAGAAGAGTCTTTCCCAACCAGGCGTCGGCGGTTCAACACCAGGAACACGAACTGAGCCCGGCCAAGTGCCTCGCAGAAGCAATCCGGATTGGTATCGGAACCAACACCAGGAGGCCAGACCGAAACCATGATTTCGCGGTGTACCGCGCCTGCCGAATCGTCAACCGAATTCAGTTTGCGCGGGATAGTCCACGAAAACGAAAAGGGGGCAGTGTTGACCAGCGTCAGTAGCTTTTGATACTGCCATGCAGAAACCTCCGTCCACCCTTCTGCTGGCGATCCACGACGCTCAGGCAGCGTCGTGGATTAAGTGCAAGACCTTGAGCGAGGCCCCGAAGGAGCCTGTGACAGAAATGCACAATTCATCCACTTTTCGAAAACCTGCAATCCGACTGGGCAGGGTATCAGGAAAGACTTCCTTTATCCGTGAGTCGGCTTGAAGAAGTCAGTTGGCTCACACGACAATACTGCTTGCCGATGACCTGGTTCACGCCGAAGTAGTCCAGGAACCTGGCGGTGCGACAGGACGGTTCGACTACAACACTTCCTCCGGACCAGTGCCGATCTTCAGAACTGGTCCTGGAGATGGACGTGCGGGACCATTTGAATCAGGTTCGATTGTGCTTGTGCCTTACGCAAACCGTATCACCAACGGTGGGTTTTCAACGCCGGGAGGCATTTGTGGACTGACCACAATCGTCGAAGGTGAGCCGTATCCGATTCATGGAAACGGTTTCCAGTCGAGGTGGTCGGTCTGGCCCCGCCAGGCAAACGCAGCAAGTCTTCACTTGAACAGCAGCGGCCCCGGATTGTTCGAATACAAGGCTGTTCTTCATTACCGCCTCCAGACTGGCGCGCTACATATGGAAATCGAGGTCGCCAATCCGGGTGATCAACGGCTCCCGTTCGGGATTGGATTTCATCCGTGGTTTGCAAGAGAGTCAGGCAGTCTCCTGCAGTTTGGCGCAAGGGGAGTCTGGCTGAGACCGCCGGCCAATTTGCCATGTGCAACCCGAATGCCGACCGGAACTGGATTTTGGAACCGACTGTGAGATACGCGCAGGCATGGACAATGCCTATAACAGGTGGAGTCGTCGCAGCGGGGCGAGAATTACGCCCGCCCGAATTGTTCGACCGTCAGAAGGCAGTGCTCTTGGCCCGCTGCTACCATGGACTTGTTCCCGCATGATGTGCTGCCCAAAGTGTCAGAACTCAGAAAACGGCAGGTCAGCCGGCTTCATGAAAGTTGACAAGCGAGGTCTGGCGTTCCACAGGCGCTTTCGCCGGTCTGTAGCGTACTGCTCAGTCCAGTTACCTGCTGCCCGGGCATTTCGGGCTGCCGGGCGAAAAGTAGCCCCGCTTGTCCATAATTCGGGTCACGGCTGCTTCTCGTCACCTGGAGATGGCACGGTAAGTCGCGGAGGAGAGTGCTAATCGTGACGACAAGCGGGTCGGGCGCGGCGCGCCGGGCGCACGCCAGAGGCACGGGTTCTCGCGGCGTGTTTACACCCGGGCAGGGCTCAGCCTTGCAATCGATTGTCGCTCAGATTTTCGGGTGAGCCTGTACGTGAATGCTGGAATGCAGTCGGGGTAGGTCGATCTGGCCGAGGTTGCCGGATAGGCACGGAAAAGCTCGGATGCCCGACCACACTTGCCAAGTTTCAGTCAAGGACAACCCGATGCTCACATTGCCCTGCCACCGTCACAAATGTTTGCATGGTCTTGCCGTCCCACTCCGATGGATCAGCCAGGCCCTGTGTCGCAGATGTGATGAACAGTGTCCTGAGTTCCTTCCCGCCTAAAGCCGGACAGCTTGGCTGAACGTTCGGTACTGAAATCTCCTGATCCAGTTTCCCTTGCGGCGTGTATCGTGACATCAGATTTGAGCCCCACAATGCTACCCAGAGAAAACCCTCTTCATCGACAACGGCGCCGTCCGGATTTTGCCGAGAACCGTTGAAGTCGATATGGGGCCGGGGCGAGTCGACCGGCCAACCCTCGTTGTCGAGCGACTGGCGCATGATCCGGCGAAGGGCAGTATCTGTAAAGAAAGCGAATTGACCGTCGGGAGAAAAACAGATCGCGTTCGGTATGGTAACTTCAGGGTAGAGAAGTCGAAGCTCACCGCGGTAATAGCGGTAAATGGCCCCGGCTCCCGGTTCGGCGCCAAGTCCCATGGTCCCGATCCAGAATCCTCCCCGGCGGTCGGCACGACCATCGTTGGACCGCGTATGCGGGTTGCCCGCTTCAAGCGGCACGACAACAGCCTTTTGCCCTGTCTCGATATTGAACCGGTAAAGTGCAGTTTCAGAAGCAACAAGCAAGGTGTTGTTGTCAACCCAGCCGGCGGCAGAAACATGCTCGTCGAATTGCCACTGCTGCTGTTTATTCCCGCCGACCGATAGCAGGCACTTTCCGAGAATGTCGAACCAGAACAGCTGTTCCCGCTCTGGATGCCAGAGCGGGCCCTCGCCCAGCGCGCAAATTCGTTCGTCGAAGGTTCGTACTGTCATTCGATCAGCCTCTCGGCGCGACAGAAATGCCGACACCCATGCTACGCTGTGCGGACCTGCGAAGCTCAGAGACCTGCCCAGTGTCCGGAACTGGCAATTGGAGCCTAGGCCCGGGATCTTCCTTTGGACAGACGGGCCATGAAGCGGTGACCAATGACAACCGGGTCGAGGTCCACCACCGGCACGGAAACCTGTCCAGGCTCGCATTTGCACACAATTACGCCGCCTTTGCGGTCAGCAAGTGTTTCGGTCAAGACTGTTGCCGCCTGGCCGGCCTCGCATTCGACGACGTGCTGGCAACCGCAGGCTCTGGCGACCTCGGTTAGCGAGGTCCTGGCACTGGCGTAGCTTGGCTGGTCGCCGGTCGACCCGTAACTGCCGTTGTCGATGATCAGCAGCACAAAGTTTTCTTGCCAATTATTGGCAATGGTGGCCAATGTACCGAGATTGGTCAGAACCGAGCCATCGCCATCGATGGCGATGACATCCTCGTCACACGCTATTGCCAGCCCGAGGCCGATCGAGGAGCACAGTCCCATTGTGCCGAGCATGTAGAAGTTCGAATCCTGGTCAAGCAGACTGTACAGTTCCTGGGAAGGGGAACCGATATTGCACATAACGAGGCGATCCCGGAGTACCGGGACCAGCGTTGTCAACACGTCATACCTGTTCATTGTGCTTTGCTCCAGAAAGAGGCCTGGGCCAGGACGGCGACCGGTTTGCGGCACATGAAACAGTGATTCAGGATGCCACCGAGAAGGTCCACCTCGCTGGGGTCTGAAAACACATAGGCGGGAATATGCAGCATCCTGAGAAGCGGTCGGGTGTGAATTGCCATCTCGACCTGGCAGGCCACAGGCTCTCCGACTTCGCCGCGATAACTGATAATCATCGGGAGCGGGACACGATAAAACTGGATCAGGGTGGCGAGTGAATTCACAACGACGCCGAGAGCAGTGTTTTGCATGAGAATGGCAGATCTTGTACCGCCAAGATATGCACCTGTACACATACCCATCCCCTCGTCTTCCCTGTTACAGGGAACATGAACCATGTCAGGAGACTGGTCAGCCAGCTCTATCACGCCGGCGAGTTGCTTGCAGGGAAGCGACGTGACAAATCCGATGTCATTGTCTGCAAGGCACTCAACTATTCTGCTGTCTGTCGGGGTATGCACAAATCTTTCCTGTATAGCCTGAAACCGGCCCGCTGAGCGGAAACGCATGCCAGGGTTTATTACGTTTTGTGGGAGTGTCCCCAAAACCCTTTCAATTTATCGGTAAAGCCCCTTGAACGGGGATTGTTGGCCTGCACGCCCGCCTGCTCGAATTCCTGAAGAAGCTCCACTTGCCGGGCGGTCAGTTCGACCGGCGTTTCCACGAGTAGGTCGACGTAGAGATTGCCGCGCTGGCCGGCACTGCGCAAAGCAGGCATGCCTTTTCTCGCCAGGCGCATTCGGGTACCACTTTGACTGCCGGCGTGAATCTTTACCTTGCTGCGGCCGCCTTCGATGGTCGGAATCTCGACATGACCACCGAGTGCTGCGGTGACCATGGAAACCGGTACACGGCAAAAGAGATCACGGCCGTCACGATGAAATACAGGATGATCTTCGACGGTCACAAATACAAACAGGTCACCATGCATGCCGGTGCGCATTCCTGCCTCTCCGCGGCCAGGAATGCGAATGCGGCTCTTGGTTTCTATACCACGCGGAACCTCAACGGCGATTCTCTGTTTCTTCACGACTCTTCCCGAGCCTGAACAGGTCTGGCAGGGGTTGACTATTTTGGTGCCATTGCCTCCGCAAGCAGAGCAGGTTGTTTCATAGAGGAAAAGGCCGCGATGCTGCCGGACCCTGCCGGAACCGCCACAAGCAGAACAGGTGGCGGGCGAGGTGCCGCCGGCTGTTCCCCGGCCACTGCAATCAGTGCAATGTGACCCGGCGGCAATCTCGATAGACCTTTTCACGCCGGAAAATGCTTCCTCCAGGGAAATCCGGATATTGTAGCGCAGGTCCCCGCCCCGACTCGTTTTCTGGCCCCGATCCATGATGTCGGAAAAAAACGACTCGAACACGTCCGAGAACTGGCCGAAACCGGAGGCGGCAGCCGAAAACCCCTGTCCTCCGTCCCCGGCATTGAGCGCTTCATGTCCGAACTGGTCATACAGTTGCTTCTTCTGCGGATCATTCAGGGTGGTATAAGCTTCGTTGACCTCCTTGAATTGCGCTTCGGCGTCAGGATTATCAGTCGCCCTGTCGGGATGCAGTATGCGGGCCTTGGCCTTGTAGGCTTGCTTGATCTGTTCCGTGGAAGCGCCACGAGGGACACCAAGCACATCGTAGAAGTCACGCTTGGACATGAGTGGGTCCTTCAAGCCGCCGGGAAGGGGTCACCGCCTCAGGCGGCAACCCGGTGCCAATTGTCACCTGGGCTCATGCCTTTGGTCATCTGAACCGCGGACACCGGGATCGACATCCTGAAACTCGGCATCCACCACCTCGCTCCCGTCATTGTTTTCCTCCGGCTTCTGCGACGATGACGAAGTATTCTCGGCTTCTGCTTTCTGCTGACTTTCATAAATGGCCTGTCCCAGGCGCATGGCAGCGTCACTGAGATTCTTGATACCGGAACGGATTGCTGTCGCGTCGTCGCCCTTGATGCTCTCCTCCAGAGCGGAGGCAGCCAGTTCAATGGCCTCAATCGTGGACTCGTCGAGTTGCTCGCGGTGTTCCGCCAGCGAATTGCGGGTCGTGTGCAACAGGGCATCGGCGCTGTTGCGGGCTTCCACCAGTTCCTTGCGCTCTTCGTCGGCCTGGGCGTTTTTCTCGGCTTCGGCAACCATGCGATCGATATCCTCCGACGACAGGCCGCCCGAGGATTGAATTGTTATCGAGGTCTGCTTGCTGGTGACCTTGTCCATTGCGGTCACCGAGGTGATGCCGTTGGCATCGATATCGAATGTGACCTCGATCTGCGGAACGCCGCGTGGCGCCGGCAGGATTTCCTGGAGTTCGAACTGGCCAAGCAACTTGTTGTAAGCAGCCATTTTTCGTTCGCCCTGGAACACACGAATAGTCACCGCTGGCTGGTTGTCCTCGGCGGTCGAAAAGACCTGCGATTTCTTGGCAGGTATGGTCGTGTTGCGCTCAATCAGTGTCGTAAAGACACCGCCAAGCGTCTCGATGCCCAGCGACAGCGGTGTCACGTCGAGCAGCACGACATCCTTGACCTCGCCGCTGAGTACCCCGGCCTGGATGGCGGCACCCATGGCCACAACCTCGTCCGGATTGACACCTCTGCCTGGCTGCTTGCCGAAGAAGCCAGCGACCGCCTCGATAACCTTTGGCATGCGCGTCATTCCGCCGGCAAGAACGATCTCGTCAACGCCGTTCCTGTCCATGCCGGCATCCCGGAGTGCCGCCTCGCAAGGCTTGAGAGTTCGTTCGATCAGTGGTGACACAAGCGCTTCCAACTTCGCCCTGGTCAATTTGGTTACCAGGTGCAGTGGCAGTTTGGAGTTCATGTCGATCGAAATGAAGGGCTGATTGATTTCGGTTTCGATACTCGACGACAGCTCCACCTTGGCTTTTTCTGCTGCCTCCTTGAGACGCTGCAAGGCCAGCTTGTCTTTCCTGAGATCGATGTGATTTTCGTTTTTGAACTCTTTGGCGAGGTGATTGACAATGGCCATGTCGAAGTCTTCGCCACCCAGGAAAGTATCACCATTGGTGGCTTTTACCTCAAACAAACCATCATCAAGCTCGATGATTGTGATATCGAATGTTCCGCCTCCGAGATCGTAGACGGCAACAGTGCGCGTTTCTTTCTTGTCCAGTCCGTAGGCTACGGCGGCGGCTGTGGGTTCATTGATGATGCGCAGAACCTCCAGCCCGGCTATCTTGCCGGCATCCTTTGTGGCCTGGCGCTGGGCATCATTGAAATAGGCCGGCACGGTGATGACCGCCTTGGAGACCTTTTCATTGAGGTACAGCTCGGCGGTTTCCTTCATTTTCTTGAGAATCAGCGCCGATATCTGCTCGGGAGAGTAGTTCTTGCCCTTGATACGTACCCAGGCATCGCCATCGTTGCTGGCTACGATCGTGTAGGGCAGGGTTTGCTTGTTCTTGGCGAGATATGCATCATCGTAGCGGCGTCCGACAAGGCGTTTCACCGCAAAAACGGTGTTCTGGGCGTTGGTTACAGCCTGGCGCTTTGCGGCCTGTCCAACAAGTGTTTCCTTGTCGGTATAGGCTACCACCGAGGGGGTTGTCCGCGTGCCCTCGGCGTTTTCAACAACCCTGGACTCGGCGCCTTCCATGATGGCTACGCATGAGTTCGTAGTGCCAAGGTCAATACCGATTACCTTTGCCATACTATAATGTCCTTCAGTGCGGGTAATTCCATTAGTTTGAAACCGGAGTGAGTGCTTAGCCACGACCACGGGTAATGGCGGCACAGCCTGTCGGGCTACGAAGAAGATATAGGAAGGGCACTAGAGGGGTTCAAGAATTGGCAGACCACCCATCCGACCTTACAGTGCGGGGAGTCCGGATCTATCGAACCTTGCTGGACCTGAAGGCGCAGCAACAGATGGCCAGGGAAATCGGCACCGTGGTGGCGCAAGCACCGCTATTCACGCCTCGCACACCGGGCGGCCGCAAGATGTCTGTACGCATGACATCAGCAGGTTGCTGTGGCTGGTTTTCCGACCACCGTGGTTACAGATACATACCCCGCCATCCCTCGGGCCAGGATTGGCCACCGATTCCGCCATCGGTGCTGGCGGTGTGGGCACAATTGACCGGGCTAGACAGGATGCCCGACTGCTGTCTCGTTAATTTCTATGGTGGCAGGGCTCGACTAGGAATGCATCAGGACAGGGATGAGGCCGATACCGCCTGGCCTGTCGTATCGGTTTCCCTGGGTGATTCCGCTCGCTTTCGGATTGGCAACACATACCGTGGAGGGCCGACGCAATCGATATGGCTGGAGTCCGGTGACGTTGCCGTACTTGATGACGAGGCGCGTCTGATCTATCATGGAATTGACCGTGTCAAAGCCGGCACCTCGTCACTTCTGAATGGTGGCGGCCGCATCAATCTGACTCTGCGCGTTGTCTATTGACGGGAAACACACCACCGCCGGTCGGCACAAGGCTACCTCGAGGGACGATGCCCGTATCGGTCGGCAAGACGTCATCGGAAAGTCCGGAGTCGACCAGCGTCGGTTCGGATACGCTGGACCTGGAACGCATTTCATGTATGTGCGTCGAGTTGGCGTTGCTTGCCGGCAGACGTGTCCTGAAGGCATTCAGGTCCGGCGATACCGCTCCCACAATCAAGGACGACGGCTCACCGGTAACCGAAGCAGATCTTGTGGCCGACAACATGATTCGCTCTGGCCTGCAGGAAGAATTTCCCGATATCGGGATCGTCAGCGAGGAAGTTCAGGAAAGTCATCAATCGAAGGGCACGCAATACTTTCTCGTCGACCCGATTGACGGCACCAGGCAGTTTGTTGGCGGACAACCCGAGTTCACCATCAACATAGCCTGTATAGACAACCGCAAACCGGTTTTCGGAGTCATCTATGCACCAGCCCTGGGGCGCCTGTTCCAGGGTTGTGAAAAGCATGGCGTTCTGGTCAGCCGGGTCGATGAAAGCGGCCGGATTGTTTCAACCACAAGAGTCTGCCGCGAAAAGGGACGGTCTTCTCGAAATCTGCGACTTGTCGCGTCAAAATCGCATCAGGACCATGAAGATATGCAGGAACTGGTCAGATACTACGGTGTGACCGAGATCACCTACTGCTCCTCGTCCCTGAAATTCGGCATGCTGGCGGCTGGCGAGGCTGACATCTACCCGAGATTCAGCGGCATTTCCGAATGGGACATAGCAGCCGGCCATGCCCTCCTGCGGGCCGGCGGCGGCGACGTCCTGTACATGGACAGCATGCGACCCCTGCGTTACGGTCACCGGGCGTGCGAAGTACCTCCATTCGTGGCCATCGCAGCCTGAATTCCCTGGTAAAGGTGAACACGGACATATCTGTACTTCTGACCATTCCCGCCCGCTACGCATCGACACGGTTTCCTGGCAAACCGCTGGTTTCTCTGCGCGGTGCCACAGGCCGGGTCAAGTCGCTGGTGCATCGGGTATGGGAGGCAGCCATGCTGGTCAGGGGCGTTGATCGCGTCGTCATTGCCACCGATGATCGGCGCATCTTCCGTGAAGTGGAATCTTTTGGCGGCGAGGCAGTCATGACTTCGTCGGCCTGCCGCAACGGCACCGAGCGTTGCGGCGAGGCATGCGGGGAACTCGGGTTCAGCCAGGGCGTGGTGGTCAACGTACAAGGCGACGCGCCCCTGACCCCGCCCTGGTTTGTCGAGGCTCTGGTGCAGGCGGTAACTTCCGGTGCCGCGGTTGCGACTCCGGCCATCCGGTGTGATGGCAAGACGCTGCAGAGCTTGCGAAAGGACCGGAAACAGGGTCTGGTTGGTGGTACCACGGTGGTAATGGACAGACGGGGACAGGCCCTTTACTTTTCCAAGGAGGTCATTCCATGGTGCAGTTCCACCTTCGGTGAGGACGAGAAAACGCCGGTATTCTATCACGCCGGTGTGTATGCCTATACCGTGGACGCACTGGAGCGTTACTGTCGCACCGAACCGGGAATGCTGGAAACGCATGAGGGGCTGGAGCAATTGCGTTTCATGGAAAGCGGAACCAGCATACAGTGCCAGATCGTAAGGCGACACGGCCGCATGATCTGGGAGGTCAACAATCCGGAGGATGTTGTCATCGTCGAAAACGGCCTCATGCTGGCCGGCATCAAGTAGACACGTCACAGCCTGAAGTTCGTATGTGAGAAGCCAATCCGGAAAGTCGCAGGAGCGAGAGATGCTGATGCCCCTGCAAATCGTATTGTTCCATAACCCAGGCGACCGTCAGGAGGATGTGTATGTCGACACGTTGCGGTTGGCATTTGAAGGTAGCGAGGGGACGGGCGGATCACCCAGCGCAGGAATCGCGATACAACAGATGCCGTGGCGTCAGATACTGTCAAGTTGATGGACGCAACCTTCCACCCGGATTGACGTGATACACCTGGCGATTCTGTGGACTCGGGCATCCGGGTCTGACACCCATAGACAAGCGGTGGAACCGAAATCCGGTTGAAGGAATGCAATCGAAGACTTTCGACGAACTGGAGGATTTCTGACATGTGGTCGGTGGGTATTTCGGTTTCTCCGTGCAGGGATGCGAAGCGGGTTGGGTACGATTCCAGCCAGATAGACCGAATCGTGATCAGGATGGCCCAGTATTTTCTTGCACGAAACATGCGGGTTATATTCGGACACGACTGGCGCGAAGACGGAGTGATGCGTGCTGTAGCGGACTACGCAAGCAAGGTAGCTTCCGGTGCAAGGGGTTTCGAGCACACTGCCGAGCATCTTCGTTCAGCGCAGACGGAGGTCGGGGAGATGCCCCGAATGCTCAATGTCGTCCCGACGGGACGACGCTCATTGAGCAGCGCGGCGCTTGATGCGGAGCGGGACAGCGGAGGAGTACTCGAGGTAATTTCTTCAGTGGAGGGTAAAGAGCGATTGCTCCAGTTGACCACCGGACCGGACAAGTTGCCTGCGGAGGCTCACTGGGAAGATGGCGCTTCGTCTGAGCTGACATCCCTTCGTCACTGGATAACCGCCCTGCTGAATCCAGGGTGCCGAATCTGCCTGGGCGGAAAAGTTACCGGGTACAAGGGTATTGAGCCCGGCGTGATGGAAGAGGCAAGGTTGGCATTGAGCTGCAAGAAGCCGCTGTACCTGCTCGGCGGTTTCGGTGGGGCGACGCGGGCTTTTGGCGAAACGGATGCGTATGGAAGTTCGGAATACTGGAAGGCGAAAAACGGGCTTGGCGAAAGGGTCAGGCAGGAGCTATTCGACACGACCGACATTGAGCGTGCGCTTCGTGTGATTTCAACAGGAATAGAGACGTTGAAAAAAGCAACATAGTGCCGGAACACTTGTTGTGCTGGCGGAAACAGTACTGCCGGCGTTCAACCAAGGTTTCCGGAAAGTGTCTGGCAGCAGGTCGGCGTTGGCTGCAGTTGTGCCGCGTCATCTGCCTGCCAGGGTATTATGTGTTTCGGGCGCAGTCTTCGAAGGTTGCGCTGATCAGAAATCTCGGGATGCCCGGCCTGGAAGCCTTGGCCCGTGGTTCGACTGAATTCAAGGCTTCGGGTGCCAGCAAGTTGTCGATGATTCTTTCAGGCCTGTAGGGGAAACAGACGCCGGTGTTCCGCACGCGTGCCGACATGGTGCCTGTTGTTAACTTTGGGATAGACATCTGTTATTTCATTTTCGCCATGACCAGCGAAAGGGAATTCGCTATTGGCTGATGGCAAGTCGATGACAGGGAATCCGGACTTCCGGTTGATCTTGCCGTCGATCATGCCGGAATAGAGTTTCCAGTCGACGTGCTTGCGTCGTCCTGTCTCCGTACCGACCAGCAGGATAGTGACAGGCAGGAATTACCTGTTACTAAAGCGGTTCGTCTGGTTGAGGGGATTTGAGGCTCGTTGTCACAAAAGGATATGGCTACAAGGCAGTTCCAGCGCAAGGGTGGCCGGAAAGCGCAGGTTCTGCAATCAGGACAACTTCCGCCTTCCGCTGCAAGGTATTGACAGTCGCAGGAAATTTGCCGAATGCGCGAACACTACAGCAAGGGTCGACAGAACGGGCGGAAATCCTGAAACAGAAACTCCAGTCGGGCAGTCGGGAGATCTCCTCTTATCGATTGGCCGTATGCGATCTCAACGGTATTCTTCGCGGAAAGCGGTTTCCGCCAGGGATGCTCGACAAGGTGCTTGCCGAAGGGACCCGCATGCCGGCATCTGTGCTGGCCTGCGACATCTGGGGCGAAGATCATGCTTTCAATGAGCACCTCATGAATAGCGGCGATGGTGACAGTTTGTGTGTGCCCACTGGACGGGACCTGTTGCCTGCAAACTGGACACCTGAACCAACGGCCATTGTGCCGGCCTGGATGGCCAATGAAGATCGAACACCATTTGAAGGCGACCCTCGACGGGAGCTGGCATCGATAGTGCAACGCTTCCACGACAGGAAGTGGTTCCCCTGCGTTGCCTTCGAAATGGAATTCTATCTTGTACAGCCGAACCGGCCAGATCCTGCAACCATCGTATCACCACATGCCGGAATTCCACTCGACAGGGACGCGGTCCTGTCAATTGACGAACTTGACGAACTCGAAGCCCTGTTTTCCGATATCTATGTCGTCTGCGAACGGCAGAATATCGAGGTCGAAGCAACAACTTCGGAGAACGGCCCGGGCCAGTTCGAGATCAACCTGAAATACACCAACGACCCGTTAAAGGCTGCCGATGATGCCGTCTTCTTCAAGCGATTGGCAAAGGGCATCGCTCGCCGGCATGGTTATGCGGCAACCTTCATGGCCAAGCCATATGGCCATCACTCCGGAAGCAGCATGCATATGCACTTTAGCCTTGAGGATAGCCTGGGCAGGAATCTCTTCGACGACGGCGGTCCATCCGGTTCGCCATTAATGCGCCATGCAGTGGCCGGGATTCTCGACGGGCTGCGGGAGACACTGCTCCCCTATATGCCGCACTACAATTCCTATCGGCGACCACGGAAGGGATCATTGGCGCCGATTCATGCCAGTTGGGGTCTTGAGAACAGGACTACGGCGGTACGAATTCCCGGCGGCCCCTGTGCCGCCCGCCGGATCGAGTTCCGGTTGCCGGGAGCCGATGCCAATCCCTACCTGGCGCTCGCAGCCATGCTGGGTTGTGCAATGAAGGGAATGGAGCGCCGGCTGCAGCCTCCACCAGCGATGCAAGGATATGCGTATGACAGCAAGCAGCAGACAGTCTTCTACAGTTGGGAGAAGGCAATCGCCGACTTTGCTGCGGGCGAGACAGTAGCAGAGATCTTTTCGGCTTCCCTGATCGACATGTACACGACCTGCAAGATGTATGAGCTTGACCAGTTTCAGCAGCAGGTCTCCGAGTTCGAGCACCGGACCTATCTCAAGGTTGCCTGATGCGGTACGAGCTGAAGCCATACAGCTTTTCGCCGACCTACCCGGCCAGCTACTACGCCGCCACAGCAATTGACGCTCCCACCCGCGACCAGCTGACCGACGTCGTTTGTTGCGATGTCTGTATCATCGGTGCCGGCTTCACAGGGTTGTCGGCCGCACTGTTTCTGGCAGAAGCTGGATACAAGGCGGCAATTATCGAAGCAGCGCGGGTCGGCTGGGGTGCCTCAGGACGCAATGGCGGCCAGGCCATAAACGGTTTCGTTGCCAGCATTGATCGCATGGCGGCCAGCCTGGGGCGGGAAGCAGCACTGGAAATCAGAGCCATGGAGGGCGAGGGCGTCGACATCATCCGTCAGAGAGTGGATGCCTACGGAATTGACTGCGACCTGAAGAACGGCAGTCTGGCGGTCGCCTGCAACGGCATGCACATGCGCAAACTGGAGAAAATGTTCTTCGACCTGCCCCCCGGTCCGGACCGCGACAATCTTGAATTCCTCGATCGACCGGCACTGTCCCGCCACATTGGTTCGGGAGCCTATTGTGGTGGCCTGATTGATCGTGCAGGCGGCCATGTTCATCCGCTCAATCTGGCGCTCGGTGAAGCGGCGGCCGTCGAATCTCTGGGCGGAATGATCTACGAGAATTCCCCGGTCACAGCGATCGAGACTGATGACCGGGAATTGCGGGTGTGCACATTGGAAGGAGAAGTACAGTGCCGCAAACTGCTGCTGTGTGGCAACGCCTATCTTGAAATTGAAGGCAACGACCTGTCGCAGCGCATGTTGCCGACCAGGTCGGAAATTGTTGCCACGGAAGCGCTTGATGAAGTGCTGGCAGCGGAATTGTTGCCATCGAATGCGGCTGTTTACGACATGAATTTCATTCCGGACTATTTCCGGCTGTCTGCAGACCGCCGCATGCTTTTTGGCTGTTCAGCCAATTATGGCGGGTTGGGAAAGAGGCCGTTGGGCAACGTTTCGGAAGCACATATGCGCCGTGTCTTCCCGCAACTGCGCAATGCTCGCATAGACTACCGATGGGACGGCATTTTTGCCGTTACAGTTAATCGGTTCCCGCAGTTGGGACATGTGGCCGGCAACATACTCTACGGGCGCGCCTACAGCGGACAAGGGGTCA
Source organism: Paracoccaceae bacterium (assembly GCA_958296035.1). Lineage (GTDB taxonomy): Bacteria > Pseudomonadota > Alphaproteobacteria > Rhodobacterales > Rhodobacteraceae > MPNP01. Next base: position 3,526,686 of record OY282431.1, on the reverse strand, counting down.
ATTGTTCCCATCTGTTCGGCAAGCTCCTGTTTGAAGCTGTCGTTGAGCGAACGGCGCGCTTCGACCTGTTTGCCTCGCTTCCACAACCTGAATTTCCGGGAGGAACGACGCTGCGGGCCCCCATCACTACGGTTGCCGCCTGGTGGCTACAGACGCGCGACCGGCTGGGCGTGTAGCAGGTACATTCTGCCGGGAGCCGACAGGTGCCGGCCTGACCGACTAGAGTTTTCCACACAGAATACCGGTCAGCTGCCCATTGCCGGCCGATTCAACCGCGCATTTTCGCAACATTATGCCATGATAGTACTCGTGCACGAGTCCAAACGGGAACACTATTGTCGCGGACCACAAATTCCATGCTCTCATTTCTGCTGATCTTGATCGCAGCAAGGCCAGCAGGGGCTCAGGGAACCGACAGCCTCGACATAGTGCGCGACCTCGAACACTTTTTCGTTTCGGGTGACGGAGACAGATTCAGCCAGTTCCTGCTCAACCAGATTTTCGGGCCGCTCTTTCCCGTGGTCGGAGGACAGGGTGAGGCTACCATCTTCTCGACGCTGGTCGGTGCTGTCAATGTCATGGTGCTGATGATCGCCGGATGTCTCTTCCTGTACAATTGTGCCGTGGCACTCCTGCAGACGGCACATGAAGGTCGGCTACTGGGGGATCGCTGGTCGTCGCTGTGGGTTCCGCTTCGTGTACTCTTTGCAGTGGCGTTACTTGTTCCGGCACCTGGATTCGGCGGCTACAATGCCATCCAGGCCGCAACCGCCTGGCTGGTGAAGGGTTCCACCACCATGGCATCCACAATCTGGTCCTATGGTGCTGCCAGGATCGTGGCGGGCGAAATACCCGTCACTGGCAGCGGTCCGTCTTTCGACGGACAGGTTTTCTCGACCATCTATCGCAATCAGCTTTGCATCAGGATTGCCAACTATCAACTTGAGGTCGCCGGCAACGAAGGGCGTGTGGCGCTGACCGCATTGCAGACCGAAGACGGCATCGAACTGGTCACTGCAATCGACGGTCGGCGTACAGGTATCTGCGGCTCGTACAGGATTCCTGATCCACCTCCGTATGTTACTCGCCTCGATGGTTCGTCTGCATTGGCTGTTTCACGGCAGTTTCAGGAACTGCACGGGTCGGTCCTGCAATCCCTGGTCGAGGATGCCAGCAGGATCATCAACATGCAGTGGCCGGCTGTTCTCGGCCGTGCATCGATTCATCCCGACATTACAGGCGCAGTTTCAGCGGCAATAGGTCGGGCCAATGCGCGTCTCGAGGCCGGCAATGCTGAAATGATGGCGGTCATCGCCGGTGCCAATGATCAGCCAGGTACGGCTCGCAGAACACTTGTCGACATCCTCGCCAACCGGGAGTGCAGCGACGAGTCGACCTTTGGCGATGCAGGATGTTTCGGCCAGGGATGGATCAGCGCCGGTAACTGGTACATGACAATTGCCAGGCTGAATTCGGAAATCACCGGGTTGCTGCGAGCCTCGATAACAGCGCGTGACTCGCAGTTCCTGACCGTCGATGCCAGGCGTTTCAACCAGATTATTGCCGTCGAAGCCGATGCTCGCAACTGGGTCAGCAGGCTGGTCAATCCGGCTGACCCTGGAAAATACCTTCACGTCGATGAAACGAGACGCATCCGGGATGCCATGCTGTCCGAGTTCGAGGATGCAACCTCTCGCCTGGCATCACTTGGTTTTGTGTTGCCCGACACCGTGCTTGATGAATCGCTTGTTCCCGGCAATGGCGGCTTGTTCGGGCGCATCTGGCGGGTTGGCTTTGCCGATGGTGTCCAGGCCATGATTGAAGGCCTGTCACCGGCGGCATGGAACGAAGATCCCATAATCGGCATCGTCAATATGGGAAACTGGTTTCTTGATGCGGCCGCCGCCCTCATCATCGGCGGTCTGGCCGCGTCCGTCCTGTCCGGTGCAGCCGCAATTACAGTCACTTTCCTGATCGCGGCACCGCTGGCCGCCATAGGTGTCACACAGTCGTTTATCCTGCCGTTACTGCCGTTCTTCTACTGGGTGATGGCGGTAATTCTCTACTTCATGACCGTGATCGAGGCAGTTGTCGGCGCCGCAATGTGGGCCTTGTCCCATTTGCGCCTCGACGGCGAGGGGTTATCCGGAAATGGCGGTCGCCGGGGATGGTTTCTTCTCCTGGCACTGCTGTTGACTCCCTCCCTGATGGTCGTCGGCTATTTTGTCGGCATGACGCTGTTCAAGCTGGCGGCGGCATTGCTGGATACCGGATTGTACTATGCCATGGGAGCTCTCGTGAACTCGTCTCCCTTCGTCGGAATATTCGGCCTGATTGCCACCGGCGCCCTGGTCGTCATGGCCTATGTCGTCATCATCGAACGCAGCTTTTCCCTGATCTCGCAATTTCCCGACCGTGTGATGAAATGGATCGGTGCCGAGGCCGGGCTTGCGGAAGGCGGGGAACAGCAATTGCGGCAGGGAGGTCACCAGACGGCAACCAGGATTCGACATGGGGTGGCCAGCATGGGAAGGCCGATTGCCGGAGCAGGGTCACTGATCAGGCGAAGCTCCCGAACGCCAAAGACGGGCCCCGGGGGCTAGCAAATGTGCCGTGACAATTCCGGATTTGGCGGTTTCGCGAAACCAGGGATTATCAGAACCCGGAATGCCGGTTTGCTGACATCACAATTGACCAGAAAGTCGAAAGAAGGAAAGGACAATGTCCATTTCAGGCAATAAACCCCGCCGCCCAAAATACCTCGGCAACGTGGTAGTGAAGGTCGAGCAATACTTGCTCGATGAGAGTGCTCCGGGATGCTATCCTGGCATTGTCCGCGGGTTCATCATGGGTGGTCCCATGAATGGCCGCCGAATACGGTTTGCCCTCCGGGCCACCCCCACCAATTCTCGAACAGCCAAGATAGCCGACATGGCATCGGTCCGCCACCGATCATCGACTCCGGTCGGCGGCTATGTCGGATTGAACACGGTGCGTCTGGACAAGGGCCAGTATGCCGGTGTGTGGGCCAATCGGCTGGCCTCTCCAGGTGCCGAACTTCGGGTAGGCAAGCCGATTCAGATTTCACCGGCGGTCGACGGGGATGGAAACCCCCGGCGTTTCCGGTCAAATGGAGCCACGATCTACAACGCATATGTCCTGCACAGGGATCAGGCATCTACATGCAAAACGCTGTCGGACCTGTATGACGCCATGACCGGATGCTTCAGGCAACATGGCGCTGCGTTGCTGGCGCTGGTCGACGACTCCGAAAGGCCGACGCTGCGCAGGCGTACATTGACCCTTTGGCGAGGTTGGCGGAAGAGCGCCCCCTTGCCGATTGACGAGGCTGTGCTGCGGCAGTTCGCCGAGCCGAATCATGGTAAGTTCGAAGAAATCATTCAGGCCAAGGGAAAATTCGATCTTATACCCCTGGAGACAACCACCGTTGGACCTCTGACTGCCGAATCGATCGACAGCGGCATGCGATACAATGTGTCTATAGGAGACTACATGACAGGAGGGCTCGGCGGTCGCCTGGAAACCGCAATGCAACAGTCCAGACCAGACGACAAGATGACTGTAGAACGCTTCTTGCTCGACAATCTGAGCGAGGCAGCGATGGCTTCCTACACGCGTTCCGGTTGGCGGAGTGTTCGCAAAGCCGACATCAAGGAACGCTTTGATGAGCTCGGCCTCGATTTGCCCACTGTTCCGGGATATGGCTTTTCCGCTTCGACAGCAGTTTTACGGCAGTATGGCGGCATCAAGGGTAAAGGAGACTTCTTCATTGCCAAGACACGGACTCATGGACCCTGTGTGCCCCGCGATGCCCTTTCCACCCCGTCTGATCCCGGAGCCACGTCCCGGTTTTACGAGGGATTCCGCGAGCTGGTTGCGCAGGCGGGCGAGCGCATCGCCGAGCGACCTGACGCAAAAGTCAGGCAAAAGTCGGCGAAGCTGACAATTGATGACTTGCAATTGCCGCAAAACAGTCTAGAAGCCGCTGTATCGGGACCAAATACAGGCAAAAGCGATGCCCTGGATCAGGTCTACGATCCCAATGAACCGAATTAGCCGTCGGCCAGCCTGTACAGAATCGGCCAACGCACGAGTTCCTGAATCACTTCTGGCGTCTTATTCGGGCAGTTCCTGCCTCGAATTGTGAGACGACATGGAAGATCAGTTCCCCGCCAGCCACACCGACTGGGTCGCATTTGAGAACAACAGCGCCGTGTTGAGGCGGTTTATCCGTGCCAACGGCGAAGAAGGCATTCTCTTGCAGTTTGCGGCATCATCGTCGGCCGGCCGTCTGCGTCAGCGAGCAGTAGAATTCGGGTTCAGGGAGTCCGGCGATGGCAATTCGCTGGTTCTTGATAGCGCTAGCAGCCAGTGGCCGGTGGCACCCGCAAAGCTCGCAGCTTGTCTGGGCGGCAGGTTGGCGACGGTTGCCAGGGACCGCTTGCACGCCTACCCGTTCACACTTGACTACAGGCATTCGCGCCGTGGTCGACCGATTCCGAAAGGAATAATTTCGGGAACTGAACAGGTCCGCCAACTGGGGCAGAATTTCAGGGGCGAAGACGTATTCGTCGACAGCAGGGGATCGAGATTCCGCAAACTGGTTTCCGCTGAGGGTGTGACCACCTACGACGTCGAAAGTCGACAGGCCCGACCCGGTGAATTCCTGCGGGCGCGCCATGCCGACGACATGGAGTCCATCGCTGCCGGCCTCTTTCAAATGGCCAGGCGCGGCATGGTCACGGATTTGGCGATCGATACAGTCGTAAAGGCGGCTTGTGAACCTGCAGAAGGTGTGGATGACGCACTGGACGTGAAGGAAATGGCTCGCCTGGCGCGGCACAGTCTCACCCGCCGGATCATAGATATTGCAGCAGAGGATGGAGGCTCTCGCAAGGCCTATCACAAGGCCATGCGACTTGCGCGGCATACCGCCGGACTGCTCGACGAAGAAGAGGAAGGGCCCTGTTTCGCGCCGTCGACCAACTTCCTGATCTTCTTGCGACGCATTACGCTGGGCATCTCCGAGATCGACGTTTCGGGATCGGCCCGCCTGGCCATGGGGCTGCCGCCGATCGGCAGCAGCGAGGGAGCGGCGGTACAACTCCACGATCTGTTCGCGATAGACGGCGCGCGCTTGGTCGAAAGGGTCCAGAACACACTTGCAAGGCGTGACCCGGAAGGTCTCAGCATGTTTGTCATGCGCGGTGAGGCTGCATGTGAGGCAAATGAAGCCGTGCGACATGCGGTCGGTCGCGCCCATGTGCTCGAGATTGTGGCCGAACTCATGCCACACATCGCGACCGGGCATCATGACGGTTCACCTGTTACGATGATGTTTGTCGGAGGGCGCAGACAGAAGGTCGATGTCAGTCTGCACATGGCAGCACGTCGAACGTTCAAGGTCGCTGCCATCAAGGGTCTAGATGAGCTCTATCGCGAGATTATCCGTTCGCGAAAACGGATCCTGCACTGGAAGCGGTCTATTGTCGCTGACGAACTGGACCAGACCGACGAGCTTGAAGACAACCAGCGTCAACGTCGATACACACCGCTGTCACGGCTCTCGGTCCCCTTCACCATGATCTCAAAGGCTCTGGAGGCAGCAACCGCCAAATCACTGCGACGGGCTGCCAGGGAATACGAAGCAAGTGGCGGCGTCGACAGAGCCATCGCCAGTTCGCTCGGCATGTCGAGAGAAGCCCTGTCGGGGATGCTGCTGGCGGAACAAGTCGATGCTGTCGCCTTGCGGATGGTGGCTGCTCGCCGCCGACGGGCCTTTCTGCTCGCTGACCAGACCGGAATTGGCAAGGGTCGAAGCCTGGCGGCAATGGCTCGATTGCACCTGCGCGCCGACGGCAATGTGATCTACTTTACGGAAAACTGCGAAATCAACATTCCGGATGTATGGCGTGATCTGGCGGCGGTTGGCGCCCTGGCCGAGGTTGATCCAGTAATCCTGGCGGCCCGACCATTGCGCCTGCAGTACCCTGTGGACATGGACTCTGACAGTCGGCGAGAGGATTGCAGGACGCTGCCCAAAGCCCGCCGCAAACAGCTACTGGAGTCCTGTTGCTGGCCGGAAGGCTGCAATCTACTGCTGACCAACTATTCGCAGTTTCGGGGCAAGAGCGACTCGTTATCCCGAAAATGGGCAAGGAAAGCTCTCGACCCGGAAACCATGATCATTCTCGATGAATCGCAGAATGCGATAAACCCGAGGTCAAACACCGGCGCCGCGATCCGCGACATGCTCGACATGGTCAAACCGTACAATGTGGTCTTTGCTTCGGCAACGCCCGTCCGGAGCCAGGAGGAAATCAGCCTGTACAGACCGCTGCTCCCTCGCTCGGGGGATTCGCATCTGATTGGTTCATTGTCGCGTCAGATTGGTGGCAATGCGGTTGCCCAGGAAACCTTCACAACCATGCTGGCGGAAGACGGTGTGATGCTGCGGCGTGATCACGATCTGTCAAATGTCGAGTTCGACATTCGACTTCCCGACGACACTCGCATGGGCTGGTACCAGGAAGTCATGGATCTGGCGTCGCAGTTGTTGGAACGGGTGCTGGACTGCTCGCTTCGAATTGGCGATCTGATCGGACATCGTCAGAGCACGCATTATCTCAATCTGTTGCGAGACGGATTTGACGAGGCCACTGCCAGGGCCCAGTCGAACGCACTCAACCAATATTCCCCGATGCCGGGCGGGATACTGGCTCGCCTGGCCCGCCTCATCATCAATTCCATCAAGATAGAGCAGGTCATCGAGGAAACGCAAAACGAAATCAACCAGGGACGCAAGCCCCTGATCACCTTCTATTCGACCGGTGCCCAGCTGTTCCAGGAACATGCCGCCGCCGGCAGGGTAGGCGATACAGATGAGCCCCTGAAGCTCACGCTCGCCGATCAGATCAACAGGGTGATCGACACAATCTATTATGTTCGCGTGGCCGACCAGCGGTGCGACGCCCGTCGGCTCGACACCCGCTTTGCCGCAATGGCGGACGAGATCAGTGCATTGATCGCGGCCTTGCCCGAAGAACTGCCAGCCTCTCCTATTGATGCCTTGCATGAAGGACTGGCCGAAAAGGGCATCAGCTCCGACGAGATTACCGGTCGCCACCTGGCCTATCGGAAAGGACGCATTCTGCGCATCGATAGCAGAAACCGCAAGAAAATCGTCGACGCCTTCAATGATGGCTCGACTGACGTACTGCTTTACAACCAGGCCGGTGCGACCGGAGGGTCGTATCACGCTTCGCCGGGATTTAAGGACCAGCGACCAAGAACCCTGATCGAAATGGAAACGCCCCTTGATATCATCAGGTACATTCAGGCCCAGGGACGCGGCAATCGTTACGGGCAGGTCGCCCGCCCGCGTGTCGTGTCGGTATCCACCGGGCTGATTCCGGAAATGCGGATCCTTCAACAGCGCAACCGCAAGTTGCGGGTTCTCGGGGCCAGCGTCGATGGCAACCGATCGCATCCCCTGCTGCTCGACGACATTCCGGACCTGCTCAATCGCATCGGCGACCAGGCAACGACCCAGGTTCTGGAAACCAACCCCGACCTGGCCCGCCGCCTGGGGTTCTGGAGTCTCCTCGGAGATCCTGACAGTGAATTGTCGATCGACAGAATCAGCTCAGCCGCCGATGCGGTTCTCACGCGTCGCGTCACGGACTCGGTGGCCAATCGCGTGCTTTCCCGCTCGATTGTTCTCAATGCCAGGGACCAGTCGCGGCTTGTCGATCTGATCAAGTTCGAATTCGATGCCATAGTGGAAGAACTGGAGAGTCGCGGCGAGAATCCCTTGCGGCCAAGGGAGTTGACCGGCGAGATCGAGATTCATGGCCAATCACTTTTTTCGGGGCTTGAAACCGACCGCGGGGACCTCGACGTTTCGGCATTTCATGCGCCACTCTACGTGTCGACCGGCATCCACCACTTTTCGGAAGAGGCCATATCACCGGATGCCATGCAGGCCATGGTCAACCAGGCAAAGGTTTCGGACGGCACCGAGGGATTTGCCACCCATGCCGACATTGTGGAGATGAATCTGCCCGGCACATTGCGTCCCTTGCTGCCGACCGGCGTGCGCTACGAGGATGCGGTGGAGAATCTGGCCGATCAACCGTTCAGGTTTCGCAACAAGCATCGGCGTCTGAATCGGCTGATTTTTCTATTGCGCAACATCAGGCCGGGCCGGGTGTTGCAATTCGACCAGTCGGACATCAAGGACAACTCGCTACGCACCATTGTCAAACTGAACTCGCCTGACCAGAAATTTGCCGACATGCCCCAGGCCTATCGTGTGCGGGCTGTATCGCCAGGAGCCTCACGCCCGGAAACAATTTCCGTGAGCCGATTGATCGCCCTGCCAAACGCTGCGGTCAGATTCCAGATCGGCATCGAGTCCGGTGCCAATCTTCGTCATATGCGGGAATTTGCGCGTCAAATTACGGTCAACCGAAAGGCACCCGTACAGATATTGAGCGGCAATCATCTGACTGCCATGCAGGTTGCGGCCACCAATCAACTGGGTGTGATGACACTCTACCGCGACAACGAGGGAACGACCCATCGCGGGATTGTTGTGTACAAGAACAAGGTCGACCTGACCAAGCTTCCGGCTATAGTTCCATCCGGAAAGGTGACCGTGCAGTTGTTGCACCGGCTGGCCAGCAAGGAACTCGAGCATCCGGTTTTCCTGTGGTCCGGAAAACGCGACGAGCCGAGGGTCATCATTCGATTCACAAGGCTGCCGACTTTTTCCGGCCTGCGCGGGTATTTCCGCTTTCCGAAGCGCATTGCCGGCCGGAGCCAGAGCGAAAGCGAGCGCAGGATTTCAGAAATTCTGGCCGAACACGGTCGGAATGCCTACGAAGGCGTGTTGTTCGTGCCAATGTCGGGGGATTTGTGCGAGATCATCCTCGACAATCTCGACGGCTTCCTGATCTATGCCGACTCACATTTTCGGGACCTCGTCAACACGATCAGCAGGGACTTGAAGAGCGGTACCCTTGCAGAGGGGCCGTCTCTGGACCAGGTGCAGTTTGTGCGCTGACATGCCCGACAGCTGACGGTTGGTTCGGCCTATTGAATCCCTTTGCGACGGGTTCAACCCTTGCGGAAGCGACGTGTTGTTTCCCAGGTAGATTGTAAAAGCAAATTCTCAGATTAATCCAATACGGTATGGGACAATTTGTCCCGCTTTGCGCCGACAACGTTAAAAGGTTGTGAAGGGCCTGCCGGGAGGCGATCTGGCTGGTCAATTCCAGGTGTTGAAACCGAACGGCGAGCGTTCATTCTACGCCGAGCTGACAGGTTTTGCCGAATTCGGCTATTTTCCTGCGCAACGGGCTGTGTTTGAGCATATGGGTGTGTAACGCTGCGTCATCCGGTAGAGCCGAGGTTGCGAAAGTCACGGTAGAAGACCTCCCGTGTCAGAATCAACGCATCGTTGATACCCACGCCCCCGAGAGCCACCTGTTGCACCAGGCTACCAGTCTCAACTCCACCCGCGGCGGAGCCAGCAGCACTTGGCATGATTCCACCACGGTACCGTCTTGACGGCGCTGGGTACCTGCAGGACCGATTCTGGATTGCTTCCCCGGTTTCGTTATCGAACAGGTAAAGCCTGTTCATGTCGAATCCGTATTGCCCGCTCGTCATCGGGGGCGTATCGGGCCCAGAGTCGACCGCGGCGGTTACCGTCGTTTCGCCGACCCGCGCGGCGAGAAACGGGCTTGACCCGATGTATTCCGCCGGGACGGAGCAGGGTTAACCGCCCATGTTGAATGACCGCGTACGAGTCGGGAACGGCTTGAAAACTATCCTGCGACCCGAAAGACAATGTCAGGGTGGAAATGTGCAGCAATGCCGGGCTTCAGGTCATGCGCGGCGCGGCCCTATTTCTGACAGCGGATAATCATCACCAATGATGTTTGCCAGATCAGGGCGCTGATAGCCTTCGGTATCGGCAACGATATCGATCAGGTTCTCAATGTCACGCTCATAGATGTCGCCAAGAACCTTGTGCAGTTTCTTGTAGGCGTCCATGAACCTTGTCGTTTCTATGGCGACTGTACCGTTCCTTGGCGAGGACAGGTCCGGGTTGTTTCGCATGATATGCTCAAAATCGCTTAATGTGCTCGAACCACTGTAACCGCCGTCGGTGTAGCTGATGTTATCATGTGGTCGCTGCGCCAGAGCAGGATCCTTGCTGGCATCGGCGGAGAGATCAACCTCAATGCTGACCGGCCCCTTCAGGACAACAGGCTCTCGGCCCCTGGCTGCCTTGACCGCCCTTTTGGCAGATTCCCTGAGAAGTTGTCTCGTCCGGTCGATGGGCAGATGCTCTCCCTCGAAGAAACCTACGGACTTCTTGAGCTGCACATATTCTATGTCACCGAGAATCGGACTTGCCTGCTCAATGACATAGTTGTCACCACTCAGCATGATGACAGGAACGCCCATGTCGCCGGCGAGTAGCGTATTCAACGAGGGTTCCGGTACAGAATCTCCGTTGACCCTAACATCGCGAAATCCTGTAATCCAGGTATGTGCCAGGATACCGGTTTCTGTTCCGGCCTTGGCGTGGAAACCGATCATGATGACGGCATCACAGTCACCCTCCAGCCCCTTGGCCTGACACCAGGTTCGCTTCAACTGACCGCGTCGCAACTGAACACCGGGGAGAATGTCGTCAGGGTGCATATTGCACATGTATCCGTGTGAGTCGCTGATTATGACTTCGGTTGCTCCGCCTTCGATGGCTCCCCGGGCGACGGCGTTTGCGTCACCTGCCATAATCTGGCGAAAGGTGTCGAACCCGGGCAACCCCCGGAAGATTTCCTCCAGTCGCTCAAGGCCAGTTGTCCCTTCCATATCGACGGCCACAAAGATCTTCATTACATCCTCCCGAATTCGAGTCTCACTTGTCCGCTGATGAATTTCAGTGCAACCAGAGTTTACACGATAATTCCGGCAACGCCACTTTGTCCTGTTCCATAAGGGTCTATACCACACAAGGTGGCATGAACGACCCGACGAACCGGACTTTGCCGATGAAATAAGGATCAAGGCACGTGCATCTCACCCGTCTCTCGAGGCTCGAGCCGCAAATTCGGTGTATCATGTCCACAAATTGCGACGACGTCAGCCGGCATGTGCCCGGTCCAGCCCCGTTGCTGCGACAATTGTGCAGTTTGCTCCCGCCCCCCGGAACCTGACCAGCTTGCGCGGCAACATGCAGACCTATCACCCCTGCACTTTGATTGTGTGGCTCACTGCCTGTCTGCAAGGGCCATAAGAGCTCTTGCCAGCCGATGACCACCGAAGCGTACAGGGTCTTGAACAGGGAGCCCGGTTTCACGCTCCAGAGCATCAATTGACTCACTGGCATCGTCCCTTGCCATATCGCGGGTGATGAGTGCAATTCCCACAACCTTCGCAGCCGTCAGTGCACCTGCAGCCTGGGATACTGCCTCATACAGCTTGATAACCGCCGGTATAGGCGGAATAGCGACATCTGCCGGGCAGTCCAGTTTCTTCATTCCGGCCCGATGGCAAAGGATCATCGCGTTGCAACAGCTACCGCGCAGCAGCGGCAGCACGGCGGTACTGCCCGGGTGCAACAGCGATCCCTGTCCCTCGATGAGGAGATAATCTCGGGAACGGTGTTCAAGAACCATCCTTTCAACCGCACCGGCGGCGTGATCGACGCGGAATGCATCCACGGGAATTCCCTTGCCCATGATGCAAATGCCGGTTTGTCCGGTGGCAAGAAACGCGGCATCTGCTCCAGATGCCCTGAGTGCTCTCCAGGTTTCGATACCGGCCGACTTCTTGCCCACGGCCATGTCGGTTCCTACCATCGCACATCGAATATTGTTCAGCGTGGCGGCGCGTGCCATTGAAATTTGTGGAAGGTCGCCAACCGGGGTGCGGATGTCCCATATCCACTGGCTGTCTCCGAGCCGACCCTCATATCGCGGCACCAGTGCATCATGGAGTCCGTTGACGACACTGAGGCCGTGATCCAGCGCGGTATCGATCACATCGTACCAGTCGGGTGGAATTCGGCCACCTGAAGGAGCGGTTCCAAGTATCAGCACGTCTGCGCCCCAGGTCATCGCCTCGTCGAGCGTCGCCACGACCGGTACATCCAGATCCATGTCGGTCAGGTCACGAACCGTCTTGCCTGCATGACGACTGTCGATCACGGCTGTCACCGGATTGCGGGCGTAGCGAAGGATGCCCTCCGCCATCTTGCTGCTTTGATGGCTCATGGCAGCTTCGGCGTAGATTATGACCCGCTGGGTTGCGTCAAGCATCCTTGATTGCTCCTCCGTGCCCCGAAACATCCCGTGGAAGAACTCTCCCGTCTTTGAACCGAACGCCCGTCGCCGGGTCCGGCTTCAAGTTCAGGTGAGAATCCAGATCAATGTAATCAAACAACTGGCCCAGCGCCGCCCCTGCAGCAATGGACACCGAGCTTTCGCCCATACAGCCGATCATGGTCTTGAGGCCATGAGCTCTGGCTGTTGCAACAATTCGCAAGGCCTCCGTGATGCCGCCGCATTTCATGAGTTTCAAGTTGACCCCGTCCACCTTTCCTGCCAGACCGGGGATGTCTCTGGAAAAACTGCAGCTTTCGTCCACGAAGACCGGCAAAGGCCTGTCCCGGAACAGGTCGACAAGCTGATCATCGTTGCCCGGTGCCAGCGGCTGTTCGACATATTCCACACCTCTTTCAGCCAGCCATCTCATCATGTGTCTGGCGTCCTTCAGAGTCCAGCCTCCGTTGGCATCGACGCGCACCGGGACCAGGCGCTTTCCGGCGAGCGCTTCATGCACGGCTGCAAACATTTGCTTGTCTGCATCAACGCCGTCAGTGGAGCCAAGTTTGACTTTCAATGCCCCGCCGGCAAATTCGTCGAGCAGTATCGGCACACGATCGTGCACAACCTCAGGAGGATTAATGCCGACCGTGATCGAAGTTTTCACCGAAGTCCGACCAAGGCCCAGCAACCGAAACAACGGCATTGCCGCCTGTTTGGCCTTCAGGTCCCACAAAGCCATGTCGAGGGCAGCCAATGCACATGGTGCAACCCGGCGCTCGATTGCGCGGGCGTAGGTTTCGTGCACGAGGCCGGCGTCAAAGTCGTCCGACAGAAATGAACGTAAAATCGTTTCACCCGTCTCGGCCGTATCTGCACCCTCGGCAATTCCGGGTGCCATTTCACCCCAGCCGACGTGGTTTCCCTCGGCAACACCGATAAAAAGATTGGTGCTCTCGGAGATTTCTCCGCGGGAGATTCTCAGGGGAAATCGTTTGCGCAGCCGAAGTTTCCTGAACGTGACCCTTGCCATCTTGTTCCCGCCCACAATTCCCGAGCATTTACACCGGACGGTGCCTTTTGTCTCAGATGCGCATGAATGCAATTCGAATCAGGCCATGCCAACAGTCAGGTGCTACATCACTACCAGAATAACGGTCGAGAAACAGCTCCACTCGGGCGCCAGGGGAGTAAATCTCGAATGGCGACATCAATTTTCTGTTTCTGCCCGATCTGACCTGATTCGGACGGGTTCAACGGTCCATTTCGGCCAGTTTTCCGGCTCCACATGACAGTTTTGCCCGAAAGGCAATAAAACTGTCAGCAAGCCGTCGATAAACGGCCACAAAGGGCTGGACAATGCGGTGCAAGATCGGGAGTCTTCCAGAGCAACTAATACCATCAGTAAGGAGAGACTCCCGATGACCAGCCCAGTGCCACTTGATGACGAGGTTTGCAACCTCCTTGGCGGCTTGTCGCACGAAACCGTCAAGGCCATGGCGGCGTTGATCAAGACGTTCAAAGCCCTGAAGGCCAGAGCCAGGGACGGGGCAGACCTTGGCGAGGTCGAGACCGGCATTGCCGAGTCCGGCCGGCACTGTCAGCGGGTGTTCTTGCAAGACATTATCGAGGCTTTGGATGACAAGGCGCCGCATATTGAGCACGAGGGCAAGCGCTGGCGCCGTGTGTCGACCGAGCCGAAGACGGTGATCACGACGCTGGGGACGATCACCTACTGGCGGTCGCGCTATCGGCGTCGCGACGAGCGGCAGTATTGTCCTGTGGATGCGCGTCTTTGTCTGTGTGCGGGAGCGATGACCCCGCCTGCGGCGCGTCGAGGCGTGCACCTGGTGACGAAGATGACGTTTCGGGAAGCGGCGCGTAGTTTTGCGCTGGGAGACGGGATGAAGCCCTCGGCGAGCACGCTGCGGCGAGTGGCGAAGGAGATGGGAGTTGCGTGGCAAGAGATAGAGGGTGAGGCATTGCCGGCCTTGCGGGCCTGCGAGCAGATTCCGCTGGAAGCGGTCAGTTTTTCGGTGATGTTGGACGGCGTGATGCTGAATCTGCGAGGCGGCAAGGAGGAGGAAGACGAGAGTGGCTGGCGCGAGGCCTCGTGCGGTGCGGTGTCGTTCTACGATGCGCGGGGGGAGAAGCTGCATACGATCCGCTATGGTCGCATGCCCGAGTCGCGCAAGCCGGGACTGAAGCGCCTGTTGGCGCAGGAGTGCGAGAGCATCCGGCGGCGGCGTCCGGATCTGGAGCTTGTGGTGCTGGCGGATGGGGCCCCTGACAACTGGACATCGCTTCTGCATTGCTCCCCTTGTTATTTATGATCCTGATCGTCGCGCCTGGTGACCACTAACATATCGAATATGTATGACAACTGGCGTCAGATGCGTTTGGCCTTCGCGGCGCGGTAACGTGTTTACCCCGTGACAATGGGGGTTTTGGAGGCTTCAGGGCCCTCCGGACATCGGCACGGCATGGCTTGCCTTGATATTTGCGACCCTGATGATCCTGATTGGTGCCCTCCGACAGGCCGAATGCGGGCGGCAAGGTGGCATCACATGATCTTGATCGCTGTAATTCGGCGCTGTGTTGACAGTGTGACAATGCGTGCCTTTTCGGCCTCGGGGCCGTGTTTACGGTGTGACAATGCCGGTGGGCGGAAAAAACCTGCCGACGGGATCGAGGGCCTGTCCGCCAGGAGGCCTGTAAACGGTTCACCCATGATCCCGGCGACAGCTTTGCGGAGGCCGGCAGCAGCAGCCTTATCCCTGCCGATGCAATGGCTTGGTCATGCATGTCAACCCTCCCCGACCTGCCCGCTGTCCGGACACGCAAGTCCGGCCAGAAGCGGGGTGTCCAGGTCAGGGCTGATCCGGACATGGAGCCCGCGGTTCCGGCCCAGGGTGACAAAGATGGCCGGCAACGTCCCGGCCTGCATGCGCGTCCAGATCGTTTGCCTGCTGACGCCGAGACGGGCCACGGCCGTGGCCAGTGGAACATAGCCGTCCGGCGGCTCGGGGCAGAACCGGGCCCGGATGTCATCGGTCAGGCGGATGCGCATCGGGGCACCGGAAACGTCCGGCTGGATCGACGGCAGCAGCCCCTTGCGGACCCAGCGGTAAAGCGTTGTTTTCGTCACACCCAGCTCGGCAGCGGCTTCGGCTCCGCTCAGCACCGGCGCGCCCGACGCATCAGGCTCAGGCGGCGGACAGACGGGAACCCCATGACGGCGTCGCAAGTCGCCAACCCGTGCGGCCGTGAACGGCAACCCCCGGGCCGTTGTCCGCTTCTGACGATTGAGAACCCGGGCGATCTCCCAATCCGGGTAAAACGCCGCCAGCCGGTGCAAGAGATCCACCGTGTCCGCATCGTCACGCGTGACCTTCCGAAAGCCGCCAAGAACCGGCATGTGGTGATCATCGCTCCGCCCGCCCTTCCAATGCATGACAACACGGATCTGCATGGCCTCCCGGTCGATGCTCAGGATCACGTCATCAAGCAGGCAGGCAAGCAGTCGCTTGCGATCCCGCGCCGTGGTCTCTTCTGCCGCCCACAGTCGCGGCAACTCCCGGCCCAACGCCGCCAGCCGTTTCGGGTCCGGCTCGGGTGAGTGTTCGGCTGTGGCCACATCAAGCTGCTGCCGGGCACGCGCCTGCTCTCGCAGGGCCAACTCCCAGTCCCGTTCCAGCGTCGCTGCAATCAGCCGGTTGTCGGGGTCAACCTGACGATAGCGCCGCTCGGCCAGCGAGGCGTCGTAACGGCAACGCTGCAACGCCAGGCGATGACTGCGCAGGGCGGCCTCTCGCTCGGCAACAACACGCTTTTCCGCCGCCCGCACCGCCGTCATGGCTGCCGAGCCCACCGCGGCCAGAAAACTGTCGGCGACCAACTTGTCAACGCGAACACCGCCAATCGAAAAACAGCTGTCGTATCTGCCCCTGTAACTCGTGCGGCGCCGGCAGATATAACGCCACGACTTGTTATACTGGCTCCCCATGGCACGGCCGCAATGGCCACACACCGCCAGGCCCTGCAGCAAAGCCGGCCCGGCGCCCGGCGCACCACGGTCCTGCGGCCGCTTGCCCTGGTTGCAAAACAGCTGGTCCTGGATACGGTGCCAGGTCCGAAGGTCCACATAAGCCTCATGATGATCCGGAATCCATATCCGCCAGTTCTCGCGATGCGGACCAACCAAAGGCCCCGGCCGACGGGCCCAGGCATAGACGCCGGCCATCTTCGGGTTCTTCAGCAGGGCCTGAACACGGCTGTAGTCCGCCTCCTGCCAACGCAAGCGACCAGACCTGCAAACCGGAACGCGAACCCCGGCGTCACGCAGAAGTTGCGCCGCCGCACGAGCCGTCCCCGCCTCCTGAAAAGCGCTGAATACACGCTCGATCGCATCCCGGACCTGCTGGTCCGGATCCTTGACAAGCGTCTCACCGGCCAGCACGTAGCCGGCCGGAAGATTGCTGTACAAGGCTCCACGCTTCGCCTTGTTGCGCTGCCCGCCGAGCAGACGACTTTTGATGATCGACAGTTCCGAGGCATTGACGGCCCCTTTGATGCCCAGGATCAGATCGTCATCATTGCGCCCCGGGGTATAAACGTGACTGTCCTCGACAATCAGCGTGCCAGTCCGGCAGCAAAGATCCACCAGGTGAACCCATTCGACCTGGTTGCGAGACAGACGCGACATCTCAATCCCGAACACCGCACCAACCTGACCAAGTTCAACCTTCCGGCACAGCTGGTCAAAACCCCGACGCAACCCCGCAACCGCACCGCTCATCCCGAGATCGCCATCTATCGTCTCTATAAGCTGCTCGGGCCAGCCAAACGCCCGGGCCCGTTCGGTCATCGCATACTGCCGTCGGGTCGATTCCCGATTGTTCTGAACCTGACCCGGGCTCGATTGGCGCACGTAGACAATGGCAAGGCGCGACAGATGGTCAGCCGTGATCCGTTCCGTCATCGTCCTGCTCCCGAGCCGCCACACGGATCATCAGATCTGCCAGCACCTCTATGAACGCCTGGCGAGCTTCCTCCGGTATCGACTCCCAGCGCTGCTGCTGCTCCCGCCACTCCAGCAGGCTCAGCAGGGTGCGTTCCCGATCTTGCGCCATCTTCCTGCCGTCGTCTCAAGGCACTGACAAGATCCGCCAATGCCATGAAATCCGCCAGCAGTCCATGAACTGCAAGATCGCTGACCAAACGCCGCTCAAGACTCGTCCAGGCGGCCGGCATCCACTGACGGCTGCCGTCCGCAAACTCGACCTCAACAATCAGCCGGCCGGAGCCCTCACGGCGACGGCTGCCGAGAACCGTGATGTCCTGACCATCGAAAGGATGGCCATGACGGCACAAGATAACAGGCTGGCTCTCAAAGTGGTGTTTTATATCATCAGAAGAGGGACTTGTGGACGTTTTTGGACGAGCTCGGGGCGGCGCATGGAGCGGTCGATTTCTGGCATGCGTGCCAGCATCTGGGGGCAGCGAAGGCGCATGTGCATGCACCGGAG
The DNA here is from genome assembly GCA_958296035.1 of Paracoccaceae bacterium. Classification (GTDB taxonomy): domain Bacteria; phylum Pseudomonadota; class Alphaproteobacteria; order Rhodobacterales; family Rhodobacteraceae; genus MPNP01. The sequence goes on along the minus strand of OY282431.1, from coordinate 3,508,793 downwards.
CGCTGGTTCAAGCGTCGCCGTCAGGAGTTGTTGACAGATGCGAAAGGCGTGGAGAAGGTGATCCGGGCGCTTTGCCACCAGCGTCAACGGGCCTCGACGGAGGCCGGGCGCGAGGAGTTGACGACGGTGCTCGGCTACTTTCGCAAGAACCGGCGACGCATGCAGTATGCACGGCTGCGCGAGGCGGTGCTTCCGATCGGCACGGGTGATGTGGAATGCACCAACAAATTGCTGGTCACGCGTCGCATGAAGGGCTGCGGGATGCGGTGGAGAGCGGCGGTCGGCCAGGCGGTGCTGAGCTTTGGAGGTCTGGATCTATCGGGTCGTTTCGAGGCCGCGTGGGAGTATCTGATGGCCAAGAGGAGGGACTGGACGACCCAAACCCGGCCTTGCGAGGCCGCATGCTGAAGGGTCAAAATGTCGCCATGCCAGATTCACTCCCGGCGCCAGGTACCATACTGCCGGCAGCATTTGCCCTTGATGATGCAGGCAGCGCAGAATCGTTGTTCTTGGCAACGTCCAGCACCTGCCGAGGCTGTCCGGCCACAATCGAAACCAGTCCAAAGGGTTCGACTCGAACATGGTCCTCTACACATCCTTTCAGCTTTCGATCAAGAATGTGTCCATCAACCAAGGCGGATCGCGGAGGTTGGCGAGACATGGCCGTTTCGGTGTGCATGCACCCGATAGGCCGAATCAACCAGAAATTTGTCGCTCCAGCCGGTGCCGCCTCGTGGCCCCGGGAATTGGTTGGCGAGCAGCAGCTAGAGCACTTCGCCCTGAGTCATTTACTACGCTGGATTACCACGGTATTTTCAAGGCCGGGGTCCTCTTGGACAGACGGTCGGATGCCAGTATGCAGTGCGAGCAATTCGGCCGGCCCCGCCTTCAGGCCGTGTGACCGCTTTGGTAAATCCGCCGACCTGGCCAAGATGCGCAAGGGATCGCACATCTGTACCCCGCGGATAGGAGCGAAACAAAGGTCCTGAGGGGGTCCATGCAGCCCTCTGCACGTTGGCACAGCAGTGGTTTGCGGCAGGAGAAAGGCACGTATGAAAATCGCCGACATCGTACAGCGCAACGATTCTCGGGCCGGTCGAGTTTTTGATTGGTCGGTCATCGTGTTGATAGGGGTGTCTGCGGTTTCCCTGACCATTGGCACTTTGCCCAACCGGCCGGACGCGGTTCGGAGTGTCCAGAACATTGTCGAATTGACAATCGTTGTCCTGTTTTCGGTCGAGTATTGCCTGCGCCTGTTTACTGCACCAAGAAAACTGCGTTACATTTTCAGTGTTTACGGAATTGTCGACCTTGTGGCGATTGTCCCGTTCTATCTCTCATTGGGAACCGTTGATCTGACCGCCCTGCGGGTCGTGCGCCTGCTGCGAATCATCGCCATCCTCAAACTCACGCGCTACCGAGCCGCAGTGGATCGGTTCGGAAGGGCGATTGCGTTGGCGAGAGAAGAGCTTGTATTGTTTGCTGCTGTCACGGCGATGCTCCTGTATTTTGCCGCCGTCGGCATTTACTATTGTGAAAGGGAGGCACAGCCCGAGGCGTTTCCCTCAATCGCTCACAGCTTGTGGTGGGCAACAACGACCATAACCACGGTGGGATATGGCGACGTCTATCCGGTCACAACCGGTGGGCGAATGTTCACGTTTCTGGTGCTGATGTGCGGATTGGGAATCGTTGCCGTTCCCGCAGGCCTGGTGGCCTCGGCGCTGACAAGGGTTCGCGAGGACGAGGCCCGGGATCAATAATCAGCACGGTTCCGGCCGGATGCCGGAATGCGATGCGGTCGATGTGTTGCGTCCTTGTCCGATCGATTCGCGACCAGTCGGCTGATTGCTTTGTTGACGGTGTAACATCCCGGAAAGGGAAAAGGATAGGAATACGCCTCTCTTGCCAACAAAGAGCACAAATTCTATCATGTCAACGGTAGGGAGGCCGCATCTTGCACAGGTGCTATCTTGTCTGCAGGGCGACCTTCCAGGCTAGAATAGGAGGAGGATAGGATGAACAAGTATGGATTTTTCAAGACCTTTGCGCTGACCGCGTGTACTCTATTGCTGAGCGCTTTCTCGAGCATGGCGGTTGCACAGGAAAGATGTGATGATCCGCGAGTGGCGAAGGCGATCGAGGAAGGTGAACTGATCGTCGTGGCCAGTGTATTCGAGACCCCGGAAACCCAGAATGCTCACCGCAACGGTTTCATCGAATACTGGTGCCTGCCCGATGACTTCAAGGTTTCTTACGACATCAGGAATACGTCAGGAACGATCGCCCGGATTGAAGCGGAGGTCAGTCAAGGCGTGGCGATTTCCGGAGATGTTACCACGATGCCTGCCATTACGTGGCTTGCAGATGCTGTGGAGCGCGGATTGCTCATGGCCTACGAATCTCCGGAATACGAGCACATGAAGCTGCCCGAGAGAATCGGTCTCAACAACAGGCCGTACTGGACTTCGGATATGTACATGATGTTCCCGATGTGGAACTCTGATGAGCTTCCAGATCTGGAGATCTCGAGTTGGCACGATTTGCTGAAGCCGGAACTCAAGGGCAAGATGAGCATGATGGATGGTTCGTCCCTGCAGTCGGTTGCTCTGGTTTTCCACTATATGAGAGATAGACTGCCGGCCGATTACTGGGAAAGGCTTGCGGCGCAGGACATTCTGATTTCGTCGACGTCCATGCATGGTGTGGAGATGATGATGTCCGGCGAGCGACCGCTGTCCATTTTCGGGGTCTCCGCCGATGCCAATGTCCTGTCGGACCAGGGAGCAAACCACATTCGAACGGCGATTCCGGAAGAAGGGGTCATGTTGCAGGAGCAGGCAACTGCGGCCTTCGCAGATGCGCCGCATCCGAATGCAGCCCAGCTATGGATCGATTTCCTGCGCAGCCACCCGGGGCAAGTCATTTTTGAAAGGTTCGAGGGGCGAATTCCGGGCCGGGAAGGCGTGCCGAGCAGTTTTGCTCTGACCCCGAATGCCGACGATATCGGGGACGCTGCATTTGCACCTGATTATCAGGAGATTTCCTCGAACACCGAGCTCGTCCGCAAGGCGCAAGAGGACTTTGCTGCCATTTTCATCAACAACTAAAGCTGCCCGCTCCTGCAACTTGCAATGTCTCACCAGACAGGGAGCCGCAGGTAGCACCTGAAATTGTTTACAGACGGGCGCTGGTTCGGTGATCAGCGCCCGTCCTGATTCCAAAACATGAAAACTCGTTGAATTGGGGAACGTGTTGCCGGGATTCGTGGAAGTCCGGGGTCTGCGCAAGAGGTTTGGCAAGACCTGGGCCGTCGATGACGTCAGTTTCGAGGTCGAAGAGGGCAAGCTGCTTGTCCTGTTGGGCCCAAGTGGCTGTGGCAAGACAACCACGCTGCGCTGCATCGGTGGCCTGGAGCAGCCGGAGAGTGGAGAGATCATCATCAATGGCGAGCATGTAACGGATGTTTCGAAACATCTGTACCTGCAGCCAGAGGCGCGCGGCATGGGAATGGTTGCGCAATCCTATGCTATCTGGCCGCATATGAGCGTGTTCGAAAATGTGGCGTTTCCACTGCAAATGCAGAAACTGTCTCGTCAAGCTATAAAAGAGCGAGTTCGCGAGGCTCTGGACGTTGTCAGGCTTGGCGACCTCGGCAATCGCAATGCTACCGAATTGTCTGGTGGCCAGCAGCAGCGGGTAGCTCTGGCTCGCGCCATCGTCGGTCGACCCAGGGTACTGCTATTCGACGAACCCCTGAGCAATCTTGATGCAAAACTCAGGGAAGAGATGAGATATTTCCTCAAGGACATTCAGCGCAAGATAAAGATTACAGCAATTTATGTAACCCATGACCAGGCCGAGGCGATGGCGCTCGGGCACGAACTTCTGGTCATGAATGCTGGCAAGATAGAGCAGCGTGGAAGCGCCCGATCCCTGTACTGCGAGCCAGAGACAAGCTTCGTCGCCAACTTCATCGGGGTCGCCAGCTTCATCAGGGCTAGAATCCGGTCCATCGATCCGGACGACAACCACTCCGTTGTGGTCGAACTGGAGGACGCGGACGGCAAGTCGAGCTTGTTGAGGGTCCGGAGCCAGGAAGCAAGGATCGGCAGCAATGTTGCCGTTACCATCAGACCTGAATGGGTAACGCTGCACACGATCGATTCTGAAGTTTCGGGTAACCTGATTGGCGGAGCTGTGCACAAGAGCCAGTTTCTTGGGGACCGGACCGAGGCGATTGTGGACACGAAGTTTGGACAGATGCGCGTTTGGATGGACGGTTTGGCCGAATTCAGCGAAGGCGAGCATGTTCAAATGGAGGTGGATGCCGAAAGGTGTATCGCGCTACCTGTCGACTAGTGGACCAACCCAATGGTAGATGCCGGACAACGGGACAACACCAATGTGACGATGCGGGCAGACCTCATGGACCGGAAAACCAAACGTGATTGACAGTTGGCTTGGTCGGCGGGTTGCCTCCAACTTGCGGGTGGAAACGCTTGTCTACTGGGCAACTGCCATCCTGGCTGCGCTTGCCATCCTGTATCCGGCCTGGATGTCGGTTCACGCCGCGTTTACCGAAGGCGGAAACTTCAGTCTTGGCGGTTTCTCGCGCATGATGCAGCATCCTTCGGTCGGCAAGGAGATTGCCACGACATTGCTGTTTGCTTCCGGCGCGACGCTCGGAGCCGCGGTCATAGGCGTGCCTCTGGCGTGGATAAACGCCCGCACGGATGTACCTGGGCGACGGTTGCTTGAAATTCTCTGTGTAATTCCTCTGTTTATTTCGGCTTTCGTCGGCGCCATGGCCTGGAGGCTCCTGCTCGTACCTCGGGCCGGAATGGTAACAAGGGTGTTGACCGACTGGGGTTGGCCTCCGGAATTGCTGCCTGACGTTTATTCGATCACGTCGATGATCGTCATTCAGTCGATTTTCTACTCGCCCTTCATGTATCTGTATACGGTAGCTTCGATTCGGCAGATGGATCCAAGCCTTGAGGAAGTTGCGCGCATTCATGGTGCAGGCCCCTGGCAGACTCTGTGGCGCATAACGCTTTCGATTAACGGTCCGGCACTCCTGTCCGGCATGGTTCTGGTATTCGTGTTCACGGTCGGAACCCTCGAGATACCGATGGCGCTCGGAATCGCCGGTGGCAACTATGTGATTTCCACGCGCATCTGGACGCTGATGAGCGACTATCCGCAGGACCTGACCATGGCTGCCTCACTGGGCGTGCTGGCGGTCCTGATTGCCGGAACGGGAATATGGATACAACGCCGGATTCTAGGCAACAGAAAGTTCACAACCGTTAGTGGCAAAGGATACCGCGCCCGGCGCATCAAGCTTGGCAAGTGGCGTTGGCCAGCATTCGGACTAGTTATATCCTATGCGACGATAGCCGTGATTGCACCGCTGATTGTTCTGGTTCTCGTCGGGCTCCAGAAATACTGGGCCGGAGCATTCAGGCTTGAACTGTTTACACTCGACAACTTCCGCAGCGTACTCTTCGAGTATGATGTCACGCGACGGGCCATTGCGAACTCTCTCATTGCCTGCACGGCTGCGGCAACAATTGCCGTGTTCATGTCGATTATGCTTTCGCAGGCAAAATCCAGGCGTGGCGAGGCACTCATGGGGTTGCTTGTCCTGCTTCCGATTGCCATTCCGGGAGCCGTATTCGGGATGATGGTGCTGTTCGCGTTTGTCAGAACGCCGATATACAATACACTCTACATTATCATGTTTGCCTATGTCATTGGCTATTTCTACCTGGCGTATCGAACCATCTATTCGGTTCGACTGTCGATACACGACGAACTGGAGCAATCCGCCCGCATTCACGGGGCCACGTGGTGGAAAGCGACCACCAGAATACTCTTTCCGTTACTGAGACCTGGCATATACTCAGCCTGGCTGATGACATTTGTCGTGCTGGTCAGGGAATTCTCGTCAGTGATGTTTCTCTATCGCAACGGAACCGAGGTCATGTCGGTCCTATTCTTCTTGCTGATGGAACGACATTCGGCCAGACTGGCTGCCTTCATGGTGATTCAAACGGTCATTCTGCTGATAGTCATGCTGATTTTCCAGAGACTCAGCTACCGCAACACCGATACGATGACCATCTAATTGACAGAATTCGGCGCATCGTTTCATTCGTCCATTCAGCTTCCATTCCGAAAATCCAGTAGTTCGGTTCAGTTTCTTCGCTGTTGAATACGGCGACCAATGCACCGATTGCAGCCTGCAACTCGGCAGTCTCCACGCAGTCAACCTTGAGGTCCAGACCCTAACGCAGCCAGCCCGGCACCTTCCGGACCTGGATCTGAGCGAAGAATTGTACAAAGTCGAGCCTAGAGCCTGAATCATAAGTCCGAAAAACAGAATATTATCCTTTTCAGGCAGGCCTTTCCCGGGCCAGACGACGGGTCGGAAAACGACACGCCGCCAGCTGCGCCCAGGCCACAGAACGCGCCGCCGTCCGCCCGGTATCCTTCGACAGCCAACGGCAGCGACCCATCCACGCAAAGGTCCGCTCCACGACCCGGCGACGCGGCAACACGACAAACCCCTGCGTCCCCTCCGGCTTGCGCACAACCTCCAGCAAGGCCGGGTCTACACCCACCGCTCGCAGGGAAGCCCGCAACACGGGGCCATAGATGCGCACCAGCCGTGGCGCCGCTATCAGGAGTGCCAGGACCAGCGGCATACAGCCGTCACGGTCCTGGATGCCGGCACTGTGAACCGGCACCACAAGCGGACTGCCCTCGACATCGACAACGCTGTGACGCTTGCGACCCTTGATCTTCTGGCCATCGTAGCCTCTCGGCCCCCCGCATGCGGGGGTCTTGACGCTCTGACTGTCCATGATGCCCGCGGTTGGCGCACTGTGACGGCCACAGGACAGCGAGGCTGATGGTCCACAGGCCATGCTTCTGCCAGGCATAGAAGTCGTTCTGCACGGTGGAGACGGGCGGGAAGGTGTCCGGCAGCTGTGGCAGCGCTGTACGGGATCGCGTTGAAGACCGCCCGCATGCAGGTGGTGCGGGGCAGCATGGGCTCGATCAGTGCCCACTCCTGATCGGTCACATCGGATTGCGTGACGTTGTCGGGGCGCTTGTACCTGTCGCGTGCGGCCGGTTTCCAGGGCCTGTTCATCGGCCGCACGCGCCTGACAAGCCGGTCGTCAGAGCCGCGCACCGGCGGATGGATATTATCCTCGCAAGAGGGCACAATACCGAACTCTATTCGCCTCCTGTCGACTCAAGGAACAGGCTCTTACAAGGACAACGCCCAGCTCGCGCATCGCTTCGGTGTGAGCTACCAGGTGGCCCTCTGCCGGTTGAAGAGCCTTCGGTACATTTCCGACCGCGAGACCGGAGATCTACTTGAATATCTCAAGGCGCTCGGCATGTTCGCCGATGTCGGCAAGTGTGAAGAAAGACGGCACCGGGATCGGTAACACCGTTGCGAAATTACTCATCCCAACCGGTCATCGAAACGTCCCCTGCCCACCCTCACTGTAGTTGCCCTGCCCGGTGGATGTGGCGATTCTCCAGCAAGACCGCGTCACTTAACTCGCAGACGTTCCGTCTCGATAATCGCTTCAATCGTGATCTCCACAAGTGCCCCCGGAACGCCCAGCCCCGCCACCTGGATGAGCGTACTTGCCGGGCGATTATTGCGAAAATACTGAAAGCGAACATCAGATGCGGCATAGTATTCGGAAAGATCGAGTACGTAGGTTGTCGAAGTGACGACATCATCGAAGGTTGCGCCAACATGCTCGAGACCGATATTGATGTTTTCGCAGGTCTGCCGCAACTGCTCGCGCATGGTCTTTCCAGGAACATCGCCATTTGGAAGGCGAGGTGTCTGGCCAGCCAGGTATATATGTGTGTGGGTTATGTCGCTGACGACAATAATCGGTGTATACAGCAATTCACCGTTTTCTACCCTGGACCACATATTGTCCGGGTTCAGGAACATGCGCTTTAGCATAAATTGAACTCCCTGTTCTTGGTAAGCCCGATTCTGGTTGGTTTGCTTGTTTCACTATAAAATCACCCCTGTCTGCCTCTTGGCTTTCAGGGGTGCCTGATTTCCAGCACTTGCGGTTTCAGGATCGCCCTAGTTCGGGTGGCAAACGAAACCAGACGGTTCCTGCGCGCCAGCAGGTTCCGCTTGTCTTCGATCGCGCTCTGGTGCACTTCCTTCAACCTGCCGACAGTCACGAGTCGCACTCCTTGCGCCGGACGGCAGAGTTCGGTTCCTTGATCCACGAAGGCTGGCTGCAATCCACGAAATTCGGACCTGATCGGCAACCGGTTCATAGTCCGTGCATGCGAACCGATGCCAGTCGCCCGGTATCGACATGAACGCCCAGCCCGGGTGCCTCGGATGGTACCAGAATGCCTGCCTGTGGCGAGATCGGTTTCTCCACTATATCAAATTTCAGATATTGATTTGTAATGCTGGCGTCCCAGTCAAGCTGCGGCAGCGAAACCGCAAGATGTGCAACAGCAGCGCTTCCTATGCCGGTTTCAGCGACCTTGCCGGCCAGGTTCACATGCATGCCGAGATTGTTCATCAACTGTCCGCAAGCCATCAGATTCCGGATTCCCAGCTTCAGGGGCTTGAGACTGCCGCCGGAGGCTGCTTGCAATTCGTGGTGACGACGAATGTCGGTCATGCTTTGCATACCCTCGTCAGCGGCGATCGGAATTGTAGAAGCTCGTCCACAAGCACGCATGGCATCTAAATTGTTTGCCGGAACAGGCTGCTCCAGAAAATCCAGACCGGCATCGCCTGCTGCGCGGGCAAAGGCCAGGGCTTCGGCCTCACAGTAGCCTCCATTGGCATCAGCCGAAACTCGTGGCCGGTCTCCAACCGCCATGCGAACGGCGCGGCAGCGGGCCAGATCGCGTTGAATGTCTCCAAGACCCACCTTGACCTTGAAGGCTTCTATTCCTTGTTCCAGTGAGATGCGGGCTTCTTCGATCTCCGAAGCCTGGCTTCCGGTAGCCAATAACCTGACTACGGGAGCGCCGCATCGAACCCTTCCGCCGATCAATTGATAGAGCGGAAGCCCCTTGCTTTTTCCAAGAAGGTCAAGAAGGGCCATTTCCATTGCAACCCTGACCCCCGGACTGTCTGAAACGGTCCTGGCGACAAAGTCACTGGCATCGTCAACCGAAGCGACTCGCAAACCAACGAATCTGGGGGCGACGACCCCCGCAACCGACACCATTCCAGGCAACGTGTCGCCAGTCATCAGGGGCGCCGACGCTGCCTCTCCCCAACCGGTTCGACGCTCGGTGTCGGTAATACGCATGACCAGGTTGTATGCTGCCGAAACTGCCTCACCGGACATGTCGACAGGCTTTGCCAGCGGCAACTCGACCGCAATCGGTTCAACTTCAGCAATCTGGATCATGGCCTTAGATGCCTCAAAAGGAACTAGACAACTCCGTCGCGGCGATACTCTTCGGCCTGTTTCGCATCCAGATTCAGCAATTCGCCCAGCACATAGTCAGTGTCGGCACCAAGCAGCGGTGGTGCAAGTTCAATCAAGGCCGGTGTGCCGGAGAATTTGTAGGGAATGCCCAGCATGCGGAGGCAGCCCGCCGATGCATGCTCAAGGTCGACGACCATTTCGCTGCCCCTGGTTTGCTCATTATCAATCGCTTCGTCTACGCTGTTGATCGGGCTGCAGGGAATGGCGCGGCCGCGCAACTGTTCGAGCCAGTCATTCACAGTCCGCCTGGACAACTCCTTTGCTATCAGATCGTCGATAGTCCGGCGATTGCGAACACGATCCTCATTGCGGCGAAACCTCGTATCCTCAGCCCATTGCGGGTGCTCAAGACACTGGCTAAGCCGCACAAACTGCGCGTCATTTCCGACTGCCAGTGCGATGCTGCCATCGGCGCAGGGGAAGGCTCGATAAGGTACGATGTTGGGATGACCATTGCCGAACCGTTGTGGAGTCTTGCCGCTGACCAGATAGTTTGAGGCAACGTTGACGAGCATTGAAATGCCCGTGGAATAGAGTGAAGTCTCTACCTTTTGGCCCAGACCGCTGCGCGTACGGGCGTTAAGCGCGGCCAGAATTCCCATCGCCGCGTACATGCCGGTACACACATCAACAATGGCGACGCCCAGTTTGGTCGGCTCCCCATCCTGGTCTCCTGTTATGCTCATCAGTCCGCTTTCTGCCTGCATCAGAAAGTCGTAACCAGGCATGCCGGCACGGGGTCCGGAATTTCCGTAGCCGGAGATTTCGCAGTGGATCAGGCCTGGCGCCTCACGCTGGCGCCATTCTTCTGTAATGCCCCACCTTTCAAGCGTGCCGGGCTTGAAGTTCTCGACCACCACATCAGCCGAGAGCAACAGGGACTTCAGCAGCTCCTGGCCCCGCTTGTGCTTCAGGTTCAGTGTCATGCCCCGCTTGTTGCGGTTGACGCCAAGAAAGTATGCTGATTCGGTTCCTGCAAAGGGCGGCCCCCAGCTTCGGGTATCGTCACCCTTGCCAGGAAGCTCGATCTTGATGACCTCAGCTCCCATGTCGCCGAGATTCATTGTACACAGCGGCCCTGCAAGGATACGGCTGAGGTCAATCACCCTGATTCCGGCCAGCGGTCCGGAGCCACATTGCACCTTGTCCATGATTACCTGGCCTTTGGAGGGGCCATGTTTTCGTCATTCGCCAGTCCGTCAAGGTAGCTGCGAACAACATCACGATTGCGTTCCCGAAACTTCTGGAAATCGGGTTTGCGCCTTTCCAAAAAGGCATTCATCCCTTCCATGGCTTCATCCGACCCCCAAACGTGAGCGAGCAATTCCATTCCCTGCTGCCAGGACGCGTAGAGTTCGTCGGACTCATGATTGAGCGACTTCTTCGTCTGTCTGAGCGTCTGTGAGCTCAAGGACCTGAACTGCGCGACCCATTCTTCGGTGGCCTGACGCAATTCGGCCTTGGGCACAACCCGATTGATCAATCCAATGCGAACCGCCTCCTCGCCCTTGAATGTCCGGCAAAGGAAAATCATTTCCCGAGCTATTCGCTCGCCCACAAGGCGCGGCAAATACTGGGTTGCACCCACAGTTGGACAGGCTCCTACCCGGGCGCCGGTTTGCCCGAAGACAGCGTCGTCAGATGCAATGACCAGGTCACACCACAGAGCCAGTTCATGCCCGCCACCCATGCACCAGCCGTTGACCATCGCTACGACGGGAATGGGCAGCCCCCGAATTGTCATTGCCAGACCCAACATGCGCTCGTTCCAGTGCGCGGCATTTACCCAGTTGAGCCGCTTCATCGCGTAAAAGTCGCCGCCGGCAGAAAAGGCCTTGTCGCCACTTCCGGTCACCACCGCGCACGAGATTGATGGATCATCCCGAGTGGAGCGCAGGGCGTGGATCAACTCATCCAGCGTCTGTTCTCGAAATGCGTTGCGAACCTCGGGCCGGTTGATTGTAACCCATGCGACCTGATCGCGTACTTCATAAAGGATTTCGCCATACGGGGCTGTGTTACTCTCGTTCATGTTGCCTCCTCCTTGAACAATAAGCCGTTTCGCTGTGCGCAGCTTTTTCCTCAATTTCGATCATTGTGCCGAATGTCGATTTTGGATCTAGAAAAAACAGTTGCCGACCATGATACCCGGTTCGTGGTTCAGTCAGCGGGTTCAGGCCCCGATCGGTGGCGGCGGCAAATGCGGCGGCGGCCTCACGGGTCGTCAGACTGATATGGTGCAGGCCACCTTTCGGGTGGCGAGCAAGAAAGCGCCCCACCGGCGAGTCCGACGTCAATGGCTGCATCAACTCAAGCGAGACATTTGCAAAATGCACAATGGCGATGCGAATGGCGTGCTCGGAAACTTCAACGGGATCATCAACAATGGCTCCAAAGGCATTGCGATAAAACGCAGCAGCCTGCTCGAGGTCCGGAACCGCTACCGCGACATGGTCGATCGAAGGTACATCGGACTCCGTCTCTGGCCCGTCACCGGTCATGTGATATCCTCTTTGTCCGCCTTTTCTTGCAACAGGTATTGCCACTTGCGACCTCGGCTACATCGTTGGGCCGCACATACAGGCGTTTGATGCACTGCTGCCGGTATGAGCAGGAAGTCCCAATTTGCTGGTACTGAATTGGAGACCTGTTACGCTTCCGCAGCACATGGCCCGACTTTTTGTCGAACGCTGCTCGAGGTGCAACTGGTCAACTCGTGAATACACAGACAATTATCTGTTCCGCCGGCAGCCAGATCCGGCATTGCGTACCAGCCGGATTTCATTGGGCTAACCCATCGAAATTGAGTCAGTATCGCCCCGGCGGTAGCGGCGCCACGTAAGAACAGCAAAGGCAACGAGCAGCAGCACGGTCAGGGTCAGGATACCGGCGGTAATGGGTCGCTCGAAGAAGGCGAGCAGGTTACCGTCAGATAGCACGAGTCCTCGCCGCAGTGATTCCTCCAGGATCTTGGCGAGCACGAACGACAAAAGGAGCGGAGCAATGGCGATGTCGAGTTTGCGCATCACATAACCGATAATCCCGAACACGAACATGACAGCGAGATCGAAACTGCTGGATTTCACGGAATAGGTACCGACAACGCAGAAGGTGACCACCGCCGAGTAAAGGAGCGGGCGCGGGATCGTCAGTATCCGTATCCACCACCGCATTGTCAGGCGTCCGAAAACGTAGAGCGCGACGGTCGCGAACAAGACAGACATGAAGAGCCCGAAAATCACATCCCGATGTTCGGAAATCAGGTAAGGTCCTGGCTGCAACCCCTGGGCAATCAGTGCACTCATCAGAATTGCCGTGACGATATCACCCGGAATCCCGAATACGAGCATGGGAATCATCGCAGCCGCGCAAACCGCGTTGTTGGCTGCTTCCGGTGCAACAACACCCGCCAGCGTACCCTGGCCGAACCTGTCCGGATTCTTGGAAGCCCGTTTGGCTAGTCCGTAGGCAACCCACGGGGAGGTCTCCGAACCAATACCGGGAAGGGCGCCAATAAATGTTCCAACCAGAGAGGATCTCACAATCGTCCAGAGATGTCTGACCACCATACCCAGTTGCATTCCAACCCCGGTCAACTCGACCGCAATGGAATTGGTCACCTTGTGGTCCTTGCGCCCGTACGACTCCATCTGAATGAGAACTTCTGTAATCCCGAACAGACCTGTAACCAATGCAATCACGTTCAGTCCGCCTTGCAGTTCTCGCAGTCCGAAGGAAAGTCGTGGTGTTCCGCCGATCGGATCTGTGCCAATCATAGCAAAGAACACACCGAGAGAGGCGGCAAGAAATCCTTTGGCAAGCGACCTGCCGGACACATAGCAGACCATCGTCAGGGAAAAGAGCACCAGCGCAAAAAACTCGTGCGGGCCGAACTGAATGGCAATCAGGGCAAGCGCGGGCGCGCCGAAAATCAGCGCGATTGTTCCGAAGATATCACCTATCAGCGACGCGTTCAGTGCGCCCATCATAGCGACGCCGGCACGTCCTTTCTTGCGCATCTCGTAACCGTCAAGCAGCGTCGCTGCATTGGCCGCAGTGCCAGGCGTACCAATAAGTATAGCCGAGATCGAGCCCCCAAAGGTTCCACCCTTGAACAGGCCAATAAGGAATGGAATTCCGACCAGGGGACTGACAAAGAAAGTAAAGGGTGAAAGGAGCGCCATGCCCATTGTTGCACTAAGCCCCGGAATAGCACCGATCATCAGGCCGACGATTGTGCCGGCTGAAATCGCAGCCAGGGTCTGCCAGTTCAAAACGACTGTGGCAGCTACCAAAAGGTCTTCAAGCATGCATCACCACACCATAACCGAGGCATTGGACATGCCAAGGGCGCTGGAATTGCCAGAACCTTGACGTAATTCGCGGCATTTTTCTCCCTTCCGATATCCCCATTCGGCGAGCGCAAACGTCATCCGTCAGGCCCGCCCCTGACATTGTTGCCAGGGCCTGCGCTGTTGCAGGAGAAGGTGTCGCAACAGCATTGCTCACTGTCAATCTACCTTTCATCACCCGAACGGAGATCGACTGATCGACAACATCGTCCGGAACTGTCGACAAGACTGCGGAGATGCAGGCGAATCTGCCTTTGACCGCTCGACCATTCACTTCGATCAGCGCGCAAGAATGGCCACCTCCTCCCTTACGGCAACGGCACCCGGGCATGAGAGCCTTTCCCGGCAGCAAGCGCGACTGCCCGCTCGGCTTTGGGCGTCGCCTAGCTCCTCTCGGACCCCTATATGAACAATCCTTCCGGCAGGCCGACATGAAGCCCGAAGCGGAACACCACACGCAATGCCAACGCGATAAGGATCGCAACCGGCAATATGACCAGGAGGTTACGGTAACCTCCTGCGATTGTAGCCGCTGTAATGAAAACGATGCTCGAGACTACAAAGCCGAATGTAACGATGGCAAGCAGATAAATCAGGATACCTGCAAGCCCGATTCCCACGCGGACGTAGGCGCTGGCGCTGGTTCCTACCGCCGGCAAAGGGTGAGCACGCAAAGGGATCGTTGCGAGCACAAGAAGCGCTGACACCGAGAGCAAGAGCGATCCAAGCCGTGGAAAGAAGGACGGCTCCAATGCCACATCGGTCGTTCCGGGGATCGAAAAGGCCCAGCCTCGGACCAGATCCGGTGCCTTGATGAAGAGGATTACACCTGCGACAAATACAATTGCAGCAAGTGTACCCTCAAGTAGCCACTTCAAGACGGCCTTTCCTGGCTGGCAGCTATCATCCGCCGAGAGCCGCCCTCAGCAATTCGGCTGCATTCGCCCAGTCCTGGCGCCACATGGCCTCGAACTCGTCGACAATGAATGTATCGGGATCTTGCAAGGTCAACTCGAATGCTTTCAGCAAGGCCGGGTCCTGCTTGATCTCCCGCATTGCCGCCTGGAGCGCCTCAACCTTGTCGGCTGAAAGTCCCGGCGGTGCATACATTGCAACCGAAGAGCCCGCGATCACATCGTATCCGAGCTCCCGCATTGTCGGCACTTCCGGGAATTGGGGCAGACGGGAAGCGGCAGCCACGGCAAGTGGGCGCAATGTTCCATTCTCGACATAACCGGAGATTTCCCCGGCATCGTCAAACAGAAAGTCGCCCTCTCCTGCAATGATAGCCCTCATTTTCGGGCCACCGCCGCCATGCGGGTTCCACTTGAACATGTCCGGCGAGAGTCCTGCCTGTTTGAGCAGCAACAGCCATCCATAGTGATCCGAAGTCGCGATGTCGGAAATCTCGATCGAGATCGGTGAGTCCGCCGCCCTTGCGGCTTCCAGGAATGAGTCGACACTATCATAAGGGGATGAAGCCCGAGTCGTCATTATCCAGGGAACGAACGAAACCTGTACAATCGGCGTGAAGTCATCGGCGTCAAGGTCCAGACCTTGTGCGATAGGTGCAATAATGGCACCTCCATTATCACAAATTGCCAGTTCGTATCCGTCAGGTTCCGCATCCTTGATATACTGCATGGCAACTGTTCCGGAACCACCGGTTCGATACTGCGGCAACAAGGATTGCCCCAGATATTTTGCTGCAACGCGCTCAACCATTCTCAGGTTTCGGTCGACGCCGCCACCAGCCGGATAACAGGCTGCAACGCTGATGGGTCTGTCGGGATAGCTGTCCTGTGCGGCAGCCGAAGTTGCAAAGCCAAGCAGGCCTAATGAAGCAACCAGTGCCAGCACCTTTGTTAACAATTTCATGATTCCCCCCTTGAAATACACTGGCTTCCTTGCAGGAAGCGAAGTTAGGTTCGCAAGAATACGCCAATCTAGGGAGCAGTCAAGGCCGCGACGTCCAGCTGCACAGCGGCAGTTTCGACCGGTCCCGGATTCGGAACAAGAATACAGTCGAACGCTGGATGATGGCTCGGCATGAACATTGCGCGGATCGCCTCGTAGGCTTTCAGGTCGGCCTCGTGACGCAGGTACACCATCGTCTTGGTGATTGCGTCGAGTCGGACGCCTGCCCGGCCACATGTTTCGCTTATGCGTTGCCATGTCCACCATATCTGGGCCGGAACGCAGGCTTCGCTCGTTTCGCTTTCGAGGGAGCGAACCAGGCTACGGGCAGCCTCGGGAATGGTATCCGAACTTGTGACAACTTCTCCGCCAGGTCCGAGGCCCAGCATGCCGGCCAGAAACAGGAGCGGCCCGACGGCAGTGGCTGCTGGTCCAGAATACGGTGCGGGACAAGACCATTCAATGTCGGATCGGGGCAACGTGTCCGGTTGCAATGCGGTTGGTTCGATTTCGATTCTGCATCCCTTGTGACCCACTTCATCAAAGCCCACAATGCTCAGCGCAGGTGGATTCCTGCCAAAGAAGTGTTCGTGGACGCGGTGGAAGGTGGCAAGGTCACGCGGGTCTGAGAGATAAACCCTGACATGCACAATGTCCTGCATGGACATCGAGTGACTGGTCAGGGCCCGCCTGATTTCGTTGTACACGAACCAGCTCTGAGCTGCGATGGGACCGTCTCGAGAATCAGGGTGGCTTCGCCCTGTGGCAAGGGAGCGTCCTTCTTCCGGTACGTCTTCATAGGTAGCCACGACAGGTTTCCCGGGCTCCGCGGTCCTGATCGGAATGTGACCTGCCAGGAATACAAACGGTCCACTGGCAACCATCTGGGAGTAGATCGAGGATGACGGATGTGCGGCATGCTTTGCCGGGGTCAGAACCCGACGGGCGCCAAGACAGGACGGGTCCTCGATGTCGACAGCAATGCTTTCAATGCCATACCAGTTTCCGAAGCGGCCGCCGACGGCTTTGACACCCAGCCCGCTACTAGGCGCCGCTTCGGGTTGCCAGCCCTTTCGGACCCGTTCGAGCACCGGGAAGAACCGTTTGTCTCGCTGCCACATGCGCTGCCGCAGAATTTGGCTGCCTTGTGTCCCGGCGTTGGCAAGAATACGTTCCAGGTCCCGATGGGCGCGCCAGGCATCCGCTGTGGTGTCGCCCTCCAGCGCATCAACCAGTTTGTATCCTTGCTGCGCAGCCCTGAATTCGCCGGGCACGTCCTCAAATGACATTGCGGTACAATCCGGTTTGCCGCCTCTGACACCGGATGTGAATACAAAGCCGCCACCGCGCATGGCATCAGGGTAATCGGGCCAGGCCGATATGGTTCCATCAACTTTCCTGAGGATATTCATCTGGTGTTCATCCCTGTCAAATTGCTTGCAGCTTACGCCGGCAACAGATGCAGAGTTATCTGCAAATTGCCCATTGCGACGATAGTGTTTCGATAAGGCGAGTCAATGTCCGGTCAGATGGCAAGCAGGCGGCGCGCGTTATCGGCCAGGATCAGCGACTTTTCGGCATCGGTCAATTTCGGACACGCGTCGACAAATTCTACCGGGCGCCGGCAGGACATGTCGAAGCAGAAGTCGCTTCCCATAACGACGCGATCGGCGCCGACGAGTGAAATCAGATAGTCAAGCGCCGCATGCGAGTGTGAAATCGTGTCATAGTAGAACCGGCGCAGATAGGAGTCCGGTGAGCTCTTCAGGTGTCGGCACTCCGGCCGAACCCCCCAACCATGTGTGATACGCCCTATCAGATAGGGCAATGAGCCGCCGGCATGTGGCAGGCAGAATGTAAGATTGGGGAAACGATCCAGGACCTCGCCAAAAATCAGGTGTGACGCCGCGATAACGGTTTCCGTCGGATTGCCAATAAGGTTGGTCAGGTAGAATGTTCGCAGTCGCTGCGGATCAACCACCTTTATCGGATGCAGAAATATGGTGAGACCGGCATCTTCGATGGCTTCGTACACCGGAAACAGGCTCTGGTCCGACAGCTCCAGATCGCCGATTCTGGTGCCCATATATATGCCGCATATTCCCGGATTGCCGGCGATGCGGGATAGTTCGGCAATTGCCAGTGCCGGCTCGTTCATGGGCAGCATGGCCAAACCAACGAAACGTGTCGGATGGGCAAGGTGCGCCTCCACACAGGCATCGTTAAAGATTTCAGACAGGCGCTTTGCGAGCCTGCCCGGCGCCCAGTAGACCATGGGCTGCGTAAGTGACAACGCGTGGATGGCCACCTCTTGCCGATCCATGCTCGCCAGGCGCGCAGCTAAATCGAAGTATCGCTGTTCAATGGTCATCGCCACGGTGCCAATGTCTATTACGGGCAGCTCTCCCGGTTTCCATTCACAGTTCGTTCCGTAACGGCCTCCTTCGGCCGCAACCATTCGCAGATAGGTATCAGGATAATAGTGGGCGTGGATATCGATTGGTTTTGACATGCTTACGCAACCTCAGCTAACCCCGTGTTGTGGCCAGTTCCGATCAACAGTTGCTTGTTCATCTGGCACTGACATGTTGAAAACAGGCGGAATCCGGCAACCGGAACCGAAATCCGGAAGGATTGGAAAACACACGTTCCGGTCTCCTGGTTCCGTCATGACTTTCTCCACGACCCTTGATAGCAAAGCCCCGCAGGTCAACCATTGATGGAGCGACAGCCCGGCGTGTTTGGCGACAATTTGCCAGCAAACCACTTCACTCCGGGAAGTCGCGACGCTGTAGAGCATGCACATCCCGGATGCCGCAATGTCCCGACGATAAGGCAACTTTCCAGCCTGAAGTCTGCCGACATGAATTCGACGCTGTGCGCCTTGCTCCTGCCAATGCTATTCTTACCGCAATGGGAGTCGTCGTCAATTCCGTCATCACAGCGCGCCGCTCTGCCGAAAATGTTGCATGGCAATCAAGTGACCATGCGAGCGTCTACCGGGTTCAAATGCCTGGCTGAAAGGCCGGGTCGCAATGGAACCGAATTGGATGGTAAAGCTTGGAGGCAAGGTTGCCACAGCAAGTGACATTGAGTCGGCTGCAAACGCCACTCCCGCGATTTCGGTGATGCCCTGTCAATCCGGGTCACCTCACCAACGGTTCACGGCCTCCAATGATCGATGCCTGAAGCTACCGAAAACGCCCATGCAGGCATCATGGCTTGAGAATATGGCATTTTGGCCTTCGGAGAGGCCACATCTTCACAGTTTCCAATGCGCAATGCCATTTGGTCCGTATCTCTGATGGCAGACAATTCGACACAATCGCGTTCAGGTTGTAGACCATGACACTACTTGAAGATACGTGTGGCCTGCAGGATATTGCAAAATCCAACCAGGTCTCATTCGAGCCAATCTACATAGACTACAAGACCAGGTCCGATGAACACGGCTTCGCCAAGCGAGCGAAATCTCCAATCGACTCCACCCGGTGGATGCTGTGATCAATAAGAGAGGTTTCCGGATCCTGTGACCCGGGTAGCAGTCATATCTCTGGACGAGGCTATTGCAGAGTATGTGTTTGACGGCGCGACTGTCGCATTCGAGGGCTTTTCACATCTGATCCCGTTTGCGGCAGCTCACGAAACAATTAGGCAGCGCCGCAAGAATCTGACTCTCGTGCGCATGACACCGGACCTGATCTATGATCAGATGATCGGAATGGGCTGTGCGCAACGGTTGGTATTCTCCTATGCGGGTAATCCCGGCGTCGGACTGCTCCGACGTTTGAGGGATGCGGTCGAGAATTCCTGGCCAAATGCGGTCGAGATTTGTGAACATTCGCATGCCGCCCTTGCAAATGCGTATGTGGCAGCTGCGTCTGGTCTCCCCCTGATGATATTTCGCGGTTACCGCGGCGTGGACCTGCCAAGGTTCAATCCCGAAATTGGAAAAGTCTCCTGTCCGTTTAGCGGCGAGGAGTTGGCCGCGGTCCGCGCCATCAATCCCGATGTTACGATCATACACGCACAGAGGGCTGATCGCTCCGGCAACGTCCTGGTAGAGGGTATCATTGGCATGCAGAAAGAAGCGGTTCTGGCAGCGAGGCACGCGATTGTCACGGTTGAGGAGATCGTCGACGACCTGGCCGCCCATGCCAATGCATGCGTGCTGCCGCACTGGATACTGGATGCTCTATGCGTGGTACCAGGTGGTGCCCATCCATCCTACGCTCAAGGTTATTACCGACGGGACAATGCGGCCTACCGGGAGTGGGACAGCATTGCCGCAGATCGGCACCGGTTCCAGGAATGGATGAACGAGAACGTGCTCGAACAGGACCACACGGTGTTTGCGTCACGAGCAATAGCGTCAAGGGAGGGGCATGACTGACTACACGCCGGTCGAAATGATGACTGTTGCCGCTTCACGGGTGCTGTCCAGCACGGATGTGTGCTTCGCGGGCGTGGGACCGCCCTCTGAAGCCTGCAACCTGGCAAGAGTATTGCACGCTCCGGACATCACGCTGATATATGAATCCGGAACTATTGGAGCCCGTCCCTGCGTGCTGCCATTGTCGGTTGGTGACGGCGAACTGTGCGAGACCGCTCTCAACACCGTGTCGGTGGCCGAAATGTTTCGCTACTGGCTACAGGGAGGCAACATTTCGATCGGCTTCCTTGGTGCTGCACAAATCGACCGTTTCGGAAACATAAACACGACTGTAATCGGTGATTACCGGAAGCCGAGAGTTCGATTACCCGGTGGAGGCGGAGCGCCCGAGATCGCCGGATCCTGCGACCAGGTATATATCATCGTCAGGCAGTCAACACGCGGATTCGTCGAGACGCTCGACTTTGTCACGACATATGGCCATGGAAAGGGGGGCAGTTCGCGACAGGATGTCGGCTTTTCAACTGCCGGACCAACATTGCTGTTTACCGATCTGGGTATCTGGGCACCGGATCCCGAAACCAGGGAGCTTACGGTTGTTTCCATGCATGCCGGTGTGAGCCGCGACCAGATGGCAGCGACCGTAGGCTGGCCAATTCGCTACGCTGATCATGTGGAGGAAACACCGATTCCCAGTGGCAAGGAACTGGAAATGTTGCGTGACCTGCATGCGCGGACCTGCGCAGCACATCAAATCCACAAGTAAAACAAGGTTCAGTACCATCGGAGCCTCGGGTGGGAGGCGGCATTGAATTGCTGAGACTATGCCGGAGTGGTTCCACAGTTAGTCCCAAATCGGGATGTCCAGTTTGGCGCAATTCTCTCAGGCAGCTTCATCGGCGTACAGGGGATAGTCGCTGTTTGAATGCGTACACACATATGCTCATGGAAATCGGCACGGCTCTTGGCGCCGCCCAACCTGAAATGCGTGAAAATGTCGTTGCCGTTGACTCGTGGGCCAGTGCCAATAGAGGTAAGCAATGGCAAGAGAGTGAGATGATCTTCGAACTCCGCAGGTAGTAAGTTCCGGGACGGGAACAGAGCTCTTCTTGACCATGTGACCGTTTGGCAAATATGCAATGTCCACAAGAGTGCATGAATTTCACGCCAGATTGTGTTAAGGAAACACCTCAGCTGTATTCTGTTCGGGAATCCCTTTCCTGGAGCTATATGGCTGCAACACACCAGGGGGTAGCGGATGAACGGCAACATAAGAGAGAGTGCTCACCAATTGGACTGTAATGGCGCAGTTGGCCGTCGGATCAATAGAGTGATCACAGGCAGCATCGGCGGACTGGTCACTGCAGCGGCCGTGCTAATGGCGGCTCCTGGCCTGGCGGCGGACGCGGAAACCCGCACAGTGACCTCACACGGCATATCGCATTTCGGTAGCCTGAAATACCCGGCCGACTTTGAGAGTCTTGATTACGTAAATCAGCACGCTCCCAAGGGTGGAACATATTCGACCTGGGGTTACGGCACTTTTGACAGTCTCAACCCTTTCATAGTGGTGGGCGAGTACGAGTTCTACACGCACTTGATGTTCGAGTCTCTCATGGCCCGGGCCTATGACGAAGAAGATTCCTACTATGGTCTGTTGGCAGAAAGCGTTACCTACCCGAAACCTGGCAGGGAGTGGGTCGAATTCAAGCTTCGACCGGAGGCCAGGTTTTCCGACGGGTCCAGGGTTACGGCGGAAGATGTCGTGTTCTCCTTCGACATGCTATCAACGAAAGGGTCCCCGCAATACTCAATTCCCTACAAGGAGGTTGAAGCGGTCGAGGCACTGGATGCGCAGCGGGTGAAGTTCACATTCAAGCCGAGTGCCGCAGTAAGGTCGCTTTCGGTGGAAGTCGCCACAATGCCGATATTTGCAAAATCGCACTTTGAAGATAGGGATTTTGCCCAGAGTTCACTTGATCCGATACTGGCTACCGGCCCGTACCTGGTAGAATCCATGGATCCGGGTCAAGGGATCGTTTACAGGAGAAACGAAGATTATTGGGGTGCCTCCGTGCCGTATAAGGTCGGACAGAGCAATTTTGACCGGATTTCAATTGAGTACTATGCTGACTACACCGCCGCTTTCGAAGGGTTCAAGGGCGGCGACTACGATTTTCGACAGGAATACTATTCGTTACTCTGGAATACCGGCTACGACTTTCCCGAGGTGCAGGAGGGCCGGATCACGGTTGAGGAAATACCCGACCACACGCCGGCCGGTGCACAGGGTTTCTTTTTCAATTTGCGAAGGGAGAAATTCCAGGACCCGCGGGTCAGAGAGGCCATTGGTCTGGCCTTCAACTTCGAGTGGTCCAACCAGACGCTCTTTTATGATTCCTACAACAGGACAGACAGCTTTTGGGAGAACTCCAGTCTCCAGGCCGAGGGTCTTCCCTCAGCCGAAGAACTGGTAATTCTGGAACCATTACGGGGAATTGTTCCTGACACCGTGTTTACCCAACCGGCGTTTGTCCCGCCTGAGTCAGGTTCAGAAAGACTCGCAGACAGACGACAACTTGGCGTCGCAGGACGTCTGTTGGATGATGCGGGCTGGAAAGTGGTCGATGGTGTTCGCACGAATTCTGCCGGCGAGCCGTTGGTTTTCGAGATATTCTCCGAAACGCCCAGCTTCGACAGGATTGTCACACCGTTCATAGAGAACCTCGACAGGCTTGGGATCCAGGCAAGTCTTCGACGGGTCGATCGAGCTCAGGCCAACCGGCTGGAAGATGAGCACAATTTCGACATCACAACCCGACGCTATTCTTTCGGCCTTACGCCTGGTGCCGGAACAAGGTCGGCTTTTGGGTCGTCTTCTGCGCACGCCAAAGGAAGCTTTAACATTGCAGGTGTCGACAATGCCGGCGTGGATTCGCTTATCGAAGCCATTGAACAGGTCACAACGCGCGCCGAGTTGCAAATCGCGGTCAGGTCGCTGGACAGGGTATTGCGTGCCATGCACATTTGGGTTCCCCAGTGGTACGGTGCTACCCATCGTGTAGCCTATCGCAAGAAGTATTCGCGGCCGGAGAATTACGCCCCGTACACGCTGGGAGACACGTATTTCTGGTGGTACGACGCCGAAAAGGCTGAGGCTTCCGGCAATCTGGAGTAGCCATGCCAAATCAATCGGTTGGGCTGTAACCGACGGGCAATGCAATCGGCACTGTGGTTCGAATTTGGAGGAAAAGGCGTCCGGCATAGACCCGGCAGCAACACGCTGACGTGACCAGGGATGCCAGTTCCCTGTGGTAGAGTCTTTACCGCCGCGCGGCGGCGTGACGACGAAGTTCGGTGGCGATTGTATTGCAAGACCAGGCTGGTATACCGGGAAGTCATTTGCCAATTCACTGACTTCCTGATGATTGGATGACCAGTCAGCATGCAGCCCAAATGTTGACAGGAATGCCTTGGTAACCATGGCGGCCCCGGGATAGCCATGTCCGGTGTCACCCATAAAGCGGTCATGGTATTATCCAAGACATCTGGCTCTCCTGCTACCGAGATAATCCTGACATCAACACGGGTCAGATTGCCCCGAAAATCAATCGGGCGGCGGCCATTCACATCATTCTGTTATCCCGCACACGGCCCTGCCGCATGCACACATCTGTTATAGAGTTCGTCATGATGAGTATGTCTTTTCATTTTCCCCATTCTCAGATTCTTCACGCCCCGATGGGGTACAGCAGGCAGTAGTAAAATGATGTGCAGCAATGTGTCACACTTCGGGGATCAACGCCTGGAGTTTTACTCATGATCGACTGGTCAAGATTGGCCCCAGGGGTATCTCGGTGCGCAGGCTGGGCGGCAATCGTGCCGATCAGGTACTGATCAGCCGTTTCCTGCGCAATGACAAGGTGACGGTCGAGGAGATTGTCAGCCTGGCGGCGCGTGGCGCGGCCTCTCGCGTTGCTGGCAAACACATTCTGGCCATCCAGGACACGACCAGCATGCACGATGATGGCAAGGGAAACAGCCTTGTCGGCGATGCGACGATTGCGGTTGAGGCCGAGCACGGTACGCTGCCTGGGTCTGATAGACGCCCGGATCCTTGAGCGCACAACTGGCGAGAAGCCGGCCACTTGTTGAGCGTTTCCGGCAGCGCCAACGGCACACGGCCAGAGAAGGTATTAGCACCGCCACTGCTTGTTAGAACTAGCAAGAGCAAGCGGAGACACAACGACCAGCGGTGCGTCAACATCGTCATAGCCGCTCCTGCAGTTTCCATTGTTGTCGCCCGCGGCGGTTGGCTGTTCAGGCACCTGTTTGGGTGTCGCAAGAGGGGTATTCGGAACCTGTCAACGTGACGGTCAATGTGTGGTATTTCTTGGAGAGGGCCTCGCACAATCCGCAGGTGAAATGGTCATTTGTTTTGGCTGCGGAACCCGTCGGGGTTACACCGAAACCTGGCAGGAACTAATGCAAGGGAACCAATAAAATATCCCGACCAACCCAGACACAATTGCTGACATCAATAGCTCATTGCCAAGACCGGAACTATTGTTCACGCTTGACCATGTCCGGGCACAGAAAGCCATTGGCAGACGCCTAACGATAGATCGTGACCGGATCCTTCAAACCTGCGTTGTCAAATTCCCGTGCTAGGCTGGATACCTTTCCCTGCCGGTTGCGGGCATCTGCAAGCGCTCGGCAGTGTATTTGTCCGTTATCAAGACATCGACAGCACCGGTTTTCAGTGCACCGCGGATTGCCTCCGCTTTTGCTCTGCCTCCGGCAAGAGCAATTACCCGATCAATATTGGCCAATTCTTCCAGTGAGATGCCTATGACGCGATCATCAAGCGGTGTTATGACAGGGAATCCGTCCCTGTCAAAAAATCTCAGGCCGATATCTCCGACACCTCCAGCCTCGGTGACCTCGGAGAGTTCATTTTCGGCAAACACATTGCCGCTTCGTGCCAGCATCCTGGATGGCTCGACCGTTCCAATGCCAACGATCGACAGGGTGACCTTGCCAAACAGATTGGTAGTTTCCCGGATATGCGGATCGCTCACCAGGACGAGCTTGGCCTCCCGCGATTGTGTGACACCTGGCGCATTGAGCAAACGCGGCTCGGCACCGGTCAAACGCGCCAATCTGGTCGTGAGCTGGGTTGCATGTGCCTGCACAGCCGGGTTGCCCATGCCGCCAAGCGTTTGAACCACATACCTGGCTTTGCCTGATCTCATTGGGTGCACATTGTCCACCATTCTGAGAATTGTCTCGCTCCAGCTTGATACACCAACGACCTCCCCTCTCTGCAAGGTGGCCTCAAAGAAGTGAGCCGCCGCCTCGCCGATCCGGTCCATGATTACGCCATCGCGATCTTCGCTGCATTCGACAATGATGGCTTCTTGCAGGTTAAACTTCTTTCTCAATCCCGCCTCGAGCTGGGCGTATATCCCGGTGGGTGACACAATAGTCGTGCGAACGATCTCTTCCTCCTGCGCTCGTTTCAGCATTCTGGAAACGGTTGCCTGTGAAAAGCGCAGATGCTTCGCGATATCAGCCTGACGCCGGCCCTCGACGTGATACATCTGGGCAATTCGTACCAGCAATCTGAGATCACTTAGGCGTGTCAAGCCAGGCTCCGAAAAGTAGGCAGAATAGTTGTTTCTCTACATTAGCACGTAAAGTGGGTCGAGCGGGAGACAGATTTTCTCCATCTAGCGCGAACAACACTACGGGCGCCTTCATCAAGGATAGGCTCCAATGTCCTGCCACGCCGCTTCAGGTCGGCAATTGCCTCCAGACCTGGCCAGAATTCCACCGCCAGACCGGCCAGGAAGGCCGCGCCGATAGCCGAGGCTTCCTTGCTCTCGCGGATGGTAACGGGATGATTCAGGTAATCTGCCACCATCTGCATAATGAATGTGTTGCGACTAGGGCCGCCGTCGACGGAAAGCATGCCGATACCTGATGGGGTGCTCGCCTTGATGATGTCGAAAACATCGCAAACCTGAAGTGCTATGCTCAGGGCGGCTGCGTATGCAATTTGGGCCGGGCCGGCGTTGAAGGTCAGGCCGTCTATCAGCCCCCTTGCCTGTGCATTCCAGTGCGGTGAGCCCAGACCGACATGTGCCGGAACCAGGTTTACGCCGAGAGGGTCGTTGACCGACTGGGCAAGATCCACCAGGACATCGACACTTGGCAAGCCCAGCAGTTGTGCCGTCCACGGAAGTACAGCGGCGCTGACAAGGATGTTGCCTTCGAACGCGAATGTCGGTTTTCCATTGAGCTGCCAGGCAATCGTAGTCGTGATGCCGGAGGGCGGCGCCATGTATCCATGCAGTGTAGTCATGATCGACGAGCCGGTACCAAAAGTCACTTTGCCGTCACCGGGACTGAATGCCCCGTGACCGAAGAGTGCACCATGGGAATCGCCGACGGCAGAGGCTACGGGCGTGCCGTCTGGTACACCCTTCAGACCCCTGATCTTGCCGAACAGGCAGGAACTGTCGTGGATGATCGGCAACACTGCCGGGTCGACGCCGAATAGCTCACAGAGCTCGGTATCCCAATCCCCGGTTTCCAGATTGCAGAGTTGGGTCCGGGATGCATTGGAGGCGTCGGTGGCATGAATCGCGCCCCCGGTCAACTTCCAGATCAGCCAGGAATCGATTGTGCCAATGCAGATGTTACCAAGCGCCTCTCCCTGGCAATGGTTATCCAGCAACCATTTGATCTTTGTTGCCGGAAACAACGGGTCAATCGGCAACCCGGAATTGGCAATGATCAGTTGCTCGTAACCAGCTTTTCGCAGCACGTCGCATGCGGGTGCCGTGCGACGGCATTGCCAGGTAATAACCGGTCCCAGTGGCTCTCCGGTGGTCCGATGCCAGGCCAGCACCGATTCCCGCTGGTTCGAAATCCCTACGGCAGATATTTCGCTGGCCGGACCATTCTTCAGACAGGCAGCGATGGCAGCAACGGTGCTTGACCAGATTTGACAGGCGTCCTGTTCGACCCAGGTCGACATTGGGTAGTACGATTCGACCGGGCTGGAACCGTCGGACAGGACATGGCCATCCCTGCCAACAAGAACAGCCTTGGCGTTGGTTGTCCCCTCATCAATGGCAAGAATGACCTTGCGGGCCATGTCAGGCCTTGTTCTTGATCAACTCAGCCGCACTTTCCGCAATCCCCCGGGGTGACATCCCGAATTCGTCCAACAGAAAATTGGCTGATCCCGTGGGAGCAAATATTCCCGGAACGCCGAGGCGTTTCATTGGTACTGGCGCCGTTTCAACAACAACCTCTGCTACCGCGCTGCCCAAACCGCCGTAGATCGTATGCTCTTCGCAGGTTACAATGGCGCCAGTTTCGCTGGCGGCACTGGCGATTGAAGCCCGGTCGATTGGCCGGACCGTAGCCATGTTCAACACCCGGGCCTCTATTCCTTTCTCTGCCAGAATGCTGGCGGCGGACAGCGCCCGATGGGTCAAGGTGCCGTTGGCGATTAACGTGAGATCCGTGCCCTGGCGCAACAGGTTGGCCCGGCCGGGTTCGAACCTGTGCCCGTCGGAAAATATGTCCGGTACACCAACCCTGCTAAGCCGCAGAAACACAGGCCCGGTGAAGGACGCCGCCCACTCTGTCGCAGCGGCAGTTTCAATTCGATCGGCTGGTGCCACAACCACGACATTCGGCAGAGCTCGTATCCAGGCAAAATCTTCCGTGGAATGATGGGTGGGTCCCAGCTCTCCATAAGCCATACCTGAACTGATGCCGCAGAGTTTTACGTTGGTGTTCGAATAGGCAACGTCTGCCTTGATCTGTTCCAGGGCGCGACCAGTCAGGAAACAGGCTGCTGCACAGACGAAGGGCAATTTGCCGCCATTGGCAAGTCCGGCGCCCACGCCCACCAGGTTCTGTTCAGCGATGCCGACATTAATCAGTCGCTCAGGCCATTTGTCCCTGAATCTGCCGAGCTTGCTGGATCCAACCGAGTCATTGCAAACAGCCACAATGTCATCGTTCTGCGCGGCGAGCGTTTCAAGCGTCGACGTAAATGCATCGCGGCAATCATGAAGACTGCCAGATTCCGGGATGTTCACTAGACGTCTTCCCGGATTGCAGCCTCTGTCTCAAGCTCGGCCATGCCCTGCCTGAACTGTTCAGCATCCGGGACCTTGTGATGCCAGGCCACTTTGTCAGTCATAAAGGAGACGCCTTGCCCTTTGTTGGTGTGAGCAACGACACATCTCGGCTTGCCGGTGACCACTGCCTCGGGTGCCAGTGCCGTGCAAATAGCCTTCATATCATGCCCGTCGATGTCTTCGGCCGTCCAGCCGAATGCCTCAAGTTTGGGTGCCAGCGGAGCAAGGTTGTTGGTGTCGGCCAGCCGGGCTCCCTGCTGAATCCGGTTATGATCAATAATGAGTGTAAGGTTGTCCAGTTTGAACTGGGCAGCCGCCATGATCGCCTCCCAATTCGAACCCTCCTGCATTTCACCATCCCCGGTGACAACGTATGTGTGCCAGGCTGCGTTGCTGAGCCTTGCGGCCTTGGCCATTCCTACAGCGACCGGCAGTCCGTGACCCAGTGGACCGGTATTGGTCTCGACACCCGGCACCTTGTTGCGGTCGGGGTGTCCGTTGAGTCGCGAATAGGGCTTGAGAAAGGTGGAGATCTCTTCCTTCGGGATAAAGCCGCGTTCGGACAGGACGACATACAATGCCAGAGCGGTGTGTCCCTTGCTGAGAACCAGGCGATCCCGGTCCGGTTTCTGAGGATCGTCGGGGTCAACATTGAGGACGTCGAAGAAAAGTGCTGTCAGGATGTCGGCTACCGACATCTCTCCACCGATGTGGCCGGCACCAGCCTCGTAAACGGCGCGAAGATCGCGACGACGAATTCGGTTGGCGATGATCTTCAGTTCCGTGGGGCTCATATTCCAACGACAGGATAACTATGCACTAGATAATTGAATTGCACTAATGCAGCTACTGTGTCAAGTTGACAGGAGGATAATACCCGAATACCGGTGTAGAGGGAAGCTTGACAATCAGATATGGGCAATGTATGCATGATGCATCATAGTTGGATAATTATGCCACCTAGGAGAAACGGGGAATGCGATTAGCCACAGCCGATAGCAAGTACAAGACAAGGTTCAGCTTGCCATTCTCGCCAGGTCGAGCCACTGGACCCTTGATTGGGCTATTGGTGCTGTGTGTCTTCTTGAGCATCGCGACCGATTCGTTCCTCTCGATCCGCAACTTCCTGAATATCCTCGACCAGATCACAGTGATTGGAATCATCGCCGTAGGCATGACGTTTGTCATTCTTATCGCCGGCATCGATCTTTCGGTCGGTTCGGTGCTGGCGCTGTCAATGATGGTGCTGGGTTATCTCAATGTGGAGGCCGGCTTGCCGATGGTCATCGCCATTCCGGGCGGGCTGGCTGCCGCGGCGGTTGCCGGGCTGGTATCGGGATTACTTATCACTGAGTTCAAAGTCCCGCCCTTCATCGCAACACTGGCGATGATGTCCATAGCGCGCGGGATTGCCAACATGATCACGAACGGTTCGCAGATCATCGGCTTTCCGCCCTGGTTCAACATGGGTGCAATCATTCGACACGGCGGCCTTCTCACGATGACCGTTGCTGTGATGCTGGTGGTGTTCGTGACTGCAGTTCTCTTCCAGCGCTACCGTGAAGGTGGACGTGCTCTCTACGCAATTGGTGGCAATCCCGAGGTCGCGCGTCTTGCCGGGATCAACGTCAAGCGTGCTACCGTTCTCGTCTATACCATGTGCGCAGTTCTTTCGGGGCTGGCAGGAATCCTGTTGGCTGCTCGCCTGGACGCGGTTCAGCCCAGCATCGGGTTTGCCTACGAACTTGATGCCATCGCAGCAGTGGTTATCGGTGGAACCAGCCTGTCCGGAGGTACCGGCGGCGTAGGCGGAACAATAGTCGGCGTCCTGATCATCGGCGTTCTGCGAAATGGCCTCAACCTGCTCAGTGTATCCCCTTTCATGCAAGCGGTGATCATCGGCCTTGTCATTGTTCTCGCCGTGGCCGCCGAAACTTTCAAATACAGAAACCGATAGTCAGCGGAGGCGTACCAGAATTCTCGTCGCCCCGTTCCAGACAGTCCGGCATCCCGGACTAAAACGGGTCCCAGTCTTGTAAGCGGACCATTCAACCAGAGAGGTAGACTCCATGAAACTGATCTTGCGATCACTACTCGCAGCAATTGCGGTTGTTGCAGCTACCGGCGGTGCTTCGGCACAAGGCGTCGGTATTGAGAAGATAGGCCTGGCTGTGCCAAACCTGCAGGCGGACTTCTTCAATCAAATCAAGCTCGGTGTCGAAGGATATGCCGGCAAGCTCGGCATCGAGGTAATTGTTGTCGACGCCAAGAATGACACGGCCACCCAGGTCAGCCAGGTGCAGGACCTGATTACCCAGGGCATCGATGCCTTCATTTACATCCCGGCTGGTGCCGCCGCGGCAGCGGTTCCGACCCGCCTTGCACGAGCTGAAGGCATTCCGGTTGTCAATGTTGACCGGGAGCCCGAAGGTGCACCTGGCGACACTGTGATCTATGGTGAAAACGTTCTTTCTGCATACCAGGTGTGTTCGCACATCATTGGTCTTGCCGGCGGCGAGGGCAAAATGGTCATCATTCACGGCCAAAAAGGCACAACGCCCGAAGTACAGCGCTACCAAGGCTGTCAGAGGGCTATTGACGAGAATCCAGGCGTTGAACTGGTTGCCCAGCAGTGGAGCCAGATGTGGTCTCCTGACGAGGGCTTTTCCATTGCCCAGAACATGCTTCAGGCCCATTCGGATGTCAAAGTCATCTTTGGTCAGGCAGATGCCCTTGCCATGGGCGCCGCCAAGGCCGTGGAAGTGGCAGGATTGGCCGATCAGGTCATAGTCGGCGGATATGATGGTGACGTCGCTGCGCTGGAATCGCTTGCTGCCTGCGACACGCCTTTCATTGTGACTGCGACACAAAGCACACAAGCCATGGGTGTTCTGGCTGTCAACTCGGCGATCGCCATTGCCCACGGTGCGTCGGTCCCGGCTCGCCAGATCCCGAACGCGGTACTGACGACCTGCGACAACGCACAGCAATTCGTCGAAAAGCATCCGTAAACCTGGCGGAGACAGCGCCGTAATCGAGCGAGCAGCCTCATGGCTTTCGAAAGCAGTTCTCCGATCCTGTCCCTGCGAAGAATACGGAAGTCCTTCGGGCCGACCGAGGTCTTGCACGGGATCGATATGGACGTTCATGCCGGAGAGGTTGTCGCGCTGCTCGGTGAAAACGGCGCTGGCAAATCCACGGTCTCGAACATTATTTCCGGTGCTGTATTTCCAAGTTCCGGCGAAATGACCTGGCAGGGCGCACCCTTTGCGCCCGCCAACCCCCGCGAAGCCATTGATGCGGGCGTCGGCAAGATTCATCAGGAATTGCTGCTGCTTCCACATGTGTCAATCGCCGAGAATGTATTTGTCGGTCGTTACCTGACCAAAGGCGGCCGCGTAGACCGGGCGGAAATGGAAAAACGGGCCCAGCAGGGACTCAAGCGGCTCGGCTTGGATGTTTCTGCAAAACGCATGGTCGAGGGTCTCTCGACTGCCAATCAGCAGTTGGTCGAGATCGCCAAGGCACTGACACTGGATGCCAGGCTTCTCATCCTCGACGAAGCTACGGCAGCACTGGGCGGCGCCGAAACCAGGCTTCTCTTCAGGCAGATTGAAAAGCTCAAGTCTGAAGGAGTGGGGATTATCTACATCTCTCACCGCCTGGAGGAAATAAAGCAGATTGCCGATCGAATTGTCGTCTTCAGGGACGGCGACAAGGTCAGGGAATTCGATACAGCCGAGCTGCCGGTGAGGGTCATCGTCGAGGCGATGGTTGGCAGAAGCATGGACCGCATGTTTCCCCCCATTCCGCCCCCGCAGCACGAGACAGTGTTGGAGGTCAGTAATTTCTCTTCGGCGCGAGGAACTTTTTCCGGCATAAACTTTGACGTCAGGAAGGGTGAAATCTTTGGGGTTGCAGGCCTTGTTGGTGCCGGCAGAACCGATCTTGTCCGTGCCATTGCAGGTGCCGATCCGATAGCCTCGGGGAAAGTCTGCCTCGACGGCATTGACATCACACCGCGCACGCCGGGAGAGGCGATTAAATCCGGCATCATACTGGTACCTGAAGACCGGAAACTGCAGGGCCTTGTTGTCGAACACAGCATTCAGGACAACATAGCGTACTCGAACCTCGATGCGGTGGGAACTTCAGGCTGGATCAGCGGCCTCCGTGTCAGGAGATTTGCAGCCGACAATATCAACAGGCTTGGCGTCAAGGGCCAGGGCCACCAACACGCCTACGAACTGTCCGGTGGCAATCAGCAGAAGCTTGTGCTGGCAAAATGGCTGGCGCGAAACCCACGTGTTGTCCTGTTGGACGAGCCCACGCGAGGCATTGATGTCGGGGCGCGTTCCTCAATCTATGACCTGATTGTCGAACTTGCCAGGCGGGGAATTGCTGTCGTTGTTGTCAGTTCGGACCTCGAAGAGGTCATGGGAGTCTCAAACCGCATCATGGTGATGTCCGAAGGACGTCAGACCGGAAT
Organism: Paracoccaceae bacterium; assembly: GCA_958296035.1. Classification (GTDB taxonomy): domain Bacteria; phylum Pseudomonadota; class Alphaproteobacteria; order Rhodobacterales; family Rhodobacteraceae; genus MPNP01. The sequence continues at coordinate 3,475,956 of OY282431.1, read as the reverse complement.
ACTCGATCGGGACGAGGCAAATGATGTCTTCATCATGGAATTGGCGACGGCCGGACACTCCAGGGCGTTCGACCAGGGGGCCCTGATCAAGCCAATCAAGGATACGCTGAATATTACATTCATCCCCAAATTGACCCATCCCTGGTACGACGTCGTGGCTCAAGGTGCACAAAAGGCTGTTTCTGAACTGGAAACGGAGGGAATCCACGTCAATGTTGTGTGGGATTCACCGTCAAGGGCCGATGTAGACGATCACAAGCGACTGATTGAAACCAGTATAGACCGTCGACCGGACGGCCTGGCAGTTTCATGCCTTGACCCAGTCACCGATACACCGGTCCTGAAGAGAGCTGTGAGTGCCGGTATCAATGTCATGACCTTCGATACCTTCTGTTCCGACGAATTTCATTTTGTCGGTCACAAGGATGATCACCAGGACGGTGTCGATCTCGGCAAATGTCTTGCCGGAACAATTGGAAATTCGGGCCAGGTTGCGATTCTCGCCGGCAGCCTGACGGCGACCAACCATTCGGCCCGCGTTCAGGGATTCAAGGATGCGATTGCCGCCTTCCCCGATATCGAGATCGTCTTCGAAGAGCCTGACGACGACAATCTGGAGAAGGCCTACAGCCTGACTTCGCAGGTATTGGCCGCACATCCGGATCTGGCCGGGATACTCGGTTCAACAGCCTCGAGCCCGGTTGGCGCGGCGCGGGCCGTGTCCAATGCCGGCAAGGTTGGACAGGTCGCCATCGTCGGCATGGACGACCTCCAGGAGACACTCAAGTTCATCGAGGACGGGGTGATCATGGCCGTCAAGGCACAGCGACAGTGGGAAATCGGCTACTGGACCGTGAAGTATCTGGTGGCAATGAACAGGAACCACAAGGTCCCGCATGAGCATGCAACAGGATCAGAAATGCTCACCAAAGAACAGCTGGCCGATTGGTGGGAAAGCACCCACGGCAGTCGGTGAACAATTGCCAGAAGAATTGGACCAGAGCGAACCGGGAGGCCCGGCACGGGTTTTCCTTTGATTGCCTGGTTGAGAATGGGAGAGCCGGATGAACCGATTTTCCGGGAAAACCGCGATCGTTACAGGCGGCAACAAGGGTATCGGCTTTGCAATGGCCGAGAGGTTTGCTGCTGAAGGAGCGAACATTGTCCTCGCCTCGGTCGAAGAACAGGTTGAAGATGCTGCCAGCAGGCTTTGCGATTGCGGTGTCGATGCGATCGGTGTGCTCTGTGATGTCACCGACAAGGCGGCAGTCCAGGCGCTTTATAGTCTGGCCGAAGAGACCTTTGGCGGAGTGGACATTTCGGTTCAGAATGCCGGCGTCATAACAATCGCCAGGATCGAGGACCTTGCGGAATGGCAATGGGATGCCACCATGGAGGTCAACACCAAGGGCGTTTTTCTTTGCTGCCAGGAAGCGATCCTTCGCATGCGCAAGGCTGGCAGGGGCGGCAGACTTATCAATATTGCCTCTGGCCAGGCACGCGATGGCTTCATCTACACGCCCCACTACGCGGCATCCAAATTCGGCGTCGTGGGTATAACACAGAGCCTTGCCAAGGAGGTGGCACTTGAAGGTATCACCGTCAACGCCATCTGTCCTGGCATCATCAAGACGGACATGTGGTCGTACAATGACCGCGTTTGGGGCGCACTCCTGGGGGAATACGGTCCGGGAGAACTTATGGATGCCTGGGCCCAGAATATTCCAATGAAACGCGTGGGCGAAGGCAAGGATGTCGCCGGACTGGCGGCGTTTCTGGCCAGTGAGGATGCTGACTACATTACCGGCCAGACTATAAACGTCGATGGCGGGCTCATAATGTCCTGACTGCAGATCCGTCCAGTTTCGCCTCATGCGTGCCAAAGAGAGGAACCGATGACCAGATTCTCCCTGAACACACCTGCACTGTTTGATCTGTCAGGCCGTGTGGCCCTTGTGACCGGTGCAGGCAGCGGAATCGGCCAGAGAATCGCCCTCGGGCTTGCGCAGTCCGGTGCCGATGTGGCTTGCCTCGACAGGCGTACCGATCAGGGCCTTGCCGATTCATTGCAGATGATCAGGACGGCTGGCCGGAGAGCGATAGCAATTCATGCCGATGTGACGGACCGTGCCTCCTTGGAGAAGGCTGTTGTCCGGACCGAAAGCGACCTCGGACCTTTGGGAATTGCTGTCAATGCCGCCGGCATTGCCAACGCCAGCCCCGCCGAAGACATGAGCGAAGAACAATATCAGAACCTCATGGACATCAACATGAAGGGCGTCTTCCTGTCGTGTCAGGCAGAGGCCCGGGCGATGCACGGGCATGGCAAAGGGTCAATCATCAACATTGCTTCAATGTCCGGCGTAATCGTGAACCGGGGATTGATGCAGGTGCACTACAACGCCTCCAAGGCAGGTGTAATCCACATGACAAGGTCAATGGCAATGGAATGGGTCGATCGGGGTGTCCGGGTCAACTCGATAAGCCCGGGCTACACCGCAACACCCATGAACACCCGTCCGGAAATGGTCCACCAGACGAAAGAATTTGAAAGCCAGACACCGATGCAACGCATGGCGACGGTGGATGAGATGGTCGGGCCGGCGATCTTCCTGGCAAGCGATGCATCATCCTACTGCACGGGCATCGATTTGCTGGTCGACGGAGGATTTTGCTGCTGGTGAGCAAGCAAACATGAACGATCTGCACCCGTAGCTGCTGAGAACACAATTCCGGTCACTGGATACCGGAGCCCGGCGTTTGGCGCGGCCCTGCCAACAGCATACGCGCCTGTGGATTCAGAGGCGGTCCATACTCGCCACAACAAACCAGCGTGATCCGGTCACGCAAACGCCGGTCGGAAAACGCCTGGGCGAAACACTGCACCGAAATCGATGTCAGCGCCCGCCAGTAGAATCCAGACTTTCATCCTCTAGAATGCCTTGCAAGAAAGTACGAAATCCGGACCTGAACTCGGAGCGCGCCAAAGCCGCCGCCACAGTTGCCTCCAGAAACCCCTGCTTGGAACCACAGTCGAAACGGCGACCCTCGAACAGGTAGCCATGCACGGTGCCGGACTGCCTGGCCTCCTGCGAAATTGCGTCGGTCAATTGAATTTCACCGCCAGAACCCGGACGGGCGAGTTCAAGGTTTTTCAGGATCCGAGGTGTCAGAATGTACCGGCCGACAATGGCCAGGTTTGACGGAGCATCAGCGGGTTTGGGTTTCTCCACCATATCCGACACCGCCGCGATGCGACCGCGCCGCTTGCCGACCTTGACCAATCCGTATTTTTCGCATTCACTGTCAGGGATCTCGGTCAAGGCTACCATGGTGCCTCCGACTTCGGCATGCGCTTCAAGCATCTGGCGCAACACGGATGTCCCGGAAAGGATCACGTCGTCGGTCAACATCACCGCAAACGGTTCGTCGCCGATCAGCTTGCTGGCGCAATGGACGGCATGCCCAAGGCCTATGGGTTTGTTCTGACGGATATAGGCGATGCTGCCGCTAGGCATCCTGGTGAGCAGTGCCGCCTTGAGCAATTCGGTCTTGCCTTGCTGTTTCAGCGTCCTTTCGAGGTTTGGAGCGTGGTCGAAATAGTCTTCCAGGGCACTCTTGCCGCGCGACGTTACAAATATGAACTGCTCGATGCCGGCCTCCACTGCTTCGTCCATGGCGTACTGGATCAGGGGCCGATCAACCAGCGTCATGATCTCCTTCGGAATTGACTTGGTCGCTGGCAGGAAACGGGTTCCAAGTCCGGCTACCGGGAAAATGACTTTCTTGACCTTCGAATTCATGGCGTTTACTTGACCCTATCCCCCATTGGTTGCAACCGGGCATTGCTGGGTCCGCTTGATACAGGTCTGGCAGGCGGACCGGCCAGCAACCGTACAGACAGCCTATTGCAGGCCGACTCATGCGCAAGGAACCAGTTCTGATCTTGATTTCCGGGCCGCCGCGGGCCGGGAAGAGCAGGTTTGGGAGATATTTGTCCGGCTGGCTTCGTGCCGACCATTTCGCGCTTTCGGACAAGCTCAAGGAGTTGGTGCATCAGTACTACGGCATTGCAGAGTGCGACATCATGGCCTTTGAGGATTGCAAGGACGAGACTCGATCCGAATTCAACGGCAAGACGCCGAGGCAGGCCTATATTGAATTCAGCGAGGAAATCCTCAAGCCGCATATGGGGTCAGCATGGCTCGGCAAACTGGTTGTCAAAAGGGTTGCCATCAATGCTGCACGGGGCACCCCATCGGTCATCTCGGGCGTTGGATTCATAGACGAGGTCAGACCGCTGATCGATATGATTGGTGCCGACCGCTGCCTGCATATCCGCGTGTTACCGACCAGCGGCTCGCCGCCGGCCTCCGAGGACAGCCGCGGTGAGCTGGATCTGGAAGCGCTCGGGGTACCACTACTGGCCATGCCCCACACAACTCCGCTCGATTTCGTGCACGAATTTCGCAGGTATCTTGCTTCCGCAAGATGACCAACCGCCGCCTGCCGGTCTCCCACTTCGTTTCCCTTCCCGGGCTCGGGAAACCGAGTGTTGCCAAACGGCACGCACAATCCGGCATGATGCACGCCGGAGGGTGTGTGGTCACAGACACACATCCTTGTCTTGCCTGCGGCCGGCGGCGGCAGGCAGTCTCTGCTTCGGTGTTACACGGGGGAACAGTTTTCAAGGCACCAGTCAAAAACCATCGACTTTGTCCAGCCCTCGTTCAGGGCATCCGCCAGGTCCCAGCCGGGCGTCACGTCGGCAGGTGGAGCAATTTTCCATAGTTCAACGTCATCCTGTCGCAAGCCTGCAGCACTCGCGGCGCGGCAAAACGAATCGGCCCATGACTGGACGAATTTGACCTGCCGGTCGATGGACACGGCCGTATCCGACTCTGGTGCTTCGTCAGCATCTGGCCAAAGCAGCAACTTTGCATACGGTGATTGACCAGGCTGACTGCGAATCGCTTCAATCAACGGTTGCCAATCGATTCGCTTGATGCCGCCCTGGCTTCCGAGATTGGTCAGCGTCAGCATGCCTGAGAGATTCAAAGGTACAATCTGTACTGCGGCATCTCGTGTCTTTTCGCCTTCGACAACAAGAATGGATCTGCCACGCATCAATTTCCAGCGACCAACATCCTCAACCCCGTAAAGGGGCCGCAGTACTTCGGGAGCGAATCTGATCTGGGACCAGACACCCCTTACCTGGGGGAGCCCGTCCACCGGTTCGGTTCTCCATTCCACCTGCCGAAAGTATTTGCCGCGCCGGGTGTCAAAGCGGAGTACCAGAAATAGCGGCTCACCGGCAGAGTTGCGATAGACATGCACTAGAGACACATTGGATCGGGTACAGCGGCTGCTATCGGGATCAAAGACAAGCACTGAATCTCCCGCCTCAGGGAGACGGATCTCCGGCGCAATTGATTGGCCGGGCCATGGCTTGTAGGCAACAGGTGGGGAAGCTGCGGGCATGGCGCGTTCGGGCACGGCGCGAGAAGGGGGCATGTCAGGCGAGATACCCGCCAGACTGGCAGCAAGCGCAATAGCATCCCGCACATCCAGGTGTTTCCATCGGCGCAAGAAGGTGATCGCATCGCCATGTGCGCCGCAACTGGCGCCAAAGCAGTGATATGTGGACCTCTTCCCTTCGAAGACAACAAAGGACGGGGTTTTCTCGGAATGAAAGGGGCACAGGCCAACATGGCGGTCGCCAACGCGTCTGAAAGCCACGCCTGCTTCGCGGGAAATCAGGTCGTGAAGGCTTATGCGGGTGAGAATCTGGTCGATATCAAGTCGGCTCATTGGTGCATCTCCTGATAAAGCGCGGGCGATGCCCATGGCGTTCGTTGATGCATGCCGACATTACCCTTTGTGGCTGTTGCAGATGCGAAGCGCACATGCCGGAGAAGCCTTCCAGTCATCGCCAAGCTTGCAGATGCGGCATATTCTATTGCCAATGCCCTCCGAATAGAACAGTTTTCGGCAATTTAGGCATTTGCGAAGCCGGGATCTGGATTCCGGCCAGGAATTGACCTTCATTTGCCGGCTGGAGCGCGCTGACAGGCCCAGGCGAACGGCCTTGACGGCCACCGCACATGGCGACCGACCGACAACCTTGCCAATTTCACTGCAGGGTACATAGCGAATCCACATTTCTGTCAGCAGTCTGATGTCCCGGTTGGTCCAGAATTCGCCACTTGGTCTCTGCCTCCTGTCGCTGTCGACTCCTGGCATTTGTATTCTCCGTGCTATTGCCCTTTCCTGCTGCATGCCTGTGGTCATCGGTCATAGGCAACCGGTTCGTAAAACGCGAATGTCACAGCTCAGATGGTCCGGGAGCGCTTTCCTGTCCTCTACGGCGATGTTTCCGGCAACTTTCCGGGGCATAACTGCTTTCCAGGCTGGCCTATAGGCCGTTGACGCAATGTGGTGCCGGTCTGGCGTATTCCGCACAGGAATCTCCAGGGACACAATTCTATCCGTTCTGCTTTCGCAACACCGTTGCAAATGGAGGTAGAAACCGGTTGGCCGTTACCGCCCGCCGGTCTGGAGACAGTCTGCAGGAAGGAATCAGAACATGTCATTCGCCACCATTATTCTCGGGACAGTCTTGTCGACGGTATTGCTGACTCCCGTTGCGGCACAGGTCAACGATATCGGTGACATGGCGGCCGGTCTGCAGGCGCAGGTTGGAGATATAGCCAGCCTGATCGGCGCCATCGCATTTCTCCTTGGAATTGTTCTGGCAATTGTCGGGCTGCTGAAATTCCGTCAGCACGCGCAGAATCCCAACGATCCCTCAGCTCGCCTGTCAACAGCCTTTATTCTCGTCTTTGTGGGCGCGGCGATGGTCGCCATACCAACCACGCTCGGTGTTGGCGTGACTTCCCTGTTTGGAAGTGGTGCCACCAACCTGTCGGTCGATGGCTCATTGCGCAGTATCAACTGACGGGTTCTGACTGTTATGCTGAAGCGGTTTCTCGCTACTTCGCCGCAGGTGCAACGATACGGGAGCCGTTTTCATTCCCGCCTGGCAGCACAGAACATCGATCAGGTTGCCGAGTGCCTGCGGCGCGACGACTGGCAATGTCACATCTGCTCGACGCGCATCCCATACTGTATGGAGATTGATCATACGGGCAGGCATGTGCCATGCGGCCCAGGCGGATTGAAGACAATTTGCCAGTTTTGCCACAATCTCCGGCACCCGGTCTGGTCAGCCGGGCGCGGCCGGCTGCAGATGATCTGGGCACCGGATATCTCGCAGGCGAGCCTGATGCAGCTGGCCTGGACAACGTTTCTGACAGCAACACCGAAGGCCGACCCGGATCTCAGGGAAACGGCGCGAAAGGTCATCGAGGCTGTAGCCCGCCGAGAATCTCTACTGGCGACCTTTTTGGGAAGTTCACACCCGCAAGGCTTTTTCGAGACACTGCGGTTCACGAACAAGAGGCTCCAGGCCAATGCGATGGAGCAGCTTGTCAGCGAACTGGATGGCTTCGTAAGGTTCTGGCCGCGGGCTGCCAATCGAATTGTCGGCCAACCGGAACATCGTTGTTCTGACCTTTGCATCTGGTCGCAGAACAGCTTTTTGAGTGTTGCAGAAACGGCGATTTCCGACTTTTGGGACAGGTGTGGAGGTGCCGAGGAACTTCCAGGCCGCTACGAAAGCCTGCGCCTGGGATTGGCCGAGGGCGCGCCATGAAGATCGGGACCACCGATGAAAAGGCTTCAGGTGCCGTCGCCAGCAACGCCGGGGTCGGGGTTATCCTGAAGTGGCCGGGTGGTCGAATCGTCGTGATACACCAGGGTTCTGTCCATGTCCTTACCGATCGCGCCGCGTTCAACCAATTGCCACGTGGCTACTGGCTATCGAATCTGTCCTGGCGCAGTGCTCGCAGTCTTTGCGACAAGGATGGGTTTCGACACGTACATGAAGATGGGTGGATCGGCGCGACGTTGGCCGAAATGCTCAAGGAGTGGGGTTGTCAGATTCGGCACGACCAGTTGGTCGCGCAGGCACTGGGATGTTGCCAAACGCGTGTGGTTCGCCTCGCCGGCTGTATTGTTTCACAGTTGGGCAATCTTGGGACCACTGCAAACAGCCCGTCTTCCGGAGCGGCGAGACTCCTGGCAGGAACAAGTCTGACCAGCGGGCTCGGCAGAGAGATGTATCGGAAAATGGTCTCACCAGCAGCGTCCGAGGCGAAAATTCTGAAGGTGCAGACGGAGCTCAAATCTGTCGGTGTCACTGGATTGCGCGCCGACACCTTCCAGCCTGGCAGGCGAGAGATTGCTTCAATGGCCTTTCCGGCTGTGACCTATCTCGAAAGACTGGCAGGACAGCCGGTTCCTCGCCCTGGTCGCTGGCGACAGCAAGCGAGCGGTGATGTCGGCAAGGAGATTGACGACGAGGTTCTGGATCGAATGTCGGCGATGGAACACCCCATTGTATTGAGAGGCAGGTTCGAGAGTAACAATCTGATGCTGCAACCCTGGATGAACAGCTGGCTGGCCGGTCATTGCATGTTGTTTGGAAGGCGCAGTTTTATCCTGGAAGAAATACGCATTCTGAAGCAGTTCGGCCGCTTTCAACTGGATGAGATCTTGCAGGGACCGGGTTGGGCTGCGCCTGGAAGTCATGCGGTGCTTGCCAGCTGTACAGAGCATCTTGTCAGAGTCTGTGGAGGTCGAAAAATGGCCTTGAACGCATGGTCGGCGGGTGCTGTTGCCAGTGCACTTACCAGGGCCGCCCTGTGTTTTCCGCTAAGGCCGCGGCGCCAGGTCATGGAGGTTGCATGGCTGGCTGCATATGACCGAATTGCCATGCTGCCCGCCCTGCAAGAGTTGGACAATCTGAACATCACGCTGATTTCTGCGGTTGCAGGAAGGATTGAATATGTGGTGCCGGAATGCGTGTCGACGAGAGCCCGATTGGCTTCCCGTATGTGGAAGCTTGGAATTGTAACTACCGCCGACGTTGCCAGCGAGCGTTGGGGCCAGAAGAACGGCGAAGATCGCAAACTCAGCGATTACGGCGGTCCTGCAGATGCTGCACCGATGATTGTCGCAACCAGGAGCGGACGCCCTGAATTGTTGTGGAATCTTGACTGTATTCTTGATTCAGGTCGTGACCAGCGAGAGGTCAAACTGCGCGATTTCATTGCCCGATTGATCAAAGAACCCTCATGACCCGTTACAGTTAGTCAATGGTCGATCCGGAATGCTGTTTATCCTGACGCCGAATACCGCTGCTCTGGTCAATGTCCTCCGGTCATTGAACCGGTCTGGAATTGGTTGAGATCGCCAAACTCCTGCCGACCGGTGATTCATTGCGCCAGCGAATTCCATTGGCCTCCAAATGTGACGAGGCCACGATTGTGCTCAAGAATGGAACGCTCATGTCGATGATCAACATCGTTGGTGCAATGCGTGGCATGGGACGCAGCGGACTGGCGGGAATCGTTGAAGGGCTGCGTGTTGCGCTGGCTTCCGTGCTTGGTTCGCCGGGGCACAGTGTGGAATTCGCCTTCGTTCGAGACCCGACTGTTGCCGAAGGCATGATCGACGACAGACGCCACTGGGCAGCAGCCAATGCGAGCAGGCTTGGCCTCTCCGCCAACAGCCTATGCCGGGCGCAGTCAGATCATCAATTTCACAAGGTTGCATGGGAATCTGTTGTTGCCACGGTTTGGACACGCCCCGTTTCGCGCCGTGACCTCGGAATTGAACCCGTTTCTGGCGGTTCGGATAGAGACGTTCAACGCAGGCGTCACGTAAGAGATGCTGCCCAGGGCAGTCCGCAGCTTGATAGGCACTCGACAGCGACTCAAACGCTATGCCACGATTTCCTGCGTTGCGGATTGCAGGCCCGCCTGATGGACAGCACGGAAATTATAGCGTTCCATCGGGCAACACTATTTCCTGGTCGAGCGACAAACGAACCCTTCACGTTACGACCCACGGCGGGTGTCAAGCCAAAGAACAACGATGACCGGCCTGAGCTGCCAGAGGCCACCGGAATGCCAGGCAGTAGCACGGGATGTGAATTGCTGGATTGGCAACTGTCTCTTGCCGGAGGAACAATCCTGCCGAACGGGTGTATTGAAATTGGAGACTATGTGTTTTCGTGTTTCGATGTAACCATGGCGCCCGAAACACTTACGCCATTCAACGAGCTTGTGGCGGCCTTGAATGCGTCTCTTCCGCAGCTGCGCTGGCGATGCGGATTCATGCTGGACCACGTCGACCTTGCAACTTTCCATCCCCGAGAACAGTTCGCACACCTGTTCGGATTTGCCAGCCCTTCGGGGCATCGCCGGATTCGTGCTGCCTACGAGTATTTGCGCGGGACCGAGGATGCCGGCGACAAGGTCGCCCGATTGCGCATTGCATTTGCGACCTGGGCCCCGCGCCGGCACCTGGACAGCTTGCAGAGAAATGCCCTGATCTTGCAGAGGTCCGTGGAACATTGGGGAAACACGACTACCGACCGGAACACCGGCGACCCGCTCGCAAGCATGCTGGCCACCGTTCCCGGATTAACCACCGAGAAGACCGCACCGGCAGTCCTGGCACCCTTGGTGCAGTTGCTGATGATTCTGCCCATCGCCCGGCCGGCATGCCCGTGGCAATCTGGTGAAACGCTGTTTCGCAGCGTCGATGGGAAGTTGTGGCTTTATCGGCGCGGGTCCGCCGCCCAGACCAACTGGGCGGAACTCCATATTGGGGTTTCGGGTTCCGGAAAGTCGATGGCTATGAATATCCTCAATCTCAACTCGGTGTTCGCGAACGCATCTGGATCCACAAGCCTGCCCCGGATAGGAATCCTCGATATTGGCAATTCCTCGGCAGGATTGATCCGGCTGATCAGGGAAATGTTGCCAGGCAGTCGACAGGGCGAAGCCACATGCCATCGCCTCAAGATGCTCAGGGAGCATGCCATCAATGTGTTCGACACACCGCCGGGAATGCGCCGTCCCCATTCAGGCGGTCGCATCTTCCTGATCAATTTCCTGTCCGTGCTTCTGGATTCCGGAACAGCGGAGGGTGTTGGCAACATGTCGGGATTTCTTGGAACGGTCGTCGACCAGTGCTACAAAACGCTTTCCGATGAATTCAGTCCCAGACGTTACGAACCGGGAATTCTCCCCGGGATTGATGCCGCCATGCGGAACCTGGCGTTCGCAACAGGCGAACACACAACCTGGTGGCAGGTTGTGGACGTCTTGTTCGAAGCGGGTCAGCAAGAGGCAAGCTGTCGGGCCCAAACCATGGCTGTTCCGCAACTCAGCGACATCCTCATGGAGTGTCGTTCACCTCAGGTTCGTGACTTGTACGGCGGGGAGGCACTCGGCAGTAGTGGCCCACCGCTTCTGCAACACGTCCATCGGGTGGTGTCGGAAGCGATTCGGAACTTCCCGATACTGGCTTGTCCGACGCGTTTCAGCACCGCAAATGCACGAATCCTGTCCATTGATCTTGAGGAAGTGACCTCAAGCTCGTCGCAGGCTCCGGCGATGCGGTTATCGGCTCTGATGTATATGCTGGCTCGACATGCGATGGTGCATGGATGGGCCGTTTCTGCGGACGAAGTGGGATCGGCACTCCGCTCGGGCTGGCTGCCGAAGCTGTATGGCGATTTCCATTTTGCCAAGGCTGAAAATGAGGCAGACACCCTGAAGATCCTTTGTGTCGACGAGTTCCATCGCGTCAATCGCATCGAAGGTGTCAAGCGACAAATTGTTCAGGACATTCGTGAAGGCCGCAAGAACAATGTGCATATTTCACTGGCTTCGCAGTTCCTCGAAGATTTTCCGAGCGAAATACTGAACTCGGCGACAACACTGCTTGTGTTCAGTTCACAATCCGATTCCTCCTGCGATGCTCTTGACCGTTCGTTCGGACTGGGACCAGCCGAATTGTCGGCGCTGCGAGAGGATCGGGACGGCCCCGGACCGGCCGGTGCAAGGTTGACGGCTCTGGTCCGGACCAGAGCCGGGCTGTGCTGCCAGAATCTGTTGCTTGATCCGTCGGCAGAAGAAAGGTGGTCATTTACGACGACCCGGGAGGATGCCGAGCTTCACAACAGAACCTGTGCGGTCATGGACCCGCGGTCGGCGCGCCAGGTACTGGCTCTCAGGTTCCCTACCGGTACGGCCAAGCCTGAAATCGAACGGCGGCTTTCCTGGATCCGGACCAGCAATCCTGTCGCGCATCACTTCGATCCAGCAACCGGGATAATGGAAAGTCTGGTCGCCGAGCTGCAGCAGCTTGTATTGCTCAACGTGGCACATGAACATCCAGCTGGCGCCAGGTCAATCGGCAGGGGCGGTCATGTAGAGAACGCTGGTCGAGATCAGGTTACAAGGCCGGATCAATGATTGGCAAGCGCCGCAGGGTGATCAGTCGGCGTTTTCAGTGAGCACAAGGTGCAGCCCCTCGGCGCTGTCGGTCGATCTCAATTTGCGCTGAACATCAGCCTGGCGCAGGGTGCGTGCAACACTGCTAAGCAATTTGAGATACTCGACACTCTCTCCGATAGGAGCAAAAATTCCGAACACCAGGTCGACTGGCAGACGGTCGGGAGCCTTGAAATCGATGGGCTTGCTGAGACGTGTAAAGGTTCCAAGCACCATCGGGAATTGACTCGAGCGGGCATGCGGCAACGCGATCCCCTGACCCAGCCCAGTCGAGGACGCTTCCTCGCGTTCCAGAAGCCCCTCGTAGCTGACTTCAAAATCGATTCCATATGTATCGGCAGCGACCCTGGCGATCCGTTCGAGCAAGTCCTGCTTGGTAATTGCTGCGTCCGAGACACAGAACACTGCGTCGAGCGCCAGAACGTCCTTTATTTCCATGACTCAATCCTGTCCGAAGCGCTAATCTGCAAGAACATGCCACAACCGCGGCTATTAGCATTTGGGCCACTGATTTCCAGGTCGGGTTTATTCCTCCGGACCAGGAAGAAATCGCTCAGATCTGGCGGGTCCGCTTGTTCCAACATCGAATATGCCGCCATTACATGGCATGGGCGGCGTTGCCTGGAGAGTTTACTCATCTGAAGTGCTTCGGACATTGCCCGCCATCACGGCGTCGATCAGCGATAACATAAGGAGGGATGGGATTGAAGCAAATCCGTTTGTCGACGTCCTGGCCTTGGCAGGGTAATTCCGGAAAAGGGAACCGCTGTTCAGTGGTGATCCTTGAGACGTCGCTTGTATCTGCGCAACTGCTTCTCGAGTTTTTCGTAGGCCAGCTTGAACGCTACAAAAATGTCCTGGGAACTGGCATGCGCCTGGGCCGACATGCCAGTCGAAAGATGCATGGTCAATTCACACTCGAAAGCACTGCCGCCTCTCGAAAACGTCACCGTGGCGTCGGTAGGTCGTTCGGCATACTTTGCCTCGGAGGTCTCTATCAGACTGGTAACGCGGGTCCGCAAGGCATCTCCCACTTTCAATCCATGTCCGCTTACAATTAGGCGCATGACACGCTCCTGTTACCGGATGAAAACCAAATCCCAATAAGACCCGGGCCGCACCTGAAAGTCGGCCTCGCAAGGTCACGGCACGTTAGCAGAATGTTGCCGGAAATACACTCCAATTCGAGAGGGTCCGATGGAGCGGTCCGGAACCGGAACCAATGTCCATCAATGGTCCGGTCATGTGATGGCAACTGTTTCACCATCGGATCATGCCGAACGGGCTCAACGCGTTCCCAGGTATCCGGCTTGGACCAGGGGGTCATTGCGGATTGTGGTGGCGTTGCCATGGCGAATGACAGCTCCATCAAAAATGACGTAAACCCGATCAACCAGCTTCAATATTTCCTGAGCATTGTGATCGGTTATCAGGACACCGATCTTCTTTTCGCGAAACAGATTCGCAAGTTTCTGGATTTCCTCGACGACAATCGGGTCCAGACCTGCAAATGGTTCGTCAAGCAGCAGATAGCGTGGTCGGCTGGCAAGGCAACGAGCGAATTCGACGCGTCGCCTCTCGCCTCCGGACAACGCCACTGCCGGCGTCTTGCGAATGTGCGCGACAGAGACTTCCTGCAGCAGAGTCTCAAGGGTTTCGCGCCGCCGCCGCCGATCACGTTCACGAGTTTCGAGCACAGCCATTATGTTTTGCTCGACGGTCATGCCGCGAAAGATGGAATCGTCCTGGGGCAAGTATCCCAATCCCAGGCGAGCGCGCCTGTATAGCGGCATGTGTGTTACTTCGGCACCGTCGATGAATATCGACCCTGTGCTCGGAAAGCGGAGCCCGGCAATCAGATAGAAACAACTTGTCTTGCCGGCACCGTTTGGTCCCAGCAAACCGACAATTTCTCCCGGCGACACCTGCAATGACACATCGCGTACAACGGGACGACGCCCGAAGGTTACCGAGATCCCCTCGGCTACCAGCCCCGAGTCCCTGCGGACGAGTTCCTCATACATCAATTTCCGCCAGATGAACCGTCGGAGTGTCCCAATGTAGCGATGCCGGAGTCAGTGTTGTAAGTCAGCAGCTCGCCGGTCAGCACCGCGCTCCTTGTCTCGAGTCTGACGTTGCCCTTAAGCAAGAGCAGATTCTCATTCAGAAAAACTTCGCCCTCCCGGCTGGTTGCCTCCAGGTCATCAGAGGTGATTCGCACATTACCTTCCAGCACAAGCCTTTCTGCCGAACCGGAACCGTCGGTTCCCTCGTAAACAGTAGCCAGCACTGTTGTGATCACAAAGTTGCCACTTTCGATCACGACATTGCCTTTCACCAAGGCTATTCCCGCTACAGAGTCATAGGACCCGCTGTTGGCCTTGACGACAACATGATCAATATTTTCGGAATCGGTCGTAAACTCGAGCACGGCCCCCTGAGCGAACGCGCCGCAGGCTAGGGTGGAAATCCAGAGAACGAGTATACCGGGCCTGATATAAGTCAACAGAATCAATCCCTTGTCTAATTGCTGCGATTGAACACTAGATACACGGAATCATCGAATTCCAGACCCTTGATGCGGCGATCGTCTTCCAGAATCGAATCGACAAGAAGGGTCATTCGTCCAGCAATACCCAGCACACCCTGCGACTCGAACAGAACTTCTCCGGGACTGGATATTCGGCCCTGATCTGCAGCCACAATAAGAGAATTGGACACTAGCCGCAATCCGCTGCCAACTTCAAGTTCCGTATTGCCGTGCATGACAACTGACATGTGCTCTGCGTCTATGGCGGCGAAGTCGGACTTGACTTTAATGGTCTGTCCGTTCGGCGGTCTCAGGGTTACCTTGATGTCACGCGCTTCAATTGCCGACCCCCCAGGGAAGCCGGGAACCAGGAAACGAGACTCAACCTCCAGGGTCAGACCGGACTCCGAGGTGGAGACAAAGTGACCTCCTGCAACGGTATCGGTTCCTGACAAGGCAAACACTTCGCGGTCACCGATCGAAAGTGAGCGAAGCGGAACCTTGATAGCGATGAAGACCGGCATCATTGCCAAAATAACCAGACCTGCAACACCCAGGAAAAGGCTAGTCAGCACCCTGGGGCTATTCAGTGCAAAACTACCGCTGAAAGGCGACAAGGCTCTCATGTAAGTCTGGCCTGCAGTCGGTCAGGCGATGCCGGCCCGCAGGCAGTCGTGTATGTGCAGGACGCCCGCGACCTCCCGGTGGGCGGATTCTCTGTAGGCAAACAGGCATGTGACCTCCCGGTTGTTCATGAGTGCCAATGCCTCTTCTGCCAGCGCATCCTGCGAGATTGTCACCGGGTTTCGGGTCATTACATTTCCGGCAACATTGCTCAAGAGATTCTTCATGTGGCGCCTCAGGTCACCGTCAGTGATAATGCCGATCAACTGGCTTTCCTGATCAACAATGCCCGCCACGCCAAATCCCTTCTGGGTCATGACCAGCAAGGTATCGGGCATTGAGCAATGCTCGTGCACGAGCGGCATGGCTTCGCCACTGTGCATCAGATCACGTACCTTGGAAAGCTTGATGCCCAGTCTACCACCCGGATGAAAGCGATGGAAATGATCCGGCGTGAAGCGTCTGTGCTCCATTAGCGAGACAGCCAGCGCATCTCCCAGAGCCAGCATCATGGTAGTGGAGGTTGTCGGCACGATGCCGGTTCGGCAAGCTTCCTCGGCTGTCGGGAGAACCAGACCAACATCGCTGAGACGGATCAGAGAACAGTCTTCCTTTCCGGAAATGCCGATCAGGGGAATACTGAATCGCCTCGTGTAGGACAACAGATCGGTCAGTTCGGGTGTGTCGCCTGAATTCGAGAGCACCACGACCGTGTCACCGTCAGACAACATTCCCAAGTCTCCGTGACTTGCTTCGGCTGGATGCACGAAGTGGGCGGGTTGGCCGGTTGAGGCAAATGTCGCTGCGAGTTTGCGCCCGACATGACCGGATTTCCCAATCCCGGACACAATAACGCGTCCCTTTGTGCGGTTGATGACTGAAACAGCACGGGAAAAGTTCGAGTTGAGCGAATCCGCAAGTTTTGCCAGCGCACTGGCTTCAATCGAAACCACTCGTTTTCCTGTGCTGACGAAACTGTGTTCTTTCGCCGATTGTGCGGGGGCCATACTCATTCTACGCCAACGGGCTGGTTCGAAGACATAAACAATCCCTGCGCCGAGCGCAGAACATGTCTGAAGGGCGCGCTATATTTTCATAAGCCACTATTGACAAACAACCCTGCTAGTCCGGGAATACGAAGTGCTTGCCCACGGGCCGGAGCGGACCCGGCTTGGGGTGCCAAGTGTTTGTGGCAAACGTGCCGCCGGCCACATTGCCAGGCTGTCAACCACAGATGTGTAGCGGTGATGCGTTGTGTCGGCAAGTGACTTTCCGGTGTTGCATGCCATACAGGTAACCGAACGCCTTTGAATTCCAATCGGCAATTCCAGAATGGCTGCCAGCATCCGGTGTTTCGCTTCGGCGAGGGTCGAATAGTGTACGCGACGTCTTTCTCGAATTACGGCGTCAGTTTGCCCTCCAGTCGGCGATGCGATCGTTGCCGATACCCGGCCCGCAGCCGCGTAGCCATGCAAGGTTTGCGTCAAATTCATTGATAAATACCGGCTTCAATGACAACGAAATCTCGAGTAACTCATTTGTGCTGCAGGTGGAATCTAGTGCGAGAATATATCGTTCTGCCAACCTGCAACATCGAGTCTTGCACGTTCGGGAAGAAAGTCGAAACAAGCCTCAGCCAGATTCATGCGCCTGTCCCGAACAAGCCGCCTGTTTAGCAATTCACGGATGCAATGCAGGTGCAAAACGTCGCTGGCGGCATACTCCATTTGTTGATCAGTAATAGAATCTGCTGCCCAGTCGGAGGATTGCTGCTCTTTGGCAAGCTCCACGCCGAGCAGATCCATAACCAGCGCTTTCAATCCATGTTGCGAAGAGTTCGTACGGGCAAGTCTGGACGCAATCTTCGTACAGTATACGGGTCTTACAAGCACACCAAAGGCAACCAGCAAAAACGCAATGTCGGCTCGGGCGAAATGGAACACCTTGAGAACACCGGGATCCTGTAGCAGACGCAGGAGATTCGGCGCAGGTCTGGGGGTGTGCCGGATTTGTACCAGCACAGCGTGTCCGTCTCCACGGGACATCTGAACCAGACACAACCGGTCACGTCGCAGTTTCAGGCCAGTGGTCTCGGTATCGACAGCCAGTACGTCACCGACTTCAAAACCATCTGGAATGTCGTCGCGATAAAAATCGGTACTCATCGGTTCCTCGCTACCTGCAGAAAGGCAGTTGAGGATGCCGGTTGTTGCCGAATGCATTGAAACATGCTCGTCAGTTTTGGTGCCCTGAAGAGGACTCGAACCTCCACGCCCGTACGGGCACTAGCACCTGAAGCTAGCGCGTCTACCAATTCCGCCATCAGGGCAGCCTCAGCGGTGGAAGCTAAACACAGGCTCCCTGCATGTCAATACCAACAGGGCAGCGGGCTGCGCGGCAACCGGTTACTAAGAAGCCCCGAGACCGATTCTGGACACGGCCAATCCATACCTGCACGTTAGAAGCAGTCAGCACTTTGCAGTCTCGCCAAACGTTGTGTCGCTGTCCTCTCGCCACTGTCGGCGTGAAGATCGACCCACTGCAAGGCCTGGTCAAAATCTGAACAATACGCAGGTATCGTCTGGCTCAACTACCAGAAACCTGAATTCCACCACCGCCGTTCCACGTGCCTTCGCTCATAGCGTCGAATGAGAACGGGGGTAAATCCTGCCGGGGTATCGGTTTGGCAAATGTTCCTCCCGAGCGGAAGGCTTTGCAGGTCCCCTTGCCATCCTTGTTATTCAAGGCCGCCGGCCGAACCAGCACGTAGGGCACTTCGCTTTCGGCGGCGATCAGGGCATTTGCCCTGTCATAGTCTTCGCATCCCTGGCTACCTCCAATCATCATCAGGATGTGTTAGACCAACCATGAAGACCCGCCGCACCCGATACTCGTCACAAGGATACACTTTGGCGGACTGTCTGAATCCCCGGCAGCATCAGGTATTGCACTTGCCGCTCGCTCCATGATCATCACTCCCACTGGATTGCCGATACAACTGACCACAACCTCAGCCCCGGCAATTACAGCCTGAACATCGGCTTCGCTTGTTGCGTCACCCTGGAAAATATCCGGGCCGTTCACTTTGGCAAGTTTGCGGGGATTGCGGACAAGGGCAGTCACACTATGGCCTGCTTCCAGCGCATAGGTGAGGAAATGTCCCCCTACGGGACCGGTTGCGCCCAGCAAGGCGATGTTGTGGGTGGAAGGCACTCGTAGCAACTCCGGCAAAGGAAACTGTACAGGCAAGAGTGGTGAATGATGCGTAGAGGGAGATATCCGAGGATGCCGCGGGCACAGTCTTGCGAATTCTCAGGTCAAATCACAGCAGGCCATTCTATTCCAGCTCGCCCGGCATTTCTACCAACCTGCACAGAAAAGCGCGCTGTGGCAACGAACCATTTTACAGTCGGACTGTTTTTGCATCACCGTCAAGAGGGGGCGCAGATCCCGGATCATGCACCCAGGACCGAATGTGTGTGCCAACGGGAGAGCAGCGAGGTTGAAGCAGGGCCCGATTCTTGTATTGTTGTTTACAGGAGAAAGCATCTGTAACAGGTAGTCAACTGCCGGAGGGACACGCTGTGGCTCGGGCAAATGCCTGGAACCCATGTCTGTTTGCGCAGTTGAACACGTACCATACGCCGGGAGAAGATCTTGAGCAAAATCGCTACTGTGTTCGGAGGCTCCGGATTTGTAGGTCGTTTCATCACCCTGAGACTGGCACTCGAGGGATGGAGGGTACGAGTTGCAGTACGCAATCCGAACCTTGCCGGATTTGTCCGCCCTTATGGAACACCTGGTCAGGTCGAGCCTGAACTGGCGAATATACGCTTTGAACAGTCGATTCGGGATTCGGTGGCCAACTCACAGGTCGTTATTAACTGCGTGGGAATTCTCGCCGAAACACCTCGACAGCGCTTCAGGGCAGTACATGCAGAAGCGGCCGAGCGAGCAGCCCGTTTGTCAGCCCAGGCCGGCGTTCGAAGATTTGTCCAGATTTCAGCCATCGGCGCAAGTGAAGCCAGCGACAGCATGTATGCCAGGACAAAGGCGATGGGTGAGGAGGCGGTTCAGGAGCATTTTGCCGGAGCCGTGATACTGCGTCCGTCTGTGGTGTTCGGCAGCGAAGATCAGTTTTTCAACCGCTTCGCAGCAATGGCACGGATGTCTCCTATACTCCCAATTGTCGGGGCAGGTACCAGGTTTCAGCCGGTATTCGCTGATGATGTTGCGAAGGCTGCTGTGAAGGCTGTCGGAGACGACGGTTTTTCCGGCATTTACGAGCTGGGTGGTCCCGACATCGCAACGTTTCGCCAGTTGCTGCACAAAATGCTGCATGTAATCCGCCGCCGTCGCCTGATTATCGGCCTGCCAACTGTTGCAGCCTTGCCCATTGCCACAAGTCTGGATGTGATGCAGTTTTTGTCGGGCGGACTTCTCAGTAACAACGTGCTCACCCGAGACCAGATCAAGCAGCTGCGATACGACAACATTGTCAGCGGCGATAAACGGACATTTGGCGACTTCGGCATCGAACCGGTATCGATGGACACGATTCTTGACCAGTATCTGTACCGCTTTCGTCCGGAAGGACAATATACCGCGATCAAGGAATCCGCTGATATTCTGAATTCCGAAAGCAGGATCTGAACGTCACTCCTTGAGGGGTTTGCTACTGGCAATCAGGTGCCAGGAGCACCCAGGCCTGCTTCTGCTATGCCATCGGAAAACCGCTGTACTGCACGAAGGTGCGTAATGGCAGCGCCCGTTTCCACCGTTCCACTGGATTGACGCGCCGGGCACTCTAGCTCCAGGCAATCGTGACGAGAACGCTTCCAAGAATCAGCCGATAAATGACATAGGGTGTGTAGGAGACCCGTCGTAGCAGCAGCAACATGAGATGGATAGCCAGCAATGCTACAAGAAACGAGACCACGGCTACCAGACCGCCGTCCCGCAGTGTCGCGAGGTCGGCATCCAGGGCGCGATCGGCGATTGCAAGAGCGCCGGCAGCTGCAATGGTCGGAATTGACATGAGGAGCGAGAGTCGCGCCGCCTGCCGTCTTCCAAAGCCGAGCAAACGCGCTCCGGTAATCACGACTCCGGATCGTGAACTTCCTGGAACAAGCGCGATGCATTGCCACATGCCAAGTGCAAGAGCCCGTCGCGGCGTCCAGTCAGATAGGCTCATTTCAGCCGGACCAAGCCGGTCCGCCACATAGAGCACTATGGCGAAGACCAATGTCGCGATGCCGACGACACCTATGCTTCGCATGTCTTTGCCTAGACCGGAAAGATGCAGAAGCAGGCCCGCAAGCAGGACTGGAATCGTGGCAATGGCCAGGCAGATTGCCAGGCGTGCGGATCCAGAGTCAAAGTTTCCGCGCCCAACATCCAGACATCCGGCCGCGACCGCTATGACATCCCGGCGGAAGTAAAGGATTACAGCTCCCAGAGTGCCGACATGAGCGGCGATGTCTATCATTTGCCCCTGATCCTCACTTCCCGACAGATGCGGCAGGAGCAGCAAATGCCCGGAGGATGACACAGGAAGGAATTCTGTCACACCCTGTATGATGCTTACCAGCAGCAATTGAAACAGCGGCATCAGGCCTCGCGCATGAATTTACAATCGGCATCTGCAAGTTTGACCATTGCCGCCCTGTTTGCAACCGGACCGAACTCGTCAACAACAGTTCAAGGATGAACCGCTATTAGGTCACGTTTTATGCCCTAAGTATTAAGAGCTTCCACGATAATGTCGATCAAGAGCAGTTCCTTTGCCCGAGATATGGCATAATTATTGCCTTTACTTGTATGACATTGGCTGTTAGAGTCGCAGTTCCTCGGAAAAATGTAGATTTGGAGCGAATATGGTCAGATATTCCATGCTCTCATTTGTCGATACCGCCAATGCGACGCCCGAAAAGCGTCAGGCTGTACAGCGGCGTCAGGATTTTCGTGAGATATATGGAGACTACCCACCTGCTACGGCCTCTGAGCAGGCCAGCCGATGTTCACAGTGTGGAGTACCCTATTGCCAGACGCACTGTCCGCTGCACAACAACATTCCGGACTGGCTGAAGCTCACGGCCGAGGGACGCTATCGCGAGGCATACGAGCTGAGCCAGCAAACCAACAGCTTTCCCGAAATCTGCGGTCGCATTTGCCCGCAGGACAGATTATGCGAAGGCAATTGTGTTATTGAACAGTCCGGCCATGGGACGGTGACCATAGGATCGGTCGAACGGTACCTGACCGACATGGCCTGGAGAGAGGGTTGGGTCGAGTCGATACGCCCCCGGCAGGAGCATGACTTCTCGGTTGGAATCATCGGCAGCGGGCCAGCTGGCCTTGCAGCCGCTGACCGACTGCGACGTCGGGGGTTGCAGGTTGTGGTTTATGACCGCCAGGATCGTGCCGGCGGTCTTTTGACCTACGGAATTCCCGGCTTCAAGCTTGAGAAGCAGATCGTGATGCAGCGTGTTGACCAGCTGTCCGAGGGTGGAACCGAGTTCAGGCTGAACTTTGAGGTTGGACGCGATATTTCACTTCGCGAACTGCGACGGCGGCACGACGCTATCCTGGTTGCCACGGGGGTCTACAAGTCACGGGATTTGGTGTGCCCGGGTGTCGGCTCTGCGGGGATTGTAGCTGCCATAGACTATTTGACGGCTTCCAATCGCAAGGGCTTCGGGGATGACGTCCACGAATTCGATAGCGGAACTCTCGATGCATGTGGCAAGAAAGTTGTGGTTATTGGCGGCGGTGATACGGCGATGGATTGTGTCAGAACCGCCGTCCGCCAGGGCGCCACTTCGGTTACCTGTCTTTACCGCCGGAATCGCGAAAACATGCCCGGATCAAGGCGCGAGGTGCACAATGCCGAGGAAGAAGGTGTCGAATTTGCCTGGCTGACCTTGCCTAGGGCATTTGTAGGCGATCGTGCTGTCAGAGGGATACGTGTCCAGCGCATGCGGTTGTCAGAACGTGACGCGACCGGACGGAGGGCGCCCGAACCGATAGCCGGATCGTCCTGTATTCGGGATGCCGACCTGGTCATCAAGGCGCTGGGATTTGAACCCGAGGAATTGCAGGAACGCTGGGATGCCTCCGACCTTGACATAACAGGCTGGGGAACAGTGAGGGCACGTTTCGGTACTCACGAAACCAGTATTCCAGGAGTCTATGCCGCCGGAGACATTGTCCGGGGAGCAAGCCTTGTGGTGTGGGCGATAAGGGATGGTCAGGAGGCAGCCGACTCGATTCTCCGTCAATTTGGCGAATCATCGGCGTCCGGACATGGAACCGCATGAAAATGTGTGTTGTCAGCCGCCACAGAAAGCGAGGATACAAGCGTGAAAGATAGGGCCCGGATTGGTAGTTACATGAAGCGGCTGGAGCGCGCGCGCAAGGGCCTGTATCGGGATGATACAGAACATGATGCGTGCGGTGTAGGCTTTGTTGCCTCAATTGAAGCCCGGCCTTCCCGGAGGATCGTTGAGTACGGCATCGCAGCCCTGAAGGCGGTCTGGCACCGCGGGGCTGTTGATGCCGATGGCAAGACAGGCGACGGCGCCGGACTGAGCCTTCGAATTCCGGCAAGGTTTTTTGACGAGCAAATCGCTCGTACAGGACATGTGCCGATGGGCGACAGACGACTGGCTGTGGGGATGGTGTTCTTGCCCCGCACCGACTTTGGCGGGCAGGAGATGTGTCGTACCATCGTCGAAACCGAGGTTCTGCGCATGGGCCATACCATCTACGGATGGCGCCATGTGCCGGTAAACAAGGCGGTACTCGGTGAAATGGCTGCGGCAACTCGGCCGGAAATCGAACAAATCATCATTGCCGATGGTCGCCAGCTGGATGAAGAGAGTTTCGAACGCGACCTTTTCCTGATCCGAAAACGCATCGAACGGTCGGCGCTCCAACAGCACATCCGTGACTTCTATATTTGCTCACTGTCATGCCAGCTGGTTGTCTACAAGGGTATGATGCTCGCCGAACAGGTTGCCGAGTTCTATCCAGACCTCAAAGAAGAGGGATTTGTCTCCGATTTTGTCATCTATCATCAGCGCTATTCGACCAATACATTTCCGCAGTGGTGGTTGGCACAACCGTTCCGCATGCTGGCACATAACGGTGAGATCAATACGCTGAAGGGTAATCTCAACTGGCTAAAGAGCCACGAGATCAAGATGGCCTCGGCAAGTTTTGGCGAATATGCTGACGACATCAAGCCCATTGTTTCCCGGGGAGCCTCTGATTCCGCGGCACTGGACGCCACATTCGAGGTCATCGTCCGGGCTGGTCGAAGTGCTCCCATGACCAAATCCATCATGGTTCCCGAAGCCTGGTCTCGGCTTACTGCCGAGCTGCCTCGTGAGTGGCAGGAAATGTACAACTACTGTAACGCCGTGATGGAGCCATGGGATGGACCGGCAGCACTTGCCATGACCGACGGTCGCTGGGTCGTGGCCGGACTTGACAGAAACGGACTTCGCCCATTGCGGTATACGGTCACCAGTGACGGTCTGCTCATAGCCGGTTCAGAGACAGGTATGGTCAACCTGGACGAAGCATGCATTGTCGAAAAGGGTGCCCTGGGTCCTGGACAGATGGTGGCTGTGGATCTCCAGGAGCGCAAGATGTTGCGGGACCGAGACATCAAGAACATATTGGCAACCAGCAAGCCGTTCGGGGAATTGACCTCCAACATAATAAAATTGGACCGTGAACTTCATAGGCGCACCGAAAAGCCGACATCTGCTGGCGAGGACTTGCGCCGTCGTCAGCTCATGGCTGGTTACAACGTCGAGGAACTGGAAACAATCTTGACGCCCCTGGCAGCGGAAGCCAAGGAAGCCGTAGTTTCCATGGGAGACGATACGCCCCTGGCAGTGCTATCTTCGACCTATCGGCCTTTGAGCCACTACTTCCGACAGAACTTCAGTCAGGTCACCAATCCGCCAATCGACTCGTTGCGAGAGTACCGCGTCATGAGCCTGATTACGCGCTTCGGAAACCATAACAATGTGCTCGACGAGCATTCCGAGAGGATTGCATCTGCCATGCTGGATTCGCCGGTGCTCAGCAACGCGGTATTCGATGCAACCGTCAGGTACTTTGGAAAAGGAGTTAGAGAACTTGACTGTACGTTTCCGGTTGGCTCCGGACCCGGTGCACTGCGCAAGGCACTGTATGCAATTCTGGAAGAAGCAGAAACAGCCGTGCGATCGGGTTATGTACATCTAGTATTGAGTGATGCCGCCCAAGGTATTGATCGGGCTGCCATGCCGATAATCCTGGCAACGAGCGCCGTCCATACATCATTGATTAACAAGGGATTGCGATCATTCACGACGCTAAACGTCCGTTCGGCGGAATGCATTGATCCGCACTATTTCGCGGTGTTGATAGGTTGTGGAGCCACGACCGTAAATGCCTACCTTGCCCAGGATACGCTAGCAGACCGGATATCCAGAGGGACGCTTGAACTTTCGCTTCAGCGAGCAGTGCGGAACTATTGCGAAGCAATCAATCAGGGACTGCTCAAGATTATGTCCAAGATGGGGATATCGGTCGTCTCTTCCTATCGCGGTGGACTGAATTTTGAAGCAATCGGCCTGTCCAGGGCCATGGTCAACGAGTTTTTCCCTGGTATGCCTAGCCGGATTTCCGGAATAGGCATTGGCGGCATTCAGGAAAACATCGAGAAACAGCATGCCCTGAGCTGGGATTACACGACACGGCTGCTACCAATTGGCGGTTTCTACAAGATGAGGCGCAGCGGCGAGAAGCATGCCTGGGAGGCCCGTGCCATGCACAGATTGCAGGCGGCCTGTGCACAAGGCAGCTACAAACTGTGGAAAGACTACTCCTCGTCGATGAACGCATCATCATCGCTCAATCTGCGCGATCTTCTCGAGATCGACGGAGCTGAGGAACCCGTTGCCGCGGATGATGTTGAGTCGATCACCACGATCCGCCGACGCTTTGTTACGCCCGGGATGTCCCTGGGAGCACTCAGTCCAGAAGCCCATCGTACGCTGAACGTTGCCATGAACCGGATTGGCGCCAAATCAGATTCGGGAGAAGGCGGAGAAGACCCTGCCCACTTTCATACAGATGAATACGGCGACAACCCATCGGCTCGCATCAAGCAGGTCGCCAGCGGCAGGTTTGGCGTAAACGCGGAGTATCTTGGCAATTGCGACGAGCTTGAAATCAAGATCGCTCAGGGCGCCAAACCTGGCGAGGGAGGTCAATTGCCTGGCATGAAGGTTACCGAACTCATTGCCAGGCTTAGGCATTCGACGCCGGGCGTTAGCCTGATTTCACCGCCACCGCATCACGACATCTATTCGATCGAAGACCTGGCACAGCTCATTTACGATCTGAAGCAGATCAATCCCGAGGCCAAGGTGTGTGTGAAACTTGTCTCGGCGGCCGGGATTGGGACAATCGCGGCAGGTGTGGCCAAGGCCAAGGCCGATGTAATCCTGGTGTCCGGACATACAGGCGGAACTGGTGCGTCACCTGCCACTTCGATCAAGTTTGCTGGAATGCCCTGGGAGATGGGCCTTGCAGAGACCCACCAGGTGCTGACGCTCAACAACCTTCGCGACCGTGTAACGCTGCGTACGGATGGCGGATTACGCACCGGTCGCGACATTGTCATCGCGGCACTATTGGGTGCTGAAGAATTCGGCATCGGCACAGCGTCACTGATTTCCATGGGTTGTCTGATGGTACGACAGTGCCAGTCGAACACCTGCCCCGTTGGCGTTTGCACACAGGACGAGCGGTTGCGCGCCAAGTTTTCGGGAACGGCTGAAAAGGTTGTCAACCTGATGACATTCTATGCCCAGGAAGTGCGCGAGATCCTGGCGCGAATCGGAGCCCGTTCGGTCGATGAAATCGTCGGACGGGCAGACTTGTTGTCGCAGGTGTCGCGCGGCTCGGACAACCTTGACGATCTTGATCTCAATCCACTTCTGGTCATTGTTGACGAGAACGCCAGGGTCAGCAACTGCTCGGAGAGACCGCGCAATGAGGTTCCGGATACGTTGGATGCCGAGATCTTCAAGGACGCCCAGCCATTCTTTCAGCGTGGCGAAAAAATGCAGCTGTCCTATGACGTACGCAATACATATCGAACCATCGGCACCCGTACATCAGCGCTCATCGTCAAACGATTCGGCATGAACAACAAGCTGCAGCGCGACCATCTCACCGTGAAATTGGCCGGTGCGACCGGTCAGTCTCTAGGTGCATTTGCTGTTCGTGGGCTCAAGCTCGAAGTGTTCGGCGATTCGAACGACTACGTTGGCAAGGGGCTTTCCGGAGGCATGATCGTCATTCGGCCTCCGGTGGAATCGAGTCTCGTGGCCAGCGACAATACCATCATAGGCAATACGGTTCTTTATGGTGCAACCGATGGTGTGCTTCTGGCAGCTGGCCGCGCAGGTGAGCGATTCTGTGTGCGAAATTCGGGAGCGAGGGTTGTAGCCGAAGGATGCGGGTCGAACGGTTGTGAATACATGACCGGTGGCGTTGCCGTGTTGCTGGGTACCGTCGGCGCCAACTTTGGTGCCGGAATGACTGGAGGAATGGCCTACATTCATGACCCCGGGAATCAAACCGCAAAGCACCTCAACTACGACACTATCCTGACCTGTCCGGTCACGGTCAATTACTGGGAAAATCTGTTGCGAGAGCTGATTGAACTGCACGCCAGGGAAAGTGATAGCGTTCGGGCCGTCCAGATACTTGAGAGATGGCAGGACGAAATCGGCAACTTTGTTCAAATCTGCCCGAAGGAAATGCTGAACCGGTTACCTCATCCGCTTAGTGAAGACCCGGAAGTACTCATGGCGTAAACGTTGTTCTCACAAGTAGTTTATCCAAAAGGCGACAAATTTGCACATTGCTACTTGTCGTTGCGGACAACTGCACTAGGTTTGGGTCTGCTTTACCAGTTCCTCCTCCCACTTGGTAAAACAACCGGCGGCTCTCCTCTGGAGGGCCGTCGCCGATTCATAGCACCGGCACTCTGTGGTTACTCTTCAGCCAGAGAATTTGACACTTCCATCAATTGCAGCACCCCAGCAGAGAACTGACTGGTTGCGAGAGAGTGGTTTCATGGCGATTGAGGCCCGCCTCTGCTGTTATCGAATCCGCAATTCGGAGGATATAGCTCCTGAGGTTCGAATTCATTCTCAACCCTCACGTAGCCGAACCACTCTTTGACAAGGTTACCTTCGAATATGACTGCCAGTAGTGCAGCTTGCTGTCACGAAATGCGCTGCGGTCCCTGCCACCTGGGTACGGTTTCAGGATTCTATCCAACTGGGCAACACATCCCTGACCTGAAGGTTAACTTGCGTCAGAGTGGCAAGAACAGGCATCATCAATTGCTAGCCCTTTCTTTCGACATCGCATTTGCACTTCGACTTTTCCCTGCACCTGACAAGGGGATGCGTCTGCCGGGAGAATTCGGACTGCAATAATCCTAGGCGCAGCGTATTGGGAGGTTCGATGCAGAAAAACTTGAAGACACTCCTGGCGCGATCCCGGTTGGAGCACGAAGGCAAGGCGCTGCCAACTCTGCGAGATGTCTTTCACTGCCTCAAATGGGCATGACAAGTCGCCTCTTCGAATTCCGACTTGTGCAACCGTAGGCCGGACGGCTGCTGGCGGACCGAGCGGGTTTCAGGTGCTCGAATCATTTGACCCCGCGCGCACCGCAAGATCTCCGGAAAATTGCCCGCAGGTCAGGAACCCGGGTCAGGTTACAGACGTGCCAATGGTCTTGGCCAGCTAGACTTGTCAGGATATTCGCATCTTTTGGCAAAGGTGGGATGGAGAAAAATGCGTTCCGCCAGGGTTCGGGACCAAGCTGGTTCAGCAATCCTCATTTTGGCATGGCAGCACCTCTGTCTGAAGTCTTTTGCATCTGTCCTGCATGAATTGCCGCCAGGAGGTTCGCAAATCACGCCATTACTGGTCAATGGTCGAGCTCGCCAGTCATCTTGATCTTATCAGAAAACGTTGCGCCGTCATGCCCGACAAGCGACGCGGCAATAACACATGCCATGACCGAGACCGGCATGGCGGTCTTCGCCGTCTTCTTGACACAGTGTTCCTCGATATCCTGAAGTCACTGCACAAACGCCGCGCACGCTCCAATGCACATACCCTGTTCAATCTCGAGCCCATCCCCACTGACAATAACATCCGAAACATGCTCGACGGGGTGCCGTCAGAACGCTTTGATAACTTGTTCCTGTCA
This sequence comes from Paracoccaceae bacterium, assembly GCA_958296035.1. GTDB lineage: Bacteria > Pseudomonadota > Alphaproteobacteria > Rhodobacterales > Rhodobacteraceae > MPNP01. Next base: position 3,447,071 of record OY282431.1, on the reverse strand, counting down.
TCGCAGGCCGACACGCTGCAAGGTGGCAGTCTGGCTAGGATGCAAACTTGATGGACACACGCTTGCTGCACTTGATGGCATCGAATACTACCGCTCCGAACGCATCAACTGCCCACAATGCTCAAGCCGCAGTCGGAGGCAGAACGGCAAGAAATAGTGTTTCCTTCGCCTGCTGGCAGCCAACACGGTGGCTCCCAAACATGCCACGGTGCTGCGCAGGACTGCGAACAGCGGGCCACTTGTCTCTGGCTGAAGCGCATCGGGTCGCAAATTGCCTTGAACCCGTCTGTCCCGGCGATGCTCGCTATGCTTGCCAGCCCATGTGCGAGAAAATACAACAACTCGGGGCCGGTTTTCTGTTCAAAGCCAAGCCGGGAGGCCTCAAGGCACGCCACCTGTATGCCCACGGCTCATTCCCCGAAGAGATCACAACAACAAGGGGTACGGGCACAACTCGACGCATCTTCACATACAAATGGCTACATGACCTGCCCATACCGGGTGGACCTGCCGCACTGCATACGCTGGTGGCATGCATGGCCGGCGAAAGACCACCGCGACCGGAGCACGGTCACCGACAATAGCCACATTCTCCTTTGCCAGTTACCAACCCTCAACAACGCCTCCGTTCCAGCGTAGAAGAAGAATGCATCACATAATGAGAATTGCCGATGATGGTTCACGCATACAAAAGTGTAGGAAAGGATGAAGTAGACGTATCGCCCCAAGTCTTCGCAATGGACGTGTTCAGGGATCACATGTCCAAACAGCGAGAGCAATGACCAACTGCAATGCAGGGGCCGCGATTTATCGAATCAAGTCAAAGCTCTTGCAGAGAAGAACTCTGAATTCAATCATCTGTCCTTGCAGATTGCAGGGACGCTGGCGTCCTGGTGGCCACGAGAAAGCTTCCGAAACTTGCGGGAAAGAAACCGTATCTTGGTCCGATAGCTCAGTCGGTTCCACTCCCTGTAAAGCCATCTCTGCCGACCGGTTTTCTGCTGTATTGTGCTACCACCCAATAGCGGTCCAATGTGAGACACTCCTGAAGGATAAATCGTATGGACAGGCTGGCTAGTCAGCCAGTACATCTGAATAAACGTATCGACGGGCCGGTCAAATCTCTGACAAGCGCGATACAATCGCTTTGCTGTTGATCTGGAAACGATTTGGGCACACGCACCCAAGGGAGCGGTACGAGGCGTCATCAGGCTCATTTGTTCCTGAGGCGTACTGTTATGGTTGCAAATTACCCGGAATTCCCCGCGGGGACGGCGAATTGCAAATTGAATGTAACCGAGTTGATGAACATACTGACACGCAAGGTGGAACGCGTGGGTGAACATGTCAGGATTAAGTTGGAGGTCGTCCTCCAAAATGAGACCTGCATCTGCTCTTTCATCAACTATCCTTTTCCAACAAGCGAGATTACTCAAGAATATGCCAATTTCGCCGTGATTGAGCGCGAATGGATAGTAGGGCTTGTGAAGATGTCGACTGTATACACGAGAAATTTCTTCTCCCGATAGTTTGCTGCCGTCAACCGCCAACTGCAGTTTGGCGTCAATTGGCGCGAGGCGTGCAATTGTTTCAGCATTGGCCCGTCGTTGGGTAGCTTGCTCCAGGTGTATTACGAAACAAACGACCTTCATCTTCGGCGATGCCCTACATCTGACCTAAAGCGGCTCATGTCGTTTGCCCGACGAATCGGTAAGAGGCGGACGATTCCCAACTTTTCGATTCCAACAGGAAGCAGCGATAAAAGTAAGGTCAGGAATCGGTGTGGACCAGTCCCCGTCCTGGATGGCAACATGTTCGACCTTGAATTCAGAGCGATGAGACGATGCCCTCCCTGCAAAGTCAGTATTGAATTCGGGATGTGTTGGCATTGCAAGGAATGAATGAGCACCGACAACATGAAACGGCGGACCAGGTAACCAATATCAGCCACCACATTGTCCGGCCTCTGCAATAAGAACCAATTCGGCTCTACTGCCTTAAGCGCAGGTCCCTGGGGTGAGAGAGCCTTTTGAGATCGGTAGCAAATGGCACGCGGCCAATATGGCCATCTTGCTGCAAGAGCAGATTGTCAAGAAAAAGAACTCTTCCGAGTCGCCTAACTCCTCGTTTTGACTCCCGAAATGCACTGTAGATAATCGGTCCCTTGTTTCGCTTAACCCTCATTCTTGCCGATTGCATCTCTCCGTGCCAAAACAATTCATTCTCGCCTGTTAGTTTTGTGTGGTTGAATATTACCCCTCCCTGAGCGCATACCGCAGGAAAAAGTTGAAAGAGACGGTATCCGGGCCTCGGGCGAAACAGAAAATCATCCACACTGTCGCAATAGGATTCGGACCACTCCAGCAATTTGTGCGCACCTTCATTGGACACAAGGTATCCTGCGGCACTCCATATGCCCTGAACAATTGGGCGAACCTCGAACCCATCAGGTTTCAGCGTCTCAACGGTTATGGCAGCGCCAAAACGCTGGCGCTTATGCACACCATCAAATTTAGTTACATCGAGTTCAATTTCCGAGTTTGCCAGATTACTAATTGCACTACGAAATCTACTGGAGAGAATTACATCATCCTCCAACACCAGAGCTAGTTTATCGTTGTTGTCAGCAACATGCCTCCAGATTTCACGGTGGCTCTCAAAACAGGCAATTTCAACTCTGGTTAACTCCCACTTCACTGACCGCCAATGGCCGGGAGCATAGGAACTGTTTGCAATTGAGTTGTCGTCCGCAGCGTCAACTGCGGGCCAAACCTGGATAATATCATTCAATCCCAAGTGTTCCAGCTGGTGTTGCATGAATGTGCGGCGACGTGACATGCTACGGACGTTAATGAAGAAGCCCTTCAATTTTGAGGTTTCCCTTAAATTGGAGAAATTGTCAGTTCTGGTGTTTGAAGGCATCCTTCAGGCGGCGATCTCTTGTGGTTCATAATCTGACTGTTCTACCTCGATACCACTTTTGAACCTCACTCCCGTTTTGACCTTCTCCAGTTGTCCGAAACCACGAAACCGGTTCCATTGCCCTTGAGAAAACTGACCAAACTTGAAAAGCATGTGAAGCATGCCATCGCCCATCAGTCAGCCCCTTGACCGTCCGGTACGATGTCCGATGGTGGCAAAGGTGGACGCAATCGGATTGGTCGTCCCTATACGCCGCGAGCGTGCTGCCGGGGAATCATGGAATGTCAGGAGATCCTCCCGGTCTTCATGAAACGGCACACGGCTGCTTTCGGATTTTTCAGCTCATAGGTGCCGATCAACAAATCGAACGCATCTTCGCCTTTCGCATTCCTGTCGGCCTGCCAGATGTCAAGAAGAGACTGCCTGGCTTTCGGCAGAGCGTTCAGGACAATTGACATCCTGTGCGGCCAGCATCGCTGCTGCCCTTTCTCGGGAAACATCTCCTCCTGTGCCACCCGGAAACCCATGGTGCCATCTCCGTTCGCCAGTTGCGGGGCATTCATTCCACCGGACTTTGACCCGAAAACTCTCCAAAGTATTTTGCAGTTTCTTCCATAATGTACTTGTATGGGTGCAAACCCCGTTTTATTGACTAATAAAACAACACCAGACAATACAAGGAGATACCCCCGTGAGCATGGAGTGTACCCCCTCTCTCCTCCACTTTCAAGCCCACGGCAAACGAAAAGTCGTCGCCAAATTCGACTCCAAACCCATGACCTCCGATGCCGGACTCCTCCTCCTCGAAGAAGCCGAGCCGGCCGCTTCCTGCCATGCGGAAATCGTCGGTGTACCCAAAGACACCTGTGAACAGAGGCGAGTAAATGAGGCGCTAGCGGACAGTGTCAGTGCTCTTCATTGCGCGCCCAGGTCAGCCAACCGGGTGGATGCGGAAACAGGCTTGCATCAATTCAAGGGCGGGGCGTTGCGATTCCAGGCAATAGGGGCAACTTGCAGGATAGCCGAATTGAATTGACTTCGAGATATCACGTTGATCGCAATGTCATTCTGGCGCGCTGAGCCTACGTAGTTGGCAGCCTGATGCAATAGTAGGGTTATGGGTACCATGGTGACATGCTCAAGTGCTGCGTGTCTGGTCAGGTCGCCCTGGGCAACGAGGTCGGCAATCCTCGGCTGCACCGAGCCGGTCGCACTGATAGGGTGTTTAGCATGGCTCAGGCCATCATCATACTAAAGCAGTCAGCGCGGGTGTACATCTCGTAACGCGACATGGATATGCCCACTTTCACCGCAATCGACTAATTCGGGCCTTCTGCACACAAATTCGGGGATTCCCTTCGGTGCCAAATTCCATAGACCTTGGCATCACAATCAAGCCCGAAGAAGGAGGCTCCCCGATGACCGCATCTATGCAACTTCAAGACCCGTTTGGCAACATCGCCAGCCGACTGGCCCACCGCTCCCAGGCCGAAGTCATCAACACCCTTAAAACCTTCCTGTAGGCCCACAGCGCCGCCCCCAAGGCAACACCCGAGCAGCCGGTGGACAGCAGCGTGCTGAAACCCGAGATCCCTGCCTTGACCGGCACCAGCCCGGCGACCAAGCCGATCTTGCGTTGACAGGGGGCCTCATAAGAGGATCCGACGCCTGCGACCCGATTCCGGCAAGGACTGGAACGACGTCCGCAGGCAAGGCCACAGCAAGGCCTAGTCGTCACACTGCCCTAATGGCATGGCCTGCCGGCCGCTGCTGCCGAGCCGCCACACACACCAGCACAACCGCATACATGCCCCTCCGGACAGGCCCCAATTGCCTGTCTGAAGACCCCTCCATGGCAACCTGACAACTTCTGACACAGCGCGCAACAAAGGACTACCGGGACAACGAATTAATGCCATAATGCCTTTCCAGGTTAGTCTCCAATATAACAACCGGCTCGCCGGGGTCCGGGAACCCGAGCCCGCACGCAAGTCCATTGCCGGGACCTGGGAGACCTTCAATTGTCCCCCGGTGGCGGGGGACCACAACGGAAAGGAGAATAACGCTGTAACCGATGATGAACGATTTGAAGGGATCGGATCGGGCCATAGTCGCGGAGAAGCCGGCGAACAAGGGGCGATTTCGTTCTCTGGAGCTGGTGGAGCCAAGGGTCCGACCTGAGGGCAATCCGGTCTGCCAAGTCAGGGACCGTGCGCAGAAGCGGGCAAGCCTGTCGCAGGCGGCAGACCGGATGCGTTACCGCGCCCGTCCGGATCTGTGCGGGGGGCGTCGGGCTACCGACGGCCCTGCCGCGACGCATGACGCCGAAAGTGTTGAGTGGGTCGCTCGCGGTTCTTCATTCTGGACATCACAGGGTACTCATGGCAGAGACAAGTTCAGAGGATGAACAGCAAAAGGGAAGAAACCAATGTTGAAATCACCTTTAATCGCTGCCGCCGTCGCACTGTTGATGACGGTGCCGCTTGCGGCTCAGGCAGGACCTGAATGTGCTGCGGGCAAGACCATTTCCCCTGGAAAACTGACCATTGCCACCGGCAATCCGGCATATTTCCCCTGGGTTATTGATGACAATCCTGAAAGCGGCGAGGGATTTGAAGCGGCTGTAGCTTACGCGACCGCCGAAGCGATGGGTTTTTCGGCGGATCAAGTCGACTGGGTACGCGCTGGATTTGATGAGTCAATTCAACCCGGTGCAAAGAATTTTGATTTCAACCTGCAACAGTTCTCGATTACCGAGGACCGCGAAAAGGTCGTAGACTTTTCGCTTCCTTACTATTCCTCAGCCATGGCAGTACTGGTTCAGCAGCCGACTGCGGATGCGGGTGCAGTACCGACGATTGATTCCTTGCGTACACTGAAATGGGGAGCTGCGGCGGCCACGACCGCGGTGCCGATGATCGACGTGATCACCGGGTCATCCAACTCTGCCCTGCTGTATAATGACGGTGCGGATGTCGTCGAAGCGATGAAAGCGAATCAGATCGATGCAGCACTCTTTGACCTGCCGACGGCGCTTTACGTGGCCGCAGTCGTGCTCGACGACGGCGTGATTCTTGGGCAGTTTCCTGCAGACAGGACGGAGAATCCAGACAATTTCGGGATGTTGATGCAGGAGGGCAATCCACTCAAGGAATGCGTCGACCAAGCAATCCAGGAGATCACTGCCAACGGAGTGCTTGCCGGGATCGAGGCCAAGTGGCTGTCAGAGACAACCGGGGTGCCCGTCATACAATAGGCATTGTCAGACTTGTCTGAAAATGGCGCCGGAAAGCAGCTCAGTCGCCTCGAATACGAGAGGAAGGCACGCCGCCGATCACTGATAATCGCCGGGCTCTCGACGACTGCGGTGGTTGGTGCCCTTGTTGTGCTTGTTCCACTGGCACCCGGCTGGCCGGCCGTCAAGAATAGCTTTTTCAACTGGGAAATCTTCGTCCGGACCTCTCCGACCCTGCTCCGGACGTTTCTTCTTGACGTCGCCATCTTTGCCTGGTGTGCACCGTTGATCGCGATCTGGGCGCTTGTCATCGCGGTTTTCCGCGACACGCGATCGCCGGCGCTGTTTCCATTTCGCTTGTTTGCGATCATTTACACGGACATATTTCGCGGCGTACCTGTCATTCTTGTCGTGTATCTGGTCGGTTTCGGCATACCTGGACTCGGATTGCCCCGGCCATGGAATTCTCCATATCTGTGGGGATCGGTGGCCCTGATTCTCACCTATGCGGCCTATGTCGCCGAAATCTACCGGTCTGGAATCGAATCGATCCATGTAAGTCAGCGCAACGCGGCGCTTTCGCTGGGATTGTCGCAATCCGATGTCATGCGGTATGTCGTGCTGCCGCAAGCACTGCGCCGTGTCCTGCCGGCCAACATGAACATGCTGATCGCACTCCAGAAGGATGTGGCGCTGCTCTCTTTCATCGGTCCTGTCGAGATTTTTCGCCAGGCAGGCGTTTTCAAGTCGTTGCTTGCGAATTTCACGCCCTATGTAGTGGCGGCCGTGATATTCCTTGCAGTCACGGTACCGGCAACGCGCTTTGCCGACACTCTAATCTCCCGGCAGAACCGGCGGCGCAGCTAAAACGATGCCGAAGCTGGAATTGCAGGCGGTTCGCAAGAGCTTCGGGGATTTGCAGGTGTTGCGGGGCGTCGATCTAACGGTGGCGGAGGGTGAGCTGGTCTGTCTCATCGGATCCTCGGGTTCCGGAAAATCCACTCTGCTTCGCACCGTCAATCTTCTGACTCCGATCGACGACGGTGCCATACTCCTGGACGGCACCGACATCTCGCTTCCGGATCAGGACCCGCGTCCGATCCGCGAACAGATCGGCATAGTGTTTCAGAGCTACAATCTGTTCCCGCATATGACTGCGCTGGACAATGTACTCCTGGCGCCGCGGCGAGTTCACCGCGAGCCGGACAGTTCGCTTCTGCCGCGGGCCCGCGAACTGTTTGTCCGATTTGGTCTTGGCGACCATATGCACCACTGGCCGGACCAGCTCTCTGGCGGTCAGCAGCAGCGGGTCGCGATCGTACGGGCTCTAGCCATGAACCCCGGCATCATGTTGTTCGATGAGATTACTTCGGCCCTGGATCCAGAACTCGTGGGCGAGGTGCTGGGGGTCTTAGCACAGCTCAAAAGGGACGGGATGACGATGTTGATCGCCACCCACGAACTCTCTTTCGCCGCGGAAGTCGCCGACAAGGTCTGCTTTTTGCATGCGGGCGTCATTCTTGAGGAAGGCAGACCGAGAGAGATTTTCGAAAATCCCAAAGAAGTCCGGACCAGGTCGTTCCTCGAACGGGTTCGTTGACGGGCCAGGCAGTTCCTGTGACGAAAGCAATCTCCATTAATGGTATTCTTGCTCGAAGCTTGTCCGCCGGCACTCTCGTCGCTGCGGACGACAAGGTTCTCCAGCAGCCCAGGGGCCGCAATTGAGATCCCTTGTCCCTGAAAAGCGACACTTCCAGCGAGAATGCCGGCCAATTCCGCGACTTCCCGGAAGTCATGCCGGACCTCTCCACAATACGACACCGGCGGCACCTCAAGTGCCGAAAAAAGCACCGGTCAGCACGCCAGTTGGGAGCTATCCTGCCCCGGTCGGGACCGCTCAGACGCCCCACATGGCGAGCTTCACAGCCACAACAGCACTATGCTTGCCAATGTGCAGGCCGAAGAAACAGCTCGGAGCAACGATCATCGCGCATCGCTATGCGACGCCAGTCCTTGTCCGGTGCTGTCCGGGGCTTGCCCGGTGGCCGGGAGGCGTCCTTCAGAAGCCCGTCGACGCCGGTGGCGAGGAAGCGGTTCCAACAGCGCCAGACGGTCGTCTTCGCCTTGCCTGTTCTTCGCACCGTCTCCGTCAGGCTGTGGCCGGCGTCGAGACTGCGGATGAGTCTTGATACGCGCAAGGCGCGTGCGGTCCCGGTCGGAAAGCTTGATTTTCGGTCTCGTGCTCCTGGCCATTGTGGCTTTGCTCCCTCTCCGGAACCGTGCGCTGGAAACCGGAAGACAGTGAATCACAACCCTGAGAACAATGGAATCGCTTTAAGGTGGATGCAACACTAGGATCGGTAGTAAAGCATTACTGTATGCCGGGACTCGGCAAAAAACAGCCATCTGGCGATGATTATTCCCGTTACATGTGCTACGACAATCATTAGGGATGATAGTGTCGCCCCGACAATCCCCTCTCCCAACCACAGACAAATGGAAAGTGGAATGGCTGTACAGAAGAAAACCGAAATCCAGCGCAACTTTAGAGCGTGCCTTCGGGCAATGGTATAGCCCATTTCCGATGTAAGATAGCTGGCACCGGTATGTGGTGGTTCCAGCATACGCACACTCCCCAAGCCACCCAGTCCGGTGGCAGATTCGGTGGAAGACATTCCATAGCGAAACGCATCCCGATAGTGCCACCACACAAACTGGGCCAATTGTGCAGCCGGAGCAAGAATTGCTGCTAGTAGAGCAGCCTGTTCAACTGGAATGTTCACCTGGGCGCGGTCCGTTGGCAGGACAATCACGGAAAGATTCCAGACAAACAGCATTAGGTAGTAACCGCTCGACATTGAGAATGCGACAAACAGAAGAGGAGTTCGCCAGGAATTCCACGCGGCAATGGCTCTCAACTGTGTGTAGATCATCGAGGTTGCCAACACTGTCGCAATTGCCAACAGTGCGGTAATCCAACCAAGCACGCCGGTGACATGTGAATCTTGCACCGCGGCCAAAACCAGCGCGAGCACAAGTATCAGGGCCACCGGCGCCAACAGGGCCTCTCGGGACAACCAGGATGAACGCCACTGCGAAAAAGAGCGCCAGGCGCGGGTCGGCTGGCGAAGATGAAAAACCGAACACAATAAGCCAGTCGTTGAGAGAATTATCGCCACAAGCCCCGCGCTGGCGGTTACCCAGCCTTCCTGCCTCGTCGCCAGAACGCCGGTCCAGAAACATAATCCAAAGCCGGCTCCGGACAAAGTCGTAAAGAGAATAAGGGACAGCGCAGGATGCATGCTGTCCTACAACTTGGAAAGAGCGCTATCGATCCAACCAAGCAACCCTGATGGCGACGGATCAGCAAGATCTGCAAGTACGAAACCGCTCAAGGACATCTGCTCGGCACCGTCGCGATCTTGAGGCAAGAGATATTTGTTTACCGGTCGGGTTTCCTGCTCTGGCATCAGGTCTTGCCCGCAGCGGGACGCAACCAGATTCGATACATGGGAATCGGGGTCCGCAAGGTCGCCGAAATGTCGAGCATTTGTCGGACAGGTCCGGACACAGGCCGGTTCGCGGTCCACTTCGGGGAGGTTCTCGTTGTAAATGCGATCAACACATAAGGTACACTTCTTCATGACCCCGGCTGAAGGGTCCATTTCCCTGGCCCCATAGGGGCAAGCCCAGGCACACAGGCCGCACCCCATACATTTTGACTCGTCGACCAGCACAATACCATCCTCGGACCGCTTTATCGATGCACCGGTCGGACAAACAGTTACACAGGGAGCGTCGTCGCAATGCAGACAACTCTTGGGGAAGTGTACAATTGCGGCTGAATCCTTGGATACTACCTCATATCCGTGCACTCGGTTTAGCCAGGCTCCCTCCGGGGCGTCGCCGTAGGGTTCATGGTCTGCAAGTGAACTCCCGTAGCCTCCGCTATTCCACGCCTTGCAATTGACGACGCAGGCTTGGCAACCGACACAGACATCAAGATCGATGACCAATCCGAGTTTGCGCGCAGTCTTGTCTGGAAGTGACGTCATTTGCACCACTCTCCACCATAGCAAAGTTCTTCAGATCCCGGATCTTGATTGGGAGGTTGCCCCTGGGGTTCGAACTGGGGATAAGTGCACTGTTCACTGTCATCAGCAGGCGTGATCGATACTCTCAGGTCAAACCAGGCTGCCTGTCCCGTTACTGGATCCGAATTCGACCAGCGGCAACCATCCGGTTGTTTGGGGAGCAAGTGACTGATAACGTGATTCAGCAGAAAAGCCTTGCGACTTTCTGGCGACGAGTGACTCAATCCCCAGGCGCCCGGTCGTCTGGCTACAGCATTCCAGCTCCAAACTGTTTGCCTGTTGACTGCTTCCATTCTCTTTACCCGCACCTTGATTCGCGCGACCGGTGATTCCACCCAGACCCAGCATCCGTCAACAAGTTGCATCTCATCGCAGATAGAACCCGGTACATAAAGGTGATTGTCCGTGTGGATCTGACGGAGCCACGGATTATGCGACCCCCAGGAATGATACATAGCCATTGGGCGCTGTGTAATTGCGTGCAGCGGAAATTCACCTGATGAATCTGAGGCCGGTTCATACCAGATCGGTAGCGGATCAAAGCACTTGTGAATTCTCTGGCGGAGAACCTCCGGTGGTTGTCTATCGCCAAACCCTTCAGCCGCCAACTGAAACCGGCGCAGCGGTTCCGAGTAAATCTGTAACTTGAAGGGTGTCGGCTTTGGCTGCAGTCCGAGGTCAGTGGACCATTCCTGATAGGCTATGTTCAGGTTCTTGAAAAATCTCGCTTGACGCGGCACCTCTTGTGACCAGTATCCTCCCGCTTTGATATATTGGTCCAGCTGTTTTGGATTGGGCTCTCCCCGCCCTGCCTTCTCGCCGTTTCGCCCGCGCCAGCCAGCCAACGGGCCCGTCCCCGGACGGGTCTCGCGAGTTGCCATGTAGTGAGCGTAATCCCTCCATTTCGGTCGCTGGTTCGAATCAACAAATCCCGGCAATCCAAGTCGGGCACCCAGATCAATAAGTACATCTTGAAATGGCCTGACGTTCCGATTGAGTGCTACAACCGGATGACGAATTGCGTCAGCAACAAGGTCAGGCTCGCCAATCGGTCGGTCAAGCAGAGAAATACAGTCAAAGCGCTCCAGATATGTTGTATCCGGTAAAACCAGATCTGCATAGGATGTCATTTCGGAGTTAAATGCATCCGCTACAATCAATCTGGGGATGCGGTAATCGCCATTTTCACCCTTCGCAGTCAGCGCCCCGATTGCCGCCGGCGTGTTCATCGACGAGTTCCAGGCCATGTTGGCCATGTAGAGGAACATGACGTCGACAGGATACGGGTCGCCGGCAGCGGCATTCGGTATGGCTGCATGCAGCATTCCGTGAGCGGCCAGAGGAGCTTCCCAAGAGAATGCCTTGTCAAGGCGCTGGGGCTGTCCCCGCGAGTCAACCAGAAGGTCTTGCGGTCCAAGTGGGTAACCTAGTGGAGGCCCGGCCAAGGGTGTGTTGGGCCCCGCCCACCCAGAAGGGCGCGGGTGGAATTCTGCCGGTTTGGGGTATGGAGGCTTGAACCTGGTCCCCCCGGGACAATCAATGGCTCCCAATAACATCTGCAGGAGATGAATTGCCCGACAGGTCTGAAACCCGTTGGTGTGCGCAGAAATTCCTCGCATGGCGTGTATTGCAACGGGCCGGACTACAGTGGTTTGATGGTGATTCCCGTATGCGTCTGTCCAGGGAAGGGGCAACTCTTGAGCATCGTCAAATGCCACACGTGCCAGTTCTGCCGCAAGACCCCTGATCTTGCTTGCACCAATGCCTGTCTTGCGCGCAACAGTCTCGGGCGAATAACGGTCATCAAGGTACTTCTCGGCCAGTAGAGTGAATACTGTTACCGCCCTTGCCCCGCCCGCAAATTCTGCCGATCCGGATAGAAGCGGGATAATGCCCGGCATGTCATGTCTTTCGGGTCTGCCGGTTCGACTGTCCAGAACTAGCGGTGTTCCTTGTTCGTCTCGAACAAACAATCCACCCGTCTCTCCATCTTCGACGTCGACCAGCCAAGCGGCGTTGCAGTTATGTCGCAGAAAGTCAGCGTCAATACGTCCCGAACGCAGGAGTTCTCGAATAAGTGCCAGTACAAGCAGGCCGTCGGTGCCGGGAGTGATACCGAACCAGGCATCGGCAATTGCAGAATATCCTGTACGCACCGGATTGACGGAAACAATGCGGGCCCCACGACGGCGCATCGCGGACAGGCCAAGTTTGATAGGGTTGGAGTCGTGATCTTCAGCTACTCCAAACAATAGGAGCAACTTGGAGTTCTCCCAGTCTGGCTGGGCAAACTCCCAGAACGACCCTCCTATCGTATAGATGCCTGCAGTCGCCATGTTGACGGAACAAAAGCCACCATGTGAGGCGTAGTTAGGAGTGCCAAACTGTTGGGCCCACCATGCGGTGAGTGATTGACTCTGGTCGCGTCCTGTGAAGAAAGCAAGTTTGCGCGGGTCTCGCGCTCTAATTTCCCCAAGCCAGGAGCAAGCTGTGGATAGCGCTTCATCCCAGCTGACTTCCTTGAATTCTCCGGTTCCGCGAGGTCCGGTCCGCATTAGCGGCGCCTGCAGGCGCGCCGGTGATTCGAGGTGCAGCATGCCAGCGGAGCCCTTGGCACAAAGCACTCCGCGGTTGACCGGATGGTCTCGATTACCCTGGATGTAGCGTATGCGTCCATCCCTGAGGTGGACGTCGATACCGCATCGGCAGGCGCACATATAGCACGTCGTCTTGCGCACCTCGTCTGATACGAATGGAGACAGATCTAGGACGGTTGACATCCGCTTTGTCAATGCTCCCTGGTGTACGAATTCGCGCTTCCAGGTATTCAAGCCATGGCAAGCAAGGTTGCAATGTCTCTATCATTAGTCATTCAGACTTCAAGGTGATAGATTTCGCGGAAATCGATCAGGTTACAGCGACTCACATCCGGAGATACAACCAACCTGCTTGAATTGCTGCACTGCAGCAACCACTTTGGTTATCGGTTATTTCCGGCTAAGCAGTTCAAAAGGAAAAGAGATGGCGACATTTGATCAATCGCAGGAACAACTGAAGCAGTGGCTTCAAGCCATTGGATTCGATGACAGAGAATTCAGGAACTCCACCACGAACATGGCAGTCCTGAATGAAAGGCTGGCGACAGCTGCAATTTCGGCCGCCAAGAAATCAGCTGAGGTTTCGGGAAATTGGACGCGCACGACTCTGGATCAAATGGCAGAAGGAAGCAAGGCCGACTTGTCTTCATCCGAAAGGGCCGAAGCCGCATCAAGAATCTCCTCCGAGGTCATGAAATCCTCGGTCAGGAACATAGAGGAATATGCTGACATTGCCCGCAATCTGCAGATGGAAACAGTGGCAGCAATGCTTGACGCCACCCGCGGGCCGACAAGACCTCAGTCGACTGATTGCGATGAGAAGGAAGATACAGGGACAACGGTTGACGGGTGATTAGCTGGGACACCCGCAATCAGTGTACTGGCTCCATATTGCGGTAGGTTGGTCTTGATGGTACCGGAATGGAGAAGGCGAGTATAGGCACCATTCGCACGCACCTGTTTAAGCTGGCCGGCCAACTCAAGGTGACGGTCCGATGATCGCACGGGGTGCACATCTCGTGTTGCAACAGGACTTGCCCCACTTGTGCCCGCCCGGACTGATTCGGATGAATTCGACGGCCCTTTTCAGGCCGAATTCCACCATGCCGTTACAGCTCTTGGCGAGTGCCGAAATGACTGTCACAAAACAGGCTCCCAGACACCAGGAGAGGGGCTTCCATTCAGGACCAAAACCACGAGGATTAGGCGCCACACTATAACCCGAGAAGACGGCCCCCCGATGACTGTACCCATGCATATCCAGGACCAAATTGACAGGATCTCCAGCCGATCGTCTTACTGTCGCGTGGTACTGTCCGGTGGACCACCGAAAGGGCCAGTTGCAGGCCAAAAGTCGATCCTGAAAGAAGTAGGCGATAACCAGACTGCATGGGTACGCTTGCGGCGGCGCGAGTTGAAAAGCATATGCCGCCGCCGGGGTAATTGTTCGGGGGGGTGAACTGACCGGCTCCAGCGGATCACAATGACCTTGGTGGTGCGGAGTGATAGGCCAGAGGGGGGAGGACTGTCCTGGCATAGGGAGACGTTATTTGGGTCTGGAGAGGGGTCAAATTGGGCCCGCAAACAGCTTGTTGGGGCACCTTCGTGACACCGCCCGGCTTTATTGGCCTGCCATCTGCATTGGTCCGGTTGGTAGCCAGCTAATGGCGGGGCGCGGCTGTTGCCCGCGGGGCGACAACACCAAAACCAGGCCGGCGGAAGCTCGTGAGATATTCGGGCTAAATTCCTGTACAGTTTCGCCATGTTCACGTAACGCAGAGATCAAAGACAATTGCGCTGTAGCGATTGAAGAGGGCATAGGTGCGCTGCGAAACTCTGTAGTTTCATGGAAAGCAAAATGGTGAGGAATCGGCGATAGGATCGGTCCGACAGCACTCCAGGGTCGCGGAAGGCCATGGAATTACAAGGAGGATGATAATAGGCAGGAATCGGGCCTGATCAGGGCCGGTTGCATTGAGCCACTGTCAGGAGATTAACAGCAAAACTGTGGGACGGTCACGAAAAATTCTGGCATGGTCAGCCTGCATTGCAGCTGTGCCGGTGCTTTTGCTCTTCGCCGCCATAGCGATCTTTTCAGTTGCAAATCCCCCCCTCACATTTCACGTCGCCAAGGAATGGGCATACCATGGCGGAGTTCAGCAGGAATGGGTTTCGCTTTCAGATACTCCGCTACATTTGCAACGTGCAATTGTCGCTGCCGAAGATGCCAACTTTTGCCGGCACTGGGGCTTCGACAGGGCATCCATTGAAAAAAGCATTCTTGCAGGTTCCAGCTACAAGGGCGCATCAATAACGCAGAAGGTTGCACGGATAGTGTTTCTGTGGCCGGAGGAAGGCCGACTGAGGAGGGTTCTCGAAACGCCGATTACGCTTGCAATCGAGATCTTCTGGTCGAAGCGACGCATTCTGGAAGTGTTCATGAATGCAACGCAATTCGATCGAGGAGTGTTTGGCGTTGCGGAAGCCGCCCGAAGCTACTTCGGAGTAGAACTGAATGAATTGGCCGAGCTTGAATCGGCAGTACTGGCTGCAATTGTCCCCGCTCCGGTAGAACTGGATGCCGGACAGCCTTCCACGGAAACGCTTGTCCGCGCCAATTCAGTTCTGGAAGGAGTTCGCACGATTGCCGGGGATGGACGAGATGACTGCTTCACGAGTACAAGCTGACAAGACTGGATAATCAGGAGGACGGGAAAATTGAACCAGGTGCAAAAGGAAGCATTTCGGCTGTACCACTACCCGCTGTCTCCGCATTGCCGGAAACTGCGCCTTGTCTTGACCGAAAAGCAGATAGAGTTTGCTCTTCGCGAGGAAAGATATTGGGAACGTCGCGCCGAATTCACGATTGTCAATCCGTCAGGCATGGTTCCCCTGTTGAAGAAGGGAAGTACGTTCCTGTCTGACAGTCAAGCCATTTGCGAGTACATCGAAGCCGAATATCCGGTTCCGGTTCTGCTTCCTCAGGATGCGCAACAGGCATACGAAGCAAGGCGACTGGTAGGCTGGTTTGACGACAAGTTCAATCGGGAAGTCACATCCCCGCTAGTCTTCGAACGTTTGTTGCGCCGAATTCAAGGCAAGGGGCCACCAGATGCCAGCCGCATCAGCAGCAGCCTCAAGGCGCTGCGTACACACATGAAATATCTCCACTACCTGTTAGACAACCGGCGTTGGCTGGCTGGCGAACGCATGACACTTGCCGACTTCGCGGCCTCCGCCCATTTGTCGTGCCTGGACTATATAAACGACGTGGATTGGGACTACAGCAGTACGATCAAGGACTGGTACTCGACTTTGAAATCAAGACCGGCTTTCCGACCGCTGCTTTCTGATTACATTCCCGGTGTAATGCCGCCGCATCACTATTCGGATTTGGACTTTTGAAGGAACTGGCCAAAGTTCTCCGCTCACGTGCCATCGAAGAGGGTTTTGACGCAATAGGTGTTTGCCAGGCGGATTCCATTCCCCATGCAGGTCCTGACCTGCAGGCGTTTCTGCGCCGGAAATACCACGGTCAAATGGAGTGGATGAAGCACCGGTCACATTGGCGGGGCGACCCGAAAGTGCTTTGGCCGCAGGCCAGATCCGTCATCATGCTGGCGCACTCCTATGCCCCGCAAAGTGATCCCCTGGACTGTCTCGAAAGGCGCAGTTGCGGAACAATTTCGGTTTATGCACAAAACAGGGACTACCACGATATTATAAAACGGAAGCTGAAGCGACTGGGAAGATGGCTGATCGACCAGCGCTCGGGAGCATCGATCAAGGTGTTCGTTGATACCGCGCCGGTTATGGAAAAGCCGCTAGCTCAGGCTGCCGGACTTGGGTGGCAGGGCAAGCACACAAATCTGGTGAGCCGCAAACTGGGAAACTGGTTCTTTCTCGGTGCAATCTTTACAGACATCAGGCTTCCGGCTGATGACCCAGGCAGCGATCATTGTGGTAGTTGTCGGCGCTGTCTGGACATTTGTCCAACGGATGCATTTCCGGCACCTTATCAACTGGATGCACGTCGCTGCATTTCCTATCTGACAATCGAGTACCGGGGCAGAGTTTCTCCTGAATTCAGAAAGGCAATGGGCAATCGCATATTCGGTTGCGATGACTGCCTGGCAGTGTGTCCCTGGAACAAGTTTGCCTCCACAGCCCGGGAATGCCGATATCATGCCCGCGAAGAACTTAGGTCACCGGCTCTGGCCAGTCTGGCCAGCCTTGACGATGCCGCATTCCGCAAGATGTTCCGTGGTGGCCCGGTCCGCCGTATTGGCCGAAACAGGTTTGTCCGAAATGTTCTCTACGCCATTGGCAACTCCGGTGATGCCGAGCTTGTACCGGTGGCCTCCGCCCTAATGGCCGACTCTGATCCTGTGGTGGCAGAGGCGGCCCGCTGGGCAAAAGCGCAGCTGAAGGCCGAAGTGAAGGGCAGCAGCATACCATGAAGCGCACCGGAACGACGTAATTTCGCCATGGCTATTAAGAACCTGCTCATCATGGGTTATGGCTACAGCGCCAGGGAATTCGCCAGGCACTTGCGTCAGCGTGAAGGCTGGTCAATCATCGGCACTACCAGATCACGAGACCGGCGTAACATGCTGATCGGTGAGTGTCCTGACCTCCGTATCTGGCCCGGTGACGAATTGGAAGACATCATCCCCGAAATCAGCCATCTCCTTGTTTCAGCACCTCCGGCTGAAGAAGGCGACCCTGTGCTGACAGCAATTGGCAGCCGGCTGCAGACGGAGTGCACAAGGCTTGCCTGGGTAGGCTATTTGTCAACCACTGCAGTCTATGGAGACCATGAGGGTGCCTGGGTTGATGAAGACACGCCTCCGGCACCCGGCACCAAGCGCGGCACAAGGAGGCTATTGGCCGAAAATGCCTGGACCGAATTCGGAAAATCGGTCGGGGCGAGGTGCAATATTTTTCGACTGGCAGGAATTTACGGACCCGGGCGCGGCCCCTTGGAACAGGTCAGGAAAGGACGCAAGCGTCGCATCATCAGGCCCGGCCAGGTATTCAACAGGATCCACGTTGCCGATATTGCCAATACGCTACTTGCGGCGGTCGACAATTCCGCAGCAAGCGGGATTTTCAATGTATGTGATGACCTGCCGGAGGGACCGGAAACAGTTATTGGCTATGCAGCCGAACTGCTCTCGGTCGATTTGCCCCCGGCAGTCTCGATTGAAGGTGCCCAACTCAGCGCGTTGGCCCGCAGTTTCTACTCTGAATCGAAGCGTGTCAGAAATTGTCGGCTGAAGCGAGATTTAGGCGTGCAACTGCAATACCCGACCTATAAATCGGGATTTCGTTCCCTTCTCTGACAGATTCAGGCTCACCCTAATGGAGTGAGGACTGATCCGATCGTCAAACGATGCTAGCTGCCAGCCGCAGCTGCAAGAACCAGCGCAAGCAGCAATCCGAGAATAGCCAGATTGGAATTATCCGGCGCTTCAACTTCTTCTTCCACCATCACCGGCTCCGCCGGCTGCTCCATGACCACGTCGTCCTTTCCGCCGGCAGTCGCTGTAAAGGCGAACACCGAAAACAAAACAGCCAACAGTAGTTTTTTCATATCTGTCTCCAAACGCACAAGTCGAGAATCAGGCCTCCGGCCGGTGCAATGTGTTGCCAGCCCAACCTGGGCGCAGGATAATGCCGAACAAGGTGCTGTGCAACCCGGTGATGCTGCCTGGGGTGTCGTTTTGGTGTCCTGCATCTGAAACCCTTCATGCCGTCATTCCCTGGCACATACTCGATTCGCCAAAGTTGGGCTCGCTGTCATGTAGCGCATCAGAATCGCGGAACCCCACCTGCAACGGCACGACTTCAGTTGTATGCGGAAGGTCAACATACCCAGGCCGGCGACCCTGCTGTGTATCACTGAATCCCACACTGGCTGTCTGACGAACGTGTTATTCGCGGTGTCTGGAAGCTCTCCCGGTGTAATCCGGAATTGGAGTGATCGCGACCAGACCTGGTTTTATGCCTCGTGCCAGGGAAAGGCAGGACTGACCGAATCTATACCGCCCGAGGTGTGAGTTTCTACACAGCCCATCCGTTCTGCCATGGTGTCAGGAGCGAGCCAGACAAGACCTTGCGGGCGCGACCAGGGCCGGTGGCGGCGGGCACCACCTAGATCAGCATCACCTGAGTGCCGACCTTGGTGAGGTCGAACAGCACGGCGATATGTTCGTTGTACAATCCGATACAACCATTTGAAGAGGGGCGACCGATCTTCCGATTGTCGTGTGTTCCATGGATTCGGAAATATTGCCAGGAAAGGTACAGCGCATGTGTACCAAGTGGATTGTCAGGTCCGGGCGGGATATAACTGGGCCAATCAGGATTGCGTTCAAGCATGGACGCAGTTGGGCGCCAGTCGGGATTTACTCTCTTGCCGACAACCCGTGTTCGCCCCAGCCGGGTGAGTTCCGGAGAAATCGGTATGCTGGTGGGAAAGACCAGATATCGGGATTCATCCTCAGACCAGAAATGCAGAGTTCGTTGATTAATGTCTGCCAGAATTGCTCCGTGCCTGAGGTTTTCGAAATGTTCTTTCCAGTTCCTCAAACTGAACGCGGAAATATTCCGGTGAACAATTTCGGACGACCAGACAGCGTGTGGCAAGGCAGTTGCACCGAAGACTGCGAGCATGGACCTGCCGAACTGTCTGCGCGTTTGCATGGCGCATTCATGCATCAGTCTCTGTCCTCCGAATCAGGGTAGCAATTGACCAGTCATTATAACCTTAATCGAGCATATTTCAAATTGTCTGCGCTATCCGGTTGCTGCGTTTGGTGCGACGCTCAATGTAGTTCTGCAAATGACACGTTTGCCGTGCAATGGCGGCAACCTCAAAGGCTACGGACCGTTGGGACGAGACAGGATTTTGCCAGATTGCGAGATGTTTGGTTAACGCCGGCCGAAGAGCCGGGGTCTGATGGCGGGACAATCTCAACTTCAGGAATACGTGGGGCATCAGGAGCGGGCTCGACCGGTGCAGACCCTCCAATGCCTCCTGGCCCGGCATTTCGAATTCGGTCCGGGACCGGATATCGGGACTGCAAATTGCTGTATGCCCGACAGCTTGCAAAACCCGGCACATTTCCCTAGCAGATGCACCTGCCACTGCTATGCAGCCCAACCTCATCTGCTTCTTTACAGACGATCAAAGCCCCACTATGCACTCCTCCTTTCCTGGAAGGACTCGTGATAATTCGCCGCACAAACTGCCAGCCGAGCAGCCGTGTGTTGGAGAAATTCTCCCATGGTATCGCAGTCAAAGATTTGAAGCAGTAAAATGAGAGCTTTGTTGGCAATTGCCATGCTGTGCTTCCTGGAGGTGATGGTCACCGGATGTACGGTTCCACCTCCAGAAGATGAAGCAGAGTTGCGTCCAGCTACACGTACAGTAGCCAGCATTTACAGAATCGACAGATTCCAGCGGCAAGAAATGCCGTCACGGTTTCTTGAGGCCATCAATGTCGTACGAGACGGAGAAGGGTTGAACGAACTACAGTTTTCTCCGGAACTCAACGCAGCAGCATTTACACACGCTTTGGACATGAGCGTGCAAAAGCGTCCTTGGCACTTCGGTTCGGACCGATCTTCACCCAATTCAAGAGTGGAAACCACCGGATTTGAGGGAGAACTGATCGGCGAGAATATCGCTGAATCCTTCGATACACCGATTGAAACAATCGGGTATTGGCTTGAGAACCCAAACACTCGCAGCAACATTATGCATGCCGGTGCAGAACGAGCGGGTTTGGGATGGAACCAAGACCCGGACGGCAGGATTTGGTGGGTGTTCCTGGTCGGCAGCTAACGGCTTACTCGTAGATAGAAACCGGTGTTCCGATCTTGACCGCCGAGTAGAGCTCTTCTATCTCGGGATTGCTTACTGCAATGCAGCCTGCCGTCCAATCGTTCCTTAGAATCACATTTGGCCGACTGTTAGGCTGCCCATGGATCATTATTTCTCCACCAGGAGAAACTCCCCTCTTACGGGCCTGCGCTTTATCCCATTTATTCGGGTAGGAGATTCCTAGCGACAGGTGGAACTTGCTGTACGGGTTCTTGCGGTCAATATGGTAGCGACCGCTTGGAGTCTTGCCGTCCCCTTCTTCAGTCTTGTGGCCAACTGGCGAGAATCCAAGAGCGACATCATAACGCCTGAGCTCCCGGTTCTGGTGATAGGTTATCAATTTGCGACTTGATTTGAACACCTTGATCTCGGTGATTTGAGCAGACTGGCCATAGGGAACTGAATTCCAGCCTGAATCCGAACAAGCAGATATCATGCCTACCACCAACAGAACTCGGCAAGCCGATGAAAAAACGTTAAACACTGTAATAGACTGCGTAAGTAGCGGATTGCTGTCAAATGCACCCGATCAGGCCAGTAAGCTCGCGGGTGGCAGGTTCTCACTACTAGGAATGCCTAGTTCGTGCAAACTGCCCAGGAAATCGCGAGATTCCAAAGTCAATCTTCACCAGTGTTGAGACCAATTGGTATGCCCATCGAGGTTTATCGACTGAAATCTGGTAACTGCGAACTCTACGCGGCCATGCTTGATCTATTTGGCACGGTATTCGACGAGCATGAGACATACAATGCGTTCCGACCCTCGCCGGAATACGTAGCGCAGCTACTTGCCAATCCATCAATTGTCAGTCTTGTGGCTATCGGAGAATCCCGAGTGGTCGGTGCTCTGGTGGCCTATGAACTTCCCAAGTTCGAACAGGCTCGCTCCGAATTCTACATCTATGATCTCGGTGTCGATGAGGCCTATCGCAGGCAGGGCATTGCCACTTCACTGATCGCGGAAACTTGCAACATTGCGCGACAGCGAGGTGGCTGGACAGTCTTCGTGCAGGCTGACCAAGGAGACGAAGCGGCCATCGCGTTGTACACCGGGTTGGGTGTACGGGAGGATGTGCTGCATTTTGACATCCCGGCAGGCAAAGTGGCGGCAGATACTTCAAATGGTATATGTGGCAGGCCCTGCCGAAGTCACTGACTGGGACATCTCCTGCCATCACGTGACCTGAAGAATGCAGCAAACCCACCCTGCTGGAGGCGCTGACCTTCCCTGAAGGTTTCGAAACCAGGCTGAGGCTTCAGTCAGTTCAAGGCTGTTCCCGTTAAGGAACTGACCAACAATGTATGGAAGGTGGTCAGTTCGCAATGTGTATCGGGGCGTCGGGACAGGTCGTATCTCGTGACGAGGAAAGTCGTTCTCTTTGCTGACGCAGCGTGCTTGATTTCAATTGTCCGCAGGCAGCCAGAATTTCCTCTCCCCGCGGCGTACGGATCGGAGCACTGTAGCCCGACTGATAAATGATGTCGGCGAAACGGGAAATCCGCTCCGCAGACGAGCGTTTGTAGTCACAACCCGGCCAACTGTTGAAGGGAATTAGATTTACCTTGGCCGGAATGTCGTGAAGGAAAGAAACCAGTCTGCGGGCATCCTCGTCACTGTCGTTGACGTCCTTGAGCATAACGTACTCGAATATGATGCGGTCCGCGTTTGACAAACTCGGATAGTCCCGCAGTGCCCTCAAGAGCATTGCAATGTTCCATTTGCGGTTGATGGGAACCAGACGATTGCGCAGCTCATCAGTTGTAGCGTGAAAGGATATCGCCAGCCGGCAACCGATCTCGGCGCCGGCCCTTTTTATCCGTGGAACAACACCAGCTGTCGAAATCGTGATTCTACGCCGCGAGAGGCTGATTCCCTCACCGTCCATCAATATCTTGGCCGCCTTTCGGACATTTTCGAAATTGTACAAGGGCTCGCCCATGCCCATGAAAACGATGTTGGACACGAGGCGTTGCTCCCGCTTGGGGGCTCCCGGATTGGCCTGCCATTCATCAAGGTCGTCCCTTACAGCCATTAGCTGGCCAACAATCTCCCAGGAATGCAGGTTACGCACCAAGGCCTGCGTGCCTGTGTAACAAAAGCTGCAATTCAGGGTGCAGCCCACCTGGGACGATATGCACAAGGTTCCACGGTCGGTCTCTGGAATGTAAACCGTTTCGATTTCGTGTCCGTCGCCAACCCGGAAGAGATACTTTCTTGTGCCGCCGGCACTGATTTGCATCTTGGTCAGGCTAGGCACGTGAATCGACAGGGAAGTTGCAAGTTTCTGCCGATAGGATCTGGCCATGTCATCCATCGCCAGGAAGTCTCGGCAGCCCCTGACATAGATCCATCGCCACAATTGCTTTACACGCAAGTGGAGCATGTGTTCAGGCGTACCAATGGCCAGCAGTTGCGTTTCGAGTTCGGAGCGGGTCATTCCAACCAGGTTCGGCCTCGCAGGAAATGGTGTTATCGCCG
This sequence comes from Paracoccaceae bacterium, assembly GCA_958296035.1. GTDB lineage: Bacteria > Pseudomonadota > Alphaproteobacteria > Rhodobacterales > Rhodobacteraceae > MPNP01. Next base: position 3,423,853 of record OY282431.1, on the reverse strand, counting down.
CAACCTTCCCCAGTGGCAGCCTGGCACATGTGGTCGTCGAGTAAAGATTCGTCATTTGTCTCTGGCTTGCCGATCCAGGCATTCTGTCAAATTTTCAACCAGGCAAAGAATCTCGGCTCCAGAGGTCAGTTCATACCTATGGGCACCTGCCGAGTGTGTTCAGTCCTCTGCCACGCGAGGTATGTGAACTTCCGGATGTATTCCTTTGTCTCCGGCAACCGGCAACTGCACATCGCGGTTCCACCGTCTGGCAACGTTTACCTGCACTCCTGCTTGGCGGACTGAAGGCCCTTGGTCACACCGCTTAGCGAAAACGAGTCTTCTACACTTGTGCCGCGCCTTGAAGTTGAGCGAACAACCAGATTACTTCCTCTCTTCATTGAATTTTCAATGCGTTCATCAAGTTCGCCTGTCACCCACGCCCATTCAGGATGTTGGCCGGTTGGGTCCAAATACATCGGAAAGTTTGTACCATCAATTGTGGCCGAAACTTTCTCATCTTTGGCCATTGGAAATCCTGCCCAGTAACCGAACTGGGCAGTCCCCGGTGCGTCCTTGCGATATGTCATATACACCTGGCCGGGATTTCTCCTGACGGAGACAGTGCTACCACCGCGCTTGTGGCTACTCTTGGTTGCCATGGCCGCGATGCCGCAAACCGCGACGGCACCCTTGTTCTTGAATACTGTCCAGGCGCCAACTGCCCTGACTTCAACCATTTCAACCTGCGACCACGCCGGCCCGAGTGCCAAAATCCAGAACAAACCCAACATAAGAGGCCATTTTTTCATTCTCTTCATTTTCTCGCTGTTATCCTTACGGGCGGCTGAACAGAATAGTTTGGGCCAAGGATAGGAATATTGACCCAGCCTCTTTTCCTAACCTGAATGTGAACTGGAATCAATTCAACGCCTATTGTTCGCTGCAACCTGTCCAATTAACTGAATCCACTTTGCATTAAGCCTCGTGCCAGGCCCTTTTGCCAATGTATGCCTCGGCGAACAGGACCTTTCATCCTCTCCAGGTCCACCTTGTCGAAGAACTTGGCAATGTCGGTATCAACAATCCAGTTGATTCTGCGCCGCTCGATCCCGACCGTCAGCACATCTGGCACATCATGCGCCCCGTCTTCAGGTCGGAACCCGAAGCTGAAACCGAGGAACGTCATCTCGAAGATGGGCACCACATTAGCGTCGGTCACCACCTTCTGGAGAATCCTGCCCTCCAGAGTGCCAATGCCAGGCAGTCGCTCACCGCCCCTCCTTGGGCACAATTGCCCGCCGGTCGGGCGACGCCCGCTACGCTCGCCTATGTGCGCGCCGACATACGTCTTCCTGACGGTAGTCCACTCCCGGAGCCGCATCCCGCTTCAAGGCGAAGTATGCGTCCTCCAGTGTGGCCGTGTTGACATGGTGCAAGGGCATCACCATCCGCTGTTCCGGATTCCGCCGTACAGCCTGCTGTAAACGGACCGCCGCCTGTGTCAGGTTCGCCCGCCTCTGCGCACCATACCTGGTCTGGCCGCCCATATTTGCCTCGGGTCGGGTCCTTGGCTCTTCCAACTCCGGAGGACGAAATCGCCACTTGTTCGCCGGCCCAATTGCGACTATGGCCCGGTCCTGCCCCTTCATATCGTTCGTCATCGGTTACAGAGCATTCTTCTTTCCGTTGCAGTCCCCACGACTGGAGACGATTGAAGCTCTCTCAGGTTCCGGCAATGGACTAACGTGCGCGCCTGGGTTCTCGGGTCCCGGGGCGCCGGGAACGCCCCTTACCATGATGGTGAACTCCGTGTTGCCTTCAAGCATAGCAAAACTCCCGGCACTCCCAAGGAGCTCATTTTCGGGGCTCTATAGCCTTACACCCGCCCCTACCGACATCTTACGGTGCCAGCGCACGGCCCGGAGTGAAAGTGGTGGTAAACTTTTCCTCCCCGCGGAACTTCCACCTGCTGTCCACCTGCCAGTTGGCCTGGCACACGCCAGACAGGATTCTCTCCTGCAACCGCGCTTAGGGCAGAACTTGTCATCGGGCCTGCAGGTGGATAATCTTGCGGTCAGGATGTCGGAGCAATTAAGCGGCGATGTTGAATGCCCGGGGTTCAATTGGCTGCGAGCAAGGAGTTGCTTGCCAGACATTCAAGTACATTTTCAAGATTTGCGGAGTCCCGACATGACTGGACGCAGGACCCTTTACGACAAGATATGGGACGATCATGTGGTTCATGAGGCAGCTGACGGAACCTGCCTCCTTTATATTGATCGACACCTCGTTCACGAAGTGACCAGCCCGCAGGCGTTTGAAGGCTTGCGGTTGGCCGGCCGGCCGGTGCGAGCCCCTGAAAAGACTATTGCTGTACCCGACCACAATATTCCTACCGATGTCGACAGAGACAAGGGAATTGAAAATGAGGAGAGCAGGATCCAGGTCGATGCACTACGAACAAATGCCCGAGATTTTGGAATTGTCTACGTTGGCGTGGGAGACATACGGCAGGGCATTGTCCATATCATTGGTCCCGAGCAGGGTTGGACCCAGCCGGGAATGACTATTGTCTGTGGCGACAGCCACACGGCTACGCACGGTGCCTTCGGCGCTCTCGCCCATGGTATTGGAACCAGCGAGGTTGAGCATGTTCTGGCAACCCAAACCCTGATTCAGAAGAAATCAAAGAACATGAAGGTAGAAATCAGGGGATCTGTCGGCGAGGGTGTAACGGCCAAGGACATTACGCTTTCCATTATCGGCGAGACGGGCACCGCTGGGGCCACTGGACATGTAATAGAGTACTGTGGCGAGGCGATTCAGTCGCTATCGATGGAAGGCAGAATGACTGTCTGCAACATGGCGATCGAGGGAGGTGCTCGTGCAGGGCTTATCGCTCCGGACGAGAAGACCTTCGAGTATGTGCGCTCTCGACCGCATGCACCGAAGGCCGGCGCGTTCGAGCTGGCTATGTCCTACTGGAAGACGCTCCAAACCGACCAGGAGGCCAGGTTTGATCGGACAGTTACTATCGAAGGTAGCCAGATTTCTCCGGTCGTCACCTGGGGTACGAGTCCAGAAGACGTACTGCCAATCACTGGTTTGGTGCCACACCCCGAGGAGTTCAGCAGTCCCAAGTCTGATGCAGTGCGTCGCAGTCTTCAATACATGGGATTGGAACCGGGAACGAAGCTGACGGATATAGAGATAGATACTGTATTCATCGGTTCCTGTACCAACGGTCGGATCGAGGATCTGCGCGAGGTCGCCCGAATTCTGGACGGGCACAAGGTGAAGCCCGGTCTGCGGGCGATGATTGTGCCAGGGTCGGGACTGGTTCGAGCTCAGGCGGAACAGGAGGGCATTGCCCAACAGCTCATTGAAGCCGGCTTTGACTGGCGAATGGCGGGCTGTTCAATGTGTCTCGGCATGAATCCAGATCAGTTGGCTCCCGGTGAAAGGTGTGCTTCAACCTCGAATCGCAATTTTGAAGGGCGCCAGGGCCGCGATGGCCGTACTCATTTGGTAAGTCCGGCTATGGCAGCAGCTGCGGCTGTTACCGGACGCCTGACTGATGTTCGACACTTCAGTTAGGCGCTCGCGGCTCAATTTACCCGATAGGGCATCAGCAGACAGGAGATCCCACAATGGACAATTTTGAATCCTTTTCGGGCATTGCCGTAGCCATGCCGCTGGTCAATATCGATACCGATATGATTATCCCGAAGCAGTTTCTCAAGACCATCAAGCGTACCGGGCTGGGCGTTAGTCTCTTCTACGAAATGCGCTTTGATCTTGATGGCAACAAGATAGAAGACTTTGTGCTCAACAAGCCGGCATATCAAAATGCCAGCATCCTGATCGCAGGAGACAATTTCGGCTGTGGCTCGTCCCGCGAGCACGCACCGTGGGCGCTGCTCGATTTTGGCATCAGGTGCGTTATATCAACGAGTTTTGCGGACATCTTTTACAACAACTGTTTCAAGAACGGTATCTTGCCCGTGACCTTGAACAAGGATCAGGTTGATGGGCTCATGGAGGATGCCGGAAAAGGTACCAACGCCCGGGTCGAGGTCAACTTGGAGGAGCAGACGATAACCGCTCCGGACGGGAGAGCGTCTTGCTTTGAGATCGATCCATTCAAGAAGAGGTGCCTGCTTGAGGGATTGGATGATATCGCGCTGACTTTGGCCAAAGTCTCCCATATTGACAAGTTCGAGGCCGAAAACACGCTGTCCAGACCCTGGCTTTAACCGTAGCGAAGGCTTCTGCCTCCGGTTCACGATGCGGTCCCGGCTGTCGAAGTCTACCGGTCGAATTACCTGACGTTTCCCACTCACGTGGCGATGTTTACCCGGACAATTGTCGGGTTACATCGTAACTGTTATCAATGGACCGAGTCATGGTGCCCGGAGGTTGTTGGGGGGTGCTCTCTGAGTTTTCAGCGCTTGGCACACCAAACCCGAGTACTGGTGAAAGTGCCCGGCTGATCAACATTGGCACAATTTGCTCTGTTATCAACTGGGCAACCCATGGCTGAAACACATTCAGGGCATGCCGGCGTTGTCCCTGACGAAATTGTCCATGGCCCTAATTCCAATTCAACACAACCATGGTCCTTGCCGCCATTCACGAATGTCATGGCATCAAGCGTCAACTGCAGGGCTTGTCGCAGAATCCTCAGGGTCCACCGGACCATAGGATGGTCAGCATTATTGGCCCTCTCCGGGAGAGTGTAGCGTTTGCTGCAAGGCCTGTTGGTGTTCAGCACTATTCGGGCGCCGCGCGACAACTGTTGCATACGGCGCTGGAATTCCCGTCACGAGATCGACCTTGTTGATTCCAGTTGGTCGGATATGCACAGACTACAGTTACTGTGCGAGTTGACCTGGAAAATGTCCTACTGGGCAAATTGACTGTAGCTGTTCCAAAGGGCGCGAGATTCCGGTTTTGACCAATGGAAAGGAAGACAATTATGCGAGCGTGGGTAATTCACGAATATAGTGGCTACAAGGGTTTGTCGCTGGAAGAATTCGAGAAGCAGCAACCGGGTCCGGGAGAAGTAAGACTGCGAATCGAAGCTTTTGCCCTCAATTGGGGTGACATGAATCTCATGCGCGACATGTACTCATTCAGTTTTCGCGAGTTTCCAGCCCTTGTCGGCATTGAAGCAGCGGGAATTGTCGACGCAGTGGGTGAAGGCGTGCAAGATATCGAGATTGGCCGACGCTACTGTACGCTACCCTACTTTTACTACAACCATGGTACGAGTGCGGAATCTGCAGTTGTCGACGCACGCTATATTACGCCGGCACCGGCGGGTCTATCGGCCGTAGAAAGTGCCGCTATCTGGATGCAGTACATGACTGCATATTTCCCCATTGTCGAGATTGCCCGTGCCGGACCGGGCACCAACATTCTCGTGCCGGCGGCCACGTCTACAGCCGGCTCGGCAGCAGTTGAGATTGCCAGGATGCACGATGCAAATGTCTTTGCAACAAGCCGCTTCGACTACAACCGGACTTTCTTGAGGGAACTCGGTGCCGACCATGTTTTTGTGGATGACGGAGGTGACCTGGCGGCATTCCTGCATGAAGCCACACACCAAAACGGCATAAACGTTGCATTCGACCCTGTAGGCGCCGACTTGCTCAAGCGCTACAGCAGAGCATTGGCGAAGAATGCAAGAGTTTTTGTGTATGGATTTCTGGACAAGGTATTTCCGGAATTGCCGTTTAGGGACATGTTCCAGGCCAATGCGTTGTTACACCCATATTCGCTATGCAACTACGTAGAGGATGCCGAGATGTGCCCGAGGGGAAAGGCATTTGTTTACAAGGCGCTTGCTGAGGGAAAGATAGCTCCAAGAATTGACCGGGTTTATCCAATGGAAGACTACCGCAACGCGTGGGAATATGTGCGAAAGCCTCGAGAGAATCACGGAAAGGTCGTAATTAGAACGGGCGTTTCATGACTCGACCTTGTCCCAATTGCATCCACGAGAAGTTGTAAATCAGACGAAGGCCGACAGGAACTCATGGCAATCTGCTTGCCAATTAAGTCTTGAATTTGTTTCCAGCCTCATTTTCGCATGCAGATCTCGCCCCGTTGTTCGCAGGTATTACTAGCAAAGCGGTTCGAAAATGCCGCTTCGAACGCAATTCAACCTGCTAGCCTGTAACGAGGGTCCATTACTGCACTGAGATCTTTCCAGGCCGCGCCCTCTAGAGCCTTTGGAACAGGTCAGCTATCTGTCCAGTATCGCTGAACAAGCTTGCCGTGTGCCTCGCGGTGACAGGCTGTTCAAATTGTCGGCCAGGCAAGAGACCAGTTACCTCCGCCCGGAAGAATATTCAGGATGCGCCTAGTTTCCCGGAGAGCGAACCCTGTCGCCGGTTGAGGGGTCAAACAGGTAATTCTTGTTGGAATCAAATTTCAGGCCGACCGTTTCGCCGATTGAGAACCTGATGTATCGATCTTCCTTGCAGGTTATCCGCTGCCCCCCCAGCTGCAGTGTCAACACCACGTTCTCCCCGGTGTTCTCTGCTGCATATACCTGGCCGTCAACATCTCCCGAACCGGCGGCGACAACATGTATGTCCTCAGCTCTGACACCGAGGACGGCCTGAGACATTGCTCCCATTGCAGTTCTGGTCAATTCATGCCTGTCGACAGTGACAAATTGGTGACCTTCAACCCTGCCGCTAATAAGATTCATTGACGGTGAACCGATAAAATCTGCCACAAAAATATTTGCAGGATCGTTATAAATCTCGTCCGGCGTGCCAAGTTGACGTATTTTCCCTTCATTCATCACACCTATTCGATCGGCCAGCGTCATGGCTTCGATTTGATCGTGGGTCACGTATACAGTTGTTATCTGAAGTTCATGGCTAAGATGCTTGAGCTCCGCACGCATTGTCACCCGCAACTTGGCGTCCAGGTTGGAAAGTGGTTCGTCCATGAGAAAGGCTTGCGGTTCCCTGACTATAGCGCGAGCCAGTGCCACCCTCTGTCTCTGTCCACCAGAGAGTTCCCGCGGGCGTCGGTGGAGGAAAGGCACCAGTTCGACGCGCTCTGCGGCCTCGTTTACCAGTTCGGGAATACGGCTTCTTGGCACAGACTTTCGTATCTTCAGCGGATAGGCAATGTTGTTGAACACCGACATGTGTGGATAAAGACCGTAGTTCTGGAATACCATCGCCACGTCACGGTCCTTCGGGAGATCATCATTGACCATCCGGTCGCCTATCCACACTTCACCCGCCGTGGGCTCCTCCAGACCGGCTATCATGCGCATGGTTGTTGTCTTGCCGCAACCCGACGGACCAAGTAGGACCAGAAATTCACGATCCTTGATGTCGAGGCTCTGCCTGTCGACGGCTACAAAGTCTCCCCATCGCTTTGTAATGTTCTTGAGCAGAATTCTTGCCATCAGCGTACGGCTCCCATGGTCATGCCCTGAACGAAATGCCTGCGAATGATCAGTGCCAGTACGAACATGGGCAACATTATGATGATGCCCGCTGCCGAAAGCAGGTTCCACAAGTCTCCTTCTTCGGCCTTGAAGAGCGCCAACCCGATCGGCAGGGTCACGGATTCCTTGTTGGTAATGATCAGCGCAAACAGAAATTCGTTCCATGCAATTATGAAACAGAATATTCCGGAAGTAATGAGGCCCGGAGCCGCCATGGGCAGGACAATGTTGCGAATGACCTGAAGCCTTGTCGATCCGTCAACCATTGCGGCTTCCTCGGTATCGATCGGAATTCCGTCAATGAAACCCTTGATCATCCAGATGGCAAAGGGCATCACAATGGCCAGGTTGACAAGTACTAGGCCTGTGCGCGTGTCCAATAGCCCCACGTCACGGAACATGACGAAAAACGGCAGGACGATTACTACAGCCGGAACAAACTGGGTCGCCAGTATCATGACCAGCATTGTCGTTTCGCCGCGCATACGAAATCGGGAGAACGAATAGGACGCCAGCGTCGCAACCGGTATGGCTATGGCAACCGTGGTGGTTGCCACGATTGTGGAATTGACCAATTTGTCGCCAAGTTTGTACGGCGATGCGAATACTGTGGCGAAATTGGAGAACGTAGGTTTGAAAAGCAACTTCAGTTGGTAGACATCTACATGGGACTTGAAGGCCGCCATGAAGATCCAGATGATCGGGATGATCATGATCGCCACAGCGATCACGATCACGACCGCCTGAGCGGTGCGCCAGAATTTGCGGCGGGAGGCGGCGCTCATTGCTGCGTTCGCCGAAATACGAGCTTGGCGTAGGCATATGTCAAGAAAATCATTGGAATGACCATCAGCCACGCAACTGCAGCAGAATAACCGAGTTGCCCGTATTTTAGCCCGTTGAAATAGACGTAGTGGCTCAGGGTCTGTGTTGCAGTTCCAGGGCCACCATTGGTCAGCATGTAAATCTGGTCAAATGTCTTGAGCGAAAAGATCGACTTGAGAATTATCACCACCGCCAGCACAGGTAGAAGTTGTGGTATTGTTACGTCGCGAAAGACTTGCCATCCACTGGCACCGTCAACCTGGGCTGCTTCGATAGTATCGCGTGGTATGGCAGCCAGACCTCCAATCAGGACCAGTGTAAGAAACGGAATCCAGCCCCATACATCTGCCATGACGCAGACGGCAAAGGCCAAGACAGGATCTGACAACCAGCTGATATCGGCCAGAGGGGGAATGACCAGTCCGAAAAAGGCGTCGAAAAGCCCAAATTCTGGATTGAACATGAAACGGAAGGAAACACCAATCAGTGCCGGGGACATCGCGAATGGCAAAATAAGAAGGGTCTGTACCGACATGCGAAAACGCCCACCCGGCACCAGAAGCAAGGCAAGCCCCAGAGCCAGAGCAACGGTCAGTCCAACGGTCAGGACCGTATAAACCGCTGTCACAGCAACCGAATTCCAGAAGGCTGGCTCCTCGGTTAGTGCCCACACATAGTTTTCGAATCCAAGGAAGCCTTGCGGAAAGCCCGGGCGGGTGAGCCGTCCTTGAAACAGCGAAAAGCGGAAGGACTGTATCAGGGGCCAAACGGCCGTTGCGAAAACGACGAGGATAGCCGGCAGAACGAGGAGGTATTTGAGCGTGTTGTCACGCATCTGATCAATTCAGACTGGAGGTTAACCGGTGGGCCGAAACATCAAGGGTTTCGGCCCACCTGCTTTCTTATTCGATGCGGCCGGCTCGCCGGAGTATACGGTCCGATTGTTCTGCGGCTTCAATCATCAATTCGCGGATGTTCCCACCGGCAGCTGCCTTGGCAATGGCTGCCGAAAGAATGTCACCGACCTCCGGCCACTCCGGAATTTGTGGCATGATGTCGGACTGCTGCAACGAGTCCTAGGCCGCGGCCTGTATGCCGTCATTTGCCTCGTTGACGTCAGGGTCGTTCAAGCTGGAAATATGCGTAACCACGTTGTTCACGATTTTCTGGCCCATCACTTCGCGTTCAATTGCGTTGGCACGATCCATCTCCGGATTGGACAGCCACTTGAGAAACTCCCACGCTGCATCCTGGTTCCTGGAATACGAAGATATGGAGAATGGCATTGAGATGGCGTAGGTCTTGGTCGTGCCGATGTAGGACGGCATGCCGACGAAGCCCACCTGATCCTTGGTCAATGTCGATGCCTCAGGATTATAAAATCCGGAATACGCCCACCACCAAACGGGGATCATTGCCGAGTTGCCCTGCATAAAGGACTGGCGTGCGTCCTGCTCGACAAAGGAAAGGGAATTCGGGTTGGTGACTTCATGCACCGTGTGCAGCGCGATGTAGTCCTCTGTAGCCTTGAGTGCTTCTTCGCTTGTCCATGCTGCTGACCAGTCTTCGTTGAAAATGTCTCCTCCCGCAGCCCAGATGAAATTCAGCCAAATGAAGAGATTTTGGCGGTTTCCATCATTGTTGAAGTAAAGGGCTAGCGGAGCAACATCCGGATTGGATTCCTTTAGGGCCTTGCCCACTTCAATGACTTCTGCCCAGGTGGTCGGCGGGTTGGAGATCAGGTCCTTGCGATAGAACAACAACTGAGGGTGAGCCCGCAGCGGAAACCCGAGTGTTTCGCCCTCAAATTGTGCCGAGCGGGCAAATGCCGCGGGATATCGATCCATGGAAATGCCATCTCGCGCCATAAGTTCGTCGATGCGCACCAGCCAGTGACTATTGGCTGGTCCCCAGCTGTCGAGGTAATTCACAACGTCATAGGTGCCGCTGGCAGCCAGGCCTTCGGCAACCAGTTTTTCCTGCAGCGAAACAAAGGGAATAAAGGTCCACTCGGTTTCGATGCCGGTGAGTTCGGTAAATTCGTCATCGCGCAACATGAGGCCGTCAAATTGCGGCGTCACAACAGACAGAATGCTCAACTTGGTTCCTTCGAAAGGTTTACCAGGCAGCAGGTTATGCTTGATAGTCTCTGCATTTGCCGAAACGGTGGCTAGGGCAGTGGCGCAGAATATCGCAAGCACGGACATTGTTGATTTCATGGAAAAGGGCATATCTGACCCCTCTTGTTATTAGTATTGCTAGTTGCACATACCGGATGGGCTGTCTTGTAGAAACGCATTTCTTCGCAGCACATATTCCAGTGATTCCGTCGGATCACAGGTGCGAACCCGGCACGAGCACTGATCTGGTAGTGAGCATCTCGTTCATGTTCAACCGAATCCTGGTCCCGTGTAAACTGCCTTCTGTAGAATTGCAAACGAATGCAAAGCGGTTGAGCACCGGTATCAAACCTGTTCAACAGTCAGCGCTCAAAGCCATGTCCCGGAATTCTCACCAGATTCTGCATGGGTCTGAAATTGGAGATTTTCCATCCGTCAGCAAAGGTGAAAAAGGTGTGCGGAAAGCCGACGGAGTTGCAAATGCCCAGTTGTCTCGGAAACCACCCGATCTCGGGCCTGAATGGCCCCGGTCGCCGCCACGCCAGCAACCTCACCAGGAACCGCTTGAATGCCTCCTGTAACGGAAACACCTCCGGAAACTCCAACCATGTCCGCCGTTCCGAAACCTTCACACGACCGGCCGGTTTCAACAGACGCGTGCGCATGGTGTCGACACTCGCCGACACCCTGGCACCGCAATGAGAACAGCTTTGCCCGGCTGAAGGACTGGCGTCGCATAGCCATGCGCAGTGATCGTTGCCCTACCTGCTCCGTTCGGCCTGCGCCCCGGTATGAACTGTCATGTTCTGGTTCTGATGTTTGCATCCGGGGGTGGCTGGCCACGTCAAAATTGGTGTGTTGAAGTTCCACCTGGTGCGACGAATGCTGGATTGTCCGGTGCCTTTCGGGCCCCTGGTCCATGCGATAAGGGATCATGTACCGTCGGCAGGTCCCGTTCCCATGCATTCTGATCTGACCACAGGCTAGAGTTGAATATCCTTCCAGTAAGTCTTGGGGCTTACAAAGAAAGGTTGATATTTCCGGCGAAACTCCTTTTATTGTTGGCAACAGCAGACGGAGCCCAGCAATGTCGCAAGCCCCCGGAAAATCCTACCGCGAAGGCACCAGCCTGATCGACCTCCACGACATGTTCCCTACCGAAGAAGCGGCAAGGGAATGGTTCGATTCCGTGATCTGGCCGGAGGGACGCCATTGCCCCAAATGCAGGCCTCTGAACACGAAGAAGGCCAGCCACAAGAAAATGCCCTACTGGTGCACCGATTGCCGGTCCTACTTCTCGGTGAAGACCGGGACGGCCATGCAAGCGTCCAAGGTTCCACTGCGCAAGTGGGCCATCGCGATCTATCTCTGCATCACCAACCTCAAGTCCGTTTCCTCCATGAAGCTGAAGCGTGACATCAAGATGTCCCAGCCTACCGCTTGGTGCATGCTCCAGCGCATCCGCGAGGCATGGGGCGACGGCCCGGTGGAGTTTGACGAGACCTATGTTGGCGGAAAGCGCAAGAACAAGTCGAATGCCGAGTGCAAGAAGCTGGGAGGGTGCGGACCCGTGGACATGACCGCTACCGACAAGGCCACGCGGCAAGGCTTCGTGGACGACATGACCGACCCGGACACCGAGGTCTATACAGACGACGCCAAAACCTATCGGGGCATCCTGAACCCACACGAGACCGTCAAGCATTCGGTCAGCCAATTCGCCAACGGAATGGCACATACAAACGGGATCGAGTCCTTCTGGTCCATGCTCAAGCGCGCCCACAAGGGCACCTTCCACAAGAATTCGCCCAAGCATCGTCAACGCTACGTTTCCGAGTTCGAGGGCAAGCACAACATCCGCGAGTCAGACACGCTTTACCAGATGCGGGACACCGTCGCCCGTCCTGTCGGCAGGGTCCTCCTCTACCGCGACTTCATCGCCTGCAACGGGCTCTTCTACGCCGGACGGTAGAGGCTCCAGGCGGAACAGGGCGCGGGCCAAGACTTCAGGCGTCGGGCCCTTCTTTACTTTGGGATCAAGCATTGGGACACCACGGGCCATGACGAACTCCATTCCGATATTCGTGATCTCGCTTCAGGATAGCACAGACCGTCGCGAGAAAATTGCCAAGTGCCTGAACGACCTCCGTTTGCCGTTCGAGTTTCTTGACGCGGTAGATGGACGTAACGGACTGCCTGCAGATCATGAAGCGATGATCGACCGCCACGAAACGCGGAACAATCGTCCGTTGGTGGATACCGAATTTGCATGTGCGCTATCGCACATGGAAGCATACAGACGAGTGATCGACCGAAGCCTCCCTCATGCACTGATCCTGGAAGACGATGCGATGCCTTTGCCAGAACTCGTACCGTATCTGTCCGGCGGTCACTTCGACCACGCCGATTTGACACAACTGTGCTACAGCGAGACTTACGTTCGGCGGCGAAGTGCGAAGCCTTTGTTCGACCAATACAAGTCATATCCATGCGTTCCGGACGAGCATTGCCTAGGGGCCGTGGCCTATATCGTTTCGAATGCGGCAGCATCGCACATCTTGAATCACGCCATCCCGATAAACAATGTGGCGGATTGGCCTGACTGCACCGAACACTTCAAGCGGTGCGGAAGGTGGAACGTGGTCTATCCGAGATTGGTTGAACACCCGAGACGCGGACATGGGAACTCCATTATCGGCGACTTTGGAAGAAGCCGCGTGAAGCGGCGGTTTCTCGGAATCTATGTTCCGCCGATGAAAAACATCGCCAGATCATGGGTGCGCCGCGCAATACGTTTGACGCAGGTACTCCACATGAAGAAGATACGGCGATAGGTCAACCATCGACCCGCTCTTGCCCCGCAACTTCCTTGCGCCATTTTCGCCGATCATTCCAAAGCATGAGCCTCCCCCTTATGTATCCGTGCCACCTGATTGTTTCTGCGCACTTTGCCGCTGATAGAAAATGGGGGCCGACGCTCTGACGAGTTTTCATTTCAATGCCCCAGCTCTCATATTTCTTTTGCAAGGCCAAATATCGCAATCGAGATTGCGCGCCTGGCGCGTCCTGAATTATCGCCTGAATCACAGCTCGACTTTGTACATTTTCTCGCTCAGGTCCACGTCCGGAAGATGTCGGTATTGGCGATTTCAACAAGGGCTTCGTCAAGCGGGAGCACGAGGCCGCCCATGTCGCCGACATCTTTCCATCGGCCTTGCCACGACCAGTAATAGACACGCATCAGGTCGCCTGAGCCTGCCGGTCCGAGCCGGGCGATCGGTGCCTGCGTGGTGGCAGTACCAGCGCCTGACCCGCATGCCACAGGCGGACCGGCACCGGGAATTCGGACAGGGGGGAGGGGTTGCCTTCTTCCAGGGCCTGGCTGCTAATGCAGGCCTCGGCGGCAAGACCGGTTTTATGGATGAACCGGGCCATGCCGGCCGGCGAAAGGCTGGCCGTGCTGGCCGCCATCATGGCCGTCGAAGCCGAAGCGCGGTGACGTCATGACCGCTGCGCAGCAACCGCACCCGAAGACGGTGGGTGATCCGGTTCCGGATGTCCTGCACATCTGGCCTGAGCCGTTTCGAGGCGTCTTCACGGACCCGACCTGGCGCCGCGTTCTCGTTCTGGTCATGGGGACCCTGCTGGCGCCTTTCGAACGCTGGGCCACAAGCAAGTGGCGGCGGCACAAGCCAATCACCGCAAGAGCCCGACAGGGCATGCTCGTGATCCGGCGCTCGTTCCTGAAACGAGTCCTCATCTTCGTCGGTGACACCAGTTACGGAACCCACCGGCCTGCCGACACAGCCATTGCAGTCAACGCCACCCTCATCAGCCGGCTGCGGCTTGACGCCAGCCTGTATGCAGCCCCCGAACCGCGGCGCCCGGGCCAGCTGGACAGAAATCACGCCCCCGCGTGCGACGCGGGCAAATCGAGGTCACCTTCCAGGAAACAGGCGCTCATCCCGGCGTTGAAACCCGGCACCAGTGGCCCTCAGCCGCCATCGACCGCACCACCCGGGCACGCCTCGGCCTCTACAGCCTGATCTGCCTGTGGGCCGGTGATGTCCTCGCCAGGGCCCCGCAATCCTGCGCCGCCACCACCTGCCGATAGAGCCGTCTGCAACCTTGTCACCGACTCTGACAGGCCCAAGGTGCTACCCGAACGGATCGAGCGCATGGTTGAAACACTATGTTTCGCGACATAAGCGTCCAAACCGGGTTCAGGCGACAGAATACGTCTCCATTAATGGTCCCGGCAAGGCCGATGGCAAGATGTCGGTGACATGGGCGGCCTCGCGCTTCGGCTTGACGAAGCCCTCGATCACTCGCCAATACCGACATCTTCCGGACGTGGACCTGAGCGAGAAAATGTACACAGTCGAGTCAGTGCAGACGCCGATGAGACGAATCCAAGACTGGGGTAGTGGCACAGCTCACAAGCGACCAACAAGTTCCTGTGCCTTGCACACTGTCAAGGGCGGGAATATTCGGATGCAACTTTGGGGGCCGAAACGGAGTGGGTTATGGCAAGCCGTTCGATACTGATTCTTGCCGGTGACGGCATAGGTCCAGAAGTCATGCGCGAAGTCAAACGTGTGATCTTGTGGTTCAGCGAGCAATGCGGGATAGATTTCACCGTGAGTGAAGGTCTGGTTGGTGGCGCGGCATATGATGCCTACGGCACTCCGCTTCATGACGACACATTGGACCAGGCAAGGGAAGCCGACGCCATTCTCCTGGGCGCCGCCGGAGCTCCCAAGTACGACGCACTTCCATTCGAAGTTAAGCCTGAACGGGGATTGCTCAAGCTGCGTAAGGAGCTCGATCTATATGCCAACTTGCGCCCCGCCATCTGCTTCGAGGCTTTGGCCGACTATTCATCGCTGAAGAAGGAGTTCGTATCAGGCCTGGACCTCATGATTGTGCGCGAACTTACGTCGGGCGTCTATTTTGGCGAACCGAGAGGAATTTTCGACCTCAAGGACGGCGAGCGTGAGGGCATCAACACCCAGCGTTACACGACGAACGAAATCAGGCGGGTTGCCCGTTCTGCATTTGAACTTGCCCGCCAACGGCAAAACAGGGTCTGCTCCATGGAGAAGGCCAACGTCATGGAATCAGGTGTTCTGTGGCGCGAGGAAGTAGAGTGGGTTGGTGACAACGAGTATCCCGATGTGGAGCTGTCGCACATGTACGCCGATGCCGGTGCAATGCAGTTGGTGCGCAAGCCAAAGCAGTTTGACGTGATTGTGACCGACAATCTGTTTGGGGATATCCTTTCGGACGCAGCCGCCATGCTCACAGGGTCTCTTGGAATGCTTCCTTCGGCATCGCTTGGTGAACAAATGGAAGCAGGCTGGCCCCGTGCACTGTATGAGCCTGTTCACGGGTCTGCTCCCGACATTACTGGTCAGGACAAGGCCAATCCCTGCGCCTGCATACTGTCATTTGCGATGGCCATGCATTATTCGTTTGACATGGGAGCCGAGGCAAAGAGGCTATCCGATGCTGTCGAAGCAACGCTCGCCGCGGGCATCCGTACCCCTGACCTGCTTCAGTTGCCAGGCGAGTCTCCGGCTTCGACCACGTTAATGGGCGATGCGATTTTGAGGGAGTTGGACCATTCGCTTGCATACAATTGAAACCAAATTGAACGCACCGACCTGAGATTATCATGATCGTGTTTGAGCCAGGCCAGAAGGCAACGGCATTAATGTGCCAAAACCTGGCCGGGGAGAGTTTGAGCGTAATGACTATTGTGCAACATGGACCGTGAGTCCCCATTCAGCCGAATGCCGCCGCCCAAAGCCGTGATCGGCAGGTCCCGATGACCGGATCCGGCAGTACGCTGGCGGAGCGACTTCTTGATGTGATTGAATTCGAGATCGTTCCTCGAACACGTGCCGGTGTAGCGATTGGAAACAAGGTCTTTGGAGCGGCCATTCTAGACAAGTGTGATCTGTCGCTTGTCATCGCCGAAACCAACAATGAGCTTGAAAACCCCTTGTGGCACGGAGAAGTCTACACTCTCAAACGATTCTACGAGATTGCTGCCGAATTGAGGCCGGCAACGAAGGACTGCATCTTCCTGTCAACCCACGAGCCGTGTTCGCTGTGTCTTTCTGCAATCACCTGGAGCGGATTTGACAACTTCTACTATCTCTTCGGATACACAGCTACTGCCGAGAGCTTCAGCATTCCCCATGACCTGAGAATTCTCCAGGAAGTATTCAGGATTTCGGGTGGTTCTTACCGACGTTCCAACCACTACTGGAAATGCCATTCAATCACGGAACTGATTGAAGAATTTAAGCCCGCCAGGCATCGAGTTGCCAGAAAACGGATTGCGGGTCTGGAACTGACCTACAGGGAGTTGTCGGACACTTATCAGGCCTCGAAGGCAGCCACGGACATACCGCTTCCCTGAGCCAGTTTCACCTGACGGCTTTGCAGGGCGTTCTTGTGAGACCCTGTTGGAGGGCTGCCAGCGTCGGTATGGTTTTTGGGGCACAGCACCTCCAGATTGCTCCCGCAACTCTCGAACAGATGCCCCCTGCATTCGGTCCTCGCAGGAACACCGGCAGTACAGCATTCAAATCCATATGATGAGACACACCCAGGCATTGGCGCCTTTGTACAGATCAAGGAACACTGGCGAACATTCTTGACAAGTAACTGGATTTGAGCAACTTGAGCTTGATTGATGGCACATTGCAGAAGACCTGAATGTTCATGTCAGCACTGGCACGGCCTCGTAGCTCAGCTGGATAGAGCGACCGCCTCCGGAGCGGTAGGCCACGGGTTCGAATCCTGTCGAGGCCGCCAGTTGACAGGCACAAAGGGCAAACAGTTTTTCCGTGAGGATGTGTCGGTCATTTGGCAACAATTGCACCAGTTCGAGCATTGACCCTGGATCGGTGAACCCAGCAGAACTGCATTCGTACGGCCATTCGCAGAATCAGGTATACCGTGATTGCCAGAGTGGAATTTGAGCCATGTTTGCAAATCGCGGCGGGCTGTAAGCGCATTTTCGGTCTGTACCTGACCATTGCGACCACATCTCGCCCCGCAATGTTCATCAGGCCCGCCTGTGGCACCATGTGCTTGCAGTGACAACTGACGCAATGCCAGGACTCCTGTCACCAATCTCCAAGGAGTTCTGGCTCGAGAGTTTCTTCGGCGTGAACGGTCACTGTAGCTGACAGTTATTCCGGTGAGACGATCGAGTTCACTTGACCGCTCTTGCGCCCCGAGTAACGATACACTATTTTCCGCCCGGCAGACGGAGTGTAGCTCAGCCTGGTAGAGCACTGTCTTCGGGAGGCAGGGGCCGGAGGTTCAAATCCTCTCACTCCGACCAGCAGCCAAGACTTGCCGATTTCTGCGGGCAGTTCCGGCAACGAGCGTGCGGGATGATGTTGCTGGATCAGGCAGGGGATATAACCAGCCCGACAGCCGCCAGCGAGTGGAGATCTTGCAGGGCCAACGTGGCAAGGTTGTTTATTTCTGGTCGACCTTTGCCCGAAGAATCGTGGAGTGCTGGCTTTACATTTCCCGGGCATGTCCGGGTTTGGCGATCTTTGCGCTACCATGGCGTCAGGTCAGCAGGCGGCAATTGCTTTGACCGCATCCCGAGACACGCGGCACTGCCCGATCTGTTTGAAAGTTGCCGAACTGGACCTCCAGCAGCTGGTAACACAATGGCCGCGTGAGTTCACTTCACCCAGCCACTGGACTTACGGACTTGAAACGATGCCAAAGAAGCACATCCAGCCCTATGAAACCAGATATCACGCCAAGGCGACCTACTCCCGTGCCATACGGGCGAGCGGAGATTTTGTGTTCATGCAGGGACAGGTCGGTGTACTTGAAGACGGGACCTTGGTTGGCCGTGGTGACCCCGGACGGCAGGCCGATCAGGCTTGCCGTAATATCGACAAGTGGATGCGGGCTGCCGGCGGCAGCCTCTCGGATGTGTGCAAACTGACAGTATACGTAACCGATATCCGCTACCGTCCGGCCGTCTACGCAGCCATCAATCGGTGGTTTGACGGCATCATGCACTGTAGCACTGGTGTGGTTGTCTCAGGGTTGGCAGATGGCGATTTGCTTGTCGAGATCGATGCCATGGGGGTCATTGATTGACAGTCCTTCAACAAGACATGTGGCCCGACAGGGTCAGTCTGGTGTTTGTCAAGCTGAAGGCGGCCGGCAATTGTCGCCGGTTCCGGGCACATTCCTGACACTCCGGAGGGCAGGAACGCTATCGAAACTGACATCGGTCGTAACCGAGTAAAGCAGCTCGCCGCGATTGACCATGCCTCGGTTAATGTGGGCCAGCACAAATCCGGCATTCTCGAAGAACATCCTGACAGGGGGTTGCTCGGGCTCTTCGAGTCGGTACAGCACACCCGCTTCGTCTCCTGCATCCACATAGCAACCTGCACTCGCAAACCGTTCAAACAAACCTCTTCCAGGTGAAAACACCGAATGTGAACGATCGGAAATCTCGACTACACGATCAATGACTGACCCGGCGACCCAGCGCCCTTGATGATCATCCGGCAGTATTCCTAATCCGTGGAGGCAATTGTTCAGGCCTCGTACTGCCTTATCGACGAGATCTGGGTCGCACCCACCTCCACCTCCAAGCTCCAGTGCGATCATGGGCTTACCAACTCGGTCTGCCGCCGAATTTACCGAACGATCGTCATTGTGATCGCCGAGGAGCCACAGTGTCGGAAGCCCGAACCATTCAGCCAGTTCAAGACTGGATTCAACCACATCTGTCTTTGCTGCCCTTGAAACAAGAGTGCAGGGCGCGAAGACATAGGCCTTGCCACCAGAATGGAGATCAATCACAACATCAGCCTTCGCCACGAGCTCTGTTTCGACATAGTCGGCAATGAGCTGCGTGATGCTGCCCGCGGGCTGCCCCGGGAAAACACGGTTCAGGTTGGCATGGTCAAGCGGTGAGGTTCGGGACGAGACAGAAACAGCCGGCAGATTCAGAGCCGGTATGATGATTACTCTCCCGGCTATTCGGTCAGCACGCATCGATTGCGCGAGCCGCAACAGAGCACAAGGTCCCTCGAATTCATCTCCGTGCACGCCAGCCATCAGCAGAGCTGTTGGTCCGCGTCCGTTGGCAACAGTCACAATCGGCACCGGATGGAAGCCAAGGGGAATGGTATTGTCTGACCATTGTACCCTTATGTCCCCGTTCTGCCTGCCAGGAGCCTCCAGATCAACAGAAGTGTCGACAAGGCTTGCGCGAGACTTTGTCATGCTGGTCGCCCGAAAAACTGCAATTGTTTACCAAATTAGGTGCTGTGCAAGGTTAACATCCTGTCAGGCATCCTCAAATATGGAGATTATGTTTCGACGAAGATGCCAAAAGGAAAGCGGCCAGTATTATTACTCTTGCTTATGAAATATATTTGCTTGACTAATAGAAGCGGTAGTACTATAAGCCTCCGCAATCCCGAATGAGACAAGCACCACGAGCCGAATCAAGTTTGGGCCGACATCAATTCATCCAGATGCAGCCGGCTGCAGTTGCGTATGCTTGTTCTGATCATCCGGGTGCCAAGGAATACGTAGCCGGAAAACAACGCATGCCGGAAGACACACCCATTATTGAAATCCGCAACCTGGACAAGTTCTTTGGTGCCTTTCAGGCACTGACCGATGTCAGTCTGACAGTGCATATAGGCGAAAAGGTCGTAATCTGCGGCCCTTCCGGGTCTGGAAAGTCTACATTGATCAGATGTGTCAACCGCCTTGAGGAGCATTCTGGCGGACACTTGATCGTCGACGGTATCGAGTTGAATGACCACACCCGGAATATCCGGGCTGTGCGGATGGAAGTCGGAATGGTTTTCCAGCAGTTCAACCTGTTTCCTCACCTCACCGTTCTGGAAAACTTGACCGTTGGCCCCATCAGAGTGCGGAAAATTCCCAAGGCCGAGGCCATTTCCCGGGCTCGCAAGTACCTCGACAGGGTTCATATACCGGAACAGGCGGACAAGTACCCGGCGCAACTCTCGGGTGGACAGCAGCAGCGGGTGGCCATTGCCCGTTCCTTGTGCATGGAACCACGCATCATGCTGTTTGACGAGCCTACCTCGGCGTTAGACCCCGAAATGATCAACGAAGTCCTTGACGTCATGACCGAGTTGGCTGAATCCGGCATGACCATGATTTGCGTTACCCATGAAATGGGATTCGCCAACAAGGTCGCCGACAAAATGGTGTTCATGGAAGATGGCAAGATCGTCGAGATAGCACCGCCATCGATCTTCTTTACCAAACCGAAGAATCCGCGCTGCCAAGCGTTTCTTGATCAAATTCTCGAGCATTGAACGAAATGTCCCGGCACACGACGACCGACCGGCCAGCGAGCCAGCCGGGTTCGACAGAGCAGATGGTGCGCCAGGCGCGCAAATTGCTTAAGTCGACCCCTATGGCTGTGCTTATCTATCTGGGTATCATGTACCTTATCCTGTATGGTTGCCTGGCCGGTGCCGAGGCAATGGGCTACAACTGGCAGTGGTACCGGATGCCCGACTACCTGTTCCGAATAACCGACGACGGGTTTCAGTGGGGCGAGATCTCGATCGGTCTTGTAAAGACCATTCAGCTTTCAACTCTGTCTTTTGTGCTGGCGCTGGTCATCGGACTGATTGTTGCGCTATTGCGACTGTCTGGCTTGGTCGTTGGAACGGCGGTGGCAATCGTCTTCCTCGAATTCGTTCGCAATATGCCACTTCTGGTACTGCTTTACATATTTTACTACATTATTGGCGCGATTTTCGATCTGGATCGTTATTCGGCATCAATTCTTTGCCTGGCGGTCTTTCATGCCGCTCTGGTCTCGGAAATTCTGCGCGCCGCGATCAACGCCATTTCAGTGGGACAATGGGAGGCAGCGCGTTCGATCGGAATGAGTACGCTTCAATGTTATCGATATATCATTCTTCCCCAGTCGATTAAGTTCATGCTGCCGCCAATGACTGGCGAAGTCGTGCATATGGTCAAGAGTTCGGCAATCGTAAGTGTTATTGCCGTGGCAGAACTCACAACCATCGGCCGAAACCTGATATCTGACACCTATATGAGCTTCGAGATTTGGTTCACCATAGCAGCAGTCTACATGGTGGTCACCCTCATGCTCTCCGTGTTCGTCACCTTCATGGAAAGACGTTACGCGGTAACAACCTAGAGGCAATTGCTTCTGATAAACTTCCAAAAGGAGAATCATAGTGAATTTCACAAGAAGATTGGCCGGCGTCCTGCTTGTTGCAACGCTGACAGCCAGCTTTGTATTACCGGCAGCCGCGCAGGAAACACGACAAGCCCTGTCGAGTGAGAGCGTAATTGAAACCATCAAGAAGCGCGGCGTCATCAAGATCGGCCTGTCGTTGTTCATTCCATGGTCAATGCGTGACAAGAATGGCGAACTGATCGGTTTCGAGCTGGATGTCGGGCGCAAGTTGGCGAAGGATATGGGCGTTGACGTCGAATTTATACCCACTTCCTGGGACGGCATTATCCCGGCCCTGGTAGCAGGCAAGTATGATGCCATCATCAGCGGCATGTCAGTCACGGCACAGCGCAACCTGACGATTAACTTCACGAGTCCCTATGCCTATTCCGGTCTGACAATTCTCGCCAACAAGGAAATGGTCGAAGGTTTCGCTATGGAGGATTTCAACAGCGAGGATGTAACATTTGCGGCTCGCCGAGGAGCCACGCCGGCGGTCGTTATCGCCGAACAATTCCCGAAAGCCGAATTGTTGCTGTTTGACGAAGACGGTGCTTCTGCACAGGAAGTGCTGAACGGCAATGCGCACGCAACCATGGCCTCGGAACCGACCCCGTCACGTGAGGCACGCAACTATCCCGAAACCCTCGTTGTGCCTTTTGCGGCGCTGTTCGATCCGCGTGGCGAAGGATTTGCGATTCGCAAGGGCGATCCTGATGCACTCAACTTCTTCAACAACTGGATTGCCCAGAACTGGCGCAACGGTTGGCTGGAGGAGCGGCACAACTATTGGTTCAAGACCGAAGATTGGGCTGACCAAGTTGTGATGAACTAAAGCTTCAAGGAGACTGCCTTCCGAGGCAGGCTCCCCTTTGTACCACTAGCCGGCAAGCCGGGCGCTGTCCCGGTGCCGGCAATACCATCAGGATTGAATCCTGGTAAGTCGGAGCGCTGATCGAATGAATAACAAATTGCACAGTATTGCAAAACGCCTCCACTGGATGGACGGTGTCATTGTGGCCGTGCTGATACTGTTCTTCGGATACATTTGGGTGCAGATCGGTGATCAGCTCAACTACAAGTGGCGCTGGGGATTAATTCCCAACTACATGTTTCGCTATGACGAGGAGCGCGAACGGTGGGTTGCCAATCTACTGGTTCAGGGGCTTATTACGACCATTCGGGTATGCATTTATGCCAGCATACTTGCCGTAATTCTCGGCACTCTGCTGGGCATGGCACGCGTGGCCAAGAACCTGACAATCAGAATGCTGGCTCGCACCTATCTCGAAATACTCCGTAACATTCCTCCGGTTGTTGTCATTTTCATTTTTTTCTTCTTCCTGTCCGAACAGCTGATTACTGCGTTAAATATCGAAAGCTGGGCACGAGGCATCGCACGACAGGAGAACAATGCTGTCTGGGAGTTCTTCTTCGGTGACATGCGAAGATTTCCATCCATCATTTCCGGTGTGATTGTTCTTGCCCTGTTCGAAAGCGCATTTGTCGGGGAGATTGTGCGCGCTGGTATCGAAGCGATTCCGCGCGGCCAACAGGAGGCCGCCCGCTCGCTAGGCATGAGCTGGATTGCGGAAATGCGCTACATCATCCTGCCGCAAGCACTCAGGAAGGTGCTGCCGCCGCTGGCCAACCAGTTCATATCACTGATCAAGGACAGCGCCATCATTTCGCTAATCTCAGTCCAGGAGCTGACCTACAAGGCAGTGGAACTGGTTTCTACTACTCGAGCAATATTCGAGGCATGGATTAGCGTGGCAGCAATGTACTTCGTGTTGTGTTTCAGCCTCTCAATGCTGTTCTCGTACCTCGAACGTCCCGGGAAGGCCGCGGCCAGATGATAGGCCGGGCTCCTGACTACCACATGCCAGGATTACATTCATGAAAAGTATTGCAGAACTGCCGGAAATAGGCTTTTCCAGCGAAGACTATGACAGGCATCCATTTCCCATTCTGGCCGACCTTGCCAGCCGTTGGAAAGTGGCTCGCAGTGAACGCGGCGTCGAAATTCTAGACTATCGGCAGTGCCGAAAGTCAATTGTGGATCCGCGCCTGGGATCTGGCCACCCCAAACTCATGAACATTCTCGGAATGCCCGAAGGGCAGGTGCTCGATTACAAGCGCAACTCAATCTCCTATCACAACCGGGGCGAAACTCGCCGCAAATTGCGAGCACCCGTTGTCCGGCTGCTGGGTGAGGAGGGATGCGAAAGGTTTCGAAGGGACATTCAACAGGTGGTTGCCAATGTCGTCGAGCGAGTGCCTGCCGACGAACCGGTGGACCTGATCAAGACCATCTGTGACCCGATCCCTTCAGGTGTCTACTGTTACTGGGTCGATGCACCGATTGATGATGCCGAGTTTATTGCCAAGACGTCGCATACTGTTCAACAGGTCCACACCCGAAACCCCGAAAAGACAGCGGATGTTGTGGCCGCCTTCGACGCCATGATGGACTATATTGATGAGCGTATAGCTGCGACCCGCCAAAATCCGGGAGACAATCTGATTTCCGACATGATCCGTTCTGCGGATGCAGGAGAGATCTCGGAGAACGATCTCTACACGTGGATGGTCAAGCTGGTAGAGGCAAACACCGACAATACATCGCACCAGATTGCCATTGCCATAATTGAACTGGTCTCCAGACCAGAGGTATGGGCCCGAATCGGTAAAGACCCTGCCTTGGTCCGAGTGGCAGTTGCCGAGACAATGCGTATTCGACCCCGGTCTATTTCGACCTCCAGAACGGCGCTTCAGGATGTCGAGGTTGATGGATATCTGGTACCCAGCGGTACTTCTGTATTCGCCAATTTCGGGGCGGCGCACTGGGATCCGGAATTCTATCCCGAACCCGAACAGTTCCGGTTGGACCGACCGGAGCGTCCGGCACATCTGAACTTCGGGGGTGGCACCTTTTCCTGTCTTGGACGTTTTACTGCGACCATGGAGGTCGAGGAGACGATTGCCTTGCTGGCCAGGAAGTTTCCAAACCTGAGGATCGTTAACTCCGGATACTCCCATTCACCGATGTTCACCTCGGTAACGGAGCTGACAGCCGTACTTGCCGGCTCCTGACCGTTACAGAATCTGCGGCAATCCAGCGACATTGAGGCTGTTGTTCCTTTGGCAACTCGGTCGAACTTCCAAGACCAGTCCGGTCGGTGCCATGAATTGTAGGTGCATCACTTCCGGACGGAGTGTTGGCAGGCAGAATACAGGGTCAGGAGAAGCGGTATTACGAGGTCGGCCGGAATGGACGGATCGTTAAGTCAATTCCTGCAATTCGACGATCCGGTGTGAAATGTTGACCGACGAGATGGTCAGGTTGATCAGGACAAATACCGCCGGCATGGTGGCAACTCAACGGGCCGATGGCCGGGCAGCAGTTTCCCCAAAGGCAACATTTGTGGTGCTGGACAAGGAGACTATCGCTTTTGGCAACATCCGGTCCCCGCAAACCATGGCCAATCTGCGCCGTGATCCTCATCTGGAAGTTTGCTTTCTCGATGTGTTGACGAGAAAGGCCGTACGCGTCGGAGGGACGGCCAGGATATTTCACAGGCGGCAAGCACCTACCCTGCTCATACAGGCGTTCGAAACGGTTTGGTCGGACTATCTTGATCGGATGAGTGCATTTGTAGTCGTAGCGATCGGATATGCCGAACTGATTCTATCTCCGGCCTACGATATTGGATTGAGCGAAAGGGACCTGCGCGCGCATTACCGCAAGAAGCTAGGATTAAACGGCTGATCCACGATCCATTGGACATGCTCCGAGTATCAGGGCAGAGCAGGCTGTTCTTGCTTCATAACGAACATTGTAAACCGACCTATGAATAGGCAGGCCTGTTCTTCAATGTGTTGCCTGGATTGTCCAGGCAGGACAAATTGTGAAGGGGGCAATGTCGACAGACCGGTGCCTCGTATGCACCAGCCCCATATCGCCCTTCAGTTTGCAATACGGTGTCTTGATGGTGCCCTAATCGGCGTGACAAACAGCCATGGCTGTCGACGAGTGTCACGCAATACGTGATTCAGATGCAAGTTTTGTGGTGGCGATTGCGTATTTCATTGCCGGAAGCTACCATTGGGAAGCGTTGACTTCGCGCTGCACAGTCTGTTCCGAGAAATCCAATGCTACCCGGAACTGGAAGTTCGGGGCTTTGCACCCAACCCGCTTGGGTTGGTGACAACGGATTTCGACGGTATGCTCAATTGGCGAGGATTGTCTGCAATCAGGTCTGTGCGGCGTAACAGCAAGCCAGACGAACTGCCCGATCTCATTAGAAACCTTCGCTCAATCTTGTGATGCAGCCAGAATTCCGGGCCAAAAACATCTGGCCGAAGGGACCGGCAGAATACGGCTTCTAATTCGGCAGAGCAGCCTGTCTCAACGACAGGTCATCAAGGCGTGTCATGCTCAGTGGTGCGAAGCCCTAATCCAACAGGCTGAAGAGACTCTCTTCGCAGAAAGGAATTGTTGTACCCGGACTGATTGCGCACCTGTGCCAGGTGGTCAAGAGTTGCCAGAACAAGCAAGTATGTCGGCTCGCAGGACTGAGGCTACGTTGTCACCTATTTGTCGGGAGGATTTGTTGGCCGACGAAACGGTCTCTTCCAAATGATTGTAAACCTTGACAAACGGCTTCGTCAGCTTTCCCTTCCTGTACTCTCGAGCATAGTGTTTTCCAATGAGCGACTTGACCGCGCTGGCGTTCTGTCTGTTCTCCAGCTTTCCCAAGTGGGGCCTGCACTTTTTGAGGAATACCTTGGTCTGTCCATGGCACGCACTGGCAGACCGGGGGATTTCGGTTAGACCGGCAATTCTTGCGACAGCACGCAGTGTCCAGTGGTTAAAGTTATAGACGTGTCCGTAATGAAACATGTTTCCCGTATTGTGGTAACGGCACATATGCTCGATGTCAGGAACTTCCACATACAGAACCGACTCTTCGGACATCCATTCTCGGATCATCAATAGATACTTGATCGGATCGTTTAGGTGTTCGAGGACATGGACAAGCGTAATCAGGTCGAATGTGCGGTTTGAAAACAGATTTGGGCTTAAAGCCTCCGTCCTGACATCAAGACCAAGCTCTTCCCTGCAATACACAGCATATTCGACATTTGGCTCGACACCGATACATTCCATTCCAAGTTGTGTCACGAGATACAGCAATTCACCGGATCCTGCACCACAGTCTAGCGCATGGTGCCGTCCTCGAAGCATCCAGTAGAACTGTCTTGCAAATTGGGCCGACCGCCGGAAATTCCGCAAGACCTGGCGAGGCCTTGGTCGTGCGGTACCTTTGTAAGCTATTCTGTAGCTATTCGAATAGAACGCCTCCAATTCTGCGTCAGTAGGAATCGGGTCATTTCGCACCAACCCCGTGTTCATGTCGATTATGGTTCGCAATGGCTTGCCAGTTCGATCCCTGCCGGAGATTTCGATCTGTTCGCCAGCGACCCCTTCCAGCCAACTCATCAAACAAGCCCAGCAGAAAAAGAAATATGGCCATCTCGTCGTTATCCAGACTACCAGAAGACTGCGTCCATACAAACCATGACGAATAACTACACAAATGAGCAGCATTCTGATGCTGAATCGAGACAGCAAACAGGAAGAGTGTCAAAGGGCAGTTGAGGGTGTCGGGGATGCGCTGGGAGATGGAGCGCGGCAGGGCGGGTTGTTGGCCTTCCAAGCACTGTGGAAGTCGGGCAGCAAGTTGACTGTAGCAGAATGAACTTTTCGAAATCTGCCTAAGTACGAGTTTCGCAATTCACACGAACCCTTGATCCATTTGCCAGACTGTCCTGGTAAGAAGGGGTAACAGTGTCTCGGAACCCGGCCACCAGGGTCTGAGCGCGACTGGGCGATCGCCTGTTGCTTCTTTCCAGAGTTCAATTCAGGCGGGCGTTCGGAAGTCAGACGATCTGTAAAGCTGAAGTCGCAGGCGGCCTCGCATAAATAGCCGGAGAAGTTGTTGGACCCGTTGTACCGCGTGGGGGAGTAGGCGGAGCGGGAGTGGGCGCGAAGCAGCTATCCACTGTCAATGCCAGGTAAGTGTTAGCCGCGCTTACTGTAGCGGCTCGGCTGATGCAATTGCCAAGGGATGGTCTTCACCTGAAATGTGCTCTATTCGCTCAAGTGTAAGCACGCGTGCTTTCCTTAGAGGCTTGGGCGTAGCTGAACGTAGCGTTCGCAACACAAAATGTCGTGGATCGGTAAGGCGATAAAAGTTCGTGTATCCGAACTGATCTAGTAATGCCGAAACGCGCAGTCCCTTCTCGGGATCGGTCTTATAAAACCCCTCCATCGCAATGATAGGATGTGAGGTTGACAGTAAATTCGCCGCGCCGGCAATAACCTTGTCTTCATGTCCCTCTACGTCGATCTTGACAAAGCGAACATTATTGAGATTGAGCGGTCCGACCAATGCGTCTAGTGTTGTAACTTCAATAGTGTCTCTGGATGGACCATCTATTATTCGCGAGCTGCCAAGGTTGCGGTTGTTGATCTCGAAACTCAGCCTGCCAGGCGCGTCTGACAGGCCTATCTCAATAACTTCGATTGCATTTCTCGTTTCCATTGTGTTTGCGCGCAATACGGATGCAACCATCGGATTTGGTTCGAAGGCGATGACCCTGTCGAAGTGTTTGGCGAATTGTATCGCATGATTGCCAATGTTTGCCCCAATGTCGAGCGCTGTGGAGTTGCACGGAATGCGGTAGAACAACTTGCGGGATAGCGCATCTAGTTCCGCTCTCTCGTAGGCACCGTCAACAATTACTTTTCTTGAGACATAGTCTGCAAGAAATACAGCACGGACAGAGGGAATGCATCGGCCATTCTCGTATTGTTGCAAGTGTTTCCGAGCCGCAAGTCGCAAAAACGCCGACCAAAATCTGCGCACGGCTACTCCTCACACTATCAGTTTCGACTGGGCTTCACATCTATCATCAATTGGCTTACGGAAACTAGTATCTCGTCACAGTGATCTTGGCTCCTTGGATTGCGGTGTGCAATCTTCGAGTTTGGGGTCAGCTTTCACCGGTTTCTCCCTTGCCTTGTCGATTGTGAACATCCGGTTCATCTGCTCCTTCCTGTCGTTTCGCCGCTTCTCCCAGGCAGAAATCCCGGCTTCAAGCCTGTCCTTGTCCGCAATACGTCGCTTGAGACACCGACCCTGCAGGACACCAGTCCCGATCTCGACCATGTTGCGCCAACGGGCGTGTTCAGGGGTAAAATGAAACTCGATTCTTCGAAGACTACGCCGTGCTTCCGCGGCCGGCAGGGATCTGTAGAGTGCTGCTGGTGTGTGGGTTGAGAGGATGTCGAGCGCAACCCTGATCTTCCCGGCTTCCGGAAAGTGGATAGCGCACAGGTCCCGCATGCAGGCCGCAAGACCGGCCGAGGCCCGGCGCTCGGTGACCTTGACCTTCCGCCAGGGGTTATGACCGTCAAGACAAACAAACAGGTTGACCGTACGATGACGCCGGCGTCGTCCCGGTTTGGCCGCTATCGGTGTTCAGCTCTCACCAGTCAACTGCATCGGGCTTTGGTCGAATAAGACCACGGGACAGTCTGGACCGGGCCTTTCACTGTAGAGGTCGAGACCATTTTCCGTGGCCGCGACAGAGGCGGCACTGGGATTGGGGATGCACCACATGGTCTTGCGCCACGGCTTGCGATTGTTCTCCAGGAGCCGTCGACGCACGGTCTCGCCCCAGAGGCTCTCGTGTTCGGCAAGCCGGACCATTTCGTCACCCGGCAGCGCAAGGGTCCAGCAGGCATGCCCGGCTGGTGGGTTCGAACAGGCTCTGGTGACCAGCAGGACCTCTTCCTTGCCGGTGAGCTTGCGTTGCGCACCGGGTCGTGGTGCTGCGGATTGCCCTCGACGAAACGGCGCCTGGTCCGGGTTACAGTCGACATGCCACACACCACCCGTTCGGCCATCTCGGCATCGGGGACACCTTTATCCGCAGCCAGAAGGATTTGTGCGCCTTTCAGACGGCGTGTCCTCTGTGTCCCACCCGCAAGCAGGGCCTTGCGTTCGTCTCCTTCGGATTGGTCAGGCGCCAGGCGCTATCGTATGTTCATCACGGCTTCCAAATTGTTTTGGATGCTCTGATGAATCATTCAAACGATAATTGCCAGCCGCCGCAATCCGGGTTCACTGAACAGCAGGGCCAGTCCCTGGCCATCATCCATGCCAATACGAAGATGTTCGGGCGACCGCCGGCCGAGGCTGATATGAAGCGACACTTCCAGGTCACGCCGCCGAGTGTCCACCAGATGGTTCTCAATCTCGACCGCCGGGCGCATTCCAGGACAAGCCCGGAGCATCCGGGGCCTCGTCGGTCCGAACAATCTCCCGGCGCTGAAATGATACGTACCAGACCGTCAAAATCACCGTAACGAACTATTAGTCACAATCCGCCGAATATGTCCACGTACCTCCACTCTTCATTCAAGTGATGCTTGCTTCGCAAGTCGCTGCCCGTCTTGCTACAATCAGTTGTGGGACTCTGGCTGCGCCAACACCGACCGGGAAAACTCTGGACAAGGTCGTCGGAAAAGGGAAATGGAGTAAGTATCCTCGGTCGATAAATGTTCAGGATTAACTGCAGACTGGTAGACGTTCCAAGGAACAGAACGCGCAAACGGCAATGCAGCGCGACTGGACTCCTGGATTACTAGTCAACTGCGTTTCCGGATTCTGGGGCAGATAATTTGTTGGAAGGGCTTCCGTTTGCCCGTTAGTGCTGATGCTCTGGGCAGAATGATGTTATCAACCAATGAACTGCTCCCGCAATTGAAACCACAATTCCAGAATTGTTCGTTTGTTTCATTGACATCGCCAACGCCAATCAGGACCGAGGACGGCACAAACCTACATTCCGTAGCCGCAAGCTCCCGGGCAGGCTTGATCTTGCTCCGAATATTACGTATCGGGAGGCAGCGGACTGTCAAACCGCGTGGGGCCATAGCTCAGTTGGGAGAGCGCTTGAATGGCATTCAAGAGGTCAGGGGTTCAAATCCCCTTGGCTCCACCAATTCCCTTTCCGGATTCTTCGTAGGCTACCTGGAAAGCTGAACCTTCTGAACCTGAACCAACAGCCCGCCCGCGGCTTAGATGTGCTCAAACCTCATAGGGCGGATTCGAGGTTAACCAATGGAAATACCCGAAAGAAGATAACTGATCGGCTCCCGACGCGGCAACGATCAGCTACTGCAACCTGAAAGCAAGGTTGTAGTTCATACGAACGAGTTGTTTCCGGCAAACGCCTTCTCCAGATCTGCCAGGCCAAAGATTGGATCAATCGCATTCAACACACGCGCATGGAAGATACGAATGGCTGTGGTCTTCCTTGATGGCCCTTACTGCGATCTATTCAATGCTGGCGGTGTGGAGTGGGCGAGAGAATCCTGGCCAGGATTAATGTTGCAGGTTCCACGAGCAGGGCAGGTGCCCGCAACATTGCGCTGCTCTGTGGACGGAGTTGTCTGACCCACACCGCTGCCAGGTTGCAGGTGAGTTATGCGTTGGCCGACTCATGCCTCAACAGAATGTCCTTTGATGTGTGGCGAGCACCGCAGATGGTGCCTCTGCATTGATCAAGCCATTTCCTGACCATTCGTCGGCAAGGGCTGGCGCTTGTGGCCTCGCCTTGGACTCTGCACTGCACTCAAGTAACAGCAGCAGGCATCAAGGTAACTGGATGTCAATTACGGGAGGGGTTCAATTGACCGGCGAAGCACAACCACACCCCCGGCATGCAGTGGTAGAGTCTCTGGTAGCCGTAGCCGCTGGCAGACAACCTGCCGACCTTGTCATCAGGAATTGCAGCCTGGTAAATGTCCACAGCCGCGAGATATTGCCGGAATGGGATATGGCTGTGTCCCATGGCCGAATTGCCTATTGCGGTCCCGATGCAGAACACTGCATCGGCGAGTTGACAAGCGTTGTTGATGCCACCGGTCTCATGGCTGTGCCGGGACTTTGCGACGGCCACATGCACATCGAATCAGGAATGTTGACGCCGGCCCGATTTGCGGAAGCTGTAATTCCCCATGGCACGACCACAATGTTCGTCGATCCCCATGAGATTGCCAATGTGCTTGGTCTTGATGGTGTTGCCGCCATGAATGAAGAAGCCATGCTGCAGCCCGTGAACATATTTGTGCAAATGCCATCCTGTGTTCCCTCAGCACCGGGATTGGAAACCGCCGGTGCCGAAATTACGCCGGATGACGTCGCAGAAGCGATGAAGTGGCCAAACATCGTTGGTCTAGGCGAGATGATGAATTTTCCCGGTGTAATCAGCGGCGACAACAAGATGCTGTGCGAGATGGCCGCGGCCATGGCAGCAGGCAAAGTTGTCGGTGGGCATTATGCTTCGCCCGACCTCGGACGAGACTTTCATGCCTATGCCGCTGGAGGTGCCGCCGACGATCATGAAGGCACGCGGGAGGAAGACGCCGTAGCCCGTGTGCGTCAGGGAATGAAGGCAATGTTGCGGCTCGGGTCGGCATGGTACGATGTGGAGAAGCAGATCACAGCCATAACCGAGGGCAACATTGATTCCAGAAATCTTATCCTGTGTACAGATGACTGCAATGCGCAAACTCTGGTCGATGACGGGCACATGAATCGCGTGGTCCGGCATGCCATGGCCTGCGGTTGCGACCCGGTCGTTGCCATTCAGATGGCGACCATCAACACCGCAAGCCATTTCGGCCTGGAACAGGAGATTGGCTCGCTGGCACCAGGCAGACGGGCCGATGTCCTGCTGGTGAACAATCTGGAAGACTTCTCGATTCTGCGCGTCTTTGCAAGAGGAAAGCTGATAGCCGCCGATGGCAAATTGCTGGTCAAGCCCCCGCGAGCAAACTGGCCTCCGGACTCCAGGAACTCGGTCAGGATCGGACATGATCTGAAAGCAGACGATTTCTGCATTCCTGCTCCGCCGAATGCTTCGAACGGAAAGGCGCTGGTCAAGGTGATAGGAATTATTGAAAACCAGGCACCAACCAGACTTATGCACGCACAACTGCCAGTCAAGAGTTCGACCGTGTGCGGAAATCCCAAAGAGGATGTCTGTCAGGTCGCTCTGGTCGAGCGGCATGCCGGCAGCGGGAAAGTGGTCAACGGTTTTGTGCATGGATTTGGATACCAGGGGGCCATGGCCCTTGCCTCGACCGTTGCTCATGACTGTCATCACATGATTGTTGTCGGAACCTGCAGGGAGAACATGGCCCTTGCCACCAATCGCCTGAAGAATATTCAGGGAGGAATCTCCTTGTGGCGTGACGGCGAAGAAGCAGCGCTGGTGAATCTGCCTATCGCCGGACTGATGTCGGACCGCAAGGCAGCGAAGGTTGCCGCAGCATCGGCGGGTCTCAGCCGGGCGATGGAAGAAAGTGGCTGCAATGTGCACAATGCCTTTATGCAGCACTCCCTCCTTGCGTTGTCTGTAATACCGGAGTTCAGGATCAGCGACCGAGGGTTGGTCGATGTTCAGAGGTTCGAGCTCGTCGATCTGTTTGGCGTCGATTGAGCAGCACACAAGTTTTCCCAACACCACCTATTGCGTCAGGCGACCTTCTGGTAGGTCCCGATGGTAAATGCATTGGCGGATTGCGGATTGCATTGGCGCTGGTTGCACAATACCACAGCCATTATGCTGCAACTGGAACTGGCATCATTCGATCGTTGCGAACCGGCTGTCAACCTGCAAGTTCGCTGTTTCAATCTCACCAAGCACTGGGAGTCTGTCAAATGATTCGACAGATTGGTCATTTTCAAATTAGTAGTCTGCAGGGTGCTGTCAACGGCAGATGGCGTTAGAGGCATGACCAGACCAACAGGACCCGAGTCCGGCGAATTCTCAAACATGCAGCGGCGGCGCGTGCTGCACCCGCCAAAACATCCACCTCGGGTGTTCCACAATCCCACCGATGCAGTGGACATGTTGTGCGAATTGCACGAGGAGGCAGTGAGGTTCCTGCGCAAGCGCTTCCTTGGCAGTCAGCCGGATAGCGATTCTCAAGTGCGTTTCCGTGCCTGGTATCCGGAAGTTCGGGTTGAAGTGTTTTCGCACAGTCGCATTGACACGCGGCTTTCGTTTGGCCGCGTGAGTGCGCCCGGTGTCTACACCACGACAATCACCCGGCCAGCAATGTTCAGGCGATACCTGACCGAGCAGATCGGCCTACTAATCGAAAACTACGGAGCTGCTATCGAGGTCGCCAACTCGAATGTGCCCTTGCCGGTACAGTTTGCCATGGACGGTGTCGAAATCGGCACAACCGATTCGACCGAGATATGGGGGGATGCAATCCCGGACCACTTTGACATGCCGGATTTGTCGATCATAAACGATGACATCGTGAACGGCGTCGCAGTGGTTCCGGAATTCGGGACGAGGCCATTGGCACCCTTTACGGCTCCTCGGGTCGACTATTCACTGGCAAGACTGCGACACTATACGGCAACGCATTACAAGCATTTTCAGCCGCTGGTTCTGTTCACCAACTACCAGTTTTATGTGAATGCCTTTGAAGCCTATGCTCGGCGGGAACTTGCCGATCCGTCATCGGATTACACATGTCTGGTGACGCCAGGCGACAAGGTGATGAAGGATCCTGCGAGCGAGATTATTCCACCTGCCAGCTCACCGCAGATGCCGGCCTATCACTTGAAGCGAAAATGCGGCAACGGCATCTCGCTCATCAACATTGGTATTGGTCCCTCGAACGCCAAGACAGCTACTGACCATATTGCAGTGTTGCGCTCCAATGCCTGGATAATGCTGGGACACTGCGCAGGCCTGCGAGTCAGCCAGAATCTTGGCGATTACGTATTGGCGCATGCCTACCTTCGCAAGGATCAGGTGCTGGATCACGACCTGCCTGTATGGGTTCCTGTTCCGACGCTGGCGGAAATTCAAAAGGCGCTCGAAAAGGCCGTTGGCCGCATCACGAGCAGCAAGGGCTACGATCTCAAGACAATCATGAGAACCGGAACGGTAGCATCGGTGGACAACCGTAACTGGGAACTGCAGGCAAGCGAGGGTCTGACCCGCCAGCTCAGCCAGTCAAGGGCCATTGCGCTTGACATGGAGTCGGCGACGATTGCCGCAAACGGATTTCGATTTAGAGTACCCTATGGAACTTTGCTATGCATATCCGACAAGCCGTTGCATGGCGAGCTCAAGTTGCCGGGGATGGCTACTCGTTTCTACCGGAGCCAGGTAGACCGACATCTGTTGATAGGGATCAAGGCACTCGAATCCCTGCGCAAAATGCCGCAGGAATTTCTTCACTCGCGCAAGCTCCGAAGTTTCAGCGAAACTGCATTTCGCTAGCAACCACAATTCCATTACGGCCTGGACATTGTCAATGTCCTAATACCGACTACAGACTCTGCAAGAAATTTGTGATAGATCAATTTTTTGTAGTCAATTGGGAACATTGTGATGAGAAATCAGACATTGATGACCAAGTCAGAACTTGCAATGGCGATCAGCCAACGCTCGGGTGTTGGCCCATATGATGCGTCCAGAGTTGTTAATGTACTTGGCGAAGTTGTTTCAGAAGCAGTCGCGAACGATAGAATCGTGTCCTTGCCAAAACTTGGGAAGATTTCGAAGAGGACACGATGCAGACAGCGTGGAATCAACTTTCAGACGGGCAAGGCCATGCAGGTCCCAGCCATGCAAATTCCAAGCATTAAGTGGTCCAAGATGCTGAAGGGTGCGCTGCGCGATTGATGCCGGACTGTCGCCTTGCAGGTTTTGCGGACGGAAGCGAGGTTGACTTGCCGAGTCAAGCAACCAACACCGCATACAAAAGTCAGTCTGTCATGGCGAATCTACCGGAGATACCCGCCAACCTCAGATTGATCATGGAGCTGCGAATGGCAGAATGACCAATGGTTTGTTGCCTTGAGGCAACACAGCCACGTTGCCTTGCTGAATCGGATTCAGCATCCCATGGAGCGGTGACCAGTTCGAAGAATTGGCCTTTCTGAGCTCTTGGCAATTGGCCAAGACTAGTCGAGAGCGCCCCCGACAAGGCGAAGTTGCAGCTGCCCGGGACCTGCTGAAATCCCAACGAGGCGTTTGCGGCGCCAATCGGTCAGCCTTTTGCCGGGCAGCCGCTAGTAACTGTTTGGGTGGCAAGCTATTGCCATCAATTCAGGGGACAGTACACCTCGCTCCATGAATACCGAACCGAATGCAGCCGTCCGAGGCGGAATTGATCCTGGTGCCATGGTGTTGGGTGTACTCTTTGTCACGATGTGGTCGAGCGCATTCACAACAGCCAGAATTATCGTCCTTGAAGTTGCTCCGCTGACCGCTCTCATGGTGAGATTTGCCATATCAGGCGTGCTGTGCGTCGGGATTGCTCGATTGATCGGGCAGTCGTTGGATCTCAGCCGCCGGCAGTGGCTTGCCTGTATTGTATTTGGCGTTTGTCAGAACGCCATTTATCTGGGAGCCAATTTCATCTCGATGCAATGGATTGAAGCTTCGCTGGCTGCAATCATTGCTTCTACCATGCCCTTTCAAGTGGCCGTGCTGAATCTCCTCTTTTTCGGCGTTCGCCTGAATCCTGTAGGCATCGGCGGTTTGCTAGTCGGCTTTCTGGGCGTTCTAATCATCGTGACAGGCAGGATTTCCATGGGGCTGGAACTTCTCGGGGTTGTGTTGTGTCTTGTCGCCTCGATTGGATTCTGCCTGGCCACGCTAGCCGTCAGACAGGCGACTTCCGGAGGCAATCTGATGATGATTGTGGGCATTCAGCTGCTGGTTGGCTGCGCCGTTCTGGTGCCACTGGCACTGGTATTCGAAACGGCCCAGATGCCGGACGTGTCGTTCCGACTGGTCGCCGCATTCTCCTATCAAACCCTTGTGCCGGGAATCGTTGCCACGTGGCTTTGGTTCTACCTGATAAACCGCATTGGTCCGACCAGGGCGAGTTCATTTCATTTTCTGAATCCATTCCTTGGTGTGGTTGTGGCTGCAGCTGTTCTTGGTGAACCGGTAGGCTTCGCCGACTTTGTCGGTGTAGCTATTATTACTGCAGGCATTCTCGCGGTTCAGATGGCAAAGGAAACCCAGCATGAAAGAACTTTGTCTTCACGCCAGACATGACACCCTTGTAAATGCAATACAGCAACACAACGGATTGGAGCGATGATTTCCCGAGCCGAAGGCAACCGGATTGAAAGAGGAAACAGGCGCATGATTAGCATTCAGGCGCGTGAAATTGAGGACCGGTTTCGATTTGAGCGCGCCCGGTTTCAGGTCGGTTTCGATCTGCATCAGATGCGGCACAGCCTCAAGCAATCTTACGAAATGACTGGCATCTGCGACGGTGTATCCTACCGCAGCGAAATTCTCGGCAATGTTCCTGTCATACGCGCCATTCCCGACCGCGATCGCGGACAATTTAACATCCTGTTGATTCATGGCGGCGCGTTTTGCCTCATGAGCGCGCAGACGCATCAGAGGGTTGCCGGTCATTTTGCCGTAGCGTGCCAATCACAAGTGATTCTCCCGGATTACAGCCTTGCACCGGAACACCCCTATCCGACGGCATTGAACGAATGCGTCCAAGTAATGGCCGCCGCAATTGCGGAGCGCACAGATCATCGAACTGCGCTGATTGGAGACTCTGCCGGGGGCGGGTTGGCCCTTTCTGCCGCACTGAAAATGCGAGACAATAATAGTCAGCTTCCGTTTGCGATCGCCTTGCTGTCTCCGTGGCTTGATGTGACACTGGCGTCGCCCTCGGTGGATAGTCTGAAAGAAGAGGACCCTATCCTTCTAAAAGGCGACCTCGAACAAATGGGCAGGATGTACGCCGGGACGGCAGATCCCCGCCACCCTTATATTTCGCCGGTGTATGGGGATTTCGAAGGTTTGCCGCCGCTGTTTGTGCAGGTTTCGGGACTGGACCTGTTGCGGGATGACGGTGTTCGGCTTCGCGAGGCCTACGAATCGCAGTGTCTAGATCTGGATTTTCAGCTGGATGACCAAATGTTGCACTTTTTTCATTTCCTTGCGGGCAACATGCCGGAAGCCGACGAAGCAATTGCTTTGGTTGCGGAGTTCTTATGGAGAATCCTGGATGGTAGCGTACCACCGGGAACCAACCGCCAGGAAGCCGGAAAACCACGCGCAAACCGGCACGTGGTACCTTGAGTAGGTCGTTGACTTGAGAAGCCACTTGTCAACTGTCCCCTATTTGCTTGCTGACACAACAGGTCGGCTTGCCGAGGGGAATACCAGCCACATCGGCCTGCGGGTGGACCTCCTGAAAGTGTTGAGGCGTGCAGAATACCTTTGTGGGCCGGTCGCCACGGGAGTCGGCTGGTTGTAAACCAAGGCCCTGGCTTTTGCTGGCGGCAACTATTCAGCCACTCTGGAGGGGCGCCCCTCTTATCCGGCAGATAGATCTGACTGCTTCTGGAAGCGACGTCATGACACGAAGCGATGGCTCTGGCTGCTGGTTCGGAGCCAGGGGAATGATCTCTGTTAGCCTGACGCCTCGGGCCACCGTCACCTCTTTCCGCCAAATCCGGCAGAAAGATCATTGCGTTCGAGCACGCCAGCCATACCCTCGTGACCAGACCCGACAAATACGCCCCTGACGACACCGCTGTCACCTCCGGAATGGGTAAAAAAGTTCTCCTCGACGACCACCGAGTAACCAAGGTCGCCGTCAAGCCACGTATTGCCGCCTAGATCTTCAAGGTCTGTAAACTCAAGCTGTCCGGCGAGCGATGACAATGTAAGATCAAGCCGGGCATCTCCAATCACTTTTTCCGCTGTTGGCGTAAAACCCAGAAGTACGCCGCGCCACGTTGCAGTCCCCGAGAGTGACGTGTTGTCGGCCAGGTCTACTGAGGGCCTTGGACCGCTGGCCCAGGGCTGCGACAAGCCGTTTGCGTACGCGGCACCGAAAGCCGCAGTACCGCCCGCTACATCAAATTCACCCCTCAAATGTGTGGAAACCGTGCTCCACGATCCCAGACTTGCTGCTGTCAGGTCTTCGGGCTGCAACCCCGGCTGCAATTTGCTGTACACGGCAAGCAGAGCATGACGATCCAGGTCACTGACAATGAAGGTGCCCAGGGAAGGATTAAGTACTTCAGTCAGGATGGTTTCGGTGCTCGTATCCGTTATGTGACCAAATAGACCCAGAGAATGCAGTATTTCGTGGACAATTACTGCTATTCTGGCTCGATCGTTATCGCTGGCACCCTGGAATTCGTCGGCAAAGATCGTCACTTTGCTGGAAATGGCACCCCGTTCTGAAATCCGGTATGTCTGTGTGTCCGGGTCCAGTTGGTCTATGTACCAGAAGTTGGGTTGCGCTCGGCCCAACTCACGAGTTTCCGAATCTGGATCTTCTTCCGCC
Organism: Paracoccaceae bacterium; assembly: GCA_958296035.1. Lineage (GTDB taxonomy): Bacteria > Pseudomonadota > Alphaproteobacteria > Rhodobacterales > Rhodobacteraceae > MPNP01. Next base: position 3,384,722 of record OY282431.1, on the reverse strand, counting down.
TGGGTTCCGAAATGCACACTGATGGCGCCTTCCCGGCCAGATTCAAACGATGAAGACATTTGCAATCGTTTCTCGTAAGGAAGCGCAGTGTTTATGACTTTGACGGCCAACACCGTCAACTCCTGCTGACGTTGACTTGCACCGGGTTCAACCTGGACAATTGGCGGCGTTCTGAACGAAGCCAGTCCTGTGTAGTCAAAATAGGTCAGGCTCGGCCTGAGATAGGAAACAATGTCATTGGCGCTACTGACATCGTCAACACGGCCTTCGGAGATTGTGACGCCGCCTTGATTGGCAAGCTGTGTAAGTTGCGCTGCAGGCGGAGCGACGTCAGGGCCTACATGATAGGAAGCTGGTGTAACATAAATTGGTGGCACGGGTGGTTCATTCGGCCGGGAACCAGTAAACCTTTCAGCCACATTTGGCTGCGCTGTGTCCTCCGGGGGCTCAGGACTGTCGTTCCCAGCTCCCCCACCGCCACCGCCACCACACGCGCCCAGAACCAGCAACATGGCGAGAATAGAAGTTGACAATACATCCCGTTTCATATTTGGAATTCTCCTATTTCAATGCGCCGAATGGGAACCGCTGCATGCGCCAATAGGGCTGTGTTCACCTTAATTTCTTCTGGCCCCGTACCCATCTTGTAGAGGCACCGATGGTGCTCTGGTGCCCCAAGTAATCTTGTCAAGACCTAGACTCCATGTATGACTTGTCAAGGTGGGAATGGCATGGCACAACATTTCTGTTCCCTGTCGCGGGCTATTTCCACGCGACGACATCAGTTCAGGCTAGAATTGGTTTGAGCTGCAAATCGTCAGGATTCCTGACCATCACCTGATGTGATTCTACTCTTCGGTACCGGTCACGCCTCTTTCAATCCCAACGTCAGGTTAATCACTGGGGTGCATTGCAACAGGTTGAAGGATGGTGGCAAGAATGCCACGGGATTTTCTGGATCCAATGAAAGACTTCTTGACCAGTCGTTATGCACTGACTGTCACGAATCCCGATCATGGGTGACACAAGGCGACCTCTCCAGAGATGGTGACGGATTTTGTCCGCTCCGTGAGGCACCAGGGCCAGGTAGTTATTCACTGAGCCGGGATTTCCGCATCAACAGGGAGTCGGAGAGCATTTCATCAAGTGACCAAATCCAGATGATTGGCGACATGCCTGGCAATGTACATGCCGACTCGCCGATTGGATTCTCGCGTAATACCAGCAATGTGCGGAGTCAGGAGAAGGTTTTTCAGTCCAGCAAACCTCTTGGCGGCATTCCTGGTCAGAGGTTCCGTTTCGAAGACGTCCAAAGCAGCGCCTCCAAGTCTGTTTTCCCTTAGTGCTCTTGCCAGCGCAGATTCGTCAACAATACCGCCACGGGACGTGTTGATCAGAAACGCGCCCTGCTTCATCTGTCCGACGCGTCTTTCAGATATCAGATTTCGAGTTCCGACCATAAGCGGGACGTGCACGCTGACCACATCCGACTGACTCAGCAATTCATCCAGTTCAAGCCGCTGGACGCCTGTCCAGACGTCATGATTCTCCGCCAAGTATGGATCGTGAGCGATGACTTTCATGTCCAGGCACCTGGCTTTCGCCGCGGCACTGCGAGCAGTACGACCGAGGCCCACCAGACCCAGCGTCTTTCCGGCGATTTCCTGACCAACAACAAACTTCCGCGGCCAGTGTCCCTGCAGGACCCTGTCAGTTTCCAGGATGGCATCGCGCAACAAGGTCATTGCCGCCATGACAACGTACTCGCCCACACTGTTGTGATTGACACCTGATGCAGAAATGATCTTGATTTTCTTGCGCTTGCAGGCATCAAGATCAATATTGTCCAGACCGACACCAAGTCGGCCCAGGCAAATGAGTTCCGGCGCACCGTCCAGCAGCACATTGGTCACGCTGGTGCGGTTGCGCAGGATCATTGCCCGGCAAAGGGCCACCTGCCGATGCATGCACTCCGGATCGTTGTGCAGTTCGGGATCATAGGTAACTTCGAATCGCTTCCTCAGGAATTCGATGCCATCGTGGTGCATGAATTCGGTGATAAGGATTTGTGACATCGGTGCCTGCGCTGGTGTCGAGTTCTTAAGGCGATCCTGTATTTCTGGCACAGGATTAGCCCGTGCACTACCCGTTGTCGCAGCATATTGCGATGAGTCAGACCAACGCTGTCTACCGAATGTAACTCATGACCGCGAGGGTCGAAGAAATGAGATTCGCACCCGTCGGCAGTGTGGCATTATTTGTCCAAATACCTATCCAGGCCACGACAGACCGCCCCCTCGGGGCCAGTCACACCCCGCAGCACCAAAATCAGTGTGATCCGCCGGAAGCGGTCAGTTCACCGCAAACAGCTCCCGATGCACAAACGCCTCCGGTAACGAGAGACGCACACGCCGCACCGTCACCTTGATATGACCCGCTGTTGTTTTCCGCGTAAATTCCAAAGCACTTTCCCGGATTGATCCACTACGGCATGGGACAATGTATCTTGCTTTGGGCCGCAAACATTGGGGAGGGGTTACGCTCTTCCAGTCCTGACTGTTTACGCAGGCCTCGGCGGCAAGGCCGGTTTCATGGGCGACTTGTGTCATTCTGTCAGCGAGTCCGATGAGATCAACCACCTGGCCTCCCTGCTGGTGGGAAGATGCATAGAGGCTTGCTGCCTGAAGAGGTCTCCCTGGGGGGAAAGCCTTGCCGGATTAAACCGGTGTCACTTAAGGATCGGTAATGAAGCTAACCGGGAAATCTGGCCTCCCTGCTACTGAGATATTCCCAAGAAACAACACCAGCTTCAACAGACGCGTGCGTATGGTCCCCATACTCGTCTTCGCCATGGCGGTCCCCGCAAGACCAACATCGCGCAGGATGAGGCCGATGATGCCGGCGAACACCGAAACATAGATCCGAAACTGGTTGGCTCGCATCATGTGCAATGACGTGCGGTCACCGAACAGGTCCATCTGGTGACCCTTGAACACATTCTCCGCGTGGCCCCGCGCCGCATAGAGCCGCTCAAAGAGATCCTGCCTGCTGTAGCGGTCGCGGCCCAGAAAGGTGACCACAGAGCGGGTATGCTCCCGCCGTCGCCCCGTCCGCCATTCTACCCTGGCCACCACCCGCCGCTTGCAACCCCGGCTCTTCAGCGTCCTGTAATGAACAACTGCAAACTCGCGGACCGAGTCGCCGTGCACGATGATACGCGTCTCGGGCCCGCCAACAAAGCCGTCCCAGGCCACGACAGACCGCCCCCTCGGGGCCAGTCACCCGCATCTCAACTTTCAGTGTGATCCGGTGGAGCCGGTCAGTTCACCACAAACACCTGGCCCGGCGCCGGCGGGCACACAGAATGGGGTCGCCGCAGCTGATGTACAGCGGCAGATAGCAGGACACGCGGTAATAGCCGTGACAGTAGCGCCCCTCCTGGTGGCCATGTATGGTGTCATTGGTCACATCGATATCAAGGACGATCGCCGCCGGCGGCCGGCGATGGCGCGCCAGGAACAGCGTGCTCATCAGGCGGTCAATGGCCGCATAATCGCCCACGATGCGCTTGTAGCGATGTGCGGTGGTGGTCGTTGCTATCCTCGTAACCGGCTGCCCGGGCGAGAAGGTCGTGGACGGAATGTTCGGTGCAGGCCGGTGGCGAGGTGTTGTGTGGCCTTGAAGATGCTGTCGGCTTCCATGAGCCGCCGCCGCCCGGCATCGGGGGTCAGGGGTTTGGCGACGCCTTTGCGTGTGCCGAGGGGTTGAGACTGGCGGCGTGAAGGGGTACACCCTGTGTTCACGGGGATGTCTCCTTGAATTGTCTGTTGTTCATTTATTAGTCAATATCACGGAGTTATCCCTGTACACGAATATTATGGAAGAAGCTGCAAGTATTCTGGTGAGTTTTCACGGTTGCAGTCAACGACAGATTACCGTTATCGGGATTGGTAGGGTGGCCAACTTTGTATGAGGCCCCTTGGCAGGCTCGTGCTGGCACAGTTCGGGGTTCCGGTCGTGCATAGTCTGATCCGACGGTGCTGTTGATGTTGCATTAGCGCAGTTGCCGATAGGCAAGCCGGACTGCCTGGCCCTGGCCAGTGGAAGAACCAACGGATCTTGGCAGCAAAGACCAGGAGGATCACATGTCTCAACTGTGCACGAATTGGAAGCTGCGGCTGGCGGCTGCCGGAATTGTGGCAACAATGATGTCCTTGCAACCCGCTCTGGCAGGCGACATGGCAAGGGCAGTGCTGATGGATGCAGAGGGAGAGGCAGTCGGTACGGTGACGCTTCAGCAAACGCCGCATGGAACGCTTGTGCACGCCAGACTGAACAACCTGCCCTCCGGTGCCCATGCCTTCCATGTGCATGCGACTGGCGACTGTACGCCGCCATTCAAGTCTGCGGGCGGCCACTTCAATCCGGACGGTTCTGAACACGGCATCATGAACGCCAATGGGATGCATGTCGGCGATATGCCCAACATTCATGTTCCGGCATCCGGTCAGCTGGAGATTCAGATACTTAACGTTTCTCTCAGTCTGGACGAAACACTGTTTGACAGTGACGGTGCGGCCATTGTGATTCATGCAGGGGCTGATGATTACAGGTCTGATCCTGCGGGCGATGCCGGTGCGCGCATAGCCTGCGGCGTAATCTCCAGGTAAAGTTCTGTGCAAATGCCTGCTCGAGACCTGGCACCAACAGCCGGACGTGCAGGCATAGGCTGGAATTGATCCGGCCCGATGACGGCCGGGGCGGGTTCGAACCAGATTCTTTCCCGGGCAAAGTGCCGCTCTATTCGCCGGCCTTTCTGATGTCCTGACGGCGTTGCTGGGTCCGGGCCATATCCACATCGAGTTCGGGTGTGAGTTCGACGCCATAGTCCTGCCGGGCGCTGTCGATGCTGACCAGTCCATCGATCACATCGTCCCGGACCCGCTGCGGGTCCCTGTCGGCCGGCGGTCCGTAGCCGCCGCCGCCAGGCAGTTCGAGCACCAGGCGTTCACCGCTGCCGATGGTTTGCCGGCCCTTGCTCTTCAGAATGTCTCCGGATGTCGTACGCACGATGCCAGCCTTTCCATCCCTGCCGCCATGGCGCCCCTCGGCGGCGCGCCAGGTGCGGTCGAACATGGCGGCAACCGTAAACGGCGCATCGCCGGCACCGCCAATTTCGAGAACCTGTCCCAGGCCACCCCGATACAATCCGGCACCGCCGGAGTCCTCCCGGAACTCCTTGCGCCAGATGATGACCGGAAAACGCGCCTCCACAGCTTCGACCGGCGGCGTGCGAACACCGCTCGGAAAGGCTGTTGTCGTCAGTCCGTCCATGGTCGGCCGGCCGCCCGTGCCGCCCGTATTGAACAGGATGACATCATAATCCGGCCCCGGCTCTTCGGCCTGGGCGGCGACGGCAGGATCAACGGCCATGCGGCCGCCCCGCAGCATCGGATTCCACATGGCGCCGGCCCCTTCGGCCGGCACCCGGTCAGGAATGGCCTGGGCCAGACAGCCGAAGACAACATCGGGAAGCATTTGCCCGATCACGTGGCGGGCCGAGACAGGCATCGGGCGCTGGACATTGAGGATGCAACCCGCCGGTGCCGACACCTGCACAACGCCGATCGAGCCGGCGTTGCACGGAATGTTCGGAGCGATGATGCAGTTGACGCCGAAAACTGTATAGGCCAGGCAGAAATTGCTGACGACGTTGATCCCGTAAGGGCTGGCAGGCGAGGAGCCGCTGTAGTCGATTGCCATTGCCGAACCGGCCACCGTGAGCCTGCACCGGATGCGGATCGGCGCCTCAAACCCGTCGAGCTCACTGACATGCTCGTAAACCCCGTCGGGTATGTCGGCGATCGCCGCCTCGACACGCTTCCTGGACTGCGCCATGATGGTGTCACCGATGGCCTCGATATCCGCCAGGTCGAACTCCTCCAGCATCGCGGCAAGGCGCCGGGCGCCGGCGTCGTTGCAGTTCATCATGGCGTAGAAGTCGCCTTCCATGTCGCCGGCATTGCGCACATTGGTACGCAAGATGCCCATCAGGTCTTCATTGATCCGGCCCTCGCGGGCAAGGTGCATGATCGGAATGTTGATGCCCTCTTCGTACACCTGGCGGGCGTCCGGTCCCAGACCGCGGCCGCCCATGTCGACGATGTGGCAAGTGTTGGCCAGGAGACCAACCGCGCGCCCCTTGTAAAAGGCGGGCGTGACCACGGTCACGTCGTGGTAGTGACCCACCGAAAGCCAGGGATCGTTGGTGCAAAAGACATCGCCCGGACGCATGGTGTCAATCGGAAACCTGTCGACAAAGTGCCGCACGCAGATGGCCATCGCATTGACGTGTCCGGGCGTGCCGGTGACCGCCTGCGCAATCATCTCGCCCCGACGATTGAAGACGCCAGCCGAAAGATCGCCGCATTCCCTTACCGACTGGCTGAATGCGGTGCGCATAACGGTCTGCGCCTGCTCCTCGATGGCAGAGATCAGCCGGCTCCAGATCAACTGCCGACGAATGCGATCAAGGTCCTGCATCGGCCTGCCTTCCTTTACCTCGCAGCCATGCGCTGCAGCTCGATGTCCCCGTGCGCAAGCACCCGGGCCGCAAAGGCAGACGAAACAACGATCGAGGTTTCAGCCTCATGGATGATCGCCGGACCAGGCAGGGTGCACCCGGGGGCAAGCCGCTGGCGCGCCACCACAGCAAATGACAGCAACTGCCGGCTGGCCGTATCAAACACCTGGCGCATCGAAGGCTCACCGTCCGGCGGCAGGAACGGGGCGGCGTCTGGTTCACAAAACGGCTCTGACGCAACGTCCACACTCCAGGACACAATCTCGCCGCCGGCAACGCCGCCGACATTGCGCCCGAACACCTTTCGGTATTCCCGGTCAAACAACGCCTGCAACATTCCGGATGCACCGGCATCGAAGCGTTCCACCGGCACACTGACAGCAATTTCGTGCCCCTGACCCGCATAGCGCATATAGGCCTTGCGCCGCACCTTCAGGTGTGCACGCCTGCCGGCGCCGACCTCGACATGGCGCCGGGCCGCCGCCTCCATCCCGGCACAGATCCGGTTGGCCCTCCGATAGTCAAACGCATCCAGAGCCTCGTAGACGGTCTGCACCAGCTCATAGGAAATGGGGGCGCGCAGAAAGCCGACCGCAGAGCCGACACCGGCGTCCTGCGGTATAATAATGCGATTGACGCCGAGCTTGTCGGCCAGCTGGCATACGTGCAGCGGCGCCGCACCACCGAAGGCAATCATCGCCCGATCATTCGCATTCTTGCCGCTCTCGATGGCGTGGACCCGGGTGGCGCTGGCCATGTTTTCGCACACCACCTCGGTGGTCCCGAATGCCGCCACCGCCTCGTCCAGGCCGAGCGCCAGACCGACACCCTCGTTTACGGCTCGCTGCGCAGCCTCCATGCTCAGCCGGATAGCGCCGCCCGCAAAGCCCAGCGGGTCGATCCGTCCCATCAGCAGATTGGCATCGGTGACCGTAAAGTCCCTGCCACCGCGTCGATAACATGCCGGCCCCGGGTCCGCCCCGGCACTGCGCGGGCCGACCGCCAGGCGATCAAGCTCGTCAACATGTGCGATCGATCCGCCGCCGGCCCCTATCTCCACCATATCGATGACAGGAATACGGATTGGCAAACCGCTGTCCTTGCGAAAACGGTAAACACGCCCCACCTCGAAGCGGCGACTTGTTTGCGCCGTCCCGCCGTCCAGCATGCAAATCTTGGCCGTCGTACCGCCCATGTCGAACGAGATGGCGCCCGCCAGCCCGATGCGGCGTGCAATGCCGCCGGCAAATATGGCGCCGCCTGCAGGGCCGGATTCGATCAGACGCACCGGGAAGTCCCGGGCTGTGTCAACCGATGTCAGGCCGCCGCTCGACAGCATCAGCAAGAGCGGGCACGCATAACCCAGGGCGCGCAGCTCGCCCTCGAAGGCCGCCAGGTAGCGCGACATCAGCGGTTGCAGATAGGCATTGGCACAGGTCGTCGAAAAGCGTTCAAACTCCCGAAACTCCGGCGAGACGTCCGATGAAATCGATATCGACCAGTGCGGCCGGCGGCGGCGGAAGAAGCGCCGCGCCCGCCTCTCGTGATCTGCGTTGACGTATGCGTTGATGAAGCCGATGGCCAGGGCCTCGGCGCCGGAGGCATCAAGATGCGGCAGCAGATCCTCAAGCCCGGCTTCATCAAGCGCAAGGAGCACGTTGCCCTTGCTGTCGAGCCGCTCTGCGACCGTGAAACGCCGCCTTCTCGGGACCAGCGGAAGGGGCTTGAGGATGTTGATGTCGTACTGCTCCGGGCGGCCCTCGGTGCCGATTTCGATGGTATCGCGGAAGCCCCGGGTTGTGACCAGGGCGGTCACCGCACCCTGGCGCTCGATGATGGCATTGGTCGCCAGGGTGGTGCCGTGAATGACAACCGCGATGTCGGCGGGAGCGGCGCCGGAGGCCTGCATGACCCGCCGCAACCCGACAAGACAGGCATCGACCGGTCGGTTGCCGGTGGTGAGAACCTTGCTCGTAAACCGCTCGCCACCCAACTCGAGCGCGATATCCGTAAAGGTCCCACCGATATCAATGCCAAGCCGACCCATTCCTGACGTGGCTGTCATGACGCTATCCGCTCCGAAGTGTCTGAAACCCGCAATACCGCCCGCTGACCAGAAGCACTGTACCGGGCAATCGTGGCCCCCATACCACGCCAGCAGGCTGCACTCCATACATGCGGCGCGGCCGTGTTCCAGGTTGTTTCGGTGACGGTTGGGCACCGAAGCCCAGTCCCGTATGCAAGGCAGGGATGCGAAAGAAGCCCATGTTAATCTCACAAGTGCTTTTACGTCGGGCCGTTGACGTTCGACTCCTGCCAGTGCAAACACAGCCAGACATCGCAATTGGCAATTCAAAGCCTTATCCGTCTCCAAGGGTCTGGCAGCAACAGGTCCGTGTTGGCGGTTTGGCATCCTGCGAGGTCAGGATGCACAGCAGGACCCTGGGCGACATGCACCAGGCATCAATTCTGGAGGAGGGTGATTGGCCGACTTTATTGCAGTCATGATTTCGAACCCAAGCAACCCTGTACTTGAAGGTGCGGACATTGAAGCCGCCAGGTTGCGCCTCGGTGGCGGACGGCCGACCTGGCTCGAACCTGGAATCGCAGCAGAATTCGCGGTGCCGGAAAAACCCGAAGCATTGCATTCGCTAAGGAAGGAACTGGACTTACAAAGTATTGATATCGGTGTTGTGCCGGCAGGCAACCGCCGCAAACGCTTGCTGTTGGCCGACATGGACTCGACGATCATTCAGCAGGAAGGGGTGGATGAAATCGCCAGAATGTCCGGTTGCGGCGATGAGGTTTCAAGAATTACCGATCTTGCCATGAGAGGGGATATTCCATTCCGGGAGGCATTGATGCGCCGCGTAAAGCTGTTTCGTGGCAAACCTGCAAGTATCCTGGAAAGGGTCTGGAAAGAGCGCATCGAAATGACACCTGGTGCCGCGACCCTTGCCGCGACCATGCGCGGTAACGGAGCGCACTGCATCATCGTATCAGGTGGATTCACAGCGATTTCGGAGCGGGTCGCCGATGCCCTTGGCTTTCATGAGCATTTTGCTCACATTCTGGAGATTTCGGACAATCTGCTGACTGGTCGGGTTTGCCCTCCATTGCTTGGCCGCGTCAGCAAAGTAGAGATTTTGCAAGAAAAACTTGAGGCTCTGGATATTGACAGGTCAGATGTGCTTGCCGTTGGCGACGGTTCGAACGATCTGGGCATGATTGAACTGGCTGGACTGGGGGTTTCATATCGGGGGAAGCCGATCCTTGCACGAAACTGCGATATCCAGATCAATCATGGCGACCTGACCGCGCTTCTGTATCTTCAGGGTTATAAGGCGGCCGAATTTCGCACCTGTTGGTCCTGAATTTGTCTTGCCTCAAGTGCAAAGTCGATCTTGTTCGGCCAGGCGAGTTGCTGATTCCATCAATCTCACACGCTCACCCAGGCGAACATTGCGCCCGGATTGAAGTGAAAGGTATTTGCTCAGAAAGTACCCGGTTGTGTTCAGGGCTGTGATGATTTCGCTTTCGTCCCTGGGCGGCAAGCCAAGCATGCATGGCACCAATGGCAACAACTTCGGAGCCCATCGGCCAGCGCCCTGGCGGCTAACTGCCCGGCCTGTGGTCGGAGAAACATATACCAGATCGCTGGTGCTGCCGGTTACAGTGCAGCGATCAAGATTCATTTGATAACCGATTTCCTTGAGCAGAATCATTTCCCATTCCAGATAGGACAAGGGCCAGTCCGGAACCTCTGCCATATCATCCAGAAAACACATGGTTGCGTCGTAGAGTCGGGGATAGGGGTGTCGTTCAGGCAAGAATGACACGAGCAGGCGGCACAGCGTCAAGAGTGCACACAATTGCAAGTTGCTTGTGATCAGTACGGCAACCCGGGATTGCTCCAGTTCCACGGTCACATTGCCAAGGTGATCGGCAAGCCGTGCCCGCCACCGCAGTTTCAGTTGATTGCCGATCTGCAGGACTGCGGCATTCTTGCGAGAAGTAGCGCCAGGCAACATACCCTTGCTGCGACCCTGACCGCGGGTCAACGTGTCGAGCAGAGCGGCATTCTCACCATGCCGCGTGATGCTTAGAAGCATGCCGCTTTCTTCCCACGAAAGGCTCACCCTGACACGATCCCCTAACTGACGGGGTCAGTCCCCCTTTGCCCAGTGCATGCCGGCACGGCCACCTGACGCATTCAATCTTGCTGAAGGACTGGCACAACGGCAGGCATGAATGGCGTCTAGCCAGGAAGCCACAGGCATCCCGGCACGCAGTAGATCGGCAAGACCCGGGGCACGAATCGTGCCCGTGGAGGACGGTAGGGCAGGCGGCTTTCCCAACACCCCTGGCATGAGCTTCTGCGGGGAGAACGCGGCGATTTTCCAGCTCGCAGACACCTGACAGATCGCGCTCTGGCGACATTCGGTAACCATGCGGGAGCCAGACTCAATTGCGTTCTTGAGGTCAGGCAACGCTTGAGGTCGCTACTGTTCCTGACCGATTTCCACATCAATTCCGGTTCTTCTCCGACCCCCGGCAAACTCGTCGCATGCCAAACAGGTTCATGCCAGGAATCAGTTCTCTTGTTTCCGCCTGTTCTGAACAATTGTCTCCGCCAGCCTGCCGGAAAGCTCCGCCATGTGGTCGAATTCCCATGCATAGGAGCCCAGTCCCATGGTCTGGGAGCGCAACTCAATAATTAGATCATGCAGTTCGGATTGAGGCATGTGAGCCTTCATCTCATCCCATCCTTTCCAGCCTTCCCTGGGAACAAATCCAAGTATCTGGCCGCGCCTTCTCAGAATGATTCCCTGGGCGTTCGCAGTAAACTGGTTGGGAATGAAAATTCGTACCGAACAAACAGGCTCCAGCAGCACCGGGCTGCATTCAGGCAGCGCTTCCTTCATCGCCAGGATGCCTGCCTTGCGAAAGGCCCAGTCGGAGCTGTCAACGGCGTGATACTTGCCATCGCAAAGGTTTATGGAGATGTCGATAACCGGGAAACCCAATGGACCTTTTTGGCAGTATTCCCTAACGCCAGCTTCCACGGCTGGAATATACTGCTTGGGAACAACACCCCCGGAGATTGTGTCTGTGTAGGAAATGCCCGATCCTCGCGGCAGGGGCCTGATATCAAGGACGACATCGCCAAACTCGCCATGGCCACCCGACTGCTTCTTGTGGCGGGCACGGTGTTGGACACCTTTTCTTATTGATTCCTGATAGCCGGTGGCAGGAGGCTGGAGGCGAACGCTGGTATTGAAGCGGTTTTTCAGCTTCTGAGCCATGATCTGGATATGGGTATCCCCCTGCCCCCAAATGGCGGTTTCATGCGACAGGTCGTTGTAGCGCCGTGAAATCGACGGATCCTCCTCGGTCATTCTCTCAATTGCCTTCGAAAGCTTGACCTCGTCTTCCCATTTGTCTGGCAGGACAACCGCCGCATAAACAGGAGCTGGAGGCTCTGGCCAGGACATGTCCTTGCTGATTCCACGCGGCGTCAATGTGTGGCCGGTCTGGACCTCCTCCATGCGCCCCATGGCTACAACATCACCACAACCGGCGCCCGGCACCTTGTCCATCTGACCGCCCAACATCTGGTGTAGCCCACTGATTCGTGTCGACCCGAAGGACAGCCCGTCCTTGACCTCTCCACGCCAGATGCGACCGAACGAAACTTTTCCCGAATAGGGGAGGTGTCTCGTCTTGAACACCTGAACCAGCAGGTCCTCCTCCGGCACCTCGGGCTTGCGGGCCAGGGTCGTGCCGACATCCGGCACCTCGTGGCGGAGAGCCTTGAGCAAACGTTTGACGCCCGCAGCCTGCTCGGCACTGCCAAGCAACACGGGCATGATAAGCCCTTCCTGAAAGTCACGTGCCAGATGCTCGTAAATCATTTCGGCCGGGGGGATGGTTTCTTCAAAGAGAAACTCAAGCAAATCATCATCGAAATCGGCCAACGACTCCAGCAGGTCCAGACGGGCCTCCTCGTTTCTTACCTGCAAGGCATCAGGAATCTCAACTCGCCGCGATCGCTGTCCGGGCGCGTACTGAAAAAAACGCTCCGAAGGCAAGTCGACATAACCCACCGCACCCGCTTCATCCCGAATCGGAATCTGTCGAAGAACCAGCGGTCGAACAGCTACATCCTGCAGGGCTCCCATCAGATCGCGCACCGATTCCGACGCCGTATCAAGCTTGTTCAGAAAGAGGATTGCCGGAAGCTCGTGTTCTTCAATGATCTTCAAGATCGGTGCCAGCATGGCAACCTTGGTCGATTCCGGTTCACAAACCACAACAGCTGCGTCTGCAACCGCCAAGGCTGTCTGGGCATCCTGTTGCAACTCAACCGACCCCGGGCAGTCAAGGAAGGTCCACCGGTCGCCAAGATAACTGGCCTGGGCCACATTGACTTCGACGCTCATGTTTCGGTCCCGGGCCTCCTGCGAACTGTCGCCGGCCGTGGTTCCTTCGGTTACCCGGCCATGCCGCGGGATGGCTTTAGCCTCAAAAAGAAGCGCCTCCAGAAGAGAGGTCTTGCCACTCAGGTAAGGGCCCACAATTGCAACGCAGCGAGGGCCCGTGTTCAAATTCTCAGCCATTTGTTCTCCGCCAAACAAAATTCGCGGTCCAGCACGGGGAAACGACGATCACATCGACCATGGTTGGTGACGCGCGCCAGTTTCAAATGCCGAAGCCGCAATTCCTGCAATTGTAAATCCATATTGGCGTACACCAAATTGCACACGGATTCCAAGTGGCGGCCGGAATGTTGACGTAGCGCAGGCCTGCAAGGAGTTGACGAGTTGGGTCGATGGTTCCGTGAAGCCGACCGGCATCGTAACCTGGATGGTCGAAACGATCCCGAGGAGGTCTTCGCCCCAGGGTCAAGTGACAGCGAGCATTGTGCCTCCTGTCCAGAAAACTATGGCGGGCAACGCAAGGCACAGTCTTGTTCATTGTCTGTAGTCCATTTCGAATCCAGCCGAACGGAAGCTAGATTCCGAGATGTTTGATCAGCAGTTCGGGAGTGTCGTTAATTTCCCGACCTGAATAATCTCTGAGGTTGCGCCCGTTCTCGATCAGGTAAACCCGGTCGGCCAGCGCAAGTACCGCGTCAACGCGCTGTTCAACCAGCAATATACCGACTTCCTGTTTCTTGAGTTGCAAAACAGCGTTGCGGATCTGGGCGGTCATCGAGGGCTGCAAGCCCTCTGTCGGCTCATCCAGTAACAGTACCCTCGGTTCGATGCATAGTGCCCGGGCTGTAGCCAGCATCTGCTGCTCTCCGCCAGACAAAGTGCCGGCAATCTGGTCAAGCCGTTCCTGCAGACGAGGAAACATCTCAAGTGCCCGTTGCCTGACGTTGCGGCCGCCGCCCCTGACCATGAGGCCGATTTCGAGATTCTCTGCGACCGTAAGCTCGGAAAACAGCCGCCTTCCCTGAGGAACCAGCCCGATTTGCAGCCCGGGTATGCGATGAGGCGGGTAGTGGCTGATGCGCTCGCCATCCATTTCGATCGATCCGGACGAAATTTGCAGCAGACCCATTATGGCCTTGATGGCAGTCGACTTTCCGGCACCGTTGCGTCCAACCAGGCAGACGATTTCTCCTGCGCTGACATTAAGTGACAATCCGAACAGGACCTGTACCCGGCCATACGAGACGTCGATTCGATCAAGCCGCAGCATCAGTCTCGTCCGAGATAGGCAGCCTGCACATCCTGGTTATGGCGCATCTCGTCTACCGTACCCTCGGCCAGTATTCGTCCCGCGTTCAGCACGGTAATGAACTCTGCGGTTTCCATGACCACGTTCATGTTGTGTTCGATAAGAAGTATCGTGGTCTGTCCGGAAAGCGAACGAATCAAGTCCTTGAACCCCTCGATCTCCCCTTCCGCCAGCCCTTGTGTCGGCTCATCCAGAATGAACAGTTCTGGAGACTGTCCAAGCCCCATGGCAATTTCCAGGAGGCGCTGATGACCATAGCTCAAATCACCGGCAATTTGCTCGGCAAGGTCGGCAATGCGTACACGGTCCAACGCCTCCATGACCAGGGAATGAACTTTCTGCCAGCGACTGCCATGAATGCGTCTCACGCCCAATGCCACGTTTTCGTATGCGGTCAGTCGCGAAAAGACCGAAGTAATCTGGAAAGTGTAGGCAATTCCGAGGCAAATCCGCCTATGCGTTGCCAAATGCGTGATATCCTGACCGTCAAACACGATCTCACCGGAAGTGGGCGGTATTCGTCCACAGATCGTCCCGACAAATGTCGACTTGCCAGCCCCGTTAGGGCCAATCAGGGCGCGGACCTGTCCGCGAGGAAGTTCAAAGTCAACATCGGTCAGCGCATCAAGCCCACCGAAGTTCTTGCAAACCCGCCGGGTTGTGAGCAGGCTCAAGGTAGCCATGGTGCAATGCGTCTTCTGATCTCGCCGGCCAGGCCCTGGGGAAAGAAGAGTGTCAGGAAGACTATAGCCGCCCCGACAACCAGGAGATATGCGCTCGTGAACTCGCTCGAAATATCCACCAGATAGAATGCGAACGCCGTGCCGATCAGCGGCCCAAGTGTGGTTCCTGATCCACCAAGAAGGACCCATAACAGGGGCAGAATCGAGTACTGTACCGATGCAAAGGTCGCTCCCGCATAACCGAAAAGCAGGGCGTATCCAGCCCCGGAAACACCTGACAGCACACCTGATGCCAGCAGAGCCAGAAACTTGTGCCTTGCCGTATCGTATCCGAGCATACGGGCGCGGGCTTCATTCTCGCGAATGGCAACCAGACAGCGGCCAAATGAAGTACGTACTGCCCAGGCTATGAATAGATAGCTTGCGGCAAACAGGGCAAAGGCGGCAAAGTACCGAATGGAAGGATCGGTCAGGTCCAGCCCGAATAGCGTCCTCTCAGCCTGCTGAATGACGAATCCTTCGTCACCTCGCGTATACTTGCCAAACAGGAGTATGGTCAGGTAGCCCGCCTGGGCAAACATCAGCGTGACAATCATGAAAGCCACACCCGTGGTGCGTAGTGCCAGAAACCCGATTGCCGCCGAAACCATGGCCGTAAACAGCAAGGCGACAGCGAAGGCTGGCAACACCGACAACTCAAGATGGTGCATCGAAATGCCCAGTCCATACATGCCTGCGGAAAAGAACAAGGCATGGCCCAGGCTGAGCAGGCCAGTGTATCCGAACAGGAAATTGTACCCCATTGCGAAAACTGCAAGCACCATGATGCGCGCCAGGTTTCCGTTGTGATAGGCCGAGGTAATGAAGAACAATATCAGGAGCGAAGCCAGTATGCCGGCATGCAGTGCCACAACATTGGAATTCTGTCTCATGGGAGACGCCGACCGAACAATCCCTGAGGACGATAGACAAGCACGAAGGCAACCAGCAGCGTTGCGATAATCTTCGCAAGCGTCGGAGAGAAGAACACCGAGATAATTCCGTCGCTCAGACCAATCAGAATGGCTGCCATTATGGTTCCGGGAATACTCCCGAGGCCGCCGATGATGACGACAATGAAGGACAGAAGCAGTGGCTCGCCGCCCATCAGATAGTGGGCCTGCCGGATAGGCACGATCAGCACAGCCCCCAGTGCGGCAAGACCGGCCCCCAGGCCGAACACGATTGCATAAACCCGCTCAATCGGAATGCCGAAAGCCAGAGCCATCTCCCGGTCGAGCTGAGTTGCCCGCATTATCAGACCAAATTTCGACCGGGCCAGGAAACGCCACAATCCGACCAGAATGATGACTGCGAACATTATGACAGCGAGCTTGTAGGTCGTAACCCCAAACCCCCATGGCCAGGTTACCTGGAAACCCTGTTCGCCCAATTCGAACCAGGGCAACGCAATTCGTTGGTTGAATGGTGGTATCACCGGCCGCGCGTCCGGACCGAAAGTCATCAGCGTGACCTGCTGAATGCAGTACAGGAGTCCAATCGTGGCCACGATCGTGCGCTCGGGATCGTAATCCAGGCGTCGCAGCACCAACTGGTCGGCAACAATCGCTAGAAACCCTACCATGACGGGTGCGACGACGAGTGCCAACAGGAATCCCACTGCCGGATGAATGCCAACCGTGGTAGACACAAACCAGGCGATCACGGCTCCCAGCATGAAGAACTCACCATGCGCGACGTTGACGACGCGCATGATGCCGAACACCACGCTGAGCCCGACCGCCGTGAGTGCCAGAACCGCGGCGGTCAGCGCTCCTTCAAGGGTCGCGAGCAGGAAATGCGGGCCAAATTCCATTAAATCGGAAGCAAAACGGCGTTACGCCGCAATCCGGCTAGAACTCCTGCTGTGTGTAATCCACTTCGTCGGGATAGAAGGTGTCCTCGATTGAGGTTGTGTGCACGGCGTCGAGCCGGCCCCCATTGACGCGGGTAATGTACTGATGTCCAAACACCTGGTGCGTCTTGCCATTGAACAATTTGTTGCCTTGGGGATGCTCTATCGACTCGGTGATATCGGTGACAGATTCCGCCGCCTCGATCATGGCTTGTTTCATGTTGCTGGAACCCTGGGCCCTGGACACTATATCGCGAATGAAATGCAAGGTTTCCCAGCAGCCGAACATATGGGCATAAGTGGAGACATCCCGGGCATCGGAGACCGAGGCACCGTTGGCATCGACGCCGACAGCGTCCCTGTATTCGGCATCATATGCGAGCATGCCCTGCTGCTGATACCTGGGCATGCCTTCCCAGAAATAACTGCCGTCCAGGAATTCCAGGCCCGGGCTATTGATGTCCACAGCCTCCAGGCTGTCAATAAAGCCGAACAGTGCCGGTCCACTTCCCCCGAAGAACTCGCCCAATTCCTTGACAAAGGTCAGCACGGCTGGCCCAACCATGACATGGTAGAGCACTTCCGTGTCACGAGGTATCTTTGGAAAATAGCGCGTAAAGGCGGTTTCAGCTGGCGGAATGGCGATCTGTTCGAGAATCGTTCCACCACGGCGCGCAAATGCTTCCGAGAAGTAATCCCGGTGATCATGACCGAAAGCAAAGTCCGGGTAGATCATCGTGACTTTCTTGCCCAGATTGTCATGCACATAGGGTGCCATGGCCTGAACCTGGCTCTTGACATCGGTGATACAGGGTTGAAGCGTGTAACGGTTCAGGATGCCACTGGCGACATGGTGTCCTTCGGAGACAACCAGGTAGGGAAGTTTGAGTTCGCCAGCGCGCGGTGCTGAACCAATGACGACATGGCTGAACAGCGTACCGAAAGCCGCGTCGCAGTTGTGCTGAGTCGCGAACTTCTCGACGACCTCGGCACCACGTTTTGGATCGGTTCCGTCATCCTCGGCGATGATCTCTATCGGACGGCCATCAATGCCACCCTGGCTGTTTATGCGTGCTACGGCTGCATTGGTGGTCCGTTCGTACCAGCGCCCGTATGCTGCCCCGATACCAGTTCGGTGAACCTGGAATCCCAGACGAAAGGGTTCATCGGTCTGACCATGTACCATGCCGGTAAATCCGGGAATCGAGCTGAATGCTGCTGCGCCTCCAAGTGCGCCAATGGATTTCAGTGCCAAGCGGCGGCTTACGCCGGACAAAAGCTTTGTTGAATCTTTTTTCATGTTAAAGACCTCCAGGTCACAAACGCGCCGTCGGCCAGGCGTGACCGACAATTCAACTGCTCTATTAGTTGTATTATTCACTCGTGCAAGCGAAACGCTCGTTGTTGACTACCGTTTGCAAGACCTTGCTAGCTGCCAGGCCTTGTCAGTTTACCAGGTCAGTCAGGATTCGGCTGGCCCGGGTGAATGTAGCAGCCGATATGCAAGCGCGGCAGCGAAACGCTTCTCTCCCAGATCAAGAAGTCGCCATGTCTTCAACGGAAGGTGCTGGAAGCGAATTTTGCCGGCACTGGCACCGCGCAACATGAGCTCAGGGATTTCGCAGCTGTCCGGACCAATCGAAAAGCCCGTACCAGGCGCCTTGATCAATGCTTCCTTCATGCTCCAGAGGCGATAGAACAGATTGATCTGATCCTGACCTGTCAAACCGCCCAACAGGCGCAGCTCGTTCGGGCCAAAGACCAATCTGCCGATTCCCTCGAGGTCACGCCCGGAAGCGCGTACTTCGACATCTACGCCTACGCACGCATGGGTACCAATTGCGATAAAGCCGTGACTTCCACTGTGACTGACATTGAAATGCATATCTGCCGGTCGACCGTCCACCAGGGCAATGGGTTTGCCGCGCACTGAGGAGTCAAACGAGATTTGCCTGTTGCGGCAGCCTGACCTAACGCTCAGGAGTAATCGAAGCGCAGCCCTGCACAGGGCCAAGACGCGCATGGCGCGTTCCACCTTAAGGCGATCTAGACGCTGCAGTTCCGGGTTGTCCAGCAAGAGCGTGGCGCACTCCATGAATTCAGTGTCCGGAGTCAGGTTGACGTGATAGACCTTGGCACTCTCGTCCTCGTACCATGCTCTCCACCATGTCGGAGTTTCCTGCTTCATCTGCAAGACCGGTTTGCGTCGACTGAAACCACCCATCTTGCGAAACAGTAATCCGCCATGGTCTCGTCTCGAATTGGCAGTTGTCGCTACGGTTGCCGAGGCCACTTGCATCGAGTTCCAGATTTGTTGTGCCCTGTGCCCCGCAAGCTTCAACAGGAATAATGCCATGGCGCAAAAGCGACCCCTGCGGAATCAGCGAAGCTGACTTCTTCGCAAGAATTCACATTGGGTCGCAATCCCGGCCGAGCCAAGGAGTCCTGAAATTGCATCAATTATCCATAGCGGTACGAACAGGCACAAGCTGACATCGGATTCGTAAAGCATGCCCCTGAAGTGGCAGGCTCGAAAACCGTCGGCTGCAGACAGCGATTACACAAACAGGCCAATTCAACAGGACCGGTTAACCGCGATCGAAGCCGCTCTCACTGGAGAACAGCGCATCCCTTGCGGCGTTTCAAGGCGGCAAGGAGATAATTATCAATGTGTGGACCGTCAAACACCTCGTGGAGCAGCCAGCAGCCAGAGGCTGAAGGAAGTATAGAGTATCATGAGAATTGCGAGCGGCACATGGGCCAGCAGGGCTCTACGGGTGCTGGCAAACAGTTGCTGCAAGATATCATGACATACGAGCACAGCCAGCACGTGTCCGAAAACAATGAACGCACACTGTGCCAACCAGATAAGACGCACACTGCCGAGTGTATTGAAGAAACCTGTGGTTACAAAGTGTGAGCCCAACCCGAAATAATCCGCGCCTGTCGCAAGCGGGTCGGACAGAGCCACCGCAAAATACTGGATGTTAACCAGGAAGGTTGGGAAAAAATGCGCCAAATGGTAGCCAAAGGCGATCGGCAGTAGAGACAATGCCAAGTGATTGAATGTCAATTGGACAGTCGGTGAGTCGGATACATTACCAGCAAACCTGACAGTCAACATCACACACAGCGTAAACACTACGGTCAACAGCAGCACTGCCGCGAAAATGCCCAGTACGGTCTGTGCGAAAATGGCCGAACGGCCGGGAAACTCAAGAGGATTCACGCCAATTGTTGTGAGCCACCAGAAAGTTTCGTTAAGGCCGTCGAAACTGCTGGAGGCGAGAGCACAAAGCACAAATGCCGCCTGGCTGACAGTAAGGGGTGGATGTTTGCTCAGGGCCCATCCGGGCAATCCCAATCTTCGGCTGCCTGCCCGGATCTGAAGAGGTGCCAGCAGAGAAACATATCTGAACAGCAGTGTAAAACATTCGCCACTGGCCAGCCACCTTTCACCGCCGAACAGAATCATGGCAACAAATGTGTATAGACAATAGCCCGCAACAAAGCCTGCCAGGCGATCAGGATCATCTGGAGCAATGTCGGCTAGAATGAAAATCGCAAAGGCAATGTATGCCGGCAGGGCGGGCCAGCTTGAAACACGGTCGGACAATGGCAGCAGTGGCCTGAGACCGAATGTCTTGCTGATAACCAAATACGGACCCGTCCAGGGATTGATCCAACTCCAGAAATTTCCGGCGAGCCCATGCAACGCAAAGATGACGATCCACCAAACCGTCCAGATAAATACCGGAAGCATGTTGGTCAGCGGGTCCCGTTTCCCGGTAATGCCCACAAAGAGAAGGTAAAGAAGTAAGATCAGCGAGCCGCAACTCACGGCAGTTCGAAGACGTTCGTCAAGTTGCCACGGCGACAATCCACAACTCACAAACAGTGTACCCGAAATCTGCCTGGGCAAGACAACCAGCATGAAAACCGTCAGTACGACGATCCCCAGGCCGACACTGTTGTAGACACTGGTCGGTAACAACAAGACAAAGGTCTGCTCGCTGGCATGTGCCCAGGCAGGACTATGCATGGCCAGCACAGCGAACCAAGACATTAGGCAAATGTACGCTGTCGTCTGGTATCCACTCGCTCGCCTTGCAGTAACCATAGATGCCTCTTGCTGCATTTTTTGTCGAAGACCGGGCACAATACCTGTGTGCTATCTGCGAATCGTGCGGACGGGGATTGTCAGGGGATGACGGCTCCGGACCGGACAGCACCGACAAGGGAAGGCAACTGGCACAGCCCTTGATTTCGGGTGACATTTACTGCGGGGCCGCGCAAACCTGCAAGCAGAGTCACGTCAGGAAACCAGCCGAATCTACGGTAAATTGTCAATTGCCAAAGGTGTAAGAGCCTGGGCCGGCCCTTAACGTCGCCGTCAGGGCCTCGAAGCAACCCCAATGCCTGTCAACTGAAATTGTACCCTTTCTCGAGCGTGCCGGGACATGCCGGACGGGGAAAACTGAACAAGCCCCTGCAGAGGCTGCCGGCAAGGTACCAGTGTGGAAGTCATGCCGGTTTGGGGTGTCGCCACCGGCGAAGGACTCACAATTGACGATCACTCACTTGTCTCCCGGGTACCATCGAAATCGTTGATCGGACCCGACCGCCAGTCCGAGGCAATCTCTTGCCATTTTATCCTGCGCGAAACTGGTGCTCCCTCCTCGTTCCTGCCAATCCATACTCCCCAGAAGTCGGGATCGTCGGATCGCGGCAGCAAAATCCCTGAACAACTCGCCATACGGATGCTCGGCCGTTTCCCGATCCTTGGCGGCGTTTGGGTAGACCATCAGTTGCATCGGGTCAGCCCCGCTCAACCCTGGT
Source organism: Paracoccaceae bacterium (assembly GCA_958296035.1). Taxonomy (GTDB): domain Bacteria; phylum Pseudomonadota; class Alphaproteobacteria; order Rhodobacterales; family Rhodobacteraceae; genus MPNP01. Next base: position 3,362,974 of record OY282431.1, on the reverse strand, counting down.
GCTGCCAGATAGGGAGCCGTATCCTTGGCACCGAACGGCAATCCGATTCAGCGAATTGTTTGACCGCAATCCACCCAGTCGACGGAACCATGCAGCTTCGTGAAGCGGGCGACGCCCTCAAGGTAACGCGGTTCGCCTCGGATTCCGGGCGGGTTGTAGTGAAGGTCGACATCAAGCCGTGACGCACGGAACACCGGCGCCAACGTACCCACGAAACGATCGATCAGCCGCAATCCCGCTACGTCGGCACCGGCTTCTACATAGCGATCGTAATTCGTAGTGAACAAATGGAGCCGCTCGCGCGGCCCGGCCCGGCTCGCGAAGCTCATGAGGAAGGTGACGAGATGATTGAACGCCTGCTCGCGTTTTCCAATAAAAGCCGAGATGAGTTGTCGTTCTCCTTTGAGTATCGAGGTTGGGAATGTGTTGAGGGCGTCCTCCATGCTTTTCGCAAGCGCTTCTTCTTGGGCTCGAAATCGTGGCTCTCCTTGGTGGAAGTGATAATCTCCAGGCCGCGGAGCAACTCATTTGCAACGCGTATCTGGTCTTCGAAATGTCCGCATTTTCGCCTGGCGCGCTCGGCAGCACTCTTGGCTGCTGCCGCGATCTCCTTGTCAAACACGTCGAACGTGATCGTGCTCATGCCGCGAAGCTGTCTCCCAGTCGCAATTCCATGAACCGCGTGAGTCAGACCGGAGCCAGTTACTAACGAAAGATGTTCGGACTGAACAAGCGCCGTCAGCCAAGGCTCAATTCTCGGACGTAGTTTCTCCGGACCGAGGGTTTCGTTGGCTTTCGCCTAAGAGCACGTCACACTATCCATGAGTTCAAGCCGCTTATTGGTGTCCTCCTTGTCGCGATTGCGGACCAGATAAACCAGCGCCTGATCATCGCGTGTCTTAAGTATCTGACCGCCATCTTGGAGATATTTCTGAAAAATCTTCCGGTATCATTGCCTGTCCCATTTCACGATCTCGGCCAGCAGTTCTCGCGTTGCCCGCTCCAGTGCCAGAAGCTCAATCCAAACTTCCTCCTGCATAACCATCACCCATCAAGCGTCTGTTTAAGTCTCTTGAATCTCCAAAGCCTGCGTGAATACTCTCACTGGTTGGCAGCCAATCTGCTGGGTCGAAGTTGCTCTATTCCGTTGTTGGATGTCCTCAGCTTGGCACCACTTGTTCTCCGGACAGTTCCAAGGCTTCAAGCCCACTTGCGATAAGCAGCGCCTTCTCGCGCACGGAAATATTGAGTAGCACATCCTCGAACTGCGGTATCGGGATCACGTACCGTTGGGGTAGAGCCACAGGCCCGATAAGCAAGCCGACTTTGCTCGACCTGGTACAATTTTCCCTCAGGTCCACGCCCAGAAGATGTCGGTATTGGCAATTTCATCAAGGGCCTCGTCTAGCGGAAGCACGAGGCAGCCCGTGTCTCCGACATCTTTCCAACGGTTTTCTGTCGCCTGAGCCTTCCCGTTTGAGCCGTGCGCTCGGGGCCTGCGCGGTCGTCAGGGTGAGCGAATAGCCGCTCCGACTCTTGTAGACGGTCACGCCGCCACCATTCTTTCTGACGAAGGCTTCGATGCGCCGCAAAATGGGGTCTGGATCGGTCATCGGACGGTAAGTGGTATTCTCCTTCCCTTGTTTCCAGCCCGGCATCATGCCTCAATGCCAGGTCAAAATTCCCCTGTTGACACCAAAGCAAGAGAACACCTTGGGATATCAACCTCTGTCTATGCACCAATTGACAGGGCAGGAGCCGGATTGTTGCTACTTCGGTTGGCAGCTGGCAGCTTGCCCAGGTGTCCCATTCTCGCTAGTTCTCCCAATAGAATAGGTGGGGCAATAGACGAATAGGGACCAGATCATGCACCGCATCATCTAGGGCCCCGAACTGCCGGAGTAAGGCTTGAAGGATGAATCAGTTTCAAGAAGCGGTGACGGTGCCAGACAGATCCAAATCAGCCAGACTGAAGTCAGCAAGAATTCGCGGCTTCAGATCTCTCGAGGATGTCACTCTTTCAAACCTGGGGAATTCAACCGTCCTGATCGGTGCCAATGGCTCCGGCAAATCCAATTTCATGCGCTTTTTCGAAATGCTGAGCTGGATGTTACGATCCCAACGTCTTGCGCAGTTCATCGAGCGATACGGCGGAGCCGACGACCAACTGTTCGGTGGTCGCCGAACTACACCAGCGATGCAAGCTGAATTGGTACTAGAGAATGACAGCGGAAAGAACGACTACCGTTTTACCCTTGCCCATGTCCATCCCGACCGGTTCATGTTCACCGAGGAAGAGTTTCGCTTTAGCAGTTGGGACAAACCTACACTGGCAAACTGGAGTCCTCTGGGTGGCGGACACCGCGAGGCACTGATCGTCGAAGCTGCGAATTCTTGGGCCGGACTGAACGTCAATCCCAAAACCGCTCGAGTCATTGTGCATCTGCTGCGCAACTGCGCCGTTTATCAGTTCCATGACACATCGAACGCATCAAATTTCATGGTAAAGTGGGACGTTGGAGACAACAATGGACTTCGATCAGATGGCGGCAACCTGGCGGCGGTCCTGTTCAGGCTCGAAAACGAAGATCACGACCGCTTTGAGAGAATTTGCAGGCATATTTCCCGGATCCTGCCGGTGTTCGACCGGTTTCAGATTGAGGAAACCTATGGAAAAGTCCAGTTGAGATGGCAAGCAAAGGGAACTGACAAGACATTTGGTGCGCATCTCACCTCCGACGGATCCCTCCGCTTCTTTGCGCTCGTTACACTTTTGAATCTTCCAAAGGAATTGCTCCCATCGGTCCTGCTGCTGGACGAACCCGAGCTTGGCCTGCATCCCTCCGCGGTTGCCCTTATAGGTGGGATGATCAAGAAACTCTCGCACGACTTGCAGACAATCGTTGCTACGCAATCACCACTTCTTGTTGACGTGTTTGATCTTGAGGAGATCATCGTTCTCGAGGAAGAGGAAGGGGCAACGATTGTCCAGAAGATCAAATACGATGAATACTGCAGTTGGCTTGAAAGGGGATTCACTCCTGGCGAGCTGTGGCAAAAGAATCTGTTTGGTGGACATCCATGACTCGCGTCGCAGTGGTTGTGGAAGGGCAAACGGAAAAAGAGTTCATCAAGCGCATTGTTGCCCCATACTTGCGAAAGATGTCTAGCAGGGTGTGGATTGAACCAGTTCTTTTGCACAAGGCGAGGTATCGTCAGGGCGGCGGAAATGTCACTGTGGGCGCGATTGTAAGAGACTTGAAGCTCCTGCTGCATTCATACGACGCCGTCACAACCCTGGTTGACTTCTACGGTTTCAAGAACAAGGACAACAATACGGCCGACCAGCTGGCCGAGTTGGTGCGCGAACGCGTAAAGCAATGGAAGCCTGACCTGGGAAGGTACCCGGTACTGCCTTACATTCAGAGGCACGAATTTGAGGGGTTGCTGTTTTCCTTTGTAGGCGCATTCAAATGTCTGGATCAAGTGAATTCAGGCACAATTGACAAGCTCCGAGAAATACGGTCCCAATTTCAAACGCCCGAGGACATCAACGATAACTGGAACACTGCCCCGAGCAGGCGCATTTCCGAGTTGATCCCAAGATACAACAAGCCGGTTGATGGGCCGCAGATCGCAGAGAGAGTTGGCCTGACGAGAATGCGGCAAGAGTGTCCGGGGTTCAATGCCTGGATCAACGTACTGGAGGCACTGCCAGACCGTCTTGTTCAGAGTTGATGTTGTTTCAGTTGACCAGGAACCCTGCAAGTTCGTTCGTGCGGCCTTCAGTGAAATATTTACGTCCTGGTTGCTCCCGCCCATGTACACATGCAGTTCGCGGCTTGGGTGGGCCCTTGCGTTCCCAGGTATACCCTGGCTTCTGTGTTGGGGGTAATTTCGAATCGCCGGGCTTGATCGTCACCAGACGCGGGTCAGGTACCTGACCACCGCGTGGCTCCCGTTCAATGTATTCTCCCGGCTGATTTGGTATTTCACCTGGCCTTTGCAGGGTCATGTCTTGTCATGCTCTTCATGTTTCCTGCGCCATGCGGGAACGGTGGTTATTGATCCACTCGCAAGACGGCGTGGGCAACCGCAAATTCATCTCATGAATTCTCCGGTAAGTACATTACACTCCTTTGGAGTTCTTCAAGGCGTTGATATGCAACTGCGTCCTGTTGATGCACCTTTCCTGGATCTCTTGCCGCAAGTGCCACTTGTGTCTGTAATGTGCAATCATACCAAAATACTGGGATTTTGACGTTCTCATTCAACGAAGGGAACTCATAAATGAAGGCTTGTTCACAACGCTGATATTCAGCGTATGAACAGAAGAAATCACAGCAATTCCCGCTAACTTTTATGCATGTGCGAGGATAAGGCCTGAGCGCATTTGGCAGTTTCCTGCAAGTCACACTTATGGTCAGGAAGTAAAGTCCCACACAACCATAACATGACATCCCAACAGTGCTGCCTTCTCAACACCACTGCCGACACCTCTACACGGCCACAAGGCGCCGTTCGTAAACTCCGGACACCTGTGCCAGGACATTCTGCAGAGCAGTTGATCAAAACATATGCCTGGAACAACAAACCATGGCCGACCTTCGCTTCCGCAGGCATCTCTCGATGCCCGGTCTGTTACGGACCACGCGCACCGTCTTTGGATCCATCAAGGATCCGACTGCCCGTCGCGGCCTGTCGCTGGCCGACTGCCTGATGTCGGGACTGGCGGTGTTTCTTCTCAAGTATCCGTCCCTGTTGCAGTTCGACGAGGAGGCCCGGCTTGAACCCGGGCCGGCGGTGGTGGGCAACCTCAGGCGCCTCTACGGCATCAGGCGCGTGCCTTCCGACACCGCCATGCGGGAGCGTCTCGACAGGATCGATCCGGTGGCCCTGCAACGGGGCAAGGCCCTGGAGCGCTTCACGGTGCTCGACGGCACCGGCTACTTCTCGTCAAAGAAGGTGCACTGCGAGCGTAACGCTGCCAAACGCCTGGTGGCTGATTTCCGCCGTGAGCACCCGCCTCTGCGCACCATCGTCGTCCAGGACGGCCTGTATTCGACGGCACCCCACCTTGCATTGCTCAGAGCGCTGGACTTGCGCTTCATCATCACCGCTAGGCCCGGCGACCACACGGCGTTGTTTGACCACATCAAGGACCGCGGCGATGCGCTCGAGCAGCTGCAAGTCGAGGACGCCAAGTGCAGCATGGAATTGCGGTGGCGCAACGATCTCCCCCTCAATGCCGGCCATGGCCAGTGCAGGGTCAACTTCCTTGCGGGCCGCCAGACGGACAACAAGAGTGGCAAGGTGACCGTGTTCACCTGGGTCACCGACATTGCTATCACCGCCGACAACGTCACCGAGTTGATGCGGGTCGGCCGCTCAAGATGGAGGGTAGAAAACGAAGTTTACAATACGCCAGGAAATCATGGATACAAATTCGAGCATAATTTTGGACATGGCCGCCAGCACCTTTCCGCTCTGTTTGCAACCCTGACCATGCCGGCCTTTCTGATCGACCAGATCCAGGCCTGATGCGGCGCCCTGTTCAAGGCCATGCACCGGCGCACCGGTTCCAACCGGGCGCTGTGGGCAAGACTACGGAGCAAGTTCCTTGAATTCCACATTGCCGACCGGGAGACCTGTTACCGGGCCATTGCCTATGGCCATGATCCGCCGGAGCTTGCAGAAAAAGCATAGACCACCTTCCCTTCACCCCTGACGCTCGAACCCTGGCCATGACATATTGAAACCTTGCGGTGCCCTGTTGCAGGTCGCCGATGGGGTAGTATGCCTTGCTGTACGGACCCATGCCAGGGTCAGCCAGTCAATGCACAGAAAAGGCGTTAGCGGGAATTGCTGAAGAAAATACGTTGACAAAACACACCGAAGATATAAATGAAAACCATTCAACCGTTGGTGTTAGCGCCTTCGGATAGGCCGCCCGCAAGGGCGGCTTTTTATTTGACCAAGAAAACCATGCAGAAACGACAACGACGCGTTTTCGTGTACATTGGATGGGTTCAATCTCTATTACGCTGTTAAAGCGTTGGGGGAAGATCATCTGAAGTGGCTCGATCTTTGGAAGCTGTCCGAGAGTCTTGTGCGTCGAGACAAGGAAGTCGTAAAGTGTGTCAAGTATTTCTCTGCATACGCCAAATGGCGACAATCCAGTTACCGCCGGCATCAGAAGTAGGTCGCAGCTCTGGAGGCGCGTAGAGTGCAATTTATTGAAGGACGATTCAAGAAAAAACGGCTGAGGTGCCGTGTGTGCAATTGCAAGTACGAAACGCATGAGGAAAAGGAAACGGACGTGAATATCGGCGCCCATCTCATGGCCGATGCCTTGAATGGCCGTTTTGATCGGGCGCTGGTTGTCTCTGCAGATACCGACCTCAATGAAGCCGTTAAACTTACGCGCCGCGAAACGACAGGACAAAACCTCAATATTGATATTGTAGCCCCGCCAGGCCGCATGCGGTCCAATTCGAGAGCCTTGTTCGAGATAACAAAGGCCGGGTTCGGAGCTCGTTGTTGCCTGATCAGGTTCTATCCGATAGCGGGATAATTCTCCGTCCGGCGGCCTGCAATCCACTTCCACCGCCTTCCTCTGGCAAATAGTGTAAGTGGTTTGGTTGCGTTGGAAAGGCGTTCCTACAATCGGTCGTCAACACTGCGGGGAGTTTGTTCCAACAGTGTTCTAATTTCGTGCTGCAACTGAACTCGACTTTGTACGATTGTGTAGCGAAACATAGTGTTTCCACCATGCGCTGGATCCTTTCGGGTGGCACTTCAAGCCTGTTATATGTGGTCGCAAGGTCAAATACGGCATTATACGCAGGCGCGCCTTGCAGGATTTTCTGCCGTTCCCGGTCTAGCGCTGAGCGTTGAAATATACCGGCTAGCCAGAGTTGGGTCCGTACGGCTGCGATCGCATCGGAGAAGGTGAAGGTGGATTTCCGGTACCATGCGGCGGCGTGGGTGTGTGCGAGACCTGGCAAGGACACCAGCGGCCCACCGGCAGACCCTACCGTATGCACACATCTCTCCTTTTAGTACGTCGTAATGGATATGTCCTTTCATTCCCGTCACTTTCTGATTTACCAACCCCAAAGCGAGCCCCAGCGCGTAACTGTGCGGAATGGCAGATGTATCACGTCAATCCGGGTTTGAAGGTTGCGTCAATCAAAATAACAATATCTGACGTCCAGGGTATCCAAGTTAGTTTTTCCCGCGTTTGGTAGTTTGGTGCTGTCTTGGTACAGATCTAAACCCCTTCCTGTCTTGCTCTCGACAGCCGCTTCAGACCTGATGTTTCCCGCCCGAAAGCAGGGTCATAAGTCGGTCACCTTCGGATTGGTGTGGATTCACCCGGCAGCGCACATGCATCAGTGCCTCCATTCTTGGATGCCCTGATGAAACGGTCGGACGAAAATTGCCAGCTGTCGCTTCCCGTGTTGACTGAAAAGCAGGGCCAATACCTGTCCTTCATCCATGCCTATACGAAGAGAGATGTCCAAGTCACCCCGTCGAGGGTCACCCGATGGTTCTCAATCTCGACCGTGCCGGGTTCATCGAACGCATTCCTGGACAAGCCCGAAGCCTCCGGGGCCTCACTGATCCGAACAAGCTGCCGGCTCTGAACTAATATGCCTCAAACCGTCGAAATCACTGGAACAAGAGGCTAGTTTCGCACCAAGTCGGTGGGCCTGGAAACTGGCCATGTAACCCATGAAAAAGGTCGTGAACATCGTGTCGCCTGCCTGCCACGGTATCGGCGCTGCTGCGGTGGAGTTTTCGCGGGCTGAAAATCCATGATTTGGACTCAAGTTGCAGCATTCTCACCCTGTCACCGCTGCCCAGCAGGCGAACAGTTCTAGCGACTGTAGCAGCAGAGGTGTGAGGATAAGTCAGGGTGGACGATTGGATCCCATCTGGGTGGAAATTCCAATGTGCCGTTTGGGAAAAAGTGTCTGGTCGACTACTGTTCACAATCCAGGCTGCCGTCGTGAACCAGATGTCGTCTGTCACGGCACTTGTTGGCACAATTGCACAACGGAGTAGCATTCTGATGCATAGAGCGAAGTTCCAGGTAAGGATTTGGTAACGCTGAGGATGCGTTTGAGCATTACTTCTTGTAAGGCGGTATGAACTTCCGCACGCTCCTTGAGTAAGGCCGGCGTGAGAAGGCCTGGGCGATGCTGATGCGATATACACGCAGCAAGCTCGACCTTGACGAATCCTGTGTGTGGCAGACTTTGCTGGCCTAAAGTCTCAATTCGAAACGACGCCAGAATCATACCCCTGGTGAGGCGAGATGTGTCTGTTGAAACAGGGCGGTTTGGCTGCTAGTGAATTGGTCGGTCGTCAGGGGGCGGACTCCGGCCTCTTGTGATCTCGGTATCTCGCCAATATCACACGCTTAACCCGAGCCCGGGCCCAGCACGCGAACATATCCGGAATTCTGGCCCAGGGGGGCCTGAAACAGTGCATTGCACAGGAAGCACAGCGATGAATGATCCTCGCCGATGAGACTGGACAGCAAGCTGCTGCGCCGGATTTCCTGGGGTGCTTTGGCCTTGACCGGGAGCCTTGTGGCAATCACGCTGTTCGTGGTGATAGGAGGCCGGTCGCCGGCTGTTGCTTGCAGTGGTGATCAACTGATCAGCGGTGAAGCGAAGATTGGCGGTCCGTTTGAACTTGTAAACAGTGCCGGGAGAACGGTTTCGGACCGCGATGTGATCGTCGAGCCGTCACTGGTATACTTTGGATTTGCGAGTTGTCCCGAGGTTTGTCCACTCGACAATGCCAGAAACGCTGCTGCAATTGAGCTGCTGGCCGAACTGGATGTTGCAGCGCAGACGGTTTTTATTTCGATCGACCCTGAACGTGACAGCCCGCAGGTAATGGCCGAATACAGTCCGATGTTTCATGAGCGGATGATCAGCCTGACCGGCACACCCGAACAGGTCCGCGCTGCTGCTTCGGCATATCGCGTGTACTACAGCAGACGCCCGTTGACCAAGTCTGGAAATTACATGATGGATCATTCCACCTTCACCTATCTTGTCTTGCCTAAGAAGGGTGTTGGCGACTTCTTCAGGCGGGAAGACACACCTGAGCAAATTGCAGATAATGTGGCGTGTCATGCCCGCGCAAGCGGTCATTCTTGACCTGGGTGTGCGAGAACAGCATTTGTAAGTGTAGTGTTCTCGAATTTCTTACAACTCTGTGAGCGGCGAAAATTGAGAAGGCCTGGCTAAGCCGGTGGCAGGAACAGTGGAAGCAGATTATGTGATAATCGGTTCTGGCAGCGCTGGTTCGGCTCTCGCCTACCGCCTGTCGGAAGACCAGCGCAACAGCGTCATTGTGCTCGAATTCGGCGGTTCTGATTATGGACCGTTGATCAACATGCCGGCGGCGCTTTCCTATCCGATGAACATGTCGCTTTATGATTGGGGGTACAAGACAGAGCCAGAAGTTCATCTCGGTAACCGCAGACTGGCGGCACCACGCGGCAAGGTTGTCGGTGGTTCATCCTCGATCAACGGCATGGTCTACGTCAGAGGGCACGCGCGGGACTTTGACAACTGGGTGCAATTGGGTGCCGCGGGCTGGTCCTATGCCGACGTATTGCCCTATTTCATTCGCATGGAAAACTGGCACGGCGGCGACCCGGGTGTTGAATCCGACTGGCGAGGGACTGATGGACCGCTTCACGTCAGCCGCGGTAGCCGCGCCAACCCGTTGTTCGCGGCATTCGAAGAAGCAGGCCGGCAAGCCGGCTTCGAAATGACCAGCGACTACAATGGCCGCAAGCAGGAAGGCTTTGGAGCGATGGAGCAGACTATCTGGCGCGGTCGGCGCTGGTCAGCTGCTTCGGCCTATCTCAAACCAGCCCTCAAGCGGGCCAATGTCCACCTCATCCGATGCCACGCGAGGCGCATCAGAATTGCCGACGGTCGCGCAGTGGGCGTCGAGATCAGTCGCCGCGGCAAGCAGTCGACAATTGTTGCCCGCCGTGAGGTGGTAGTCGCCGCCTCGGCCTTCAATTCGCCCAAGCTGCTGATGCTTTCGGGTATCGGCAATGCCGACCATCTGGCGGAGCACGGCATCCGGGTTATTGCTGACCGGCCGGGCGTCGGCTCAAACCTGATGGATCATCCCGAGGTTTACGTTCAGCAGGCCTGCACCCAGCCAGTGTCGCTGTACAGGTACTGGAACTGGCCAGCCAAGATTCTTGTCGGTGCCCGGTGGATGCTGTTTCGAAGCGGAGTCGGGGCTTCCAACCAATTCGAAAGCTGTGCCTTTATCCGCTCGGAAGCAGGCGTCGAATATCCGGATATCCAGATACATTTCCTGCCAATTGCCATTCGCTATGACGGCCAGACAGCAGAGCAGGGACACGGCTATCAGCTTCACATCGGACCGATGCGTTGCGCTTCCCGAGGTAAGGTCCGACTGCGTAGTGCCGACCCGGACGAGCCTCCTGTGATCCGCTTTAACTATATGTCGCAGCCTCAAGACTGGGTTGTGTTTCGCAGGTGTATTCGTCTGGCACGCGAAATTCTTGCACAACCTGCATTTGATCCCTACCGCGGCGAGGAAATACAACCGGGCCAGGAGGTGCAATCCGATGACCGGATCGACGCCTTCATTCGCGACAATATCGAGAGTGCCTACCATCCTTGCGGCACCTGCCGCATGGGGAGTCGAAACGACAGACTGGCGGTCGTTGATCCGGATTGTCGAGTTATAGGTGTTGATCGGCTGCGAGTCGCAGACAGTTCAATCTTTCCCCAGGTAACCTACGGCAATACCAATGGGCCGTCGATAATGGTCGCAGAAAAAGCCGCCGACCACATTCTTGGCAAGAGACTTCCACCTCGAGATGATTTGCAGCCTTGGATTAGCCCTGACTGCGGCAATTCCCGCTGACAATTATGCATGGGCGAGGATGAGGCTTGTCCGCATTTGTCAATGTCCCACAAGTCTGCGAGTTGCCTTGGCTCTGGACCTGGGCGATGCCATCCTCGGCGCGGTACCCACCGGCCATATCCGCCCGATTGAGCGCGTCAAGCGCGCCGGCGCCCAGCGATGCCGCGCACGTCCGCGACCACGGGAAGACCGCAACCCTACCTGGACGTGGGGTGACGACCCAGATGACTGACGCCAACGTCATGCTTTGGGGCCGACGCATTGGAGCGGTGTCTTGGGATCATACGCGTGCCCTGGCGGTCTTCCAGTACGTCCCGACTTTCGTCGGTGCCAGCATCGAGGTTGCTCCTCTGACGATGCCGGCCAGAGAAACACCCTACGAATTCCCGGCTCTCAACAGGGAAACCTTCAAGGGTCTGCCGGGAATGCTTGCAGATGCCTTGCCGGACAAATTCGGAAACCGGCTCATCGACGCGTGGTTGGCCGAAACCGGCAAACGTTCAGAGGCCTTTAACCCGGTCGACCGACTCTGCTACATCGGTCGCCGCGGCATCGGCGCACTTGAGTTCCAGCCTGCTCTTCAACAACAGACAAGTGCCAAACGACTGGAAGTCGCCCGATTGGTCGACTTGACAAATCGGGTGCTCGACGAACGCGCAAACCTTACCGGGAGTCTGGACAGTGAGAACGATGCCGGTGCTCTTGAGGACATTCTGAGCGTCGGCACGTCGGCAGGCGGTGCCGGCGCAAAAGTGGTTCTTGCCTGGAACCCGACAACCGACGAGTTCCGATCCGGTCAGCTAGACGCTGACGAGGGCTTCGAGCACTGGCTTCTTAAGTTCGACGGCGTTTCGAACAGCAGGGACAGGGAACTGGCCGACCCTAGTGGATTCGGCAAGATCGAATTCGCCTGCGCCTGTATGGCGCGTGCGGCCGGCATATCCATGTCGGAGTGCCGGCTCCATCATGAGGATGGTCGCAGTCATTTCATGACGAAACGTTTCGATCGGGACGATACCGGTTGCAAGATCCACATGCAGTCACTCGGGGCGATGCAGCACTTCGACTTCAACGACCCGTCAGCGTATTCCTACGAACAGGCCATCATGACAATCCGGGCGTTGAACCCTAGGATGCCTGCAGTCGAAGAACAGTTCCGTCGGGCTCTCTTCAACGTCATAGCACGCAACCAGGATGACCACGTAAAGAACATCTCCTTCCTGATGGACCGGTCCGGGCGATGGGCTCTGTCACCGGCTTATGGCTTAACCTTTGCCTATAATCCAAGTGGCCCATGGACCCGCAACCACCAGTTGAGTTTGGCACCTCCGCTGGCCTTAAACGGCGCAAAGCACTGGATATACACGAGGAAGTGTGCACCTCTGTCCGCAATTGGGCCAAGCATGCCGAAGCAGCCGAAGTCGCACCCCGTGAAATCGGACGGATTGTACAGACTTTCAGATTAAACCTTATGTCCGGCCAGTAGAGCTTCTCCCTCCGCACTCCGAAAGCCTTGAGAAAGTCGGCTTCAACGCCCCTGCATTCCTCTAGCTCGCTTACCTTCGCCGTAACGCGCTCGGGCCAAGGCCTCAAGGCGCCGCTATAAGTCCAGGCTCCGCATCAACACAAGCGAGCCAAAAGGCGCCACAACCGGGCGCGTAAGGCCAGCAAGAACATTGCACAGCAGGCATCAACTGTCGTGGTCGAAGGACTGAATACGCAGGGCATGTCGAAATCGGCCAATGGCACGGTCGAGAAACCCGGCAAGAATGTTAGAACCAAAGCCGGCCGCAACCGCTTGATACTGGCCACGGGATGGCATCAACTCAAGCAGAAGCTTGCCTACAAGTGCAGGGTTGTGGAGATCAACCCGGCCTATACTTCACAGACCTGTAATTACTGCGGGGTTGCGCACCGGGCGTCCCGCCAGGGCAGAACATTCAGATGCGTGGCTTGTGACCATACGGAACATGCGGATCTGAATGCGGCTCGCAACATCATGGCCACCGGGATTTGGTCCAGGTGGTGTTCACACGGTCACGCCGATGTTCAGAGGCGCGCAAGTCACCTTCTCCTCGTCCCGGTTCCGGTCTGCAGCAATTCGGCAGCCACGCCAGTGGCGATTGCCCATGGTTCCTTGCCGTAGGCCTTGCAGCCTATCGGACAGCGAATCCGGTCGACGCTTGCAGGATCATGTCCGAAGGAAAGGAGACGCTTGCGAAACCGCGCCCACTTGGTGCCTGAACCGATCAGCCCGAGGCTTGCAAAATCCCTTCCGAGGAGGACATCGCAGATGGCCAGATCAAGGTCATGCGAATGCGTGAAGACGAGATGGTGCGCGCCGACCGGTGCATAGCGGGCAATGTGCTCCGGTTTATGTGCCACAATTCGATTGACAGCGACCGGGATTTGCTCGGGAAAGCGGCTGGCCTCGAAATCAATCCATGAAATGCTGAAACGGGAAATGTTTGCGAGGATGCCCACGACGGCGCGGCCGACGTGGCCGGAACCAAACACCCAAAGCTCGGTCCGCGGCCTTTCCAGAGGTTCGACGGCCCAGCCATCTACAATAGATATTCCGATCTCTGGCTGTTGGACACAGCGTTTCATGAGACTCTCGACCTTTGCTGTTGGCCTGGGACTGCCCGCGATTATGGGCCGGGCATAACAGCCGACGCGGTCGATTTCAGCAAGTAGCCGCGGCAGGGAATCCTGATCAATTCGTTCAAACAGCAAGGTCATGGCACCACCGCAACACTGACCCATTCCGGGGCCCAGTGCCTCTCTGCGTATAACCGGCTGGGAGTCGCCGGTTTGGAGTAGCTTGCGGGCCATGCCCAGGGCGGCATGTTCGAGTGTTCCGCCCCCAATCGTGCCCGCCATGACGGAATCCCAGACCAGCATTGAGGCTCCTGTCTCACGCGGAGTTGATCCTGCTGTACCGGTTATCAGCACGCGCACGACGGCACCTGCCTGACCCAGTGCCTGCTTCAACTCCTCAAGCCTGGCTACCAACCGCTTCTCCTGTCACGCGCCGAATGGCGGTGAGTATGCGTTCAGGTGTCGCCGGTGTGTCGAGCGTCGGGTAAGTTCCGGAATCCCCACAAGCGGCGACGGCATCGGACAATGCCAACAGTACAGAATTGGCCAGCATTAGCGGCGGTTCACCAACAGCCTTCGATCGGTAGATGGTGTTTTCCGGATTGCGACCGCGTTGCCACAACGTGACGTTGAAGATCCTCGGCCGATCACTGCATGCCGGAATCTTGTAAGTTGACGGGGCATGGGTAGTGAGCATGCCGCGGCTGTCCCAGGCCAGCTCTTCGGTGGTCAGCCAGCCCATGCCCTGGACAAAGCCGCCCTCAATTTGACCGATGTCTATGGCAGGATTGAGCGACCGGCCGACATCGTGGATGATATCAGTGCGCAGGACGCGATTTTCGCCAGTGAGTGTGTCAATGACAACTTCGGTTACAGCAGCGCCATATGCAAAGTAGAGGAAAGGACGACCTTGCCCCTTGAGGCGGTCCCAAACCAGTTTGGGAGTTACAAAATGTCCGGACGATGACAACGAGACACGATTGAGATATGCCTGCTTGACGGTATCGCAAAACGCATAGTCCTCCGTACCGACGCGGAATACGCCATCCCTGAATATTACGTTGTGCGGCTTGACCTGATGCCGCTCGGCCAGAAACGACTTGAGCCGCCGCACGATCTCGTCACAGGCAATCTTTGCCGCCATGCCATTGAGATCCGTGCCCGAGGATGCAGCCGTTGCCGATGTGTTGGGAATTTTCTCGGTATCAGCAGCAGAAATCCGCACCCGGTTCAGTGGCTGGCCAAACGCGTCGGCAGCGATCTGGGCGACCTTGATCAGCAGTCCCTGGCCCATTTCGGTGCCGCCGTGATTCAGGTGTATTGAGCCGTCCTGGTATACATGCACCAGTGCACCAGCCTGGTTGAGATGGGTGAGTGTAAACGAAATTCCAAACTTGACCGGGGTCAGTGCCAGTCCACGCTTGAAATACCGATTGCGCCGATTCCACTTGCGAATGTCGGCGCGGCGGCGAGAATAACAGGCGTCCTTCGCCAGGTCGCTTACAATTTCATCAAGCACGAAGTCTTCGACGGCCATGCCGTAATGGGTCCTGTGCCGGATACCGGAATTCATCGATGGATAAAAGTTGCGCTGGCGAATGCACAGGGGGTCGGCATCAAGAAAGTGCGATACATGGTCGAGCACGCGCTCGATGCCGAGCATTCCCTGAGGTCCGCCGAAGCCCCTGAACGCTGTTGCCGACTGCGTGTTGGTGCGCAAACGATAGGAAGAGATATGCATGTTGGGAATGTGATAGGCGTTGTCGGCATGCAGCATGGCACGATCGGCAACCGGCATCGACAGGTCCAGCGACCATCCGCAACGCACATATTGCACAAATCTTACAGCCAGAATCCTGCCCTGGTCGTCAAATCCGGCTTCATAGTATATCCGGAAATCGTGCCGCTTGCCCGTGATGACCATGTCGTCGTCCCGGTCATATCGCATCCTGCAGGGCAGGCCGGTCAGGCGCGCTGCAATGGCGCAGGCACAGGCCGGAGCATTGCCCTGACTCTCCTTGCCCCCGAAGCCACCCCCCATCCTGCGCATCTCGACGCGTACACTGCTCATTGGCACGCCAATTGCGTCTGCTACCTTGTGCTGGATCTCGGTCGGGTGCTGTGTCGATGACTGGACCATGACACCGCGATGCTCGGTGGGTGTGGCCATGGCGACCTGACCCTCGAGATAGAAGTGTTCCTGTCCCCCGGTGGTAATCTTGCCGGTTATGCGATGCGCGGCAGCGGCCATGGCGCCGTCGGCATCACCGCAACGATAGACCAGTGGATCGGCAAACATGCTGTTGGCCGCCAGGGCAGCATCAATGTCCAGTAGCGGCTCTTCCTCTTCATACTCTATACTGGCCAGTTGTGTGGCCTGGCGGGCAAGGCGGTGACTGTTGGCGACAACAAGGAACACCGGTTGGCCAAGAAAGTGAACCTCGTTCACGGCAAGTAAAGGTTCCGGATAGGGGCTGGGTGACACATCATTGGCGAACGGCAGATCGGCGGCTGTAAGCACGGCCTGAACGCCGCCATGGTTCTTCACGGCATCCAGGTTCATTGCCACGATCTTGCCGCGGGCAATAGTCGACAACCCGAATGCCAGATGCAGACACCGGCCTGCGGCCTCCAGATCGTCGACATATGCCGCCCTGCCGCTGACATGAAGGCGAGCCGCATCATGGGCGACAGCCCGGTGAACGGTAGGTGAACTCATACCGCTACCTCGAGATTGTAGACCGTCGAAATGCCGTCACGGCTGGAATCAAGATAACACTTGTGCAGAAGATTCCGGGCAATCTGCAGGCGATAGGCGGCCGATGCACGCATATCGGAAATCGGAGCGAAATCGGTTGCCAGATGGTGACCTGCCGAATTCACTTCCGTGGCCGTCCAGGGCCGTCCCGTCAGCGCACTTTCGGTTGTTCGGGCCCTGCTCGGGGTCGCCGCCATGCCTCCGAATGCTATTCTTGCGTTCTCGACAAGATCATCAGCGATCGTGATGTTGAAGCAACCGCAGACTGCAGAGATATCCTGGTCGAACCGCTTGGAGATCTTGTAACAGCGCAGATCGGGTGCTGCGAGCGGCAGTCGAATGGCTTCTACAAATTCGCCTGGCTCGATGTCCTGTACACCGTAATCCAGGAAGAAATCTTCCAGAGCAATCCATCGCCTTTGATGACCGCGCCGCAGTACAAGACGGGCTCCGATTGCAATCAATGCCGGGGAAAGATCTCCGATTGGCGAGCCATTGGCGATATTGCCGCCTACAGTAGCGCTGTTTCGCACCTGCTGTGATCCAAAGCGACGAATAAGCTGTTTCATGCCAGGGTGGGTTGATTCCGTTAGCCTGCCAAAGTCTTCGACGGTAACCGAGGCGCCGACTACGAGCTCACGATCGTTTCCGGAAACCCGGGAAAGTTCGGGAATAGCGCCAATGAAGCAAACCTTCTCGAGATCCATCAATTTCTTTGTGATCCACAGGCCGACATCAGTTGCGCCGGCCACCAACCTGGCGTCCGGGTTTTCGATATACCAGTCGGCCAGTTCATCAATGTCTTCGGGCAGAAAGAAATCGTCATTGCCAGTTGACGGCAGTTTCGGCAGTTCCGGTGTTGTGGTTTCGGAAAACCATTCCGGAACCGGTTGCGAGGCGGCCTTGTCAGCAGCCGTGATTATCGGCGCATAGCCTGTACAGCGACAAAGATTGCCGGCCAGTGCCAGATCATGATCACGCTCGCGATTGAGGTGTGCACATACCAGCGACATGATGATTCCAGGGGTACAAAACCCGCATTGGCTGCCATGGCTCGATATCATTTGCTCTTGCACAGGGTGCAACTCTCCCTCGGGACTGGACACACCCTCGACTGTACAAACCGACTTTCCCTGCAGTTGTGGCAGCAACAGAATGCAGGAATTTACGGCCCGGTGTCTTGCGTGGCCCCCGGCATTGCTGGTCACCATGACCGTGCAGGCACCACAGTCGCCCTCATTGCAGCCCTCTTTGGTGCCTCGCAGCAAGGCAATTTCGCGAAGATAGTCAAGCAGGGTCGAATTGGGATTGGCAACCGACAGGCGCTGCAGTTTTCCGTTTAGATTGAACTGGATCATCGATATCCGCCGGAAGATTGGGGCTATTGTCTGTTTCGGATTGCTTGCACGACGCCCCGCCAGCACTTCAGGACAGGTGTTGCCGGACCGTCCACGCGAAGATGCTGTGCAATCACGGGTATCCCTCGTATAGCACAAAGGCATCCCGAAAGGTATTCGGGTACATGATGGTTCAAGATCCCGGTATGATTCGAAAGGCGGCCCGCCAAATGAATGCTTCACCTACCTTTGTCCATTTACGGGTACACAGCAAGTATTCCATCCTCGAGAGTTCGATCGATCCCGAGGAACTGGTCACGGCCTGCAAGAAGTTCCGGATGCCGGCCCTGGCCGTAACCGATACGAACAACATGTTCGTTGGCCTGGAATTTGCCACCAAGGCCGCGGCAGGCGGCATTCAGCCGATCAATGGCTGTCAGATCTCGTTGAATCCGGTTTCTGAAGGTGAATACAAGACTGACAGTGGCGTGTATCCCCCTATCGTGTTGCTGGCCAAGAACGAGGCAGGCTACCGCAATCTTCTCAAGCTGAACAGTTGTCTCTATCTGGACAGACGAAAGCAGAAGCCACATGTAACCATCGACGAAATCCAGCGTTTTCAAGAAGGTCTCATCTGCCTGACGGGCGGCCAAGATGGCCCGGTCGGGAAGGAATTGCTTGGCGGCCAGCGACAGCGAGCTGCCGATCTCCTGAAAAAGCTGGCCTCAATTTTCGACCGCCGTCTCTATGTCGAGATTCAGCGCCATAATCAGCCGGAAGGCAATCAACAGGAAGCCCAGGAAAGGGTAGAGGCTGACCTCCTGCAACTGGCTTATGAACTCGGTTTGCCGCTTGTGGCTACAAACAATGTCCATTTTCTGACACCCGACAAATACGAGCCGGTGGATATCCTGTTCTACATAAAGAACGGTGGCTTTATCAGCCAGAATGATCCACGGCGCAGCCTGACCAGTGAACACTATCTCAAATCTCCGGATGACATGCTGGCGTTGTTTGCGGACCTCCCGGAGGCGGTCAGAAATACTGTCGAGATTGCCCGAAGATGCGCCTTTCACGCTGTTCCCCGAGATCCAATCCTGCCGAAGTTTTGCGAGGACGAAAACGAGGAATTGCGACGCAAGGCCATCAGAGGCCTTGCCGCACGCCTCGAGGCTGCTGATTCCAACGACGCGAATGGGCATTACAAGCAGCGGCTATTGTACGAGCTGAATGTCATCAGCGAGATCGGGTTTTCAGGGTACTTCCTGATTGTTGCCGATTTTCTTGTCTGGGCAAAGGAAAAGGAGATTCCAGTCGGGCCAGGCCGCGGTTCAGGGGCCGGATCACTGGTCGCCTACGCCATGCAGATCACCAATATTGATCCGCTTCGCTTCGGGTTGCTCTTCGAAAGATTCCTCAATGTGGAACGCTCTTCGGTACCTGATTTCGATATCGACTTTTGCCAGCACCGGCGCGGTGAGGTGGTCGACTATGTTCGTCAGCGTTACGGGAGGGACCGGGTTACAAACATCATTACATTCGGCAATCTGAAGGCGAAGGCTGCGATCCGCGATGTTGGCCGCATCATGCGAATACCCAGAACGAAACTCAACGCCCTATCGGCCGCCATCGGATTTGATGTGCCTTTCAGGAAGGCTCGAGCCACGAGCAAGACATTAATCTCGGCCGAGCAGGGCGCTCCGGAGATCAAGCGCATGTTTGACTTCATCGAGGAAATCGATGGCATACCGCGCAACGTCTCGACCCATGCGGCCGGCATTGTGATTGGCGACCGGCCGCTGGATGAACTTGTGCCGCTATATTCGGAGATGAATCCCGACGAAAGTCTGACCCAGTTCAACAAGAAGTGGGTCGAGAAAGCCGGTCTGGTCAAGATGGACTTCCTTGGCCTGAAGACGCTTACGATCATCGCCAGATCACTGGAATTAATCCGCCAGCGCGGCATCGATGTCGATATCGACAATATTGCTCTGGATGACCGCGAAACCTTCGAGCTTTACGCATCGGGACGGACTGCAGGCATCTTTCAGTGCGACGGCGAAGGCATGACGGAGACGCTCAAATCGATGAAGCCAAATCGCTTCGAGGACATCATTGCCACGATCGCGCTATACCGGCCGGGTCCCATGGAGCAAATACCTCTGTACCGGGATGTCAAGAATGGAAAGAAAAAGCTTCGCAAACTGCATCCCCTGATTGACGACATTCTTACCGAGACGCATGGCATAGTTGTGTACCAGGAGCAGGTCATGCAGATAGCTCAGTGCCTGGCTGGCTACTCGATGGGTCGAGCGGATACCTTGCGCAGAGCAATGGGCCAGAAAAACCGCGAAATCATGTCCCATGAAAAGCCGAATTTTATGGCGGGAGCCGCCGAGCGAGGGGTCGATCAGAATGTCGCTGGCGAGATATGGGAATTTCTCGCCAAATTCGCTGAATACGGCTTCAACAAGTCACATGCCACCGGGTATGCCATTGTCAGCTATCAGACGGCGTGGCTGAAAACCCATTATCTACACGAATTCATGGCCTCGGTTATGACCATGGACATGAATGATGCCGACAAGATCTCCGTTGCCAGGCGCGAGCTCGAAGCAGCGGGCGTGGAATTGGCAGCACCGTGCATCAATTCCTCCGATGCCGAATTTACAGTACGCGATGGACGCATTCACTACGCCCTGGCGGCTGTAAAGAATGTTGGAATTGGAGCGGCGCGTCATATCGAAAAATTACGGGGCGGCAGAAAGTTCAAGGATATCTATGACTTTGCTCGCCGAATTGACTCCCGCGAAGTAACAAAGTCAGCTCTGGAAAGCCTGGCGCGTGCCGGAGCCTTCGAAAGTCTTGGCGTCAACCGGTGCACGGTTCACAGCAATGTCGATGTCCTGTTGAACTTCAGCCGTTCGCGCCGCGAGCAGGAAGAAAGTGGACAATTATCATTGTTCGGTGACATCGGCAGCATGATTTCGGCCCCACAGCTGATGGCCCATGCCGAGTGGGACAATGCCAGAAAATGCGAGGAGGAACTGGCCTCGCTTGGTTACTACCTGACGACGCACCCTCTGGGCATGTCGGTCGACCAATTGAAGAAGGACGGCTTCATTTCGCTCGAGTCTGTGAAGGAACTTGTTCAGTCCGGACCCGAAGCAGTTTCGGATGCCGGCGATATCAGGGTTGCCGTACATATAGACAAGGTACGCAGAACCCGGACTCGCAGGGGTGACCGCATGGCGTGGATCACGATTTCGGATCCCTCCGGGGAGACATCTGCGGCAGTGTTTTCCGACGAACTTGCCGGACATGAAGACCTGGTCAAGAAAGGCAAGCAAGTCACGTTGTATCTGACTTTCCGCAAACGCAAGGGAGGTGATTCCCTCGTTGCCAATGCCACTGTGATACGGTCGCATGACCAGTCAGCTGCTCCTGAGTGGACATTCGTCAGCATATTTTTCAACAAGGAGACAGTGCCTCGACAAGTAGGCGAACTCCTGGATGACTGCGCCCGACGGCTGCCGTCGCACCTGGAAAAGACGATCGCGTTTTGCCCCCGTGCGGCCGATCTTGAAGCCGAGGTGGAATTCGTGCTGCCGAGGAAGTATCCGGTCAATGACAATGTGATCAAGGCCATCAAGGGCTACGAGGGTGTTGCAAGTGTCAGTTTCCATTGAGGCGGACCGCCTGCGGCCGCAAGGAATGTGCAGCAAACCATCACCGCCGTACCGACGGGCGGGATGCAGAATTGAGTTGTCGGGGGGATCCGGTGGCCAGAGCTAGGGCGAAGAAGCGTTGTCGCCGTCCTCAGGCACGACTGCCCGCCGGGTTCCGAGATTATGTCGGCAGCGAAATCCGCCGTCGCCGCCAGATCTTGCAGGTCGTTGCCGAAGTTTTCGAAGGCTTCGGATTCGATCCTCTGGAAACGCCAGCAATCGAGTATCTGGATGCACTTGGCAAGTTTCTACCGGATGTCGACCGACCCAATGCAGGCGTATTTGCGTGGAAGGAAGATGAAACCTGGTTGTCGTTGCGCTACGACATGACCGCACCGCTGGCGCGCTATTTCGCGCAGCATAGAGCTGTTCTGCCCTCCCCCTTTCGTCGATACACATTCGGCTCTGTATGGCGCAACGAAAAGCCGGGGCCTGGCCGATTCCGCCAATTCACGCAGTGCGATGCAGATACTGTAGGGTCGGGTTCCCCGGCTGCCGATGCCGAGATGATTGCTCTGGCCACAAGAATTCTGGAGGAAATCGGAATTCGGCGCGGCGGGTACATGGTCAAACTCAATAACCGAAAGTTGCTTGACGGACTCCTGTTGAAGATTGGCATGCCCCGGTTTGCCGAAGACCCGAGCGATGAGGCGCAACGGAGCACCGTGCTGCGAGCAATCGATAAGCTGGAGCGACTGGGAAGTCAGGGTGTCAGGGCTCTTCTCGGACCTGGCAGAAGGGATGAGAGTGGTGATTTTACGGCTGGTGCCGGATTGGCCATTGACCAGATCGATACAATCATGGCGTTTCTTGATGTGACCGGTGGCGGGGATGACGTGCTTCGGGATCTGGAGGTCCTTGTTGCCGGGTCGGATGCTGGCGCCGAGGGTCTCGCCGAGACCGAAGCTGTCATGGAGCTGGTTCGGGTGCAGGGTGTCGGTCCTGATCGATGTGTGATTGACACAACAGTTGTGCGCGGGCTCGGTTACTATACAGGGCCGGTATTCGAAGCCGAGTTGATCAATTCCGAGGATTGCGAGGTGCCCCGGGTCGGGTCGGTTGCAGGCGGAGGTCGCTATGACGGACTGGTACAGCGCTTTACCGGGCAGCGCGTGCCGGCCACGGGTATTTCTCTCGGCGTTGACAGGTTGCTTGCCGCGGAGTTAGAGGGGCAGGCTGCAACCGAGTCTACCAGAGGTCCGGTGGTGGTGACGATCATGGATCGACATCGGCTCGGTGATTACCAGGCAATGGTTACAGAATTGCGAAATGCCGACATTTGCGCCGAGCTGTTCCTTGGCAACGCCCGTAATTTCGGGAGACAACTGAAGTATGCCGATGCCAGGAGGTGCTCGCTTGCGGTCATTCAGGGCGAGAATGAACTTCGCAATGGCACGGTCATGATCAAGGACCTGCAGTTGGGCGCCAGGATTTCGGCAACAGCAACGGCGGCGGAGTGGAAGCGGAGAGCCTGGCAGCAGGAGATTCCACGAGACCGGCTGGTGGCCGTTACAAGGAAGCTATTGGCCGGTCAATCCGGTTGATGCTGGTCGGGACGTCTTGGTGTTGCCCGGAACAGCCTTTCCAGTCTTCGCAATTCGGATCGGTCCAGATCCGGAGGGCTGTCTCCTGGTGCAAGGTACCGCCAACCTCGAAATGGCCGGCGGCGATAGGCTTTGGTGCGGATTATCTCGGGATCGAAAATGATGGCGCAGCGGGTGATGCCGTCGGTACAGGGTCGTTCACCAAGCGCGACAATTCTCTGCCGTGCCTGAATGTATCCTCTGAATACCCAGTAGAGTGAACCACCATTGAGAACTTCCAGGGCTCTTCTCGGTCGGTATCTGGTAACATGCTCCGGGACCGCGTACCGACCTTCCTTAATGCTTCTGGTCTGCAAGTCGACGAGGGTGTCGACCGTGGGAACCCCGACGCAAAGCTTGACCAGATTCACGTGATCATCGAACATTTGAGTATCCCGTCGCATTGCATGCGCGCACCACCCGAGTCAGGAGTCAGCGACGCGCTGATATAGGAGAACCACTGACACGCAAATACACGGTGGCGGCAGAGAGCTGTTCAGGGACATGCCTTCGGCAGCCACCAGAATGCTGGCTATGACAGCGACTGCCTGCGCGAGCACGGCATTGAGACCTGCCTTGTGGCGAGTTGCAATCGCAAGGAGAAGATTGTGCATGACAAGGTACTCAACAAGTCCCGGGCACCGCATTGGGAACAGTTCTGCGCGGCTGAAGGACTGGCGTCGCATAGAAATGCCTTATGATCGTTGCACAGAGCTGTTCCATTCGGCCTGTACATTGACGAGTATTGTGATGTTGTGGCTGTGATGCTGGCCGGACGAGCCACTTTTCGGGAACCTGGTACCTCAATGCCAGTATCCGAAAGGGTCCCTCTTCCTTGCGAAAGGATTCACGCATCTCTTGTGAGTCCAGTCCTCCAATTGCTGGGGGCAGGCTTAAGAGCGTGGTGTGGTGCCCAGCATTCTGCAGGGGTAACTACCAGGAATCTAACGAAAGGCCCAGTTGGCCCAATCCTGCACCCTTGTCGCCAAGACTTCAGCACGTAGCATTGTCCGCCTCGCAGAAGTACAGGATATACATCAACATACGGGCATGCCACGAGTACTTTCCATTCTATTTCGTGGCATTCTTGCTCAAGGCTCAAAGGCCGGTGGGCCACTGCTTTCGCCTCTTCATGATATCGGAAATGCTGTACACCTCTGTACTCATCACTCTCAGCAAATTGCACATCAAGTTCACGATTTTTCCTTCGTACATCAAAAGCACTATCCAGGCCTCGCAGTACTCTTCCATCTCCAATGTACGAATTGAATGGGTCTAATGGCTCAATGCACGTAGTTGTGAATCATTTTCCATCGCTGGGAACAACCACAATTCCAGTTGGTCAATGGGGCCTGTGGCTCGAACAGGCAGATTTGTATATGGACATAATGAACTGATGGTCCAGGGTTCAATCCGGCACCACCGGGTCAGGATAGATGGTGGTGATGAACTCGCTTCGCGGGACGGGTGCATCGTGCTGCCCTGTGGCCTGCCAGTTGGTTCAGACCGCTGTTTTGTGACCCGCTCATCTTCTGCTCATGCACACCGGGGGTTGCGCGCTCTGGACTTTCGGCACCTGCCGGGTTTCGGATTGCAGGCCGCGTGGAACAGGATGGTGATATGAACGCAATGCTTTGGTAGCCCGGATCAGACAGGCTTTGAAGCTCTCCGGCCACCACTGTTTACCACCTGCCGGGGCAACGCGCAGACCACGGTACCGATGGCGAAAGCTACCGGAGAATAAGATCAACCTCATGGCGGTGACATGCCCTGTACACGTCCCTGCAGACCAGGATCGGCGTCGACATCCGGTCAACTTGACCATACCGCATCACAAACAGAGCCGACCCGTACGTATAACAACCGTTGCCGACAACTGCACTGCTGCTTCAGGCCTGGCCAACCTCCCTTGGCTGCTCCTCGCTGAATCTGGGGGCAAGCCCCAGATGTGTCAGGGGCCCGACCAGCATTCCCTCTATGCGGGCGACACGCTCGGCGAGCCCTGAAATATCCTTGCGCAGTTCCGCGATATCCTCGCGCAAGGCCTCAGTGCTGGAGTTCAAGTCCGTACGCATAACCTCGTTGCTGGAGTGCATCTCGTCGCGCAAGGCAGCAATGCTGGAGTTCAAGTCCGTACGCATAACCTCGTTGCTGGAGTTCATCTCGTCGCGCAAGGCAGCAATGCTGGTGTTCATGTCCGTACGCATAACCTCGTTGCTGGAGTGCATCTCGTCGCGCAAGGCGGCAATGCTGGTGTTCATGTCCGTACGCATAACCTCGTTGCTGGAGTTCATCTCGTCGCGCAAGGCGGCAATGCTGGTGTTCATGTCCGTACGCATTGCCTCGTTGCTGGAGTGCATCTCGTCGCGCAAGGCGGCAATGCTGGAGTGCATCTCGTCGCGCAAGGCAGCAATGCTGGTGTTCATGTCCGTACGCATTGCCTCGTTGCTGGAGTGCATCTCGTCGCGCAAGGCGGCAATGCTGGAGTGCATCTCGTCGCGCAAGGCAGCAATGCTTGAGTGCATCTCGTCGCGCAAGCCCTCAATGCTGGAGTGTGTCTCCTCGCGCAGTTCGGTTATGTCCTTTTTGAGCGAATTCATGGCATTCATCTGCCAGCCGAAAAGCAGGACAATGATGCCACCAAGGGAGGCGATAATCAGAAGTGTATCAGACATTAGCTTGGCTCTAGCACTATGCAGAATCAACTTCAAGAACAGACCCTCATGGCGCACCGAAAGGATCAGTTTGAGGCATACATAGTCGTCGCGGTAGGGCCGTCGATTGCCCGACGCCCCCGCACAGATCCGGACGTGCGCGTTAACGCATCCGGCTCCTCCTTCGGGTCATGACCGCCAACCGCTGCTCCGGATTCCGCCATACAGCTTGCCGTTTCCGGTGTAGCACCTTCCAGGTCGCGCCCTTGATATTCAGTTGCCCCACATCAGGCCGTGGTTGGCAAAGTCAGGAGTTATCAGTGACTTGAGTGATGCAGGGGAGGTCCTGCGCCTTGCAGCCTTGATGATATCGGCCTGTGTGAGTTCCTGTACAAAAGGTTCACAGAAGCGGTACACAATTGGTCCGAAGTCCGATTGTCAGTGGTTGCTGGCTTATGGGGAGATGGGCGTGAATTGCTCTTCCGACTGCGAGAGCAATGAATTCGCCATGTCGGAAAGGCGGGAATAGCGGGGTGAAACCCCGTTTTCACCCCCGCCTTGATTTGTTCATTCGTTACGTTAGCCGCGGCCCTTCCATGGCACCAGACGCCGCTCGGCCATCCGCATCAGTATGTCAATTCCGTAGCCAATCACGCCAATCAGAATGATGCCCATGATGACGATATCGGTCAACTGGAACTTCGAGGCAACCATGATCATCATGCCTGCGCCAACCTCTGCGGCAACAAGCTCTGCGGCAACCACAGTTCCCCAACACACGCCCATGGCAACACGGGCGCCCGTGAAGATCTCCGGCAAGGAGTTCGGGATGATCACGTGGCGCATGATCTGACTCCTTGAGGCCCCCAATGAAAATGCCGCATGAACCTTGGAAATCTGAACACCCGAGACACCTGCGCGGGCTGCTATGGTCATGATCCACAACGCTGCAAGGAACAGAAGTATGATCTTGCCCACCTCGCCAATGCCTGCCCAGATGATTACAAGTGGTATCAATGCCAGAGGTGGCACCGGGCGCATGAATTCGACAATCGGGTCAAACCAGCCTCTGAACCAGTTTGAAAGACCCATTGCGTAGCCAAGCGGTATGCCCACCAGGGCGCCGAACACAAAGCCCGCAATGACGCGGAACAACGAGTAGCCAAGGTGTTCGAGCAGGCTGAAATTCTGGTAGCCTCCACTGGTTATGTCAATGAACCGGCTAAACACCGCCTCGGGTGCCGGCAGCCAGATAGGCTCCATCTGCAGCCCCTTGGCCGGAATGAAGTTCAGGGTGCCCTTCGGTGTCATGGTGATCCGGCCGTCGGCAACTTCGACTGCGCCGCCGGGCTCAATAGCCTGCCCGTCGACTGCCACGATGCGCGCCCCGTCGGACTTTGTGATTTCGTCGTTGTTGTCGACCCGGATGAGTTTGGAACGCCACGCGCCGACTTCGGCCACATCGTTCTTGGCCCAGCCATCACCAGGCTCCAGGATCGGGGATTCGACCTCTTCACCGACCCGGAATACCCTGACCAGGACGGTGGCGGTGTCGCGATCACCATCGGCGCTTTCGGCGGTATACTCGAAGCTGGTGTCGCCCTCGAAGGGTGGAGGTGCATGGATCGGCGTCAGGATGGACCCCGTAAAGGCACCCCACAGCAGGAAGATCGTCACGACCGAAATAACCGATGCAGTACGGTCGGCAGTCACGGCACTTTCATCGCCGAAGGTAACGGTCTTGAGCGACGTGTAGTCAACACGCTTGATCAGATGCCGGGATATGGCCCTGACCACAAAGAAGCCGGCGGTAAATACCACCGCATAAACCACAAGAAGAATGATGCCGGTCATGCTGCTTCCTCCGCCCGGCCCATGATCTCTTCTTCCATGTCCCAGATCATGGAAAGGATCTCTTCACGGGCATCTGCATATCCTTCAATCTGCTTGATCTCACGGAGATCGGCCCCAACCCCTAATTCAGCGAAGGGTAGTCGGTATTCCTTGTGAATGCGACCCGGCCGCGGTGCCATTACCAGCAGCCTTTCACCGAGCAGCAGGGCTTCCTCGACCGAGTGTGTAATGAGAATGATTGTCTTGCCGGTGTCCTTCCACAATCTCAGAACCAGACCCTGCATTTTTTCCCGGGTAAGCGCGTCTAGTGCTCCCAGCGGTTCATCCATGAGGATGACATCAGGATCGTTGGCAAGACAGCGGGCCAATGCAACCCGTTGCTGCATACCGCCGGACAATTCGTAGATCGCCTTTTCCTTGAAGTCGCTCAATCCGACGATGTCAAGAAGATGGTCAACGCGCCGGTCGATTTCATCCTTGGGGACACTGTTCATGCGTGGACCGAAAGAAACATTCTTTCGCACGTCCATCCACTCGAACAGGGCGCCTTGCTGAAATACCATTCCCCGTTCCTGACTGGGACCGGAAACAGCATTTCCGTTGAGCCTGATCTGGCCTTCAGTCGGCGCCATGAAGCCAGCAATTATGTTGAGAAAAGTTGTCTTGCCGCAACCCGAGGGGCCGAGCACGCTCATCAGCTCGCCGGCAAGAATATTGAGTGACACGTTCTGGAGGGCCTGCACGAAACTTCCGTTAGGCAGATCAAAACGCATCGAGACGTCGTCAATGACGAGACCTGAATTGTCCATAAGCACATACCTTGTAGATCGGCGGTCGCCCTTGCAACGGTAGACCGCCGATACAGTTGAAATTACATTTCCGAAGCCGACGTGAGGGGGCCCACGTTTACAGCATCCTCATAGGAGCCGAGTGCGCTGTCGATTGAACCGGCGGTAACGAAGATATCCGCAACACCCTTCATGAAGGACTGGGCACCTCCGCCTAGCCATTTTGCAGACAACTGGTCTTCGACACTCGGAAACTTGAAAGTTGCCATGGTGGTCAAAGTTGCCTCGGCATCCATTCCGGCGTCGGTAGCAATAGCTTCAACCATGTGAGCGTTGTCGCCTGAATTCCACTGGGCGTTGGCGTCGGCCGTAACCTTGAGGAACTTGGCTACGAGTTCGCTGTTTTCAGCCAAAAAACCAGCCGGGGACGAGGTTACGTCGAACACCAGGATCCCCAATTCTTCCTTCTCTGCACCTGTAAGCAGGATATTGCC
Source organism: Paracoccaceae bacterium (assembly GCA_958296035.1). Lineage (GTDB taxonomy): Bacteria > Pseudomonadota > Alphaproteobacteria > Rhodobacterales > Rhodobacteraceae > MPNP01. The sequence goes on along the minus strand of OY282431.1, from coordinate 3,334,233 downwards.
GAATTCGACCATTCGCCGGAGTCCGCCGCCCCAGCCGCAAGCCATGTCGACGTCGCCCTGTGCCAGCGACACTGCACCTTCGGCGGGTGCCTGGTCGACAATGTCAAGCGTTGAGATATCGACGCCGAAATGAGTCATTTGGCTCAAGAAGCCGTAATGCGCCGCCGTTCCGAGCGGTACGGCAACCTTCTTGCCTTCAAGTTCCAACGCGGAATCGGCGTCTATTTCCAATGCTTCGGCAACCACGCAGTTGTCGTTGTCCGAGTAGGAGACCGCCACATCTACGATTTGAATATCTTGTCCAGCCGAGGTCGCAACTACAAATGGCGGCACCCCCTGGCTCACTGCGATATGAACATCTCCCGAAGCCATCGCAGCCGACATGGCGGTGCCTGTGTCAAAACTGACCCACTTGACGGTGACACCAAGTTCTTCATCATAGGTTCCATTAACCTTTGCATACTGGAATGGCATCGGCCACTCCAGGAAGTAGGCGACGGTAATTTCGTCCATCTGGCTTTGGGCCGGAGCTGCTACACCCATGACGAAGGTTGCAGCGGTTGCCACAAGCCCCAAAGCGAACCTGAAAAGTTTCATCCTATATTTCCATAATTGATTTTTGTAACGATAAGTGCGCGCGCCGAACTACCCTTGGGGCATCAACGTCACGTGCGGCATGGCCGCACGAACAACCTAACACAGTTGGTTTTCCTGTGCCAGCAGGATTTCCCGGTGGTTGAAAGCCGGTCGTTTCTTTCATGACGAAAACCGTTTTCATGCACATTTGACCAACACCGTGGGCCGACTTTGACCCGGCTTCCGGTAGCGCCTTCGACAGCTTGACCACGTTGCCCCATGCCATTGCCAAGCATGCAAGACATACCATTCTGCCGGGATTCCCGATCTCGGAAAGGTCGCGGGATTACTATCTGCGTGGCAGCAGAGCCATCCCCCGATACAGGACTTCATCCAGCCGCCCCCATGGCTGACCGACAGCAATTGCGACGCTCAAGACCCGCTCGGCATGGTGTGTCCCCCAACGCCATAGAATTGCTGCTCGCTCAAACCCGAAAAACGGGTTCGGAAATCCCCTTGCTACCGCATGCCAGCAGGTAGACGCCGCCCTCCTTCGTCAGCAGATGAGGAGAGTCCCCTGTTTCCCGTCCTGCTGCCGAGACGATCAGCAAGTCATGGGCTTTGCCACCAAATGCACAGGAGGTGATGTTGTCGAGACCGAAGCGAATCTGATCCAGGACTTGCCCGTTGTTGCTGTAGACCGTAATTCGCGATCCTTGCCAGTGGGCGCTGAAAATTCGGCCAGTTGCGTCAACTGTGAGGCCATCAGGATATCCGTCCTCTGGCGGGACGGAAGCAAAATGCACTCTGCTGTCAGGCTCGCCGGACGCGTCGAGACCATACCGGAGCAAATTTCCCGCCAAAGTGTCGGCGAAATACGCAAATCGCCCGTCGGGAGAAAAAGCCGGACCGTTGGCAACAGCAAAGCCATGATCGACGGTCGACAAGTGGCCATCCTTGATTCGAAACAGTGATCCAAGGGGCTCGACTTCGTCAATATCCGAGGATCCAATCCAGAGGGCACCATCCGGCGCAACCTTGCCATCATTAAAGCAGGTGCCGGAACGGGGACGCAAGGGGGTGCCGGCACTGGTGACCTTCCCGCTGCCAGGGTCAAGAAACCAGAAGGCGGAGGCCGAGACAAGCAGAACCCTGCCGTTGGTACACTTGACTGCACAGGCAAGATTCTCTTCGAATGCGGAAACAATTGTCCGCATACAGCCGGTTGTGGGATCAAGGCGGTGGACGCACCTCCCCAGCAAATCCAGCCACAGGAATTCCTGCAGGTCATCTAGCCAGAGCGGCGACTCCGCCAGCATGGCGACACCAAGGTTTTCGTGTAGGTGATCAAGTCGCATCGCCTGAATCTCAATCGGAATACAAAATACCACTAGTTTACATACTGTATACACTGCCATACAATGCTCTGCATGGCAGCAAGAATCAGACTACGAGACTTTGTACAGCCAATCCGTCGCAAGTCTATTGCCGACGATGTCGTTGACCAACTGGTAAAGGCAATTGCAAAAGGAGCCCTGCCACCCAACTTTCGACTGATTGAACAGCGACTTGCCGCCGAACTGGGCGTTAGCAGGGTGCCGGTGCGCGAGGCGCTTAGAGAACTGTCACTTCTTGGCGTTCTTGAAGATGCGCCCGGCCGAGGCTGGAAGATAGCACAATTTGACGTCAAGCACGTGCGCGAGGTCACCAGCATACGCATCGCGCTGGAATCCCTGATGATGGGAGCGGCCATAAAGCGTCTCCAGAAACAGCCAGAGCTGGCGAAGGGAATGGACGACGAACTTGTCAAGATGCGCGAGGCTGCTGTCCGCGACGATGGTGCCGCCATGCGTCGCTCGGATATCGCCTTTCATCGTCAGGCGATTGTGATTGCAGACAACCGCATCGGAATGCAGATTTGGGAGGGCCTCTCAAATCATGTCATGATCATTTTTGGCCTGGAGCATTTCTATAACCCAGAACTGGCTTCCGTCGTCCGACAGCATGAAGAACTTCGCCATTTGCTGGTCGAGGGTGAGGCAGACGAACTGGACGAAATCCTTAAAGACCACATTGCCGGCCAGCGTTCGCTGTTGGGTGCGGCGCAGAACGGTACAACCAAGGACACAAGAGGATAGGGAGTAGGACCATGATACGAATGACAGGACATCTTTTTGCAATAGCGCTGCTGTTGGTCAGTGGCACACAATTGTTGGCACAGGAAGTGCGGCTTTTCAGCTTCGAAGGCTATGCCGAACCCGAGTGGGTGGAGCCGTTCGAGGCCGAAACCGGATGCAAGGTTAAAGTTGCCTACACCGGATCAGTCGACGAAATGTTTTCTAAGATGGCAGCCAGCAAGGGTGCCGACTATGACCTGATATCAATCGATACCTCAATTTTCGGGCGCTATTGGGAACAAGACCTGATTCTTCCCATCGATCTGACCCGGGTGCCAAACACGGCAAATCTGTTGCCGGCATTCCAGTCTGTAGCGGAAGTGATGAGCGATGGCGAAACATACGGTGTGCCTATTGCCTGGGGATCATTGGGATTGATCTATGACAAGGAAGCGTTTCCCGATGGCGTTGACAGCTGGGAAGCACTCTGGAGTCCTGAAAACGCCGGTCACGTGCTGGCTCTGGATGACGCCAACAACAACGTCACAAACGCCGCAATTATTCTCGGTATAGAAGATCCGTTCAATCTCAGTGAAGCGGATTTCGAGGCAGTCAAGCAGAAGCTCATCGAACAGAAACAGTACCTGATCAGCTATTACGCTGGTTTTGAAGGAGGCGTGAATATCTGGGATCAGAGCGAGGCAACGCTGATGTTCTCCATGGGTGAGTTTCAGGCAGTTGCACTTGCAGAACGCGGTTACGATGTCGTCTATTCGATCCCCAGTGAAGGCGGTATTGGATGGCTGGACACCTGGGCAATGTCGGTAGGTGTCAAGGACAAGGACTGTACGCATAAGTGGATGAATCACTATCTGAACGAGTCGACCGGCCCGGTCATGACCGAAAAGATGGGATACGGAAACACGACCGCAGAAAGCCCGGGGCTTGACTACGCAGACAGCCTGATCTGGCTCCGTCCGGCCGAGGATTTCGACATGCGGGTACAGGTCTGGAACGAAGTCAAGGCCGCTCAATAGAATATGGCCTTATGGGCGGCAGACACCTGACGGTGTGCTGCCGTTCAATTTTTCGGAACATTCGGGTCCAACCCCATCGACAGACGAGCAGAGCATGAAAATATCCGACATAAAATGCCACGTGCTTGTCGCCGATGATTTCGACCCCGGGCTGACATCTTCGGCCCAGGACAGCCTGCTTGTGGTCATTTCGACCGATGAGGGCTTGCGAGGCTTTGGTGAGAGTGATCTCAACCCCTATATCGGGCGTGCCTGCATCGAGGCACCTGGCACCCATACAATGGGTTTGAGCATGCGTGAACTGTTGATCGGCATGGACCCTCTCGACATCGAGACCGTTTGGCACCGTCTCTACACGATGACGGCCATGAATGGTCGCCGCGGGGCCGGGGTCCATGCGCTGGGCGCCGTCGACATGGCGCTGTGGGACATTCGGGCCAAGGTCGCTGGGGAGCCCTTGTGGAAGCTGCTGGGAACGCCTCGCCAGACGCCGGTCGTCCCCTACGCTTCTCTGCAGCCAGCCGGAAAGACCTTCGAAACCTATCGGGATGCCATTTGCAAGGATGCCGAAAAAGCAAAGGACCTCGGCTTCCGGGCAGTCAAGGCAGAATGCACAATGGCAGGTCCCTATGCACATGACGGCATGAATGAAAGCTATGACCGGCACACCGAATTGGTGGCTGCCGTTCGCAAGACTATCGGTCCCGATATCGTGCTGATGATCGACGTCCAGTACCTGTGGCGCGATGCCGACACGGCATATTCGGTTGCCAGGGACTGGGAGGAATTTGATCTCTACTTCCTGGAGACACCGATCTGGCCGGATTTTCTTGATGAACACGCTAAACTGGCGGACCTCCTGTCGATCCCGATCGCATCCGGCGAATGGTTGTCCACGCGCTGGGAATTCATCGAGTTGATCGAGCGCGGCAAGATTGGGGTGATACAGCCTGACATCGGACGCGTGGGCGGACTGTCCGAGGCCCGCGCCGTGTGCGAGCTGGCGGCCGAGCGGCAATTGCCTGTGGTTCCCCATTGCTGGAAGACAGGCGTGTCGATATCCGCGACTGCCCATCTGGCGTTCACCCGACCCGAGATTCAGTATATTGAGTATCTTCCTCCACAACTTTGTGTCGAGAAATTGCGGCGCGAGCTGGCAAAGGAAGATCTGCAATTTGTCGATGGCGAGATCGTACCTCCCACCCGACCTGGACTGGGCATAGAGATCAATTGGGATGCCGTCGCAAGATACAGTGAGAACTGACAGCGACGCGCTGTCAGGGACCGGACAGGCGCGCGCACCACTTCTGCAAATTCGCAGCCTTGAAGTCCGGTTTGGAAGTGAAACCGCGCTGCAGCCAATCGACCTGGATGTCCTTGATGGCGAGTTTCTGACCATCGTCGGCCCGTCCGGGTCCGGCAAGACAACCCTGCTCAGGGTCATAGCAGGCTTTCAGGTGCCCAGCGCCGGGCGTATCGAATTCGAAGGTCACGATATCCTCAATACACCGATCAACGCCCGACCGTTCAACACGGTCTTTCAGGATTACGCGCTGTTTCCTCATATGACCGTGCGCGGAAACGTCAGCTTCGGCCTGAAAGTGCGTGGCGTCAAGCGGAATCAGATTGAGGAAGATGTCGATCGCGTGCTGGAGATCGTGGGTCTGCTGCAGTTGGGCAATCGTTATCCGGCGCAATTGAGTGGCGGACAGCAGCAGAGAACCGCTCTGGCCCGTGCCATGATCTGTCAGCCGAGGCTCATTCTGCTGGATGAGCCGCTTGCTGCTCTCGACGCCACCATGCGTCAGCAGATGCAATCCTTTCTCAAGTCGGTCCAGCGAAAAAGCGGAATTACCTTCCTGTTCGTAACCCATGACCAATCCGAGGCCATCACAATGTCGGATCGTATCTGCGTCCTGAACACAGGTGCGATCATGCAGATTGGTGAACCGCGCCAGCTCTATTACCGGCCGGCCAACAGGTTTGTGGCATCGTTCTTCGGCGACAGCAATCTTATCGAGCCTTGCCGGGTGACCGAGCATGCTGGCCGCTTCGCCAGGATTTCAACACCCGTGGGGCAGTTTGAAGTACAATGCGATATTCCGGACCGGACCCAGGGCCTGGTGCTTACGGTGCGACCTGAAGCTTTCGTTGCCGCTGGCGATGACCACTCGAATATCATTGATTTCGAGGTCGTGGCAGTCAATTTTGTCGGTTCCGAAACAGTAACCAGGCTACGGCATGCCTCCTTGCCGGACATTATTACAATGAAGTCGAAGAGTGCCTCGGGAGCCCGGCCGCCAGCCGTTGGCTCGCAAATCCGGGTTGGTTTCGACAAGGACCAATGCTCGCTGGTCCCGGCAGCGGAGCATGGTTCGTGAAGAGCTCTGGCAACCGATGAGAGGCTCGGTCGCGGGTCTCGCCTTGTGGGCTGTAGCCGTTCTGCTAATACTGGGGCCCCTTGCCAGTTTCCTGGTCTACGGTTTCTTTTCGGTTGAGGCCAATGACATTGTTTACGAACTGACACTGGCCAATTTTGCCGATATCGCGGCCAATTCTTCATACCTGACCACATTCTTCCGTACCCTGCGTCTGGCCTTCGAGGTGGCGGCAACAAATCTGGTGCTGGGATATGCTGTTGCCTACTTCATCTGGCTTCGTTCGCGCCTGTGGCAAAGCATCCTGATCGTCGGCTTGGCCATACCGCTCCTGATGAGCTACATCATAAAGATCTACGCCATGCGGGGCATTCTTGGCACCAACGGCCTGCTCAACAGGGCTTTGATAATGCTGGGCGTAACCGATGAGCCCCTAACCGTGCTACTCTTCAATCTGACTGCAGTTCGCACGACTCTCGTCGTCGTCCTCTTGCCCTTCATGGTCTTGCCAATTTTTGTTGCGTTGGAGAGAATCTCGGACACCATACTGAGTGCCGCAAAGGATCTCGGCGCCAGAGAAAGCCATATCTTCTTTCGCGTCGTCCTGCCGCTCAGCCTTCCCGGTGCTCTGGTCGGCGCCATGTTCACATTCGTTCTTGCGACTGGTGATTTTCTGGCGCCCGAGCTTGTCGGGGGGATTCAGGGGTTTACCTATGGACGGCTGGTCTTCAGCCAGTTCGGGCTGGCCTACAACTGGCCGCTTGGTGCAGCAATGTCGATAATCTTGATGATCGTGGCTCTGGTTGTCATTTCAGTGGCGCTCAGAGTCGGCAATCCCAGATATCTAAAATGAAACCGGGCCGTTTACGGGACATTCTGTTAGGCAGCACGACTGTGGCTGTCTTCGTGCTTCTCTATCTGCCTATCCTGCTGGTCTTTGTGCTGTCTTTCTTCTCGATGCGCCGCGGACGCATCAACTGGCAGTCATTTTCCGTCGACTGGTATGTTCGCCTGTTTGAAAACGAGGCACTTGGCGCCGCACTCTACAAGTCGCTAGTAGTAGGCCTGCTTGCCGTCGCCGGCGCGACTGTCTTTGCAACCCTGGTGGCGCTGTATGTGAATTCGGCGCGGGCTTCGCGCCTGTCGAAGTCTATCGAGTATGTCATCTACCTGCCGTTTCTGCTGCCACCGATCATAACCGGATTGTCGTTGCTCATCATGTTCCGGGAGCTGGATGTGCCGCGCGGACTATTCACGATCACCGTCGGACATGCGGTGTTTGTCCTGGCAATCGTCTACCGCATCATTCTCACCCGTCTCAAAGCGCTCAGCGGCACACTTGTCGAGGCTGCACATGACCTTGGCGCAAGCCGTCTGCAAACATTTCGGTACATCATTCTACCCAATCTTCGTACACCCTTGCTGACCGCCGGCCTTCTGGCTTTTGCCCTTTCATTCGACGAAACCATGATCACATTGTTCCTGACCGGTGCCGAGGCAACCTTGCCGGTGCGCCTGTATGCGATGATGCGGGTTGGCTTCACGCCCGAGATCAACGCCCTGGTCACCCTCGTGCTCGGGTTTTCGATTGTCCTGACGATTGTGGTGGCTCTTACCTGGCGCAATACCACCGGTCTGGAAGGTCACAGCAGCAGGAGTTCAGGTCAATGAGCCAACACCGATTTGAAGGTCAGGTAGTTCTGGTTACCGGCGGTGCCCGCGGAATAGGACTCGCCATTGGCAGGCAATTGTTTGAGGAAGGTGCCACAGTCGTTCTCGGTGATATTGACGTCAATGTCGCCGAGCGGGTGAAGGAAAATCTGACCGAGGGTAGGAGTGGTTCCGGCCGCATCCATGCCCGCAAGCTGGATGTCGCCGATCCGGAGTCCTGCAAGTTCCTCGCCACATGGCTGTCGGAACAGTTCGGTCATCTTGATATTCTGGTGAACAACGCGGCCATTCTGGACATCAGCCCTCTCGAAGAGCTGACAATCGAACACTTCCGCCACGTGTGCGCCGTCAATCTCGACGGCGCACTGAATTGCACGTTGGCAGTCTTGCCACTCCAGAAACGCGGCAGTCGCATTTTGTTTACCGCCAGCATCATGGGACAGTTCGGATCAATTGAATCCATTCCCTATTCGAGTGCCAAGGGTGGGATCGTCAATATGGTTCGAGCCCTTGCCTGCGATCTGGGGCCGAAGGGCATTACGGTCAACGGGATTTCGCCGGGGTTCATAGACACGCGCATGGCGCGGCTACCCGATGGAACCCACGAGCACGCCACCGAGTATTTCAGAACTGTTTATCTGAAACACGGCAAGATCCCGCTGGGCAGGACCGGAACGCCCGACGACATCGCAGGGCCTGCGGCATTTCTTGTTTCGGAAGATGCAGCCTATATAACCGGCCAGATACTGGCCATCGACGGCGGCGTCACGTCAACGTTTTGAGTTGGCTCGCCAGGCGATGCGACTTTGCAAACAGTGAACCGTGCACACTTCGAGCCACACCTCGGTTTTATCAACCAATCAAGCTTGAGGTCGGTTGTCATCGCACCAGCGGTTACGCCAAGCCGCTCGTCCAGCCAACAGTATTGATGGTGCTGGTCGAGGCGGCGGCAACAACTTCGACGGCAGGTGATCGGCCTGAGCGGTTTGCCGCATCAGGCGACCTTTCAGGGCGCGGTCAGTTTAGCTGTGACGACTGTGAGGCGGTTGGCGACATTGCCGTTCTGGTCATGAATACGCATTGTCGAGGTCATTGAGGATCCTCCTTCAGGGGTTAGCCATGATGCCTGGAACTATCGGTTGTGGCACTGAAGTGAGTCCCAGACATTGTTGCCTGAAGGCGTGTCTTTTGACAGTAAGTCTGTGACCGGGGAGAACTGTCAGGTGGAGGCGGGAAACCGCCTGGAATGAGCGGTTGAACCCACCCGAATCAGTGCAGACTGGCGAAACTGAAAATTCTTGTCGCGATACAGGAAGCGCATCCACGTGACCACACTAACCGGGTTTTGCCTGGTCTATGGATCCTGCCGCCCTCGGTTCATGGTCTCCTGCACCGCAGCCTTGACCGTCAATCTCAATTGAAAGTGATACACATGCCTGTGGTCGGCAACGCGGCATTGTGTCTAGGCCGTCACCTGAACTTTCATGGACCCCGGCAACGTTTGACCCGAAATGACATCTGAAAATTCCTCCAGAGGCAGGCGGTGGGTCACGACTTTCTCGGCCGCAGGACCGATGGCCCGCAACGTATCCAGGGCCTCCGGGATATTGTGATTCAAGGAGTGGGTTCCGAATAGCGAAAGCTGCCGCCGGAATAGCTCGAAAGGCGAAATGGATATGCGTGCATCGGCGGGACAGACCCCGAAGAAGAGAGCTGCTCCCCCATTTGCGATATAGTCGACAAGCGAGGCAGCTACGGCAGGAACGCCAGTTGCATCGACCGCGAGGTCGCATGCCTGGCGCAATTTGTTGCTGATTCCAGGCCCCGCCAGGAAGGGTGTTAGGTCGCTCTGGTCGGCAAGTTGCAACCGACATTCATCAATGTCGATAATCATCACCTCACTCGTACCCCGGGACCTGAGCGCCAGACCGATCAAGAGTCCCATCGGGCCGGCTCCGAAAATGGCGGCGCGCTCGATCACGCGCCCTGTCAGTGGCGAGAGGCCGTTAAGAACACAACCCATGGGCTCGGCGAGGGCAGCCAATGAAAAAGCCATATCTCCAATAGGATGGACCGCTCTGGCGCGCACGGTGCACAACTCGGCAAATCCACCATGTACCGTGACGCCATAAGCGCCCAGGGACTTGCACAGATGCGCCCAGCCGCGACGACAGGCTTCACATGTGCCACATTCGAAGTTTGGGTCCACCACGACGTTGTCGCCCGGTTTCGGTCCGGAAACCCCCGGTCCGATCCCGACAACTTTCCCCGCAAATTCGTGCCCGGGAACGACCGGGAAGGCGGAACTGCCGTAATTGCCCCGCATTACCTCAATGTCAGTGTGGCAGAGGCCGCTAGCCCGCACACGGATCAACACTTCTCCGGGCCCCGGCTTCGGGTCGGCAAGATCACCGTATGCAACCTTGTCCTTGACTGGAAAAAAGACGGCCTTCATGCTGAGATCTGTCGCTGACTAGGCATCAAGGTAGGTCTTGATGGCAACCTCGGTTCCGGACTCCCAAATTAGTCTCAGCCACCTTGCAAAAGCCGGTGCAAAAACCGCATGTGCGGCTAGGTCGCCATAGTACTGATGTTGGTTCAGCCACACTTGAGGATCTGTCTTCGAGGCGCAGGCTGCACCATGAAGACTCTGCCAGTACGGGTCGTTTGGTTTGATTACGCTGCCGTCCTCGCGCCTGCCTGCGCACATTCGGGCCCAAAGTGCCTCAGTCAATGCAAGGCCTTCGAAGGGCGCCTGGCTGGCCAGCGCGGCGCGCAGGACGGGTAGGATAAATCCGGTATGTCGTGACGAGCCGTCGAAGGCCACTCTGCGTGTGGTGTCGACAACCTTCGGGTTGGAAAAGCGTCTGTCGATCAGGTCCACATAGGTTGCTGGAGGCGTCTCTGGAACAGGGTGGACATGAGGTACGATTTCCTTGTGCGCGACCTTGCGGAACAGGGGGCCTATCAGTGGGTGCGCCATGCAATCGGCAATGGTTTCGACCGAGAGGATCTCGCCGGCGTTGGAAATGATCTGATGCCCGCCGTTCAATATGCGGATCTTCATTGCTTCGTAGTCGTGTACGCGTTCGGAAAAGATCGCGCCTACCTTGTCCCAATCAGGGCGGCCGGCGCAGTAGGTGTCTTCGATAACCCATTGGCAAAATCTCTCGTGTGTAACCGGTGCGTCGTCGTCGATGCCAATCTCATGAACCAGCTCCAGTTCCTTTGTACCGGTCCTGGGAACAATACGGTCTACGACTGAGTTGGGGAAAGTACATTCAGCGTCGATCCAGTCTGCAAGAGCCGGATCGGAGAGCCGTGCAAGGGAAACAACCGTCTGGCGAAGGATCGCTCCGTTGCCCTGCAGGTTGTCGCAACTCTGCAAAGTGAACGGCCCGGCTCCTGCATCGCGACGGCGGCGAAGTGCGGCAACTATTGCTCCGAAGGCAGTACATGGGAAGTCCGGCCTCTTTACGTCATGACGTATTTCGTCGTTGCTGGCATCGAAATCCCCTGTAGCTGGATTGATAAAATAGCCGCCCTCGGTTACAGTCAATTCCACAATCCTGATCGCTGGGTCCGCCATCTGGTCAATCAGCGGACCGTGTCCCTCCTCTACGGGCACGTATCCAATCATGGAACCCACGATCTCGGCCGAAATTCCTGCCGGATCCAGTTCAATAATGGTGGTCAGATAGTCCTGTGCCACTAGCTTCTGGCGCATTGACTTGTCGAAGGCCTTCACACCGGCTCCGACAATTGCCCAGTCGAACGCAAGGCCCTCCTGCATTAGCCTGTGCAAGTACCACGCCTGATGGGCGCGGTGGAAATTGCCAAGGCCAATGTGGACGATTCCCGGTCTTAATTGCGACCGATCGTAGCGCGGCGCGACAACGCCGTTGGACAACTTACCCAGAGTTGAATTTGACAACCTCACGGGCATATCGTCAACTCATCCAGTTTCCGCCGTCCACGTTCAGCGTCTGTGCTGTGATATAGCGCGCCTCATCCGAGGCAAGGAACACGCAAGGGTCGGCAATCTCGGCCGGGGTTCCCATGTGACCGATGGGAACTGCCTGTCCAACCTCGCGCTTTTTCTGTCCGAGAGCCTTGCTTTCATATTCAGCGAATTGGGAATCGACATGATCCCACATTGGTGTATCAACGACTCCGGGAGCGATTCCGTTGACACGGATATTGAATTGGGCGAGTTCAAGTGCCAGCGATTGGGTAATTGAGATAACAGCGGCCTTTGTCGAGCAATAGACCGTGACATTCGCCTCCCCGCGTCGGCCAGCCTGGCTGGCAAAATTGATGATTACGCCGCCGCCGCGTTTTTTCAGCAAAGGCACGACTGCCTGGCAAACAAAGATTGTGCCGCCGACGTTCACATCATACTGGCGACGGAAATCCTCATAGGTAATCTTGTCCAGTGACGCCATGTTGAAGATGCCGGCACAGTTGACGAGAATATCTATCCCGCCCCACGCGACTTCAACCGCACCGACGCCGTCAAGAATGGACAGCAAATCCGTTACGTCCATCGCAACTGCCAAGCCGCGCTTGCTCAATGCATCGGCGGTCGTGCGAGCGTCGACTTTCCGCTTATCCGCAACTGCCACCCTCGCGCCCTCCCGCGCAAAGGCCGCGCAGACAGCGCGGCCAATGCCACGGGCGCCGCCAGTTACGAGGGCGACCCTTCCATCAAGCCTTGTCATGCCAGTCGTGCAGCTTGCGCGTCGAACCGGTGCAAATGATCTGGATTGGGTGTGAGGTGGATGGTGTCGCCGTAACGGAGACCAATTTCGCCGTCGGTACGGACTGTCAGCGGTTCGTCAAGTCCGTGGATATTGACGCGAAAGAACGTGTCCGACCCAAGATGTTCCGATACGCCTATCGTGCCAGACCACAAGCCCGAGTTTGCCGACACGTCAATATGCTCTGGCCGGATTCCAATCGTGTGCGCATTGTACTTTGCAGCCACGGGCCCAGCGATAAGGTTCATTTTGGGTGACCCGATGAAACCCGCCACGAACAGGTTGCTGGGTTCACGGTAGAGTTCAAGTGGGCTGCCCACCTGCTCTATCCTGCCCGCATGCAACACAACGATCTGGTCTGCCATCGTCATGGCTTCGACCTGGTCATGCGTGACATAGACCATCGTCGTGGCAAGGCGTTTGTGCAATTCGGAGATCTCCAAACGCATACCGACACGTAGCGCAGCATCCAGGTTGGACAGCGGTTCGTCAAACAGAAAGGCCGAAGGTTCGCGGACAATTGCACGGCCGATGGCCACACGCTGTCGCTGTCCGCCCGATAGCTGCCCTGGCCGCCGATCGAGGTAATCCGTGAGATTCAACACGCGTGCCGCATCGGTAATCCGGCGCTCCTGTTCATCCTGCGGTATACGGGCCATCTTCATCGGGAAGGCGATATTCTTGCGAACTGACATATGCGGGTACAGCGCGTAAGATTGAAAGACCATCGCCAGCCTGCGCTTGGCTGGTGGTAAACTGGTAGCTTCAATCCCGTCGATCTCGACAACGCCCTCGGTGACATCTTCCAGCCCCGCAATCAGGCGCAACAGCGTGGACTTCCCGCACCCGGAAGGGCCGACGAATACGACGAATTCCCCATCTTCAATTTCCAGGTCAAGTGGCGGGATGACCATGACATCGCCAAAACACTTCTTGACCCCTGTTAGCCGGATGTGTCCCATGATGTATCCCTTATTTCACGGCGCCGAATGTCAGGCCGCGGACGAGTTGTTTCTGGCTGAACCAGCCCATGATCAGAATGGGTGCGATTGCCATGACTGAAGCGGCACTCAGTTTGGCGTAGAAAAGACCCTCGGGGCTGGAATAGGAGGCGATGAACGCGGTAAGCGGCGCCGCCTTTGCAGCCGTCAAATTCAGCGTCCAGAAGGCCTCGTTCCAGGCAAGTATGATGTTCAGAAGAACGGTCGATGCCATGCCGGGAATTGCCATGGGCAACAGGACATAGATCACTTCTTCGCGCAGCGATGCTCCGTCCATCCGCGCTGCCTCAAGGATTTCGCCGGGTATTTCGCGGAAGTAGGTATAGAGCATCCATACGATTATCGGCAGATTGATCATCATCAGGACGAAGACGAGACCCGTGCGCGTGTCGAGAAGGCCCAGGTCACGGAAAATCAGGTAGATCGGGACCAGTACGCCAACCGGCGGCAGCATCTTGGTTGACAGCATCCACATCAACACATCCTTCGTGCGCTTGGCTGGCACGAACGCCATGGCCCAGGCTGCAGGAACGGCAATCAGAATGCCGAGGAAGGTCGATCCCAGGGAAATGATAAGTGAATTTGAAAAGTGCTTGAAATAATTCGATCTGGCCTGGACTGTCCCGTAACTTTCGGTTGTCCAGCCAGTGTTGAACAGAATCTCGAGCGGCGCCTTGATCGCATCGCCTTCGGTCTTGAACGACAGGATTATGATCCAGAGAACCGGGAAGAACATCAGGAGACCCAGCGCGCCGGCAACGATGGTGTTGGCGGTTTTGCGGGCTGTTGTGACGGAGCGTGCCATGATGCTTTGCCTAGGCGTCGAGGTTCTTGCCAATCATCCGCATCAGGAAGAAGGCAACAATGTTGGCCAGGATGATTGCAATTACGCCGCCTGCACTTCCTATCCCTACATCAAACTGAAGCAGGGAGGAGACGTAGATCAGGTAGGTCAGGTTCGTGGTTGAGACCCCCGGCCCTCCGTTTGTGGTCACCAGAATCTCGGCAAATATCGACAGAAGGAAGATCGTCTGGATCAGAATCACGACAGTGATCGCCCGCGCAAGATGCGGAAGCATAATATAGATGAAGCGCGACATCGATCCGGCTCCGTCCATTTCAGCCGCTTCCAGCTGTTCCTGGTCAAGCGATTGTAGTGCGGTCAAGAGAATCAGGGTTGCGAATGGAAGCCATTGCCAACTGACGATCAGAATGATCGACAGGAGCGGTATCTGGCTGAAGAAATCAATTGGCTGCACACCCAGCCCATACGCGATATGTCCAAATATTCCGTTCACGGGATTCATGAACATATTCTTCCAGACAAGTCCCGACACGGTTGGCATGACGAAGAACGGTGCGATAGCCATGATCCGCACAATTCCCTGGCCCCACATCGGCTGATCCAGCAACAGCGCGAACAGGATGCCACCCGCAACCGTGATGAGGAGGACGCCACCCACCAGCATGAACGTGTTTGCCATCGCGGCCTTGAAGCTGGGGTCGGTCAGGAACCAGTAGTAGTTTTCCCACCCCACAAACGGATTGGCTCCGGGCGTGATCAGGTTATAGCGGAGGAACGAAAAATAAATTGTCAGCGACAGTGGCACGAGCATCCAGCCGAGCAGAAGCACCACGGCCGGGGATATCATTAGCCTTGCGGCTGTTCGAGAAGCTTTGGTCGCCATTTGCGTTCAGACTATACGTTTCATTTGCATCCGCGCAACTACCTTCCAGTTCGGTACTTGTTGCTGCGCGACCAATACGAGCAGGTTATGAGCTGAAGACGGATCGGCCCCTGGGCCGACCCGTCCAGGCGGTCGGTTACTTGATGTAACCAGCCTTGGTCATTTCGCGGACTGCAAAGCGCTGGCTGTTGGCCAGGGTCTGTTCAACGGTTTGCTGACCTGCGAGAGCAGCCGAAACCTGCTGGCCGACATAGTTGCCGATTCCCTGGAACTCGGGGATCGCCACGAACTGAACGCCGGTGTAGGGCACTGGATCCCTGGTTGCGTCAGCCGGGTTGGCGGCCAGAATCGAGTTCAACACGGTCGCAGCGAATGGAGCTGCATCAATGTAGGAGGCGTTATCATAGGTCGATTGCCGTGTTCCTGGAGGCGCAGCGACCCAGCCCTTGGACTCGCCGACGAGTTCGACATACCCCTTGGAGGTCGACCACGCGAGGAATTCCTTGGCGGCGTCAACCTTTTGCGAACTCTTGGGAATAGCAAGCGCCCAGGCCCAGAACCAGCCGGTGCCCTTGTCGGTCACCTGCTTCGGGGCCTGAAAAAAGCCGGTCTTGTCGTGGACCGAACTCTCATCCGGGTTGAAAATGTAGCCAGCTGCCGAGGTCGCATCAACCCAGGTTGCACATTTCCCGTCAGCAAAAAGCGCCCGGTTTTCATTATGTCCGTTGGCAGTTGCACCCGGAGGACCGTAATTGTTCATCAGGTCCACATAGTAGCTGATGGCAGCACTCCACTCGGCACTGTCGATTGTCGGATTCCAGTCCATGTCAAACCAGCGGCCACCAAAAGCGTTTACCAGCGGGCCGACAAAGGCCATGTTCTCGCCCCAACCGGCTTTTCCACGCTGACAGGTGCCGTAGACGCCATTATCCGGATCGTGCAGCTGGGCGGCAATCGCGGCAAAGTCATCATAGGTCATTTGCTCGCTCGGAACCTCTATACCGGCACCTTCGAACAGGTCGGTACGATAGAAGGTGAACGAACTCTCCGCATAGAATGGAACTGCATACAGCGTACCATTGGCCGAAAGACCGTTGCGCACCGGCTCGAAGATATCCTCATAGTCATAGGAGTCGTCAAAGTCGTCCAGCGCAACCAGCCAGTCCTGTGCGCCCCAGATAGGGGCCTCATAGGCGCCGATTGTGACGATGTCGAACGAACCGCCATCGGTGGCGATATCGGTTGTCGCACGCTGGCGCAGAACGTTCTCCTCGAGAACCACCCATTCAACCGAATTACCGGTTTGCTCTTCCCACTGGGATGACAACTCTTGCATGATGATCATGTCGGAGTTGTTAACGGTCGCGATGGTGATTTCTTCAGCGAAGGCAGCGGTCGCGATAACCGAAACCAACCCGGAAGCACCAGCGATTCCCTTGCCCAGTTTCACTAATGACTTAACATTCATACTTTTCTCCTTGTTGCGTCATTCTATATGCCAGTTGGCTAGAGGTGTCGGGTTGAATGGCAAGACAGCACAGCGAATCGACGGTATCAAGCGTTGAATTCGCGCCAACCGTCAGCCACATATAATGACATCTACCACGGAAAGTCCTTCACACTTAGCCAGTCTGACGGGCCTTCTTAACTATTGGAAAGGTAAACAGCAAGTCAAAAAAGAAATTTACTCCTGTAAACTTTTATATCACAGCGCGATAAGATCAGGCGGAATCTCTGAGGACCAGTTTACCTTCAAATAGTTCTTCGGGCCGCTCGTCATGGTTACCCTTCCCGTCTATCAGATCGAACAGTACTTCGACGCTGCGATTGGCGATTGACCTGTAGTCCTGAGAAACCGTGGTCAAGGGCGGGCAGGTGAACCGTGACCACGGATGATCGTCATGTCCGGCGATTCGGATCGCACAGTTGGGCCCGTGCCCGACACGCAATCCCTTTTGGTAAGCTGCCGCAATCAGTCCGATGGCCAAACGGTCGTTACTGCAAAGAACGGTATCCGAGGGAAGCGCTCGTTCCGAGATCAGGTGCACGCCTTCACTACGGCCGATCCTCTCGAAGTTCCAATCGCTGCCTGTTACCCGAATTAACTTTGGATCGAAGCCCAAACGCCGCATGGAATGAACATAGGCATCGCGCCGCTTGTTGGCGTTCGGATTGACTGGTGGCATCTCGAAAAAACACGGTGGCTCGCCTGTACGACACAAGTAATCGACGATCAGGGGAATACTCTGGAAGTTGTCGGAACCCACGAAGGCCCGACCTACTTTCACATTACTATCGAATATTACCGTCGGAACCTCTTCCGTAAAGCGCTGCACTGCCTTGAGGTCCGAACTTCGGCCAAGTGGCGCGATGAGTGCTCCGGCGGGCCGAAGGGACTCGAGATTTGCCAATGCATTGTTTTCGAGGCGTTGTTGGCCGTGCGCGCTGAACACCATGGGCCAGTAGCCGCCGTCAATGCAGTGTCGCTCAAGCAGGCGCACGATCTCGGCGAAGAACGGGTCAGCCAGGAAAGGCACGACGATGCCAATCATCTTCGTGAGCTTCCGATGCTGATTAATGGCGAAGATGTTCGGCCGGTAGTCGAATTTTTCAAGCGCGATTTCAACACGCTTCCTGGTTGACTCGCGCACGCTTCCAGGGTCCTGGAAATACTTGGAGAGAGTCGGACGGGAAATTCCGCTGACCCCTGCAAGTTCCTCCATATTCCTGATTTTTCGCCCCGCCATTCAGGTGCCTCCATCACGGGTCATGCAGTCCAACGGTCACCGGGTGGTATTCCTGGCGGACCTCGGGACAAATTATCCCGCTTTACACGCGTCAAGTAATTTCGGATAAGTGTACAGGTTCACGTTGGTCGCGGTCAAGGGCTTGTTGCCGTCTCCCTGACAGCGATCAAGGGGCCCGGACTGGCGATCAAATGCGACAACTCAACCAGGGCAGGGTAAACATGAAGAAAGTGTTGGTGATCGGTGAAGTGCTTGTCGAGATCATGGCTGACACAATCGGCGAAGGCTTTCTTCAGTCGCAGCCGCTGACCGGGCCGTTTCCCTCGGGTGCGCCGGCCATCTTTGCCGACCAGGCGGCGAGGCTCGGTCAGCCCGTAGCCATTGTCTCCGCCGTCGGGGATGACGATTTTGGCCGGCTGAACCTTGATCGCCTCGCCCGCGATGGTGTGGACATCTCGGGAGTGCATGTCGATCAGGACCGCCCTACCGGCAGCACCTTCGTGCGCTACCGGGAGAATGGCGAGCGCGATTTTGTCTTCAACATTCGTCACAGCGCATGTGGGCAACTCCACGTAACAGATGTGGTCACGAAATTGGTGGAGAATGCAGACCATCTCCACGTCATGGGCTCGTCCTTTTCCAGCCGGGAGTTCGTCAAGTTAAATCTTGAGGCCGCCAAAGCGTTGCGCCAGCGTGGCGGAACGGTGTCTTTCGACCCGAATCTCCGCAAGGAGATTCAGTCTGTACCCTGGTTAACGGATGCCATGGCAAGAATCTTGAAGATGACAGACTTGTACCTGCCAAGCGGAGACGAACTGACGCTCCTGACCGATGCGGAAGACTCGCCAGGTGCGATTGCTGAACTCCTGAATTCCGGCGTTCGGGCCGTTGTCCAGAAGCAGGGCGCGGCGGGTGCAACGTATTGCGATGTCAACGACACAATCACGCAGAACGCCTTTCCTGTCAGGGAATGCGACCCGACCGGGGCAGGGGACTGTTTTGGAGCAACGTTCACCTCGCTGTGGCTGCGCGGCTTTGCCCCGAAAAGAGCAATGGCGCTAGCCGCCGCGAGCGGTGCCATTGCCGTGACAAGACTCGGCCCGATGGAAGGCACGGCGGGCCTTGCCATCCTTGAGGCTTTCATTCAAGCGCATCGGAGAATTACATGACGGCTGACTCGCTTTTGGCGATATCCGATGCAATCCACCGCGGGGAACACCTTGGAATAACGTCGATTTGTTCGGCGCATCCGGTGGTGATCGAAGCTGCACTTGGCCTGGCCAGCGATTCCGGAAAGACAATCCTGATCGAGGCAACCTGCAACCAGGTCAACCAGGATGGCGGCTATACCGGCATGACTCCCGGCGCCTTCCGACGCTTTGTGGAACGCCTGTCGGCGAGGGTGAACTTCGACCCGGCAAGAATTGCTCTTGGTGGTGATCATCTCGGACCCAACCCATGGAAGCAACTGCCTGCAGATGCAGCCATGAAGAAAGCCGAGGCCATGATCCGTGCCTATGCAGAAGCCGGGTTTACCAAGCTGCATCTTGACACATCCATGGGTTGTCGCGGTGAACCCGTAGCGTTGGGTGATCAGGAAACGGCCAGGCGCGCGGCGCGCCTGGCAGCGGTTGCAGAAGAGCACAAGGCCGGAGCCGACCCTGTCTATGTTATCGGCACCGAGGTGCCTGTGCCCGGTGGTGTGACACATGCGCTCAACGACCTGGAAGTGACAACGTCGGAGGCGGTCTTCCAGACCTACGAGGTCCACAAGGCCGCGTTCGAGGCACTCGGGTTGCAGGCCGCGTTTTCCCGGGTCATGGCGCTTGTGGTCCAGCCAGGAGTCGAATTCGGCCACTCCGGCGTGGTCCATTTCGACCCAGGGCGAGCGCATGCACTTTCCGAATCTCTCAGGTTCTTGCCTGGTATCGTATTCGAGGTGCATTCGACGGACTATCAGACCACCAAGGACCTGCGAAATCTGGTGGAATTCGGCTTTGCCATCCTCAAGGTCGGGCCCAGCCTGACATTTGCCCTTCGTGAAGCACTCTATGCGCTCGACGCCATGGCCGATATCCTTGATGGGCACGCGCCTGGCGGAACGCTCATGACCGCAATGGAAAAGATTATGCGTGCGGCTCCGCGGTACTGGCAAGACTACTATAGTGGCAACAGTACCGAACTGTGGCTGCAAAGGCATTTCAGTTACTCGGATCGCATTCGCTATTATTGGCCCTCGGAACAGGCGAAGCAGGTCGTATCCCGATTACAGCAAAGGCTGGAAGGAAGGCACATTCCTGACCCGGTGCTGAGTCAATTCCTGCCAGTGATTGTTGCCGGGGGATCGTACAACGAAATCTTGACAGCCTCGGTGCAGAACGTCTTGCGTCGTTATGAGCAAGCCTGTCTCTGCATGTAATTCACACCTGGACAGCCGTGCCGAAGAGCAATCGAACGATAATGTCTGGCATGCGGCGCCACACCTCGCCTGAACGCCCGTCGCTGCATTTGACGTGACAAACCGGGGGACTGATTATGCGCCTGATTTCAGCTTCAGCCGCCTGCTGTCCAGCCATGGCAGTGTCGTCTCGGTGTCACCAGCTCCGGCAATGACCAGCATCGGCCTATCGCTTCGACGCCCAGAATAGACGCCGAACCGGGCTGCCGCCACCGAGTCGGCTATCGTGGCATCCTCGAAATCTCGGAACCGCGTCCCGGCACGGACAGTCTGTTTCGCGTGGTCGATACGGCTGGCCAGCAGACCATGGTGACTGTTGGCCATAAGCAGGCAAATAGGTAAGTCATTGGCAGGCCTGACTGCATCTGAAACCGGTCTATCGGGAGCGGGAGAAGGTGTCGCTACCGGCTCCACGACTTCCTGGCACGACGGGCCCGGCTGGCGATCCTGTCGAGCTCGGCGATGGTCACAAAGCCGCCGTCGACCAGGTCCATGATGATCGACACCATCGGCGGGACACCCCGTCGGCCATGCTCCCAGCCGTGGATCGTGGCCAGCGACACGCCGCCCATGAGTTCCGCAAAGTCGGCCTGGGTCAGTGCCCATCGGGCGCGGAATTGCCTGACCTGTTCCCCTGGTTGACTCATGACATAGTTTATTATATATTGAAAGGTTAGATGTCAAGCACAAACCCGAACAACAATACCACCCACCGCGGTGATTACCCATGTCTGCCCTGAGCAATGACCCACACGCACCCGCTGAACGGCACGATATCGGACAGATCCACCTGAAGGGGGCAGCCGGAGGACGACTCCTGGCCATCGCCGATCGCTCTGGCGGGATCCTTGCTTCGGGTCGGGCAGGGCTGCGTGAAGATGCCTGGTCAGGTGGCGGCTTGCAGTATCTCAGGCTGGCGCGTCTCCCTGATGACCTGCACGCAATTGCCGGCGACGGGACCGGACTGCTGGCCTATTAGAAGATCAATCGCCGGCACAATGGCGTGGCCGCGGCCCGGGACTATGCCGGCATCGCGGTCAGCAGTGCACGCAAGCTTGTTCCTGGCCGCGACAACATCGGCAAGGACGAAGCTATGAGACTGGTCATGAAGGGTCTTCGCGGCGTGATGTGCCACGATCAGGCGGACGAATTCGACATTGCCCGCGCTGCTGCTTGTCTCTTCGAGACATGCCTGTTCCTGGAACAGATTGAACGGAATCATGACTGACTGGCGTTTCTATGGCCGCGGGGAGATCATCATTCGGCTGCGACACAATCTCGCCTATGATGAACTCCCGACAAATCGCCGTTTCGCCGCCAAGCGGATCATGGGTCGGCGCGGCGTCGGCAAGACGCATCTCCTGAACGAGATGGCCCGGCTGGCGCCCGCCGATCTGCCTTTCATCGTCTATGAGTTGGCCAATCCGGCCGTGGCGGACGCAGAAACAGCCTGTGCCCGGTTGCTGAAGGCAGCCGAGATGGCCGGCATCGCCGATCCCGTCGCCCTGCTGCCAAAGCGAAGCCAGTGGGATAACGACCAAAGCTGGTTCTGCGAAATTGTAAAAGCCTTCCTCCGGGCCGGGGCAGTTGTGGTACTTGACGAGTTCCACCATGCCCACAATCTGGGTCTGGTCTCCGGCATCAAGCTGGTGATTGACGGTGCCGATCAGAATTACGGCACCGCGTCCGGCACACTTGTGATGATGGGCTCACACCAGCAGCAGGTGCTCAGGATGTTTCGTTCAGACCAGCCGCTCTACCAGCGGGCACTCCCGGTGCAGCTGGGTCAGTGGCGGCTGCCGACGGTGATGGAAATGGCGGCCGAGCAAGGCATCCTTGCCGATCCCCACCGCTTCCTGACGCTGTGGTGTGCCTATGGCGGCATGCCGCGCAACTGGAAGCGCTACTGCACAGACAGAGATTACAGCCATCTGCATGGCATCAAGGATACTGCCGAATGGCGTCAGGCATTCCTGACCGCCGAAGCACAGACGCTGCTCGATGCCGAGGAGCGTTTTGATGGCCGCAGCTTCATCGAACTGGCGGGGAAGGAGCGCGATGTCCTGCTGTGGATCGGCCGCAACGCCCGACGCGGTATCCGCCATAACCGCCTCGCCGATGCCGTGAAGGCAACCCGGGCGGAGATGGAGCAGGCCTACCATGTCCTCCGCAACCACCTGCAGCTAGTGGAGGACACCGGCCCGTGGATGACCAAGGCGATGCCAAGATGGCGGATCACCGACAACAACACACTGTTCCGGATCAACGTGTTCCCCGAACTGGTCGTGAAGGGTGCCAGGCGAAAGGGGCTCGACGTAGATATTGCCAGGGCGATCAATGACCAGCGGCTCTTCCGGCTGCAAGAACTGGAAGGGTTGGCATTGGAGCGTTTGACGGCAGACTGGCTTGTCGAACAGGATGACATCACCTGGAGCCATGCCGGCGTATGGCGGCCGGATATGGAGGGCGACATTGATGCTCTGGCCGTCAACGATCCCAACACCGTGCATATCCCCGATGAATGGATTCCCAGGGTCTGGCTGGCCAGTGCCAAGCGCGATGCTGCCCGGCACCAGCCAACCGAGGTGGCTGATCACCAGGACCGGTTTCTGGCGGCGCTGGGCAACAGTGACGAGGCCGTCCGGATGCGCGAGCGCGAGCGCCACCGGCTGCTGGTCTCGCCGGAATTCAGCGACGAGCAGCGGGAACGGCACGCGCAGGCCGGCTTCGCATGCATGGACATCCATGACATGGCGCGCAGCTGCGGCATCAAGCCAGAGCCGTACAGCAGCCCGTCACCGTTCTGAAGGCTTGGCCGGGATGTCCCATAAACGATGGTTTTTCCAACCCGGCGCCGGCAGGCAGCGCAACCCTCGGATAGCCCCGATATTGTGTCCCAAAACCCTGTTTCGTTTGCCCTGTTCCATTCGCAGGCCGGGCGTAACCTTTTCGGAACACATCAAGGGAGCAGGCCTTTGTTGGTAGGCTATGCCCGTGATTCGACCCCCGACCAGCACCCGTCACTGCAGACCGAGGTGCTGCGCGAGGCCGGCTGCTTGCGGGGGCGCTTGTGGCCTTGGCTTCTGCCAGGTCAGCCAGTGCCTTCTCCAGTGTCATGACCGACATCCTTAGCGCACCTCTCCGGAGTGGAAAAACGGTGTAGATGGGCAGGATAATTCAGTGTTTTGTCAATCTTGACCGTGACATTCTCAAGCTTGAAAGCTGTACCGATATCATGCGGAAACATGGCGTAAGACCATGTCCTATTGGTATCATTTGACCCTGTTCATGGTCATGACAAAGAGGTGTTTGGCACTGTATCACGTCAATCTGGGGAGGAAGGTTGCGTCAATCAGGATAACAATGTCTGACGCCACGGCATTGCTGTCAACAGTTGGGCAGGATGCTGGCTGGCTAATCATCAAGATGTCGGTGAATTGGCCAATGACTTACCTGTTCACCCGCATCACCGTTGGCCATCAGGGTCAGCTGCACTTCGGTTTCGGTAACCAGCTTGCAGACCACACGCTTGCCGACAAACTGGCGCTCATCGGCGGAAATATCGTCAAGACCTTCCGGTTCCAGATACACATCCCGGACCGGAACATCGGCATCAAGGCGCAACCCGCTGTATTTGACCGCATCGCCACGCTTGCGCTTCTTCTTCTTGCCGGTCGGCTGCGCAGCTGCGGGTCGTCCTGCGGGTCATCATCGGATGCTGGCGAGGCGGGGCAACCGGACGCAACGCCGGCGGCCTCGAACATGTCGGGGCCCTGATCTGGCTCGTTGATGCGGCGCTTCTCGGAGCTGGCGCCGAAAATCTGGCGCTTGAACCACTCGAGCTGGTGCTTGAGAGTGCCGAATTCCTGTGCCCGGGAGCGGATTGTGGACTTGGCACCGGCAAGTTCATTGTCCCTGGCGGTCAATGCGGCAAGTGCCTGCTTTCGTGTCATGACCGGCATCCCTGATGCGCCTCTCCGGGGTGGAAAAGCGTTGCAGCGGTGGCGGGACAAAGCGATGTCTTGTCGATCTTGAGCATGCGCCCTTGTAGCACGAAGGCAGTAGAGGTGTTATGCAGAGCAATGGCCTGTCACGAAGATATATAGCTAATATACCCCATTATTATGCCGATAACTGGGGACTCACAGGCACTGTTGAGAACCGACTCCAGCAAAAACACATGACTCGATGACTTACCAGTGTGCCCGTTTACCTTGAGGCAGCAGGACGTCATGAAGCAGGTGACAATGTGCGCCCGTATCCGGCAACGCGTCCAATGGTATCTAGCGCGTCAATCAAAGTGAGAGCAGAAATGAGGATTCTCACGCTACCCGGCAGGCGGACCCCGAATACCTGTAACCACTGTTTGTTGCATAATTGCGTTCGTCGTCGAGCGACGGACTAGTGAGTCTATTGATTGGGATTGTAGCGTGGAAAATAGAGCCAGGGCACTCACGTCAGCCGGTGGCCAGTTTGAACAGCCTTAACTGGCCCTACTATCCTCCAGTACCATTGAGGCGCCTTTCTCGGCGATCATGATGGTAGGACTGTTGGTGTTGCCGGATACGATCCTTGGCATTACTGACGCGTCAATGACCCGCAATTTATCCACACCTCGAACTTTCAGACGATCCGTTACGACGGCGTGGGGGTCGCTGCCCATCCTGCATGTACCGACGGGATGAAATATCGTCGTTCCAATGTCACCAGCGGCCTTGATCAAATCCTCATCTGAAACCAGCTCCGCTCCAGGAAGGAATTCCTCGGGCTGGTATGCTTCCAGTGATGGTGCAGCTGCAATTCTGCGCGTCAACCGAATTGCCCGCGCCGCAACCAGGCCGTCGTTCAGAGTTGCCAGGTATGATGGTGCGATGGCTGGCGGTTGCCTTGCATCAGGTGACTGGAGAGTCACCGTCCCGCGACTTTCTGGACGAAGGTCGCATACTGCGGCGGTAATGGCAGGAAAGTTGTGCAGAGGGTCACCAAAGCTGTCGAGCGACAGAGGCTGAACGTGATACTGAAGATCCGGCGTTTCTTTCGAAGGATCTGATTTCGCGAAGACACCGAGCTGGCTTGGTGCCATTGACATTGGTCCGCGTCTCAGCAGCGCAAATTGCAAGGCGATTGCGGCCTTTCCCCACATGGAGTTTGCCTGCCGATTGAGCGTGGCAACATTGGAAACGCGAAATACCGTACGCAACTGCAGGTGATCCTGAAGATTGCTTCCGACGCCAGGCAACTCGTGCCGCGGCTGTACGCCTTTGCTGCGAATGAGTTCGGCCGGACCGATGCCCGAAAGCTGCAAAAGGTGCGGCGAGCCAATGGCTCCAGTGGCAAGGATGAGCTCTCCGAGGTTGCGGGCCTGGGCGCGCCGTCCCCTGTACCAGAACTCGATACCGCTGGCGCGTCCATCATCAAGACTGATGCGCTTTGCCTGAGCTCCGGTCAGTATTCTGAGATTGGCCCTGCGTCTCACCGGCTTCAGAAATCCGTCGGCGGCACTCCAACGCAAGCCGCGGCGCTGGTTTACCGAGAATTGTCCTACGCCCTCGTTGTTACCGCGATTGAAGTCCGGTGTGCTGGGAATTCCGATATCATTGCAGGCGCGCTCGAAGGCATCAAGGATTTCCCAGCCAACCCTCGGTTGTTCAATCCGCCATTCTCCGCCAACGCCGTGGTATTCGTCCTCCGCACCGAAATGATGCTCGGATTTCCTGAACCATGGCAGTACATCCTCCCAACTCCAGCCCCGGTTGCCCAACTGGGCCCAGCCATCATAGTCCCTTGCCTGACCACGCATGTAAATCATGCCATTGATGCTCGAGCAACCGCCCAGTACCCGGCCACGTGGATAGTTGAGAGATCTGCCGTTGAGACCGTTTTCAGGTTCGGTCGCAAAGCACCAGTCTGTCCGTGGATTATTCTGTGTATACAGGTAACCGATCGGCACCTTTATCCAGATATTGTTATCCTTGCCGCCAGCTTCGAGAACCAGCACCCGATGGCGGGGATTCGCCGACAAGCGATTTGCAAGCACGCAACCGGCTGTGCCTCCGCCCACCACAATAAAGTGGTAACTGCCAAGATCTTCGATTGTTGTCATTGGTTATGTTTTCAACGCAAAGTGACTGCTTCAACGCCAGCCACACTTCAGGCTGCCTATATTCCGGCAGAAGTCGGCGACTTCCGGCCTGATGATTGATTTCGACATGTTGTTCAGATGATCGCTGTTTCGGGAAACGGTCTGTTCTCGGTAATCCTTTTGTAACCCACAGCGCTCAGGTCCAGGGTTCGGTACGTTCCATAGGTAATCAATTCGCTAATACCGCGGCCCACTGCAGGCGCCTGTTGCAATCCGTGTCCGGTAAACCCGTTGGCAAAAAGGAAATTTCGCACGACATTATGGGGGCCCACAATAGCGTTGTGGTCGAAGTAATTGAAGTCGTAGTGCCCGGCCCACATGCGTATCATCTTGATTGCCTCGAAATGTCGCGAACGATTCGCCAGGTGTGTCCAGATGCGCTCGAATTCCTCATGCCGCGGTTCGAAGTCGTCCCAGTCTGCTGCCGGGTCCTCTTTGGGTGTGGTTCCGGATTGGAAATACTTGCCCTCAGGTCGACAAAAGACACCTGAAGAGTCAATCATGAGAGGCAACCGGCCTTTGTTCACTCTGGCGCTTCCTTCCGGCGATTGCTGGCAGTCGAAGATGAATGTTGTGCGTTTGCGGGGCTCTACAGGGATAGACAGGCCGGCCATCGCAGCGGTAACGGAGGCACAGGGTCCTGTCGCATTGACCACCCAACTGCATGAAATTGTCCTGCCGTTGTTCAGGGTCACGCCGGTCACGCGGTCTCCTTCACGGCAGATATCGACAACTTCTCCTACCCGACAGGAAGCGCCGAGAGCGCGGGCCTTGTTGCGAAATCCGTGCATCAAACCCGTATTGGAGAACCAGCCTTCTCCCGACCGACCATAACTGGCCAGTTGCAGGTCGTGTACGCGAAGATGCGGGAAGGCTTCCCGGAGTTCGTCTGGATTCCACAATTCGACGTCCACACCGAGTGCCCTTTGCGTCACATGGTTCTGGCGGAGAATCTGCGCCTGGTTGTCGGTCGCAGCCAGAAACAGATAGCCGCCTTCGCAGAGGTTCAGATCTGGTCGCTCGCTGCCCACCGCCATGGTCCTGGAAAAGTTGCGTATAAACTTGATGCCAAACTGACCAATCTTGACGTTGACGGGATTGGAGAACTGGTTGCGAATGGAGCCCGAACTGAGAGCGGTGGCTGACCTTGCATAACCTGGATCGCGCTCGACAATCAGAACCGACCCGTCGAAGTCAGGATTGATGGTGAGAAAGTAGGCTACGGAACTGCCGACGACCGCACCGCCGACAATAACAACGTCGAAACCTTCCATCAATTGTCTGCCCGGTCGTCCGGGTGTCCAAGATCGCAGAAATATCCACCAAGGTATTTGTCTGCAGGCGCACGCGGGTCTTGCACCGGCGTACAGGATTCAACTGATTCACGCCATGGTTCGGCACTGTCCTGTGCAACGAAACCAAGATGATTTGCAGCTGAATTGTCAATCACCTTCACCTTGTTGTCCGACAGTCCGAAGCTGATTGTATGACCAACGCGAGGCGCGGTCAGAGCCGCCGCAGTCAGGCGAACACAATCATCATATGACAGGTATGACCACAGCATGCGCCGGTTTGATGGTTCAGGAAAGGAGGAAAAAATGCGCAGGCAAACAGATTCTATGCCGAACTTGTCCCAGTAAAAACGGCTCAGACTTTCAACAAAAGTCTTTGACACACCATACAACGTATCCGGTCTCACCGGTGCATCCAATCCAATTTGTGAATCGAGCGTGTAGTAGCCGATGGCATGAACCGACGATGCAAATATTACCCGCTTTGCACCATGTTTCCGGGCGCCTTCATAGATGTGATACGACCCCCGGATGTTACTGTCCAGAATTGTCTGCCATGGCCCTTCCATTGCTGCTCCGCCGAAATGCACAATTGCATCACAGCCTTCGGTGGCAGCGATCGTTGCCGCCATGTCGGAAAGATCGAATACTGCCGGTTCCTCATTATCTGACAGGTCTCCGATGGGGCTGTGGTGGGCAAGTCGCAGTATGCGGGCATGAGGAAGGAGTCCCTTGCGCAACTGGCTTCCAAGACGTCCTGCCGCCCCGGTAATCAGAATGCGATCATATGTGTTCATATATCGTCCTCGATTCAGATATGTCGCGATTTCCATCGGTTTCAGTAGTGTGAGAATGGGACCACCGGCTGAACTGGTTGCAGCAATTTCCGCTAACAATTGTACTTGAGCGAAGATGCTGCCTGATCACTTTCGGTAATATCCTGCAAGTCACACTTATCTTCGACAAGAACCATTATGCACATCCCTGAAGGGACATGTCATATCAGCCATCCGAAGACCCTGACAACCGCCACCTCGCCGCAGCCTCAAAGTGCCCATCGTAAACGCCACCCGCCTGTGACAAGCCATCTCCGGAGCAGTTCACAGGAGACAATTCCAGGGAAAGTCCATGGCCGCCCTTCGCTTACGCAAGACTCTCTTGATGCCCGGTCTGTTGCAGACCGCGCACTGGTTGCCAATCCATCGAAGTCTCACCGAGCCGTCGCGGCCTGTCGCTGGCTGACTGTCTGATGTCAGCTCTGGCGGTGTTACTTCGCGCCAACCCGTCCCTGTTGCAATTCGACACGGCCCGGCTGGCGCCCGAGCCAGCATGGTGACGGGGTATTGTTTCCAGAATTATCCAAGTAGCAGGGGCCAGAATTATCAAACAACTCCAATACCGATCTATAAGTGACACCGGTGTAATCTGACAAGGACATGGCCACTGGCGAGAACCTGACAGGGTTGAAAAGGGTTCGGAATCGTCGGCCTGCGCTGGATGCGAAAGCGAAGGAAGAGTTACGCCAATTTATCTCCACCCAAGTGGGGAAAACCACATCGGCAAATGGACCGACAAGTCAGAAATCGTGATGTGTCATGATAGCAAGTAACAGCAGGCCGGGTGATCATATTGCTGAATACACAGCGATCTGATCCAAAAGCACTGTGTGGCCAAAATACTGGCGACAGAAGCAGGATAGACTCCTGGTGCTCGAAACAACAATAGGACAGGAGGGTAATGCAAAGCCGCTCAAAACGCGTCCCCCTCCTGTCTCACATGCCAAGGCGTGGCAGTTCTCGTCAGGAAGCCTGCTCCGGAGCGGGCGCCGGGGGCTCGCCCATTCTGACCATATAGCGCCGGAAGCTCGGGAGCGGGCAGCTCACATGGCCGAAGGCATCTGCCTGCAACGCCCCGTGATGCACAAGATGCTGGTAATAGTCTTCCTCATCCATGCCCTTCGGCAACCGCCATCTGATGCTGGTTCCCGTCCCGGCAAGTTCATTGATGGCATCCATGATCTCGCCGCTCTTCATGCCGGACCGCAGATCCCGCATCACGGCCGCCAGCAGATAGTCGGAGTTGTGCATCCTGGGGCTCATGCGGCTCGCATAATAGTACTCCTGCAGCTTGCCCGAGCGGCCGCTCACCCGCGCCAAATCCAGACAACGCATATCGCCTTCCCGGGCGACGATCTCTTCGGCCAGTGCCGACAGCGCATTCTGCACGTGCACTGGCCAGTGATCGCAGTCTGCGGCCAGCGCTCGCATGCAGTCCTGGCAGGACCCCTGCGGCAGCCTAAAATGCCGACCCCAGCCGGCAATCAGGTCGGCGCTGTCTTCGGGATGCAGACAGGACAGCGAGTGCACCGCACCGCGGGCCAGGCGCGACAGTCCGAGATCGGCGGCACGCTGCGCGGTATCGCCAAGTCCGGCCAGCACCAGCACCAGCGGAGCATCGTAGGCCGCGTTATGGAGACTCCGCAAGACACCGGCATGCGCCGCATGCAGATCGCCTGAAATTCGTCGATCGCAATCACCAAAGGCCGACCCCGGCTGGCCGGCGGGTGCTGTCTCAGCACCCTGGCCACCGGATCGGTCTACAGGTCTCGCCGGAATTCACCGATGCTCACACCCCCGACCGGTGTCTGCACGGACAGTGAACGACTCGCCAACTGGCGCCCCGCGCTGGTGGACCTCGCAACCACGCTGTCAGTTTGCTGCCTGAGCAGCTTCTGCAGTTGCTCCGCCAGCATTGCAAAGTCCTCGAAGCGCTCCGACCCCACTAGGTGCAGCATCATTGGTGTCAGGCCGGATTGCGACGAGCACCATTTGCCGTCCCGCCAACTGTTCCCGAGATGCATGATCGTCGAACTCTTGCCAGCACCCGGTGCCCCGAAAATCACCCGCGTCAGGCCCCTGGGCTGGACCAGGTTTGCATGCTGCCGTTGCCACACCATCGCGCACAGTGCCTCAATGTCGGCCAGTCATGCCAGCCGACCGGCAAATAGGGCGGCACGTTGCGGTCCTTTTCGGCAATGAAATACTCCAGCCCATCTAGGTCCGCATGGACTTCGGTCACGAGCGTTCTCCAATCGTCGCTGGCAGGGCCGGCGCTAGTCTAGTCGGCGGTGTTTGCCAGCACACACGCTGCCCTGGCACGCTGTGACCGCGCCTGCCTACGACCAAAACAGTCTTGCGCGGCGCGGCGATCATGCCGGCTTATGCCGTCGAACGTCGATCTCGTCGGCACGGGCGCGCATCTGCGTCGCGTCGTGCCATGCCTGCATCCGGAGCAGCAGGTCCATGCTGAGACCGAAAGCCTTCTCCACCCGCATCGCCATTTCGGGCGACAAGGAGGCGTTGCCGTTCAGCAGGTCCGAAAGCGTCGCACGGCGCACGCCGAGAATCCGGGCCGCGGCCGAGACGCTCAATCCCAACTCCTCAAGAACCTTGATGCGGATGAAAGCTCCGGGGCGTGGGGGTGTCATTCCCATCTTGATGCCGCCGCTGGTCATCAGTGGTAGTCCTCCAGGTTCAGGCGCTCGATTGCGTCGTTCCGTTCCTCGAACGTGATCCGTCGGTTGCCTGACACAGTTACGCTCCATTCGTTCCGACGCTCGCCGGAAAGCAGGTGTACCCGCCACCCGGGAGCCGCCTCGCCGATGAAGCCCTCCATGGTCTCCGCCATGGCCAGCGCAGCGAGGATGCCGCGCACCCGCTCCACCAGGTCCTGATTCAGCAGCCTTGACGAATTGTACTCGTATAGCTGGCGCACTTCCCGATGGCGGATGGAACGGCAGATCATGCTGGGCATGCGTACGGCATGACCGTACAGATTCCAAGCGCCCGATAAGCGGACCGTGCCAATTGCGGC
The DNA here is from genome assembly GCA_958296035.1 of Paracoccaceae bacterium. Lineage (GTDB taxonomy): Bacteria > Pseudomonadota > Alphaproteobacteria > Rhodobacterales > Rhodobacteraceae > MPNP01. The sequence goes on along the minus strand of OY282431.1, from coordinate 3,302,493 downwards.
CATGCAATGACGGGGCGATGAGACCGTTCGATCATTTCCTGTTCTGCGGCCCGCTGCCAATGTGAACAAGACTGGAACGCTGATGGCGACCGATGCCGCCGACACCAAGTAACTCAAGGCGCCTGGCGTGCGATACCCGCTCAGCACGATTTCTGTCTGGCGGGTGATATTTGCCACTTCAAGTCTACAGGTTTCCGGACATTTCCGGTCTTTGCCGATGCGCCTTTCCCCAATTGTGTCGAGATAAAGTGACGTTCTTTCATTAAGTCGTAGGGCTTTCCAGGCTCAAGGAATGGCTGCTCGGCATTAGCGGGTATACATCTCGCATTGCGACAGGATTCTCCTCACTTTCGCCCAGCTGGAGTGATTGGGGCGAATTCAACGGCCCATTTCTGGCTGATTTCCACCACGCCGTCAAAGCTTTTGGCAACTGCCAATGGGACTGTCACAAAACACGCTCCCAGACGCCAAGACCGTGGCTTCCTTTCTGCGCCAAGATCTGGAGGTTCAAGCACCTCACCTTAACCCGTGAAGGCGGCCCCCCGATGACCCTACCAGTCCATATCCAAGACCAAATTGCCAGGATCTCCAGCTGCATGGCAGGCGTTGCCGCAACACAGCGCGCTCACCGCCGGCGATCTCGCTTTCTCTGCCTTGCGCGAAGCAGAGGTCCAATTCGCATGATTGTTCCGGCAATCCTGCCGCGAGTACGCAGAACAGGTGTACGCCTCGAATTGCCGACCAGACTCTCGCGAATGACGATGAACATACCACTGCTGATAACGAGCGCGGTACCGACAATTGTGTGGTTCTCAAGGGTCTCACCAAACAGGTACATGCCGAATAGAGTTGCCCACACGATCTGGGAATATTGCAAGGGTGCGACGACTACAGCAGGACTGGTCTGATAAGCAACAATCAGGCAATTAATGCCGATGAATCCAAATAACGAAAGAACTGCAACTACTACCAGATCCTCAAATGACATCGGCCGGTAGTCGAGTGGAAGCAGGAATCCCATGACGATGAAACTGGCGAGCATCGGTAACAACAACAGCGCCAATACGCTTTCATCCCTGCCAATGCGGCGGACTATAACCGAACTGAGAGCAGAGGCAATCACACCCCCAAGTGCTGCAAGGTGTCCCCAGGAGATTTCGGCAGGATCAGGTCTGATGGTGACCAGAACGCCCAGGAACCCTGCAAATACCGCTCCCCCTCGATAGATGCCGACCTTTTCACCAAGAATTGGGACGGCGAGAAGCGTTATCATCAGAGGTATGGCGAACAGGATTGAATAGGTTTGCGTCAGTGGAAGCACCGAAAACGCATAGAACACACAAAGCGTGTTTGCGATGATCGTTACGATTCTGATCGCAGTCCACCACGGATGGCGCGGGCGCATTGAACCGGAGGAGGAGGTCCCCACCAGCATGAACGAAAAGAGCGGAAACGCGAACAACACACTGTAGAACAGGATTTGTGTGGTGCTGTACGTCGCGCCCAGATGTTTAATCAGCACATCATGAACCGAGAAGGCAGCGAACCCGAGCAGTCCGAAAAATATGCCTTTGGCGCTTGCACTCATGGATCTGGTCTCTCCAGTTGGAAAAGGCTCCGAACCCGGATCTCACCTTTCACAGCCATTCCAGTGGTGCCGCGTTGCAGTGCCTGACACGGGTCCGACCTGCAAGCAACGGGGCGGTTGCTACCATGGTTGGACGATTGCAGAGTTCGAGGAATATAATGCGTGAAAGTCTCTGAAACCCAGAGTTTCGTTGTCGTGTGTTTTCCTGATTATTCACGCAGTATGTGTGCTACCCCATTGCTTCGGGAGTGCCATCAGCAGATAAGGCTTCCGGTAGCCACTTCAAGCCGGAAGAAGGATATTGATCCAGAGGTCTGGCGATACCATTCCTGCACCAGATCCAGTGTCACCGGCTCAGTTTGACAATCGCCTGGCAATTCACGCCGGTCCAGCAGGAATTGCCTGATCGGATATCAATTATGCCCACCTGCCGACCCTGGAAATGCAGCTGCCGCGACCCGCGGCAGCACGCCCGCTGAATTCTGTCTCGTCATTCTCACTGCCACATGCCCGGTCACAGGGCTCGAAGCCACCCGCCAATGCCGAGTTCGAACAGGGAATCCCTGTCATCAGATGCCGTCCGCAGCTCTCTGTGCATATGCTGCCCTGGCCTGCAACTAAATGTGGTTCTTGATTTCCACAACCTGGATCAGAACATGAGGGAACTGGCGTGGCCTGGGTTGGGCACCGTGAGTTTGGCGGGTGTACAGAAACCATACAAGGCCGGAGCCATCGTTCCGACTGGCCGACAAGTGCGTAGGAGGCGAGACCACACAGTCGAAAACGTGACCTATCGTTGCGAGTGTTTCCAGTTCGGATCGGCAAAAACAGGCAGATGCAATGGTGGCAACGGCTGGCGTGAGGCAATGTGGTCCGCCGCCTTTTCGCCGATCATCATGGTCGGGCAATTCAGATTGGCGGAAGGAATCGACGGCATGATTGATGCATCAGCGACGCGTAAATTCTCCACACCCCTGACCCGACATTCACAATCGACGACAGCAAGCCAGCCTTCGCCCATGCGGCAGGTCCCGCAGGGATGGTAGGATGAGTGGCAAGTTTCGCGAATCCAGGAGTCCAGTTCCGCGTCGCTCCTGACGTGCTGTCCCGGAAACAACTCGTCTCCCGCATAGCCTGCCAGCGCAGGTTGCTGAAGAAGTTCACGTGCAAGAAAAAATCCTGCCTTCAGTTGTTCCACATCGCGATCGTCTTCGAGCATGTTGTAGCGGATACGCGGCACAGCCTGTGGAGATCTTCCGCCCAGCCGCACATACCCGCGGCTGTCTGGGCGCTGAACAGCGATTTGTAGTTGAAAGGCATGTTGCCGCAGGAAATCGGCACTACCTTCCGCTACAGCCATGGCGAAAAGTGCGATCTGGAGATTGGGATACGCTATTCCCGCCCTGGTGCGAATAAACGCCACTGCATCGAAATGATTGTTGGCCAGAACCCCCTTGCGCATTGATAGCCAGGCGACAAACCCGCATGCCTGTGCCAGAGGATTGAGATGGCGGTACAGCGTAATCGGTTGCGTGCAGGCAACCTGCACTGCGGACAATGGGTGGTCCATCAGGTTGGCTCCCACGCCCGGCAAGTCGTGAACGACCCTGACCCCTGACTCGCGAAGATGTTCGGCGGGGCCGATACCCGACCGCATCAGCAAAATGGGACTGTTGAAAGCGCCTGCACAGAGTACAACCTCGCGACGGGCCTTCGCGATTTGGACTTCATTTCCCGCAAGGTATTCAATACCGCAGGCTTTTCCGCTTTCCATTAATACGCGGACAACAGAACGGTTGGTCAGGACGTGGAGGTTGGCGGGCGGGTTGCGGAGATAGCAGTGCGCAGTTGATGAGCGACGGCCTGCCGCTATGTTCTTCGGCAGCAGCCCAAAGCCGTCCTGTTGTCCACCGTTAACGTCCGCGGTGGCCCGATAGCCAGCTTGTCGGCCGGCATCAAGAAAGGCTTTCGCCAGTTGGTCAGGGCTGGTCGTGGTAACGCCAACCGGACCGTCGGAACCCCGATATTGACTGCTTCCGTCCAGTCGTGTTTCCAGTCTCTTGAAATAGGGCAGAACGCTGGCATATGACCAGCCGCGGGCACCAAGCCGTTCCCATTCCTCGTAGTCGTAGGGATGACCACGCAGATAAAGCTGGCCATTGATCGACGAGGACCCGCCCAGGACTCGGCCTCTCGGTTGTGCCAGTCGCCGGTTGTTCAGGAAGGGTTCGGGTTCGGTCTGGTAGTTCCAGTTGTATTTTGGTGCATTGTAGGCATGGCGCATGGCCGCCGGAATGCGAAGAAGCAAGCTGTCGTCCTTCGGTCCGGCCTCGATCAGCAACACGCGAACCGAGGCGTCTTCAGCCAGCCGGGCAGCGACGATAGCGCCGGCACTTCCGGCGCCTGCAACGATGAAGTCATAGCTCGCCATAATTCCGATCAGTCTTCAACGAAGCTCGTTTCAAAAGCGCCAGTCGGACTGACGCGTTAGACCAGACAATGCGAACCCGCATCAGTTGGGAGACGGCAGTAATGTTGCTGGCCGGCGGCTCGGGATCAATCCAGTTCGGACGCCGGGATGGTTGCGAGCGGACGGCCAATTGCCAGTAACTTGCAGGTGTCGCTCCCGATGCATTGTCATACTGCCAGCACAATTTGGACGATGTGAGTCAAACTGAATAGTCGCCCAATGTGAAGAACAACGTGTCGCCGACCTCACAGAGGGCCGGAGTACGCTTGCAGAACACGACCCCGCCCTTGTTGAAACGAAGTTTGTCGGGTGCAAGCCACGGTTCCTTGAGTGACCAGATATAGCCGGCAAACTGTCCGTCCTCGACTTCATCCCCCAGGTTGACCCGTGGCTCAAACATGCCATCCTTGTAAGCGTAGATGTAATTTGCATCAGTCTGCATGGCCATCAGGCGAACATTATGCTCCGGGTCGGGAAGGTCGAGATCGGCCGGCAGAACACCGAGGGCCTGAAGGCATCGCCGCATGCCGTTATAGGCAAAGTCACGGATCCAGGGCCGGATCTTGCCGCCGCCGCCCAACTCGGTTGAAAGGTATATGATGTTTCTGGGAAGCGCCTCCCCGGACAGTGTGGTTTCATGAACCCTGTCACCGACGATGCCAAGAGGTGCCCCGAACAGTTCAAGGAACTTCATTTGCAACGCATCCCTTTGCTCATCGCCCATCAGGCGGATCTTCACGGATGGATGGTGATCGATCGATTTTCCTGCTGAATGGAGATCGAAGATGGCGTCGGCACGATCGAGAAGATGGGCGGAAATATACCATGCAATCATTTCGGTCGGTGAACCATATTGATTGCCGGGAAACAGTCGGTTCAGATTGGCCTCCCCGGATCCGTCAAGCGGCGAGGTTCGACGACCCGCATAAAATGCCGGTGCATTGGCGGCCGGCAAGAAAATGATCTGGCCCATTATGTCAGCGGGTTGCAGCGACTGGTACAACTCGTTGCAGACCGAAACGCCTTCGTACTCGTCGCCATGATTTGCACCGATCACGATGGCGCATGGGCCGGCACCATTGCGAATCGACATTACCGGTACGGGCAGCCAACCATAAGCCGAACGATCGGACGAAAACAGAATCCGGATATAGCCGTGATGTTTGCCCTCCTGGTCGAAATCGACTTCACAGGACGGCGCAAGGCTGACTTTGGGGCAAGGCATTGTCGTGTTCCTTTGCTACTGGTTCAGGCAGGATTGTCCGCTTGTTTGTACCTTCTGTAAGCCACACCAAGTCTGGCAATGGCACGCCTGATTTTGTCTTCACCGACAAAGCTGTAGGCGAGACGCAAGAAATTGCCCGGGTCGTCGGTCGGGAAGCTGAGACGGCCGGCCGAGGCGTCGACACCCTCGAACACACCCAGTTCAACGACACGTTCGGCATCGGTACCCTCGGGCAATTCAACCCAGAGAAAATAACCGCCAAGAGGCGCTTTCGCCTTCGCCTCTGGCATGTGTACGGCCAGAGCCTCCATCATCACGTCGCGGTGATGACGCATTTGATCGGTCAGTTCGGAAATGTGGTGACTGATCCTGTTCGAGCGCATGAGTTGAACCACAATGCGTTGGGCAAAGGTGTTGGAGCCTCCGTCGGCCTTCTGCATGGCCATGCGCCGAACCACCCCGGCATCACCGATCGCCCATCCGACCCGCAACCCTGGCGCAAGCGTCTTCGAGACGGTGCCAAGCGAAATTACATGGCCGGTCGTGTCGAGCGCCTTGATCGGGGGAATGGCATCTCCCTCGAAACGGATGCGTCGATAGGGATCGTCTTCACAAATCAAGAAATTGTATCGCTGCGCAAGCGCTACCATTTCCTGTCGCCGAGCCAGGCTGGTGGTAACGCCGACTGGGTTGTGAAAGTCTGGAACATCGAACAGCAGTTTTGGCATGGGCTCGGCGTTGGCTTCCAGGCGACGGAGTTTCGCCTCCAGCTCTCTCGTGCAGAACCCATCTTCATCCTGACCGATATCAAGGAAACGGACATTATGCGTGCGCATGATATGTATGGCAGTCATGTAGGTCGGACGCGTGACGATGATCCTGTCATTGGGTTCGACAAATACCCGGCATGCCAGGTCAAAGGCATTCTTTGCACCATAAGTGACCAGAACATTGTGACGCTTCGCCACCACGCCATCTGCGGCCACAAAGTGGCATATCTCGTCGCGCATCTCATTCAGGCCCATCAACGGACCGTACTGCATGGCCTCCTCGCGGTGTTGGCCCACCGCGGCGGCGGCCTCTCGTACAACATCAGGCAAAAGTGGTGGGTAGGCAGCGCCACTGTTCAGTGAAATCGTGCCGGGCGCATGATCAAATACCGAGCTACCGAGAATCGCGGATCGACGTGCAAACCTGAATTCAGTCATTCTTGCCTATATTATGCCGGATGATCACAGTTGTTGCTTCGGCCATTCCGCAAGCCCTTGCAGCCACAATTCCCGTCGGCTGGCTGCCAGCGGTGCAGAACCTGGCTACGCCGAATGCGACCTGATTGATGGTCAGGGAATACGGATTCAAGCAAAACCTTCCGCTGCATGAAGACCCGATTGTCAATTTGCTGCCTCCACCCGTATCAAACCGGGAGCCGTAGCTGTGCCAGTTTGCCGGGCGCAGCCAGTTGTCCGGTCCATATTCAAGAGTACGCCTGCCAGTTATCCGGTCGATAACAAGAAAAGTGAAACACAATCTGGACTAGCCCCTTGAAATACATAATATATTATATAGCATTAAAGGGGTTCAATTGAGAACACGGGAAACCATGCCGCCGGCCTACGCTGATTTTACCCGGGAGGAGTTTGAAGCTCGTTATTGTAGTACACGGGCGTATATGGCCGGCGGCGCTCTCGACGCCTTGCTGGTAACAGAGCGGCTCAACTACCAGTACTTTACGGGTCACCGGTCGGAACAATGCGCGGTTGACAAGATCCGACCGTACATGTTCATTTTACGCAAGGACGGCGATCCGACACTGATTACCATGCCGTTCGAGATCGCCCAGGTCGAGTTAACCTCATACATTACCGATATCAGGACTACCGGAGCGCTGACTGGTCATCCGGAGTTCGTAACCGGGGTGCTCAAGGACCTCGGATTGTCGCGAGCCAGGATAGGTTGCGAATTGGGTCGAGAGCAATATCTGGGAATCAGTCACCAGGGCTTTTGCGAAATCATGCGTGGCATGCCCGAGGCCGAGTTCGTCGATGCAGCCGACATCATTCTTGCCGTACGAAACGTCAAGTCTCCGCAAGAGATTGAATACATTCGCCGTGCCGCCATGATAAATGCCGAAGCGCAGTCAAAGACGTTCGCCAAGGTGCATGCCGGAATGACAGAGAACCAGGTTGCCCAGATCCTGCGACAGAACCTGATCGCAGGCGGAGCCGAAAAGATCTCGCTTCTTTGCGTTCTGTCGGGGGCCAACGAAAAAGGTATTGTCCTTTTGCCAACCGATCGCGTCATCCGGAAGGGAGAGACGCTGGGACTTGATGTTGGTATGTCCTACCGCGGGTACTGGTCCGATGTTGCTCGAACTGCGTCAGTCGGCGCGCCCTCGGATGAGCTGGCCGAATTCTACAGCTGGATGATGCAGTTACGCCACGATTGCAATCAGCAGCTGCGTGCCGGGAATCGTCCCGCCGATGTGATTGCCGTGGTCAACAGCTACCTTGATGAACGCGGTCTCCAGACCAGCGGCGTCGGACGGGTTGGACATGGGATCGGTATAGAAACCACCGAGTTTCCGTCGCTGGCGGCATTTGAGGATATTGTCTTCGAGGCCGGCAATACCTTTGCCTGCAATCCGAATTTTTCGAATCATCTCGGATTCATCAACGCCGAAGACAACTGGGCGGTGACAGAGGGTGACCCCGAATTGTTGTCGGCACCTGCCGCCCAGTGGGACGTGCCCGTGGTTGAGGCATGAGAATGGTGACCGACAATTGAACAGGCTCTGTGTGGTCTCCGGACCCGCACTGCCGTGCTATCTGCCAATGTAGAAGAACAGGGAGTTACAGGATGATTATTGGATGGACGAAGAAGCTCTTGGCTTTGGGCATTGTGGGCTTGATGGCCATCGGCTTGCCTGCCCAGGCAGAAGGGTTGCTGGACAAGGCCAGGGGAGATGGCCTGAACGTAGCATTCTACAATTTCAAGCCATATGCATATGTTGACGAGAACGGTGTGCTGACAGGGACCGATGTCGACACGCTTGATGCGGTGCTAGGCAGGTTGGGCGGCAAGATCGCCGATGCCAAGGCAATCGACTGGGGCGCACTGATTCCAGGAGTCAAGTCCAATCGATTTGATGTGGTTGCGGCAGGCATGTTCGTCACACCGAAGCGGTGCCAGGAAGTTCGCTTTTCGGAACCGACCTTTGGCATCAAGCAGACTCTCATTGTCCTGAAGGGCAATCCCCACGGCGTTGCCGACTACGATTCAGTCGCAGAAATGGGACTGACACTGGCAGTGATTTCAGGTTCTGCACAAGCCGGCTATGCAGAGGAATCGGGTATTGCGAGCGACAAGACGATGCAGATACCTGACAATCCCACGGCCATCGCGGCATTGCGCGCCGACAGGGCTCAGGTTTATGCGCTGTCGGTTCCGGGCAGCCGCGAACTGGTGAAGGGTGTACCGGAACAGGATCTCGAAATGGTATCACCGTTTTCCGAAGTAGCCGGCAGGAAAGCCACGCCGCACGGTGCTTTCGCGTTTCGCAAGGATGACGGCGCCTTTGTCGACGCCTTTGACGCCGAATTGACAGCATTCGTCGGCACGCCGGAGCATCTGGCGATTTTCGAGAAACACGGCATGTTTGCTGACGAGCTTCCCGAACAGAATACTGCCGAGCTGTGTGAAGGCTGACTTCACGCTTCGAATCCGTACGCAGCAGCCTGGCTCTACCGGGCCAGGCTGTAAACACTGCGTTGACTGCCCGGGATCATACCTGATTCATCGGGACGGATGCCGTAAACCACTGGTGGTCAAACCCCGAGCGTGCACCCCGGGCCTCAGGCCGGGGCCGCGCGTCTTTCGGCAGTTTCCGGAAATCCTGAAAATGGTCGCCGCGGTCGGGCAGTTGCTGATCTCGCCATTCAGGAATTTGGTCCGTCCGGCTTGATGCAATGCCTGCTGTCGGGGCCATGCTGCTTCACAGGCAAATGCCGAATGCGGCGGCCGCACTGAAGTCCCTTGCTTGCGCAGGAATTTTCTGCAACCATTCAGGGAAATGGTTTTCACGGGAAGCAGGAGAATCACAAGGTTAGAGGCGCCCCGTCATTCCCGGACATGCTTCCGTTCCTGCACTGATCGGTAGATTGCCGCACATCACCCGAGGTTGAGCTAATGGAACATCTGTCAGGAGGGTCACGGCGCCCGAACATAATCCTGATGATGATCGACCAGCAGGCAGCCTCAGCCCTTTCCGTCTATGGTGGCAGGGTTGCGAAGACTCCGCACATCCAGGGTCTGGCAGATCAGGGAGTGGTCTTCGATAACGCCTACACAAATTTCCCGGTGTGCGCGCCATCCCGGTTTTCGATGATGAGTGGCCAGCTCGCCAGCAAGATCGAGTGCTATGACAATGCAGCGGAGTTCAGGGCGTCAATTCCAACCATTGCTCACTACCTTCGTTATCTCGGTTACAAGACGACACTGTGCGGCAAGATGCACTTTATCGGGCCGGATCAATTGCACGGATACGAGGAAAGACTGACCCCCGAAATCTACTCCGCCGACTTTCTGACCATGCCACAATGGGATGGAGAGGACGATGATTTTGCCTCCGATGCGCGACAGGCGCTGGTCGAGGCAGGACCGGTGCCGCGCACCGTTCAAATGGATTATGACGAAGAAGTCGGGTTTAACGCCGAGCAGAAACTATTCGACCTGGCCAGAAGCGAAGACCAACGAGAATTCTTCCTGACCATTTCTTTCACGCATCCACACGAACCATACCTGTGCCGACAGGAGCACTGGAATCGATATTCGGATGACGAGGTGCAACTTCCCCATGTCGGTCGATTCGAGGACAAACATCTCGACAGCCACAGCCGGAGAATCTACCGCCACTACAATCTTGACGCCCCCGGCATAACCGATGAACTGGTTCGTAATGCCCGCCGGGCCTATTTCGGTTCGATGTCCTATATCGACGACATGATTGGGCGCCTTCTGAACACGCTGGACGAAACGGGTCTGCGGAACGGGACAATCATTGTGCTGACCTCGGATCATGGCGACATGCTCGGTGAGCGCGGAATGTGGTTCAAGAAAGTGTTCTTTCAGAATGCCGTGAGAATCCCCCTCATCCTGACGGGGCCCGGGCTTGAAGCGAGACGCGTATCGGGAAATGTGTCGCTAATCGATCTCTTGCCTACACTCGTGGACATCGCCGGTCCCGCGCGCTCACTGAAACCGGCTATTCCCATGGCCGGAAACAGCTTTCTGGCACTGGCCAAGGGTCAAGCCCTGGAATGGCCCGATACAGTATTCAGCGAGATGACCTGCGAAGGCGTGGTGGAGCCAGTCATGATGGTCAAGCATGGCCCCCACAAGTACATCTATTCGGCCTCCGTTCCCCCGCTCCTGTTCGATCTCGAACAGGACCCTTTCGAACTTGCGAATCTCGCTGGCCAGAACATTGTCAGCGAACATGAAGCTCACCTTCGCTTTCTGGCCGATGAAACCTGGGGAGATCTAGTCGCACTCCGTGAAAAGATTGTCAGGAGTCAGAAGACAAGACTGTTTGTACGTCAGGCACTTGAGCAGGGCAGGGTATTTTCGTGGGACGACAACCCGCATACTTCAACAGGCGGACGCTATCTGCGGCGAGGAAAATCCTACAACGCCTGGAACTATGAGGGCGTCGAGCGGCTGCGCTATCGGTCCGAATCCTGACCGACGTGAAATGGCGCCTCGCCGCCAATCGTCTGCACGTGCAGGGGTGCCCGGTTATTCGCAAGGGAGACTGACTTGATGACGCACCGAATCGTAGCTCTGGTTGCCCTGATTGCATTTCTTGTCGGCCTGGTTCTGGCAACCTTTTCGGAAATGAGAATTTTCCTGCCGGCGATGCTGCGGGGTGCTGTTGTGACGGTACAGGTCTCCGTACTGGCAGCCGTGCTGTTTGTGGTCATGTCCTTTGTTGCAGGCATCGCCAAGGACAGCCAAATCCTGGTCATCCGCTGGACAGCAATCGCCTATATCGAAGTCTTCCGCGGCACGTCGCTGCTTGTGCAGCTGTTCTGGCTGTATTTTGTGCTTCCTGAATTCGGTATCGTGCTTTCGCCAATGGCCGCCGGCGTCCTCGGTGTAGGTCTAAACTTCGGAGCTTATGGTGCAGAAATCGTCCGCGGTGCGCTTCTGGCTGTGCCAAGGGGACAGGTCGAGGCGGCAATTGCGTTGAATCTGTCCGAGTGGAAGCGCCTGACCCGTATCGTGATTCCCCAGGCCATCATGGTCATGACGCCGGGCATGATCAACCTGACCATCGAATTGGTCAAGGCAACCGCCCTGGTGTCGGCAGTGACGCTGGTCGACATAACCTACGCAGCGGTCCAGCAGAATCAGCTCTACTACCGGACGATGGAAATCTTCGCTATCACGGTCATGCTCTATTATTGCATCGCCCAGTTCATCCGCATCGGTGGCAGCGCACTCGAGGACAGGTTTACCCGACACCTGCAGCGGAGGGTGTGACCGATGGACTGGCGCTGGGATTTTACGTTTGAGGTCGTTCTGCCACGTTTGTGGGAAGCTGCCGGCATAACAGTTTACGCAACTGTCGCGTCCTTCCTGTTGGCACTCGTCGGTGGTTTGATCCTGATGGTCCTCAAGACCTCGAGAAATCGTATCATATCGGTGCCTGTTACTGAATTCATGGAGTTGATCCGTGCCACGCCCTTGTTGGTCCAGATCTTCTTCCTGTTCTTCGTACTGCCGGAGGTCGGCATTACACTTCCACCACTTACGACGGGGATTCTGGCCATCGCGCTATACAATTCGACCCTGTGTGCCGAAGTGTACCGTGCCGGTCTGCAAGCCGTACCGGCCGGGCAATGGGAGGCAGCCAGGGCACTTAATCTTTCGCCGTTGCGCACTTTCACGAGAATCATTGTTCCGCAGTCACTTCCTCCCATCATTCCCGCACTTGGCAATTACCTTATTGCTATCTTCAAGGAGACGCCGCTGCTCTCTTTCGTTGCGGTCGGAGAAATCATGCATGCGTCAAAGGTCATTGGTTCGGAGTACTACCGCTTCACTGAAGCAGTCACGATTGCAGGAATCTTCTTTCTCGTCATGAGTCTTGTTTCCGCGCAGCTGGTGCGCATGGTCGAAAACTACCTGAATAGGATCATTCTTCGATGACATTGACGGAGCAATCCCGTGATTCAAGGACCGATGCTTACAAAGTAAGCCAACCGGCCTTTTTGGAAGTGCTCGGCCATCGAGGCCCGGCGCCAAAATGGGTTGGCGGCATCGCGAGGTCTGATTCAATCCAGGGTCCTGTGTTGTTGAGACCCATTGCCGGTTGCACAGTTGTGCCCATCCGGAAGACAGGGCTGACCCCACTCTTGCAGCAACACGTTCAACCCTCTGAACAGGTGAATGGTTGCAGGCGTTCAGGTTGCCATCCACTGGGCCCGGGAACACGACAGGGTCCGGCCGGGCAAAGCTGTATAGAATTGCCAGAAGTCCTGTGACCGCGCCTTCAGTTTCCTCCGTTGATGCTACCGCGCCTCGCCACCATTGCCCTGGAGACGCGACATCGTTGCTAGCTGCCATCGATACCGGGAGGACAACGGCACGGGATGCACTTGAAGCGTGCCTGGAACGCATCAATGAACTGAACAGTTCTGTAAATGCGGTAGTCTATCTCGAGAGGACAAATGCGCGCCGGGTTACCGATCGTTGCGACCAGCAGACCAAGGCGGGTCGAAAACTCGGGCCGCTTCACGGCATCCCGGTTACCGTCAAGGAGTGTTTCGACTGGGCCGGGAGACCGTCAACCCGGGGTGACCCCGCCCGCAAGACCTGGCGCGCTGCCAGGAACTCGATTGTTGTCGAAGGGCTGGAGAAATCGGGAGCCGTAATTCTGGGCAAGACCAATGTACCTGCCTGTTTGCGCGACTGGGAAACCGATAATCCACTGTTTGGCCCGACCCGGAATCCGCACGACCGGACCCGTGGCGTCGGGGGATCATCGGGTGGTTCCGCGGCCGCTGTTGCCTGTGGTATGAGCTATGCGGACATAGGCAGCGATCAGGGTGGCTCAATTAGGTTGCCGGCGCACTCTTGCGGTGTATTCGGGCTCAAGCCGAGTTGGGGACTGATCCCGATGCGAGGACACAGCCCGCTAGGCGAGTTGAGGGAACCGGATATTGGTGTGGCAGGACCGATTACCAGGTCTTCCCGTGACGCTGCCTTGTTTCTTGATGCCCTGTCCGGTTCGAGAGTGCCTGATGTTCATTGTGGAAAACGCGCCTCAGACACAAAAGCGCCTCACGGCAAGTTGAGGGTTGCCGTATTCCTGAACGACAAGCCATGCCCGGTCGATGCGGCCTATCTTGACCGGCTCGAAGAATTCGTCGAGCAAGTTGTGCAGACAGGCGCCGCCGTTGACCGTGAAGCGCGCCCGGAAATTGATCTTGCCCGCCATTCGGAGGTCATGAATCCAATGGTAAAGGCTGAAACATCGACAAGGCCGCACTTGCTACCGAAAGTGTCGGCAAACGCTATCGGCAACTGCCAGCCTGATCCTGCATCTGCAGACAACGGCACCGGGTTGCTGCATCGCCAATGGCTCGAGTTGCATGAGGAGCGACTGGGATTTGCCAGTTGCTGGAAGAGATTCCTTGAAAGTTACGACCTTCTGATCTGTCCGGCTGGAGCCTGTTGCGCACCGCCATTGGAGAAGGTCAGTGACAATGCGACGCGCACAGTAGTGGTAAACGGGGAAAGGCGGCCGATCCGGGATCAGCACTTCTGGTTCGGCCTGGCCAGCCTGACCGGGCTACCTGCAATCAGCATGTCGATGCGCCGATCGACCGACGAACCTCCAGCCGGTGTTCAACTGGTGTCGGCACGAAACCGGGACCTGAACTTATGCCGAGTTATCACCCGGTTGGGTAGCACTGGAGAATAGGAGATGGAGACCGAGATGAACGAAGGATCACTGCTCAGTTATGGAGACGGGCCGCAAGCCATATACGAGGAACTCAAACAGCGCATCGTGGAAGGCAGACTTGAGGGCGGCAGCGAGTTGAAGATCATGACCCTGGCCCGCCAACTCGGCGTCAGCATTGTTCCGGTGCGCGAAGCCATTCGCATTCTGGCGGCCGAGGACCTGATAATTCTCCGTCCCCGCCGCAGCCCGCTGGTAGCCAAGGTCGATCGGCGCGATCTCGTGGAAATCAACAGTATCCGAGGCGCTCTAGAGCCGATGGTTCTGCGTGATTCAGTGCCAAAACACTCCCCGGAAACCTTGATTGCCTGCGAATTGTTGTTGAAACAGGATCGCAACTGTCGAGAACATTGGGAAAATGTCGAACTGAACAGACAATTCCATCTTGCTCTCCTGGCTCCCTCCTCGTTCGAACGAGCCACCTCCATCATCGCTGACCAGTATGTAGGTCTGGCCCGGTTAACCCACTATATGGTTGTAAAACAGCCAAGCCTTGTCGATCAGCACCACGATGAACATGCAGCGATCCTCGAGGCGGTCAAACAGTCTGATACTGAACAAGCCGCGGAGTTGATGCGCTCCCACATTGTACGGGCAACCGAACGGGCAAGACGGTTACTGGATCAGGCGTCGGGAGCCGAAGCCGATGCGGACACCTGAGGGTCTCCCGAGGTTGCGTTGCTCGGTCAACATCAATTGCCCTCAACGCCGTGATTTCGGATCTTGCACCGGGCCGTACCGATTGCAGTCAGGCGATTCCGGTGGCGGCAGCGGACCAGCTGCTGGACGGGGAGGCTTCCCCGGAACACCTGACACACGGTACAGTAATATCCGCAGGTGGATTGGCAGCTCGCTGGTCGGGAAGTGGCGGAAAATGCAGGTCGCAGCACTATGGGCCGACTGAGTAGGCACCAGCTTGCCACCTGCCGTTGGGATAACCTCTTACGGGTCACAATTGGCCCGTTTGCGGTGTCAACGCCAGGTTGACGGGCGGTGCCGAGGAAAATAGTAGCCCGCATGCCCCAGTACCAAGCTCGGAGTTCAAGCCAATAAGAGACTGATTGCGGCAGCCGTCGGCGTATTTGCCTCCCTGGCGAATGCGCAAGAGGCGGTAAATATGCTCGACTGGCCGTTTGTCGGGGCCGAGCAGACCCATACCAAGTACACCAAGGCTGACGAAATCACGCCCGCCAATGTGGGTGAACTCGAAATTGTCTGGACGTGGGAACCGGGCGAGGTGCCTCTTGACGAGTATGGTTCGCGACCGGGAGCATTCCAGGCCACGCCCATAATGGTCGGCGGCGTCCTGTACCTTTCCACCATGTACATGCGCGTGGTCGCCCTCGAGGCGGAAACCGGCGAGGAACTCTGGAACTTCGATCCCAAGGTCTACCAGGGAGGTCCCAAGGGTGCACCGCCTACCGGTTTCAAACACAGGGGCATCGCCTGCCGGGAGGCTGCGGATGGCGGGCGCATTTTCCTCAATAGCCGCGATCGGCTTTATGCAATCGATGCGGCAACCGGCACTCCGGATATGAATTTTGGCAACGACGGGAGCGTCTTGTTGACCGAGGGGCATGGACGCGAGGTTGGTCGGTTCGAATTTGACCAGACCTCGCCGCCGGTCGTGTTTGAGGATCTGGTGATCGTGGGAAGCCGAATTCCCGACCGGCTGCAGCGCCGGTTCGACCCTCCCGGAACGGTACAGGCGTTAGACGCTCGAACCGGAGAGCGTCGCTGGGTTTTCTTTACCATCCCCCAGTCGGACGACAGTTTCGGTGCGGACACCTGGGAGAACGAGTCCTGGCGGTATACCGGTCACGCAAACGTGTGGGGTCTAATGTCTCTGGACTCGAAACGGGGGCTGCTCTACGTGCCGACCAGTACGCCGAGCAGCGACGACTATGGCGGGCGTCGGCCAGGTGCGAATCTCTTCGCTGAGTCGCTCGTGTGCCTGGATGCACGGACTGGAAAACGGCTATGGCATTTTCAAACGGTGCACCACGGTGTGTGGGACTACGATTTGGCCGCCGCGCCAAATCTCGTGACGATTACAGTCGACGGGAAGGTGATCGACGCGGTGGCGCACGTCTCGAAACAAGGCTTCACATACGTATTCGATCGGGAGACAGGCGATCCGGTCTGGCCTATTGAGGAACGACCGGTGGACGTGACCACGGACGTTCCGGGAGAGGTGCTGTATCCGACGCAACCGTTCCCGACCAGGCCACCACCGTTTAGTCGCCAGGGTGTGTCGCTGGACGGTGCGAACGATCTGACTTCCGAGACCCACAAGCTGGCGCTGCAGGAATTGCAGCGCTGCCGGCTGGGTCCACTCTTTACACCGCCCAGCCTGCGCGGAACGCTCCAGCTCCCCGGTGCTCGCGGCGGAGGGGCGGCCTTCGATCCCGAGACCGGACTCCTCTATGTTCGCGCCACGGACCAGGCCGAAACGAACCAGTTGTGTACAAATGCCGGTGACGATCCGGAATTCGATGTCGCGTTCAGTAACAACTGTCCCTATGGCGCATCGCTTGTCATGTTTCGTGAGGCAGACAGCCGGGCGTGGCGCAGACGCCACCGAGTAAGCTGGGTCCGATACCGCTCATCAGGCCACCCTATGCGCATCTTGTGGCAATAGACCTCAATGCAGGGGAGATCACGTGGAACGTGCCGTTCGGCGAGGGGAGTTCCATGATGCGAAATCATCCCTTGCTAGAGGGTGTCGGGTTGCCGGCCCGCCTTGGCGCAACTGGCAACGCAGGCCCACTGGTAACCAGGGGTGGTTTGGTGTTGCTCGGTGGTGGCGCCCCGTATCTCTATGCCTTCGACAAGGCGACGGGAGCCGAAATCTGGCGCGGCGCGACACCCTTTCCAACCAGCGCGAACCCGATGTCCTACCGCGCATCATCGGGTCGACAGTTCGTCGTCATTGCAACTGGTGGCGGTGCGGACGCTGCGCTTGTTGCCTTTGCGCGAGCCCGTTAGCAAGGGATTCGCGACCTGGATGACGGTAACCTGCGGGATTGTAACAAGTGTAGACACGGGCCATTCCAGTCGCCAGGACCTTCGATGTTCATTCCCGTTCGGTAGCTGCCGCGAAACCAGCGCCCGAAGCCTGAACCGGAGCCATCACGGCCTGGCGGGGAACTGTAGTTCTGGATTGCGTCCCTGTATCCGGTTACGGATTACTAGCTAGCGGCAGCACAAGGCAGTTGACATTGGACGTCGGCACCATTACGTGCCGACGGTCGCCGGCATGGATGTGTCGGGATTCTTGGTGTTGGTGGTCCTCGCAAGAGGAACCCTGTCGTCCCTGCCTTTCCGGCGGGGGAAAGGACAACGCCCTTCAGAAACATCGAAGGAGACCAGCCGTGACAAAACGCACGTCTGCCAAGTACAAGATCGATCGCCGCATGGGTGAAAATCTCTGGGGCCGACCCAAATCCTCGTTCAACACGCGCAGCTATGGACCGGGCGAGCACGGCCAGCGTCGGCGTGGCAAGCTGTCCGATTTTGGACTGCAACTCAGAGCCAAGCAGAAGCTCAAGGGGTATTACGGAGATCTGACGGAAAAGCAGTTTCGACGCACCTTCCGCCAGGCTGAGCGCATGAACGGTGACACTGGCGACAACATGATTGGCCTGTTGGAGCGGCGCCTGGACGCGGTCGTGTTTCACGCCAAGTTTGCACCCACGATATTTGCTTCGAGACAATTTGTGAACCACGGCCATGTTCTCGTCAACAACCGCCGCGTCAATATTCCGTCATTCCGTGTCAAGGATGGCGACATCGTCCAGATCCGGGAAAAGTCCCGCTCGCTTGCCATCGTGCTGGATGCACTCGAAAGCCCTGAGCGGGATGTGCCGCCCTACATAGACGTCGACACCGATGCCGCGACAGCGCGGTATATGCGGTCCGCGCATCTCGACGAGGTTCCCTATGGTGCCATCATGGAACCAAATCTGGTGGTAGAATATTACGCCAAGAACTGAGCGCCGATTTGGTTGCGGATGCCCGACTGCACTGGCGAGCGCCATCAGGACGCAAGGTTGCGGGTAACCTGACACGGTTACGGCTCGCCGGCAGGAGAACGACTTGTGGCACCGTCCATGGCGGCATAAGCTGTATTTCCCTGGAGGATGGCGTCTGCTGAAAGCTCGGTCAGCAGGAAACGTCCCCGCCCCGCCGCGTTCAGGCTGGCGTTTGCACGGCAAAACCGGAGCCATATGATTCTTCCCCTGATGCGCCAGGCGGTCCCGGTCGAGGACGCGCGCCAGTTCCCGTTCTGGCGCCAGCCGGTTTTCCTGTTGTTTCTGATGGCCGCCGCACTTCCCCTATCGTTTTCGACATGGTTTGCCCTGCTCAACAACTTTGTCGTGGAAGTTGCCGAATTTGACGGTGTGCGGATTGGGTGGCTGCATACTGTCCGCGAGATTCCCGGCTTCCTTGCGATAGGCGTCATTCTGCTGCTGCTCATCTTGCGTGAGCAGTTGCTTTGTATCCTGGCGTTGTTCACACTGGCCGCAGCTACGGCTGTCGTGGCCTGGTTTCCGACCTATCAGGGCATTCTCCTGACCACGATGATCAGTTCGATCGGGTTTCACTACTTCGAGACGGTCAATCAATCACTTCAGTTGCAGTGGATCCAGAAGGACAGGGCACCGCAGACCCTGGGCTGGATCGTGTCCATCGGCTCCGGGGCCGCGCTCGTGGCCTACCTGTCGGTAATCGGCGCATGGAAGTTTCTTGGCCTTTCCTACAACGCCATTTACATGGCCGCTGGATGCGCCACGCTGGCGTTGGCCGGCTACTGCCTGCTGGCCTTTCCGCGCTTTGAATCTGCCACCAAGCAACAGACACGCATGGTGCTGCGACGTCGCTACTGGCTTTATTACGCGCTCCAGTTCATTTCCGGTGCGCGGCGGCAGGTATTTGTGGTGTTTGCGGCTTTCATGATGGTCGAAAAGTTTGGCTTCGAGGTCCACGAGGTTACGGCCCTGTTCCTGATCAACTATGTGGCAAACATCGTCTTCGGTCCCGTCGTGGGTCACGCCGTCGGCCGCTTCGGCGAACGTCGGGCCCTGTCTTTCGAGTATGCAGGTCTGGCACTGGTGTTTTTTGCCTACGGTGGAGTCTACTATTTTGGCTGGGGAGCGCTGATTGCAGCGGTGCTGTATATAGTCGACCACCTGTTTTTCGCCCTGGCGCTGGCTCTCAAGACGTACTTCCAAAAGATTTGTGATCCCGAGGACATAGCGCCTACAGCAGCGGTTTCATTTACCATAAACCACATCGCTGCAGTGTTTTTGCCGGCCCTGCTTGGATATTTATGGGTCGTTTCACCGGCGGCGGTGTTCGGCATGGCAGCACTGATGGCATTGGTTTCGCTGGCCATGGCCCTGCTGATACCGCGTTCACCGAGGCCTGGCAGGGAGACCATTCTTAGCCGGAGTTGAGAAACAGACGTAATTGTAAGGCTGGTTATTCCTGGTGCAGATGTGAATGCGCGGGGCTCGAACGGGGAGAGTTTGTTGCACATTGCTTCACGCCACGGCACACATGTACCTCCAGACAGGCCACATGCCTGTTTGATGACCCTCCCATTGCACGTTGAAAACTTCTGACAGTGGATCGTCGACAAGTGGACACCAAGCCTCCTCAAACTAAGGCTGCATCTCGAATCGAGTGTCCACTCGCAGCAGCACGCCATTAGCGATCATTTCCCGGAAGCTCTGGTTAGCGGATACGAACTGCTAATCGGGATGCTGGATCTTCCCGATGTTGGTGACCGCAAAGCCCTGGCCGCGGCTATCCGGTGCAGTGCATAATATGTTGCTACCGACAACCTAACCAATTTTCCAGAAGAGGTTCTCACCGTGTATGATATCGAGTCGATCTCCGCCGACGCGTTTCTGGCGCAGATTGTTGAGTTGTATCAATCCGAAGCACTTGCAGCGTTGCGAGTCCTGCGAACGCATAACAACAATCCTCCCTTCACGCCGTCCGAATTCACTCTTGATCCAACGGCGAAGGGGCTCCCGCAACTCGCGGTGTTGGCAGAGCAACATCGCAGGCTTCTATGATGGACCAGTCTTAAGGGAGCCACAACCAAGGCGTAATCGCGCAATACGGTCGAAAGTCGGATAGAAGCACCTAATCCGTTTCGAAATCAGTGCGTTCTGTGGTAGGGACTGGCCAGTGGCATGGCTCCGAAGTCATTGCTCACAGATACGAGGAAGTAAGACATGTTCCAGATGCTGCGCAGGAAAACGACACTACCAGACAGCGCGCAGGCCCTGCCGGGGCGACCCAGGCCGATCGCCAGACCTGGCAAGCACTTTGTCAATGGTCGGGCGCTGGACGGACCGTTTCCGGCCGGAAGCAAGCTTGCGATTTTTGGCATGGGTTGTTTCTGGGGTGTGGAACGTCTGTTCTGGCAGCAACCCGGGGTCTGGGTGACCTCTGCAGGATATGCCGCCGGCTCGACGCCCCATCCGACATACGAGGAAGTATGTACCGGGATGACTGGTCACAACGAAGTGGTGCGCATAACCTTTGATCCCGAAACCATCAGTTACCGTCAATTGCTGAAGCTCTTCTGGGAAAACCACGATCCCACTCAGGGCATGCGTCAGGGTAACGACATGGGGACCCAGTACCGATCCGGCATCTATGTCTTTAACCAGGAACAGCAATCTCAGGCCGAGACGAGTCTAAAGGAGTGCCGCGGATTGCTAGCGCAATTGGGCAGGGGCAGCATCACGACAGAGATTTGCCCAGCGCCGACATATTATTTCGCCGAAGCGTATCATCAGCAGTATCTTGCCAAGAATCCATGGGGTTACTGCGCACTCGCCGGCTGCGGAATTGTCCTGGCCGATGGAGCGGGCGACCCGCTGCGGCAAGAGACAAACAGCCCAAGCCACTCTACGACCTGACATTCGCTCGGCCCGATTGCCCGTTCATTGGCGAGTAGCAGGCGGCCTGGGCGGTACCAGCTCGGTGACGATTCCGCAGAAGTCAATCAGGCAGAGCAGGGCTGCGTCGCGGTGATCCGGTATATCGACGGCAAGTATTGCCTCAATGCGCAGCCTGATGTTAGCCAGAACCCGTTCATCAAGCAGCTGGTAGCGGACGAATCGAATTATACCCAGGTAAGGCTCCACACGATTCTGGACAATGCCGCGTCTGGCCAGTTTTGCCAGTGCATTCCTCCGATACTGTCAGAATCAATTTGTGACAGCATCTGGACCCAGATCTCCGGGTTCTTCGTAGGACTGGAATTCGCAATCTTCTCGAGAATATTGTCAAGCGTGCGATTCCCGGTCGCTGTTGTATCGGTATGTACGAACTCCTGGAGGTCGGTATCGATCCGGTATTCGAAACGAGAGACCCATCAGCACGGCACCCGCAAGAGCGGATCTGTGGGCGTATTCGCGTATGGGAACTGTGGTCCTGTTCTCGGAATCCAGCAAGAGGACCAATTCTTCGGTAAGGGTCAGCATACGACCGACGTGTCCTGACTACGGATCAGCGCTGGCATCACCACGTGAAAGAGAGACTCCTCGATTCCGGGGAGCTCCGCCGAAGAGGACAGTCGAAACATGGGACTCGCGAACGGTAGCATGAACACCCTGTACCGTATAGCAGTCCAAGGCAGCCGGCGTCTCACAGAAAGGGTCAATTCGGGGCACGCGTAGTCTCGATAGCAGATTCACACCCAGGCCGACCAACCAGGGTGATCGTTTCCGTTCGGGTGCTTCAAGGGTCAAGAAGGTGTGCGATGGCCAAGCGAATTCGAGGTCGGACGCAGTGAGTGCTTTAAGCAGCGCTGAAATACTTGCCGTAAGTCTGCTGGCGTGACCTCGAGAAATATCCTGCCATGACACAAGCACGGTGTTTGCAAGCAAGACTCCGCAAGCCTGAAAAATGCGACTTGGTTCGGTGCGGAAGACTGACGCCGCTAAGACCATGTCAAGAGTAAGCGGGCAAACGAGTATGCCCCTGTTTTCCATTTTGCCTGTCGTGGTCAGGAAGGGCATGATACCATTAGCACACTGGTTGGCATGATGCTGAATGTTCGGTTTCAAGGTATGCCCTCAATTCAAACCGGAGACAGATTTCAAGGGAGCCATGTCCTTGACAGGCGAAGTCCCCGAGCTACGGAGGTCTGGCAGCCATCGGTTCGCTTTCCTGCTGGCAAGGACTGTTGAAGGCTGTGGGCTACATGAATTGCCATCTGCAACCCGGCAATTCGTAATTGGCTTTGGTCTCCGCCTCAGGACAGAGAAATCTGCCGCATATTCGGTCAGGGAAAAAGTGAGCCCGCTGCTATTCCATTGACCGAGCAATTGCGCTATTGGAACACCCGCGCCGGCCACGCCTTGCCGTGTGGCCGCTAGATGCCGGAGGATCGGAACAATGGGCGCAGGATCCAAGGCGGAAAACGAATGGCCGGCGAGTAAACAAGATCATCAGTTCAATAGGAGGAAGGAAGTGAGACTCAGGAATCTGCTTGCCGTCATGGCCGCCGCTTGCCTTACGACCGCAACCCATGCCGATGTCCTCAAGATCGGTGCATTGGCCACCCTGGAAGGAACCTACACAGTGCTGGGTGAAGACGGGATGCGCGGGCTAAGGCTCGCACTGTCCCAGGCCGGAAACATGGCCGGAGGTCGCGAGATTGAAATTATTATTGCTGGCACCGATGCCAGCCCTGACAGCGCCGTGCGCGCTGCCCGCAAGGTTGTCGAACAGGATGGTGTTGATCTGGTGATCGGCCCGCTGTCGGGATCGGAAGGCATTGCCCTCAGGGATTACTCAAAGACACAGCCCCATGTAACCTTCATAAACGGAATTTCGGGTGCCCAGGAAACAACCTTCGTAACGCCTTCGGAAAACTTTTTCCGTTTCAATATGGATGGAGCCCAATGGTCTGCAGGCCTTGGCGAATACATCTACAACGTCAAGGGATATAAGACGATTGCAACGATCGCCGAGGATTACTCCTTTACGTACACGCAGGTGTTGGGTCTGGCTATAGGCTACTGCCAGGCTGGTGGTGAAATCACCGAGCGCATCTGGGTTCCACTCGGAACCAAGGATTTTGCCTCGATAATCGCCGCACTTCCCGACGATGTCGATGCCCTGTATCTCGGACTTGGTGGCGCTGATGCAGTCAACTTCCTGAACCAGTACCAGCAAGCCGGTGGCGACGCCCAACTGGTCGGCGGCACGATCATGGTGGATGGTACGGTTCTGAGTTCGAAGGGAAGCGCCAAGAATGCACTGATCGGTGTGCCTTCGTCCGGTCCGCAAGCCGACACCTGGGATGATCCCGACTGGCAGGCCTACATCAAGGCCTATCAGGACGAGTTTCCACCGGATCAGCGCTTTCCATTGCCCTCGCTTCTGGCCACTGGATATTATAACGCAACGACCGCTGCCTTGTCCTGTCTCAACGAGGTGGGAGGCGATTTGTCAGATGGACAGGCGGCCTTCAGGTCCTGTCTTTCGACTCTCGTCCTGGATGCGCCCAACGGACAGATCCGGCTTGATGGAAACCGCCAGGCAATTGGAACCAATTTCGTTTCCGAGGTGGTGGAACTCGAGGACGGCACGTTGGCGACCCAACTGGTCGATATCGTTTCGGACGTGAACCAGACTCTCGGGCTGGACCCCGATACGTTTGCCGCCATTGGAACGCCGGGCCGCGAGGTGCCGGAGTGCAAGACGTCCTACTAGGTGTTTGCCTGTAGGGCTCACGACGAATACCGGGACAGCTGGCATGGTAGCCAGCTGTCCCTTCTCGGAACCGGATTCTGAACCTGGTTAGGATCTGTTCGCCGATTGGCAGAACAGAATAACGCCGTGGAACCGACCGCGAGGCGGGTTTGTCTCCATTGGGAACTTGGGTCGGGATCGAAGTGATCTGGGTAAGTCCGGGCATCAGATTGTGAGAAGATTTGCGCGACTGCATCCCTGGTGGTCGGTTTGGATTGCCATCGCCACTCTTGTCCTGTTGTACCTGACGTTTGCGATCTGGCCACCTTGGCTGATCGGCCTGATTGGCAAAAAGAAGCTCTTTCTCAATTCCCTCTTCAACGGCATCACACTCGGCAGCCTGTATTTTCTGATTGCCAGCGGCTTTACGCTGATTTTCGGCCTCATGCGGAACGTCAACCTGGCCCATGGATCGCTTTACATGATGGGCGGCTATATCGGCTACCTGATCGGCGACTGGACCGGCTACTGGCTGCTCGCCTTCCCTGTCGCCTTTATGGTGGTCGGGTTGTTCGGGGTGATTTTGCAATACTTCGTGTTTCGTCGCATGGAAGGCGAGGATATTCGGCAGACCCTGGTGACAATCGGTATTTCGATAGTCCTTGCCGATATCATGTTGTGGGCATTCGGTGGCGACTTTTACAACATCAGCCCCCCAAGCTGGTTATCGGGTCCGATTGAGACGATCTTCGTAACCGGCGTCAAACGCTCGTCTGGCGATTTGATCTATCTCAAATATCCTCTGGTTCGCCTGGCCATATTTGCAGCGTCACTGGCTATCGGGCTTGGCATGTGGCTGGCTATCAATCGAACCCGGATAGGCATGCTGATTCGTGCCGGTGTCGACGATCGCGACATATTGTCGGCCAGCGGCATCAGGGTCCAGTTCGTATTCGTGGCGGTTTTCGCATTCGGTGCTGGTCTTGCAGGGATGGCCGGGGTCGTTGGCGGAACCTTTCAATCAATTGCTCCGGGAGAGGATATCCGCTTCCTGTTGGCATCGCTGGTCGTCGTCATCGTTGGTGGAATGGGCTCTATTCCGGGCGCAGCCCTTGGCGCAGTCATCATCGGCATAGCCGAGCAATTCGGATCGGTCTATTTTCCGACCTATGCGGTCGTCGTCACGTTTCTGATCATGGTTCTGGTCCTGGCTTTCCGGCCGACCGGTCTGCTCGGCCGCAATTGATTCATGGCGCAGGTCGTGACAACCGAAACCACGCCGCAAAGCCGTTCCATGTTTGGCCGAATTCCAGCGGCCTACTGGCTATTCGGTGCCTTCCTGCTAGTCCTTCCGAGTTTTGCCAGCAACTTTGTCATGTATCAGATTTTCGGATGGTCCTTCATTCTCGGCATGATTGCCCTGAGTCTGATGTTTCTTGCCGGTTATGGCGGAATGTTCAGCCTGGCCCAGATGACTGTCGCCGGCCTTGCGGGTTATGTTGTGGCCATCTGTGGTACCAGTGCCATCACCGATATCAGCCAGAACTGGCCCTGGTACGTGAACATTCCGGCAGCATTGCTGATTGCAGCCATCTTTGCCACTGTCGTAGGCTGGTTGGCGGTACGTACCGAGGGCATCTACACGATCATGATCACTTTGGCTGTGGCTTCGGCATTCTTTTATTTCACGCGCCAGAACTATGTGCTCTTCAATGGTTTTTCCGGATTCAACGGCGTCTTTCCTCCCCAATTGTTCGGCGTTGACTGGCGGCATCCGGTTGCCTTCTATTACCTGTCGCTGTTCTGGGCAGCGTTCTGGTACTTTGCGGTTCTCTATGTCTCTCGCTCACCGATGGGGTTGGCTCTACAGGGTATCAGAGACAATCCGAGACGCATGTCAGCGCTCGGATTCGATGTCACCGCCCACCGCGTGGCAGCCTATACCTTCGCGGCCTTTCCGGCGGCGATCGGCGGTATTCTGCTAACGTGGCAATCAGCCCAGATTTCGCCTGGCACTGCTGGCGTCGGGCCGGTCATCGACATTCTGGTCATCGCTGTCATCGGTGGATTGCGCCATCCGGTGGGACCGTTTGTCGGCGCCTTCGTCTACGTCATCCTCAAATCATTCTCCATTGATATCCTGGTTGCACTGGGACTTGGGGGCGAGCGCTTTCAGCTGCTGATTGGGCTCGGCTTTCTGGTGATTGTATTCTGGTCGCCTGATGGACTTCTCGGCTTGTGGGCCAAACTGCGCGACCTGCATCGCAGGGACCCGTTGATCGGTCGACTTGTGAGGCGGCTGTGAGATCAGGCGTGCAGGTGTCGGGCCGATTGTCGGCAGCAGGTGCTTCCAATGCACTGGAACTGCGGGGCGTGACCAAGCGGTTTGGCGCATTGCTGGCGCTGAACGATGTGTCGATGACATTGCGACCGGGCGAAAGACGGGCCGTGCTGGGCTCCAATGGCGCCGGAAAGACAACCTTGTTCAACTGCATTACCGGAGATTTCCTGCCGACAGCTGGTGAAATCCGGCTCTATGGTGAAGACATTACCGTGTTTCCGCCGCAGGAGCGCATTCGGCGGGGCTTGCGACGCACATACCAGATTTCGCTCCTGTTTGCCGGCCTGAGTGTGCTGGACAACATCTACCTTGCCTGCCGCGGTGTGCTGCGTCGGCGATTCTCGATGCTGCGCCCGGGACGCAACGAACCAGCCCTTCTGAGTGCCGTCGATCTGGTGGAACTCGCCCATTTGCAAGAGGTTCGTGACAGCCTGGTATCGCATCTCTCCTATGGCCAGCAACGCCAGCTGGAGATAGCCATGGCGCTGGCTGGTGCGCCGCGGTTGCTCTTGCTCGACGAACCGGCTGCCGGTCTGTCACCAAACGAGCGGCAGGCGCTGGTCGAGATACTGCAGAATCTTCCCGAACATATCGGGTACATCATTATCGAACACGACATGGATGTCGCCCTGCGGGTCGCCGAATTCGTGACCATGATGCACAATGGAAGGGTGTTCAAGGAAGGTAATCCGCGAGAGCTTGAAAACGATGCCGAGGTTCAGGCCCTCTATCTCGGAGAGGTCGATGGCTGAAAGTACGAGTGCAGCCCTCGACATTCGGCAGTTGAATGTCCTTTATGGTCGCAGCCATGCCTTGCAGGGGGTCACCTTCACATTGTCTTCCGGAGTGGTGTCGGTGTTGGGGCGCAATGGCATGGGCAAGACAACCCTGTGCAACGCCATTACGGGACTGGTTCCGGCTGCATCGGGTTCGATCAGCATGTTTGGCTCGCCGATTCTCGGCCTCCCTGCAGCCGAGATCGCACGCCGAGGCATTGCCTATGTGCCACAGGGACGCAGAATCTGGAGATCGCTCACTGTAGATGAGCATTTGCGCGTGGTCGCACGCCACCGCGGCGAGTGGACCATCGACCGGATTTACGCCGCATTTCCGCGCCTGGCTGAACGCCGGAAAAGCGGTGGCGGACAGTTGTCAGGTGGTGAACAGCAAATGCTGGCCATCTCGCGTGCCCTGCTGCAGAACCCGCAACTGCTGATCATGGATGAACCAACAGAAGGTCTGGCACCTCGTATCGTTCGTCAGGTGCAGCAAATGTTGATCCGCATCAGTTCGGAGAGCAACGTCAACATACTCCTCATCGAACAGAATATCGGCGTTGCCTGCTCCACCTCCGATCAGGTTGCCATCATGGTCAATGGCCGCATCGACCGCATTGTCGATTCGGCACGACTGGCCGGCGATCGTCAACTGCAGTATTCACTGCTGGGTGTCGGAAGACAGGATATCGACACTGGAGAGCAGACCCCGAACGAGCAGGTGACCGTCAGGGCTTCGAGGCTGAACCTGGTCTACCTGTCCAACCCGGTTGTGCCGACACGCTGGTCGCAGCCTGCGCCGGTCAGCGTCATCGAGCGTTCGGCGCAGACACAAACGCCCGTCAACTCGCTGCTGAAAGGAACCGCTGCACCGCCTAACATGACAAGGAGCCGACTGACGGAAATTCTGATTGCCGGGACACTTGATACCAAGGGTGCTGAGTTGCGCTTCATCAGGGACGTGCTGCGAACCCAGGAGATCAGGGCACGCATGGTCGATCTTTCGACCAGTGGCAAACCATCAGGCGCCGAAGTCCCGCCTCACGCCGTGGCTGGCTTTCACCCGCGTGGTGCAGCGGCGGTGTTTACCGGTGACCGAGGCAGCGCTGTTGCCGCAATGACGCTGGCCTTCGAAAGGTGGGTGGCGCACCAGCCTGGTATAGGCGGCGTGATTTCAGCCGGCGGTTCGGGCGCCACGGCGATGGTAGCGCCGGCCATGCAAAGTCTTCCCGTCGGCATTCCGAAATTCATTGTGTCGACTGTAGCCAGTGGTGACGTCGCCAAATATGTGGGACCCAGCGACATATCGATGATGTATTCGGTTGCCGACATCCAGGGCATCAATTCGATCACACGGGATGTCCTGTTCAATGCCGCGTCTGCATTTGCCGGCATGGTCAATGCCAGGAAAAGGCAGTCTGACACGCCGTCGTCGAAACCGGCTGTAGGCATCACGATGTTCGGCGTGACGACACCTTGCGTGCAAAAGATTATCAGAGCACTTGGAGATGAATACGACTGCCTGGTGTTTCATGCCACGGGCACCGGCGGCCGTTCGATGGAAAAACTTCTGGACGCCAATCGGCTGGCGGCCGTGATCGACATCACGACCACCGAAGTTTGCGACATGCTCATGGGCGGCATTTTTGCAGCCGACGATGACCGCTTCGAGGCTTCGATTCGTGCCGGACTTCCATTTTCAGGATCATGCGGCGCGCTTGACATGGTCAACTTCGGTGCCCGCGCCACCGTTCCCGAGAAGTATCGCAACCGGACCCTTTACGAACATAATCCGCAGATTACGCTGATGCGGACCACTTCCGAAGAAAACCGCCAGATAGGACGCTGGATCGGCGCCAAACTCAACCGGATGCAGGGACCATTTCGCTTCTTCCTGCCCGAAGGAGGCATTTCGGAGCTTGATCGCGCCGGCGCGCCATTCTGGGATCCGGCGGCCCGAAATGCGCTGTTCGAAGCACTGGAGAGTACTGTGGCGCAGAGTGCAGACCGACAACTCGTGCGCACACCGCACCATATAAATGATGATGAATTCGCGGCCCTTGTTGCCTCCGGATTTCTGGAGATGCAGTCGGTTCGCGGCCGCTCGGCAGCAGGTGTGCACTAGGCCATGAAGGAAAGACAGGCGATTGTGGAGCGTCTGCGGCAAAAGATCGCCGCTGGCAAGTCGATCATCGGTGGGGGTGCCGGTACCGGATTATCTGCCAAATGCGAGGAAGAAGGCGGCATAGACCTTATTGTCATCTATAATTCGGGGCGCTACCGAATGGCCGGCCGCGGAAGTCTGGCGGGATTGATGCCGTATGGCGATGCGAACGGTATTGTCATGGAGATGGCAGCCGAAGTCTTGCCGGTGGTCGAGCACACCCCGGTGCTGGCCGGTGTCTGCGGAACCGATCCATTCCGGCTCATGGGCAGATTCCTGGACCAGGTCAAGGCCGCCGGTTTCAGCGGTGTGCAGAACTTTCCGACGGTGGGCCTGATTGACGGTGTGTTTCGCCAGAATCTCGAGGAAACAGGCATGTCGTTCTTGGCTGAAGTCGACATGATCGCTCTGGCGCATCAACGCGATCTCCTGACCACGCCCTATGTATTCTCGGCCGATGACGCTTACCGGATGGCGCGGGCCGGAGCCGATATCGTGGTCTGTCATCTGGGATTGACGACCGGAGGCAGCATTGGTGCCGAAACGGCTCTCAAACTTGAGGATTGCCCGTCTCTCGTCGATGAGTGGTCTGCTGCAGCCAGGGAAGTCAACCCCGATATCATCGTGCTTGTTCACGGCGGGCCAGTGGCGATACCGGAGGACGCAGCGTATATCCTGAAACATTGCCCGAACTGCCACGGGTTTTATGGTGCCTCGTCCATGGAACGTCTGCCAACCGAGAAGGCAATGACGGAAAGAACGCGGCAGTTCACAAGATTGGGCCAGTTCGGCCTTGAAGGAGAACCCAGATGACCGGGGAGTTGATTGGACAGCTGATTCTGTGGCTTATTTTTGCTGTCATTGTCATATTCATTCTGTACTGGGTCATGCACTGGCTATATCGCCGTTCGACCAAGGAAGTTGCCTTCGTGCGAACCGGATTCCTCGGCGAAAAAGTGGTCATCGACGGCGGTGCCTTCGTATGGCCGATCATACATGATGTAACGCCGGTCAATCTGAATTCGATGCAGTTGTCGGTGTCTCGCCAACGCGACCAGGCGCTGATTACCAGGGACCGCATGCGTATCGATGTCGATGCGGAGTTCTATGTCCGGGTTCGTCAGGACCGGCAAGCACTGAGCCTGGCGGCCTCGACCCTGGGGAGGCGTACACTCGAACCGGAGCGCATTCATGCCCTTCTGGAAGGCAAGTTTGTGTCGGCACTGCGCACGGTTGCCTCGACAATGGCCATGGAGGAACTTCACGAGAATCGCGACGTCTATGTCGAGAAGGTCCTGATCGCCGCCCAGAACGGCCTCAACAAGAATGGCCTCGAACTCGAGAGTGTATCAATCACCGACATTGATCAGACCGAGATCGAATACTTCAACCCTTCCAACCGCTTTGATGCCGAGGGCCTGACCACGGTCATCCGGGCCATTGAGGAACGCCGTCGAATTCGCAACGAGATCGAGCAGGATACGATGATTCGTATTCGCGAACGCAATCTTGAGGCCGAACGATCGTCACTGGAAATCGAAAAACAGTCGGAACAGGCTCGACTTGAGCAGCAGCGCGAGATTGAATTCCGCCGGGCACAGCAACGAGCCGAAGTGGCAAGTGAGCGGGCTGCCAGGGAGAAGGAAGCCGAACAGGCGGTGCTGCAATCTCGCGAGGAAGTCGAAACAGCCAGAATTGATAACGAACAGCAGATTTCGCAGGCTCGCATCACCTCCGAAAGTGCCACCAGACAACAGGAAATCGAAAGCCAGCGGTCTGTGGACGAGTCGGAAATTGTCTCCCGGGAGATGGTCGAACGAGCGCGAATTGCCCAGGAGAAGGCGGTGACCGAGGCACGCATTGCGCTCGAACAGGAAACCCGCACGCTAGAGGTCGAAAGGGACCTGACTGTCGAGAAAGCCGAAATTGCGTCTCGGGAGGCCGCCGAGAGACTGCGTATCGAACAGGAAACCAAGGTCAGCGCCGACCGCATCCTCTCGGAACAGGAAACCCGCACCCTTGAGATACAGCGACAGTCGGTTCTTGACGAGGCCGAAATCGAACTGCAGCGGGCCGTGGAGATTGCCCGCATCGCGCGCCAGAAGATGCTCAATGCCGAGCGGATTGCCGCCGAGCGCCAAACGCGGGAGCTGGAGCTTGAAAGGCAGCGAATCCTTGAGTTGAAGAACATAGGTGTCGAGGAAGCAGTTCGCGAAGCACGAATTGCCGAGGAGCAGGCAATTCGCGTGGCCGAGATCTCGAGGGAACAGGCACTGCGTGCCCGCGAGATCGAGCGCAACGAAACCATTGAAAGCGCTGAAATCGCCTCGCGTCGCGCCGTCGAAGAACAACGCATTGCTACCGAGGCCATGACCGCCAGCGAACGCATTGCCCGCGACCAGATGATCAGGAACCAGGAGATTTCCCGCAACAAGGAAATCGATGCAGCACAGATTTCTGCCGACGCGGCGATTGACCAGGCGCGTATCGAGAAGGACAGGAAGGTTGACGTCGACAAGGTTGATGCCGAGCGCGAGGTAGAAAAAGCCAGGCTGGCACGACGGCAGGTTCTCGAGGAATTCGAGATAGCAAGAGTGAAGGCCGTCCGGTCAGCTGAAATCGCCAGCCAGGAAGATGTCGAAAGGGCACGCATCTCGTCCGAACTCGGGCTGGACGATGTGCGCATCTCGCACCAGGTCAAGCGTCGCAAGCTGGAGATCGACCGCGAGCGCGAGGTCGAGGAAGCGGCGATGGAGAAGGCCATTTCGGTTTACGGCAAATCGCTGGAACAGAGCGCCGCGGCCATCCGGGCAGATTCGGCACGTGCCGAAGCGGTCGAGGCCGAAGAGAAGGTGGCGACGGCGCGCCAACGAGAAATGGCTTCTCGCCAGACCGTTGTCGATCTCGAAAAGGCAAGAAAAGACGCCGAAGAGGCCCGTCTTGCCGCACGCGCCCGGCAGGTACGAGCGGCTGTCGAGGCGGAAGCACAGCGCCTCATGAACGAAGCGGAGAACATCCTGACAGACGAGGCGAGGTTCTCGTTGTTCAGACGCAAGCTGCTTGAACATGTCGAAGGGATTGTCGCTGCTTCGGTCAAGCCACTCGAAAAAATCAACGACATCAAGATTGTTCAACTGAGCAACGACGGGTCCGGAAGTGGCGGCGAAGGCAAGGAGACCAGCCCGACCGACGAGGTCATAAACTCGGCATTGCGGTATCGTGTCCAGGCTCCGATGGTAGACAATCTGCTTTCCGACATTGGCATCGAGGGCGGCAATGTCACTCGGCAACCGGGCCTTCTCCGCGAGGCCTCCGATCTCAATCGCATCATGACCGAAAAACGGCGGGCCCGCGAACTCGAACTGCGAGAACAGCAAGCCGCCGAATCCGACGCGGAGGCCGGGTAGATGGCCAGGGTTTATGTTTCGTCGATCATCGGCGCGCCGGCGGCTGAGGTCTGGCAGCGGGTCCGGGACTTCAACGGATTGCCTCGCTGGCACCCGCGCATTGCTGACAGCCGCATCGAGGATGCCTGGCCGCCCGATCAGGTTGGATGTGTTCGCAACTTTCGGCTTCAGAACGGAGACCAGATTCGTGAGCGACTGCTCGGCCTATCCGATTATGACATGTTCTGCACCTACGCCATACTGGAAAGCCCGATGTCGCTCGAGGACTATGTCGCGACGCTCCGCCTGACACCGGTGACCGATGGCGACCGGTGCTTTATCGAGTGGAGCGCCGAGTTCAGTTGTGCAGTTGAGGTGGAGGCTGATCTTGTGTCGGGCATAGGCAGGGATGTATTCCAGACTGGCTTCGACGCCTTGAAACGTCACTATTCAAGATGATTGGCGGTCCCGATTGGTAAGAGTCGTGCGCAGTACGGTTCTGGATCATCCGGTCGAGGATGTGTGGGACTCAATTCGTGATTTCAACGGTCATGACCGTTGGCATCCGGCCGTTGAAACAAGTCGCATCGAGGATGGCGGAACATCGGATCGAATAGGCTGTGTCAGGCGATTCAAGCTCCAGGACGGTTCGGAATTGCGCGAGCAATTGCTCACCCTGTCCGATCTCGAACTCACTTTCAGTTATTGCCTTCTTCATACGCCGGTGCCGCTCTTCAACTATGTTGCTCACGTCCTGCTGCTGCCGGTAACCGACGGAGACATGACGTTCTGGCAGTGGGAGAGCAACTTCGATACGCCCGCCGGTCGGGAAGCCGAACTGGCACAACTCGTTGGTGAGAACATCTACATGGCGGGATTTGCAGCCATTCGCCAGCATCTCGAGAGGACCGGCAGGTCGTGATCACCGTAGACACCTACAGTTCTCTGGACGAGGCAGCTTCGGGTATGGACAGCCACAGCTGTTTCATGGGCGGTGGCACACTGATCATGCGTGACCTCAACTATGGAAGGCAGGCCTTCAGGCGTCTTGTACGTTGCACCGATCCACAGCTTCGAACAATCCGCAACGAACGAGGTCGGATCGTGATCGGTGCCGCAGCAACGATGTCGGACGTAATCGAGAACCGTGATCTGGAGTTTCTGGCACCCGTCGCCGCCGCGGTCGGTGGACCAGCAATCCGCAACATGGCAACCGTTGGTGGTAATCTGTTCGCGCCAGCGCCCTTTGGTGACTTTGCGACGGCGCTTCTGGCACTTGATGCGAGAATCCGCATGTCCAGCGGGCAGGAAACCGGAATGGCGGCCTTGCTGTCCAGCCGACAGGACTCCCGTTCCATTGTCACAGCTATTGATATTGCACCCCCTCCCAGGGGGCGGTTCCGGTTTCACAAGGTGAGTCGCGTCAAGCCGAAGGGTGTTTCGGTGCTCTCGATCTGTGCCGTCCTGCCGATGAATGGTGGCCGCCTGAGTGGCGTGCGCGTTGCCTTCAACGGCATGGGGTCGACGCCCTTGAGGGCGCCGGCGGCCGAGGCGGCACTGGAAGGCAAGCCGCTTGATCGCAATGGCATCGGACCTGCGCTCGAGGTTGTGCTGCAGGATTTGCAGCCCGTTGACGATGAACTGGCTACCGCCTGGTATCGTCGTACCGTGGCGCCGGTCTATCTGCGGCGCCTGCTGCTGGAGCGCAGCCGTGCCTGGTGACGTGAACGGGGTTTTCGAAAACGTGATACGCAGGTCAACTTGCCGCGTGCCTGCGGACATGCAGCCATCTTTGCACCTGGGCAGCGCATAACGAGGGTTGATACGATGCCGCGAACACCAATCACTCTTGTGCTCAATGGGACCGAGCGGTCACTCTTTGTCGAGTCCGGCGAGAATCTTCTTGACGCGCTTCGCCGCGGTATCGGTGACCTGTCTCCCAAATACGGCTGCGCGCAAGGCACCTGCGGCACCTGCTCGGTGCAGGTTGACGGCCGATTGCAACTGGCTTGCATCACTCTCGCCGAAACCCTGTCCGGTCGCAGCATAACGACGGCCGGCGGGCTGGCCGAGGGCAATGAGCTGCATCCATTGCAGCGAAGTTTCATGGAGAACTTTGCGGCTCAGTGCGGATACTGCACGCCTGGCATGTTGATGGCTGCCAAGTCTCTGCTCGACCGCAATCCGCATCCTCGGCGCCAGGAGGTTGTCGAGGCGATTTCGGGGAATCTGTGTCGCTGCACCGGGTATGAACCGATTATAGACGCCATCCTGAAGGCGGCTGAAGTCATGAGAAGGCGGACGCGCTGATGTCCTCGATTGAATTCCGCAAGGAACTGTTTGCCAACGAGCGCCCGGAGGGGCTCAACGAAATTGGCAGGCCGACCATACGCCAGGACATACTGGGCCACGTTACCGGCCGTTCACCATTCTATGACGATCATCTGTTCGACGGTCTCCTGCACATGCGCTGTGTGCGCTCGCCGCACCATCATGCCCGTATAAGATCCATAGATTTCAGTGAGGCGGCAAGGCTGGATGGTGTGATACGCATCGTCGAGCCGAAAGATGTTCCGCAGAATTTGAACACATTGCTGTCACTGATCAACTTCGGCAAAGAAGATGAACCTCTATTGACACCGTCGAAGGTGGGTTACCGGGGAGAGCCGGTGCTGGCGGTCATCGCTGACAGCGAGCGTCAGGCGCGAGCCGCGGTCGATGCGGTCAGGATCGAGTGGGAAGTACTTCCTCATGTACTTGACGTCGAGGAGGCATTGGCCCCTGACGCGCCGGTGGTGAACGAAGTCTATCCTGGCAATACCTTCGAGTATTACGACAAGTATGACCACCAGAAACTACGTTTCGGCGATGTGGAACAGGCCTTTGCCACTGCCGACCGGATTGTTGAAGGCAGATATCGCATGTCGCCGATCGAACAGGCACCGATGGAGACCTGCGGTGCCATTGCCGTACCCGAAACAAATGACCGGATTGCCTGCTATACGTCAACACAGGCACTTTTCTTTTCGCTGGGGACCACAGCCAAGCTGCTCGACATGTCCTCGGCCCGACTGCACTTTGTAGGAGGTACAGTCGGGGGAGGCTTCGGGGGCAAGGTTGACAGCATTGTTGAACCGATGTCGGTGCTCGGTGCCTTGTTGACCGGAGCACCGGTAAAGTTCATGTGGGATCGCGAGGAAGAGATGCAGGTCGGCGCCCCGAGAGGAGCCGAATTGTGGGACATAAAGGATGGGCTGGACAGCCGGGGCCGCATTGTCGCCAGATCATTCACGGGCTACTTCGATTCAGGAGCCTATACGCGATTGTCGTCCTACGCCGTAGTCAAGGCAACCGGCCACCTTCCCGGACCCTACAGCATACCCAACGTCGCCTCCAATGTTTACTGCGTGTTTACAAATCGGACACCTGCCACTGCAATGCGCGGATTTGGTATCACGGGAGTGGACTTTGCCATCGAGTGTCAAATGGACCGATGTGCCAGGGCTGCAGGCCTGAATCCGATCGAATTCCGCATTCTGAACGCCTACCGCGACGGAGACATGAAGGCACATCGGCGAAAGGCGAAGAATACGGCCCTGATTGAATGTTGCCAGGTCGTGGCAGACAAGTCCAGATGGCTCATAGGTTCGCAGTCGAGGTCACAGTCGAGTTTGCGTGGCGGTGGGGGCGAACGGGCCGAGATTCCGGCAACAGCAATTGATGAAGTCGGCCGGATCGGTGACCGGCGGCGGCGTGAGGTTCCGACCGCACCCTTTGCAGCTGGCGACAGGAAGCAGCTGCCAGCAGGAACACAGCGCGGTGAAGAGACTCCGGCAGCACCGCCACAGAATCCGGACATGCTGGGACACTTACAGTCTGAAAGTACCGCAGCGGCCGATCCATTGCCCACGACGCAGTCCATGCCGCGACTCCAGCCACCAGCGGACAGGCAGGTCGACAGACAACCGGCCCGAATACCGACCAGGGATCCGAAGGCACCTGCCTCGGGCACCGATGCGGGGCAGGCGCCGACCCGCCAACCTCCAACTCGCCGTCCGCCAGTCCGGCGGACCTCGGTATCCCGACACATATCAGGTTTCAGGAGAAGATGAAGTGGCTCTGCGTCGAGGCCGCGGCTTTGCCTGCGTTAATTATCCGATCGGCATGAACCTGGGCGGTGACCCGTCCCAGGCGCTGGTGCATGCCACGCCCGACGGCAAGTTCATGGTCACGCTGTCGTCGATTGATCTGGGACAGGGAATGAAGTCGGTGACCCGCCAGATCGCAGCCGAAACGCTTGGCGTCCCGGTGTCGGACGTCTACGTCGATACTGCTGACAGCGATACCGGCCCCCACTGCATGGGAAGTTTTGCTTCACGCGGCACACACCGCGTAGGCAATGCGGTAATCCGTGCCGCCACCGAGGCAAGGACACAGCTACTGGAGGCAGCAGCCGAGGAGCTTGAAGTTGATGCTGCCGATCTTGAGCCGGATGGCGAAGGAGGGATACAGGTACGCGGAGCACCGCAGCGGTCGATTTCGGTCGCCGATGCGGCAATTGCCGCGCAGTTCAAGCAAGGTCGGACCTTGTCGGGACGCGGCATCTTTCTTGTTCCTCCCTCTGAAGTTGATCCCGAAACCGGGGAAATGTCTCCGGTTACATGTTTTGCACACGCCGCCATGGCGGTTGATGTGGAAGTTGACGATGAAACCGGCGAGGTACGAGTGGTCGAGATCAATTCGGCCTATGAAGTTGGCCGTGCCCTCAATCCGAAGCTGGTTGAACAGCAGCTAATCGGCGGGGCGTGGATGGGACTGTCACATGCCCTGTACGAGACGACCGAGCCCTACTATCCCGAGCGGGAACACCTGCCTCTGGATTTTAATTCCTACCTGATGCCTGGTCCTGGGAATATTGCACCGCACAATATAGCCATTCTTGAAAGACCGGCAGAAGACGCACCATTCGGTGGCAAGGGTCCCGGAGAGATGTGTGCCAATCCCGTATTGCCTGCAGTTGCCAATGCTGTCTTTGACGCCGTGGGTGTGCGCTGTGATGAACTGCCAATTACACCTGAGAAGATCCTGCGCGGACTGCGTTCCGCCAACGGGTCATAACTGCCGTCATGGTGTCGAGACCGACAACAGCTGGTCAGCCAGCGACACTGTCCTGGCGTTTTACAAGGCGTTGAGAGATGGCGGTTCGCAGGCAGGTTGACGGGATTGCAAGTCCGGTGCAACTGCGTGACGCCCTGGAAGGAGCCCAGTATCTGGCCGACGAGGCGCTGTCCACAGCCGGTTATCTTGCGCTGGCGCTCGGCAAGCCGCTGCTGCTTGAGGGATTTCCAGGGGTTGGCAAGACGGGGGCAGCAAAGGCCATCGCCGCCGTACTGACTCGCCGCATGATAAGGTTGCAATGCTACGAGGGCATCGACGCAAGTGCAGCGCTGTATGAATGGAATTATCCGCGCCAAATGCTGGCCATTCGCCAGGCCGGTGACGGTCATGTCAATCTGTACTCGGACCAGTTCCTGTTGGCACGCCCGCTTCTGGATGCATTGCGTAATCCTTCGGAAACCTTGCTTCTGATCGACGAAATCGATCGTTCGGACCATGAATTCGAGGCATTTCTGCTCGAGTTCCTGTCCGATTTTTCAATTTCCATTCCTGAGACTGGAACTATTCGGGCTTCCGTCCATCCAGTGGTTGTATTGACATCGAACCGGACCCGGGATCTGCATGAAGCTCTGCGGCGGCGCTGCGTTTACAACTGGATCGACTATCCGGAACCCGAACAGGAGGCCAGGATTATCGCAGCCAGGGCAAGTACGGTTGCAATCGAGACTGCGCGTGCTGTTGCCGCCTCGGTAGAAAGATTGCGTGCCGAGCCGCTCGTCAAGCCACCCGGGATTGCCGAATCTGTGGAATGGGCCGAGGCCGCTACCTTGCTTCGCCAGCAAGGTGGCACATGGCCCGAAGCATTTCGCCGTTCGATCGGCGTTGCTCTGAAAAGCCAGGATGACCTGCAGTTCGTTGCACCAGGTCTGGATAGTTTTCTGCCCCGGGAAGTTCGGTGACGCTCCCTCCAGCAGCACAGCACCTGACCGGTTTCGGCCCCTACCTGCGACGGCATGGTTTTCTGGTGGCCACCGACCAGCTGATTGACTTCTTGCGCGGAATTGCCTGTCTGGGACCTGATTCCATTGAGGATGTCCGTCGGGCTGCGATTGCCCTTCTGGCCATTCGCAGGGAGCGGGAAGAGGAGTTCAATGCATTGTTCGATGCCTATTTCCTGGGTTCTGGTCTGGCACGCCAGGACGCGGACCGATCTGACGACGACGAAATTGAAGCCTATGAGCCCACGGGCATGCAGGCCGAAGCGATCGAGGTCGAAGATGACCGACCGACGGGAGAGCGAGCGGCGGCGGACGAGCGTCTGACGCAGCGGCATCTTTCCGAATCAGACCACGACAGGGTACTCGCCGCCTTCGCGCGTCAGGCCCCTCTGCGCCTGCCGCGCCGCAAGTCCTATCGCCACATTCCAGCTCGGCAGGGCAGCAAAATCGACTTGCGAAGGACACTGCAACTTGTTGTCCGCAGCGGCGGTGAGGCCATCAGGCTTGTCAGGCAGCGACGAAAGATGCGCCAGCGGCGCATCCTGTTGTTGATCGACGTGTCGGGGTCGATGAAGGAACAAACCGGACACTTTATGGAATTTGCCCACGCCTTGACCGCGGCAGCCAGTCAGGTGGAAGTATTCACTCTGGGAACGCGCCTGACTCGCATAACAGTAGCGTTGCGCAACAGGAATCGGTCCCAGGCCCTGCAGGACGTAGGCGAGCAGGTAGCCGATATTGACGGGGGCACGCGAATTGGCGAGGCCCTGCAGGTGTTTCTGGCTGTACCACGGTATCTGGGATTCGCACGCGGTGCCCTGATTGTCGTGCTGTCCGATGGTCTGGAGCGCGGTGATCCCGGACACATGGTAGAGTCCATTCGGCGCCTGTCAGCGTTGGCCTGGCGGGTCAGCTGGCTTTCACCACTGGCCGCTGGTGACGGTTTCCGGCCGGAGACGGCGGGACTTCGTGCCGCCAGCAAGCACCTCGACGTTCTGGGAGCGGGCGATGGTCTTGATGCGGTTGCGAAACACTTTCTCGAGGTTGCGAGGATGGCATGATTGATGCCCACCACCATATCTGGAGACGCAAGGACCTTCCGTGGCTGCGCGGTCCCGAACAACCAAGAATCTTCGGACCGTATGCTGCAATCCGCAGGGATTATCCGATCGACGAGTACCTGGCGGATATTGCCGAGTCGGGCATTGAGCGTTCGGTATACGTGCAGGCCAACTGGGCGAAGGCCGACTTCGGGAATGAGGTCGCCTGGGTGCAGTCAATAGCCGATAGCCATGGCTGGCCGAATGCGATCGTTGGATATGCCGACATGTGCTCGGTCGAGGCAGACTTGCAACTTCAAGGTCTGGCTCGCTATCCGCTCATGCGAGGTATCAGACAGCAGCTGCACTGGCATACCAATCCCGCCTACAGGTTTGCGGCGCGTGAAGATCTGCCCGCTGATCCGGTCCTCAAGCAGAATGTGGCCAGGCTCGCCGATTACGGCTGGAGTTTCGATCTGCAGGTTTTTGCGAGTCAGATGGCGTTCGCAGCAGAGCTGGCCGAAAGCTGCCCCGATGTTACGATGATTCTGCAGCACGCCGGGATGCTGGAAGACCTTTCCGAGGACGGTATGGCGCTGTGGAAGACAGGGATGGAGAGGTTGGCGGGACTGCCCAATGTCGTTGTCAAATTGTCGGCATTCGGTACCTTCATTCATCGCAATGATGCCGAGTTCATTGGCCGCATGATTTGCGATACAGTTGAAATGTTTGGGGCTGACCGCTGCATGTTCGGCTCCAATTTTCCGATTGAGAAACTGTGGACAAGCTTTGAAGACCTGATCTCGGCATTTCGGCAGCAGACTGAATATCTGACCGCTGCAGAAAGGAATGCGATTTTCCGGGAAACAGCGGCGGGCGTCTATCGGCCCGCCAGTTAGAAACCAATTGTGTGCAAGCGAAGGAGCAAGCCATGGCCCTTACAATCCATACACTCGACTATGGTGACATAGAACTGGAAACAAGCTTTCTGGTGCTTGGCCATCAATGCGGTCGGGTGCGGCGTGTGCCGGTCTACGGTTTCCTAATTCTCGGCGGCACCTATCCTGTGCTGGTTGACACCGGTTACCGGGACAATGCCATTATGGAAAGCCTCGGCATGCGCGGCCTGCAGTCTTACGAAACCATGATCGAAAACCAGTTGGCAAAGCATGGCCTGCGTCTCGGCGATATTCGCTATATTCTGCACACTCATTTGCACATTGATCATGCCGGCAAGGATGACCGCTTTCCAATGAACACGACGGTGGTCCTCAATCGGCGCGAAATGGAATTCTCGGTATCCGGTATCATGTATCCGCAATACCCCAAGCCCGATATTCTGCACCTGGTGGAGCGCATCTACGAACCGGAAGCAATTCGCTTTCTGGACCTTGAAATCACCGGTGCCGAAGAGATCATTCCTGGCGTATGGTGTGAACCCGCATATGCCCACACCGAAGGATCAATGAATGTGGTGGTCGAGACTGCCGACGGTCTGGCCTGCATTTGTGGTGACGTCATTTACGATTTCAACGACCAGGTCATTAACCAGGTCATGACCAACAACTTCATGGAACCTCGCTCGACCGGAAACCATGCGGGCTCAAAGCGTGCCGAAAAGGGAGCAATCAAGAAATTGCTGAACAGGTTTCAGTTCCTGTTACCGATTCATGATCGAGCCGCACGCATCGAACATGGTCGTGTGGTCGGCAGGCTGGGGCACGAGACGCCCGGGCCTGTCGTGGAAACACTGCCGGCGCGACAATGGTTCCCGGCCTGACGATCCGGTCAGGGTAACATGCCTTGTCGGCTGGCGGGCGCGTGAGTCGCCGCTGGACGGTTGCAATTCGCGGCCGATGCTCCACTGCCCATGAACGCATGACTGAAATTGACCGGGATACGGCACGAGCGAACAGGCAGCAGGCAGGACTGGAGGGAGACATTAATGGCACACCTGGCGGTTGATCCACGCTTCGATGAACTCATAGATGTCAACGCCCCGGTCGTTCAGTTGGGGGCCGGCTTCACGTTCACCGAGGGTCCGGTCTGGCATCCTGTAGAACAGCATCTGCTGTTTTCCGACATGCCGGCAGATGTTCGCCGCCGCTGGACACCCGACGGCAAGGTTGTCGAGGTTCTGAAGCCTTCCCAAAAGGGCAACGGGATGACCTACGATGCCGATCTGAACCTGCTGGTTTGTGAACATGCAAGCAGTTCGGTTGCGCGTTTTCCGCCCGACGGGTCACGCGAGGTGATGTGCTCGCATTTCGAGGGTCGTGAACTGAATTCTCCGAATGACCTGTGCGTGAAGTCCGACGGTTCGATATACTTCACCGATCCGACCTATGGTCGCATGGAGCACTTTGGCGTGCCGCGGCCGACACAACTGGGCTTTCAGGGTGTCTACATGATGCGGCCCGGGCACCGTCCGGGAGAAGAGCCCACCCTGGTTGTGGATCGCTACACATTTACCCAGCCGAACGGCCTGTGTTTCAGTCCCTGCGAGCGGTTCATGTGGGTCAATGACACCGACCAGGCCAATATTCGGCGTTACGACGTGTTGCCGGATGGTCGACTGGGCAACCCCCGCATCTTCGCCTCGGGCATTCGGGACAGCTCGCGACCGGGCTTGCCGGATGGCATGAAGGCCGATACGAGCGGCAACGTTTGGGTAACTGCACCGGGCGGGCTGTGGGTGTATTCCTTCGATGGTGTTCTGCTCGGAAAGATAGAAGTTCCGCTGATGGCTGCCAACCTGCATTGGGGAACTTCGAGTTGGGATACGCTCTTCATCTGTGCCACCACAGCGGTCTTTTCCGTCAAGACCCGGGTCAGGGGCCGCATCGAACCGTTCATGAATGCCACCACGAGCACCAACGCCGCCTCGAGTCATTCCGGTTTTGCCGGATTGCAGATCGAACCGGAAAGAACTGCCCTCATCATTCAGGACATGCAGCAGGATGTCATTGCGGATGGCGGTGCATTTGCAGACAGTGGCTCGCCGGAACACGCCCGCCAGCAGAATGTTGTCGAAAACAGCCGACGCCTTGCCGATTCATGTCGCAATGCCGGTATTCTGGTCATACATGTGTGGTTTGTCTGTGAACCTGGACACCCGGCCCTTACCCGGAATGCTCCGTTGTTCGAGGGTGTGAAGACTGCGAACGCCCTGGTTCGCGGCACCTGGGGTGTCGCCCCGGTATCCGGTCTCGAGCCGAAATCGGGTGATCTGGTTGTCGAGAAAATGTCAATGAGCGCATGGGAAACCAGCCGCCTTGAAGGATACTTGCGAGGGTCGGGAATTGACACGATTATCAATACAGGTGCGTGGACCAATATGAGCGTGGAGCACACCGCCCGCACTGCCGCCGACAAGGGGTTTCGAGTCATAGTGCCGGAGAATGCCTGTTCGACAATGAACCAGGACTGGCATCGCGCCTCTGTGGATTTTGCGATGCAGAATGTTGCTACGGTTGTTTCAACCGAAGACGTCCTGAAGGCTCTCCCTGGTTGAGGGCCGGGCACGTCCCGCTCATGCACATCGCTGTCAGTGGCACCGGACCGGAGACAAGGTTTGTGCAGTTACACCCGACAGACTGAAAAACGGTTATAGAATGGCAGCATTCTGCCTGGCCGTTGACGAATCATGTCATGCCCCAATTGCCGGCCCATGATA
The DNA here is from genome assembly GCA_958296035.1 of Paracoccaceae bacterium. Lineage (GTDB taxonomy): Bacteria > Pseudomonadota > Alphaproteobacteria > Rhodobacterales > Rhodobacteraceae > MPNP01. The sequence goes on along the minus strand of OY282431.1, from coordinate 3,258,960 downwards.
TGCCGTCGGAGGCGGGGATTGAGATTCTGTTTTGCTATGCGAAGGTACGGGGCTTTCCAGTGCTTGATATGGAGATAGGGGAGATATCGCCGGGGCAGGAGCAGATGTTGGTAGCACGTCCAAGGCAGTATACCAAACCTCGGGATTGATGGGTCACCAGGGTAGTGCGGGAAGGCTACACGTCTGGCAACCGGGTCGCAGATGGTAAGCCGTGCTGTGCACGTTTGTTGCGGAGAGTACCATCCACGGATTTCGGAATGAGCATTGATGCGGGTATCAGAGGAAGCACCATGGTCAAGATGTACAATTCATCCATCACTTGTAATTTGGCTATTGGGTTGAGGGGCAGACGGCTGTTGCAGGATTCCGCAGCTATGGTTGAGAGAAATGAGGGCATGGTCGCCTGACAGCAGCAGAAATTCGGAATAGCGGGGAAAAAGGAAAAAGAACCAAGAAACAACATGTGTGATCTGGGGCACCGATGCGACGAAAATTCGACGCCCTTTGCCTGACGATCCATTATTTGAAGAGTATGATTCGGCGCGCGCCGGCGGCAGCTATTTTATTGGTGATAATGCCAAAACTAGACTCAAGATTGGGGAGACCTCCCCGGAAACAAGAGCCCGGCTAACTGACTGGCTTATCCGGGAGCGAAGTTCAGGTGCATACGGTATTGCGCCGAAGGTTTTGATCGAACAAATCGAACGGGCTTCGCATGCAAGACAGCCGTCAATTCATGATAAAGTGAATCAATTTCTGCAGTACTTTGCAGATTCCTCGTCAGCACCGGGAGCACAGGTTGAGAGTCCGCCGCCGGTTGGTGCTCTTCGTACCCAGCATAGTTGACTTGCTCACTGTGGACCTATCGTGACCGGACTTGTCGAAGGTTACAAAGAACTTAATTGCTATCCCAGTCACTTGGACAAGGCTGGGTGGATTGACACAAAGGACTATTTGGAATTTGTTGTCATAAGTGTGGCTGGCCATGCTCATCTTGAATCCCTGCGAGCTACCCATGTGGAGTCAGGCCAGGCCTTCGTTGCCATGTGGTTTGACCCGAATATGGAACAGGCGTGGACGCAGGGCATTGAACCGGCAATCAGACAAGTCGGATACAAATCGTTGCGAATTGACCGGAAGGAGCACAACAACAGGATAGATTACGAGATCATCGCAGAGGTCCGCCGGTCACGCTTTCTGGTGGCTGACTTCTCACAGGCAGAGGATGGAGCAAGAGGCGGAGTCTACTACGAGGCAGGGTTCGCGCACGGTCTCAACATTCCCGTGATCTTCACTTGCCGGAAGAAAGACCTCGGAAAAGTCCATTTCGATACCCGGCAGTTCAATCATATTGTTTGGGAACAACCTGGTGATCTCAAGGAAAAGCTGACGCAGCGTATCTCCGCGACCATTGGAGACGGCCCGCTACGCGGGTGAGAAGTCAATTCTCCTCACCAGAAGATAGATCAAATCCATCATCCCCTCAGCACGCAATTGGGTTCGGCTGGAATCAGATCAATGGCGGGGAGTGAGTTATAAGGGCAGCGCAATCTCTGCAAACTGCCCGGTGCTGCAAGAGATGCTGCTCAAGAAAGGATCGCTTCTCCCGGTCTAGTCGACAGCCCCCTGTTTCCGTGCCCTCCGCAGGGCACGCCTCTTGCGACGGGCAGCACTGATTGCTGCCAGATGCCCGGCGAATCTGGGAACGAGCCTGTATATTGCACCGGCTGCCACCAAACCAGCGGCGAGGCCGAACAGGCTGCCGCCCAGAAGATAGGGTAGAAGCAGGTCGTCAAGAAACGCCAACAAGACATCCCAGTGATAGCTCGTTGTTCCCTCGCCCAATCCCTGACCGAATATCTGCAGGGAACTGAACAATTCATCGCCGGTGCTTTCCCGGGGGCCGTTCTCCGCTTCCGTCCGGCCGAGGAGAGTCCGGCCGAGGGCAATAGAGAAAGCTGCGATTATGGGAAAAGTCAGAGGATTGGAGACATTTGCAAAGACAAGGCTGGCGATAAGATTGCCGCGGATGATGTACGCGAGAGCGGGAGCCAGTAAGTAATGCAGGCCAAAAAAAGGTGTAAATGCAATGAAAGTGCCCGCGAACACTCCTCGTGCAATGCGATGAGGGCCATCATCAGCACGCAGCAACCGGTACAACCAATAGCGTGCGGTCCTTCTCGAGGAGGATAAATAACCGCTGATGCGAGGACGGAATTGGTTTCGGGAGGGCATATTTGAACCCCGCTTGGCACAATTTTGACCCTTGGTCAAACAATTGGCAAGGTTTTCCGAGCGTTGGTTGCAAGAGTTCGCTATCGAACCGACATGTTGGGCAAGAAAAGTTGCCGGAGACAGGTGGCCTTTCCGGGTGATTTCTCCCGCCCCTCTCCGAGAGGGAAGTATTGCCTTTCGCCTGCCATGCGCTCGCCAGCTGCGGTTTCGGACAACTCGCGGCACGCAGTCTGTGTATGCTTGTGCCCCCGGCACTTTCATAAGCGGAATTATATACCCGGGTCGACACATTTCATGCCGCCACAGTATCAATTTCACGGGTCAGCCGGATTGTGGTCGCAAACGCCCCTCGCCGTGCAGTAGGCCCGACCCCGAAGGCCATGATTTTGCGGGCTGCATTCAAGTCCGCATGATCCGTGTGGCCACAAGCCACACAGTTGACTTTTCTGTTATCCCGAGACGCTTTGTCAGCAACGCCTCAAGCATCACCGGTCTGACTGGTATAGGCAGGGTTAACATCTACTACCCTGCTCTTGTTGGCAAGCATCTGCCGCAACTGACGCCAGCCCTTGGCAAGGATGCCGCGATCAAGGCCTGTCCTGTCCTTCACGTTCTTGCCAGGGTTCTCTACCGTTCCCCTGGTCGATCGTGTCATCCCCGACGTGTTCAGATTCTCGACTGCCACTGTCGATGCCTGATTGGCAATCTTGCGCTGGTTGCGATTGATTGTGATGTCAAGAAGGCTCGTATCCGGGGCCACAATGACGTCCTCGTTGCCCTTTGACGTCACTACCGCGACCTGACGAACATTCTTGTCCACACCGGCAACGCCGCCGTTGCCTGAGGGTTCCGGTAGCGATACCTTGGAGCAGATGGTCACATACCACTTGCCGCCCCGCTTCTTGACGACCGCCTTGAGCGGCTTGCCATCGGGATACGGGTTGCCGCCCTTGCGCCGGAATTGGAGGCGGCCGATCTTCGGTACGCTAATCCTGTCGCCCTGGATACGAATGTTGTCGGGAAGGGTGAAGTTTGGCGGTGTCCTGCGGCGCGACTTGAAGCGTGGATGTCCATCGCCCTTGAAGAACCTCTTCCACGCATCGCACTGAGACTGCAATGTGTAACGGGTCATGGAGAATGCCTGATCGGACAGCCACTCCACTGCCCTGCGAAGTTCGGTGAACCGCTCCCCAAAAGAAAGGAACGACCCCGGAAGTCGCAGCCTTTCCGCCACACACACTCAAGCAAAGAACATAGACTTCCGCAAGCGATTGAGCGACATTTATTTGTCGGCTTTCGTCAACCTGACTTTATAATTCCCTTCTGTTTCAGTCGGCCGAACAGGCTCTGACCGCGGGAGCTTCGTGCAGCCAATTCCCAAAAAGGCAAATCGGAATCACACGAATATCTCACCAAAGATTGTGGGCGTGTCCTCCACGACGAACGTGCTTAACAATGAAGCCAATGTTGTTGGCCATTATATGCAATGGAAGCTTGGCCAGGAGTCAGCAACATGAGAACAGGCCATGAACCTTCGCTGCTCACTTTCCATTCCCTCCCAGGGCGCATCGCGGAGGCCTTCCGACCCTGCGCCAGGCCAACAAGGTGTTCACGTTACAGATGGCTGGCCGAGTGCTTTACCGACCACCGCAGCAAGTCGCGCCCCGAATATCCCGTCAAGAACCTGGGCGACCAGCGCCTGATGGCGTTGGCGATGGGTTGTGAGGATATCAACGACCAAGACCGTCGGTGACAACCTGTGATCTGTTGTACTCGTCCTGCCTCGAATTGCCGGGTAACGCGGTCCTCTGTCCTCTAGAGTTCCGATTGACAGGCCGCCCGGACAGGCTCTGATTGCCTGACCACCGGGGGCGTATTCAGGGTGGCCCGATATACCTGCTCAAATGATATTGTTATCCAGTAGAGGCGCCATCGGTGCCGTTTGCGAGCTGCAACGCGACCTCGATGCGGCCCGCATGTGGTGATGCTGCATAGACAATGCCATGTACAGCCAGACCATTTTGTACCGGTCTATGCAGTGACTTTTCTCCGAACTCGTGGCCCGTTCAACATGGTACCGACGAGAGTATATCGAACGCAGGTTTCGTAGCTGAGCAGAAGGACAGCCAATGCCCCGGCGCAAATGACAAACATCATCAAGTGAGCGTTGACCGTCCAGTCAAGGGTCAGCATTTGTGCAAATACGATCAGGGGAAGGTGAGCCAGGTACATCCAGTAGGAGGCGTCTGACATATACCTGATCCAGAATCTCTCGCCGGAGGCAATCCATCGAAACAGGCCCATAAGTCCAAAGCACATCAACCAGGCAAAGGCAACCTGAAGAACCTTGACGGTAAGGTGTTTCAATTCCGGGCTTACACCAAGAAGATTTGCCGGTATGGCCATAAGCACCAATGCGACCGGAAAAATCACGATGGCCATCGGCAAGAATACTGACCACCAATGCCTGATTGCAATACTGCGTTGGTAGACGAACACGCCACAAAGAAAGAAAACGACATAGTAGGCAAGCAATTTCGCTTCCGGAAGGACTCCATCCGCAGGAGGATCTGCACCGAAAGAATCATTGCCCATAAACAATTGAGGACCAAGCACACATGGCAATAGTAGCCAGAACACACCATGGCTGAAGCGAATACCCAGGGCTGCAACCAGCCCGTAGCCAATTGCTATCAGCAACAGGTACCACAGGAACCACAAATGCGCGAACCCGGCATAAATCCACACAATCGGCCATGCCCACAGTTCAAATCCGCCTGGGACAAACAGCCAAATCGTGCAGGGAACAATGGTTACTGTACCTACCAGTAAAGGCAATCCAATCCTCTTCAGCCGATGCAGCAACAACCCTTTCATGCCTCTTCTCTGCAGCATCATGGCCGCGAAGAAACCGCTCAATAAAAAGAAAAGCGGCATTCGGAATCCATGAATGAACGCCACGGCGTAGGCATACGGATTTTTTTCTATCGGCAATGTGCGGACGAATTCTCCCTGCACCGGCCAGAAGGGGTCCGGAACCTGCAACACGAAGGCGTGCAAGGCAATCCCCAGTGACATGGCGATCGCCCGCAGTGCATCAAGATCATGATAACGTTTCATGACAATTCCGTTCGAACTGTGATGGCCGGCTCGGAATCGTTTCTCACTTGCAGTCGCACGAACCGTCTGCTGCCATCCGGATTGACCGATCCTCTGCACAAACCTGATCAGTATGCGCAGGCATTCGACAATTTGGCAATCGTAACCCCGATGACAGACGAACAGATGAAATTTATCTCAAGGGAAACAAGATCCGGACTCTTTGTCGTTATATTCCGGCAGAAATACCCCCGGTTATGAGCATACATTGAAGGAACTCGGGAAAAAGGGAGATTGAGTTGTCTTGTATCTGGCTCGGCAATGTTCAGCAACAATCGGTGCATCTTGTCTTGTCGCACCAATAGGGGGCAAACGAACACTTGCCTATGGAATATGCCTGCCGGAAATGGACCGGGAAATGAACCGAAGCACTTGTCCCGGAAGTGTGATTCACGGAATGCACCCCTTTCGGCTGCCGGAACAGCAGCAGAGGCACATGATGTTTCGGGTCTCCTTGAATGTCATCCAACGCTACGCGTGTTCTGAACCAGATTGCCGACCAGTTCTGTTGAGTGGTTCATTGCCATGATTCAAGGTATCCGGACCGGAAGTATCAACTCTGCATCAATTGGAAAGCCTGGTCCACATTCCCGGCAGGGAATGTTTCCGCCAGCTCGCATTCAATCCTGGAACACGGCGGGAAAGGCGCCTTCTGGCCAAACGCGGGAAGCCCGGTCGAAATTCAAGAAACAGCAGGTCCCGGCCAATTTGCTGGAGCCAATTATCCCTGCCTTTGATGCACCTGTAGAGCTGCGGCTCAAGGAAGCCAGTTGGTGCCGCTCGCAAGTCATGGAACCAACTCCCGATCTGTCAACAAACGGCGGCGGGTATGGGTCCGACAATTCAAGAAACCCGGCTTGCCTGCAGGCTAATCTCAAAGGCCGTTATAGGCGACGACCTGCTGGCGCTGTTGACCCAGACCCTCGATACCAAGCGTCATGACCTGTCCAGGCTTGAGGAAAATCGGTGGAGTCTTGCCCATGCCGACACCAGGAGGTGTTCCGGTCGGGATTATGTCGCCGGGCTGAAGTGACATGAACTGTGAAATATAACTGACCAGCATGCTGACACCAAAGATCATGGTGGATGTGTTGCCGTCCTGGTAGCGGTGGCCATCGACCTCAAGCCACATGTGCAAATTCGAAGGGTCGGTAATTTCGTCCCTGGTGACCAACCATGGACCTATTGGCGCAAAGGTATCGGCACTCTTTCCCTTGATCCACTGTCCGGACCGTTCCTTCTGGAAGGAGCGCTCCGAAACATCGTTGACCACGCAAAAGCCGGAGACATACTCCATTGCCTCATTCTCGCTGACATAGCGCGCCTCTCGTCCAATGACGATGCCCAGTTCAACTTCCCAGTCGGTTTGGGTGGAACCGCGAGGTATCATTACGTCATCATAGGGGCCATTAATTGCCGAGGTGGCTTTACCGAACAGGATCGGCTCGGCAGGCAGCGGGCTGTTGGTTTCCGCTGCATGATCGGAATAGTTCAGGCCGACACAGATGATCTTGCCGATGTCGGCAACGCAGGGTCCCACCCTTGCATCTTCAGCGAAAAAGGGGAGAGCCCCAATGTCAAGCGAGTTGAAGTCGCCGTTCTCGCGAGGGTCTTCCCCGGTAATGTCGTCAACCAGTGAGGAAATGTCGCGGTAGCGACCGGCGCTGTCAACAAGAGCCGGGCGTTCGTGGCCTCGAGGACCAATACGTGCAAATTTCATGTCAATTTCCTTCAGGCAAGTATGCCACCATCAATAATATGGGTCTGTCCGGTGATGAAGGCAGCTTCGTCAGACAACAGAAATACAGCCAGGGCCGCCACCTCGCGGGCCTTCCCGAGTCTACCCATTGGCTGCCTTGAGATAAACCGCTGCATGGCCACGTGATAGCCGCCGAGGTCTTCGCCAAGCACTCTTACGCGTTCGCGGAGAGACGGAGTATCCACTGTGCCGGGACAAATGGCGTTGCAGCGAATTTGCTTGTCGACATAATCGATTGCAACCGATTTCGTCAATCCAATGACAGCTGCCTTGGTTGTCCCGTAGACGAAGCGCTGGTGAAACCCCTTCACGGATGATGCAGCCGAGGCGATGTTGACGATCGAGCCTCCACCATTGGCAAGCATGTCTGGCAGGGTGCCACGAATGGTATGGAACATGCTGTCCACATTCAGCTGAAACGCGCTTTGCCACTCGTCCATGGTACATTCTTCTATTGTGCCATGGTGAACAATGCCGGCCACGTTCACCAGACCGTCTACCTTGCCAAGTTCGCTGAACAGCGATGCAATGGCCTGACGGTCGATAACGTCAAGCTCGCGGGTGACAATCCGGTCCGACGCAATGCTGGCCAATCCCGCTGTATCAATGTCAGTTGCGATTACCCTGGCACCCTGCTCTGCGGCTGCGATTGCTGTTTCTCGCCCTATGCCTGCCGCCGCCGCGGTCACCACAACGGTCTTGCCTTCGAGGTTCAACATTGATGCTCAATTGCCGAAAATGCGGCCTCTATGGCTCATGTGCGCTGCCTTCGCAAGTCTCGCTCCCTCAGGGCACGGGAGGAAACCATTGACATGTCTTGTGCAGTAATGGCGATGCTTCGGCGAGCATTCTACAAGCCGGTGGAGGTAAAAGAGCCTGAATCCTGACATTTGTGGAACGAGCGGTGGGAATCGAACCCGAATATCTCACAAGACCTGAGCCTGTCAGATTTTGGCATTTCTTGATCCCCCCCGGCAAGAGTCGCGGCACTGCCCCTGACTGACCACCAGCCAAACCCGTGCCGATTACAAGTCTAAGGGAGCGTACAGCGTCACGGTGCCGCCGCAATTGGTCGTTTCGGGTCCAGTTTGACCCCTCCAGGGCCAGCTCAAACTGCGCCCGATGCACAAACGCCTCCGGTAACGACAGCCGCACCCACAGTACCGTCACCTTGATATGACCCGCCAGCTTCAAGGGACGCGTGCGTGTGATCCCCATACTCGCCTTCGCCATGGCGGTCCCCGAACAGGTCTATCTGGTGACCCTTGATCACATTTTCAGATTGGCCCCGCGCCGCATAGAGCCGCTCACAGAGATCCTGCCTGCTGTAGCGGTCGCGGCCCAGAGAAGTGACCGCAAAGCGGGTGTGCTGCCGCCGTCGCCCCGTCCGCCATTCCACCCTGGCCACCACACGCCGCTTGCAACCCCGGCTCTTCCTGGTGGCCATGTATGGTCACATCGATATCAAGGACGATCTCCGCTGGCGGCCGGCGATAACGCTCCAGGAACAGCGTGCTCATCAGGCGGTCAATGGCCGCATAATCGCCCACGACGCGCTTGTAGCGATGTGCGGCGGCGGTCTCCGGATCGCCCAGATCCAGTCGGTTGAGGGTGCTTGGCGAGGCCAGCGCCTGGCCGCGGTCCTGCTCCCGGCGGCGCTTTTCGCCGTTCACGTCACAGTTGCCAGGGCGAGGACTCGTTGGGCGAGAAGGTCAGGGACGGAATGTTCGGTGCGGGCCGGGTTGCGGTAGTCGGTGAAGCAGGGGGGGCAGCCGTTCTGTGACCTTGAAGATGCTGTCGGCTTCCTTAAGGAGGAGCAGCCCGGCATCGGAGGTCATGGGTTTGGCGTCGAATATGGCGACGCCTTTTCGTGTGCCGAGGGGCTGAAACTGGCGGCATGAAGGGTACACCCTGTGTTCACGGGGTTGGCTGCTTGTATTGTTTTCTTGTGTTTTATTATAAAATATAACCGGAATTATCTCTGTACAAGTATATTATGGAAGAAACTGCAATTAACTCTCGTGAGTTTTCCGGGATAGATGCTCGAGGCTGCGCAGGAATGTGGCAATGAGCAATCCATCAGAACCGTATGAGATCCGGGATCCCGTTCACGGATTCGTTCAGCTAAATGAGTTGGAGTGGAAGATAATCAATCACTCCCACTTTCAGCGGCTCCGCAGAATTCGGCAACTCGGTTGGACAGATATGGTCTATCCTGGCGCAACACATTCTCGATTTGAACACTCACTTGGTGTCATGCACGTCGCATCACGAATGTTCGATGCACTGGTGCGCCGAAGCAGCGATATCCTTAAGTCCGATTACTCATTTGACGACGGCAGCTTGATGCGCCAACGGCGAATCATTCGCCTAGCGGCCCTGCTGCACGATATCGGTCACGGTCCTTTCTCTCATGCCGCCGAGGAACTCCTGCCAGTCAATCCCCAAGTCTCCAGCGAATACACGCACGAAGATTACTCCACTGCGACGATAGAACATAGCCTGAAAGATATCATTGAGAACGATTCAGAGGCAAAAAACAACGGAATTGTTGTCGAAGACATTCTCGAAATCCTGGGGGCGACGCCAAGTTCACCAGGTGTGTTGGTTTGGAAAGACCTTGTCTCCGGACAGATGGATGCAGACCGGATGGACTACCTGCTCCGCGATGCCCATCACGCTGGCGTGCAGTACGGGCGGTACGATCTAGACAGACTGATCTATTCCTTGCGCCTCTGCCCAGACACCAAAAACAGAGAAACAGAAGGTCACCACATCGGTGTTGGGGAGGATGGCATCCACGCCGTGGAAGGACTGCTTATCGCCCGATTCATGATGTTTACACAGCTCTACTTTCACAAGACCCGTGTAATTTACGATCATCACCTGGTTGAATGTCTGAAGGAGCTACTCGAATCTGGAGTATTTCCGGCTCCAGACAAAATCGTGGACTTTCTTGAATGGGACGACTGGAAGGTGTTTGGCTTGATATCCGACCAAAAGGGGGGAAAACACGGTCGATTCCTCCGCGAGAGAAAACACTATCGAATGGTGTACTCAACGAGCGAATTTGCGACACACAATGAAATTGAGAAAGTTAAGGAGATTCAAAGCAAACTCGAACAGTACAATTGCGTTGTCTGTGACGCCGAAAAGTCCTGGTACAAGTCTGGATCAGCAGAGATCAAGGTCTGGCAGACTTCGGGCGATGACGAGCGTTCAGTATCTCTGCAATCGCTGTCGCCCGTTGTCAAAGGATTGATCAAGGTCAACCAGCGCCGACTTTTTGTGCCGGAAGAACACAGCTCCGAAGCTGAAAAATTGGTTAAGAAATGAATATCAATGGAGGAGAAAATTATGACGGGAACGACCAGCAAGGCCGACCAGTATGCACTTGTTGCTTATCTGATTGTCAAATCCGAGCGGGACAATTCTCCACTCGACAAAAAAGCACTTCAAAAGAAAGTGCATCTCATCCAGGAATTGGGATCCGTCAATACCGGGTACATCTTCTCCTTCTATACTTACGGGCCATATTCGGCCAGTCTCGCCGGAGATTTGGATGTGATCGCAAATAATGGCGGCGCAGAAGTAACGTATTGCAGTTCAGCGAACCGATACGAGATCAAATCCGGCAATCACATTGATAAGATGCAGACGAGGGGGCAGCAGTTCATCGAAACAAACAAGGCGGCCATAGGCAGGGTGTTGGAGGCCTTCGACAATGGATTAGCGAATGAATTAGAGCTGGTATCTACGATTGCCTATTTGTATCGACAATTGCAGCATGATGTATTCAAGGATAGCAAAAGGCTCTCGGAGCATGTGAGGAAGCTGAAGCCAAGATATTCTGAGGCCAAAGTCTCGCATGCGATCAAGGACGTACAGGACATTCTGCACCAGCAGAAGGGACCAACTGGGCTTTCGTCCGGTTCGAGCACACCGTAAGCTTGCTGAAATTCTCCAAGTGAGGCAATATAGTCTGGATCCAGACAGATGTGGCAGGAGCTGTGGAACACCGCTTTCAGCGTAAGGATGACTCGATGACCTGCCAGTTTGCCCACTTACGTGCGAGCGCCCGCTCGTAGCCGTGAACAATGGCAGGAGATTGATGACACCCAGGGAATTCTGGGACACACGGGGTATCCGTTTCAAGACGTTCCAGAATTGGCACCAGCGCTTCCGCAGAGACAATGGCAGCCGCAAGGCGGCGGCCCCGGTCGCGCCGCTCCTTGTCAATCTCGCCGCATAATTACAGCCACAACGGGATATCGACCGCACCCTCCGCCCCGATGTTGTCTTGCGGATACGCCACTCATGATCGGGTCCGGCTATCCCGACCGGTGCCACATCTGGCTGGCCACCGAACCCGCCGACATGCGCATGACCTATGACGGGCTTTCAGCCCTGGTTAGCAACCGCCAGGGGCGGGACTCGATCACGGCTGCTTCTGGATCTGGTCCAGGCGGCTGGAGCGCGGCCTCCTCACCGGGCTCATCTCCGCCAATCCGGCCGAACCGCTCTCGGCCACCGGGCTCATGGTACTGCTTGATGGCCTCGACATCATCAAGTCAAGACAATGCAAATATTACGCCCTGGCCGCCAGATTGCTCCGCCTCAGGCCGGGTGCGGGATGTGCTGCCTGGATATTTTTCAGTAGCAGGTGAGCCCGATTTCCCGGTTAACGCCATGACCGATTCATTGGCAGGCCCCGTTGATCCACAGGGTGCTAGTGTCGACCGGCATCGTCCCGGAATGCCTGGATTTCCGATTGAAATGGCGGATTGCAGCCACACCGCGCACAATTCAGGGCTGCGGCGCAGGTGGCAAAGCCCATCATGTCTCGAAGCATATCCTGGTCAATGGCCGACAGGGCGGTTCGAGAGCTGAGACCATGGGTCACGAGCCATGCAAGGAGCGATCCTATCAGCGTATCTCCTGCCCCGACTGTATCAGAAACCGCAACCTGTGGTGCCGCAACTTCGAGGTGGTGGTTGCGCGTGAATACTTCAGAACCATTTCTGCCACGCGTCACAACCACAAGGGAGGCCCTGTGATCAAGAAGACCGGCGGCAAACTCCGAAGCGCTAGCGTCTGGTCGAATGACGGCCAGATCCTCATCGCTCAGGCGAACGATCGAGGCTTCGGCAAACAAGTTGTCAATGCGCTGCTGCCATACGTCGCGATCGACAATCATGTTGGCCCTCACATTGGGATCAACGGCGAGTGCCATATGCGGGGCGCAGTCAACCGCAAATCTTGCGATACGATCGGCGGCCGGCATCCCGATCAGCGAAATCGAACCAACCAGCAGAATATCACCGTCGCCACCGATTGAACCGGCGAGAGGGGGTTGGAGGTTTACGTTAGCCGATCCGGCATCGTAGAACGCATAACGCGCTTCTCCAGACTGCAAATCGACAAAGGCCAACGTGGTCGGGCGGTCGCTGCGCCTGACAAGGTCGCAGTGTACGCCATTGTTGGTTAGGCGCCTTACCAGCATGTCGCCGAAAAAATCGGTCGAAATGTCGCCAACAAAGAAAACTTCGGCACCTGCCCGGGCAGCGGCGATCGCCGAATTATAGGGGCATCCGCCGGGCGCCGGACGATAGCACCTGCTATCGCCAACCAGGTCGGGCACGAGGTCGATCAGGGCCTCGCCGCATGTGTAAATGGAAGGCAATGTCAGGCCCCCGGAGCTCGATGTGAATGGAAGGCGCGGGTCATTCAGAAGATCTTTCTACTGTCATGACGGTGCTACGCAACCGGCCGGGTATACGGAAATTCCCGACTGTCCAGCTGCCACAGCGCCGGATAGCAGAAACGATCGGCAATTGCAGAAGAGCGTCATGTAAAGGCGGTTGTTAGGCCCTTCAATACCGAGACGCCAGGGTTGCATTGACCAGGTCGTCCTGGCGCTGCCTGATGCGAACTATGGGTTCACTTTCGCAGACCCGAGTGTTTGTCCGGGTAACCAGTTCACCCTTGGCCAGCCCTTGGGTAACCCTGCTCCCGGCAAGCAGTCCACACGGAATGGCGCCGACTGATTTTGCCGCCGTGTATTCCATGGTCCAGGCTCGATAATCTGTTTCTCCTATCTGTCCAAGGACCTCGTCTGGCCGCAAATCACGCTTGGCGACGGCGCAAACCTCGGCAACCGGGACCTCAAGCGGTACCATATCGGGCTGGCCGTAGAGGACCGCTCTGGCACAGGTCAGAGGCACTTCCAGCGATGTCAGGTGGTATGGTCTGTGGAACGTGAAATAAGGCCCCTTTCCCATTTTCAGGTCTTCCATCCGTTCCCTGATGCGAGGATGCGCCATCTCGGCAATCACGAACACACCCGGAGCCACGCCCTTGCCGACGGTATAGTCCACTCTTCCGGGTGCCGATAATATGCCACCATCCTGGCAGGGAACGAGAACGGAGCTTAGTTCGTCCAGCACGGCGCAGGGGCCGTGCATGCCCGGCTTGTCGGGCACAAGACCGGTGGCATTTGCGATTGCAGCCATTTCCACCATTGTTTTAGAGCCTTCGACGAATTCCACCAGCATGCGAACGTTCATGTTACGTCGCCGCGCCTCGTCGCGTAACTGGTCGGGAGTTGCGTCGAACTGAAGCGGATTGTTCTTGCCTTTGCCGGCGGCAACAATGCGGTGGCCCATGGCCGCAACAAATTCGATCAGCTCCATGCAAGCGGTGGGTTCATCACCGGCGCCAAGCGAGTAGACCACGCCGTGTTGCCGCGCCATATGGCTCAGATAAACACCTACTGTTACGTCGGCCTCGACATTCATCATGACCAGATGTTTGCCCGATGCCATTGCCTTGAGACCGATTCTTGCACCGACAGCCGGAATACCGGTGGCTTCTATGACAACATCGATCAAGTCGCTTTCAAGGACACGTTCGGCATTATCGGTAACCGCAATCTGTCCACGCTCAATAATCGCATTGACACCGGTACCCGACGACAGGTTGCATGTATGGCCGTCCGAACCAAACGCAATGCGGGCGGCTCTGTGGGCATTGTCCGGTGTTAGATTGGCAATAGCTGCAACTTCAATGCCTTCCATATGGGAGGTTCGAGATACGATGTCGGTTCCCATTTCCCCGCAACCGACAAGACCGATGCGGATAGGATTGTCCGAGGCGGCTCTGTTGGCCAGATCCCTGGCCAGACCGGTTCGCGCCACATTCGAGGTCACGCAGAACCTGACCTATTGAGGATAATTGCCAGCTTCCAGTTGCAGAGGCAATTGGTGCCTTCTGTCGAATTCGAACCTGAACGCGGACTCAACTTGAGATCCGGCGTCCAGGTCCTGGGCAAGGCTGTTGCTCAAGAGTTTGTCGCATCACTGGCATCTCGAGGATCTCAAATTAGGCTGGCCGACGCACCTATTCCAGGATGCCTGGCCAGTTGGCGTCGGCCTTGACTATATTCTCCTCCTTGTTGCGTGTCCAACGTCGGTGGACACGGCGGCTGAAGTTCAGGTAGAGCTTGTTCTCCCAGATTTCCCATGCGTCAGGATCGATTGGGGCCAGGTAACCTTGCGATGCAGCCCAGGCGCAATACCCGCCATACTGTGGCGCGTAGGACTCGGGATCAGCTGCAAAAGTGTCACGGTTTTCAGCCGACACAAAGTGCCAGACCGCACCGTTCCACTCATGCGTAAAATCCGCAGATCCCTCGTGTGGAGATCCCTCGGTAAAGTAGGCCACAGGATCATATCCGCGAATCGCTCCATCGCCATCCGAAAAGATCGGTTCTGCCATTGAAAATGCCGGTGCTGAATGGAATGCAAGGAGGGCAAGCAGCGGCCAAAACAGGCGGGCGAAGTACATTGATGTTCTCCAGTGTTAACTTGAACTCAGGTTACAATACGGTGAATTGGCAACGAGTGCCACACATTGGTTGCCCTCTTCTTGCACTGTATTGGCGTGAACACAATGCAAGGTGCAAAGGATCGCAACATTGACGAGATGCCTTGTAGCCAACCGCAGATAATCTGCCCAGAAAGGGGATAACCAGTTATGGACGCGAAGGTTCAACAACAATCCGTACATCTTGGCGGGTCTGCTGCGTCAGTTCCCTGACGACAATCTGCGGCTGACCGACTTTCAGTGTAGTCTGTGTGGAAGGCGGAAAGCACCTGGGCCCAGGCGCGTCAATATTTCGGGCGTTCCCGATTGATATCATGATCCATCTGATAGGTGGCGGTAGAACCAAACCATACAGCGGCATCCCGAGTCCATCCCAGGCAGGAGTTTCCTGCCCCGGATTTGTGCCGGCGCTTCTCTTGGAGGCCAAGCAGGACCGCCCCAGGATACCAGCCAATGCCAGGAAGATCCAGACTTGCGGACAAGGCTTGCGAATGGGGTTTCGGGCCCAATTCCAGAGCAAGCCCGGCGCGAGCAGTGCCAAAGCCAAACCAGTTTACGCTTGAAGCGCCACGCCTAATTGATGTACGCGCAGCCCTGTACGGCCTATGCGGGCGTTACCTGGTCCTTGCATGCTGGCAACAACGAGGAGGCAGCCTGACAATTGCTGCCTTCACGCCTGACAGTTCAAGTGAATCGCATCGTCCGCAAGGCAGATTCAAACTGACGGGAAGTGTTGCTGGACCCACTATGGCGCAATCGAGAACCTGGCAATGTTCGGCCTCATGCAGACGATCTCGTGCCGATGTCCGGATTGGCCGGGGCTGTCTGCTCGCCAGGATTCAAAAGTCATGAGGATTATGGGTGTCGACCCGGGGCTGCAAAACACAGGATGGGGTGTTATCGATGCCGTTGGTCAGAAATCCATCTTGATAGGTAGCGGGTTGATTCGCTCGCGAGAAGGTACGCTTGCTGAACGGCTGTTGAGAATCTTCAATCAACTGACCGAGATCGTCGATCAATTCACACCCGAGCACGTTGCGGTTGAAAAGACCTTTGTGAGCATTAACGCAGCCAGCACGCTTAAACTGGGACACGCGCGAGGAATTGCGCTCGTGGTGCCGACCAGGGCAGGAATGCCTGTCTACGAATATGCCCCCAATTCCGTGAAAAGGGCTGTCACCGGAAGGGGGCATGCCAGCAAGGAACAGGTTGCATACATGGTAGGCGTACTGTTGGCTGTCAGGAGCAAATTGTCAGTGGATGAGACCGATGCCCTTGCGGTGGCGCTTACGCATGCAGCTACAGGAGGCACCGCTGCAGCACTGGAACTGGCGCTGAAGCGCGCTGGGGTAGTGCGGTGATCGGCAAGCTGAAGGGCAAGATTGAGTACTCTGCCGAGGAACATGTTGTAATCGATGTTGGCGGAGTGGGTTACATTGTTCATTGCTCCAAGCCGACCCTGGCCGCACTCCCGCCTGTCGGCAGTGATATCGAACTGTACACGGAACTTTTGGTCCGAGAGGATTTGCTTCAACTCTGCGGTTTCCTTTCACTGGGTGAGCGAGAGTTTTTCCTCCGCTTGTTGACCGTACCGGGAGTCGGGTTCAAGGCTGCGCAATCGGTCATTGGTACGCTGGGCGTTACAGCCTGCCTGCGAGCGATTTCTCTGGGCAACTGGCAGGCCCTGCGAGCAGCGCCAATGGTCGGGCCAAAGCTGGCACAGAGAATTTGCAACGAACTCAAGACCAAGATTGAGGATATTGTTCGCAAGGATGGACAATATGGCGGGGTTGGTCAGGCAGAGCACGCTACTGCGGTCGGGGCAGGCCCGGCGGTTGCAGCGGTCGGCACACCGGCAGAACACACACAGTCCAGCATTAGATCGGATGCAGTCTCGGCACTGAAAAACCTGGGTTACAGCGGCAGCGATGCGGCCCGTGTGGTTGCGGCAGTTGCATTGGATGATGTCGAAATGACTACCGGCGAGATAATTCGGGAAGCTCTGAAGCATCTCGCGACGGCGGGCGCATAAATGGTCGTGTCAACTCCCGACAACACTCTTGATCCCCAGTTGCAAGCCGGCGACAAGGACCTGCAGCTGAGACCGCAAATGCTTGACGAATTCATCGGTCACGATGAACTTCGGTCCAATCTGCGTGTTTTCATGCAAAGTGCCAAACAGCGGCGCGTAGCGATTGACCACACGTTGTTCTTCGGCCCACCGGGGCTGGGGAAGACGACGCTGGCCCAAATTCTGGCCCGGGAACTATCGGTTAACATCCGGATGACATCAGGACCGGTGTTGGCGAAGGCCGGCGACCTGGCGGCAATTCTGACCAACCTGGAAGTTCGCGACGTCTTGTTCGTCGACGAGATTCACCGGCTGCATCCGCTGATTGAGGAGGTTCTCTATCCGGCCCTGGAGGATTTTGCACTTGACCTTGTCATCGGCTCGGGACCCGCTGCCCGCTCGGTGCGCATAGAGCTCAACCCGTTCACACTGGTCGGAGCGACCACGCGACTGGGTCTGCTGACGACCCCGCTTCGCGACCGATTCGGCATACATCTGAAGCTGGAATACTATTCGCCCGGGCAGCTGTACGCCATCGTCAAGCGTGGTGCCAAAGTGCTTGATATAGCCATTACCCCGGGAGGGGCGGAGGAGATTGCCCGCCGCTCGCGCGGTACGCCGCGAATCGCCAACCGCCTTCTCAGTCGGGTCGTCGATTTTGCCCTGGTCGAGGGTGATGGCAAGATCTCGAAACAGCTGGCCTCTATGGCGCTGACACGTCTAGGTGTCGACAAGCTCGGCTTTGATCGTTCCGATCTGCAGTACCTTAACATTATCGCTCGCAAATACGAGGGTGGGCCGGTCGGTATAGATACAATTGCAGCGGCGATGTCCGAGACGCGGGATTCGATCGAGGATGTGATCGAACCCTTTCTTCTGCAGCAAGGCTACATTCTGCGCACCCCGCGTGGACGGACGCTGGCACATCAGGCTTGGAGGCATCTGGGTCTTCGCCCGCCGTCCGCTCCTCCGGCGCAGGACCTCTTTGGCGACGGCAGGTGAGTCACGAATTTCACCTTCGAGTCTATTACGAAGACACCGACTGGGCCGGGCTCGTCTACTACGCCAATTATTTCCGTTTCATAGAGCGGGCAAGAACCGAATATCTGCGCTCGCTGGGAATAAGACAGGCAGAGTTGCGGGACCGCTCCGGTCTGGTGTTCGCGGTGCGCAGGGTCGAAGCCGAGTTTTTGTCGCCGGCAAGGTTTGACGACGAACTGCGGGTCGTTACCCGGCTGGAACGCGTGACTCCGGCTCGTCTGGAACTTGAACAGGACATCTTCAGGAAAGAGCAGGTTGGTAATGAGCGGCAACTGTTTTCAAGTCGGGTATTGCTGGCCTGTATGAACGCGGGCGGAAGAGCTTCCAGAATACCGCCCGGAATCGCGGCAGCGTTTGCCTGAAACGGGTAGGGAAAGCGTGACGCCAAACTCCGCTCATGCCCGGCCTGATCCCGTCAGCAGGTGGCCGACTGCGTCTTTATCTCCAGTTCAAGATGCTTGCGGTCCCGTCCGATGGATCGCGCATGCTCGCTGATGCTGTACCCTTGCCGCTTCAGTTGGTGAATCTGCACCGCATCCACCAGGCTGATTGCCATTGCTCTTGCTCCCTGTCTGCGCACGACCGTGGTAGAGTGGAAAGCAGATGTTGGCGATGAGCTCACCGGTTCGGCGGAGCGCGTGAAGCGCCAGAGGCGGGACCCCTTTATCGCGTCTCTTGAGGACTCTTGGCTGTGCATCAATGGCCACAAGCCCTCGACAAGCAGGTCGACTGCATCACTAGTGGGTGGCGTGACGCGACCCTCGACCAAGGCAGAAAAAGGCCAATCCTCGCTACCGCTGATGCAACGACCAGCAACTCAAAGGCAACAACGATGCCAGGAAGAATGACAACTGCACGGTCAATGCTATTCGCTGCCGGGGTTTGCGGTCTTCACACCGCCCGCGGAAGGGTTAATTCAGGAAACTATGAACTGTCAGTCCCACGGCTAGCATGGCGGCGAAGGCGAGCAGCATACGGGTTTCACGCTTGGCGGCCTCGGCATAAAACTTGGCATTGTCCTCCCGCATTTCGGCGAATTCCGTGGCAAAGCTCTCCCGGAATGTGGCGAATTCCGTGGCAAATTCTGCTTTTCGCGTCTCCATGCGTTCCTCCAGCACGGTAATTTGCCGGGCAAGCTTATATGTGTCCGGCGCATCCCTCATGATGGTTACATATGCGTAGGCAGTGCATCAGTCAATAATAAGCTCATTTGCTGGCCATGATGTTTTGCAATAGCGGCAAAAACGGGAGAACCCAGAGGGGGCCCATGCCTTCCTTGCGCCCACGATTGGTGCGCCTATTGCCGCCCCTGCCGTATTCTTCCTCTATCGGCATCTCCAGCCATGACTTGATCATACCAGGCACGTGACCACCTCCGATACCAATCCCGGAAAGTCGCGACTCATTGAACGAATTGGGAAAATCATGCAGTGTCTCTGCGCATCATGATGCAGACGCATACAATAATCGGTGTGCTTGATCGTGTAGAACACCTTTCCGGGTGACAGCAACGCGGCTCGGAGAAGGGGCTGCGTCGATGTATGATTACTTTCTGGAATTGGTTTGAGGTTATCTATCGGTCCGCGTCGGATGAAAATGCGCCTCGCGTGCCCCGACAGCTGTGCTCCGTTGGATTGATGCCAGTCCCGTAACTCCGGCATGCGCGGCATCAAGAAAAAGTTTATGGATATCCGAATGGCAACCGACATGATCGGCCTTGCGCGGGCCGGCAGCTATGACATCGCCGCGCTCATCTCATCCAATCGGGGCTTTGTCCCTGTGGCTCTATTCCTTGAGACCGGAGGCATAAAGGCGATCCAGGGTGATTCACATCTAGGGCACGCATCTGCTCAAGCGGCGCGGGGGAAGTGTCGAAAATTGGAACTGCCTGAGAATTTCCGGTTCACCAGGCTTGAGAGCAATGGTTAACGAGCCTGGTTTCAAGCGGAACGTTGAGAAACCTGATACACTGAATCAGACGGATGGGTCAAATCAGACCGGCAACTGGATCAAGTCCCGGTCTCGGTTCCAGCGAGCCACCTGACCGGCTTCACTCATGAATGCACCCAGAGTCGAACATTCGCCAAGGTGCGAAAGTATTCCCTGCTCCTGAATCGCAGCAAGACCAGGCACGCCGATCGACGCGCACAGACACGTCTGCTTTCATTGGACGGGCGACGCTTCCCCGACCTGGAATTCGTGGATCAACCACCTGCGTTGCCATTTACTTGCAAGACACAATTAATTGCGTTACGCATTTAAGTCGGGATTCAAACGAGTTCCAAGTTAGAGATTGCAAGAAAAATTGCAGGGAGCAAATGGACATGAAGAACACATTTATCGCTCTGGTTGCCGCAACCATGATGTTGCCGCTGGCCGGTGGTGCCCTGGTCGCAAGCGAGGCACGCACCGACCTGGTTATTGCCGACCTGGGTCAGCCCGAGACAAATCCGTGGGTTATCAACCGTCATCGCTTCGAGCGCTGCGTCGCAGAGGCCTTGAATGTCGACCTGCGCGAGTTCGACGATCAGAACTCCGAGGAACAGCATGTTTCGCAGGCCGAGTCGATCATCGCCAGCCAGCCTCACGGACTGATTTTCAATCCGCTGACGTCGCCGGCGGGAATTCAGGTTGCACGGCTTCTCGAAGCCAACGCAATTCCGGGTGTGGCAGTTGGCCGACTGGTCGTTTCGAACTACGAAACGGACTACCAGGGCGAACATTTCATTGCCCAGGTGACCCAGAACAATACAACCTGGGGTGAAGCTATCGGACAGGCCGTGGTCGACCTTGGTCACAAGAATGTTGCCATGATCTGGAACCAGAAAGGCGTCACCTCGGCCGAAGAAATCTGGGCAGGAGTCCAGTCGGTACTCGACCAGCATGATGATGTTACGCTCATCGCTGAGGCCTGGGATCGTCTCAACAGGGAAAACGGCCAAAAATACGCCGAACAGTTCATCGCTCGCTTCGCCCCCGGCGAAATAGACGCCATGATCGTTCTTGGAGCAGTTGCGGGTCTCGGCAGCCAGTTTGCCATTGACCAGGCAGGCCGCGACGACATCGCCGTGGTTACAACCGACATTGACGAGCAGGTGGCCGAATTCATCAAGACCGGCAAGCTTGCCTTCTCGATCGGCGGTCACTGGATGGTTGGTGGATTTGGACTGATTCAGCTCTATGACTACCTGCATGGCCACCCCGTCGAAAACACGCAGCCACTGTTCAGCCTGATTCCGGTCACGGCTGTAAACGTCGAAACCTATGCCAGCGGTCTGTTGAACGGCTGTATTCTGTCGGATGAAGATATCCGTAGCTTGAGCCGTGTGCACAATCCTGACGCGGACCTGCCAGGGTTTATCGACAACTTCTCGAAAAACTGGGAAGAATTTGTGCAATAGAGCAGCAGGTTGTTGACTGACCCATTCGGGTCGGTGCAAGGTTATATCGTACAGTCAACTTTTCATTGACATCGGCCCCCGGCCTAAGCGGCCGGGGTCCAGTTAGAGCAGGACCTGGTAAAGAGATACAAATGAGGCTTTTCGGCTATGCCCCGAAGCATGGTGCCGCTGCCGGTGACACCATGCCATTTTTCCATAACGGTATCTGGCACCTTTTCTTTTCTCAACCACCGGTCGGTGCCTGGGAATATGTCGAACGCGCCCGCGTTTCCACGGCCTACCTGCGCTCCGGAGACCTCGTCGAGTGGGAGATCATGCCGGATGCTTTCGGTCCCGGCGAACATGGCGAGTGCGATGGCGACGGCATCTGGACGGGATCGGTTATAGAGCACGAAGGCGTGTTTCACTTCTTTTATACCGGCTACAATCGGCAGTCGACATCACCGCAGTCGATTTGCAAGGCAACCGGTACAGATCTGGTGACCTGGAAAAAATCTGCCTCCAACCCGCTGATCTTGCCCGACCAGCGCTGGTACGAGACCGTCGACTGGCGAGACCCTTACGTCTATCGCGACGATGCAGCACGGTGTTTCCGGATGCTGATTTCGGCCAGGCTGAAGAGTGGACCACAGTTCAGGCGGGGTTGTATAGCCACGGCCAGGTCGACAGATCTGGAAGACTGGGAAGTCGGACCGCCCCTGGCTTCCTCAATGTTGACCCATTGTCCCGAATGTCCCGAACTCTTCAGACTAGGTAACTGGTGGTATCTCGTCGAAAGCCGGTATTCGGAACGAATGCAGACCGTATACCGCGTCGCGCCGACGCCGGATGGCCCATGGGAGAGTCGCAAGCTGGACAGTCTTGATGGACGCCGCTTCTATGCCGCCAAATCGGCGAGTGACGGCGAACGCCGTGTCAGCTTTGCATGGATTCCCTATCGAAAGTTCAACATCCCCGAGAACAACTGGGTCTGGGGAGGTCAACTCGGCAGCCCGAGAGAACTGGTTTCGCTACCCGATGGGACACTGACCTGTCGGCTCCCTCCCGAAGTCGGTGCAAGTTATACCGAACCCGTTCGCTACAACCTGCAACCTCGGCTGGGCGACTGGACAGATGGTCCATGTCCCTCCTGCCATGCTACAGGCTCATTCGGATATGCCTTTCTCGCTGGTCCGGCTCACGAGGACATGCTTCTCGATGTCGAGATTGAAACCTCGCCCAACACTGAGGCCGCCGGTATCCTGATTGAGCCACAGGGAGGAACAGATCTTGAAGCCGGATTTACACTTGCGATCGAACCGATGAAGGAACGCGTCGTCTTTGACCGCTGGCCGGCTGCCATGGATCCTCTGTGGGACAATCTTGTATTGACCGAGCGGCATGGCATCAGGGTCAGTCAGGAGATCGACAATCCACTGGTCGAGCGGCCTCTTGCATTTACACCTGAGAACGGGCGATACCGAGTGCAGATCTTGCGCAGCGGATCAGCAATTGAATGCTTCGTTGCCGGTCAGGTCGTGGCATCGTACCGCGTCTACGATATGTCGAGCGCCGACACCTGGGGCCTCTTCGTACAGGAAGGTACCGCCACCTTTCGCCACCTGGAATTCCGCAAGTAGGGCCCGGTTAGACTTCAGCCAGGATATCGAAATATGCATGATCACGATGCCCGGTTCGGCTCTCGAGTCAAATACGCAGCCCCGCCATCCAACCGAATCAGAACTTGCGTGTCCCGGTGAATCTCAATGATAGACAATTTGACGAGGGAGCGCTTGACCAGCGTGCTGCTGCACAGTGAGCAGAGCGTTGTTCATTGGAAGGTCCGTGTTGGATGTCACAGCTCTCGTGGATGAATTTCCGGGCCCCGACGCCAAGGTAACAGCCGTGTCCAGTGACGTTATGCCTGGTGGCACAGCGCTCAATGCATCTGTCACTTTCGCCTACCTGGGGGGAGATGCGACCCTGGTGACTTCACTGGGCGCTTCCGGCTTGATTCGGGATTTCCTGGTTGAGGATCTTGTTCAGTATGGCGTTCATGTCGAAGACATTTGCACTGATCCTGCCTACCGAGTTCCTGTTTCCACGGTAGTTTCGACACGCAAGCTCGGCACGCGAATGATAATCAATGATGCCGCCGAGGACTGCAGCAGCCTGGTGGACCGCTCCGACTTTCTCGCCGACGGTTTTGACTTGATTCAGCTGGATCAGTACGAGCGCCATTTCGTCGAGCAGCAATACGCAGCAATTCGCGAATTTGATGGCCCCGTCATTCTTGATGGTGGCAGCTGGAAGGGCTGGTCGACCGGCTTTCTGCGCTTGACCGATATCCCGATTGTTTCTGAAGTATTCTGTCAGGGTGGACCACGTGCATTCGCGGCCATGTGCAACGAGATGAGCATCACCCGATGGGCCGTAACCCGGGGAGCGAGGGGTGTATTGTGGCGGGATGGCCAGAGTGAAGGCGAAATTCCTGCTGTCAGGGTAGACGCTGTCGATACTCTGGGCGCAGGCGATATTTTCCACGGTGCCTTCTGTCATGCCTACTTGCGATCCGGAGACTTCGCGCCAGCGCTTGCTTCGGCAAGTCAGGTTGCGGCAAGATCCTGTCAGAGCGTCGGAACGCGCAGTTGGATGAATGACTGAGCATGTAAACGGATATGCTGGGCTTCTTCAGTATGTTACGGCGCATGTGAGGCAGTCCAGGGCGCCATTCCTGATCGGCATCGCAGGAACACCTGCTTCAGGAAAATCCACGCTGGCAAGACGACTGGTAGCGGACTACCAGTCCATGGGACTCAGCGCTCGCTTTTGTCCCATGGACGGCTTTCATTTGACCAATGCACAACTCGACGGTGCCGGCATGCGTAGCGTCAAGGGTCGACGCGATACCTTTGACAGTCTCGCCTTTGCAGCAGCAGTGGAGAGTCTCGGGACCGGCACAGCCTATTGGTGGCCCAAATATTGCCGCCGCCGCCATGAACCGGTTCCTGAAGGCATTCACATTGATGGAACAGAGGCAGTTTATGTCATCGAAGGAAACTACCTTCTGACTGATGAAGAGCCCTGGTGCACCGCCGCCGAACGCTACAATCTGCGCGTTTTCGTTGATGCAAGGGACGACGTACTGAGGAGGCGTCTCTTGCGGCGCCACCTTCGCGGTGGTAGCCCTGTGCATGTTGCTCTCAACAAGATCACCAATACTGACATCCCCAACGCGCGGGCAATCCGCACCGGCCGAATTTACGAAGACATTCAGATCTCCGGGGCTAGCCGTGCCTGATATAGACCTTCGGCGAACCAGAACTGGCATGAAGGCAAAACAGAGAGGTTTGTCTATCGAAGGCGTTCAGGGGCACAACAGGCGTGTTATCCTGACCGCGATCCAGGATATGGGCGCCTGTTCCCGCAAGGATATCAGCGTGGCAACAGGGCTCGACCCGGCAACGGTTACTCGGGCCGTTGGCACATTGCTGGAAGACGGGATGCTCGAAGAGGTAGGGCTGGTCAAGGGTGGGCGGGGCCGACGATCAATTAATCTGGATTTTTCGGCTTCAGGGCGTTACATCCTTTGTCTGCGGCTGCAACGACGCAGTTTTTCGGTTGCCGCATTCAGCTTGCGCGGAATCGCCGTCGACACGATCGAACTGCCCGTTCCGCGAGGGCAGCCGGCCAGGAAGACCTTCGCCAGGATTTCCGAGGTCATGGACACGTTCCTGGCAGACCTTCGCCGGATTGACGGGATCGGCGTCGCTGTCCCTGGGCCATTTCTTGAGCGCGATGAACGGGTGATCCTCATGACAGAGAGTCCCGAGTGGCAGGATTTCGATCTGATCATGGAACTTCGCCAGCGCTATTCAAGCATTCGGGTACATTCGATCCATGATGCAAAGGCGGCCGCCCTGACCGAATGGCGCTGCCACGCAAAACGGCTGAAAACGCAGGTGCTCTTGTACATTTCGGCGGGCCAGGGCATCGGTTCAGCGCTTGTCGTCGAGGGAGAAGTCTATCGTGGAGCCTCGGGGTTGGCTGGCGAACTCGGGCACACTTCCATTCAGTTTGACGGCCCGTCCTGCAAGTGCGGCAACTTCGGATGTCTGGAACTCTTTACCTCGCGCCTTGCGCTGTTGCGCGCCATTCGCGAACGCGCTGCAACAGAAAATGGAACATGCCTGACCCCGGATGCGAGCTTTGAGGAGGTATTGCGAGCCTACTCTGAAGGTGACAGAATGGCCCTGGAGGAAGGGAATCGGGTGGCGTGCTACCTGGCACAGGGCATTACCAACTGTATAAACTTCACCAACCCTGATCTGGTGGTGATAGGAGACGAATATGCCCAGTTCGGTTTGCCGTTCCTGAAGTCAATAAAGGACCAGGTCCAGGCGACATTGCTGGCGAGTGTTTACAGTGGAGTCAGGATAGAACTGAGCCAGATTACCGAGGATCCTGTCCTCAAAGGCGCATTTCTGGATGTGCTGTCGCAGACATGAATTCAGCGTTGTCGGTCTTGTTCTGGAAGGGCAACATCGGACCTTGACAATATGACCGGGAGCAGGGGAGGCCTGAATTGAATAACGGTGATGCGGCTCCGCCGCTATTGTCGGTGGAGAATGTCTCCAAGTCCTTTGGTGGGGTGCATGCGCTTCGCTCCGGTTCCTTCAACCTGCAGCGCGGCGAAGTTGTGACGATTGTTGGCGCCAACGGTGCAGGAAAGACGACCCTGATCAAGTTGGTCGCCGGTGCCCACGTTCCCGACAGCGGTCGGATCATGATCAATGGTCTTGAAGTTCTCCGGTCCGAGCACAGCGTCGCAAATATGCGGGAACGCGGCATCGAGGTCGTTTACCAGGACCTTGCCCTGGTTCCCAACATGACTGCACCCTACAATCTGTTTCTTGGCAGAATTCCGCGCAAGTGGGGTATTTTCGTAGACGAGCGCAAGATGCGGATAAAAACCCGCGAGGTACTGGACAAGCTGAATGTCACCACTGTTCAGGACCTTTCGCGGCCAATCTCGTCAATGTCGGGTGGCCAGCAGCAGAGCATCGCAATTGGTCGCGCCATCGCATGGGGCAAGGAAATCGTCATTCTTGACGAACCCACTGCGGCGCTCGGCCCCAACGAAACAGCGGAGGTCGAGCGCATCATCAGAGAAGTCCGCGCTCGCCACGGCACGTCCTTTATTCTGATCAGTCACAACCTTGACCAGGTCAGACGGCTTGCTGACAGGATAATCGTCATCCATCACGGTGTGACGTCGCGCGAGTTCAAGCGTGAGGAGGTGACCTCGGACCGCCTGGTCAAGGCCATCACGCTTGGTGAATGAGGAGGGACCAAATGACCGACACCACAAGCCGACGGCCGTTGTTGACTCCCAAACAGGTCGACATGCTGCGCGATTACGTTCCTTTCGTTGCGATCTCGCTCGTGATCCTGTTGTTCTGGGCCATTTCGGGCGACAGGTTCATGTCGGTTCGCAACTGGACCTTCATCGCGCAGCAGACACCCGTTCTGATGTTGCTCGCCTTTGCCCAGTTGATCGTCATCACCACCGGATCGATCGATATCTCGATTGGCTCCAACCTCGCTTTTTCTGCCTTCCTTGCGGCGCTTGGCATGATGTGGTTTGGTGAATTTGGACTGATTGTCGGTATTCTGGCCGGCGGTCTGGTTGGAACTGTAAACGGGTTGATAATTTCGATCCTGAAGATTCCGTCGTTTGTAACTACACTCGCCATGTTGATCATTATGCGGGCGGTGGTCATCATCATCTCGGATGGCACGTCGATTTATGTAACCGACGGCAGCATTTCCGGTGGCACCAACATTTCATCAATATCGGCACCGTGGCTCCTCTCCCTCGGACAATTTCCGGCCATTTTCATCCTGGCCGCCACAGTTGCCGTTCTGATGTGGATATTTTACGAAAAGACCGCTTTCGGGCAGCAGTTGCGTGCGCTGGGCGGCAACGAAAAGGTGCTCCGCCTGCTCGGTACCAACGTCACCATCGTCAAGATCAAGGTGTTTGCTGCAGCAGGTCTGATGGTCGGCTTGGCATCCTGTGTCAATCTTGCCCGCGCCGGTGCAGCCACACCGCAGGCAGGCCTGATGATTGAACTTGATGCAATTGCTGCGGTGGCACTGGGTGGCACGCCGCTGACCGGTGGATATGGCAGCGTTACGCGGACCATTATTGGCGCCTTGACGCTGGCAATTGTTCGCAACGGATTGACCATTGCCGGCGTACCGCCATCGTGGAGTCAGGTCGCTCTCGGTGTGCTCCTCATTACGGCAATCTCAATATCTCTCAATCGCAGCAAGGTTGACGTCGTCAAGTAATCCCGGCAAATTTGCCTGGTTCGGTAATTCGGAGTCCGCATGGCATGGCTCGGACAGGACAGGCGAGGTCTTGCCCGGAGCTGGCAGGTTCTTGTCTCGGAGTATGGCTGGCGCAGTTTCCGACCTGTCTTTACTACCGAAAAGCAGGAACATTGCGCCCGGCGCCGAACAAGGAAACCGTCGCCGGCCCGGCCCTTGATGACCGCGATTGTGGACGTGTTGACTGAACCTGATAATGCCAGTCAACCGCAACTTGACGCCGGGAAGGGTATTGCGGCCGGGACTGTCTCAACCCCGTTGCGGGATCTGTCGACATTTACAGTGTGTCAGAGTTCGCAATTTGCACAGTCTTGCGATTGCGGAGGAACTGCATACATGTTGTACATTCGCTAACCACCCAGGGATAGATGTCGTAATGGGCAGTATTTGTGAACAAGTCGGTCCAAAGGTTGTCAACTGTCTGATCGTTATATATCTAGTGTCCAGACAAGAGATACGGTGCTCAATACCTTTGAATTGAAGCGTGGCCTCCACGCAACTGGGGTAGGCAAATGGAGATTGGGGCCCTTGAGGCAGTAGGCGGCATCGATTTCTCCATGTGGGCACTCTTCGCGCGCGCCGGTTTGGTAGTCAAGTGCGTAATGGTCCTGTTGCTCCTGATGTCAGTCTGGAGCTGGGCGATCATTATTCACAAGTATATCCTGTACGGTCGGGCGCGTGTCCATGCAAAGGCCTTCAAGGAGTTGTTCTGGTCCGGAGACCCGGTCGACATTGTCCATAGTCGGGTCGAGAAGAATCAGGTCGGTGCTCTGCACAGGATCTTCTGCAAGGCCATGGAAGAATGGTTTCGTTCGCACAGAAGCGATGGCGAACTGATCGCCGGTGTTCGAGTACGCATTGACCGGGCGATGGACAATACCGTTGCCAGGGAAGTAGAGAGGCTGACCAGAGGTCTGACCTTTCTGGCCACAGTAGGTTCGACGGCACCATTTCTTGGCCTGTTCGGAACTGTTTGGGGCATCATCACGGTGTTTAGAGACATCGGCCTGCAGGAAAACACCAACCTCGCCGTGGTCGCGCCAGGAATTGGCGAGGCTCTGGCGGCAACCGCTTTGGGGCTATTGGCCGCTATTCCAGCTGTCGTATTTCACAACAGCCTGTCCGACAAATCAGACAGTCTGGTGGCGGAATTCGGTTACTTTGTACATGAATTCTCGGCGATCATATCGCGCGAGGTCCAACAACGCGCCGCCATCGAGACCCAGACTGATTCCGAGCCCTGGTAATGTCCGTCATCCGTCACCGTGGCAGACGCAGTCGCAGGCAGGACTGGACCGAAGGGCGCAAGCGGATCTCCGAGATAAACGTGACACCCTTTGTGGATGTGGTGCTGGTCCTGCTGATTATCTTCATCGTCGCTGCCCCGTTGCTGTCGGTGGGTGTGCCGATAAATCTACCCGAAACCGCGGCGCGGCCACTGCAGTCCGAGCCCGAAGAGCCAATAACCCTGTCCATTGACGCCGACGGTAGTCTGATTCTGTTTACCGAGCCCATTGATCCGCAGGAACTCATCCCGAAGATGCGGGCCATCATGGCAGAAAGGGAATCCGACAGGATTTATATTCGCGGTGATCGCGACGTGCGGTACGAGTACATAATGCAGGTCATGGGAGCACTGAGCAACGCCGGCTTCCGAAACCTGGGAATGGTGACCGACGACGGTGGACCAACACTCGACGGCAGCCAGCCACAGATCGGGCAATGAAAACGGCACTTGGCATTTCCCTGGCTGGCCACGCCGTCCTGGTGGTCTTGTCATCAATGTCGCTCTTGCCCGCACCCGTCCAGCTGGAAGCCGATGTCGTGGACAGTGTCGATGTGGAAATGATCTCCATTGAGCGGTTTGTGGCTCTGACCACACCGGTGCCCGAACCCACGCCTGCCCCTCAGGAGCCGGACCTGCCGGACCTGCAAACCTTCTCGGCACCTGCCAGCAATTCAAGCCAGTCGGTAACCAACCAATTGGAACCGCCGGCGGTCAACCCAGAGAAAACGCGTCCTCTCCAACCACCCGAACCACTTGAATTGCCCGAGATCACGACGAGCATTCCGCCTGAGAACCCGGCAATCCCGGAGCAAACGCCACAGTTCACGTTTTCCAGCCCGACCGTACCTGTTCCGGATCCTGCCGAAAGGCACGTACTGCCCTCGGCCGACGCCCTGCAACTTCCCGACTCTGACCGGGTAGCAAAGGACATCAGCCCCAAACCACTGCCCGAAGTCCAAATTGCCGACGAGGACCGTCAATTGGCATCGCCGGCAATCGATCCGGGGGCAGAATTTGTACTGCCACCAGAAAGGGAAACGGCTCGCAAGGAATCGTCGATCGCGGTTGTGACCGAAGCCATTCGCGCCGAGACACCGTCTTTTCCCGGCGAGATGCAGCCTCCGGACATCAAGCTTCCCGAACGGGCCACGCTGGTGGCACCTGTGTGGCGCCCGTCCAGCGTAGAAGTGGCCAAGGCGGAACCCGAGAAGCCGGCACCCGATATCGCGGCAACAATCGCCAGGCTGGAGGAAGAGAACAAGAGTGCCGATCTGGTCGCCTCGGCCAAGGAATTTTCGCCAAGGAATGGACTCAACTCCAGTCTGAGTCGCCTTAAGCGAACCATAAATGAGGCGTGGAACGTCGGTGTTCTGTCGACTGAAGCCGAACAGGTAACACTTGAAGTCCAGGTCGAAATGGTGCCACAAGGCCTGCCCGGCAGCATCACACTGCTTTCTTCAGATGGCGGAAGTCCGAGTGCAGTTCAGGCCGCATTCGAAGCG
This sequence comes from Paracoccaceae bacterium, assembly GCA_958296035.1. Taxonomy (GTDB): domain Bacteria; phylum Pseudomonadota; class Alphaproteobacteria; order Rhodobacterales; family Rhodobacteraceae; genus MPNP01. The sequence goes on along the minus strand of OY282431.1, from coordinate 3,228,245 downwards.
GCTCGGCGGGCTGTTCTCCAGGGGATTGGCCAAGGGCACGAATTGCCAATAGACTTGTATGATCGGTGGCGAGTGTTAATCATCACATTTGACAGGAAATCATGACTCGGAGGAAGACAGGCAGGTGCGCGTGACAAGAGTGCCCAAATTCCTGATAACATTCCTGTTTACCTCAGTGGTGCTGACAGCCGGTTGGAGTACCGCCGGGCGCGCTCAGGATGATCCACTGCGTCTGGAGATTCTCGAAGGAGTGATTGCGGCACTGCCGATGGCAGCACCGACCTTCGTTGCCGAGACACCGCAGTCGCAAGCGATGGCCAACAACATCACTTCCGTGCTGATTGCTGACCTCGTTGGATCCGGTCTGTTCAGAGAAATTCCACGACAGGCACACATCGGCAGGATTACCAACTTCGATGCGCCTGTGCAGTTTGCCGAATGGCGGGCAATCAACGCCGAAGTCCTGATCACGGGCTCGGTCAGCCTGCTGTCCGGCAGCCAGGAAACGAACGGTGAGATAGTGGTCAAGTTTCGGGTTTACGATATTGTCGCCGGAATCAACCTGGGCAAAGGCATGCAGTACCGCGCCAGGTCCAGCGACTGGCGCCGCGTTGCACACAAGATCGGCGATCAGGTCTACAACCGGGTAACCGGCGAAGACGGGTATTTCGACAGCAGGATCGTATTCGTGTCGGAATTCGGAAAAAAGACCGAACGAACCAAGCGGTTGACGATCATGGATTACGACGGAGCCAATGTTCAGTACCTGACCAGCGGCCGCGATATCGTCATCGCTCCCCGCTTTTCACCGGACTCCAGCGAAATCATATATACCTCCTTTGCGACCGGAAAACCGGCTGTCGTCACGATGAACATCAATGAACGCAAACCCCGGGTATTGTGGTCGATTCCCGACATGACTTTTTCGCCAAGGTTCTCGCCGGACGGCGGGCGGGTATTGATTTCGCGGACACGCGGAGCCAACACGGACATTTACGAAATCAATCTCGCAACGCGTCGAGCCACAAGATTGACCACCAATCCCGGTATTGACACGGCACCGGTCTATTCTCCCGACGGCGAGAGAATTGCCTTCGAATCTGATCGCGGCCGCTCGCCACAACTGTACGTAATGGATCTGGACGAGCTGAAGCCGCGGCGAATAAGTTTTGGAGGCGGGTCCTACGGTACACCGGTCTGGTCTCCCCGCGGCGATTATATCGCTTTCACCAAGCGCCTGGACGGGGCATTTCACATCGGTGTCATGAGGGTCGACGGAAGCGGCGAGAGATTGTTGACCAGGTCATTCCTTGACGAAGGTCCGACCTGGTCTCCGAATGGACGAGTGCTGGTGTTTTTCCGTGAAGAGAGAGGCGAAGCAGGTGGGCCGGCGTTGTATTCGGTCGACCTAACCGGCAGAAACCTGAAAAGACTGTCAACGCCGGGTTATGCATCAGATCCCAACTGGTCCAGGCTTCGCTAAAGTCTTTGTTATTAATCTGTTGCGCCGATGACGGCTGACAAACAATAAAACAAGAGCTGCTGGCGGCAAGGCCGCCGACCAAAGAGGTAGGAAGAATGAGAGTACTTGTATCGCTACTTGCATGCGTCGTTGGAATCGCCGCATGTGCACCGGGCGAAAATGCCACCATGGAAGCGGACGCACTCGCGTCAGGTCAGGAAAGCGGTATTCAGGCCATACCCTTTGAGTCGCCCGAATATCTTGTCCAGAACATTGGAGACCGGATATTCTTCGATGTTGATTCAAGCGCCCTGTCGATCGAGGCAGAGGAGACACTGTCGGAGCAGGTCAATTGGTTGCGGGCCAATTCCGGTTACAGAGTGACCATCGAGGGCCATGCCGACGAGAGGGGTACCCGCGAATACAATCTGGCACTCGGTGCACGGCGTGCGGAAGCGGTACGCAGCTTCCTGATTCAGAACGGGGTTTCTGCCACGCGGCTCACGACCGTGAGCTATGGCAAGGAAAGACCGGAACTCCCTTGCTCGTTTGAGCAGTGCTGGTCCCAGAACCGCCGCGCCGTGACTGCAACTAGCCAGAGTTGATGTTCCGCGTCCCCTGACCCATGAAGGTTCGTTGGCGAACAGTTGTCGCCGGCCTGATTCTGGCTGCCGGCTGCTCGGCTGCATTTTCCCAGACCGCGGACAGTGACAGCAACCTCGATCCCGCTGCACTGTTGGCAGAACTGGTGGAAATCAGGTCGCAGATAAATTCCCTGGACACAGGGCTGAAAAACCTGCGCGAAGACCTGGAGACCGCCGATCATGACTCTGACCGCGGCAGAAATTTCCTGCGCCGGGTCTATGAGATCGAACTGGAACTGAAACGCTATGTCGAACGTAGCGAACAGTTTGAGGCATCCATCTACAGGAATCTGGTGTCTATTCGCCATCGGGTCAGCGAACTCGAAGGACGGATTGAGGCGGTGATTGGCGAAGCGGATGGAAGTCTCGCCAGTCAGCCACTGTGGTGGCAGGACCCACAACCGGTGTTTCGTAGTGCGGCCAATGAGTTGTCCCGGTACGGGGTCATGGATGACAAGGATTTGGCAGAATTGCGGCACAACATCAGCTTGTTCGACAGGGGTCGGTTCAAGGAGGCGGCCAAGGGATTCAGACAATACGTCGAGCTGTATCCGCAAAGCAGTTACAGCGTTGCCGCCTATCTCTACCTGGGAGAGGCGCATGCAAATCTCGGTGACTGGCAGCAGGCATCCGAGGCCTACTTTACCAGTTTCAGCTGGGGCGAGTTGAAGGCGACGGCGCCGACAGCGCTGTTGCGTCTGGGCCAGGTATCCGCGCACAGGGACGGGCCGGGAGATATCTGTTTCATTTTTGGTGCCGTAATTTCGAGATATCCCCGGACCTGGGAAGCCGTAAAGGCAGCCGAGGAAATGGAACAGTTAGGATGCAATGAAGGCAGCACCGGATGACCTGGTTGCCAGCGCCTTGCGGAGACTGGGACCACCTTCCCGGGGCCGGCTGGCCGCTGCTGTCTCGGGTGGCAGCGATTCGATGTCGCTGCTCGCGATTGCTTCTCCATGGTGCAAGCAATTGGAGATTACGCTGGAAATTGTTTCCATAGATCACCAACTGCGGTCCGCAGCTGCTTCCGAATGCCGCATGGTGGGTGACTATGCGAAGACCCTGGGACACCGACACACAATTCTGACCTGGGAACATGGCGACTGCCAGGGGAATCTCCAGCAGGAAGCAAGGCGGGCTCGGTATGCCCTGATTTCAGGGTGGGCAAAGGCGCGAGGAATTCACTGCGTGGCTCTCGGCCATACCAGGGATGATCAGGCCGAAACAGTGCTGCTCAATCTGGCCCGAGGCTCGGGAGTCTACGGCCTCGCAGCAATGCCGGAAAAACTCGAGCGTCACGGAACAGACTGGATTCGGCCGCTTCTGAACGTCCGTCGCAAGGCGCTTCGAAGCCTGTTGCGAAAGCGCGGCATATCCTGGATCGAGGACCCGTCAAATGATAATCGCAAATTCGATCGGGTGCGCATGCGGAAAATCCTGCCGAAGCTGGATGAGGCCGGACTGACCGTTGAGGCACTGGCTCGCAGCGCCGCACACATGCAGCGCGCAAGACAGGTCCTGGCAGATCAGGTGGTCACGGCAGCAAGACACCTGGTTTCCGTCACGCCTCTGGGTGAGATCACGATAAAGGCGGGTTTCTGGGCCCAACCGGATGAATCACGCTACAGGTTGCTGGCCGCGGTTGTCCGGTTTCAGGCCGGCGAAGAACACGGACGACGCTTGTCCGCCGTGGTCAACTGTCTCAGGGCATTGCACCGCGACGGCGCATCAACGATCGCCTCCAGTGTTCTGATTCTTGACCGAAACCGCGGCATAAGGGTGATCAGGGACTATCGTCGCTGCGGTCCAAAAGTCTCACCGGACTGCGTGTGGGACGGCCGATGGCAATTCGTGGCACCGCAGGATGTGTCCGGATGCCATGTCGGCGCACTGGGCAATTGCGGGATCAGGCAGAATTCCGGTCACAGTGTCAGCGCGCCCGATGGTCGGGCCCTGCTTGCCGGTCCGGCATTATGGTGCGGTGACAAGGTCGTCGCTTCGATGGCCGGATGTGCGGCCGAAAGGCAAAAGTTCAGGCTTCTGGCCGACAGGTCGGCCCTCCTTGATTTTCTGAGACGGATTTGAAAATGCTGCTGGAGTCCTTATTTATGGTTCTATCGCTGCTGTTGGCATCGCAGGCAGGGCGTGAGGGTTCAGCGGAAGAGTCGGCTTGTGCCCACTACCAGATTGGATGCAGGAGGCAACCCAGTGCGTAACTTGAAGAATCTGGCATTCTGGGGAGCCCTGATCATCCTTGTTGCTGTTCTGTTCCAGGTCTTCACCAAGGGCGCCTCGGTTACGCCGCAAAAGCCGATAAAGTATTCGACGTTTCTCGAACATGTCGAGAACGGTGCCGTCAAGTCAGTGACCATCGACGGCGACGAGCTGACGATTTTCACCGTCGAAAACACCAGGCTGACGACCATTCTGCCACCGGCTGTTGGTGACATTACCGGATTTCTGATCGAAAACAGGGTCGAGGTCGAGGCTGAGTCCCAGAAACCCAACGGCCTGGTTTCGTTCCTGGCGCCGTTCATCCCGTTTATCATCCTGATCGCAGTGTGGCTGTGGTTCATGAACCGTCTGCAGGGAGGCGGTCGAGGCGGCGCCATGGGATTTGGGCAGTCAAAGGCCCGGCTGCTGAGCGAACAGGGTGAGCGTGTCACTTTCGAGGACGTGGCCGGCATTGACGAGGCCAAGGAGGAGCTTGAGGAGATTGTTGATTTCCTGAAGGACAGCAAGAAGTTCTCGCGGCTTGGAGGCAAGATCCCGAAAGGTGCCTTGCTTGTCGGATCACCGGGCACCGGCAAGACCCTTCTGGCTCGGGCCATCGCCGGTGAGGCTGATGTTCCGTTCTTTGCGATCTCCGGTTCGGACTTTGTCGAAATGTTTGTCGGTGTCGGTGCCTCGCGTGTCCGCGACATGTTCGAGAAAGCCAAGCGCAAGGCGCCCTGCATCGTCTTTGTAGACGAGATTGATGCCGTCGGCCGATCCAGAGGAATCGGATATGGTGGCGGCAACGACGAGCGCGAGCAGACGCTGAATCAACTGCTGGTCGAAATGGATGGTATCGAGGTCAACGAAGGTGTCATAATCATTGCTGCCACCAACAGACCGGACGTCCTTGATCCGGCGCTTCTACGACCGGGACGGTTTGATCGTCTGGTCAACGTGCCGAGCCCTGATGTAATCGGTCGGGAGAAGATTCTGAAGGTGCATTCCCGACCGCCTGTAAAGCTGCACAAGAATGTAGATCTCAAGATCATCGCCCGCGGCACGCCGGGATTTTCAGGAGCTGACCTCGCCAATCTGGTGAATGAGGCGGCATTGCGAGCTGCGCGGGCCAATCGCAGTTTTGTCGAAATGGTGGATTTCGAGTTTGCCAAGGACAAGATCATGATGGGATCCGAGCGTAAATCCATGGTCATGACCGAGGAAGAGCGCAAGCTGCTGGCCTATCACGAGGCCGGGCATGCCATTGTTGGCCTCACAGTGCCGCAGCACGACCCAATCCACAAGGCAACGATCATTCCCCGTGGACGGGCGCTTGGACTTGTTCTGTCGTTGCCTGAACGTGATCATCTTTCGGTGACGATTACCAAGTACAAATCGATGATCGCCATGGCCATGGGCGGAAAATGCGCCGAGGAGCTCGTCTTTGGCCCGGAAAACGTCACCTCCGGAGCGGCCTCGGACATCAAGCAGGTAACCAAGATCGCTCGCGAGATGGTAACACAGTTCGGCATGTCTGCGGAGCTGGGGAACATCGACTATGCAAACAACCAGGATTCGTTTCTCGGGCCATATTCCAGGGGATCGGACGCCAGCCCTGAAACCCTGAAGCTCATTGATGTCGAGGTCAGGAAACTGGTGGAGGAAGGTTATGCATCGGCCCGCGACATATTGATCAGGCGACGCGAAGATCTCGAGCGATTGGCAAATGGCTTGCTGGAATACGAAACCCTGTCGGGCGAAGAAATCAGCAGGCTTCTTGCCGGTGAACCCCTGCACGATGATGAGGACGATGAGCAGAGCGCATCATCAAGCCCTGACGTCCAGTTGCCCAAGACACGAAAATCGATGCGCGGCTGGCAGGATGGCGCCTCGGGAAGCGTTGACGGCATCCCGCAACGCCCCGCAACCCCTGCCTGAACGATGTGAGAGTCCATAGCGGGTGGGAGCCGCCACACAAGCCCGGGCGTCGGACAGTCGCTACTTCGCGCGAGACGGCGGCAAGGGACGGCATCTCGCGCATCTGTCCCATTCGCGGTTGCAGACCCGGGGATCAGGAGCGAATTCCGTGCCGAATGGGCTTTTGGCTTGCCAAGCCAACGTGATTTGCAGGAAGGCGAATTTTGACGGCAACAGGAATTGCGGCTATACAGCAAGCAGAACAGGTTGGCCTTCGCACTTCGACAATGGTCCAGGTCGATGTAAAGATTCTGGATGTCTTATACAGGGGTTGTTTGTGGCCATTTGGTCGTTAGGTGTACTGTCTGCGGACCTGAAATAGAGCAAAGGTACTGATGTCTGGATTCTTATTGGGACTGTTGCTGATCGGCTTGCTGATCTATATCCAACGCAAGCAGATGCAGGGCTCCGGCGGCATTTTCGGCTTTGGAAAATCCAAGGCCAAGCTGCTGACGCAGGATCACACGCGGGCAACTTTCGATGACGTTGCCGGGGTTGACGAGGCAAAGGAAGAACTTGAGGAGATCGTCGACTTTCTTCGCCGACCGGAAGTGTTTTCGCGATTGGGAGGAAAGATACCCAAGGGTGCGTTGCTCGTGGGGCCACCGGGCACTGGCAAGACGTTGCTTGCCAGGGCGATAGCCGGCGAAGCTGATGTCCCGTTCTTCAAGACCTCGGGGTCAGAATTTGTCGAAATGCTGGTTGGTGTCGGGGCCTCCCGCGTGCGCGACATGTTCGTACAAGCCAAGAAGAATGCGCCCTGTATCGTGTTCATTGATGAAATCGACGCGGTAGGACGTTCGAGGGGCATTGGTATTGGCGGTGGGAATGACGAGCGCGAGCAGACACTGAATCAGCTGCTGGTTGAAATGGACGGCTTTGATGCCAATGAAGGCGTGGTCGTGCTGGCGGCTACCAACCGTCCAGACGTCCTCGACAAGGCGTTGCTGCGGCCGGGAAGATTCGACCGTCAGGTCGTCGTTGCACCGCCCGACCTCAGGGGCAGGGAAAAAATTCTGCAGATTCATGCCCGAAAGGTCCGTCTTGGCCGCGATGTGGACTTGTCGATCATTGCCCGCGGTACCCCCGGGTTTTCGGGTGCCGATCTTGCGAATCTGGTCAACGAAGCAGCGCTCATGGCCGCCCGTGTCCGGCGCAACTTTGTGCAGCTGGAAGATTTCGAGGACGCCAAGGACAAGATACTGATGGGACTCGAACGGCGGTCACACGTGATGACCGAGGAAGACCGGCAGCGTATCGCCTATCACGAGGCCGGGCACACGGTTGTTGGTCTGAATGTCCCTCAGCATGATCCAATTCACAAAGCGACAATTATTCCAAGGGGGCAGGCACTCGGACTCGTCGTCAGTCTGCCGGAAAAGGATCAGCTGACCATGACGGCAACCCAGTTCAGGTCAAAAATAGCCATGGCGATGGGCGGAAGGGTTGCCGAGGAGTTGACCTTTGGCGACATTACCTCCGGCGCTGCTTCGGATATTCAGCAGGTGACCAAGATCGCCCGGGCGATGGTGACCAAATACGGCATGTCCGAGCGGTTGGGAACGATCGACTACTCAACTGAACAAGACACGTTTCTAGGCGCAATGAACAAGGAGACCAAGGCCAGCCAGGAGACGCAGATGTTGATCGACGAGGAAATCAAGCGCATCGTCGATGAAGGGCTAACTGAAGCCCGGAAGATACTGGTCGACAAGCGGGAAGAACTGGAACTTTTGGCGCAAGGTCTGCTGGAATACGAAACACTGACCGGTGAAGAGATCAACAAGGTGATTGCCGGTGAAAATCTGACTCCGGTCGACAGGAAAAAGGCCAAGGTCGTACAACATCCGCGGGCTGCCGATCCTGTTTCGATCATGCCCAAGGTACGCCGCCAGGACAGTTGAGGGTTTCGGTAACCAGCGTTCATTCTGGCTGACCGGGCTGTCGGCCTTTTGCAGATACAATGCGGTAGAAAACGCTGGCCGGGAAACCTGCATCATCAGCGCGAAGTGCCAGGCAATCTGGGCGTGGTGTCCAATACTTGCGGTCAAGGATTACTTGCCTGCACTGGCTTGGGTGGACACCGGGACGGTCGTATCAATGGACTGGTGTGATTGTAGCAGGGTCAATCCGTAGTCATGCCTTTGGAATTATCGGGAGATAGCAGGGTTGTTATCCTTGAGGTGCGCCTGTCCGGGAGAATGCGCTCGCGAAATTCCGGCCGAGACTTGACATTTGGTGCATGACAGGGTGTTGCAGGTGAAAATTCGACGCAGCCCGAAAGCAACGCACAGCGGATCGGTGTATGCGACGGGCCTTGAATCAGCATGCAAGTTTGAGACGCCATGCCATTATTTCATAGAACCTCTCATGACGGTCGCCTGCGCTGGATCGGTAGTGTAGCCAACCGAAGCCAGTCTCTCAGGTCGAGCGCCTGCCAGGAAGTGGAATTGAAGTTTGGAGGCATTCCACTGGACTCGCATTCTAGCACAACCAGGGCAGCGTGCGTGCGTACCGAGCAACTCTATGAAGAGGGCACCAGAATCGTCAATACACGGCAAGTCACGGTCATCTCGAAAGAGGAGTTATCGGCTATCGCTGCCAGCATGAGTCTTGATGAGCTTGATCCATCGTACCTTGGCGCCAACCTTATGGTCGAAGGGATACCGGGGCTGACCCTGGTACCTCCCTCCTCGCGACTTCAGTTCTCGTCCGGTGCCACGCTGACAATCGACATGATCAACCTTCCCTGCAATCTCCCGGCACGTGAAATCGAACGTGAACTGCCGGGTTATGGTCGGAAATTCAAAGCCGCGGCAAGGAACCGAAGGGGCGTAACAACCTGGGTGGAACGAGAGGGCAGGATTGCGCTGGACGACTCCGTGGCGCTGTTTGTTCCGGCCCAGGAACCCTGGCCTGAAGCGTATTTTGTGGCCCAGGAACGAAATTTTCGGAAGTCCATGTTTGATAACTGAGGCACCCTGCAGGAATTTGTTATGGTAGCTAGTGTAATTGACGGTAAAGCATTCGCTGCCGGGATGCGGAATAGCATCGCCGGCGATGTTTCGAGGCTAAAGGAGCAGCACGGGATTACGCCCGGTCTGGCCGTGGTCCTGGTTGGACAGGACCCCGCCAGCGAGATCTATGTCCGCAACAAGGCCAGAATGACTCGGGAAGTTGGCATGGTGTCCTTCAGGCATCACCTGCCCCAGCATACAACCCAGAAGGAACTCTTGCAGTTGATCGAGAATATCAACAATGATCCGTTGATGCACGGATTGCTGGTTCAACTGCCCCTGCCTGCCCACATAGACGAAGAAAGCATTATTACTGCCATCCGACCGGACAAGGATGTCGATGGATTTCACCCGTCAAACGTTGGACGGCTTGCCATGGGAAAATCAGCGATGGTTCCTTGTACACCTCTCGGGTGCCTGATGCTGCTCAAGGATGAACTGGGGAGTTTGGCCGGCAAGAATGCTCTGGTCCTGGGACGGTCCAATATCGTAGGCAAGCCAATGGCCAATCTTCTGTTGCGGGAACATTGCACGGTTACCGTCGCGCACAGTCGCACAAGGGATCTGATAGAACACTGCAATCGGGTTGACATCCTGGTATCGGCAGTTGGTCGGCCATCAATGATAAAGGGGAATTGGGTCCGTCCCGGCTCGGTAGTCATAGATGTAGGCATAAGCCGGATCCACAACAGCAAGACTGGCAAAGGCAGGATTGTTGGTGATGTAGACTATTCGGAAGTAAGCCAGGTGGCCGGCGCAATTACACCAGTTCCTGGGGGAGTCGGCCCCATGACAATTGCCTGTTTGCTCGCCAATACCTACAGGGCCAGTTGTCAGATCCACGGTCTGAAAGGTGAAACGGGCACAACGCAAGAATTGTGACATGAGTTCAATGCTCTGGCAGCCCCGAAAGGCACTTGTCAAGCGGGCACTGCTGACCGGCTTTATGACGAAGGTCAGTTCTGAAAGCGGCCGGAATCTCAGCGACTACGATGCCCTCTGGCATTACTCCATTTCCGAACCGGAGCATTTCTGGGATTCAGTCTGGGACTATTGCGGTGTCCTGGGCGAAAAGGGCGCCCGGATCATCAAGGGCGGAGAGGATCTTCACGCAACGAAGTTCTTTCCTGATGCCCGGCTGAACTACGCCGAAAACCTCTTGCAAGTCCAGGGAGATGACACCGCACTCACATTTTGCGGCGAAGACGGGAGCGCCAGACGTGTGAGCCATGACACACTTCGCGAATCGGTTGCAAGTCTACGAAGCGCCATGCGGCAGGATGGTGTAGGTCCCGGCGACAGGGTTGCCGGTGTTGTTACAAATTCCCCGGAAGCAATTGTTGCGATGCTTGCGACCGCCAGCCTCGGGGCGGTCTGGTCGTCCTGTTCCCCGGACTTTGGTGTCGCAGGGATTGTTGACCGACTTGGTCAGGTGCGCCCGAAGCTGTTGTTTGCAGTCGAAGGTTACCACTACGCCGGAAGATGGTTTGAAACGCTGTCGACCTGTGCAAGGGTTGTTGATCAAATCCCGGGAATAGGCCGACTGATTGCCTGTTCCTACAGCGGCAACGAACCGGACCTTGCAGAGTTTCCGGAACAGGTCATTGCCTATGATGCGTACATGGCCAGAGGTGCCGGTTCCAAACCAGGTTTTCACCGCGTTCCGTTTGATTCACCTTTGTTTATCCTGTTTTCGTCAGGAACCACCGGGCTTCCCAAGTGCATTGTTCATTCAACTGGCGGTGCACTGCTCCAGCATGTCAAGGAACACAGGCTAAATTGTGACATCCACGACGGAGATCGGTTGATGTATTTCACAACCTGCGGCTGGATGATGTGGAATTGGATGGTGAGTGCGTTGGCCTGCCGGGCATCTCTCGTGCTTTTCGACGGAATGCCAATGTATCCCCGGGCGGACTGTCTGCCAAGAATTGTCAGCGAACTGGGTGTTACGCAATTTGGCGCTTCAGCAAAATACTTCGATAGCTGTTCGAAACAGGGCCTGCGACCGAAGGAAGATTACGATCTGGCAAGGCTGAGAACGATATTCTCGACCGGGTCCCCGCTTTCGGCTGATGCCTTCCACTACATCTATGATGCATGGAAGTCGGATGTTTGTCTGTCATCGATTGCCGGCGGTACCGATATCCTTGGCTGCTTTGTCGGGGGCAGCCCCATAAGTCCGGTGTTTGCAGGACAATGCCAAAAGCGAATTCTCGGCATGGATGTCCGCGTTTTCGATGCAGAAGGGCGCGCTGTTACTGGTGAAGCCGGAGAATTGGTCTGTGCCTCTGCACATCCCAGCATTCCAGTTGGATTTCTTGATGATCCCGATGACAGACGCTTCAGGTCAGCATATTTCGAGCGGTTCCCCGGAGTCTGGCACCATGGCGACTGGGTGATACTGACTGAGCAGGGCGGCATGGTGTTTCAGGGGAGATCCGACGCGACCTTGAACCCGGGGGGTGTCCGCATCGGAACTGCAGAAATCTACCGACCTGTGGAGGCTTTCCCGCAGGTGGCCGAGGCGCTGGTGGTCGCCCGCAACCGCGGGAGTGATGTCGAGATTGTCTTGTTCGTCAAGATGGCCGATGACTGCCAGCTCACCGATAGCCTGATTGCCGAAATAAGGCATACAATCAGGACAAGCGCCTCGCCTCGGCACGTTCCCCATAAGGTTATCGCTGTAACGGATATACCCAGAACCAGGTCTGGCAAGATTGTCGAACTCGCGGTGCGAAATATAATAAACGGCCGGGAAGTATCCAATATTCATGCCTTGGCCAATCCGGAAGCTCTCGAGCAATTCCGTAACTTGCCGGAACTGGTCAGCGATGAAAGTTATTGAAGGGGACTCGAATCAAACGGGAGATTGCCACCGATTCCACAGGCTGGGAAGAAGCCTGGTGGGCGACCCTGGAATCGAACCAGGCGTGGGTCTCCCCGGCGGAGTTACAGTCCGCTGCCGCACCTTGCAGCCCGTCGCCCGTTGGCGGCTCAATTCACGCAGACACAAACCCAAGGAATAGTGATCTGTTTCTGCCAGACCGATTGCCACATTGCGAATTGTTGTGAAATCTCCCCTACAATTCGCCTGGCAGCCTCTGAGCCCGTCACCACCACTATATCTGGTAATCGTCAGGAGCAAGCGCCTCTTGTAATGTAAGACAATTGCAGCAACTTCAAATTCAAGGCTGTTACAGCTTCATAAAGTCGGCATTGACACTGGATTCGGTAAACCGCGGGTCAGTAGATGGTGATTTTCGCGTGCTGACCGTAGAATTGCACCCTTTTCCGCCAATGTCCCTGCCAATAGGACTTGCTTGATCGCACCGTCCTCTGCAAGAGGAACGGTGGCGGTCAGATTGTCGATCGCTGTCCAGTCAGGTGGCTATTGCGGGTCAGTCGTGAGCCGCCAGTCGCAGCAGTTGCTCGGCGGTCATGGCCAGGATACCGAACAACAGGTGGCAAAACAACCTGGCATTGCCACGGACACTGATATTGCGACCACCGAAATTGACCCAGGGTGGCATTGCCACGTTTCACTGTCGAGCGGAGCTTGTAACGCTCTGCTGTCGGGTGGACAAAGCCGGCACTGCGCCGGGCAAGGGCCTTCTATTACAATGCTCTATTGACATCTTGTCGTGGCACACAGTGACTTCAATGATCGGCACGAGATCCGACAACCGGCTGTGCTCGACAATATCCTTGCGGTCGTAAGCTGCATCCATCAGCGTCCTGATTGGGGAAAATTGCTGATAATCAGGCAAATCCCGCTGTTCACATGAGTTGTGGAGGAGCATCAGAGCCTTTCATTGCGAAACCGGGATTTGATAAGTGAGTTCAGGATTCTTGAGTGCAGATGATTGGGATGCGCTTGTTTTTCGCTGTGACTTCCAGGTTCACTGCCCGAGAGGCCGCCAGTGGAGGGATGCCGCGCCCGGCAACGATGATGAGCGTGCCGGGTATGCGGCAGGGCTGATCGTCGCTTGCCTTGCAAGAGGTCTGGATGCGATTGCCATTGCAGATCATCATGACATGGCCTTTATGCGCTTTGTCCGGCAGGCAGCAGCACAGGAAACCCGGGCCGGTTGCGGAGGAGAGGGATGAAATGCCGGCAAGCCCTGTCAGTTTGATGAAGGGCATGGTATGATGGGAATGGAGATTTACGTGGAGACTGACTAATGGGTGGAGACCTGGAGATGCTGCTGGCAGTGATCGGCACCGGCGTGGCACTGGCGGCCCTGATCATGAGTCAGCTTTCCGGGCTGAAACGAGAGTTGCGTGGTGAGATTGCCGATCTGAGAAGCGAGATGCGTGGTGAGATTGCCGATCTGAGAAGCGAGATGCGTGGTGAGATTGCCGAGTTGCGGCGTGAGGTCAACAGTCTTGGCAATCGTGTTGCGCGCCTCGAAGGCGTAATCGACATGATCCGGATTGGAATGCAGTTGCCCCGCCCGGCCGGGGAGGCCGAGGAGGTCGAAGCCGCCTGAAGTTCGCACGACAGTTCGCCTTGCTGGAGGCGTGCAAGGAGACATTCCTGTTTTCCGACATCTACAAGGACCCGCAGCGGGGCATGCGTGTGCGATCCGGCAGGATCTGCCCGTATGAGGCCGTGCAGGCGGTAGTCATCCCGGGTATCACCGACGGCGAATGTGTATCCGCATCTGCAATTCTAGATGGGCGAAACATTGTCACTCGCCGCTGCAGGTCGAGGACGAGGGGATGATCTGCCGGCAATCCCTGTCATGTTGATGAAGGGCATGATTTGATGGGAACTGGAACGGACGTGGAGACTGACTAGTGGGTGGAGATCTGGAGATACTGCTGGCAGTGATCGGCACAGGTGTGGCGCTGGCAGCCCTGATCATGAGTCAAAATTCGGGCTGAAACGCGAGATGCATGGTGAAGTTGACAAGTTGCATGGTGGGTTTGCCGTGCTCCGGCGTGAGGTCAACAGTCCTGGCATTCGTGTTGCGCGCCTTGAAGGCACAATTGACATGATCCGGATTGGCATGCAGTTGCCTCGACCAGCGAAGACCGAAGAGGTTGAAACCACGTTGCCACAACCCATTGGCCAGCACATTCATGGCGTGGAACCCTGACACTCGCATGGTATTTCAAGTCCGTGCATCAGGTTCTCAAGAAGGACCAGATCTGACGCATTGGAGAGTTCATGGAATCCGCCCGGCAATTGATGGCTGTCACAGTGCTGCAGCCATCCGGAACCCTTCGACCTTGTCAGCAACACGCGGCGGCATTTTCCTACAGCTTCAATGCAGGTGTTGCCGCATCAAAGTCTGATGCTCAATTACCGACTTTGGGCGCATTGAGGCAAATTGGGCATGGCCGATTTGTGACTATCACATCGTTAATCCTGCAAATTGAATTCGGTGGCAAATGCGGCGGCTGATCCTCCGTCTCGGAAGGTCAACACTCAACTCTTTGTCCCGAACCTTGAGGTGCGTTTCCCGGATTCCTGGAAGCTACACCTGTTCTGGCCGGGCTGAAAAGGCGAGCCTGATATCAATTTCACAACTGCCTGTTTCGCTCTGGGACATGGGTAATGTCACCGTCACGTTTTGACAATTCGACCCATGGTTGGGTCAGGCAATCGCAAACTGCATCAACACAGTAGGCTCGAACAAAAGCAGCCTGGTGCCTACGGACTGGCGAGAATGTTTGCGACACATGGATCATTGTCGAAGCGCATTGACATGCCGCGCTTGACCGGCGAAGCTTGTTCTCGCAAGTGAAGTTCTACACACTCGGATGCGCCGTAAAGGGCGCCGGAAGACTTCCTGACCGTTTTACTTGATTCAGAGGCCACAACTTGAACAGGCAAAGGATGACAACAAAGGCCGCACTGGAGAAGCGCAAAAGGACGCGAAAGCCTGGTAGAGCAAAGCGGCGGCCGACATCCCACACTTACTGGATGTTCGGTATCCACGCAGTTGCGGCAGCACTGACCAACCCGGCCCGCAAGAAGCACAGGCTGGTGGTTTCTCGGAACTGCTACAGGAGGCTCGAATCCCAAATTAACGCTTCCGGCCTGGCCCCCGAAATAAAGGCAGCCAGGCAGCTGGCCGCAATTGTTGGTCGGGAAGCCGTGCACCAGGGTGTCGCCCTGGAAGTCGAGACGCTGCGCCCGCCAGCACTGGAATCAATTGTTGCATCTGTTGGTCCAGGGGCCCGGATCGTTGCCCTGGACCGTGTAAGCGACCCGCATAATGTTGGCGCCATTCTGAGGTCGGCAGACGCCTTCCTGGCTTCTGCGGTAGTGACAACGCGTCGCCATGCTCCACCTGAAACAGGGGCGCTAGCCAAGTCGGCAAGTGGCGCGCTTGAACGGGCGCACTATCTGCGCGTCAGAAACCTCGTAGCGGAACTGGACGCGTTGCGGGAATCAGGATTCCTGCTAATCGGACTTGATGAAAAAGGCGGTCAAGACCTGGTACTCACGATCAGTAAACACCGACATCAACGGCTGGCCCTGGTTCTGGGTTCGGAAGGACATGGGTTGCGCCAGTCAACACGCGAGCACTGTGATGAATTGGCATCGATACCCTGCAAGCCCAGTCTTGGTTCGCTGAATGTGTCAAATGCTGCGGCAATCGCACTTTACGAATGCTCGATTGACCGTTCGAGAGGTGCGCCGCATTGAGGTTGCGAACGACCCGCTGCTGCTATCCTGCAGAAAAGCCGCTTCCCGCGATTGCGTAACTGGATCCAGATCATACCGGCAATGTGTCAACTGAGCTCTGGAGCACACACGAACATTGATTTATTATTGAACCAATCGGGTTGATGGTCGGAGTCGAAGGCCTTACATGCCGCGATCGACGGCCCTGTCACGGGTCACGCCCTTAAGAAGATAGAACGGCGGCGCGCTGTTGCACTGCAACTCGCCCAGGGAATTGAAACGGAGTATACATTATGGAGGAACAGGCCAGCTACGGGTTCGACACCCTCCAGGTACATGCAGG
This sequence comes from Paracoccaceae bacterium, assembly GCA_958296035.1. Classification (GTDB taxonomy): domain Bacteria; phylum Pseudomonadota; class Alphaproteobacteria; order Rhodobacterales; family Rhodobacteraceae; genus MPNP01. Next base: position 3,211,945 of record OY282431.1, on the reverse strand, counting down.
ATCAGCACCTGATTCCGCTACTGGAGCTCGCCAAACACCGATTTATCAGTCCACGGCCTTTGTGTTTCGCGATTCAAGGCACGCAGCGGCCCTCTTCAATCTCCAGGAAGTTGGCTACATCTACTCAAGATTGACCAATCCAACGGTGATGGCGTTGCAATCGAGAATTGCAGCCCTTGAGGGAGGTGTCGGAGCAGTGTGCTGCTCGTCAGGACATGGTGCCCAAATCATGGCACTATTTCCGCTGATGCAGCCTGGGTGCAATGTTGTCTCGTCCGATCGGCTGTATGGCGGCACGGTAACACAGTTCAGCAGGACCATCCATCGTTTCGGTTGGACAGCACGCCTTGTGGATACCGAAGACGAATCTCAGATCGCGGCAGCTATCGACGAAAACACGAGGGCAATATTCTGCGAGTCCATTGCAAACCCGGGCGGCTACATTACCGACCTCGAGGCTTTGGCCAGGATCGCCGACGATGCCGGTCTACCCCTGATTGTCGACAACACCTCTGCTACGCCCTATCTGTGCCGACCCATCGAATATGGGGCGACTCTGATTGTTCACTCCCTGACCAAGTACCTGACCGGAAATGGGACGGTCACGGGAGGCGCCATCGTGGACTCCGGTCAGTTCGACTGGTCAGCCAGCGACAAGTTCCCGTCACTCTCGGAGCCCGAACCGGCCTATCATGGCCTGCGATTCCACGACACATTCAAGGAGCTTGCCTTTACGTTTCATGGCATTGCAATAGGATTGCGGGATCTGGGGATGACCATGAACCCCCAGGGCGCACATTATACATTGCTGGGTATCGAAACCCTGTCGTTGCGCATGCAAAAGCACGTCGACAATGCGGTCGAAGTCGCCACCTGGCTGGAAAAGGACGACCGCGTCAACTACGTTACCTATGCCGGTCTGCCAAGCTCGCCCTCCTATCCGCGGATAGAGAAGTACTGTCCACGCGGCGCGGGTGCACTGTTCACGTTTTCGCTAAAGGGTGGCTACGACGCTTGCGTGAAGTTTGTCGACGGACTGGAACTCTTTAGCCACGTAGCCAACCTGGGTGATGCCAGGTCGCTCGTTATCCACTCGGCATCAACCACGCATCGACAGCTAACCGCCGAGCAGCAGCGCGCCGCGGGCGCCGATCCGGACGTCGTCAGGCTGTCAATCGGGATTGAAGATGCCGACGACCTGATCGCTGATCTCGATCAGGCATTGACCAAGGCCATGTCCTGACGACACGACGTGTTAATCTCGGCAGTGCAGGCTGTAATGATCTCGAAATGAGCGTTCCTGAATGTTCAGGCCTGACTGATCAATACTCATGGCCGGCGAGGAATTCTCGCCAGCCCCAGGCTGTCGATCCGGTCCTGCAAGACCTGCGCCACGGCGATGTCAGTTCAACCGGACAACCTTGCCCGGATTGAGTACATTTTCCGGGTCAAGTGCTCGCTTGATCGCAGACATGATGTCCCAGGCGTTGCCATGTTCCTGCAACATAAAGGATTTCTTGCCAATGCCGACGCCGTGCTCACCCGTGATGGTCCCGCCCAGGCGCAGGGCGCGGCGGTTGATATTCGCCTGGATCTGCTTGGCAGCCGCGACTTCATCTGCTGATTCCGGGTCGATCAATAGTGCTGTGTGAAAATTGCCGTCTCCGACATGGCCGACAATGGGTCCTTCCAGGGGGCTGGCCTCAATGTCCTCGACAGTTTCCATAATGGCTGTCGCCAACTGTGAAATCGGGACGCAGGCATCAGTGGTGAGTACCCTGCAGTCGGGTCGCATGGCCTTGGCCGCGTAATATGCATCATGCCGGGCTTTCCAGAGCCGATTGCGATCCTCCATTTTGGTGGCCCAGGAAAACTCGCTGCCGCCATGGTCGGACACGATTTCGCCCGCCGTTTTGGAATGCTCTCGCACGGCACTGTCGGAGCCATGAAACTCCATGAAAAGGTGTGGCTGTTCGGCCAGGTCGAGGCTCTTGTCCCACCGGTTCAACCCGCGCATCATGGCTGTGTCCATGAGCTCCAGACGTGCTACGGGAAGACCGAGCTGAATGATTTCGATAACTGCGTCGACACATGACGCCACATCGGCAAATGCGCAGGTGGCGGCAGAAATGGCCTCCGGCTGAGCATAGAGCCGCAACGTCAATTCGGTAATGATGCCCAGTGTTCCTTCCGACCCGACAAACAGGGCCGTCAGGTCGTATCCTGCCGAGGACTTGCGGGCACGGGTGCCGGTTCGAATGGTTTTTCCGCCCGCCAGTACCACTTCCAGTGCCAGCACGTTGTCGCGCAGTGTACCATAACGAACCGCTGTCGTACCCGATGCACGCGTTGCAGCCATTCCACCCAGAGTGGCGTCTGCACCAGGGTCAATTGGAAAGAACAACCCGCTGTGACGCAGTTCTGCTTCAAGCTGCTTGCGCGTGATACCAGGCTGTACGACGACATTGAGGTCGTCCTCGTTCAGTTCCAGCACCTTGTTCATCAGTGACATGTCCACGGTAATGCCGCCCTGAAACGCAAGCGCGTGCCCCTCAAGAGAGGTACCTGCACCCCAGGCAATTATGGGACAAGCCTCTGCAGAGCAGATCTCGACGATTGCCGCCACTTCGTCGGAACCGGCCGGGTAGGCAACGGCATCCGGTGGTGTAACGGGAAAGATGGATTCGTTCTGACCATGCTGTTCCAGCTCTGCCCTCGAGAACTTCAGGCGGGGCCCCAGCAATTGCTCCAATCGGGATTTAGCAGATTCCACCGACATCTATGACAATCCGAAACACTGTATTCCTGGTTATGAAATCACGCGTCAACGCGACCCGTTTCTGTGGCCCTTGCCAGGATACCATTCATACCCAATGTATTGATAATCCCAAGCACGTATCGGTTGACCGTTGCACAATACCGGCAACCGCAATACGATCAACTTGTATCTTTGGCCACGCCGGCCCCTGTAGCAAGGCTCGCGCATCACAACGACCGCAAAGAGATTCTCGATGTGTTGAACTTCCGCCGTCGCAAACCGCAGTTCGCGATTATCTTCGAATATGGAATGATTTCGGTTTTCCACCGGAGTCAGGGTGGCAACTGGGTTGCCTTTGACGCCATAGATGCAGACGACCTCCAGGTCGAACTGCGAATGAAAATGTTGAAACGAAAGGCGCTGTTGCTCGGTACTGGCAGACCGCTTGCCCTGTTGATCCTCCCCGAGGAAGAAATTGTCTTTGCATCACAGGAAAAGCCGTCTTTGTGGCCCTTGCGTCGGAAGGCCATCGCAAGGCGACTTCTCGAGCAGGGAAAAGGGCTCGATTGCAAACAACTGGTGATTGACGTTGTTGTCGATGACGGAGCGCTTCATGTGGCGGCCGTCGAAAAGGCGACGGTCCGCCAGGTCATTGAGTATTCAGCCCAGCTTGGGCTGGAGCCCTGTCGGGTGATTGCCCTGTCGACAGCCAGCCCTTTCGCCGAGGCTGTCGACTTCGGAATATCAGAGGGAAGGTGCAGGTTGTGTCGGCGCTTTGGACTTTCAGCACGCGATACGGCCAGTCTGGGTATTCGGCTTCCATTAAGCCGCGCCCTTTCCGAAGCAAAATCGTGATAATGGCCAAACGAGTTCACGAGGTGTTCGCGTCAACATTTGAGCCCCAATCCGGATTTGTTTAGTCTGCATCTCGTCCCTGGTGGACAGCATTTGTGCTGAATACCGGGTACCAGTTCCGGTGGTTGAGGGACAAAGTGTCTGCCGAGCCCAATATTCCCGTCGAGAGACCAGACATTGCACAGACACTTGCGGCAAGACAATGGATTTAGTAGGTTCAGAGGTAAACAAGAGTGCATAGGCACCGCCCCACATTGACGTAGATTCGAGCATATGTTGAGATTTCAGTCGCCCAGATCGATATTATCACTTGCGGCTTGTCTTGCCCTCATCGGAATCGGAGGGGCACTGCCGGTCAGGGACGTCGATGGAAAGAGCGCCAGTCAGTTTGCCGCAGAACAGTCTTTAGCCGCCGTCTCCGAGATGTCGCCCGTAGGGGTTGAGCCCACCGGGATTGCAAACAGTCGAGACGAGTCGGAGGCGTTGGGTGCAGGGCAACACGAGGCGCCGCAGGACGTTTTCGTGGCCAGCCACAGCGCAGCACATTCTTTCGATACATCTTCGGGCCACCCCGCGTCCACTGGCGAAGTCCAGTTGTCACAACCCACAGTTCTGTATTCCGCAGAAGGCGGTGTTCGAGCCAGCAGGCTGCAGGATTCCTTCAGACACGTCGAAACCCGTTCCTATGTACCTGCGGATGCCGCCCAGCCGTCGCAGGTCTACTTGCAGCAGTCACAGAGAGGACGTCCCTTGTCGAGGGCAGGGGTTGCTCGAGTGAATGATGACGATGATGGTCACGTCCTTGCCAAGCAACAGGCTGCGTCCTACCTTCTGCCTACACCTGTAGTCGTCAAGCACACAGCAATGCCATTCCCTGGCCGGGAGATTTCGGAAGTCAGAACGCACCACCCGGTTCTCGAGCCACGTGCAAGCGTGGTTTCTCCGGCAATTGCCAGAACCAAACCCAGAACCGAAAACCTGGAACTTGTCTTTCCACAATTGCCACTTGTGCGGCCGAACGAGTACAACGCATCACACAACGATTCCGGAGTTGAACTGAATCTGGTATCGAGAGTGGCCGAACAGATTGAGGTCGGCGAAGCACAGGAATCAGTCTCGCCTGTCGTCCTGTCTACCAAGCGCGTCCTTGCATCTGATGAAACGGCCCTTGGTATCCCCGACGAGTCCGGAGGTCCTGTTGAGGAGTTTGACCTCGACGCCTGGGAGCCGGAAACAGTCCAGATTGCAGCAGCAACGCTTGATGGGTTGCAGTTGACACTGCCGATTCGTCGTCCCGAGCCGGCTGTCAGGCGTTCCTCGATCTTAGGCAAACTTGTCGTGCCGGTTGCCCGCCCGCAGCAGCTTTCAACCGGTTCCCAAATCGCAGTTGGGCGTGGCGAGAAATCATCCAGGGATGTCCTGCAATCAGACAAACCAGGCAAAGCGTTCAACTCTGCCGAAGAAGTGATCCTTTCGTCGCACGGCAATGGGCTGAACCTGAACAAGCTCCTCCTGATAGGGACCTTTGGCACCGAATCGAATCGCAAGGCACTGGTCAGGTTCCCTGATGGCGAGGTCTACCAGATTCGGGTCGGCAGCAAACTGAATGGCGGCCAGGTCGTGGCCATTAAGACCGACAGTGTAATTCTCGTTGCCAACAACCAGAGTTTCGTACTCAGGTAGCCGCAGGACAGTTCAGTGGCGCAAGAGCCATCCTGCGTCCGTCCACTCCTTGCAGGAATTCCCCATCACAGCAGCGCCCGTTGGACCGCGGACGGGATACGAGAATGTCAGTGTCCCCGAGTGCTTGTATCGTTCGATTGGAAATCGCTTCGCAATGGCAATAGAAGCGCAAGGCTGCGTACTCGCCCGATGATTGGCTTGTCGGTGCGTAAGTTGCGGCGCGCATGGTCTGACATCGAAGCACATTGCAAGCGAACGTGTGGCGGACGGTTTCATGCACGGAAGTGACCTGAATGGAGGGTACATGACGTGAGCTACAGGCAGATTTACAAGGCGTGGAAGTCCGACCCTGAAGCCTTCTGGATGAAGCTTGCCGAAGGTGTGGAATGGGAACGAAAGCCGAGCAAGGCATTGTTCAGCAATTCCGATCAGTCTTACAACTGGTTCAGTGATGGCAGAATAAATGCCTGCTGGAACGCAGTGGACCGCCATGTTGTCGCTGGCCGAGGCGACCAGATCGCCCTGATCCACGACAGCCCGGTAACAGGAAGCACATCCCGTATCACCTATCGCCAACTTCAGGACAGGGTGGGAAAACTTGCCGGTGCCCTTCTGGAGCGCGGCGTCAAGGTCGGCGACCGAATCATCATCTACATGCCGATGATACCCGAAGCCGTGATTGCCATGTTGGCCTGTGCCCGCATCGGAGCCATTCACTCGGTGGTGTTCGGTGGATTTGCTGCCAATGAGCTGGCGGTCCGGATCGACGACGCGCAACCAAGGTGCATATTGTCGGCATCCTGTGGAATCGAACCTGGCAGAATTGTCGAATACAAGCCGCTAATGGACACCGCGATAGAAATATCCAGCCACAAGCCCGAGTTTTCTGTCGTTCTGCAAAGACCGCAAGCCGAGGCCGAACTCATCGAGGGGCGAGATCTCGACTGGCAGGAATTTGTGGCCGGAGCCTCATCGTGTGACTGCATTCCTGTTGCAGGTGACCATCCCGCCTACATCCTCTATACATCGGGCACGACCGGACAGCCCAAAGGTGTCGTGCGTCCCACCGCAGGTCATATCGTAGTTCTTAACTGGACCATGAAGAACTTCTTCAATGTAGAACCGGGAGAGGTCTTCTGGGCGGCTTCCGATGTTGGTTGGGTCGTCGGACATTCCTATATTTGCTATGCGCCACTCTTCCACGGCAACACTTCGGTAATCTATGAAGGCAAGCCGATCGGCACACCCGATGCCGGAGCGTTTTGGCGGGTGATCGACGAACACGACGTCAAGGTCCTGTTTACAGCGCCTACAGCGTTCAGGGCCATCAAGCGCGAAGACCCGGATGCCCGTCTGCTGGAACGTTACGATCTTTCCGGCCTGCGCATACTTTTCCTGGCCGGCGAACGCGCCGATCCCGACACGATCCACTGGGCGGAGAATCATCTCGGCGTTCCGGTTATCGATCATTGGTGGCAGACCGAAACCGGCTGGCCGATCACCGGCAACCCGATGGGAATCGAGGCCATGGCAGTAAAATACGGTTCCTGTGCAGTGGCCATGCCGGGATACGACATTCGTATTCTCGACGAAGGTGGCAATGAGGTCGAGCGGGGCGAACTCGGCACAATTGCTATCAAACTACCCCTGCCGCCAGGCACGTTGCCAACCCTGTGGAACTCTGAAGCCCGCTTTCGCAGCAGTTATCTGGAGGAGTTCCCTGGCTATTATACGACCGGTGACAGCGGTTTCATGGACGAAGATGCGTACGTTTACGTCATGGCCAGAACCGATGACGTGATCAATGTGGCTGGTCACAGGCTGTCGACAGGACTTCTGGAGGAGGTTGTTGCAAGTCATCATGATGTTGCGGAATGTGCGGTAATCGGGGTTCACGATGAATTGAAGGGGCAACTGCCCCTGGGACTGATTTGCCTGAATTCCGGTACGGACCTGCGGGATGAACAGGTTGTTTCCGAGTGCGTTCAACTGGTACGAGACCGGGTCGGACCGGTGGCAGCCTTCAGGAACGCGGTCGTTGTACAGCGGCTTCCCAAGACAAGGTCCGGTAAGATTCTCCGCAGCACAATGGTCAAGATCGCCGATGGTGAGCAATACAAGATGCCCCCGACGATCGACGAACCCGCGGTACTCGACGGGATTGCCAGGGCACTGAAGTCGATTGGTTATCCACGGCACCAGGGTTGATAAAACCTAACTGAGTTCAGCACGAAATGTGCTTGCTTTGACCAACTGAGTTCACGGACATCCGGCAATGCGCCGGATTCTGTCCGACAACCGGAGAACCGACTTGACACATGAAAACCTGACCATCGTCAACCATCCGCTTGTCCAGCACAAGCTGACTTTAATGCGTGAACAGACCACGCCGACACCGGTATTTCGCCAGCTCCTGCGCGAGATCAGCATGTTGCTGGCCTATGAGGTCACACGTGAACTGGCACTGACAAGCCGGCGCATTGAAACACCGCTCATGGAGATGGATGCACCGAGCCTGGCCGGCAAGAAGTTGGCACTGATTTCAATTCTTCGCGCCGGTAATGGCTTGCTTGATGGTGTGCTGGAGCTTGTGCCCTCGGCTCGGGTTGGATTTGTGGGATTGTATCGTGACGAGGAAAAGCTGCGACCGGTCGAGTACTACTTCAAGGTGCCCGGAAAGCTACGTGATCGACTGGTAATCCTGGTAGACCCGATGCTGGCTACGGGACACTCGGCTGCAGCCGCGGTGGCACGTGTCAAGGAGGCTGGAGCCAACAATTTGAGGTTCATGTGTCTGGTTGCAGCGCCCGAAGGCGTCAGGGTCATGAATCGTATTCATCCCGATGTTCAGATAACCACCGCTGCGCTGGACATTCGCCTCAACGAAATCGGCTATATTCTCCCCGGGCTCGGAGATGCCGGAGACCGCATGTTCGGTACCATGTAATCGATTGTTCAGGCCGGGGTTGCCGACCTGTTTCCATTGACCCACACATCGGCGATTGCCCGGTCATCTCCAAGCATGATGGTTGGGAACAGGCGTTGCCAGACATCTTCGGCGCGTTGAGCAGCAGTGGAAATTGCCGAGGTAGACTCTAGATCGAGAACGACAAGATCAGCTTCCATGCCGGTTTGCAGGTTGCCGATGCGGTCAGACATATGCATGGCTTGGGCATTGCCCATTGTTGCCAGCCAGTAAAGCTGGGCCGGGTGGAGTGGTGTGCCAAGCAACTGGCTGATTTCGTAGGCCGCCGCCATCGTTCGCAGCATCGAGAACGAGGAGCCGCCGCCTGTATCGGTGGCCAAACCCACGGGAATGCCTCCGGCCTTCCGTTCCATAACCTCGAGCAGCCCGGAACCGATAAAGAGATTCGATGTCGGACAGTGGATAATGGATCCACCGACCTCGCGCAGCCGGTCGAGTTCCTGTCGACCGAGATGGATACCGTGCCCGTACAGTCCGCGACACCCAAGCAGCCCGAAGTTGTCATATACGTCAAGATAATCCCCACAGTCCGGAAAAAGTTCCCTAACCCACGCCACCTCTTCGGGCTGTTCCGAGATATGGGTTTGCATCAGGCACGACGGATGGTTGGCCCAGAGAGACCCCATTGCCTCAAGTTGGGCAGGAGTGGAGGTGGGCGCAAATCTGGGCGAGATAACATAGCTGCAACGCCCCTTGCCATGCCATTGTCCTATAAGTCGTTCACTCTCTGCGTGGGCGGAAACGGCGCTGTCAAGTAGCTCCTGCGGAGCGTTTCGGTCCATGCAGGTCTTGCCCGCTGCAACACGCATCGACAACTTGCTGGCCTCGCTGAAAAGCGCAGTCACACTGACGGGATGGGACGTACAGAAGCTGCAGACTGTCGTTGTTCCATTGGCAAGGATAATCTCGAGGTAGCGACGGGCGACCGATTCAGCATACTCTGGTGATTTGAACTTCGCTTCCTCAGGGAAAGTAAAGTTGTTCAGCCAATCAATTAGACGCGATCCCCAACTGGCGATGATTGCTGTTTGCGGATAATGGGCATGTGAATCGATGAAGCCAGCTGTTATCAGGCATCTTCCGTAATCGTGTTCGGCGGCCTGTGGAAACGCCTTCCTGAGTTCTGCAGCATTGCCGACCGCTGCGATCTTGCCTGCCTCCACGACAACTGCACCGGATTCATTGTAGTGAACCACCTCACTGATGTGATTGAGAAACGGATCATCGGCGAAGGCGAGAGTTTCACCAATCAATAAATGCTGATCTTTCACGGCGCCTCTTGATCACAGGGTTCCGGTTGACCATTCGAGCCAAAGGGCAAGCAGAAGTACGGTTATACAGAGGTACTTTCAATATCTGCCCGTGGTGAAGCGCGACACTGTGTACAAGGCCGGCAAGTCCTTCGATTCCACAACGTTGAAAGAGGAGATGGCAGGTCATGAACATTGATCATTCTGGCGCGACCGACAATTCCTATAACCTTGATAGCGAGCTGATCGAGGCAATTCTCGATGCGACAGCCGAGAGGAACCATGGCCGGCTGATCAACAGGATCAAGGGTCTGCACGCAGCCGATATCGCAGATTTGCTTGAACAGATCAGCGCTGTACAGCGCGCCGATCTGATCGAGCTGTGGGGGCGCGACTTTGACTTTGATGTTCTGGCCGAACTGGACGACAAGATAGTCGACGAAGTCGCAGCCCTGCTGACGCCGCGCCAGATTTCGGAATCAGTGGGTGAACTGGAACCCGATGACATCGTCGACATCGTGGAAGATCTTGACGAGAAACGACAGGACCTGTTTCTGGACGCACTTCAGGGACATGACCAGGCGGCGGTACAGCTATCGCTCGCCTATCCTGAAAACACGGCCGGCCGTCTGATGCAGACACATGTTGTTTTCGTTCCCGACAACTGGCAAGTCGGGGAGGCCGTTGATGCGCTTCGTTCCCGGTCGGGTCTGCCGGAAGACTTCTATCACGTTATCCTGACTAACCCGAAGATAGTTCCGGTCGGACAAGTATCCCTGGGTCGACTCATGGCTTCACGCCGCGAGGTTTTTCTATCCGATATTGTCGAGGGTGATTTCCGGGCGATTCCGGTACTGCAGCAGCAGAAAGAGGTGGCCTATGCGTTCAACCAGTATCACTTGATTTCAGCACCGGTTGTTCACGAGGATGGCAGGCTGGCAGGTGTCATAACCATTGACGATGCCATGACCGTCCTTGATGACGAGGCTGAAGAGGACATCCTGCGACTCGCCGGTGTTGGCAACGAGAGTCTGACTGACCGGGTTATCGGAACCACTGTGCAACGATTCCCCTGGTTGATCATCAACCTGGCGACGGCAATCCTGGCATCAATGGTGATTGCGTTGTTCACCGAAACCATCCAGGAGGCGGTGGCCCTGGCTGTTCTGATGCCGATCGTGGCTTCAATGGGCGGCAATGCTGGAACACAGTCGTTGACGGTTGCTGTCAGAGCATTGGCAACAAGGGACCTGACGGCTGCGAACTTTTTTCGGGTCGTGTGCCGTGAGGCCCTGATTGGTCTCTGGAATGGAGTGGCGTTTGCAGTGATCATAGGTGCGGTAGGCTACCTGTGGTTTGGTTCGCAACTCCTCGGCCTGGTCCTGGCGTTGGCAATGATTGTCAACATGTTCATTGCCAACCTTTCGGGTATCCTGATTCCGGTCGGCCTGCAGCGAGCAAGGATCGATCCGGCCATTGCCTCCAGCGTATTTGTAACCACGGTTACCGATGTCGTCGGTTTTTTCGCCTTTCTGGGCGGCGCGTCCCTGTTGCTCTTCTGAGCCCCTCCAACAGGGGCGAAGGGCACAGTTCCTGAGGGGTGTTGTCTCAGTTTGACAGTTCAAGAATGCAAATTGAAATGCAGCATGGCAGTTGTTACATGATGATTACGAACATTGTTGGGAATGCATAGAAGGAAGAGATCATGAAACTGTTCGCACCGAACAGGAAGACGCTGCTCGTTGATTCAGAGTTCTCCTGATCCATGTCTAAAGGACCAAAATGGAAGACGGCGTCCAGCCGATATGGCTGGATGTGCCGTAACAGTAGCCCGCATTGCGACCGGTGACCGCCAAGAGACTTTCTCAGCCAGCTAGGCGCAAAGGTGGTCTGGCGGGAGCAAGGGCACATCAAGACAACACAACATCTGGAGAGTGCAGCAAGGTTGCAAGGCTTGCTGCGGAAAAGTGTTGGAAGCGATAAATGTAGATCAGTTATGCGGTGACGTGCTCACACAGCTAAACCGGTCAGTTGCCTCAAGGATGGGCGGGGACTGTGTGTTAATCAATTGTGGATTGAGACCGCCGTTGGATGATGAGTTTCGCGTGGTTATAGAGGACATCAAGCGCTCTGGAGACCAACGGCGTCTTGTCGTCATATTGGAAACAATGGGCGGCTTTATGGAGACGGTCGAGCGATTGGTCGCTATCATGAGAACGCACTATAAGCAGGTTTCGTTCGTTGTCCCCAATTTTGCCTTTTCTGCGGGGACGGTCTTGGCGCTTTCAGGTGACAGAATATATATGGACTACTATTCTGTACTGGGTCCGATTGACCCCCAGTACAGAGACAGTGATGGACGGTTTTTGTCTGGCTATGGCTACTTGGCCAAATTTCATGAAATAACCAAAGTCATAAATGAAAGTTCCAGCTCTGCTGATTGCCGGGCGGAATTGAGTTATCTGGTACAGAAATTTGATCCAGCATTGCTGTTTCACATTGAACAAGGCGTAGAACATGGCATCTCGCTTATTACGGAGTGGTTGCCGAAGTACAAATTTAGCAATTGGTCGGAGACTGCTCCTGAAGGTAAGAATGTGACGGAGGAGATGAAAAGAGACAGAGCCAAGGAAATTGCCGAAATCTTAGGTGATGCTTCAAAGTGGCATTCGCACGGGAGAGGAATCCCAATGAAGGACTTGTGTGGGGATGACATTAAGCTTCTGATTGACGATTTTGGCTTGGATGCTGAACTGAGTGAAACAATAAGGAACTACCATGGTTTGACAGTTGACTACTACACCAAGAAACTGGGTGTAGCTGGATATGTTCATTCACAACAGGGTCTAAGGAGAGTGCAATGACCAGGGTTCAAAGGTATGACGCAAAAGAAAATCCGTACGAAAAAATATTTGATGATGCTGGGCGTGCGTTGAAAGATCTAGGAGAGCTGGATGGCCTGGATGAACTACCAAAGTTGTCGAAGAATGACACCGTTTCTGTTCCATTTCCTTATGGGCCTCAGCCCGAAAGCCGAAAGCCTTGGAAATGAACATAATGTGTAACAAATAGCTATCATGCCCCTACGTAAGGGGCATGACCAACTATCCACACAGAAAGGGGTCATGATCCTCACCATGCGGGTTTGGGACATGTCCATGCACCCGATTTCCCGCACGGTCGGCGTATTAGTTAATACTGTAACCAGGCTGATGGTTGACGCGGGCGAGCCTTGCGCCGAATACCATGACAAGACGGTCATGGACGTCAGGACAAAGCGGGTCCGACGCAATGGAATCTGGTCATTCTGCAACGCCAGGGGCAAGAATGAAGCGAAGGCAATAGCCGCACCTGATGGCATTGGTGACGTGTGGACCTGGATGACATTGGACCGTGACAGCAAGATGAAACTGTCAAGGGAAGTTGGCGATCGATCCGGTTCAACGGCAATCAAGTTCATGGACGATCCGCGGTCCCGTCTAGCAAACCGCGTCAAGCTAACTACTGATGGACACAAGGCATAATTGGAAGCCGTTGAAAATGTATTTGGGGCCGATGTTGATTACGCCGTGTTGGTCAAGCTGGAAGGCGATTCCGTCGGCAAAACAGCCGACAAGCGAAACGTCCCAGCTGAATGCACAGGCATCAAGAAATGGTGGATTGAAGGCAACCCGAATGCCCGCGATGTTAGCACACCACATGTCGAACGGCACAATCTGACAATGTGGATGGCATTACGCCGGTTCACTCGCTTAACCAACGCATTCAGCGAGAAGATTGCGAACCACCCGCATATGCTGTCCTTGAATTTCGTCCACTACAACTTTGTTTGTATCCCCACGCCATTGCAAGTGACACCGGCAATGACTGCAGGCGTGACAGACACATTGAATGACAAGGAATGGATAGTTGGTCTTATCGACGCAAGGGCACCGAAGCCATAGCGGCCCACGGCCTACAAGAAAGCGGATTTCAAACTGAGACATTACCTCCTGACGACGTGGATTGCGTGATGCGGGTTGTTTGCAGAGCCCGGTGCCAGACGATCTTGCCAATTGCACTTGTGAATCAGGTTGGAGCCTTCCCGGTCGGTCGGGCAGAGTTGCATCAGAAATTTATAATGCTGTCAAGCCGCCAGGTAATGGCCCGGATCCGGCGATCCATGCCGTGGCCCTGGAAGCTATCGGCAAATGTGCGTCGGAGTGCAGCCGTGTGGGGGAAAATCGTGGGTGCGCCGAGTGCAGACATGATCCGGTCTCCATGTTTAATTGGACATGCCCAAAATATTTCATAGCCAGATTTGGCTGTACCTCCCTCTGCTTTCCCTCCCGCTGGCCGCATCGCAACACGGATGTTTATCAAGTCAGCATAAGTCGAAACACACGGGAACTGGTTTGATTGGTCATCCAGTCCATGCAAGCGCAGAACAAGACCGGACCCAAAGTCTCAAGAAGATGCTCCCTTGACGGTGCCATGCACAACTTGACTGTTGTGCAATGGGCCATCTCCGATTGTTGCAGCTATACGGTTTGCGAGCAGATCACGACGCTCGTCATGTGAGCGCCAGACAACGTGGTTGAATTGCCGGGTGTCGAATTGCACCTCCCCGGAATCCTCCTTTCCGGAATGTGATTGAACCTCTTGCAAGACTCGTATGATCAGGGAGTTCCTGCCAGATTATCAGCGAATTTTGCGGCCCAGGATCTAGCAAAGGGATCGCCACTCCAGTATATCAGCATGTACCACCAACCGCATACGGAGGAAGCGGTCTCATGCCATTGAGTGAAGCACATGCAACTCGCTGGAACCGTTTCCAGGACCGATGACCGATTGAGAGGGTGGTGTGCATTTTGATCATGGAGAGATAATGGCAGAAGGGCGTAGAATTAGCGGATGATTGATGGACACGGACCTTGAACGTCTGATGGCAATTCTTGGCACCGGGGTGGCTCTGGCGGCATTGATTATGTCCCAGGTTTATGGACTGCGCCGTGAAATGGGCGATCAACGCCGCGACATATCCGATCTTCGTGATGAGGTGCACCATCAGATGGGCGCCGTGCGCGAGCGCATTGCACGGATGGAAGGTGTGCTAGACATGATCAAGGGCTGGTATGCTGTTGCCGCGGCCAATACCAGAAGTAGACAACCCCGAAGACGCTTCTTCCTGATACATTCCGGTCATGTAGGCCAGTGCTTCGAGCGGCCGCCGGAGTAAGGAGTGGTAGCACGCCGGGTATTCGACCTATGCCTGGTTATTTGAGAAATCGATCATCGTCATCCTCCTGCCTTTTCTTATAATCCGGCCGGGGTTCAGATAGATTCCGCGTTGTCGAGCCAGGATCCTACCCTGTGCTGGAATGTTGGCATAGTCAACAAACAGCATATCCTTGGTCCAGGGACCCCGTTGGCGAAAGGCTGTGATCCGAGCATGAGCACCGTCTGTGCGCCGGAGGTGTCGTGCCAGTTTATTCTACTGAATTAGACTAACAGGGCCAGCACTTCCGATGTACAATACCCTTCGATGTCGTGAACGAGAAGTATGAACCCAGTGAATGCAGGAGGCACAATTCCCCATCTTCAAACTGTGTCAAGAGATTCTTTGTTGTCGGATTCAATTGTTGGTCAGAAGGTATGACTGCAGCAACCAGTGCAAGGAGGCTGAACTGATAGGAAATTAAGGTAAACTAATGACATGACTATCAAAGCGGCATCAAAGACAACCACTCGCGTTTCTGCAGGGGCACGCTTCTACAAGTGTGCGCTTCAAGTTAATCCCCATCATTATGGCAATACGTATCGTGGACAGCCTACCCCAGGAAACGATGCTAGCCATGTGAATTCACTTATCGACAGGTGTGAAGAACTTGGTATCGAAGTACTTGCCATTACCGACCACAATAGCATTGATGCCGTTCCCGAGTTTCGCTCAGCTGCGAGGGGTCGAGGGCTTCATGTCATTCCAGGTTTTGAACTTTCATCAAGTGAAGGGATTCATGTCCTCTGCCTTTATCCGCCAGAAACATCGCTGGACCTCCTGGGACGGTATCTCGGTGAATTCGGTATCAGGGACATCAACCCCTCATCCACTCCTGCAGATGCTACGTTTGCAAAGATCCTGGAAACTGTTGTCGATCAGGGAGGAATCACGATTGCAGCACACGTGACTGGAAAGGGAGGCCTGTTCAGGGTCTTGACGGGTCAGCCCGGAATAAAGGCATGGAGGGACGAAAACCTTTTTGCAGTCCAGATTCCGGGTGCTGTTGAAGACTTGCCCCAGAACGTTCGTCAGATCGTAACAAACAAGAATTCCGATTATCGTCGAAGCACGTCTTCTGGTCAGAATCTCCCAATAGCTACCATAAACGCAAAGGATATCGTTAATGCCTCAAATCTAGACCAGCATTCAGCGACCTGCTGGATCAAGATGGACAGAGTTAACATTAGCGGACTGCGTCAGGCGTTTCTTGATCCAGGCTCACGCATTCGACTGAATTCCAGGGCCCGATACTTCGAGCCCGAGAAACATATGGAAATGGTTTCCATAGGGTGGGAAGGAGGTTTCCTTGATGGCGTGAAGATTCAACTCAACCCAAACCTGAACGTGTTGATTGGCGGGCGTGGCAGTGGCAAGTCCACAGTTGTCGAAAGTATTCGGTACGCGCTGGGCCTTTCTC
This sequence comes from Paracoccaceae bacterium, assembly GCA_958296035.1. Taxonomy (GTDB): domain Bacteria; phylum Pseudomonadota; class Alphaproteobacteria; order Rhodobacterales; family Rhodobacteraceae; genus MPNP01. Next base: position 3,195,736 of record OY282431.1, on the reverse strand, counting down.
CAATTGGCGATTATGCCCTCAAGGCACATGAAGGAATTGTTCGGCACGTGTTGCGCGGTGGGACGAAAGTTTCGCTTCGAGTTCGTGTCCAGCGGCCGGGGGCTCGCGAGTATCTGATTGAACGAACCATTCCCAATCCACCTTTGGTGCGCGACACTAATGGGAAATTGTTGAGTCTTGCTCCCGAGGACATTCTTCCCGGGATTGAAGCGTTTGGCCAACACGAGATCACCGAGTTAACGAGAAGCCCCGACCGGTTGATTCGCTTGCTAGACCGCTTTGTCAAATTCGATGAAACCATTTCCCGTCGGAAATCGTCGCTGCAAAGCGATCTCAGGCAGAACCGCCGCGCGTTATGTAACATTCGTGCGGAGATCAACTCGATCAACGAGCAGGTCGCCGCTCTTCCTGGCTTGCAGGAAACGCTCAAGCGGTTTCAGGAAGTTGGCCTTGAACAACGCCTTGCGGAACAGAGTTCGCTTGTGCGCGAAGAGCGCGTGCTTGGAAGCATAACCCCACGACTGAAGCCATTCCAAGACGCACTCTCAATTCTGCAGGGCGAGTTGCCTGTCGACCTGTCATTTCTTTCAGAGCGAGCGCTTTCGGAACTGCCGAACAAGGAAATACTCTCCCGCGCAAATCTGATTCTTGCCAGACTTGGCAAGGAAAGTGCACGTGCGGCCGACAGTCTGAAGCGCGCATTGGAACTCGCCAGTCAGGAGGTCGCATTACTGAAGACCGATTGGGAGACCAAGAAAACAGAGGCGCAATCAAGGTACGAAAAGATCCTGCGCGGATTACAGGAATCGCGTGTTGACGGGGAAGAATTTCTCCGGCTACGTCGCCGGATAGAGGATTTACGTCCACTCAAAGAGCGGCTCTTGGTCCTTGAACAACAGGAAAAAGCCCATGTCACCCGACGTAACGAACTTCTGGCCGAGTGGGAGGACCTGAAGGCCAAGGAATTACGGACTTTTGACAAGGCAGCGCGGGAGATTAGCGCCAAGTTACGCAACCGCGTTCAGGTTGAGTTAACCGGTTCTGGAAATCGCCAACCGCTCTGCCAACTGCTTCGCCAGGAGATTGGGGGCCGTATTTTGGAAGCCATCGAGAGCTTGCGGACAATGCATCAAATCTCTCTTACAAGTCTTGTCGAAGACTGCAGATCAGGGGCAAGCAGGCTGCAGAAGGCTTACGGTTTTACGCCCATCCAGGCAAAGAAAATTGCCGAAGGTGATCCGGAAGTATTCATGAAAATTGAAGAGCTGGAACTTCCGCCGTTGACAGCGATCCGTCTAAATACTGCGTCGGCAGGAGACGCTCCTGTCTGGCGCTCACTTGAAGATCTTTCTACGGGCCAGAAGGCTACAGCTGTACTCCTGTTGTTGTTGCTAGAATCCGAGGCACCTCTGATCGTGGACCAGCCGGAGGATGACCTTGATAATCGCTTCATTTCCGAGGGAATCGTGCCTCGCATGCGTGAGGCAAAACAGTGCCGCCAATTCATTTTTTCGACGCACAACGCAAACATTCCTGTTCTGGGTGACGCAGAACTCATCCTCGGGTTATCTGCCGCAGGTGAGGCTGGAAGCGGTCGTTCACGCATAATTCCTGAACATGCCGGGTCGATTGACTCCGATACTGTTCGAGAACTCATTGAAGAAGTTCTTGAGGGCGGCCGTGATGCGTTTGAAACCCGGCGCCGAAAATACGGATTCTGAATTGTGAACGAAACGGAACTGCTCGAACTCGTCAAGAATGGAGAAAGCTCCCGCGTTGAGTTCAAGCGGGATGACTGCCGACCTGCTGACATCGCTAAGGAGATGTCCGCATTCTTGAATCTCCATGGCGGTGCTATTTTGCTCGGTGTGGAAGATGATGGGTGGATCTCTGGATTAAACAGGCCCCGTGGGGAAGCAGAACAGTGGATCATGAACATCGCCCGAAACAATCTGGACCCTCCAACGATACCCGCATGGACATCCATTTCCATAGAAGACTACGGCATAGTTGGTATTGTTGAACTCCCTTCCGACAGTGCAGGTAAACCTTACAGGGCCAGGAAATCAAACGCATGGGTCACCTATATCCGCGTTGGCAGCGGGTCACGTGAAGCGACAAGAAGTGAAGAGGCAAGGTTCTACCAGGCTGCCCAACTTGTCCACTATGAACTCAGGGCTGTACAGGATTTGGAGATGGAGAGCTTCGATCTTGATCGCGTTGACAACTATTTCCGCGTCGTAATGAATCGACCTGGGCCGGAACGCTCTGATGTAAAGAACTGGAGGCAAATCCTGCTTAATTCCGATCTGCTGGTTGCAAGCGGAAGCACTGATCGCGCTACAGTCGCAGGTCTCCTGCTGTTCGGCAAGAATCCCAACCGCCGGGTACAACAGGCCGGCGTGACTGCTACAGTTTTTCCCGGCAAGCACAAGGATTACAACACAATCGATGAAGAACACATTCGTGGCCCGCTGGTACCGATCATCTCTCCCAACGGAGGCATGGTCGACACTGGTGTGATTGATCGCACGGTAAACTTTGTGGAACGAAACATGGGAAGTGATGCCTGGCTCGAAGGCGGTCGACGCATTCGAAAAAAGGACTTTCCACGTCATGCCGTGCGAGAAGCAGTGGTTAATGCACTGGTTCATCGAGACTACGCATACGAAGGAACCGATGTAGAAGTTTCGCTGTATAGTGATCGGTTGGAAGTCATTTCACCGGGTCGTCTGCCGAACGGAGTTACCGTGGAGAAGATGAAAGAGGGCGTGGTACGTGTCGCCCGTAATGGACTTCTCAGGGAGATACTTCGAGATTACCGCAACGTCGAGCACCGGGGCATGGGCGTTCGAATTCGCATTGTTGAAGCAATAAGAGATCACAATGGCACCGAGGCCGATCTAATCGAGGAAGACGACAGGTTTATGGTGCGGCTCTGGAAGAAACGACAATAGGCATGAGGGCAAAACAGGATACGATCCCGGGCCCTTTCATGGTCAGATGAGATGTGCTTGGCAGGAGTGTGACTTTCCTGCCGAAACATCACGGCATAAATCGTGGATACGTTCTGACAACAAGCAGCAGTTCAGGTTTATTGCCTGCCATTGCCTGCAAGACGCCTTCGATCAGCCTTAAGCGCTTCAATCAGGTCCGCGACAGGTCAATGTGGCCGAAACACAAGCACCTGAGTCGGAGGTACACATGCACCTCCACAACCGAACGCCGCCGATTCCGGTGAGTTGCCTTGTTGGGACGCTTATCCATGGTCCGTCAATCGCCGCTTTTCGATGAGCTCGAGAACGTCCCTGGCGGCATCCGGAATGCTGGTGCCGGGGCCAAAGATGGCAGCGACGCCCTCTTCAAACAGCGGCTCATAGTCCTGGCGCGGAATAACACCACCGCAAATGACAAGAATGTCGTCAGCGCCCTCATTCCTGAGGGCAGCAATCAATTGCGGTGCCAGCGTCGAGTGTCCGGCGGCCTGCGAACTTATGCCGACAACATGGACATCATTGTCGATCGCATCGCGGGCCGCTTCTGCAGGTGTCTGAAACAACGGCCCGATGTCCACGTCGAAGCCGAGATCCGCAAATGCGGTCGCAATCACCCTGGCTCCCCGGTCGTGACCATCCTGCCCCATTTTGGCTACCAGCATACGCGGTCGCCGCCCTTCCTTCCGGGCAAAGGACTCGACATTCTTGCGAATGTTCTCAAACGCCTGATCGCCTGCATAGGCCTGACCGTAGACCCCGCTCAGAGCTTGAACATTGCCCTGAAAGCGCCCGAAGACATTCTCGAGTGCCATTGAGATTTCGCCGACTGAAGCCCTTGCGCGCGCCGCCTCGATCGCCGCCGGCATCAGATTGCCGCCCTGGGCAGCACAATTCTCAAGGTTTGCGAGGGCGCGAGTACACCTGTCCTGGTCGCGAGACTGGCGAACCTTGCAAAGGCGCTCTGTCTGTGACTGCCGGACGTCCCGGTTCTTGATGCTGCGGTAGTTGATTGGCTCCTGCTTGTCAGGGCGAAATTTGTTGACCCCGACGATGACTTCCTCGCCCCGGTCGATCATGGCCTGGCGTCGGGCCGCTGTTTCCTCGATCTTCAGCTTCGGCAGACCTGACACCACCGCCTTGGTCATGCCGCCCATGTCTTCTATTTCCTGCATCAATGCCCAGGCGCGGTCGGCGAGCTCCCTGGTCAGTGTTTCCACATAGTAGGATCCGGCAAGTGGATCGACAGTGCGGGTTACGCCGGTTTCCTCTTGCAGGATGAGCTGGGTGTTGCGGGCGATGCGGGCCGAGAATTCGGTGGGCAAGGCAATCGCTTCATCGAGCGAATTGGTATGGAGAGACTGCGTGCCGCCCAACACCGCGGCCATGGCTTCATAGGCCGTGCGCACCACATTATTGTAGGGGTCCTGCTCCTGCAGGCTGACACCGCTTGTCTGACAATGTGTTCGCAGCATACTGGAGCGTGGGTTGCGTGGATTGAATTCCGACATTACGCGGCTCCACAGCAGGCGCGCAGCGCGCAGCTTTGCCACCTCCATGAAGAAATTCATGCCGATGGCAAAAAAGAACGACAGGCGGCCGGCGAAGGCGTCGACATCAAGTCCGCGCGCGACTGCCGTGCGCACATACTCCCGGCCATTGGCCAGCGTATAGGCCAGTTCCTGAACGAGATTGGCGCCGGCCTCCTGCATGTGATAGCCGGAAATCGAAATCGAGTTGAATCTCGGCATGCTGTCGCTTGCGAACGCAATGATGTCGGCCACGATGCGCATCGACGGTTCGGGAGGATAGACATAGGTATTGCGTACCATGAACTCCTTGAGAATATCGTTCTGAATTGTTCCCGATAACCGCGATGTGTCGACCCCCTGTTCTTCGCCGGCAACTATGAAGTTGGCCATTGTGGGTAGCACTGCACCATTCATGGTCATCGATACCGAAACCTTTTCCAACGGTATCCCGTCAAAAAGGATCTTCATATCTTCTACTGTGTCTATGGCAACGCCAGCCTTGCCGACATCGCCCTCCACGCGTGGATGATCGCTGTCGTAGCCGCGGTGCGTCGCCAGGTCGAAGGCTACCGAAACACCCTGTTGGCCGGCAGCGAGCGCCTGTCGATAGAAGGCGTTGGATTCCTCGGCGGTCGAAAATCCGGCATACTGGCGGATGGTCCAGGGTCGTTGCGTGTACATGGTGGCGCGCACGCCCCTGAGATAGGGATTGAGCCCCGGCACGTCGTCAAGATAGGGATTGTCGGCTACATCATTGGCCATGTACAGCGGTTTGACCTTGATCCCTTCAAGTGTCTCCCAATTCAGGTCCTCAAGAGGCTGCCCCTTGCGTTCCCTGGCAGCGAGTCGACGCCAGGCGTCCTGTTTATCAGACATTGACAGATCCCTTTCTGTGGCGTGGATTCGGCCGTTTCTTCATGATTAATCGGCTGTTGCTGCTGGCGCATTGATTTTGCCGGTAATCGAATGCAGTCCAGCCATATCACCATCATTTTATTTGCGAATTGTCTGCAATTCACCTGTAAATTGCACTATATGCATAATGCACCTTATTTGGATTCTCTTCCTAGCCGAGATACGTCAGTAAACCACCTATGATACCCGGTAAACTCCGTCAGAGATCAGGCCTTGCTACAATCCTGTTGCTCGGGTTGTTTGCACTTGCAGGTGTGGCGACGGGAACCGCGGCAGAGAACAGCCAGGATCAGTTGCAGGTGATCGACATCACGGACCCTGCGTCTGGAGATATATCCATCGAACAGTTCAAGTGGCAGAAGAGGCTACTCATCATACTGGCTGATTCGCCCTTTGACCCCCGATTTGTCGAGCAACTGGCGTATCTCGACGGAGAAGAACACTTCCTGACCGAACGGGATGTGGTGGTATTGCGCGATACCGATCCGGCAGCCAAGAGTGAGCTGCGCCGCAAGTTTCGGCCCCGGGATTTCGTCATCATCCTCGTTGCCAAGGACGGCACGGTCTTTCTGCGCAAGCCAACGGCATGGAGCGTTCGGGAATTCAGCAACGCCATCGACAAGTTGCCCATACGTCAGCAAGAGATAAAGTCTCGCTGAGCTTGCGGGTTCCTGGACAGGACCTGAAAGCGTGACACCCAGATGACTCCCGGAACCGGCAGGGTGCACGTCTATTCGAATTCCATGATGACTTCGTCGACGGCCAGAATTTTTCCCGGGCGGGCATGAATGACACGAACAGTCGCTGAACGTTCGGCCTTCAGAATGTTCTCCATCTTCATGGCTTCGATTGTGCAGAGAGGTTGTCCGGCAGTTACCCGTTCACCCTCACTGACAGCGATCGATACGACGAGTCCCGGCATCGGACATCGCAGCATCAACGATGTATCCGCTGCAGCCTTGCGCCGCATCAGTTTTCCGAGCGCCGCTTGCCGCGGTGTTCGAACCCGCAGGTTCAAGTCAGCACCGCGATAGCGAATTCTCAAGCCTCCCGTTATCGGGTCGACCTTGACCGTGAGTGTGCGGTCGTCGATATGAAGGGTTGCCAGCCGGTGGCCAGGCGTCCAGTTCGTTACTATGTGAATGCAGCGCCCATCCGGAAGCTGGGCATCGCATCCGCCGTCCCGTGCCCTGAGGCAAAACGGCAGCTGCAGATCGCCTATGATTACAACCCAGTCATTTCCGACCACGCGCGAATGATGAGGCATCTTGCCGGAAATGCGTGCTCTTCGCAGTTCATCAAATCTTATCATTGCCGCACTGCAGGCGGCCAGCTGTGTGACTGTCTCCTGATCCAGGTCGACGCCGCTAAATCCGTCTGGGTAGTTCTCTTCGATGAATGCCGTGGAAAACTCTCCGCCTGCAAATGCGGAACTATCCATGATTGCAGACAGGAAGGGCAAATTGCACTGCAATCCCTCGACTTCAAATTCGTCCAGTGCACCCCTCATGATTTGCAGTGCCTTGTGCCGATCACTGGACCAACTGCACAGTTTGGCGATCATGGGATCATAATGAACGCTGATAGTGCTCCCTTCGCATACGCCCGCGTCATTGCGAATCGCCATGTCCCTTGTGTTCAATTCGGCCGGAGGTCGGTAGCGCGTGAGGCGTCCGGTGGATGGAAGGAAATTGCGATACGGATCCTCGGCATAGACTCGAGCCTCCATGGCCCAGCCATTGATGGGAACGTCCTCCTGTGAATGAGACAGCTGTTCGCCCCAGGCCACACGAAGCATCTGCTCCACAAGGTCGACCCCTGTGATCAGTTCGGTAACTGGATGTTCAACCTGCAGGCGAGTGTTCATTTCAAGGAAGTAGAAGCGTTTTTTTCGGTCGACAATGAACTCGACTGTACCGGCCGAGCAGTAGTTCACCGCCTTTGCGAGCGCGATTGCCTGGTTGCCCATGGCTGTGCGTGTCGCGGCGTCAAGAAACGGCGACGGCGCCTCTTCGATGACCTTCTGGTTGCGACGCTGAATGGAGCATTCGCGTTCATTGAGGTGGATGCAGTTACCGAACCTGTCGGCAAGAACCTGTATCTCGATATGTCGCGGTGATTCGATAAATTTTTCGATCAGGATGCGATCATCGCCAAAGGCGCTGGCTGCCTCGTTGCGAGAACTTTCGTATCCCTCGGCAACGTCCTTGTCGCTGCGAGCAATTCGCATTCCCTTGCCACCGCCACCTGCCGACGCCTTGATCATGACCGGAAAGCCAACTTCCCTTGCAATGCGGCGTGCATCCTCGATGGAGTCGATCTGCCCGGCATAACCGGGAATCGTCGAGACGCCACACGCCGCGGCGATCCGTTTCGAGGCGATCTTGTCCCCCATAGCCTCAATGGCAGCTGCCGGCGGGCCGACAAACGCGATGCCGGCGGCTTCAAGGGCAGCCGCGAAATTTCTGTTTTCGGACAGAAGACCGTAACCGGGATGTACGGCTTCTGCGCCGGTTTGCTGGATCGCATCGAGAATTTTGCCGATTACGATATAGGATTGGCTGACCGGAGGCGGGCCAATGCAGACAGCTTCGTCGGCACGCCTGACATGCACGGCATTGCGATCTGCTTCGGAGTAGACAGCAACCGTCGCAATGCCCATCTTGCGGGCAGTACGTATTATCCTGCAGGCTATTTCGCCGCGATTGGCTACGAGAATCTTCTTGAACATTTAGAAATTTACATACTGAGCGGTGCAGGTTCGAATATGCAACTGAGCGGGGATTGCCAAACAGACTACAAACGCCTTTCTGCACCACCCGTCGGTCCAGGGTTCCAGCGCAGCGCGCTGACAGTGCATTTACATCTGGTGACAACATGAGGGTATCAGCATTGGTCAGCCCAGGCATTGGAGCAGATGTCAGCTTTGCGTGATTCATCTTTGGACAGGAAAGGCACCGCATGTCGGTGGCCGGTTGACGCCAGCTGGCCCGTGGCGGACCTGCTGACTGGCACAAGCTGCCTGAATTCAAGCGTTATCAGATTCCGCCCTGTTCCCCTCGTATCGGGCTCACGGACGGCACGCATTCCTGGCACTGTACACTCGGCTACCCTGAACAAGGCGTACAATCAAACCAGGCAAGGTCCGGCGAAATCCTGTCGGCGGGCCCATCTGGAGGCAGACCAACGTTCTTTCTCGAGTGTGAAAGACGATCGGAGCAGCCCGGCTCAATAAAGTCTTGCGTTTGTGGTTTGCAGTTTGGGTCCATAGCAATGATTAGGCGCTATGGGTGCCTATATGTCTTGAGATGCGGGCAGGCGTTCGCCATACAGAGTTGATAGTTGAGAACTGAATTGCATGACTGAGGAAACACCGCGACGGTTTCTGGACAGAACGACGCCGCCCAACATCGTGACCCTGATCATGCTATCTGCCATACCGGCGCTCTCCATGACATTGTTCCTGCCGTCCCTGCCCAACATGACCGAGTATTTCGACACCGAATACCGCGTGATGCAATTGTCGGTCGCAACATATCTGTTTGTCAATGCTGTCCTGCAGGTAATCGTAGGACCGATTTCCGACTATTTTGGACGGCGGATTGTTGTTCAGTGGTCGATCGTGCTGTTCCTGGTGGCGACATTCGGATGCATGCTGTCGCCAACAGTGGAGATCTTTCTGGTCTTTCGCATGTGCCAGGCTGTCATAGTTTCTGGCATGGTCCTCTCGCGATCTATTGTCAGGGACATGTACGAGCTGGAAAAGTCAGCATCGGTCATGGGTTATGTAACGATGGGCATGGCTGTCGCGCCGATGTTGGGGCCAATGATTGGCGGCACACTTGATGATGCCTTTGGCTGGAAAGCAAGTTTCTCCCTGCTTCTGATCATTGGCATGACCTTGCTCGTAATCTGCTATTTCGACCAGGGCGAAACCTATGCCGGGAAGCCGAGCAGTCTGCGCGTTCAGGTACGCCAGTATCCGGAATTGTTCGGCTCTCGAAGGTTCTGGGGATATTGTCTTATCAGCTCGTTTTCGTCAGGGGCTTTCTTTGCCTACCTTGGAGGCTCCCCGTTTGTCGGGACCAACCACTATGGCCTGACGGCATCGACGCTTGGCTTTTACTTCGGTATGGCAGCTTTTGGCTACATGCTTGGAAATTTCCTTTCCGGCCGCTTTTCCCAATCCGTAGGTGTCAACAGGATGGTGCTAATTGGAACGGTAGTAACAATTCTCGGACCGTTGGGCACAGTTATCGCAGTTGCAAGTGGCGTTTCGCATCCAATCGGATTCTTCGGGTTTGCGACCATACTTGGTATCGGGAACGGGCTTGTTGTGCCCAACACGATGGCGGGCATGCTGTCGGTACGGCCGCAGCTCGCAGGAACTGCGTCCGGGATTGGAGGGGCAATTATAATTGGCATAGGCGCCGGGCTGTCGGCACTGGCCGGGGCAACTCTAACCGATGAGAGTGGACCATTCCCTCTGTTTCTCATTATGTTGGCATGCACGGTTATCGGTTTCCTTTGCGCGATTTACGTGTTGTGGGTTGAGTCTCGCTCTACGGCGAGGTCAAGATAGGTGTTCAAACGGGAGAATCCCTTTAGCGTTGGGCTCATCTTCGGCAGCAGTTCAGGATACAGCAGGCTGCGTTGGACCCTTGAAGGTATCCTCTGAATCCGAGTCACAAACGGCATCAACAAGTTGCAACAATGCGCCTGAGCGTAACAGGTGCCAACCGCTCTGATGCCTGGCTCGACCTGGCATCTTCGCCTGATGCCTGGTTTCTGAACTTCCGGCCTGTGACATCCAGGTACAGTGTGGTTGCAGTTGACATACCCGGCGGGGAATGTGCCTATAGTTTTTGATCAGTATCAGGGGATGTATGCAAGTCTACCTCAGAAGGAGTCTGTTCGTTCAATGACTGCCCCATTTCTCATAGACGAGATTTCAGTAGAAAACTTCCGGTGTTTCAGGGAACGGCAAGTTGCCCCTTTGGCGCCACTCACGTTGCTGGTCGGTGACAATAGCACCGGCAAGACGTCATTTCAGGCTATGGTCCTGGCTCTCACTGAATTGTGCCACTCGGGGTCTCGGTTACCAAACTTCAAGAAAGAGCCATACGATCTTGGAACCTTCGAAGATATCGCACATCACAGAGGCGGTCGAGGGGGTCAGGCAGAGAGCTTTACCGGTGGGTTTGCCTACAAGAGTTCGGATCCAGTCCAAGGAATCGGGAAAATAGAATTCAAGGTCAAGTTCGCCCGCGACCATGCGAACATTATTGCTCAAAGAATTACCATCAGGAGTGACGAATACTCACTTGAGGTCAATCGAAACAATTGTGTGCTGACAACGCGCAACGGCAGCTGGACCTGGGAGGGCGTTCGATTTCCGGGCGGAAATTGGCTGTGGGGTGTTCGCTCTGCAAGTCAATTCTTGCTGACCGGTGAACCCCAGGGAGTGGCGCCGCCGCTTCAGGAGGAAGACATTTTAATGGGACTTGATCTCGCAATTAGCATCCCGGGAAGGGCGCCCAGGCCTTTTGCGAGTGCTCCGGTTCGTTCAGAGCCCGGACGGACCTATGACCCTTCGCTCTCCGGTTCCGATCCGCAAGGTCGGCGAATTCCAGATTTTCTGGCAGAATTGAAGAGGTCCAACAACAGTCATTGGAAATCACTGAAGAACGACCTTGTGGAGTATGGAAGGAAATTAGGACTCTTCGATGAGTTCAGGATCAAGAACTTGGGTAAGAAAGGTAATGATCCTTTCAAGGTTCAGGTAAGAAAGCATGGTGGTAACCTGAAAGGCCCATGGAAAGACCTCATTGATGTAGGATACGGCATAAGCCAGATACTGCCCCTCCTTGTCGAGTTTCTTCGCTCAAGTTCTCCCAGGCTGTACCTGTTGCAGCAGCCAGAGGTGCACCTTCATCCAAGTGCGCAGGCAGCGCTAGGGTCCATCATGTGTCGAATGGCTGCCGACAAAAACCAGCTTATCGTGGAAACGCACAGCGATCACATCCTGGACCGGGTGCGCATGGAAGTGCGCGATGGAACAACTGGACTGACACCTGAAGACGTGTTGATTCTGTATTTCGAGCGAAACAGGCTGAGTGTCCAGATTTATCCGATCAAGCTGGACAACCTTGGAAGCGTTATTGGTGCACCAAACGGCTACCGATCTTTCTTCAAGCAAGAGACCCTGCGTGACATAAGAATGGATTTCGCCGGGGTTAATTCGTAGATGTGCGTCATCATTGACACAAATGTTGCTGGAATGGTTTTCGGAAAGGGAAGTCCCAGAGATCATACCGATGCGATATTGTCCGCAATTGATGACAGGGGCCTTAAACTAGTCTCAGGCGGTAAATTGCATAGTGAACTGCTCACCAACAGCAGTTTCGTCAATTGGTGGCGAGAGAGGCGCCGCAGCGGGAGTGTTCATAGTGTAGACAAGAATAGAATTGAAAAGGAACATCAAGCAATAGAGGCTAAGGGAGGGTTTGTTTCAAATGATGTGCATATACTCGCCCTTGCAAGGGCCAGTGGTGCCCGGCTGCTCATTACAGCCGACAAGGCCTTGCATAAGGACTTCAAGAATCAGTCACTAATTCCGGGTCGTCGTGGCAAGATATACAATATGCAGGGGCAGTCTAATCAGACACTTCGCCCGGCTCACAGAAAACTTCTTGCGAGAAGAGATCTTTGCAAAATGAAATGAGCCGCCAAATCGCAGATTATTGGACAGACTTGGCTGCCAAGCTCATAGGAAGCCAAAACTTCCAAGCTCGAAGCAGAAGTCTCCCCCAGGCGTTGCTCCTGTTCTGCAATTATCGTGTTCTAGTGATGAGTCCTGGCTACAGGAATTCTGACAGGAATCTCGAGTTAGAAAAGATTGGGCGACAAGCAAATCGGCCGCACGCCATGTCAACTGGCTGAGACTGACCCTATCCAACCCCGTGATCCGGCAAAGCTACAATTTCCACCGCCGGATACGTGATTTCAAACCGTGCCGCGAGACACTTAGTGAATAATGTTGTACTCGCCTGGATCGAACTTGTGGTCGAATAATAGTCCTCATCCCGGCTCAAGCGGATAAAGAGTGAGGCGAAACCCGTTACAGAATATCGAATGATTGGCCTAGTTGCGGTGTTCCCGGGGAAACTCGCCATATAGCGCGTCCCGACTCCAATCGCCCAGGCCAGACATGATCAGCAGTACACGAACAAGTTGCTCAAAGGGAGGTGGTCCCTTTCGCAGCAAGCCATGGTCTCCAGGCAGCTCGCCGTGATCGGAAGTAAACAGAATATGAGTGGTATTACTTAATCCGCATTCGCGGATCGCGGCCAGCATCTGCCCGATGCAGTGGTCGATCATTTCCACCATGCCGTAAGTGTGAGCGATGGCAAGACGCATCGTCGCTTCGGAAATATTGTCGGTCCGGATCAGCATTCCCTGTTCAATCGAACCAGTCGGCGGCGCAGCATAGTCCGAAAACGCCTGCTCCATCCATTCATCTCGACCATGCGAGCGCAAGTAGGACGGCATCTTGTCCAGTTCGCCGGCAATAACCTTCGGCATCGGCACACCTTCAGGATGGTAGCTGTCACAGAAAGGAGCCGGCGGAGAAAACGGGTGATGCGGATCGGGGAAGGACACATAAAGGAAGAACGGCATTCGTGAATTGTCCAGGGTCCTTACAAATTGCTCGGTCTGGCGCGAAACCCAGCTATTATTGTGCTCTTCGACCGGGACAGCACATTTCCAGACCTCGGGAAGGTCAACAGGAACTGGCGACAGTGATGCATCTGGGCCGAAGAGATCCACATGGGCAGGGTGGTTTTGCCGAAACCACTTGGCATAGTGCCCTCCATGTAGGCAGTGGTGGGCCTCTCCCAGAAGCAGCTCAAGCGAATTGAACCCATAGATATGGACCTGTCCAGTTTACGGCCGTTTCGTTGCCCCGGAAGGCTATTGAATCCGGCATTGCCTGGTCGGCCTGGCGCCAGAAGCGGTTGCAAATGAAACTTGCCAATCCCGTGCGTACTGTGGCCATTGCTGGCAAGAGTTTCCGCAATGACCGGGCATTCGGGCGACAGAGCGTTTCCGTTGTGAAACAGGTGATGATTACGAGGATACATCCCCGTGAACATGGTGACTCTGCCGGGCGAGCAAATCTGGTGTGGCGTGCGATGCTGATGGAAGATGATGCCGGACCGGGCGATTGCATCAATATTGGGAGTTTGAATTAGCGGATTGCCGGTACAACCCAGGCAATCGTACCGAATTTGGTCGGCACAAATGAAAACGATATTCGGTGCTGTCTCCACAGGTCCCCAGACTGGTTTCTGTGCCGATCTAGCCTATCGGTTGCCTGAGACGGTTCAAGATCTGAATTGCAGCGTCAATTGCAGGCAGGCTACTCGTCAGGCCAACTCGAAACCGCTCGGCAAGCGAACCTCCGCGTGCTGCACAATTCCTGCACCTCAATTGAAATCGGCACCTGTGATGCCTCATTCTATGTCTGACTTGCCGCAGTTTGGTGCACTGTAGCAATAGCCATAATGGCGGTTAATGTCCTGGTAATGGCAGTGCCGGGAACACACGGGGCCAGATATTGCTTGGTACCGGGCTGATGAGCAGGGGGGGCAGTATCGATCCCTCGCAGGAGAAATTGTGTTTCACGTGCGACGCAGCGAGCGCATCGCACTCTGCCATGAAACCGCGGTCACGGAGGCCACGACAATCGTGCCGCCAAGAATGACAAACACATCCACGCTCTCGCCAAATGCCAGTACACCGAGCAGGGTTGCCCAGATGAGTTGCAGGTAGTTCACGGGCTGAGTTACTGATATCGGTGCATTGCGGAAGGAGTGGGTCATTGCAAAATGACCTGCTGTCGCAAAAAAAGCGACAAGAAACAGCCAGGCAATCTGTGGAACCGTCAGCGGCACCCAAACGGCAATCGCAAAGGGAAACAGACAAATCGTCGATATGAGGGACAACATCGTGACAATCACCGCGGAGTTAAACCTCGACGCTACACGCTTGGCCATAAGAAATGATGCAGCAAGAAAAGTTGCACATCCGAGCATTGCAAGATGTCCTTGACCAATTTCGCGGATTCCGGGTCGCAAGATGATGATTGCCCCCAGCAATGCACCGCCAACGGAGAGCACCCTGACCAAGTTCAGCCTTTCGCCCAGAAAAAGACCGGCTCCAAAAGTGACAATAATCGGTGTCAGGTATCCAAGGGACGTAACCTCGGCAATCGGAATTCGGGTCATCGCAAAGAACCAGCACAGTACGCCAACTGAATGGACTATCCCGCGCACGAACTGGAAGGCATGCTCGCGGCGGGAAATCCGGGCCAGCTGCAGTTGACCCAGGAAGGGAAGAATGAATACCAGGCCAAACAAATAGCGGAGAAATGCAGCTTGTGGTGGTGGAACGTCCGATCCGACGTATTTCACGATTGCTGAAACAGCGACAAAGTTGAGGCCGGAGACCACCATCCACAGAATACCCGCAATCATTGGTGTCGGTCGGAACATGGTCATGTGGATAGACTTGTCATGGTTCAAGAAAGGCTGGGGAAGTTGTGCTGTTCACGCATGACAAATGTGGCGTTACAGTAGCGTCCGCTAGAGCTCCGGCGAATACCGGCGCCAATGCCAGGCTTGAATTCGGACTATCTGGAATTATGCGAGTTGAGCGAGGATGTCGTCAGGTATCTCGAAGTTTGCAGTAACCCTCTGGACCTCATCCTCACCCTCCAGCACCTCGATAAGGCGAATGATTTTCTGGCTGCCGTCCAGATCAAGCTCAGTGGTAGTCGTTGGTTTCCAGATCAGACGGGTGGTTTCGCTCTCACCCAGTATGGCTTCTATTGCCGACGAAACATCGGCCAGCTCGACATCTACAGTGTACACAACATGACCGGTTTCGGATGATTCAACATCCTCGGCCCCGGAGTCGATCGCAGCTTCCAGGATAGCATCGTCACTTCCAGCCGAAAGCGGGTAGGTTATTTCGCCCTTGCGCTCGAACATGAAACTGACCGCTCCGGTCTCGGCCAGGTTGCCGCCAAGCTTGCCCAGCAGGGATCTTACCAGCGCTGCTGTTCGGTTCCTGTTGTCGGTCATTGTCTCGATGATTAGCGCAACCCCCGACGGTCCGTATCCTTCGTATCTGATCTCTTCGAGGGAATCGGCGTCCGCGCCGGATGCCTTTGAAATCGCCCGTTCAATCAGATCCTTGGGAACTGAATTGCTCCTGGCTTCCTTGACCGCCAGTCTCAGGCGCGGGTTCTTGTCCGGGTCGGGATCACCCATCTTGGCTGCAACGGTTATCTCCCTGGAGAGTCTGGAAAACAGTTTGGACCGGCTCGCATCCTGGCGTCCCTTGCGGTGTTGAATATTAGCCCATTTGGAATGGCCAGCCATGCATAACTCCCGTTGCAACAATTCAATCCGAACCTATATGATTCAGCAAGCTCCCTTACAAGATTGCCTGAACCATAGCATTGGTTTCCTAGAGGAAATCAGCCTGCAAAGCGACGATGGAAGTTGTTTGCGTGTTCAACTCAAAGGTAGAAAACAATGTCAGCTTGTCGGAAACCGCCAACCATGCCAGTTGTAGCTGATCATGACCGAACGGTATTCGAGATCATCGGCGAGGACCGAATGCAGTTTTTGCAGGGTGTGATCACCAATGACGTGAACGGAGTAGTCAATGGTCCTGTCTACAGTGCCTTGCTGACGCCACAGGGCAAGTTTCTCGCCGATTTCCTGCTAGTTTCCCGGCCCGAGAGTATTCTCATAGATGTACATGGCGAATGCGCAGCCACACTTGCATCCCGGCTGGGGATGTATCGGTTGCGTTCACGCGTCGAACTTAGGAAGACGGAACTGACTGTATCTCGAGGTATCGGGCAGGCGCCGGATGGCGCCGTTGCTGATCCCAGGCATCCGAGACTTGGCTGGCGCCTTTATGGCAATGCGAATGGTTCGGGGGAGGATGTTGACTGGGACGCCATTCGCGTCGAACACTGCATCCCGGAGACACTGATCGAGCTGATTCCCAACACGACCTATATTCTTGAGGCGGGTTTCGAGCGGCTAAACGGAGTCAGTTTCGGGAAGGGGTGTTTTGTCGGGCAGGAGGTCACGGCGCGAATGAAACACAAGACACAATTGCGCAAGGGATTGACCAAGGTGCGCATAAAGGGCTCAGCTCCGGTAGGCACAAAGATAATGTCGGGGCGCAGACTGATTGGAACACTCTTCACGCAGTCGGGCGGCCATGCCATAGCCCAGATCCGCTTTAGCCGTTTGGGCGATGCCGAACTGCGAGCGGCGGACGCCTCAGTGGAAGTCCTGTCCTCCTGATTCTGGAGTCAAGTGATACCGCGACCCGCCAATCGTCAATTTGGGAATGAGTTTGTTTTCAGCGGTCGTACCTCAGATTAGCTTACACAATATAAGAAAGTGCACTGCATAGAGCCTCCAACTGGAATGAGCAAATCGTTGGCAAAGCGTGCGGTCGCATTATCCATATCCGAGAGTCCAGACATGCGGACTCTCGGACTAAGAGTTAGAACTTGCGCGATGCAATGGCCCAAACCAAACGCCATGTAATGCGGGCCAGGTCCGATCTGGCTTACAGAGGAAACTTGCGGCAGCACGGCTTTTGCGAACTGCCATTTGAGATGGTGGCTCGCTACCGGCCAGTTGTGGATGCAGGTGTCACCAATTATCTGAAATCGGTTCCAGTAAGCTTTGGCTGCATCGCTCAGTGGCATGGGGTCGCTTCCTCAGTATGTGGTTGGCTTCACATAACGGCTAGGGAAGTGGTTCCTTGCCTTGGCCTGATTCAGCGGCATCAGAAGAACTGTTAGACGGCACAATCCAGTGATTGTTGCCATGGAAACCTAGGCAACTTGAAATCCCAAAGAGTTAGGCGGGCACGTAAATTGCAGACCAAAGGGGTGTGGTGGTTGATGAACGGCACATTCAATCTTGTTGCGTTACATTAGGGGAACCAACGCGCCATGAGGATTGCCGACATGAACGCGGCGCTGCCTGATATGCTGCAGTCATTTACCGCCGCCTCGTGGAAAGGCGCGAGATTGAGTATCTCTTCTTGAATGGTAGGTGCCGGAAGTGGCCCTGCGAGAGTTGATTGTGCCGCGACAGTGGAAGTGTAGGCGCCTCTCGTCGGCTTGACTGGAGCTTGATCTCGCTTTGCCCGCCCGAACTCCAGTCGTGGGCGCAGTTCGGTTTGATACTCCAAGATAGGCCGTCCTGTGTCTTGTAGTAGCTATCATCGGGAACGTTGAACTGGATGCAGTGAAACAGATGCTCGAATGCCTCCATCATATCGAGGATCACGTCCTCGTGGTCGTGCACTTCCACCCGTGTGAATTCCTGATCAGTCGAAAACCGGCCGCCTCTTCCGATTAACATCTTGCGAAGGCAGGTGCTGCCCTTGAAGGCGAGCTTGTTCAGAATACGGCGCTCAGCCATAAGTTGGAGCAGGCAGGTGAGCACGATCTCGGTTTCGACGATATTGATGTTTCGCAGCCCGGATGCGGCCGAGCAGCGCAGGACGTGTGGTCGGGGCTGAATGGCTCAGCGCTCCCGGTCAACCGAGTGTCGCCGCGCGCAACCGGTGCTGCCACTCAAGTCCTGACCGGTGACGTTGACGGTGAGCTGCCAACTGTCCTGATAGCCGATAACGTCGGGCTTGGGGATTCTCGGGCCGAAAAACGCCCTGCCGGTTCCTCTCGCAAGGCCCTGGAAGATGCGCATGTACATCCCTGGGAATCGAGGCGTCGGCTCGTTCCGCCAGCCACCCGAAACGTCGCGTAAGTGTCCTGGAGGACATCTGCTCCAAATAGCTGGCCGCCTTGCGCCAATCAATGCGGCGGCAGGCCGTCGCCAAAACGGTCGAAGCCTCTCCTTCGCAGCCGGCGAGGGGCTGGCCGGTCGATGCAGTCGATAACGGACTTTTCACGGTCGGACATGATGACGGTATGGCCGAGCACGTCGATCGGGCTGAATCCAAAGAATTTTCTCGGGACTGGATGGACAATCTGGACTTCTGTGTCGTGCACGCGTCGGTGTCGTGAGCGCACCGGTGTCACCAGTCGAATGACGTGGCGATGCTGTGTGGTGAAGCCGTAATACGCTGCGGCCGTGGAATAGCCGAAGTAGTACGGTCTGGCGATCTGGCTGGCGAGCGCCAGGACGTTGCTTGCGCCAAGAGCGTCGGGTCCCATTTCGGGAGGTATAAGTAGGTAGCGGCCCCAACTCGCGCGCTCCAGCCAACCTTTCCGGCGTAGCGAACGGATCACGTGGTCGGCGGGCTGCGGGCTGAGACCGAGTACGTCGATGATTGCCTGGCGTTCTGTATTCCTGCTGCCGTGTTCTGCCATGCTGAGGATAACCCGAATCTCCTGAGGAGAGAGCGAACGGGTGACGAAAGTCATGGTTATCTCTAGCGCGAAGCTTCATAAGACTCTGTGTCTTGATGAACAACATTTCAAAATGGAGTGCCGCAGACAAGCTAATCGGGTAACAAGACAAAGTATTTCGCGCAATTTCGCGAATGGGCATGCGACCTTGAAAGGCGGCTTAGGAAGTACTTGTCAGGCGTGGTCGAAGGCTTCTGGACGAGAGTCGGCGACCGCTGTTCCCGGTTTGGTTCGCAGTATCCTGGTTGGGAAAGGGCAAGCGCTTCGCGGCACGAAATCGGAGCCCTACGCTGTGTCCGTGGCGGTTGCCGGGCCGATCATCAAAGCCCGGATGCAATCTGCATTCTTCTGCACTGGCTCACCAAGCCGAGCGACAGTCCAGTCGACGGCTTAGCCCTCGGCAACAACATTGGGGCGGGCGTGGTTGACCAACCGTTTGGTTGGTGAGGGGAATAGACTACCTGCGGAACTCGACCCCGAGAAGGCGGGTGCGAGTATTTGACGTCAGGGCTCAGGATTTGGTGGTTACAAGTGGCGATGCCATGGACGTAACGGGCTGATCGGTCGGCCGACAAAAACGAACCTCAGTGACTTCAATTCTAAGATGGCGGTGAAAGACCGCGACATAGTCAAAGTCATCAATGAGGTCTTGGTCGACGTGCGGCAGGCGTTTTGCAATTTCCATTGCAGCACCTCCAGTGGAAACGACCGGAACAATCGCAGCATTAGGCTGTAGTTTTCGAAATATGTCGAACTCTTCAAGGATGCCGCTCATACCACCGATGAAGACGGCGGCCGAGAAACGAAATTCAGAGAGCATTTGCATTCTCATGGACAACAGGCTCTTGTTTCGATCATTCTCAATGTCTTCAGTGAACGTAACGTTGCGAAAGCGTTCATTGTCTTCCGGGAATTGATCAGAGAAATGTTTCGATTGATAGAGGCGAACCCAACTTCCGTAATCAACGCCAATGTTTTTCGCAATGGTCCAGATCATTGGCGAAATGGCGGGATGTCCGCCCCAAACTAGTATGCGACGACCCAAAGTGACGTGCACCAGTGCAGAAACTGCCGACGTAATCGCTACTGAATCGGCCATGGCTGCGTATTCGGGATCACGTTCTGGATCAGGAACGCTAGCAGAGAGAAAAATCGCCTCTTTCATCAAACCCTCTTATGACGCAGCGATCATGCAGACCGTGATCGTGCAAACTGTATTGATCATGTCGTTTAGCCTGTCGAGATGAGCCCTCCAAGTACGCAAGGTGCCGATATCGTCATCGTTGAGTGCCGGTAATTCTCGTATGCCTGCGTCGCGCGCCTTGACTTCGATGTCAATCTGGTTGAGGCCCCCAGAACTAATTTGATGGCAGATGTCTTCTGGCATTAATCGCGATATAGCCAGTCGACCCAATTGTCTGGATCCTGCGATTTCGACACACAGCTTTTCACTTGCCGCATTTGAACTCTGGTTCCTCGCGCAATCTACCGCTACAGGTCTTGCCCAGGTGTATTGGTGGTACATACCCAATCGGTTTAATCAGCCCTATTTGTACTGTCCCATGCAATTCACACAAGGCACATAAGTGAACAGCGAGTCTACGGCATCATCCGCTTCCACAGATATCAGAAGCTCGATCAGATATGCACAATCTCCGAACGAATTGATTTCGCCGGAAGTCTGGCGACAAAACACCGGCTTTGAACTGATCGACGGAATGCGTCGAGGAAAATTCGCGCACCCTCCGATCGCAGAAGTATTGGATTTTCGACTGCAAGAGGTCAGAATTGGCGAGGTTGTGTTTGAAGGGCAGTCCAGGTTTGAATTCTGCAATCCGATGGGCACGATACACGGTGGGTGGTACGCGACCCTGCTTGACAGTGCCATGGCCTGCGCAATCGTTTCAGCGCTTCCTCCTGGTCGTTGGTGTACGACGCTGGAGTTCAAGGTGAACTTCATGCGACCCGTACCAATCGATCGAATGGTGCGTGCCAGGGGCGAGGTTGTCCATGCAGGTCGTACAACAGCCGTTGCCGAGGCCAGGCTCGTCGATGCGGACGGTCGTCTCTATTGCACCGGCAGCACCACAAACCTGGTCCTGGATGTGCCTTCGCCGCCCAATTGAGTGCACCCGGTCATGAATTCAGCTTGGGTCGCGTGGATTGCCTGGGATACGCTGTGGAAATTGGCAGGCTGGCGTGCCCTTGGCGACAATTTGCATGGTGGCTGTCACTCGATCCAAGATGTCAGGGGCAGGTCAGGCTCGCTCGACATACGCCAACGTCTCGGTGTTGACGTAAATGTCACAGTCGGCATCGACAAACGGAGGCACCATGACGCGCAGACCGTTGTCGAGCACTGCCGGCTTGAAACTGTTGGCCGCCGTCTGCCCGGCAACCACCGGTTCTGTCTCGACGATTGTGCAAATGACCTTTTGCGGTAACTCGATGCCCAGCACTTCCTCATCGTAGAAGGAAACCGAAACCACCAGGCCGGACTGCAAGAACCTCGCCTTGTCACCTACCAGATCATCTCTAACCGAAACCTGATCATAGGTTTCGGAATCCATGAACACCAAAAGCCCATCCTCATCATACAGGTACTGGTATTCGCGTTGCTCAAGCCTGACACGTTCTACCTTGTCTGCAGAACGGAACCGTTCGTTGAGCTTGGACCCGGTGCGAATGTTTCTGAGTTCGATCTGGGCAAACGCACCCCCCTTGCCAGGCTTGACATGGTCGCACTTGACGGCAGCCCACAATCCTTCCTTATGCTCAAGAATCATACCCGGGCGGATCTCGTTGCCGTTGATTTTGGGCATCAACTCACCAAAAGAACTGTTGATTTTTTCCACACAATAAAGTATCCCTCGGCGGCAAGAATTACAATTCCTGATGTTGGGTCGCGAGCATGACACGGAGCCCTGCGCAACTGTCCAGGGCGGTGTGTGGCGGTAGCAAGCGGCTTGGACGAGGGGATTTTCGACTAATGTGAGCGGCAATTAGTGCTAAAGGAGATGGCTTGGATGGCCAAGTACGATGATACAGCATTCAACTATGAGCAGGGTTCCAGGGCTCGAAAACTCTTTGCCGCCGTGGTTTTGGCTGCACTGGACGACGCGATTGCAGACGAAAAGAGTTTTGGCAACGGTACGGAAGTAATCGCCCGATGGGCACGATCACGAGATGGCAAGGAAGTATTGACTTGCGCCGGCATTAATCCAAGCGAGAGAGTGGTGTCCGGATTGGTCAGGTTTGTCAACAGGGGCGTTCGAACCAGTGTGGCGTTGTCACGCGAGGAAAGCGAACGCCAGAATCAGCGCTCCCGGCTGGCCCGGAAGAAATTGGCCGCATCGACCTGAGGTCGTATTCGATAATCAAGGCTCCCCAAGAACAGGTTAGATCGACAATCAGTCGGTCGTTCGACATTACGATGCAATGAGAGGCTAATTGGTTCAGACCTCCCGGTAAAGTCTGAAATCGCACAATTGGGTGTCCTTGGAAAACAGCGCGCTAGTCCCTGGAGGCGGACGCTGTTTCGACCTTTTGAACATATTGGCCGAGATCTGCGCTGGTGTCAGCGCGTGGAGAGACCGCCGGCACCAGCCCCGAGACGATGCTGATCTGAAGAACGCAGGGACTCGACAGGAGAACGACATTCGGCACTTGTCGGGGGAGCTTGCCGTGGCACAGCAACCCGGTCGAGCCTGCTCGGGCAACTGCGTCATATAAGTCTGTGACCGCGAATGCGACATCCAGAGCATGGACGCTGCGCAAGCTGTAGATTGCCGAGGCAACCGGACTTGTGGTCCGTTCCTGCGCTTCGAAACAACGCCAAGTGATCGCTGAGGGCAGGTTCCGTGACCTGTTCAGCTTCATGGCCATCCAAGAGCAAGCCTTCGGCTGGAGAACCGTCTACATCGCCGCCCAATGGAGATGTTTCCCTGCTCTGACTGCTGGCAACCGAGAGCAGCGCAGACACCATCGCCGGAACCAATTCAACCGACAGGAATGGATGCATCATGCGTGTGTGATCCACGTCCAGGCCTATCTTGTGTTGACAGGAGCCTCATAAGAGTACTTGTGAAGAGGCATACGATAACAACGGCAGCAAAATCTACTCCCGTGACATGGAGTTTGTCGCTGCCGATAATAGCATTTTGGAAAAAAGATGTGACGACGTATTCCGCCAGACGCGGTAGCCGTTCGTTCAGGATCGCCTTGATCCGGGCTTGACCTTTCGCCAGTTCGACGATCGCGACTCGGCTCTTGCCTATTTCCGCATAGAGAAGGCCGGCGGCGGCGACACCCAGCGCGGTCAGCCCGCCGATTATCCACATGAGCGTCGTCCTGTCGAAGACTCGATCGACAGTGGTCCGGATGGCGTTGAAGCGCTCTTCCAGCCAAGCGATTTGTTCCGGCGAGAAGGTGTCTCTTGCGGTTGCGGCTTGTATCATGTCACCCGCTTAAGGGCCCTCTGCCGGTCCAGTCAATGTTTATTGGATTCACACATTTCCAGCCATGTCATAGCCGGTCTGGATGGCGCTGAACTGATAGAGACCCTTCAACATCACCACAGGACCGGGCTTGCCATAATAGCCGGTCCATCTGCCAAGACGCGCGCACACCCATGGTGCATAGGCCAGCGATCCTCTCGCATGCGGTTTCTTCTGCTTCGCAGTCTTCCCCTCCAGTGTTGCCGATACCGCTTCCAGCGCCTCGCCGTCCGCAGCGTCAAACACATCCTGGAGCGGCCGCTTGCCCGCACCATCGCGGTCCTGCACAAGCTGCAGGCAGGAGACGCCGGCAACCAGTGTCAGCGCACACAGCATCGCAAACGGTGCCGCCTCTGTCGATACCCGCTCAATAGCAAAGCCAAGTGTCTTGATGGTTCTGAAAAGCTGCTCAATTATCCAGCGTTTTCGGTACAGACGGGTTATCCAACGCGCCTGTCAACTGGCTGGAAATGGTCATCGAAAATCCTCGCAACGGGCATCGCATGCGCTTTGCCTTAATCACCAGTCTCGACATTGATGCGTGATAGGTGGGGGAACTGGCAGCCTGTGGCAGAGCCCGCTGAAACAAATTGGCACCAACCTGTCGCACAGTTTCGGGCATGGCCAGGATACGCTGTCGACGGTGCTGGTGACGCGCAACCCCATGCACGGCAGGTGCGACATGGCACAGGACCTGTGGCAGCAGGCGCGCACCGTGGTCGGCACCCGCAAGGCGATGGTCCAGCACATCCCGATCATCACCCGGTATCACCTGTTTGGCAACTGGACCGAGATGCTGCTGGTCATGGCCGGCCGCAAGGCCGTCCCGTCGCTGCCGGTTGAGAAGCCGCCGTGACCCGGCCTGGGTCCCGGCGCGTCCCTACACCACCGCCCCAATTGCAATCTCGAAAACCGGTACAACCGCTGACCGGAAAAGAAAAATGCCATAATGAGAACTGCTGGCAACCAGTGCCTTATCAGGAATGGCTCGACAACTGCGGGCAAACCAGCCTCGACCTGGCGTGCACGTAGATGCCCCGACCGGCTGCCACATCTATAGTACACACGTTCTGTTACTCGCCAATCATGATGGCTATGACTATTCTTTCTAGCGATGCTGGTCATGGAATCAGGCAGCAATCCGCAGCGGACCATTTCTGGTCTGGGTCACTATTGGCGGACAATCCGCAGCGGGCCGAAATTGGAGTTGTGGATCATCTTGAAGAACTCAAACCAGCCGGGCCTGTCCTCGGTACGTCGATAAAACACTTCGAAGGGGATTTTCTCGGCAGTATCCCTGTCCGGGCCGGAAAAACGCTGGTAGATGCCGGCGCATCTGACCAGGCCATCCAATTGCCTTACGGGTTGCTCCAAACTGATCTCTGTGGTCTTCTTGCCATCGAATGCCGAGAAGGTGCGTTGGCACAGCGAATTCAGTTGTTTCTGGCCCATGACCTCGTAGATCACGGTCAGAAAATCCCAGCCGGAACTTCCAGCGTCCGGCTGGACACTTCCGACTTCCTCGTGTGGGTCCCTGGAAATCACCTTGTCGACAACACCGTCCTTGTATTCAATTATAGTGGAGGACGAAGTGCCATCGCCATATATTCGGACCGTGTGGTAGCGCACAGGTACCCGTTCTCCGTCGCGAATAACGCCGACAACCCTGGTTCGCTGCCTGTCCCTGGTTAACAACGTCCCCATTCCGGTGGACTTGATGTCGGTGTAGACGGCATAATGACGACCGTCGCTCCTGGATATGAACTCCAGCTTGGCTATTGCCAGGAAGGCCAACTTCAGGTCAAATTGTGCGCGCTCCTCAACAATCTCGGATGCGAGAGTCGGTAGTGACTGGCAACCGATGGTCACGCTGGCCAGAAACACAACCCAGAACAAATTGAAAGCAATCGAGCGCATGATTCCGACAAAGTGTTTTGTAATCGCCTTTCCTGCAATCTATTCGGCAAGATCGCGACAACTTGTTACTTGGTAAATCCTGCTGCCCATTCAACCGGAATCACTGATTCGTGCCTGCAAATCCAAAGCAACTAGCCCGGCGAGTGTACCAGGGAGAACGAAGCGGCATCGCCAGAGCGATTACGCTGGTCGAGAGTACGAGACAGGACCATCGCCGGAAGGCGGCAGGGCTGCTGGCCGAGCTGGGAAGCCTCGGTGCACGAGAAGGGCTTCGAATCGGAATTACAGGGGCTCCCGGAGCCGGAAAATCCACATTGATCGATTGTTTGGGGACAAAGTTGACCAGGAACGGTCTATCGGTGGCGGTGCTGGCCGTGGACCCGAGTTCAACGGCATCCGGGGGATCGATTCTTGGCGACAAGACAAGAATGTCGGCCTTGGTCCGCAACCCGAAGGCGTTCATCAGACCCTCGCCGACCGGCGGATTTCAAGGCGGCGTGTCGCGACGCGCCCGGGATGTTGTTTTTGTGTGTGAGCAAGCCGGGTTCGATGTCGTGCTGGTTGAAACCACAGGCGTCGGACAAACCGACATCCTGGTTTCTGGATTGGTCGACATCTTTGTCCTGCTGGTGTCGCCCGGGGCCGGGGACGACTTGCAGGGCATCAAGCGCGGCATAATGGAAAAGGCTGATCTCGTGCTTGTCAACAAGTCGGATGGCGAGTTCATGTCGCAGGCCTCCCGCACCTGTGCAGACTACGCCAGTGCATTGCGATTGCTACGCAGCAGAAGACAAGATCCCGACGGATTCCCGGTGGCGATGAACATTTCGGCACTGGAGGACAGGGGCATACAGGGAACATGGAAACACGTTTTGCACCTGGCAGAATGGAGGCGCCAGCAGGGGTTCTGGAGACAAAATCGCCAGAACCAGGCTGTGTCCTGGTTCAAGTCCGAGATAGACGAACGAATTCGTGAACGCCTGCTCGCGGATGAAGAACTCCGTGCCAGGATTTCGGCGCAGGAAGATCGCGTGCGCAGTGGTCGCCTGCATTATGACGCTGCAGCGCAGGAAATCGTCGAAGAACTCTGGTCACGGGTTGGACAAGAGCGGGTATCCGGGTCGCAAAGTGTTGACAATCCACAACAAGCCGCTAAATAGCCTTTTTGCAACCAGTTTACCGGCGTCTGGCAGGACAGTCCCGACGCCCTGCAATGGGGTATTCGATAATGGCGCGCGTCTGTGAACTCACCGGTAAGCGGGTAATGACCGGAAACAATGTCAGCCATGCCAAGAACAGGACAAAGCGGCGCTTTTTGCCGAACCTGTGCCGCGCATCGTTGCTGTCCGACGAGCTTGGACAGACTTTTCGCTTGCGAGTTTCGGCCTCTGCACTGAGAAGCGTTGATCATCGCGGCGGACTGGATCATTTCCTGCTTAAGGCCTCTGACAGTACGCTTTCGCCAAGAGCACTCAAGATCAAGCGCAGCCTGTTGATTGCTCGCAAGTCCAACCAGGAGACTGTGGCTGCAGAAGGCCAGAGCTAGGGCAGTTCCAGGTCTTTCCGTCTTGGGTTTTGCACATAGTCTGTTTCATTCAATCTGAGCCCTTAAACGCGCTTACCAGACACGGCGCGGGAAGGCCGTACGGTTTTTTGGCAGGTACCCACCTGCAGCCAACACCTGACCGGAGTGACTGCAGGCATGGCCGAACTTCGATCGAGGCCCATTCACATCACCGGGGACCGGGCCTGGCATACGCAGGTGTCAGGTCAACCTCAATGACGGGCGACCGGGCAGTTGCCCAATTGTACGGCCAATAGGAGTCATGAGCGACATATCCCTGATCCGCAATTTTTCGATTGTTGCACACATCGATCACGGCAAGAGCACGTTAGCCGATCGACTGATGCAGTCCACGGGAACGGTCGAGGACCGTGATCTCAAGGAGCAGATGCTGGATACAATGGATATCGAGCGCGAGCGTGGAATTACCATCAAGGCCAATACGGTGCGGATACTTTATCGCGCCCGGGATGGCCGTGAATATACACTGAACCTAATCGACACTCCGGGACATGTTGACTTTTCCTATGAGGTATCGCGTTCCATGCGTGCTGCCGAGGGCTCGCTTCTCGTGGTCGATGCCACGCAGGGGGTCGAGGCCCAGACCCTGGCCAATGTGTACCAGGCGATCGAGGCAGAGCATGAGATCATTCCGGTACTGAACAAGATCGATCTTCCGGCTGCCGATACCGAGCGCGTCGCGAGGCAGATCGAAGACGTGATCGGAATAGACGCCAGCAACGCAATCCCTGTTTCGGCAAAAACCGGCCTGGGGGTCGATCTGGTGCTTGAAGCGATTGTTGGGCAACTTCCGCCTCCTGCTGGTAATCTCAAGGGGCCGCTGCGAGCCTTGCTGGTAGACAGTTGGTATGACCAGTTTCTTGGTGTTGTCGTTTTATTGAGAATCATGGATGGTCGACTGGCAAAGGGTGACCGGATCCGCATGCTGGCTACGGATGCGGTATATGGCGTCGACAGGGTCGGTGTCTTTTGTCCCGAGATGCAGGATGTCGACGCATTGGAGGCCGGCCAGATCGGCTATCTCATTGCATCGATCAAGCAGGTCAGGGATACCATCGTCGGTGATACCGTTACACTAGAGAAATCCCCCTGCCGCGAGCCGATTGCTGCCATCCAGCCATCAAAGCCAGTTGTCTTTTGCGGCTTCTTTCCGATGGACGGCAGTGCCTTCCAGAACCTGCGTGGTGGCATCGAGAAGATTTCCATAAATGATTCCTCCTTCAGCAGTGAAGCCGAGATGTCGCCCGCGCTCGGGCTCGGATTTCGCTGCGGGTTTCTTGGTCTTCTGCACCTGGAGGTCATCCGGGAGCGGCTGGAGCGAGAGTACAACCTTGATCTGATCACCACTGCTCCATCAGTTGTCTACAGGGTCGTGTTGAAAACAGGCGACCTGGTTGAGGTGTACAATCCTGCCGATCTGCCCGATCCAGCCAGTATTGCAGCCATAGAGGAGCCAAGGATCGACGCTACAATCATGGTGCCGGATGCCTATGTGGGTGATATTTTGGCGCTCTGCCATGGGCGCAGAGGTATACAGCGAGAGCTGTCATTTTCGGGCGGCAGGGCCATGATTCAGTTCGACCTGCCGCTCAACGAGGTCGTGTTTGACTTCTACAATCGCCTCAAGTCAATTTCGCGCGGTTTTGCTTCATTCGACTACACGCTTGCCGGCTACCGTGCCGATAATCTGGTCAAGATGAGCATTCTCGTGAATGGTGAGGCTGTCGAGGCGTTGTCTCTCATGCTTCATCGAAGCAACTGTGAAGCGCGCGGGCGCAAGATTTGCGAAAACCTCAAGGAGCTGATTCCGCGGCACTGGTTTGCCATTCCGATACAGGCCGCCGTAGGCGGGCGTATCATTGCCCGCGAAACGATCTCGGCAATGCGCAAGGACGTGACCGCAAAATGCTATGGCGGTGACATCACGCGCAAGAAAAAGCTCCTTGAAAAACAAAAGGCAGGCAAGAAGAAGATGCGCCGATTTGGCAAAGTTGAAATTCCCCAGGGCGCTTTTATCAGTTCCCTGAGAATAGATTCATGAACGAATTCTCGACCGAAACAGCATTGGGCGTGACTGTGATCCATGCAGCCTGGTGCTCTGTCATTGCGGGATACGGGCAGCGAGAACCTGAATGCGGGTGTATATGAGCCAGGGTTCCGCCGAAGTACAGGCACGTATCACGCCTTCTCCTGCCCGCCGTATCGTGACCACGCTGCTGCTGCTGGTGATAGGCGGTTTACTGATTGATTCAAGTTTCGCCAACATGTCTCAGGTCACATTCGCGGCCCTGACGTTCCTTTTCGGAATGCTCTCGATAGGCCTGGCGTTCATGATGTATGCTTACACACGTCACTCAATAGAACTGCATCCTCAAAGTGTGAAGTCTTCGGATGGCACGGTTCTGGCTGAGTTCGAGAATATTTCAGGAATCGAGATAGGCATGCTGGCGTTCAAGCCGGCCTCGGGTTGTACGATTAAACTCCACAATTCAATGCCAGCGGTCTGGCGGGTCGGTCTCTGGTGGCGTTACGGTCGCATGGTAGGAATTGGCGGCTGTACCCCGAAGGGCGAGGTCAAGCAATTTGCAACCCTGCTGCAAGCACAGTTGCTCAACAAATCATCTCGAGATCAAGGCTGACACTGCGCCAGGCATCGGTCATGCAGAAGCGTTGATCGGACAAACATCGGCCAACCGATGGATAGGTCCCGTTGCAGGTCATGAAAGGCAGGCATTCCGATCCCGACTGGTATCAGTCGTATATTGACGTCCAACATGGACGATTAGCCGCAGGTTCATTGATGCGGCTACAGAGGATATTGAACCGGTCACGGAGCTTACTTAGCCCATACTGCCCTGCTAAACGAAATTTTGGCAGAGGCAGCATGGGCCAGCATCAGCGTATTTCGAACGGGCTGTGAAAAGGATTGGGAATGCTGTTGCGGCCATCGACTGGATACGCAGCCGCACGGGGGCAGGCAGCATGGGAACGAATGGCCAAAAGAGAATTCAATGGCAGGTACATCAATTCGATTTGTGGACCAGGAAAGTCCCTGTCGCTGGGTGTGAACAGTTCTTGCGCCAGGTAACTGGAAATCTGCAAGCGGGGCCAATTGAGGCAGGCCGGCATCGGTTTATTTCGTCTGTCGGCACGCCCAGCCAAAATAACCCTGTGGCAGCTCGGATTTATGAGGAACCAAAGGTCGCTTGTTGGCCAAGGGGTGAAAGCTTGTATATGCCTTTTGAATGTCGTGGCAATCCGGCTAAAGCTACCGGTGCCAGGGGGGCGGCCAACCATTCCAGGAGGACTGGCGCTGAAAGACAGGACCGGAGCCAACCATGAGCAGTGAACTGGAAATTGTCTTTGCAGTCATCGGTACCGGTGTTGCAGTGGTAATGCTGAACATGATCCAGATCTCCGGATTACGCCGAGACCTTCGCAGCGACATGGCTGAGTTGCGCAGTGAAATGGCCGGGGGTTACGCAGCGACATGGCCGAGTTGTGCCGAGAATTGGGATTGCTCCGTGAGCGCATTGCCCGGTTGGAGGGCGTTCTCGACATCATCCGGACTGGCATGCAACTGCCGCGGCTTGATGCCAATGCGGAGGATAGATCGAAGCTATAGGAAGCATGTCCAGGTTGAGGTGCACCTTCGCTGATGGCGAAGTTTAATCACACCAGGTTAGGCACGAAGACCAGCTACGGGCAACCGAATGGACACAAGTGACAACTTAGTCAGACCTGATTAGTCAATGGGTCAAGCAGGCCCGCTCCGCATGGTGTAGATCCAATCGTGTGCCAGGCAACTGGATGTTTACAAGGCGTCAAGAGACTACAGCGACACCCCGCCATCGGTATCGTTCGTACTTGGGAACGGACACTGGGTGTGCCGGCAGCCACGCCAACTCTGCAGGAATACTTCCGCAGGACTTGCCGGTGAGGTTGGATACGCCGCCCAGGCTGGTCGAATGGAAGGACGGCCTGCAAGGGGGTCTTGCAAGCCGAACTACTTAACGCGATTACGGGCTACAGCGCAATTGACTGGTAGCTCAGGGCAATGCGCTCGATGGCCACAAGATAGGCTGCCGTCCGCAAGTCGTCGACATCCTCGCGCCGTCTCCAAACATCAGCCATTGACTGGTAGGCGAGACGCATAGTGTCGTCCAGTCCGGAACGAACCAGCTCCAGCTCTCCGGCGCCCTGGAGATACCTGTCAACAAAGCTATCGGACAACTCCACGCCAATATTTGCTTTCTTGAACAAGCTGTTCAGTTCGTTGGCAAGAAGCGTACTGCGAGCTTCTTCCTGGCGACGCTGCATGCGCCCGAAGCGGATGTGGCTCAGATTCTTGACCCACTCGAAATACGAAACAGTTACACCACCAGCGTTCGCATACATATCGGGGATGACGATTACGCCCTTCCTCTGGAGAATCCTGTCGGCCGGTGCCGTAATCGGGCCATTGGCTGCCTCAACTATGAGTGGTGCCTTGATACGATCGGCATTCTCGGAGGTGATAACGGCTTCGATGGCGGCTGGAATCAATATGTCACAATCCATTTCCAGCATGCTGAGTCCATCACTGACATAGGTTCCATAGGGACACCCCTTGATGCCTCCGGTTGAACGGATGTGGTGGCTGACTTCATCGACGTTAAGACCATGTTCATCGATAATAGCCCCGTCCCATTCAATTATGCAGGTAATCTTGGCATCATCTTCCTCGGAAAGAAACAGTGCGGCATGGTACCCGACGTTTCCCAGACCCTGCACAATCACTCGCTTACCCGCAAGTGATCCCGAAAGGCCGGATTTGGAGGCATCCTCGGGATGACGGAAGAATTCCCGAAGTGCATATTGCACACCTCTTCCGGTCGCCTCTACGCGCCCGGCGATGCCACCGGCATTCAGCGGCTTGCCGGTCACACAGGCACGCGAGTTGATATCCGTGGTGTTCATGCGCATGTACTGATCGGCAATCCAGGCCATTTCGCGTTGGCCCGTTCCCATGTCAGGCGCCGGAACATTCTGGCTGGGGTTGATCAGATCCCGCTTGATCAGTTCGTAGGCGAACCGGCGGGTAATGGTCTCGATTTCTTCGGCCGTGTACTCGCGAGGATTGATACACAGTCCTCCCTTTGAGCCACCATAAGGGGCTTCCACCAGGGCGCATTTGTAAGTCATCAGGGCTGCCAGGGCTTCCACCTCGTTCCGATTGACCCTGGTATCGTAGCGGATGCCGCCCTTGACAGGCTCCATATGCTCCGAATGGACTGCTCTGTAACCCGTAAAAGTATGTACGCGTCCTCGCAGTCGTACACCGAACCTGACGATATAGGTGCTGTTGCATTCGCGGATCTGCTCCTTCATGCCTGGCGGCAAATCCACCAGGTTGGCAGCTCGGTTGAAGCTGTATTCGACTGATTCGAGAAAGCTCGGGTCCTTGCCGTGAGCCATTGCGGTACCTTCCTTCCGGCTGGGATGCAGCATGGTTGTCTGTCAGACAAGAGCCTCTTGTCTGCCGAACAGCACTATTCCTGCGTTAGTTGATGTGACCCTCTGGTAGAGTGCGTTGCAATAAAGTTCTGGTACCGCCTCCCCGGCTTGAACGGGGGACCTCTAGATCCACAATCTAGCGCTCTAACCAACTGAGCTAAGGCGGCACCTGAACACGTTACAGCGGCGGGGATACTACCTGCGCCGCCCTTTTGATTCAACCTTGAATTGTGGTGCGGTGACCCAGTTTGTGTTCCGCCGTCATGGCTAGCCGAACAGTGTTCGGAACTATGGTCGTGTGTTAATCAGGCAGGATGTTCGCCAATCCGGCAACAAGCCAAGTCAGGCCAGGTGGCGCGCGAGTTCATGAGCCTCGGATGCGCTGCGCCTGAAATGCTGACCGGTGGGCCCGAACAATTCTGAAAGTGGCCATGAACCACATCTTGTTGACCGCTGGAGGAATGCTTGAGGAAATCTGCCACAGGGCAAATGAAGTTTTCGACCTCCAGTCCCTGAGCATTGGAACGCCCGCGGATCACATCGAGTTGAATCCTGGCATCTGCCGAGCAGGCGAAGGAAATCGAATGGGTCCAACAGAATGAACTGCTGGTTAATGTCGTTGAGTTTGGAATTTGAGTGCTCTCCAGGAAAACCATCACCTGAAGTGGGTGGCGGCAGGAATTCAGCTCAGGAGCTCAGGATCCTCTTCAATCTCCCGTTAAGATCTTGCCGCGACAGCCGACACCGAGGATGTTCTGACAGAACTTGAGCCCGGCATACAGTGTGTCCCGGTCGACGACACGAAAATCCTCTAATCGGTCCATCACACGGAGAACGCCGTGGCAAGCAACATTTCATTCGGTTGCAAGCGCACGCAATCGTTTGTCTCCCCACGGCAGCGGCTATTGGTTGTGCTCGGCAAGTGGGGGGGAGCAGAGTTGCCAGCGGCGGAATTCTCGAGCTGTTGGCGTCCTTAAGTCTGGACGAGATTGACTTCGGCAGATTTCAGCGCTCTGGCCTGCGATCCAGGCCTGCGAATGTCTGGATTTCAATTTGCCGAAGTTCGAGTTCGCAGAGTGCGCCCGGAACAATAGAACTGTGCAGCAGGTCAAACACGGGCGCGAAATGTCTGGCGCCTTCGAGATCAGTCCACACGGAAGAGTCGACGACAAGACAGTCCAGGTATTCAGGTGCTGCCCCTAACCTGTTTCAAGCTGTGAGGGTTCATCCATGATCCGAGCGAGATCAAATGCGGGTAAACCCAGCAACTCAGCAGCTTTGCTTTCGGAGATTGCTCCTTCCGCCAAGGCGCGGAAGCACAATCTCCTGAACCGTCCAGACTTCTCGGCAGCCAACTGCAGGGGTTCTCTGTAAGGTGAACTGTGCCAGCCCAGACGATCATATTCACTAAACAGTGACCTTCCGAGCAACCTGCTGAAGATGCCAAGTTCGCAGCAGCGGTAGGTGAGGGTTTGAACGCTGACCCCGAATACCCGCTTCAAGTCGAAGAGTTCGCCCCAGCCTATTGCCGTTCTGCGCTTGCCCATTTCGTATCGTAGCGTTTCTGCAGGCACGAGAAAGGCACCGGCGAAACGGTTTGCCGCTTTTTCCTTGTCGAGGTCAGTTGCAACATCCAGAATTAGGTGTCCAAGCTCGTGGGCGATAGTAAAGCGCTGCCTTTCGCCACAGTCCCTGCTGTTTGAAACGACAAGTGTGGCGGCGCGATGGCCATTGATTCTTGCCGTTGCGGTCAGCCCGGCAGTGTCCCCAAGGTCCATATGCAACATCTTGATACCGTTCTGTTCGACAGTTTCGACAAGATTAGGGATTGGTCCCAGGCCAAGTCTCCAGTACTGGCGGAGGCTGTGTGCTGCCCCTTCGATTTCTGAATAGTCACTCACTACAGGCCATGGAACACTTCGGGGCGCGTTCCATGATGGTACAGAACAGCCAAGAGTTTTCTCAACGGCAAGACAATGCTCCAGCATCACATTTGCCTTGCTCTTGATTTGATCCCACTTCCGTTTCCTGAGCCTTTGCCCTCGGCGAAACTCAATGAACTCCAGGCTAATCTCCTCGGTTCCGAAAAAATAGTCCAGCGGGACCTCAAGTGCTTTCGCGAGTGCCATCAGGACTACGGATGAAGGTATGATTTCATCGCGCTCATACTTGCTGATTGCCTGCGCCGACACTTCGTTGTTGATTTTGGCCTGCAGACCGCGAAGGCTAAGACCGGATGCATTCCGGGATAGCCTTATTCGCTTTCCAATAGTCAATTGTCTGCCCTCTCAAATAGACAAGAGTATTGTACTGGACAAAGTGTGTCAACTATAAATGACAACAAGGGTAGATATTCTATCCTGACCAAGATTTGCTCTTCCTGTCGCAATTAACTGATACGGGAATTCTTGAGCCCCCGTTCTGCGCGTGTCCAGGCTCGAATTCTCACAACGTTCGAGTTTCGAGACATTCGCAATGACTAGGTGCTGTCTCCATGTGCAAAGGGTAATCTTCTGAGGCCAAGCCAGTTGACGTGCACCTATTTGTGGAAGCGGGGGCGGTCACTATGCATTGTCAGGTCATTATTCTGTGCAGTAGGTTGCGGCTGCCGTCGCAGCAGAGCGACAACATCGTGCGGACGCGTCGGCGGCCGTCCACAAATGGCAACACCGATAGCTCAGGTCAAATGGATGACGGCCGTCCGGACAAGAGGAGAAGGTGATGAGACTGCATTTGCAGTCACCTACAATCTCTCGCCGGAGACAATCTCAAGCAGTCGCATGACACGATCGGCAGAGGTCCGCCCAAACTGAATGAGAAGTTTCTTGCGCCTTGCTGTTGCCAGCCTAAGGGCAGACCCCTCTCGCAGGACCGCAGCGTCATACTCGTCAGCGATCATCAGGCCGACATCCTCGGGCAGTATTGCCACCGGAAACCCGGCATCGACGGCGAACAGGAACCGGTCGCAATGGCCCAGGTAGTTCTGCCACTTGGCGTCGGTCACATAGTCAATGCGCGAGGATTTGCACTCGACAATCCAGAACTCTCCCTTGGCAGTCAGGGCCATGACGTCAACCCGGAGACCCCTGGCCGGGGAAAACTCCCCGAGACAGGCGAAGCCGCTCTGATAGAGGTGTCGACAGACACCACGCGCCAAGAGCTGGCCGGGCCGTTTACTCTCGGACATGCAGTTCTCTCCACATCACACAATCAATTCATGGCGAGGCAATAAAGCGGTGATGGATTGCGCATGCATTGTACGTATTTGCAGCATGTTGACTTTTCCGTTGAACGCTGGGCAAGAACCTAAAGGGTATCGCTTGTTTTCTAAAGCGGAATTGGTAGCCACAGGGGCATCTGAGGAGACAAGTGACGGGTGCCCCTGGCAGGGATCAGGCCTGCAAGGTCGCTGCTCTAACAGCGAACCGCCGGAGTGCCAGTCCGGTGCGTCTGTCGGTTTCGCCATAGGGGCCTGTACGGTGCCATAAACAATACGCTGCAGGTCGCTGCAACCGGAATACTGTCGCTTGTCCCTGGTCAATCCCATGTATTTCCACACACCCGGCTGTGGTAACAGGAGAACAATATGCTCATTGATGCCGCAAACGCGCAATAGACAAAACTGAAGTTCCACGCATCCTTTCTGGACCGAGATTGGGCTGTTGGCAATTGTTCTGGTTCGCATGCCATCGTGCTCAGCGCGGCGGTTTCGCAGTAAGAACCTCTCTTCCCTCAAGGGAATGGGTCTCCCAGAGGGCTCTATCCGTGCAATGCTGGCCCTGTTGATCGTCGGTTCATTCGTGAACGTGCTATTGTTTGGTTCGAGCGTCATGACGCAGAATTTCGAACAGGTTGTAACTGCCTTCGGAACCCTTGCAGGGGTAGTCACCGGATTTTATTTTGCCGGCCGTACTTCAGCCCCCGCATTGCCGACTGCAGGGCATCGGACAGAGTCCTGACCCCTAGCAGCTCGGATTAGGCCCCGGAGGAAATTGCGACCGAAGAGTAAGTCTTCCTCCAGTCTTGCATTTGCTGACCGCACGCAGAGCCATCGGAGATGTCTTGATCTCGTTTAATGCTGACATCTGGTCGGCGATGCAAAAGGAAGCGACACTCAGGTTAATACAGACTGCGATCGCTGCCGCGTTCTGCGCCGCCGATTGTTCTCGATAGAAACCTGCCTTCGCGGCCAGGAATAGAGGTGATCGAAATGCAAGGCAGACGTGGCAGCGTCATCTGCCACACCGAGGCAGGACATCAGGAAGATGCGCAAGACTTCAGCTCGAGTAGGATGGTCTGGCCAGCCGGGACCCGTGTTCAGGATTCAAAAGATGCCCGCGAACGTCGTATTGTCCAGTTTATTCGCTGGTGCCAAATTGCCGGAATTCCGCGCCAGGGGAAACCGGCTTCCTGCTATTTCCTGCCAGTGACGGTGCGTTCTGAACCCAGCTCGGATACTGAAGCGAATTACCGTAGCAGGAAAAGTACAACACACCAGAGATGGGACGGGACTAGCACGAGACAGAGTTTGGTGGAAGGGTGACCGCAGCCAAAACTTGCACATGGCCAGGAAATACCATTGCCACTACGCGGTACTGGCCGCATTCAGCAACCAAAGCAGTTGTTCTATCCATCAACAGAAAGCCAGGTCGATTATCTGAATAGTTCTTCATTCCGTCCTGCCCCGGATACAAGCAGGGCAGGGGCCGACGCCAACAGAACGCAATGAAGACCGACATCACAATTGGCACTTCGAGAATCCTGGAAGCGGCGCTGATGCAGTCGATGCCAATTGATAGCGATGCAGACCCGCGTTTGATAGAATGTACGGATGCCCACTTGCACGCTCTGCCATAGGATGAACCGAACCGCCTGCTGGGTGAGATTTCTCGAACGAAGACCTGCCAGGTGGTGATCGCAGTGCATTCAGGTAGACTGATCGAAACTGGTGACTGCATGGTTGGTGTGAGACCGTTCAAGGTTGCACCCAATGGTTTAACCCGCGTGAGGGTTACGAGCCGACATGAACCTGAAATCTGTCAAACACCGGAATAGGAATGTCATTAATGTTCGAGAGTCCACTGCCAGAGCATGTACTCGTGCGACGGAAGGAACTGGCGCGCAAGGCTGCCTTAAAGCGCCGCCGACTGGCAGTAAACAAAGCGCACGAAAAGCGGGCCT
The DNA here is from genome assembly GCA_958296035.1 of Paracoccaceae bacterium. Classification (GTDB taxonomy): domain Bacteria; phylum Pseudomonadota; class Alphaproteobacteria; order Rhodobacterales; family Rhodobacteraceae; genus MPNP01. The sequence goes on along the minus strand of OY282431.1, from coordinate 3,158,141 downwards.
GCCGTCACCTGGCGGAATTTCTGCACTATGTGTCGCCACTGGCAGTCATTGCCTTGTACTATCCGATCCAAACCGAAATCAGCCCGCTTGGGGCGCTGGAAGATAGTCGCCAATGTGTTACGGATTTCTGTCTGCCTGTCGTAACTGGCGCCAACAGACCATTGGAGTTTCGTGACTGGATGCGAGGTGATCGCCTGGTGAAAGGTGCATTTGGCACGAAGGAACCGAAGGCGGGGAAGACAGTCATTCCCGACATTCTAATTGTTCCATTACTGGCCTACGACGAGTTTGGTGTTCGACTCGGATATGGCGGTGGCTACTACGACCGAACGATCGAACGCCTGCGTGCCGCCAAAAGAATCAAGGCGGTGGGCTTTGCCTATTCGGCTCAACGCGAGGACAGGTTGCCAAGCAGCCAAAAGGACCAGAAGATGGACATGTTCGTGACCGAAAAGGGGTTGGTAAAGGCGATTGACATTGAAAAGTTTGGAGCCTGGTCTGAGCTCATCTGATACTTTCGGCAAGTGGATGTGCCGACAGTGTCCTGACAGAAAGGTAGCTTGAATGAGAATCCTGTTTCTAGGGGATATTGTTGGAAGAGCAGGCCGAAACGCCATTATCCAGAATCTGGAAAAACTCAGAAAGTCATGGAGTGTTGATTTTGTTGTAGCCAACGGCGAAAACGCCACGCAGGGGCGGGGCATCACGCCGGCCCATGCAGATTTGCTGTTGCGCCACGGCATTGACTGCATGACACTGGGAGACCACGCCTTTGACCAGAGACAGTTGATTGGTGCCATCGACAAGCGTGCCAATATTGTTCGGCCACTGAACCTGGCTCGCAGATGTGCAGGCAGAGGATGTGCGTTGGTCAAGGGACGTCAAGGAAAAAAGGTGCTGGTTATTGCTGCATTGGGTCAGCTGTTCATGAAACAACCCTATGACAGTGCAACGCTACACCTTGACCGCATATTGTCGCGTTATCCGCTCGGGCGGGCAGCTGATGCCATTGTGATTGACTTTCATTGCGAGGCTACCAGCGAGAAGATGATGGCGGCAGCCTATTGTGACGGTCGGGTATCACTGGTTGCCGGTACACACACGCATGTCCCGACCTATGATGCCCGCATACTCGACAATGGCACGGCGTTCCTGACCGATGCCGGGATGTGCGGAGACTATAATTCGGTTATAGGCATGCAGTTCGATGAACCGATGCGTCGCTTTGGGTCAGGGTTTGTCAGCGGCAAGCTAGTGCCGGCGATGAAGGAGGCGACATTGAGCGGTGTGATGGTTGATACCGACAACAACACCGGATTGGCCAGCAGGATTGAGCAGGTCAGAGTGGGTGGCAGGATCGGTGAGAATTACCCCTGGTGATCGCATTGTAACGCCCTCTCGTATCAGAACCACGTTGAACGCCACCTGATCAAAGTTCAAATTGCAGAAAATGCGCTTTCCGCACCGGTAACAGGCATGAGAGCACACCTCTCAATCATAATTCCGACACGCAATGCGGCAGGAATCATCGGTCCAACTCTGGCCAGCCTGTTCGAGGGTGTGCAGGCCAATCTCGTACGTGAGTTGATAATCAGCGATGGTGAATCTTCCGATGAAATAGAGGCACTGGCGGATGCGGCCGGGGCAAGACTGGTTCGGTCGGCACCGGGACGAGGCCGCCAACTGGCTTCGGGTGCCGACATGGCGACCGGGGACTGGATGCTCTTTATTCATGCCGATACACAGCTGGAGGCAGGATGGAGCAATGTGGTCATTGCCCATATTGAGCAAGAGTCCGACAAAGCCGGATACTTTCGACTGCGGTTCCGGGCATCCGGTGCATGTGCAGCTTGTGTGGCTGCCTGGGCCAACTTCAGGTCACGCGCCTTTGATCTTCCCTACGGCGACCAGGGATTGCTGATTTCGCGCCGACTGTATCAGGAAATCGGCGGTTATCCGGTCATACCGTTAATGGAAGATGTCGCCATTGCCGACAAGCTCAGGCACCGCATGGTCGGTCTCGATTGCCGGGCTCTGACCAGTGCCGGCAGACAACAGGACAGGGGTTGGGTCAACACGGGCGTTTCCAACCTGTTCGCGTTGCTCAAATACAGATTGGGCGTGTCACCGGAGCGGCTGGCCAGCCAATATTACCGCAAGTAAGTTGCGGGAGAATTGCTACAATGTCTGCGACCAGGTTCAATCGAAATCGTATTTCATCACGACCTCGGAGAACTCCAGCGGACCTATGGCCTTGCCATCTTCAATCACATAAATCTGGTCTGCGCTGCGCATTGCGGCCACGGAATGCGTGACCAGAATTGCCGTTTTGCCCCTCAGGGCCTCACGCACTCTGGTCTCGGTCTCCTTGTCGAGTGCAGCCGAGGGCTCGTCGAGAAGAAGTATGGATGCGTCGCGAATCAACGCCCGGGCAATAGCAACACGCTGCCGCTGGCCGCCCGACAGGTTTGAGCCACGAGGGCCGCACGGCATCTGCAAGTCCTCAGGTAGATTGGGCAGGAAGTCGGTCACGCAGGCGGCTTCGGCTGCCTTTAGCAGCTGTTCTTCCGTTGCATCGCGGCGTCCTATCCTGATGTTCTCGGCAATTGTGTCGTCGAATATGCCCGGGTCCTGACTTACCAGGGCGAACTGCTGGCGTAACTCGGCGATTTTCATTCGCTGAATGTCCTTGCCTCCCAACAGGATTGCACCGGACTCGATGTCAAAGATTCGTAGTATCAGGTTGAGGATTGTCGTCTTGCCACCACCCGAGAGCCCCACAAGAGCTGTGGTATGGCCGGGCTTTGCAGTGAAACTGACATCGCGCAACACCTGATCGGCAGGGTTGGTGCCGAAACTGAAGGAAACATGCCGAAATTCGACACCTGTCATTTCGCACCCGGGGCCAGTTCGGAATCAAGACGCGCCGAACGCCGCACAATCGAGGGTGCCTGTTCGGTGATGATATATATCCTCGACAGCGAAACCCGGAATATCTGCCAGGAGGTCAGCAAACCGCCGATCCGCCTGATGGGATCAAAGAGCAGAATGACGGCAGTAAAGAAGCTCATGAATTGCCCGATGGATTTGGTGCCGGCGATGACTTCGCCGCCCGCCAGAATAAGCATGCCGAAGAAACCGACACCGGCCAGCAGGTCGACGAGGGCAGGCACCGCAGCAGCGCCTCCGGTTACACGCATCGTTGCCCGCCTGTAACTGATCACCAGTGTGGAGAGATGAGACTTCTGGAGTTCTTCGAGACCGAAGGCCTTGATCGACAATATGCCGTGGAAGATTTCGTTCATGCGCACGGAAATGCGGCTTGCCGAAGCGCGCTGGATCTTGGTCCAGTGGCGCGTAATTCGTTGCAGAATGAATACGGGCATGACCAGGAGCGGGGCAGCAACGAAAGTCACAACGGTCCACTTCCAGTCAATTGTGACTGCAACCACGAGTAGCGAGAGGATGGCAATACTGTCGCGAGCGCCGCTGGCCACCAATCCACCCCACAAGTTCTTGACCGTCGAAGTGTCGTTGTTGATGCGCTCCATTAGCTCGCCGGGAGAATTGGCAAGAAAGAACAGGTAGTCCAGTCGCAACACCTGGTGCATGAGATCGTTGCGCATGGCCTGCCACATCCTCTCGCCGACGTTTGTCGTGATCATTCGATGCACAAAGCCGGTCAGTCCCCGGACCACGAATATGCCGAACACGAACACGGCAAGTTGCAACAGTGCCGCGTGATCCTTGGTAAGAAACACTTCATCAAACATGGGGCCGATCTGGTAGCTGAGAACACCGAGAAGACTTCCCTGAATGGCCATGAATACCACGGCTGCGATCATGCTCAGCATATGCTTCTTCAGGTAGGTGTGCCAAAGCCAGGAACCTAGCACGCCATTCTCTATGGTTCTGTCAACGAGCTTGTGGTCCATGGTCTTACGCTGCCAGCACTAGCAGAGAGTTGGCCGGGGGGCTGTTCGGTGTTCTGACAGTCCTGCCCGGAGATTGGCGGGATACCGAATGCCAGCCCTGACCTTCAAGGAGGTCATGTTTGGGGTTGGATTCCATGGTCAAGGTTTGGGGGTTGGGTTGTGAGAATGATAAAGGCGTTCCCGTGTGCGATCGTTTTCTGCGTGGGCCAGCGCCGTCATACCCCGTTTGTCGCTTTGGTCTGGCCTTGCAAGATGATCTTGAAGTTTCGCTTCCCTCTCGGCCAACTGTTTGACGAGCGGATAAGGTCTACACTCGGCAGCCGCGATCAGTGGCGTGCGCTGTTGTCTATCCGTGGCACGGAGGAGATTGGCCTTGTCCACCAGTCCGGAACACCCTCCCAATGGGGTTTCAACGTCTATGGCACTGGCGTGCAATTCGGTGCGGTGCAGGACATTTGCGGGCCAGGCAGCAAGTGCGGCCATGTAGCTTACCAGGGATGGTAGAGGGCGCGCAAAAGCAAGCTTGTCGAACTTCCGGATGATTCCTGCATGAAGCAGCCCAGCGGAAGCTTCTGCAGCTGAATTTCCCTGTGCTAGAGTCCAGTGCTGCCTGATATGCATATTCCTGTCGACGCAGGCCGCTCGATCAGCCTCGTGGACGTATGCAACAATGTTGCTTTCGGACATTGGTCCCGAACTTCGGACCACCATATGTGTGTTAGATATCAAGCCGGAGTGTCCAGCATTTGCTGGATATTGCAGCTGATCAACGTAGGAGTTGGATCGCAATTGTGCTGCACGCAAGCGAACCCCGCCGAGTTCTATGGCAACGGGTCTCCGGTTGCGCCTCTTGATGCCGTCTGCCAATCCACTGAGGAAGTTCTGGCAATGCATGGGCCAGCGCTGACTATAGGACCGCGTCGTCCGCATCCAGTCCTGCAGCCTGTCTTGTGGTGGCATCGCCGGCGACCAGTAATGCTCCGCAAACGAAGTCATCAGTTCTGACGATGTTGCTTTGCTAATGCGTGCTAGGGTCAACGTGGCTCCGGCGCGAAGGCGCGACAGACCCGTAGACGCAGCCCTCGAAAGGTCACCACTGCTGGCAAGGCTGGCATATTCCAGACCAAATGGAAGACCGTGCGTGCCCGCATGCACCCAGCGAATACTGCCCCTGAAATCCTGGTTGTGTTCCGGCGTCATGCATGTTCCGGCGACCGATTGAGTTTCGTCAAACAGGAGTATTACAGGCGTTGACCTACGGTGCCTTCGGTCAGCCGAAGAGGCCGGATTGATCTGGCGTTCAGGTCCCGCCAACCTGGCTCCAATACTGCGAAGGCGGGCTGATAAGGCGCCGGTGAAGTTGGTTCGTAACGTCTTTAGTTTGCGGGCGATGTAGGCAACCAGCTTTTCGCTGTACAGCCGCAGCCAGTGTTGTTGTGCATGAATTCTAGGCGAAATCCTCCTGCCTGTCTGGTTCGACAATTCCATTATCTTGGCAAGTAAGGCTGACTTGCCAGCACCGGGCGTTCCCTGAAAGACAATTGTCTGGTCAGCCTTGAGTTTGAAGTTGTTGCAATAGTCTTGCAGGAGGCTCCATTGAATACGAAAACAAAATTAAGGCCAGAAGCGACACCAAAGTCACTGATCCCGAGAATTGGGGAACACGTGGCGCCGCGAGAGCTACAGGAGTCGAAACAAACCAATTACCGCAAGTACAAAAGAGAGAAAACAGAAAATGATTGGTAGCCATGTTTCGACAATGGTTAGCTTCCAGTAGCGGCTGGGGCTTTCGCCGCTCTCAAGATACGTCCATTCCTCTGTGAAGAACGCGAAGGCCAATTCCTTTTCAAGTTCATGTAACACATGAAACTTTCCAGTGTTGAGTTGACGATATGAACGAATCACGACGTACCAGGTACCTGACAACACGACTCCGATTATTCCAGCAAACAACAAAACGATCGACAGAGATACTTGATTCGACTCAATTCGAACAACTATGCCAAGGAACAAATTCAGACCGACAAGTAAGCTGACAAACAGGCGGTTAGCTCCTTCACGCCTTTGGCTAACTCTGTCGGCCAACTCTGCGTGGAGCTTGTAAAGTTCCAAGAGCTCGTGTTTCCGTGAGTCGTTCAATTGTTTAATTTCCGAATTGCGGCCACGATACTATCGGTGTTCCATCCTACAATACTTCTTGCAGCCTCTTTGACAGCCACAGACGTTCTTTTGCTTCCCCTTGGTTTGATGGCAATGATGGGTTTTTCGAATTGGAATCCAGATTGAGCTAGCTTGATTTCCTCGTTAATCCACTTGCTGTACGTAGCATAAACGCCGGCCAATATGAGGATAACCCCACAAGGTCGCATCTGTGTTCGGATAGCTTCACGTAGCTGTTCATTCGTTCCAGCATTGTGAATGGGATCGTCACGGGGAACGGAGTAATTCCGATAAGAGAAGTAGCGTCTTGAATCGAGGAGATTGTTCAAGCGATTGTACGAAGCCGAGTAGCTCCAGGAGTGGCTGATGAATAGATTATGTGTTTTCACAGTTCTCTCCAACTGACTTAATCGAAAATACTGACAAACCGGGGCTGCGGTTGTTAGGGTGCCAAGTTAGGATCAACCCAACTCGTCCATAGTGCCGTAGCAAACGTAGGTCGTCAACCGGTGAAGTCGTCAAGCCCTTGATAGGACATTGAGGCCTACTGTATCCTCAGGCCCGTTGGTGAAATTGCGATCATTGGCAAGCTCGAACGAGTTATTCACTTTCAACGCCGCCGCCGCCCGTTCCGCCAACATCCATAAATTGATTCCTTGCAGCAATCTTGCAAATGTCGATGAAATGCGGTTCACTGCCTTGTACACACTAGTCGCCAGTCCGATTGACTTGCTCTCTTTTAACCTGACACTTTCTTGACCATCGGGAGCTGAGGAATGCCCAAGAGCTATGGTCGCCACTATGTGGCTATACCCGGCCCCTCCGTCCTGCCAGACCGCGTGATTCAGGCCATGATGCGGCCAGCACCCAACATTTACTCGACCAGGCTTGCAGACCTTGTTGACGGAATTCTTGCGGATTTACGCAATGTTGCCCGTACTCACCATAATTGCTGCATCTATATCGCAAACGGTCACGGCGCATGGGAGGCTGCACTGGCCAACTTGTTCAGTCAAGGTGACCGAATTCTGGTCTTGTCGACCGGCATATTTGCCCAGGGATGGGGTGGATTTGCCACCGCCATGGGAATTGAAGTGGATGAAGTTTCGTTTGGCAAGTGCAGCGATGTCGATGCCGGGGTCGTGTATGACCGGCTCAGTCAGGACAGGGAGCACACATACTCTGCAGTGCTGGTCGTGCATACCGATACGTCCACTTCGGTTCGCAACAATATTCCTTTGATCAGGAAGGCCCTCGACGAGGCAGGACATCCGGCGCTGCTCGCTGTTGATTGCATTGCAAGTCTGGCCTGCGACCGCTTCGAGATGGATGCTTGGGGCGTGGATGTCATGGTGGCGGCCAGCCAGAAGGGATTGATGACGCCGCCGGGGCTTGGATTTCTGTTCTTCAATGAGAGGGCACGCGAGGCCGGTATGTCAGCAGGTCTTCGCACGCCGTACTGGGACTGGGAGCGCAGGATAGACCCTGACGAGTTCTATCTGTTGTTCTGCGGAACCGCGCCCACGCACCATATTTACGCGCTTCGGGAAGCTCTCGACATGCTCATATATGAAGAAGGGCTGGATGCGGCGCTTGCGCGGCATGCCCGGATTGCCGCGGCTGGCTGGGCTGCCGTCGAAGCATGGTCGCAATGTGGTGAACTGTGCCTGAACGTTGAAGATGCGGGCAAGCGCAGTCATGCGGTTACGACAATTCGTGCAAGCCGGAAAGATGGATCGAGAATCCGTGACTGGGTGGAAGAGCACTCAGGTGTAACGCTGGGAATAGGGCTTGGCATGGCGGCCCCACCCGAGCTGACTTCCAGTCAGTATTTTCGGTTGGGCCATATGGGCCACATCAATGATCAGATGATGATGGGGTTGCTCGGCTCCATCGAGTGTGCGTGCGACGCGCTCGGAATCGAGCGGGGCGCCGGTGCCCTGGGCGCTGCCGCTGCCACACTTGCAGGCGGGCGGTCTGGTTGATGGTGTTGTATCTCGCGTAGATTTGAAAGTGCATTCTCAGATTAATCCACTACGGTATGGGACAAATTGTGCCGCTTTGCGCCAACAACGTTAAAAGGTTGTGAAAGGCCTGCTGCGAGGCGATTTGGCTTGTCAATTCGAGGTGTTGGCTATGCCCATGGGCGTGTTTTCTTACCCGCTCCTCCTGATCTGACGTTCGCTGTTTGGTGCCGACAGACCGCTTCGCCAGTCCTCACGGCTGCGCACCACCGGGATCAGATGCCGGAACCAATGCCAACAGCAGATGATCGGCGAACAGATACTGAACGTCATAGCTATATGGGGACGCACGCATTTGACCGTTAACATTTGACCTCCGGCACGGGCTTCGTCTCGTTGACGCCGCGTTCCGGACCGAGCAAGAGGTTGGAGCAATGGTTCATCAGCTTCATGATGTCCCAGCGCAGGCGGTCCTCGTTGTCATGCTTGCGGGTCACCTGCACGATTTCGGCGAGGGTTTCGTGGTTGATGTCGGCCGCCATGAACAAGCGCGATTCGCGCTGTCCCTCCACGAAGGTCGCTTGCATTGCGATTGAGTCCTCGTTGCGGCTGATGACCGAGTGCTGGTCCTGCCGCCAGCCGAATAGGCAGTGCACGAAGAATTTCACCATTTCGGGTCAGGTCTTCGAGTAGCTGGAAACGAGCTGGCTCGCATCAATGATCAGGTGTTTGCGCTTCTCGAAATCGAGGCTTTGATGCTCGAACCACTTTTAGAGCGCGTCCGGGCGGGAGAAGACGAGAACGCCTTTGCCTTCCCGCAGGCGATGCCGTGCTTAGGTGGTACGAGACGGGCGTCTGCCTTCAGGCCCTCCTCCAGGACAGCCGCCGCGGGAACCCAGAGTTCCTTGATCTTGAGTCGGTACACGGCCTGGTATTTGGCGGCGTGTTCAAGCCAGTAATACTCCCCGAAGCCCTTGCAGTGATCGGAATCGGTGTGGGTGATGCACACGGCGTCGAAGAAGTCGCGGCCGGCCGTCTTCAGGTCTCGGCGAAGCTCGGCCGGCCGGTCACATCGCATGTCCTCGTCATCGTCGTCACGGCGCATCGCGGCGAAGTCAACGAGAACCTTGCGACCGTCGGCCAGGTCGAGCCGAAAAGTGTCTGCATTGCCGAGCGGGAAAAAGTGGATGTATGCGATCATAGATCTCCACAACGTAAAGTAGGAGCACGCCGACCTTGGTGGCGCCGGACATCGCACTTGGTTCATACGCTATTTCACATATTAGGGGCAACTGCATCCTTCAACGTGTGTTGCTTCACATTATACTTCGCATATAAAGGTAGGAGGTAAGGAGAGCCATGACATGATGGAACCGCAACCATTGAACACCACGCCGGCGCCTGAGGTTCCCCGCCCTCGGGCACCCTTGGAGCGCGTCATCGCCCAGGCGCGTTTCCCGCCCATCTTGACAATCCGCAGTCCTGACAAGGTCGCGGTATTCCAAGAGGTGCTACGCGGGACCTATCCGATTCTGAGCCAGGAGCAAGTTCACAGCATCGAACTGGGCAGCGGCCAAACCCCGAATATCAGCCAGGGTCTCATCTGGCGCCTCGCCGATCAGGAAAGGGACCCCGGTTGGCGGGTGTCGCTGGGCGTGGACTTCGTGGCGCTCGAAACCTCCGCCTATGACAGCTGGGGTGTTTTTCTCGAACGTCTGTGCACCGTCCTTTCCGCAGTCGAGCAGGGGTTCAAGCCCGCGTCTGCCAGCCGCCTAGGGTTGCGCTACATTGACCGGCTCATGGATGAGGCGGTGGATCGGGTCACAGACCTGGTCCAGCCCGACGTTCTTGGCATAGTCAAGCAGGCCGGAATCTCGCCCCCGGTGTTGGGACAATCTGTCGTCCACCTGATGACTGAGGCGCAATTCGTTGCCCAGGACGGAGCCCGAGTTCAGGGACGTTGGGGGCTGTTGCCCGCGAACGCGACTTATGATCCGGATGGCATCAAACGGGTCGGCAGTCCGAGCTGGGTCCTGGACCTCGACATGTTCACAACTGAATCGCAGCCATTCGCGAGCGAAAAACTGTTGGCAACAGCGACGGGTTTCGCCACATGTCTGTATTGGCTCTTTCGGGAAATGGTTACGGAAGAGTTTTTGCGATTCTACGGAGGAAGTCCATGACCGCGATCGCGGTGCGCATTAAACCGGAGGCAGCCACTTCCGCTGTGGAGTCCATTTACCGAGTTTCGCGGGACGCCGCTCCTGCGGCCTTGCTGATCGCTACCGCCCTACCAGGACCGGCAACAGCCAGCACGTACGCCCAGGGCTCAATGGCCATGTGGGCAACGATCGCACCGTGTGCCGAGCGAACTGCCACGGGCCCGATTGGGCAGATCGATTATATGCATGCAGAGTCCGCGGCTGAGTCCATTATGGAAATCCGCTGCCGGTCTGGCCTGACCTGGGAGGAACTCGGCGATTTGTTCGAGGTCTCGCGTCGAAGCGTCCATTATTGGGCAAACGGCAAGCCAGCCTCCGCGAGGCATGATCGAAGGATCAGAAGAATGCTGGCGGCGATCCGACATATCGACCGGGGCGACCGGGAGCTAACCCGTGCCCTGCTCTTGAGCGTTGACGAAGACGTGGGGGTTTCCACATTCGATCTGTTGAGGGGCGGCCGGTTCTACGAAGGCATCCGGCGCGTCAAGGGCGTTCCGGCACAGGAGCGACAGCGTCTTCAGCTCTCCAGTACTGCGTGGGACAGGCACCGGCCGCAGGCGTCGGCACTTCTCTTGGAGGCGGAACAGGATCGGCCCGACATGCCGGCGAAAGGCCGGGCCGTCCGCCCCAAGCGGACACCCAAGAGGACGGGCTAACGCTTCATGCCCTTGACGGGAGAGGACGACCAGGAGATTGACCAGGCTCTCCAGGTCTGGCGTCAGGGAGATGTTTCGCTGGACACCGACTTGGAGTTTCTTCATTTCGCAGATCTTACGCGTCCGCATAGTCCTGCTTCCGTTCAGGTGGCTGACGCCCTGGAAGCAGGCGGAGAAGCCTTCGAGGCCGTGGCCACGGCCATAATGGACCAAGTGCGTGGTGTGGTGATGCTCGGCCAGACCTGCGATATCGTTCGCGGCTGCAGCACCCGGCCATTTGTCGACGTCGCGCCTCTGGTCGAGGTGGGCGATCATTGGATCGAAGAGATCCGTCGCCTGAAGCGGCCCGCGTTTGCCTATGTCCCTCGCACGGCCGGCGAATGTTTCGTAGCCGACCTTGACCGTGTCATGACTGTCGAAAAGGCCCTAGTTGCAGGGTGGACACGTTCTCCTGGCTGGGAGACAGACGTCGAGGGGCGAGATTTCGCCCGTGCTCTCGCACGAAAGAGATCCCGTTTCGCGTTTCCCGACGACTTCGTTGTCGCAGCCGGGAGCCTTCAGGCCCACCTGGTCGACAGGCACAACAACCGAGTTCGCCAAGACTGGGCGCGGTTATGTGGCAGGTCTCTAGCCGCCCTCGAAAGTCCAATGTCGCGGGATGCGGCGATCATCGATGGCTACGATGGCTGCGGGCATGATGAAATCCCCGACTTCGCGAATGACGGTATGCAGGGCAGGTTCATTGATCAGCAGCGGGTCCCGGGCCAGAAACGATCGCCACTGCCGGAGCTATTGGGGGTCTTCCGAGAATGCCCGTGTGAAGGGCAGAGGGCGTTCACGTGGAATGGCCGTCGCGCGCCTTTCGAAGCTAGCCCGTATCGCGGCGGCGAGGGTCATACTATCGAACGAGAAGAGCCGTGACATCGCGAGAAGATCGTAGAAATCCTTCATGCGGCTGTTCGCGAGGTCGAGCGCGACGATGGCCTCGAACTTTTCGGCGACCGCGGTTTCTCGTGGGTACGCGTAAAGGGTGGGCGTCGGCTGATCGAGAAGGACGGGATACTCGAGCTCTACGGGTCTGGGGGTCACGGCGTCTCCGAATCCGACATCGATTTGGACCGGAATGATGGCGGTGCCGAGTTCGGCCGAGGTGCGGACACGAAGAGCGCCAAGGGTGCGATCCACGCCGAACGGTGCCGCGAGGATGTTTTCGGTATCGAAGCGCAATCAGTCGTCCGCGACCGGCTGAGCGCAGACTTCGCGAATTGTCTCAAGGAGGGGCACCGTCTCGTGGTCGGCGAGGGAGAGCAGGTCTAGGTCGCGGGTCGTTCGGAATGGTTCCTCGAGCCATGCGGCGTAGAGCATGGCGCCCTTGAGGACGAAGACCTCCTTGTGAGGCGAGACACTGAGTCGAAAGAGTAACCGTTCAAGGGCATATCGGGTCAGCACGTGCTGGAAATTGGCCTGCTGCTCCCTGGCGAAGACTTGCTGCCGTGCGCGCACCGAAGCTGCGACATTCCTCGGTTTACGCACCTTCGGCGACCACCGTTTCCAGGTAGGGCCTCAGAACGGACCAGATGCGGGTAGCGCGGGAGTAGTCAACGAGCTGCATCGGCTTGGCCTTGCCGGACCTGATGACATTGTGGAGACCTTCGAGCGCGACATCGAGACCGACATGCTGTCTGAACCGAAAGCAATCGACGACTGTCTTGGCTGGATCGAAAATGGGCACGGACACGCCATCGACGTTGTGGGTTTGCACGCCGCGGGAAAGGGCTCGCGGCCCGAACCGCACTATCCGGGTCGGGGGATAGTCGAAGCTGGGCCTTCGCGCTCTGGAACCTATGGCAAGCCAAACCCGGCCCGGTATCTGGAGCGTGAGCTCGTGGAACTGAAGGGCGGAGACGAGGCAGATGACTCCTTTCGGAGCGAGTTTCGCAACCTCGGCGAGATCATGCGGTGCTGTGACTTCGGCATCGGCGAGCTGATAGAGGCCACGGGTGACGCGGGTGAGAATTCGGTCCTTGAGCATGCGCGCGAGCGTTTCCGGATGAATTCCGGCGTCGCTGAGCTCGACGCCGCGCATAGGGCCAGAGGCCTTGAGAAGGGCGATAGCCCGATCTCTCTGCGATGTTGTGGTCGCGGGCGGCATGTGAATTAACGTCGGTCAATAGGCTGAATCATCCGACATTATTTCACATCATCGTGCGGTTGAACAGTGAAGGGAGTGCGTCTTGATTGGGACATTTCAGAGTGCTGCGTCATTGAGGAAGCTGGTGCGGACGGCCTGTCTTTGCGTTGCAAGAACTGTTGACCCTTCCCGCCAGGTCGCGGACCAGATTAGCGTGGCGAGATGTCGTCTTGATGTCGCCGCAGCCGAGCATCTGGCCGACACCGGCAGGAACTTCCGGGTGCCGGATCACGGGATGCAGGGTTGTAACGAGGATCATCTATGTTGTCTCAGCGGGCGCGATACGAAAACCAATACTGTCGACGCCGCGCGAGCCCGATGCCTTCACTGCGTCGTTCGCGAGTTGCGCATACCGTGCTGTGGCGGATAGAGTAAGAATCAAGAAATTGTTCAGACAAGCAAAGTGATACATTCCGGCAGATTGGCAGCCTCTGAGACCGATTGTCGAGTAAGTGGTTTTCCAATCACTTCGCAGGCAGTTCTGGCTGGTTTCTGGTTGACGCATAGAGCAATATCACTATTAGGCCCAGACTCCGCTTAATCCGCGACGTTCACCCAAGTTGAGGTTGGCTTCGACAATATCAAGCCCTTTAGCAGTTTTGCCAGTTTATAATCGTGCTCTTGCACATCCCTTGACAACCCGCGCCTGCTCCTCCTGTTGACGACCATGAGGAAATCGTTGTTTCGCCGAATACTGGCATGGCTAACAACACGCCTATCTCGGCCGCACCCTTCTCAACCCAATGATCCAGAAACTCCTCAGGAAGGATCTGTAAGACAGCCAAGTGGAGTTGGCGCAGCAGCGGAAGAGAAAGAACCGAAGCAGGAAGTCGAGGAGCAAACTGAATCCTCTTCGGACACCGCGACTGAATTGGAGAGGGAATCTATAAAACCGGAGACCAGTCTGACATCGGGGCTGAACGACTTACATCAAACTTCTCGGAGCAGGCAATCCGAAGGCAGCGGTATTGCTGAATCAAAATGGAATGCTGAAAATGAGAACACGGAGACAGAAACTCTGGTCCCCAGAGAAAAGGTTCAATCGCCAGGCACAGCACGGATAGACGCAACCGAGGAGTCGCCTCAACAGCTCGTGCAGACTGTCGATGAGCAAGACACTGTAATACGGGATGACGGCGCATTTTCCACGGTGGATGGTCGTGCGGAAGATGTGCGCGAACCTGACCGAACAGTGTCGGTCACACCGGACGAGTGTGATGACCAGCCCATTGTGACAACTGGATCAGCGGCTGAGGAACTTACGGAGGTTCAAGCCGAAATCGATGAACCCTGTGAACCGACCAGGACAGGTGGTGAAGATGTCCTGGAACCAGCCAGTGGTGCACCCGGAGGGCATGAGCCAGAGAACCTCCCAACGGCGGACACTGATCTTGAGAATTCGAGTTCACAACCTGAACAGACCGCCAATGTAGAATGTGAAAGGCAAACCGGCAATGGAAGTGAGCTTGAACCGGGTCCCGAGGAGGACACTGCAAATCGAACACGTGAGCAAGTTGGCGATGGGCTAAAGCAACCGATTGCCATGCCTGGAATGCGGCGGAAGCGACCAGAAAACCCGCCACCTAGGCGTCCAAAGAATACAGGCAGAATCATGCCACGACTGACCTGCCGAGAACAACGAGGATTCCGACGCTGGGAAGTCAATGTTTCCGTTGATGCTGAAGACCGGGTTAAGTCAGTACATCTTGATCAGACACTTCTGGATTCAGGGGAACAGGAATTTCGCCTGATAACACTTGCAGGGTTGCTGAAGATTGTTCTTGAAAATGGCAGTGAGCATAAACTCGAACTGCCCACCAACAAGCCTCTAATTTTCAAGATGCCCAAGTACTGGCAGGGCATAGGTCGCGAGACCCAGGCCATCAGGGTCGGGTATTACATCGTTGTTGCACCAAGTGGCTGGACACGTATTGGAGACGTTCCGCACGAGATGCAGGATTGCACGGTGCCAAGGTACACAGCACACTATTTTGTTGGCAAGGAACATGTAAAGGAAGTCGGTGGTTTCGAAGAGTATGGTGATCTCGCAGGCTCGTCGGGAATAGAACTGAGTGGTTGCCGGGTCCACGATGATTCCGATTCCGGAGATTTGTTTGTCGGCAAGGCTCCGACACTGGACCGCCCAACCAAATTTACGTGGGTTCGCGTGGGAGAGGAAAAACCGGATGGCTGGGGAGTTAATTTCGAACCGGATCAGCAATCTCTGGCTGATGTTCTCAACGGAAGACAGGGACACTTCTATATTCGCGTGTATGATTCAGAGATTCGTCGGCAGGATAGCGGTGAGTTCCGCTACTTGGCCCGTCTCAAGGAAATCCGTGTCAACAAAAGGCAATACCGGCAGCAGACCATTCTGTTGCCTCCTCCATCCGGGTATCTACCGACGGAGCTTCAGTTTGTCAGTGAGGACCAGGCAGACCTAGAACCTGTCCTGCGAAATCAGCCGAAAGGTGTAAGTATACAGAATAATTGCCTGATCGTTGAGCCGCATCACCTTGCTGATCACATAGCTGTTGAACTGAAGACTTCGTCCGGGAGCGTTGAAGTTGAAGTTGATTTGCCTCGTATTTGGTGGAGGCTGGAGAATTCGAAAAGTGACGACAAATGGTGCGATAAACAATTTGTACTTTCAAGGCAGGAGTTTTGCGAACTTGCCCGCTCCAACGCGAACGTTCGTTTGTTGGTGCCAGATGTAATCAGCAGGATGCGAGTAGGGTTTGATGGTGCCATAGACCAAAGACTGAGGCGAACCGGAACGCAAAATGAGTTTTCGTTATCCCTGATAGGGTTTGGATATCATCCACAAGTGACCAGGCGACTGAACGGGGACGCATCGTTCAAGGTTGCATTCGTTGAAGGCGAACTGACGCTGATCCGAATTACAGCCGATCCAAAACCGAAAATCATCTCCTTTTCATGCAATCCACAATCAATTGTTGCAGAGGAAAAGGCTGTATTATCCTGGCGGGTTCAGGGCGTGGATCAGGACAGAGTGGAGATTTCCCCGGGGATTGGGACAGTAAGACTGAGTGGAAGCTGTACGGTATCGCCATCGGAGAGCACAAATTTCATTCTCAAACTTGAGGCATCCGGTACTAGGTCCACTACAAGAGCGGCCGCACTGACCGTTCATCCGGTGTGCCTGCCAAAGGACAAAGCGATAGCCCTCGTGAAGCGGCCCGGTGGAAAGTGGATGCCGGGCAGGGGGTTCAGCCTGGGCGAGCTAAGCCAGTCGGGCTTGTTTGAGGTGGCGGTGCCGAGTCGGAAAATCTGCACGGACAAGCGCCGCAAGAGCATACACCCAGTCAACGTCGAGACACTCAAAAGGTTTAGTGATGCCCTATCGTGATGATGTCCGCTTGTGGCCGGAGAAAATTCGCCAGCGCTACGAAAACTATCTGAAAACTTCCTTTTTCTTCAAGGACGCGGGACTGAGAGCGTCATTTGAAAATGCGCTGCAACAACATCAACAACTGCTCAGCGGCCCCTACAGCGAAGTTGCTCGACAGTTCGGCTGCACCGTGAGCGCAAGAGAACTAGCAAAGGAATTCTTCTCCGTCGGTAGCAGCGAACTTTGCCCAGCCCTTTTGGACAATCCTCTGTACCTGCATCAGGAGCAAGCCATTCGCACCGTACATGGGGAGAGCCGGAACGCTGTTGTTGCCTCTGGCACCGCCAGCGGCAAGACAGAGTGTTTTCTATACCCGATCCTTTTTGAATTGTTCAGGCAGCACCGCACAGGGGAACTCAAGACACCGGGTGTGCGGGCAATGATTCTGTATCCCATGAATGCTCTCGCTAACGACCAGCGCGAACGACTTGG
The DNA here is from genome assembly GCA_958296035.1 of Paracoccaceae bacterium. Classification (GTDB taxonomy): domain Bacteria; phylum Pseudomonadota; class Alphaproteobacteria; order Rhodobacterales; family Rhodobacteraceae; genus MPNP01. The sequence goes on along the minus strand of OY282431.1, from coordinate 3,141,169 downwards.
AGAGATCTGTCGGGATTTGCACGAGGCTGGGTCCGATTTCAGGTTTCAATTCGGGCAATATACCGGCCAGACACCTGAAGACAAGAAAGACAAGTGGAGATTTGCGAGCAAACGGTGGGACAAACAGTTACCCGGTGAACTCGTCTTTCGCCGTCAGATGAGGGAAAAACCACCTCACATTCTGCTGACCAACTACTCGATGCTGGAATACCTGCTTCTCCGTCCCGACGATAGCCCGCTGTTTGACCGTGGACGTAGCACACACTGGCAATTCATCGTTCTTGACGAAGTGCACCAGTACAGAGGTGCCAAGGGTATGGAAATGGCGATGCTGTTGCGGCGCCTCAAGCAAAGGCTTCGCGACGGTGGACGAAAACGTCCATTTCGTTGCATTGCAACCAGCGCCACTATCTCTTCCGGCAGTGCTCAGGAAGACAGGGAAGTTGTTGCCGAGTTCGCGCAGGAACTCTTCGGTGAGCCGTTTGCAGCAAAAGGCATAAGTATGGAATCTTCCAGGACGGGCTCGAGCGGCAAGTCCCCCCGCCGCTATCACGCCTTCCTGCGTGCTCTTGAAGGGGCGTTTCTTGTCCACGAGCACGGCGTAGATGCCGTATCGCTCAACCGAACGAGCGCGGGCGAGAACGGATCAAACGTCAAGGCGCTAGAAATCGCGCTGTGCCGCGAATGCGGTCAGCACTACTATGTAGGGCGCCATCAGAACGGAAAACTGATGGAGGCCATTCGTGATCCCAGCCAACGCAATTTTGGTGTTGACTTCTACATGCCTGACGAGAATGGCAAGGAATTGCTATGCCGCAAATGCGGCTCGCTTGCCAGGTCGAGCCTGCAATGTGGTTGTAGAGCAGAGGTTCGTGTCAAAAAATGCAAACTTCGCAAGGATCACGCCGATCAGTTGGAAAAATGCGGGGCATGCGGTTATCGGCGGGGCGGCATAGGCGATCCAGTGCAGGAAATCATTCACGGTTCGGACGGCCCCAATTCCGTCATAGCCACAGCTCTGCATGAACTGCTACCAAAGGACAGAAGAAAAGTTCTGGCATTTGCAGACAGTAGGCAGGAAGCCGCCTTTTTTGCCTGGTATGTCCAGGAGTCCTACGAAAAGCTGCGTGACCGCAACTTGATGCTGCGGGCGATAAGGGCCGAGCCATTGGCTGAAACCGGCCTGTCAATCAGTGACCTCACAAATCGATTGCTCAAGCAGTGGGATCAGGTCGGCTTGTTTGGATCGTCGGATACCAGGGAAAATCGGAACCGGCGAGTACTGACATCGCTGTTGCGAGAAGCAATGACAGAGGAAAGGCGACTATCACTGAGTGGTGTAGGTCTGGTCAAATGGTTTGTTGAAATCCCCGAAGACCTGAACCTGCCGAGTACCCTGGGCGACGCGCCCTGGCGATTCACTGATGATGAAGTACGACAATTCCTCGGATATCTTCTGGATGAAATGTGCCAACGCCGTGCCATGCACCTGCCGGAGGATTCCTGGGCACCTGTTTGGGATAATATCTCGCCATGGCCGCAGAAGGCCTACTGTTTAGGTCCCCCATATGGGCGACGAAACGTGTTACAATGGGGTTCGCCAAGATCTGCATTGCTGTCCCATTTCCTTCACAGAATTGGCCAGAATAGTGAACAATCTGGTTCAGACAGGAATTCGTCAGCGGAGACGCTGATGTTGGAAATTGCACACGCATTGCTGGAGTACCCTCGTGACCCTATTCTGACTCTCGGAAAACCGGACAGCACTTTCCGGCTTAACCCAGGCTGGTTGCGCGTTAAGCTCGCCAGCCCTGAGGAATTGTGGGAATGCGATACCTGCGCAAAATTGAGTGCATTCAATGTGCGCAATGTCTGTCCACGAAACCAATGCCCCGGCAGCCTGTCACGCGTTGACATTGGTCGCTTACAAAAGAACCACTATCGAATCCTGTACGAACGCGCAGACTTTCCTGGAGAATTGGTTGCTCGGGAACATACAGCACAGATTGCCAACGAAAAGGCCAGGCAGAGACAGGAGGATTTCAGGAAGGGCGAGATCCAGCTACTGAGTTCGTCGACAACCTTTGAAGTCGGTGTCGACCTTGGTGATCTGGATGTTGTGTTTCTGCGCAATGTGCCGCCGGAAGCATTCAACTATGCGCAGCGCGTCGGGAGAGCAGGCAGAAGAGGAAACACCGGGCTCGCATTGACATATTGCCGCCGCAATCCGCACGATCTGTACCACTATCAGGACCCTGAAAACCGAGTGGTCAAAGGGAGGGTTCGACCGCCTCGTCTCAAGCTGTCGAACAAGAAGATAATTTGCCGGCACATGGCAGCAACCGCGCTATCCACGTTCTTCAGGCAGGATGCACACCGCTTCAAGACTGTCGAAACGCTCGTGGACTCATGGTCAAGTCCTCGCGCTGTATCCGACTTCAAGAATGCCTGTGAAGGCAACAAGCAGTTGAAGCGTTCGTTACTTCAGATCGTACCCGCAGCCATGCACGACCAGGTAGGCCTTGGAGATGACAGTTGGGTAAACGAAATTGCCGGAGCAGACAGTCGCTTTGCACGCGTAGAGGACGAAGTCTGTTCAGATTTTCTTGAAATGCAGAAGAACCGGGAATTATTTGCAAGGGAGCAAGAATACAGGAAGGCTCACAGGGCCAAACGCAGACTCAAAACGATTGCTTGCGAAAGCACCCTGAATTTTCTGTCACGCAAGGCGGTCATCCCGAAATACGGGTTCCCCGTCGACGTGGTTGAACTCGAAACGCGCTCCCAGGACAGTGACTCGGCTGGTGTTTCTCTGCAGCGGGATCTGTCTCAAGCTATTGCTGAATTCGCTCCTGGTGGCAGGGTGGTCGCAAACAAGAAGGAATGGAGATCATGTGGACTGAAGACAGTGACTGGCAGAGCGTGGCCGGTCCGTCACTATAAGTATGATGACGCGCGAAACTTTGAACAATGGAATGAAGGAACGCGACCTGGCGAATGGAAGGGACCAAAGTACCTGATACCCGAGTTCGGATTTGTAACGCCACTGTTCGAGAGACCTAAAGAGCCGCGCGGACGGGCACAAAGACTTTACACAACACGGCCGTTTTTTCGTGGATTTGGAGATGAAGGGAGTCCCGAGATCAGGTCCGTGCATGACGTTCAGGTCTCCAGGGCATCGACAGGTGCGCTGGTATTGCTGTGCGAAGGCAAGAACCGGGAAGGATTCATAATCTGTCGTTCTTGTGGGGCGCATATGACAAGGAAGATCTACCCGCACAAGAGTCCATCCGGTTCCGAATGCAGAGGCAAACTGGACGGGTTTTCGCTCGGTCACGAGCTGGTCACTGACGTGTTGCGTTTACAGTTCCCGGGTTTGTGCAAGGAGTGGGTCGCCTACTCGGTTGCCTATGCGGTTCTGCTCGGTGCATCTGAAGAGCTTGATGTCCCACATACAGACCTCAATGTGACAATCGCCGGTGGCAATAATCCGGGCGAGGCTGCGATCATAATTTACGACAATGTTCCAGGAGGCGCAGGACTTGTCGTGCAGATGGAGCAAGCGAGTGTATTCGCTCAAGTACTCAAGAATGCAAGAGCACGGGTTGAGGGTAAGTGTGACTGTGATACCAGTTGTTATGGTTGCCTGCGCAGTTACCAAAATCAGTTTGCACATCATAAACTGGACAGAAAGCTGGCGCTTCAGGTGCTCACCCGGCATGCGGGAGCAGGATGACAATTCTTGGTGATTTCGGTCGCGGTTTATAACCGCCAAGAACGGTTGTGCCAGCTGCAGGAATGTGACCGCAGATGAAATCAAGGTGTTCTGCAAGATGTCAATAGGCAGGTGACCAGAGCCAGCCGCATTGCACGCTGACCACTCGCTCGCTATATTAGTGTACGCGTCCGCATACCATTAATGTCGAGCTAGACTTGGATCCAACTCGCCAGCCGATGTGTTGATCCGCTTCAATTGAAGAACTGCACAACATGACCGCCTCACTTGCCGCCGCTCCCAGAAAGCGCTCGACACGCGCTTGGAACCCGGCCGAGGATGCGTCTCACGTTCTCAATCCATGTGTGAATTCTCTCCCAAATGCTCAAGACATACCCGTTCGTCTCTTGGACCCAATAGACGCTTATGGTCGACAGCTTGAAACTAGACTAGGAAGTCTACCGGACACCGTTTCTACCTACGATGATCGGATCTCAGTCTTGGAAGAGCAGGCCTGCGTTTAGAGCTATTTTCTCAACTCTGGATCAAGGGAAACTCTTCAAGATTTTTTTCGCAACAACCCACTCATACGTCTCGACCGACTGGCGCTCTTGGGAAACGGCAACCTTCGTGCCACCTGGAAGGGTGACGATGCCTCACACATCGGGCTGCAGTTCCTAGACAACGGATTCATCCAGTATGTCTTGTATAAACAGCGACACGCTGACCTTCCGGTATCAAGAGCATATGGACGAGACACACTTCTTGGCACCCTCCGACAAATTTCTGCATTCCAGCTGGATGAGATACTGTATTAGTGACTGGCAATGAAATTCCCGACAAGGACCACGTACTACGATACGTGAAACCCTCTCTATTGGTTGGTGCTCAGGTGGAAGGTGGCGCTTTCGTATTGCGCGAGGCCGAAACCGGCCTCTCGGTAAACTGGTTGGAAATATTCGGAAACGATGGTCACGCGGATCCGGTTATTGAAATTCGCCGTCTTTCTTAAATATCTTTTGCAACAACTGGCAAGTTTGCAAAGCTTAACGTCGGCCAAACATAAAAGCGCACGGTGGCGATGGCGCAGGATTGCGGGGGCCTGGCGAGGACATCGCTGGCCCACAGGAAGATCAGGCTGTAGAGGCCGAGGAGTGCCGGGTTTCAACGCCGGGATGGGCGCCTGTTTCCTGGACGATGACCTCGATTTGCCAGCGTCGCACGAAGATGGCGATGATCTGTGCCGGGTCGAGGTCGGGGTTGGTGCAGAAGAAGGCCTGCGGGTCCCGCACCAGGGTCCATCGGATGGCTTTGGCCCGGTTGCCGGTCCGATACCAGATCGCCTGCCCAGCTGGCCCTGGTGCCGCGGTTCGGGGGCGTCATACAGGCCTGGCGTCAAGCCGCAGCCGGCTGAAGAGGGTGGCGTTGACTGCGATGGCTGTGTCGGCGCCCGCCACATGGCGGGTCCCGCAACCGCGGCACAAAGACACACGCCCGCACACATCACCGTGCCATGACCGATCCTAACCCCATTTTGCTGCGCATAGAAGCTGACGAAGACAATGGCGGCGGCGTGACCGTCACCAGGAGACGGGGCGGCTATACGCTCACCCTGACCGCCACGCAGGCACCGATCGCCCGGCTCGGACCGGTAGGCTCAGGCGACCTGATGCGTGTCTATTACTGGTCGTGGCAAAACCGATGGAAAGATGTCGGAGACATGGGCGGCCTCGTGCTCCCGCTTGACGAAGCCCTTGATCACTCGCCAATACCGACATCTTCTGGACGTGGACCTGAACGAGAAAATGTACACAGTCGAGCTTACACCACCGCCCCAGTTCCAGACTCGACAACCGGTGCAACCGCTGACAGGAAAAGAAAATGCCATAATGAGAATTGCTGGCCGTCACCAGCTCATGGGTAATCTGGTGACCCATGATAAAATCTTGTAATGAATACAAGGAAACGACGGAAATGAAGCAAGCTAATCAAAGGTCTCAATATGTCAACAGCGAGAATTGGCCTGCCAACCTCAATTAAGAAGTGGGAGACTTGCCTATCTCGAATCGGGCAAGTTCTGGAAAATGCAAACCGACGGCGACCGGAATCAGGCATTGTAGACCAGTTCATAGACCTAGTGGACGAGTTGCAGGAACTCGCCTTGGCTGCGGAGGCAGAACGATCTGCCGCAATCTCGTTGCCCCTTCAAACGATCTTGCAACAACATGTGCGCGTGCTGTCGGATTGCCCTGGCCTGAAGCCCTACGTTGACAGGGTTGAGCAAAATACACTTACCATCGATCCTCCAGAGGATGCAGCCGAGATTCTGGAAGACATCGATCGCAATCTTCGATCCATACAAGAGCTGGTGGACAGTTTAGGAAAAAAGCATCAGCAGTCCTCGAAGTCGACTCGGATAGAACGCGGCAAGTTACTATTGGAGATTAACGAGCTTCATGCGGCCGAAACAGAGCTGTACAAAACAGTCGAAAGCCTATTCTTGCGGTTGTTCCGTGAATCTAACTCACAAGAACCCGTAATAACTAAACCAACGCCGGCCAACCCTTTATCGATAACCTCTGAAGGGTTCGATGATGACGATAACAGTCTCAATACAGAGGCGGAGGAATTGCCCGCCGTTGGTAGTGACGGCGTATCGGCTCCGAACCCCGAGATCACGATCGGTGCAGAGCCGCGACCGTTAGAAGTCCATCAACCTGGGGATGCAAAGCCGGTGCAGTGTATCACTGGTGAGGCTTCAGATACCAGCGAGCATCGTGACGACTCGCCGACCTCATCGGAAACTTCTGAATCAATTCACCGCTATTCCCATTTAGTCGCCGTGAAAACGCTCAATGGGATGCTCAGTTCCCGCCGCTTCGCCCGAGCTTACTGGCTCACACGCGCGGACGATAAACTCGGCAATCATGCCCTCTATGGTGCACTCTGCGAAGGTGCACGAATCAGACCCGGCGATCCATGTCCAGGTGTGTTGTTCCATTTCTTCAACCGTCTCGCGCAAAAACAACGCTGGAACGATGACGAGCTTTTGTTATTAGCCGCATCAGTGCTTGGTTCGTGCCTTTTCGTGGATCCGCTTCCACCAGACATTTACCAACTGGCTGTTAAATTGCCGGACGATAGATCCCCGGTTGCTCGGCTTATGCAGCGTGTACGTGAACTCTGCGTTCACCAGAATGCAAAGATCCATCCTAAAGACCTGGGCGAAGTGCCGGTAAGTGCCAATCGAAAATGGCAGTTGGACAAACTCGAAAGCGACGCTAACTGGTTCCTCCAGCGTGTCCCCTATATCAGATTCCAGTATGCCCCCGCCGACTTTGCAGTTCGATACCTTTATCGTACCGGTTCCGAGTGGCATCGACTTCACACTATTGTTAAAGGCCGCCACGTCAACCGGCTCGACGAAGCACGTTCGCTCGTTGAGCATCTGGACCCGGACCAAGTCGTCAAGACACTTCATAACGATGGCGAACTCACGTCCCTCAAGCGTCCACTCGAAGGGCGCGCTCGCGACAAACTTACCCGCCATTTACACGACACTCTCGCACTTTCAAAGACATGGGTCGGTCTAATATCTGCGGCTGACAACGGCGATCAAGGCGGCGACAAGATCAAATCAATTGAACTATTCAAAATGCTCAATAAGACGCTACCGAACACACGTAGGGCCCTAGAACAAGCCAACAGCCGGGGTGCTGTAGATGCCCTCAATTGCGTACTTGAGGACATTGAAAAACACATTTCGGGCGGCAAACCAAAGAGAGTTGATTCTATCGACGGCGATCTTCGTCTCCTTCCCGGTTTGGCTCTCGAGGATGATCTTGAACCAGCGGAGAAAGACCTTGGCATCCTGAGGGAGGCGATTCTCAATGCCGAAAATGCCGAGCATGAGCCGGAACCGGAAACGATTCTGAACGAGTGCATGAGCCGCCGGGAATATCGCCGTGCCCGCGACATCATCGAGAACTGCAATCTCGGAGAGAGAGCACGCGACGAGTATCGGCGCAAGTTAAACGACGAATGCTCGAAGTTGGAGGGAAAGCTTCGTGATCTTGAGCTTGAAATTGAGAATGCATTTCTTCTCGGCGAACTGCGTGACGATGCTCAGGAAAACGAATTTACAGATGATTATTCCGGCAACATAGAACGAAGCAAGCTCCTCGACACTGTTCAGAACATACGGCTAAATCTCAAGCAATCGGAATCGGCGGACGGTGAGCTTCGCTCCATCTCTCGCAAAGTAAGTGAAGTTGTAAACGATTTCGAGCAAATGGCTTTGAAGCGCAGAGAGAAGCTGGAATGCGAATTCAATGATGTCATGAAGGAGCTCTCCAATTCAGATCAAGAGTACCTCCGTAAGGCATTCAAAGAGTGCCTAAATGATAATGATCATGTGGCCGCGCGTGATCTTCTCGACCGTGGCCGAAAAGCGGCACAGGGTCCAGATCCGATGGTTCGTGCCTCCACCGGCAGCAGCAATGATCTTGAACTGTTCCTTGAACGGGCTCGTGGCTACCGCAATGCTCTATCCACGAAAAAAGAATTTCAAAAACTGGTAGAGAGCATAGAGAAGGGCAATACATACTTGAACATTCCCTTCGGCTCGCTTGATCGCGTCCGGCGAGATGAAGCAGCCAGCGCGCTCAAGATTTGGAACTCGCTGACCAATCTCCAATACTCCAAGGCACATAGCGAATTGAAGAACTCTCTGGAAGAACTCCTTCGATTCATTGGTTTGCCGCTTAAGAAAGGGGGCATTGAGGTTGCAGACACGACACAGTCTGGCTTTGCCCATATCCGTGTGACACTTTTTAGTCCTGTTACGGCATCACCACTCCCTGCATTTGGGTCCACGAATAAACTTCGCTACCAAGTCGTAGTTTCCCAGACCAGAAAGGAGCCGGAGCAGTTTGAGGAATACATCCGTGCGCGAGGTTTGGCGAACTATCCTGTCCTTGCACTCCTCTTGCGTCCCCAGAGCCAAAATTATCGAAACAAGTGGCAGAAACACTTTGCACGCGTTCGACTAACGGTGCTCCCCTTCGACTCTGTGCTACTTCTGCACCTGTGTGGACAACGCAACCGTCTTCCTGTGTTCTTCAATCTAGGACTTCCGTTCACTTGGGTTCGCCCGTATATCACTAAAGGAGAAAATGTCGCCTCTGAGATGTTTGTAGGAAGGGACCACGAGACTGAGGCGTTGATACGCCGCCGCGGCAGTTGCATTGTTTTCGGTGGACGTCAACTTGGAAAGTCCGCCCTGTTGAGACATGTCCGACGAAAGCACAATGCCCCCGAAAAGTCGATCTATGTGGTCTATCTTGATGTGAATGACCTAGGTACGGATTCCGAGGGGCATGATGCTATGAAAAAGGTTTTCTGGCGTCGAGTGTATGATGAGCTCATTCGATGTGCTGCAATTGGGGAACTCTCGCATGGGATACTCACCAGGGACAGTCGGTTAGTTGAGGCGGTACCAAACAGCATTTCGACCCGGCTTTCCGAGAAGCATCATATGCGGATTGTGCTCTTATTGGATGAGACAGACAATCTGCTTGATTGCGATTCCACACGCGATTTTGACCTGATACGTCGCATTCGTTCGCTGATGGCCAACACTGATCGAAGGTTCAAGGCCGTCTTCGCGGGGCTCCAGAGCGTACAGCGCTACTACGGCTGGAAGAATCATCCTTTTGCACAACTTGGCGAAGAATTGGTCGTTAATCCCCTACCTCCAGCAGAAGCCCAAGACCTCATCATCCGACCACTTCGAGCTCTTGGGTTTGCGTTCGAGAATACGCGCTTGATGCTAAGAATTCTTTCACTGACGAACTACCATCCAGGGCTGATTCAGATAATAGGCTGCCGTCTCTTGGACAATCTTTTCGACAAAGGGTGTCGCTCAGATACGGCTGGACCGATTAGACCGATCACGCCCGAGGATCTCCTCGCTGTGGAAAAGAATAATTCGATCTTGGAAGATATTCGCAATCGCTTCGATTGGACCTTGGACCTTGACGACAGGTACAAGGTACTGACCTACGCGCTTGTCCTCACACCGAACCCGACTGCACCGCAACGCGAGTCTGAATTTATGGTGTTAGGTAAAGACTGGTGGAAGGCGGTCTTTCAGGACATGGACGCTTTGGGTCTTCGTGCAGTACTTGACGAAATGGTGGGATTAGGAGTGCTCCTACGCGAACACAAAGAGTCGGTGCGCACATATCGGCTACGGAGCCCGAACCTACTTCGCCTGCTCGGGCCGCAGCAAGCGATTGAGGACGAGTTGTTAAGAATAATCGAACGGGACAGGATTAGCCGCCCAAATCCTCGGAATTTCCATCCAATCGTGGATCGAAGGCCGATCGCATTTGGTCCATTGACCAACGAGCAGGTTAGCCAGATCTGTGGTCAACACCGACCGTTTCAGCTTACTTTGATCACAGGCAGTAAAGCGCTTGGGCTTGACGCTGTTGAACGCCAGATCGACAAGTTACTTCGCGAATCAGTAAACAGCGGGAATAACATGGAATGGGGGAAGGTCCAACACGCTGAATTGGCAGATGTAAATGATTTCGTGGAGAAACTAAGAAACTTGCTAAGACCACGTCAAAGAGCTCACAGATATGCAGTTGTTCGGCTTGACTTCATCCGTCATGACGGAGAACTTTCCGCACTATTCCTCCGACTTATTAAGGAACTGGGTCAAATCTGCACGACAAATTCCAAGGCTCACATCGTCCTATTGCTCGGTCCTGGTGATTCCTGGAAGTGGCTCAGTGATAGGAAACGCGACTTTGTACTAAACCAATCCAGGGTAACGGGGCTTCAGTTACGCAGATGGAGTGAAGGCGCAATCGCAAACGCATTTGATAGCATTGAGGCACGCACAGGCAGCCTAGTTGCGGGTGAGGAGGTGTTCAAACTGACCTCAGGTTTTCACTGGCTTATCGACCACGGCCTGTCTCGAATTAGCATCCGTCGTTCAGACGTCAAGAATGGCACTCTCGTAGAGAAGTGGAAAGCACTTTGTAATGAAGTACTGTCCAACGGAGGAACTGAATCGGCTCTTTTTGCGCTTGGTTTGCGTAAATCTGAACCGGATCTTGAGTCGTGCGTCTGGAAGGTGTTAAGATTGAGTGACAAGAACGATTATGGTCACCACTTGTTGACAGACACTAGCTTTGAACTTGCGGCCGAAGATTTGCAAGAAGAAGATGGCGGTGCTCCAGAGTTCTGGAAGAAGCACCCTGTCACGATCCGCGAGTGGATTCGTGCCATGGGACTCGCCCGTCCGCTCAACACCAACAATGAGGAATCCATGGTCATGGCATCCTGGGTACATGATGTAATCCGCGCGACAAAGGGCTGAGGTTTTGCTTGTTCCCTCGGAACTTCCGGGAATTCGAGGGCTTGTATCCGAGGTGCTAGCAGAGATTCAGGAAGGATCATTGGTCGCGGTCAGCGTCCCGACAGGAAACACTGGCAGGCGTTGGCTTGGCTGGTTCCGTGAAGCTCTTTGGGATCGAATTAGAGCATCTGGAGAGCCTGTACCAATTGAGTTGCCTCCGTTCTCTGCATCGCTTGCTGATCCGTACTCGGATATCGCTGCAACCTATGGTGTAGGGCAGGTCAACAATTTGGAAGACCTGCTGGAGTACTATCCGGGCGAAGGTGCATTGGTTCTTGTCATCGAATGTGAGACGAGTCTTGGTGCCGACTGGAAAGCACTTTTCGACTCCATGCGGCGAGCTTTTCGAAGCGCTGGTCACCGCAGACTGCGTCCGGTGCTTGCACTCATTATCGGCTCCGATGAATACCCACCGATTACAAATGATGTTGGATCACGTGTTTTCGCTCTATGGAATGTGTTGAGATGGGAGGAAGCTAGACTTCTCGCGTTCGATGTGCTGCCTCACGATGAGAATGCTCTGGTCCGTGCATGGAGAACAGCGACATACGCCGGTGCTTCTAATGGCGATCCTGATTTGCTCTTCCGCCTTTGCCGTGAATGTCCCGACAGACTTGATCAAGTAGTTTTGTCTGTGCTTTCAGATGTAGACGGCTTCCGTAATCTCGAGTTCGATATAAATGGCATTCCGGACCAACGATGGACTGTACCTCAAAGTTGCATTGAACCGTGGTCAAAGGGAGAGTTGATTGGTTACACCATTGACAGAGGCACGATACGGGCAGTTACTGGAATGGCGCAGGAGACTGCGGACCGCTATGTCCGTGCAGCAATCTGGCGTGAACAACTATCCGGTCTTTTCCCCGTCATCGTCGAACTTGGCTTTGGTGTCGCACCATTGATTATATCTGTTATGGGACAAGACTGGCTAAAGGAAGTCCCTGACGACAGAAAGTTATCAGATATCGATGTACTACTAGAGCCGAAGGAGATGATGGATATATTTGTCAATGGCTGCTACTGTTGGCTGCCAAACTCGATTTGGTCATTTCTTACTCTCCTTCGCAGGACTCGCAACGAATTGGCCCACATGTCCCCGATCGAACTCCAGCAAATGAGGCGGATATGGGAAGGGTATGATGTGATCAGTAAGCGTTTTGGATCAACTGCTTAACGCTGATCGGTATACGGGCTAACTGAATTTACCGTACTGCGCTGACGACTTAACTCACCACAAGATACAATAGCTAGTCTCTCCAAGCCTCTTGCAAGAATATCTCAGTAGTCCACATTCGAGGCCGTCGCGCCATCATGATGATGGCAATTGCATCACCTTCGGCGACCGCCGGTCGTCTACCGGTGATTTTCACATGTTGCGCGTGGATTCGCGCTTTACCCGACCAATAGCCCTGTCAGGAAGACGTGCGTGATCGCACCGTCCGCTGAAATAGCGGACGGTGGCAGTCAGGTCGACGATCGCTGTCCGGTCAGGTGGCCTTGGCGGGTCAGTCGGGAGCCGCCAGGCGCAGCAGTTGCTCGGCGGTCATGGCCAGGACGCCGAACATCAGGTGGCAATACACCCTGGCATGGCCGCGGACCCTGATATGGCGACTGCCAATATTATCCTTCAGGGCGGCATAGGCACGTTCCACGTCGAGCGCACCTTGTAGCGCGTCTCCTCCGGGTCGACAAAGCCGCTACAGCGGCGGGCAAGGGCCTCGTTCTTGCGATGCGCTTTTAGCACCTTGTTGTTGTTATATGTGTTATATTGCACATTGACGGCAATGATCGGCACATGACCCGATGCCCGGCCTATCAATGTAGCATACTTGACTTCGACATGTGTTGATGCATCGCTTCCTCATCCTGCTGCGCTTCACGTTGACTTTGAACAGCAAACATCCCGATGGACAGGATCCGCAACCCCTGCCACAGTTTCTGCGTCCCCGGCAATGGCTGCCGTTTCGATGCATGAAACCCCGCCAGTCCCGCTGTCAGCACCACAAATCTCTCTATGGTCATCGCCGGCGGTCCCCGTGCCACACGAAAACCCTGACTTGCGGGCCATCAGGGTCAGAAACTTGATCTCATCGCCATTGACATACCTGGCCGCCGGATCGTCGGGCTTCTCCGGCGCCAGCAGCGACAGGTCCCAGACCCGAAAGGCGGTGATGGCATCGAAGGCCAGACACTTCCCGAGATCGTCAGCATCGTCCAGCCGACGGTCCTCTATGCGCGTGCCGACCTTCAGGGCATGGAAGAAACGCTCGATGCGCCACCTCAACTTGTAAAAACGCACCACCTCAATGGCCGTCTCGATATCAGCAGACGACCTCCCGGTCGTCAACAACAGCCAGCTGAGCTTCTGCTTGCGCCGCCGCACCTCGCGGGCCGACACCGCCAGCATCCGCAACGGCGGACCACCAACTTTCACCGGCGGCTTCAAGTCGACATACGCAGCCCGCAACGCCAGGCGTACGGTGCGCGTCTTCCGTCGCCGCACGCCGCCACTGGCCGCAAGCCTGATCTTGCGATGCCCCAGCACCGGCTGCCCGCCCATATGCAACCACAGACACCCGGAACTGTCTTCAGGCAGCAATACGTGCCGCGGCGCCGAGCGGCTGGCCCGGACAAGAAGTTCCGCTCCGCTCTGCCGCGCCGCATCCAGCAAGGCCCGGAAATCACCCTCCCGGTCGCAGATGTTCACCACGCGACTTTGCGGACACGCCGCCGACAGCGCCTGTCTGCGCCGCAATCCCGCCACCCAGCGACCGCTGTCCTTGCCCTCGGCACGCCGAAAATCCGCATCCATCGTAAACCAGACCCAACGGACGGCCGACGCCATTGACGGCCACACCACAATGCGCCAGCACCCCGCTCACGCCCTTGCCGCCACCGCCCAGGGCATCCAGACCCTCCGTCGACGACAAACCGCCATAATTCAACGTCGTCGTGCCCTGGATCGCCAGTATCAACGGCTGGCGCCGACAGCGCTCCACCGTCGCCTCGTAATGCGGCTCCAATATGTGCGCCTCGCTCACCCTCGCATTCGACAGCAGACGATAGGCCGCCTTCTGCTCCGCCTGGCCGGGAAAGATGACCGGCAACGGCTCCCCGGGCCGCTCCAGCCACGCCTGGCCCATCCTGACCAGACGCCGCCGGATACGGCCGTCGGAATAGCTGCTGCACGCATACGCCCGCTCAGCCCACTCGCCCTCGCAGTACAGAGGACCATAACGCCCCAATACCCGCCCCGGCTCACGACACAAAGTCGCACGCCAGCGGCTTCAGCCACACCGCTCGCCTGTCACCCGAACGCCGCTCGGCGCAGCACCGCCAGCCAGCCGCACGGTAACTCAACCCCGACTGACCGGGTCCCGTGAAACCGTAGACCAACAGCGGCCGGACCCCATAGCGCAACGCCAGGCGCAGCACATGCGAAGCCAGCTTGTCAACCCGCACCGAAGGCAGGATCAGAAAGCGCCTGTTGATCACCACCTTGTCGATATACGCCCGGCGCGCATCACCACGCCAGCCTATGGCCGCATCGCGGGGTTGCAACTGCCAGCCGGCCGACCCGAAGCGGAGACCACCCAAGACGCCGCGGCAGGAGGACTGATCCAGTAGCGCAAAAGGCCGCCCGGTGCCCGGCTCCAGCGCTCGGGATGATGGCTCTCGATCATCAATGCGAAGCGATGCCGGTCGGCCGTCTCGACGGGAACCAGCTGCACCTCGCCGAGTTCGGCCCGCGAACAGGACAGTGTCTTGTCGGGATAGTCGGCGGCCGGGCGGCGGCAAGACGTGGGCGGAGACGACCGCCGGGCCGGTAAGGCAACATCAAGCCCGGCGGCCAGCCGGGGCATCACTTTGCGCGCCATGGCGGCGTAGGGTTGCCCGCGGTAGTCGTGCCACTTCTCGCGGCGGGCCAAATTGAGAGCGAGCGCCGAGCGGGAGGCAGTCCCCTCCTCACCGGCCCACTTGAACCATTCCACGGTGTCGGCGGAAAACTGTCGAAGACCGATTATCATGATCGCCGAACATGGCACACACTCTAGGCTGTGTCAGGTATGGATTGTTGATAGGCAAGAAGGTCTGCGTTCTAACGAGCGTGTAATTGATACTGGCCAGGACTGGAGACAGACTTGGCTGTGGTCTTCCTTGCTGCAGGTAGCAACCGCTTGCATTGACCCTATTCGATACACCCGACGCTGGAGCGCCGGAATGTTCCCTCGGCATCCGGCGACACGCTATTGCTTAGGAGGTCGCTTGACGTCAGGGAAGACTTTGTCGGTACTGGCAACCATCTACTGGTAAGGTCTGTTTGGCCATTTTTCCGATTTGGGCCTGACTGGCCGTAATTCGGACACGCACCTGGCCAAGGCAAGATGAAAGACGTTGACCGGACCCATGCTTGCCGATTCCAATCTCTTTGACAAGCTACTGTGAGCGGAATTGACATGATGCCGCATCCCGAGTGCCCAACCCACCTTCAAACCCTTCCTGAAATTATCGCTCCGGCTAACTCCGACCGACCGTGCGATGTTAACGGTTTTCCAAACGAGGCGCGATTTTGGCGGTAAAGTGCCCGGTTTCGGTCACAAGTCTACGCATCACTCATGACGATGAATGTGCTCGAATACAGCAAAAGGTTGGACAGGTGTATGGATAGACGTCGGTCCGGCCTGCATCGCTCTCATCGCGAATCTCGAACAGCACGTTGATGTATTCGTCGCTTGGGCTCCGAATGTCTTTCTGTCCGCTGACGGCAATACATCTTGTTCTCATGGCTCAGGATAGACTCTCAAGCCGCGTTCGTGGGTGGACTGTCCGGGCAAGCGGCCCACAGCTTGATGAGAGGGTCCGTTTCGAGGGCCGTTCGGCCCTGATTTGGCCGAAAACAGGGGTCTGACCAAAGATCGGGAAACGACGGCCGGCCCGCGAAGGCACCGGCATTGACTGGACCGGCAGGCGGCCCTATAGTGTGTGCCAGGATGCAAGCCGACACCGCAAATGACGCCTTCACGCCGGAACAAATTGCTTGGATGGAAAAGCGCTCCAACGCGATCCGGCCCACTGTTGATCGAGTTTTCGACAGGACGACGCTCATGTGGATTATCGGCGGGCTGACCGCGCTGGGTGTCGTCGTCGCCGGCCTTCTCTATGAGGAGATAGGCAAGAACCGAGCGGAGATAGGCAAGAACCGAGCGGAGATAGGCAAGAACCGAGCGGAGATAGGCAAGAACCGAGCCGCGATCGTCGAACTGGCGAAAGGTCAAGCCCGGATCGAGGCGATCTTGGACGAACGGCTGCCGCGTCTGGCGCAATGAGGCCGTCGCATCATGTTTTCAAAATGCCTATTATTGCCGGCGACAACCTCCATATCACGGGAGTAGATTTTGCTGCCGTTGTCATCGTATGCCTTTTCTCAAGGACTATCCAAATCGAATTCCACATTCCGGCACGCAGGACTTTGCAGAATTTCCTTTCTTTCCCTGTCCAGTTGCAGCAGGTCCAGGGCCAGCTCTTCGGCGTCCCGGCAGCTGCCCGTTACGGTCTGATACAGGAGAGGCCTGAAATGTCGCATTTGCGGAAGATTGGCACGTTCCCCGGCTGACCGTCCCATGTTTTCAGGAATGGCCGCTACCGACGGCGCCGCTTCGGCAGTGCTCAGATTCGCATAGCCGATCTGAATAGAATTGTGAATTTCCCAATCGTCCGGGTGTTTGGTCCGGGCAGTCTCCGAACGGCTGAGCCACTCCCAAATCACCCTCGACCAGAATTGCTTCAGCTGCCACATCGGGATGTAATATCCGGAATTTAGTTCGGCTTGATTATCGGATTCGTAGATGTCCCAATCCGGGAAAGAATAGTGAGGAATCAGGTCAATTATGACGAGGGTCCGGTAGTAGTATTTGATCGCTTCATCAAGTCTGGTGTAGGTCATGACCGGCCTAAGCGTTCCGTCCGTTCTCAGGTAATCGGCAATGAAGACGCTCGACGGGAGAATTGCTCTGGTGATCCGACAGATAGTAGAATTCGGCCAGGCCCGTAGCGACTTGCCCCTTTAATACAAGGCAGGATCCATGCAGGTATCGGTTGGCCAGATCGTTCGGGCCCTCCCTGAAGTTTCTGTCGGAGGCATCGGTGCATATCCGGTTGCCGCGCTTGTAAGTCTCACACTCGGCAAGGGCCAGGCAAGTCATCGGGACGGCCACTGCTGCTGCGTTAGGATGAGTCGATGACTTACCAGTTTGCCCGCTTACGGCCAACAAGGACGACCTTCTGCGCGTGCTTGCCCACCCGAGGACACCGCTCCATACCAACTCCGCAGAGCAGGATATCAGGGCGCAGGTGACGCGCAGAAAGATCTCCTTCGGCACCCGAAGCGAGCGGGGGCGAGCCGCCCGCGATGGCTGCCTCAGCATGATGAAGACCTGTGCCAGGCTAGACATCCTGTTTTGGGACTATCTGCGCAACCGGCTCGGCGTTGCCGGGGCTTGCCGACCTCGTTGCCCAGGGCACCCCGCCCTGACAGACAGCACTTGCGCACCACAACCACAAAATGACATCAGGCTGCTGACTGGTAAGCGGGCAAACTGGTACGTCATCGAGTCATTCCTAATCGTGAATACAGTGCTCGTCGACATCTTGCATAACTTTGTTAGAGACACAATAAGGGCTAGTTAACTTCCATATATTGTGGTTCTAGAGAATATTTCTGCTTGACACCTCTGCCCCTTCGTGCTAGAGAACGTCATGCTCAAGTTCGACAGTACATCACCGTATCCAGCCCCGTTCGGGCCGCTTTTCCAGCCCCGAAAAGCGCCATCGGGAGGTCGGTCATGACACCGAAACGGGCCCTCGAAAAGGCCCTGGCTGAACGGAATGCAGCACGAAAAGACGTCGCCTCTCTCACACAAGAAATTGCCTCTCTCAGGCGTCAGATAGAGTGGTTCAAGCGCCAGCTCTTCGGCGCCACATCCGAACGGCAGACGGTCAGGACGCCCGAGCAGGGACGCGACATGTTCGAGGCCGCCGGCGTCGAGTCCGGCGCCGAGACCGCCCCGTCATCCGATGATGACGCGCAGGATGACCCGTCGACTTGTGCCGGTCAGGCCGAGGAGAAGAAGAAACGCAAGCGCGGCAAGAAGAAGCGTGGCCCTGCCGTCAATGACAGCGGTCTGCGCTTTGATGCCGATGTTCCGGTCCAGGATGTGTATCTTGAACCGGAGGGTCTTGACGGCATTCCCGGGGACGAACTCGAGAAGGTCGGCGAGCATGTGGTCTGCAAGCTGGTCACCCGTCGCGAGACCTCGCACGTCGCCCGCTTCATCATGCCGATCTACAAGCGCCGCGAGACCAACGCCTTTCTCCCGGTTCCGACGCCCCCGTCGGTCTTCGAGAGCAGTTGCGTCGATGTCAGTTTCATCGCCCGAATGCTGATCGACAAGTTCATCTGGCATATGCCCCTCAATCGCCAGCACCGGCGTCTGTCTGCGGACGGCATTGAGGTCAGCCGCTCGAGCCTCAGGGGCTGGGTGCGACGTGCGATTGACCTTCTCTGTCCGCTGGCCGAGGCGCAGTGGCGCTCTGTCCTGGCGAGCGATGTCATCATGATGGACGAGACATATCTCCGGGCCGGCCGGATATCACGGGGCAAGATGCGCCGCGGCGTGTTGTGGCCGGTGCTGGGCGACCGGGGCGAGATTGTGTTTCATTACCGGCCCGATCGCCAGCACCATCATGTGGGGGGCATTCTGGGCGACTGGTCCGGGGTTTTGCACAGCGATGGCTATGGGGCTTATGCGGCCTGGTCGGAGGCGATGTCGGGACGGGTTGCGCATGCGTTGTGCTGGGCGCACACCCGTCGCAAGTTCGAGGGCTGCAAGGATCATGAGCCCGAGCATGCGGGGCGTGCTCTGGCGTTGATTGCCAAGATGTACCTGACCGAGCGGGAGGCGCGTGCGGACGGCACATCGGGGGTTGCGTTGCTGGCTGCCCGTCATAAGCTGCTGGCGCCGGCGATGGCGGCCTTCTGGGAGTGGCATGGGACGATGCTGGCGCGTGACTGGTTGCCGAAGGATCCGTTCTACCAGGCTCTGTGTTATGCCGGAGAGCGGCGTGCCGGGCTTGAGGTGTGTCTGGGTCATGCCGGTGTTCGTCTGGATACCAACGAACTGGAGCGCCAGATCCGCCCCATAGCGACGGGTCGCAGGAACTGGCTGTTTGCCTGGAGCGAGGCCGGTGCCCGCGACATCGCCACCATCCAGTCCTTGCTTCTGACCTGTCAATTGCAGTGTGTTGATGCCTGGACCTGGCTGGTCGATGTCCTGCAGCGTGTGGCCCTGCATCCGGCCCGGCTGGTCGAGGAGTTGACGCCCCGCCGCTGGCCAGACGTGTTTGGTGCGGCGCCCTTGGGCTCGGTTGTCAGTCAGCGGCCCTTCGGCGGTTCGGCCGGCGTCTATACCCCGGACCCGGAACGGCCCTGTGCATCTCCCCGGGCCGGCATGGCGGCGCCGGGATAGCCCATTCCGATGTCACCTCTCAAGCGGTCATGGCGACAATCCTGACCACACGACACATCCCTGACCTGGCCTGAGGCGAGGCCGGCCGGCCCGGCGCCGTCAGGCGGCCCGGGCGTACCGTTTGCGTTGTCTTGACTTGATGATGTCGATGCCGTCGACCAGCGCCATGAGCCCGGTGGCCGAGGCCGGCTCGGCCGGATTGCTGGAGATGAGCCGGGTAAAGAGGCCGCTCTCCAGGCGCTTGGACCAGATCCAGTAGCCGCCCCGGTCGAAGGCGATGACCTTGAGCATGGTGCGGCGTCGATTGAGGAAGACATACCAGTCCCCCGAGATCGGGTTGCGGCCGAGGCGGTTGCGCACCAAGGCCGAAAGCCCGTCATAGGACAGGCGCATGTCGGCGGGTTCGGTGGCCAGCCAGATGCGGCCCCGGCCGGGAAAGCCGGACCCGATCATGACCGGCGCATCCGCAAGACAACATCGGGCCCGAGCGTGAGCTCGATCTCCCAGTGCGGCTGTGCAGCTGGTCCGAGATTGACAAAGGGCGGCGTGACCGGGGCGGCGGCCGTGTGGCTGCCGGTGTCTTTGCGGAAGCGCTGGCACCATCTCCGGAACGTGCTGTAGCGGAGACCCTGTGTGTCGCAAAAGTCCCGGCGTGTCAGCGCCGATGATTGCCAGGTGTCATAGATGTCCCGCCACTGATCACGGCTCCGCACAGGAGCGCGCTGTGGGGTGGGTGGTGATTGTGAAATGCCGTTCTCCATGGGCCTTGTCTCCATCTGTTGTCACGGGATTGACCGAATTCAGATGATCGGAGAACAGATGCTGATCGTCAACAGCTAATCGGGACGTACCAGTTTGCCCGCTTACGCTGACTGCGTATACCCACCGGGCCAGTACGGTATTGCGAATAGCGTGACATCTCAAAGTCAATTCAATTCGGTTACCCTGTAAGTTGCCCCTATTACCCGTCCTCGACACATCCCGGCGGGCCATCCTGCCCACCTGCGTCATGTTGCCCTCGGTCTCGACCGCCACGGCAACCGCTTCTCTCTCATCCAGCGTCCCGGTCATGCGGGCCGCAAAGTAGACTGGCAACGAGGACCAGGTGCGACGCGCCTGCCTGCAGTACCAACGGGGAATGAGGACGACGACGTTCCTGCCTTCGTACCTGTAGTGGCGCTTGTAGTAGCCATGCCTGGCCAGGCCGCAGCCGCCTTCGGGATGCGCCGGACACGTGTCGAGACTTGCCTTTTCCCACGCCTTCTGCCTGAAATACGCGTCGCCGCCAAGGTCTGTATTGCAGATGATCTGCATGGCGGCCACTGGCCCGGCTGGTGAGCATACACCGCGCAGGCCTCCCGTGTTGTTGCAAATATAAGCAAGGATCAGGCGTCACAGCCGACCGCAGCGGGTGGCAAGCGAACACCCTCGAAAAGCGGACAGTTCCGGCCCCTCGGGCACCTGTTTCCTGGCGTTTTATATCAGATTCTCGCTAATTCGGGCTCAGCATAATTCGCCACGATTCCCTACTACCGGGATGAAATAATGTGCAATTTAGCACCGGCGGGCCGATTTAGCCGGATAGCATATTCGAATTGACCGGGGATATAGTCAGCGAATAGCAACCAAAATGAAATTGTCTTCTATACCGTATCCTGAATATGCGACTTTCATGACAGACAATGCGTTAAGCATCGAACCGTCATGGGAATCGAGGCCAAATGGTATCCCGGATTCGGTCTGCACAATCCTGCACTAAAGCGTTGGAAAAAGTGAATTGGGCCTGTTCTGAGGGTTGTTACCGACGGCAAGGAAACCCGCCTTGAGATGTAATGCCAATCCAGGCCTGAACTCTATACAATTGCGCTAGAACGCAGCCCGTCGGGCAGTACGTGCTGCCCGAACCAGCCATTCATGGGCATAGGACGGGGACTCACCCTTGCCAACGACCATTCCGGCCCATGCGTAGGCAAACTCGTCTCCCAGGGATGTGGAAAAGCAGGTGGGGTCGTCAGCACTCAAGGTCAGTGCAAGTCCCCGCTGCTCATTGCGGTCGAACGGATCAAGATGAAACATGGGTTGAGCAAGCGGATAGGGCAAATGCCCAATCAGCAGATTTGAACTGGGATTGATCTCGATTGGAGTCCGCCACGCGGCGAGCAGTTTGGCAAGTTCGTCGCGCAACGCCTCAAGCAGTTCCTTGTCGTGACTTGTTGGCACTTCGATAATGTCGTCGTTCATGTCCCATCTTCGAAAAAATTCCCAAAGTAGCCTCCAATACTTTCCTTCGAACTTGGTGCTCTCCCAGTGCAGGCTGTCAATTGTGGTCCATAACCGCGGACAGCCGAGTTTCCGGGCAACGGCAATGAATTCCCGAAAACCGTAGTCCCCGTTGCCGCACCAACTATCAAGATGATCCTGAAGTTCGCTCTTGGCACGTTCAATTTGCGCACCGTCAATATCCGACATGCGCCGCTCGCGAACGAAATCAAGCATCCATGCAAGGTCCAGCATTCGTTCGTGGCGAGGTTGCAGGATTTCCGGATTGTCTTCGCACCAGTCGCCCGGTTCCCAACTCAATGCTAATGCATGTCCGATACGGTCTCCCCGCCTCATGAGTTTCCACCAGTACGGTTCATGAATCGTCCTGAGCCCGGAAAGCAGGTGACGAAAATCCTCGCCGACATGTACAGTGATCCTGAGCGGACGGATCCCGCTATGCGTTTCGCAGGCCTGTTGTGATGCCTTGCGTACAATTTCCAAGGGCTGCGCGACAACCCAGAGGGGACCAGCCAGTTCACGCCCCGCAACATCCAGTCCCCTGATCGATTCCAGCCATTCAGGGCGTTGCCGGAACACAGCTGCAAGCTTGCGTGCGTTCGCTACACAACCTCGAATTTGAGCCTTCAGTCCATGTTTGCCGTATTTGTCGCGGATGAAATGCAGGGTCCACGTCATTTCTGGACGATCCCGGCGCTTCCCATTTGCAGCTGGATTCCGTTTCCCTTGGATTCGTGATCGGTCCACCCCTGGTTTGGGCGACTGCTCATGCATCTTACGCAATTTGGACACTTCGCCGGGTGCCTTGCGAAGTTCCAGGGTTTCAATCATAAGTTCAGATTCGGATTCCTTCGCTGCCTGCACTTCCCTTTCTATAGAAATGTCTGATCCCAAATAAAGGTTCAGCCTTTTGAACCGCTTGTCAAATGCGTCCAGACCGGACTGAGCGGGGTCGTGCACAAGGTGTCGATAAAGCATGATCTTGATACGCGTTACTTGCACCCAGAGTTTTCGGAACCTGATTAGGTCACTGTCGGATGCCAATGCCGAGTTTCCACAAAGCAAGAACTTCATGCAATTGCGATCGAACGAACATCCAGCCTGGAAACTCGGACTGTGCCGGCCCTTGCGTGCTTGGTGCTCCCCAAAACCTACGCCAAGCATTCTATCTGGAACCCGCAGGAAGCGTACGAGATAAGAGAGCATGAGATTTGTTTGGGTGGCTATGCTACCACGCATCAGGTCACGCAGAGCGGCTCGAATTTCCGGCCATCGAATACACAGCTCATCGACTGCTGCGATTCCGCAATTCATCCACACCCTAAGCACGCGTTGAGCAACAAACGTTCGACATAGCCAATGGATCCACTCCAGGTGATCGGTAAATCCTCGTGGTGCTTCCTTAATCCTACGAAAGTCTGCTGACCTTCCGAAGTTCTCCCAAATCTCTGTAAATGGAATTGCTGCCGTGGCGTGAAAGTGGAGATGTGCCGTCGGTTCCAGAACGCGAATGCTGCGGTCCAATACCCGCACCTTGCTCGCATTCCCCAGGCCGGCCGCAGCCAACAATAGCTCGGCTGGTAATGCGAGGCTCAACCACCTCCAGCAGAGTATTTCCGCTCCGGGCTGAAGGTGATCGGGTTTCAGCGATACGGATTCACCGTCTGCTTCAAACAAGGCTCGGGAGTGCCTGCGCAGGAAAGTTTCAACAAATTCCTCCGGTTCTACAACCCTGCGAAGCCTCAGCCCGGCGTCGTCCCGAATTGCCAGCTTGATGAATCTTTGTGCAAGGTGAGGTTTCGAGGTGCACCTGGACGGGGTCGTACAACATGCACGAAGGGAATCAATACTGGCGAATGGGGAGGCCAGAGCCTCGGCTCTTGCGAGTCCAATACGTTGCACGAGTTCCTTTCTGCTGCCTTGCTTTCATTGCCATTCTTGGCACCTTCTTTGCATTCCCTTTTTGTTACGTGTTCGGGGGGGCCGGTTCTCCGAATGCAGCATCGAACGCTATAGATATGTAATCCATTCGATCGAGATCTCCCGAAGCCTTTCTGGAAAGGTTTGCTATACTACTGTCAACAAGTTCGCTTGGATTATCGCGCTCAAGAATTTTTCGAATTTCGGGAGACAAACCGAAATCTTCGCGGCTCAGTAAATCAGCTACCAATCGCCCCGATCTACTTCCCCTCAACCTCTTGACATGATCTTTGAGCGACTCATGACAACATTCTCCGGGGCTCAGCATTGCAGCTACCTTTTTCTTCTCTTCATTTTTCTTGTCATTCGCGACCACAAAATCGCACCAGGCCATCAAGAGTCCTTCCGCGCTGGAAGAATTCTCTCCATTCTCATGAATCTTCAGTGCGGACTTCCATTGGCGGAATCTCTTGACCCACTTGGAAGGACCTCTAGGGAGGTTTGGCATTGGCCACGGGATGATTACATTCCGGATAGCATCCTCTGTCCATACAAACCCCAATGACCGTTGCGCAAGTCCTATTTGAGGGTCAATTCTAAAGGTGTTCGCGTCCCATTCTGCCAGGTCGAGTGCCCGCAAATGATTTGGAGATGCTTGATTACGCTCTCGAAAACTCGGTCGGGTCCAATTTTGACCTACTTGAAAGTACATCTGTCCAATCGCATGTTTGATTGTGATCCCTGGTATATCCGTGAACTGAATATCTGCGAAAGGGCAAATCACAACAATCCCGGGTTCACCGGTAATGTAGATTCGACTATCTGTTGACGGAGCCGAGACAAAGAGTCTTTCCTCGCTGGGGTCCTCAATCGCGATCTTGCAAAACTCACTGATCCCTTGCAGGGGTTTACCTGAACTGGCATGGGCCCACTTGTCATAGAAATTCTGGAGATCTCGGAAAGACAAAGCCGGTTCTTCATCAAGTTCAGGAGGCCTGCTATTCAAAAAACTGCCTAACTCGCGCTTGTTGTCTCCCGATCCGTTCCAAAGTTTGTTCAATAATGCCGCAAGTGTTCTGCTCCTGTCTGCGTGATTGTTAGTCCCACTTGCGAAGTGATCGATTGGGCACCATTCCATCGCCTGCTTTACTGTCAGTTTGTGCAAAAGGAATGTTTGAGCGTGCGGGATAGTCTTTTCCCTAAGAGATAATCCAAGTTTCGCCGAATATTCAGCAATCTTGTCCAGAGAATCCTCACTCAAGGCACTGACTCCGCGGGCAAAGTCCCGCTGGTAAGAGGTCGTCAGTGCAAGATCTGTGTTTTCGGTATCGCCGGTCAATAGGTAAACAAGGCGGTCATGACGCAATAGACGCAATGCACGCAATAATTCCCCTACTCTTTCAACCTGCAGGTCAAGATCGTCTATCGGCAGAATTATCAGCCTTGGACATGGCAATCCCTGGCCGCCTCCGTGACACTCCAACCCCTCCATGAGTGCGCCCAGAAAGTCTTGCCACTCCTTTGCAAGCTTTTGCCAATACCGCTGCTGTTCTTCTTGCCACAAGAGATACTCGTCTACATCCTTTCCCAATGCATTCTTCAGCAGACCAGTATTCCAGCCAACAGCTGCTGAATTGTCAACCTTGCGGAATTTTTCCATTAGCGTTTGGGGTTCTTCGCTGCCCCAGGTCGAGTTGTTTTGAAAAAGTTTTGTTTTTTCCTCGTCGAGCATGCGAACAAGAGGATAGAATGCTTGAATGATCCAGTTATAGACAGGAAGTTTGGGCGGGTACGGGTCGAAATCAATAGGCGGCAGTGCCCGAACTTCTCTTTGAGTGTCCTGGAAACCAAGTTCTTTGCAATCGCAATCGGCACCTCTGTTTCTACACTTGCCTGTCTCGGGACAGTTCAATCCCTTCAGAAACGTCATGAGAAGTGACGTTTTACCGGTACCTCGGGCTCCATTTATCAGGATTACGTTGTTCTTCCGACGCTTCGGATTTGCCCAAATGGAATTCTCGGAACTTGCGCGATTGCCGCTAGCTGAACTAGGAAGTTTCAGGATTTTCTCCAAAAGGCTATTGATGCCTTTGAGCATGTTCCTTTCATTCGGCGAAAGGGCCTCAAACGGTAGAGGACCAGTAGCGTAGGACGGCAACCTATCGCTATAGTCGTCGCGCATTTTTTCCATTAGTCCTCCGAAATTGTTTCTGCTCTGCTTCCCGCAATGTGTGCCCTTTGTAAAGGGCGAAGCAATCTACGCGCTGCACAATTCCATTCCTGCCGTTTGGCAGGTGCCTCAACCACAAATTGGGGAGAAGGGCTTATCCTTCGTTGACTTGAGGCTCTTGCTTCTCCGGCACACATGCCCGCGACCAGTCATTCCCCGCTTTGTGGACATCGGAGCCCGAATTGAAGGTGTACCCTATCAGAAGATTTCCAGTCCCCTGCCAGCCATAGCTCGTACCGTTCGACGAACTGGAACCTGGAAGCAGCATGCAGCGCCGACGTCGAAAGCCATTTGCCTCGACGCCCGCAGTGTCCGGTTCGCGGCATCTTGAGCCTGGAGCGACGCGGACAAGAGCGGTTTGTCAAGTTGCCAGCCGGAAGAAGATGCTGCGGCCCATAGGAGTCAAGGAAGAAAATTCCCTGGCTTTCACAAGTGCGCGCTGCTGCCGGATTTCATCAACCCTATCCCGTGCGAATTCGAGAACGTCTCCGCCTGCCTCAATGGATGCTCGGTGCCAGAGTATTTCCACTCCGCGAAATACAAACATTCCGTGAATGATACCGTACACTGGTCGATATTCGTCACGCCAGGGAGAGTAGGTATACTCCGGCTCAGCATGAGCAAAAAACATGGGAGAAAACCTCTCGACCAGGGAAAGTTGCAAGTGGAGAGATTCATGAACCAGAGCTTCCGCCAGGCGCGGAACAATTGCTCGTTCGCTTTTGCCCGGAATGGACAGAAACACTGTGAAGGGCAGATTCGGCAGGGACAGGCTGAGATCAACACCTTGATCAGAATTGGCCAATATGTGCACGCTTCTCACGAGGCAACGTACCGTGTAGTGTAATTCCGGCGCATAGCGCATGACCAGGTCACACGCTGAACCAAGAAGTGCACCGATGTATTTTACGTCCATGTCAGATGATTTGGCCAGCGAAGCACCGTTATTACTCGACAGGAATCCGAGTGATGCCGGCAGGACTTCAATGCCGAATGTCATTCCCTGTACTGATGGTGCTGGCATTATCCAGTTCGTATGCCTGTCCGGGTCCCCGTGCGCCATTCTGGTCGTACTGTAGGAGTCAAGCGTTAATCCTTCCGGCGCGAGAAACTCCCGCTCCGACTGTCTGGCAAGCTTGGCAAGACATTGACCGGACCAGGATACCGGTGTGGTCAGCGATTCCAGCTCCTCTGACGTCATGCGCTGGGCCGGAATGAGTAAACGATCGAGAACCGATGCCCGCCTCGAACCCTGCTGACCGCATGGTAGGAGCATTCCGAAATCTCGAAAGCAAAGGCTGTACCATGCAATGGATTTATGACGCGGAAGACAGACGATAGCGACCGCGTCCTGAACAGGACTGTTTTCCCGCCTGTGACATCACGCCCCAATTGAAGAATAAGACGGTATGTTTCGCCATTTGGCAGAAAGTCATTGTGCAGACCGATATCATGATCCTTCACTAGCAAATGTGCCACAATGCTTGCCGGTTCAATCTCGGGTGCCCCGAGATTGTCCCGCAGCCACCGGCAGCACTCGCTCATCGTACTTCCGGAGGTAAGAAACCCCAGCTTGCCCGGAAGGCTTACATCGGCCAGGCTGAACTCAAGTTGCTGGTAAAAGCTGGTCGTGGTTAGTTTCCAGGGGAGTTCACGCTCCATCCACTCAAGTACGCTGTCATTGGCATATGGCGGAAATAGATGCGGTATCCAGGCGTGTCGGTATGGCTGTTGGAAACGCCTGGAATTACCGAAGTCGGGAACAACGCTCATTCAATGAACGACTGCAGGGAAGCCGTCATGTGACTGCAGAGATATTTCTGATCACCGCAATACACCGAAGGGTTGTCATAGCCGGCTTCTTCCGACCAACGATGAAGAACCATTCCTGCACCGCACGCGGCAAGCCATGGGCATTCCAGACATGTTGCATGGCTGGGTCGCTGATCTTCCACATACCGACGATACTCTCGAGACTTCGAAATCTCGGAGAGTGGATTTCGATGGACCGACCAGTCCTGGATAAACCGGTCTGCACCGTCGTAGGAATTCTTCAGGGTATCGTTCTTGGTGATTGATCCATCGGTCTCGATTATGATGATGCCGAAAGAAGACTCACCAGTTCCTTCTTTCGTGCTCCTGCCGCCCAATAGTCCGCGAAACATGTTGTCGAGGCACTCTATGGGAGTTGGATCTGGATCAGCAACATAAATGTCCCATAGCTGAGCCATCCACTGCCCATACTCGCTCGAGGCCATTGAGCGCTTCCCGTAGGGAAGGCGATCATGGTTTCCGTCTCGATACAGGAAATCAACACTCGGTACGTTCAAGTCCTTGAAGAAGTTGTAGACTTCTACTGGATCCGAACGGGGATCGACAACCGCCAGTACACCGCTGAAGAACCCGGTGCTCTCGGGATGATCGCTAAGGCGATGGATAGCCGCCATAGTTCGAGCGTAGGTCGAGCGACCTCTACGGTCTATCCGGAACCTGTCATTAAGGGTTTCGGGGCCATCTATACTTACTGCTACACGGGTTCGGGTCTCGGCAAACAGTTCAATCAGTTCATCATCAAGTAGTGTTCCGTTGGTCTGCAGAGCCAGGGTCGCCTCGCGGCCGAGAGTCCATCTTAGTCCTTGCAATAGCCTGGCAAGTCTGCGGGCGCCGAGAAGCAGGGGCTCACCGCCATGCAGGACCACGGCGAGCGCTGTGCCCTCGAATTTCGAGTACTCACCAAGGCGGGCGACTATCTTGTCGATTGTGTCCACCGCCATGCGCGCTGGCTGTCGTCGAAAACCCTTGTCCGGGGAGTGGTATATGTAGCAATACTTACAGTCGATGTTGCATCGACTTGCGACCTTCAGCAGGACCGTATCGATAGTCATCCGGGGTTCCGGCTGGCTGGATTGTCATCGCCCCCGGTTATGGCGATTGTGCATCCGGTTATAGACGCCGCGAGTTTGGCCCACATCTTCTGAACCACCTCGGATATCCTGAAGCAACCTTTGCACAACCGGGCTATCGATCTCGTCCAGGTCAATATCCTGTATGGCCTGCCGTGCCAGATTTTCAATATTCTCACGATCATAATCACGATCTTGAGGCATTTTGAGCTTTCTCCGTTTTGTGCTGTACCGGGAGTAAACACTCCAGTTGGATATTATGCAACCATCCGGGAATTGGCCAGTTCAAGTTGATCTGTCAAATATCAAGTGGAGCAAGAATGTACCCTTGCCAGATCGGGTCAGTGATCGGGTTTCAACCGGTGTCGGAAAGATGCGCTGCAGGGCATCATTGTCAATCCAGGAAGTAGCGCATTCATTGTGGCGCCCTTGCAAGCTCCTGTCACTTCATTGTCAGGAGTGGCCCAGTGCCATGTGATGCTTGCCCTTTCGGAGTATCAGCCTGTGATGTGGAATGTGGACAGCATCGGGTTGCGGAACAGATTGTTTGCCGGCCGCGCCAATCGGCACTGTCTGTTGCTGCCTGTAATCAGCGGAGGAATCTTATGGCGCAACAGGCCGCGCGCGCCAAGGCACCTATACGGCGTCCCCTGACACTCCTATGGGCAGTTGTGCGAACGAAAACCAGCCCGCGTGCAAATTGAAATGGTCACCTATTAGAGCAACAGAGTGCCACCATGACAGATTCACTCCCAGCAGCCCGAGAAATACTGCTTGACCTTGATCATTCGATTATCTCGTAAAAACCTGCAAATCTGGATTCGGCATTGCCGCGCAAGAGTGGGTAAGTTGTCAGGTTCTATGAGGGATCACTCACATTCCTGATTCCAGCACATATCAGGCGAAGTGCACGCTCGACGTCGGTCGTTTCAAAGAGCGTTCTCTTCTCTTGCTTGCTGGTCCATTGCCCATCACGTTGCCTTCGCTCCAATACAGTGCTCCCCCGTACATATCGCCCTCTCCGAACAGCCGGGTTGCGCCCCAGAATCCACCCAGCAAATACAACGGCTTGCCAAAGTCCAGCGCCAGACGTGCCTCTTCAATGATACCTGGCAAATCGCCTTGGTACCCATGGGTGTCTTGCTGTCCGGACAGATCCGACAGCCCGGGTCCAGCAGAGCTGTTATCCAGTGGCGTAGGGCTGTCAGTTCGGCCGACCGGGTTTCTCCCCAAGCTTGTTCGCGGAACGGCTCATCCGAACCCGACACCGGCGAGTTCAGTCGTTCTCTACCGTCCCTGGTGGAGATCACCACCAATACTCCACCTCCATCACGCTCCGCCTCAAGCGCGGCCCTACTAAATAATTCCTGTCCCGTCGGGACGACATTGAGCATTCGCGGCTGTCTTTTGCCTGCACTGCACCTGAATTGCACACGACAGGCCGTTTCTTCGAAAGTCTTCGTACCTGTGGCCATCACTCCCTCTTCACGCCAATCGTGACCGAAAATCACGCGCATGTCCCGATTGAGGAAGAACTGCGCCACCCTGATCACAATCCGATTGATCTGTCTGTTATCGTAGCCAATTCTCTCCGCATCCATGCAGAGAGAAACCGAAATTCCCACCGACCACATGTTAGCAAACCTCCAGTTCGTCGGAAGTCACCAAGTCAATCCGCCAACTTTCTTGATCCAATAGCGGTTCTGCTGCTCGTTTGAAGGCCTCAGTAAGCTTGGGCCCCGGACAGGTTATTTTGTCTGTCCCGCACTCGCCGCTCGTCTTATGCCTTTCAGTGCATATACCGATGGTCGATGCGGCAATACCTTGATCCCTTCAGGGACCTGATACTAATTCCAGGATATGATGACCGATAGCAGATCTCAGGTAACCGGAGCCACTGTCCACATTCGAAGCATGATTGAGTCTATGGTTCAGGGCTATGACCCGCCGAGTGTGGTTCCAGGAGTGGAGCTCTCCTCCCATTCAACTCCGACGCTTGAAACCTGGCCATGACATACCGGACATCCGTTGTAAGCTGTTGCGGGCCTGCCGGACGCGTGGCATAACTCGTCACACAGACCTGAACCACGGTCAACAAATCAATGCATGAAGAAAGTGTTAGCGGGGATTGGGGGACAGGCATGCTCTTGGGGAAGAACTTCGATGACATAGATGATAATACCATCCGGTCATTGATAGAGTCGGGTGCTACCGAGTCAGTCCATCTTGAATTCAAGAGAGAGACTTACGGTCGTGCAGATAATGACAAGAAAGAACTCTTGAAGGATATCTCCTCGTTTGCAAATTGCCTGGGAGGACATCTCGTCATCGGTGTCGACGAAGAAGGCGGGACGGCCAAAAAAGTGAGTGCTTTGAAAGTCCCTGATTTCGACAAGGAACAGCTACGGCTTGAGCAAATAGCCCGCAGCGGCATTGAGCCACCAATTGTGGGCCTTCGCTTGAAGCACATTCTCGTACACGGCGGTAATGTGATCATAATGCATGTTCCTCGCAGTCATATTTCGCCGCATCGCGTGAAGTTCAAGCACTCCAATCGATACTATTCACGAGGCTCGTCGGGTGTGTACGAGCTCTCGATGGAGGAGTTGCGGAGACTTTTCGGTGAGCAGCGGACCATTGAGGAGCAGGCCAGAGCTTTCGTGGATCAGAGGTTTTTACGTATTCAGGCAGGCGATGCAGCCATGCCGATTCCCTTAGAGAAGGGCGTCATTGTAATCCACCTCGTCCCCTTGCCCGATCTCGGGGCAAAGCGGCGGATTGATATTGCGACCATGAAGGAGCACTCCGATTGGTTTCGGCCAATGGGCGCATTATCAAGCATGTATGATCAAATAAATCTGGATGGCCTAAACATCTCCTATCGCGGCTTCGATCAAGGCTGCCTCGGCTACACGCAGATATTCAGGGACGGTTCAGTGGAGGCTACGAACACGGGCCTCATTTATGAACTTGGTGAACAGCGGTATATCACTACAGTAGATCTTCCACAGAAAATCCTTCAGTCAATTCCGGCCTACATCAAAGGTCTGCGTTCTTTGGAAGTATCGCCGCCCATTCTCATGAAGATTTCGTTCTCGGGTTTGAGCGGTGTTAGATTAAGGGTAAAAGAATTGGATTGGGTGAGTCTGGTTGATTACAAACGAGAAACCCTTCATCTGCCTCACACCATTCTCACTGAATATCGCGATAACGGGAATTACGAACCCTTGATTGCTGAACAGATGGATTTTCTATGGAACGCCTTTGGTCGCGAAAAGTGTTTCTTTTTCGATAAGAACAGAAATTGGACGGGGTGGCATAAATCTTGACGCGAAGGGTGCTTGGTGCAGTCAAACTGATATTTTCCAAGCAGTCCCGACAGGTGTGTTGTGTGTTTCACGCAGGTCGGTATGGCCGGGAACAGTATGATATAGATTGGCCCAACGTAATTTGCTTGGATGGACAAGCTCTCGCAAACTTCCGGCAAGGTGCAAGTATGGGTCAGATGCCGATGCCCGGTGTTGAACTCGGCGGATGACATCCAGGTCGATTGGCTTCGTTCCATGTCGTTACTTCCTTGTACCTCCCCGGCTGCTACCGCCCGAAGCGCCAATGGACACGGGGGATGGTTCTCAGCTGGGAATCGCACTATTCACGATCCAACAGGAGGCTCTGGTTACAAACCTACTTCAAGTCGAATACAACACCAACCACCTCTCGAACACGGACCAGCATTGGCCCGGATTGTCGGGAATCAGTCCAAAGGCGTACCTGTTCTTCAGACCCTGTCTTGTCCAAGCTTTCGAGTATAACCGATTTGGT
Organism: Paracoccaceae bacterium; assembly: GCA_958296035.1. Classification (GTDB taxonomy): domain Bacteria; phylum Pseudomonadota; class Alphaproteobacteria; order Rhodobacterales; family Rhodobacteraceae; genus MPNP01. The sequence continues at coordinate 3,108,342 of OY282431.1, read as the reverse complement.
ATCTAGAACTCGCAAACGTTTGAAGTATGCGCATTCTTCGCTGTCCTCTGCGATGACGGGTTTGCCGTCCAAATCGCGTATTGTATGCGCTGGATCATCCCGAGCCGACTTGGCTAACAGATACTGTTTGTCCAGCGCGATCGGTTCTGCGCTGTTTCCCTGAACCTCGAAGGCATCCGTATCGGCGACGAGACCGGCTACCACTCTATTGTCAGCCTCCAGACATGTTGCTTCGTGTTCGGAGCCAATCCTGTCTCCCGTTTGCAGTCGGTCCGCAGCGAACAAAACACCGACGATCTTGCGCCGATTTGCACCTATTGCTCTGGAAATGACCGCTGCAGGAACCTCTCTCGGATTCGATGGTAATGCGGCAAGCACCGCAAGGGCAGGATCCTCTTTATTCTCATGCCATCGTCTGGCAATCAGGTGAGTGCCCCGGTCCTCAACTACCAAATTCGAAGCGCGGCACTGTTTGTCCAGACTAGTGAGAAGAATGTCTCCAACTCGGGCAACAGGAAAGAGTGTGTCTTTCTCAAGTCGGTACGCGGCTCGGGAGCTTAGGTCGACGTCATAGCCATTGCTCAGATTGTCGATCCGGACTGCAGTGGCAGCACGTCCATCCGAGTAGGCCGACACACGACCGAAAATCCTGGGTCTCAAGGCGGCAAGCACATTGGAACGGGTCGGTTTGTGAATGCAATTTGCAGGAAGGGGAACAGCCGCCGCTTCCCCAATAACGGCCCCCTGCAGAAACCGATACCGTTCCCAAATCTGTTGAATAGCGGGAAAAAGATCTTTTATCCAAAAGTGATAGATGTTTTTCCCTTCATTGACAGTTATGGTTTCCGAAACCGAATGATGCGCTTCGTTCATTGTTTTAAACATAGCGGAATTTGAAGCTTTCAAAGCCACTAAGTCACCGAACACGGGATCGTTATAAGGTGGCTTCCGATTGTCATTCGATTGCTTGATCTGATTGAGCAAGACACCCAAGGTTGCCTTCTTCTGTTCTACAATTGCTGGTTCGAAACTTTGGATAGCAAGCTTTAGTAGTGTTTCGGCCAATACCCGGATGTCGCGGATCAGAGAAAGTGCTTGATCATCCGAGTTCTGTGCCACCATCTTGTCGAAACGAACACAGGCGAAATCGCCTTCTACAATTTGCGCAGGCCTGGAAAATGGTTGGCCGGCTTCAATCCCAACCATCCGGGTATTCCCCCCGGCCTTTAATTCCAACGCAAGTTGCCTGCTGTGCGTAGTCACGAGGAGTTGGCATGCCTGCATGTTTCTAAGCCCATCTGGAGAACCCAGGAACTTGGCCCACCCTTTCAAGTTTCGGGTATCAAAGGTAATTTGCGGGTCGTCCAGCATGATTGGTTCGAACGGGCAATGACCAGCTTGTTCGATAGCCCGTTCACGGATTGCGAAAATGAACGACCATAAAATTCCTCTCATCCAAGAAACATTAGCCAGGAGTGACGCATCAACTTGCCAGTCATAATCGCTACCGAGTTTGGCCATGAAAAAGAGCGACAGCCGGCTACGAGTCTCTGACACATCGGCCTTTTGGTAGGTAAGAAACTCTGGATTGTAAATGTCCTGGTGGATTTCGTGCACCTTATCGGAGACATCGTCAATTGTTTTTCTGGTAGTTAGACTTACGAGTTCTCGGAGCTTCCGAAGCGGCTCGACAGCATTCGCGATCTTCTCCCGCGTCGCTTGCCGCTTGACAATCGCGTTGTAAACCTTCGCAGAATTGTACACCTGCGTGACTCTCTCACTTGCCGACTGGATTGGATCCAAACCATCAATCACTTTCTTGTACTCCCGGATGTAAGAGGTAACTGATTGCTCTTCCGAGTTTGAAAACAAGCGGGTCCAGCAGTCTAGGCAGGCTTGCAGAATCGGCTGTGAGTTCTCGGCCACCTGGATGATGTCGGTCAAATGGAAGAGAAGCCTGCTGACTCGCGCTTTGTCCCTCCCGTCGGCCGGCTCCGGTAGTTGGGACCCAAACTTGACCTCCTTCAAGTCAATGAAAGCCCTTTCAAAAGCGCCTTGGGCGAATTCCGAAAATCCTGGCAGGTCTTGGAATACATTGTCTGCCTCGGCAAATCTCGATAGCAGTTCATTCCGGATATGTCGCTTCACTGTGAAGGGCTTGACCTCCATGAATATTTCAGGAATTACGTTCCGGGTGGCCTGCCTGACTTTCTGTTCGATTCGTCGGCAAGCATCGGCAAGCCGGGTTTGAGCCGCTTCAGCCTCCGATTTCAAGGTTTGCAGATCCTCGACCAAATTACGGTGCTCGGCACCCTTGATTGACTGCCTACACAATGGGCAAAGTGGATCGTCACAGTCTTCGAAATGCTCCGCCGCGATGGCCTTTAGCCGCAGTAGCGTGTCTTTGGTCTGCTGTTCCGACCAATTGGCGGCTTTGGCTAGCTCGTTATGCGCCTCTCTTAGCGCAGATTTCAGGGCTTCGAAATTCCGTCCCCCAACCGATTCAACAAGATTCTTTATGCCCTTGAGAAATTCAGGAAGGTTGTTCGGGTTTCTCTGGCGATCGGCATCATGATACAGTCGATTGACTGCCTTCGCGACGCGTTGCCGATGCTCAGCTTGAGCTGGATTGAATTCTCTGAACGCAAGACCTGCGAGCGCCTGGAATCCCTCTGACAACATACGCGTCAAACTTTGTTCCGCATCAAGCAGATTCTTCATGCGGGCATCGGGCACTTGCATCATGGGTTCGATTTCGACGATCAGATCAAGCCCAGTGTCCAACCCATCAATTTTCTGCTGTGCCGCCCTTGAGAGCCTACTGATGTTTTTCCTCTTGCCGTCATGGTCATTGTTGCGGGCGTATCTCCGGAATCGCTGATTTCCGTGGCACAGTTTGTCCACGAGTTTGGCTACATCAAGCACCGGCTCTAGACCGATCAATTGGCGGATCAAACCCACCAGTTGATCATTGTCCTTGTGTTCTGGCATTCGGATGTGCTGAATCCGCATGGGCATTAGCACTCCGGCTTCGATGAGCGTAGGAACCGCTGTGAGCCTTGAATCTATGGATACTTCTTCTTTGAACGATCCGGGACTGCCATAAATACGGCGCTTCGCCTTGACTAGCTCATCGTCGCTGCTAGTCTCAAATGTCAGTGTAACCGAGACGTCTACAAGCGGCGGTTCATTTTCCCAACTGCTCGGATAAATCGCGAAGGGCGGCCACATCCCCAACTTGTGTCCGTCGTCGGACATCACGGGTTCCAGGCGCGTTGAATCTTCCCAGATTCCGTGTTGATCGCGGTGAACCTTACCGCTCAAGGCGAACAACACTGCGTTGGCCAGAGAACTCTTGCCGCTTCCGTTCTGACCTTCAATACAACAGTGTTGCCCCGATACATCAAACTCGAAGATATCATCGGGCTGAGCGTTCAAACCGCCAAATCCCCGGCTCTCCACTTTCTGCAGTCGCCACGATCGGAGATCTTTCTCCGCTATCGTCGTGTTCGTTTCGTAGCTCTCCTTTGATCGCGGCCGCATCTCGTGGGCGTCCGCCAGAAACGCAGTCTCAAGCGCGCGAAAGAACTTATCGTCCTTCACTAGGTCGTCTACAGCCGATGACTGGAGGTTTCCGAGAATGACCCTTAGCAGCTGTCTAGCTTGGGGCGTGTCCAATTTGATTGGATTCCTGGCCGTCGGACCACATTGTAGTTCTCTTCCCTCAAGCAGAATTTTCTCGATTTCCGCGCGCGTCACATCCGCACTCCTTCGCTGACTACCTTACTGGTCATCTGAATCTGCCACTTAGTGTCCGTCACGTTATAACTGCTTCCATGTCAGTGGCAGGTAGCAAGGTATAGTTCCGCTCCCCGTGAAAGGCCTCGCGGCAGATGTTCAAGGTCTCCATCTCGGCAACACTGTCCTTCACGTCCTTCGCATATTCCGTGCCGTCACCGTCACAATAGACCTTCAGACCAGTGCGCGTCGTCGCTCCTGTCAGCTTCACTATCGTTACCACACTCAAGAGTGGCTGGCCGCGCCAGTTCTGACTGATGAACGAAAACAGACGGTGCTCTATCAGTAGCAGCCGAACGGGCGGGCGACCCGCATTGACGTCGGCATGCGATTGCGAGTCCAGGCCGCCCCTTGTGCAGTTCTAGGGTGTGATTGCAGAATACGAGCGGGCGCAGATACCTGAACGTTGCCGCCGCGGCAGGCTTCATTGGGCCAGAGGCGGCGAGGTTGCGGTGCTTACCGGTGCCCCTATGGCTATCGCTACCACATGAAGACGCCAGGCAGCGATGCCTATTACGAGATCATCGAACCGCAAGCTACAGTGGTGCGCGATGTCTTTCGCTACTATACCTGCGATCACCCGAGCCTCGCAGCCGTTGCCCGCAAGCTCGAAGAGGCCGCCATTCGAACCCCCTGAGGGGGCCGGCACTGGGAGCGCTCGACGGTTTGGAAAATGTTGCGCAACCCGGCCTACATGGGGAAGGCCTGTTTCGGCAAGACCCGCCGGCAGCCACGCCAGAGGGTAAGGCGTTCATTGCGACTGCGGGGCGGTTTGGCGAGTGCCACCACCGGCGGTCACGCCAGACCGCGCCGGGAGTGGATAGAGATTCCAGTGCCAGCGATTGTCAGTGCGGAGACCTTTGCCCCGGCCGCAGAGTGGCTGGAGCAGAACAAGCTCAACCCGCGGCGCGCCACCAAGGTGCTCACCGTTGTTCAGGGATTGCTCACCTGCGGCAAGTGCGGCTATTCGATGTCGCGCACGTCAACCTGCCCGACGGCCCGCAGGAAATGCTAGTATCGCTGTCTGGCATCCGAGGCCTGGCGGCGTCTCAAGGGCCCGCTGCGCGACAATCGGCTGGTGCAACTGGACTATCTTGATAAACTTGTCTGGGGTGAAATGATGCGGTTGCTTGAGGACCCGGCCCTGATCAGCGCCGAGCTTGACCGTCGCCTGGCGGCAGCTCGGGATGCTGATCCCAACACATAGCGCCAGCGCGACCTTGAGACCGGTCTGACTTGTATCGGCACGAGTATCGACAGCCTGATCACGGCCTGTCAAGAGGAGTTGATCACCATTGACGAGTTGCGGCAAAGAACGGCCGAACTCCGTCGTCGCGAGCAAGCCCTGAAGCGTGAACTCCAGTCCATTGTCGAGCAAGCCAAGGGTCGCCACAACTATCTGCGGCTGGCCGAGACCGTGACCAGCTTTCTGGAGCGCTTGCGCTCATCTGCTGACACCATGGATGTCGCCGACAAGCAGCGCATCGTCCGGCTGCTGTTCAAGGAGATATTGGTCATCGAGGAGAAGATCGTCATCCAACATTCCATTCCGATCCCTGGCGGGCCAGGCAGCGGGTCCGAGACATCGAATGATGTCAGTGATCAACATCGCAACAAAAACTACCACTTGTGTACGAAGCGTCAAAGCGCCCATAGGCGGGCAGGTCGCCGAAGCCGTCCCTGTACTGGCGCTCTATGGCATGAAACCGGAAGCGTTTGAAGTTGCGGCAGGGTGACAGGTGGAACAGGGTCATGATGACCATCATTTCGTCCCGTGTACGCCTGGTCTTGCGGATGCGTTTTCGTGTGGTGGGGACGAGGTGATGTTTTTCCCATGCCTCGCAGAGGCAGCCACAAGCGCAGAGACAGCAGAAGAGCGCTATGGTCGAAGTGTTCACGGGAGGGATCCTCTGGATTGTTGTAGATCACAACCCATGGAAACAGGCATTATGGGGAAAGGGAATCCCTCCTACCCAAAATCGACCACCCTTATCCGGAATCGGGGTTACGATTATCGCGTTGAGGCCGGTATGGTGTCTTGTGTCGAGGCGCTTGTACGTCTGGAAGACGGAGACTTCTTTAAAAGGCTGGACGAACAGGTCACTGTAACCGACGATGGATAAGAAAGCCTCGCGTAGTATCTATGTGATCCTTGGCTATCCGGCCAGAGGAGAAAGCTGACCGACAATCTGTTCCACCACAGGGATATCAAGACTGCAATATGTTAGGCTCGTCTGCGACAGGACGAGATCCACGGGACCGAGGAACGGCTCGCCGAGAGTATTGCGGCTGATATCTGGCTGGAGAGTGAGCCTGAAAGGCCATTGGACACGGCTGGAATTCCCTCCCGCTGCGTGCCGCATGCCAAACACCCGGAAACAAGAACTCGCGACATTCGGCACCATCACACATCAAAGTGTATTGATATGACGTCCTCGAAAAACTGATTTGTGAATGCCTTGACACCCATTTTGCGCGGCCGGCCGGATCGCATTCTGACCACGAAGCGCTCCTTGGACACCTCATAACCGATCTCGGCGAGTTGCGGGGTGTCTGTAGGTCGAATGTGCTCAATGCTTTCGTAATGAAAGGAGTCAGGCGGCTCCTCGCGAGCGACCTGGAGCGTGACATCACATCGGCCTTGCATTGCGTAGCTGGCATGCCCGAATGAGAAGAGGTAGCGGGCCGAGATGTCGCCTCGCTGGAAGTCAACGCGCAAAAACCAGACGCGTTTGGCAGAATCACCACTGCGCAACGATGAATACTTTTCAAACTCCAGAGTTCCGAAGTCTTTGAGGTCCAATTTTGTGTCGGGGCCGACCTGATTGCTCAAGAACTGTTTGAATATTTGGACCGGTTGCTGGAAATAACTCTTCAGCAGCCCCATGGCGTTCTTCCATACAACGTATTCGTTCTCCACGCTTATGCGCTCGGTTTGGGCAAATCTCTCGGCAAGGGAAGTAGCCCATTCGGTCTGATCACGCTGTTCCTTTGCTGCGGCCTCGTATTCCTCCAGGCTCTCTTCGATAGACTCCGCAACAAGCTCAATGAACGGGGTTAAATCGCATGTCCGGGATATTCCACTCGCGTGGGAAGCCTCCAGCGCATCGTAATACCGGATGCGATCGTCCTTGGTGATTATCGCAATGGGAAAACCGGAGCGCATGAGCATGAGGTTCAAGAGTAGCCGAGCAACTCGACCGTTTCCGTCAATGAACGGATGCACTGTGACAAACCAGGTGTGAGTTACTGCGGACGCAAGGAGGTCCGAGACTTCGGCGAAATGGTCGGCGACCTGAACACTCTCGTGGGAAAGCCATTGACCGAATTCTTCCATCTGGCCGGGAACGGACTCTGGCCCCGATGGCGTGTGCTCCGAGCCGGTTATGGTGACCGGGACGGACCGGTAGACTCCCGCCCCGTCGCTGAGTCCTTCAAGAACAAGGGTGTGGATATGGCGGACATCAATCTCTGTGATCGGCGCTCTGTGATTGCCCGCCAGATCCTCAAGATAGTCCAGGGCACGCGAGAGATTGCGCGCCTCTACCTGATCCTTTTGGGGCTTGCCAGCGACCGACAATCCATGCTCAACAACTTGGCGGGTCTCGCCGACCGCAAGCACGTTCCCCTCAATGGCGTTGGAATGATAGATGTTCTTGATGCGGAAGTGCTTCCGGATCCGGTAAAGAACTTCCGGTGAAAGACTACCTTGAATTCGCATTTCGCGCACGCGCCTGGCAAGCTTCTCCAGGTCGGACAGCCTGGAATTATCGTAGACGTAGGCTGTTCTACTAATTTCGTTATACTGCTTGGTGATTGCCTCTCTCCTGTCTGATTGCGGAGAAGGAAGGGTCTCTGGTTATCGAATGTCCTCGATGGAACCAGGGAATTGTACCCTGTGTACTTTCCTGGATCGGCTACCGCATGCACTACTTTTCTAGCTCGTCTTGTCGGGATTGTCCTGGCCAATCAAGCGATCACAGGCAGTAACCCGCAGTGTAGCTGCAGGCAACCCGGCAGCTCCCGGCCAGTCTTGCGCCGAGCCGACCAGCGGTGGAGTAGAGAGGGAAGACAGACGATATTGACCTTCGGGCCCTGGATCAGAGTGTCGCTATACGGGAGTCACGCGCTGTTCCTGTCCTGCCCTGTCGAGTGGTTGAAAGCAGAAGATTGAAATCCCATGTCTCTGGTTCAGAAACTTTAAAGACGATATCGCGTCAATTACGAGAGGCATTTCAGGTTATCGGAAATGAACAAGCGAAGCTCCATAACGATTGCCGGCAACAACCATAGGGTTGATTGTGGCCTGGTCACGGCCGAAGAAATCTGTGAACTGGCAGGGAATCCAGTTGGCCGTCTATATGTCAGCAGGCCGGATGACATTGATATCCCTCTCGACAATGCAGACCTGCTTATCGTTCAGGGAGGCGAAGAATTTGTAATCGGTGACTCCCCGATTGATGACAATCCGTTAGTGCGAGTTCCGTTGCGAGTGCGATTCAATGGCAGCGATGGCATTGAACTTTCGAAAGCCAAATTTACAGGCCTTGAACTGAAAAGATATGACGAGGCATTCCCGAACGGCCGCCTATTTGCTGAATTCGACTGTGGACCTGATATCGAGATTGCAGACGATGTGACCATTGTTGTTCTTGAGGGAAACTCATTCATTGTTGTCCCGGCAGCCGAAGGCTCTGGTGCGGGTGATCCAATCGACATTGAACAATGCGGTCGACATGACCGCCATCCACCGAAAGGGCAGACGTACCGAATTAGAATAGATCGACAAAAGTTTGTTGTTGACAAGGGTCAGATCGTGGGCGAGGCCATTTTGGCCCTGGTTGGCAAGAGTACCGATGAGTGGGCGTTGAACCAGAAGTTCGGGGGTGGGAAAAGAGAGCGAATTGAGGCTGGAGACCTGGTTGACCTCACTAGACCCGGAGTGGAAAGATTTGAGACCGTTCGCCGGCAGGCCCAGCAAGGTCATGAACGATTTCCTTGATCTGCTTCCCGAAGATCTCGAATATCTTGACGCAAATCATCAGTGCCGATGGCATGGACATTGTGAAGGGAACGGAAAATACGGCTTGTTGATAACTGACTTCCGTATACCGCCTGGATTCCACCAACAGTCTGCTGATCTATTGATCCTGATACCACCGGGCTATCCCGCATCACCACTGGACATGTTCTATCTTTATCCGCCGCTGACAAAAGCAGATGGTCAGGATATCGGTTGTGTGGTGACTGAACACCACTTCGGCAGAGAGTGGCAGCGATGGTCCAGGCACTATCAGTGGTCTCCGGGCGACGACAGCTTGTCTCGACACGTGGAATATGTCCGGTGCGAAATTGAAGTGGCCGGCCGCGCATGAGGTCCATATCATTAGCCATGATGGCACAGACCCACCAAGAGGTGTCGGGACACCTCTTTCCCGGCGACGGCCTGGAGGCAGCAGGCATCTTGTTGTGCAATAATGGCTCGGGAAAGTATCACCACAGACTGGTGGTGGCAGAGTTCATTTTCCTGCCACACGAAATGTCCGCAAGAAGTGCTGATGGTCTTGTGTGGCCGTTTGAAAAACACTTGCCGCCGGCACGAATTAGCGAGATTGATCGGTTGGGCCAGTCCATAATCACAGTTCATTCGCATCCAGGAGGCAAAGGACAGTTTTCGAAAATTGATGACAGGAATGATCGAGAATTGTTCGAATCCGTGAATGCGTGGTTCAATGACACCCGGATCAATGGCGCGGCAATCATGATTCCAGACGGCACGATTGTCGCCAGAGCGGTTCTTGAAAATGGAGAATTCTTGAAAATTCAGTCTGTCAACGTTGTTGGTGAAGAGATTCTTGTTTGGAAAGATCAAGTTCACACAGTTCCGACAGCGTATGGTGGTAAGCTAGCCCAGACCTTGGGACAAGGGACATTGCAGCGACTGAGGGGAATGAGAGTTGGAGTAGTTGGATGTTCCGGAACCGGAAGCATTGTGATCGAACTGCTGGTGCGCAACTGCGTCGGAGAGCTTGTAATTGTCGACGACGATGTAATTGAAGCCAAGAATCTGAATCGAATTGTGAATGGCACGAAGGCGGATGCCGACAAGAAACGAGCAAAAGTCAACGCTATTGCGGATGCGATTCAACGTGCCGGTTTGGAGACAGGAGTGGAAAAACACCAAGCCCAAACCGATTCCAAGAGAGTTGTATCGGCACTCATTGATTGTGACGTGATCTTTGGATGTGTGGACTCGGCGCGTGGACGGTACCATCTGGAGTGTATCGCCAGCGCATATCTTATCCCATATTTTGACGTAGGCGTAAATATTGAGGCCGATGGAAGCGGAAGCATGGACGCAGCTGATGCAGTTGCACACTATGTCCATCCTGGTGGATGCGATTTACTGTCGCGCGGAGCATACAGCATGGACCAGGTAACCGCAGAGGATGTGCAGAGGACAGATCCAGAAAACTACGAACGGAGACGCATCGCGGGGTATCTTGAGGCAGTAGGTGAAGAGCAACCGGCCGTTATGTCGGTCAATATGCAAGCAGCTTGTATGGCCTTCAATGATTTCGTTGCGAGGATACATTCGTATCGGCTTGACGAGGATCGACGATTTGCCACACAGAGGTTTCGACTCGTCCATGGACATTACGAATGCGAACCGGACATTGGCGTGCCAAACAAGTTATTTCGTAGATTCAGGGGTACTGGTGACAAAAGCATCCTTGTAAGAAACAATACCCGTCATGATTAAGTGGTTGTTCAATTGTTGGGCCAAACTACATCCATACCGCACGGAATGGGTGGAAGACCTGCCGGACTGCACATCCAAAGACACAGTATATGTTGTAGGGGGAAGGAAATACCCGTTCCAAGCAGTCCTGGTATGCCCCAGACGCGCCTGCAAACAGCTTGTTCATCTTGATGTGTCACCCGATATCAAGGGGTACTGGAAATTGACCGAACACTCCAGAGGTGAACTCTCGCTTTACCCTTCCGTGCATGTTACGGGGCTCAGGTGCAAATGCCATTACTGGCTAATGCGGGGCAGAATTCGCTGGAGCGAGACTCCGGTCATTCTGGTACCTAGGGAAAACAGGTGTGAACCTTAAAGTCGCCATAAGTCACTTCAAGCGATTCCAAGACATCAAGTTTGAAATCCAGGAGCGCGCGGTAATATGTGGACCGAACAATTCCGGCAAGTCTACGCTTCTGCAGGCAATAGCTGTGTGGTCAGAATTGGGGAAATTCTGGCGTGAGAATTGTGCTGAATGTTTCCCCCTCCGTTGCGACGGTCGGTCCAATGGCAGAAGTATCCGTAGGCAGCCTTGAGGCCTATATAGAGAACCCACTGGAGGCACTGTATATTTCATCTCTATCGGGTTTGGATGTTCAAGAGCCAGGGTATATCAAGGGAGTAATCGCAAAGAGACTGGCGCATGGCAAGGGGGGGTCTGTTGTCAGGAATCTGGTGCAAGCGGTGAGTTGCGATACCGACGCATGGCAGGCACTGCAAGATACAATAAATTCATTCTTCGGGTATGAACTCGCAAAGCCGTCAGGCGAAGACCCGATAACTTTACGGTACAGGCTGGCGCAGGACGAACTGTGGCACGATGTAGCTGGTGCCGCGTCTGGATTCCTGCAGACGGTATTGGTCCATTCGGCACTTCTCCACTCTGATGCAGGCATATTTCTGGTCGACGAGCCGGATGCTCACTTGCATGCATTCCTCAAAGAGATGATGTACCGACTGCTGAAAGAGTATGGCCAATGCAACGGCTGTCCAATGGTAATTGCAACACATTCCAGCAAGCTTATCGAACAGGCTGCTCGCGAAAGCGGCAATAAACTATTCACAGTTACGGAAAGCGGACTAGACCCGATAGATCGGAAGGCAGCCAAGGATCTGTTGCAAATTCCTGCTGAGCAGTTAGTTCATGCAATGGAACTAAAACGGGTATTGTATGTGGAAGGATGGACAGACTGCGATAATCTGCGGACATAGGCAAAAGTTCTTGATCACCCGGCAAAACAATACTTGGACGGGAGTTTCTGTGTTGCAACAGCGGAGGAGCTTGGAAAGCATTTCGCAAGGGATCGATTTCGTACTCTTAGGGCGCAGGTACCAACCTTGAAAGGGCTTGAGATCAGGGATCGAAACGGAAAGGAAGAAACTAGTGCCGCGGAGTTAGTGACCGGAAAGCTAACGATCAAGGAAGGGAATAATTTACCCGGCGGCATGAAGGTGGTTCTTTGGAATCGCTACGAAATCGAGAATTACTTGATTCACCCCAAGGCCATACTGCGCCTTGTGTCGCAATTGGGGGACGAGCAGACAGTCAATAGGGCTGAAAAATTTATGATTGGTCAACTGCCCCCGATCTTGTTCGAAGAACCGTTCAGCAAAACCGGTTTCGACAATTTAAAGGGAAAGACAATTATTGCGGATATCCTTGCGGCCGCTGGGATGAAACTTGGCGATGCAGATTATTACCGAATAGCCGGCGTGATGAAATCAGAAGAAATTCATCCAGATGTCGTTGCCATGCTTGACCTGATCAATTTGCAGTTCAGCGAAACGATACCTTGAAGCGTTTGGTCACCAGGAGCCGCTAGCCTGAATTCCCGAGCCTGTTCCACAGCGCCCGGTTGGAGGCATAGCGCCGGTGCATGGCCCTGAACAGGGCGCAGCACCGGGCCTGGATCTGGTCGATCAGGAAGGCCAGCATGGCCAGGGTTGCAAACAGGGCCGACAGGTGCTGGCGGCCGTGACCGAAGTTATGCTCGAACTGATAGCCATGGCGTTGCAGCGTCGTGAAGAGCTCGTTCTCTATCCTCCATCGCGAGCGGCCGACATTCATCAACTCGGTGACGTTGTCGGCGGTGATATCAATGTCGGTGACCCAGGTGAAAACGGTCACCTTGCCACGCCTGGTGTCGGTCTGCCGGCACGCAAGGAAGTTGACCCTGCACTCGCCATGGCTGGCATTGAGGGGCACATCGTTGCACCACCGGAAGTCGTGGAAGCGTCTGGCATCGGTATCGACCACCTGCCGATGCTCGACCGCATCGCTGCCCTCGACATGGGCAAACAGCACGTTGTGGTCGCCGGGCTTGGCGGTGATAATGAAGCGCAAATCCAGTTCCTTGAGCAAGGCGATGTGCGGAGCGGTCGAAAATAGGCCATCCTGGACCACAATTGTGCGCAGATGCGGGTGCTGGCGGCGGAAGTCGGCCACCAGGCGCTTGGCAGCGTTGCGCTCGCAGTCGTTCTTGCTCGCCCCGTCCTGTCGCCGGATCATCTCCGGCGCCAGTGCAAACACCGCCCGCTGGACGGGGTGCACAAGCACCGCTCCCAGCATCTGGTGACGATAGGTCACAGAGCCGTCGCGGTGCTGCGTCTGGCAGCACCGCTCACAGTGCACCTTCTTCGACGAGAAGTAGCCGGTGCCGTCGATTGACAGCACAGAGTGGCCGTCCAGCACCGTGAAGCACTCCAGGACCTTGCCCCGTTGCAAGGCCGCAAACAGTTGCGTGTAGGCGTTCCCGCAGGGCATTGTCAGACGGGACGCGCTGGAGCTCGAAGTGGCGAAGGAGATTGTCCATAAGCGCCGGCTCGGGCGCAAGGCGGGCCGCGTTGTCGAATGTCAACAAGGATGGACACTTGAGAAGAAACACCGCCTGACCCGACATCAGGCAGTCGAGGGGCGGCAGGCCTCGGCTGGCCCGTGGGTCCTTGATGTATTGGAAGACGGTGCGCGTGATGCGCAAAAGACCGGGCATCAGGAGATGCTTGCGGAGGCGAGGCCAGGGTGTGTTGCAGGCATTATGACTTATTGCTGCCTGGAAACCTGCTTGTCTGAGGTGATCGGAGATTACGAACGAGCTCTGGGGCTGGGTTGAGGTGACGGCAGTGCGGGTGTTTTGGCGGCTGCACTGATCTGCCACTTAATAGTTGTTCACATGTATTTGGCTAAACATAAGCGTGACTTGCAGGATATTGCAAAACGTGATGAGGCCTCATCCTTGATCATGAACAAATGTTAGCGGAAATTGCTGACTTGGATTTATGCGGTCCTCGTTTCATCCGGCATCCCATTAAGTAACTGAATTGGTAATCGGGCGTTCTGGCTATCAATCTTACTGCCAGTTGTCTCAGCTAAAGCTGGCCCTTTACGCTGAGTCTTGTTTCTCTTTCGCCTTGTCGTTTTGGCAATATTCTACCGCACGCCACATGTCACGCCCAATAGCATTCATGTCTTGACCGTAAGATTTTGTGTACTTGACCGCCGAAATTCTAGCTTGGTACAAGTTTTGAATTGATGAGATGCCTTTCAATGCGGCCAACACCAGTGTGCGTCCTTGAGAATGTCTCTTGTTGTTCATGATTTCCTGTCCCTGCGGAGTTCCCCTTTTGAATTGCACTGCGGTTGTTAACCACCCCGCCTTGCTGAAATGCAGCGCTGATCACGCTTTGTGGATATGTGTCAATATAGACCTTGGGGTATAAATCATAAATATTTTGCAAGTTTGTTTTGTGGCCCCTGACAGGGCTAACTTTACATTCTACCGGCTTGATTAACACCGTGGCGCATGGCAGTCGGCAGAAGATCAACACCTAAATTCAATCTATCTTGATTCAATTGTCCTTTCCTAGGTGGTATTGAGTGGTGCATTCCCCCATACTCGGCAACAACATCCAAGTAATCAAGGATAGGTTCCTTAGCTGACCTTGTTTCAGATGCCAGGCTAAACAGCAATGCAGCAACCAGAAATTTCTGGCATGCTACGTTTCGAAACGTTGCAGTGGTGGTTTAGGGCGGGTCCTGGATCAATATTGATGCTAATAGTCAGGCCTCGGTGGCGGCGCGGCGTCTGCAGAAGGTGCTCGGCTGGCTGTTGTTGACCACCGGGGGATCAGCTGATGCAGCGGGTGCCGAGGAGGTGGTGCGGTATTACGAGTTGCGCTGGCGGATAGAGCGTTTTTTCCATGCCCTGAAGACCGGCACGCGCATGGAGGACCGTAAGCTGGACCGCGCCGATGTTCTGAGGAAGTGTCTGGCCTTCGATGCCATCACCGCTTTTCGGGTCTGGGGCCTTGCCCTGCTGGCGCGGGAGAAGCCCGCCGATGCTGCGGGCGCTGTCCTGGAAGCGTAGCTTTTGCAAGTCACGGGACCGCCCGAGATGACCATGGAGCGGTATGTGGTGCTGACGGCGGGACAGGCGGGGTTTCATCCCTTGAAGCGGCAGCCACTCCCGGGGACGCAGCAGCTGTGGGAAGGGTTGCAGATACTGTCAAACGCGGTGTTTGGCTACCTCACCATCAGGGAATGGGAGACGCAAGGGATACACGAGTCAAGTGTGATACATTGATAGACCCCCGACTCCGGCGCGGGCGCCCGCTTGCAGCCGTGATCAATGGCGGGACATCTACAACACCTGGCACGCGCAGAGTGCCACTGCGCCGTGGCGACCGGACGCAGCAAGTCAATCGCACGAGCGGTCCAGCCTCCGAGGCTTGAGCGGCTGACATGAATGCCGCCGGTGGCCAGACGCCGGTGCTGGCGATGCAGGGGCATATGCCAGGTGAACTTGTCGATCAGCATGCTGGCGACAAAGCTGACCTCGACGCAACTGCCCTCGAAGATCGACAGCGGCACCGGGACCCGGGTGAAGATGCTGGTCTTGCGGCGCTTGTAGACCGGGATGATGTAACGGACCATACGCGAGGTCACGCGTTCGGTAACCAGCTTGCAGACCACACGCTGGCCGACAAACTGGTGCTCATCGGCGGGAATATCGTCAAGACCTTCCGGTTCCAGATACACATCCTGGACCGGAACATCGGCATCAAGGCGCAACCCGCTGTCATTGACCGCATCGCCACGCCGCTTCTACTTCTTCCCGGTCGGCTGCGCAGCTGCGGCCGACTGGTCATCCTGCGGGTCATCATCGGATGATGGCGAGGCGGGGCAACCGGACGCAACACCGGCGGCCTCGAACATGTCGGGGCCCTGATCGGGCTCGTCGACCCGGCACTTCTCGGAGCTGGTGCCTGAGAGTGCAAAATTCCTGTGCCCGGGAGCGGATTGTGGCCTTGGCATCGGCAAGTTCATTGTTCCTGGCGATCAATGCGGCAAGTGCCTGCCTTGGTGTCATGACCGGCATCCCTGACGCGCCTCTCCTGGGTGGAGAAGCGGTGCAGCGGTGTCAGGATAAAGCGATGTCTTGTCGATCGTGAGCATGATCCTTTGTAGCACGAAGGCTGTAGAGGTGTTATGCAGAGCAATGGCCTGTCACGAAGTTAAATAGATAATATACCCCATAATTATGATGATAACTGAAGAATCACAGGCACTGTTGAGAGCCGACGCCAGCAAAAGACATGACTCGATGACTTACCAGTTTGCCCGTTTACGCACCAACTGCTGCTGTTGGCCCTATTGATGTCCTGAAAAAGTGCCAATTGTTGGTCTGCCGGCGGACAACGCATTGCCTTCAGTCATGCCAATGTTGCGTCTTCCCCCAAACGTTCCAACCAGCATGGCGATCATAATTGCGGAAACAGAAATCAAGGGAATAATCGCCACATAGACGAACATACCGTCCTGATAAACCGGGCGGAGCAGAAGATAGCCGACAACCACGACTTCCAGCACAACAAGCATTGTAAGGACATTAACCGCAGCAAAGTATACTTTCTGGCGCAGTCGGTAACGTTTCCTTTCAATCGCAAGTTTTGCTTTTTCCAGACCCGTTTGATATTTTCTAAGTTCCCGATCCTCATCGTTACCATTGGAGTTGTCTTCTCTAATTGCGTTGAGGTCTCTGTTAATCCTCGATTTTCAGTTTGTAGTATTCCTTGATGATTTCATCAGCAATATTGGAATTGCTTCGCCACCCGATTTTCTTTCTAGTCAGGTCCCATGGCGTTCCGGGCTCGTGGCAGATGTTGGAAAGCTGAATACCTGATGCCTTTCCGTACACGTCCCAGATCTTGTCAAGCAGTCTCCGCGTATTCTCGTCATTACGAGGTATTTCAGGCGTCGTTTCACTAATGCTGTCGACGTCGTCGACATCAGAAAACTCGAAATCCGTGGCGAGTTCAATGATCGGTAAAGCACCTCGATGCTTGAATTCATGGTAGAGAGACGGGAATACAGGACCATACTTCCATGCCTCAGCGTATTCATCATCAACCAGGGGTTGATCATAAATCGCAAGATGCCAACCATGCGCAATGAAAACAAGCTTCTGTAACTTGAGAGGTGCAATGCCATTCATCCCGTACTTTTGCAGGAAATGATTGGCGACTTGCTTGGCAGAGTAGCCCACCGGTAAGAGCTCCTGGCTATTGCTTTGCTCAACCTATTGGTAGATTCAGTTTAAGTCAATTGCTGTTGCAACACTATTCGGGACCACTCAATTGTCCGCGAGCGAGGCCAATTCAAGTGCATTGGCTAGCCTGAACGGCGCAAAATCAACGATAACGCGTCATCGGATAGCGGTTTGGTGATGATGGTGACCGGCTCTTGTCAGTTTGCGGGCCGCCTTTAGGCTCCGAATACTGGAGTGGCAGGCTCGGCCGCTGGCGGCTCTGGCCGACCTTCGGGCAGCACAAATGACTCTGTTGGCCCGGGCAAAGCCCGCACGGTCGGCAGCAGGCGGGACCTCTTGCGTTAGTCAGGGATGATCGGCAATCGCCGCATCCAACTCTGCTTGCGAGCATGCCGCAAATTATTGCGTCGCCTCCGCGAGGTAGTCAAAACACACCCCCTCAAGCCGGGTCAGTGAGAGGGCCATGCTGCCCAGCGCCGCGAGGTGACGCGGAACGTTGCCGTTGCGTGCCCGGCAGTGCGGAATGTGTCGAAGGAGAAATCGCCCACGCAATGCAGCTTGTTCTCTATATGTAAGTGGCAGCTGACGATCGTGTTGAGGTTTTCGGGTCAGGCGTTGTCGGCACCGAGTGAGGTCAGCCCATAGACGGTTTTGTTGCTGACTTCGCCGGTCTTGAGAGTTTCGCGGTAGCGGGTGATGCGAAGGGCCTGTTGGCGACCAAGGAGATCGCAGAACCGTCTCCGGGCCCTGGCCGGAGATATCAATGACTCGGCGAAGCTCTCCACCACATACGGACGGTAGGCGTAGCGGGCCTCGAAATCGTGCGGCACACGCCGCAGGATGCGCCCCAGCACATGGCTGGCGAAATGTGGAATCCGCACCGCAGGACGGATCAGAAAGCGGCTCAGACAGATCACGCGATGCAGATGACCCCGGCGGCCGGCATCGTCCCAGCCGATCCAGCGATCACGGGCAGCAACCCGCAAGGCAGCGGCCGAGAAGCCGGCCGCCCCCAGCCAGCCATGCGCCGAACCGACCAGATAGCGGAGCTGGCAGCCGGCAAAGGTCGTCATGCCATGCGGGTGCTCGCGCCCGATCAGCGTGTTCCACACCGCACGGTCCGGCGACCTGTCGATCAGCTGGACGTGCAGATCTGCAACCCCGACCGGAGCCGGTACATCGCAGTCAAGCTGCCGGGGCCGGTTGTTGACCGCCGGGGCGCGGGGCGGCGGCAAGACAATATCCGGCACCCTGTCGGACAGCGTCGCCAGTGCCTTCATGCAGCCGGCAAGCTGGGGACGGCCGGCGGCACTGTAAAATGCAAAGTCCTCGCATACCCTGCGACCAAAGGCCGATCGACTGGCAAACTTTTCCTGCGCCAGGATCGCTGCTATACGGGATATTGCGACGTCGTTTTGCAACGTGCGACTGATCTGAGATTGAACCATAACAGGGCTGATATAGCATGGCGAAATCGAGTTGTTCAGTCCAATCTTTCATGACACGGTAGGGCTAGACCGCCTTGCAAGTGCCGCTCTTGGCCATCGTATCGGGTTCAAGGCCGGTAAGAGACATGCATTGCGGATCAATGAATGACCTGTTGCAGTGCATTCTTATCATGATACTGTAGTGCTAGGTTCTAGCCAATTGGTGCTTTGAGGTGTAGGTATAGTGTCCATTCGGAAATCTGAGGTGGAAGCATATCAGTTGTCTTCAAATACCTAGAACTTGCTCTGCCAAGAGGTCAGAGTATCAGTCTCTGAGCAATACATCGCATGATTCGCCAATTGAATTTGCCTATCGGAAGCGTTTCATCGAGCGGCAAGCGCTGCTTCAATCACATCTATTGCCTGCCTCGGTGATGACAGAGTCTCTGCTAAAGTTCGGCAAACTGTTTGGTATACACGCAGTTCACTAGGGTCTAGACCGTTGTACTTTGATCCGTTATTCGGAATTTCAAATGCCTTCAGACGTGCCTGCAAATCGGTTTTAATCTCCGCAACTGAAGTATCTTGGTCTATACCTATTGAGTTGGTCGCCTGAGATTGCTGCATTTCCTCCAAGGTATTTGCAACAAGCTTTCTCGCATCTTCAACAGCCAAGTAGCCACATGCTGCTAGTTCAAATGCCTCCTCCCAACGCTGAATGTCCGCAAAGTAACGCATCTTCCTGTGGCGCTTTGAGGAAGCTGACCTGCATTTCCTTGTGATTGACCTAGCTATTGTACGCAGGTGGTTTTCAAGATTTCGAAGATGAGGCCCTGGCTCGAAGTAGTTGCGAGTCGCATCAGGAACAATCCGTGAATCGACCACGTGAACTTCTCCAACACACCATCTATTGAATCTTGCTTCCGGAAACAGGTGATCAAATACAGCCTCGCCACCGATTTGGATATTACCTTCTCGGGCTCGAATTCCACGGATTCCTAGTGATTTCGGAATTGCTCGAACGTACGAAGAATGGGCAATCCAGCCAGTGGCAGCAATATCATGGTTGTCAGCTGAGGGTACGGAAAACGATTCAAGATCGACAAAAGGGTCACAAAATCCATTTGAGAAAACAATCCCTTCTTTATAGGGGCGAAGTATCCGATCCCCACCGTGAATGAAAACGTCAAGAGCCCGATTAGTTGCAGGATGTTGGCTCAACTGTGCTGCAACACGTTCGCGGAACGGGAAACTAGGCCCGAATGGCACTGGTCCAATTTCGGCGATGTACTGACCAACGGCCTCGCGGTTAAGCAAAGCCGCTGCCGCATGACGAGCCACATCCGTTAGCCTTACCTCGAAAAAGTGTCCTGGGTAATTATCGCTGGATAAACTATCAACTGACGTGCTCTGTTTGATCGCTTGCTCTGGAGAGTCATTGCTGCGTGCCCGCTGTCGAAGTTCTAGACCATTCCATGATACGCGTGTTACTGTACTGTCAGGAGAATTTCGGGTTAGAAAAGTCACACAATTCGCAAAAGTCAGTCCTGCAAGGCGACCAACTCCCCTAAAACCGGAATCAACACCACGCACCTTGTTGCTCTTGCCAATTGGGACAAGGTGAGTGACAGCATCGGTAGCCGACCAACCGTTTCCAAAGTCTCGGATGCTAACTTCACGACCAACGGGATCAATCATGATTTCAACACGCTTTGACTGTCTAGAGTTGCAGTAAAGTGAATCAGCAGTGTTTTGCAGGTATTCTCGGTACAGTGAGCGAGGGTCGCTATGTATTCCTGCAGTTATTAGATTGAGTATGGAACTTCCTACCAGGTCTGCTTGCTCAGGTGGTTGTTTGATGAACCGATTCTTGACTGGACTAGTCAAACCGGTTGCTTCCATTTGGCCAAATCCGGCGCCCGGAAGCTTTCATGATCGAAAAGGCCGGCATCTTCGATGAATTCATCATCCGCTGGTAATTCTGATGCACTTTCCACAAACTGAAACATCGGTAGGGACCTCTTGCCTTCGCTGTCCAAGCGGTGTCTAGTGTCAAGCATGTGAAACGTAACAAGTTGCCGAATCAAATGATCAATTGACCGGTCGCCAGCAATTTCCTCGTAATGCTTCTGCAGCGATCGTCCATCTATTGCAGGCCCAGCAAGTAGATCACCTAACTCGACTTCCTGACTAACGGAGAGGCGTCTACGCAAGGCCAGATATTCATCGAAAATGGGACGCCCTTCGCCTACCTTATAGTGAGTCCTATGATATAAGAACGCATGTGGAAGGGAGAGCAGTCGGCAAAACTCGTCCTTGCTGGAGCCATATGCTTCGTTGAAGAAATTTTCGCTGCCACTGACAACTCCACGTGTGGCTTGAAGCATAATCTGAAAAGACCGAAGGCTGTAGCGTGTCCAGTGCCTCCCGACATGGGAGCGGTCTTTAAGCGTTACCGGCTGATATCTCATAGGAAATGACCAGATCCGAAGGCCAAGCTCTCGATTGAGGGAGATATTAAGCCGCATTCTCTCATAGAGGTCAGGAGGCTTTTCCATAAAATTGTAAAGCATATAATTTGAGAGTGAGGTAATACCGTTATCGGCAGCCATTCGAACTGCAATCTCATAGACTTTGCGCAGACCAAGGTGATCAAAGGCTATCCGCAAAGGGCTGATGCATATTGTAGCCATCTCGCGAAGATACATGGGAGACTTGGCCAGAATTCGCGCATCCACACCTTGATTAAAGTCGACGCGCCTTTTTGTTTTCCGTGAGTTCCTGCGACTGATTACCGCACCGGGTGTAAATCCCAAATCGCGAATCTCTGCAATTACTTCCCGATACCTCGCAGAAGCAGTTATGTTGTTATCCATTAGGATGAGGTCTTTTTTCTTTCCGTAGGCAGTGTTGATTCCCTCTACCAAGTTGGTCAAGGGCGGCATTTCTCTTTGACCACCTTCTAGTTTTGGTACCCCACAAAAGGCGCACTTACGGACGCAACCCCGAGAAGCGTAACCAAAATAGGCATCGTGTACGGGGTATGAGTACCGTGTATCTTGCAGGATGCCATAGTCTGGAATCAACTCTTCAATCGGAACCCCGATCGTGTCGTCCGCGCCAAAATCTCCGTCGACCTCACATAGTTGCAAAGATATCGCTGGGGGACCGTCAAGCAGTCCCTTGATGAAGCGTACCCCCGCCCAGCGTGGCACAACAACAAAATCATTGTGCATAAGCGAAGCCGCAATCCCCCCGACAAATACACGTTCTGGTTGATTGCCCGCAGCCACTATTGCTGCATCAATTGCTACGGATGTTCTAGTCCACTCAAAGCTGAAAAGAGTCGTAACATAAACTCGGTCCCAAGTACCTTCGGCCGACAGAATAGAAGAACCTTTACGGTCGATGCCTACTTTAGCAAAACGGATATAGTCGCCCCGGTTTCGGTGGTACGCAGCCAGTTTCATCAAACCAAGCGGTGGATACTTATTCCTGTATCCAGGTTCAACGAGCAAGATTCGCTTTGACATCAGCTCGAGGTTTCTTTTTGCCGGGCCGAAGCTCCTCATTGACGCGTCGTTCTATTGCTTCAAAGAGTTTGTCGTCCTTTAGTTCATCCTTAACGACGGCCAATATTTTCTTAACTACTTTTCGAGCCTTTCGGTCCAGATGAGACAGGCTAGCTTTGTCTTCTGTTCTGACAATGCTCTTGACTTCATTGATCATAGCTTGGACATTCTGGCCAGAGCTTTCTAGAATCTCTTTGTCCTCCAGAGAAAGATTGGATTTCCCAAAAATCTTTTCGACCTTGTTTTTTGCGGTGTTCAATTCCTTGAGAATTCGTTCTCGGTGATCAATGGAAGCAAAACCTTTGTCAGCAGCTTTGCGCGCCTTTTTCACCTTCTTTTCGGCTTCTTGAACTGCCTTTCTTGGTGAATTGCTTCTTTGGTTAGACTCATAGCGTATTTCCCGCTCAAGTTGCTTCATTTCATCCTTGAGCTTCTCGTACAATTGATCGCGCTGTATGGAAGGTTCGAAATCGTTGCGCTGGGAGTTTGGAACTATGCCCTGGCCCGTGATGTGGACCTCGCCAAAACACCAAAGGGCAAGTGGTTTCGTTTTCCAGAATTCGCGAATGATAGATTCGTCACCGACCGCGATATTGTGCATACGGATGCGGAGACCCTTGAAGGGCACGTCCCCGAGCGCGCCCTTTCGCTCGTGCACTGCCAGCCAACCCCACCATCCCTGGCCAACTCCGTTACTTGGTAACGGTTTAATTTTTCTTACAATGACCGTCCGTCTATTTGTTCCTTTGGCGTTGCGAGTCGAAAAGCAATCCTTAAACGGGCGAAAAACTTCTCGCGGGGTGCCTATTTCACTGTCTAAAATGAACAACCTAATTGTGTCCATCGACTCGGAAGCGTTCGCCCTTCTTGCAATGGACAAAATCTTCGGCCCGTACCTCCACTGGGAGGAATCGTATCGCACGGGCGCAGTCATCTCTAGATATTGCTGAACAACGTCTGGGTTCATCAGCTGTTCATCTTTTACACCCTCAAGAATAATCCTAAAGAATCTCGATTCTTGCTCAGTCTTCCAATCATCTGCCTTATAATTGCGGTTGATAGCGTCAACGATCGTTACTGGCTTTTGACAAGGTCTAGTTAGTTTATTGATCGCTTCAGCATTAAACTTGATTCTACATGTGGTATGTCCACCATCAGACGTTTCAAAGTGCAGCTGCCTACAGTAGCTGATACCTGCCAAGCGACCGATTCCTCGAAACCCGGCATGACCTGCCGCTAGCACGGATGTGCTGGCCTTCTCGGATGCACCGATATCGACAAGCTTTACGACCGCTTCTTCCGGAGTCATCCCTGTTCCATTATCTTCAATCACTATCCGCGCATTTCCAGGGTCTACTCGAATATCAATCCGCCCCTCCTCTGGCTCCAACTGACCAAGCCTCCGTGCATTCCGGATGCTGTCGAAGGCATTCTGAACATATTCACGTATGCAGTGAAGGGGATTGCTGTACATTCCGAGAGTAATACTCTCAAGAAGATGGACACCAAGTATTGGACCAGAAGTAGATGGCATGCTGTCAACCCGGCCGATAGGCGTTGCGAGGGAAGCGAAGCTTGAGGGTGCCAGAGCTAAATCTGGTATGACTGACCAATAACTCTCCCTTTCTCAAGAAAGGTACACGCTTGGATTGAGGTCGAGCCCTTATTTCAGGGTCTTTCCCGGCTTCCACTGCTGTTGTACGCCCGAACACATGTGTGCTTGAATTGCCAGTCACTCGTTCGTCAACGCTGGTCCGAAACTGTTCTGCCCCGAACAGGATTAACCCTTCTGAGCGCCCACGTTCACTGACTTCGCGCAGATATCGAACTAACGACCGCTTGCCACTCTGCCGTGGAGCAAACTTATTCAATTCATCTGCAAAAAGTACAAATGTCCTTCCGTCGGCAACAGCATCGGGTTCATCTTCGTTGACTTCACCCGTCCTTGCTTCTCTCAAGGCAGAGATTATGTCTGCAACCACAAAGCTTTGAAGGTAATCTGGCAATTGGGCAATATCTACTACCGCAACATGCCCTGGCTTCAACTGCTTCAGTCTGTCGGCCAAGTTAACCTGACAGTATTTGTCTGCGAACCTACTCCTTTCAGTAAAGACTCGATTTCTGGTTCTTTGCCTGAAAAGACGAGCGAACCGACGCCATGATACAACGGGGATCTTCTTATCAGGTGTCTCGCGCGCCCATTCTTTTATTTCATGATTAAGGGTATTCCAAGAGGTAGCCTTACCAAAGTTTTCCATGCAATACTCCGCGCAACTCACTAGCGTTGAATTGGGATCATCTAGATCCTCAAACAGCAACAATAATCGCTCAAGGAAGCTGTCCACGTCATAAAAATACCTGAACCCACACCCTGAATTGACATTGTCGTCTACCGCGCTAGGTTCCAAATAGGTTTGAGCCTTTGCAGGAGCATTTGGCGAAAACGGGTAGTAGTAGGTTACCTCGTTAAGAGGACGGGCCTCTAGCCCGCATTTTTGCCATTCGCTGCGTGTCTTGTCGCTCAGGTCTGGAGCTTTTTCGTGCACATGCAGAAGGTCGGAGCTCTTAACGTTCAGAATTACGAAAGATGTCCGGTTGTCGCGTGGGTCCATGTCAATGCTTTGCTGCTGCTGAATGGCGGACATCAGGAACATTGCATATGAAGTTTTCGTAGCTAGGCCAGATATACCTGAGATATTGAGATGTGCGCCCTCAGGTCCAAGTAGGTAATCCGCATCCACATCTACATTGATCGTAATGCTTTTCTTTTCTGGCCCTGACATAGTTATGAAACCTGCTGGGGTTTTGCGGTTGTAGTCGTCAATGCCAAGCGCTCTTCTTACGCCGTGTTCATCTGGCCAGTAAACTCTTGCGCCATGAGGGACAGGCATTTCAATGTCCTTCGTATTGTAAAGGACAGTTGCGTCTGCGTAGGTCGTAACAACTCTACCTACTCTTGGTTTTTGGCTTGAGTCTCCAAAATCTGATGAAATGAAGTTGCTTAAGGGGCTGACTTCGTCGGACACCTGAAAAATTTCATCGATAATCGCGTAGAAATCTCCGATTGACTCCGAACTGCTCTCAGGAGGAATGATTCTCACGAAATCAAATGGTTTGAGGTCAATTCCTTGGGTCAACCAAAAGCGCAGATTGCCGGTCGTTGTTGGATTCTGTTCCGTTGCGACTACGCGTCCGATTGGCGGTGTGGTTTTCATTGCGAAGTCTCCGAATCTTGCCTCGCCAACTGCTTCACAAACACGCCTTTATAGTAAAATCGCTGCGAAATCGGGATTTAATGTAACGCTCTGTTAGGTGCACAGGATAAAGATGACTTGCCCATCTGCTGTCTGTACTGGGTGTGGTAGGCGCGCGCAATGCAAGTAAATGCTGGGAAATCCGCTCACATCGTGCCGTGGCCACCTTCGGTGATGGGCCTGCAGGTTGCTCTGGAAAAACTTCTACCTTCACCACACCACTTGGATGACCGAGGCTAGCAATCTGATTTGGCGAATATAATCTGAGGTACCATGAAGCGATATTCAGATTACGATGCTTTGTGCAGTACGCAGGCGACCTGTGTTCGCAAGGCATTTGGGAAATAAATGTTCCCACATGCCTCAAATTCTTGCCTTTACCAAGGTTACGGTAAAGCTGGAATGATTTGGCAACTCCAACCACATTTTCGAAACTTTTCAAATGTCGATCAATGTCCCCATAAAATGCGAGAGAACCGTCGATTAGCAACAGGGCATCTCTGGTTACATCTCCTTTCTTTGCCAATCTTGAAATCCGGTCAATCTCCAATTTGTGCATGCTTGCCAAGATGCGAGCACGGGCGCTTTCCATCGGCGAACTGTGATCAATCCCTCCGACAGGATATCTTTCAAATCCTAAGTCCAAAGGAAGTTTAGATGTTCTTGCTGCTTCGCACGCAACTCTTGCAGCCGCATCTAGATCCTCAGGTGAAAAGGAATCTGGAAAAAACAGAATGTTCCTAGAGTCATAGTGGAGTAACTCAAGGCTACCGTCTTTGAGGTAGGTTGTGGCTACGCCAATTTGTGCAATGAACAATGGTAAGTGCCTTCGACGGGGATCAATCACGAAACCAGCATCGGTTACCCTTTCCGACCCATCCAAAAAGTACCTAAAAAGCATCGGGTCCATGTCAGAAATGCGTTCTAGATGGATGTACTGCCTCTTGGGGCAAGGCTCTTCCATACTTCGAAATCCAAGCGGAGATGGTCCCGAGTCACTATCAGATGACGAAGAAAAAGGCTCATTGTTTTCGGTAACTCCGGTTGGACCGAAGCACTCAAACTTGTCGTCACGAAGAGCGTCTAGGATTCCAGTCATTACAATGTTCCCGGAAAACTTCTCTCTAGATGGATCAAAGAAAAGAAATGAATTCTACGACCTTGGACAGCAATTCCCCTAGTTTGGCCATTGGCTGATCGGCACGCCGTCTTCGGGAATTGCCTTGAGATTTCTGAGGTCCGTGTTATTCCAAACGCAGGGCCCCAAGATAATGGGAACAACTTTGGCCTGGCCAGAGTGATGGCGCCCCAGCGCTCGCTTCATTTCCCTTCCCACGCAGTAGTCAGAGGCAAGAAAATCTGAACTGACCAGTAATCAGATTAGTCTGGCGGAATCGAGTTTCTCAGCGATTTCGGCATCAATCATTCCGCCTGCCAAGATTTTTCTGATCAAACCAAGCTTCAATTCGACCTTCCTGGCGAAGCACAGCTAGATGTGTATGCAGCTGCATGAGGGCTGCTGCATCCTTGTGCAAATAGGAAATGAATGCCTTCATCTTCGCGGTTCCCCCGGGATTATTTGGCCTAGTACTTCCAGTCTTGTGGTGGGAAGGGATCATTTCCGGGTGGAACCGCGTCAGAGTCCCTCCAACGGCCATTCCATCCCTGAATGCTTACTTTGCCTCCTCCAAGATTGCGGGTTATTTCTTGGCTATGCCTAAAACTTGGCTCAATGTAGTGTGCTCACTGATCGGCGATGTGCCGCCGGACGCCTCCACGGCTCAGCCTTTCGGAAGTTTGGCCACATAGCTATCCGGCAATACTCTAATTACTCCAATCAATTTCCCGGCACTAGTTTGCTTGGACAATATGAGTGTTGCGTTTGACTGTGCAACCAGAAACCAGAACCTGACACTGAAACTGTCCAACCAAGATTGGCCAGTTCAAGCTGACCTGCCAACAGGGCCAATGGTGTTGTGTTCTTGGCCTTGTCGGGCCATTGAACCGCATTTCACAGGCATGTGCAGAATCCGCTGTAAGGTTTCATCGCCCACATGCGTATGCGGAACCAGAACACGGTTCTGGCGATCCATGATGGCACGGATCTCAACTTTTCCACCCGTCCCGGGTGCGCCGGTCTGCAGGTGATTGGCCGCAACCAGACTGGCAAGGGCAGTCTCGGTCTGCACCTGCATGCCACCTTGGCGGTGACCGGGACCGGTCTCCCTGTGGGCGTCATGCGGCTGGGCTTCGAGGCTCTCAAGCCCCGTTCCGAGGCCGCACAGCTGCGCCGTAAGACGCGGGTGATTTCGGTGTGCGACCGGGAAGGCGACTGCTTTGCGCTGTTCGATGTGCAGCGGCAGCGTCCGCGGGTCGAGTTGCTGGTGCGGGCGCGGCACAACCGGGTGCTTGGCAAGGGCCGGCCGAAGCTCTTTGACGCCATGCGTGGCGGGGCGCCCGATGGCCAGCCCGTCTCAAGCGGCTGGCCTGCTGCGAGATCCGCTTTCGTCGCCTGACCCTGCCCCCGACCGCGGCGGTGGCCGGCGCCGAGGCGCTACGCCTGTCGGCGGTTCATTTCAAAGAGACCGCACCGCCTGAGGGAGAGGACCCGGTCCAGTGATCCCTGCTGACGACGCTCAAGGTCGGTACTGCCGCAGAGGCTGCCGAGGTGGTCGGCTTTGACCTCCAGCGCTGGCGGATCATGGTCATGACGCTGCTTGGCCGGCAGGTTCCCGATTGTGAACCGGAACTGATGTTCACCGATCACGAACTGGCTTTTCTGCGTGACTATGCGCAGGACCACGCCATGCGGTTACCCGACCGCTTGGGCGATGCGGTTCGGCTTGTGGCCCATCTCGGCGGCTACCGGGATCGCAAGCACGATCCAGAGCCCGGGAACCAGATCATGTGGCACGGGCAAAGCCGCCTTTCGAGCGCTGCACTCGGCCATCGGATCGGGTTCCGGGCCGGCCAAAGGCATGCCTTGCGGCAAAAGGAATAACCTGTTGCCATGCAAAGTTATTACGACACGGTAGTGCTAGCCATAGCCGTGCTAGCAGTGCGATGGTCGTTTGAAACAGTCGCCGTAGCATGGAAATTCGGTTCCGTAAGTCACGGATTGCGCATCTCCATGGTGTGGTTCCTCGCTGCAGTACCCATCGGATTCTCGTTGATGGTCTTTCGTCTTATCCAATCGCTTTACCGCGATGTAGGGGACTTCATGGCTGGTCGACCCGTATTTGAGGGTACAAAACTATTCGATTGAGCTGACCATGCTTTTGGAACCAGATGCAACAAGAGGCCGGAGCCATAGGCTGGGACTTTTACGGCCCTGTTCTAGTTTTTATACTGCATATTGCCCTGGGGGTGCCGATTTGGGCATCAATCGGCGTTGGAGCAGTTTCCATGTTGGTCATTTCGGGAGTTCTCCCGCTTTCCCTGCTGGGCGCGAGGCGGTTTCGGCTCGGCCACAGTTCTTGTCTGCGGCATGTTTTCGGCCATATCCGGTTCAGACGCTGCGGGGGCCGCGGCTGTTGGTCGGATGACGATCAACAGGCTGGTTGAATCCGGCTATCCGCGTCCCTACGCCTGTGCACTTGTCGCGGCAGGCGCCTGTACCGGCATTCTCATACCACCATCAATCGCCTATATCGTGATTGGTCTGGTGCTGGGAATCTCGGCGTCGACATTGTTTCAGGCCGCCCTGATCCCTGGATTGCTGATACTCGGTTCGATCCTGGTCACGAACATTGTGGTAAATCGGCGCTATGCCTATGAGGGAGGGGGCCTCATCACGACTCGCGAATGGGCTGGCAATCTATGGAATTCAATTCGCAGCGGTTGGTATGCGTTTCTGGTTCCGGGAGTGATTTTCTGGGGCATATTTTCGGGTCGACTGACCCCAACCGAAGCAGGTGCGACGGCTGTCGTCATCACCATCTTTCTCGGTTTCATCTTGGGCACTCTCAAGCTTTCCGATTTCCCGGAGATGCTTGTCAGTTCAGCAAAGGTAAACGGTGTAATCCTGCCGATCATTGCCTTGTCCCTGCCACTGGCGCAGGCCATGGCTGCCCTCGGTGTCGCGCCCGGCTGGGCTCGCTGGAGTGGGCCGAAATCCGTCACCTGAGGGACGGCGCAACAGCATTCGCCGATCTAAAGGCCGGCCGTGTGGCTGCTCCCAAGATCATCCTGATGCCATAAGCAAATTCAAACAATACAGCATGAAACCGGCCGCGAGGCGCATCTCTATCGTGTGCTTGGCCTCAACCGTTTGCTGGTCCGTCCCGGTGTCGTCTGTGCCCCTTTCGCCAGCCATGTGCGGGGGCGCATCCTGCGCCGTTGGCCGGAAGATTTCAAAGCTCGCTATCTCTATCGTCCGCGACCGGTGGAGACGTTTGTGTCTCCGTCCTTGAGCGGGGCACCAGCCTGGAGGCGGCCAGTTTTCTGCGCCTCGGCCTGACAGCCTACCGGATTCAGACATTTCCAGCCATATCATAGCCGATCTGGATGGCCCTGAACTGATAGAGACCCCGCAACATCTCAACCATGGGCTGAAGGCTCCGTCTCCTACCCGCCGCAGGCGCATGGTCATGATTTAGGGCGAGTCGGTAGACTTGCCAGTTCATTTGGAGAGCTTGCCAGCTGTCGGCCGGCGTCGTAGCCTCCCGGACCTCCGCCCGCCGTGGTCTTGACGCTCTGACTGTCGATAATGGCCGCCGTGGGCTCACTTTGGCTGCCACCGGCCCGACGACCAAGCTCCCGCAGCTTGTCCATGATGGCGGTCAACACGCCATTTTTCCGCCACGCATGGAAGTCGGTCTGCACCGTTGAGAAGGGCGGGAAGTTGTCGGGCAGACTGCGCCACTGGCAGCCGGTGCCGACCATGTCCTGAATGGCATCGAAGACGGCCCGCACACAGGTGATGCGAGGCTGTCCCATGCGCGCCTGCATGGGCAAGCATGGGCTTGATAATTGCCCCCTCCTTGTCAGTCGCATCGGTTTGTGTGCTGTTGCTGGGGCGCTTGTGCTTGAGGCGAGTTTCCGGGTTCCGGGGCATGCTCAACTCGGCAATAGCAGGGCCATCGGTCCCGGGACATATCAAGTCTATTGGCGGCCCGGGATTCAAGAAATGGCGGCCGGAGCCGAGCTGCGGTGATTGGATGTTATTCTGCACAATGGGCAATAAGGTGAACAACATTCACTCTTGTGGGCTCACAAGAGGCTTTAGCAATAAGGACAATGTGCGCGGCACCTCAGTCGTAGTCGGCTAGAAACCTCTCTTCGCTTGGTCCGTCTGTAATGGATGAAGAGTGCGCTTAACCGATTGGCAGCACCTGCCAGATACGGGTTGCCTTTTGCATAAGCTCCCGAATGCGGCTTCAAATTGGAAATAGTGACCTCCTGCAGTCTCGCATCGGAAGCTCTAACAAGAACATGATCAGGCAAGCAGACCGGATACGGCAAGCCCGAACTTCAATTGCGGGACAGCAATATCCGGGCTGTTCAGGACATTGACCGCGCCGAGGGTCTCATGGGTTTCATCATACGTGTACCGAAGGTTAGGGATCGGCAGGTCTATTGGCGGTTACAAGTTGTTGAAGAAATTCAGTCGTTCGATATGCGCAGCCACGGCCGGCAACTTCGACCCTTGATGTTCGGGAACTGGCTCCTCTTGCTGACCATTGAATGATCTTGATTACCCATACGTGGTTTCCCTATTGGCTCGTATTATAGGGCAGGTCGGAACGTATTGGTTATGAGGAATTACCAGAATGAGATTCTTTGCAAATGGCCCCAGCATTCCAGATCTGCTCTTGGAGCAAAGAGACAAGGGCCAGGTCGTATTCTTTTGCGGTGCGGGTGTTTCCGTGAATGCCGGTATGCCATGCTTTAGCAAGTTGACCCAGCATGTGGTTGACTACTTTGATCCTTCCGAAGGGTCAGAAATCACTAACGCATTCAACCCGTGGAGAGAAAATTCCGACCAAGTTTCAAAGACGCCGCTCGATCAGGTGTTTCAACTGCTCTATCAAGAATATGATCAAGTCGAAGTCAATGAGCAGGTGACCGAAAAGCTGACCTTCGGAGGCAATACTTCAACTGAATTCCGGGAGCACGAGTTGATCGCCCGGATTTCCTCTGACGTGGAAGGCAAACCTCAGATCGTCACAACCAATTTTGACCTCTTGTTCGAACATGCAATCAAGGAAGGATCCTGTCGCATCGACAACATAGATATCCATGAGCCACCGGCACTTCCTGAAATCAAACGCGGAGATCCTATAACCGGAATCACGTATCTTCACGGTCGCCTCCACGATTCGAATTCGCAACACCACAACTACGTTTTGAGTAGTGCTGACCTCGGCAGGGCCTACCTGTCAGAGGCCTGGGCAACTCGGTTCGTTTTGGCCCTGCTGGATTCCTACACAGTGGTGTTGGTTGGTTACAAGGCCGAGGACCCACCAGTTCAATACCTGCTTTGGGGTTTGAACCATGACCAACGGTCCGATCGCACCAAGCTGTACGCGTTTGATCGGGGAAAACCTGAAGAAGTAGAGACACGGTGGAGAGACCGAGGAGTGACTCCAATAGCGTATGAGCAACACCGCCATCTCTGGAAAACCCTGGGTGCGTGGGCAGAGCGAGCGGATGATTCCAGAGCTTGGCGCACCCAGGTAATTGATCTGGCCGCAAAAAAAGGGCCTAGGCAGCTTTGTGCACATCAACGCGGCCAGGTCGCCCACGTCGTACGCACAACTGCAGGTGCTCGGCAATTTGCAAAGGTCGACCCGTCACCGACGGCGGAATGGCTCTTTGTGTTTGATAGCTCTTGTCGAACCGCCGAGAAGGTTGGCGGGTATGGTGTGGGCGCAACAACCTTTGATCCGTTGCAGGAATTCGGGTTGGACGATGATCCTCCGCGTCCTCCGGAGTCCGGGCACTACAACCTTGATATGTATGACCACCTGCTGCAATGGCGCCGCGGTGATACCAACCCACCGGGGTTCCATCGGCTGGGAGGTCGACATCCGGCTGGGCACGAGCCAATGCCGCAGCGACTGCAACATCTGACCGATTGGGTCGTCAATCATCTTGATGAGCCCGCTACAGCGTGGTGGGCCATTCGGCAAAGCGGTCTGCATCCTCGACTGGCCATTCGCATTCGGCGAAAATTGTCCAAAACCCTTGATTCTAGGGCAAGGCACTCCTGGCACCTCATTCTGGAGTATCAGTCAGACCCTAGGCAGCTGATGTGGAATGACGGGTGGTATGACTGTCAAGTTCGTATCAATGAACAGGGCTGGACCCCGGGCGTGTTGCGTGAGTTTGAGGCAGTGACCTCCCCTCTGTTGTCGGAAAAACATAATGGTCCCGACAAGTTGAAGCCTCCATTCACATCCTGGCAAGAAATCAAACAGTACCAGGCTTCCTGGGAGGTCAAACTGGTGAATCGGCACTGTGAGAATATCGAAATACCAGATGATGTGTTAGGTGAGGTCTTCCGCATTGCCGAAGGACATCTACGCCGGGCCTCAGGCCTGCTGAGAGACATCAACAAGAGACGCTTCAGAACGCCGAGCTGTTATCCAGGGCGAGAAACAAAAGGCCCCCTAACTGCCGGAGAGAATGGCAAATTCTTTCTGTGGTTCTTGAAGCTCTTCGACAGGTTCGTCAAACACGACCCGAAAAGTCTTCGCGCTCACGTCATCGCGTGGCCTGAGAATGATGAGTTCTTTTTCCGAAAACTTCGACTTTTTGCACTAAATCGCCCGGAGCTGTTCGACGCGGACGAGGCAGCGGAAGAGCTGCTGGGCCTTCACATGGATAGTTTCTGGGATGGGGAAGTGCGTCGGGAGTTTCTGTTCCTGATAAAAGATCGTTGGGAGGATTTTGAGAATGAGCACCGAAGATTGCTCGTTGATCGCTTGCTGGAAGGACCTGCCCGGGGAGACGATTGGTCAGAGGAAGAGTACACACGATCTAGGAACTTGATTACCTGTCGATATTTGAAATGGCTTACACTGAACGGGGTTACGCTTTATGACGACCAGTCGGAGCGCCTGGAAAACATTAAACACCGCATTCCCGGCTGGAATGACAGTTGGGCGTGCAGCATTGTCACCGAGAGCGGAATGCAGTTCGGAGTGGTCAAATTTGACGAGAAGCCCGACGAACTCTTGGACCTGCCTGACGGAAAGGTTGTAGGAAAAGCAATTGCCATTAATGGGCACGGTTTTCGGGGTTTTACCGTTAAAGAGCCGTTCAAGGGATTGGTAGAGAAGTACCCCAGAAAGGCATTGAGCGCCCTAACAATTGCTTCCCGAAAACAATGTTTTCCAATCGGATTGTGGGAAACATTGATAGGGAATTGGCCTGAACAAAACTGTCCTCGTCTAAACAAGGTGTTCGTGCTCCGCTTGGGTAGACTGCCCAACAATGTAATCTGGAAGCTCCGAGATTGCATTGGCCACTTGATCGAACAAAGATTCAAAGATGCACTGGCATGCGATCAGGCCATTGCGTGGACAACCTTCGATCACCTCGTAACCGGATTGATGTCCCGCGGTGAGTCAGCCACCGAAAGCGCACTCGGCAAATCTATTCCTAGAAAAGGGGAACTTGATCAATCTCGCCGTACTTATGAGGATCCGTTCGCAAGCCCCTTCGGTATGACAACTGATGGTCTCCTCAGTGCACTTGGAGAACTTTCTCTGGATGACGGGAAGGGTATTCCAGGCGAATTCAAGACGCGGTTGGGCCGCCTGCTGCAAGTGCCGGACGAAGGTCGTGATCACGCCGTATCAATCCTGACCCACAAAGTGAGCTGGCTATATTCTCTTGATCCGGATTGGGTGCAGAGCCAGATCATCCCGTTGTTCGATTTCAAGCATCCAGTGACCGAACCGGCCTGGAGTGGTTTTCTGCATTCAATTGATGTCCCGACTGACCCCATCTGGTCTTTGTTGAAGGTCCGGATCCTCGAACTGCCTCTCATCGTCAACAGCCGCGGTTGGGAACATGATCTCGCGAAGTATGCCGCCAACTGGGTCGTGCGGAGGGCGGTGTCCCACCAGAATGAACCAGGTGGTCTCACTGCCAGCGAGACACGCAAATGCCTTCGGTGCATGGACGAAGAAACCCGAAATCATGTCATCCAATGTCTAAGGCGTATTGGTACGAAGAATGGTACGAAGAATGAAAACGGTTGGAGAGATCTGGTAATTCCGTTTGTTGAAAATAGTTGGCCCAAAGAGAAAAAATACCGGACCGGAAGCTCTGTGTTGTCGTGGGCCTCACTTCTCGTATGGTCCGATAATATGTTCCCGTCGGTACTCGATACCGTGCGGAGATACTTGGTTCCCACAGAGGAGATAGGTCGCTTTTTCGGTGGTCACTGGTTAGTGACCAACGACGACAATTGTCTGACGTCAAGGTATCCTAAGGCAGTGCTTGAATTATTCGATGCAGTGGTTTCAGGAAGCCAGGCCAATGCACCCTCCGAACTGGAAGAAGTTCTGGAAATCATTGCAGAAAAGAATCCTTATCTGATCAAAGACCGCAGATTCATTAGATTGATCAATCTGGTCGAAAATTGACAAGGCCGGAGTTTCCGAACAGCATTTCGCGGTGCCGAGGGGCAAGCGTTTCTTGAGGTTTCGGCAGCTGCGACAAGAAGGTCTTCAGGTTGTGCAAACGAGGCTGACTGAACACAATTGCAACTTGCGGATATTGCATATGGTGATGAGACTTCGTCCGGGCTTGTGTACAAGAGTCAGCGGAAATTGCTGGACAAGGCTTGCCGATGACGGATCACTGGCTGACTGACGCCGCCAGGCGCGCCAGGTCGAGTTCGACAAATTCGCACCGAGAGGCCTGCTTCGGCTTTACGCAATTCAAAGGCACGACCGTAGACATGTGTACCAAATATTTGGGACGGTTTCACGTATCGCAATATGTGATCTTCGTCGGGTATTTCATTGTCAATCGCGGATAATGCATCTCAACCAATCCAAGCGCAGCAATTGGCAGAACAACTCCATAGGGAGTGTCCCTACCATATGCTCTTGATACAGGAAGGTCGGCGTGGCGCTGCCTGAACAAACATATAGCATGAATCCGTTTTCAAGAAGAGTAAGGCGGCCGAGACGTAAGAGCGGGTTGTTTCGACAATAATGTTCAAAAGTCTCTCTTGACCCGGCGTTGGGAGAATACCCGTCAAGGCATGCTTGCTCTGCCAAGACGGAAACTCGGCCATCATACTCGAAAACATTGTCCCATAGGTTTCTCGGCACGACTTTGTACATTTATGCAGCATAGCATAGCGTCTTGACCACGCGTTTACGGTGTCCGGGGGGACCTTTGTCATGTCTATTGTGGTCGCGAGGCCGCAAACTCGGGTTCGGGCGCTTTCGGGCGGCATATTTTTTCGCTCTTCCCGGTCTGGCTGGGAGCGTTGGACATTACAGCTGAGCCGGGGTTGGGTACGGACGGCGGCTACACGCTCATCCTGACCGCAACCGAGGCGCCGACCGCACGGCTCAAGCCGGAAGGCTCGGGCGAAAGGTTCCGGGTCCAGTGCCTGGTCCTGCCACTACCGCTGGAGGGATGTCGGGGACATGGGCGGCCTCGTGCCTCCGCTCGATAAAGCTGTCGACACCATCGCCGAAACCGACATCTTCCGGACGTGGACCTGATCCAGGAATGTAAAAAGTCGAGCTCGGAGAACTGCCTGTCAGAGGTGTCCAGAGATTACGAGCGACCTCTTGGGGCCGGGTTGAGGTGAAAGCAGTGCGGGAGTATTGGCGGCTACTATGATGTGCCACTTTATGGCAGCTCACATGCGTCTGATCAACCACAAGCGTGACTTGCAGGATATTGCAAAATGTGATGGGACGTCATCCTTGATCATGCACAAATGTCAGCGGGAATTGCTGTCTGGCTTCCATTTTCCCTGACCCTCATGAAACACCATGACGCGGAATTCTGCGTTTCATGATAGGTGTTTGCCAAGTATCCGGTTGCCGAACCGGACGACAGGGCCATTGACCCCGCCCTTTCCCATTGCCGCCATCTGGCAAGGAAGACGCTGTCCGGGGTTAACAGTGTAGCCGACGGCGGTGGTGTTGATACTGACACGGGTTCCTGACCAACCCTGTATAGCTGGTCTTGAAGCTGTAACCTGCGCGAGCCTGACTTCAAATGGAGGCGATGCCAGGACTTGGCCTCTATGAGCCGAACTCCCGGACCTGGCTCGGCAGGCACTGAGTTGCGACTGGTCATCGGCACTGGAGCCAGTTTCGCGTTCACGATCAATGTTTTGTATCGGTCGTGGTCCGGGCTTGGCCATTGCTGCCGAGGCAGCGTTGAAACTCAAGGAAACCTGTCGCCTGCACGCTGAAGCCTACTCAGCAGCCGAGGTTTTGCATGGACCGGTTGCTTTAGCGAATGAGAGACTCTCTGCTCTCGTATTCGCAGCACGTGGTCCTGCAGCATCTTCGATAGATGCGGCCATAAGGAGGATGCGCAGTCGAAACGCGACAGTATTCACGGCAACCGCACAAGATGAGACGTGCATGCTGCCGGTTCCGAAGTGTGGGCATGAACTTTTCGACCCTCTTCTCCAGGCTGTTGCATTCTACTGCTTCGTCGAGTCTCTCTCTTTCAAGCTTGGTG
This sequence comes from Paracoccaceae bacterium, assembly GCA_958296035.1. GTDB lineage: Bacteria > Pseudomonadota > Alphaproteobacteria > Rhodobacterales > Rhodobacteraceae > MPNP01. The sequence goes on along the minus strand of OY282431.1, from coordinate 3,071,265 downwards.
AAAATCCGGATTTGCCTGCTGGCCTCCAGAAGGTCACCGAGACTGTCTGAAACTGGACATCGGTTGGTTTACTCTTGCTCTGGAACCCGTTCACTCGGGCCTATTCTCCCTGTTGCGCAAGCACCGGAACCTCGAGCCGGAAAAGGTCGGGACCAATGCCACAATCATTCCCCTGCGCCGAAGCGACGAGGGAGACCGGGAAAGAGGGAGGGTCAGATCAGCAATGGCTGATCACAAATTGCAAGAAGTGGGTACGTACAAGTTAGCAAGGCCGGGTCCTGTTGACTTGGCATTGACAAGCCCGGTCCCGACAGTCCGAAGATGCAACAGAGTGTGATCTGTCTCAAGTGCCAGGGAAGGCAAAACCTGGAGGTGATGCTCGCCGAGTTGCCGCAGAACTGCGATGTAGGCCGGAAAAGGACGAGTGCGAAGGGAAATAGCATGAATTGGCGTGGATACAAGCTGCACATTGACACCGCCGGTGGCGGGCGTACCCCTCAGTTGCGTCCAGACCTCGGCCTCGCTGCATGAAAGCCAGGGAAGCGATACGGCTGGAGACACCGACCGGCGAAAGGGTCAAGCGTATTCTTGAGTCGATTGAGAGTGCCTGTGATGCCAAGGCCATCAAGGCGTTCTGCGAGGTATCGGGAAAGGTGGCGATCTTCAAACCCAATCCCTGCCGCAACAAGGAGCGTCTGGCTCCAGGCCAGAGTACAGCAGCATGGCGGTCATGTCGACCGGGCGCAGCGGTGCTACCTGCCGCGCAGCTGCATGGAGCGGGTCAATGTCCGTCTGGAGGCCGAAAAGTCAATGTCGGCGCCAAGCGGGACAAATTGTCCCACACAGCAGTGGATTGATCAAAGAATTCACTTTTGGATCTACTTGGGAAACGACACGAGTGTTGGCGGGCGCCGCGAGTTGGAGCAGGTGCCGGGCTATTTGCGTGTGAAAAAGGAGCGGATGCGTTACCGGAGGTTGCGAGAGGAGCGGCTTCCGATCGGCTCGGGGATTGTTGAGGCGGCCAACAGATCGCCGTTAACGGAGCGCATGAAGCAGTCTGGCATGCGGTGGAGTAAGGAGGGGGGCCAGGCGCTATTGACTTTCAGGGCCCGGGATCAGTCGGGTCGTTTCGATGCGGTGCGCGGGATTACCTGATGGCGCACCGAAAGAGCCGATACGAGGCCACCGGCCGTCCCTGCGAGAAGTAGGTGATAGCGGTCGGAATTGAGGTCACAATGTCGCGACATGAAATTCGCACCCTAAAGCAATGGGCAGGGTGCGCCACCTTCTTGCTCTACTAAGACGCAGCCCTTTTGTCCAAGCCCCGTTGCTGTCACCCGGAATCACGTTTTACACGACCAATCACGCTTACGTTTGCGTGTGTCTGCATTTCCGGCGCAGAGGCACAGCATAATGTTCCCTGTTCGTTCTATGAGTCTAAACTCTCCGGGACTGGAATAAGCCGGCAGCACGCCGGTTTCAGGTCATGGGACCAGCGTAAACTTCAAGGTCCGCTCCCGGAACATAAACACCCCGGCCTGATCCCGTCAGCAGGTGGCCGACTGCGTCTTTATCACCCGTTCAAGATGCTTGCGGTCCCGTCCGATGGATCGTGCTTGCTCGCTGATGCTGTACCCTTGCCGCTTCAGTTGGTGAATCTGCACCACATCCACCAGGCTGATTGCCATTGCTCTTGCTCCCTGTCTCCGCACGATCGTGGATGCAGAAGAGAGCAGATGTTGGCTATTAGCTCACCGGTTCGGCGGAGCGCGTGAAGCACCAGCGGCAGGACCCCTTTATCGCGTCTCTTGAGGACTTTTGGCTGTGCATCGATGGCCACAAGCCCTCTACAAGCAGGTCGACTGCATCACTAGTGGGCGGCGTGACGCGACCCTCGACCAAGGCAGAAAAGGCCAATCTTCGCTACCGCCGTGCAACGACAGCCACTCAAAGGCAGCGACGATGCCAGGAAGAATGACAACTGCACGGTCAATGCTATTCGCAGCCGGGGTTTGCGGTCTTCGCGTCCCCCGCAGAAGTGTTAATTCAGGAAACTATGAATTGTCAGTCCGAGGGCGAGCATGGCGGCGAAGGCAAGCAGTAGGCGGGTTTCACGCTTGGCGGCCTCGGCTTGAAACGTGGCAATTCCAGTTCCAAGTTTGGCAAACTCGGTCTTTAACTCGGCAAACTCGGTCTTTGACTCGGCAAACTCGGTTTTTGACTCTGCAAATGCGGTGCCAAGCTTGGCATAGAACTTGGCATTTTCTTCCCGCATCCTGGCATTTTCTTCCCGCACTTTAGCGAATTCCGTGGCAATGCTTTCCCGGAATGTGGCGAATTCCGTCGTAAACTCTGCTTTTCGCGTCTCCATGCGTTCCTACTGCACGGCGATTTGCCGGGCAAGCCTATTTATGTCCGGCTCGTCCATCATGCCGGTAACATATACGCAGGCAGGGCATCAGTCAATGGTAAGCTCATTTGTGGCGTGCAATTCTCGTATTGCGACAGGACTTTCCACATTGTCGTCCATGTGGACTGATGCGGGTGAATTCAACCCCACTTTCAGCCTGACTTTCCGCCCCCGCATGACAGTCTGTGCAAGTCGCAAGAAAACTGTCACTACCCACTCTTCCAGGCACCAAAATCACTGGTTTCTGGCGTCACATTCAATCCCGGAAGGAGGATCACCGATGACTGTATCCATGCAACTTCTCCAACCGGATGGCAAACGTCGTCGAAGCTGAATTGACCGACCTGCTGAACGGCTGCCTGCACCACAACACCACCGATGCCCAACTAGCACCCGTCAATGTCAAGTCTGACGTGCTGACACCTAAGATACTGGCCAGGCTGCTGGATGTGGGCCAGAGCCGCCAGCGGCGGAGCCTGCAGAATCCGTCTTTCGGAGTTCCGAATTGCAGCCGACAAGCCCACAAGAGCCGCTTGCCATCATCACCGAACCGCAATCCGATGACGCCTGATCGTCGATTATGCGCCGGTCAGGCTGGCTAATACACTGGAATTGGCCGCAACCGCTGACCATTGGATGTTCCTGTTCGAACGGCCATCAATCAGCACTCTTCGACGGAGCGGCTCCGGAAACTCAGGGATTGACGGCAGGGAAGGGGGCAAACCGGGCGAAGCGGTCAGGAATCTAACAGTAGTGGGCCTGGCTCAATATTGCCGTCTGTTGAATTAGTCGTTAGGGACCTGGTCTGGACGCGGGCGTCGTTGGGAGCAGAGAATGGATGAGGTGACAATCGAGAATTGTCGATGTTTCCGGAAGCGTCAGACTGCGCGCCTTGCTCCCCTTAGCTCGACTTTGTACGTTTTTTGCTCAGGTCCACGTCCAGAAGGTGTCGGTATTGGCGAGTGATCAAGGGCTTCGTCAACGCGAAGCACGAGGCCGCCCATGTCACCGACATCTTGCCATCGGCCTTGCCGGGACCCTTATTGGAGACGTATTCTTGCGCCTGAGCCCGGTTTGGTACGCTTATGTCGCAAAACATAGTGTTTCAACTATGTGCTGGATCCGTTCGGGTGGCACCTTGGGCCAGTCATACTCGGTGACAAGGTTGCAGACGGCCTTGTCGGCAGGTGGTGGTGGCGGGCGTTTCTGCGCCTTCCGGTCTGCTGCAGGGCGTTGGAAAAGGCCGGCCAGCCACAGTTGGGTACGCACGGCGGCAATGGCGTTGGAGAAGTTAGCGGGAATTGCTGCTCGGAAAGCGCCTTGCCATCGAGATCTAGTTCGGCAAACTGAAGAGAGACATGGAACTGGAGCCTACGAGGCACCGTTCGGCCGACAATGCCGTGGCCCACATCATTTCCTGGCTGGACGCCTGCCTACTCGCCAAGACATCCGTCGAGATGAAAGATGCTCTCTCCCGTCCAGGGTGCCGCACACGGACGACACCCTCAACTGGCCTCCGCAAGGCTACCGGCCCTGTCCAGTCCGATCAGCTGATGCTCGGGCATTGACAGGCAAATCGGGCAATTCGGCGAACAACAGGCTTGCTTATCGATAATTCGGGTTGACTCCAGATCCAATCTCAAGATGCAGAAGTAGACGTCTTGTATCGGGCCGCAATTGCCTCTGGTATGTTTCCCTCTAACATTTCTTTGAGATGTTCCGAGCCGGTCATCGAAGAATTTCGACAGATTGGACGCACTTTACCCAAAAGACCGTTCGGCTCAATCGCATAGATGCCTGTGTGCTGGACACAACCGGTAAATTTCGGAAATGTCATCCTGCCAATGTTGGTACGTTTCTCTCCTGCGATAATCCAGATGGCCGAAAGTCCACGGGAGTCCAGTGTCGCGAGGAATTTATCTCTATCCACGAGTGCGGCTGGAAAACCATGCCCATCAATCGACGTATCATAAAACCGGGTTTTACCTTCGGAGTCTACAAATATGGGGTTCCTGCCATTCTTGAGTTTCAGCCCCATCGCCGTTGCCAACCACGGTGCAGGCATCACGATTTTGATCAATCCATCAATTGAATGATCGTATTCTCTATCATCTGTGCTGTACCTTATTGTTGCAGGTCGGACTTCGACAGACATTGCACTGCCAGAATCCGGCGCGATCCAATCGTCAGATACTGCCGTACTCAGATGCCACGGGTACTCGCCAAGATATGACGAGGCGTTGAGTCTATATCCAGGAATGGCATCGGGGTCAGTGAGAATTTTCTCTCCGAGGCTCTGAATGGCCTCTTTCTGGTTCTCTTGTGAAACAACGATGCAATTAATGCGATACCATGTGTCCCGCTCCAACGGCTCATCCCGACCAGAATTACCGTACTGCCTCCTCGAGGCAGAGCCATCAAGAACAAACCATTGCCGCTGTGAATTGGGTTCTTTCAGATCAATGAGGGAGGCGTCATTGAACAGACCCAGCTCGCTTTCCAACCAAGTCAAGCGCTCAAGTGGCTTGATAGAGGAGCGATCAGGTTCGTCAGCAGGACTTCACCATGTTGGGTTGTGCAGTTCCCCACTGTCAGTGAATGTTCTTTCTACGAGAAGCGACGGATCAATATCTCGTAGCTTGAATTCCAACTCGTGGGCACCCTTGTACGGGCGTGGTTCCTCATCTCCATACAGGGTTCCCATGAACAGCAGATTGTCTTCCATTCGAGCAACCAGTTCGTGTAATGCAAGCCACTGGTATTTCTTACCGATCCGCTCAACCTTAGGGCTGTATCGACCAATTCTGCTGTGGGATTCCAGCAAAGCGAAACGCTCCGGTGTCCACCCCAACTCGTGAGCACGCTTGCACACCCACCTGCGTGCCCGGTCGGAATCGAATCGGACAGTGTGATGACCGTTAAGACTGGCATTATTACCCAGCCGCACGAAATCCATTGACGTAGCGCGATATGCTTCCCAAACATCTTCAGGCAGGGTCACTTCAAAAGCTCTCTCAGCGACCTCAAGCACCTCTCTTTTTATAGAGGTGTCGAAGTGGTGCAAGCGCCTCGCCAACTCAAGCGACTTAGCGGCACTCTCAACAATTCCAAATGCCTGCAACTGTTCCTGTGTGGCCGAGGTCCGAAACTGTCTGATCCAGTTCCTGGCCGGATCTTGCTCGGTGGGACAATCATCAGTAGTCAACTGGTCCAAGGCCCAGTTACGGATGATAGGGTCAATGATATAACGCCCAAAATCGCCACTGTGAACGGAGGACATGGCGATACTATCGCTAACGGTAGAACCATTTCGATCCACTGTGTAGCTTTCGATGACGGAATCCGGGACGTGCTTGATTGGCCACGGGCTATTGTGAGGTGGCTGGACCCGATCAAAATCCAGATTCCCGGCCAGGTTTCCTCGCCATTTAGCACAGTGGATTATTCCTCGCGCATGGTCGCGCAGAAGCTCGTTCAACGGCGGGCTGTCGTTGGGAAACACAAGCTCATACGTGGTCAAGGCAAGTTCGGATAGCCCTTGCTCAGGATTTCCCTGGAGCGCAGCACCGTAGGCGGCTGCGAATAGCCGTTCGTGAATGTATAAATCGTCTACGTCGGCAAATGCTCGCAAGGTTTCAACAGCAAGCGGCAAGCGGGACGCGAAAAGACAGACCAGAGCCTTGGTTGCTTTGTCGCGAACCGCGCGGTTTGAACTGGTCAGGAACCAGCCGAGCGTCAGCGCTGCGAGCCTGGCTCTTTCGCTGCTGATGTTGCCCATTCCGTGCTGCCAAGCCCAACTTATGAGAACCCCGACTGGATCGTTCTCGCCATCATTCCTATTCAGATAGTGTGACCAGGTGGCATCCCTCTCGGGCATCGTCAGGCGAGATAGCTCTTCATGCAGATAGGTGGCATTGAACCTGTTTGATGGTTCGGTCGCAATTTTGATGAAAAGGTCCCAAATACGGTCTGGATCTAGCAGGCGTTTTGCCAATTCCAGGGTCCGATCAGTGAAAAACTCCTGCTTGCGCCAGAGCAGGCTGTCCAGAAACGCAGTGCGTACAACTTTGACTTCCGCGGGTCCGACGTCAATGATCTCCGTGTCATATTTCTCCGGCAACTGGATAGCGATCGCCTCAATTACACCCGCCTGTTGATAACTCTTTGCACCAAACACAAACTGGCCCAACGTCGTATCTAAATCAAACGATTGCTTGATGTCCTTCGGATCCAGATGTTCGCTCAACAACTTGTCGGCAATTCTATGATCACTGTAGCGCTCGAACGTGAAACGCACCATCTTGCTATCAGGGCCGTCAGCTTGCTGAAGGGGCTCGATTGTGAGTAGGCCTTCGCTCTCCAATTGTATGAGAAGAATTTGTTCTCGCTGTCCGCCAGAAGGTACGATTTCTTCGAAGGCGCAGCTAACATCAGCCAAAGGCGCATAGACTTGCTTTCGGTCCATGAGAATCTCTTCAAGCCGTTCCAGTGCACGCCGCACAGGCTCAAGATGGTGATTGAGCTTCATTCGCATTGTGACAGAGTGCACAATGGACTTGTGATAGTATCCGAATATTTCGCTTACGCCGCGGAGGCCTTGCGGAATTTCCTGGAGGCCTTGCCTTTCAAGTGAGTCGCACAGTGTCTTGAGGAAGAGAGGGTTTTGGGATTCCGGCAGGAGATTGGGTGCGCCGGGACGTGATATTCCCCTCATGGCAAGATATTGGGCTGCCGCATCTTCGCCGCTGAAACCAGGATGAACGACTCTTTCCAACCGACTTGCTGGCAGAGAGTCGGGAATAATGTGCTCCACGTAGGTTGTTCTGCACGACAGAACTGTTGCGACGTGGCGAAACTGCTGTGCTTCCGCAAGGAAAGCAGCAAGCCTGTCTGGCCAAATGTCCGGCCCGTGGTGCTCATTGATGGCATCAATGCAAACGATTGCGCGTGTAAATTCTATACGCGCAGCAGCATCAAGTTCTCCCAAGAATTGTTTGGTCTGGAGGTCTCCGGGAAGGTCGAGATACTCCATTAATTGGCGCCAGGGATCACCCTCGATCATGGCACTGCCCGGTACCAGGATAGCCGGTCGACCTTCGGTGAGCTGATGTTTGACGAAATCCGCCAAGAAGTGCGACTTGCCGCTTCCTGCATCTCCAGTCAGCAGCACGGATCGTGAATTTGCCAGTCGCCAAGTGTCAGTTTCGAGGGCTGTGTGTATTTGATCAACGAGTTGGACAAGCCTGAAAAGAGATTCTCGGGCCGATCGAGTGGTTTTCTCCGTTTCACCATTCTCAGACAAGTGCAGGCCAAATATCTGTTCCAGAGCTCTGGCGGAATTGCGACAAGCAGTTAATTCTTCCTTCCATCTCGTAAGGGGCAAGTCACTGTCTGGGCCTGGAAATTGCCGCTGGAAAGCCGCACGAAGCGTTTCAAGAGAACCTTTGAGGGCCTTGACCTGGGGCATGACGACGTTGTTCACGTTTGCACTCTCAAGAGCCCAAAGCACGTCATTGCTCCGTCCTGACAAGTCCTGCGACCAATTCCGTACAGTATTTTCCAGGAATGGATCTCGGGCAAAGGCCAGGAACTGCTTTCGGAGCGATAGTTCAACGTTGATCTCCGGCGTATAGCGCGAGCCCAGTGCTGCACATGCCTTCTCGAAGTTTGCCGAGAACCATTCGGATGTCAGGCGCGTTGTATCGAACCAGTAGCCCAGTTGACCCACGTATTGCCGCGTATCAGTAGCAAGTAGGCTCAGCAGATGACTTTGGTCCCAGAGGACAATTGAGAGAGTGCGCTGCTCTGCTGCAGCACGGGTTTTCCATTTTGCCTTCCACCTCTCCCACTTTTTCCTGGCACTCATCCCTTTTGCTGGCCGGGAATCCGGAAGGTCGAAAGGAAGGCAGATTGTGATCTCATCCATTCGGGGGTGTTTGTCGATCATGGCCTCCATGGACGAGTCGAGCTGTGTGGTCAGGTGGTCCCATTTGAACACGTACTTGGCCTGCCAGCCCCGCTCACTTCCATTGCGTAGTCTAATGAAGCACTCGACACCACCGTCGCCGCCAGCGCCCTTCCGGATGAATTTCGAGCCGTTCGGGCGGGCTTCAAGGCGCGCCAACTGCGAGCAAAGTTCCTCGAAGGCCATATGGCGGCTACCGCCATGGGGCCTGATATTCGAGCCTCTTGCAAAACTCTTATGAACCGGGGGTTTTTGCCCGATTATCAGCACTTTTTGCCGATCAGGCCTAGGCAAGGAATCGCTGCTCCTGTATAACAGTATGTTCTACGAACCGAATACGGAGGAAACGATCCCATGCCATTGAGTGCAGAACTTACAACGTGTTGGCACCGATTTCAAGACGTTCTCTGTCCTTCGCTCGCCGAGACGCTTGGCCCGCTGAACAAGAACCATCGCCGTATGATCGCGGTGATTGATCTTGCCCCGCCAGAGGCTTTTGTCCACTGCAACTCCCGCCACAGCCCCGGCCGTCCGCAACAGAGCCGTACCGCCATTGCCCGCGCCTTCATTGCCAAGGCGGTGTATAATCTTTCGACGACGCGAGCCCTGATCGACCGGGTCCAGAATGACCCTGTGTTGCGCCGCCTGTGTGGCTGGGAGACGGTCAGGCAGATCCCGAGCGAGGCCACCTTTTCCCGTAGCTTTGCGGCGTTTGCCGAGCACCGCATTCCGGAACGCATCCATGAGGCCTTGATCAAGGTGGCCTATGCGGACACCTGTGTCGGTCACATCTCTCGGGATGCGACGGCGATCAAGGGGCGTGAGACGTCGAAGACGGTGAAGGCCAGTGCCAGGAAGGCGGTCAAGCCCAAACGCAAGCCTGGTCGGCCGCGCAAGGGCGAGGAGGTCATCAAGGCACCGACCCGACTGCAAAAGCAACGTGTTTCGGATCTTGACACCATGCTGGCCGATTTGCCGGTGCATTGCGATGTTGGCAAGAAGAAGAACTCCAAGGGGTTTTCCGAAAGCTGGAAGGGTTACAAGCTTCATATCGATGCGGCAGACGGCGAGGTGCCGATCAGCTGCATTCTGACCTCGGCCTCGATGCATGACAGCCAGGCGGCCATTCCACTGTCAGTGATGAGCGGCAAGCGCATTGATCATCTCTATGAATTGATGGACGCCGCCTATGACAGCAAGGACATCGCCGAGCACAGCCGGTCATTGGGCCATGTCCCGATCATTGATGTCAATCCACGCAACAACAAGGCGTTGAAAGCGCACCGCAAGACTGAAGCCCTTGCCAGGCGCTGTATCGGCCATACCGACCCGGCCGCCGAGCGTTACAAAGTTCGTTCGACAGTCGAGCGTGTCAACGGACAGTTGAAGGACAATTACGGTGGCCGCTTTATCAGGGTCCAGGGGCATGCCAAGGTGTTCTGTCACCTGATGTTCGGCGTCCTGGCCATGACCGCCGAGCGACTGATGCGACTGGCAGCGCCCGACTAACCTGCAAGACCCCCCCCCTGACCGGACAGCGGCCACCAGGCTGATCGGCCACTGTCCTCTTTTTCGAGGACGGTGCGGTCAGGCGTGTCTCCTTGGCAGGACATTCCTGTTCCAAATCGGCAAATCCGCCTTCAAAATGCGAAAATCGTTCGTCTCTGGCCTGAGACCATAGAATTCAATGCAACTTCAGTCATCATGATGCTACAACAACATTGAACTCAATAGTTTTGAAAGAGGCTCATTCTTGAAGACAATTTCTGGAAGAGGCATCTTGAAATTGTGTTGGCTGTCAGTCGGCAGGAGGTGTTAGCAACTTCCTCTGGGAATACCGGGAAGGATTCTAGCTTGTCCAGGGTCAGGGCTTGCTAACGATGCATAACGCCTCACAGGGTATATACCGACAGAATTGCATTTCGTATCGTGAGCATCAGACCTTACGCAGGGACAAGGGGCCGGTTCAGATACCGGAATGCGGGTGCCAGGGCACTCAAGAGTATCTCTTCCGGCTAGCCCGGATATCTCACTAAAGAGTTTGTGTTGTTGTTCCATAACCTACTTGCAGCGCATTGATGGCTATAGTCAGATATATGCAATATAAGTATGGTCAGGAGTCAGCCGCATGAGCACAGGCCGTGATCCTTCCCTGCTCACTTTCCAGCCCCTCCCGGGGCGCCAGGTGGTGGCCTCCTTTAGCACCGGTCCCATGACCTCCGATGGCGGCCTGCTGATCCTGCGCGAGGCCAACAGGGTCTTCAACATTACGGATCGGCTGGCCGAGTGCTTTACCGACCACCGCAGCAAGTCGCGCACCGCATATCCCGTCAAGACCCTGGTCTCCCGGCGCGTGATGGCGCTGGCGCTGGGTTGTGAGGATATCAATGACCCTCAGCGTATGCGCCATGACCTGGCTCTGGCAGTGGCTTGCGACGGCCCCGATGTGGACGGCAGGAAGCGGTATCGGGAGCAAGACCGCGGGCCTGCCCTGGCCTTGCCGAGCACGCTCAACCGGCTGGAGCGTCCCATAGAGAAGACGCTTGCCAGGTCGAGGCGGCGTTGCAAGGTTGGCTACATGGTATCTGCGTTACCGGACGTGCAAGAGCTGGAGCCGCACGCGGCGTGTGGTGGCCAAGGCGGAATGGCTGCCGGGAGCGCGGGGTCGGAAGTCCCGTTTTGTGGTCACCAGTCCGAGCTGGCAGGAGATTGACCGGCGGCGTCTGTACGAGGAGTTGTACTGCGGGCGCGGTCAGGCGGCGAAGGTCATGAAGGGCATCCAGTTGTCGCTGTTGTGTGACCGCACGTCATTCCACACGATGTGCGCCAACCAGATGCGCATGTCCTTTTCGATCTTCGCCGGCAAGCTGATCGAGGTTCTGAGAGAGGTCGGTCCAGAGGGGACGGCTGTGGCGAGTATCGAAACCATCCGCACGCGTCTGTTGAAGCTGGCGGCCTATGTCAAGGTGACGGTGCGGCGTGTGTGGCTGGAGTTTCCGGAGGTGTTTCCGCGGCAGGATGTATTCAGGGCGGCGGTGCGGCGTGGCGGGCGGCAACGTCGGTCTGCGGGAGGATTGCCTGGGGAGACCTGACCGGCCGCCCCGTTTTGCGGTCATCCGGTTGCTGCGGGGAGACTGGCCCCGAGGGGGAGGTATGAGCTGGATTGGGAGCGTGTCGTCCGGCGGGTACCGATAAGGGCCAAACTGGCCTGCCAACGATTGAATTCGGGAGCCAGACAGCCCCCTGCGAAGCAGGTGGCAATCGGCGCGCCTTTTCCATCAAATTTGACACGCCGAAAATGGCTGTCACCAGATCCACAGAAAGCTAGTGAGAAATCCGGGTTAGCTACGCTGCATAAATGTACAAGGCCGAGCTCAGCGAGTACACTGCACAATCACCCGGGGTCAGTCAGGTCCAGTCCGAAGACCTTTACTCTGATCGTGCCCGCCTTCTGTTCGTCTATCTGCAAGGCGCGATTATTCAGGTATTCGACCATCTCAGTAAAATTGAAGCACCTTTTGCTTTCGGAATGAACCCAGCATCTTTCGGGGACATGACGAGTCAACAACAAACAGCCGGCCCTGCAGTTGTCGTCCATGAGGTATTGTCCAACAAGCTGATTCTCGAGGGCCCATTCAAGCTTATTCAGCGACCATCTCTCAGCGATCTTCACCTCGATCACTGCCTTGTGATTGCCATTGGTGCTATGCAACCGGATATCTATGCGTTTGCTATCAGCAACCTCTTCCTCTCTTGTAACCCTGTATGCACCGTTGGCACGGTCCCTTAGTCGGCTAGCCAGGGTTCGTTGCAATTCGGCTTCACGCGAAATGTTCTGGACTGTTCGCCGGTCGGACAAATCGCCATGTGTGAATTCATGCTGGAGATCTTCCAGTCTGTCCACCATGACTTGAAACAATCCATCCCGGTCGGTGGGCGGTGCTTCGTAACGTTTTTCAAGTTGAACAACCTCCCATGGGCTAAATGCAGTGAATTCTGCTTCCTTTGCAGCGTTTTGCCTGGCCAGTACCTTCAGTCGATCCGACAGCAATCCAACACTCTTGTCACGCGCAAGTTTTACCATCGCAAGATTTGCTTCTGGACCAGGCAAGTCGCACAGCAAATCCAGAAGTCGAAGGCGGACAAATTCCGCTCGGTCGCGATCGTCAAACGCGTAAACTCCTTCATGAAAGACATCGTCTTCGGGACGTACCCAGCGGAAGGCTTCCGATACCAACAATCCGAGATCGGTCGCTTGACCAGCAAATTCATTCTTCTCGAATACCAGCGAGCTATCCCAACCACAAATGCTGGCAAACGCCCTGATTGCGTAGTCTCCGTCCTTGTGAGGATCCGCAGCTTCCAGTTGCTTGATCAGTGCGCGGGCACCCATACCGGCGTCAGACATGAACATTCCTTTCAACCAGGTGGGCGCCAGGAGGCCGGTAGGATCCTGTCTGAATCTTTCTTGACAATTCTGTGCAACTCTCCTCCTCTCCTTTTGGTCTTGGCTCGTTGCCTCCGTCAGCACGGCTAGAATCCGCACAAGATGGGCAGACCACCGTTGAGCCAAGTTCTTGCCAACTGTTTGCGGCCATAACCCCAGCGCCACCAGAAGCCGTGGAACAAATAACTGTTTAATTTCTTGATCGGCATTGGCCAGATTCTCAAAGATCGGAAGGTGGTCATAGTTGGCGCCCTGACGCAATTCGGCGCACATCTCGCCGCCGATAACTTCCTTGACTTCGTGTCGATGCGTCTCTGCCAGTTCTCTGAAGAACTGCGGAAACTTACCCAACTCCAAAGTCGCGTAGGCCACTGCTTTGCGGGCATCTTCCGGCGAAAGGGAATCTGGCCAGTTAGCGTTCGAAGCCTCTTCTTTGACGCCAAGAAGACCAATCGTTTCAAGATAAGGAGATTGGTCTCCTTCCTCGGGAAGCTTGCACGACCAAAGCACAGGAGGCTTTGACCTCCAGTACATGTTCAAGGCCTCACCGGCGCGGCCCGCTATGTCTTGGCCGAACGACAAAGCAATTGCATCACTATCCCAATGTCCAGGCTCAGCGTTCTGCTTCCTGCAGAGCCATTTGTACAGTCCAAGTAGCGTCGTTTCCCGGTTGTCGGGTGAAAAGGGATCAGGCGTAACAGCCTGCAGGCCTCGCTGCAGTTCCTGTTCGGTGGCCTGCCCTTCTTGCTGAAGCCTCCGCCGCCTTGCCTCTTGCTTGGCCGTATCACCTTGCTCCACGGGCGGCGGTGGCGGGGCAACCAGTTTTTCCAAGGTTGCGGTAAGGCCAGAATCCCCGTTTATGCAGGCCCGGATCTCTTCAAGTTCGGACTGGTCCTTGATTCCGTCCTGCCGCAGTGAAATCAGGGCGCAAAGAGCAACTCCGCGCCGGTCCGGCCGTTCCTCATCTGAAAGAGCACCCCAGAGCCATTTCCTGTCCGACTCACCCACAGGCCCGACAAGTCCGTAGTGATTTACTTTATGGAAACGAACCCGGTCATCGGCAACCGGAACAGCATCGTCCATTAGGTCAAGCTGGGCCCAGAAGCCTTCCCGTCGAAGTGTATCCGCATTCAGGAAATACTCTCGTAGCACGCTGACATGGTGTAGGGGAAGATTCTGATCCTTGCTGAACATCGAGGCGATAACCGACGCCCGTATTGGTTCCAACTGACGCTCGCTACCGAATGTTGCCAGTTGACGGACGCAGAGCTTGGCAAGCGCAGGTGAGAAGTAACTAAAATTACTGGACAAGCCGACAGGACCATTCGCCTTGCTGCGTCCCCGCCAGATGAGATCTGCGATGCCGTCCCTCAGAGACGATGCCATCTTCGATCCCGGTTCAATTCCATCCACAATTTGCTCGACATTTCGTTTTAAGCCTCCTGGTCGTGTGCTTTGAGGCTTGGTTGTCTTTTCCATCAGGAAAACCAGACCATCTGCATTAATGAAGTCTGGAAACAGATGTTTGGATATGCCGTGGACAACTTGAGCGGGCCAATCGGATGTAGATGTAGGCGACACCATGTCATCCGCCAGTTCCTTGACCTTCTCGCTCATTCCGCAGCCGAGCATTGCCAAAATCGCATCAATGCGAAGGCGTGGATTTTCGTCGGGGTCGGTCGCCACCGCCAGTACCAAATCGGAGCAGCATTTGACCTGCCCAAAACGAATCAACCGGGTCAGAAACTCGCGAACAACAGGATTTACAGGGTTCTTGTCCCAACACTCCCGGATAACATGTCCCAGTTCTGGACAGGCAATGCTGCGCACTTTGTCAATCGGAATGCCCAAGTCGGTCAATCCGCGATCACCATAGCGGTTCGCAAATTCGCGCACGAGCCTACACCGCGTTGGCAGGATCAGGGATTCCGGATCTCCAAGTGACAATAGCGCTTCAGGTTCACGCTTGATCAACTCCTTGCACACATCGGTGTCCCATATTGCCAGCCAGGTGGCGATTTCCCGCATTGAAGGGAAGACAACAGCTTGTTGATATTTTTCGGTGAATAACAGGCGGAACAGCGCCTTTATTGACATTCCTTTCTCGCGCAGCTTCCGCAGCCTGCACGCTGCCAGGTATTCCCGGACCGTCGCGTGATGAAACCGAACGCGGCCAGACGTGGCCGGGTCGAAAACACCTGTGCGGAGCAATGCCCGACGCCCAGCCTCGGTCCAATCTGCAAGGACATCCGCCGGCTCGAGAATTCCGCTCGGCAATTCCTGTACTTTGAATTGGTTCGGTGAGCAAAGAGTTCCGGTCCGGGTCAACTTCAGCGCCAGGGCGAGACTTTCGGATCCCTGCCTTTTCTGCTGGTCGGAAAGAACTCCGCTGTCTGCTCGATAAGTGTCCTCGTCGACCAGCCTGATTCTTACGTTTTCCTCCTGCTGACAGCGCCTCGTTCCGAATTTTCCAACTCGCCTCCAACTCGCCATCAAAAGTTTCAGATCCAGTGGTCGCCGTGCAAATCCCCAGGCATCTTGGGTGGAAACTTCGCCGAGGAAAGCATCTGCATCATCCGGATACAATTGACTGGCAAATACACATATCTGTTTGTTGTTAAGCGGATGCATGATGACTGTCTTCACATCGGAATTGCCTCCCTGGTCCTGGTCAACTCTGCGCTTGGGCAACAGGTCTGCAAAGCGGCCCAAGTCGCCAACCCCCAAGTCGCTCGCTCTGCAGGAGATGAGAACTTTCGCGCGATCGGAGTGGTCATCTAACTTGTGTGAAAGTTGAATGAGTGCGGCGTCGAGCTTTGTGTTCGAGAGCTTCAATTCATCCAGTGCATCCAGAAAAAACCAGGCTGGCTCTTTGCCGTTCTGCCTCCAGGCGTCATACCGATCCAGATCAGCGGAGCTTTCAAGACTTTTCTCTAGGCCGTCCTGTAGCAATTCGAGCCTGACAAAAAAGGCAGCCTTTCCTTGCTCGACCAAACGCCTCTTCCGGGCACGAAATTCAACTGTCTTTCCTGAACCTGCTTCTGCCAAGAGAACCAAGCGGTCAAACTCCAGAAGATCATGCCATTCCAGCGATGCTCCGATCCCGAATTCGTCGAGTGCAGCCAGCACTTCAGGGTCCTTGAGATCTTTCCCGGTCATCACCGAAAATCGTCGCCCGAGTTCTACAAAGTTGTGCATATACGCCTCACGGGAGATGGTTTCGCCAATCGCGGGGGCCGCTTGGGTGCCCTTCTGAATTGATGACACAGATTGACATGTTCAGCCATTATTTGCCCCATACATGGCCATTATCGTACCACTTCAGAAGGATTGTGACAGAGCCCGTGACAAGAAGTTCCACACCCGTCAGGTCTTGTCACACACTCCGGGCGGACAGTCACGGAAAAACGGGAATGCACCCGGGACAGGCAAATGATTTGACCTGCCCAAGAGCGAATATGTTGAGGAGCATTCCCGACAAAAGCACAATGCCGCACATCACCTGCCGCTGGCATGGATCTCGACCGCATCATGTATAGAGGCGCGGTAAGTCGATTCACCGCGTCCTTGACCTATGCCCGAAGGACAGAAGGGCAGACGACGTTCTGTCGGCCAAATTCGGTGCGAAGCAACGGTTGCTGATACTGCTACGGGCGAAATCGACGATTGTAATTACAGGCAACCTGAAAACGCCAATTGTATATTTCAAGGAAAGTTGCCGTATTCAGGGTTTCCTCATCCTGTGTTGGTGATTTAACCACAAAGAATGAGATCCTCGCCGACAGAGGGATTGGCAGCATGTGTTCCGGTGTCTCCTTTCAATTGGCGATCTGATTTTCCGACCTCCGCTAAAGGCTCTTGCCGACCGCAATTCCCGGAGGCGGGCGAGCACCATGTTTCTAGACAAGGTCTTGCAAGCAGTACCGATGGTCAGGGAGTTACATGTTATTAGCGATAACCATGAGACGGACAACACCAAAAGGGGTCAGTTCGAGTATTTCAACTGGACTCTTGACTTCACAAAGACGTCGTTCTTGTGGCTGATATCAGTGGCGGGCCTTATTGACAGATTGAGGGGACGTCGACTGCAGCATTCGGTAGATTATTCAGTTTCCGAATGGAAAGCGGTGATTGGGCGTTCATTTGCCGAGCAAAACCGCAGGGAGGCGAGACTGTTCAGGTGGGCTGTGTATGCAGAGAGGTTCTATGCTGCCCGAATGTAACGGTGCAAAGTGATAGATGCACACCAGTAAGAGGACCGAGGTAGAGTGAACTTCCCAACTTGGCTAACAAGTCCCGTATTCTACATCAACATGGTGTTGGGGTTGATCAACGTATTCGGATTGCTCTTATGGACATCAACTTTTCCAATTCCTCTCCGGCAATATTTGGGCCTGGATGTGTATTACCCAAGAAACAACGACGCATTGGAAGCGGCGTTGTCGTTGGGGCGTCTAGATGCCATTTCAATCTCGCTTACCATCCTCGGTGTCGTGTTTGGATTACTGGCACTTGTTGGCTTTGGTTACATCAAGAATCGGTCAGAACAATTGGCCAAGGATACGGCGTGAAATTGGCGACCGAAATTGCGACAGGCAGTTAATTCTTCCTTCCATCTCGTTAGGGGCAAGTCACTGTCTGGGCCTGGAATCTGCCGCTGGAAAGCCGCACGAAGCGTTTCAAGAGAACCTTTGAGGGCCTTGACCCGGGGCATGACGACGTTGTTCACGTTTGCACTCTCAAGAGCACAAAGCACGTCATTGCTCCGTCCTGACAAGTCCTGCGACCATTTCCGTACTGTATTTTCCAGGAATGGATCTCGGGCAAAGGCCAGGAACTGCTGTCGGAGCGATAGTTCAACGTTGGTCTCCGGCGTATAGCGCGAGCCCAGTGCTGCACAAGCCTTCTTGAAGTTTGCCCAGAACCAATCGGATGTCAGGCGCGTTTTACCGAACCAGTAGAACAGTTGACCCACGTATTGCGGCGTATCAGTAGCAAGTAGGCTCAGCAGATGACTTTGGTCCCAGAGGATAATTGAGAGAGTGCGCTGCTCTGCTGCAGCACGGGTTTCCCATTTTGCCTTCCACCTCACCCACTTTTGCCTGGCACTCTTCCCTCTTGCTGGCCGGGAATCCGGAAGGTCGAAAGGAAGGCAGATTGTGATCTTATCCATTCGGGGGTGTTTGTCGATCATGGCATTCATGGACGAGTCGAGCTGTGTGGTCAGGTGGTCCCATTTGAACACGTACTTGGCCTGCCAGCCCCGCTCACTTCCATTGCGTAGTCTAATGAAGCACTCGACACCACCGTCGCCGCCAGCGCCCTTCCGGATGAATTCCGAGCCGTTCGGGCAGACTTCAAGGCGCGCCAACTGCGAGCAAAGTTCCTCGAAGTCCATATGGCGGCTACCGCCATGGAGCCTGATCTTCTTGAAGTCAATTTCTGGAAGAGGCATCTTGAATTGGTGTTGGCTATCAGTCGGCAGGAGGTTTTAGCAACTTCCTCTGGGAATACCGGGAAGGATTTTAGCTTGTCCAGGGTCAGGACTCGCTAACGATGCATAACGCCTCACAGGGTATATACCGACAGAATTGCATTTCGTATCGTGAGCATCAGACCTTTCGCAGGGACAAGGGGCCGGTTCAGATACCGGAATGCGGGTACCAGGTCACTCAAGAGTATCTCTTCCGGCTAGCAGACAGGCCGATTCAACGCTTTCCCGGAGCTCTTGTTGTCCATCACCGCAAAGTCAATCCGCCGATACCATTCAGCACACAAGTTGGAGTTCTCTAACAATGTGACCAGATCAGACGCTCCCGGATGCAAGCATCACATCCAGAACATGACGATACTCGCCAATGTACAGGCTGAATGGAACAGCCTCAGGCAACGATCATAGAGCATCGCTATGCGGCGCCAGGCCTTCAGCCGCGCAAGGCTGTTCTCAATGCGGTGACAGGACTTGTAGAGCACCTTGTCATGCGCAATCTTATCTTGCCGATGCAAACCCCGGCCGAATGCAAGGTCCAATGCCCTTCTCCCGGAGAGCAGCACGCAGCGAGTCGCAGTAATGGCCAGCTTTGCCTCGCAACTGCCGCCCTGGATTGAAGAACTGGTATCACAGCAAATCCTATGCGGCTTCGATAATGATGACACCGGCAATGCCGCCGCCGTTCTTGCCATCAGTCTTGTCCGCGTGCAGCGTCTGCTGCCGCACAATGCATAAGACTGGCACGAGACGCTCCGCAGCCAGAAGACGTGAATACTAGCCACCGATTTCGACAGCGGACACCGTTGTCATATTCACGCTGAAAGCGTGCTACCGGTTATAGCGTGCGCTAACAGCCCTTCAAACACTTCAGGAGCAGCGCGTATAGAACTGTTCCAGACAATACGGATTAGCCTGATAAACACCTGTCGAAACCACTCGGACAATAGCACTGGCCCCACAATGCCATGATCCGTCTCTGCGAATAGCTGGACCGGTAGGAGGGTTGGTCCGCTCTCGCACGTCCTATGGAGCCGCCTTCTCTCGTGATGTTTGGAAGGTCTTACAGCATAACAGGACCAGCCGCTGGCACCGACTGGGCATAGCTCTTCTCAAGTTCGCAGGAGTTCCCGTTCTCGGCCTTCTCTTCTAGATCCACGACACAGCGTAGCCGCGATTAACAACGCCACGGCGCAAGGCCTCAGGCCAGTGCAAATGGCGGGATGTTGGTTCAAATGTGTCGTCATCAGGAGTGTCGCTGTTTAGATTGTTGTAATCGCAAGTCAGTCAGATCCTGCGATGGAACGCAATCCAGCGGTTGCTTTCCTAGACGAAAACACAACAGAACAGCGGTTCAATGAAACGCCATTAAAGGGGCTGACCGAGGCCATACCACCAACAGACTGGAGATCTTACACAACTACCATCTACAGGTCGTTCAGGTGAAATATTTCATGATGGAAGAAACACACCCGATTGCTTCGCCGGTTTCGAGACGTTACCCCTTGGTCAGCACCTAATTCTCGAAGCGGTGTCCATAGTTGTTGCGCCTAAAACGAATCACATCAGATACTGGCAGCTTCCACCTGTTCGAATAAATGTTTCCACAATCGCTCGGCAAGTTCCTCCGGAGTGAACCTTTCGTTGTGCCCCGAAATACCAAACAACGACTCAAGATAGAGTTCATATCCGTCGTCTTCGACCGTAAGACTGCCATGTGCTGTGCCAGGCGGGGCGTTCTCCGCGAACACATAAATTATGTCGTCACCCACTAAGGGGTCACCCCTAGAGACCGTTATGTGTGCGATATCGTCCGAAATCAATTCGTCGGCGATCGTGCACGTGAAGCTGGTTTCTGACATCAAACGGAAGCGCCCGCTCGCGCACACTGTCGCATCAACTTCCTTGATGGCGCTCTCGAAGTAGTCCCGGATGACGCCAAAGGCCTTGTCCCCGAAATCGCTACGGTCAATGCTGTCGAATTCCCTCTTCACGCGGAAACCCTTATTCACGGGATGGCGGTGGCCCTTCGGCTGGACAAAGGCTTCCAGGCCTGTTGTCAATCCTTGGTCGTCGGCACGCGGTGCTTCTACTGCCTCCAAGACTCGCCGCAACTCCTGTACTACATCAAGGAAAGCGCTATTCTCGTTTGGCCATTGGCTGATCGGCACGCCGTCTTTGGGAATTGCCTTGAGATTCTTGAGGTCCATGTTATGCCAATCGCAGGGCTCCAAGATAATGGGAACAACATTGGCCTGGCCAGAGTGATGGCGCCCCAGCGCTCGCTTCATTTCCTTTCCGCAGTAGTCAGAGGCAAGAAAATCTGGACTGACCAGCAATAAGATTAGTTTGGCGGAATCGAGTTTCTTAGTGATTTCGGCATCAATCAATTCGCCTGCCAAGGTTTTATGATCAAACCAAGCATCAATTCGCCCTTCCTGGCGAAGCACAGCTAAATGTGTATGCAGCCGCTTGAGGGCTGCTTTGTCCTCGTGTGAATAGGAAATGAATGCCTTCATCTTCGCGGTTCCCCCGGGGTCATTTGGCCTAGTACTTCCGGTCTTGTGGTGGGAAGTGATCATTTCCGGGTGGAACCGCGTCAGAGTCCCTCCAACGGCCATTCTATCCCTGAATGCTTACTTTGCCTCCTCCAAGATTGCGGGTCATTTCTTGGCTATGCCTAAAACTTGGCTCTATGTGGTGTGCTCACTGATCGGCGATGTGCCGCCGGACGCCTCCACGGCTCAGCCTTTCGGAAGTTTGGCCACATAGCTATCCGGCAATACTCTAATTGCTCCAATCAATTTCCCGGCACTAGTTTGCTTGGACAATATGAGTGTTGCGTTTGACTGTGCAACCAGAAACCTGAACCTGATACTGAAACTGTCCAATGAAGATTGGCCAGTTCAAGCTGACCTGCCAACAGGGGCAATGGTGTTGTGTTCTTGGCCTTGTCGGACCATTGAACCGCATTTCACAGGCATGTGCAGAATCCGCTGTAAGGTTTCATCGTCGATCTGAGTAGCAGCGCAGATATTACTGCACGCATGCAAACGTGAAGCAAATAATTGTCAGGAATGGTCCAGTTCATGGGTTGCTGGCCTCTGCGGGGAATCAGCTAGTGATATTGCCCGTGGACAGGTTCAGGCTTCGGGCCAGCTTGCTCGCGTATCTCGCCATGCGGCGCAGGCCGGAGTAGCCAACAATCAATGGTGGTAGCATGTGGTGCAAGAGGCGGGCCGCGCCATAGACGGTTACGTTTCCTTCCGACAGGCTTCAGCTATTCGTCGATCAGAGTCCGGAACCTGTTGATTGCCTGTTCGACCACGGCAAGCTCAGCTCGCAGTTTGTCCCTGCGCTGACGAGTTTCCTCGACAACCCTTTGCGGCGCCCTGCTCAAGAAGGCCTGGTTACCCAGGCGGGTATCCAGCTTGCTGATTTCCCTTGCCAACCTGTGTTTCTTGTTCTCAAGCCGATCCAACTCGCCTTTCAAGTCCATAATGTCTGCCAGAGGCAGACTGAACAGGCTTTCTGCAACAGAAAATGGCGTTGATCCCCTACCGGCGACTTTCACTTCTTCGATACAGCTCAACCTGGCCAGGCGCGTGATCATTTCCCGATAGTCGGCAACGACCGACGCTCGACCTTCTTCAAGTTCGAGAACATGAAGAGGTATGCGTGCTCCGGCCGGCACTCGCAATTCACTCCTTACAGATCTGATTTCCTCGATCAGGGAGATTATCCATTCGACATCGGCATCTGCTCCGGGGTCCTGCAGTTTGGCGCCGCCATATTGCGGCCATCTGGTCAGGGCAAGCATATCGCTCCCGCCCTTTCGCAGACCCCATAGTTCTTCGGTGACAAATGGCATGAATGGATGCAGTATGATCAGGGACTGCTCGATTACCCAGGCGACAGTCGCTCTGGTCTCGGCGGCGATCTCGAGATTGTCGGCAAGCAGGGGCTTGCCTAGCTCCAGGTACCAGTCGCAGACCTTGTGCCAGAAATACGCATAAAGACCGTTTGCGGCGTCATTGAAGCGATAGCTTGCAAGTGCCGTATCGACGGAGTCGCGTGCGCGAGCGGTTTCGCCGACAATCCACCTGTTGAGACCGTGCGAGACACTGTCAGGCTCAAAGTCGGGCTGGCTCTCGCAGTTGTGGAACTCTGCAAATCGTGCAGCATTCCAGAGCTTGGTCACAAAGTTGCGATATCCGGCAACCCGCGATTCCGAGAGTTTCAGGTCTCGACCCAGGGCCGCCATGGATGTCAGTGTGAAGCGGACGGCATCGGCGCCATACTTGTCGATCAGTTCGATCGGGTCGATGACATTGCCCAGGGACTTTGACATCTTCTTGCCGTGTTCGTCTCGAACCAGCGCATGGACATAGATCGAATGAAAAGGGATATCCTTGACTACGGCGAGTTGCATCATCATCATTCGTGCCACCCAGAAGAAGATGATGTCAAACCCTGTAACCAGGACACTGGTTGGAAAATAGCGTTCCAGCTCGGGAGTGGCTTCGGGCCAGCCAAGGGTGCCAATGGGCCATAATCCTGACGAGAACCATGTGTCGAGTACATCGGGATCGCGCCTTAGATTGCGACCCCCGGCCAGCTTCGCTGCCTCCTCCTCGCTGGCGGCGCAGTAACGATTGCCTTCATCGTCGTACCAGACCGGGATCTGATGACCCCACCACAGCTGACGCGAGATACACCAGGGTTCGATGTTTTCCAGCCAGTTGAAGTAGATGGATTCATACTGAGCCGGATAGATGCGCGTGCGACCGTCGCGCACGGCATCAATCGCAGGTTGAACGATTTGTTCGGCATCGACATACCACTGGTCGGTGAGATAGGGCTCGACAGCGACCTTCGAGCGATCCCCGTGGGGCACAACATGCCGCTCCTCCGACACGCCGTCCAGCCAGCCCTGTTGCCTGGCCAACTCGACGATGCGTCGACGCGCCTCGTAGCGGTCAAGCCCGTCCAGTTCCAGCACTTCTGGCTCGGTGTCACATCCCTCCAGAAACGCCGCATTATCTCTTAGTCTCATACTGGCCTTGGCAGTCATGACATTGATTGCCGACAATCCACACCGTTGGCCCACCTCCCAGTCGTTAAAGTCGTGGGCGGGTGTAATCTTGACCGCGCCGGTTCCCTTTGCGGGGTCTGCATAGCTGTCAGCGACAATCCTTATCGAGCGGCCGGCCAGTGGCAGCCTCACGGTCCTGGAAACCAGATGGCTGTAGCGGGTATCATCCGGATGGACGGCGACGCCCGTATCGCCCAACATGGTTTCCGGCCGGGTCGTGGCAACGACGAGATAATCTCGGGTCTCGTATGCGGTTGGCTGCCCATCCCTGTCGTATTCCACTGGATGCTGGTAGGTTTCTCCGTTTTCAAGAGGATACCTGAAGCGCCACATCCTGCCCTTGTCCTCGAGTTGCTCGACTTCGAGGTCGGAGATTGCGGTTTCAAAGTGGGGATCCCAGTTGACCAGCCGCTTGCCCCTGTAGATGTAGCCCTGCTCGTAGAGGTTTATGAAGACTTTAAGGACCGCGTCGTGAAATCCCTTGTCCATGGTAAAGCGGTCTCGCGACCAGTCGCAGGAAGCACCGAGGCGCTTGAGCTGGTTGACAATCTCCCCGCCTGACTGCTCCTTCCACTGCCACACCCGCTCCAGGAACGCTTCGCGCCCCAACTCTTGCCGGGCGGGCTCCTGTCTTCGTTCAAGCTCGCGCTCGACAACCATCTGTGTAGCAATGCCGGCATGGTCCTGGCCAGGCTGCCAGAGCGTGTTGTAACCGCGCATGCGGTGCCAGCGTATGAGAATATCCTGAATTGTGTTGTTGAAAGCGTGTCCGATGTGCAATGCACCGGTGACATTTGGTGGCGGGATCAGGATGCAGAATGATTCAGCCTCGTGGTCGGCCCCGGCCCCGGCAAGGAAGACTCCGGCCTCTTCCCAATTGCGGTAAAGCCGCTGTTCCGCCCTGGATGCATCAAAATAGGGTTCCATAAAACTACCGTACCTCGCCCGACGACCAAGTTGACGCCGTTACATATGGGATTGACTCTCCAAATTGAAGCATCGCCGAGAGGCGATTATGGCAGACCTGAAGGAAAGTTGTGAGCCATACCCAACAGGGTCAGCTCGGCCCGCGACGCTGGATTCAGGGTTTCAGGGGAATAACGCGGCTACATTGGCGGTGTTAGTCAACTGCGAAGGACTCAGCCTGGCTCCCGGTGCTGAATTTGCAAGTGATTGCGGACTGGCCGCCGGCAGCTCTGCGACCGGAGCGTACAGGCACGGGGCATGAGTTCATCGCAGGCCGACAGCTGTCTGGGTCACTTACATGAACGGACGCGCTAAACCGGCTGTACAGCGAGCACTGCGGCGTTAAGGGAATCCCGTTGTTTTCAGGGCCGACATTCCACTATTGCGCGCCATACAGGTAGATGCAGCAGGCTCGGAATTCGAACCGCATGGAATCTACGAGTTTGGAAATAAAAGGAAGAGTTCACACATGGCACAGCAAAACGGGAACATGATTCTGGTGACAACCACGGAAACTGTCGAGGGTTACGAAATTGTCGAATACAAGGGCGTCATTCACTCCCAGGTGGTCCTGGGTGTCAACGTGCTCAAGGACTTCTTTGGTGCAATCCGGGGATTTGTGGGTGGGCGCATGGAAGCCATAGAAGACGAAATGCGCCAGGGATTTGCCATGAGCGATGAGGAATTGCGAAATCAGGCCGAACTGAGAGGTGCAAACGCCGTGATTGGGGCGGAGTATGATGGCGCCATAGAGGGTGAGAGAGACAAGGTGCTGATGATCTCGGCATCGGCTACGGCTGTCGTGCTGCGCCGCAAGCGCTGACCGGTTCGGTATTCGCCCCTGATTGCCTGGTCGATCATGCCAGCCAGGCCAGGAATAGGCACACTGATGCCATTCCCATATCTCTGATAGTGCGAGAGGCAGCCAGGGGTCGGCTATCGTGCGAGGGTGGCGATTCTTGCGCTGCCAATGGTTACAAGCACGCGAACAATTTGAGTGTTGCTGCCGCCGCATGGGCAGAGGGCTAAAGTGCCCGGGCTTCCAGCGACGTCCGGGCAAAGATCGATGGCAAGTCACGTTTCAGTGGTGCTCATGTGTACAAGGTGAATGGCGATGCACAAACCGGAGAGGTTCAGGTCGCCAATTGGGCGCGGTAGTCAAAGCTCCCGGACTTCGCGTCAAATTGGTCCTCGTACAGGTCTGGTACGGTGAGGTATCGTTCAAGGGGTGATTGGACATGTGGACAGGGGCTTGTTGTCCTGGATAGGAATTGCCAGTGAACGCCTGCAACAATCGTGGACTACACCGTGCCACCTGCCGAAAACGGTCCATTTCGGAGCTTAATTCCGAACCGATGTTGGCGACAAACAGTCCTTCTGGATTGAAGGGCTGCAAAGAGGTCGGCACGACCGGTGCATTGGTCGGGTGTAGCCAAGACAGTTTCGGAGTTGCTTCTATCCCGATGCAATCAGGAATTGCAGATCCATACCATTAATTGCTGGCAGGATGTGGTACACGGTGCGGGAAGATGCCTGGAACCGACAGGCGAAGGGATGATGCAAACAGTAATGTCCAGCAATTGGCACAACGGCGCTGCAAGCTTGTGGGCATTCTAAAGCCCCAGAGTTTCTGCAGTGAGTTGGCCAATAGAAGCTAACAGCGCG
This sequence comes from Paracoccaceae bacterium, assembly GCA_958296035.1. Lineage (GTDB taxonomy): Bacteria > Pseudomonadota > Alphaproteobacteria > Rhodobacterales > Rhodobacteraceae > MPNP01. Next base: position 3,045,229 of record OY282431.1, on the reverse strand, counting down.
TACATCGCGACATTGCGGTCCAGGACAGCGTTGATGCTCTGGGTTTGTGCCTGTCGGAAATCGTTTTCGGCGTCGAGCACGTCAAGAGTTGATCTGGTACCAAGGTCAGCTTCCGCCTGAACACCCTCATATGCGAGTCTTGAGTACTCGACCTGTTCACGGGTGGCAGCAATAACCGATCCCAGAATGTCGAGGTGTGTCCACGCGTTGGTAACCTCGGCCATAACAGAGGCAGCGGTCCGGTGCAGCTCGTAGCGTGCTGCGCTGCTGTTGGCCACAGCCTGGCGGTAAAGCGAGGATTTGAGGCCTCCGGCATAAAGTGGAATCTGGCCACCGAGCTGCACCGACCATGAATTGTCCCACGATTGTCGCGAGCCGAATTGCCGGCTCCCTCCGACAGCGGCGCGCAGGCTGACGTTCGGGGCACTTGTAGATGTTTTCGCTCTCTCGATATTGAGGTCGGCAATGGTCACTGCAAGCCTGGCATTGAGGATACGGGGGTGTGCCTTGTTGGCGATGGCCACGGCATCTTCGAGACTGCTGGGGAATTCTGGCACTGGTTGTGTGGCTTCAAGCCGACCCGGATACTGGCCAGTATACAGTTTGTAGGATTCATTGGCGATGGTCAACTGGCCCTGGAGCTGGGCAACCGAGCTTCTGATCAGGGCGAGCCGGGCTTCAACCAGGTTGACTTCAGTCCTGGCGATTTGGCCAACGGCATAGCGTTCGCGAGCCGCATCAAGCTGCGTTTGAAGGATCTGAAGATTCTGGCGCTCGAGAGCAAGACCTTGCTGCTGCTTGAGCACGTCAAAATACGCCGTCACGGTATTGAGAAATGCTTCCTGCTCAGTCTGGACAAGTATCTGGCGAGCAATGGATGTGTTGGCTTCTTCTATCTCTATGGCGAGTTTCTGGCTGCCTCCATCATACACAAGAAGTTCCAGGGCAAGTTCGAGCGAAGCAGTCAATGCATCGGGCATGGGATAGCGATAGCCGAGAACGGGAGCCAGACTGACTTGCGGAAAGAGTCTGGACCTTGCCTGCTCCACGTTCTCCGCCTGCACTTCCACACGGGCGTGGCTTGCCTTGATGCTCTCGCTGTGATTGCTGGTAGCAATCAGGGCATCATGGAGGGATTCCGCGTTTGCTGCCGGAGCCAGGAGCAGCACAACAAGGCCGACAATCGCCGCCACTGATTTGAGCCTGCGCCAGGGCCTGTCAGCTGACATGTGGTTTTCCGTGCAGTTGGTCAGTGTGTTTTCTACTGACAGCGATATCAGAACACAAACTCCTGACGCTCCTGGAAGCCCGGCATGACCGGTGCTACAGCATTGAAAACTGGCCGCCAGGATACTGATCTGGCCTGCTTGATGCCAATGCAGCATTGCCCTGTAACACCGTTGGAAAAGACTGTTGCGATCCTTCCCCCGGTCTTGAGCTGGTCGACGAGCAACTCCGGTATCTGGCCAACTGCGCCTTCGAGCACAATGACATCATAGGGACCGTGATGTGGTGCCCCCCAGACGAGAATTCCCTGCTCGGCGATCGCGTTGTCGATGGAGTGCCTGGACAGTTTGGTTTCGGCCTGTTGCGTAAAACCGTGCAATTCCTCGAGTGCCACAACGGCTTCGGCCATCTGGGCAATTACGGCAGCCGAGTAGCCGAGGCCAGACCCGACATCGAGCACCAGCTCATCGGGGCGTATGTCGAGTGCATCCAGTAATTTGGCAAAGATGCGCGGCTCAAGCAGTACCCGGCCGTAGGCAAGTTCGATATGGTCGCCGGAATAGGCGAATTCCCGGAACCGGTCGGGGATGAACTCCTCGCGCGGAATCTCCAGCATGGCCTTGATAATCGGGAACTTGGTAACGTCGGAAGGTCGGATCTGGCAGTCGACCATCGCGGTTCGTCGTTCGAATTGGCTGATCATAGGTGTTCGAGAGTGTCTATTGTGAACAGGATTAAGTGTCTAAGTTCCAAATTGTATGTGCGGCAGCTACTGGCGCTAAGGATAGTATCTGAGAGAACCAAAATAATCTGTGAAGACTATACATGTGTCCTGTGTTCAGGTTCTGGGTCAGGTTCTTGCAAGAGTTTGACATAGCCCGAGGCCAGAGGGCCTCACTTCGATAGATCTACATTGATTTCGGAACAACGCAACTATCGACCCTTGGTGCTGCCAAGCCTCGGCAAGACCGTCAAATCTGTGTTGAGACGTTTGCGAAGAGCAGTTGAAATGCCGAAAATGCTCACCGAGGATGGCCAAAACAACGGTTATAGAAACTGGTTGGCTAGAAAAAAGCCTAAGACATTCGAACAGACAATAAGAAACTCACGACTAAGACCTTAGCCGTCGGTGTGCTCTACTTTTAGCCTTCGCTACCTGTTTGCCAAATGCGAAATTTGCGTGGAGCGTTACATCAGGACAAGTCTCTGCCTTTCCAACTGCCAGACTTGGATTTGGGCCTGTCTGGATCGTTATTGAAGCGGGAATGTCAGTTCCAATTAGAGAAGTCTTAGTTGACAGTTCCAAGAATCCAGCAGTGGAAAGGCTGTTGTTCCGGCATACATCGAAACAGCATGCCGGAACAACATCGTCGGTCAGAGTCCGAATGGCGTGAATGCCTCAAGACTACACAACGGATCAGTCGGCAGCGAATGCACCACCGATAAACTGTTCCTTCTTCTCGTTGTTGCCATAGAATGTTCCGGCAACAGAAGTTGGTTCGGAATCTTCGTCTTCCGCATCATACTCCCCATAGAAGCGTCCATTCCACTGACCCTTGAAGCCGCTGTCATCGTCGTCCCACTCACCCTGAAAGTAGTTGAGACGGTCTGTACCTCTTTTCTCGAGCTCTTGCTCGAGAGTAAGTTTCGTCGGGCGTCCCGTAGGATTGGTCGCTCCCCACTGGAAGTTGTCAACTGTACCCGTGACCATAGACTCTTCGAGTTCAAGCGTAATGTCGCTCGTAAACCAATCTGTGGATTTCATTGGCGCATCAACATCTCCGACAAAAAATCCGGCAGCAAGCCCATCGTAAGTTGCCTTAATGGCGTTAGCACCCGGGAAAAAGCGCTCTGTGTCAGCTTCGTCGACGACGTCGCAGCCGGACATCAATACTGGCGGGTCACTATCATCCAGGCATGTGTTGACGGCGAGACCTGAGCCCTTATATTCAATTTCCCCTGTAGCAAAAGCGCCAAACTGACCCTTTGAGGACGTTCGGTACCAGTACCCGGCCGTCACATAATCTTCTTGACTCTCCTTACTCCTGTTGGAGATCACTACGGTACCAACAATATCAGATGAGTCTAGCTCCCGAGACGCATACTGCATTCCCCACCCATTCTTATGCGTAAGATCAGCAGGAAGCTCCAGAGTTACGCGATTACTGACGGCGATATTCTTGCCATCATAATCGACGTCGACCTTCAATTCCTTGTTTGCAAAGTCGACGTCGATTTCATCAATTGTCTGGCGCCCATCCGTATCGTCGTCCGCGTCTGCACGCTCTGAATCCCACTTCAGAATATCACCGCTGCTGATTTCAGTCTTGTCAATGTCGTTGTCCTCAAAGGCATTGCCTAGCGCTTTTGTGGAATCGGAGTATGCAATGCTCTGCTGAGATGGCCCCGATCCTCCGCCACCACATCCGCCAATCAGTAGGAAAGCACTGATCAACGCTACCCACTGTATACATGATTTCCTGTACATATATTCTTCCAGTTCACCTGCGTTTATCTTGATGTAGGATGCTCACTACTCCATGACGCGATTGTCGTCAAGATGTGCAATGTACAGAAGGAAGTAGATAGAATGCAAAAATGGCTTGGCGGCTGTGATTCAGGCATCATGGCAGTTCGAGTTCCTTCAGTACGGCAGAGCCTTCTAAACATGAGTTATCAAGGACGAGCTTGCTGCCCATGCAGTTCATCAGTATCGCCCAGCGCATTCCCGGTTAGTGTAATCGAATTGTAACACAACCGACCAGTCGAACTGTTGTTGCCAGCTTCAAATGGAACATGGAAATGTCCGGCTCCCGGCACAACGGTGAAATCTTGCACGCGGCGTAATGCGAGCGAGCAAAAAAGACTCCAGGCCAGCAATTTTCATTATAGCATTGTTCCCCGGGTGGAGAGTTGGTGGTTGGGTGTGTGTTGGTGCTGCCGGCCTGGCAGGTGGGGTGCCGGGTTGCAGTTCTGTGGGGCTGTGTGATCAGGCCGGGCGGGACCTGGTTGTGCGGCGCAAGGGGCGGCGGGCAGGCCTGATTGGCGGCCGGGGCACTGTCCGAGATGGAGTGGAGGTGCTGCCGGTGCCTGGGGCTGGGGCACCGGGAGTATACGGTTCAGCCGGGCAGGGTGCTGAACCGGGGGGTCCGTCGGAACGGACTGGGCTTGATGGGCCTGAAGTGGCGTTGCGGTGAAATGGCCGGCCGCAGCAGGGCACGCCCGGCAGGTGTCGGGAATACACAATTGGAGAGGGCGGTGCCTCGGGGTTATCGAGGCAGGCAGGTACTCAAGGCTCAGGACACGGTGTTTCGTGAAGCCTCAGGAAAAGAGGCAACCTGAAGTGCCAAGCGTGCCAAGAAGTGAAGCGGTGCTAATGCTTCACTAACTGCCGCGGCTGGCTGAATAACCGTATGGAGAAACCAATAGAGGCAAGTGGTTATGGCCGTCTTCTGTCATCTCGAAGCAGACCGACACATCATCCAGAAACCTTCTCGCCACTCCCAAACCGAAATGTGCGAGCAAATCACTCGCCGAGATGAAACCTCAACTCCAACTCTACAATCCTGAACTCACAAGTGGGCAGAATCGGAGTATCAGTTCGACCTTATCTGCTGGACTTTACGGTAGAAAGGCGATGTGCTCCGGCAGCAGCGACACAACTATACCAGCATTCCGGATGCCGGATGACCAAGAGATGTGTCGAGAACATGAGCTGCCAGGAAACCATCCGCCTTGCCAGACCTTTCCCAGCCGGGAACTATCTGGATCTTCTGCTGGCGCCTGAATCAAACTCGTCGAGGTGTATCTCTGCCTCGGCAAAGCGAGCGTTGTGTCAATTGTGGTGCAACCGTTCTCATGTGGCGCTCATGGTCCGAATAACTGGTAAAGACCGGCCGCAAATTCGCTCTCAAGCGGAAACGACAACATGCCCATGACCGAGTATCCCATCAGCCACGGCAACACGTAGAAACGGATCATGTAGAAGAACCACGCTACAAACAGTGGAACCAGAGGCTCGAGCAGGAAACTGGGAGTCACAGGACGAAACACGCGAATGACCGGATCTGTCATTCGAACAAACACCCGCATGAAGAAGAATTTACTGTCTTGCGGCAGGAACAGATTCATGCCGAAACGCCCGATCAACGTCCACATGACCATTCCCAGAATATAGTCTACAACGAGTAGCCAGGCTGGAAATGCCGCAAACGGGTTTTCCACTACAAGACTGCCGACACAAAATAGAAGAGGGGCGGAACCCGTTCTCGCCGCCCCTCAAGAGTTTCCAAAGTGATCACTCGCGGTCGAGAATCGTTCGCCCGCTCGGGTCTCGGATATCGTCAACCATCTGCTGTATCTCGGCAGAAGGTGCCTCTGTTGCCAGGCTCACAACAACCATGGCGACCAGGCTGACAGGCATGCCGATGATGGCGAACCTCAAATGGTCAATTCCCAGCCACGGTGCGCCGCCAGTGTACACATAGTACAGATACGCGGTTCCGGAGAGGAAACCGAGTATCATTCCGGCCAGCGCTCCCTGTCTGTTGGCGCGCTTCCACCACACACCTAGAACAAGCGGGAAGAACAGACCCGAGGCCGCAAAGTCGAAGGCCCATGCTACCGCCCCCAGAATTCCGGTCAACCGCAAGCTGGCAACCAGTGCTGCGAGAATACCAATGCCAATCAACAGTACCCGAGCGACAATGAGCCGGGTCCTCGTATCGGCATTGGGATCAATGATCTTGTAGTAGAGATCATGGCTCAACGCATTGGCAATGGCGAGCAGCAGACCATCTGCTGTCGACATGGCGGCTGCCATTCCTCCAGCTGCAACCAGCCCGGAGATCACATAGGGTAGACCAGCGATTTCGGGAGTTGCAAGGACAACGATGTCCGGTCGCATGAAGAATTCGTTGATCTGCAGCAATCCGTCTCCATTACCATCCACAATGGCCAGGAAGCCGACGCTCTGCCAATTCTGAATCCATGCCAATTGGCTTATCACGTCAATCTGCTTGCCGATGATGCCGGTGGCAAGATTGGGATCAAGCACCTGAAGCTTGGTCAGAGTGGCAAGTGCCGGCGCCGTGAAATACAGCAGAAAGATGAACAGCAATGACCAGGAGACCGACTTTCGGGCCGCCCGCACGGAAGGTGTTGTAAAATACCTCATCAATATGTGGGGCAGTGACGCGGTTCCTGTCATCATGCAGAAAGCCAGTGTCATGAACTTCCAGCTGGCCATACCTGTTCCCGGGTCGTTATGCAGGGTGGTAAGAACACGAACCCCCCTGACTCCCGGGTCTCCGGCTGCAGCCAGGCCGACGTTGTATTGCTGTTCAAGTTCTGCAATTCGGCTGACGGCGTCACCGTATCCGAAGTGTGGTATGATTCCAAATCCCTGTACGTTCGACATCCAGATGACCGGAATGAGGTATGCGATTATCAGCACGATATACTGTGCAACCTGGGTCCAGGTCACCGCACGCATGCCTCCTAGCATTGAGCAAAGGAGTATGCCTAGCAATCCAAACCAAACACCAACTTCAAACGGAATCAACAAGGCGCGTGACGCAATTGTCCCCGTAGCGTTGATCTGGGCGGTCACATAGGTGAATGACGCCACAAAGAGAATGACCGTGGCCACAAACCGCGGCATGTTGCCGCCGTAACGATTTCCGATAAAGTCGGGCACAGTGTAGCAACCGAACTTTCGCAGGTACGGCGCCATAAGAGAATTGACCAGCACATACCCGCCGGTCCAGCCAACTACAAAGGCCAGATACCCGTGTCCTCCGAAGTAAATACCGCCTGCCAGGGCGACGAACGATGCCCCGGACATCCAGTCCGCGGCGGTGGCCATGCCATTGAACACCGGCGGGACCTCCCTGCCCGCCAGATAGTACGCATCGACTTGCATTGTCCGCGACAACCATCCGATTACCGCATAGATCACCACTGTAAATGCAACGAACATTATTCCAATGTTCGCCGCCGACACCCCGGCCCGTTCAAGCACGGCCATGATTAAAATGAATACGACAAAGCCACCGGTATACATGCCGTATATTTTCGGCAGGTCACTGATGAATTTTCTTGGTGCGCTGCTTTCAGCCATTTGAGTTGCTCCTTCAGTCGTTCAGTCCGGCTTCTTCGTCAATCCTGTCCTGCAGATAGTTCTGCCCGAATATCAAGAGTACGAAAATCGCCAGAGAGCCCTGCACGGCGAAGTAGTAGCCCAGTGGAAACCCAATAAAGGATGTCCCGTTCAAGCCCTTTGCAAATGCGTGCACCACAAATGAGAATATTACCCAGAGAATTAGGACCCACACCGTTAAATTGCGGGTTTTCCGCCAGTGTTCATCCCTCCCGACTGAACTGTTTCCGTCGGCCATAATGCCTCCTTAATGTTCTGCAAGCTCCTTGGAGCTCAACTAGTCCTTCGGTGGTTGCTCCTGAGCAAGCCTTTAGCTATCTCTGGGAACCACCAATCGCAGACTACTTCGTAAACATTGTTGTTGCAACTGCCCATGCCTGCCACAGCCCCAATAGGTTTGAACAGACAGTTGCTCATGCAACTGTCAAAGTTCATTCGGACCTTGAGGTTGCGCTTTGACAAATCACCAATCGACAAGCTGGAATTGTTGATCGAATTCATTCACACGCGCGCCGCCTATGTGGCCCAGACCTCCCTGTATGGTTACCTCAAGACAAGAATGGGGCGTCAGTATGTCAAGATCTTCAAGGACGACCGGTTTTCCCCATCTCTCACAGTTTCAAAGTGGGCAGTGTATACGGCCTGTCTCTCGGATTTGGCGACATATGCTGTTGCGACCATATCTGGCCAGGTTAGCATGTCGCGTATGCAGGCGCAGGAACTCGGCCAGTATTGCTTAACATCCTGTGTGGAGGCCACTTACAAGGGGCAATACGCCGAAAGCATTATGGCCGCGGCCTTGCAATCACTTCTGGACCGAAACCAGCAGACCATCTGGGCAAACGCTGCAATTGGTGATGTTGCTTTTACCAGGAGCCCCGAAACGCTGGCGGATTCATCTCCCGTAAGTGCAGAGTTTCAGGAGCTGGACAGGCACATTGTGATGAATTCCGTCCGCTTCAGATGGATCAATGTCCGCGAGGAGTATCAGCGTCGAATAGACTCGCAGGCAGTCTGGCAGGACTGGATGAAGAAACCGCAGGAGGTGCTGGCTCCCGCCAACAAGCCGCTCATGGAAACAGGGCACGGCAGCGCACAAAGCCACAGGAGCCTGGACGATGATTGCGCAAACGAGGGCACAAATTGACAGAACCGACAATTCTGTAGCCGGAACGCGGCCGGAAGGGCTATCGAAGATTACCGTGGGCTGCTGATTGCCATTTTGGGCGACATGTACCGGTGCAACAGGCGTTGCTCGCCGAAATCGGGACCAACAAGTTGTAGAACATTACACCTGTTGGCCCTGGTGCCAGGCGGGCGCCAAAGGTACCGAACAGTCGCCATGCCTCCAGCGACAGGAGTGGGTCGACACCAGAACATGCATGCACAGGCCGGTCTGACGTCTTTCAAGAAACTCTCCGTCGCGAATTCTCAAGGGCACATTCGGGCGAAGCAGGAAGTGCACCTGTCATGACAGCAGACTTGCGCATTCCTGGCAGCGTCCCGGTAAGGTAATGCGATCACTCCGGCGAAGTGAGCATGCTGTGGGTCGACTGCCTGTCGCAGAACGTTGTTCTGCAAAGGCATACGACAATCTTGGTAGCTGGCTGCTGCACCGTGTCGCCTGTCGCTCCAGGATCGTCACAGTCTTGAATCCAGTGACCAATAATCCGTAGAATTGCCCGCTTGCAGAGCTGGGTCGCACGGTGAAGACACCTGCCTGCGGGGAAGGGTCTCGTTCCTGACTGAGAACAGTCCGCTTGTCAGTAGTATTCCGATCTTTCCCCTTTGTCTCTAATCGGGCTAAATCCAGTTACTGGAAGGAGGCGCGTGGCAATGTAACGCAGCTTCCAGATCGCCTCTAGTGATTTGTGGCCGGCAACTGCCGCCGGATGAACCGTGTGCAAACACTGTGAGGTGTTCACAATATGGAGTGAATCCGACATGCCGAGGGCAGCTTGTTGGTTATTTCATGTCCTGAATCGCTTCTGGCCAAGCTCGTCTTATCTGGAGTCCGAATCTGCCTGGGCGGTGGCGAATGCGAGCCGTCTGCCCAGAGTCATGCTCGAGCCGCATGCCAAAGGGATACGCCGTGATGGGCTCGGCTTCGCCTGGCATTTGCCAGGAAGCATGTTCAAGCCACATTGCGTGAATACAGTGCATCTTCAAGCGGCATCCTCGAGTGCCGGCACCACCGCCCTGGACGAACGTATTAATGTTTGAATTGATCATCATCCGGGGTTGGATCCGGTTCGCTGTTCGGCGGCTTCATGTCACTGCTGGAACCTCATGGACTGGAGCCTCGTTATTTTTCATCGAGGTAGACCTGGAATTGCGCAGACCTGCCGGTCTCCCCTCTCGGCGTGCATTGCGGAGAATGGCACGTATATGAAGGCGGATTCTACAATGTCTGGAAATATCTGGTTGCTCCAGAACAATTGCCGAAACACCTTACGTGGTTCAATTGGGAGAGCTACACGACATGGTCGGACGACCTTGTGCTGTTGATGATGGATTGCTGGACGGGTGCGGGGTTTCATCTGATCGTTCCCTCCAGGAACTAACCCGGTGTATGGGCAAGGCGACCTGATTTCTTCAGCCTCGCTGCCAGGTGGGCAGACTCTTCAGGACGCTCTTTGCAAGAGTCAATCGGGAGAAACAGCCGACCATGCTCATGGTGCTGCCGGTTGCACTCCTGGTCGCAATGTCTTCGAGTTACAGCCAGGTTTTCACCGGGAGAGCTGCTCTCCTTCACACAGGCACCCATGCAGCAACAATCATGTCGGCCAAAGTCTTTCCGATCAAAAGTCCCAGTCAGAGGATTGTGGTCGCTGACCTCACTGCCGGAAGTCCCCTCGACCCGAAATACGGCAGAATAGCCAGGTTACGCTCAACCCAAAACAGGTATCCTGCATGGCCCGTAATCTTTCTGATGGTCTTGCCAACGATTATCCGCTGGCATTCGCAACCAGGTACAACAGGCTCATCTGTTCGCTTGTGTGTCTGGTGGGCGAAACAATTCGGCACGTCAACTCACTCCACGCCAGGAAGGGACGTCCGAACCTGGAGAGGGGCAGTTTCAGCCATCATCCCGATTGGTATCATGTGGCTTTCAACATTCGGGGCTGACAAGACAATCGGACAACATGCAAGGGAGATTCGAGATTCGTTCAGTCCAGCAACCCTGTGTTCGAAAGAGGTTCAAGAGATTGTGTCCGAAAGATGTGTCACATGCCATAGTGAGGGTCCCGCCTGGGCCGGGCGTTTGACAGCCACCCATGCACTTCGCCCTGGAGACAGAAGTACAGATTGCGCAAATCCTGGACTTCATCTATTTGCAATCAGGTGCCACAGCGGCCACGCCGCCAGCCAACTCGACCAATATGACAACACAGGTGAGAGCTACAATTGACGAATGGCACCGTTCCTCGTCGCGATCACACACAGTGAACGCAGACTCTTGTCTGGAACTGGCTTGTGGAAGTGCCGGGCAACAAAGATCGGGCAGATGAATGTTGTAGAAGCAACGCAACATGGACACACTGAAGCCGAGTGCTGTGTTCACGAGCATGATCCGGTTACCTTGATTCCTGCCGGTTCGATTCACAAGGCGTTGAGATCCACAAGAATTCTCACCCATGGCAATTGCTACCGTGACCCGGCGAGTGTACAGGTTTCGGGGTGTTCACCGATGTCATTCAGGACCGCAAGGTCATTTGGCCTGTCGACTGAGCGTATTCGCATCGGACCAACCCGGAATTCGGGATTCAGCAGCTGGTACTGACGCTGTGTGTTGCTAGAATTCGTGAATTGTCAGATTCGTGAGCAAGTGTTTATTGGAGGCGAAACAGGATCTATGCGCGAGACGATGGAGTATGACATTGTCATTGTCGGTGCTGGCCCGGCAGGCTTGGCAGCTGCAATTCGAGCAAAGCAGATCGACGCTGCTCTTGACATTTGTGTTCTGGAAAAGGGTTCCGAAGTTGGTGCACATATTCTGTCAGGAGCAATTCTGGATACAATCGGACTTGATCGCCTGATTCCGGATTGGCAAGACCTGAATGCGCAACTGGGTGTTCCTGTCAGCAGGGACGACTTTTATATGCTGGGTGAAGCCGGAAGAATTCGCTTCCCCAACTGGCCCATGCCCCCGCTCCTGAGCAACCACGGCAACTACATTGTATCGATGGGAAATGTCTGTCGATGGCTTGCGGAACTGGCCGAGGAACTGGACGTGGAAGTATATCCCGAGATGGCCTGCTCCGAGTTGATTACTGATCGGCAAGGCAGGATTGCCGGTGTGGTTGCGGGTGAATTCGGCAAGAATCCCGGTGGTGAAAAGGGACCGAATTACGAACCCGGTATTGAGGTGTTAGGAAATTATACGCTGTTGTGTGAAGGCGCGCGCGGATCCTTGAGCAAGCAAGTCATAAGAAAGTATGGGCTGGACAGGGATTCGGACGTGCCCAAATTCGGATTGGGGATGAAGGAGGTTTGGGAGATCAGGCCGGACCAGCATGATTCCGGCCGGGTAGTGCACACCGCAGGATGGCCGCTCGGATCGAATGCAGGCGGTGGTTCTTTCATTTACCATATGGACAACTACCAGGTAAGTCTGGGATTTGTTGTCCATCTCAATTATCGTAATCCACACCTTGATCCTTACATGGAGTTTCAGCGGTTCAAGCAACATCCGATGGTAAGGCCCATGCTGGAGGAAGGAAAACGCGTCGCCTACGGTGCCAGGGTCATATCCGAGGGTGGTTGGCAATCAATTCCCAAGGTTGTGTTTCCAGGAGGTGCTCTGGTTGGCTGTTCAGCCGGACTGGTCAATGTTCCACGTATCAAGGGGAACCACAATGCCATGTTGAGTGGTATAGCCGCTGCAGAAGCTGCATGTCGAGCCATTACCGATGGACGTTCAGGTGACGTTCTGGACGATTACGAAAGTGAACTGCGAAATGGCGAAATTGGAAAGGATCTCAAGAGGGTAAGAAATGTCAAGCCCATCTGGTCAAGGTTTGGTCTGGTGGGTGCCTTCGCCCTGGGAGGTCTTGACATGTGGGCCGCGTCACTGCTCGGCTGGCATCCTTTCGGCAGCATGAAGCATGGCAAGTCTGACGCCGAGTGCACCGGGAAAGCGACTGCCCACGAGCAGATCGACTATCCAAAGCCAGACGGTACAGTCAGTTTTGACCGCACGACAAACGTCAGTTTTTCCGGCACCAATCATGATTCAAACCAGCCTTGCCACTTGAAGCTGGGCGATGAGAAACTGCCGATCGAAGTCAACCTTCCAGTTTATTCTGAACCTGCACAGCGATACTGTCCTGCCGGAGTCTACGAGGTCATCAAGGATGCGGCGACGGAATCGCGAGAATTCAGGATAAACTTCCAGAATTGTTTGCATTGCAAGACATGCGATATCAAGGACCCAAGCCGGAACATTACCTGGCAGGTGCCACAGGGAGGTGATGGTCCCAATTATCCGAACATGTAACAGGTTACTGTGCAGAATAATTCAAACGACACCGTCATGACCACGGAAGTATTCAATTTACGCCACATGATACCTTACGGCCGACTCCTGAAGGCCGCGAACTTGCGAATACCGAGCATGCCGCTCACCAGGCGTAACCCGGGAATCCGTCCTTTCCGGCTGGGCTACGCGTTTGTCCTGATGTTCTCGCTGTTCGTGCAAGCTACCGAGCTGTCTGCCGAAGATCTCACTCCGTTCCTATCGGCACGACTTGCAATTTCCGAAAAGGAGTATGACCGTGCCAAAGAGCATGTTGGCAAGGCCCTGGCAGGTGACCCCGGCAGTACCGCGGTCTTGCGGCTGGCCTTCAGATTTGCCGTTGAGACCGGAGATCGCGAGCAGGCATTCGAACTCGCAGGGAAACTGAAAAGGCATGAAGTTTCCGGAGGTCTGATCTCACTTGTCGAGTTGGTCAGAAACTTTGATCGCTCCAGATATCAAATGATCAAGGAGCGTTGGGAAGACAACGAAACTACCGCTAACCAGATAGCTAACCTGGCTGTTGCGTGGGCCGAGCATGGTCTGGGCAACATTGAGTTAGCGCTCTCCTCGTTTGACCGTGCCTCAGCCAGCAGTTCCAAATCACAAACAGCCTTCTTGCAGCATGCCTTGATCCTTGCCCTTGTTGGCGACTTCGAAGCAGCCGACGCAACCATGGCGACAGCTTTTGGGGAGGCAGATGATGTATCGCCGGATGTGCTGTTGGCGTGGGCACAAATGCGGGCACAGTTGGATGACAGCAGTAGAGCTCTGGACCTGTTGGCTGCCATGACAAACGCGAATGAGTCAACAATCGACAGGAGCAAGGCGCTCCGCACCAGCATATTGTCGGGAGATCCGGCAGCATTTGATTATATTGCGTCACCTCAGGAAGGCCTGTCGAATCTGTTCCTACTGGCAACAACCGTATTGGCTGCAGAACATCCGCCCGAGCGGCTACTCTTGTATGCTCGCCTGGGAGAGGTCCTAAACCCCGGGAATGCCTCGGCAATCAGGTTGGTCGATTCGTTGACTGAAGCAGTTGAAGGACGCTTTATGGACAGGGCGATGGCCCAGTCAGTCGAGGCTTTACCGGCGTTCATTGCCGGTGCAATTGATGATGAAGCTGGGAGCCCTCGGGTACAACTGATTGCTCTTCAGTCCCTTGTCGGAGCAGGAAAGTTCGATGCCGCTCATGACATTGCAGAGCAATTATACGAAGGTGGTTTCGAGGACGAAATCATCCTGCTTACGCTGTTGGTCAGCGACATTGGGAATGAAGAATACAATAATATAGCAAGTTTCCGACCTGTACTCCAGTTGAGTTCACCATGGCTAGGCAATCTGGTCTTGGCCTGGGCATCACTGGCAGGTGAGATGGTGGACGATTCCCTTGCTGCCCTATCATTTGCCCTGAAGTCCGATGCCGGTGCCAGAACGGCACAGTTTCAGAAGGCATTGGCTCTTTCAGCGTCAAACGAGTTCGACGCTGCGGCCGAGGTATTGGCTCCTATGGGCACAACGACAGGGAGCCTTGAGCCCGAGGAGTTGGCCTTGTTGACAAAGTTGCTATTTAGGCAAGGGAAGCAGGAAGTTGCACTTGAACACCTGGCCCGAGTGCCGCAACGTACCCGCAATTACCGCATGGCGGCACTGGTCGCTCTCAGAGATGAGATCGCAAATGGCACATTCGTGCCCAACGACCTGCCTTCACCTCAATTCGCAATGGCAGTTGTCTTTGACCGTGTAGCACGCAATATCCTTCGTGAGGAAGATGGCAACACTGAAGAAAGACTCCATCAAGCTCTGCTTTATGCGCGCTTGGCGGAGTTTCTTGACGCGGATAACGCATCTTACAAGATGCTGCTGGGCGAGATTCTCTATGATCTTGAGATCTATCCTTTAGCAGCAAGAAGTTTTGGGAGTGTACCTCAGGAGGATGTCCTGCGAATCCTGGCTGGTCTCGTTGAGGCCCGGGCTCTGCGTGAGGCAGGAGAAATCGAGGCAGCTCTCAAGGTCTTGCATGATCTATCATCCCTTCAAAGGGATTCTGCGATGGTTTACCATCAAATGGGAGATATATTGCGGTTTGAGCAGAG
The DNA here is from genome assembly GCA_958296035.1 of Paracoccaceae bacterium. Taxonomy (GTDB): domain Bacteria; phylum Pseudomonadota; class Alphaproteobacteria; order Rhodobacterales; family Rhodobacteraceae; genus MPNP01. Next base: position 3,030,225 of record OY282431.1, on the reverse strand, counting down.
GTTTGAGGAGGCTCGCGATGCGTATCAACAGGGGCTTGCGCTGGCCGAGGATGAAGCAAGCATAGACTGGCGGTTAGTGTATGGGCTGGGCATTGTAAATGAGCGGCTCGACAATTGGGAGAATGCGGAGGAGTATTTCAGGCAGGCTCTAGAGCTGTCGAACGAAAACGCATATGTCCTGAATTACCTCGGATATTCGATGGTTGAAAAGCTTCAAGACCTTGATGAGGCTGAAGCTCTGATCCGCAAGGCAGTCGATGCCGAACCGGACAATGGTTTCTTCGTTGATTCCCTGGGATGGGTCCTTTACCGCAAGGGCCAGTTCGATCATGCAGTGGTTCACCTCGAATATGCGGTCCAACTTGTTCCTTCAGACCCGATAATCATTGATCACCTCGGTGACGCCTATTGGCAAACGGGCGAAAACCTCAATGCGCGGCTACAGTGGCAACGGGCTTTGTCGTATGACCCCGAAGAGGATCTTGCCGAAACGATCAGGCGTAAGCTGAGAGAGGGCCTGAAGGCAACGCCGGATCAAGAAAACATTGATGCCGGTACAAATGGTCTTTGAGGAAAGAGCTCCTGCAAAGATCAACCTTGCATTGCACATACGGGGCCGCAACCCCGACGGTTTACATGAAATCGACAGTCTAATTGCATTTGCCGATTGTGGTGAGCGAGTTTCTCTAAGCCGGCAATCTGAGTCACTGTTGCAGGTCACCGGCGGGTTTGCGAATAACCTGCCAGGCGACAGGTCAAACCTGGTGCTTAGAGCCGCCTCGTTGGCTGGAGCTCCCGACGGCATCGGATTCAACCTTTACAAGAACATCCCGGTAGGAGCCGGCTTGGGTGGCGGCTCGGCCGACGCAGCTGCTGTCTTTAGGCTGCTTTATCGGCAATTCGGATGTGCAATTCCAAGCATGGATGCGATGGCGGAACTAGGTTTCGATATACCGGTGTGCTTGTTCAGCCAGTCAGCGCGTATCTGTGGAAGTGACCACAAATTGTCAATTGTTGGGTCCATGCCCCGGCTTCCGCTTCTGTTAGTTAATCCCGGAATAAGTCTTTCGACAGCGGCCGTCTATGGTGAGTTGGATTTCGGGGTTCAGGGCCAATTGAGTCCTCTTCCTGGCATTTGTTCCCAGCAGAACCTGGTGGACTGGATAAGCCATCACGAGAATGGCCTACTTGCACGAGCAATTCGAGTGGTTCCTGAAATTGGGGACGTGATCTGCAGGATTGAATCACTTGACGGATGCCGTGTGGCACGAATGACCGGTTCAGGCGCGACTTGCTTTGGTGCATTCCTGGATGTTCGAGAGGCAAACCGCGCTGCGGACTTGTTGAGAAGAGAGCAACCCAGTTGGTGGGTTCGAATGGTTGTGACCAACGGGACCACCAGAACGCATTAAGGAACTGGTCGACTAGCACCTGCCTGCCTCGCTATCCCCGGGGCACTGCCCTCTCCAATTGTGTATTCCCGACACCTGCCGGGCGTGCCCTGCCGCCGCCGGTCATTTCACCGCAACGCCACTTCAGGCCCATCAAGCCCGGTCCGTTCCGACGGCCCCCCCGGTTCTGCACCCTGCCCGGCTGAACCGTATTCTCCCGGTGCCCCAGGCACCGGCAGCACCTCCACTCCATCTCGGACAGTGCCCTGGCCGCCGCCCCTTGCGCCGCACAACCAGGTCCCGCCCGGCCTGATCACACAGCCCCACAGAACTGCAACCCGGCACCCCACCTGCCAGGCCGGCAGCACCAACACACACCCAACCACCAACTCTCCACCCGGGGAACAATGCTATAATGAAAATTGCTGGCCTGGAGTCTTCTTTGCTCGCTCGCATTACGCCGCGTGCAAGATTTCACCGTTTTGCCGGGAGCCGGACATTTCCATGTTCCATTTGAAGCTGGCAACAACAGTTCGACTGGTCGGTTGTGTTACAATTCGATTACACTAACCGGGAATGCTTCGAAACTTGGACCTGATCAGTAGTTATTAGCCCTGGCCAACCCTAATGAGAGTGAAGCGAGGCAGGGGAGGAGATCCCCCCGCAAGACCGCGCTCCAGAACATCATAAATTAAACCAGGGAGAAACTACCACATGCACAAACTCCTCATAACAACCCTCGCAGCACTCCTGCTCGCCGCCGGCGCCTACGCCCAGGAAAGCATGGACATGGCCGAGGACATGACCGAAGACATGGATATGGAAGCCATGGACGAGGCCATGGATGACATGGATACCGGTCCCTCCGTCACCGTCTCGGCCTCGGGCGGCATCGGTGTCAAGTTCACCGAAAAGCAACCGCTCTCAACCTTCGCCCTCTTCGATGTCACCTTCGCCGCCAGTGGCACCACCGATGGCGGCCTGACCTTCGGCGGCTCCATCACCATCGACGGCAGCGATGGCGACACCAGCCATGTCAATGACGCCTCGGTCTCCATCGGCTCCGATATCTGGTCCATCTCGGCCGGCAACCTCGATCCCGCTACCGCCAAGGCCAGGGTGCTCGGCGATATCGGCTTCGATGGCATCGGTGTCGATGACGTCGCCGAAGCCGCCACAGCCACAGCCGCCGACCTCGCTCTCGGCGTCTCGCTCGGTGGCGCCTCGATGACCCTTACCTATGGCAGCGCCGCTACCGCCGCCATACCCGCCATGCTCGTTACACCGGCCGTCGAAGGCAAGGCCGCCGTGGAAGCCAGAACAGGGCTCTATGATATCTGGGTGACGAATACCCATCACGATCCGGATGCCGATGAAGCCGCCACAGGACTTGCTGCTGCTGACGCAATGCTGGGATATATCGGTCCAGCGGACAGTGAGCTACCATTAACAACAGTCGACGCTGCAGCTACAGCCTCGACAGAAGTACCTGCGCATTTGGTAGAAGCAGGTGGGGGACAGACACCCACGCTCTTTACAAACATGAAAGATGCCGAGGCACATGTCGTGTGGCTGAACTGCGGGATGGATACCACTCCAGGTGCGGGGATTGCGATGCCCGAGGTAACTGCAGCTGAAGGGACAACCGCACACGGCGAGCAAACGACGGCACTCAGAAATTGGGAAGAACAACAGAAGGGCTGCACGATCAGGGCCATCCAGGATCCCGTTGCGGCCGCCGATGCAGTGACAGCCGTAGAGGCCGTCTACTCCGAAATGGTTCCCGCCGGAGACGATGACGAATGGGCCATTGCCCTCGGCTTTGGCGCCGGTGGCGTTGAGGTTGCGGTTGGCTACGACAGCAACAGTCTCGTCAACATGGGCGTCAAGTCCTCGCTCGGTGGCGTTGATGCAGCCGCCTACATCGAACGGCCCAAGGGCATGGAGTCCAACCTCGGCATCAACCTCGGCATGACCGTGACCGAAGGCACGACCGCCAGCATCGGCTTCTCCAAGAACGGCACGACCGGAGGAGATGCGGTTGGTGTTGGCCTGTCCTTTGACCTCGGCGGCGGTGCCGCCTTCAAGATGGGTGCCGGTGTCGTGAATGATAACACGGTTGCCGACATGGGCGTCAGCATGTCCTTCTGACCCCCGGGTCACAGCATGGCACCTGCCAGTGCACCATACAGAGAAGCGGGCCCTCCGGGGCCCGCTTTGCTGTTGGAACCGGTACAGGAATGCCGGGTGTTCCCTGTGCGCAAGTCTTGTTTCTTGCCGAATTAATCATATGCGTTCCGCCTGTGCGGACTGCCCCTTGCCCCGAATTGAAGAGAGCAACCGAGTGCTCGGGCTCCGAGTTCTTTCCCAATTGTAGTTACAGTGGCGCGGGCCCGATTCCCGGTGCAATTGTCAGACAACACTTGCAACCGGCCAGGGTTACAGGCCTGGTCGCGCGGCAACTGTAGTCACTCGAGCCTCTTTCAAAACTATTGAGTTCAATGTTGTTGTAGCATCATGATGACTGAAGTTGCATTGAATTCTATGGTCTCAGGCCAGAGACGAACGATTTTCGCATTTTGAAGGCGGATTTGCCGATTTGGAACAGGAATGTCCTGCCAGGGAGACACGCCTGACCGCACCGTCCTCGAAAAAGAGGACAGTGGCCGATCAGCCTGGTGGCCGCTGTCCGGTCAGGGGGGGTCTTGCAGGTTAGTCGGGCGCTGCCAGTCGCATCAGTCGCTCGGCGGTCATGGCCAGGACGCCGAACATCAGGTGACAGAACACCTTGGCATGCCCCTGGACCCTGATAAAGCGGCCACCGTAATTGTCCTTCAACTGTCCGTTGACACGCTCGACTGTCGAACGAACTTTGTAACGCTCGGCGGCCGGGTCGGTATGGCCGATACAGCGCCTGGCAAGGGCTTCAGTCTTGCGGTGCGCTTTCAACGCCTTGTTGTTGCGTGGATTGACATCAATGATCGGGACATGGCCCAATGACCGGCTGTGCTCGGCGATGTCCTTGCTGTCATAGGCGGCGTCCATCAATTCATAGAGATGATCAATGCGCTCGCCGCTCATCACTGACAGTGGAATGGCCGCCTGGCTGTCATGCATCGAGGCCGAGGTCAGAATGCAGCTGATCGGCACCTCGCCGTCTGCCGCATCGATATGAAGCTTGTAACCCTTCCAGCTTTCGGAAAACCCCTTGGAGTTCTTCTTCTTGCCAACATCGCAATGCACCGGCAAATCGGCCAGCATGGTGTCAAGATCCGAAACACGTTGCTTTTGCAGTCGGGTCGGTGCCTTGATGACCTCCTCGCCCTTGCGCGGCCGACCAGGCTTGCGTTTGGGCTTGACCGCCTTCCTGGCACTGGCCTTCACCGTCTTCGACGTCTCACGCCCCTTGATCGCCGTCGCATCCCGAGAGATGTGACCGACACAGGTGTCCGCATAGGCCACCTTGATCAAGGCCTCATGGATGCGTTCCGGAATGCGGTGCTCGGCAAACGCCGCAAAGCTACGGGAAAAGGTGGCCTCGCTCGGGATCTGCCTGACCGTCTCCCAGCCACACAGGCGGCGCAACACAGGGTCATTCTGGACCCGGTCGATCAGGGCTCGCGTCGTCGAAAGATTATACACCGCCTTGGCAATGAAGGCGCGGGCAATGGCGGTACGGCTCTGTTGCGGACGGCCGGGGCTGTGGCGGGAGTTGCAGTGGACAAAAGCCTCTGGCGGGGCAAGATCAATCACCGCGATCATACGGCGATGGTTCTTGTTCAGCGGGCCAAGCGTCTCGGCGAGCGAAGGACAGAGAACGTCTTGAAATCGGTGCCAACACGTTGTAAGTTCTGCACTCAATGGCATGGGATCGTTTCCTCCGTATTCGGTTCGTAGAACATACTGTTATACAGGAGCAGCGATTCCTTGCCTAGGCCTGATCGGCAAAAAGTGCTGATAATCGGGCAAAAACCCCCGGTTCATAAGAGTTTTGCAAGAGGCTCACTTTGCTTGTCCAGTTGGCCGGCAAAACCCGAATGCGGAGCCGGATGCGTTGACGTCCACCTCCGGAACCGTGCAGGGCGTCGGGCAGCCGACCGCCCTGCAGTGACTGGACATGGACAGGAGGTCACAATCACGTTGACCAAGAGTAGCACATAACACCTGCTACCGCCTTGAAGGACTTCGGTTTCAGTACGCCAGATACATGCCTCAGGGCGGTCGTGGATAAACCGCAAGTCAAGGCAAAGTGCGCCTGCTTCACTGGACACAAGGCTATGGCGTCACCAGCCATTCACAAACAGCCAGGATCGCAAGACACCGGCGGGTTCACATGGCACTCTTCCGGAGGCCGGCATGCCATGTCCGATGAAACTCCAGACAGACAATTGCCACCGAAAAGGCCTTCACAGACCTGGATGCTTCAGTCGGGCACTGGCGGTCGTGCCTCTTTCTGCCGCCGCTTCCTAAACGCAGTGACCCACGACACCGCAGGCCCTGCCCATTGGCCCGCATTGGCAGAATGTACACAGACTTCCGTAGCTGAATGTGACTGCAGGCTATACCCCGTTCCAACAGCAAAGCGGGCCCCGGAGGGCCCGCTTCTCTGTATAGTGCACTGGCAGGTGCCATGCTGTGACCCGAGGGTCAGAAGGACATGCTGACGCCCATGTCGGCAACCGTGTTATCATTCACGACACCGGCACCCATCTTGAAGGCGGCACCGCCGCCGAGATCAAAGGACAGGCCAACACCAACCGCATCTCCTCCGGTCGTGCCGTTCTTGGAGAAGCCGATGCTGGCGGTCGTGCCTTCGGTCACGGTCATGCCGAGGTTGATGCCGAGGTTGGACTCCATGCCACTGGGTCGTTCGATGTAGGCGGCTGCATCGACGCCACCGAGCGAGGACTTGACGCCCATGTTGACGAGCTTGTTGCTGTCGTAGCCAACCGCAACCTCGACGCCACCGGCGCCAAAGCCGAGGGCAATGGCCCATTCGTCATCGTCTCCGGCGGGAACCATTTCGGAGTAGACGGCCTCTACGGCTGTCACTGCATCGGCGGCCGCAACGGGATCCTGGATGGCCCTGATCGTGCAGCCCTTCTGTTGTTCTTCCCAATTTCTGAGTGCCGTCGTTTGCTCGCCGTGTGCGGTTGTCCCTTCAGCTGCAGTTACCTCGGGCATCGCAATCCCCGCACCTGGAGTGGTATCCATCCCGCAGTTCAGCCACACGACATGTGCCTCGGCATCTTTCATGTTTGTAAAGAGCGTGGGTGTCTGTCCCCCACCTGCTTCTACCAAATGCGCAGGTACTTCTGTCGAGGCTGTAGCTGCAGCGTCGACTGTTGTTAATGGTAGCTCACTGTCCGCTGGACCGATATATCCCAGCATTGCGTCAGCAGCAGCAAGTCCTGTGGCGGCTTCATCGGCATCCGGATCGTGATGGGTATTCGTCACCCAGATATCATAGAGCCCTGTTCTGGCTTCCACGGCGGCCTTGCCTTCGACGGCCGGTGTAACGAGCATGGCGGGTATGGCGGCGGTAGCGGCGCTGCCATAGGTAAGGGTCATCGAGGCGCCACCGAGCGAGACGCCGAGAGCGAGGTCGGCGGCTGTGGCTGTGGCGGCTTCGGCGACGTCATCGACACCGATGCCATCGAAGCCGATATCGCCGAGCACCCTGGCCTTGGCGGTAGCGGGATCGAGGTTGCCGGCCGAGATGGACCAGATATCGGAGCCGATGGAGACCGAGGCGTCATTGACATGGCTGGTGTCGCCATCGCTGCCGTCGATGGTGATGGAGCCGCCGAAGGTCAGGCCGCCATCGGTGGTGCCACTGGCGGCGAAGGTGACATCGAAGAGGGCGAAGGTTGAGAGCGGTTGCTTTTCGGTGAACTTGACACCGATGCCGCCCGAGGCCGAGACGGTGACGGAGGGACCGGTATCCATGTCATCCATGGCCTCGTCCATGGCTTCCATATCCATGTCTTCGGTCATGTCCTCGGCCATGTCCATGCTTTCCTGGGCGTAGGCGCCGGCGGCGAGCAGGAGTGCTGCGAGGGTAGTTATGAGGAGCTTGTGCATTATTGTATCTCTCCTAGAGCGTGTATGTTGAGCTGGAGCGGGGGTGTTGTGGTCTGGGTGGATTTCACTGGTTGTTGCGGCCCGCATCCTGCGTCCGTCTCATTAGGGTTGGCCAGGGCTAATAACTACTGATCAGGTCCAAGTTTCGAAGCATTCCCGGTTAGTGTGGTAGAATTGTAACACAACCGACCAGTCGAACTGTTGTTGCCAGCCTGCAAATGGAACATGGAAATGTCCGGCTCCCGGCAAAACGGTGAAATCTTGCACGCGGCGTAATGCGAGCGAGTAAAAGAGACTCCAGGCCAGCCATTTTCATTATAGCATTGTTCCCTGGGTGGAGAGTTGATGGTTGGGTGTGTGTTGGTGCTGCCGGCCTGGCAGGTGGGGGCCGGGTTGCAGTTCCGTGGGGCTGTGTGATCAGGCCGGGCGGGACCTGGTTGTGCGGCGCAAGGGGCGGCGGGCAGGCCTGTCTGGCGGCCAGGGCACTGTCCGAGATGGAGTGGAGGTGCTGCCGGTGCCTGGGGCACCGGCAGTATACGGTTCAGACGGGCAGGGTGCAGAACCGGGGGGCCCGTCAGAACGGACCGGGCTTGATGGACCTAAGGTGGCGTTGCGGTGAAATGACCGGCCGCAGCAGGGCACACCCGGCAGGTGTCGGGAATACACAATTGGAGGAGGGCAGTGCCTCGGGGTTATCGAGGCAGGCAGGTGCTCAAGGCTCAGGACACGATGATTCGTGAGGTTGCACTGAGTCCTTGAGGCTCGGATCCTTCAAACGGGAACTGCTGTGCCTGCGGGCAGTGCCCTGGATCGAAGCTTCGGAATTATTCATCAAGACCGCAGGCCTCGGAATCAGAAAGCTGTTCCGGAAGCACGAGAATGCGAGGATCGGCATGGTGATCACGCTGCGAAGCGGTTGACCTGCAGCCAGCGCAGCGACCACGAACGAGTTGGAGCGGGCGATGAGATTCGAACTCACGACCCTAACCATGGCAAGGTTATGCTCTACCCCTGAGCTACGCCCGCTTCCTGACACGGGCAGATAGTTCGACTCATGCTTCAAGTCAAGCAACACCGGGCCGCCGCCGGTGGCCGGGTGTCCGATATGCCTCTCCACAAGCCAGCAACGCCCCTCGATATGTCGGAATTCTGCATTGGGCCATGACCGGAAACCGAGCCACCAATTGTAGTCCCGACCCTGGTTCATGTGCAGTATCGACACGGACGCATTGTTGTGTCAGGACGATTGGCATTGCTCTGCGCACTGGCCACGCCGCCCGAATTGCCACAATTCGTGACAATCGCTCAAGTACCAACAACCATGGCAAGACGCCGGTCGGAGTTAGTGGGACCGTCGAACCGAAAACTCCGCCAATTGCATCAGAAAGGAATTGAAAGTGTTGTCCGGCATCTCGCAAAGCGATGCCTTGGCCTTAACTGACCAGCCTGATGCTTCCTCATGAATTTGCTCGAGTATACCTCTCGCAGCCAGTATCTCCATGGCAGCCTCAAAGTCGCCATCACGCTGGTCCCCGAGCACAAATGCGCGCTTCCAGAACTCCCTCTCATCGCGGCTAGACGATGAAACTGCCCGAATAGCCGGCAGCGTTAGCTTCATGTCACGGAAATCATCTCCAATACGCTTTCCCAGCTTGGCTTCTGTTCCGCTGTAATCAAGCATGTCATCCATCATCTGGTAACCGACTCCCAATGCGGTTCCATAGGATTCAAAAGCCTTGACTTGTAGCTGACTGCCACCGGCAATGACGGCGCCCACCTGCGCGGCTGCCGAAAACAGTGCCGCGGTCTTGCCATGGATTATCTGAAAGTATGTACTCTCATCCAGATTCAATTGTCGTTGCGTCATTAACTGCAATACCTCTGCCTCCGAAATTACCGCAGAAGTATCCGCCAGAATGGCAAGAGCCCTGATTGATTCGGTGGCGACCATCAACTGAAAGGATCTTGCAAACAGGAAGTCTCCGACCAGGACCGAGGTCTTGTTGTTCCACAGCGATTGCGCTGTTGGTCTTCCTCTTCGCTGTCTGCTCTGGTCGACCACATCATCGTGAGCCAATGTAGCGGTATGCACATATTCTACAGCTGCCGCCAACTGGATGTGACCGATCCCTTCGTAGTCCAGCATGCGTGCGGCGCAAAGCGTCAACATTGGCCGGACACGTTTCCCACCCCCTCCGAACAGGTGTTCGGTAACCTTGTGAATTCGAGCAACGGTTTCAGATCCCGCCCGATCGCGTATAAGCATTCCCACGCTCTGCAAATCGGTGGCAATCTGAGAGGGTAAGTCGTTGAGCGGATTATTGAATTCTTGCGAGGTCATGCTGTTGTCGGCTGATTACTGTCATGGACTGCAACAAACACCACTCAAGGACATTTGGCAAGAAACCGTTCCAGTCATGACCGCAATCTCAATCGATTCTCGGCTGAATTCTCCTATAGATGCATCAATGCCGGCACTGCTCGCCAGTTCAGGACGAACACTGGTCGCGTTCCCGATCCAGGCTCAACTACATGGTGCGGTCCCATAAGATTCGATGGCTGGTCCGCAGCTATACTGATCAGGCAATGGTCCTGCAGGTGGTCGTGTTCAAAGTGGTTGCTATTGTCCGGCATCTACTTGAAACGCAATACGATTAAAGCAAAGGGCATGCTGATCAGGCTTGAATCCGGTCTCGACAAGTGCAATCAGAACCTGACTGAGTGGATGTTCCGGGCCAGCTACGGCAGGGATTGTTTCTCGATATACTGGAAGTATTCTCTGCGGGAATCTATTGGCACCTTGAACCTTTAATTCTTTCTGTACACAGTTATTCAATGTACCCGCCTTGCAGGCCTTCGCGCGAAGGACCACTGGTTTCCCCGTACAGTTGTGCCGGCAACCGCGACAACGGTCCAGGTGCAAGCCGGGATATTTCGAAGGCTCTGATACCTGGCAAGTGTTCGCCGAGCCGGGTCGGCCGATAATCTGGATGCGGCCCTTGCGCTGAAAGGACACCTGCGACTTTGACAGACTCTTTTGGCCTTACCTGTTACCTTCTTGTTTCTCGGCATGCTGCCGGAGTTGCAAGATATGTCGCCAGATCTCGACTGAGGCGTGGCAAGGAGCACCGGGAACGGTTCCTGGAACGCTTCGGTCAGCCTTCCCGTGAAAGACCGCCAGGCCCGCTTGTCTGGTTTCACGGAGCAAGCATTGGCGAGGCCAAGTCTGTAGCCACACTATTGGCAGATTTGAGAAACACCCGTCGCGATCTTAGCTTTCTGCTAACCACCGGGACCGTGTCGTCGGCGGAAGTTCTGGCCAACGAGATGCCGCCCTATGCCATGCATCAATTCGTTCCCTATGATGTGGTGCCTGCAATCCAGCGTTTCCTGCAGCACTGGCAGCCTTCAGTGGGTGTCTGGCTAGAAAGCGAGTTCTGGCCAGCACACATTTACGAAACGCATAACCGCGGCATTCCACTCATCCTGCTTAACGCCAGAATCTCGCGCAAGACCGTACGCAAGTGGAGTTTCGCCCCCCGCTTTTCCCAAGCCATGCTGCGTCGCTTTTACCGTGTTCATGTGCAGAACGAGGAGGCGCGCAGGTACCTTTCGACCATGGGGCTTGAGTCCACCAAGATGGAAGTCACGGGCGCGCTCAAGAAGGCCTCGGCATCACTTCCCTATGATGCCGACGAACTGCGAATTCAAATGGGTAATATCAGGAACAAACGTGTGTGGGTGGCAGCATCCACCCACGCAGGAGAAGAGGTTATCGCCCTGAGGGCACAGAGATTGTTGCGGGAAAAACGTGACAATGTCCTGCTGATCATTGTACCGAGGGACATAGGACGCACCGACGAAATCCTGTCGGTTGCACTCGACCATGGTTTTAATCCGGGAGTTCGTTCAAAGGGACAAACGCTTTCTCGATCCGACAATGTCTACATCGCCGATACATGGGGCGAACTTGGATTATGGTACCGCCTGAGCCAGGCAAGCCTGGTCGGTGGTTCCATGGTTCCGACAGGCGGCCATAACCCCTATGAACCGGCAATCTGCGACTGCGCAATTCTGCACGGCCAGTACACGCACAATTTCCCGGACGCATACCAGGATCTGCATTCTTCCGGTGGGTCCATCCTTGTAGAGTCCCCGGAGGAATTGGCCGATGCAGTGGAGGCTGCGATGGAGCCGGAAAAACACAAGCAACTGGTTGCATCCGCACAACAATTGTTCAGCGGGAGCAGTGAGCCGATAGAGCGTGCCGCAGACTTGATTCTGTCGCTACTGCCCGTTCAATCATCCCCGGCAGATGATCGGGCATAGCGAAGCCGACAACAGCCTTGCAGCTGCGGTCGGCTTTGAACGTTGTTACCGGCGGAATTCACATTCCAAGACCTTTATTCCGTGTGGGCGAGTTTGTCAGGCTCCAAAGGGACTTTTCTGACGGGCACTCGCTGGCGGCATTGCGACGTAATGTGTCATTCGACGCAAGCCTGCCAGCCAGTGTTCACCGCAGCGGGAAGAAGATCTGAAGGTGATTCAGTTTCCGGGTGCAGCGGAATTAACGTGGGCGTCCGGTCGCTTGATCGACACGTTTCATGGACAATTGCATCTTGCCACGATCGTCAGTCTTGACCAGCTTGACCTTTACCATCTGTCCTTCACGGAGCTCGTCAGACGGGTGCCGCACACGCCGATCACAAATCTGGCTGATGTGAACCAGTCCGTCGCGCTTGCCCATGATGTTCACGAATGCGCCGAAATCCATTATGCGTACCACACGTCCCGTATAGATCTTGCCTACTTCGGGTTCGGCCACGATGCCCTGGATGCGTTCAAACGCCTTGTCGAGTGCCGATGAATCCGGGGATGCAATCTTGATCGTTCCATCATCTTCAATGTCGATCTTGGCACCTGAGTACTCCACGATTTCGCGAATCACCTTGCCGCCGCTGCCGATCACCTCGCGGATCTTGTCGACAGGAATCTTCATGGTCTTGATGCGCGGGGCGTATTCGGAAAACTCGCCTGCCGAAGACTGAACCGTAGCCATCTTGCGGAGTATGTGAAGCCTTGCACTGCGAGCCTGACCCAGCGCTGTTTCCATGATTTCGACAGTGATGCCGGCCACCTTGATGTCCATTTGCAGCGACGTAACCCCGCGGCTCGTACCGGCCACCTTGAAGTCCATGTCGCCAAGGTGGTCTTCTGCCCCCAGGATATCCGTCAACACGGCGTACTGACCGTCGGGCTCCAGTATCAGACCCATCGCCAAGCCGGCGACCGGCGCCTTGAGAGGCACGGCTGCGTCCATCATCGAAAGCGAGGCACCGCATACCGTGGCCATGGACGAAGAGCCGTTGGACTCGGTGATTTCGGACACAACGCGGATCGTGTACGGAAACTGCGAGCTGTGTGGCATGACAGCCCGCAGAGCCCGCCAGGCGAGTTTTCCATGGCCTGTCTCCCGGCGCCCCGGTGGGCCCATGCGACCAGTTTCTCCGACGCAGTAGGGCGGAAAATTATAGTGCAACAGAAATGGTTCTCGAAAGTTCCCGTGCAGTGCATCAACGATCTGTTCATCTTCTCCGGTACCCAGAGTGGTGACAACCAGCGCCTGGGTCTCTCCCCGTGTGAACAAGGCCGATCCATGGGTTCTGGAAAGCACACCCACTTCGCATTCGATATCGCGAACATGTGACAGATCACGTCCGTCAACCCGTTTGCCTTCCACGAGGGCGAGGTTGCGCAGCACGTGCGCTTCCAGTTTCTTCATTGCGGCACCCAATCCGGGCGCATCCTGTTCGTCGCCATTCAGTTGACTGGCTATGTCGTCACGGACCTCCGCAATGGCGCGTTGCCGACCAACCTTGTCCGTAACACTATAGGCCTGGCGCATTTCCACCAGACCAAGTTCCCTGACCTGATCAATGAGTTCGGCGTTGTCCGGCAACTCGAACTCGAAGGTCGGTTTGCCGACTTCCTGTTTCAGCTCATCGATCAAACTGATTACCGGCTTCATCTTCTCATGTCCGAAGGAAATGGCACCCAGCATATCCTTTTCGGACAGTTCGTAGGCTTCGGATTCTACCATCATCACGGCATCCCGGGTGCCAGCCACGACCAGATCCAGTCTCTGGTCAGGTGTATTGTTCAGATCATTGAGCAAAGACATGTGGGGGCACAGTGAATACCTGCCGTTCCTGAAGCCAACTCGAGCGGCTCCGATGGGTCCCTTGAAGGGGAGCCCGGATATTGACAGCGCGGCCGAGGCGGCAATCATCGCCACGATATCGGGATTATTCTCGCAATCATGAGACAGCACGTTACAGATAACATCGACCGAATGGCGGAAGCCTTCGGGAAAGAGCGGGCGGACGGGGCGATCAATCAGGCGCGAGGTAAGTGTGCTCGTTTCCGACGGGCGGGCCTCACGCTTGAAGAAGCCGCCAGGTATCTTGCCCGATGAGTAGTAGCGTTCCTGGTAGTGTACAGTCAGCGGAAAGAAATCCGCCGTTTCGCTGGGAGACCTGTCAAAGGTTACGGCCGCCATGACCGTTGTTTCTCCCAGAGTGGCAACGACACACCCGTCGGCTTGACGCGCAATCTTGCCGGTTTCCAGTGTAAGCGTGCTGTTGGCCCACCTGATTGATTTTCTGGTTACGTTAAACATGTATTTCCTTTCGATTGCGCGTACCCGGTCAGGAAACACACATCATTCAATTGGTTCGGACACCTGCGCCAAAGCGACAGCGGTGGCGAGATCTTCCGATTGTGGGGCACAGTTCCGCGGTCCGGAGTGCGCCCTCAAGTCTATAGCTGGCGTGGCAGGCACCGTGTGCTAACGGCGCAGACCAAGCCGTTGGATCAGGGTACGGTATCGCTGCTCGTCGCGTTGCTTGACATAGTCGAGTAGCTTGCGTCGGCGGGCAATCAGGTTGAGCAATCCTCGTCGGGAGTGATTGTCCTTCTTGTGAACCTTGAAATGTTCGGTAAGCGCCTTGATACGGGTTGAAAGAATGGCGACCTGCACCTCCGGTGAACCGGTATCGCCTTCACCGGTCGCGTATTCTGCGATCAGCGCTTGTTTTTCGGCAGGAGTAATCGACATCATGTTCTCCTTGTCTTGAGTTGGCGGAAAGCCGGGATGTCGTCCAGCACACCGCTTGAATTCTGGCCTTGCCAGAAACCTATGTTTGTGCTCCTGTTGACAATTTCAACCAGTTGTCGTGACTCTGACCCTTGATTACTGTCGCCAGGCGGTCGACCAGATGGCCTGCGACCTGGATTCAAGTCGTTTTCCGTGTTCAGGCGAGAAGCGATGGTCGAGCCAGAGCAAACTGGATTGAGACCACAACATGCCAGTTTCTTGCAGGCCTTCAGAGCTTCAATCGGGAATTCGCAATTACAAGCCATGCAAGACCTGCTAAACTCCCTTGCTTGTCCCGCGGCAGACCAAACCACAAGACCCGTCCGGTGGAGTCGAATGCGGTTCAGTCTTGCGTTTCAACCGGGGTGGAAAGGAAAACAGGGAATGCCACTTATCTTCCAGGTGTCGCCTGACGACATTACGACCTGCAAAGCTGACGCAATCGTCAACGCCGCCAACAATTCTCTGTTGGGCGGCGGCGGCGTGGACGGCGCAATTCATCGTGCCGCGGGTCCACGACTGCTTGACGAATGCCGACAGCTTGGCGGATGTGAAACAGGTGACGCCAAGATAACCAAAGGCTACGATTTACCGGCAAGATATGTGATTCATACCGTCGGCCCCGTCTGGCGAGGAGGAAAGCACGGCGAGCCCGAATTACTGGCGAGGTGCTACCGGCGCTGCTGCGAGATTGCTTATGAGCACGAGATCTTCTCGATTGCCTTTCCAGCGATAAGTACGGGAGCGTACGGATTCCCGTTGGAAGCTGCTGCAAGAATTGCGATTCAAACTGTAAACACGCATCTCCATGGTTCCTCGTCACTTATGCACGTGACTTTTTGTTGTTTTGGCAGTGAATCCTACGAGACCTACAAGAAAGTAGTCGCCGACGTGATTCCGTTGCCGAGATAATGAATGTGCCG
This sequence comes from Paracoccaceae bacterium, assembly GCA_958296035.1. GTDB lineage: Bacteria > Pseudomonadota > Alphaproteobacteria > Rhodobacterales > Rhodobacteraceae > MPNP01. The sequence goes on along the minus strand of OY282431.1, from coordinate 3,014,671 downwards.
GGGGGCGGTCATCGCATTTCGCAGCTTTGCGGAAGGCCTGGAGAAGCAAATGCCATGGTCCACTCTCTAACCACTCAATTCATGCATTCCATCAGGAACGAGGTAGAATCCAGGTCGGTTGGTCTGCCGGTTCGATCATAACTCGAGCTGCCCACACAAGAACAAGTTGGTTGCTGGCTTGTTCAAATCAATCTACCCAATCATCTCCAAAATCTTGTGTCATTTCGTCCGGTCTATCACGCCACGCTTGCAGATGCAGGTGAATGTTGACTCGTGCGGCAACATTCTTCTGTGGCGTTATTCCGGAGTTTCTTGATTGCTGAGTATTGGTGATCATGTCCGCGCCCCAGATGGGCAGGTCATCCCTCCAGTACTGTGTTGAATTGATGATTTCAATGGCGGCATCCCTGTATGTCCATTGCATGTCCTTGCTCCTTGCAACACACCAATGGTCTCCTGCCGGATAGTCAATGCGCGGTAAGGGGCGCGATGCGAATCCAGGATTGTCCCTAGGTCGAGTACTGCCCCAATCCCCGTATATGAGCCGAAACTGATTTGACCAGCGCCTGGAAACTTTGTCGAACAGTGCTCGACTCCCGTTTGAAACAAGCTTTACCCCTTCCAGAGATGAAAAGTGTTTTGGTATGGCCTTGCTGGATACGATTATCGGAACACTTATGCCGCGGTTCTTTAAGTATCTATCGAAAACACTGTGAAACCACTCCGCCAGTGTTGAAGGTTCACGCGCCCACCCTCCTTCAAGAATAATAATATAGTCGGCAGCACCACTCTTGGTGAAAGCACCGACAATCTCATCCATATTCGAAGGGAACCGCCTTCTCTCGATTCGCATGCAGGAGCGACGCTCCTGCGCTCTGAAGCATTTAATCTGCTCAAGAGGTTGGGATTCGGTTTGCCCCTCTGTCTGAACGCAAGGGTCGATCATTTCATTGCTGCAAATGAACTCAACCCAGTTCTGGTAGCAATTCCCAAGTGACATTAACTGTGCTTGTTCATGCCGTGCCGGACTTTGCAGATTGGTGAGCGAATAGATCCAGAAAGAAACGCCGCCCTGGAAAAGCCTTTTGGATGCGTTCAACAGCCTTTCTCAAGCTCCTGGAATTATACCATGGAGCCAGGAGAAGGCACAGAGTCAACCTGTCATTCGTATCGTCCGGCCAGAACCGCAACTCGTTCATTTCTCTGGCACGTACTGCCAGTGTTGCTGTGTATGTCGGTAAATTCCTTATCCATTGTGCAACTGGTTCAAATGCCAAGGATCGTTTCCAGGCGCATTTTCATGGCTAAGGGTGATACCTGAAATTCGGCAGCGAGCCTTTCGGTTTTCTTTTCGTCAACTCTTTGCCCGTTGCTCCCGAGTTTACGAATTAGAAGTTCACGTGGCATGATAATCTCGGCTGCCAGTCGGTTTGCTTGATATTCTACAATTCGAGGGGCTCCCGAACGATACAGCACGTTGTCCCGGATGCCCCTAGGAGATGCATCTATGACGTGACGATGCAGAAGATAGTGTGCAAGTTCATGGGCGATTGTAAACCTTTGGCGTTCGCGAACCTCATATCGATTAACGCGAATGATATATTTTTCATCCTCACGACTAATTTGCCCGGAAATCCTTCGCTCAAGACGTGCAATTCGGATGGTCACTCCAAGTTCCGCGGCCAGTCTTCCCAACAAGACTGGGCAATTTGTCGAATGTCGGCGAATTACGTCGCGGCATTGAGAATCTATTTTGTCCAGGATTGTCCCAGCCATTCCTTATTCCTTTTGAAACTCGGTTAGTTACCCAGGAGGGTCAACAAAACCCGTAATTCTGCCTTCCAGATCTCTTTCCAATTCTTCGAACCTGGATTCGATCACTTTTTTCAGTTTCTCTGTCTCTTTTGCGACCTCACTTCGCGCACCCTCGCGGGCGGCTTCCTTCAATGCCTGAAATGTGTAGAATGCCAGAAAACCTAGTCCTACTGCTACCATTGTCAGAAGGACAGAAAGACCAGACAGCACGATTGAAACCAGTCCAGTATAGGTGATTTCAAGTTTCTTGCCACTGGACGCTTCCCGAAGTGCTTCGGGCCCTGTAATGACATCAACGGAAGTCCACAGACCCGTGGCAACAGCACCGATTGCGGCACCAATTGCAATTAGCGAAACGACATAACGGAGTCTCTCTGCGTATAGTCCGCCGTAGCGTGCCCTTGGTGATTTTGAGGCAATTGCCGGAATTCGACAGGATTAATGAATAGCACGTTGCCCTTTCCGAAGAAAGCGTGCCTGCCTGTGGTGCGCCTGCCGCGGATATTCGGGAATGAGCAAGAAAGATGGCTGATTAGGCCAATCGTTGCTGGTCAAGGAACGCAGGACTCGTGGTTTGTTCCGGTGCAGTGATGCACTTCAGCCAAGACTCTCAACTCTGCTTCTCTTTCATTCTGCTCATCAGGCCAGCAATTCTCATTATGGGCTGATCCACTGATTGTTTCACAATGCAGGCAATAAAAGTGCCAGAAGGGATTCCAGTTCCCGCTCGCTCCTGATTCAACATGGGGATGCAAGCCCTCGAGAATCATATCGGGTTTCTGAAACGCCGTTGCGCCGCCATGCCCGACAAGCGCACCGGCAACAACGCCCGCCATACCATGGCCGATGCCGGTATGGCCGCCTTTGCCGTCTTCTTCACACAGTGCCCCTCCTTCCTCGCCGCACCGCGGGAACTCGAACAGCGCTGCAAACGCTCCAACGCCCACGCCCTGTTTGCCCTCGACGGCGTGCCGCCCCGACACTTCGATCCCGTCTGCCTGAACCTCCTCGAAGACACGCTGGAACAAGGCGGCCTGGCTACCATGCAGCGCCGCAAGGGGCACACGCTGATCGCCCTTGACGGCACCGAGTCCTTCCGCTCCTGCGTAAGCGGGCAAACGAGGGAGTCCCTCTTGGCTGTTGACGATCAGTATCTGTTCTCCGACCATCTGAAGTCGGCATTAAATCGGTAACAGATTAGAGGAAATACGCTTGAAGAACGGCATTGCACAGACACCTCCAACTCTGGAGCGGGCCCTATCAACAATCCATACCTGACACAGCCTAAAGTGTGTGCCATGTGCGGCGATCATGATAATCGGTCTTCGACAGTTTTCCGCCGACACCGTGGAATGGTTCAAGTGGGCCTGTGAGGAGGGGACTGCCTCCCGCTCGGCGCTCGCTCTCAATTTGGCCCGCCGCGAGAAGTGGCACGACTACCGCGGGCAACCCAGCGCCGCCATGGCGCGCAAAGTGATGCCCCGGCTGGCCGCCGGGCTTGATGTTGCCCTGCCGCCCCCCGGCCTATCAATGTCCCACACTTGACACGAACAAGAGTTTGTGCCATGTTCGGCGATCATGCAGATTGGGCTCCGACAGTTTTCCGCCGATACCGTACAATGGTTCAAGTCAGCCTGTAAACAGGGGACGCACGCCCGCGCCGAGCTGACCCGCAATCTGTGCCGCCGCGAGGCGTGGCTCGACTACCGCGGCCAGCCCAGCCTCGCGGCGGCCCGCAAGGTGCTGCCTCGTCTGGCCGCCGAGCTCGACGTTGCCCTGCCGCCCCCGCGGGCGTATACTCGCACTGTCCGCCGCCGGCCGGCCGCCGACTATCCCGACAAGACACTGTCCTGCACGCTGGCCGTAAGCGGGCAAACTGGTACGTCCCGATTAGCTGTTGACGATCAGCATCTGTTCTCCGATCATCTGAATTCGGTCAATCCCGTGACAACAGATGGAGACAAGGCCCATGGAGAACGGCATTTCACAATCACCACCCACCCCACAGCGCGCTCCTGTGCGGAGCCGTGATCAGTGGCGGGACATCTATGACACCTGGCAATCATCGGCGCTGACACGCCGGGACTTTTGCGACACACAGGGTCTCCGCTACAGCACGTTCCGGAGATGGTGCCAGCGCTTCCGCAAAGACACCGGCAGCCACACGGCCGCCGCCCCGGTCACGCCGCCCTTTGTCAATCTCGGACCAGCTGCACAGCCGCACTGGGAGATCGAGCTCACGCTCGGGCCCGATGTTGTCTTGCGGATGCGCCGGTCATGATCGGGTCCGGCTTTCCCGGCCGGGGCCGCATCTGGCTGGCCACCGAACCCGCCGACATGCGCCTGTCCTATGACGGGCTTTCGGCCTTGGTGCGCAACCGCCTCGGCCGCAACCCGATCTCGGGGGACTGGTATGTCTTCCTCAATCGACGCCGCACCATGCTCAAGGTCATCGCCTTCGACCGGGGCGGCTACTGGATCTGGTCCAAGCGCCTGGAGAGCGGCCTCTTTACCCGGCTCATCTCCAGCAATCCGGCCGAGCCGGCCTCGGCCACCGGGCTCATGGCGCTGGTCGACGGCATCGACATCATCAAGTCAAGACAACGCAAACGGTACGCCCGGGCCGCCTGACGGCGCCGGGCCGGCCGGCCTCGCCTCAGGCCAGGTCAGGGATGTGTCGTGTGGTCAGGATTGTCGCCATGACCGCTTGAGAGGTGACATCGGAATGGGCTATCCCGGCGCCGCCATGCCGGCCCGGGGAGATGCACAGGGCCGTTCCGGGTCCGGGGTATAGACGCCGGCCGAACCGCCGAAGGGCCGCTGACTGACAACCGAGCCCAAGGGCGCCGCACCAAACACGTCTGGCCAGCGGCGGGGCGTCAACTCCTCGACCAGCCGGGCCGGATGCAGGGCCACACGCTGCAGGACATCGACCAGCCAGGTCCAGGCATCAACACACTGCAATTGACAGGTCAGAAGCAAGGACTGGATGGTGGCGATGTCGCGGGCACCGGCCTCGCTCCAGGCAAACAGCCAGTTCCTGCGACCCGTCGCTATGGGGCGGATCTGGCGCTCCAGTTCGTTGGTATCCAGACGAACACCGGCATGACCCAGACACACCTCAAGCCCGGCACGCCGCTCTCCGGCATAACACAGAGCCTGGTAGAACGGATCCTTCGGCAACCAGTCACGCGCCAGCATCGTCCCATGCCACTCCCAGAAGGCCGCCATCGCCGGCGCCAGCAGCTTATGACGGGCAGCCAGCAACGCAACCCCCGATGTGCCGTCCGCACGCGCCTCCCGCTCGGTCAGGTACATCTTGGCAATCAACGCCAGAGCACGCCCCGCATGCTCGGGCTCATGATCCTTGCAGCCCTCGAACTTGCGACGGGTGTGCGCCCAGCACAACGCATGCGCAACCCGTCCCGACATCGCCTCCGACCAGGCCGCATAAGCCCCATAGCCATCGCTGTGCAAAACCCCGGACCAGTCGCCCAGAATGCCCCCCACATGATGGTGCTGGCGATCGGGCCGGTAATGAAACACAATCTCGCCCCGGTCGCCCAGCACCGGCCACAACACGCCGCGGCGCATCTTGCCCCGTGATATCCGGCCGGCCCGGAGATATGTCTCGTCCATCATGATGACATCGCTCGCCAGGACAGAGCGCCACTGCGCCTCGGCCAGCGGACAGAGAAGGTCAATCGCACGTCGCACCCAGCCCCTGAGGCTCGAGCGGCTGACCTCAATGCCGTCCGCAGACAGACGCCGGTGCTGGCGATTGAGGGGCATATGCCAGATGAACTTGTCGATCAGCATACGGGCGATGAAACTGACATCGACGCAACTGCTCTCGAAGACCGACGGGGGCGTCGGAACCGGGAGGAAGGCGTTGGTCTCGCGGCGCTTGTAGATCGGCATGATGAAGCGGGCGACGTGCGAGGTCTCGCGACGGGTGACCAGCTTGCAGACCACATGCTCGCCGACCTTCTCGAGTTCGTCCCCGGGAATGCCGTCAAGACCCTCCGGTTCAAGATACACATCCTGGACCGGAACATCGGCATCAAAGCGCAGACCGCTGTCATTGACGGCAGGGCCACGCTTCTTCTTGCCGCGCTTGCGTTTCTTCTTCTCCTCGGCCTGACCGGCACAAGTCGACGGGTCATCCTGCGCGTCATCATCGGATGACGGGGCGGTCTCGGCGCCGGACTCGACGCCGGCGGCCTCGAACATGTCGCGTCCCTGCTCGGGCGTCCTGACCGTCTGCCGTTCGGATGTGGCGCCGAAGAGCTGGCGCTTGAACCACTCTATCTGACGCCTGAGAGAGGCAATTTCTTGTGTGAGAGAGGCGACGTCTTTTCGTGCTGCATTCCGTTCAGCCAGGGCCTTTTCGAGGGCCCGTTTCGGTGTCATGACCGACCTCCCGATGGCGCTTTTCGGGGCTGGAAAAGCGGCCCGAACGGGGCTGGATACGGTGATGTACTGTCGAACTTGAGCATGACGTTCTCTAGCACGAAGGGGCAGAGGTGTCAAGCAGAAATATTCTCTAGAACCACAATATATGGAAGTTAACTAGCCCTTATTGTGTCTCTAACAAAGTTATGCAAGATGTCGACGAGCACTGTATTCACGATTAGGAATGACTCGATGACGTACCAGTTTGCCCGCTTACCGCTGGCCGAACTCGGCGAGGTGCAGCTGGTTGCCGTCGAGACGGCCGACCGGCATTGCTTTGCAGCGATGATCGAGAGCCACCATCCGGCCGGCTGGCGCCCGGCGCCGGGCGGCCTTTTGCGCTACTGGATCGTGTCGTCCCGCCACGGCCGGCTGGGCGGCCTCAGCTTCGGGGCTGGCGGCTGGCAGTTGCGCCCCCGCGATGCGGCCATAGGCTGGTGCTGTGATGCCCGCCGGGCGCATATCGACAAGGTGCTGATCAACCGGCGCTTTCTGATCCTGCCTTCGGTGCGGGTTGGCAAGCTGGCCTCGCAGGTGCTGCGCCTGGCGTGCGAGCGGGTGGCCGGGGACTGGGCGTTGCGCTATGGCGTACGGCCGCTCCTGGTCTACAGTTTCACGGGTCCGGGTCATACGGGGCTGAGTTATCGGGCCGCTGGCTGGCGGTGCTGCGCCGAGCGGAGTTCGGGTCGGCGTTCGGGTGTGCGGCGGGCGGTGTGGCTGAAGCCGCTGGCGGCAGGCTGGCGGGCGGGTTTGTGTGCCGAGCCGGCGCCTGTCCTGGGGTGTTATGGTCCGCTGTACTGCGAGGGTGCGTGGGCGGAGCGGGAGTATGGACGCAGCAGCTATCCCGACGGCCGCGTCAGGCGCCGTCTGGCGGCGATGGGCAAGGCGTGGCTGGAGCGGCCCGGGGAGCCGTTGCCGGTCATCTTTCCGGGCCAGGCGGCGCAGAAGGCGGCCTATCGGCTGCTGTCGAATGCGAGGGTGCGCATGGCACACATATTGGAGCCCCATTACGAGGCGACGGTGGAGCGCTGTCGGCGCGAGCCGTTGATACTGGCGCTACAGGACACGACGACGCTGAACTATGGCGGTTTGTCGTCGACGACGGGTCTGGACGCCCTGGGCGGCGGTGGCAAGGGCAGGTGCGGACTGTTGGCGCATTGCGGCGTGGCCGTCAACGGGGTTGGCCGTCCGTTGGGCCTGTATACGCTGGATGCGGATTTTCGGCGTGCCGAAGGCAAGGACAGTGGTCGCTGGGTGGCGGGATTGCGGCGCGGTCAGGCGCTGTCGGCGGCCTGTCCCGAGAGCCGCGTGGTGAACATCTGCGACCGCGAGGGTGATTTCTGGGAATTGCTGGAAGCGGCGCGGCAGAGCGGTGCGGAACTTCTTGTCCGGGCCAGCCGCTCGGCGCAGCGCCGCGTCTTGCTGTCTGAAGGCAAGAGCGAATGTCTGTGGTCGTATATGGGCCGGCAGCCGGTGCTGGGGCATCGCAGGATCAGGCTTGCGGCCAGTGGCGGCGTGCGGCGACGGAAGGCTCGCAAGGTACGCCTGGCGTTGCGGGCTGCGTATGTCGACCTGAAGCCGCCGGTGAAAGTTGGTGGTCCGCCGTTGCGGATGCTGGCGGTGTCGGCCGGCGAGGTGCGCAGGCCGACGGCAGCGGTGCGGCGGCCGAAGACGGTGCTCAGCTGGCTGTTGTTGACCACCGGGGGATCAGCTGATGCAGCGGGTGCCGAGGAGGTGGTGCGTTTCTACGAATTGCGCTGGCGCATCGAGCGTTTCTTCCATGCCCTGAAGGTCGGCACGCGCATCGAGGACCGCAAGCTGGACCGCGCCGATGATCTCGGGAAGTGTCTGGCCTTCGATGCCATCACCGCCTTTCGGGTCTGGGACCTTGCCCTGCTGGCGCGGGAGAAGCCCGCCGACCCGGCGGGCAAGTATGTGCCTGCCGACGAGATCAAGGTGTTGCAGGCGCTGGCCTGGAAGCATGGCTTTTGCAAGTCGCGGGACCCGCCCGAGATGACCATGGAGCGGTATGTGGTGCTGACGGCGGGCCAGGCGGGGTTTCATCCCTCGAAGCGGCAGCCCCTGCCGGGGACGCAGAAGCTGTGGGAAGGGTTGCAGATCCTGTCAGCTGCGGTGTTCGGCTACCAGGCCATGCGGGTCTGGGAGGCGCAGGGGACGGTTTGAGAAAGGCCTTCCGGGCGGCCCCTGGACCCGTCAATGCCCGGGCCCGGTGATCTTTGCCCTCGTCGTTGCCCGGCAACGCCTGACGTTCCTGCATGAGAGCGGCCCCGGGGCCGGTCCTGCTGTCAATGCTAAGTTATAATTCCTCGTTTCTGCTAAGTTAGTGATCCCCACTTTCGGTCGTTTCGTGCTGACGTGGTCCTGATCCGATCGCCCTTCCTTGCCGGTCTCTCTCGCCGCTTCGGCGCCGGCGGCATGAGCGCGGCATGGGTCCTGACAGGCGCCGGTTGACTGCCGGGGGCAGAGATGGCAGTCTGGACCCCTGTCATCACTACAGGGGTCCACCAGGCCCTGATCTCCAGACACGGCACTGCCTTTTCAATCATGTCAAGTGTGGGACATTGATAGCCCCCCGGCCGCCGACTATCCCGACAAGACACTGTCCTGCACGCTGGCCGAACTCGGCGAGGTGCAGCTGGTTGCCGTCGAGACGGCCGACCGGCATTGCTTTGCAGCGATGATCGAGAGCCACCATCCGGCCGGCTGGCGCCCGGCGCCGGGCGGCCTTTTGCGCTACTGGATCGTGTCGTCCCGCCACGGCCGGCTGGGCGGCCTCAGCTTCGGGGCTGGCGGCTGGCAGTTGCGCCCCCGCGATGCGGCCATAGGCTGGCGCTGTGATGCCCGCCGGGCGCATATCGACAAGGTGCTGATCAACCGGCGCTTTCTGATCCTGCCTTCGGTGCGGGTTGGCAAGCTGGCCTCGCAGGTGCTGCGCCTGGCGTGCGAGCGGGTGGCCGGGGACTGGGCGTTGCGCTATGGCGTACGGCCGCTCCTGGTCTACAGTTTCACGGGTCCGGGTTATACGGGGCTGAGTTATCGGGCCGCTGGCTGGCGGTGCTGCGCCGAGCGGAGTTCGGGTCGGCGTTCGGGTGTGCGGCGGGCGGAAAGTAGCGATAGAAGGCCGACCGGCCGATCTCGAGTTGACGGATGACATCGCTGATGAATGGATAGTTCACGGTGTCACGGATCATCGCCTCGGCCTGCCGGATCCTGGTCTCATCCATGGCCGGCGGACGACCGCCCTTCCGGCCCTGCCGTGCGGCGGCCTCAAGGCCGGCCTGGGTGTTCTCGACGATGATCTCGCGCTGGAACTCGTCAAACGCGGCCATGATATGCAGGAAGAGCCGCCCCTCGGTGGTGCCGGTATCGATATTCTGCGTCAATGCCCTGAGATCGATCCCCCGTTCCTGCAGCACATAAACGGTCTCAATGACCTGCCGGAGCGAACGGGCCAGCCGCGAGAGTTTCCAGACCACGAGCGTGTCACCCTTGCGCAGGTAGGTGAGCGCCGCCTGGAACTCGGGCCGGTCCCTGCGGGCCCCTGACACCTTCTCGGTATAGATTTGTTCGCAGCCAGCCTCGCGGAGTGCTTCAATCTGCAATATCGGGTTCTGATCGAGGGTTGATACCCTGGCGTATCCTACCAGCATGGTTCTGGCGCCCTGATGGTCTTCTGCATGTGTTCCAAAAGCGGTTTCCCTGTCGGACTTATGGAACAAATCAAACAGAACAAGGTTTCGGAACACAATTCCGGACGTAATCCGGTCCGGGCCGGCCTGGTCAGGGCGTGTCCGGAATACCTTCGATAAGAGAACGGATGGAATTGAGCCGCAAGGGCAACATCTTCGACTATGTGTGTATGTCAGCGGCCGAAATGGATGCCTTCTCCTAACCAGCTATGCCCGATAAACTAACTTACCGGAAGGCCTACCTCCTAGTGTCCTTGTTCCAACCGACCTGCTTCCAGGAGCCACCTTTGCACCAGGCGGCGCCTTCAGATCTCCGCCTATATGATTCTCTGTTACTTCCCATTGACCAGGTATGCCGCTCAGCAACCATGATCCAAACCGGATCAATATCGAACTTTTGGGAATACTCCGTGAGTGCAGCCTCATCGATGATCACCCCCGTTTGATGATCGGATGCCTCCCTGGTTTGGATGACGGCACTTTCTTCTTCATCCACCCACGACTGGATATTGTCTTGAGACATGTGAATTCCAAGCTCCTTTGCAAACCACATTTGCGGAATGAAGGCTCGGAAGCCATTTGGGAGCGATTTGTCCAAATGACTTTCCCAGCAATAACCCGCGACCGGTATTCCGTAAACGCATTCTTTCGGAGCATTCTGATGACAGGATGAGAACTTCTCGCACTTCCAGGTATCGCGCCAAAACGCCTCCCGCAGATATGGTCCGTCAGTGTAGTACTCCGGCTTAAACCAATCTACATGAAGCTGTTGATCCGTTTTTATGAACTCGATGAATTTCTCCACCGCGCCGCCTTTGAGGAAGATACAGTAGAGGAATCGGAACTCTTGGTTCTGGAGACCATGGTTTCCGGGTGCTGGTTCGTCATATCGCTTCCAGTCAAGGCCAAACTCATACAAGACCAGCCATCGATTGCCATCCTCATCAACCCTGACCAGGTTTTTCCCCATCGTCTTGGTCGGGTCTTGCTTAAAGGGCCACTCCTTGAGCTTCTCCTCAGTCACCTTCGGGAGCTTGATGACAGGCTCGAACATCCAATCATTGGGGCGATCCTCGGATTCTGTGTTGTTAGAATCATTCGGAAGAATTGTCGGTTCGAGATTCCGTCGGAAATCATGATGGCTGTATCGATAAACACACGGTTCCTCAGCCCATCCTGAAACTGTCCAATAGTTGTCCGCCAACCGAGCCTGTACCTCGTCCAGGGCGATCCGCTGGTATTTCTTTCCAATCCGTTCCACATCATTGTGGTATGGCGAGTAGCTGGTGTGCGCGTCATCTTCGGGAAACAACTCGGCTTTCCAGCCCAGTTCATAGGCTCGCTTAGTGATCCAAAGACGGCACTGTTGTACATTTACTGACTCGTACTTTTCATAACACTTTCCATCCCGGAAGTACTCCTCGGACAAACTTTCTGCCTCCTCAGCAGTCAACAATTCTTCCAGTTTCTTCCTGGCAGCGTCTTGCCTCTCTTTGTGAGCGTTAGCCTCCTCTTTGGCTTTCTCCTCTCCCATCTTATCCTTAAGGATGTAGATGATCCAATCCTCGGTGAAATTCGAGTGTTCCTCGAAAGAATCCAGCGCCTCCACTCGATCTGAATGGGGTTTGATAACCTCTTCAAAGAAGAGTTTCTTGCGCTCCTCGTTCGAAGGAGGTGCGGGTTCTGACAGTGGCGTTGTCAGAAAGCTCCGCACCCGCCCAGGGATGCTGTATTTGCCAAAGTCACCCCATTCACTCGAAGCCGACCTGAAGATTTGTTTCCCGCCCCGGTCTTCAGCAAGTTGTTCAACATCTGCTTCGTTCAGATCAAAGTCAGGTGGATCAGAACTGAATGGCGGAAAACACTTGTCAAGTTGAACATCATTGCTGAGCACTTCGCTGTTAACTGCAAGCTCAACGATCCCCAGCGCATAGTCCCGGGTCAAAAGCGCAACTGGCGGGTTTCCTTGAGAGAACACTTTTTCGAATACTTTCCGGGCGTAGGAATTTAGCCGCTCCGGCTTTTGATCGATACAGCATGCACCAAAGGCGGCAGCATAGATCCTTTCGATCACATAGGGATCATTGCAATCGAAAAACTTGTCGAGGAGAAATTCAAAGACATCTGCCTGTTTCAGGAAGACCGTTGTCAACGCCTTGGATGCCCTGTCTCTCAGAGACTGGCGCGAAGAAGACAACATCCACGCCAGAACAATTGAAGCCAACTCCAAGTGCTTGACATCCGCCCTTTTATCCAAGCACGCCAATGACCACGAAACGATACGTTCCGCCTGACTCCCTTCATCCCTTGACGACCAGTTGATCCATAGGGTCCAGAAACTATCCCTTTCAGGCAATGCCTGATCTTTCAGCCAGGAATGCAGGAACAGGGCGTTCCAAGGGTGGTCAACTGTCATTGACACTTCCAGCAGAAGTCCGAAGCGGTCCACACAGCCTTCATCTAGTTTATTGAATAGTTCTAGCGTTGCATCAGTAAACGCATCCGTCCGTCGCCATTTGCAGCTCTCGACAAAGGCACTTTGCAGGATATCCCAGACGTTTTCCCAGTCCGGTACTGTGCTTGCAAATTCTATTCCCAGCTTCTCCGGGTAGATGGTCGATAGTGAACCAATCAGTCCGGCAAACCCAAGGTGTAGGCCGCCCCCAGGCATTCCATCATGGCAGAGAAAATTGAGTGGCCCATCTTTGGAAAATGCCATGCTGGCATGCTCGGGATCAACACGATCAACCAGTGATTGTGCCATCAAATGGTCCTGGAACCGCTGAAATGCGAAACGAACCAGGTCAGAAGATGGATTCAGTGGGTCGGCCTCCTCGCTATATGGTGGAGGGTCAAGCCTGAACAGGCTGGTGTCGATCAGAACCTGGAACCATGATTGTCCAACAGGCGGTTGCATCTCTCCAAAACAATGTGCAGCAAGAGTGGATGCTTCATCTAAGTCAATGAAATCATTGCCCGCTCTGGCCATATTCTCAGCGAACTTTCCGACTACTCTCTTAATCGGACTGGCAAGTTGGGCGGGACCAATGTTGTTGATGCCCGTTCGCCAAGACAGGGAGTCTAGGTAGAAAGACATCAAATTCGAGATTCCATGCAATCCAAGCGGAAACTCCGTATCACCATTGGCATGGATTGCTTCGCTGGCAGATTTCATGAAAAGAGGGTTTGTGAACTCTTGAGAAATCCATGGCGTGTTTGGCCGGGCAATGCCCTTTTTGTCTAGGTACGTGAGTGCTGCGCTTTCGAACTCTTCCGGTGTTGTAAAGCCATTGATCTTGAGCCTGGGTAAATCATCATTCAAGCTCGCTGGAATTGCATGCTGCACATACTCTTCGCGACATGAAAGGATCACTGCAAGATTGGCGTAATCCTTCAGAACTTCCAGCAACCTTGGCAGGCGCTGCCTCCAGAACTGGGAACCAACTCCCTCATTGATCGCGTCAATGAGCAACAGTACTCGAACACCCTTGCGTTCAGCGGCAGCATTGATGACTCCGAGTATCGCCTCAGCCGAGCGGCTCTCCAGACCCAACTGAGTCCCCATCTGTTGCCATAAGTCGGCGTTGGAGAAGTCCTGCCCCAGCAATAGAATGGTTGGAGCCCCTTCCGAAACCCGTTGCTCGGCGATCTGCCCAAGGATGTGGGATTTCCCGGCACCTGCCGGGCCGTAGACTAGGGCACATTTCGAGCTTTCGACCACAAGCAGTCGATCATCCAGAAGGTTACCAAGTGAATAGGCGGCGGCGGACAGTTCTCTAATCCTGCGCAAATCAGCGTCAATCTTGTGCTTGTCTTCCTGCGCAACAGACTTCCTGTCGATCGAGTAGAAGTAGCCAGACAGGTATCCAGTGGACGACTTCAACCGTTCCACTTCTGCCTTGATTGGTTCGATATTCCATGGTTTGGAAAGGTCTTCTGACAGAGACATCTGGAGAGAGAGAAGTTCTGTTTGGGCACTGTTTGCCTGCGCCAAGATATCCTGATCTGGAGCATGGGCGTTTGCATAACTGGTGTTTGGTACTCTTGTTTTGGCAAACTCGGTGAAACCGTCAGAGATATGCTTCATGATTAAAGGCCCTCTGACGATCGCATCGAACATGGCCTCTATCGAAACCTCCACGTGATCATCCGGGTTGAACCGGTCATCCAGTGTCTTAACTGCCAAGATAATGTGGTTGCGGAACCAAGCATCGTTCAGCACATCGCCCCCAAACCAATGCCGTTGCAGCGAGGTATTTTCTTCCTTCAACAGGCGATCAGTGATGTCGGTCGCTGTCCAAAGATCAAAGCTTACTTTGATTCCTCTGACCTTCGCACACTCGGACCATTTCGTTACTAGCGCTTGCCATTTCTCCCAGCCAGAGAATCCTCTACCGGGGTACTCTTTCTTGCCAGTGAGGTTGCAGGGAAGCGCAACGACGTATCTCTTGAGTTCAGGGCGAACATCCAACGCACGTCTTACAGACTTGTCGATCTGGTGCCACTTGGAAGAGTCTAGGGACAGAAAATACTTCGCTTGATAGCCAATTGTTCTGTCGTCATTCAGCAGCCATATGGCCTCGACGCCCCCGTCTCCCCCACTGCCCTCGATGCGTTGAAAATCTATGCCACCCGCGGGTTGTTCTCGTTTTGCCAGAACGCATATCAGTTCTTCGAACGACTCGCGTTGTCCAGCGTCAAACGAATTGATCTTTGAAAAATCAATCATCCAGTATCATCAACAAAGGCCAGAGCCTGTATCTACCCCGATTCTGAATAAGAGGGGGTCGATTTTGAGTGGGAGGGATTCCCTTTCCCCATAAAGTCTGATTCTATGGGTTGTTGTTGAACTCAATCCAGAGGATCCCTCCCATGAACACATCTACCATAGCGCTCTTCTGTTGTCTCTACGATTTTGGCTGCATCTACGAGGCATGGGAAAGACATCGCCTCGTCCCCTCGACACGACAACGCATCCGCAAGACCAAGCTCACACTGGGCGAGATGATGGTCATCATGACCCTGTTCCACCTGTCACCCTACCGCAACTTCAAACGCTTCTGGCTTCATGCCATAGAGGGCTATTACCGCGACTGCTTCGGCGACCTCCCCTCCTATGGACGCTTTGTAGCCCTGATGCCAAGATTGCTGCCGCCGGACATGCTGCTGCTTCACCACCTGTGCCAGGACAGCGAAAAGACCGGCCTGTATATCATCGACAGCACCAGGCTGGCGGTCTGCCACAACGCCCGCAGCTCGCGTCATCGGGTGTTCAAGGGGCTTGCCGCCCGTGGGCGAACCGCAATGGGGTGGTTCTACGGCTTCAGGATGCATGTGGTCATCAACAGCAAGGGCCAGTTGATGGCTGTGCAGTTCTCACCCGGCAATACCGATGACCGGGTGCCGCTGGAGGCACTGACGGTCGGGCTCCAGGGCAAGATCCTTGGTGACAAGGGCTATATCTCCAAGGCACGCTTTGACAAACTGTGGCGACGCGGGTTGCAGTTGCTGACTCGTATTCGCATCAATATGCGCATCTAACAGACACAATACCAACAATAGTATTGCACATGCCCGTCAACCGCATATACTAGGGCACCAGGCCCTAAGGGCACTAGTTCGATGGCATCAACATCGGCATGACAAAGAGAGAGCAGAACATCTTCCAGACCCTGCCGGCACTGCATCGCCACCGGCTGATGTTGCGCCTGACGCAGATGATTGTGACGCATCTCTGCGAGCAGGATCCCAGCAATGACACAGGCGTTGACAGCCGTCCGTTCGGGGCGGGTAGAGAGCCATCATGTGCGCCGCAAGGCAATCATTTACGTCCGCCAGTCGACCCCGGGGCAGATTGAACACAACCGGGAATCGACCCAGTTGCAGTATGGCCTGACCAGCCGGGCCCGGCAGCTGGGCTGGGCTCCGGTGGACATTGAGGTCATTGATGACGATCTTGGCTGTTCGGCGCGTGAAGTGGGGACCCGCCGGGGTTTCAAGACCCTGGTTTATGCGGTGGGTCTCAATCAGGTCGGGATCGTCATCAGCAGCGAGGTCTCGCGTCTTTCGCGCAATTTGGCCGAGTGGGGCAATCTGTTGGAACTCTGCCGTCATACTGATACGCTGATTGCCGACGCCGGGTCGCTGTACAGCTTGCGGCGTAGCAATGACAGACTTCTATTGGGCATTCGCGGTACGGTGAGCGAAATGGAACTTGATACGCTGCGTCATCGCATGCATGCAGCCCGTGAGGCGAAGGCGGCGCGAGGTGAGTTGAAGATGGCCCTGCCGCGTGGCTACGTCCATGACCGCGGCGGTCGGGTGATGTTCGACCCGGATGCCAGCGTGCGGGCCCGCATGGCGGGCATATTCGGTCTGTTTGCGGCCCAGGGCAGTCTGGCTGCGACACTGCGAGCGCTGGCGGCGGATGGTCAGGGTCTCCCGTGTCGGGTTGGTCCCGGGCCCGAGCTCGGCGAGGTGGTGTGGCGCGAGGTGAGTTCGGGGACTCTGTATGAAGTGCTGACCAATCCGGTGTATGCGGGCGCCTTTGCATGGGGGAAGGTGCGAGGCAGGGCGGCCCGTGCCGGGTTGCCGCTTGAGTCGCGTTGGCGGCATCTGTTGTTGGACCGGCATCCGGCCTACATTGAATGGGCGGAATTCGAGTTCAATCAGCATCAATTGGCGGCCAACCGCTGGCCGGTGCGCGGATTGGGGGGAGGTTTGCTGTCAGGCTTGCTGTATTGTGGGCCTTGCGGTCGCCGGATGACGGCCAACTACCGGGATGGTGGCGGCGGGGGCATGTCTTATTGCTGTCGGGGGCGTCAGGACTACGGGGGACCACGGTGTCAATCGCTGACCGCCCCTGGTCTGGAGGATTTTGCCACTGCCGCGGCCTTGAATGCGTTGTCACCGGCTTCGGTGGCGTTGTCGTTCGAGGCGGTTCGGCTGGCGCAGTCGAACCGTGATGCGGCGCATGAGGCGTGGCGATTGCGTTTGGCAGCGGCCCGGCGGGTGGCTTCGGATGGGCGTCGTGCGTGGCGTTTGGTGGATGTGAGCAACCGCCTGGTGGCGCAATCTCTGGAGGATGAATGGGAGGCGGCCCTGGTCGAGTGTCATCGGCTTGAGGCGGCCTATCGTCGCTTTTGCGAGCGACAGCCGGCATCGCTTTCGGCGGCGGAGCGGGGTTCCGTTTCGGCGGCGGCCTCGGGCATCACGCAATGGTGGCGACAGGGCGTATTGTCGAAGGCCGAGAAGGCGGAGATATTGCGTCTGATGATTGAGCGGGTGACGGTGACGGTGATAGACAAGAGTGAGCGGGTCGCGGTCGAGGTGCAGTGGCAGGGCGGCGTTCGTACGAAGGCGGAGATCCGACGATCGGTGCGCGAAGTTTGCCAGTTGAGTTACTTTGACGCGTTGCGTGCCCGCGTTGTGGCGTTGTATGCGCAGGGCTACGCATGTGCCAAGGTCGCAGCGACCTTGAATGCGGAGGGCTGGAAGCCGGCGCGGAAGGCGGTCTTCACCGCCCCGACTGTACGCAATCTTGTCAACAGGTACTGCGAGGATGTGCCCGCCAGCCGTCGGCGCAAGTCGCCGCCACCGCTCGACCGGGGTCCTGGCGAATGGCTGGTGGAGGAATTTGCCGACAAGACAGGAGTCAACAAGTCGACGGTATATAGCTGGCTGCAAAAGCAGCGTCTACAGGCGCGCAAGATAAAGACGCCGGGTGTAGGCAAACGGCGATGGCTGATTCATGCCGACGAGGAGACGTTTTCGGCCATCCGCGACTGGAACAGGACATCAGCGAGAGCAAGGTCGGACAGCGGCTTGCCGGACTTTCGAGTGGCTGCAAAGGCCTAGTTTAATTCTTGGGGGTAGTATATCAATGAGTTGCGCAATTATCTCATGCCCATTGCCGACAAGATGCTGCTGCGCCAGCGCTTCACCATCGAGACCCTGTTCGGCACATTGAAGCGAGATATGGAACTTGAGCATACAAGGCACCGTTCAGTCGACAATGCCTTTCTGCACAGTGCGCCGTGTTAAGGCGCGTTTATCCAGCGGGTGCGAATCCCGCGCAACAATTGTCGCTTCGGTTGGTAGCAGCCAGGGCGGTTTACGGAGGTAACGATGTAGATTGAAGCACTCTGGTGGCAAAGGGCTGCGTTAGGCAGCTCAGCGACCACGCAGGCCGGAACGTGAGTGAACGCCGAGCAGGCCTCGAAAAAGCGTGATGCAAGAGCCGACCCTACTGTGTTGAGGGGAAGGCCGATGGCGGATCGGGAAGCAAGCGACAAGGGCACCGGTTCGTACTCGCCGGGGTAATGGCGCTGGCATGTGTGGAAGAGGATAGACATCGCAACACGGGAAGCCCTGTCTGGCGGTTGTGCACAGACCAAACCGGCGCCCCGCGAGGGGCAGGCCGGGCCGGCAGGGTGGCGGACAGGCCCGTAGTACCGGAGAAGCCGGGTAATGCCGGTGGAGGGAAGGGGCTTGACTTCGAGAGAGAGTAGACAAGGAGGCAAGGCATGACCACTGGTGAAAACCTAGCAGGGTCACAACGGGTTCGGAAACTCCAGACTGCTCTACATGCGAGCGCTACGGCGGATCCCGAGCGGCGCTTTCACGCCTTGATCGACAAGGTCTGGCGGATGGACTTTCTTCATGAGGCCTATAACCGGGTCCGCCGCAATGGCGGTGTGTCGGGGGTTGATGGTGAGAGTTTCGAAGCCATCGAGGAGATCGGTGTGGAAGGTTGGCTTGAGGAGTTGTCGAGCGAGCTTCGGGACGGGACCTATGTGCCGCGTGCGGTCCGTCGTGTTCTGATTCCGAAGAAGCAACCCGGAAAGTTCCGGCCCTTGGGCATTCCGTGCATCCGTGATCGGGTCGTCCAGACCTCGGCTTTGTTGGTAATGGAGCCGATCTTCGAG
Organism: Paracoccaceae bacterium; assembly: GCA_958296035.1. Lineage (GTDB taxonomy): Bacteria > Pseudomonadota > Alphaproteobacteria > Rhodobacterales > Rhodobacteraceae > MPNP01. The sequence continues at coordinate 2,995,764 of OY282431.1, read as the reverse complement.
GCGGATCTGCGAGCGGAGCAGTATGCTTACAGGCCGGGGCGCAGTGCGCTGGATGCGGTGAACCGTGTCCATCGTCTGTTGAACACGGGGCATAGAGAGATCGTAGATGGCGACTTGTCCAACTATTTCGGCGAGATACCGCATGCCGAGCTCATGAAGAGCGTGGCCCGTCGCATAAGCGACGGGCGGCTGCTTGGACTGATCAAGGCGTGGCTGGAGATGCCGGTAGAAGAGGATGACGGCGAGGGCGGCACGTGCCGCACGAGGCGGGCTCGCAAGGAGAAGAAGGGAACCCCGCAAGGGGCGCCGATCTCTCCACTTCTAAGTAACATCTATATGCGCCGTTTCATACTGGGTTGGCAGGCGCTGGGCCATGCCTGGCGCTATAGTGCGGAGATCGTGAACTATGCGGATGATTTCTGCATCGTGGGTTGTGCACCGGCGGCAGAGATGCTGGCGGCGGCGGAGCGGCTGATGGTCAAGCTGAAGCTGGCGATCAATCCGCACAAGACGCGATGCCTGCGGTGTCCCGAGGACTCATTTGTGTTTCTGGGCTACCGCATTGGGCGCAACTATCGTCCCAACGGCAGGGGGGCTTACATTGGCACCCGGCCGAGCAAGGCGAGCGTCCAGGGCATCTGCAGTCGGATCAGTGCGCAGACGCATCGGCGTCATGTGGGACAGGATGCTGAAGAGATGGTGGAGCGGCTGAACCGGATGTTGTCCGGCTGGTCGCAGTATTTCCGTCTTGGACAGGTCAGTCCGTCCTACAGGGCGATAGATGCGCATGCCGCCGGGCGGCTGCGACGGTGGCTGTGTCGCAAGCACAAGGTACAGACCGGGAAGTATGTGCGCTTTTCGGAGCAGCAGTTGTGGGATCACTATGGTTTGCTGCGCCTTGTGCCGAAGACGAAGATGCTGCCGGGAGCGAAAGCATGTTCTCGTCGGAAAGCCGGATGCGGGAAAACTGCACGTCCGGTTTGATGAGCGGGGGTGAGGAAACGTATCTACGGTTCGGAACTGAGGCACTGGCACAGGGCGAAAGCTGCCAGCGCACGGCTACTCCCCGGACCTGCGGATGGGCGCGCCTCCCCTCGACTCTACTCCTGTCCTGCCTGGTCGCCTACACGCCGGGCAAACCAGGCATCGCCATGAAGACGACCGGTCTTTCCACTCCACAATCGCCAACGCAGCCGCAGCCGCGTGCGCCATGCCATGCCACCAGCCCTGTCCAGTCTGGTCACCTGCAGTTTGCACAAACCGGGCATCAAGGTGAACAATAGACCCGCTTATCCATAATTCGGGTCTTTAACGTCGATGGGGCGATGCAGAGCCGTTCCGCCAGCTTGCCGGGCGTCAGTAGGCCGCGCACGCGCAACCTTTGATAGCGCGACTTCAGGCCATGGTTACGACGCACTGTCCTGACCCTCGTCGGGTTGAAGGGCTTGCCGAAACCGGTTTGCAAGCCTCGCCGATTGAGGATCCCGGCGAACTCGCCTTCACAATGATCGTCAAGCAGACTGCGCCCCTTTCTGGACAGGGCGAGGACCCGCAGGCCCCCAGCAACAAACTCCTTGATCAATTGCTGTATTGTGGAAAATTGCCTCGTTATGCCTTTCCAACAGACGTTGCGACTTTTCACGTTTTTGATCGCGAACATTCCACTCCCTTCCGACCTATCATGCGCTTTGCGCCACAGCAAAGTCTGCCGGTAGCCCTGACGCAGTATGCACCGGACAAGCAGGTGTGGATATCTGGGAAGTGCTTTAGATCTGGTGCAATCTATTCAGTGGATAACGCCGGTCGCTACAAAGCTTGGCAATCGCGAAGAATATATATGGAGTGCAGCGAATGCGGCTTTGCTAGGACGTTCCCAATCACGACGGATTCCAGAAACGAAAAATGGGACTGCGAAGCATGCGGAGCAAAGGAAACATTTGGTCCAGGAAGAAATTGGATTCGGCCCCCAGGCTTCGCGCACCCGATTGATGTCGAAGAGAAAACCTCCTCCGAGGGAATTCCCGAAACAAGCTACGCTACTCGCGCCAAGCTGACAATGGGTACGCCCGGAGATGATTCCGACTGGAGAATTGTCAACAACCGTGTTCGAATCTTGCCATTGCGCGAACATCTTCTGGTGTCGAATACGGGACCCAGGAAAGGTGGATATACTTACTGTACCAATTGCGGTCGAATTGAAGCGAGCAAGAAGCCTTCGAGAACTTTATTCGGCTCCCACAGCAAACCCTTTCCCGCGAAACGATCCAGTCAGGAATGCGAGGGCAGTAAAATAACGCATGTCGTTCTTGGAACTGATTTCATCACGGACATCGCACTCCTTTCGCTTCGAGTGGCTCGCCACGTCGACCTCACTCCGGTCCACACTTCGACCATTGTAGCTCTTAGAACTGTTAGTGAGGCTCTTGCGATTGCGGCCTGCCGATTGCTTGAGATTGAGCATCGCGAGATCGTAGCCGAATTCCGCCCAGCCCTAACTCCAGATGGCAAAACTGGTGATGAGGCAGAGATTTTTCTCTACGATACTCTTCCAGGTGGTGCAGGCTTTTCTCGCCAACTTGCCGATCAAGGAATAGAACTGCTTGAGCAGACGCTTAGACTCATGGAGAATTGCCCCGAAAACTGTGACTCGTCCTGCTACCGGTGCTTGCGAAGCTTCAAGAACAAGTTCGAACATGCCCTGCTAGACCGCCATGTCGGCGCTGGACTAGTGAGACACCTGCTTACTGGCGAAGATCCTGAAACTAGTCAATCCCGAATACGGTCATTAACAACGCTTCTATATAGTGACCTAAAGCGACAGTCCCTTAAGCAAGTGAAGTTTCGGAAGGATGTTGCTGTAAGCTTGCGCAACAAGAACATAACTGTCCCAATTCTCGCGGAAACAGTTAGTGGTCAGAAATTTATTGTCGCGCTGTCCGGAGCACTAACACCGAGACGCGTTGCCGATCCAAAACTCGCAATTCTGCCAGGGCGCAACGGTCCAATTCAAACAATACTTCAGAACGAACTTTTGATACGCAGCAATCTTCCGACAGCTACCCGAAGTGTGCTCGACAAGATTGATGCATGGGATGCCTTGCATGGCATGGGTACCTAATGGTGGCGACTTCCTCGTATACTGTGTTCGGTCAATTACGGCACCTGGGTTGAATGTGTGACAAGGTTGGCAAGGTGCGGAAGTCAGCGTAACAGGTCCATGACACCAATGTTATAAGGGCCAGGTCCTCGGGAGTGCTGCGCCGAACAATCAATAGCCTCAAGGTTAATGGAAGAAGGACATCCCTCTTGCCAGGGCCTGTTTCCCCAGTTCCGGAATCCGAGTTGTTGGACACCACAGGACGTTGCAGAAGGGAAACCGGAGAAAGGTTGCCAACACCTCGGGAGTTGTCGACAAGTAGCCACAATCCAGGGATGTTGCTTTCGGATATTGGTTCGAGTCTCTGATCCTTGCATTTATTTCCAACAACAAGGGAGGCTTGCCGTGCGTTGAAGACGGTGCCGGGGGCTATGTGCGGACCAACCGGGGGCGGATGCATTGCCGGGCGTTGCGCGACGAGAAGCTGTCAGTGGGGTCGGGCGTTGTCGAGGCGGCGAACAAGACGATGGTGACGCAGCGAATGAAGCGCTCCGGCATGCGGTGGAGCATTGACGGCGGGCAGGCGATACTGACCTTTCGGTCTTTGGCGCAGTCGGGTCGATTTGATGCTGCGTGGGCGCAACTGATGGCCCACAGGAAGGCTCAGTTTGCGGCCGATGGCGGTCCCGGCGTGCCCTAGAAAGTGGGGATCAATGTGAGGCATGCGTTGTCGCTATATCAGACTAGCACCCGGAAACTGTCCAGGGAGACGTCATGCCGAGACGTGTTTCAAGTCTGCGAATGTCGTCGGGACCAATGCACTCGTCTTGATCCAGATCCGCCAGAATAGCATTTTCTTTTCCATCCGGAGCCACAAATCGAGTGGCCAGCCCCCAGCCCCCATTCGGTTTGCATGGAATATACTTGCCCGCCAGAATCAATTAGCCATTTGCTAAACTCGTCAAAACTGGGAAATTATTGGAACGGATGCGCCATTACGCGGCTAAGAGCGATGCCTGGTTATCGCAATAGTCTTTATCATGAATTACAATTCTCTGCGCAGACGGGTCATTATCCAACTTGTCCCTATACTCTCGCGGAGATTCCATTATGCCGCCAAAGGCCTTTCCGGTTAGTGTGACTGAATGATCCAATTCAGCCCTGTAGACGATGCGAAGACGATCAATGGCTTCCTTTTTGGTCCTGCCTTGAGTTCCGATGTATTTTTCCATGAACATCGCTACCCAAAGGTCTTCTCTTTGGAAAACTACCGCCGTTAACTGGTTCACCATGTCAACTTGCTCGTTACGCATTTTCGTGACCAACATTGTTAGGCAAGTGATAAATTGTCTTAGCCTTTCATTCTTCAAAAGGAGATGCACAGAGCATATCAATACGCGCCGTATCACAAGATCTTGGATCGTAAAATAGGGGGTGTACATCTGTAACTGGGGTGCAAATCTCGTATCGCGGCAAGGATTTGCCCTCCTTAGCTCCAATCGACTGATTCGGGCATTTCAAACCCCCGTTCTGGGCCTCTTTCATGCCCCGCGTGACAGTTTTTCCACGCTCTCAAAATTCTGTCACATTTCAGCGTTCGGCACACAAAATCGAGGATTCCCTTCGGTGCCAAAATCCGTAGAATTTGACGCACATTACAACATTAGAAGGAGGATCCCCGATGACCACTTCTATGCAACCTCGCCAGCCGACTGGCCCACAACACCCCAGGCCGAATTCATCAACGCCCTAAACGCCTTCCTGCTGGACCAGAGTGCTGCCCCCAAGGCGATGTTCGAGCAGCCGGAGGACAGCAGCGTGCTGAAACCCGAGATCCGTGCCCGCCTGCCGGTTCCGATCTGTGCTGCCATTGACGGGCACCAGCCCGCACCGGAAATGGCGGCACTCGAGAAGTTCGACTGCGCCCTACGCAGGGCCACCGTCGAGGCCGCCGATGCGGATGCCAAGCGCATCGTCTACAAGAGTCAGCGCTGGTACCGGTCGGGGGTGCAACGCACCGAGGTGAAGACCACGATGGGACCAATGCACTACTATCGCAGTTGTTACCGCCGCCGTGGCGAGCGGCAATTCTGCCCGCTTACCGAAGGAGGAGCCGGATGCGTTAACGCGCACGTCTAGATCCGTGCAGGGGGGCGTCGGGCAACCGACGGCTCTACCGCGACGGCACACCTTGATCTCAAATCGACCCCTGTATTCTACTTCTCGCAGCAGCAGGCGTTGGTGCACAAGAGTTGCGTTGCCCGGGTATGCCTATCGACCTCTATCGCAAGCCCGTACCCCAGTCGGCCGACTGCATCTCGCGTAACCTGGAGGCAGCACGGACGAACTCGAACGACCCTCCCCCCTCGATGTACAGATCTTCCGGCTTTGCCGCCGCCGAAATAATCAGTCGTACACCGGCCTCGTAAAGGGCGTCGACCAGCATCACGAAGCGCTTGGCTTCGTTGTAATTGGTGCGGGACAGCTGGGGCACATCCTCAAGGATCAGAACCCGTACGGCATTGGCGACCGCCAGAAAGTCCGAGGGCCCCAACGGCTGTCCGCACAGGTTCCAGAAATGAGATCTCAGGACGCCGTTGGAAAACTCCGGAAGAATGATCTGGCGCCCCTTGAGCCGGATGACCAGCTGCTTGCTGGTGCCACCCGAGAAGTCGTGCCAGATTTGGCCCATTGTTTCCACCGTGCTCTCATCGGCAGGATAGAAGTAGGACTGCTCGCCGACCAGTCTTTCCTGCCTGTGATCCCTGTCGCTGCCGAACTCATAGACCTCCACATTCTGCTTCAGGATCCCGATATAGGGAAGAAACAAGTGCCGATTCAGGCCATCCTTACACAGGTCTTCAGGCGGCCGGTTCGATGTTGTGCAAAGGACAACGCCGTGCTCGAACAGTTTCTCGAAAAGGCGGCCGATGATCATTCCATCCGCAATGTCAGCGACCTGCATTTCATCCAGACATAACAGATTGCAACCCTTGGCAAGGCGTGCTGCAACCGGCACGAGTGCGTCCCTTGACTTGGATTTGCGAACATCATGCAGCGAATCATGAACCTGTTGCATGAATTCCAGAAAGTGTATTCTCAGACTCGCAGCCGGCGTAGCGGCATGAAACATGTCCATAAGCATGGTCTTCCCGCACCCGACACTCCCCCAAATGTAAAGCCCAACAGGCGGCGGTACAGCCTTCTTCTTGAATAATCCGGAAAAACCCCCTGTGCTCCTGCCGGATAGCAAGACGCGTGATCTAAGAGAATCCAGCCTCCGGAGGGCATCAAGCTGGAAGGGATCCGTCTTGAGCTGACCTGCCGCAACCTGCGCGGTGTAAATGTTCAAAAGCGAGTCGGAGATTGTCTCTCATCCCTGCGATTTTAACGGTCGACGAGCAGACCTGCGTCCATGTCCCCCTGCATCGTCGCAGTAAGCATAAGATCGGAACTTGTCCATATGTCGACAAACGCCGAGCGCATGGTTCTATTGAAACGTGAGCACACGGGATGCAACAATCTGGCTGACCGGAGCCCGCAGGGCAAATGGGCATTGAATCCAACCTTGATGCCATGGGACAAGGGGCAGGTGGCGGAGCAAAACCACATTTTCTCGTCGATGCCATAGCCCGCAGCCAGAACGCCACCGTCATTGAGGCCTTGCAGCCGGTTGAGGCAGTCGCCGGGATTTGAATCCGACAGGACAAGTTTGTCGGCACAGGTTTGGCGCAGCGCCAAGGGTGAGCAGGGTTGTCAAAGCCGGATGCGGAATCACGACGGCGGCGCGGTACGTGCCGCGCAGGCGTGACCTTTACGTGCCAATGGCTCGGTCTGGCTCCGAATCGAGGCGTTGACAATCTGGCGTCGGCAGGCGGAAGCAACGAGGTTGTTCCGGAGAGGCAGGCAGTATAGGGTCTGATCGGCAGGCAGAAGTTCCAGCGGTAGCGGATGTCGAGCCTGTGAGCATTCTCCCATTGGCTTGCAACCACAGTAACAATGTCACGTCTTTCCAGACCGCAGAACCGGCTGATTTCTCCGGTACTGATCGCTGGATGCATCGTCATCTGCGTCAGCTTTGCGATCCGCGCCAGTTTTGGCGTGTTTCAGATCCCGGTTGCCGACGAGTTTGGCTGGGCTCGCGCCGAGTTCTCCCTGGCGATTGCCATACAGAACCTTGCCTGGGGCATAGGCCAGCCGATCTTCGGAGCTATCGCCGAAAAAACCAGTGATCGGCTGGCAATCATTATTGGTGCTTTCCTCTATGCCGGCGGACTGGTCCTGTCGAGTGTCGCAAGTACGCCCTGGGCGCACAACATGCTGGAATTTGTCATCGGCTTCGGCATCGCCGGAACAGGATTCGGCGTCGTGCTGGCTGTCATCGGCCGCGCAAGTTCGGACGAGAATCGATCATTGTCGCTTGGAATCGCGACCGCAGCAGGTTCTGCTGGCCAGGTTTTTGGCGCCCCGACCGCCGAACTGTTGCTCAGGTTCATGGCCTGGCAATCGGTGTTCCTGATATTTGCTGCCGTGATCCTTTCTGTCCTCTTTGCGCTTCCAATGATGCGTTCGGTCAAACCGGCCAGCCGCAAGGAGCTTGAGGAAAGTCTGGGGAGTATCTTGCGCAAGGCCTGTATGGATCCATCCTACTCGCTGATCTTTGTCGGGTTCTTTTCCTGTGGTTATCAGCTTTCGCTGATTACCGCGCACTTTCCAGCATTTGTGACCGAGTTCTGCAGTGTCATCTCGCCAGACAGTCTGCTTAACGCGGTCGGTGTGGACTCGACATTTGCGCTCGGCGCACTATCCATCTCGATCATCGGCCTCGCCAACATTGCCGGAACCATCTATGCCGGCTGGCTCGGCAAGAGCTATTCCCGCAAGTATCTGTTGGCTGCGATATATGCAGGAAGAGCCCTGGGCACGACGATATTTGTCATGTTTCCGATTACACCGACGAGCGTAATCCTGTTTTCAGTCGTGATGGGGGCGCTATGGCTGGCCACCGTACCGCTGACCAGCGGCCTGATCGCACACATTTATGGTCTGCGCTACATGGGCACGCTGTACGGTATCATTTTCTTTTCGCACCAGCTCGGCGGTTTTCTTGGCGTATGGCTCGGTGGCTTTCTCTATGATGTCTACGGAAACTACGACCTTGTCTGGTGGCTGGGCATCGCGATTGCGGTATTCTCTGCCCTCGTACACGTGCCCATCAATGAAAGCCCGCTCTCGGTACGCCGCGTTGCTGCGTAAATTATATTCACTCAATTGTCGGGGCTCGAACGCCGCCACTTGCTGGTGATGTAGCTGGCCGTCATGAGGTCAAGATGGGCTCCACCGCCATTCTTGCAAACGGTGATCTCGTCGCCACTCCGGCGCCTGAAGTTGCCGGTTGACAGGTCATAATAGTCCCCGCCGATGTCTTCAGTGCCGATGACGCCTTCGATGAGGGGAATCTTCAGTTCTCCAATGTGGTTCAGGGTTGTTTCCCGACTGTCGACAAATATCGTCCCCCGGCGAAGCACTTCGTCATCTGCTTCACGCATAAATGGCGTAAAGGAACCGATCAATTCAACATGGGTTCCCGGACTCAACCATTCGCCGCGAATTATCGGAGAACTGGACATGGTCGCACAGCACACGATGTCGGCCTCGCCAACGGCGGTCTCCAGATCGCTGACGACCTCGACCGAGCAGCGTTCTTCAGTTCTTGCAGCGAGGCGAATTGCGCGATCACGGGTACGGTTCCACAACTGGAACTGCCGACATCCCAGTGTTGCCGAATAGGCTTCAATCATGGACTCGGCCACGGTACCGGCACCCACAATCAAAATTGTGCTGGCCTGTGGAGGTCCCAATATCTTGGTTGCCAATGCCGAGTCGGCTGCTGTCTTCCACTTGGTCAACATATGGAAGTCGACCATCGCTTCCGGAATGCCGTCATCGTCGCCGTACAATACGGCTGTGCCGTTGACCGTGGGCAATCGGCGCCAGGCATTGTCCGGATAGACCATCGCTGTCTTGACCAGTCCACCGAGACCGTCAATCCATGCCATTCGGGTCAGCATTGACTGATTGCGCCGCTGCAGCAGCTTGTCATCAATCACCGCCCGCGGCCGTTCATGCCCGGCAACAATGGCGTCGGTCAGTTCGTTCCAGTCCAGCAGCGGCTCGCAGTCCTGCCTGTCGATGAACTCCAATGGTTGACACTCCCATTCCCGTGATAAATCCCGTCCCGGGACTCTAGCATCACGATGTCGTGCATTGAACCCTTGTAAATGTAGCGACCGCCTGTTGTTACAAACGGCCGCTACACATTTCTCACTGGTTGCCGAATTAGGAGATCAGCAACGACTTTTTCAATGCGATGCCGCGGAATATCGCTTCGTTATCAGCGATTTGGCAGAACATGTTGATAAGGGACGCGTGCATCGGGTTGATGTCCCGGTAAGCTGCACTCTGCGCGAGGCCGTACAATACGGTCGAGTGATGCAACCCCCCGATCGCGGACCCAATTTGTTGCAGGTTCCGACACGTCGTCAAACGCATGATGTTCATGCCGGTTCTTCTCGCATAAATCGCCTCCAGTTTTCGCGACTTGCCAAGAAGACCGCCTGGTGCAAGATTGGTGGACAGTTCAACAAGCGCAACAATGTCCTGCATGTTTGCACACTCTGTCCAGGGGCACAGCGGCGGATTGTTCTCTCGTGATTCATGGACAAGGTCAAGCTCACGCAAACAGCGGATCACGGTGTAGCGCGTAATGAAGCCGCTGGGCTGGAGCAGGTGCTGGTGCTTTTCGACATGCGCCGTGACCTGCCGCTTCGCACTCTCCTCGCCGCAGGACGCCAGGCCGTGTGTATGAATGTGGTCATACAGGCGGTCGATTGCTTCTTCCTGCACCTCAGCATCCAGAAACACGCTTTCATAACACGCCGCGGCACCGGGCTGAAACTGGCAGTCCAGTTGCTCCCTGCGACTCTTGCGCCACAAGAATTCGTAGAGCTTGAAAACATGCCGGTTGTGAACCGTCTTGAGGCGCCGGTCCCGTGTGTTTACCTTCCAGGAAATGCAAGGTGCATAGTCCTCGTTTCCACTCAGCAGTGGAATCGAAGTGATCTCGATCTGCGCAATATCCATGCCAATGGTTCTGACAATGGTGTTGATCTGACGCAACCTTGAATAGGCTGCCAGGAGGGCAAATAGTGGCGTCAGCGCAATCAGGCTGACAATCAGCCTTCCGTCTCGCTTGATGAACTCAACACCGAACGAATTGCGCCATGGCTCTTTCATGGCTCCCGAGCGTACTGCTTTTATGAACATTTCCGGCTACTCCCTTTGGCCTCGGCGTCAACTTGTGCACAAGCGCCAACTGAGCGCTTGGCAGGTTTCTTGGTTTGGAGTTTCATTTCAATTCTCCTTGAAATTTGCGATGCTGGCCGTTTGGTCGGCAACACCGCGTTGCCACAATTGCGGCGACCAGTTCTCGGAGACATGCAACTGTGAATTGGACCTGCCGTGATGCAGCAAAAAGGCCGCTGGCAAACCGTTGATAAACCCCCGGCGGATTGTCGCCGTGCGGGGGGTACTGCCTGAAACCTAACGGGCTTCCGGATTTGGTCTCCAAATCTTGACAAGTACAGATTCGGAGCCGTCTTGCCGCCAGGAATGCGAGCCGAACGGCTTCGCCGAGGCTACCGATCGGTCGCCAACAAGGGCGGCTTTGAAGAAAAATGCGGGGCTATTCATGAACATCCCCATGTGAAGCGTGCTGCCCGCCACTTGTCGGGTTGGACGTCGCGCATGTCTGTCCGATTGGGTCGTCATTCCGGGCAAGATGCAATTCGGCGGGCTGAGCGTTTAAGGTGCCCGCGTCCCCGGTCCTGACGTGTTGCCGATCGAACGGTTCGGCAAGATCTGCTTCGACTGCACTCTGCTGCTGACCCAACGAAGAGAGTAGATCTATTATTCCGCTAAGCAGACGCAGCGGCACTGTTTCATTGTTTCTGTAGGAATGTATCCCGATTGTTTCTCCAAAATGCAGTGCCGACAGGTTCTTTCCTGACTTTTGCAGAAAAAGGCCGCTAATGTCGGCATTGCTGCCGAGATTGTCATGCCCGCGTCGGCGCAGGAGCAACAGGACTCGTTGCCGCGGTGCGTGCAACACAATGCTCGTATCGATCATGGCAAAACCGGAGCCAACCAGCTCAGGCAGGTCTGCCTGCGCCGTTGATTGCTTGTTGCGAGGCGAGACTGACCCTGGCAGAAGGAGATGCGAGATTTCTGCGGTCAATACAAAGTGTCGACCATCATCACGTTCCCCCGCAACAGGCTGGACCGAATTGCCATTCGGAGCCAGGACTGCGGATACCGGTCGCCGACGCACCGACACGGCGGGCAACTGGGCAACAGTGCGTCGTGTATCGGCGCAATGGAACACTATGTGGCACGCCGATTGCGGTCTGCACCCAATGCTGAGCCCACGCGCTTCGGCGCCCCTGACTGTACCTGCAGGCGCGTCCAGGCGCAGTGCTACCGCATGGGCATGAATGCGGACACCGTCCGGCCAACGCCGCCGCGGGGTCTCGATATTGAAGTAGACATCGCGGAATAGCAGATTCCTGCTTGTGTCTTCGCTCTCCAGTTGGGTCATGCTGCCGGCAAGCATACGAAACCCGTAGCCGGTCATCATGACCGGACCAGTCTGATACGCAGGTCCGCCAGGGTTGTGGAGATTGCCAGACTGTCCGCTAACCGGCGTTTCAGAAACCGCCGGACTCGCGTAAGCGGGCAAACTGGTACGTCCCGATTAGCTGTTGACGATCAGCATCTGTTCTCCGATCATCTGAATTCGGTCAATCCCGTGACAACAGATGGAGACAAGGCCCATGGAGAACGGCATTTCACAATCACCACCCACCCCACAGCGCGCTCCTGTGCGGAGCCGTGATCAGTGGCGGGACATCTATGACACCTGGCAATCATCGGCGCTGACACGCCGGGACTTTTGCGACACACAGGGTCTCCGCTACAGCACGTTCCGGAGATGGTGCCAGCGCTTCCGCAAAGACACCGGCAGCCACACGGCCGCCGCCCCGGTCACGCCGCCCTTTGTCAATCTCGGACCAGCTGCACAGCCGCACTGGGAGATCGAGCTCACGCTCGGGCCCGATGTTGTCTTGCGGATGCGCCGGTCATGATCGGGTCCGGCTTTCCCGGCCGGGGCCGCATCTGGCTGGCCACCGAACCCGCCGACATGCGCCTGTCCTATGACGGGCTTTCGGCCTTGGTGCGCAACCGCCTCGGCCGCAACCCGATCTCGGGGGACTGGTATGTCTTCCTCAATCGACGCCGCACCATGCTCAAGGTCATCGCCTTCGACCGGGGCGGCTACTGGATCTGGTCCAAGCGCCTGGAGAGCGGCCTCTTTACCCGGCTCACCTCCAGCAATCCGGCCGAGCCGGTCTCGGCCACCGGGCTCATGGCGCTGGTCGACGGCATCGACATCATCAAGTCAAGACAACGCAAACGGTACGCCCGGGCCGCCTGACGGCGCCGGGCCGGCCGGCCTCGCCTCAGGCCAGGTCAGGGATGTGTCGTGTGGTCAGGATTGTCGCCATGACCGCTTGAGAGGTGACATCGGAATGGGCTATCCCGGCGCCGCCATGCCGGCCCGGGGAGATGCACAGGGCCGTTCCGGGTCCGGGGTATAGACGCCGGCCGAACCGCCGAAGGGCCGCTGACTGACAACCGAGCCCAAGGGCGCCGCACCAAACACGTCTGGCCAGCGGCGGGGCGTCAACTCCTCGACCAGCCGGGCCGGATGCAGGGCCACACGCTGCAGGACATCGACCAGCCAGGTCCAGGCATCAACACACTGCAATTGACAGGTCAGAAGCAAGGACTGGATGGTGGCGATGTCGCGGGCACCGGCCTCGCTCCAGGCAAACAGCCAGTTCCTGCGACCCGTCGCTATGGGGCGGATCTGACGCTCCAGTTCGTTGGTATCCAGACGAACACCGGCATGACCCAGACACACCTCAAGCCCGGCACGCCGCTCTCCGGCATAACACAGAGCCTGGTAGAACGGATCCTTCGGCAACCAGTCACGCGCCAGCATCGTCCCATGCCACTCCCAGAAGGCCGCCATCGCCGGCGCCAGCAGCTTATGACGGGCAGCCAGCAACGCAACCCCCGATGTGCCGTCCGCACGCGCCTCCCGCTCGGTCAGGTACATCTTGGCAATCAACGCCAGAGCACGCCCCGCATGCTCGGGCTCATGATCCTTGCAGCCCTCGAACTTGCGACGGGTGTGCGCCCAGCACAACGCATGCGCAACCCGTCCCGACATCGCCTCCGACCAGGCCGCATAAGCCCCATAGCCATCGCTGTGCAAAACCCCGGACCAGTCGCCCAGAATGCCCCCCACATGATGGTGCTGGCGATCGGGCCGGTAATGAAACACAATCTCGCCCCGGTCGCCCAGCACCGGCCACAACACGCCGCGGCGCATCTTGCCCCGTGATATCCGGCCGGCCCGGAGATATGTCTCGTCCATCATGATGACATCGCTCGCCAGGACAGAGCGCCACTGCGCCTCGGCCAGCGGACAGAGAAGGTCAATCGCACGTCGCACCCAGCCCCTGAGGCTCGAGCGGCTGACCTCAATGCCGTCCGCAGACAGACGCCGGTGCTGGCGATTGAGGGGCATATGCCAGATGAACTTGTCGATCAGCATACGGGCGATGAAACTGACATCGACGCAACTGCTCTCGAAGACCGACGGGGGCGTCGGAACCGGGAGGAAGGCGTTGGTCTCGCGGCGCTTGTAGATCGGCATGATGAAGCGGGCGACGTGCGAGGTCTCGCGACGGGTGACCAGCTTGCAGACCACATGCTCGCCGACCTTCTCGAGTTCGTCCCCGGGAATGCCGTCAAGACCCTCCGGTTCAAGATACACATCCTGGACCGGAACATCGGCATCAAAGCGCAGACCGCTGTCATTGACGGCAGGGCCACGCTTCTTCTTGCCGCGCTTGCGTTTCTTCTTCTCCTCGGCCTGACCGGCACAAGTCGACGGGTCATCCTGCGCGTCATCATCGGATGACGGGGCGGTCTCGGCGCCGGACTCGACGCCGGCGGCCTCGAACATGTCGCGTCCCTGCTCGGGCGTCCTGACCGTCTGCCGTTCGGATGTGGCGCCGAAGAGCTGGCGCTTGAACCACTCTATCTGACGCCTGAGAGAGGCAATTTCTTGTGTGAGAGAGGTGACGTCTTTTCGTGCTGCATTCCGTTCAGCCAGGGCCTTTTCGAGGGCCCGTTTCGGTGTCATGACCGACCTCCCGATGGCGCTTTTCGGGGCTGGAAAAGCGGCCCGAACGGGGCTGGATACGGTGATGTACTGTCGAACTTGAGCATGACGTTCTCTAGCACGAAGGGGCAGAGGTGTCAAGCAGAAATATTCTCTAGAACCACAATATATGGAAGTTAACTAGCCCTTATTGTGTCTCTAACAAAGTTATGCAAGATGTCGACGAGCACTGTATTCACGATTAGGAATGACTCGATGACGTACCAGTTTGCCCGCTTACGGACTCGCTCCCAAAATGAGACCAAGAACGATCGGCAGGCGAAGCATGCGGCACCAATTGCACCTGAATTGTCTGAATTCAGCAAAACGGTCCATCAGTCCAATGCCCTTCCAGGGTGCGGTGCAGGCGAAAGTGATGGACTTGGGCGATCAGCCTCCGGTTGGGGACGCGGCATAGATCTGGGTGCCCACGCCCGAGAAATAGCCGCAACCGCTTGCGGATCGGCCTCGGGAAGCCATCGGTTGGCAAGCTGCGTCGTGGTCGAACGCCGGCGAGCTCTTCCATACCGTTTAAGGGTCCGGAGCGAAGTGTGTCCGCTGAGAGCGGCGGCGTTCTCCGGGCTCATGGCACCTCGAACCGAATCGATGAAGGCATGGCGAAGCGTATGCAATGTTATGCCGTCATCGCGTTGCGGAAACACCCGACGGGAGGCTTTGAGGAGCCGATTCGAGCAGCCTGTCCTGACGCTTGTCATTCGCCGGGGCGAAAGGAGGAACTTTCTCAGCCTTGATACCAGCCACAGGCACTCAAGATCGGAAAGGAGAATGCCTTCAAGAACCTGGATACGCAAGCGGTTGTCAATTGCCGGAGCACGATTCCTGGTCTTGGCGGTCCGTATGACCAGGCAGGGAACAGCGCTGACGGACAGGTCGCGCAGTGAAGTGAGCCCGGCTTCAATCGTGTCCCGCCGCGGTCGCGTGAGAGCCACTGACAATGCCCCGGCATCACCGGTGGTATCTGTGTCATCGATCAGGGCCTGCTCCAGGAAGTCCGACGATTCTGAGGCCGACGCCTTCAACCACATTAGACGGCACGAGAAGAGTTCCTGTCCTCTCATGCCACTCAACCAGACGGCTTTCCCCAACAGACTGGCTAGACTTGCCGGGTCTGATCTGTTGGTGTTCAATGAAAGCAGGCCTTCGACAGGACCCTTGCCACCAACCTGCGCAAGCAGGTTGTCGAGGTCTTCCCTGGATATCGGTTGCCATCTCTTTTGTGGTGGCCGCCGTGGAGCAGCGCGCTTTTCATATTGTCCTGCGGCCAGCATATATCCCAGGTCCGCTGTACCAACGCACAGGAAGCGGTGCTTTAGCGATTCAGCATCCTGTTCAACTCTCTCTATGCCCCTTTCGATCATGGCCGGTCGTCTTATCCGGATGATCTGATCGCAAAACTCGGCAAATTCACTCCAGCTCGATTCTTCGACCCAATCCGGAACTTCGATGCCTTCCGGAAACGCATAGGAAGGCATGAGGACCATGCCATCGGCCTGTGCGGCGGCGTGGCTGTCGAGAGCTTGCCGCGCAAGTTTTCGGCAACTTGCGAGTTCCGAGTACAACGCTGCGTGGTCGACAAACACTGCCCGGATGTACAACTGGTTGATGACCTCGTTGAAGCAACACCTGCGATGAAGCAGCGCGCAACGATCCTCTGTCAGGGTCAGTAATCTGTGAAGTTTCATCCAGGCAGACAAATTCCCGGACGGCTTGCCGCCAGGCAAGCGGGGATTGTCTTCCGGGCAACTGGACATTGAACTGACTCGCCTTGTGTATTGAAAATGCCGAAATTGTTTGCCGACACACCATTGTCTTTTCCTTAGTGGACCGCAATAAACGGAAGAACATCGTTTGTGGAAAACTTGTTAACCTGCCCCTGCAAGAAAGTGCTGTATGAATCGCCAATCCGAACCCTGGTCCAGCCTGAGAATTACGGTTTGATCCAGCACATCCAAGATTTGAAAACCCTATATGTAGTGGCTGCCAGATAGCCGTATACACTTTGCTGATTCTAGAAGACTACTTTCAGCCGCAACTGACGCAGTTGTCCCAGGCCTGATCAACAGTCGTCGATCAGGAGAAGGGTGATCTTTTTGGGCTGGCTGGCTGTTACAAAAAAACTTCAGGAAATTGCCTAAAATCCACGAAATTGGGCATTCTAGCCGAAATGTCAGGCAGTTCACGGCATGTTGGCATCCAGTTCCGGGCATTGAATCCATTTCCATTACGGACCACCGCCTACACGCAACGCCGGCCAGAATCTCTATTCATGGGCCCGATGAGAGAGCATTCGTGCCCCTCGAATCAGACACTTTCGTCAACCGCGCCGGCGCGGCTGCGGCCTCATGCCGCCGCGCACCGAGCACATCGGCGAAAAAGCCTTGAGAGGCCTGGCCGTCGGCCTGTCCGGCCTTACAGAGTGCCGGAGCAATTGCAGGAGTTATCCACACAGGTTTTGGTGGATTGGGATCAACCAGGATTACCAGTTTCGCGAAACGAACATATCGGTGGTCATGTAACCGACAATGGACGATCCATGACACCCAGTGCTTCACCTGTTAATTCCTTCCTTCTTGCTGCGATGCTGCTCACTGCAGCCTGTGCAAGGGCGGAAAGGATGCCTGCCCGACCGACAATCAATCCCATCGATGTGGTCATTGCGTCGGCAGTCTCGGAAGTGGCACAGACATCGACAGCCAGCCCGATAGCGGATGGCAACAGTAACACTGACACCAGCATTCGCGGTATGGTGCGCCTTGTTCCGTCTTCACAGGAAGCGAATGCCAGCCTCCAGCAACGCATTGATGTCAACTGGAATGGTGCCATTGAGCCGCTGGCGCGACTGACGGCGCGGTTTTTCAGCTACGATTACAGCGCAGAGACCAATCGGCCGTCATCGCCGGTCACAGTAAACCTGTCCCTCTCCGGCGCTACGCTGCTGGATGTGATTGCTGCCACCAACCACGCAGCGCGCGGTCAGGCCCGCCTGGACATTGGCGAGAGCCGTAGTCTCAGGCTTACATATGCGCGTTGACGGTGGAAGGGCACGTGCCAGCATCTGCGTTTGTGCCATGCTGCTAACGGCGACCCTGGCAGGATGCCAGTCCACTGCAGCCAGGCAAGCGATCACCGAATCCCCAATGCCGCACATCGGCGAGGCCGACCGCCTGATGGCAGGGCCCATTCCGCCATCATCGGGAACAGACGCCGCAAGGCAGGCGATGCAGCACGGAAAGTCGCCAACAATTGCCGGGATTCGACGTTCGGCACTTCTCGAAGGCGCACTGACTTATGGCAGCCAGACAGGATACCTCCGGCGGTCCTGGGAAATCGGCAGACGGCTCGAGGTGCGCAGCAACCAGCTGTCTGTGGCTTTCGACTACAGCAGGGTGGTTTCTCCTGCGCCCCTGGGACTGGGTTATGTCGTGTCGCCGGTCGTCGAATGGGGGTTTGATGCTACGGTTGTTGAAAAGGGAGGCAACATCATTGCCGGCAATAGCGAGTACATTTTGCTCAGCAAGCCGGGTCGCCTGTCACCGGTCATTCCAACCTGGCGCGGTCACCTCGTCCTGACGGCACCACAGCCGAATCGGTTGCCCTCAAGCCTGCTTCCGCACAACGCCGAGGAACGGCACCTGTTCACCCGCTGGTTCCGGTCTGGCTGGAAGGCAGGACGGGAGCAGGCCAATGTCGAGTTTCAGGTCCGTATGCGGCGACTGAAACGCGAGTATCTTGGCATGCTCAAATACCGTGAACTGGTGGCCAGGGGCGTCATCAATCACATTGTTCTGGCACATTCCGAATACGGCACGACCCTGGACGAGTCGACGCTGCGCATTGATGACCGGTCAGTCGAGATCGTTGCGGCTGCGAGCTTTGAAGGGCGCCGGCACAAATGGCAGCTGCCGCTTGAGGAAGGCCGCGGCGTAATCGGACAGGACTGAACATGACATGCGGCAGTAACGGAGGACGAATCGTGAATCAAATGCAGACCCAGACAACTGGTCCAGCTCCGGCTATGCCTGCGGAATGCCCGCTCTTATGCGCTGCCGGGCCATTGCCATTGCCGGAAGCAGCAAGATGACGCCTGGCATTCCGGAGATGGCGAGGCGATTTGGAGCACCAATTGCCAACGAATATGCACCCAGACTGTCTTTTGACCGCCAGCGCAGGCAAGTGGCGCTGGAGAATGATCATCCAGCCCGGATCGATTGCAAGTATCTGAGAGCGTTCCTGATGTCCTGTGGACTGGACGGGGTATCAGATGTCACGATCCAGTCCGGCCGCCGTCCGCGGGTGGAGTTCAACGGCGTACTCCATAGTCTGGCGGGCAAGGTCTGGACACCTTCGGAAGTCGACCTTGCGCTTGCCGAACTCTATCGGGCGTCGAACGCGATGGTGGAAATCAGGGGTCAAAAAGTCCTGGACTTCGCCTACGACTTGACGAAGGCCGACATGACTCGCCAGCGATTTCGGGTCAATGCCACTGGAATCCGGGCTCGCCACGGGCATGGCGTCGAGATTTCCATCCGTATCCTGCCCACACGGACGCCGACTCTTGCGGCGGTCGGGCTGACCGCTGCCGACATGAACGATCTGTGTCCCCGCAACGGGCTGGTGTTGATTGCCGGCGCTACCGGAAGCGGGAAATCCTCGACGCTGGCTGCAATTGCGCGTTTTCTCCTGCAAGCCGACGCGCCGCGCAAGATCATTGATCTCCAGGCACCGGTCGAGTTCACCTATGACGACCTGGGTGGGTCGCAGAACCCGTCGGCATCTATCATCGGGCAATCGGAAATCGGCAATCACCTGGCCGACTTTGCGCAAGGTGTTCGCTCTGCCCTGCGACGCAACCCCGACATCATTATTGTCGGCGAGATGCGTGATCGCGAAACCATGGATGCGACGCTGGAGGCCGCGCTTACCGGCCATCTTGTGTTTGCTACGGTTCACGCCAGTTCGATAGCAGACTGCGTCGGGCGGGTAATGGCAACGATGTCTACGCATGGCGCGGAACGCCGCGCCTACGACCTGGTCAGTGCGCTGCGACTGGTTCAGATCCAGTATCTTGTCGAGGACCTGAGAGGTCAGGGAAGAGTGGCGGTCCGGTCCTGGCTCCGTTTCAACCCTGGCCTTCGTACCGAGCTACTCGAGACGGACCGCCGCCGATGGCCGGGCATATTGCACGACCGTCTTGCCGGGCCCTCAGGCAGCAACGACGATCAGCATCGCGGCAAGTCATTGATTGATGCTGTGGCAGAACTCCTTGAGCAGGGGCGGATCAGTCACGACACGGCAAGGTCACTGGTTGCGTTAGCCGGGGCCCGGAAAGTCGTCAATGCCGCGTGAAACAAATTGCTGGCGTGCAACCCAGATGCCAACGCGGTTCTTCCTGCTTGATTCACGGGTTACCCTTTTCCTGGCACTCTGCCTTCTGCACTTCAGCACCTGGACAGTTCTACTGCTGTTTTTTGCAGTTTGCCTGTCGTGCTGGTTGAGACTGCATTCCATTCGGCCGGGTACCGAACTACGGCACATCCGCCGCCTGTACTTCGGTCCGAACTTTACAGCGCGAGGATGGCAGCATCAGCGCTATCCTGTCGACTATGGGTTTGAAACCGAACCTGTTCTTGAGCGGCGCCGTTCTCTCTGTCTGCCGTGGAAAATGTCCACCTGTCTGAAGTCGCCCGACAACAGGACAAAAGGGGAATGAATCTGCTCTTGTGAGGCTCCTGTCAACGCAACTTGGGCTTGGTCGTGGGATACATCCGCATGATGCATTCTTTCTTGTCGGTTGAACTGCTTCCAGTGATGGTCGCGGAAGGAATGCCGGGTTGGAACGTCATGTCTTCAGTGCGAGCGGGGGCTCGCTCCGGGGTGGGTGGCGTATCTGCCATGCCGTTCTCCATGTGTTTTCCTCCATCCTTGTTACCGGTGTTACCGGCTTCAGATGGGCGGAGACACGTCATGCTCCTCAGGGTCCTGGCCACCACGTCGCCGACCGAAAGGCCCATATGCCGGCGGCGCCTGAGACCGTAAAGGCCTATCTTCATGTGGACGCCAAGCCAGTGCCGCACCGTGCCCTCGGCAATGCGGGTGCGGCGACCGCCCGGAATGACCCACGTCCTGGCAGCCAGCCCGCGGATGGCGGTTGCCAGGGCGACTTCGTCCCTGGCGTCTTATATCAGAGTCCCGCTAGATCGGGCTCAGAATAATTCGCCAGCATTCCCTCTACCGGGATGGAATAATGTGAGATATTAGAACGGCATACACCGTCACGAAAAATGAGTTAACTGTGTCGGGTTGAAAGGCTACAGCTCATCCGTCGACCCAACCCTTCTCGGTCAGCACATCCGCTGCAAGTCCGATCTGCCGGGGCGAAAAGCGTTTCCTGCGTTCGTTCCATGCGGAGGTCTGCAACACCAGGTCGTTCCGAGAGTCAGGATCATCATGTTCAAATATCCAGTGCACTGTTGAGAGCAGCTCGCGGCCGAAGGATGATTCGAAGCCGTCGACGAGCGCCGCCACCCGGTCGAAGCGTTGCCGGGTCTCTTGCGAGCGTGTGAGAACCGCGGCGGCGTCCTTGATAGCGCCGGGGACGAGTTCCAGCGGCTTGTCTGGAGCGTCCTCGCCATCGGCATAGCCCGCGATGAAGTGCCCTTCGACTGTGTTTAGCACATGCCGAAGATTTTCCGAATAGGGTCCGTAATTCGATTTCGTGTAGCGCAATTGCAGGGGTTCGCCAGCAGCCTGCATGAAGTACATTAGCTTGTGGACTTCCAGTAGTGTGACGACCGGGTCGAGCGATCCGTGCAGGTAGCGGTCCATTAGCGTGACTAGCGCGGCGCGGCCGGCGGTCATCCGCGGTAATTCGCGGCTGCGCGTCATCTAATCCGCTTCTGGCGCGCCGTGCGGCTCGAAGACGACGATCTCGACACCATTTAGGTCGCGCAATGCGTCCTCAATATGTTGCCGTACCACCTTCCAATCGAGGCCGCCTAGACCGCAGCCAAGCGGCGGCACGGCAATCGACCGGATATTGCGCTCGTGGATGATTCGGGTGAGATCAACCAACCCGGCTTCGATATCTTCGATGCGACTGTTGTTGCGCCAATGCCGCTTGGTTGGAAAGTTGACTATGTAGCGGGGATTCGTGAGTGCTCGTGTCTCGAACACGAACATGCGTCCGGGCAATAGCCCGCCCCGCTTGCAGGTCTCAGCATATGCACGGAAATTCTCCGGAAACGCCTTCTTGAACTGAAGTGCGATCCCGCGCCCCATGACTCCGACACAGTTGACCGTATTGACCAGGGCTTCGACGTCCTCGGCAAGGATGTCGCCCGTCTTGAACCGGATCATCGCTACGCCCTCCCTCGCTTGAATGGTAACAGCGCGGCCGTAACTCGACAGCAGGTTGATGGTCTGCCAACAGCAAAGCGTCGCACGCCGGTCCATGAACCTGCAGGGCGTACACACCAGGTCATCGTTTCAGCATTGATCCCTTTCTTTCAATCCTGATAGTCGCGCCTGGCTATCGCTAACATATCGAATATGTATGACAACTGGTGCCATACGAGCCTGGCCGCCGCAACGCGGCGGCGTGTTTACCCCGTGAATATGGGGTTTTAGAGGATTCAGGGCGGGCTGGACATTGGTACGGCATAGCTCCCTTTGATATTTATGATCCTGATGGTCGTGATTGATGCCCCCTGACCTGTCAATGGCTCACAGTGCGCCGTGAAAGGCGCGTTTATCGAGTGGGTGCAAATCCCGCGCAACAATTGTCGCTTCGGCTGGGTGCAGCCAGGGCGATTTACGGAGGTAACGCTGTAGATTGAAGCACTCTGGTGGCAAAGGGCTGCGTCAGGCAGCCCGGCGACCGTGGCAGGCCGCATGCGTAAACGCCGGGCAGGCCTCGAAAATGATAATGCGAGAGCCGACCCTGCTGTGATGAGGGGAAGGCCGATGGCGGATCGGGAAGCAAGCGACGGGCGCACCGGTTTCGTACGCGCCGGGGGAGTGGCTCTGGCCTGTGTGGAAGAGGATAGACGTCGCAACACGGGACGCCCTGTCTGGCGGTCTTGCACAGACCAGACCGGCGTCCTGCGAGGGGGCAGGGTAGCGGACAGGCTCGTAGTCCTGTGGAGGCCGGGTCATGCCGGTGGAGGGAAGGGGTCTGGTTTCGAGAGAGGGCAGGAGGGAGGCAAGGCATGGTCACTGGTATGAACCTGACAGGGTCACAACGGGTTCGGAAACGCCAGACTGCTCTCCATGCGAGTGCTACGGCTGAGCCCGAGCGGCGTTTTCACGCCTTGATCGACAAGGTCTGGGGGATCTAAGCGGGCAAACGAGGGAGTCCCGGTTGGCTGTTGACGATCAGTATCTGTTCTCCGATCATCTGATGTTGGCACTGGTCAGGGCAAGTTCCGGCATCTGACCCCGGTGGTGCGCAGCCGTGAGGATTGGCGCATCGGTCTGTCGGTGCCAGACAGCAAACGTCAGGTCAGGAGGCCCGGGCAAGAAGACACGCCCATGGGCACAGCCAGCACCTGGTATTGACAAGCCAAATCGCCTCCCGGCCGGCTTTCACAACCCTTTAACGCTGCCGGCTCAAAGCGGGACAATTTGTCCCATACCGTAGTGGATTAATCTGGGAATTTACCTTTAATCTACCTGGGAGCCAACATGAAGGCTCATGCAAAATGCTCGACCTCGGATGCACCGCGGAAACGGATGTAGACCAGCTTGGCGGAATCGGTCTTCAGCTCGACTAGTTCACGAATGATCAAGCGTAGTCACGACCGTTTGGCGAATTCGACCTCATCGTCCGTCAGCATCGCCCACACATATACGGCGGGGTAGTTGGTGGAGTCGGGGCCGACTTCGACATGCCAACTGTTGACAGGGGTGGGCAGATCGGGAAGTTCCCGAAGCACTGCTTCCAGGGTGCTTGCGGCGATGTCCATGGCAGTTGCCCTCCTGGTCTGTCAGAGGCGTTTCCGTCTACACATGGTACTCAGGGTGAGTATAGTAGCGGAGACGGACGCCCTCAATCTGCGTGGTGAACGAGATCTGGTCGATATACGGAAGGGGGCTGGCAGTCGGTGCGCATGCCAGCGTCGCCGGAAATTGGGTGGCACCTGGAATAGCTGACCAGGTCAGCCGATGTAACAGTCGGATAGTCTTCCAGTTTCGACCTCTACAAGGAATGAATCCGTCACAATGTTGCGCTTCCTCCAGGTCTATAGCCGCGAATACAGTCTTGATGCTGTTACGGCGGAACAATAGACGTTGGCGATTGATCCGTCCGTTGGGAAGATTGATCAAACTGGAGGACGTTGAAGAGCCAGCCGGGACCGAATGCAGAATCTAGTTCAAATTGCATTCGTGCTCGGCGGCGAGAAGCAAGGCGGCCATGCAGGTACAGATGACCGAATCCGGCGGCTCATTCTCGCCCTTGGTTTGTTCCAGGCCGAATTTGGCGATGGCTGCACTGCGGCCGAGAATGTCGTTGGATTTCCGGGGATAGGTCCGCATCGTCGCTCTGAGTTTGTCTGGATCAAGCAGTACATGACCTATCGCCAGCATTCCGTCCCGGAATTCAATGTCTCTTGACTGGTCAAGTCCGGGTGCCCGGTCGTTGGGGCCTCTCACAAGCAGGAACTTGTTGATTGCCAGATCCGATGCCCAGTATTCACCGGTGTAGAACGCCCGCGCCTTTACCAGGACAGACTCCATAAGGAAATAGAACTCACCGGCGCGCAATTTCTGCAAATCGGTAATCCTGACACGGCTTTCCTCCACAAAGTGGACATCGGGCCGGTCGACCCAGCGCGTTCCAAGCAGACCGCTTATCGCCTTGCGTCCCGAGGAGACCGACACTTTGTGGGTCGCGAACTTCTTGCGCAGAAATTCCCAGGTTCGCTGCGCATCTTCGGTCGCCCCGGCGGCGGTCAGGCGGGCATTGGCGGCGGCGGTTTCGGCAATCTGCGGGGAGACAGACTGCATGGCAGCCATGTCCTGTCCCGCCAGTATGATCATGAAGCCAAGCGAACGGGCCTGGGCCATCATCGTGTCGATTCCCTTGACCATGTAGTAGCCGGCCTCGTCGAGAATGGCGATGAACGGTGACGGTGCGTTGGTTGGCCTGGCGTCAATCAGCATTTTCTTGCTGCCAACCACGTCGGAACCGGCGGTTCGTCCCATCAGCATCTTCAGGACTGCAACCACAATCCTGCCACAATTGCGCATCTCTTCAGGCGCCTTCTGAAGGGCCGGCAGCAAGACAACGAGGATTCTGCGATTGAGAACGACATCCTCGATGTCGACCTCTCCGAACGGTGTGCGAAATATGTGACCAAAGTCGTCGGCGAGCGCGCCAAGTGGCTTGGTCAGTTGCATGGCCAGGAAACCATGCTGCTCGGCTGCCTTGCCTTCCTGAGGACGGCCATTGATGGCGCTGTGCAGGCAAAAGCCGGGCAGTGAATCGAAGAAGCCCTTCAGAGCCAGCCGCGAGGAATTCGAGAATTCGCCATGCAACGATCGCAAGTACAACTCGATCATGCCGCCGCGCGAGTAAATTTCCGACCATGCGGCGTCGGGAATATCGGCGACGCTGGCAATCTCCTGGCCCTCGAGAAGTTCTGTCTTGACACCTGTGCCAAGCGGCAGAAAGTCGCGTATTGACTGGACGTCGAGAAGGACGTCGCCTGCATCCCGCATCTCGCACAGCGCCTTCATTGCTGTCGTGACCAGCGACATGGCCCGGTGCTGCCAGAAATTGGCGCCGCTATCCTGTCCGCCCATCAGCGAAATGATCAGGTTGATGAGCTGATCGGCGGAGCCATGCGAAAATGGATTCAGCGTATTGGACTGTATGACCGGTCCGCCGGCAGGTGAATTGTCGGCGCCGTCGCTGTTCGTGAAGTTGAGCAGACGGTAGTCATCCTCGCGTCCGAAGCGTGAAACCAGTGACCAGACACGACCGTGAAATTCCCCGGTGCCCTTGCCGTCGATAAACAGGAACCCCGAAGACCACATCATCGACTGTGATGCGATGCCGAGCAGCAATTCGGTATTGTGCGTGACAAGGTAATTCTCCATGACAAACAACCCGTCATCGGCTTCGGTCCGGATGCAGGCTGCCTCTTCAAGTTTTCCCTTTTTGCTACCGCACCCCGAACGTTGGCGGCGACCGCAAGCGAAACTGTTCCTGATCCTGGCGTAATCAGTTCTGGTATCCCTTGCCCCTGTGTCCGGAAGAAATTCGACCTCCATGATTTCGAGACCCTGCCGGCAATCTTGCGCACGCATTTTCGGGACAAAGTCGAAAATCCTGTCCTGATCAGGAAACACTGCGCGCACGCAGCGTCGAGGTCCCTCGACGTGTTCACTGGCAATTCCACCCAGCGACCAGAGTGTCTGACGCAGTCGAAACCCGTCCGTCGGGTTGAGCACCGGAATGTTCAGCATGCCGTTAATGAAGCGTAGCGGATAACCCTCATGCCGGTGCTGCAGGAAGACAGAGAGCCAGTCGAAACGCTGCTCTGCCGAGCCGTGAAGTGAGGGCAGAAACTCGCATCGGTCGAGACCCATGAGGGCATGCCGCGCCGCATGGTCCGCAGTCAGGAGAGCGCCGTCAAGTGGCCCCTGGCAGGGCTGGCAGAGTGGAACAAACAGGCGCAGTGGCGGTCTGTCGGGATGCTGGATTCTGCCTACACCGAGCTGGATGGCAATGTCTGCTGCCGTTCTGGTTTCAACTCCAGGTTGCGGTAGGGAAATCTCGGCGTCACTTCCGGCAACAAAGTTGACTTGCCAGAGATGATCTGTCGTGCACCTGGCAGTCCGGCCATCGGCGAAGTGCATTGTGACGATCTGCCGGGGGCCTTGTGGATAGACGCCGACAACCTTCGACATCGTGCCATTTGCGTTGGCGACACGGTCTCCGGCACGGATATGTCCGACTTCGACCCAGCCATGCTCGGCCAGAACCAGTGCATCGAGTGGCAAGGCCTTCCCCGAGCCGGTCGTACCAAGCACAAAGGCATGGCGCCTGGCATCATCATTGGACAGCCAGAGCTCCTCATTGGTATCGTACTCGTTGCCCAGCAACAGCAGTCCGGCCGATTTGGCATAGCCGGCATTCCTGCCGGGCTTTCGATTGGAATAGTCCTTGCCCTTCCAGCCGAGCGGCAACCGAAACGGGAGTCTGAACCGCTGCATGTTGAACCATGTACCATAGGCCAGACATGCCGGAATTGTAATCATCCAGGCACCCGAAACGAGTAGGGCTGCCAACCATCCTGCCAGAAGTGCCGCGGCCAGTATATCGGGATGCCCCAGAACCTCCCGTATGGTTTGTCCGACGCCGCCAGGAGGTGTTACCTGTCCGGTGCCGCCCATGTCGGAATGAACGTTGTGTTTCATTGCTATGAAGTGCCCGATTGTCTCACTGCAGGCTGAACGCCGCATTCATTGCGAGGCGGTGTGGTATTCGGGCCGTCCAGCGATAGACATGTGAAGCAAGCCCTATCGGTGGGTTGCAGATGATCTTTCGCCGTCGGTGAGAATTCCGAGTTGAGCCGCAAGCACGGCGGTGTTGCGAACTTCCTGCAGTAGCTTGAGATAGCTGATGCGCGTGTGAACAGATTGCAGGTCGATGAGATCCTGAAGCAAGGCACTCTCGCTCTTGCCGTGCCTTTCCTCGAGGGTGTCGGCATTCGGCGCAAAGTTGGACATTGTACGTATATCGATTGCCTGGAGATCACTGATCATATCGGGGATACTGGACGAATAGATCGCGCGATCGGCCAAGGTGCGATAAATCGTCGCATCATGCCTTGGCATAGTGAGTTCCAGTGAAAATGAAATCGCCGAACGGGCGGCATTCTTGCGTGCTGAAACCGTCTTGCGAATGATGGCTTCAGATAATCCAGACGGTGTCTTGAGCTCATCTTCGGTTAGTGCCGGCGGCGGTGTCGGATCAACTGTATTGGCCACCAGTCGGACAATCGCATGCGATGCACCTCGCAATTCGACTGGCAAGGTAGTTTGACCATGTACAAGGTCCCAGTTGGTGGTGGCTTCCTCCATTCCGACTGCTTCGTCAATCTGGCGGCTTTCTGCGGCCAGCCACGCAGCAAGACGCAAGCCGCCATCGCCAACGGCCGGTACATCACTGCTGGACCATCGGTCGAGCGATGTGTCCATGGCGGCAAAAGTCGGTGGCTCGGGTGGTGACAACGCCCGGCTGCCTGCCAAATCCAAAAGGAGGCAATAGTCCGGGTTGGGATCGAACGCACCACTCTCGGCACGGGCGCGGAAATATTCCCGCAGACGCATGCTTTCGTTCTGCTGCTCGGCGTCAGCCAGTCGTTTGTTTGCCTCAACCTCGCGATCGATATGAGAGCTGGTCTGACGGGTCTGCGCCCGCAACGCTTCAATAATCCTTTTCGCTGCCTCGGTGGTTTCGTCAGTGATCCACTCCCTGGTATCACCGTGATAGGCGTTAACGACATTGCACGGGCAGCCCGGTGCCAGAAACCCCGATGCTGGAGAGGCGAAGGTCAAGCTGGCAGCGGCGATTGCAAGAAGCAATCCCCGGGTTCGGTTAGTGACTGTCACGGTGTACCCCCGCGCTGGTAGAGTGACCCCCAGATCCCGTCCACCAGTTTGTTGCCCGACTCTCTCGTCCCGGCGGTAGAGCTTGGATCTGTGGTTGGCGTCAGGGATTGTGAATTCTGCTGATTGACGTCTGCGGCTCGCAGCGCGTCAGGAGGATTGGCGTAATCTGGTATCGGATCGTCTGAGCCGGGAGGCACACGTACGCCGGTAATCGGGTTGATCAGGCCAGAAGTGGCCTGCCGACTTGACGGTGCAACAGGTTGGAAGGGTCCACTGGAAAGGTAAGATGGAAGACTGACAGTGCCCGGTTGGTATCCGGTAACTGCAAGCGACTTGGTCACGTCTTGCCATTTGCGCGCAGCCACCCGACACAACCTTCTGGCCAACTGCCCGTTGTTATCGAACAGTTGTGCCAGTGACTGGTTGAACAGATTCCGAATACCGCCGGTCGGCGCAAAGTTCCCGATGTCGAGTGTCATCAGACTTTCGAGGCAGGCCAGTTCTCCGACCGGCTCTGGAGGTGCAATCGAGGCTTCAGCACGACGCACCGAGTCCTCAAGCCGGGTTCTGACACCGTTTGCTATCTGTTGCCGCGAAGCATCGCTGCACGCCTCGCTGGTCATGTCGTAGATCCAGTCAGCCCGTGCAGTGACCGGAACTTGCAGGATCACGAGGCACAATAGTGCCATTTGCATACGCATCATCAATGGCCTCTCCTTTATGGTTGCAACTGGCCGATCCATGATCACAGGGTTGCGAAACCACAAAGCAGAGTTGTGCGAAGAAAGGGCAGCGGTTGCAATTCTGTGTGCAATTCTCGAGGTGGACGAACCTTCCTTGCGACTGCACCTGGTATGGCCGTAGCGGAGAAAGGAGGGAGACTGTTTTCGGCGCTATTGCGCAATTCTCCTGGGGGCGTGGACAATCCAGCACCAGGGAGATGATTGTACGATTCTGGACGGCCGGTCATTGGCAAGACGATCATGTCCAGGTCTTGTGTCCAGGAATGCTGTTGCCTCGGACCCACAATTCCTGCGAGTCACGCTTTTTCCAGGACGCCTGTCCTGCCAATTGGGGCTCCAGAGCTGTACTCGACCCTGTAGAATTCTCGCTCAATGCGACGTACAGATGGTGTTCAGCAATTCCCGCCACAGTCATGTATGTGCGGGGATGATGCCTGAGCGCATTTGGCAGTTTCCAGCAAGTCACACTTATGGCCTAGAAGTGGAGTTCCGCGCAACCACAAGATGACACCGCAACAGTGCGGCCATTGCAAACACCTCTGCCGCTCTCTCAACCCAGCCCACACAGCGCCGCTCGAAAACGCCAGTCACCTGACGTAAACATTCTACCGAGCAGCGAAAAGGAAAAACACGCCTGGAACAACAAACCATGGCCCACCAATCCAGAAGAACCCCTTGTAACCCAAGGACTCCTTGAATAGGTTCGCAACCGCGATCGTTCCGAAAACCCCGCTATGTCCGGTTAACTGCTCAATAGAACAACCGTTAACCCGGTGAAGGGTCGCTACCCGAAACAAGGCGATTGGGTGGGATTTGACAGTTCGGCAGTCTCGCTGGGCTACCGAGAAATGCAATCAAGGAGATGAGAATGGGCAACCCGCAAATTCAGAATAGCAATACAAGAACGTCCAAATTTGGTGTGATTGCATTCACAAGCGCCTGTTTTTTGCTGGCGGCATGTGGCGGGGGCTCCCCAAAAGTGCAATCAGGATCAGGCGGTATAGTGCCAAACTCTGTCCTGCTCAGCGATATGGTCGTGAGTATTGGCGGAGTGGAAGATCGCATTACAAATGTAATATGCTCGGCTGATTTGTCACAGTGTCAAGCCACCTATAGCGGACAAAGTTTTTCCTTTACGCCTACGGGCGGCGGGAATGAACCTGATGTCGGGGAAGCTTACAGCACTGTGGGGGAGTGGAACCACATGATATCAGGAATTGTCTTTACCCAGAGTCAGGGAGCTCAAGCCCGAATGTCGGTGTCCGGCGGTATCACCCATCCCGGCAGTATTCCCAGCAGGTTGGCAACGTGGACAGGTGACATGGTCGCATTCGATTCCAACAGTCGGGTAGTTCGCGGTGGCGCATCGATCAAGCTAACCGACTTCAGTGACCCTCGGGTTGATATCAGATTGACCCCGCAATCACGTACAGCAATGGAATGGCAGGACTTACCAGTCAGGAACGGCGGTTTCTCCGACAGTCAAGCCACTTCAACCTACATCAAAGGTGAGTTCTACGGGCCAGGTGCAGAAGAGACGGGCGGTGTTTTCGAGAGAAACGGGCTTATCGGGGCGTTCGGGGCGAACCGATAAGGAAAACCGCAGGGAGTTCGAATAGTAGATAGCTCGATCCTGCAAGATTTCTTCGTTCGAACCCACGTCTGGAAGACGTCGGTTTTGGCGAGAGATCAAGGGCTGCGTTAAGCAGAAGCACGAGTCGGCCGCCCATTCCGTAACTGCACGGATTGCCGCCAGTGGTGGTGCTTTCGAAGGCCATCCGCACATCACCGGTGTGCGGAACGCGGCGGTCGCGGTCAGAAATGTGCATTAACCCGACCGGTGCCCGTCCCTATCCTGTGTGACATGACGCAGTCCTTCAGGCTGTCCCCCGATGCCAGCTGACACTGCAAAGGACGCCTTCAAGCCGGAACAGGTCGCATGGCTGGAGTGGCGCTACGGCGCGGGCGGGACCGCCGCCGACCGGGGATTTGACAGGGCCTGTTCATCTCCATGGTTGTGTTAACTGATCCATGGAATAGCATGTTCATCGGCCGCCCGCGATTCAAAGGATGGCCATCAGAGCTGCACACTGGCGGATGGATATTATCCTCGCAAGAGGGCACAATACCGAACTCTATTCGCCTCCTGTCGACTTAAGGAACAGGCTCTAAGTGCCGCAGCAGCGAAATGAAGTGGACAGGAAAGAATGGATGCCGCAAGGAGGTAAAACCACAGCATCAAATCGCCGTAAGGTGCATTCCCAAGCAAAGACTCTTCTTCAAGGTGGCTCGAACGAAGCAAACATTCGCAACCGCCTTTGCCGCTTGCTCGATGTGCTTAACTGTGACGAGTACCGCCTGGAATACCCCACAGGAGGCGGGCGGGCTGACATCTATCTGCCGCGTCAGCGGACCATTATCGAGACCAAAGCGATCGGCGGTGCCGAAGCACCGGCTGAGGTGCCTGCAGGTGGCAATGAGTCACCGTCTGAGCAGCTTGACCGGTACATGCAGGCCGAGATCGGCAAGGTACGGGAATCCCTGTTCGCCGATGAAAGTGACCGGTCCTGGGTTGGTATTCTGACCGACGGGAAGGTCTGGCACAGCTGGTCGTATGTGCACCGCGACAACCCGTCGGCACAGGAGGAGAAGGCGGGTTTCAGACCGAATAACGGGCGGGAACTTGCCGAATGGTTAACCCAGGTGCTGGCCGGCGATCTTGTCGGCAAGCCGTGGATACCGGCAAATCCTGTTGCTCTGTTCGCCGAGCATGCAGGGACATTGCGAGCTGTTCATGACGAATTGACAGGTCGGCAAGCCGTAGAGACGGACACCAGGATCGCCTTGTGGCGTGACATGCTGCGCAGTTCCGGCATGGAGCCGCAAACGGATGCAGCTCGCAGCCGCCTGTTCTGTGCACATTCCTTTCTGATAGCACTGGCCCGCGGCGTGGTGTGGACGATGGAACACCCGCCGGAGGCGCCGGACCCGACAGCTCTGCTGGGTAATGGCATCGTGTCCTGGATCGTGCAAACAACCGCTGGCCGCCAATGGGCGGCCGGGTTGTTCGAGAAGATATGCGCATATGAGTGGCGGCAGCGTCGCGGAGACGTGCTGCGCCCGCTTTACGAGGCGTTTGTTGACAAGGATGATCGTAAGGACTTCGGCGAGGTTTACACGCCGGACTGGCTGGCCGAGCTTGTAGTCAACGAAGTGCTTGACGAGGATTGGTGTGGACGTGCACTTGATGCCGCACTTGGCGAGATTGTCAATCATCAACCCTTGCGTGCGGTCGGCGTTCTCGACCCGTGTTGCGGGTCCGGCACGTTCCTTTATCACGCCGCCAGGCGGCTCCTGGATTATCCCGACATCTCCCGTGAGCCGTCCGGCAGGCAGGCAGACATTGTCAGCCGCCTGGTTTGCGGCATAGATATCCATCCTGTGGCCTGCGAGTTTGCCCGGGCAACTCTGCTGCGGGCGCTCCCTGCCGAGCCGCCCGGCGGCGATGCAGCCTTGCGGATCTGGAACGGCGACTCACTACTGCTGCATGGTGCCGAAGATCAGTCCCTGTTTGCCCCGCAAAATGGCGAGGTGGTGTTCGTGTCACCGGCCGGAAGCGAGATCCGGCTGCCGGAAGCGTTCGTCACGCGGCCGGATTTTGCCAGCCTGATCAAGGCAATGACGGATAGCGCTACCGAGGAGCAGCCACTACCGGCATATATCAAGAACAGCGTGAAGGATGATGCCGACCAGAACCAGCTGCGCGCCAGCCACGCCACCTTGCTGGCGATCATCAGGGACGAGGGCAATTCAGTCTGGGCCTGGTTCATGCAGCAGACAGTCGGCCCCTATCTCCTGGCTCGGCACAAGGTTGACCGCATTGTCTCCAATCCGCCCTGGGTCAAGATGGCGACCATTCAGCACGAGCT
The DNA here is from genome assembly GCA_958296035.1 of Paracoccaceae bacterium. Classification (GTDB taxonomy): domain Bacteria; phylum Pseudomonadota; class Alphaproteobacteria; order Rhodobacterales; family Rhodobacteraceae; genus MPNP01. Next base: position 2,963,001 of record OY282431.1, on the reverse strand, counting down.
CCGCAAGCGGCGTCTCGAGGATTTTGCCAAGGAGATGGCACTGTGGCAGGGTGGCGTACAGGCTCCGCACACGGATATCGCACAACTCTTTATCAAGCGCAGCCGCCTGCAGTATCTGCATGATTATCAGAACGACCCTGCTGCATGGGTCGTCAAGCACTCGGCGATCAAGAGCGGCAACTGGCAAAAGCTCCGACAATGGCGGTCAGAGGAAGTGCCGACCGGCCAGATACTTGATCTGGCTCCGGCGCAGGTGTTTGGTGGTGGTGATGCACAGAAATCCTGCGTGCTGATCGACAACATGCGTACCTCACTTGGCAGAGATGTGCCGACCCTTGTGGCCAGATGCCCATCCGGCCGACCGGATGCCGGCTCGACACTGCAGGCGGCGAATGAACGCATCGAATGGGAGGTGCCCGAGGCGCCATTGCCGGAGGGGGAGTCCGGTTACAACGGCCTATTCAGACAGGGAGCCACCATTGTTCCGCATGTTCTGGCCCTTGCCGACCGGATCGCAGGTGGTGGTGAAACCAGAACTGTCACCACCCGTCGCTCAGTACAGCCACCGTGGAGGGCGGTGCACTCCCAGACGGTCGAGATCCCTGCAAGCTGGCTGGCTCCACTCTTGCGTTCGGAACATCTGTTACCATTTGCGCTGGCCCCGGAGGCGCCGGACCGAGCCATCGTACCGGTTGATGGTGAGGGGCAGTTGCTGGATAAGAAAGCCGCTCTTGCAATTCATGGATGGCGGGAGCTGAATAACATCTACCGGGAATTCCGGGGGCACGGTCAAAGCACGCCCACCAGTCTCCTGCAGAACCTTGACCATCATGGAAAGGCATCGCGCCAGCTTCCGCTTGTGCGGACTGAGAGGGGTGTTCCGCTCACCCGTGTGATTTATCCAGTGTCGGGAGACATCATGCGCGCCTGCAGGGCAGGCTCTGATACGGAGCTGATCGATAGCACAATCTATCATGCCACATTCGATGCGCCTGAAGAAGCTGCTTATCTCGTGGCATTACTGAATGCGCCGGCTCTCAATCCTGCCTTTGTGCAGTCACGACGCAGCGGCCGGCATTTCCATCTTCATCCATGGCGTCGGGTGCCTATCCCTCGCTTTGATCCTGGTAACGGGCTGCATTGCGAGATCGCAGGGTTCTGTGTGGAGATTGAAGATGAGACCGACGCATTACTGGCTGCGCAGCAAGGTAACCTGCCGCCCAAACAGATCGGCCGCTCGAAGCAGATCAGACAGTCCGGACTGTTTGCCCGTCTGGATGATATGGCAAGGCAGTTGATGCCGGAACAGTGCCCTTTGCTGCAGGAGAAATGATCATGATGTTGAGACGCCCCTGGACCTACTCGCCGAGTAGCCCGGTTTCAGCTGCAGTTACGCGTGATGGTGGGGTGGCTAGTCGTTATGGGCCGGCGAATATGCCACCATGATCCGTATTCCCAAGGGTGACGGGCTGTTGTCATGGACATCCATGGATTGAAGTCCGGCGCGCGGACGCTCCCGTGTTCGGTTGCTAGCCCGGCGACCGGAACAAGTGCGGCCGATGCGCCATATCGGCCGGACGACCATAAGCTGAACGCCGCCGATGATCTCGGGAAGTGTCTGGCCTTCGATGCCATCACCGCCTTTCGGGTCTGGGACCTTGCCCTGCTGGCGCGGGAGAAGCCCGCCGACCCGGCGGGCAAGTATGTGCCTGCCGACGAGATCAAGGTGTTGCAGGCGCTGGCCTGGAAGCATGGCTTTTGCAAGTCGCGGGACCCGCCCGAGATGACCATGGAGCGGTATGTGGTGCTGACGGCGGGCCAGGCGGGGTTTCATCCATCGAAGCGGCAGCCCCTGCCGGGGACGCAGAAGCTGTGGGAAGGGTTGCAGATCCTGTCAGCTGCGGTGTTCGGCTACCAGGCCATGCGGGTCTGGGAGGCGCAGGGGACGGTTTGAGAAAGGCCTTCCGGGCGGCCCCTGGACCCGTCAATGCCCGGGGCCGGTCCTGGGCCAGCGGTTGTAACGGTTGGCGCCGGGCGTGTGTCAAGGCGACAGGATCCTTCCCCGGGCCCGCTGTTTTGTCGGTCCGCACTTTCGGTCGTTTCGTGCTGACGTGGTCCTGATCCGATCGCCCTTCCTTTCCGGTCATGTCAAGTGTGGGACATTGATAGGTGCGGGGCCGCCCCATGGCATGCGGCGGGGGCAGCATGGGTTCGATCAGTGCCCACTCCTGATCGGTCACATCGGATTGCGTGACGTTGTCGGGGCGCTTGTATCTGTCGCGTGCGGTCGGTTTCCAGGGCCTGTTCATCTCCATGGTTGTGTTAACTGATCCATGGAATAGCATGTTCATCGGCTGCCCGCGATTCAAAGGATGGCCATCAGAGCTGCACACTGGCGGATGGATATTATCCTCGCAAGAGGGCAAAATACCGAACTCTATTCGCCTCCTGTCGACTTGAGGAACAGGCTCTAAGTGCCGCAGCAGCGAAATGAAGTGGACAGGAAAGAATGAATGCCGCAGGGAAGCAAAACCACAGCGCCAATTCCCTGTGAGGCACTGTCCCGAGCGAAAGCGCTTCTGAATGGTGGCTCGAACGAAGCAAACATTCGCAACCGCCTTTGCCGCTTGCTTGATGCGCTTGCCGACGAGTACATCCTGGAACACCCCATAGGCGGTGGCCGTGCCGACATCTACCTACCGCGTCACCGCACCATTATCGAGACCAAAGCGATCGGCGGTGCCGACGCGCCAGCTGAGGCTCCTGCAGGTGGCAATGAGTCGCCGTTTGAGCAGCTTGACCGGTATATGCGGGCCGAGATCGGCGGTGTCAGGTCATCCCTGTTCGCCGATGAAAGCGACCGCTCCTGGACCGGCATTCTGACCGACGGGAAGGTCTGGCACAGCTGGTCGTATATGCACCGCGACAACCCGTCACCGCAGAAGGAGAAGGCGGGTCTCAGACCAAATAACGAGCGGGAACTTGTCGAATGGTTAACCCAGGTGCTGAAAGGTGATCTTGTCGGCAAGCCGTGGATACCGGCAAATCCGGTTGATCTGTTCGCCAAGCATGCAAAGTCTTTGCGAGCTGTTTACAACGAATTGACAGGTCGGCAAGCCGTAGAGACGGAAACCAGGCTTGCCTTGTGGCGCGACATGCTGCGCAGCTCCGGCATGGAGCCGCAAACGGATATTGCTCGTCACCGCCTGTTCTGTGCTCATTCATTTCTGATAACACTGGCCCGCGGTGTGGTGTGGACAATGGAACACCCGCTAGAGGAGCCGAACCCGACAATCCTGCTGAGTGACGGCATCGTGTCCTGGATCGTACAAACAACCGTTGGTTGCCAATGGGCAGTCCGGTTGTTCAAGCAGATTGGCGGGTATGAGTGGCGGCAGCGGCGCGGCGACGTGCTACGCCCGCTTTACGAGGCGTTCGTTGACAAGGATGATCGTAAGGACTTCGGCGAGGTTTACACGCCGGACTGGCTGGCCGAGCTTGTAGTCAACGAAGTGCTTGACGAGGATTGGTGTGGGTGTGCGAGCAATGCAGCCCTTGCCGAAATAGTTAACCAGAGGCCCTTACGCGGGGTCGGCGTCCTCGACCCGTGCTGCGGATCCGGTACGTTCCTTTACCACGCCGCCAGGCGGCTCCTGGATCATCCCGACATCACCCATCAGTCGTCCGTCCGGCAAGCAGACATTGTCAGTCGCCTGGTGTGCGGCATAGATATCCATCCTGTGGCCTGCGAGTTTGCCCGGGCAACTCTGCTGCGGGCGCTCCCTGCCGAGCCGCCCGGCGGCGATGCAGCCTTGCGGATCTGGAACGGCGACTCACTACTGCTGCATGGTGCCAAAGATCAGTCCCTGTTTGCTCCGGAGAATGGCGAGGTGGTGTTCATGTCACCGGGCGGTCTAGATATCCGGCTGCCGGAAACGTTCGTCACGCGGCCGGATTTTGCCAGCCTGATCAAGGACATGACGGATACTGCTGCCCAAGAGTTACCACTGCCATTACATATTGAACAGAGCGTGCAGGATGCTGCCGACCGCAACCAGTTGCGCGCCAGCCACGCTACCTTGCTGAAGATCATCAGAAACGAAGGCAACTCGGTGTGGACCTGGTTCATGCAGCAGACAGTCGGTCCCTATCTGCTGGCCCGGCACAAGGTTGACCGCCTTGTCTCCAATCCGCCCTGGGTTAAGATGTTAACCATTCAGCACGAGCTCCGCAAGCAGCGTCTCGAGGCGTTCGCCAGGGAGATGGAACTCTGGCAGGGCGGCAAACAAGCGGCGAATAGCGACATCGCGCAACTCTTTATCAAGCGTTGCCGCCTGCAGTATCTGCAAGATCACCTGAACGCTCCAGCTGCATGGGTCGTCAAGCATTCGGCGATCAAGGGCGGCAACTGGCAAAAGCTCCGACAATGGCGGTCAGAGGAAGTGCCGACCGGCCAGATACTTGATCTGGCTCCGGCGCAGGTGTTTGGTGGTGGTGATGCACAGAAATCCTGCGTGCTGATCGACAACATGCGCACCTCACTTGGCAGAGATGTCCCGACCCTTGTAGCCTGCTGCCCCTCGGGTCGGCCTGATGCCGGCTCGACACTGCAGGCGGCAAATGAACGCATCGAATGGGAGGTGCCCGAGGAGCCATTGCCGGAAGGACCGTCAGCATACCTTGATGTGTTTCGGCGGGGGGCTGATTGTTTTCCGCATGTTCTGGCCATTGCTGACCGGATCGCAGGTGGTGGCGAAACCAGAACTGTCACCACCCGTCGCTCAGTGCAACAACCGTGGAGTGCAGTACATCCCCAGACGGTCGAGATCCCTGCGAGCTGGCTGGCTCCACTCTTGCGCTCGGAACATCTGTTACCATTTGCGCTGGCCCCGGAGGGGGCGGACCGAGCAATCGTACCGGTTGATGATGAGGGGCAGTTGCTGGATGAGGAAGCCGCTTGTGCCAGGGCCGGATGGCAGGGACTGAATAACATCTACCGGGAATTCCGGGGGCACGGTCAAAGTACGCCTACCACATTACTGGACAGGCTTGATTATCAGCGCAACGTATCGCGTCAGCTTCCGCTTGTGCAGGCTGAGAGGGTTGTCCCGCTCACCCGTGTGATTTATCCAGTGTCGGGAGACATCATGCGTGCTGGCAGGATTCGCACAAACACGGAAGTGATCGATACCACCCTGTATCATGCCACATTCGATGCGCCTGAAGAAGCTGCTTATCTCGTGGCATTACTGAATGCGCCGGCTCTCAATCCTGCCTTTGTGCAGTCACGACGCAGTGGCCGGCATTTCCATCTTCATCCATGGCGTCGAGTGCCTATTCCGCGCTTTGACCCCGGCTGCAGGCTGCATTGCGAGATCGCAGAGTTCTGTGTGGAGATTGAAGATGAGACCGACGCATTCCTGGCTGCGCAGCAAGGTAACCTGCCGCGCCGCCAGATCGGTCGCTCGAAGCAGATCAGACAGACCGGACTGTTTGCCCGTCTGGATGATATGGCAAGGCAGTTGATGCCGGAACAGTGCCCTTTGCTGCAGGAGAAATGATCATGATGTTGAGACGCCCCTGGACCTACTCGCCGAGTAGCCCGATTTCAGCTGCAGTTACGCGTGATGGTGGGGTAGCTAGTCGTTATGGGCCAGCAAATATGCCACCATGATCCGTATTCCCAAGGGTGACGGGCAGTTGTCATGGACATCCATGGATTGAAGTCCGGCGCGCGGACGCTCCCTTCCCGCAATTCCTGCAACCGAGATTTTCCACAAGGCAATTTCATTCTGCCGTGACATTCGGTCACTTTTCGACCGCCGTAAAGCCCCAGAAACAGTGGTTGCCTTGCCATATGCAGGATCCAGCCATAGAACGAAAAAGCCTCCTCCGGTTGGAGGATGCTCCCGTGTTCGGTTGCTAGCCCGGCGACCGGAACAAGTGCGGCCGATGCGCCATATCGGCCGGACAACCATGAAACTCCAAGGCCAAAGGTAAGTTCCATGACCTTACAGATATCATATATGAAGCACGCCGGTTCTGGAAGCCTGGACCAGCATTCTGGCAGTCCAATGCCCGGTCGTACGGCTGGAAACGGTTCGGGAATGAGCATGTCGGACCATGCCTCAGCTGCGGTTAAGCAGAGCACTTCCATGTCCATGTCGAAGGTAGCAGGGCAGGAGTGTTCGGATGCCGCCAGTGTGGTGGCTTCTCAGCAAACCTGATCGCAGTTGAATGGCGACATTCGAATGGAAATGGTGCTATCCGGTCAAACGGCGGATCGACACACGTGCCGGTTGCTGACCGCGCATGGATATACCCCAATGCTCGTGGTGAACATGTGACCGTGAGTCGGCAGGAACTGCCGCCGGGCAGCAAGAAGATATGGCATGAACCGAGCGGTCTGAAAGTACCGTGGCTGCCGCAGTGGGCTTTTCTGGGGAGGAAGGGCGGCTCGTGAGGGGCAGGAAAGTGCGATGTCCTGTCGGTATTGAGCATGACTTTCTCTAGCATGAGAGCGCTAGGGGTATCAAGAAGAACTATGTCCTAAACCCATCTTTTATGGATATTATTTACCCTTATCCTGCCGTTAACAAAGTTATGGCAGGGGATGTAGAACATTGTTTTCAGGGTAGGGATGACTCGATGATGTACCAGTTTGCCCGCTTACCTTTGAGCAGACGCTGGCGTGTACGAATCAGCCGCTTGGCATCCTCCTCGGCAACGCTCGGCACGCGCCGCGGAGCCATCGCCTCTGGCTCGCCACGATAATAGGCCCGCAAGGCCTTCACCATGCGACTTGCATCAATGCGGTCGGTCCTGGCGCGCTTGACCCTGAGTACCACCTCCAGCGAGGCAGGATCACAGATCACAACCGCCAGCCACGGACGCGTCCGTGCAGAAGATGGCGCAGCCAGAAGCCTTCATACCTGGCATCATTAGACCGGCAGCACACGCACCTCGTTGCCATGGTGCTCAACGGCACGCAGCCATGCCGCTTTGAGCTTCAACAGCAGTCCCCCGGTGTCGGCTGCCTCCAAAGGGTGTTGATGACTTCGGCCTGGGAGCTGTGAGCCAGCCGGCTAGCGATGTTGCCAAACGGAACTTGAAGTTGCATAGATGCGGTCATCGGGTATCCTCCTTCTTCGGGGTTGATGTTGACGCCGAAAGGAATCCCCGATTTCCTGTGTAGAAGGCTGAAATGTGACAGTATTTTGAGACAGTGGAAAAACTATCAACCGGGGCATGAAAGAGGCCCGAAACGGGGATTTGAAAAGGCCCGTATCAGTCTATTGCGGTGAAAGTGGGCATATCCATGTCGCGATACGAGATGTACACACCTCCTCGCTCTCGCTGCTTGCCCTTGAATAAGTTGCAAGTGCTGGTTACTATTGGAGGCAGAAAGAACAGGAGAATGAGAAAGAATTACACGCGGGAGTGGCGGGAACCAACACGCTTAGATTAGAAAAAGAACTCATAGTGACAATCCTTAGTTAGAACGTCGTCGTAAAGAACACGACGGCAATGCATCCGGCAAGCCGGACGCAAGGATCCTTCCCCCTCCCATCTTGAATTGATCCCGGGCCCCAGCCAACCGGTTGGCGTGCCTGAACAGGGAGTGGGTTTTGAATACAACAAACCATGGCGCCATGCGAATGCAGCAGCGGGGATACCGACCGCAGGATATTGACCTTGTCCAGGAATACGGCACACAGCTTAATGATGACTGCTACATACTGCTGAATAAAGATGTCGAATGCGTGAACAACATGCAGAAACAGATAATCCAACACCTGAAACGGCTGATGGGTACGATGATCGTAGTAATAGACGAACGCCTTGTGACCTGCTACCGACCAAACAAAAAATACTTGAAGAAATTGCGCAGGAGGATACGACAATAACATGATCCAGAACAACGAAATACTCAGAATTGGAATCGTCTATGACGGCAGCTACTTTGCCCGGATTTCCGATCACTACGCTTATGAACATCCACGAAGTGCTAGAATAAATGTCAATGGGTTGCATGAGTTCATTCGACAAAAAATTGCCGAACGCGAAAATGCGGACCCAAATGTCTGCCGCATTGTGGAGGCTCATTATTTCAGGGGACGTTACCCGGCTGAAGAGGCAGAAAAGCGAGGTAATCTTGCAGGTGACCGGATATTTGAGGATGTCCTCATCCGTGCCGGTATAACACCACACTTCTTGCTGCTAGCCAAGGACGGAAGCGGAGAGTCGGCACGCGAAAAGGGTATTGATGTTTGGCTGGCACTGGAGGCCTATGAACTTGCCAGTGTAAAACGTTGTAATGCGATTGTGCTGATCAGCGGAGACGGCGACCAGCTGCAACTTGTCCGCAAACTGAATTCCCTGGGAACCCGCGTAATGGTCCTGGCTTGGGATATAAGTAACGAAGCTGGTACAAGCCAGACACGTACCTCCCAAGCATTGATTGATGCGGCGACTTACTCAATTGAGATGGCTCCCTTGATTGACGGCCGCGAACACAATCCGCTCATTGACGGAATATTCATGACAAAGCGAAAACAGGAGCCGCCAGTTGAACCAAAGCCGGGGCCCGGATTTGGCGCGACGCCGAGGCGGACTGTGACAGGCAGAAATATTTGGAACCCAAGTGACCAAGAAATTGGTGAAATTCAGTATGGAAAAATAATCAATTTGCCACACTCTCAGAAATATGGGTTCATCCAACCGGATGGAGGTGAAGAAAACATCTTTTTTCACTTCTCGGCTGTGGACGACACCAGCTTCATAGTGCTCAACGCAAGAGTCAGCTATAAAATTGGAGTGAACCCCAGCTCCGGCAAACTGATGGCCACTGACATCACCAGGTATCCAGGAGATTGATTTGTCACTACAAGCCACAATTCTTGATTTTATTCCACCTGCGTTCGCCCTTGCTCATACCAATGCAGATTCAAAACAACCGCTAGGAGATTTCAGGTAGCCGGGGCCGGGGCCACTTTCGATGCATGCCTGACGCCATGCGTTCGGGGCTCTCAATGAACGCTTGCCATGCCGCCAGGCCATGCACCTTCGCATCATCCGACGTCTCGAATACCCGGCTGGCATGATGGGTGGACGTCATGGCGTTGTAGACGTTCTCCATTGCATTCAATTCCGGCGCACAGGCTGGCAAATGCAACAGCGACAGATTGGCCGGGACCTCAAGACCCTTTGACCGGTGCCAACTGGCCCGGTCCAGGACAACCACGCCATGATGGCCCACTTGAACCGCAGCGCTGATATCGCCGAGATGGCGGTTCATCGCCTCGGCGCTGGACCGCTCGCACGGATGTGCGGCGGACAGGTGGTGCTCGGGACAGGCGGCCGGGAACAGAACGCAGTATGTGTAGCGGCAATGGCGCCTGGCCCTTGGCCTGGTCCCCTTGTGGGCCCATATTCACCGCAGCATGCCCTTCTGGCCCATGCGGGTTTCATCCTGGAACGATATCTCGATCGGCTTCTTGGCCGCATAGGCGTAAGCGGGCAAACGAGGGAGCCCCGATTGGCTGTTGACGATCAGTCGCTGTTCTCCGCTCATCTGAAGCCGGTATCAAACCGCTATCAGAAGAGGAAAGAGGCCCATGGAGAACGGCATTGCACAGACATCACCCACGCCGGTGCGGACGCCCGCTCGTAGCCGTGAACAATGGCAGGCGCTCCATGACACCTGGCAGTCATCGGCGCTGACACAAAGGGAATTCTGCGACACCCAGGGTGTCCGTTACAAGACCTTCCGGAGATGGTGCCGGCGTTTCCGCAAGGACGCCGCCCCGGTGACGCCGCCCTTTGTCAATCTCGCCGTATCGGCCCAGCTACAATTGCCAGTGTCAATGGGATAGGGTTCGCCGTACGCAATCCTGCCAGCGGTCATAGCCGGCCCGACGATCGCTCTCGGACATCCGTGGCGTAAACCGCCGGTCGAGTCTCCACAATTCTTGAATATCCTCGAAGGACGAAACTATCCCGACCTGCAGTGCTGCCAGATACGCTGCGCCAAGTGCCGTGGTTTCGGTGATGGCCGGTCGGTCGACCGGTGCATCAAGATAGTTGGAAACTGCTTGCATGGTCCAGTCGCTTGCGGTCATGCCTCCGTCGACTCGCAGCACGGCCTGCGAAAGTCCATCGAAGTCAGCCTTCATCGCTTCAAACAAGTCCTTGGTCTGCAGGGCCACGCTTTCAAGCGCTGCCCGTGCGAACTCTGCTGGTCCGCTATTTCTTGTCAGGCCGAATACCGCACCGCGGCATTCGGAATCCCAATAGGGTGCCCCCAGTCCTGTAAAGGCCGGTACCAGACACACCTGCTGTTCCGGGTCGGCTGACCTCGCCAGCTCCTGGGTTTCTGCTGCATCCTTGATCAGCCCAATTCCATCGCGCAGCCACTGCACAGCGGCTCCGGCAACGAAAATCGAGCCTTCCAGCGCGTAGGTCGGTTTGCCACCGATCCGGTAGGCAAGCGTTGTGAGCAGGCGGTTTGAGGACATAACTTGCTGCGCTCCGGTGTTCAGAAGAGCAAAACAGCCCGTCCCGTATGTAGACTTGAGCATCCCTGCCTCAAAACAGGCTTGACCTACGGTCGCAGCCTGCTGGTCGCCGGCGACCCCGCATATCGGAGCATCGATGCCACATGCTTCCGTGGTAGCCACACCAAAATTCGCCGCACAATCCTTGACCTTGGGCAGCAGACTGGCGGGAATATCAAACATGGACAACAATTCATTGTCCCAACTGCAGGTTTCAATATTGTAGAGAAGTGTCCGGCAGGCGTTGGTGGCATCGGTCACATGGCTGCGACGGCCGGTGAGGTGCCAGATAAGGAATGTGTCCACCGTGCCAAATAATAGGTCTCCGACATTCGCCCGTTCCCGGGCGCCCTGCACATTACCCAGTATCCAGGCGATCTTTGTGGCCGAGAAATAGGGGTCCAGAAGCAATCCCGTTCGCTGTCTTATTTCGTCCTCGAGACCGGCTCTGCGCATGTTCTCGCAAATTGCAGCGGTCCTACGGTCCTGCCAGACAATGGCCGGGTAGACAGGCTCACCCGTGTGCCGATCCCAAATCAGAGTGGTTTCGCGTTGGTTTGTTATGCCCACAGCGTCAATTGGTTTCCCGCCGTTCTTCCCGGAGACAATCTTGAGTGTCGCCAGGGTTGTTGCGAGAATTTGTTCGGGAGAATGCTCAACCCAGCCGGACCTGGGATAATGCTGCTCAAACTCCTCTTGCGCGCTCGCAATCGGCATAAACCGATTGTCGAACAGAATGGCGCGTGTTGATGTTGTGCCCTGGTCGATAGCCACAATCTGCGACATTGCCGTATTCCTCAAATCTCTCCGCAACTGGCTTGTCAGTATCAATCAATTTGCTCCAAAGCCAATCCAACAAAAGACGAGCGACGGCGCAAGACCTGTAGAACTGACACTGGCAACACTTGCCTCGTAAGCTTAGGGTCTGTCACGAAACAACCGCAACAGTGTCGGGGGTTGGAAGAAAGGTGTAGGTCCATTCGCCGTGGAAGGCGGCGCGCCGGATATTCAGTGCCGCCATCGCCGCTTTGCTGATCTTGATGCCGGTCGGGTACACGTTCGTGTCTTGGTCACAATAGACCTTCAGCCCCGTCCTGGTCGTGGTGGCGCCGATCAGTTTGATTATGGTGGTGAGGCTGTACAGGGGTTTGCGGCGCCAGTTCTGGCTGATGAAGGAAAAGAGCTTGTGCTCTATCCGGTTCCATTTGCTGGTCCCCGGCGGCAGGTGACACACGCTGATCTCGATGCCAAGCTCGCATGCGAGCTTCTGCAGTTCGACCTTCCACAACCGGACCCGGCTCCCGTTGGAGCCGCCGCAGTCGGCGGTGATGAGCAGCTTTCGGGCCTCGGGGTCGCGCGCCTTGCCCAGGTGCTCCCACCACCGCCGGATGCTCTCGACCGCAAAGGCGGACGTATCGGCACTGATCCCGACATTGACCCAGCCGACATTGTTGATCACGTCATAGACCCCGTAAGGGATCGCTTTGCCCAGCTTCTTGTCCACAAGGTCATGGACACGGACTTCCTCGGGGGACCCTTGCGGTCGCCACTCGCGGCCCGCATTCTTGAAATCCCCCACCAGCTCCTTCTTCCTGGTGTCCACGGAGATCACAGGCAGCCCGGCCAACGCATACGCAATCACCTGATCGTTGATGGGGTGGAACTGTGCATCCCGATCCGGATTCTCCGTACCCTCGCCGGTCTTCAAATTCCCTTGAAGCGTGTATCCTTGCTGCTTCAGAAGCCGACCCACAAGCGTATGGGACACCGAGAAGCCCTGCGCAGAAAGCGCCTCGGACATATGACGCAGGCTCTTCGACACCCACCGCAGCGGCCGCTCGGGATCACCACGAACAACCGGCTCCACAAGCGCATCAAGTGCCGCCTCAAGACCGTCCTGGACCTCGACCGCAGGCTTGCGACCGCCGCCGGGACGCCGCACCCGGCCCGATGGCGCCGATGCCTCCCCAAGCTCGGCAACGCCGCGGTAAATGGTCGAACGCGCCAACCCTGTCGCTCTCGAAACCAGTGTCACCCCGCCATGGCCGAGGGGCAGCGTTTCGGAGGCAACAAACAAACGGAGGCTCCTCTCATCCAGATGCGGCGCCAAAGCCTCGAAACGCTGCCGGATGTTTTCAATCGTATCCATGCCGCCAGTGAATCATACTTCGCATCCAAAGGGAATCCCTCAATGATTAAATGATTCGCCTGTTTCGCAACGAGCCCTTACTGCCCTCCGAGGCTCATATGAAATTGCTGGAATTGCGCGAGTCCAGTAGGGCCTTATCCAGACGATGGCTCCCGAAATGTGACACATCAAGGCGCTTGACCAACTTTCGCTGCCGTGAACAATCAAAATGGGAGACTCAGATTTTGACGGGTATGAAGAGGCATATTCATCATGAAGAGCAAAGAAGCGTGTGCATACGGTAGCTTGACAGGCACAGGCCGACCTGGTCGTCGTCCTGCTGGTCATCATCGGATGATGGCGAGGCGGAGCTGCCGGAATCAACGCCTCTGGCCTAGAACATATCGGGGCCCTGCTCAGGACTGTCGAACATCCGTTTCTCGGACCAAGTGCCGAAGAGCTGGCGTGCGAACCATTCTATCCGCCGCTTGAGAGAGGCGATTTCCAGTGTCCTGGAGGCATTTTCCTGGCGCAGAGAGAGGATTGTAGCGTTGGCATCGGCAAGTTCATTGTCCTTGGCGGTCAATGCGGCCAGTGCCTTCTTGAATGCCATTTCCAGTGTCATAACCGTCATCCCTGGTACGCCATTCCGGGGAGGAAAAGCGGTGCTAGCGTGGCGTGATAAGGCGATGTCATGTCGGTATTGAGCATGACTTTCCCTAGAGTCAGCCCTCATTAATACTTGATACTTGACAGCGTCGGTTCTGTCTGATTCCGTGCCGGATAATTATAACAGGCAGGGAGCAGAACGATGCGTGATCTCTTCCTGTTGTCCGCGCAACAGGTCAGCAAGTTACAGGTCTTCTTCCCCAGGTCACGCGGCGTTCCGCGGGTCGACGATTGCCTGGTCCCGAGTGGTATCATCTTTGTCCAGCGCAACGGTCTGCGCTGGCGTGATGCGCCGGCCGGGTATGGGCCACACAAGACGCTCTACTACCGCTGGTATCGTTGGCGCAAGAAGGGCATCCTTGACAGGATACAGCAGGCTTTGGCGGCCGAAGGTGGGAAAACCGACATGTTGATGATGGATTCCACCCATTGCAAGGTGCACCGGACCGGCGCCAGCCTGTGGTTGAAGAAGGGTGGCCCGGACGACCGCTGCATCGGACGCACAAGGGGCGGTCTGAACGCCAGACTGCATGTCGTCGTCGATGCCTGTGGCCGGCCTGTCCGGCTGTTGCTGACCGGTGGTCAGCACAGTGACCATAAGGGAGCCAGAGAGTTGGTCAAGGACCTGCCTGCGGCAGCCACCCGCATGCCGGCCATGACCGCGACTGGTAGCGCGCGGCGTTCAGGAACAGGGCATCGAGGCCTGCATTCGGCCGAGCCGCAACCGCAAGGACTGGCGAAACAGTCTGTCGGCGAAGAACGGCATAGGTCAGAGCACAGGAAGCGGGTCAGAACACACCCCCATGGGCATAGCCAACACCTGGAATTGACCAGCCCAATCGCCTCCCGGCAGGCCATTCACAACCTTTTAACGTTGTCGGCGCAAAGCAGGACAAATTGTCCCACACCGTTATGGATTAATCAGAGACATTACTTTTAAATCGACTTGGGAAACAACACTGGTGCTATTACCGGCACTTGAGGTGCCGGCGGTGTCGTAGTGTGGAGAGGTCCGGCATGCACTCCGGGAAGTCGTGGAATTGGTCGGCATTCTCGCTGGAAGAAACGCTATTCAGGGACCGGGTCCCTTGTCCATGCGCAAGGATTCACGCACGGTTAGCGAGTCCAGACCCTAGTATGAAGGGGCCAGAGGTGTCAAGAAGAAATATGCCATGAACCCGTAATATATGGATATTAACCAGCCCTTATTATGCCGACAAGAAAGTTATGACAGGATCTGTAGAGCACCGCTTGCAGGGTAAGGACGACTCGATGACGTACCAGTTTGCCCGCTTACCGCATGACTGCGTCGGACCAGGGCGGTGTTGTATCAGAACAGGCACCGAGGCGTCCATGCACTGGCGGCGTGGACGGGGAAGATCATCGCCGGCCGGCTACAATATTATGCCGTTTCCGGGAGCTTTTGCCATCTGAAAGACTTCGCGCAAGTCGTCAAACGCCTGCTCTTGCGAGCCCTTCGCCGTCGCTCGCAGAAGGACAGGACGTCATGGGACGAGGTCAGTTACATGATCCAGCTACTGTGGCCTCGTATCCGCATCGTACACCCGTGGCCGTACCGGCGGTTGGCCGTCATGACCCGAAGGAAGCGCCGGATGCGTTAACGCGCACGTCCGGATCTGTGCGGGGGCGTCAGGCAACCGACGACCCTACCGCGACGGCACTGTTGCTCCGTCTTTGGGCCATTTGAACCAATACGGATGGATTTAACGGCCCGTTTTGACCAGTGTTCCGGTCTCTCACGATACCTTCTGGAAAATTGCCAACAAACCCGCATTCTGCACGATTGTCGGGAGTTTCTTTCGACGCTAAAGTATCGCAAGTACCGACGAGACTGACCGTCAGAGAAAGAGGCACCTCAGCCATCGGAGTGTTGCGATGTTGCCTGGAAGCTGCAGTTGCCGCCCAATACCAGTAATCCTGAATTCACCAACAAAACAGCACTGGCGGCCTTCCAGTCTATGGTGCTGCGGACCGCACAAGATGCCAGCACCCGACATTGGGACATTGATCGTTGCTGAGTACATATGATTCAGGCTCTCAAGGCACAGGCCAATTGGGTATTACACTTCATCAATCCAACAGCCCGCGCTTCCCCGTGAAACCTAACGAAATTTGCTCTCTTCTTAAGTTTTTTCCGTTGCCATTTGCGTATGCCACCATACGCTAAGATGGGCCGAAAATTAACCCGATATGCCTGGTCAATGTGCTGTTCAGCAAATCTGCTTCCTGCTTGGAGCTGCTTAACAACCTTGCCAGCGTCCACGCTTCCCTTCTTGAGCTCCAAGGGCACAACCCATCCTTCGCCACCTGCTCCATCTGCTACAAACAGGTAGTCGCACATTGGTTCATTGGGGTCCTCGCGGCACCCGTTTCTGTCGAAGTCAACGATAACCGGACATTTGGGTGCATCCCTTTTAAGGACCTTGCAGCCTTGCTTTTTCAACTTGCCATTGGTGACGCAACTGTCTGGGACACTGTTTCTAAAGAATTCTGTCAGCTTTTGATTCATCCGAAGTTGTCCCCAGCTATACTGGAAATGTTTGCCCAATCGTTGTGCAGCTTCTCTGCAACCTCACTGAAGTCCGATTGGTACAGTCCCGACTCGTCCTGCCGAATTTCACTGACGAGGGAACCCGTGTTTGTAGCATTTGGCCGAAACAACCAAGCCCCCACCTGCGCTTGGTCAAGTGATACCTCAGATTCAGTTGAATCGTCGACATTGTTGTCCGGGATATCTGAACGTTTTACGATATTGGTAAGTGCTTCGAGCAACCATTCACTGTGGGACGTCAAAATGATCCTGACCTTTGACTGAACTAACTTGGCCAACTGGCGAACAAACTCAACCTGAAGAGCTGGATGCAGGTGCGATTCTGGTTCCTCGATAATCAGCACGTTGCCGGGAGAAACCAGATGGCGAAGATACAAGACAACCGGAGCAAGTTCTGAAACCATAGAGGATACGTTCAACAGGGTAAGATCGCTTTCCCATCCTGTTGGCCGATATAGCAAACGCGGACTATCTGGCTCCTTGGACCCTTCAAACCGAAGAATTCCTCCGAGCATGCTCTGTTCGATTGATTTGCCGAGATCTACGTCTCTTGGATTGTCGCCTTGCATTTGGTCAATCTGATTCAACATCAACAAATGATCTGCAAGAACTCCTGATAACCTAGGACGCAATCTCGCTCCTATGCCCGCCCTGGATGCGTTTTCGATGAACGTGTCGGCAACTAGATGACGAGTATTCATCAGACCAGTGCGGCTCGCTGGCAAATAGAATGCGGGCTGTTGCAGCAACGGACCGACAATTGACCGCACGGTTTGCCTTGCTAGATAAAGAAGTGCTCTCTGTCTCATGAAAGAGGCAGATATGGATTGAAGCCTGCCTTCCCGGCCATAATTGATCTCGGAATGGTCCAGGAGAATGTTACAAACCAATGCCCATGTCCATGCTTCTTCGTCTGGGTCACTAAACCGGATCATCTCAGGCAGTTTGGGTTCGAACTTAAGTAAATCTGCGGTCAACGTAATTTTGCATTCGTGAATCTCGGTAGCCTGCCCCATACTGCTTCTAACAATAACTTGAGACTCGCTACCGCACTTTCTGCGGATCAGGGTATCAAGCGACGCGACGCCGAAGCAGCGGCAGATTTCCTGATGCAGGTTCCTTTTCGTGAGGGAAAACCCTCCGGATAATTCCTCGAAAAGCGCGTGAGGAAACTTAATTTCAGTATTGTTGGACTGCTGTCGACCCTGACTAAGATTGTTCTGCAATTCTCTTGTCGCGGTTCTAGCTCGCGGGGAAATTTGGAATTTGGCATCAAATTGTCCGCCTTCGAAGATATACTCTACATCGCTGAGCGCATTTTCGCGTCCAATTGCTCTGTGAAGAGCATAAATCAGTGTGGCCAAGTAGGATTTGCCAGTATTGCTAGGTCCCAGGAATACAGTCAGTGGGCGAATCTCGACTTTAGCCTCTGCAATTGGACCAAAGTCGGATACTTCAATTTCTAGAGATTCTGGTGAGTCTGACGCGGCCATCGCGTTCTCCCGGCGTTGCTGGAGCCAGTTCTACAAATCGCACACTCATGGAGAGCACTTGTGAACTGCCTGAAGGCATGCGTATTCATTGATAACTGTACTTACAACAATGGATGCTGCCACCCCCGGAAATAGAGGTGGCTTGGACAAGCTATAAGAGACCTTGTGCCGGCCTGCAATTCAACGCCGCCGCGCCTGTTACCGACAGCGTCGCAGCGGCACTTATCAACCGATCTATCTTGGGCACCAAGATGCCAAACGCCTTGAATCGCCAGCCGTAGGTCAGACAAAGCCTGTCCGCAAACATCTCTTGAAGCGACAATCTGTAAGGCACCAGTCAGCTTATGCAATTCAAGCGCGAGGATCTGACAGCGGGAATTGGCAACAAATCGCCGCTGACAATCGGTAGGTGAACTTGGGCCATGGGCCGCAGGACAGACTTCAAGATCTGGGCATTTCCCGAGGATTATCACCGCATTCTGAAAGCAGATTGCCCACAGCACGGCGGCGCGCTTGAAGCGTGCGCTGACGATCAATGCGGTGATGGCGTGGCGGTTGTCAGCGTTGACGCTGATGGGTCGGGACAGGCCGGCGTTGCCGGCCTGCGACATGCTGTCGGCGGCCGGGATAGCGGTGTTGCCTGACTATGCGCGGGAGCGTCGTCTGGCCGAGTACAAGCTTGGGTTGTCGGAGATATCGCTGGGCCGGGCGTTAATGCTGGTGGCGCGGATGGGCGGTTATCTGAACCGCAGGAATGATGGCCCACCGGGTCACCAGGTGGTGTGGGAAGGCTACACGCGACTGGCGACCGGATCGCAAGTGATGCGCCGTGCGGCGGCGTTTGGGGCGGAGAGTGCATTGCACAAACTGAATGTTCGGATCACACAAGAGTAATGGACAGGCAGCAATCGAGGGATACATTGAGCACCACAACAAGAACAACGCCCACCCGTTTCAGTGGAGCAATGCGCCCGAGGAATCCGTCGCATCGTGGAAAAGAGGTCATTGGAAGCTGCAGGAAGTGGCATCATCTGTTTGAATCAGACTACTAGGTCAGTTCAACTACAGTGAGAATTGAGTCCCGGGTCCAGATACAATTCAGTGGGTTATTCGCACGGCCGTTGCTTGGCCGATTGCCCTGGGCATTCGGGCCGCCGTTACATTGAAGAATGTCGGTGGTCCCGAAAGCCGGGAGTGCAGAAGACATACGCCACGTCTCAATTCACGGCAACCGAAGCAAGCCGGTTCAGATGCAAGGAGTCCCACCCGGCGCGACAATCGACACAGTTGAAGTTCATCAGCTGAAAGGCCGGGTTTTGGTTGCCTGAGTGCCGGATCGCGCATATGCAATCCCAATCGGCAACAACGGACAGGGAAAAAACGACATGAAGACAAGAGCCGCAGTCGCCACTGAAGCTGGCAAGCCACTGGAAATAATGGATGTCAGCCTTGATGACCCGAAGCCTGGCGAGGTCCTGGTTGAAATCAAGGCTACGGGAATCTGTCACACGGATGAGTTTACGCTGTCAGGGGCCGATCCGGAGGGATTGTTCCCATCGATTCTCGGGCACGAGGGTGCCGGTGTGGTCGTCGACACAGGTGCCGGTGTAACCAGCGTATCCAAGGGTGACCATGTGATCCCACTCTACACGCCGGAATGCCGGGAATGTCCTTCCTGCCTTTCGCAAAAGACCAATCTTTGCCAC
Organism: Paracoccaceae bacterium; assembly: GCA_958296035.1. Lineage (GTDB taxonomy): Bacteria > Pseudomonadota > Alphaproteobacteria > Rhodobacterales > Rhodobacteraceae > MPNP01. The sequence continues at coordinate 2,943,877 of OY282431.1, read as the reverse complement.
GCAATCCGGGCTACGCAGGGCCAGGGAGTCATGCCGGACGGCACATCGCGTTTCTCGACTCTCGATGGCGACCCGATTCTGCACTATATGGGCTGTTCGACATTTTCTCAGTTTACGGTTCTCCCCGAGATCGCCGTAGCCAAGGTGCGCGAAGACGCCCCATTTGACAAGATCTGCTACATCGGTTGCGGTGTGACGACTGGCCTGGGAGCGGTCATGAATACGGCCGGTGTCGAGCCTGGCGCTACAGCAATCGTGTTCGGGCTGGGCGGTATTGGCCTCAACGTCATTCAGGGCCTGCGTCTGGTCGGCGCCGACATGATCGTAGGCGTCGACATCAATCCAGCCAAGAAGGAATGGGGCGAACGATTCGGAATGACCCACTTTGTCAATCCGAATGAGGCCGGCGATGACCTTGTGGCCTATCTGGCTAGCCTGACACAGACGCCCTCAGATCCGTTTGGCGGTGCTGATTACACGTTCGACTGTACCGGCAATGTAAAGGTCATGCGGGCTGCACTCGAAAGTGCTCACCGCGGATGGGGTGTATCGGTCGTTATCGGTGTGGCACCGGCCGGTGCTGAAATCGCCACTCGTCCCTTCCAGCTGGTAACCGGAAGAGTCTGGAAAGGTACAGCGTTTGGTGGTGCCAGAGGCAGAACCGATGTTCCCAGGATCGTCGACTGGTACATGGATGGCAAGATCGAGATTGATCCGATGATCACGCACTCTCTGGATCTGAATGACATCAACAATGGCTTTGATCTCATGCACGCCGGAGAATCCATCCGCTCGGTCGTGGTGTACTGACCAGGCAGGATACGGGTGTCACCGCAATTGCGGAGCACCCAGGGCAAGTAAGCACAGCAGCGGTGACAGGTATGCCCTGCTGCCGCGCGGTGCAGGACATCTTCAGTACTGGCCGGGGGCTATAGGGCAAGACGGGCCTTGTTGAACTCGCCCAGGCGTGCAAGGACATCCACGCCGATTTGCGCGTAGACATGAAGAATGTCGACGAGAACCCAGTTCTCACGGATCAGACCGTTCTCGCACCTCCAGAAATCCAGACTTCGCATGGTGATTTTCTGGTCGGCGGGCGCAATGCCCAGAAAGCCGTCTCCGCTAATTGTCATGTGCATACCTGGCCAGGCCGTAAAACCGACATAATCACCTTCTGCAAACAGGTTGCCCTTTCCCAGCGTGCCCACGCGGTCGGGCATTGCGTTCAGGAAAGGAATCTGGTGCCAGTTGCGAAACCCCCTGATACCGCGGCAGGTGCCTATGCCAGATGGTCCATACCAACTGCAGCGTGGATGCCAGTAGGAATCGAGCTGCATGGCATCGGCACCACCGGTGGCAAATTTGCCGAGCCCGGCCAGCATGTCCGCAACCAGCCGCAGACTCTTGTCACTGCGAACCCGATCGCTGTCATCAATGGCGAGACCGTCCTGGGTTGCAGGAGCCGGCACATGCCATTCCCGCCCCAGGCTCGGTGACATTGGCCAGGCTCCGGCCTGCATCATGATTTCCGGAATGTCCCACAGGGCCTGGAATTCGGCGATGCGACCTTCCTCCATGCGGAAGAACTCGTGAAACCGCATGGACACCTGGTGGCCTGTCGGAGGAATATTGAGGAACGGTCGCCGAAACGCACCCGTATAGTAACCCGCACAGCCAACCCAGTCCTGACCGATCGGTGAGCGGTTGGAAATCATGATGAATTCCCGGCGTTCAAGGTCGGGAATGGCTCGGTTAAGTTGTAGCAGGGCCAGCTCGAAGAACTCTTGCCAGCCTTCCATTGATTCAAATGGGTGCGCCAGGTGAAAGCTGACACTCGGATGGCAAATCTTCTCTAGCTGCTTTGGAACTTCCAGTGCGTCAAAGTCATAGAGCGACTGGCGTAATGGTTGCAGTGCTGACTTGTTCTGTCGGTAAAGGTCTCTACGCATAACGACGGCTCGATAGGATCCATGCAGGGTGCCAGTTTCGGGGAAGGTTAACGACTGCCAACCATTGCTTCGGCGAGTTGTACGGGCTAGTGCAAGACATTGCCATTATTGGCTACCTTTTCCAGCTTTGAGGTGATCGGGAGTTACATTCGCTCGCTCAACTGTCAACTCGCCGCTATGCTGCTGTCCAGAGGTATTGCTGGCCGACCGGGGTTTTCAGGCATCCTGGCTGGACACGCACCGATCTTCTAACCGCCACCAGATCTGGGAATTGCAGAAACTGCCTCACAGCCAGGAATTTGACACCGGTGGCATCAATGGCATTGCCGGACCCGCAACGCGGGCCGCCATTGGTTACGTACAGGCGGAGACAGGGTGGATTGCCGATGGTTTCCCCGATCCGGAACTGCTTGCCGACCTGCAACAGAGGCAGAATATCAGGACAGCTGGTGGCAACGCCAGAGTTTCACCTTCAACTGCACATTGGCTGGACGGGTCTTCACGTCCCGCAATTTGCATCGTCGAGGAGCTTGCGCTTATCATCCGTAAATCGTCCTGATACTTCTGTCCGAAAGACCTTGCCGCGTGGCTTGCGAATTAAATCTCGGTTCTTGAAATCATCAGCAAGAGCATCATCATGCGTATAGAGAAGGCGGGCATGAGCGGCTATTGCCAGAGCCAATACGTGCGTATCATTTGACTTGCATTTGTCCTCTTGGATCTGTTGCTCGGCTTCGTTGACTTTATGCTTTGAAACGATCCTGGCTGTTCCTCTATCGAGGGCCACTGTGAGCCACTTCTCGAACTTGTTGGACCCGCACAACTCCTCTCTAAGTCGGCCACCGACTACCAGCCTGAGTTTACCATTGTCGATATATTCCAGTAACTTCGTAGCGGCCTCAGAGCGACCTGTGGGGTCACCGAACACCAGCCCCACCACGCAGCTGTCGACGATAAGGCACACGTCAGATACCCAACAATCTGTTCACTTCGTCGCGGAAGAACTCACGGTAGCTTGGTGGCTGATCGACGATATTCCCGTCGTCATCGATTCGAATGTTGTGGATCTGGACATCATTGGCACTTCGTTCAAAATAGAGAATTGAGACGTCCTCCGGTTTGAGGCCGCAAACCCGATCGCGTACATCCATGCGGACCCGATTGATCAAATAGTCGCTGTGAGTTTCGACAAGTATCTGCCGCCTGGTTGCAGCTGCCTTGCACAACATGGAGCCGAGACCAGCCTGCGCGCTGGGATGCAGGTGTACCTCAGGTTGTTGCAGAAGTAGCATGGACGATTTTTCCGGCTGAATGAGTTCAAAGATCACAGGAAGCATCTGGCTCACACCGTATCCGACATCTATGAGATTGCGCCACTGCCCCTTGTTGTCGCCAGAGTTCCTTCTCACCTGGATATTGAATGGATCACTGCTTGCATCGTAACCCAGCGGACGTACTCTAATCTCGTCAAACAGTCCGGCCAATTGTCCAAACGCTTCTAGGGAACTTTCCAAAGTCTTCCACTGCTCGGCATCGGAATCATTCAGCCAATGAAGGAATTGCGGCACACCCGCACCTTCAGGATCAAAATAACCCGGGCCAGGATCGTAGCTTCTGCGGGGCCGCGACCGCACCGGGGCAGTCGCCACCGGTCGTGCGATCAGCCGGTCTCTGCCGTAATTCTTCGCAATAACGACATAAGGTTCCAACATCAGGTCTCTCAACTCTTTCATGTCCTTACCGGTGAACCGTGAGCCGCCACGCTCTGGCTGCGGGTTGGAATCGAGATAGCGCAAAAACGCAAAGAACCCCCAATTCTCTTGATCTTCCATTCCGAACCTCACCAGATTTGAGTCAACAGGCATATCAAAGTCGAAAGGGCGGCTGCCGGTGGCGGTCGTGACTATAGCCGATACATGACCCTCCGGGGAGTGTGTCCAGGTAGCGGATGCAGATTTATTTTCGACGCTCAATCTGAACACTTCCGTGCCGAATCTCCCATTCCTGAATCTTACGTCCGACTTGTAATCGCCCACAGTAAATCCTGCGGAGAATTCCTGATCGGAACCACCATCTTTCTCGGATTGATTTACAGCCTCCCGAAATGATCCGAGATCAAAGGGTTCCCCCCTAAAGTCCGGGCGCCTTTGACTACCAAAGACTGCCAGCCACAATATCCGAACCATGGCCATCAGCGATGTCTTGCCAGTGCTGTTCTCGCCAACCAGGAGTGTAAGGCGAGCAAGGCGCGCAGTCTGACGCTCCCGGAAACATCGAAAATTCTCGATTGTCATCTCATCCATTCTCTGCTCCCAACCACGCCCGCGTCCAGACAAGAATCCTATCGACGGGAGTGGTTCTCGTATGGCGACAACAAAGCGGTGCTTTTATCCGGTTTGATCTGATTCGGGCCTGTGCAACGGCCCAATCCGGGCAGTTTTCCACCGCCAGCAGACAGTTTTCGCCAGTGCCACAAAAAACTATCACATAGGCCTCAAAAATGGTCACAAAACCGGGAGTCCTCCAAGCCACTAAAATCAACCAGATGGCGACCTGAATGGACGCCATGACTTTGCAAGGAGGCACTCTCAACGAACAGGCTAATGCAACTTAATGCCGAACTGTGCAACATCTATGACAGGCTGCCACCCGACAGCGCCGAGGACCGGGTCGAATGGGGCAGAAACGCCGCCGACCGGGCTGACTGCGTCACAGCCGAGACTGACATTGCCGAGGCTGGCGGGCGCTGCCAGCGAATCCTGTTGAAGGATGTCATCGAGCGTGTGGATGACCATGCGCCGCGGGTCAAGCACGCGGGCAAGATCTGGCACCGTGTAGCTGCTATATTGGAGACAATCCTGGAAAGGAATTATGCCATTAATTCGTTGTCCCGGTAGCCCTTTGTTGCGCATCACCGCCAGCCACGGGACGCGTCCGTGCAGAAAACGGTACAGCCAGAAACCTTCATACCCGGCTTCATGGACCAGCATCACGCGCACCTCGTAGCCATGGTGCTCGACGGCACGCAGCCATGCCGCTTCGAGCTTCAACAGCAGTCCCCCGGTGTCGGCTGCCGCCAGCCGATGGATGCTGATCCTGTCCATCTCGAAGGCATCGCCGATGGCCAGCACCCAGCTCTTGCTGCTCACCTCAAGGGCGGCATGGATGGCAGGGGCTGTTTCCGTTTTCGAGGCGGGATGTGTACAAGCGTTCATGAGGCGTTTCCTTATTGTCGGCAGGGCGTTTACTGTGGCGCCCTGCCGGTTCTAACAATTGCACTCTGCGGATAACCATTATGCGCCGAATGCAAACCTCCTGGTAACTGTCCAGGATTGTCTCCAATATAACAACGGGATCAAAGCGCAGACCGCTGTCATTGACGGCATTGCCCCGGTTCTTCTTGCCCCGCTGGCGCGTCTTCTTTTTCTTCTTCGCGGCCCCCTGAACGGCACAGGCCGGCCTGGTCATCATCGGATGATGGCGAGGCGGTGCTGCCGGACTCAACGCCGCTGGCTTCGAACATATCGGCGCCCTGCTCAGGATTGTCGAACATCCGTTTCTCGGATTTGGTGTCGAAGAGCTGGCGTTCGAACCATTCTACCTGACGACTGAGACAGGCATTGTCTCGCTTCAGAGAGGCAATCTGATGGTCCTTGCAGGCGACTTCTTCTGTCCTGGCGGCAATGACCTGTGTCTGCGAGCGGATTGTGGCCCCGGCATTGGAATGTTCATTGTCCCTGGCGGTCAATGCGGCCAGTGCTTTCTCGAGTGTCATTTCCAGTGTCATGGACATCGTCAGGGCGCCTTTCCGGGGTGGGATGATGCGATGTCCTGTTGGTATTGAGCATGACTTTCTCAAGCAGGAAGGGTGTAGAGGTGTCAAGCAGAAATATGTCCCAAACCCATATGTTAGGGATATTATGTATCCGCTATCCTGCCGCTAACAGAGTTTTGGCAGGGGCTGTAGAACATCGCTTTCAGGGTAGGGATAACTTGATGACGTACCAGTTTGCCCGCTTACGCCATAGCAGATTCACTCCCCAATTGCTCGATCCAGACCGATACAATGGTATCCAGCCTTCATCCAGGCACGGGTCCGGGCGGGTCTTCCTGACGTGTTGCCGGGTCAAGACCCCCAAGGCGTCACGAATATCGGCTCGCGTCATTTGGCTGGACATGACTGACAGGAAGGTGCTTCACCTCCTCGAAACTCCTGGAACCCAATTTGTCGGCGAAATAGTGCAACTTGCCGGTTTATGGCACCTCCCGAGTCCCCGTTTCGTCAGGCACATTTCCCCATAAAAGATCAGGTTGGACATCCACAGCCGGATCCAGGACCCGCGTTGCGTCACTCGACAGAATATCGCGCAGCTCGGTCGCGGTCCGTGGATCCGGCCATGCCTTTGCGCCCCAATTGAACAGTTCGTCAAGCCCGGCGCAGCGCGCCCCGCTACGCCGGACATAAACTGGCACGTAACGGCGCTTGTTCAGTTGCTCTATCGCGCCCTTCCAGGTGCCTCCGAACCCGAGATCGGATTTCACGACCAGTGCAGCATCCGCAAGCGCGTAGATCAGCTTGTTACGCGCCATTGCGTTGCGGGCCAGGAACTGGGCTGCAGGTTCGTAGGGACTAACCAGAACGAGCTGCCCGCTATTAAGTAGGGCGCGGTATTCTCGGACCCACGCCGTTCGTTCCAGACCGCTGGCGAGCACGCCGAGCACCTGGCCACCCGCAGCCAAGGCTCCCCTCATAGCAGCTTGATCAACGCCACGGGCCCCGCCCGACACAACTCCCAATTGTGCCTCGGCAGCCAAGCGTCCAGCCCGCTTCGTGTACTGGAGAAGGTCTTTGTCCACGCGTCTGGAGCCGACTACCGCCAACCCACCCCTGTCGATTGAATCGCGGTTTCCACAGCCGTACAGCACCGGCGGCACTATCTCCTTAAGCCGCATCTTCAGCCGCTTCGGGTAATCGTGGTCTGCCCTCGTCACAACCCAGATCGAGCGCTTGTGCCAGTGCTTCACCGTCAGCGAAAGAAGGAATGTTCGGCCGAGAAGTTTACGGACACGCTTGATGTCTAACTCGAGACGGGTCTTCTCCAATCCGTTCAGCAATGCAGGGTCAAGCAGGTCTGCTGGCTGCCTGCCTGTTTCCCGCAGCTGCCGCGCCAGGTGGGAGTATTCACGCGGGGAAAGAGGGCTCACCGAATACCTGGTATTCACTGTTCCGAGTGGAGCAGTCAGGAGCAGAATCGCCAGGGCGTCAAGACCGAGTACAGTGTTCATCAGCTTCGTTCCAACGACGATAGTTCCGGGAGACGGACAACAAGAGTGGCTAGTGGTCTGATTCATTCAGATGATGCCATTTCCTGCAGCTTCTGATGACCTCTTTTCCACGATGCGACGAGCGCCTCGGGCTCTTTGCTCCACCGGAACGGGTGGGCGTTGTGGTGCTTGATGTAGCCCTTGATCGCCGCAATGGACGCATCAAGCGAGTTGAAGATGGCGTTCCTGAGCCGGTGCCTGGCCAGCTTCGAATAGAAGCCCTCGACAGCACTGGTCCAGGACGCGGCGGTCGGCGTGAAGTGGAATGTCCAGCGGGGGTGATCCTTCAGCCAGGCGTGGACCTCGGCTGACTTGTGGGCCGACTGATTGTCCACAATCACATGCAGCGCGGGGTCGGCATCAAGGCGGAATTCCTTCGAGCGGTGCCGCCGGACCATCTGGGCAATGACCTTGCCGGTGGCGACGTCGAGGGCTGCCATCAGGCAGGTGGTTCCGTTACGCTTGTCGTCGTGGCTTCGTGTCCCGGCCTGTCCGGGTTTCATCGGCAGCGGCGTCTGCGTCTGTCCCGGTGCCTGGACCCGGGTCTTTTCATCCACCGAGAGGACGATGGCATGGTCGGGCGGGTCGACATAGAGCCCGACAACGTCACGGACCCTTGCTTCAAACTGTGGATCACGAGAGACCTTGAATGTCTTCACCCTGTGCGGCTTGAGGCGGTGGCGCCTGAGGATGTTGTGCACGGTCGAGGCGACCATGCCCGGTTTCCCGGCCAGGGCCCGCACCGTCCAGTGGCTGGCATGCGCCGCCGGCGACGTCACGCAAACCGATGTTACCGACCAGGAGTGGGCGCTGATCGAGCCCATGCTGCCCCCACCGAATGCCATGGGGCGGCCCCGCACAACCTATCAATGTATCACACTTGGCTCGTGTTTCCCTTGCGTCTCCCATTTCCTGAAAGTGCGGTGACCCAACACCGCGGTTAACAGTATTTGCAACCCTTCCTATAGCTTCTGCGTCCCCGGCAGGGGTTGCCGCTTCGATGGATGAAAGGCCGGCCTGGCCACGCAACCGCCACCTTGGATCGCACCCGATCATACCATCATCTGTGCCTACCACGCCGACCAGGCCGGCGACCGGGCCGCACGGCAGTGGCGACAAGCCGATAACAGGACCCGACGCCTGCGACCCGATTCTGGCAAGGACTGGAACGACGTCCTCAGGCAAGGCCACAGCAAGGCGTAGTCGTCACACTGCCCTAATGGCATGGCCTGCCGGCCGCTGCGGCCCCGCGAGCCGACACACACACCAGCACAACCGCATACATGCCCCTCCGGACAGGCCCCAATTGCCTGTCTGAAGACCCCTCCATGGCAACCTGACAACTTCTGACACAGCGCGCAACAAAGGACTACCGGGACAACGAATTAATGCCATAATTCCTTTCCAGGTTAGTCTCCAATATGACACCGATGCACTTGTCGGGCATGGCTGTACAACGGAATTTCAAAAGCCCGATATGATTCTCGAGGACTTGCATCCCCATGTTGAATCAGAAGCGAGCGGGAACTGGAATCCCTTCTGGTGCTCTTGCTGCCTGAATTGTAAAGAATCAGTGGATCAGCCCATAGTGAGAATTGCTGCTGTTACGGCGGATGCGACAAGGTCCGCAATGGCGAAAGTCACCATCAGGGCACGCCCTTGGGCACCTTGCATCATCGCACTTCTGGCAACATTCTTCGTGCAATCTCGTAATTCACATGCTTGGCGTTGTCCGCCGGGTACCGTACCGAGCGCTCGGTACCTATTGGTTAACCACATCTTGCTTGTCGAATTTGACCAGAATATATACAGTGCCCTCGTATCCAAGGACTGTAAGACAGATCCAGGAACGGTAACATGAGAGATCGCGCCAAAACTTCCGCGCCGGACCAATATCGTGCCCTCGGGCTTAGCACCTTCTCCTTCACAGTCTGCTTTGCCGTCTGGATGATCTTCTCGATCATCGGCGTCAAGATCAAGCAGGAACTTGGGTTGTCGGAAACACAGTTTGGCATACTTGTTGCTACGCCTGTTCTGACCGGATCGATTAGTCGGATATTTCTCGGCGTATGGACGGAGCAGTACGGTGGTCGCCTGGTGTTCACGTTGCAGATGCTTGCCACTGCTGTCGCCTGCTGGATGCTATCCTCAGTGGAGACATATGCCGTGTTCCTGATAGCCGCACTCGGCGTCGGACTTGCGGGAGGTTCGTTCATTGTCGGAATCGCCTACACGTCCCAGTGGTTCGAAAAGGAGCGACAGGGAACGGCGCTGGGTATCTTCGGTGCCGGAAACGTCGGTGCGGCAATCACCAACTTCGGGGCACCGTTTCTCGTGCTGGCATTCGGTTGGGAGCAGACCGCACAAATTTACTCGGTAATTCTCGCCCTGACAGCAGTTGGATTTTACGTGCTTGCCAGGCCGGACCCCTCTCAGGTGGAGCGCAAGCGCGAGGGACGCAAGCCAGTCTCCGCCATTGAGCAGCTTGCGCCGCTAAGAGACATCCAGGTCTGGCGTTTTGCGACCTACTATTTCTTCGTGTTCGGTGGTTTTGTGGCGTTGGCGTCTTACTTGCCGCGATTTTACGTGGGTGCCTACGACCTTCCGCTTGCGGTCGCCGGAATGTTGGCGGCGGCCTATGCCATGCCCGGTTCGATATTCCGTGCACTCGGCGGATGGATGTCTGACAAATGGGGCGCCCGTGCCGTCATGTATCTGACCTTCATCGTGTCACTGATATGCCTTTTTGTGATGAGTTATCCGCGTACGCAATACACGGTGCAGGGCATCACGGGACCGATAGAATTTACCTTTGGTATCAATCTAACAGTATTCGTCATTCTCACTGTGGTTCTTGGCTTCGCAATGTCATTGGGCAAGGCTGCCGTCTACAAACATATTCCCGTATACTATCCGCACCATGTTGGCTCCGTCGGTGGGCTCGTCGGCATGATTGGAGGACTTGGAGGGTTTGTGTTGCCAATCACCTTTGGCATTCTGAATGACTGGCTGGCTGTCTGGACCAGTTCGTTCATGCTGCTGTTTGCGATCCTGCTGATAAGCACGATCTGGATGCATGTCGCAATTCGCCTGATGGAACTGCGGCGTCATCCTGGACTCTCCGAGGAGCGCTATCTGAGCGATGTCCCGACCGAGCCGCTTCCGCCACCTCAGTCAGTACGTTAACCTGGGCCGGCCGGACAAAGAGAAGGATTAAGCATGGCCAGGAACCTGGTTGCCTGGGATCCCGAAGACAAGGTCTTCTGGAAGGAACAGGGCAAACGCATCGCCTCCAGAAACCTCTGGATTTCAATACCCTGCCTGCTGGTCGGCTTTGCCGTCTGGCTGTACTGGGGGATCATCACCGTACAGATGATCAATTTGAAGTTCCCCTTCTCGCAAGCGGAACTTTTCACACTTGCCGCAATTGCCGGTCTGAGCGGCGCGACGCTGCGCATTCCCTCCTCATTCTTTATTCGCATAGCCGGCGGGAGAAACACGATCTTTCTCACGACCGCCCTGTTGATCCTGCCGGCGGCCGGAACCGGATTCCTTTTACAGGATCCAGACACGCCGTTGTGGCAATTCCAGATAATGGCGTTGCTGTCAGGTCTGGGAGGCGGCAATTTTGCCTCCTCGATGTCGAACATCTCTTTCTTTTTCCCGAAGAAGGTGCAGGGGTATTCGCTTGGAATGAACGCCGGTCTCGGCAATTTCGGTGTGACCACGATGCAAATTCTGGTTCCTCTGGTCATGACAGTTGCGATGTTCGGTGGTACGGCACTGGTGCTCGCTAACGGTTCCGGCACTCTGGTCGGAAAGATTCCTGCTGGAACCGAAACCTATATCCACAATGCGGGCTACATCTGGGTCGCCATCCTGATTCCGCTCGTGTTCATTGCCTGGTTCGGAATGAACAATATCGCTACCGAGCACGTCTCACCGAACCTTGGCTCGACATTTTCCAGCTTCGGCAAGATATTGGGTATGCTGGCGGTCGGCCTGATCATTGCAGCACTAGGCCTTTGGCTGCTGCTGCCGGCAAGCGCTGGCGGTTCGGGACTGGAGATAAGCAAATGGATCGTCTTGCCGATAGTCATCGCCGCAACGGTTTTTGCCCTGCGCCTTATTCCTGGAACAGTCCGCAAGAGTCTTGAGCAACAGTATTCGATTTTCAGGAACAAGCATACCTGGGCGATGACGGTCATCTACACGATGACATTCGGTTCCTTCATCGGATATTCCGCCGCGTTCGGATTGGCGATCAAGGTGGTGTTCGGATTTCAGCACATTGATGTTGACGGCGTGATTACGCACACAACCGTCAATCCGAACGGGCCTAGCGCACTGATGTATGCCTGGACGGGACCATTCATCGGCGCGCTGATCCGTCCAATCGGGGGCATGATTTCCGACCGCTACGGTGGTGCTCTGGTTACGCAGGTCATTTCGGTAGTCATGGTGGTCTGTGCTCTGGGCGTGGCCTATTTTCTTTCACTTGCCTACGCGTCGCCAACGCCGGAGGAATATTTCCTGCCTTTCCTCCTTCTGTTTCTCGTGCTGTTTGCCGCCACCGGCATTGGCAACGGTTCCACATTCCGGACGATTGCCATCGTGTTTGACAGGGTCCAGGCAGGTCCCGTTCTCGGTTGGACATCCGCAGTCGCAGCCTACGGTGCCTTCATCATCCCGCAGGTTTTCGGCGAACAGATCAAGGCTACCACGCCGGAATATGCGCTTTACGGTTTTGCGGTCTTCTATATGGTCTGCATCGTAATAAACTGGTGGTTCTATCTGCGCAAAAATGCATACGTAAAGAATCCGTAGGGAGACAAAGCCACATGAGCCATTTTCTTGATCGGCTGACCTTTTTCAGAAAGTCTGTGGAGACGTTTTCGGACGGTCACGGCGTTGTCACAAACGAGGACCGTTCCTGGGAGGATTCCTACCGGGCGCGCTGGCAGCATGACAAGGTAGTTCGTTCAACCCATGGTGTAAATTGTACCGGTTCCTGCAGCTGGAAGATTTACGTGAAGGGCGGAATCATAACATGGGAGACGCAACAAACCGATTATCCGAGAACCCGTCCCGATCTGCCGAACCACGAGCCGCGCGGCTGTTCTCGAGGGGCAAGCTATTCCTGGTATATCTACAGTGCCAATCGGTTGAAGTATCCCCTCGTTCGCAGCCGTCTGATCAGGCACTGGCGTGCAGCACGCAAGTCTCTGGCACCCGTGGATGCCTGGGCATCAATTGTTGGTGACGAAGCAAAACGCAGGGACTACCAGCGAATTCGGGGACATGGTGGATTTATCCGTGCGGACTGGGATGAGGTCAACGAGATTATCGCGGCGGCCAATATCCACACTATCAAGAAGCATGGACCAGACCGGGTAATTGGATTCTCACCCATTCCAGCCATGTCGATGATCTCCTATGCAGCGGGTTCGCGCTACCTGTCACTGATTGGCGGCGTATGCATGAGCTTTTACGACTGGTATTGCGATCTGCCACCGTCCAGCCCGCAGACCTGGGGCGAGCAGACCGATGTGCCGGAAAGTGCCGACTGGTACAATTCGACATTCCTGATGATGTGGGGTTCCAACGTTCCGCAAACCCGGACGCCCGACGCTCACTTCATGACAGAAGTCCGTTATAAGGGGGCGACCACGGTAACGGTTACACCAGATTACAGCGAAGCGTCCAAATTCGCCGATATCTGGCTTAACCCCAAACAGGGCACCGATGCTGCCATGGCAATGGCAATGGGCCATGTCATCCTCAAGGAATGGCACCTTGAGGGCAAGAGCGCGTATTTTGAAGACTATTGTCGACGCTATACCGACATGCCCCTCCTGGTTTCCCTGCGCCAGACCGAAGCCGGATATGTTCCGGACCGCATGCTGCGGGCCTCCGACCTTCCGGGTTCACTCGGACAATCCAACAATCCCGAGTGGAAAACAGTTGCCATAGACGGGTCAGGCGACGACGATCTCGTCTGCCCTGTCGGTTCGATCGGATTCCGGTGGGGTGAAGCTGGCAAGTGGAATATCGAGGCGAGAAACGGCACGGATGGTAACGAAACACATCTTCGGCTGAGTCTTGTTGATGTCAGGGATGACGTTGTTTCGGTCGGTTTCCCATACTTTGGCAACGCCAGCCACGATCACTTCGCCAGTACCGATCACGACGACGTGATGTGGCGAAACGTGCCCGTGAAAGCCGTCGAGACGAACAACGGCAATATTCTGGCAGCCACGGTGTACGATCTGTTTGTCGCCAATTACGGCCTCGACCGCGGACTGGGTGGCGCCAATGTCGCCAGGAGCTTTGACGATGACGTGCCCTATACCCCGGCCTGGCAGGAACGCATCACCGGTGTCAAGCGTGACAAGGTGATCGCCGTCGCCCGTCAGTTCGCGGAAAACGCCCATAAGACCGAGGGGCGTTCGATGGTCATCGTCGGTGCGGCGCTCAACCACTGGTACCACATGGACATGATCTATCGCAGCATCATCAATATGCTGGTGATTTGCGGGTGTGTCGGAAAATCTGGCGGTGGCTGGTCACACTATGTCGGACAGGAGAAGCTCCGTCCACAGACTGGCTGGCTCCCCCTGGCGTTCGGACTGGACTGGAATCGGCCGCCGCGTCAGATGAACAGCACTTCGTTCTGGTACAGCCATACGAACCAGTGGCGATACGAGAAACTTGACGTTGACGAAATCATGTCGCCGCTGGCCCCTGAAGGCGATTGGAAGTCTCTGAGCCTGATCGACTTCAACGTTCGTTCCGAGCGCATGGGATGGCTTCCCTCCGCCCCTCAACTTGAGCAGAATCCGATTGAGGTGACCCGTCAGGCCGGGGATGACGATCCTGTCAAGACGACGGTTGCAGCGCTGAAGGCCGGCAAACTGCGGCTATCCTGCGAGGACCCCGACAACCCGGCGAACTGGCCGCGCAACCTGTTTGTCTGGCGTTCCAATCTCCTGGGATCCAGCGGCAAGGGCCATGAGTATTTCCTGAAGCACTTGCTGGGAACGGCGCACGGCGTTCAGGGCAAGGAACTTGGAGAGGTCGGCGACAGGAAACCGGTAGAGGTTGAATGGCACGACGCCGCACCGGAAGGAAAACTTGACCTCCTGGTCACGATTGACTTTCGGATGTCCACAACCTGCCTCTATTCCGACATCGTGCTGCCCACGGCGACCTGGTACGAAAAGAACGATCTCAATACGTCTGACATGCATCCGTTCATTCACCCCCTGTCGGCCGCAGTGGACCCGGTCTGGGAGTCGCGTAGTGACTGGGAGATCTTCAAGGGAATTGCGAAGAAATTCTCCGAAGTTGCCAGGGATGTTCTTGAGGTCGAACGTGACCTTGTCCTGATGCCGACACTGCACGATACACCTTCAGAGTTGGCACAGGGCCTTGATGTCAAGGACTGGAAGTTGGGTGAGTGCCCTGCGGTTCCGGGCAAGACAATGCCGAACATGGTGGTTGTCGAGCGCGACTATCCCAGCACCTACAGAAAGTTCACATCACTAGGCCCCCTCATGACGCAGGTCGGCAATGGCGGAAAGGGAATATCCTGGAACACCGAAGACGAAGTGGAGGTGTTGCGGCGGTTGAATGGAGAAGTGCGTGAGGACGGTGTTTCCAAAGGCCTGCCCAAGATTGTAACCGACATTGATGCCACCGAAGTCGTGCTCACCCTGGCGCCCGAGACCAACGGGCATGTGGCCGTGAAGGCCTGGGCGGAACTGGGCAGGATCACCGGCCGCGATCACACGCACCTGGCCTCGGCCCGCGAGGAAGACAAGTTGCGCTTCCACGACCTGCAGGCGCAGCCTCGCAAGATCATATCCTCGCCGACCTGGTCGGGCGTCGAGGCGGAGCACGTCACCTATACCGCCGGCTACACCAATGTCCATGAACTGATTCCCTGGCGAACACTCAGCGGGCGGCAGCAGCTATATCAGGACCACCTCTGGATGCGCGCCTTCGGGGAACAGTTGTGCGTCTACAAACCACCGGTCGACACAAAGACCATCAGACCGCTGATTGACCAGAAGGATAACGGCAACCCGCAGCTTGTGCTGAACTTCATAACACCGCACCAGAAGTGGGGAATTCACAGCACCTACACCGACAACCTGCTGATGCTGACCCTGTCCCGTGGCGGGCCGATTGTGTGGCTTAGCGAAACTGACGCACGAACAGCAGGCATAGAGGACAACGACTGGATCGAGGCCTACAACGCGAACGGTGCATTGGTTGCGCGGGCGGTTGTGAGCCAGCGCGTGCCGAAAGGCATGACGCTGATGTACCATGCTCAGGAGAAGATCGTGAATATGCCGGGAAGCGAGGTTACGGGAACGCGGGGCGGCATCCATAACTCCGTCACCCGTACAACCGTCAAGCCAACGCACATGGTTGGTGGATACGCGCAACAGTCTTACGGATTCAACTATTATGGCACTGTTGGGTCAAATCGAGACGAATTCGTGATCGTGCGCCGAATGGAGACGGTCGACTGGATGGAAGGGCCCTACGAGGCTCCATTGGAGGCATCAAAATGAAAATTCGTGCCCAGATAGGCAAGGTATTAAACCTCGACAAGTGCATTGGCTGCCACACCTGCTCCGTAACCTGCAAGAATGTCTGGACCAGCAGGGAAGGCATGGAGTACGCCTGGTTCAACAATGTCGAGACCAAGCCCGGGGTCGGGTATCCCAAGGAGTGGGAGAACCAGGACACATGGAACGGTGGTTGGGTGCGCAAGCGAAACGGCCGCATCGCGCCGAAAATGGGAGGCAAGCTCCGTATCCTTGCGAAGATATTCGCCAACCCGGACATGCCGCAGATCGACGACTATTACGAACCTTTCACCTTCGACTACGAACATCTGCATAATGCACCTGAATCAAGGGCGCCGCCTACGGCACGCCCGCGTTCGCTGATCAGCGGCAAGCGCATGGAGAAGGTGAAATGGGGCCCGAACTGGGAGGAAATTCTCGGTGGGGAATTCTCCAAGCGCAGCAAGGATGTCAATTTCGAAAACATCGAAAAGGACATTTACGGCCAGTTCGAAAACACCTTCATGATGTATCTGCCGCGCCTGTGCGAGCATTGCCTGAATCCCAGCTGTGTCGCAGCCTGTCCATCCGGGGCGATCTACAAGAGGGAAGAGGACGGGATTGTCCTGATTGACCAGGACAAGTGCCGAGGTTGGCGCATGTGCGTGTCTGGATGTCCCTACAAGAAAATCTACTACAACTGGCGGTCCGGAAAATCGGAAAAGTGCATTTTCTGCTATCCGCGCATTGAGGCTGGCCAGCCAACGGTTTGCTCCGAAACCTGTGTCGGACGCATCCGGTATCTCGGCGTGCTGCTGTACGATGCGGACCGGATCGAGGCTGCTGCATCGGTCGAGGATCCGCAGGATCTGTACGAGGCACAACTTGACATCTTCCTGGATCCCTTTGATCCGGCCATCATCCGGCAGGCGCTGAAAGACGGCGTCCCACAGTCCTGGATCGACGCAGCACAGCGTTCACCTGTTTTTCGCATGGCAATGGACTGGAAGGTGGCCTTTCCGCTGCATCCGGAATACCGGACCCTGCCGATGGTCTGGTATGTTCCACCACTGTCGCCAATTCAGTCGGCGGCTGAAGTCGGAGCGCTTGGCTCCAAGGGTCTGATCCCGGACGTGTCCCGGCTGCGAATTCCGCTTCGGTACCTTGCCAACATGCTCACAGCGGGCGACGAGGCTCCAGTCAAGCTGGGCCTGGAGCGGATGCTGGCGATGCGCATTTTTATGCGTGCCAGACATGTCGACAGTTATCGGGAGACTGATGTTCTTGATCAGGTCGGATTGACGGAAGCCGCTGTGGAGGACATGTACCAGACCATGGCAATCGCCAACTACGAGGACCGGTTCGTTATCCCGACGTCGCACCGCGAATATGCAGAGGAGGCCTTCGACCTGCGCGGCGAGTGCGGTTTCACCTTCGGCAATGGTTGCAGTGGCGGTAGCGGAAAGCTTGACCTGTTCAGCCACGAGGTGCGGGTGGGTCCAAGCGCAGGAGGCCGGTCCGGCAAGACGACAGTCGGTCAATGATGATCTACAGAGCACTTGGCGCGCTGTTGCAGTATCCAACGGCTGAATTGGTTGGCGCAGCCCCAGGCATCGCGGCGCTGGTTCAGGAGGAGCGGCGCCTGTCAGGGAAAGCGCGCGCAGCAATCGGGCGAGTGACGACAGACCTGAACCAAAACGACTTGCTGAGTTCGCAGGAGCGTTACGTTGGCCTGTTCGACCGCTCGCGCAGCCTGTCCCTGCACCTGTTCGAACATATTCACGGTGAATCGCGCGACCGAGGTCAGGCAATGGTCAATCTGGCGGCACACTACAAGTCGCATGGCTACAACATCAGTGCCAATGAATTGCCCGATTTCCTGCCACTATTCCTGGAGTTCCTGTCGCTGATCGAACCACGGAGTGCAGCGAACCATTTGTCGGACATCGCCCATATTCTGTCTGCCATCCGAATCCGCCTGGAGCGGCGCGAAAGCAATTACGCCGGTATCATTCTGGCACTTGAAGAACTGGCGGCGGGGAAACCCGACCGCACTGTCGTGGATGGCCTTTTGAAGCAGGATAAGTCGCCCGAGGAGGAGGCCGCAGATATCGACCTCGAATGGGAGGAAGCGCCTGCCTTTGGCGCGCCCGGGACCGGGGACTGTGCGGTAGCCCGCGATACGCTCAATCGCATGGCGGAACTTGCGGTTTCGCAGCCTCGGCATGGACAGAACGGAGTATGAGCAATGGCTGACTGGTTTCATATCCTCGTCTTCGGATACTACCCCTACTTTGCGGCCACGGTGTTTCTGGCCGGAAGTCTGATACGTTTCGATCGTGAGCAATACACCTGGCGCAGCGGATCGAGCCAGCTGTTGCGGCGGCGGCAGTTGATGATGGGCAGCGTGCTGTTCCATGTCGGTATCCTCCTCCTCTTTCTTGGGCATTTTGTCGGCCTGCTTACGCCCAAGGAAGTCTACCATGTCTTTGGCCTGAGTTCTGGCACCAAGCAGGTACTTGCGGTCGTTGCGGGAGGCATCTTCGGACTCGTATGTTTCGTGGGTCTGACCATGCTTCTCCACCGGCGGCTATTCGACCCTCGCATCCGCAGGACATCAAGTGCCATGGACATTGCGATCCTGGTGCTGCTGTGGGTGCAACTTGTGCTCGGAATGGCAACCCTGCCGTTTTCGTGGTCCCATCGCGAGGGAGGCGAGATCATGGTCTCACTGTCCCTCTGGGCTCAGAAGATCGTTTCCTTCCAGGCTGATGCGGCGCTCTACGCCGTCGATGTGCACTGGGTCTACAAGACGCACATCTTCCTGGGTCTGACCATCTTCCTCATTTTCCCGTTCAGTCGACTGGTCCACATTTGGAGCGCTCCAGTCTGGTATCTGGGTCGGCGCGGCTACCAGGTGGTGCGCTCGCGTGACGGAGGCCGTGCTACCTGAGTCAAGCATGACAGCGATTCAGGTCAACGACCGCTGCATCGGCGAAGAAGATATTCTGCGCGAAATGCAGTACCATCCAGCGGCGAGTGCCGAAGCCGCCAGGCATGCCGCGGCCGAGTGGCTGGTCATCCGTGCCCTCCTTCTGGAGCGGGCAAGCACCATCGGACTGGAGGCGTCCGACGAAGCTGCAACGGTTCAGGCTGTCATTGAGCGCGAGGTGGACATTCCGGCGCCGGCGGAATCCGAGTGTCGTCGCTACTACGACAACAACTCCGACAGGTTTCGAAGCCCCGACCTGGTCGAGGCGGCTCACATCCTTTTGGCATTGGCGAAGGACGATAGTGATCAGCGTCAAAAGGTCGAATCCCGCGCCAGGGAGTTGATTGAGATCTTGACAAGGGCGCCGGAACGCTTCGACGAACTTGCACGCGCCAATTCAGATTGTGATTCAAGACACAACGATGGTCGTCTGGGCCAGCTCTCCCGCGGAGACTCTGTGCCGGAACTGGAGACCTTTCTATTCAATCTTGAGGAGGGTCAGCTTTCGTCGGTTCCGGTCAGGACTCGCTTCGGAATTCATGTCGTCCGTGTTGACAAGCACGTTCCAGGGCGGGTGCTTCCCTATGAAGTTGTTGCAGACCGCGTATCTGATTATCTGAAGGAGGCCTCCTGGAGGCGGGCCTTCAGGCAATATGTTCAACTGCTTGCCGGTGAGGCTCGAATTTCCGGCTTTGACATCGTCGCGGCGGAATCCCCACTTGTTCAATAGCGTGCGTCGGAGGCTGCGCGCCGCGCATCTGCTTCGACAATTGCAGCTGTTCGCTCCCATCGGTCAGGGTCCACAGGATGAAGTCTCTCATCCAACGACCAGGGCTTCGGTGATTCTGTTTCGCAGGCTTTCAGTTGCGGCTAAATGGTAGAATTGCGAGAAGGTCCTGATCCCGTATTCTGAGAACGCTTCATGAAGGCGGTCATTCCTATGGTACTTGTTCTCGGACCACATCGAATTCAGGAAGGGGCAGGGCAGCGTCTTCAACCGATCTTCCAGACATGCCGCGTCCTCATCGCTCCATGAGTTGTAACAGTCTGTGTAACGGCCAGCGTAGGGAGGATCCGCGTATGCGAATTCACCGCGGTTCACTGTATCCAGAATGCCCCTCCGCTCGGTGATTCGCCCCACCTGATTGCATCTCTTCGTGACGTAAGCGGCCCTGAACCGCCCCGGCTTTCGGCAAAATGGGGTGTTGAACTGCCCCTTCCTGTTGAAGCGGATGAGGCCGCTGAAGCATGATCGGTTGAGGAAGAGGAAGCCGTGGGGGTCATGGTCAACGTTGAATCGCTCCCGGACCCGATAGTAATGGTCTTGACCGACGCGCAGGAGCCGGTCCCCTTCTCGCTGCAGAAATTCCCACACGGTATCGGTGGAAAGCGTGCCTTGTTGCACCGCCCGGTAGAAGTTGATCATGTGGCGGTTCGTGTCGTCAGGCAGGGCGCGTTCCGGATTGACGTTCAGAACCACGACCGCGGAAACGAAGAACGGCTAGACCCATAGTCCCGTTCCGTCCCATGCTACATTCTCCCTGATTAGCAGGACGGTTTGCGTCTTGATGCCCTGCATTTTGAGCGGCTGTACGAGAGCGTCACTCACGCCACCAACTCCGTGTAGCTCAGCCGCTTGCCGATCATGCCGACAACAGTTGCGGCCATGTGGTCGAGGGTATCGGCGGGAAAGGTGTTGTGCCGCCTGGAGAACTCGTTGACGTAGCGTTGCTGGTGCTTCTCCGAGAAATAATAGTGGGTACCCTTGATTGCCGCGCTTCAGCATCGACCAGAAGGATTCCAACCCGCTCGCGGGCGTCATGATCCGGGCGAATTCGGAGCCGGTGTGATTGGCGCTCTCGCGGTTGAAAGGGGGAATGTCGGTTGCATCGACGTGCCGGGCGCGCACCTCGTTGGTCTCGCGGTCCCTGGTCCCGACGATTGAGGCTGTCAACGCCAAGTTATAGGTCCCCAGTTCCGCAATATTTTTTCTCACCATTGGTGGTTTTGTGCTAACTTGGTACTTGATCCAGTCTCCCTACCTTTTGGTCTCCCTCACCTCCTCAGCCTTGTTCTTGCGTGGCTCCAGGGCCGGTTCACCCTGCTTGATCAGCCAGGCCCGGAAGCTCGGTATCGGACACTCGACAGTGCCCGTGTCCAGATGCTTGTGCAGAGCTCCCCGATGGATGAGGTGATTGAAGTATTCATTGGCAGTCATGCCATCCGGCAACCGCCATCTGGAGCCAGGGCGGGAATCGGCATGCCACTCGATGCTGTCAATGATATCGCCTTGATCATGACTCTCCTGCAGATCCTGCATGACGGCCGACAGCAGAAACCTGGATCCCTCCATCTCTGGGCTCATGCGTTGCCGGTAGTAGGCAAGCTGTCGCTTCCTGCTCCGGGCCCGGACCACCGATGACTGGACATCCTCAAGCTTTCCATCAGCCGCCACAACCTCGTCGGCAAAGGCCATGAGTGCATTCTGCACATGCACCGGCCAGTGGTCGCAGTCTTCGGCAATGCCTCTCATCGTGTTCCGCCAGTCCCCGTCCGGCAGGCCGAAATGCCGGCCCCAGCCGGCAATCAGGTCATCACTCTCGGCCTCGTCAAAGCAACCGAGCGTCCAGGTGGTTCCCTGGGCCGGCCGCGACAGACCGAGTTCCATCGCCCGGTCAACGGTGTCGCCAAGGCCGGCCAGCACCAGCATCACCGGGAGATTGTTGATGTTGTTGTGCAACCCCTGCAGTATTGCTGCGGTGGCGGCGGCATTGATCCTCCCGATATTCTGCGCCTCGTCGATGGCGACGACAACAGGCGAATCCCAGCGCTCCACCAGCCCACTCAGATCCATCAGCGAGCGCGGCCGTATCATCGGGGGAGCCCTCTGGACACTGATATGACCACCGGTGCCCAGAACCTGAACGCCGTCCCCGGACACCCTGGATCCGGGCTGTGCATAGAGTTTTTCGGCCAGCTCCGGGCTGACGACCCTGATCAGGGCTTCGTGGAACGCCTCCGCATGACTGACCACGGTATCTTCCACCAGCCTGAGCAGTCTCGGCGGCGTTCCCGTCCGGCTCCTGCCCCATTGCCGTTCAAGGTGCCCGAGCAGCGAGGTCTTGCCGGCACCCGGTGCCCCGTGGATGATACGGGTCATGCCCTTGTCCTGGGACGCTCCGGCCCGTGGGTTCTGCCACATTGTCCTGCAGACAGTCTTGATGTCGGCGATGACGTCCTTTCGTCCGGCAAAGTAGGGCGGGTAGCTGCGGTCCCTGGTTCTGACGAATTCCCGCAGGCCTTCGATATCGATCGTCATACTCTCTCTCCGTTCGGGTGTCTGCCGCTCAGAACCCCGGTGACGGCCTGCTATCGGGTTCCGGGTCGGGCAAATCCGGGTGTGAGCTTGATGCCGCGTTGCGCGCTGTTATATTGGAGACAATCCTGGAAAGGAATTATGGCATTAATTCGTTGTCCCGGTAGTCCTTTGTTGCGCGCTGTGTCAGAAGTTGTCAGGGAGCTGTGGTGGGGTCTTCAAACAGGCGTTCGGGGCCTGTCCGGAAGGATATGTGTGTGGTTGTGCTGGTGTGGGTGGCCGTTCGTGAGGCAACAACTGCCGGGAGGCTAAAGCCATTATGGCAGTGTGGCGCCTACGCTTTGCTGTGGCTTTGCCTGAGAACGACGTTCCGGTCCTTGCCGTAGTTTCGGTGCGGCGCCAAGGAGATTTACAAGATCAGCCTTACAGAGGCATGCAAGTGCCCGGTTCTATGAAGAATTTGAAAGTGACGGCAGTGAAAAGCCAAACTTGCCAGCAATAAATAACAACGGCCGGCTTGAGATTTGGTTGTCACTGAATCATAATCACCCCCCAATATGACGCGCCAACATGGGATGTGTGCATACGGCAGGGCAAAGGGGGCACTGTCGAATAGCGTTGTCAGAGCAAGAATGCCGGCCCGATGGCAACCCTGGGTTACCAGGGCATTCCTGTCAACGATTGGGCTGGATGCTGGCTGGTCAATTAGTCATCAAAGTGACCGTGAATTCGCTAATGACCAATTACATTGCTCGCTTACAATTACTTTGCACGCACAGTCCTGGTGGCTCTTGACGCTCTTCCCGATACCGATACAACTCATCGAGATGTCAACACACCAGAAGAGCCGCTGTCGGGCGGAACAGCTCCACGTAGAGGGAATAGTAAACTCGCTACATAAGATTCGGGGCAACGCGGCTTGGCAAGGAAGACTATCAGATGGACAAGGCTCAGTCGACATGCCAGACCCTGAAACCAGGCGCACCGGCTGATCAGGATGCCCTGCGCTGAACGCAAGCCCAATTGGACAAACACCGCGTTCGGCCAAGGTGTTCGCCTTGCCTTGATCCACACTTCGACGGCACTCAGCCTCGCGGGCAAGGGCTTGAACTGCTCGCCTTTAGCGCAAAACTGGAACACTTCCTGAATTGACAATCGTTGCAAGAACTCGGCAGAGACAGGCATGAAGCACAGCGACAAGGTATTCCTGACCAGTCTTTTTGAAGCTGCAGTCGCGGCGGCAGATCCGAAGCGCATACTGCCCCGGCACCTGCCAAAGAGACCGACCGGTCGAATAGCGGTAGTTGGTGCTGGAAAAGGTGCTGCACAGTTGGCGGCTGAATTCGAGAGATTGTGGGGCGAGCAGATCGAGGGTGTTGTCGTTACCCCTTATGGGTATGCAACGAAGTGCAACACTATTCGGGTCCTTGAGGCAGCGCATCCCGTTCCCGATCACAACGGTCTGAATGCCTCAACGGAACTGCTGAAGCTTGCCCTTGGCCTGGGTCCGGATGATCTCCTGGTGGCGCTGATTTGCGGAGGGGGTTCAGCGCTCCTGCCGGCACCGCCGGCAGGTTTGACCCTGGAAGACGAGCAAGAACTGAACCGCGTTCTTCTCAACTCAGGTGCACCCATAGGCGTAATGAATGCAATCCGAAAATGTGCCAGTGACATCAAGGGAGGGAGGTTGGCCGCAGCCGCCCATCCGGCCCGGGTTGTAAGCCTGATCGTCTCGGATGTACCTGGCGATAGCCCGTTTGAGGTGGCCTCGGGACCGACTGTGCCTGGCCCGACCGGTCGACTGGAGGCTCTGGAATTCATTCGAACCTACAGGATACCGGTGCCCGAACGCGTCAGGGACTTTATCGCCTCCGATGAATACATGGTTCCGTTACCGATCGAGGACGTGTTCAAGGACAACTCCGTTGAAGTCATTGCATCTGCGGGCAGGTCACTGCAGGCAGCGCAGACAATAGCAGCAGATGCAGGGTACTGTGCCGCCATGCTTTCCGATTCAATCGAGGGTGAGGCCTCTCAGGCCGGCATCGTCCTGGGCGCAATCGCACGGGAAATTGTGGCCCGCAACCGCCCCTTTGCCAAGCCCTGTGTGCTCTTGTCGGGTGGAGAGACCACGGTTACGATTGGGGATAAGTGCGGGCGCGGGGGGCGGAATACCGAGTTCTTGCTGTCCTTTGCACTCGCCGTGCAAGGAATTGGCGGCATATCTGCATTGGCAGCAGATACCGACGGTATTGATGGCAGCGAAAGCAATGCCGGTGCATTTGCGGACGGCTCGACGGTCGCGCGCCTTCGGTCACTGGGCATCGACCCCCGTGAACATCTTGCAGCGCATGATGCATGGACAGCCTTCGATGCCGCAGACGACTTGCTGGTTACCGGTCCTACCGGCACAAACGTCAACGACTTTCGGGCCATTCTGGTTCGCTGAACAGCAGTCAGACACCGTGTCACGAAAACAAGTTGACAAGCAACTCCCAGAAGCGAGGAAAATTCACCGCCAGCACGCCAGCGACGACAAAGGTAATCCCGCTTCCAATTGTGCCACTACCCTGTTGAGCTGCCGCATTGAAGTGAAGAATACCGCGAGCAATGGCAATGAAGCCAACAAACTGGATGATTCTAACCACGACGATCACGAAATTTCGTGCCGGCTCGGAATCAATCGGAGTGGTCAGGGGATGTTGATAGCTGAATATGTCCTGTGGGTCTGCGATCCTGCCGAGACCGAACAACGATTCTACGAGAACCGAGGTGGTAGCAGGGAACGCCAACAGTGCAGTTCCGCAGAGAAAGCTCGTAACCGGTCTCACCCACGACATATGCAGCGACCCTTGTTCGCTGCGTGCGACGGCCAGGCGAAGGCTCTGAACAATCAACAATACACCAATCAAGTAGAAGATGCCGCGCAGTAGAAGCTCAAAGTGAACCAGGTAGCTGGCAATGGTCTCGAAAATGGCCAGTATATCTGGCACCAGTGTTATCCTGCTCTATTCGACAAGAACCGCACCGTGCTCCATGATCACGAGGCGGCCATGGGCGTCGACACGGACCTCGAGAACCTCACCGAATCCGTGAACAAGATCGTCCGGCCCCACACTGGAAAGCAGCAACGTGTCGAGCCCCGAGCTGTTCTCCTGCACAGTGAACATCAGGGGTTCCCTTTCGCCTGCGGGCTCACCATTGGCGTCTTTCAACAAACCGACACTGTCACCAGAAGTTGCAACGCCCCGGTCCGCCAATTCAGGCGGCATGCCTGGCTCCGGTGTATCCCAGGTCAGGTCGCCGATGTCGGCTGGATACAGAGTTTCATTCGAACTGGACTGGTCGGAGATTGGTCGGGTGTCGAGCGAAAAGCCGTTGGTCAACCCGATGATATCGGCATGTGTTTCTGGAGTACTGGCAAATGCCAGAGCGGGCCGGCTTTCTTTCTGGACAGCTGCCAGGATTGAATTCAGCAGGACTTCGGTATAGTCGGCGCGATCGGTCAGGGACTCGACCTGGACAAGCAGGTCTCTCAGGGCACCAGACTGTTCGGCCGCAGCTGCAGTACTGTCGGAGGTGCCAGAATCTTCTACTATGTTTGCTGCCGCCCGGATTGATAATGGCGCATTGATGGCATCAAGGGGCGCGAGTGCCTCTTGATCATTGATCCTGCTTCTACTGTGCTGCGCTGTGTTGGCGTTACCGGCGAATTCGGGGAACGCCAGATCACCGTCCGCAGCGTGCACACGCTGTTTATCCTGCCCCTTGCCGTCTGGAAGCTGATGTTGTCCGATTGCAGAATCCTGTCCATTCGCAGGAAGTCGACTTTCGGCCTGTTCCAGATTCTCCAGGGCCGAGGCCAGCCGATCATCTCCGTCGCTCATGAGCTCTGTCCAGAGCTGTCTGCTCTTGTCCGCATCTGGCAATGTCTCGAACCGGCCCGACATTGAGTTGGCACTTTCCCGACCTTCAGAAGGGGCAGCGGGCAGATGATCTGGCTCTTTTGCCTGTATTGCCAAACTGGCCAGTGTTCCCGTAACGAGTTTGTCGTCTCCTGGTTCTGCCAGGTCACCGAGAACTGCTGTCATCGTCCACTGTTCGGGGCGTCGGGGCGCGGAAGGATTCGCCGCCGGAAAATCTGGTTGTGTTGCAAGCGACTCGGTCCGCCACTGCCCCGGAATATCTATATTCCTTGTGACGAAATTCACGATCCTGCCGTCTGATGCCAGAAGCCGCCAAAGGAACAGGCCGAATGCAATCACAACCAGAAACAGGAAAACAAGGCGAAACAACCGTCTCGGTGCCTTGCTCCAGCTGATACTGGCACTCTGGGATGCATGTGAGAGGTCCGGACCTCCCCGATGAAGAGGTTGTGCATGAGCGGACTCTTGTGCATCGGACTGCCGGATGGATGTCCCGCCTCCGCCGACTTCTCTGTCGCGGGCACCCTGATCCTTGAGATCGGCGCCCGAACCTGGGCTCGGCTGTTGTCGTTCATCGTTGGCGTGGTCTTGTTGCGTGTGATCCAGGAGCGATGTCGGCCCGCCAGTGTGCTGGAAGGGTGATGTCATGTTGTCAGCGTCTACATCTAGTCCCTCGGCGAAGTGCTCTTCACTGAAATGATCCTCTTCTGCAATTTCAACAGGTTCATCCTCGTGATGAATCACATCCCGTTCGCCTGTGGAGGCGTCGGGCAGCGTGTGAGCTGGCGGTGAGCCTTCACAAGATTCGGTTCCTGCTGTTGGCACTGTGTCTTCCTGCACCTGACGGCCTCCATTCGGAAGTTCTGAATTGTTTTCGGCGTCCGGCTGCACAACCGTCTCTCCGGTGCCGGAGGGATCGCTCGGCAGACTTGCATGGGGCGCATCGGCAGTCTCCTGACTTTCCTGCTGACTATCCATCGTAAATCCCTCGCTTGACGCCGTGCCAGCAGGGTCGGTTTCTGCCGGATTGTTGTCGAGGCCGCGGTTCTCTGCGGTGTCGTGGCCATCGAACACCTGCTGCAATTCCTTCAGCAAGTCGCGATAGCTGTGCCGGAAAATGTCGCCTGAATTGTCCTCCGGACCAGTGTTTCCGGATGCCGACATGTCGGCATCCTTCACATCGTCACCAATCGAAGCTTCAATTGTTCGGTCAGAATTCGGGCAACCTGCGGCCGGTTCGTTCATTTGCCGGCCCCTCTATGTACGATCGGGTGTGTCATCATGTCAGTTTCGGCTGTTCAATCGCGCCGAATCTGTGAAGAGAATGCCGAGTGGATATCCGGCAGACAGAACAATACGGGGGCCAGTGGGTCGATTTGCAGTCAGATCAGAGGCCAGGAGGCTGGTTGCTGACTCCAGCCCCGAATAGAGGCTTTGCCGAAAGCTCGCCTGGTCGGTGACGAGTACCGCCGCGTTGCCTACACTGGAAATCGACATGCGGGGCTGGGCTGCACTTTGCGCGAGGCCATTCACGAACGAGGCTGCCAGTGCAGGTCCGTAACGAGCCAACAGGCGGCGATCGATCTTGCTGGAGATAATGGACTGGCCTTCATATCCGTCAATTGCCATTGCCTCGACCGACAGGGTCTGCCCTTCCGGATCGACAAGTTGATCAAATTCCACAATCAGACCGGAGTTGTCATCTGCGACCGCAAATTGCCCCACAAGGCGCCATCCCGACATTGGCCCTGTGGAAATTGTGGCTAGAATGGGAACAGAGAGGTCAGAGCTGACCTCATTGAGAACCTCACCGTACAATATTGTCCCCGCCGCAATTGTCTCCGGCACTGCCAGGCCGAAGGTGCTGCCTTCAACTGCAGATGAGACAGTCTGGCCGGCGTTGCGCCGGGCTTCATCTGGTTGGGATTGATCAGGCGGGAATGCGCCTGGGCTTGCGCCGATGCCGCCTTCATTCGCTTCGAATCCGACCGGGTCCACAAGCAAGGGTGGCTGGAAATCTTGCGATGCCGACCCTTGAGGCAGTTTGTCTTCATCGGTGATCAGGATTCTGCTCGCCGCCGGGCCGACGACAATGCTGGCTGCAATCGCATTCATCTGGGCCAGCATACGCTGCTGAAGGGCAGAGACATCCTTTTCGCTCAATCTGGTGACTGCATTGGCGTCAGCCACCGAAATGGAAGAAGAAGAGCCAGTCCCGGCAGTTCTCGGCGTTGAAACTGCAGCCTGGGTAATTGCAGCAATCGAGAAGGGTTCACCCTGTCTTTCCTCTCGGTCGGAATCCGACGCATTGCTTGCCGCACCGGGTTGGGAAGTATCGGCCGGCAAAATTGCGCTGATGTTCGTTGTCGAACCCGGCTGTGTGTCGGCCGATGCCGAGACAGTCAGCGTATCTTCCTTGCTAGCATCCACTGCTCGGCGAAGCGGTTGATTGGAGTGTGCATGGGCCTGGCCAGCACTTCCCTGAATGGAAGTGCCGGTTGCGGACTTCAGACTGATTTGCTCGGGAACAACCTCGGGTACCATGACAAACGAACCACCCTCGACCATGGCGCGTTCAAGGTTGAGATCATTGGCCCTGCGAAGTGTGTCCTGATATTGGGGAGACTCCCGCTGACGTGCGCCGCCTGGTGTTGCATCAAGGTTGGGCACTCTCGCAATGCGCGACAATGTACCGTCGCGAGAAGCCAGGCCCAGATAGGCAATGGCACACACCACCAGCAGCGCTGCGAATAATTTGAACAAGCCTGTTACACGGTTACGGGCACCGGTTGGGGCACGCAGAACCCTTCCCTGGACGATTCCGGGATTGCGATCAGCGTCGCCATGACCGGTTTCGGCCTTCTTTCGTCGGACCGACATCCGCAACCCTTGGACAAAGCGTTGTGCCCGGTTCCGGCGCTGATCGGCCAGGTTGTATTCCGTCCTTTTGTGCTCCATCACGGCAGTTCCAGTTCGGATCTGACAACGCTTTCATTGACCGAGAGGAGCAGGGTTGAATGAAGCGGCAATCGATAGGCTCGGACACCATCGGGCCCGGTTATTGAGCCTTCCCATGCCGGTGACAACAGTGGATGCCGAGTGCGCAGGATAACCGAGTCACCCGACAGCCAGGCTTCGACGGGATGGCCGTCAACAGGCAGACTGGTCAGGTTGCCCGGCAAGATTGTGCCGCTGGCCACGGCCAGCAATTCTCGGTCGCCCGCTTGTGGTACAAGCCGTGAGGTGATGGCATTGGAGGCCACAGAATTGGGGCCAGGCCGCGTGAGATGAAGGTCGCTTCGGAAATGGGCTTGATCACCGGCAATCTGGAGACGCACGACCACCGGCTGCGGTTCCTTGAAGAGCGCAACAATCATATTGGTCCAGCCAATCCGACGGCGGGGCGAGATGGCAAGCGTGTTCGAATTCTCACCAAGTTGTATGATCTGGTATCCGTCGCCGTCGCCGACGACATACTGGCGGACCGGCCATGGCATGCCGGAGGCATCGTAGAAACCGAGCGCCGTGGCAATGCCCGGCGATAAACGGACCTCCGGCGGACTGGCTCCGGGTTCGAGCGACACAAGTTGTGAACTGGACAGCGATTGTGGTTCTGCCTTCTCCCTTACGGCCCTGTCATTGTCAGCAAAGACTTCCCGATACTTGTGAACCATTTCTGGTGTCATTGGAAACGCCTGTTCAAGAGCGCCCTGAAAGCTCCTGCTTCGGTAGCTATCTTCGATGCGTTTCGCCGCGGTGGCTGAAGTTGTGTTGGGACCACCTGAGCGAGCCTTACAGTCTCCACTGGCTGCATTGCCGTCCGCGGCACCGATGCCTGTCAAACCATCGGGATCAGGTGCGCATTCTGCTGGCGCCGTGTTCTCTTGCTGGCCGCGCATTCCTGCGACAGCGGTTTGAGCCTGAGCGTCTGCAAGCGTCAGACAGCATACGACAGCCGATATCAAGGCGGCTGAAAACCTTCCCCGGGCCATTGAACCGACAGGCATCAAGAGGCTGGCTCCACACGACCCGGGTGAACGACGATGCGCGTTATGCCTACGGCCTCCGGCGCCTGCCAGGTCGGCAGTCGGGAAACAACGACCTCGGCAAGGAGGCTGTCGCGGCTGACTTCACTTGCTGACTCGTAGGTCATGTTTAGCGGTATCTGGACCTTCCAGCTGAATCGCTTTTCATTGTCGATTCCTGAACCGATTATGGTAGCGCCATTGGCAACGACCGTGGACACCAGACGGTGCTCCCTGATGTATCGCAGCATGCCCGAACTCTCGACGGCATCAAGAAAGGCATTCCAGCCATCAGGTTTTTCGAAGTATTTCGAAGCCGTGGTCAGGTCGCTTCGCCAGTTGGCGAAATCGAGCGTCAAGGCGTGGGTTACGGCACCGACTGCAAAATTGGTAACCTGCCCGTTTGAAAGAAGCGGGTCGGAAACCGGAATCAGCGGCAAGATGCCGCCATCCTGGCGGGCGGCAAAATATATCGGGGCCGGCTTGCTGATCAGGCTCCACAGGCCGAGGGACAGCGAAACCAGCGTGATGATGCCCATTACAAACACGATGCGTGACATTCTTTCATGGCTTCGCACCCAGTGTTCGTAGCGCATGCGCGTGGTCTCAGCCTCGCCATAGTTGCCCCGCGAACGCATGCTCTGTCCTTCTTTCGACTCTTGCTTCTCTACGATCAGTCAACTCCGTGAAGAGATGTCCGTCATGTTGACCATCAATCCCGGGGAAACCGGGAGCCATAGCCGACCAGTGTCCAATATGATGACGCACGCTGCTAGCGATCAAATGTCCAGGTAAGCGTGACCTCGCCTGCTGAAGCATTTTTTGCACAGAATGTTGCTGCGTCGGCAGCAGCAAGACCGTCACTGTCGGTGGCCGTGCCGTCGGAAATAGAGGCTATGCCGGTGCCGATGAGGCCACTGCCGCCCGCATCAAATGGCACCATTCTGCTACACACATCGACTGGAACCTTGGTAAGTGCCACTGTGAACTGTCGAGTTGCCCCGGTAACCGTAATGGTGCCGCCAAACACATTGACGATTGTGTCGAAGTCGCCATCGGAGTCGGTATCCTGCAACATGCTGGCCGGGATAGCCTTGGACGTAATGAGCAATGTCGTAAGTACCGAGGTTCCGAAGTTGGCCTGTGACTGGAAGATTGCCCTGATCTGGGATTGCAGATTTGCCATCACGCGTACTGAGTCGGTCGTCTTTGCGGAGGTGGAAGCCTGTTCAAAGAACACGATTCCGCCGATGACAATGCCAAGCGCAATTACAGTGAAGAGGGCAGCCTCAATCAGGGTCGCACCCTGCCCATTACCCAATAGTTGGCAGGACATTCAGTTTATTGAATGCACTCTCCGCTCCATACTCCGCCATACGGCGCATCACCTGTGACCCGGTCGCCAGTCGCGTGTAGCCTTCCCACACCACCTGGTGACCCGGCGGACCATCATTCCTGCGGTTCAGATAACCGCCCATCCGCGCCACCAGCATTAACGCCCGACCCAGCGATATCTCCGACAACCCAAGCTTGTGCTCGGCAAGACGACGCTCCCGCGCATAGTCAAGCAACACCGCTATCTCGGCCTCCGACAGCATGTCGCAGGCCGGCAACTCCGGCGTGTCCCGACCCATCAGCGTCAACGCTGACAGCCGCCACGCCATCACCGCATTGATCGTCAGGGCTCGCTTCATGCGCGCCGCCGTGCTGTGGGCAATCTGCTCCACCTGACAGCCGGTCTTCAGAATGCGGTGATAATCCTCTATCCGCCAGCGCAACCCGTAATACCCCAGAACACGCCTCGCATCCGCAACACACCCCACCGGCAAACTCGTCAACAGCAGCCACTCTATGCCGGCAACGCCCGCCGGAACCTGCCGCTCCCGGGCCTGCAACGCCGTCAGCACAAACGGCTCCCGGCCCAGATGACGACGCTCCCGCACCGGTACAGGAATCTCGACTTCACACCACCGCAACTCGACTACAGCACGACGTGCCTCACGGCCCGCAAAGGCCTTCTGGCCTCGCGCCGAACGCCGCTTCGAGGCCCGGTCAACACAGACCTCTATCTCGCCGCATGACGGCACCGCACCAACCGTCCCGAACAGCTTCCGACCATCGCCAAGAACCCGGTCGTGACGGGCCCGGACCAGCAACGCACTGCCGCCCCGACAGGCATGCTCGGCAAACACCGCCGCACTGTCCCCCTCGCGGTCCATCACCGCTATGACCCGCACCTTCTTCAGGTCCGACGCCAGCTCACAGGTGTCCCGATAGCCACGCAACCAACGTCCCGTCTTGCGCTCCTCGGGCGGCCTGTCGCGGTCGCCCCCGACCGACCCACAGTCGAACTCGATGCGCGGGATGCCCAGCGGGATCCCCTCATCATTGACCGCCAGCGTCGTCTGCATGTGTATGCCAAGCGTCCCCGCCGACGACTTGTTGCGGGAGATGATCCCCAATCCCCGGCAGCCCCCATGGGTGGCCAGATTGATATCTGTCCCGTCCTGTATGCACAGCACCGTCCCGCTGCCCCGCATGCGACGCCGCGTCCGCTCCCGGTGCGTCGCCAGCATCGCCTCCGGCGTCAGTGCCGACTCATCGGGATACTCTATCATCCGGTAATAACCTGACACTGCCGCTCCATCCCCGCACGCTGCCGAAAAGAACGTCTTCGCCGGTGCCATCGACCAGATGTGCACACTCTTGACAAGACGCTTGACCACGGCGCCGTGCAACGGCGCCTCGCCAAACTCATTGGCCGCCCACACCGACATGTCAAGCCCCTCGCCCGGCGACAGCGTCAACGACCGCCACGGCGGCGGCTCGCCGCCCCGGCCGCAGAGCCCCAGCTCACGCCGCCAAGTGGTGCTCAACGGGCGCATGAAGACCATCTTCTTGCCCACCCGCTGACCGGTCTTCGCATGCCGACCGCGGCCCGTGCTGTCACCGACATAGACCCAGCCCGCAGCCCGCAGGCTGGTGCCGTCATGGCCCGCCGCACAGAAAGTCTCCACTAGCAGCGGACGCACCTTGTAGCGGGCCTCGAAATCGGTCGCCAGGCGACGCCTGCACAGCCCCAGGGCACGCGAGGCCAGATTGCCACACGCCACGCCCTTGCGGATCAGAAAGCGGGACATGCCCACCACGCGGCTCAAGGAAGCCTTCCGCTCGGCTTCAGTCCAGCCCAGCCAGCGCTCGCGGGCCCGCAGCCTCAGGGCCGGACTGGCAAACACAAAGCCCCCCAGCCAGCCGTGATCAGAGCCGATCAGATAGCGCAGTTGCCGGCCGGCATGCTGCACCGCACCCTGCGGATGCTCGTCATGCATGAGACGCGCCAGGAGACGGGCCCGGGCCCGGTCGGTCACCGGCTCGAGGTGCAGGTTGTGGACCAGATCGGCGCGCTCGGGAACCGCGACCGGGGCCGGGACTGGAGCGGCGGTCATCCGTGGCCGCCGGGTGATGCCTGTGGTACGCCCGGCCGGCGGCAGACGGATGGCCCCGGTGGTCTCCAGTTCCTGCAGAGCGGCCATGCAGCTCGACAGGCGCAACCCGCCGCTGTGGTCGACAAAGTCGAAGTGTTGGCATACATGGCGGGCCATGGCCATGCGGCCGGCGAAGTGCTCGGCGGCTGGCAAGGCGGCCAGAACCCCGCGTCCGCGGTCGGAAAACAAGGTCTGGCGAATCGAAAGTTCCTGTGTCATGAGGCCGCAATAGCAGCCTCAAGACGGATTGTCTAGTGCCTAGTTAAGCAATGGGCAGGTCGCACCCCTTTCCTTCAATGCCGAAGCGGCTTGCGCATCAATTGTTCCAGAGTGCTGTTTCATAGCGGTGCCTTTTCTCACTGATCAATTCGGCCATTCATGTGCTAAGGCACCAATGATCCATGGGCGCGAAACCGCCCATAGTCCCGACTGCAAAGGGCCCGAATTACCTGTGCAAAACGCTGCGCGAGGCGTGGGGATGCTGCAAAGCTATCGGCGTTGATCAGTTTGACCTGCAAGGGGGCCGTCGTCGGGCTACATGCGTCCGACGGTCATGCGGGATAATTGCCGGAAACCGAAGCTGCCTTTGTTGACTGTCTGCCGACAATGCGTGGAAGGTGGGTGCGGCCTGCTCAGTCGCACGGGCAGTCCGTGACGCCATACGGACCCAGAGGATGATTGATGAAGGTGACATCTGCACACACGGACGGACCTGTTGCCACCACACCTTGCAGTATTGGCAAGACCGTGCGTTCTGCGATGCGTATCTCTGCCCGAAAAGGCTGCCGTCCGCTGTTGCCTTGAGGGCGCATACAACCGCAAGCGTCGAACTGATACGGAACCAGACTGCCGAAGGCTCTCGAATAATGTCCGAAGGATTAGCCGCGGCCGGGCATTCCCGAGCGTGTTCCCATGGCCACGTGGAAGGCGGTCAGCCGACGACCCTGACGCCTTCCTCCGTTATCGTTGTGCGCGAAAACAGGCCTTCAGTCTTTTGCATCATGTGCTGCAACAATCTGCGAGTCAGAGCCAGCACCCGAGGTGCATTCTCCGGTGCGGCGGCAAGGTCTTGAATTTCACCTTCGCCGTACATGTCAAACAGAATCGGGTCCATATTGCCTGCGAACTGGACCAGACGATAACGATCGGTACGCAGCACAGCCAGCTTTGCCTCGTCAAGTGTAAGTCCAAGATCAATTTGCCAGTGGGTCGGCGCAAGTGGCTCTCCGAGGTTCAATTCCGAAAAGCTGGTATCCCGCCAGTCAGCAGGAGGTTGTCCGTCCAGAAACGGGGACAGGCTGCGGCCATCCATCGTGTGCGGAGGCGCCAACTTCATGAATTCAAGCACTGTCGGCGCAACATCCACCGACTCGGTAAACCGGTCGACGCGCTGCCCATGAGCGGTCGGTCGGAATGGGTCCCGGATCAGGAGAGGTATGTGGAAGGCTGCATCGTGAAAGGTACATTTTCCCCAAATGCCGAAATCCCCCAGCATCTCCCCGTGGTCACCGGTCAGGATGATCAGTGTCTTGTCGTATTGTCCGCTTTTCTTGAGCCAGTCCAGAATCCTGCCAATGTGGTGGTCCACTTCGGTTGCCAGGCCCAGATACGTCGCTCGCAACTGACGAACGGCGTCGTCGGTGGGTTCAAGGCCAGGGAATCCCTCGACCATTGAATCGATTGGTTGCATCGCCCTTGTGGGTGCCAGAAACGGATGCCAGTCGGCATTCGGTATGGCCCGGCCCGACGGCAATGCGCCAGGGTCATACATCTGATTGTACGGCTCGGGTGCAACAAACGGAGGATGCGGACGGATATACGTAACCAGGGCAAACCATCCAGCTTCCCGGTTATCGAGAAAGCCGAGAGTCTGATCGGTCAGGAATGCGGTGTCGCTATCATGGGCGGCGTAAATTGCCGGGCCATCAAGGCACCCCCCGATCGGCCGATAGGTGTCCGGATAAGGCGGAACGACGTAACCCTTCTGCCGCAGGTGGTTTTCCCACACGATGCTGTCTTCATCCTGCCGCAGACGAACGACCTCGCGAAATCCTGCCGCAACTTCTTCCCAGCAGTGCAGGCGAGGGTCCTCGGCGCCAAGGACACGAGGATCCTGTGACGTGTCGGTGTAACCAAAAAGCAGAGGGTCGTAACCGGCCCGTCGGGCTTCTGTGCCGAGCGTCGGAGTGTCATGGCGAAGCGGTGTCCTGTTTCGCACCGCGCCATGGTTCATGGCGTATTTGCCGGTCAGCAGTGATGCACGGGAAGGTCCACAAGGCGAGGTGACCGTGAAGTGACTGCGAAAATCGACCGCATCTGCCGCCAGCGAGCGGATATTGGGAAGCCGGACATACCGCGCCAGCGCACCGGCCACACAATCGGCTCGCAATTGGTCTATCACAATGAGGAGAACATTCGTTCTAGATTTCATTCCCTGCTCCTCCGCAGCAACAGGCCGATCGATTCCGGGCAACGGACCCGGTCTTTAGACCGTCGTAATCGGTTGTCCAGGAAGACCGGAGTTCGGCTTGCCTGTAGCCCGGTGCAACCGCTGCGCGACCTGTCCTGGCAAGAGCATTCACTGATACTGAATGTGCAATGCTCCGACAATGGTCAGGACCTGACCAGCGGCTTACCGTCAGAAACTGAAGGATCATCAGGATGCATTTGCATGCACGTCCGGACCCGTGCGGGCGCGGCCCAAGCCGTATTCATACCGCAATGATTGACCAAAGGACGGGAAAGAACGGTCGCTTCATCTGAAGCTTGGGTGACTATCCCCGCCCTCCGCCAAAGATCAACCAGGTATGCGGCAAGACAATTGACACCGAATTTCTGTACCAGACCTTTAGCAGGCCGAATTGGGAACACCTGGGTTTCGAAAATGGGGAAAAAGACTGCTGAGGAATTGTCGGAAATCTAAATGCTTCGTGCTACGAACAGTCCCGAAATCCGAACGTCAGGGAACCGTTCCCGCAGGACGGTCTTTGCCGCCCTGAAATGTGCTCCGGTTCTCAAAATATCGTCAACAACAAGGATCATACTTGGCGGTGCTTGGACAAGTTTTTCGTTTATCCTGTACTGCTTTACATATTCATCCGGATTACGCGTGCCATCCCTAAGGGCTGGTTGCATGGTTTCTGCTTGAATAATCAGTTCCCGCTCATCCTGCGGGGATTGTATTCGGCAGAGCATTTGTACGATGCGATCGTCATGCGCTGGATCCCCGTGTGCCGCAGATGGTGGCACAGGTACAAACGTGTAGCGGGACATGTCGAATTCTGCAAAGTTTTGAGTGAAAGCCTTGGCGATATCGTGGATTGCGGATTCCTTGTAGTGCCAGCCTGGCTTGCCTTTTTCCTTCATCGGCTCTTTGAAGTTAAGTATCAGTTGGTTTGCATCGCTATGCTGGTAGCCCCCATGTGCTGTATAGTCATACAAATAGGAACACCGGTCGTTTCCCCCGATATGCGGGTAAAACGAACGTAACAGAGCATCAATTTTCCTGAACCTATGCGGAGAGATGCCGTCGGATATCGTCATATTCCCTGACCCTGATGGCTCCCTTTGCCTCGAAACGTGCTGGCCAGGTCAGACCGGGATTTCGGAAGCAGTTGTCAAGTATGAACAGTTTGCGATTCTGCCGGAGGGCGGCCCTTGCGTGGATCAGAGTTCCAGAGATTTCACCAGCTTCGACAATGATAGTGGCTTTGCTTAGTGCCGACATGGTCTTGTTACGCTCTGGGAAGAACCTCCGGTTCCATCGCCAGTCTCGTGATTCGTAACGTCGTACGGGCACCTGGCTGATGACTAGGCAGGTTTCTGCAATCCGTTTCTGAAGTTCAGCGTTTTCTCTTGGATAGGTTCGAGACAGTGGTGTTCCTAACACGGCGATGGTTAGACCTTTCGCATCCAGCGCCGTTGTGTGTGCTGTATAGTCAATGCCGGCGGCAAGCCCAGAGACAATCGTGAATTCGTCATTTACAAGCAAGCGCACCAAGCGTCGGGTGCGGGCTATTCCCTCCGGTGATGGCTTGCGCGACCCGACTACTGCAACGCAGGGTGATTCAGTGAAATTCCACCATCCCTGATAGTAAAGCAACGCCACCGGTGATACTGCATCGTTTAGCCGTTTTGGATAATCTGCTGTCCCGTTCACCGCGACACCGAAGTTGACTACGCCGGCACTGGCAAGATATGAACGAGTCTTGGCAGCGCTAGCGTCTGCCTTTTCTTGGGGGACCAACTGTGACGGGAAACGACCAGAAGGTAGTGTTAGAATAGATGCCAACGATTTGAATGTGGTTCCCTTGCGGTGCCAAAGTTCTTCATAAGCCCCCATTTCCAGATAGGGTGAAATTGCCAATGTTTCGACCGGATCTGGCACCGGGTCCTGTAGCAACATGTCTATCTCCGGATCCCGCGACTGTCCAAGACCTATAAATGCAGGGTTACCGTTCTGCAACGTACGCATGGGACAGGGGAGTGGTTCTCGTATGGCGTGCGCCAGGCTAACTGGCGATTGGACAGCGGGTGAAAGTCCCGCGGGAAGGCGAAGGTTAACCACCACTTTCACCCCGAGCCGTGCGTTCAGCACCGTGAGGTGTCGGATGAAGCGTCGGTAGGGGCGCGTGGTGGTAGAACCGGCCAGGTGCCCCCGCCACCTGTGCAAGGTCTGGTACCCCGTCCATCGCGTTGTCAATGTGGTTGCCATGCCAATGAATAGCCGAGTGTTGATCACACACGTTTTCGAAGTAAAGGGACAATCGATCACCTTGGCGAACGTGGAGTGAAGGGCCTGAGGTCAAACCATTGAAGCCCGACATTTAGGGCTGGGCAACCTCCGGGTCGTGTCCGGACTGCAGGAATGACGCCAGCTTGACCCGTCCAGGATTGCAGAACGCGACATCCTGTCGGGCAGATGTCCGCCCGTTCAGAAACCGGCGGCAACCTGGGACTGAATATCGTACATGGTCAGGACAACCAGGAAGATGACGCCGAAGACCGCCGCAAAGGAGATTGCTCGCAACAGCGCAAGTTGACGCTCTACCAGTTTGTGACGTTCACCCATCCATCTTTGGGCACAAACCAGCAGGTGCTGCGGAAACTCGGGCGTCCTGGCCAGTATCTTGAGCGTCAGATTCAATTCAGGATCTGGCCACCCGGTCTCTGCCTTTTGCATGGCAGATCCCAGATCAAGCCCGTTGAGCAGGTGATATCTGACCAGATCCAGTCGATAGCGGACATACCTGTTGGCTGATGGTCTGATGCGGCGAATTGCCTCCATCGCCGACATGCCGCTTGACATCAGGCAAGCCATGGACTGCAGGAACAGTATTCCGGTATGAACGCGGTAGAGTGCGAATACGGGAAATTTGTCGGCGGTGCTCCGACCACGACGGGCCCAGCGCGGCAGCAGGACCAGAATGACCGCCGGCACGAGGACCAGCATGGCAACCGCAATTGGAATCCCGTCGGCTGCCAGCTTTCCGGTTCTGAACACGATGGGCGCAAACC
Organism: Paracoccaceae bacterium; assembly: GCA_958296035.1. GTDB lineage: Bacteria > Pseudomonadota > Alphaproteobacteria > Rhodobacterales > Rhodobacteraceae > MPNP01. The sequence continues at coordinate 2,904,763 of OY282431.1, read as the reverse complement.
CATCCCACTTCCTGACAGGCAGGATGCGGTCCAGGGTTGGTACGATTGATGTGCTAAAATACGCCAGCATGCCATAGGCCGTAACAACCAGCATCGCCGGATAGCACAGGGATGCGGTGCTGTTGGCGAGCAGATCGGACTTTTGTTCGACGGTTTCGCAGTAGATTTCCAAATGATCGGCGAAGCGATCGCCGTGCTCTATTGTGCTTATGACCATGCGGTCCTCGCCGGGAACCCAGCGACGCAAGGCGTCACTGAACGACAGACCGTTTCGTATGCGCAATCGGATATCAGAAAGAACTGCCGGTAGAACGCCCCGGCTGCGCAGCCCTTCATTCGTCTGGACCGTCCACATTATCTCGATTGCCTCGGCGCGGGAAAAGCCGGCGCGCATGAGTGCCACCACTTCCCGATACACCGCAACACGCATCTTCCTGCTAAGCTGAGCCCGCAGGACGAGTTGCTTGGCGTGTGCCAGAGAGCGGCCCAACAACTGCCCTGTCATGACTGGAAACGTTTCAAGTCTGCTGCCAGCCTACGGGCATGAAACGGATAATCGCGCCGGTAGCTGCTGACCAGATCGATTTCTTCCTCGACCTCGTTGATGTCACAAGTGCCACGGCCCACCTTGATCATCGCATGGTGCATGACCGGAATGCCGCCGACACCACCCTGCTCGACAGGTCGCAGCCAGTACTCACGCATGGCGGTGCGGTCTTCACTGACATAGTGGTTCAGCAGTATCGGATCAGGCAAGACGGTCTCTGCAACCACTGTGCGTCCACCGAGCCCGCTGCTGCACTTCTCGCAGCCAGGCCCGCGCAGGAACAGCCGTTCCGGTGATCGTCCTGACAGCCCCGCAACCTCTTCGACCATGGCGCCGGATATGGCCTGGCGAGCCAGCGCTGTTCGATAGCTGAGCTTGCAGTGCGGACACAGGGTGCCGACCAGACGCTGGTAGATGAGCCCCTTGATCACACTTGGCTCCGCCAGCTTCCAGGGCGCCACACCGAGATCATTGAGACGATCGAGAATGCCGAGTGCCGAACCGGAATGAACAGTCGACCAAAGGGCATGACCGGTCATCGCCAGCTCGAGGGCATTTCCTGCCAGTTCCTCGTCACGCAGCTCGCCAAGCACAATGACGTTGGGATCCGAGCGTAGCGTCGACTTTACGGCCTCGGCAAAGGCCTGGCGGCGAGTCTGTCCGGATCTTGGCACGACCGCCACATGCACCGCCCCCGAAATCTCGAGCTCGACGGGCTCCTCTATGGCGAAGGCGGATATTTCGAAGGCCTTTTCCCGGATCATGGCATTGAGAATGCGCTGCAGGGTCGTGGTCTTGCCGGAGGATACCTTGCCGGCAAGCAGATATAGACCGCTCGTGCGCCGGCGCATGATGCCGATATCACGGACCTGCTGGCGCAGATAGCCGAGCCCCGCAATATCGGTTTCACCTTTCTTGATGGCGTATTTGAGCCGCATGACCAGTGACGGCCGATGTCCCGAAGTCGGCGAATACTGGAGCCGGATCAGGTCGACATCGGTGGGCAGCAGTCCCGAGGCTCTGGTTAGTGTTCCCTTCATGAATCCGGAAACGCCCGATTCCGAACCGTGATCGGTGGCAACGGCAAAAGCTGCATTTATGATCGCCGTACCTTCCTCGGCGGATCTGTTGGACAGGTCGCGCAATCTTCCATGGACACGGATGCGAATGTCGCAATAGCCGGGATAGACCTGAATGTGGATGTCGGACGCACTCTCCACTGCGGCCTGGGAAATGATATGTCTCAACTCTCTCTGGCGCTCGATCTCGCCCTTGGGGCCTCCGTTGCTCCCGTCGCCGGCATGTTTTTCGTAAACTGCAAGAATGATCTTGCTTTCGGACTCAACAATTCTGACGATTTGAAGGTCTGACCGGATGGCTCGATCCAGCACGGCCTTGACCTCGGGCGACCAACGGCTGCCTGCAGCCACGACAGCGAGGCCGCTGCCAAATACCGCAATCAGGGCCCGGTCTGCTGACGAGACTGCTAGTGGCCCATCTGCACCGGACAACAGGGGGCCGGTGCGCAACTCGTCAAGAAAGCTGGACTGTTCGTCCGACGCCTCGTTTGGCTTGCCGCCCGTGACCTGCGATTGCAGTGCCGTTGTGGTTCGATCTTCAATATCCGACTTCAATTCGAGACTCCCTGCCTCCGTCAACAATCTCGACGGCTTCAGCATCGATGGACACAATTTCTGCACCGTCTCCAATGATGCTGCCTGTCCGCACACGATGGCGCTCTCCATCCCATTCGACAATGGCCTCAAGTTCGCTTCCCTGCCCGCTGATTTCGTGCACGATCAATGTAATGGGTGCCACGGGGCCCGACTCGAGGACCGGATCACGGGGTGTCTCGGCAGCTTGTACAGGGGGCGTGGCGTAGACTGCGGTACTGCTGGCCGCCTGGCGCAACTCGGCTTCGGCCAGGACAAGCTCCATCTGCATGCGAACCAGTTGCGCCTGGGCCTGTGCCTTGCGAAGGGCATTCTCGGCAGAAATCCGCTCGCCGGCAGGTGTATTCCTGTAGCTTCGGTATTCACCGGGAAGAATCTCGATTGGTGTATCCGGCCCCAGAATGGTAATCAGCCTTGTAATCAACTCGGCTTGCTTGAGTTGTTGCTCCATGAGAATGATGCTTTCCGAAATCTCGGACTGACGTGCCAGCAGCCCGCTTGACGCCAGCAGCTGCTGTTGCATCAGCGCTATCGGATCCTGGTCGGGTACTGTTTCATCTGGTACGGCTTTCCGGTCATCTGCCGGGGGCGCAGTCGCCGCCGGGCGATTGTGATCCGCCAAATTCGCGGCAGTGCCGGAGATGTCACCGGTTGTTCGATCAACTGAAGGCTGTCCCGATAGTGGTCGTGCCAGGTCGGCGGGATCTTCCGCTTCTTTTTCTGCTGCCATACTGCCCGGCCTTTCACCTGGCGCGCTCGCAGGTCCGGACAGAAGTTCGAATTGCCGAGCGGAGGTATCAATCCAGTCTGGTTGCTGGATTTCAGCAGCTTGCATCGCCGGCAAGACAGTATCCTGAACTCTGGAGGTCTGCTGACATTCGGGACCCTGGCACAATTGGCCAATCCCATCTGTCTCAGGTGGATCACCAATGTCGGCTCCGAAAGGTTGTTGCCTCTCAACTGCGGAAGTTCGGGAACTTTTCGCCTCGGGCGAAGGGACGTCACTTGCCTGCAGCTGCGGATCGTGCACCAGTTGTGCAGGCCAGCCTGGCATAAGCTCGTCGCCGCCGATTGCAGTGTGGGGCCACAGCATGGCAAATGCTACTGCGACAAGGATTGAGTGTGTCAGGATCGGGGAAGTTTCTGCCTTTCGACGGGCGCCAGCAGCGTGCTCACCGAAGGTTAATGCAATACACGTCATTGAATGCTTCCGGGCTGCCAATACCGGGGCGGAGGCAAGTGGTAGACCTTGGCTGTAACGGTCCAGGCTCGTGCGTCCGGCGTGTAGACAAGAGATTCCGGAACCAGGGCCGGCACATCGGATAACAGACGGGCATATTCGTCAACCGCAGCCGATGTCGTGATCGTAATGTCGTGGTGACCGAAGCGTTGAATGCGGGCCACGTCGCCGGTCTCGACCGCAAGGCGCATGGGCTGGTTTTGCATGGCCAGTTGAAGCCCGAGCGACTGGAAACGTTCCAGGATTATCTTGTCGACAACTTCCGAGGGCCACGGCGGGCGCAAGGAATCACCGGCGCGGCCGGGCAAGGGTACAGCCTCGCTGAAGTTGATGCATTGGCCGCCACATTCGGTTCGCACGCGAACCCCGGTCCGTTCAAGAATGGCCCTCTTGAGGAGGCCTGGACGACCACCTTGCCGCTTCCATTCCGACCGCAGACTGATCCCGTCTTCGGTGAGCAGGCAGGAAACCGACCTGCTTTTCCAGCCGGCAATTGCAATGAACAGGCGGTCGATGTGCTGTGTGCATAGTGAACTGAACGCTGCGAGCCCCGGTCTGTCTTCCCAGGGCGCGGTCATCACCTCAACCCTGGATTCGGGTATCGGATCAGGGCTGGGCGTCTGGAATCTCTGAATCAAGTCGGGCAGGTATGCCCAGCACAGGTAACCAATCGCGCATGACAAACACAGAGCCGCGGCCCGCGTGGCGTGGCGACGCACGCGGTTTATCGGCCGCAATCTGGCGGCACTGGCAATGTCCAGTACGTCGGGAAGAAGGCGCCCGTCAGCAGACCTGATCTGCCAGTCTTCGGGAGCCACGACCAGTTCCCAATCGGGAGCACCCGAGAGTTCACTATGCAGGGAACGCGCCTTTGACAGATCGGCGCAGATCCGATCTTCGTAAATCAATCCGGAGCGCATGGCGACAATCCACCAGGGGCCGCCCTCGTCGAGTGCGAAGGACGCAAGCCAGCTGTTTCCCATCCTGTCACGGTCGATCACGCTGGCAGCAGCCAGCATTCCGTTTCCCGTGCCGTCTCCCGTTCTCGCAAATCCAAACTGGCGCCCATCACCAAACGTCGTGAACAGATCAAGATTGCTGCGTTGGCCCGAGGCCAGATTGACCTGATCCTGAATGGATAATCCCTCTCGCACTGGCTGCCAGAGAATATCGGCCACCGCGTGTCGGTTACCAAGGCGAATGCGATTGGGAGGGACAAATTGCATGACCGGTTTGCGGCGCCGGCTTTTCACCGTCCCTGTCTTCATGTCTTGCGCAGCAATATGCGAGGCCGCACGAGCAATACGGTCGCCACCCGCTCCGTAGCACTTCTTGACCTGTTGCCCCCGAACCATGAGCTGTCACGGTCGGACGAGACGCGATCACGCTCGAACCCGGCCAATACAAGGGTTTCGCCATTGCCGAGGATCGATTGCTGCTCAAACACTGTTGTCGAGATACTCGGAAGTTGGATCGACTGGCGATTGGCCGAGAAGTCGGTGAGGTTGTCGAGTTCCGAGATTCGCACGCTGAAATTCAGGAGCACTTCCAGATTGTTGATGACTCTTGGAAACAGGTACATTTCGAAGCCAGTGGTGAATTGCCCGGGATTGATCGTCGTCTGCGAATTGCCATGTGCATCGGTAGTGACTTCGATATTGCGGGCATAGGCGACCTCCCGGATGACTTGAATGGGCACAATACGGTTGTTGGATGTGGTCGCCCCCGTTCGCGTTTCGACCGAGACCCTGCCCTTGTCCTGCAGCGTACTGACCAGTGCGCGCAGGTCGTAATTGCCAGCCATGATGCCGACATTCACAGTATCGGTCGGGTTCGCCAGTGACTGCGTGCTCGAAAAGTCGATGAGCTTGTCGTCCGAGGCTTTGACAAGCAAACGCAGGTTGGCGCCAAAGCCGGCAGCCTGACGCAAGCTGACAGTCATCAGACTGACATCGAAGGCGATTTGCTGTCCGAGGCTTGCGTTAAGGCGCTCGATTTGTCGGGCAATTCTTGCATGCACTGCCGGGGAAGCTGTTACCGCCAGCAGACCCGTGCCTTGTCCAAAGTGGAACTGCGCTGCATCTCCGGCAGTATCGGCAATGGCCGATTTGATCTCGGCGACGATGTCCAGGCTGGCGGAAGACGCGAATGCCCCAATTGAAGTTGAGGTCGTGGAGGATTTGGGCAGCGCATGAATATGGTAATGTCGCAGCTCCTGGCGCCAGATTTCGATCTGGCCGGATTGAAAATACCAGCTGATATCGAAACTTGCGGCTACGGCATCAAGAACGTCGGGCAACGTGCCCTGGAAGTCAGGACTCAGCGTTTGGGCGTCGGCAAGCAAGCGTTGCGCATCGGCTCTGTTTGTCGAAAGTCCACCGTTTCCAATGACCCGGTGGTGAATGCCGGATATTCTGGAGAGGCGATGAGCGATATCTTCCAGGGTCAGCGCGTCATTGCTGTTCAGCACCACTGCACCCTGGTGCAGCATTGCCGCCGGCAGTCCCTCCAATTGACGCCGCGGCTCTGTTTCAGAGCCCAGAAAGCTGCCTGAAGACACCTGAACCCCGGCGGGTGCCAGTGCTGCCCGACTTTCAAACGCGTCAATAGCCTGCTCGGCTGCCTGCTCGGCGGCCTTGAATTGGCTGTCGTCGGCTTCGGGATCGCCGCATGCTGCTGCGGTGAGCAAAAGCAGGGCAATCAGGGCGGTTGCCACCGGAGGCGGCAAACCGCGTACAGTCAAGGCGCAAAGTGGCGTCATTCAGGGAGCCATGCTGGCGTGCAGCACCCGGTTGCCAAGGTAAAGTGTTATCTGCAACTGTGGATGCCGGGGATAAATTGCCTTCATGATGCTCAGCACTGCCTGTTCGAAACTGCCCGAGAAGTTTGCCGCTGAGCGAATCCGGATATCGGACTGGCTGTCCCACAATACTTGCCAGCCATCCTTCCTGCCCCAGTCTTCAAGGATATGCCGCAGACTCAAGCCAGCTTCGGCCTCCCAGATCTCGCCTGCTGCAGGTCTTGCCACTGGTTCCGGCTGCAGGTTTTCGGAACCGGCCAATGGAACCGATGGCACGGTGTTCAACACCGCCAGCAACGCCAGGGTCGACACGGCTCGCCAACGCCGGCGTGAGACAGTTGGAAGAGCAAATTGTTGGCAGTTGAATCGCATTGCGCTATCTGTCCTTGCTATTGTTGATGGCAACATAAGGTCCGGTCGAGAAAACTGTCGACACCTGGTGCAGCGGCGAGAAAAGTTGATTGTGGAAAATCGTACCCGGCCGGATCCCTGCAGCCGGTCAGCGGCGCGATGCGGTCGGCGATGCCTTGATGTTCGTCAACCTGGATTCGAAGATGCGCCTTGTTGCACGCCGACCGGCAATTGTGCCAAGGCCAAGTGACGACAGGCATGTCCGCTGTCAGAGATCTGCCTGCCAGGCGTTAGACCAATGGTCAGGACTGGAAACAGAAAGCTCTGAAATGGAATATCGAACCGGTGGCCAGATTATTGTCGATCTGCTGGAGAAGTACGGCGTTCGGCGGGTGTTTTCGGTGCCGGGCGAGAGTTTTCTCGGCGTACTGGATGCTCTGCATGATTCAGAAATCCAGAACATCGTTTGTCGTCACGAGGGCGGGGCTTCTTTCATGGCTGAGGCGCATGCCAAGTTGACCGGCCTGCCTGGCGTGGCATTTGTGACCCGGGGGCCGGGTGCCTGTAATGCTGCATGCGGCGTGCACGTTGCCTCCCATGATTCCACCCCGCTGATACTGTTTGTGGGACAGGTCAGGAGCGCCTTGCGGGGAATGGAGGCGTTTCAGGAGGTCGACATCGCCACAATGTTCGCGCCGATCTGCAAATGGGCCGATGAAATTCCCGACCAGGCCGGCATTTCCGCATATGTTCACAGAGCGTTCCAGGTAGCGATGGCTGAGCGACGGGGGCCTGTGGTAATCGCTATGCCGGAGGACATCCTGACTGCCAGGGCCTGCCACGTCGAAACACCTGCGATAATTCCGGTGCAGGCTGATCCTCCAGACCAGGATGTTCGCAGTCTTGCAAACTGGTTGAAACCCGCCCGGCGACCAATGGCCATAGTCGGCGGATCGCAATGGTCGCGGCGAGCAGTCGACTTGATTGCACAGTTTTCCACCCGTTTCGACGTGCCGATCGCAGCCAGTTTCCGACGTCAGGACTATATCGACAATCGGCATGAAAACTATGTTGGAGTCCTGGCAGCCGGTGGCAATCCGATGCTCTTCAGACAGGTCGCCGGCAGCGATTGTCTGCTACTCCTCGGAACACGGTTTGGCGACATACCCACACTCGGCTTTACCTGTCCTCTGCCTGGCGGCTATTCGGGATCAATTGCCCATATTTATCCACATGCGGGAGAGTTTGATCGGGTCTGGAGGTGTGACCTCGGCATATGCACATCGCCGGAGAGAGTTCTGGAAGGCATGCTCGAACTCCGGGCCGAAGGTCATGCCGAGCGAACAAACTGGATGCAACAGTGTCGGGACCTGCATGCAAACTGGTCGCGAATCAGGCAGGTTCCGGGTGCGGTGACGCTGCCGGAGACGATGGCCTGGTTGTCAGGACATCTGCCCGAGAACGCCATCCTGACAAATGGAGCCGGCAATTACGCGGCATTCTTGCACCGCTACTTCCGTTACAAATCCTACCCGAGCCAGCTGGCACCGACCTCTGGGTCCATGGGCTACGGCCTGCCCGCTGCAATCGCTGCCAAACTGGAACATCCTGACAGGACGGTTGTTTGTCTGGCCGGAGACGGCTGTTTCCAAATGACGCTCAACGAACTGTCGACCGCTGCACAGCATGCTGCCAATATCGTCATGATCGTTGCGAATAACGGACTGTACGGCACCATACGCATGCATCAGGAATTACATTTTCCGGGCCGCGTGTCCGGTACGGACATGTTCAATCCCGACTATGCAGGCCTTGCCAGGTCTTATGGCTGTCATGGAGAAATTGTCACCAGCAATGCCGGATTTGCAGCGGCGTTCGAACGCGCTACCGCTGCTGAATCTCCTGCGATTATCGAATTGCGACTGGACCCGGATGCGATCAGCACGGAGACGACCCTCGAGGCGCTTCGCGAGGTTTAAGTCACAGTCGCTTTGACGGCTGCATCCCTTCGCATACGGTCCTGAATTACCGGCCTGCACGCCGCCTCACGATACAAATTGTCTGCTTGCAACATTATCAGGAATGCGGCTTTGCTGCCGGTTTCTAATAGTCAGTGTTGCTGCCAATACAGGCTGGCAGAACCCTGGGCTGAACCACTCCCCCTTGCCAACCCGGAATAGATATGAAGCAGTTGCTATTGACTTGTGTTACCGTGCTGGCAGTCATCAGACCCGTGTCTGCGAGTATTGTGCCCTGCAGCGGGTCGTTTGAGTCCCTTGTCGAGGCCGTGCGCCAGGAAGGCGTAAATCGCGGTTATGCTCCGGCCGTGGTCAATGCCTTTCTGAGCACCGTCAGGCATGATCCCGAGGTTATCCGGAGGGACAATCGGCAGGGGATTTTCAAGAAGTCCTTCATCGAGTTTTCTACGCTCGTGATGTCGGAACATCGCATGGTCAAGGGCAGTGAATTTCGTCAGAAGTACGGTGCCGAGCTGGCTGCGGTTTACGGCCGGTACGGTGTCCAGCCCAGTGTGCTACTCGCTTTCCTGGCGCTGGAGACTGACTACGGTGTCGTTCAGGGCGACTTCAATACTCTTGACGCATTGATGACACTGTCTCACGACTGCCGGCGTCCAGAGTTGTTTCAGCCACACTTGTTTGCAGCACTGCAACTCTTCAGTGCCGGCAGTTTTGATCCTGCGACGACGCAGGGAGCATGGGCTGGCGAGATCGGCATGATCCAGATGCTGCCTGAGGACATCCTGCACTACGGAACCGATGGCGATGGCGATGGACGCATTGATCTCCGGACTTCGGTCGCCGATTCCCTGATGACCGCCGGACGGGTATTGAACAGTTTCGGCTGGCGGCCCGGTGAACCGTGGTTGATCGAAATTCGGGTGCCGGATTCTCTTGACTGGATCGAGACCGGACCGGGCAAGAGAAAGTCGCTGGCACGTTGGCGGAGCCTGGGCGTTTCATCGCGGAGTGGCAAGTGGCCTGCACTGTCACTTGAGGCTGCCATTCTTCTTCCCCACGGGCGGCTGGGGCCGGCATTCTTCGCGTTTCCAAATTTCGACGTGTACATTGAATGGAACCGTTCCTTTGTCTACGCAACGACTGCAGCGTTTTTCGCTACGCTCCTGTCGGGAGAGCCGCTGTACTTGTCTGGACATGCGCCCCCGCAGCTGTCGGACGCCGGGGTGCAGTGGCTTCAGGGACACCTGACAGAACTCGGGCACGATGTAGGCGGCATTGACGGCATCATTGGCACCATGACAAGAGCGGCTGTTCAGTATGAACAACACAGGCTGGGCTTGCCAGCCGACGCATGGCCGACCCGTGGGTTGCTTCTTGCTGCTGGATTTGTCCAGTGATCGGGCAAAGGTGGCAAGTGTCCTTCGGCCCAGCGTGTGGCGTAGCTGAATCAACCGGATGCAGGAGAGCCTGACGCGCACCAGGTGCAAGCCGCTGACACTTTCAATCCGGCCGGGAGGCGATCATGGCCAGCCTTGGAGAAGATGAAGATGGGGTGCATTCAGTTCAGCGGAGCGTGGAACTGAAGCGAACGGGTTCAAGTTGCTCGCGGACGTCATGCGCAGACGTTTTTCAACCCTTGGTGTCGGCAACTGCGCACGGGATCCTGCAATTCCTACAGGAATTCGCAACGCCTGCAGAACTGATGTCACGGTGCTGTAGTTGTGCGCCACACCGGAACCCTGGCAGAAACCGTATCGGACAGGCCTGTTCCCATGGGCACCAGCAGCAAAACACGTGCTACTGCGGGCTTGCAGCCACGCTGCTTTCCTCCCGTTGTTCGCGTGGTGAATTCTGGCCTGTCTGGATAGGAACGCTCGTCGGCCGCGTAGGCTGAACTGGTGGGATCCGGAGTCCACCAGCGTTTTGTGCCGTATACGGTACCGTTCCAGTAGCCACTTACCGCCAGATCGGCGTGGCTGTCCCGATTGCTGTCGATCCGAGCTATCTGCTTGCCATTGCTATAATGTAACTCGTCATGCCAGATCCAGATGATTTCGCTGGCGGCGGTAACAAATTGAAGTGCAAGGCGGCAATACTCGAGACCGGAACCCGCCGTGGACGCTCGTGAAGATTCCCCGTTGGCAAAGGCATAATGACCAATTTGGCTCACAACAACCCTGCCAAATCTTATGGCACCAAAGCGGCTGAAAGTAGGAGTCAGTGCCGAGGAAACAATGTAGTCCTGACCTTGCGCAGAATAGACGCAGTCAATCTTGCTGGTTGAACCCGTGTAATGACAGGTCATTCCGTCCTTGGCCCGTCCTATTACGGAACTTGACGGGGATTTCAGCACCAGAAACGAACCTCTGGTGTAAGAAGCATCCACGGCACCGACAGATACCGGAGCCATTGCACCGAGCAGGGTCGCTGCCACCATGGCAAGTGAATTCAGGAATATTGATCGATTTTGCAACATGACAAGTCACCTCTATGTGATTGCCGACCATTGCCCTTCCCGGGGAAACCTCCAACCGCAATCGAACAATCTTATGTGTAGAACAATTGGCTGAGCGAGATTTTCTGACAGGATTGAAGATTGTCCCGACGCTGGTCAGGACGCGCGAACAGAGACCTGCCGTGACACTTGCGACGGTAGTCGTATGTTTGAATCCGTCGCGCTACTCAGCGCAGTCCTGGTGTCAAGACCTGTTGCTCGCAACAGATTGGTCCGGAGACGATGTCAGACTATTGGGGCAGCTTCCTGGCATTCTGCCCCCGCTTGAATTCTGCCCCTGGGTTGACAGTGTGACATAGACTGTTGCCAGGAACCTGGAATTATTACCACGGAGGGATTTCCTGCAGATTCAATTCGAGATACATCGGCGTATGGATGGCGCGCCGGCAGATCAGTTTTCGGCAATTCTAACATGGTGCAAATTGCAGAGTTTGCTATTTGACTGGGGACATACATCATCATTGCCAAGCGGATCGGCCAGGCGAGATCACCGTTTTGCTGGCTCTGAAACCTTACCTGCTGCAAGGGCAGAGCAGCTCGCGGCGCGGGCTGTCGAGAATGCCGAACGTGGACATTGCGCGTGTTCCTTTGCTGGGCGGTGACGGTGGTAGAAGGGATTTCGATCACGATGAGCGAGACGGCGGACTATCTTGCGGACGACCGGCCAAATACTCCTAGTGTACGGCGAAGTTCGTTATGGTCCATGGTCGACGCAGGTCCGACGGTCAGGTATCTCAATTGATGCTTGATCGGACCGACGTGATTGCGCCAAACCTGAAGTGGCGCTTGTCGGGAGTCACCGCAACCATGGCGCGTCTGTTGCCGGTCCAGGCACAGACAATCAAAATCCTGGCGACCGGGCCGGGGCTGCCTACGCATGTCCCTCAGGTTCCGCTGAGGTCGGTGCTAGTGATGTCTCGCCGACGGTGTCGGGTGTGGCATGCGCGACGCAATACCGAGATGCTGCTCGGCATCCTGCTGCGCCATGTACTGAGAAAACGACTGAAGCTGGTATTCACTTCTGCGTCACAACGCCACCATACCCGCTACACGCGGTGGTTGATTGCGCAAATGGATGCCGTGGTTTCCACCTCGCAGCGCACCGCATCCTATCTTCATCATCCTTCGCAGGTGATTCAGCACGGTATCGACGGATCGGCATTCCACCCGCTGGCCGATCGGCGTGCGCTGCGGCAAGAGCTCGGACTTGCCGAGGGTTTCACCATCGGTTGCTTTGGACGCATCCGTCGCCAGAAGGGCACGGACGTCTTCGTCGCCGCGATGCTGAAGGTAATGCAGCAATGTCCCGGGGTTCAGGCCCTGGTTATGGGCCGTGCGAGAGCCCGGCATCAGCAATTTCTGCAGACACTTCGCGACAAGGTGGCAGATGCAGGTCTTGAGGGTCGGATCCATTTCCTACCAGAAGAATCGGTAGACGCCATGCCGCGCTGGTACCAGGCGCTCGACCTCTTTGTCGCTCCGCAACGATGGGAAGGATTCGGCGTTACGCCGCTGGAAGCCATGGCTTGCGGGGTCCCGGTCATCGCGACGACCGTGGGTGCCTTCGACGAACTCGTGGTTGATGGTAGCACCGGCCGCCTGGTTCCACCCGGGGATGCGGGACCGATGCGCGACGCGGTTCTTGAAGCTCTCAGGTCACCCGACATGCTCCAGCAGTGGTCGGCTGCGGCTCGTCTACGCGTCGAAAACGGATTCCGGATCGAGGACGAGGCAGCAGCGCTCAACGCGCTCTACCGCGCCTTGCTTGACGAGGACGGGAACAAGCCTTCCACCCAGGGTTGAGCGTTCATTGCATTCTCCAACGCAAAGGGGTGCGCCGGAGAATTGTAATTCGTTGGCGTTTTATTCGCCCCAGTGACCCGTCCATGCGCCCGGATAAGGCAATTGTTGATTGGGCAGACACAGGAGACCTTGCCGCAGCGGCGGGTGGAAAACGCTGTGGCGGCAATAGTATGGCTTGATCGGGAATGAGGGGCTTACGCACTGCCCCTGTGGCAACGGTGACCTTGGGGGAGGTGAAGTCATCGGGGCGCTTGTAGGTGTTGCGAGGCCCATTTGCAGGGCAAGGTCACCTCCTTTGTGATATGAACAATATGTTAGCGGGCAAACGAAGACGTCCCTTTCAGGTGTCGACGATCCGCATCTGTTCTCCGATAATCTGAGGCCGGTAATTCCGGCAACAATTGATGGAGGAAACACCCATGGAGAACGGCATTGCACAATCGACACCGCCCACCCCGGCGGGCGCCCGCCTGTAGCCGTGAACAATGGCAGGACATCCATGATAGCTGGCAGTCATCGGCGTTGACACACCAGGGAATTCTGCGCCACCGAGGGCATCCGTTACCAGACCTTCCGGAGATGGTGCCGGCGTTTCCGCAAGGCCGCCGACCCGGTGACATCGGTACAGGCTGAAGCGGCCCGGCCAAACCGGGAAATCGAACGCACACTCGGCCCCGATGTTGTCTTGCGGATGCGCCACGTATGATCGGCTCGGGCTTTCCCGGCCGCGGTATCTGGCTGGCCACCGAACCCGCCGACATGCGCCTGACCTATGACGGGCTATCAGCCCTGGTTCGCAACCGCCTCGGGCGGGTGTTGGCTTTAGGACTACTCCAGTAGTTGGGGTTCCGGAAATACCGGTTAACTCCATTACCGACTTTCAAGTGACACCGGTATGAACCGGCAAGGTTTCTTCCCGGAGAGACCTTTACAAGCATAAAAGCCTCCACGCACTTTCACGCCAGCATGGAGGCATAGAAGCCCTCTGCCGGGCTCACTGAGGGCAAGGCCCAGTTCATCCAAGAATCCGGTCTTACCACCGAGGCCTACATTGGCAATAAGGCCTGGAAGGACGCAACCCCTCCCGACAATCCCAAGTCCCGGTGCTGTTCCGCAGGTGGCATGGTTGGTCACTGCACCTACCGGCGCCAGCAGCCGGAAGCATGCGGATCAAAAGCTGGTACTGCCGCCAGTGCGGCACCGCATTCAGTGCCTTGCCCGCTTACGACAAGTTGACCGGGGAGGCATGAATTGCAGAACATTTCCGAACAAGGTTCCGCTTTTCCCGACTAACTGCACAGGAAAGTGGACATGTCTGGTTACGTCCTCTTCGATAGGCATCGGTGCGTCATTCGACGTGCAAGGCAGTAGCCATCCATTTGGCTTTGACTGCGAACCGCCCGGCTTCCATCAATCTGATCCCATACTAGACAGTGGTACCAGCGCAGCTTCCTGACAATTCTTCCTGCTCTCAGTTGGCAATCCGCGCCCGAAACAGAATTGGCCCATATAGGATCGCAAATCCTGAGAAGCCGAAAATCCACAGGGCCGCGGATACGGTGAACATTTGCATCGTCAGTTCCGGAAAGACATCGCCCAATAGACGTAAGCGGGCAAACTGGTACGTCATCGAGTCATTCCTAATCGTGAATACAGTGCTCGTCGACATCTTGCATAACTTTGTTAGAGACACAATAAGGGCTAGTTAACTTCCATATATTGTGGTTCTAGAGAATATTTCTGCTTGACACCTCTGCCCCTTCGTGCTAGAGAACGTCATGCTCAAGTTCGACAGTACATCACCGTATCCAGCCCCGTTCGGGCCGCTTTTCCAGCCCCGAAAAGCGCCATCGGGAGGTCGGTCATGACACCGAAACGGGCCCTCGAAAAGGCCCTGGCTGAACGGAATGCAGCACGAAAAGACGTCACCTCTCTCACACAAGAAATTGCCTCTCTCAGGCGTCAGATAGAGTGGTTCAAGCGCCAGCTCTTCGGCGCCACATCCGAACGGCAGACGGTCAGGACGCCCGAGCAGGGACGCGACATGTTCGAGGCCGCCGGCGTCGAGTCCGGCGCCGAGACCGCCCCGTCATCCGATGATGACGCGCAGGATGACCCGTCGACTTGTGCCGGTCAGGCCGAGGAGAAGAAGAAACGCAAGCGCGGCAAGAAGAAGCGTGGCCCTGCCGTCAATGACAGCGGTCTGCGCTTTGATGCCGATGTTCCGGTCCAGGATGTGTATCTTGAACCGGAGGGTCTTGACGGCATTCCCGGGGACGAACTCGAGAAGGTCGGCGAGCATGTGGTCTGCAAGCTGGTCACCCGTCGCGAGACCTCGCACGTCGCCCGCTTCATCATGCCGATCTACAAGCGCCGCGAGACCAACGCCTTCCTCCCGGTTCCGACGCCCCCGTCGGTCTTCGAGAGCAGTTGCGTCGATGTCAGTTTCATCGCCCGTATGCTGATCGACAAGTTCATCTGGCATATGCCCCTCAATCGCCAGCACCGGCGTCTGTCTGCGGACGGCATTGAGGTCAGCCGCTCGAGCCTCAGGGGCTGGGTGCGACGTGCGATTGACCTTCTCTGTCCGCTGGCCGAGGCGCAGTGGCGCTCTGTCCTGGCGAGCGATGTCATCATGATGGACGAGACATATCTCCGGGCCGGCCGGATATCACGGGGCAAGATGCGCCGCGGCGTGTTGTGGCCGGTGCTGGGCGACCGGGGCGAGATTGTGTTTCATTACCGGCCCGATCGCCAGCACCATCATGTGGGGGGCATTCTGGGCGACTGGTCCGGGGTTTTGCACAGCGATGGCTATGGGGCTTATGCGGCCTGGTCGGAGGCGATGTCGGGACGGGTTGCGCATGCGTTGTGCTGGGCGCACACCCGTCGCAAGTTCGAGGGCTGCAAGGATCATGAGCCCGAGCATGCGGGGCGTGCTCTGGCGTTGATTGCCAAGATGTACCTGACCGAGCGGGAGGCGCGTGCGGACGGCACATCGGGGGTTGCGTTGCTGGCTGCCCGTCATAAGCTGCTGGCGCCGGCGATGGCGGCCTTCTGGGAGTGGCATGGGACGATGCTGGCGCGTGACTGGTTGCCGAAGGATCCGTTCTACCAGGCTCTGTGTTATGCCGGAGAGCGGCGTGCCGGGCTTGAGGTGTGTCTGGGTCATGCCGGTGTTCGTCTGGATACCAACGAACTGGAGCGTCAGATCCGCCCCATAGCGACGGGTCGCAGGAACTGGCTGTTTGCCTGGAGCGAGGCCGGTGCCCGCGACATCGCCACCATCCAGTCCTTGCTTCTGACCTGTCAATTGCAGTGTGTTGATGCCTGGACCTGGCTGGTCGATGTCCTGCAGCGTGTGGCCCTGCATCCGGCCCGGCTGGTCGAGGAGTTGACGCCCCGCCGCTGGCCAGACGTGTTTGGTGCGGCGCCCTTGGGCTCGGTTGTCAGTCAGCGGCCCTTCGGCGGTTCGGCCGGCGTCTATACCCCGGACCCGGAACGGCCCTGTGCATCTCCCCGGGCCGGCATGGCGGCGCCGGGATAGCCCATTCCGATGTCACCTCTCAAGCGGTCATGGCGACAATCCTGACCACACGACACATCCCTGACCTGGCCTGAGGCGAGGCCGGCCGGCCCGGCGCCGTCAGGCGGCCCGGGCGTACCGTTTGCGTTGTCTTGACTTGATGATGTCGATGCCGTCGACCAGCGCCATGAGCCCGGTGGCCGAGACCGGCTCGGCCGGATTGCTGGAGGTGAGCCGGGTAAAGAGGCCGCTCTCCAGGCGCTTGGACCAGATCCAGTAGCCGCCCCGGTCGAAGGCGATGACCTTGAGCATGGTGCGGCGTCGATTGAGGAAGACATACCAGTCCCCCGAGATCGGGTTGCGGCCGAGGCGGTTGCGCACCAAGGCCGAAAGCCCGTCATAGGACAGGCGCATGTCGGCGGGTTCGGTGGCCAGCCAGATGCGGCCCCGGCCGGGAAAGCCGGACCCGATCATGACCGGCGCATCCGCAAGACAACATCGGGCCCGAGCGTGAGCTCGATCTCCCAGTGCGGCTGTGCAGCTGGTCCGAGATTGACAAAGGGCGGCGTGACCGGGGCGGCGGCCGTGTGGCTGCCGGTGTCTTTGCGGAAGCGCTGGCACCATCTCCGGAACGTGCTGTAGCGGAGACCCTGTGTGTCGCAAAAGTCCCGGCGTGTCAGCGCCGATGATTGCCAGGTGTCATAGATGTCCCGCCACTGATCACGGCTCCGCACAGGAGCGCGCTGTGGGGTGGGTGGTGATTGTGAAATGCCGTTCTCCATGGGCCTTGTCTCCATCTGTTGTCACGGGATTGACCGAATTCAGATGATCGGAGAACAGATGCTGATCGTCAACAGCTAATCGGGACGTACCAGTTTGCCCGCTTACCAATAGACGCACGACGACCGATGTCATGACCGATAGGTAGATAACGGTAGTGCCCGGACCGGCGGTCAGGGCTCGACCGGTATGCCCCAAACTCGCCCGTGTCATTACGGCGAGAGTCATCAGTCCAATGGCGCCTGTCATCCAGATATGTTGGGCAGCGGTAGTCGATAGCGGACCTGCCATTACTAGTGCTGACCCCATACCCAGCATCCCTAGAGAAACGCATGCATACCCGGCGTGGAGAATCCATAGTAGAGGTTCGTCAAGCGTTCTTGTTCCGCACCAACGAGACCACCGTAGCATCACAACCAGTCCGGCAGCCAACTGAAGGCATCCGGTCCCAAACCAGTCCGGCACTGCCACCCAGAAGGCCATTGCAATTGATCCAAGAACGAGTGCGATCCTGTCCAGAAGGGAAGGTCTTGCGGGCAGTACTACGCTACCCCGTTGGACCAGCCAGTTACGGGTAAATGACGGAACGATCCTGCCGCCAATCAGAGATATCATGATTATCGCAGCAGCGAGTCCGGTTCGCAGGCCATAGCCGGATGCCGCGTTCCTGCCTTGTGCAACCTCCCAGTGAAATAATGCATTGCCCAAAACAAGCATGGCAACCAGGGCTATTACGACCAGGTTGCGCCAGTTCTTGCCGAGTATGATCTCTCGTAGCGAGAATCCGCCAATGACTACAAGAACAGATAGGTCAGCCCCTGCCACAAGGATTGCGGGCAAGAAGCCTGAAACTGCGATGCAGAAACGGCCGAGAAACCACAGAAAGACCGGTCCGAGGAGGACATGGCCTGAAAGAGGAGGTCTACCGGTCCAATTTGGCACGGCAGTTAGCAGAAACCCTGCTGCAACTGCACTCAAATAGCCATAAAGGGCCTCATGTGCATGCCATGAGACAGGACCAAATGTGCTAGGTAGTGATAGTTGTCCGAAAAGCAGCAAGATCCAGGACACCATTGTTACTGATGCCCAGACAGCCGCCACGAGAAAGAGCGGCCGAAAGCCCATGGTAAGGAAGGCACCACCAGGTACAGTTGAACCCACCAGGTGCTTACGACTCACACAGAGAAGA
Source organism: Paracoccaceae bacterium (assembly GCA_958296035.1). Taxonomy (GTDB): domain Bacteria; phylum Pseudomonadota; class Alphaproteobacteria; order Rhodobacterales; family Rhodobacteraceae; genus MPNP01. The sequence goes on along the minus strand of OY282431.1, from coordinate 2,886,360 downwards.
GACCGAATCACGGATTCGGCGTTCTGATTCATTGCATAAATGCATAACCCAACGGAGCATTTCGCCTGTCTTTGCTGCCGCAGGGCACGCGTCTACATGAGACACCGCGAAGCCGCATCTGCGCACTTGCGCCCGAAGACCGGTCTTCGCGCCTGTATGCCCTGGATCAGTTCTACGACTCTGCCTATTCGGCGGAATCCATCGTATCAGCATTGAGTTGTGCGTAGCGTTTGTCGCCAATCCTGTTCATGAGTTCAAGCTGCGTTTCGAGGAAGTCTATATGATCCTCCTCATCTGCCAGGAGCTCTTCAAAAACTGCCATGGAAACGTAGTCACCGACCTCGCAGCAACATTTCCTGGCCGCCTTGTACAGAGCCCGTGCATCCACCTCCGCTTCAAGATCGCATTCCAGCATTTCCCTTGGTGTCTGGCCGATGCGCAATGGATCCAGCCGCTGAAGATTGGGGTGCCCCTCAAGGAAAATGATGCGCGTGATAAGCTTGTCTGCGTGCTGCATTTCTTCAAGACTCTCTTCGCGGCTCTTACGGGCCATCTTCCCCAGGCCCCAGTCATCTTGCAGACGATAGTGCAACCAGTACTGGTTAACCGCCGTCAGTTCATGAGTGAGTGCCTTGTTGAGGTACTCTATCACTTTCGCGTCACCTTTCATTGCAGGCCTCCCATTCTGTCCGGGTACGATGACTGGTACCACCATTCAGTGGCACCTGTGTGTTTGGATTATGGCGCATAAGGGAAATCAGTTGCGGAACGCAAGAGCCGCAGTCCGCTTTCTTCCCGAGGGATCTGTAGATGACGCAGGGCGTGATCAATGCGGTTGGATCCGAAGCCCGCAGGCCGTTGATCGCATCATTAATTTCCCGGTCGGAAATCCTGCGGCAGTGACAAACTATCATGTCCCCGGTGCCAGGACTCTGAACCTGGAATCCGAATTGCCAGGAGTTTTCAGCATCTCACTCGCCAACCACTGAATCTTGAGGCGCGCGGCAACTTTTCGTTGCCGGTGCCGAAATTGTACCGCGGTCGGTGCATCCACTCGGCCGCCCGCCACGCCCCATGGTTACGTGACCAGTGAAAGCCGGTCTGGCCAATCTTGCAAAAGGCAACTGAATTTCGTCGTCCTCTGCCGCCGTCCTGGGCGCTGGCGATTCCATTATGCTGCAGCGCCCTGTCCCGTGGGCCACATGCTGATTTTGCCGCCCGCTTCCGGCCAAATTGTCTGCTAGAATCCCGACGACTGACCATTGGCACATTCTCGGAACATTTGAATTCGACCCAAGCATGCGCAGCCCGGAATGTTCCCAACCCGATTCAGGCATAGCGAAAAACCAAACCTCATTTGCCGACAGTCTCCGCACAAGATTTATCCGTCCAGTCAAAAGCCGACTAAAATACTCGGCCTGACATACCCGACTCTTTTAGTGCACTTTATACCTTCCAGCCAACCCGAAACCTCAGGCCATCCAGATGCCATGCGAATGAACGTCGGGAAATGATCAATGCATTGTAGGACACGGTGCAAAATCGGGCCGGCTGGACGGTGCCGGCAAGGTTTTGAAGCGGATCTGTCCACGCATGAAGTCATTCAGTCTGCAAACACCAGCCCGAAACTGGCTCCGAATCGTGAAGAGAGTGGTGGACGCATATGTTGGAGGCAGCGATTCTGGCCAAGGAAATCGAACCAGACCAGGATATTGACAGCACGCCGGTATATGATGCAACCGAACTGACCAGGGGCGGCAGCCTGGCGAAAGTCTGACTGGAAGATCAGGTCTATTTCTTGCGCATCACCCGCACCGGCAGACACTTGCTGACCATGTGATGCCGTCCCGAAACTGGATCAAGATCAATGCTTTCCAGATTCTGGCAGTGCTAGGGATTTACGGTCACCTGCAAGAACCGAAGGCCGATGCGCATTGATCATGCATCGTCACCAGGTTGGTTTTCCTGGGCAGAAGCCAAAGGCCGGAAGTCTTCTGTCTCGCGGCACTGAGCGGAGTGGCCTGAATGCGATGAAATGCTGATGCCCGGGAAATTGCCTCTCCGGCGTATACCTGCGCCACAAATGGCCCAGGCAGATGGCAGGGGTGAGGCGTTCAAAATCCAGCGTCTTCAGGATGCTCCAAATCAATTGCGTCTTCGAGAGGAAAGTAAAATAATAAATCTCATTCATCGCATTGTCGGCGCCCTGATTCTCGGCATCGGCCTCGCAACGACCGCACTGGCAGGAAACCAGGTCTCGAAGTCGGCAATACTGGACACTTATGCAAACATTGCAGCCGCCAGGTACACGGATAGTCTTACGGCTGCGCGAGGCCTTCAGGCTGCGGTTGATGCATTGATTGCGAATCCCTCAGCAGAAGCACCCCAGGCTGCCAGGGAAGCCTGGTTGAGAGCCCGCGTGCCGTACCGGCAAACCGAAGTCTATCGCTTTGGCAATGCCATCGTGAACGACTGGGAAGGCAAGGTGAATGCGTGGCCCCTGGATGAAGGATTGATCGACTATGTTGACGCCTCATATGGGGGGCCTTTGACGAAAATGAACTCGCCGCACTGAACGCTGTGGCCTTTGCCAGCTGTTGTTTTCAGGAATATCTCAGTAGCAGGGGGGCCAGATTTCCCGGTTAACTTCATTACCGATCTTCAAGTGACACCGGTTTAATCCGGCAAGGTTTCTTTCCCGGGGAGACCTTTTCAAGTAGAAAAGCCTCCACGCAATTGTTGACAGGCGTGGAGGCTGGAAAGTCCACTCACCGGACTTGATGACGGCATGGTCCAGTTCATCCATAAAACCGGTCTTGCCGCCGAGGCCTGCATTAGCAGCCAGGGCCTGGAAGAAGGCAACCCCTCCTCCCTGTCCGAAGTCCCGGTGCCGGGCCGCCTGTGGCATGGTTGGTCACGGCACCTGCCGGCGCCAGGAGCCGAAAGGCATGCGGGTCAGGCGCTGGTACTGCCGCCAGTGCCGCAAGACACTCAGTGCCTTGCCCGAATTCCTGGCGGCCCGGCTGCCGGGGACGTTGTCCGATGTCGAGCAGAGTTTCCAGCTTATCTGGCCGTACACGGATATGCTTCTCCACGACATGGGACCCGAACTCGCCGACGGTCGTCCTGTAGGCCGCGCTACTGGCAGAGAATGGCGTACCCCTCCACTTTGGGGGATCGGGCTGACCAAAATCGTGTCGGGCCACACAAAATTTCTGCACGATGGCAGGGCAAGGTCGCCTTTGGAAGCGATCTTGTGACATGGAGGCGAGGCCAGGCGGCAGCGAGATGCGGTCATCGAAAAGCCACCTGAAGACAGGAAAGCCCTGCTTCGCTTTCTAGCGAGTCTATAACATGCTGAAGCGATTTGCCGTTGTAGCAGTACTTTGCGCGATACCGGCATTTGCCGATGAATTTGATCCTGAGACTGTCGTTGATGACCATATTTTGCCAGGGCTCCCTCGTTTGCCCGCTTACGTCTTGAGACCGCCTGCTGTCGAGGCTGCTAGCCAACAAGGACGACCTTCTGCGCGTGCTTGCCCACCCGAGGACACCGCTCCATACCAACTCCGCAGAGCAGGATATCAGGGCGCAGGTGACGCGCAGAAAGATCTCCTTCGGCACCCGAAGCGAGCGGGGGCGAGCCGCCCGCGATGGCTGCCTCAGCATGATGAAGACCTGAGCCAGGCTAGACATCCTGTTTCGGGACTATCTGCGCACCGGCTCGGCGTTGCCGGGGCTTGCCGACCTCGTTGCCCAGGGCACCCCGCCCTGACAGGCAGCACTTGCGCACCACAACCACAATAATGACATCAGGCTGCTGACTGCGTAAACCCACCGGGCCAGTACGGTATGGCGAATAGCGTGATATCTCAAAGTCAATGCAATTCGGCTACCCTGTAAGTTACGCCTATTACGACCGTCGGGCCTGCTGGAATCGGATCCAATTGCATGCCGATACTCATGGCAATCGGGCTCTCGATTATCGGTCAAAGGTCCAGGTAAGCGTAACCTCGCTTCCAGTCGCGTTCTTTGCACAAATGGTTGCTGCTTCGGCAGCAGCCAGACCGTCACTGTCGGTAGCCGTACCATCGGAAACAGAGGCGATGCCGATGAGACCGTTTCCGCCCGCATCAAAGGGCACAATTCTGCTGCACACATCGACCGGAACTTTCGTCACTGCAACCGTGAATTGTCGGGTTGCCCCGGTGACCGTTAATGTGTCGCCAAACACATTGGTAATTGTGTCGAAATCGCCGTTGCTATCGGAATCCTGCAGCATGCTGGCCGGAATGGCTTTGGATGTAATGAACAACGTCGTCAGCGCCGAGGTTCCGAAACTGGATTGCGACTGGAAGATTGCCCTGACCTGGGATTGCAGGGACGCCGTCACACGAACCGAGTCGGTAGTCTTTGCGGAGGTGGAAGCCTGAACACGATCCCTCCGATGACAATGCCAAGCGCAATCACGGTGAAGAGGGCAGCCTCGATCAGGGTCGCGCCCCGTTCCTTGAATGCCGGAGCGGCGCGAGCGTCTATTGTTCCGATGTGCAGTTTCATAGCAGTGCCTATTCTCATCAATCATATGTGTCAGTCATGTGTCGAGGCACCAATGGTCCAACGACGCAAAATCGTCCATAGGACCGGCTTCCGTGGACGCTAGTTCCCTGCGGAAAACACTGTGTGAGATGACAGACTGCTGGAAGACAATGCAGTTGGACCTGTTTGACTGTTGGGGAAATCAAAACCCGGAGATAACCGTATTGTGGTCTGTCGGGATCAATGCCAGCGGCGAGGTCGTATGCGGGTCGCTGACCGGTTCCGACCAGACCGAAAGCCCGGTCAGGCTCCCCGAACCTCGCCGGATTGAAGGGAGGATGACTCTCCAGGATGGATCATACTGTTGCCGACGAATGGCCTCAGCAGATTTGAACCGCATCTGGCATCCTGCAGCCCACTTTCAAGGTCAGGAATTGTGCGTACCCGGGATTTTCTTTGCCTGTAACTGCAGGAAATTGCCGAGCGGGTCGCACTGCTCGACCAATTGTAGCTCGTGCCGAGATAGAGGGGTTTGACCATTCAAATCAGTGTAATCGCGGATCACGAACAAGCTTGATGGGTACAATGTTCCCCGAACACTGGTCCACTCTGTGGGGCTGACAGAACGACTAATCGCTATTGACCAGTCCGGGCGGTGTCGCGCTGGAGAACAGCATCGGTCACCGTCACTAGTTGTTCCGACACAGAGGCGAAGGATTGCGCACGCGCAATCCCTCGGTAGTGCCATTCAAACCCAGTGGCAGTAGTGCAACGGTCACATATTGATGGTCAGGCAATAGGCACAAGCGCAAAATTCAGCACGCGAGCTGTTGACGGGATGAGTGAGGAGCCAGACGGCAACTCAAAATCTGTGTATGGACGAGTGTTGGCGTCACCCTGCGTACGTATTTCGTAGCGATTGCAGAAAGTTACAGTCTTGGTTGGTCCAAATCCATCGTCCCGCCGGAACCAGGCAAACTGAATAAGTCGATTTAACAAGAAGAAATCATCACAGACGACGATCGCACGTGGTCCCTGGAATTTGCATCGTGTTGTATGACTCATGCTGTGGACCTTGAAGAAATCGAGAACAAGTTTGTTGAACCCAGCAAATCGGTTTAGTTTGCCTTCGGACTCACTACGCGGAATTCCCTGGATTTGTTCGAAGAAACCTACTGCCTGGCAGAGTATGCTGCCGAGACCCAGGCCCTTTCGGCCAATAAGGAGTTCATGGAACCGATTGCCGATGAACTGAAATCCTTAATGGGCTTCGACTTGTTCGAATAAATCCGATCTAAGGATCGCAGCCGCTTTCTGCCTTTAACTCTCTTCCAGGAGTTTGTCTTCGCATGCGACGGATGATCTACGACTCACAAAGAGGCCTTGAGTTGTTACGTCTCGGCTCCGGGATCTGGAATGCCACGTTCCGGCCGGGTCAGGAGGAAGCTATCCGCTATGTCGTCGAAGGCCGCGGCCGGCTTGCCGTAGTCCAGAAAACGGGTTGGGGCAAGAGTTTCGTCTATTTCATTGCAAATCGGATGCTCCGGGAAGCGGGAGCAGGCCCCAGCCTAATGGTGTCTCCCTTGCTGTCCTTGATGCGAAACCAGATCAAGGCTGCAGCGCGGATGGGGGTCCGTGCCAGGAGTATGACCTCGGCTAATTCGAGCGAATGGCGGAATGTGACATCGGAATTGGATCGCGATTTAGTGGATATCTTGCTCATCGCTCCGGAACGGTTTTCCAACGAGAGATTTCAAACCGAGGTCCTGTCGGGGCTCGCTGAGAACATCTCCTTGCTTGTGATCGACGAGTGTCACTGCATCTCCGACTGGGGGCACGACTTTCGGCCCGACTACCGACGAATCGAGCGTTTTGCACGAATTCTTCCGAACAACATGAGACTTTTGGCGACAACCGCTACGGCGAACAATCGGGTGATGGAAGATCTGCGCAAAGTTCTCGGACATGACTTGAAGGTCCAGCGGGGGCCCTTGGCACGCCATTCGCTTGCTTTGCAGACCATCACCCTAAGTCGTCAGTCGCAGAGGTTAGCTTGGCTCGCGCAAGCGATTCCACAACTTCCGGGCCACGGCATCATCTACACTCTCACCGTGCGTGACGCTGAGCTTGTGGCGGATTGGCTCTGTTCACGGGGTATTGGTGTCGAAGCCTACACAGGGCAGATGCGGACGGAGAAGCGAGAAGAACTGGAGGAGGCGCTGCTCGAAAACCGAGTGAAAGCGTTGGTTGCCACGGTCGCGCTCGGTATGGGCTTCGACAAGCCAGATTTGGGCTTCGTCATCCACTATCAGACCCCCGGTTCAGTCGTGACCTACTATCAGCAGGTCGGTCGTGCTGGCCGAGCGATCGAAACAGCGCGTGGCATCCTCATGAGTGGTAAAGAGGAGACCGACATCACCGGCTACTTTATCAACACGGCGTTTCCCACAGAAAACGAGGTAGAGCAAGTGATCAAAGCTCTGGAGAGGGCACCCGATGGTCTTACTATTCAACAGCTTCAGCAGCAGGTTAACGTCAAGGTCGGGCGCATCCAGAACACGATCAAATTGCTGTCGCTTGAATCGCCAGCACCGGTAGTGAAAGAGGGGAACAAGTGGCGACTTGGTGCCGCCGACCTGAGCTACTCTTTCTGGGAGCGGGCAAGGCGACTGACCGAGTTGCGGCGTGAGGAACTGCGTCAAATGCAGAAGTATGTGAGATTGGAACGCGGGCACATGGAGTTTCTTATCCAGGCACTCGACGGTGAGCCGGAATGCGTTGAACCGCCAAAACTACACCCACTCCGCGCAGATGTTGCCCCGCGAGTCGAGCAGCAGGCGCTGATCTTCCTGCGCCAACTAGATCTCCCTATAGAGCCTCGGAAGCAGTGGCCACTATCGGGTGGGATGCTGCGCAATGACGTCAGGGGCAATATTGCCTGGGGGCACCGGGCAGAAGTAGGACGGGCGCTTTGCCTCTGGAACGACGAGGGATGGGGTCAGATGGTGCGTGTTGGCAAACAAGTGGAACGGAGGTTTGGCGATGAGCTTGTCAGCGCCTGCAACGCACTGGTCGGTCGCTGGAGTCCGGTACCGAAGCCTGACTGGGTGACCTGCATTCCTTCGCTCCGGAACCCGTACCTCGTGCCGGATTTTGCACGTCGGCTGGCGGCTGCACTTGGACTTCCTTTCTATCCAGTTCTCAAGCAGACGGAGCATCGCCCCGTGCAGAAGTCCATGGCCAACACTGCTTGGCAAACGAAACACCTTGATGGTTCTCTCTCGATTTCTTGTGCCTCTCTTCCATCGGCTCCCGTATTGCTCGTGGACGATGTTGTGGGGTCGCGGTGGACGTTTACAGTGGCGGCGTGGCTGCTGCGAAGACATGGTAGTGGGGAAGTCTGGCCGCTGGCACTCTCGTCGTTGGGACAACGCTGATGAATACTGAACTCGGTCCTAACACACAAGCGATTCTGCTCCTGACTGCTCCACTCCTGGCGGGGAAAACCAAGCGTTCGGTGAAACCCCTGTCACTAGGCGAATTCTGCCGCCTGGAACGGCATTTGCGGGAAATGGAGAATCAGCCAGCAGACCTCCTCAACCCGGAACTACTGAACGGATTGGAGAAGACCCGTCTCGAGTTAGACTTTGAGCGTGTCCGTAGACTTCTCGGACGAGGATTCCTTCTTGCACTGGCGGTGGAGCGATGGCGGGCACGCGCAATCTGGATTGTGACGAGGGCGGACCACGACTATCCGAAGAGGCTGACAAAGCGGCTGCAGGAGAAAGCGCCGCCGGTGCTGTACGGCTGCGGAAACCGCGATTTGATCGACAGAGGTGGGTTGGCCGTTGTCGGCTCTAGAAACGTCAGCGAAGATCTCCTCCGGTATACGGAGCGAACTGGACACTTGGCTGCTGAGGCGCACCTGGGAATCGTGTCAGGCGGAGCCCGTGGTATTGATCAAGCCGCTATGAGGGGAGCTTTGGCAGCGGGTGGCCAAGTAATCGGCGTGCTCTCCAACGGTCTTGAACAGGCGGTGCTGAACCGAGATAACCGCGCCCCACTGATGGAAGGACAGGTCGCTCTGGTTTGCCCCTACGACCCTGCGGTCCGGTTCCAGGTCGGCAACGCAATGCAGCGTAACAAACTGATCTACGCGCTCGCGGATGCGGCGCTAGTCGTGAATTCCGATCACGAGCGCGGAGGCACTTGGGCGGGCGCGACCGAGCAACTGAACAAATACCGTTACGTGCCAGTGTATGTCCGGCGAAGCGGGGTGCCTTGCGTTGGGCTTGACGCACTGGTCAACGAGGGTGCAAAGTCCTGGCCGGATCCAAAGACTCCAATCGAGTTGCGTGACCTCATGTCGAATGAAGCTTCGCGGCTCCTGGAGCCTGCTGCGACTGGTCAGCCTAATCTTTTAACATCGGGGACGGAGGTTCGGGAGACGCAAGGACCCGATCAATGGAGCGACTTTTTGGAAAAGATGGGAACTACCAAGCGCAAGAAGACGCAGCAACTCCTGACGGATATGACCAGCGCAATGACGCGAGACGATATTCGTAAAGCTTTGGGGCTCAAGGCTCCGCAACACGTTAAGTCGAATTACGTGGACCCGTGCTTGGCTGAAGGACTGATAGAGATGACAATTCCAGAGACACCGCGCAGCCCAAACCAGCGCTTTCGGCGGACCCAGTCTGGGAAGGATCTTGCGGCGACGTTTGACGACGCGCAGTTGTTGGCTAGTTGAAGTCAGCACGATTCCTGAATTTTGTCCCTGTGTTTCATGATGCGTTCTGTCCCGACAGGGACGAAATAAAGTGACGACTTCTTCCTTTCCAAGTAGTCCTTTCAGGCAGCAAAAGGGACAGTATGGCTCTGGCAATGGTGGGGTTGCCAGCCATGAAAGTGGCGGATATTTCACAAACAGTGGTCACCTTTACTTTCAGTGAAGGTTTCTCGGTCGATGTTTGCCGACATCCCCGGGCAGCGGAAAGGAACCATAGATGTAAGTACGATTTGACATTAAGGACCGCACTCTCGCGGAGTAAAGTGTACAGGAAGGCCAGTTTTGACTGCGGGCGAACTTATTCCAACTATTCCATTAGCCAAGTGACCGGGTCTAAGAGAGTATGGATCTAACCCGGATATCTCATCAAAGCTCTTGGTCGTTTCCTCCACAACGTACGTGCTTAACAATGAAGCCGATGTTGTTGTCCATTATATGCAATAGAAGCATGGCCAAGAAGCAGCATCAATGTCGCAGAGCGACTCGTCCCGCCCAGACACCGGCAAATAGGTCAGGTCGATATCGATCGACAGCCGCGGCAGATCTCGGATGAACAGGTTGATCGCTGTCCCGCCCTTGAGCGCGAAACAGGTCTCATCGGCAGCCAACGGAAGGACGCTTACCAAGAGGCCGACCTGGCGTCGATTTCGCTCATCCGCCGCCATTGAGAATTTCCGGCACAGTGATCAGGTATTTGGGGTTGAGCTTGCCGCCCCGCACCAGCATCCTTTTTCCTCGGCCCAGATCGACCTCATCAAGGTCGAGCCGATCGCGCCAAGCGTGATTGTGCCTTTCCGCGAACCACAGGAACAGGCGCTTGACCTTGACACTGCGGCATTCCCGCAACAGCCGAACGATTCTCTCGGGACTGAGATTGACCAGACCCTCCATCAGCACATCGGCCTGGTGGAACGTCTCGCAGTGGGGAAGCTGGTCCAGAAGTTCCAGGATTGCGCGTTCACAAGTCCCTCTTCTGATGATATAAAACACCACTTTGAGAGCCAGCCTGTTATCTTGTGCCGTCATGGCCATCCTTTCGATGGTCAGGACATCACGGTTCTCGGCAGCCGTCGCCGTGAGGGCTCCGGCCGGCTGATTGTTGAGGTCGAGTTTGCGGACGGCAGCCGTCAGTGGATGCCGGCCGCCTGGACGAGTCTTGAGCGGCGTTTGGTCAGCGATCTTGCAGTTCATGGACTGCTGGCGGATTTCATGGCATTGGCGGATCTTGTCAGTGCCTTGAGACGACGGCAGGAAGATGGCGCAAGATCGGGAACGCACCCTGCTGAGCCTGCTGGAGTGGCGGGAGCAGCAGCAGCGCTGGGAGTCGATACCGGAGGAAGCTCGCCAGGCGTTCATAGAGGTGCTGGCAGATCTGATGATCCGTGTGGCGGCTCGGGAGCAGGACGATGACGGAACGGATCACGGCTGACCATCTGTCGCGCCTTGCCATTGTCTACGTGCGCCAATCGAGCCCGGGTCAGGTTCAGAACAATCGGGAATCGACCCGACGGCAGTATGCGATGACCGAACGGGCCCGGGCGTTTGGCTGGCCCGAGCAGCTTATAGAGACGATAGATGGCGATCTCGGGATGAGCGGTGCGGTTGCGGGGTTGCGTCGGGGTTTTGACCAGCTGTGCCGGAAGGTTGAACTTGGTCAGGTTGGTGCGGTGTTCGGGATTGAGATGTCGCGTCTGTCTCGCAACCAGGTCGAATGGGTTCACCTGGTGGATCTTTGCTGCCGGACTGGCACGCTGATTGTCGAGGACAGTCACGTTTATACCCCGGGGCGCAATGATGACGATCTGATCCTGGGCATCAAAGGGGCCGTCAATGCCTCGGAACTGTCGATCATCAAAAGTCGTCTGCTCGGCGGGCAGCGCAACAAGGCGAAGCGTGGAGCCTTGTACAGCAATCTTCCGGCCGGCTACGTGCTGGCCGGTGAGACGCTTGTCAAGGATCCGGACCAGCAGGTCCGGGATGCGATCGAGCGTGTATTCAGCGCTTTTCAGGAGGCGGGGACGGCTCGTGCGGCGGCGCAACTTCTGCGTGACGCCGGGGTTCGCGTTCCGGTTTGCAGGTCTGGTCGCTTGCGTTGGCAGGAGGCGGACTACAGCCGTGTTCAGGCCCTGCTGAAGAACCCGAAGATGGCCGGCGTCTATGCCTGGGCCCGTCGGCCGGGGCCTTTGGTTGGTCCGCATCGCGAGAACTGGCGGATATGGATTCCGGATCATCATGAGGCTTATGTGGACCTTCGGACCTGGCACCGTATCCAGGACCAGCTGTTTTGCAACCAGGGCAAGCGGCCGCAGGACCGTGGTGCGCCGGGCGCCGGGCCGGCTTTGCTGCAGGGCCTGGCGGTGTGTGGCCATTGCGGCCGTGCCATGGGGAGCCAGTATAACAAGTCGTGGCGTTATATCTGCCGGCGCCGCACGAGTTACAGGGGCAGATACGACAGCTGTTTTTCGATTGGCGGTGTTCGCGTTGACAAGTTGGTCGCCGACAGTTTTCTGGCCGCGGTGGGCTCGGCAGCCATGACGGCGGTGCGGGCGGCGGAAAAGCGTGTTGTTGCCGAGCGAGAGGCCGCCCTGCGCAGTCATCGCCTGGCGTTGCAGCGTTGCCGTTACGACGCCTCGCTGGCCGAGCGGCGCTATCGTCAGGTTGACCCCGACAACCGGCTGATTGCAGCGACGCTGGAACGGGACTGGGAGTTGGCCCTGCGAGAGCAGGCGCGTGCCCGGCAGCAGCTTGATGTGGCCACAGCCGAACACTCACCCGAGCCGGACCCGAAACGGCTGGCGGCGTTGGGCCGGGAGTTGCCGCGACTGTGGGCGGCAGAAGAGACCACGGCGCGGGATCGCAAGCGACTGCTTGCCTGCCTGCTTGATGACGTGATCCTGAGCATCGACCGGGAGGCCATGCAGATCCGTGTTGTCATGCATTGGAAGGGCGGGCGGAGCGATGATCACCACATGCCGGTTCTTGGCGGCTTTCGGAAGGTCACGCGTGACGATGCGGACACGGTGGATCTCTTGCACCGGCTGGCGGCGTTTTACCCGGATTGGGAGATCGCCCGGGTTCTCAATCGTCAGAAGCGGACAACGGCCCGGGGGTTGCCGTTCACGGCCGCACGGGTTGGCGACTTGCGACGCCGTCATGGGGTTCCCGTCTGTCCGCCGCCTGAGCCTGATGCGTCGGGCGCGCCGGTGCTGAGCGGAGCCGAAGCCGCTGCCGAGCTGGGTGTGACGAAAACAACGCTTTACCGCTGGGTCCGCAAGGGGCTGCTGCCGTCGATCCAGCCGGACGTTTCCGGTGCCCCGATGCGCATCCGCCTGACCGATGACATCCGGGCCCGGTTCTGCCCCGAGCCGCCGGACGGCTATGTTCCACTGGCCACGGCCGTGGCCCGTCTCGGCGTCAGCAGGCAAACGATCTGGACGCGCATGCAGGCCGGGACGTTGCCGGCCATCTTTGTCACCCTGGGCCGGAACCGCGGGCTCCATGTCCGGATCAGCCCTGACCTGGACACCCCGCTTCTGGCCGGACTTGCGTGTCCGGACAGCGGGCAGGTCGGGGAGGGTTGACATGCATGACCAAGCCATTGCATCGGCAGGGATAAGGCTGCTGCTGCCGGCCTCCGCAAAGCTGTCGCCGGGATCATGGGTGAACCGTTTACAGGCCTCCTGGCGGACAGGCCCTCGATCCCGTCGGCAGGTTTTTTCCGCCCACCGGCATTGTCACACCGTAAACACGGCCCCGAGGCCGAAAAGGCACGCATTGTCACACTGTCAACACAGCGCCGAATTACAGCGATCAAGATCATGTGATGCCACCTTGCCGCCCGCATTCGGCCTGTCGGAGGGCACCAATCAGGATCATCAGGGTCGCAAATATCAAGGCAAGCCATGCCGTGCCGATGTCCGGAGGGCCCTGAAGCCTCCAAAACCCCCATTGTCACGGGGTAAACACGTTACCGCGCCGCGAAGGCCAAACGCATCTGACGCCAGTTGTCATACATATTCGATATGTTAGTGGTCACCAGGCGCGACGATCAGGATCATAAATAACAAGGGGAGCAATGCAGAAGCGATGTCCAGGAATTGATAGCACCATCGGCCAGTCGCCGTCGCCGAAATACCTCCATGTCAGGCTGCCGTGGATCGGTGCCGTTCTCCCCGGATGGTCGTCGGCAAGCGTGACCTTCAGGGATTCCAGACCATCGGCAATCGGCTCGGTGCGAAACAACTTCCGGGCGTTGTGGTATACGAAAGGCGACTCGACTTGGATCTTCTCAAGCCAACCAGGCGCCGACTCGTCTCCGTAAAGATGGATTTCTCGAGAGCCGGCGCTGGATACGTAGTGGGCGAACCCTGCAAGTTCCAGAACCATCTGGAGCGATACCACCACATGCTGCCAGCGCAGTGGCGCCTCGGCGTCCTCCAGACCTGGTGTGTGGAGCGGTCGCCTGAAGACACCTCGCGTCACCGGTTGCAACCAGCCGCTGCCGACATAGCGACTGCGCAAGGAGCTCGGATAGCCCATGCGGGTAAGCCAGGCGGCGTCCGCCAACAGCCCTTCCGGAAGAAGGCGCTGCAGACGGTTTAGCATACTCCATTTTTGCTTTCTCATAGTGTCGCAAATGACAGTTCGCCAAACCAGTGGCAAGTACACAATAACTGCATAAGGTGACATTCGAAGGTAATAGACAATTTTCTCTGGATGGTGTTAATGTCAGTAGAGCTCATGGATTGTACGATGAAGTTCGTATTCACATGAAAACAGCAAGAACAGCTTGGATGCAAATCAATGCCTGGCGCTGCCCTTGAAGCCCTTCTGGTTGAATCCAAAGCAAAACTTGCGGGACCTGTTGTTCCGGACAGTGAAGGGGACCTTATATTTGCCTTTGTGAAAGTGTGCCGAAGCTACAATGGAAAAAGTTCGCCTAGCAAACGTGAACTTGCAACTCTGGCCAAGACCTTGGCGACAAAAGGCTACAATGTTAGATTTGTACCAGGTCTTGTCGGTAGACATCGACAATTTCTTTCCCACCACAAAGAAGAGAGTCGTGCAAGATGGACTGAAGACATTGGGATACAGGACTCCAGGCAGTTTGGATATCCTTGCCGGGATTTGTTGCTACAAGCAGAGATAGCCTCAGGGCGCACCAACGAGTCCCGTGCTTTCAAATGTAGCGTTGCATGAAGTGGATGCAAAGGTATCTGAGCTTGCCGAAGCCTCTGGGTGAAACTTTACACGGTATGCCGATGACATTGTGCTTTCCTGCGCGGGCTCGGCTACTTCGACTGCGCTGAAAGAAGTTGACCGCATTCTTGCAGGTACATACTGGTTACTGTCGGAAAGAAAGCGATACGCGGCCGAGGTACCGCAAAGACTGAAAGTACATGGTGTGCTGGTGCATGGGGAAAGCCTGCGATTGACGAAGGTCTATAGAAATCGAATTCGGGCATACCGGCATTTGTGGAATAGTGGAAAGATTGAAGATTGCGACCGAAAGCGCATCGGCAGGCATCTGGCGCAGCCGTTGCCGCCAACGAATTCACTATCAATTGACTTGTTGTCAGCGACTTTGTCTTGTTAAGCAAGCTATGCCTCACATGCTGCGACCTGCAACCGGTCCCCCGCCTATCCGTTAGGACATGGCCCGGAAGTATGTCTCCCGGCTTGCAAGGTGCAAGGTGATGAACATGAAAAAGAACTCTTCAATATTGCCCGGTTGGAAACGGTGCGCTGTTTCATGGCCCGAAACAGGGCGCTGCAATGGGCCTGGATCTGGTTGACCAGAAAGGCCATTTTGGCGAAGGTGGCAAACAGGTCCTACAGGTGTTGTCTGCCGCGGTCCATTTCAGTGACCCAGGCAAAACCGGTAACCTAGCCACTCCTGTTGTCCGTCTCCCGGAACTATCGTCGCTGGAACGAAGCTGAATGAACACTGTACTCGGTCCTGACGCCCTGGCGGTTCTGCTCCTGACTGCTCCACTCGGAACAGTGAAATCCAGATATTCGGTGAGCCCTCTTTCCCCGCGTGAATACTCCCACCTGGCGCGGCAGCTGCGGGAAACAGGCAGGCAGCCAGCAGACCTGCTTGACCCTGCATTGCTGAACGGATTGGAGAAGACCCGTCTCGAGTTGGACATAGAGCGTGTCCGTAAACTTCTCGGCCGAACATTCCTTCTTTCGCTGACGGTGAAGCACTGGCACAAGCACTCGATCTGGGTTGTGACGAGGGCAGACCACGATTACCCGAAGCGGCTGAAGATGCGGCTTAAGGAGATAGCGCCGCCGGTGCTGTACGGCTGTGGAAACCGCGATTCGATCGACAGGGGTGGGTTGGCGGTAGTCGGCTCCAGACGCGTGGGCAAAGACCTCCTCCAGTACACGAAGCGGGCTGGACGCTTGGCTGCCGAGGCACAATTGGGAGTTGTGTCGGGCGGGGCCCGTGGCGTTGATCAAGCCGCTATGAGTGGAGCTCTGGCTGCGGGTGGCCAGGTGCTCGGCGTGCTCGCCAGCGGTCTGGAACGAACGGCGTGGGTCCGAGAATACCGCGCTCTACTTAATAGCGGGCAGCTCGTTCTGGTTAGTCCCTACGAACCTGCAGCCGAGTTCCTGGCCCGCAACGCACTGGCGCGTAACAAGCTGATCTACGCGCTTGCGGATGCTGCACTGGTCGTGAAATCCGATCTCGGGTTCGGAGGCACCTGGAGGGGCGCGATTGAGCAACTGAACAAGCGCCGTTACGTGCCAGTTTATGTCCGGCGTAGCGGGGCGCGCTGCGCCGGGCTTGACGAACTGTTCAATTGGGGCGCAGAGGCGTGGCCGGATCCACGGACCGCGACCGAGCTGCGCGATATTCTGTCGAGTGACGCATCACGGGTCCTGGATCCGGCTGCGGATGTCCAACCTGATCTCTTATGGGGAAATGTGCCTGACGAAACGGGGACTCGGGAGGTGCCATAAACCGGCAAGTTGCACTATTTCGCCGACAAAGTGGGTTCCAGGAGTTTCGAGGGGGTGAAGCACCTTCCTGCCAGTCATGTCCAGCCAAATGACGCCAGCCGATATTCGCGACGCCTTGGGGGTCTTGACCCGGCAACACGTCAGGAAGACCCGCCCGGACCCGTGCCTGAATGGTGTAGGACATTGATAGGATATGACCTGCCGGCTGCAATCGCCGCCAAACTGGAATATCCCGATAGAACGGTTGTCTGCCTGGCCGGAGATGGCTGCTTCCAGATGACGCTCAACGAATTGTCGACCGCTGTGCAACATGGTGCCAATATTGTTGTGATCGTTGCGAATAACGGACTCTACGGCACAATACGCATGCATCAGGAAATGCATTATCCTGGGCGTATGTCCGGTACGGACATGTTCAATCCCGATTATTCGCGCCTGGCCAAGGCCTACGGTTGTCATGGCGAAACCGTCAGTAGCATTGCGGAATTTGCGGTTGCGTTCGAGCAGTCCATCGCTGCCGACACTCCGGCGCTTATTGAACTACGACTGGACCCCGATGCAATCAGCACCGACATGACCATTACCAAACCTCGGAAGGCTCGAACCGAAGCAGGATGATCTGCAACTTTCCTGCCTAAAGTGTCCCTAAGTGCCGAACTGCGGGCTGGGTCACGATACCAACTGCCGCGTGGTTAATTTCTCCGGTCGCTGTAAGAATTCAAAGGGGCGCAGCGACACTGCCTGCCTGGGCAGAAAGGGTTGGACTATCCGCCCGTGCGAAAAGGTGTGCCAGATACAACGACCTTGCTCGCAGAATTCTCAACTCCAATCTCCGCAAAGAGTTCAACGAAGGCACCTGCAACTACGCTTGGGAATGATGTCGGACCAATGATAATCCTGTCCAGCAAGCTTGGAACGTCCTTCCAAACGGTTCATAATCTGGATCACGGTGCAGCGGAAGAATCCGGTTCGACTGGAGAACAACCCTGATGACCTCAACTCTGTTTCTAACCACCCGATGTGTGTTGCTTATCGCAAGGAAGATTATTCGCCATTTTCTCTTCCGACAATCCAGGATGCCAGGACCCAAGAGCTACGAACAAGACATCTCCTAGAAGCCTGTTTATCGAGTTATCCATACCCAATTTACGAAGGTCGCTGGGACGCCCGGATATTGAATTTGCTATTTCCTCAGTTCGTTTTCAAACCCAGGATGATCCAGGAATTGCACTGGCACTTGGAAGGCTCCAAGTTAATCGGTCTCGGCGATTCACTTGGTTCAGTGCGGAGTTTCTGCGACGCAACTTTGTCTGGAAACAGGCCTTCGGCTGCGTATAGGAAGTCCGTTCCTGCCTGATCACGGAAAGCGCTTTTTATTCGTGAATAACTGTATGCGATCGCGGAACAATCGTTCATCATCATGGCGTTTCGTTGCCATATTTCTCGGTTCCGAATGATCTTTATCGCCGCTTCGGCTGTAGTATAGTATACGAATCTCTGGTCATTTGCTTTGATCGCGGATCGGGCGAGGTCGATTTGGCTCCAAGAATTATCGGACCCATCTGAAGCGATTTTCAGTTGATTGCATTGTTCGGGGCCCTTCTCAAAAGGCCGTGCGCGTGACCTTTCTGCCTGCTTGTGGTAGGCAGTTCCCATGCCGACCTGACCCGGTATCCTACCACTTTCCCATATCAATCTGGAATAGAAATGAAGCAGTTGCTTTTGGCCTGTGTGGCTGTGCTAGCAGTATTCAAGCCCGTATCGGCCAGCATCGTGCCCTGCGGAGGATCGTTTGAATCCTTTGTCGAGGCTGTGCGTCAAGAAGGAATTAATCGCGGTCATGCTCCTGCCACGGTCGATGCCTTTCTTGGCTCCGCAAGGCATGATCCCGAAATTATAAGGAGGGACAATCGGCAGGGAATCTTCAAGAAGTCCTTTATCGAGTTTTCTACGCTCGTGATGTCGGAGCATCGCATGGTCAAGGGCAAGGAGTTTCGTCAGAAGCACGGTATCGAATTGGCTGCAGTTTACGACCGGTTCGGTGTTCATCCTGGAGTCCTGCTCGCCTTTATGGCGCTGGAGACTGATTACGGTGTCGTTCAGGGAGACTTCAATACTCTGAACGCATTGATGACCTTGTCTCACGACTGCAGGCGACCCGAGTTGTTTCAACCCCATGTGTTTGCAGCACTGCAACTCTTCGGTTCCGGCAATTTTGATCCCGCAACGACAAAGGGAGCATGGGCCGGCGAGATAGGCATGATTCAGATGCTTCCTGAAGACATCCTGAACTTTGGAACCGATGCTGATGCCGATGGACGAGTCGATCTCCAGAACTCGGTAGCCGACGCACTCATGACCGCCGGGCGTGTCCTGAACAGCTTCGGCTGGAGGCCCAGAGACCCGTGGTTGATCGAGGTCCTGGTTCCGGATTCACTTGACTGGGCCGAAACCGGACCAGGCAAGAGGAAGCCCTTGGCGCAATGGCGGGAAATGGGTGTTTCGACGAGGAGCGGAAAGTGGCCGAGTCTGTCACTTGAGGCTGCCATTCTTCTTCCCCACGGGCGGCTGGGACCGGCATTCTTCGCGTTTCCCAATTTTGACATATACCTTGAATGGAACCGTTCCTTTGTCTACGCAACGACTTCAGCGTTCTTCGCCTTGCTCCTCACCGGGGAGCCGCTGTACCTTTCCGGAACTGCTCCCCCGCAACTATCGGATGACGAAGTGAAGTGGCTTCAGACGCGCCTGACGGAACTCGGACACGATGTTGGCGGCATTGACGGCATCATTGGCGCCATGACAAGGGCCGCTGTCCAGCATGAACAGAAAAGGCTGGGCTTGCCAGCCGACGCATGGCCAACCCGTGAATTGCTTGTCGCTACGGGATTTGCCCAGTGACGGGGCAGGGGTAGTGAGTGAATTGCGCTGCCGCGTCAGGACCTTTTGGTACAGTGAACAGCCAGGAAGTCTGACCAGGAGCAAGGCCATGTGACTCGCGTGGCGGGCGGGTCTGGACGAGAGATCTTAGCACCCGCGCAAGCGTATCGTTGTGTCGGAATCAATCTAGTTTGAAATGGCATTGAAGCGACCTTGTTCAAGTTGCAATCGGCCAGTTGCACAAGCGGTTTCCAACCGCTGGGCCTGGTTGCGCCCAACAGAACCCTGAAATGACATTGCGGAAAATTGAACAAGTTAGGTGTAACAATGTCACGGTGCTGTTGTTGTGCGCCAAACCGGCACCTTGGAAGAAACAGTATCGGACAGGCTTGAGCCCATGGGCACCAGCGGAAGTACGCGTGCAGTTGTGGGTTTGTAGCCACGCGTCTTGTGTCCCGAAGTACGATTGGTGAATTCCGGCCTGTTCGGATAGGACCGCTCGTCGGCTGCATAAGCTGCACTGGTTGGGTCCGGTGTCCACCAACGTCGCGTGCCGTATACGGTGCCGTTCCAGTTGCCATTAACCGCCAGGTCGGCGTGGCTGTCCCCATTGGTGTCAATCCGGGCTACCTGATTGCCGTTGCTGTAGAACAGCTCGTCATACCAGATCCAGATGATTTCGCTTGAGCCGGTAACAAATTGAAGTGCTAGGCGGCAATACTCAAGACCGGAGCCCGATGTGGACGCTCGTGAGGACTCTCCATTCGCGAAGGCGTAATGACCATTTCGAGTCACAACAATCGTGCCGAATCTAATGGCACCAAAGCGACTGAACGAGGGAGTCAATGCCGAGGAAACTATGTAATCCTTGCCTTCTACAGAATACACGCAATCAATTTTGCTGGTTGAACCCTCGTATTGACACCTCATTCCGTCTGTGGCCCGTCCAATCACCGAACTTGACGGGATCTTCGGTTCGAGAAACGAATCTCTGGTGTAGGACGCATCTACTGCACCAACAGATGCTGGAGCCGTTGCCCAAAGCAGAAACGCCGCGACCAGAGCCTGTGCTTCCTTCTCAATGGAATAATGCGTCACGGCACGCCGTCCTGGCAGCCTTGCCCATTTCACGCAACCTGCCTACCAGGTCTTCTGTATCTCCAGCATCTATAAGGGCGCCAACTTCACTGTCGACAGCGTCTGACCAAACCCCGGTCTTGGTAGCGATAACCGGAGTGTCGCAGGCGAATGCCTCGATTGACGTAAGACCAAATCATTTGTGCCTGGAACATGCCGTATGAATTGTCATTTTCTGATAGAGCTTGATCAACTCATCCTGCCCAATCTCATCCAGGAAAACGATCCGGTCGTCGAGCCCGACCGCATTAATTCTGGCAACCTGATCTGCCTTGAATGCTTCATGTCTTGCCAGGCAGGCTCCGGCAAGTACAGCGACGCAGTCACGGTGTTCGGGCAGGATATCCAGCATGGCGCTGACAAATGTGTCGGCCCCTTTGGCGTGTCTGATACGACCGACAAATCCAATGACCTGCTTGCCCGGGAACATCGCAGTGCTGCTGCCAATGTCCTCTGCCGACTGTGGACGAAAGACACTGCAGTCAACTCCGTGGTGAACGATTGCGGAGTCTCGGGCCCGGCTCCGGGCACTTGATCTGGAAGCAGCAACTTCAACGTCCATGCGGCCAAGCAAGAATCTTGTGAATCTACCCGGCTCTCTTGCTGATGCAGTCGCGCACAATGTCTTCCATCTCTGAAACAGCACATCGCGGAGAATAATACCGGCCAGTATTTCATTGTGGCAGGGCGCGTGCCAAACCCGGTAGGAGGCGTCCACGGGTTGCCGAAATCCTGCCATGGCCACCTTGATCAGCGACCATTCATTTTCCAGTCCCAGGCCGGCTGCATCAATGACACCGACGTCAATCAGTCGACGTTGCACGGCAACCAGCGAAGTGATGGTCGCCGTAACTCCTGTTAACCTCCTGTGGAAGTTCGTAACGATCACATTGGAAAAATGTCGTGCCATCAGTTCAGTCAACCTTGAAAAACTCGGAGTTACGCCAGCAGGATTGTCTGTTCAAATCCAGGTCGACTGCCTCTTTGCCGGCGCTGCTGAAGACTTTGAGAATGTTGTCAGGTTTCAAGAAAACTCTTCAATTCGAAGTACGAATTGCGAACTCCGGCACTTGGTGACCACGGTAACGGGTCACTGGACCTGCGGCAAATGCGGGTGCCGAAAGTCAGATATTTCGGCGCGTCAGTCTTCGTGGCGCTGCCGCTGTACAGCCTCTTTCGAAATTACGGCTTCGCCGGTCTGACCAAGCAGCGTTTAGCGGGATGACGGAAGCAGGCAATCCCGAAGTTCAACCTGATAGACCTTCATGATCTGCTCTGCCTCGGTGCCGTGCGCGTATGCTGTGGCCCGGACGGAGCGCCTGAAACCTGCATTGTCCGCATAGAGTCTGTCGAAATGCGAGACGCACAGGTCGAAGACCTCAAACTCCGCCTTGCCAGCGGACTCCGCCTTGAGATGCGGTGCTTGGGAGCGCGCCCATTCACTTGTTGATACGGAAGCGGAGATTTCCCTTCCAAAACTGGTAAGCTGGATGGGCCTTTGCGCTCCCGCGGTAGTTCGCGGGGCCTGGCGCTCCAGAAGCCTCTTGATATCTGTCCTAACTTCATCCAGTCCCCTCTGGACCCTGTCAGTGAGGTTATCCAGCCGAGTATCGACCTTGCTGGTCCACCGGCCAATAAGGAAAATTCCAGAAATCAACGCAATAATCGTCCCACCGACTGTAATCCATGGCGCATAAGCGGAGAAATCTTGCAAGAACAGTGTGCCCCTTCACCGGCGTAGCGTGGCCACGCTACGAGAACCTCCAACACCTGATTGGTGTGTCCTTGCCTGATCGCGTAGCCATCGTGACTACAAATGTCAAACTTCTGCCACCGTTTGAAAAACACTTGCCGCTGGCACGAATTGGCGAGATTGATCGGTTGGGCCAGTCCATAATCACAGTTCATTCGCATCCAGGAGGCAAAGGACAGTTCTCGAAAATTGATGACAGGAATGATAAGGAATTGTTCGCATCCGTGAATGCGCGGTTCAATGACACCCGGATCAATGGCGCTGCAATCATGAGTCCAGGTCGGGCTGGCGCATCGGGGTCAGATATCCCGCATATACGAACGGTGAAATTGAGCAGCTTGTCGATCGTTCAGGCCGGAGGAAGCAGCAGCCTGCTCGGATGAACCGGACCGAGCCATCTGAATGACGTCCTTTTGATTGTCCCGAAGTACAGGCTCAAGCCATCCACATAGAACCGCGTTCTCACTTGCACTGCCAGCAAAGTGCAAGGGCCGCTCCGAGAAACGACCCTTGAGCCGACAGCACGCTGCCGGCGGGTAACTGAGCGGTGTAGCTTGATCCGAACTACATTTAAACAGAGTTTCGACCAGCGGGTTCAATCCGGGAGGAGCCATGCCGCTCAGTTTCGGGGCATTGTCCCCGGGCTCAACCTGGGACAATTCATGAAGTGGACTTTGCCGACGATTGGTGAAGGGTACCCTGCAATCACACCGCAGCAATCTCTGCAGACGGGCCGACATACAGAAGCACAAACAACATTGTGGAGTCGCTGTTCGGGTTCTGTTCCGATTTGCATCTGCACATGCGAGATAGTGAAAAACTCATTCACTGTCGGCCAGCAAGAAATGGCAGGCCCTCAGGAAACCGGTGGGGTTTTCCTCCATCATGAAATGGCCACATTCCGACACACATTCACCCGCGAGTTCCCGGCACCAGGGCTGCCAGATTCCCAGGGGATCACCGGTCCGTGCGGGAAACCCGCTCCTGCTCCACACAAACTTCACAGGTGCCTGGATCCTTCGACCCTGCAACTTGTCGGCGTCGTCAAGACGGCGGTCACTTGTTGCTCCAGCACGGTAATCTGCACACATGGCGGCAACACGTCGGGGATTGGCCATTTGATCCCTGTAAGAGGCCAGTGCATCTGAACCAAATACCTTGCATGAGCCCGAGGCAGTCCAACTTGCCAGTGTCCAGTCGATGAAGAATCTCGGATTGGCATTGATGAGTGTTTCAGGAAGCGGTGAGGGCTGGGCAAGAAACGTCCAGTGGTAACCGGCGAGCGCAATATCTGCGTTCCAGCTCCTCCAGAACTCACCGGTCGGTACGACCTCGACTATGACAATCCTGTCGATGCGGTCTGGATGATCGAGTGCCAACCGGTAGGTAACCCTGGCGCCTCGGTCATGGCCCACAACGCTGCAACGCCTGATGTCCATGGCATCCATCAGGCCGATTATGTCGCGTGCCATGGTGCGCTTGGAATAGGTAATGTGTTCGGCGTCGTCTGCCGGGCAGCTGCTGTCACCGTAGCCTCGAAGATCCGGCACAATGCACAGGTGGCGACTTGCCAGATCGCCAACGACCCTCTCCCAGCACCGGTGGTTCTGTGGAAACCCGTGCAACAGGATGAGAGGTGGCCCGCTACCGCCGCAAAGGACCGACAGATCAATGCCATTTGTCTGGATACTGGCCTTGGTGAATCCGGTAAACCCGTTCATGTTCCTATCCTTGCCTTCATGGGGGATCTGATGCTTGCCAATATAGTTCCAAACGCCATGGTTCGAGGGCCGCGTCTGCAGGCAGGTAAAGAGGGTGGGTCGGGCTACCATTGAGGTTGGTGCCGAGGCATTCAAGGAGTCCCGAAAACTCCATACGGTTCAATTCGATCATTTCACGCGCCCTGCGCCGCGCAATTTCGTCAGCTCCGCAACCTGCACGGGCGCAGATCATCCTGTACGCGCCGCGGCAGGCATCAACAATGAATCGGTCATTGTCATGGCGTGTGATCTGCATCGCGGCCGATTTCAGCACCTTGCATACCGGTGCGATCAGCGAAAACAGGTTGCAGATCACGATCACACCAATTCGACCACTGTTCAAACTGCGGGCAAATGCCTCGCACCTTCTGATCGTCGGATCGTATACCAGTCCCGAGGCAGGTGACGGGTCAAGCATTACGAGGAGAATTGGGCAGCAACTTTGGTCCCGGCTACAAGACAGCAGATAACGGTACCTCCCGCACTCGGAGAACACAGGCAACGGACCTCGCTTAACCAATCCGGCCTTGTCGCATTACGGCCATGAGGGGCCCTTGTTTTCGCTTGCGGACAAGCACATTCCCTGATCCTGCAAACTTGGCAAAATGCAACACAAGACCACAATTCTCAGAGGATTGTCGCAGGCCGGAGGCTCCCGGGAATGCGAACTGATGCCAGGCCCTGGCAAACAATCTGACCTCGGGCAGGCTTTTCACCTTGCAAAATTCTCATGCGGCGGCTCGCGGTCGATGGACAACTCGACAATTCAGGCGTCAGTGGTTTTATCAAACCGGTCAATCCAGCCTTCGGACCGATGGTGCAGGGGCGCGGGACCGTCAAGCCTTGGCGCGATTTTGCGATCATGGAGCACACTGATCCGTCACACTGCCATTGCACTGACACTCTGGTCGCGACCGTAATGGCAAGGCGGTGGCAATTCTCTAGTGGGCCTTGCCACTAGTTCGTCGACATCCCATTGCCATGTCAGGTGTCATTCGATTGGTCATGCCTGGTGCCGGGATAGCTAAATTGGGATTTCGGATTTCGAGCCGTGGTGCTTGCGGTTCTTGTCAACCTCTCGGCCTTGTTCAAGCAAGGCTAGCTGAATCGGCATTGGCACGTCGGCACTAGTGTTTCGCGCTGTGCTGGCCGCAAAGAAAATTCCCTTCAAGCTGATCGGGCATTTCCAGACTTGCCTCGGAGGTGCTCGTGTCCGCTGGATCCCTGTTTACAACTTTGAGGGCCATTCCTCAGACCGACTTCAGCAGCAAGTGAAGCGGCAGTGGCTTCACTATTCCCACCTGGTGGCCCGCCGGCGTCCTTGCAAGGCAAGTGAATTCAACCTGGAATTCGATATCTGCGCAAAATTCATACCCCATGCTTAGGTACTGCGGCATTCATGTGCTATTGAAGCCTTCAGAACTCGACGAACCCGCGACGTATTCTGGTTCAGTTCAATTGGAGGAAAGCGAATTGGTACCGCAAGTCTTTGCAGCCAGTGGAACTTGGGTTGGACGGGTGGAGCGGGCCGGAACAGGACCATCGGTCGTCACCGTTAGAAACAACATTCTGGTTGATATTTCCAGTTCCGCCGTACCAACGGTGCGGGATTTGCTGGAGCAGGACAATGCTGCACAATTCGCGGCGAGTTGTCCCGGAACTCCGCTTGGTGCAGTGGATAAACTCCCCGGGGATATCACCTGGCTTGCTCCGTGTGACTTGCAGCCAATCAAGGCCTGCGGCGTCACTTTTGCACGCTCGATGGTGGAGCGGGTAATTGAGGAACGGGCCAGGGGAGATCCCTTGAGGGCCGACGAAATCCGCGACCGAATTGGGGCGCGCATCGGGAAGGACCTTCGAGACGTGGAACCGGGCTCCGATGACGCCGAAGTGGTCAAGCAGACGCTGATTGCCGAAGGGCTCTGGTCGCAATACCTCGAAGTTGGAATCGGACCCTTTGCAGAAGTCTTTACCAAGGCGCTGCCATTGTCTGCAGTCGGGCATGGAGCCAGTGTAGGACTTCATTCTGCTTCGATATGGAACAATCCTGAACCTGAAGTGGTATTGGCGGTCAATTCTTCCGGTGTCATCAAGGCAGCAACACTTGGTAATGATGTCAATCTGCGAGACATCGAAGGACGCTCGGCATTGTTGCTGCCCCTGGCCAAGGACAATAACGCGAGCTGTGCCATCGGACCCATGTTGAGATTGTTTGATGCCGGCTTCAACCTTGCGTGCATTCGGGACATTGTCCTCAAATTGCGCATTGAGGGAAAGGACGGTTACCGCCTGGATGACACCTGCAGCATGGCCGAGATTTCCAGATCTCCGACCCGGCTGGTGGCCCAGACAATTGGCCGCCATCACCAATATCCCGATGGATTCATGCTGTTTCTTGGTACACTGTTTGCGCCGACAGAAGACAGGGATCAGCCAGGAGAGGGATTTACACACAAGCCTGGTGACAGGGTGTCGATCAGTTGTCGTGAGTTGGGTACACTGACCAACACCGTGCGATTGTCCACGGAATGTCCTCCCTGGAGATTTGGTGCTGCGGCGCTGATGAGAAACCTGTCGGCTCGGGGCTTGATCTGACAGGTCGGCATTTTTTCACAACTGTCAGCCAGTCGGCATTGACCCTATGAGTGGCAGAGCAGGCATACACGATTCAGGCTCGCAGAGAGTCCCGATGGCCGGGGAGCAATGCAATGTCCAGTGAACGGTTCCAGTGGCATCCTGCGTCAGTTGTATACGGGCGTCGGTTTGAACTGATGATAGACGATGTCGGGTCCGGGCCGCCTAATGCGACGATTGCCAAAACGGGGCAATTGGGCGAGTGCCGGATTGCGGCCAATTCCGGCCGGCCTGAAACCCTGCTGTCCATCTTTCAGGCCATTGCGGTCGGTATGGAGTTTGCAGTCATGCCGCCCCGGCATGCGCGCAATCCCGCCGGCAACGATTCTGTGTCAGCCGGGCTTCCGGGGGCCACGCTTCCGGTGCCTGACAATGTGTTCCAGGTCTGCAGTGGAGGCAGCATGGGACCGGTTCGGCGAATACGCCGTACCCACAGTTCCTGGCTGGCCAGCTTCGAAATCAATCGCTCCCTCTTTTCGCTCGGCGCAAAGGACAGCTACGCCGTGTTGGGAGAGTTGCATCACTCACTCGCCTTTTACGCAGCACTCGAAGCACTGCATATCGGTGCCGATCTTCATCTTCTCGCAAGACAGAAAGCGGACAGGCAGCTGGCAAGACTGGCCGCCAACGAAGTGTCGGTAGTTTATGCTACACCGGCCCAGCTGCGCCTGCTGGCTACAGTTGCAAGACGGAAAAGCTGTATGGCTTCCTCGGTGCGGCTGGTATTGATTGGAGGAGCGCCTCTCGACAAGCGCACTGCCCTGGGGGTACGCAAGCTGTTTCCCGGCTCCATGCTGCGCCGCTTCTATGGAACGTCCGAGACCAGCTATATTGCAATTGACGACGGGTCGACACTCTTCGGTTCCACAGGTTTACTTTATCCGGGAGTGGATGTTGTGCTCAGAGACGAAAGTGACGCTGAAGAATCCGGTGACTGCGGCGTGATCTGGGCCAGGAGCCCTTATTTGTGCCTGGGTCGCGGATGGCCCGAGTTTCGCAGGCTGCACGATGAAAGCGGATTTGTGTCGACGGGTGATATCGGTCGATGGCGTGCCAATGGCCGGCTTGAGGTTCTCGGGCGCAACGACCGCTTGTTCAAGGTCGCGGATGTCACTGTTTATCCCGAACAGATCGAGAATTGCATCTGCTCGCTGCCAGGGGTCGAAAGTGCCGCGGCCTTTCCGATTGGGGACGATATGAAGGGTAACGTGGTAGGAGCAAGGGTGAGCATCGGCAACAACGGACCGACTGTCGACGAGATTCTCTTGCACTGCCGCACCCGGCTCGGCGGCCTGATGGCACCAAAACGGATCGAGGTCGACACCCGTACGCCCCAACTGACCGCCAGTGGCAAGGTTCAATTTGCTGCACACTCCGTTGCTCGACAACGGGAGGGACAATGAGACCATCGTACATCATCGCTGCTGCCCGAACACCGGTTGCACCGCGATGGGGCGCACTTCGAAATGTTCCGGTACACGAACTGGGTCGGACGGCAGCGCTGGCCTGCCTGGAGCAGGCAGGGCTGCTGCCTGACAGTGTCGACGAACTGATTGTCGGAAATGTCCTGGGGCCCGGCGGCAATCCGGCCCGCCTGGTGGCACTCCATTCGGGATTTTCTCTTGATGTGGCCGGGCTCACGGTCGATCGCCAATGCGCCAGCGGACTGGATGCTCTCCTGATCGCTGACAGCCTGATCCGGTCGGGCAGGGCCGAGACCGTGCTGGCAGGGGGTGTTGAGAGCTACTCGTTGCGTCCCAGATGCCACCTGGCAACGGCTGACGGATTCGAGGATGCGCCGGTTGAACAGGCCCCATTTACGCCCTGGCCAGACAACGATCCTGATATGCATGAGGCGGCCGAAGCCCTTGCGTGCCATCTCGGCATCGGAAGAGAGCGCCAGGAAGACTGGGCTGTTATCAGTCACCGCAAGGCCCTTGTGGCCAGACTCCACCACGCAACCGAAATTGTCCCGCCACCGGGAACCGGTATCGGCTACGACACCTACGCGCGTCCCCTGAGCAAGAACCTGTGTCGCCGGGCTCCAATTCTCACAGCTTCCATAACTGCGGCGACGGCGGCTGTTGCGGCCGATGCCGGAGCGTTTTGCCTGGTCGCTTCCGAGGCTGTAGCTTCCTCGACCGGATCGAAGGCGATGCAAATTGTTGGCGGAGTTACCACTGGAAGCGATCCCGCGATGCCTGGTCTGGCCGCAATCACGGCCGGGCGCCGGGTTTTGCAAGATTCGAAAGTTACTGCGGATGAACTGAGCGCAGCGGAAATCATGGAGGCCTATGCGGTCCAGGCCATAGCCTGCGTCGAGGGCCTGGGACTGGCCACGCAGATTGTCAATCCGGGCGGAGGCGCATTGGCAAGAGGACATCCGATCGGGGCCTCAGGCGCAATTCTTGCGGTCAGGCTTTATCATGAATTGGCGAAACACCGGGGCTTAGGTCTTGCAGCCATTCCCTCGGCTGGTGGCCTGGGTTCTGCGATCCTGCTTGCAAGCTGAACACGCGCTTGTCCAGACCGGTGCCCGCCGGCACGATAATTCGCATCATTGATTATCCGGGTTACCGGCGAAACAGCGATTTTCCCGAGGCGTAAAACCGTGACTGTGATGCGGCTGCGCTTTCTGCCCGAAGCCTACGGGTTGAAACTCTGCAGTGTGAAAGGGGGATCAAGTGAGCCCGTTCCGTCCGATTACTTCCCGCAGCCAATAGGCGCTGTCCTTTGGGATGCGCTTCTGTGATCCATATTCGACAAACACGATTCCGTAACGCGAGCTGTAGCCGGAATCCCATTCGAAATCGTCGAGCAGCGTCCACACGTAAATGCCTCGCAAGTCCACACCCTTTTCCATGGACCGGGCTGCAGCCCGGAACGCCTCGTTGTAATACTTGATACGAGCGCAATCGTTCACGCGCCCGTTCGGGTTGACATAGTCGTTGAACAGGTAGCCGACTTCCGTGACGTAGACAGGCAAACGACAACCGTAGTCTCGAAGAGGCATCAGCAGGATTTTCTCGAGACCGTCCGGTCGCAGTCCGCTTCCTATAGTTGTCAAGGGCCCGAGCGGAGCCATGCGGCAGGCGCCCGTGACCGGAATCGTGCGGTCGAAGCGAACCACTTCGTGCACGTAGTAGTTGAGGCCCAAGAAGTCTATTGGTGCCGAAATACACTCCAGATCGCCCTCCCTGACAATCGCAGGGTCTTCGAGACAGGGCAGGTACGGAAACATGTGCTGCGGGTAGCTGCCCTGCAGCGTCGGCTCCAGAAACAGACCGTTGGCTTCGCCCGAAACCGTTTGGGCCGCCTCGACATCTTTCGGATGGTCCGAAAACGGCTCGATAACCTGGAGGCAGTGGGCTACGCCAACACTGGCTTCTCCGTCACTGGCGCGAATGGCCGGAACCGCTAGCCCATGGGCAAGATTGAGGTTGTGTGCGACAATTCCCGCCGCATTGTAATCGCGCACTCCGGGAGCATGCAGGCCCCGTGCATATCCAAGAAAGGCACAGGACCAGGGTTCGTTGGTCGTGATCCAGAACGGAACACGGCCGGCAAAATGTTGTGTGACCGCAGCCGCATAGTCGGCAAACCGATAGGCTGTGTCTCGATTCAGCCAGCCTCCCTTGTGCTGCAGTGCCAGGGGCAGGTCCCAATGATACAACGTGATCATCGGTGTCAGATTGTTCTCGGCGAGCGAGTCTAGAACCCGGTCATAGTGATCGAACCCGGCCTTGTTGAGCACTGCGGATCCATCGGGAGATATTCGCGGCCAGCTGATGGACATGCGAAAGCTTTGCAATCCGAGATTGCTGGCGAGAGCGTGATCTTCCGGATACCGATTGTAATGGTCGGCTGCGATCTCGCCGCTGTCGCAATTCAGTGTTCCGCCCTGCCTTGCAAATTCATCCCAAAGACACTCTCCTCCGCCATCGACGGTTCGACTGCCTTCGATCTGGTAGGCGGCTGTGGCTGCTCCCCAGATGAAGTCATCCGGAAAAATCACCGATGTTTCGTTACTCATCCCAATAGACTCCCTTGCTATGCGCCCGCAGTACCGCTCTGGATACGGCGTTTGCGCGCAATCATATCGACCGAAACAGCCGCCAACAGAATGAGGCCGGTAATGATCGACTTGACGTTGGCGGTCTGGCCAAGCAGGTCAAGACCATTTGATACACTGCCGATGACGAGAGCCCCGAGCAAACTGCCGATGATGCGCCCTCGGCCGCCAAACAGGCTTGTACCACCGATAACTGCTGCTGCAATCGCATCAAGAATGAGGTTTCCTCCACCAGTATTGCTGTCAACCGCGTATTGCCGGGACACTGCAACAATGCCGGACAACGCGGCCAGAGCCGAACACATCGAAAACAGCATCACCCGAATTCCGGCAACATTGATGCCGGCACGCCGCGCTGCCTCGGCGTTTCCTCCCACCGCGAAGATGTGTGTGCCGAATGGCGTGTGCTCGGTCAGGATGGTCAGGAGCAGAGCCAGCGTAACAAGCATCAAGAGCAATACCGGCACGCCGGCGTGCTGTGAAAGGACAATGAATATAACGATGGCGAGGGCTGGATAGAGGGCAGCCTGCCCAAAATAGTACATCCTGGTCGCCATTTCTGGACCAGTCCCGACACGCCATATTCGCCGGAACTTGACGCCTGCCGCGATCAATATCGCCGCAATCAGTGCGAGCGACGCCCAGCCTGGCAAGAACGTCGATGCAATGCTGGTAATCAGGGGATCATTTATCAACATCTGGCCAATCTGGTTGCCAACCAGCATCCGCTGTACGCCTTGCCAGACAAGCAGCCCGGTCAATGTCACAATGAAGGAGGGTGCACCGATCAGGGTAACGCACTTGCCATGAATCCAGCCGATTGCAGCGCCTGCCACAATGGCACTGAACGCAGCCAGCAGACCCGGAACTCCGAGCTTGGCGGAAAGAAGAACCAGGACCACAGCGCAAGCGCCCGATACCGACCCGGCGGACAGATCGATTTCGCCTATAAACAGCACAAGGCTCACACCCAGTGCCATGATTCCCAGCACGCCGAGTTGCAGGGTCAGGTTGGACATGTTGCGCGGCGTCAGAAAGTAGGGGTTGGCAAAATGGAATACCAGGAATACAACGACAAGGGCTAGGATCACCGGCACAAACCCCAGCTCGCCATGCTGCAGCCGGGACAGCATTCCCTCATCAGCGAGCAGAGACTGCCTTCCGGATTGTTGCGAAGGCTCCGTGCGCGCCATCATGTCGCTGTTTCGGCATAGGCACTGCCGGTTATGGCACCGACTACATCGTCGGGAGTACACGTCCCGGGATCCATCTCGGCGATATGACGCCCTCGCCGCAACACGACCAGCCGGTTTGCCAGCGCAAAGACATCAACCATGTTGTGGGTTACCAGCAGCACGGCGACCCCCTGATCCCGCAAGCGCCGGATTAGCCGATGAACATTGGCAGTCTGCTCGACACCGAGAGCTGCCGTGGGTTCATCAAGCATGACCAACCGACTACGCCACACGATAGCCCGGGCGATGGCAACCGCTTGCCGCTGGCCTCCGGAAAGCGCACTGACGGGACTGGTCAGCGAAGGTATCCGCGAACCCAGCACGGCAAACGCGCGTTCGGCCTCCTCGCGCATTGCGTTGCGATCAAGAAACAGTCTGCGCAGCAAACCGCGAGTCTGGCGCTTCTCGCGACCAAGAAACAGGTTCTGGATGACATTGAGGTTTTCGCAGAGTGCCAGGTCCTGGTATACCGTCTCTATACCGCATTGACTTGCATGTCTGGGTGAACGAAGCTCAACTCTTGCTCCGTCAAACCGGACTCCGCCGGCGTCAGGCATGTGAACACCCGAAACGATCTTGACCAGCGTTGACTTGCCGGCCCCGTTATCGCCTAGCAGGGCCAGAACAGATCCGGCGTGGAGCGAAAGCCCCACGCCATTCAGTGCCTTTACGCTGCCGAATCTCTTGTGGAGATCATGAATCTCCAGAAGTGGTGGCGTAGCGTTGCTGGCAGGGTGCGCCTCAGAAATTGCAGGCCTGAGCCGCTGTTCCGACGCAGACGTCTTCTTTTTTCGTGAAGCCGTCGTTGATCACTGTTTCGCCAATATTGCTTACGTCGACCACGGTCGGCTGTAGCAAGAGCGATGGCACGTCACCAAGATCGGTCGGCACGGCGTCGGGGAAAATACCGGACACATCCTCACCCCTGGCCAGAGCCACAGCACCGCGTGCTGCAGCGGCCGCCTGTTCCTGAAGCGACTTGTACACGGTCATGGTCTGCAGTCCATTCAGGATATTGACGATTGCAGCGTCACTGGCATCCTGACCCGTAACCAGAACCTTTCCTTCCAGCCCAGCGCCCTTGAGTGCCGCAATTACGCCCTGTGCGAGCGTATCGTTGGCCGCCACAACGCCATCAATCTGGTCGTTATTGGCAGTCAGCGCCTGTTCCATTGCCTGCTGGGCGTTGGCAGCCAGCCAGCCCTTGGCTTCGGCTTCATGTACAATCTCAATCTTGCCGTCGGCAGCGAGCGGATCAAGCACCTTGTGGGCGCCGTCCTTGAAGGCCCGGCAGGCAGCACAGAATTGTTCGCCATTTACGATCGCAATGCGGGCTCCTTCACCCAGATTGTCAACCAGGTATTGTGCCTGCAAGACGCCGACAAGTTCATTGTTGAAGGTCACGAATCCTTCGGTCACGACGCCAACCATGAGCCCGTCATAGGCGATGACAGGTACGCCCTCGCTCTGTGCCTGGCGCACGATCGGTACGGCTGTTGTTTCACCGATTGTATTGATGACTATGACGCTTACGCCCTGTGCCAGGACCGATTCGCCCTGCGCGATCTGACGATTGCCATCACCCTCGGCGTTGAGCGCAATGACTTCGATTGACGGGTCCAGTTGCTTGACCGCGTCGATAAAGAACGGACGATCCTTTGTTTCCCAGCGGTCAGCACATTGTGTGCAAGGCATCAGAAATGCGATCTTGGTGGACTCGGCCGCCCAAAGAGCGGTGCTGGCGATGAGGGATATGGCGATTGCCATTCCGGCAGCACTGCCAAATTTAAGTAATTTCATGTCAATTCCTCCCTTGAGTTTTGTCAATTCTAGCCAATGCAACCGGTTTGCTCAATCCTTTCGACGGCCTGTCAGCCTTGAAAGCCGGTAATGCGTCGAAGGCGGCCCGCAATGCTTGGTCGCCAACTGTCCCTGCCCGAAATGACGACGGGTCCGGCTGGCTTGCGGCTCACCGTATGCTTGACAACCAGACATCGGGAAATTGTCGAGATAACAAGGCAACGCGCCACGGTGATACGCCGTTACCAATGGCGTCACTGTCCTGCAGTGCCGTCTCAGCCACCACGACCGGTTTCCACAATCGGTACTGGCAAGCAA
This sequence comes from Paracoccaceae bacterium, assembly GCA_958296035.1. Taxonomy (GTDB): domain Bacteria; phylum Pseudomonadota; class Alphaproteobacteria; order Rhodobacterales; family Rhodobacteraceae; genus MPNP01. The sequence goes on along the minus strand of OY282431.1, from coordinate 2,852,471 downwards.
TGATCAAGCACAGAATTGACCAAGGCGGACTTGATCGGGAACGCCCCTCAATCTGTTGCCTCACCACCAAACGCACCTGTTATGCCGGACCGTTCGAATGTGCCGGCAACTTCCTCCTGAGCCGGCCCGAAGAACTGGCCGTTGATCCTGTCATCCTCGGCCTTGCGATCAGAGAATCCTCCCTTCTCGACGTCCAGATTGGACCAGCGCAAGTCACTGTGGACCTGGCCGGTGTGGCGGTTGTACAGCCGTGTGAGGGCAACGTCGGCCAGCAGGCCATTCGCGGACCCCAGATCCACGACAATGCGTGCCTCGCCCTCGATATAGGCTTCCAGGCTGTCTGTTGTGCTGATGTCACGACCGGCCATGAACCCCTGCCAGGTTGCGCCGCCTTCTGGTACGGTCGGGTTAGTTCCGGTGGTGTTGCCGACCGCATAGGAAATCAGCCGGATGGAACCTGTTTCAGGATAGAGTTCGTTCGTGAATTTGGCGACTTCCGAAGCAAAGAAACTGTGTTCCATCCAGCCACCAACTACCTGCACGTCCGCATACTCTCCGCCGTCAATGCGCTCTATCACCTTGCGCATGCCGTTCAGACCTTGCTGAACTTCCAACGTCACTTGCTCGACGCTGTATACATTTTCCGTAATCAGGAAGGTGTAACCAATCGCACACAGTCTTCTAACGCATTCGACATGCGTGCGGTCGGGAGTGCTCTCGCCTTCGTGATAGCCGATGTAGTCGCTATGAAATTGAAAGTTGGCCTCGTCGACGATCCGCGCGTAGTCCGCACGCGCCTTTTCCTCCTTGGTCGGCGGTTCCATTTCCACGTCCACGGTCGTTCCCGTACATGCTGCCAGAGCAAAGCCGACCATGGCCAGAAAGACCACCTTTGCCATGTCTTTCATTCTGTCCTCCTTTGGGTTCGGCGCTGTGTGCCCACTGCAACCCGGCAAGCAAATCCTGATCGCCATCCGTCAGGAATTGAGAAGTGTACCGGAGGGAGCTGATTCTGCTGGAGTTGCCACATTGTCCGGAAGTGCCGCCGCCGAGGCGGGAATGTGCTGGTGCTGTCAACCATACAGTTATCAGAGGCAGGATATCGCAAACCGCTTCATTCCGCACTGCAGCATTCGTTCCGTCCGGTCCGGTAAGTCGGCCGGTGGCGACAACAGGGCTGGAGCCATCATCAGTGCCCTGCGACGAAAAGAGCCTCGTACAGCACTGGCCTTGTGCAAGATGTGCTGCCCGGACATACCGATGGCCACCCCTCCAGTCACTGTTTGGAACCATCTCCCAACCGGGCGCCAAACGCACCTGTTATGCCGGACCGTTCGAATGTGCCGGCTACCTCTTCCTGCTCGGGGCCGAAGAACTGCCCGGTGATATTGTCACTCTCGCTGTCTCGACGCGCGAATCCTCCGTCCTTGATGTCCAGATTGTTCCAGCCAATGTCACTGTAGGCTTGTTCAGTCCGAAGGTTTTGCAACTGTGTAAAGGCTACGTCGGCCTGCAGAAAATCCGGGGAGCCCGGATCGACGACGATCGTTGCCTCCCCCTGAACAATGTCCTGCAAACTCTCCGTTACTCCAGCGGTCCGACCCAACACAGCGCCCCGCCATGTCGCCCCGCCTTCGGGCACGGTCGGGTTGATTCCAGTGGTCATCCCGAGCGCGTACGAAGCTGCCCTGACGGTACCCGGGTCGGGAATGATGTCTCCCAACAAGACGGCTTCCGAAACAAAGAAGCTGTGTTGCATCCATCCGCTTCTAACGTGAATCGTCCTTGTGACGCTGGAGTGTCTTCTCTCCGCCATCCGGATGCCATTCGGCCCTTTCGAAATGTCGATAGCCCCGTCGCCGAACGCATTTCCGCTAGCTCTCCTGAAGGGGGTGAAGCCGAGGAAGCAATTCTTGTTCTTGCATTCCACGTGGACGCGGTCGGGAACGGTCTCTCCATGGTGATAGCCGAGAAAGTCGGTATGAAGGAGTAAGCTGTGCTCGCCGGTTATCCGCTCGCCATCCGCACGCAACGAATCCTCCTCTGTGGGCATCTCCATCTCTTCGGGCGAGCCCGAACATGCCGCCAGCACGAAACAGACCGAGACCAGAAAGAGTCCCTGCGCAATGTTCTTCACGTCATCCTCCTTTACGCTCGGCGACTTCAGCGGCCACATTCGATCGGCGGGTCAATGCCCGCAAAGGGACAAGAGCCTGGCCTGCACGGACACGATTTCTCAGGTCCAGAGGCGAAGACCATATGGATCCGCTCGCAATCACGTTAACCCTGACGGGGCTGGCGTCACCCTCATGAATTCCCGGGACTGCGGCGTGTACTTGCCCTGAAGTGCTTCGCGGGAGCAACTCCACAATATGTCAACCAGTTCCGGCACTGTGTCAGGCGGGTAAGTTTCATTTGTAATAGCCAGCCAGCAGCCAACCATTTGCATGGCGCAACTTGGGCTGTAAATGCCATTCTGAGGTTGACATGGCAAATATGAAAAGGAAGCTGCATATCATGCAGATGTATCGGGACTCCGGCCTCACTCTCAACGGGAATACGCCGTGCTCTTGCCAGAACACCAGGCATCGTTCGTCCATAACACTGTGCTTGTACCACAAACCAGCCAAATTACATGGAGCCAACAGATTGAACCTGCGCCGCCAAGGGAATAGGCAACCTTGCCCTTAGCTCAAGAACAGGTTTGACAGGCGGACTCCTTCGCAATGTTGCAAGTGGAATCCCTGTTGCTGCCACGACCGATGTGCAGAGCAGCGTACTTGCATCTGCATTGCAGTTATCTGGATGTTGAGCATTGTGAAGCCTGCGGCAGAATGTGCCGGTCGGCCTCGCCGCATGGAGAAGCTGGGCCGAGCCGAATCAAAAGGCGAAACAGTTTGACGAAGCTGCAGATGGATTCGATCGGGGGGCAAGTTTTCGGAACCGGACACAAGCAGGTGTGGTTGGAATGAATGGTTGGGAATGAGCACATTCACGTAAACCTTCGCAGGTCGGCATTGTATGTACCTGCCGTCAACACAAGAGCCATGACGAAGGCTCGCAGCCTTGATGCTGACATGCTGTTGATCGACCTTGAGGACTCGGTTGCGCTTGACAGGAAGATGGAGGCGCGAGAGAACGCCATACGGGTCATTTCACAAGGCGGATTCGGACATCGCGAGGTCGTGCTGCGCATCAACGCATTGCAGTCGACCTCCATTGACGCGGACCTCGCAGTGCTGGCACACTGTTCTCCTGACGGTGTTCTGCTGCCCAAGGTCAATCAACCGGAAGATGTCAATACGGTCGCAAGTGCAATCGGCGCAGTCACGGTCAACCGTGAAATTCAGATTTGGCTGATGATGGAAACGCCGGCCTCGGTCCTCAATACGAGAGACATTGCGGCGATGGTTCATTCATTGCCACAACTTCAGGGCTTCTTCGTCGGAACCAACGACCTTGCGAAGGATACAGGGGTCCAGCCGGACCGGGACCGCATGTATCTGATACCATGGCTCATGCAGATGGTGGCTGCGGCCAAGGCATTCGGACTTCACATTTTCGACGGCGTTTACAGTAACTTACACGATGACGCAGGGTTTCGGCGGGAGTCACAACAGGGACGTGCGCTCGGGATGACCGGCAAATCGCTTATTCATCCCCGCCAGCTGGCAGCGTGCAATGAAGCGTTTTCTCCGTCGCTGCAGGAGATGGATGAAGCGAGGCAGATCGTCGAGGCATTCAGTAGACCGGAAAACGCCAACAGGGGAGTGATTGCCCTGAACGGCAGAATGGTCGAAAGATTGCATCTCACCATGGCGGAGAATCTGCTTGCACGAGCCAGGATCATTGCTTCGCAAGACGGCCAGAGACCGGACTGAAGGATTGCAGCAATCCTGCACCCGCAGCTGCAGAGAAGGAATCAGGACGCCGGCGTCAGGCCAGAGGCACTGGTCCTGCACAAATTGATTGAACCGCGCCGCGTACTACCGATATGTGAACAGTCCGAATCAAGATCGGCCAGTCCCACCAAACATTCATCCCGGAGCGATAGAATGAGCGAAGGTACCACGAGATTGACCATGGCACAGGCGCTGGTGCGCTATCTGTGCAACCAGTACATCGAAATCGACGGCGAAAAGTGTCGGTTGTTTGCCGGTGTATTCAGCATATTCGGGCATGGAAACGTAACCTGCCTGGCCGAAGCACTGGAAGCGGTACAGGATCAATTGCCGACCTGGAGAGGCCAGAACGAGCAGTCGATGGCACTTGCCGGCATCGCCTTTGCAAAGGCCAGACTGCGCCGTCAGATCATGGTGGCAACCAGCTCCATCGGCCCGGGTGCAACCAACATGGTGACTGCGGCTGCGGTAGGTCACGCCAACCGCTTGCCGCTCCTGATCCTGTCCGGCGACGTGTTTGCCAATCGCCGGCCCGACCCGGTGTTGCAGCAGGTGGAGCATTTCGGTGCTCCGTCCACCTCCGTCAATGACGCATTCCGCGCCGTCAGCAGATACTGGGACCGGATAACGCACCCGGAACAGATCATCTCGTCGATGCCGCAGGCCATTGCCTCTATGCTTGACCCGGCCGATTGCGGCCCGGCCTTTGTGGGTCTCTGCCAGGATACCCAGGAGCTGGCATACGACTACCCGAATGCCTTCTTCAGGGAAGTCGTTCACAGAATTCCGCGCCCGCGTCCCGACCTTAAGTCGGTCGAAGAGGCGGTCGAACTCCTGACAACTGCAAAGCGACCGCTAATCATTGCCGGGGGCGGCGTCCGGTATTCGCTGGCCGGGAATGCACTGGCCAAACTGGCCCAGAAGCGGTGGATGCCTGTTGCCGAAACCATCGCCGGCAAGGGTACATTTACCCACAATCATACGTCACACGTCGGACCCGTTGGTGTCATCGGTTCCAGTTCAGCCAATGCGTTGGCCGAGGAAGCAGACGTGATCCTGGCGGTCGGCACGCGGTTGCAGGACTTCACGACGGGTTCATGGACAGCGTTTTCGCATTCGGCGAAATTCATTTGCATCAACACTGCGCGCTGGGATGCCCACAAGCATCAGGCAGTGGCAGTGGTGGGGGATGCCCGCGAATCTCTTGCAGAAATCACTTCGCGCCTCGCCCCTGCTACCGATTGCAGCTGGATGAAAAGAGCTCGCAGGGAGTTTGCAGCATGGAACGAACTTCTTGACGACCGTCAGAAGCCGACAAACACCGAGTTGCCAACCTACGCCCAGGTAGTGGGAATCGTGAACAATCTGGCCGGTGAGCACGATTTGATGATCACCGCAGCCGGTGGACTTCCCGGTGAAACCACCAAGGGATGGAGGGTCAAGGCACCGGGAACCTTCGACTGCGAGTTCGGCTATTCCTGCATGGGATACGAGATTGCCGGTGGCTGGGGGGCGGCCATGGCAGCGGGAGAGGACTGTACGCCGATCGTGCTGGTAGGCGATGGCTCGTACCTGATGATGAATTCGGACATCTACTCATCGGTAATGACCGGCCACAAGATGATTATCGTGGTCTGCGACAATGGCGGTTTTGCCATCATCAACCGTCTCCAGAATTTCAAGGGAGGCGCATCCTTCAACAACCTGTTTGAACACTGTCGAACCAAGGAGTTGTTTTACGTCGATTTTGCAAAACACGCCGAATCCATGGGTGCCCTGGCAAGGCGCGTCAAGAGCCTCGGAGATCTGGCCGAGGCATTCAGGTGGGCCAGGACCACCGACCGCACGACCGTAATCGAGGTCAAGACCGACGCATTTGCCTGGGTCCCCGGGGACGCGGCATGGGACCTCGGAGTGCCCGAGGTCAGCAGGCGGCAGGAAGTGCGGGATGCACGTTCGGAACACGAGCAAATCCGTCTTCGGCAGCGAATTGGAGTGTAGAAAATGCGCGCCAGGCTGGGCGTGGCCCCGATCGCATGGTCGAATGATGATCTGCCGGAACTGGGTGGGGAAACCACACTGGAAACCTGCCTGAGCGATGCTGCCGAAGCAGGTTATTCCGGTGTCGAGACCGGCGGCAAGTTCCCGACCATGAGCGAAGAGTTGGGTCCGGTGTTGGCCAGATTTGGATTGGGTTTGTGCGGCGGCTGGTATTCGGGAACATTGCTCGACAACGAACTGGAGGCCGAGAAGGACAGGGTGTGGAACCAGTTGTCATTGTTTCGGGAACTTGGAGCGCCGTGCCTGGTTTATGGCGAGACCGCCGGTACGATCCAGAACAAGAGAAATGTTGCGCTGAATCGCCGTCGCCAGCTCGACGAAGACCAGTTTCGCAGTTACGGCCGCAAGATGACCCTGTTTGCAGGCTGGTGTGCCGAACAAGGCATGCCAATTGGTTTTCATCATCACATGGCAACGGCGGTGGAAACGGAACGGGACGTGGATCTCCTCATGTCGAATTCAGGCGAGGAACTACCGCTCCTGCTTGATCCGGGACACCTTGCCTTCGCGGGTGGAGATGTGCTGGCCATCGTCGACAGGCATGCTCATCGCATTAACCATGTCCATGCCAAGGATGTCCGGCTGAATGTAATCAACAGCCTTGACCGCTCACGCCACAGTTTCCTGGACGCTGTCCTCAAGGGGGCGTTCACGGTACCGGGCGACGGTTCGCTGGATTACGGTGCCATCATTGGTCGACTGGCCGAACGTGGTTATGAAGGCTGGTTTGTCGTCGAGGCGGAACAGGACCCGGTCAAGGCACCGCCACTGGAATACGCCATGATTGGCAATCGCACCTTGCGTCGGCTGTTGGGCGCCGCTGGATATCAGATCGTGGACAACTGAATGAACCGACTGGACAACAAAATCGCCATTGTCACAGGTAGCACGCAAGGGCTGGGTGCAGCGATTGCGCGGCGCTTTGCAGCCGCCGGCGCCGCCGGTCTGGTTACCTGCGGACGCAATGTGGCCAGGGGGCGTTCTGTTGCCGCCGACATTTCCAGTCAATATGGCACAAGAGTCCGGTTCGTAGAGGCTGACCTGGCTGATGTGGCCCGTTGCAGAAACGTCGTTGCTGTTGCCGACAACGAATTTGGCAGAATTGACATTCTCGTCAATGCGGCAGCCGTGACTGATCGCGGGACGCTGCTTGACACCTCCGAAGAGCTGTTCGACCAGATGTTTGCAGTCAATGTCCGGGGGCCGTTCTTTCTCATGCAGGAAGCCGTAAAGGTGATGATCAGGGACGGGACCTGCGGTGCGATCATCAATATTGGAAGCATGTCTGCGGAAGCAGGTCAGCCATTCATATCAGCCTATTGCGCCTCGAAAGGTGCCCTGGCGACCTTGACCCGCAACTCGGGCTTCGCATTGCTGATGGATCGCATTCGCGTCAATCAGCTCAATATCGGATGGATGGCTTCGGATGGCGAAGACATGATCCAGAAAAAGTACCACGGAGCGTCCGAGAACTGGGTTGAAGAAGCAGCGGCAAAACTGCCGCAGGGTCGTCTTGTCATGCCCGAGGAGGTCGCCCGCGCCGTGTGTTTCCTGGCTTCGGCCGATTCCGGTCTCATGACCGGATCTGTAATCAATTTTGACCAGTCAGTCTGGGCCGGTTACGCAGGTGCACCACCCGACCCGGGCAAAAGGCTTGCCGAGTAACAGCATCCTTCAAAGGGCGTCGCTGTTGACCGTACGCGGCATACCGGAAACCGGGTAGACCATGAAGACAATTTCTTACAGCACTCGGAACCTGAACAGTCGTCAACAGCTGAAGCGAATTGAACGGCCTTGAACTCCATAAGCAAATTCACGACGTCGGGTGTCCGACGATTCCACTTGCTGGCAATTGCTTTGGTTGTGGCCTCGGGGCTTGGTTGCACCGGCTCAGCCAGCGCACAGCAAGTGGTGTTCGACGACAGCTGGCAGGAACAGGGTTTCCCCAGACTGGACAAGAACCAATACCGGTTGCAGGGGGAAGTGCTCGGAATCCTGGCCAAGGACAGCGTGTCTGTCCTGTTTCGGCGGTTGTCAGAGGAATTCTGGGACAAGCGAAAGGCACGCTGGCGATGGACAGTGGTGCAAGGCGTCCCGCCGACCAACCTGAAGGTCAAGGGCGGAGAGGACCGCAATATTTCGATTTACTTCATGTTTCTTCCGGGGAAGGACGCCGAGAGACTCAAAAGCAGCAGCGTGAGGAGAATATTGGCCAGCAAGAAGACACGCACGTTGCAATATGTATATGGCGGTGCGCACCCGGCGGGAGAGCGATTTTACAGTCCCTACTCAAAATCGGCCGGAATGAACATTGTGCTGCGCACCGTCGGGACAGGATCCCATGACGAGCAGGTTGATCTCGAGGCTGACTATGTCGATGCTTTTGGCGGCGAGCCAGAGGTCTTGTTCGGGATCGGCATATCGTCTGACAGTGACGACACGGACACCGAAGTACGGGCGACTGTCGAGGGCTTCTTTATCGAATAGGCTCGACTTCACTGCGTGGCGATCGCAACAAGATCCAGAAGCTGCCCTTTAGCGAGATCGGCATGGAACTTTGCTCCATGCGCTGGTAGTGTCTCGGCCTGGGCATCGCTTGATGCAGGTCGGCCGGTATTGTCCGGGGGTACGAGCATCAATCAAAGTAACAATCCATGCAAAGTGGCACACTGCGTCGGTCACACGAGCAGCTGTTGCAGGTTTCATTTGCAAACGGACAAAGTTGTCGTGAACGAAATACGCGACAGCATGTGCAAGTGAAAACCAAACTCATTGCCGAGTGCAATAGGCAATCTGGCTAATCGGCGCATTCCCATTCATTCTGTAAAACTGTGACGCTCAACAAGCGAAGTGCAGGCGATATTAGCATTGGAATTGCCTTTTGCCCGCCGCTTTCCGACGCCAGTACTCTTGGCGGGGCTGCAATTCTTGCTCAATGAACCGTCGCTGGTCTTGCCTTACAGCTTGACCAGCGTAATGTCATTTACAGCGGCTCCGAATGTGCCCTCAACGGCTGCCTGACCTGCCTAGTGTTCTTCGGTGGCCAACTGGACACCTGGCAAGACGGGATCGCAGATCATCCAGGAACTCGGTTGCTGTCGCGCTGGATCGGTTTCCAGCTTCCCGTGACAAGGTCACATTGCTGCCTCTGCCCAGCACCGTTCAGGTCCACACATCGCCAGTGCCACCAGATGATAACTGGCCTTCGCAACATTCCTGTCCATGGTCCATGGCAGATGGACCAGATATTATCTCACTGGATTTGCTGTGCTGCCACATCCCTGGCAGAATTGTCATGATACTCGACGCACGCCTTTCCAGTTTCGGCCATAAGCCTAGTTACGTTGTTGACCGATACTCCAACCGTTCGGGACATCAAGCGCATGACATTGTCCTGATAGAGGATGCTCAAGAAACATACTACGCTTGGCAGCAGGTGACTTGCTCATGCCCTCGGTCTAAGTGCGAGACACCAACCTGTTAAACATTCCCTTCATTTTGAATTGGCCACACCAATTCTGTTGCCGGCAATCTATTCAAGATTCGATATTTTCGACTTCCTGCGGGCCTCAAGACGTTGACTTCATCTTGCTGCCGCAGAATCTTCTCCATTTGCGCTCTGCTCTCGGCGGTTCCGACCGCTTCTTGATTCTTCTTCGGTGCTCTTGCGGACTTCATCATTGTTCCCCTTTGATTTGTCATTGCCCACCGAATTCCAAGTAACGGAATTCCGGTTTTGCCCTTGGAAGTCTTGCCAAATCCCCTTGGGCTTCGACTAGTTCCATTTCTTCCTTCGATGTCATTCTCACTCGCTCAAATAGCACCGCTGCCTCATCGGCATCAATTACGAAGCCATGGCTTGGGTACAGTGTGGATAGATTGACTAACTTGGCCTCTCTGAGATTCTTCCACTTTTGATTTAGCCTTTTTGTGTAGTCCTCTCCGATGCGCATAGCTCGAGAACGTGAACCGACTTCCTCCGGATCAATTCTTCCAAATATCGGTCCGTATAGTGAACTGACCAACTCTGAAGCTGCGTGTGTTGCAGTGTGAATCGAAATTACACCCTTGGAAATTCCAATTAACTCAATGAACACAGAACGATATGTGTCTCTTGCTCGTTCTTTAATAGCCGCAAAGGCTTCGCTGATGTTCAGCCCAGACTCTAAGCCAACTAAACTGTCCTGTTTCATGGATGGAATTACCTGATCACAACGAGTGACGAATCTTTTGCGATGACCTCGGTTCACTTGAATCCCTGCCTGAACAAACCGGCGTGCGGCGTGCCTGGGCAGTACAGGTGGAATTCGTATGGCCACAAGACACAATTCCGGTCTAAACTCACTGGTCAACTAAACTGTATAGTCCGGGTCCACGCAATTCATCGGCTAACGCATGAGCACGCTCTTGTTAGCAAAGTCGGGTACCATTTGAGCCGAACAGGTGAAAGTGCTCGCTGGCAAACCGGACTCCAACCTGCTGACCCGGAACGACGTGCCTCTGGGGAGGAAGCCGGATTGTGATCGGGTCCGAAATCCCCTCTATCTGGAGATAGGCGATGACCTCGGCGCCAAGCTCCTCAATAATTTCAACCTCTGCGCGAACATGTCCAGCGGATGACTCAACAACGCGCAAGTGCTCGGGTCGAATGCCGACTGAGATTTCTCGGTGTGAGACCGAGGTGAAGGACTGATCCAGTCGCAGGCGAGTCGAGCCGATTTTCAGCATCATGTGGTCACCGGTTTGCTCGACCTTGCCGGGAAGAAAGTTCATGGCCGGGGAACCGATGAAGCCAGCCACAAAGCGATTGGAAGGAGAATTGTAAAGGTCCATTGGAGTTCCGGATTGTTCGATACGACCTTGATTGAAGACGTATATCCGGTCGGCCAGCGTCATGGCTTCCGTCTGGTCATGGGTCACGAAAATCATCGTGGCTTGCAGCCGGTTGTGCAGCCGCGTGATTTCCAGACGCATCAGCACGCGCAACGCAGCATCAAGATTGGACAGAGGTTCGTCGAACAGGAACACTTCTGGACTGCGAATGATTGATCGGCCGATAGCGACGCGCTGGCGCTGTCCGCCTGACAACTGCCCGGGCTTGCGGTCCAGCAGGTCCTTGATGCGCAGTGTTCGTGCGACCGCGTCGACGCGCTGGCGGATTACGGCCGCCGGCCGCTTCGCCAGTCGCAAACCGAAGCCAATATTCTCGGCGACCGTCAGATGCGGAAACAGGGCATAGGACTGAAACACCATGGCAACCCTGCGGTCCGACGGCCTGACCTGCGTGACATCCACGCCACCAATGAAAATACGCCCCCCGGTCACGCTCTCCAGTCCGGTGATCAGCCGCAACAGGGTAGATTTGCCACACCCGGAAGGCCCGACAAACACGATGAACTCGCCATGCGCCACGTCGAGGCAGACGTTACGTATAACCTCCAGCGTTCCGAAAGACTTCGACACGTTGTCAAGATGAAGATCAGCCATCTTTCACCCCTTGACTGCCCCCATGGTCATGCCCTTGATGAAGTATCGCTGAAAGAACAGGAACACGATCAGGGTAGGCAAGCTGGCGATCAGCGATAGTGCGCCCTGGACTCCCCAGGCCACGGAATACTGTCCTTTCAGGTTCACTATTCCCACCATGATGGTCCGTTTTTCGTCACTTTGCGTGAAGATCAAAGGCCACAGAAAATCGTTCCAGATCCATGTGAACTGAAGTGTGGCCAGCACTGCTATTGCCGGCAGGCTGAGAGGAAGCGCAACGCGAATCAGCACCTGCCATTCGTTGGCACCCTCCAGGATTGCCGCCTCACGCAATGCATTGGGAACGGTGGCAAAAAAGTTTCGCATCAGAAGCGTGCAGATCGGTATGCCGAGTGCAGTGTGCACACAGATAATCGGCCACAAAGTGTCAATCAGACCAAGCGAGTTGAAGAACTGAAAAAGCGGGATCAGGATTACCTGGGGTGGAAAGAACATGCCCGAAATTATGACCAGGAACAGGAGATTGCTGCCAGCGAAGGGCAGTTTGGAAAAAACATATCCCGCCAGCACCCCTAGAATGATGGACAGGATTGTGGCCGGTAATGTGACGAAAATGGTGTTGAGGAAGTACTGGGGAACGGATGGGTTGGTGAGCACCTCGATGAAATTACCCCAGTAGATCGTCCCCGGAATCGTCCACAACTCACCGAAAGCGATCTCCCGCGTGGTCTTGATGGATGACAGGAGTACCCCGACGGTCGGGGCCAGAAAGAGCAGAGCCAGACATCCAACGCATATCAGCAGGACCACCTTCCAGGGATTGAAGGGAGCCACAGACGGGACGCTGACCGTCGTTTCAGCCATAAATTTCGTCCACCTTCTTCAGGTTCCTGAAGTAGATCCGGATTATCGTCAGTGCGATCAGGAACAGTACGACCGAAATGGCACTGCCATAACCCATCAGGTATTTCTTGAAGGATTCATTATACATGTGCATGGCCAGCGTGTCGGAACTGTGAAACGGCCCGCCACCGGTCATGATGTAGAGAATATCGAAGCCCTTCAGTGAATTGATAACGCTTAGGGCGACGACCACCACTGTTGCCGGGGTCAGGAGTGGAATCAGCACGATGCGAATGCGTTGCCAGGTGCTGGCGCCTTCGATTTCGCACACTTCAAGCAGGTCGTTGGGAATGGAAGTGAGGCCGGCCAGGAAGATCACCATCGACAGGCCTGTCTGCTGCCACGACCAGGCCACGATAACGGATCCCAGCGAGGTATCCGGCTTGGCCAGCCACGCATAATTGAAACTCGAACCGGAAACAGCCCTGATGACCGTATTCAGGAGTCCCCAGTCTGCCTGGTAGATCCAAATCCAGATTTGTCCGACGACAACAGCCGAAAGACATATCGGCAGGTAGAACAAGGTCTTGAATATCGGGCCACCCGGGACCTTGCTGTCGAGAAGCAGCGCGAGGGCAAGGCCAAGCAGAGTCGGCAACAGAATGGCTGCAACCATCCAGATGGTTGTATTGATAATGGCACCGATAAACAGGCGGTCCGAGCCAATCTTGGCAAAGTTCTCAAGACCTACGAAGTCGTACTCGGGATTGAATCCGTTCCAGTTCGTAAAGCTGTAAAAGAATGAACTGAAGAGCGGCCAGATGACAAGGACCGCAAAGACGGTTACCGGTGCGGCGAGCAGAACAACTCGCCAGTACAGGGCGCTGCGCTCCATCAAGCTCTGATTACGCCCTGTACTTTCATGATTCCGAGACTAGCGAACCCGCTAGAATGCAGCCTGTGCGCTTTCCTGGGCACGGGCCAGAATGCCTTCATAGTCGTCAGGATTCTCCATGAACTCCTGGAACATGGAAAGACCCACTTCGGCGACTGGCGGCGGTGTTGCCAGATCATAGTTGAAGGCAAAGTTTTCGGCATCGCCAACCGTGGAGATGACACGGTTGATCAGAGCGTTGTACACGCTGGGGTCAACGTTGACGTTGGCTGAAACAGCACCAACTGCGTTGGTCCAGTTCACCTGCGTGTCAAGATCCGATACAAAGAAGGAAAGGAATGCCTCGGCTCCTTCCATGTTCTGGACGTTGGCAGATATGACAAGACCGTCAATCGGCCCGACCACGGATACCGGGGCATCAGCGTTGATCGTCGGGAACGGGAAGAAGTCGTAGTCGACATCAGGTTCCAGTCCAAGGCCATTCCAGTAGCCGGTGATCCAGGTTCCCATCAGGGTCATTGCAGCCTCGCCCTTGGCCACCTTGTCGGATGCATCCGTCCAGGTCTGGGCGTTGGCATTTTCTGCAAAGTATCCGGCATCGACCAGATCTTTCCAGATCGACATTGCATCGGCGATTTCGGGTGCGTCATAGGCAACGCTTCCATCCATAAGCCCGGCCCTCACATCCGGTCCGGCAGTATTGAGGATCAGGTAATCGAACCAGAACTGGGCTGGCCACCTGTTCATTGAACCCAGCGCGATAGGTGTTATGCCCTGGCCCTTGAGGTTTTCACAAAGTGCCAGGAAACCATCCCAGTCCGTGGGCATTTCCATGACACCGGCGTCCGCCATGACTTTCTTGTTGAAGAACATGCCAGCATAGTGGAACTGCATTGGTACGAGGTAGCGCTGGCCATTGTACAGGGTTGCGCTGTCCGCAATTGCCTTGGCAACCACGTTATCAAGACCATCACGGTTCCACATGTCGTCGATCGGAGACAGGTCACCCGAATCAACAACAAACTGGACTCTTGCGCCTGCCCAGTAACTGAAAACATCTGGCAGGCTGTCGCTGGCACCGCGCACTAGAATATCTGTCTTGAAATCCTCGTGGCCAACCGGGCTGTCCTTCATGGTGAAGCCGGTTGCGGCATTGTAGTCGTTGAATACGTCCTGCATGACGGACGTAAACGGACCCGAAAAATAGTGGGAAATTGTAACCTCGCTGGCACTGGCAGTGCCGACCATCAGGAACACGCTGGCCAACATTCCTGTCAGCGTCGCCATTCCCCTTCTGATAATTGTTGCTTTCATGTCGGGTAGACCTCTCTTGCAAGTCTTGTTGCTGTTGCCACAGGGGCAATTCTGCCCATCCTACGAATCTCGCTGGTTCCTTCAAATGAATACTGCACGAATTGCTAGCGAATCCAGTGCTGATGAAAGGGCTGACTGGATGCGACCGAGATGCTCGAGAGATTACGCATGAAGAAAGGAGCCAATGGAATTCGGACGGCGCCGGAGGCTTGAAAGGCTGAGGCCACGCTCAACATGTTGCATGTATCAGAATGCTGCGCGCAGGTTTCCGCGTCAGCGCAGCTCGTACCAACCACCAATTGAACAAATTGCGATCAGTGAAGCATTGTGCCTGATCCAGAAACAGGGCATCGAAGGCATTGCACCTGGGTTCACGGAATTGTGTCGGAGCGAAAAGGGAAGAGAGCAGTGAAAGACAGTCCTATCGGGGTCGGGCTAATTGGCACAGGTCGAATTTCCGACCTTCATGTCATCGAGTACCTGAACAACCCCGCCACCCGTATTCGCATGCTATGCGATGCAGACCCGGGCGCGGCACAGCGCAAGGCTCATGACTGGGGAATAGGTGAAGTCAAAATTACCGATGACCTGCAAGAACTCCTGCAGAATCCTGACATAGATCTCGTTGAAATCCTGTTGCCCCACGATCTTCACCTGGCCGCGGCATTGGCGGCCATGGATGCCGGCAAGGCAATCTCGCTGCAAAAACCGATGTGCCCAACACTGGAAGAAGCGGACCGCTTGGTTGAGGCTGTCGAGACCTATGACAGGCCATTCAAGGTCTTTGAGAATTTTCTGTTTCACCCGCCTGTGGCCAGAGCCAGGCAACTCATCGCACAGAATGCCATCGGTGAGCCACAGTCGATTCGCATTAAGAGCAATCCCGGCACGAGTCGCACAGGCTGGAAGGTTTCGGCGAGCGCTCTTGAATGGCGACAGCAAAGGTCTCGCTCGGGAGGCGGCCCGCTGGTGTTCGATGATGGACACCACAAATTTGCCCTGGCCTGGGGATTCATGGGCAATCCAAGGGAAGTCCATGCCTTCATAGGCAGGGTGCAGCGGAAGGATGGTGCCTGGTACGATGCCCAATCAATGATATCGTTCAGGTTTCCGGGCAATCGCGTCGGAAATCTGGAGATCGTCTATTCTCCCGAGCTCGAAATTGTCACACCTTACTACGCCCAGGATGATCGGGTCGAAATCACCGGCACGAAGGGTGTGATCTGGATCAATTGCGGACATGGACACCTGGCCGGTGCTGTGCCGCTGGTCTTGTTTCGGGACGGCGGACTGACCGAATTCAGGGACATGAATGTAAGTTGGGAACAGTCATTCGTGCATTCGACCCGGCACTATATCAACGTTCTCAAGAACGGCGGTCAGCCTGTGCTGCAGGCCTACGAGGCGCGACAGATATTGCGGTTTTCATCGGCTGCAGAACAGTCTGCCTTGGAAAACCGCTCAATAGAAGTCGAAAGCGGGTAGTTGCCAATGGTCTACATTTTATCTCCGCAAACCGCCCTGGCTACACCCAACCGAAGCGACAAGTGTTGCGTGGGAATCGCACCCATTAGATAAACGCGCCATTCACGACGCACTACAAAGTCGAACTCAGGGCAAGTCATTTGGGACCCAAGCCACCGCACTCAAGCTTGCGTCGAAGAATTATGCCGATTGCGCGACGAGGATACCTGAGACGGTGCTAGCAAGCAGCAACTGTGCTCATCTAGGCATGCGTACTTATTTGTTGTAGTCGTGAACCCAACCGCATGGAGTGAATACTATTGTTGGCGTAAGGGCAAGAACATGGGTTGCCGGTCCACTGACACACTGCTGAGCCGTCTATTGAGATCACCAGAGATGCCCCCCTTTATTGGCCTTGTTCCTGTTAGCGAGCCTCAAAGGCAGTCGGCGTTCCAACAATCGAAGAATTTCCTGGGAGGTGATCCCGGCAGAATTTCGAGTCTTTTTGGCCAATTCCCTTATGTTTCTACATGGTGCGTGGCAAAGGCCTTAAGCGAGAATTACGGAGAACTCGATAACGCCATCTACCGGCACTTGGAAGACAGGCTTGGTGTGCCCTTGGTCGTCCAACGGCATCGGGAAATCCTTTTCGACAGATTTTGTTGTGTATGCAACAGGCTTGGTCTGCCGACCCACGGTTTTAGCCGGATGGTCGACGTTTATCTGCTCCATGCCGGTGTCCCAATACCGATTCTTCCACGACTCATCCAGGGATTCCTCCGTCAAGAGGCTGCATTCGGCCCGCCACCAACAGAGGCGACTGTTATGTTGAACCGTTGGGAAGATGATTCCTTGACCTTCTTGCCCCCGTCCGTTGTAACTCCGCGCCGTGCAATTCTTTGGGACGAGACAGCTTGGCATGCGGCTCTTTTTGCCAAAATTCGTCAGAATCCTGATGCCTTTGTTGCCAAGTATCCTATCGAGAAACGGTTCCGTAAGATTCTAGAGGATGAAGTAGGTAAAGACAGACCACCGTCCAAAGGCGGTGGGAGCAACGTGGTTGGTGCTTCACCGAAGCTTCAATTGATTTGGAACACCCATGGGTTGACGGTTCGTGCCCCTAGGGTCGTCGGTCACATTCGCTTGTGGCTGGACGAAGATATCAGTCCATATAATCTTCGAGGTGGCGAGGACTGGGTGCTTCCAGAACCATGGCCTGCTCACCTGCGCTGGAATGCCAATGAATGCAGAGATGAGCTAGATTTTCTTGTTGACCCCGAGGCGCTGGCCATTTTCGATTGCATGTCAGGCCGCGTCGTCAAGGAATTGAAAGGGCAGTCGGGCGATTTCGAAATCGAGACAACCGACACGGTCATTTTGTCAAGACGTGAGTTCTCGGTTGAAGGTGAGCCTGCGTTAGAGACCAGAACATCCAGTTTCATCGCATATACGCAATTGGGGTATTCGCCGATAGTACTTCAAACCCAAGGAGGAGAGGTGCGTCTTCGTGCCAAACCTCGCCGTAGTCTAACAATTCGTGGTGGTATAGTGGCCAGTGGACCAAGTGGGCGGTTGTACGGTCCCTCGGCCATGGTTGAAGTCAATACCGGATTCGAGCGGGATGAATTGCGGCGATTGAGACTTTCAGTAGGGAAGGCGGAGGCAGAAGCTGAGATCAATGTAGTCAGAGGATTGGGTGAAATCAGCATTGACACTCTCTTCTCAGAGTTTCGCGATGTTGTACATTCAGATCCCGTGAGAATGCGGATCGACCTGCTTGCTCCTTCCCATGGTTTGAATCCACCTGGCACCACGGGTATTTCCATTCAATCTTTGGTGTGGCCCGCCTTTGCAGGTGGCGATGGACTGGTTTATCGTAGCAACCCTGCACCGAGAAATTTTGTGCTGAAGCTGTCTCAAAACGTAACCCAAGATAGCAGGGGTCGTCTTTCCCTTGATGTTTCTGGCGGCTACGTTTTGGCCCGTGCCGTATTCGAAATCGATGGTGATTTCGTTCCCTTCGACCTACCGTGGCCGGATGTGGTCGTCATTAGGCGCCGATCAGAAGACGGGTCGGAATTGGGACTTCCGCTCAACACGCGTCTTACTGTGGATGAGCACGACCGTTTTGATACCATTTCGATTCGATGCCCTGACCCGCAAGCCACCTTGCGAGTTCGTGGGCAACGAGAGGACCATCCTTTCGCTCGTGGGCTTTCCCGCAATTTGGCAGTCCGTTATCTCCTTGAAGCTACAACTGACAGCAGAGTCATTCTCCGCCGCGCAAATGGCAATGAATTGCTGTTGTTTGAGATTGTGTCGTCCGTCGAGCCGCTGTCCGTCCAACGTATTCCCACTGTTGACGGTCTTCGTCTGCGCCTCAATCTCATGCGGCGTATGGATGCTCTGGCACTGGAAGTGGAGCGTGAAAGTGGAAAAACAGAATTTGTGGAGGCAAGCCTGGGCAGGCGTCCGGTTTCGACACGCCGACCTTCTTGGCTAAAGGTCGAGTTGATAGATGGAGATCCAACACAAATCCAATTGACTGTAACATCAATTGAGTTTGACGACGGTCTTGTTCTTGCACGGCTATTTCTTCGGCCGGAGGCAGAGGCAGAGAGTCAGAGTACGTGGCACCCATTGCGCAATTCCAGAGGCGAAACCTATGCAATCCTTTTCGGCGACGCCAATTACGGGTCTGTGGATATGGATACCCGAAAGCGTTTCAAGACACTGTGCGGGTGGCTGGCTGACTGTTACGCGGCTGACTGCTGGTCGGCGATCAAAACACCGCTCATATCACGCTGGAAAGAGGTCGGTAGATCTCTATTGGCACAGCCAGGGGGAACGAGGGAACTGATGATGGCTGGTGCAATTGCGCCGCCCGACCACACATCGCGAAATTGGATTCCAGTGATGCATCCGATCCATATTTTCCCCGGGCTGTATGGAGCGTCGACCGCAACGTTTGCCAGTCTGTCGGGGTCGCTGAACACAGGGATGGCTGAGTTGGCCAGGTTGTATTCCTTAGGTCAGGCACGTCTAAGAGATCAGTCTCAGTTGCATGGTACGGTTTACCTGGCATTTCGGAATAGCCTGGACGCGGAGAAATACAATGTGCCGCTCCGTGAGTTTGATGCATGCAAGTTTTTTCGAAATCTCCAGATTGTAGACAATGACCCCTCAGCCGGCTGGTTTTGGAGAGGAACGCCTGTCTTGGGCCCAGATCATTGGCGCGCATCCCACCGTCGATTTGTGGATCGCTTGCGGACAGCAGGGATGTTCTCCAACCTGGATGCCGAAGCTGGTGCCAATAGCCGTCGGCAAGAGGACCTGAACCGATTGAGCCGATTGACCTGGGAATTGACACCTGATGATGAGCGACCTCGAGTCCCGCTTAGGTCAGCAGATCACACAGAACCTTACAGCATCGACCTCTGGATTGCCGCATGTCTCTCCATGTTTGCACGTGCCAGCCGGACGGGGGAGGCGGACGAATTGGTAGCGAAACTCGGACACAAGCTTGGATGGTCAAATTCTAGGGTCTTATGTAACTTGGCAGTACTGCTTCGTCTGGCGCCCGAATTGTTCACCTTCTTCCTCCTAACTTGGCAAATTGCTAAGGACCGCCCATGACCTCCGAAATCGATCCGATGCGCTTTAAGTGCGACCTGGAGGATGTTCTCGCGCGCTATATAACAACGGCTGCTCCAGTGTCCTTTGCTAGGGCGCCGCGGTTGTCCAACAAGATTTGGGAGGCCTGTTTGAAAGCCGGTCTCGTCAAGGGTCCGTTTGTAGAAAGTCTTCCAGATTTTGAGAAAGAAGGTTCGGTCGAACAGCTTGTGGCCGAAGGAGTACTTCACGAAACTTGGAAGGTACTGGCATCGACTGACGAAGGTCGGAAACTATACAGGAGAGACCTTCACCTGCACCAGGCAGCGGCGATGGGTCGCGACGAGAATTACCTCGTCGCTACTGGTACGGGCTCTGGAAAGACTGAATCCTTCCTGTATCCTCTAATTGATGACTTGGTTCGACAAGGAAACCTGGAGAAGCCGGGTGTACGGGTTATTCTTGTTTACCCGTTGAACGCTCTAGCCAACGACCAGATGCACCGAATTGCACGTTTACTTTTTCGGGATCTCTGCGATCCCGGAATCACCTTGGGACGCTTCACTGGTCAGGTTCGTTCCAATGCCTCTCGCATTCAGGAGCAGCAACGCCTTGTTGCTACTCCAACATTCCAAAGTAATTTTCCGACTGCCGAAAGCGTGCCGCACAATTGGCTGTTGTCACGCGGGGAAATGCTAGAGCGGCCTCCACATATCCTCGTCACCAATTATGCAATGCTTGAGCATATCCTGCTGTTGCCTCGAAATCGGGCACTTTTGGCTGGATCAATGATCCGCTGGCTCGTTTTGGATGAAATCCATACCTATGCCGGCGCACAAGCAGTTGAAGTTGCTTTTCTGCTGCGAAAACTAAAAGCTCGATTGGGAATACAGCCGGGAACGATGCGTTGTGTCGGTACATCCGCGAGCCTTGATGCTTCTCGTTGCGAGGAACTGGCGCGATTCGCCGAGGATCTTTTTGGCGAACCGTTCGCTCGCGGAGAGGGAGCGGTTATTTTCTCCGAACGGCAGCCACATCCAGCGCTATCAGGCGGTCACACAGAACCTGCAGTGCCTGTATCGCACTGGATTCGACTAGGCAAGGTTTTATCGTGCCTACGAGAGAACCGGACCATGAGAGTCGAAAACGAAGAGTATATCGTCGACGACTGGAATGATGCGGTGAAGGCCGAAGGCTTGAACGGATTTGTCGTAGACAAGGCACGAGCACTCGGTGATGGCCTGATTGACGTTCTGGCGCCACGAGAAGAGGTTTGGGCGGTTGCCAGTGCATTAAACGGACGGGCACTTCCATTCGAAGATCTGGCCAAGCGAGTCTTCAGTTCGGCTAGCGAGACTGATGCACGCAAAGCGCTAACGGCATTGATCTCCGTGGGTGTCATGGCGAAGCCGTCCCTGCCTGGAGCATTTCCATTATTACCTGCCCGGTACCATCTGGCTGCATCCGGAGTCGAGGGTGTGGCCTTGCGTCTCACAACTAACGATCCGGAGCACTGGAGCAAAATCCGAATATCTCGGACTGGAACGCATATCGACAACGCGCCGGCATACCTTTTGCTCGTTTGTCGAAACTGTGGCGAGCCCTATGTGGAAGCGTGGGATGACAGGCGACAACTTCACCCTCGTCCTGACGATGCCCGATGGGTCAAGCGAAGGGTACTGCGGTTGACTGCAGCAGGAACGATGGCCGCCGAACTGGAAGTGGAAGAATCGCCAGTCAAGGAGCAATCGGAACAACCCTTCTTCTTCGACCCCGAAACCGGAATGCTGGCTAATGGACCTGGCGAGGGCATTTTAGCCCTTGAACCAGCCAAGATGAAAGAGGATAGCGAGGAAAGACGTGACTATGTCGAGCTTTGTTCGTCATGCGGACAAAGGGGAGGCCGCTTCGCCGAGCCTGTCACATCGATTCATCCAGGCGATGACGCAATGGCAGCCGTAAGCGCCCAAACGCTTATTGAATCGCTACCGGAACCAGTTGGTAGATCTAGCACGGCACCAATGAAAGGACGCAATCTACTGGTGTTCGCGGACAGCCGTCAGGACGCGGCATTCTTTGCTCCATTCTTCGAACGCACATCGCGCGACTTGGCTGTTCGGGGCGCAATAGTGCGAACCCTTGATCGCGATCCAGACGAACCGCAGGATCTGCAAGGCCTGCGAGACGGTGTTTGGGGAATGCTTCGCCGCGAGGGATTTTGCCTCTATGACCGACGTAATCCCAATCCCATGACCACCGCGACAGCGAAGGATCGCCTCTTAGCTCTGATTGCAGGAGAGTTTTGTAGGGGACTTCGCCGCGTCTCACTTGAATCTCTCGGATTGGTGAAAGTGTCGTATTTGGGGTCCAGCAGAGTAGAAAAGAATCTGGAGGATCATTTATCTTCGAAACGTCGCCATTTAGCGAAAGGCCTTTGCAAGTTCCTTTTTGATCTCATTCGTTATTCGCGTGCCATAAACAGTCTTGAAGTAATTGACCTGACAGACGATTCGGTCTGGGGCGAGGGTCTCGCTAGCGCCGATATCTGTTGGGCGTTGACACGCACAGCCAAAGCGAAACGGCTGCAAACGCTCTTGCCGGAATCCTCTCGAACCAACCGTCGGCTTTGGGTTCTTGTAAACCGCTTGGGCTTTGACGAATGTGAGGCGCGTGACCTTCTAGAAGTGTTCTGGAAAGAGGCAGTGCGGCCCATTAACCGTATCTTGGAACCACGTGGTTTTGGGCAGGTCTTGAATCTTGCTTCTTTGAAGTTCTCTCCTGTGCAAGAAGACCCGCTCTTCCGTTGCCGTATTTGCGGTACAACTTCTCAAGTCAACCTGGACGGAATCTGTTTGGCTTGGCGCTGTAAGGGTCGTTTGGTCAAGATCCAGGCGAAAGAACGAAGTGAGACGCAACGTCGAAATCACTACGTCGCCCGGTATAGGAAAAAACCGCTGAGCGGCATTGCCCGGGAGCATACCGCCGCAATCGGTGTGGTCGAAAGAGCCGAGATAGAGGAGCGTTTTCGAGAGGGTGAGGTCAATGTCCTGAGTTGTACGACAACAATGGAATTGGGTGTTGACTTGGGCGGTCTGGACGCAGTGCTCTGCCGGAATGTGCCTCCAGGAATAGCGAATTATCAGCAAAGAGCTGGACGAGCAGGCAGACGTGCCCAAGCGGCGCCGATGGCGCTAATGGTCGCTCGATCAAGTCGTTATGATCAAGCACAATTTCACGCGCTCAGAGGTTATCTGGAAACGCCCCCGCCAGCACCGTATCTCTCCCTGGACAATCCTAGCTTTTTTAGGCGTCACCAGGTGTCCTGTGTCTTGGCAGGATGGCTAAGAAAACGTCTCGCTGGTAATGTCCGCACAGGTGCTCCTAGGTTGAAAGACATTCTCGGCGAAACCTTGACAGTTGACGAAGAATGTAGGGTCGGTGATGACTTGGTGGAATGGCTTGGGAGCGCGGAGGGGATGAAGTTTCTGAACACGGCAGAATCCATGATCGCAGGCTTGCCGCCCCAATTGGAACAGGTTGGTCTAAGGAGCGAGGCACTCTCCCAGCACATCATTGACGAAGTAAAGCGATGGGTGCAAACAGTTTCTGACAGATGGCGCAGAATGGAGAAAGATCGCCAAGAGGCACTACAAGTTCTTTCCAAGTCTGATGCGACACGAAGCGAAATGGAGCGGGCCACCCGCAGAATGCAGGCTCAAATTGGAAACATGCGGCGCTTTCTTGATCGTTTTGCGGTCGAGGTGCTTTCGCGCGCAGCAGTGATCCCTACCTACAGTTTCCCAGTTCACTCAATTCATCTTGAAATTGTGACAGAGCGCGGTGCCAGAGGTCGTGATGATCGAGCATTGCAGCTTGGACGCGATGCAAGTTTGGCAATCGCCGAATATGCGCCCGGATCGGAGATTGTGGCCGGAGGCCGAATTTGGACGAGCAGAGGAATCTCCAGGCGCTCAACGCATGGTAGCGATGACGTCTGGATGGAAACGGGTTTTCATCGGGTTTGTTCAAAATGTCAGCACTGCGATATTCGGCCCGAATGGGATGATTTCGAAGATGTTTGTCCACAATGCATGGACAAGCCAGGCGGCCAACGCAGGCCATTCTTGGAACCTGTCGGTTTCCTCACGTCATACGAGGATCGTACAGGTCGAGATCCAGGTGCTAGTCGCCTTCGTCATAAGCAAGTAGATGAAGCTCGATTGCTGACGCGGGCCCAGCCGGAGCACTTCAAGAAAACGAATCTAGTGTTGGTCAAGAAGTTCTTTGCACCGGCAATTCCTAAGGAAGGCGAACTAACTGGGCGGTTGATAATACTAAACCGGGGGCCGAGCGGGACAGGATACCATTGGTGTCCATGTTGCGAGTTCTCTCGGCCGGCACCGCAGGCATATGTCGGCACCGGAGAGAAGACACATCGCCACAATAACCCACGATCCGGAGATCCATGTCATGCAGATGGTCTCAAAAGGCCGACAGACCTTGCCCATGTGCTTGAGACCGATTTACGGGGAATCAAGATCGAACAAGAACTTCCGACCATGGAGAGCGGAACGGAAGATGAGAAATTTGCAGCTTTAGACAGGTTTTTGCGAACTCTGGCAGAGTCGATCCGCATTGGGGCGGCAGACTTGTTAGGCATAGACTTGAGAGAGTTACGTGTTACAGTTGAGAGTCCGGGCGGGGTGCCTCTCGTTATTCTTTCAGACACAACCCCTGGAGGTGCCGGCTATTGTAGAAAGTTGCTGGAAGACTCACGATTCTCAGCACGTAACCTGATCTCATATGCATTGGCCGTTTTGGATTGTCCCAGGGGCGACGAGTGCGAAACAAGCTGTATGCGATGCATGAACGACTACTCTAATCAAGCGCTGTGGGATAGGTTTGACCGCCGACTGGTACTGAACTGGCTTCGCGCGCTGTTGGAAAAAAGCGTTCCACTCCCGGCTCACGCTCCAGATATGGCAGTGCCAGTGGTCCAGACTGGATCGACTGCACTTGCTCTTCGTTTAGTGGAGGCAAGAGATAAGATTATCGTGGCCGGCCCGCGGTTATTTGGTGCCTCGGTTCGTGGCGAGGCATTGGCAAGCGCGAATGCGCTGCGCAATTGGTTGACCGAACGGGAAGATCGGAAGGCTTTAGCTGTGACAACGCCGAGCATGTGTAACCGGAGGTTGGCGACAGGGGTTGATCGGGAGGTGGCATGCCAACTGGTTAAGTTTGAGAAGTCCAATCGGTTGAAATTCTATACTGTGCCGGACGACCTTCTCCAGATCGCACCAAGGCTCTCGTTGCCAATTGGACAGCAAGTGCAGGAATTCTATGTCGCTCCGAACTCGCTACCACTCATGGAGGGTGCGCTGGCTGCGGTTAGCCATCAGAGTACAGTTGGGATGGCCGACAGTTGGCTGGCAACAATGTACAGTCGGTTTTCTGAGATACCAGGGCCGCTCTCAGCTTTGACCGACCAACTTCGCAAGTTTCGATTTCGTCCTGGTCAGGCCCGCGAGATTGCACCCTTGTTCAAGCCTATTGTGGGACGGAGGGTGTCGGTTCGAATTGAAGATCCTTGGTGTGCTGCTCGACCGCGTAGCAGGGAACGATTGGCTTCATTCCTAGGTGCGGTCATCGATTCCGGAGTTAACGTGGACCAGGTCAATATTGCCTGGAAGTTCGGCCATCGGGATGAAGAGTCACAACTCGACGAGCTTGGCGCGATGCAGTCAGAATTCAGGAATTCCCAAATTGCCATTGATCCGATTTTTTCCCCCTGGTCCGACAATGAAGGAACTTTCCATGACCGGGTTGTTGTAGCCCGAACAATAGACGAAGATGCTGACATTTGTCTGCGACTGGACATTACAACAGGCATTGAAAACCTGATGTCGGTTCCCACGGAATGCAGCGTGATTAGGGAGGTCTCGGCGGGTCGATAAGGGGCCGCCCCCAGATGCAATTCTCAACTTGAGGCTGTAGGAATTACCTACAGTGTCTGTTCGATTGCTCCCGAAAAACCAGCAATTTGGTGTTTCCAAATTCATCGGTTAGATCGGATTGTTTGCTGTTGCTACTTCCCGAAAATCACGAGCCACCTTCCTGCACCACATGGCTGACCTCGAAGCCTTGAGTTGCAGCAACTTTGATTTGATTCCGTTCTTGCTCGTGCACTTTACCGAAATGTTTGGCCACTGGCAGAATAGTGGTTCAAATTGCCTGTTTGGACCTTGAGAGTGTGAATTTGAGAATGGAGAATGACGCGAATGTTGACATTCAAAGCGGGATCAAGCAGGCTTGCGCACCTTACCGAAATGTTGACATTGTCGATTGCCCGAAGCTGAATGCTTTGCTCCGACAGTAAAACCGCGGGTTCTGTGTCGGAATAATCCGGCCAGGCGCCGAGCATACTGGAGAAGATACCGCTTGTTGGCGGTCAGAAGCCTCCGGGTCAAAACGAATAAAGGGTAGAAAGAAATGGAACTTCCTACTCCTGACCAGCGCATTCTGGGCGACAAGGCCCGTATAGTAAAGCGGCTGCGACAAGTTGTCCCTCCCGATTCGGTAATCGACGACGGGCACGAGACGCTTGCCTATGAATGCGATGCGTTGACCGCCTATCGGTGCCCTCCGCTCGCCGTAACGCTTCCGTCAACCACGGAAGAGGTGTCACAAATCCTGAAGCTTTGCCATCGGGAAGGCATCCCGGTGATACCTCGCGGCGCCGGCACGTCGCTATCCGGCGGTGCCCTCCCTACCAGCGACAGTGTCGTCGTCTGTGTTTCCCGGCTCAATGGAATAATCGACATTGACTATGACAGCCGCCTGGTGCGTGTTCAGGCCGGGCGTACCAACCTGTCTGTTACGGCGGCGGTTGAAGAAGATGGCTTCTTCTACGCGCCCGATCCGTCCAGCCAGCTGGCCTGCACAATTGCCGGTAACGTCGCCATGAACTCAGGCGGCGCCCATTGCCTCAAATACGGCGTCACGACCAACAACCTGTTGGGCGTAAGGATGGTGCTCATGGATGGGGAGATTGTCGATATTGGTGGCGAGTTCCTCGATTCTCCCGGACTTGATCTGCTTGGTGTGGTCTGCGGTTCCGAAGGTCAACTCGGTATCGTCACCGAGGCAGTCTTGCGCATCCTGCCAAAACCGGAAGGCGCAAGGCCCACGCTCATCGGTTTCTCGACGAGTGAAGGTGCAGCCAGCTGTGTGGCCGACATCATCGGCACAGGTGTGTTGCCGGTCGCAATCGAATTCATGGATCAAACCTGTATTCGGGCATGTGAGGCGTTTTCGGGTGCCGGATATCCGGATGTCGAGGCACTTCTCATCGTTGAGGTTGAGGGTTCGCCCGAGGAGATTGAATATCAGCAGGGCTTGATCACACAGGTCGCCTGGCGGCACAATCCTGTCGAGGTGCGGCAGAGTGCGTCCGCCGAGGAATCGCAGAAGATCTGGGCCGGTCGAAAGGCTGCATTCGGAGCAATGGGCCAGGTCGGCGACTATATCTGCCTGGATGGAACGATTCCGGTATCCAGGCTGCCCGCAGCGCTAGGAGGCATTGCAGAGTTGTCGGACAGGTACGGTCTGCAGGTCGCAAATGTATTTCACGCCGGCGATGGCAATTTGCATCCGCTAATCCTGTTCAATGCCAACGACCCGGCCGAACTCCACAAGTGCGAGGAACTGGGAGCCGAGATTCTGAAGCTGTGCGTCCGGGAGGGAGGTTGCCTTTCCGGCGAGCACGGCGTCGGTGTGGAAAAACGCGAGCTCATGACGGTACAATTCTCACCCGCCGATCTCGAGATGCAGATGCGTGTCAAGGATGTCTTTGACCGCAGCTGGCTGCTTAATCCAGCCAAGGTCTTTCCGCTTGAACTGTCCATGGCGAGACGCTCGCAGTGAGACCGGAAAATGAACATGAACTCGCTGCGTTCATAGCGTCTGCGAACAATCCTATCAGGATTCAGGGCGGCGGCACGCGCCCGCTCGGCAATCCGTGTACGGGAGAGTTCCTGTCAACGACAGGGCTGACTGGAATACGCGAGTACGAACCGGGAGCACTGACACTTGTTGTGGGGGCGGGAACACCCCTTGACGAAGTCAATACAGTCTTGCGGGAGCATGGTCAGTTCTTGCCATTTGAACCCATGGACTGCCGGAAGCTGCTCGGAACAAAAGGCGTTTCGACGGTTGGAGGGCTGGTTTCAGCCAACAGTTCCGGCCCGCGCCGCGTCCTTTGCGGTGGCTGCAGAGACTACGTAATCGGTATCCGCTTTGTAAGCGGCGAGGGCGAATTTCTAACTGCGGGTGGCAGGGTCATGAAGAACGTCACGGGCTACGATATCAGCAAGCTGTTTGTAGGCGGGTTAGGAACCGTCGGAATTCTGACCGAGATATGCTTCAAGGTATTGCCAATTCCGCATGACACCGCGGTGCTGCTCATCAACGGGCTTTCGGACGACCAGGCAATCCGGGCAATGATACATGCCCTGAATTCTCCATTCGGCGTTTCCGGTGCTGCCCACCTGCCGCGAGGAATGGACGGTCATCCTGTTACCATGATCCGGCTGGAAGGATTCGAAGTCTCGATAGACTATCGTACCCGAGAGTTGACGAGGCGACTGGCGAAATTTGGAGACGTAGTTGTCGAGCGGGACCCGGTGAGAACACAGGCCGGCTGGCAATTTGTCCGGGATGTCGAATTGTTTGAGGCGGCCAAAGGCGGCGATGTCTGGAGAGTTTCCACCCGTTCGAGGGACGCCGCCGCATTGGTGGACATGGTCCGCCGATCCTATGAGATCGATGTTGTTTACGACTGCGGCGGAGCGGTCCTGTGGATCAGGACCAGGGAATCGATTGACCTGCGCGCCCTGATTGGTCCGTTGCCAGGTCATGCAACGTTGATTCGCACCAGTGACGCCAACAAGCGCCGTTACGGAGTCTTTCATCCGCAAGACGCAATTCTAGCTCGCTTGTCGGAGGCCGTGCGGCAAGAATTCGATCCTCGCAATCTGCTAAATCGCGGCATTATGGATTGCCGGCACCAGGTGAACTGAAAAACATGCAAAGACCCTTGCAACACAGTCTTGTGGCGTTGCCAATTGATGTATCGGCCCCGAGGCGGCCGGGCACCAGGAGACAGCGGCCGCACCTTGAGGTCTGGAAAAGAGGTTCGTCCGTCACCGGAATTGCAACGACCATGCTTGCCAGGGGGACATGATGCAAACCAGTTTTTCCGAGCAACAGCTTAAAGATCCCTCGCTGCAGCGAGCCAACGAGATCCTCAGAAGCTGTGTCCATTGCGGGCTATGTACGGCAACCTGTCCGACCTACCAGTTGCTTGGCGATGAACTGGATAGTCCGCGCGGGCGCATCTACCTGATGAAGGATATGCTCGAAAATGGGCGCCCGGCTGACGCAGCCACCGTAAAACATATTGATCGCTGCCTTTCGTGCCTGGCCTGCATGACGACTTGTCCCTCAGGTGTGCACTACATGCACCTGGTCGACTACACTCGCCAGTATATTGAAGAGACTTACCGGAGACCCCTGACCGATCGCCTGTTGCGCTGGTTGCTCAAGGAGATCATTCCCTATCCCCGTCGTTTCAGGTTGTCACTACTTGGAGCACGTATTGGAAAGGGATTGAGCGGGCTCATGCCGGACGCCAGACTGCGGGCCATGCTGGAAATGGCTCCGGATCACATTCCACCGGTGAGCAGGGACGACGACCCTCAGGAGTTTTCTGCCATTGGGAAGCAACGATGGCGCGTGGTGTTGATGACCGGATGTGCCCAGAAGGCACTTCGCACAAACATTAACGAGGCAACAGTACGGCTGTTGCGCCGGGTCGGGTGCGATGTGGTCGTATCTGGCGGTGTATTGTGTTGCGGTGCTCTGACCCACCACATGGGCAAGGTTCGGGACAGTCACCGCCAGGCAGAAGCCAGTATCAGGGCCTGGTCAGAAGAGGTGGCAGGTGACGGTGTAGACGCCATAATCATCAACGCCAGCGGTTGCGGTACGACTGTCAAGGATTACGGATACATGTTCCGAAACTCGGAACTAGCCGAACAGGCAAAAGCTGTATCCGAGCGAGCGCTTGATATCACCGAGTTTCTGGACCGCATCGGAATGCCTCAGCTGCAGCCAAAGGGAATTCGCGTTACCTATCACGCCGCCTGCTCGCTGCAGCACGGTCAGTCGGTCAAATCTGCTCCCAGGAATCTTCTTTGCAAGGCAGGCTTCAAAATCAACGAGCCGGTCGACAGCCACCTTTGCTGCGGTTCCGCCGGAACCTACAACCTGCTTCAACCGGAACTGTCAGCTCGCCTCAAACAGCGAAAGATCAAGGCCATAGAGCAGCGAAAACCGGATGTTGTCGCCTCGGGCAACATCGGCTGCATAATGCAAATTGGAGCCGGTACGAACGTGCCTGTCGTGCACACAGTCGAGCTGCTGGACTGGGCAATGGGTGGAGAAGTTCCACCCGGCATGGACAATCTGGCCTTCGCCCATTCTGTACCACCCGTCAACTAGAGGATTGGCGATTGGCACGATAGTCCTTGCTCCGGACGGTGAGATAACCGAGACCTGAACCGGTGCCGTACTCGGCAAGGAAATCCTGTCAGAGGTGCAAGAAAGTTTTGTTCGGGCTTGAATTCCTGGCCCTCAATACACAACTTACAGGTTGTCGGAAGCCGGAATGGTTCCGTCAGTACCGCCTGTCCTTGATGGAAGGCAATTCGCAAATATCGCTCAATGGAGGATGACCATGCGCACATTTGATTTTACCCCCCTTTATCGCACGACCGTTGGCTTCGACCGCTTCGCGGACCTGTTTTCCGAGCTTGCGTCGAGGGAAGTTCCGAACAGCTCATATCCGCCGTTCAACATCGAGAAGACGTCCGAAGAGACGTACCGTATCTCGATCGCCGCTGCGGGGTTCTCCGGCAAGGAGATCGACATCGAGTTTCGGCAGAACCAGCTGATCGTGTCGGCGCGGAAGGAACAGTCCGCCAGCCAGCGCACTTTCCTGCACCAGGGAATTGCCCAGCGAGGCTTTATCAAGAAATTCCAGTTGGCTGATCACGTTCGCGTAACCGGCGCATCCTTTGTCGATGGATTGCTGCATATCAACCTGCAGCACGAACTTCCCGAAGCTCTCAGGCCGCGGAAGATCGCAATTTCGTCGGCTTCCAACGGTGCCCGTACCTCAAAAGGCGCGGTAGAAATCGAAGGCTAGACCAGCCGCATCAATTTCCAACTGCGAAGCCCGACGTCGGTATTTCCGGCGTCGGGCTTTTCTTGTTTGGCGATGATGGACAGCGTGCCCGGTGCCTGGCGGTCGTCCGGGAATTCAGATTGACAGGCAGATGTATTTCATCTCAAGAAAATCCTCCATCCCGTGGCGCGAGCCTTCACGGCCAATTCCAGACTGCTTGACGCCCCCGAATGGTGCGGCTTCGGTGGAAAAGATTCCTGTATTGACGGCAACAATTCCGTACTCCAGAGCTTCGGCTACTTTCCACACCCGAGATGAATCGCGGGTATAGAAATACGCAGCCAGGCCATGAATTGTATCGTTGGCCTTCTCAATCACTTCGTCCTCGTCCTTGAACCGGAACAGCGGTGCGAGGGGCCCAAAAGTTTCGTCGCATGCAACCAGCATTGACTGGTCGACGCCGGCGATTACGGTTGGTTGGAACCACAGGCCTCCGAGTTCATGCGGGCTTCCGCCAACAAGGACCTCTGCACCCCTGTCGACCGCGTCGGTGATGTGAGACTGTACTTTTTCCAGCGCTGCCGAGTTGATCAACGGTCCAGTGTTGACATGGCTGGAAAACCCGTCTCCCAAATGCAGGGACTTGGTTGCTGCGGCGAGCTTGCGCGCAAATTCGTCATAGATCCCGTCTTGCACGTAAATTCTATTGGCACACACACAGGTCTGGCCATTGTTGCGATACTTGCTCGCCATGGCGCCTTCAACCGCTGCATCAATGTCCGCATCATCAAACACGACAAACGGTGCGTTCCCACCGAGTTCCATGGAGACCTTCTTGATCTGGTCCCCGGCCTGGCGCATCAGGATGCGGCCGACTTCGGTTGAACCTGTAAAGGTGACCTTGCGCACGGCAGGATTTGAGCAGAATTCCTCGCCCACCTGGCGCGAGCTTGTGGAGGTCACAACGGAGAAAACACCTCTAGGCACACCGGCGCGTTCGGCCAGAACAGCCATGGCAAGCGCTGACAATGGTGTTTCGCTGGCTGGTCGGGCAACAAAGGCGCAGCCGACAGCGAGTGCCGGGCCTGCCTTGCGGGTGATCATGGCGTTTGGAAAGTTCCAGGGCGTGATTGAAGCGACGACGCCAATGGGCTGCTTGATTACGAACAAGCGCTTGTCGGGCAGGTGCCCGGGAATGGTTTCGCCGTATACGCGCTTTGCCTCCTCGGCATACCACTGGATGAAGCTTGCTCCATAAAGAACTTCACCTTTTGCTTCAGCCAGCGGCTTTCCCATTTCGGCGGTAAGGATTGCTGCAAGGTCGTCGGCGCCTACCATCATTAAACGGTACCATTCCAGAAGAACGTTCGACCTTTCCTTGGCAGTCTTTGCCGCCCATGCCTTCTGTGAGGCCTCGGCTGCGTCGATCGCCCTTCTGACTTCATCAATTCCGAGGTCGGGAACCGAGGCTACGACATCTCCGCGGGCCGGGTTGACGACGTCGAATGTCCTTTTGCTGTCGGCATCGACCCACTCTCCAGCGACATAGGCTCGTGATGCCAGCAGGTCCGGGTCTTTCAACATGTCCAGCAGGTTTGTACTGTCAAACATTAGTAATCCTCGTCGTTTTTGTTCGGCGTTGTCGATGTGTTAACGGGAACAGCTGTTTTCAACATCGTTGGCTAATTTGCAACGGTTTTCCGCGCTTGGAGTTCCGATATTCCAGGTATGGCGGCCTTCACCCCAGGTGAGGGGCACCTGGTTGCGAATGCCAAATAGTCTGGCGAGGGTCCATTTGCGCAAGGCAGACAGGGTCTGCCTGTTTTTGCCGATTTCCAGCCATAGAGCGTCAGGCTGCGTTTGAGCAGAGGCAGAGCGCGTTTTGGGCCAAGGTTGCCTGCATACTGGCGTGGGATCAAGGGTTCATCCTGACAACGAAAGCAACCACAGGGGCGCAGATGCTTCATGGTTCGGTATGGATAACTGCCGCCAGTCGATTGCGGTTGGTCACCAATTCCCCGGCCGCTCGAGCTGACCCTGGAAAGGGCGGGTCAGGCCATCGATAGAGGTGTTTATTGGACATGAGGAGATGCGAATGACACGGAACATTGCCCATGAATAACCGGGTTGCCCGCTTACGCCGTTCACGGCCGCACGGGTTGCCGCCCTGCGATGCCGCCACGCGAATCCTGTCTGTCCGCCGCCCAAGCCTGATGCGTTGGGCGCGCCGGTGCTGAACGTATCCAAAGCCGCTGCCGCGCCGCCCGGTCCGGTCACCTGCTGTTTGCGCAAACCGGACATCAAGGTGATGAATAGACCTGTTTATCCATCATTCAAGTTGTCTATGCCGCCCTCAAGGATAATTTTGGCGGATGCCAATTCAGGGTCCGCGGCCATGCCAGGGTGTATTGCCGCCTGATGTTTGGCGTCCTGGCCATGACGACCGGGCACCTGCTGCGCCTGGCGGCTCCCGACTGACCTGCCAAGGCCACCTGACCGGACAGCGATCGTCGATCTGACTGCCACCGTCCCCTGTTTCAGCGGACGGTGCGATCACGCACGTCTTCCTGGCAGGGCTATTGGTGGGCAAGAGCGCACATGCACGCTCGACATGTGAACATCACCGGTAGAGGACCGGCGGTCGCCGAAGGTGATGCCATAGCCATCATCATGATAGCGCGACAGCTTCGAATGTGGACTACTGAACAATTCTTGCAGGAGGCTCGCTATTTGCCGCCGGAGCGCATCCATGAGCTCCGGAAAGCATGACACTTCCACGTGGATCACGCCTAAGGGCACTGTTCCGGCATCAACTGCCTTGCCATATCATCCAGACGGGCAAACAGTCCGGACTGTCTGATCTGCTTCGAGCGGCCGATCTGGCTGCGCGGCAGGTTACCTTGCTGCGCAGCCAGGAATGCGTCGGTCTCATCTTCAATCTCCACACAGAGGGCTGCGATCTCGCAATGCAGCCTGCAGCCGGGGTCAAAGCGCGGAATAGGTACCCGCCGCCATGGATGAAGAGAAAAATGCCGGCCACTGCGTCGTGACTGCACAAAGGCAGGATTGAGCGCCGGCGCATTCAGCAATGCCACGAGATAAGCAGCTTCTTCAGGCGCATCGAATGTGGCATGATAGATTGTATGACCGACCACATCTGCGCAGGCAGGCAGCCTGCAGGCGCGCATGATGTCTCCTGACACCGGATAAATCACACGGGTGAGCGGGACAACCCTCTCAGCCTGCACAAGCGGAAGCTGCCGCGATAGGTTGCGCTGATAATCAAGCCTTTCCAGCAATGTAGCGGGAGTACTTTGACCTTGCCCTCGGAATTCCCGGTAGATGTCTTGCAGTTCCCGCCATCCATGAATTGCAAGAGCGGCTTTCTCATCCAGCAACTGCCCCTCTTCATCAACCGGCACGATTGCGCTGTCCGGCCCCTCTGGAGCCAGCACAAATGGCAACAGATGTTCCGAGCGCAAGAGTGGAGCCAGCCAGCTTGCAGGGATCTCGCCGTCCGGGGGGTGTACCTCCTTCCACGGTGACTGTACTGAGCGTCGGGTGGTGACAGTTCTGGTTTCGCCATCACCTGCGATCCGGTCAGCAATGGCCAGAACATGCGGAAAAATGGTGGCGCCGTTCCTGAACATGCCGTTGTAACCGGACTCCCCCTCCGGCAATGACGCCTCGGGTACATTCCATTCAATGCACTCATTCGCTTCCTGCAGTGTCGAGCCGGCATTCGGCCGGTCCGAGGGGCAATGGGCCACAAGGGTCGGCACATCTCTGCCAAGCGCGGTACGCATGTTGTCGATCAGCACGCAGGATTTCTGTGCATCACCACCACCAAACACCTGTGCCGGAGCCAGATCAAGTATCTGGCCTGTGGAGGCCAAGTCATGACGTTGCTCCTTGCCCTCGGCACCGTCACCTCGTCGCCAGGCGCGGAATTTCTCCCAGTTGCCGCCCTTGATCGCCGAGTGCTTGACGACCCATGCAGCTGGAGCGTTCAGGTGATCTTGCAGATACTGCTCGCGGCAGCGTTTGATAAAGAGTTGTGCGATATCCGTGTGCGGAGCCTGTATACCACCCTGCCACAGCTCCATCCCCCTGGCGAACGCCTCAAGCCGCCGCTTGCGGGTCTGGTGCTGAATGGTTGCCATCTTGACCCAGGGCGGATTGGAGACAATGCGGTCAACCTTGTGCCGAGCCAGGAGATAGGGGCCGACTGTCTGCTGCATGAACCAGGTCCAGACTGAATTGCCCTCGTTCCTGATGATCTCCTGCAAGGTAGCGTGGCTGGCGCGCAACTGGTTCTGGTCGGCATCATCCTGCACGCTGTGCTCAATATGTGATGGCATTGGCAACGCTTGGACAGCAGCACCCGTCATGTCCTTGATCAAGCTGGCAAAATCCGGCCGCGTGACGAACGCTTCCGGCAGCCGGACCTCGCTTCCGGCCGGTGACACGAACACCACCTCGCCATTTTGTGGGGCAAACAGGGACTGACTTTCGGCACCATGCAGTAATAGTGAGTCGCCGTTCCAGATCCGCAGGGCTGCATCGCCGCCGGGCGGCTCGGCAGGGAGCGCCCGCAGCAGTGTCGCTCGGGCAAACTCGCAGGCCACTGGATGGATGTCTATGCCGTACACCAGGCGGCTGACTATGTCTGCTTGCCTGCCGGACGGCTGACGGGAGATGTCGGGATAATCCAGGAGCCGCCTGGCGGCGTGATAAAGGAACGTGCCGGACCCACAGCAGGGATCAAGAACGCCGATCCCGCGCAAAGGTTGATGATTGACAATCTCGCCACGTGCGGCCTCAAATGCACGTCCACACCAATCCTCATCAAGCACTTCGTTGACCACAAGCTCGGCCAGCCAGTCCGGTGTGTAGACCTCGCCGAAGTCCTTACGATCATCACTGCCGACAAACGCCTCGTAAAGCGGGCGCAGCACGTCGCCGCGACGCTGCCGCCACTCAAACCCGCATATTGTCTCGAACAACCCAGCTGCCCATTGGCGGCCAACGGTTGTTTGCACGATCCAGGACACAATGCCGTCGCCCAGCAGAGTTTTCGGGTCCGGCTCCTCATGCGGGTGTTCCATCGTCCAGACCACGCCGCGGGCCAGCGCTATCAGAAAGGAATGTGTACGGAACAGGCTGTGGCGAGCAGCATCCGTTTGCGGCTCCATGCCGGAACTGTGCAGCATGTCGCGCCACAAGGCGAGCCTGGTGTCCGTCTCTACGGCTTGCCGACCTGTCAATTCGTTGTAAACAGCTCGCAAAGACTTTGCATGCTCGGCGAACAGAGCAGCAGGATTTGCCGGTATCCACGGCTTGCTGACAGGGTCGCCGGCCAGCTCCTGGCCCAGCCATTCGGCAAGTTCCCGCCCACTATTGGGTTTGAAGTCCTGCTTCTCCTCCTGTGCCGACGGGTTGTCGCGGTGCACATATGACCAGCTGTGCCAGACCCGCCCGTCGGTCAGAATACCGGTCCAGGAGCGGTCGCTTTCATTGGTGAACAGGGATTCCCGCACCTTGCCGATCTCGGCCTGCATGTACCGGTCAAGCTGCTCAGACGGTGACTCATTGCCACCTGCAGGCGCCTCGGCACCGCCGATCGCTTTGGTCTCGATAATGGTGCGTTGACGCGGCAGATAGATGTCAGCCCGCCCGCCTCCTGTGGGGTATTCCAGGCGGTACTCGTCACAGTTAAGCACATCGAGCAAGCGGCAAAGGCGGTTGCGAATGTTTGCTTCGTTCGAGCCACCTTCCAGAAGCGCATTTGCTCGGGAATGCACCTTACGGCGATTTGATGCTGTGGTTTTACCTCCTTGCGGCATCCATTCTTTCCTGCCTGCGTCAATTCTCAACTGCGGCACCTACGGCTTGGCAGCCTGCATCCTGAATTCGCCAATATAAACCTGCGGGAACTCTCCAGGACTGATGCATGCCAATTCTCGGGAAGCCAAAATGTGTATTTGAATAAATCAAGAAAAGTTATGTTGCACAGAAGTAAGCGGGCAAACTGGAGAGTAGTTGGCAATTCACCGACACCTTGATGACCAAATGACCGGCCAGCATCCAGCACATGGTTGAAACACTATGCTTCGCTACACAATCGTGCAAATCCGAGTTCACGGGGCTGAGTACGTCTGCGTCATGGGTCCTGGCAAATCCGCTGGAAAGATGTCAGTGACACGGGCGACCTTGTGTTCCCGCTTGACGATGCCCTCGATCAAGTCGCCAATACCGACATCTTCCAGACGTGAAGCTGAGGGAAAATTGTGCAAAATCGAACTCAGGCTAGCACCTAACGACTATGCCACTTCAGGCGGTCCTGTTTTAGGTCGTCTATCGCGTGATATAGATTGAAGCCGTCAAAATACTCCGGCACCCGTTTTTTCATTATGGAGTACCTGAATAATAGAAAGCCGCCCCAGCGAGCGGCTTATCCGTGGCGCGAACACCAATGGTTAGAGGTGCAATCCTGGAGAAAGCGTTCCCGTTCGTCAACGACACAAAAGGGATCGCGATCAGGTGTATTTCTCATATCACGACAAAGATTTGCCCACTTTTTCCCCAATCGGCTGCTTCGGGCAATTTTGACCCCCCGTCTTGCGACCCCTTCACGCCCCGCGTGACAATTTCTTCAACTGGCCAAGAAACTGTCACATTTCAGCTATCCGCACAGGAAATCGGGGATTCCCTTCGGCACCAAAATGCGTAGAATCTGGCGTAGTCAATAACCCCGAAAAAGGCGGGTCCCCGATGACCGCATCTATGCAACGTCAAGACCCGATTGGCAATATTGTCAGCCTACTGGCGCGCAGCACAGAAGCCGACATGGCCAATGTCCTTAACGTCTTCCTGCAACCGCACACCGTCGCAGCCAGGGCAGAACCCAAGTAGCCGCCAGAGACGATCAGTGTACTGACACCCGAGATACGTGCCCGCTTGCCAGAACAGTTTTGTGCTGCCACTGATGGGCTCGTTGACGACATTTATCCCTGCATCGACCGGCACTAGCCCACACCGGACATGGCAGCCCTCGAGACTGACGTTGCCGAGCACAGCCGAAGGATAGGCCGCTGCCTGTTTCAGGCCTGCGTAGAGGCTTGCGATGCGCGTGCCGAGGTACAGCCCATGATGGGGCCGATTCGCTACAATCGCAGTTGTTACTGCCGCCGGAGCGATGACGGCGCCGGTGGTGCCTGACAAGAAAATTGCCGGCTGACAACGCCGGCAATTCCGATATAGTTCTTGTGACCCATGGTTCTGCGAATCCGTTGCGCCTTTGAAGATGTCAGATGACTGGATTGCATCAATGCCAAACGTTTCTCTAGACCGGCTGTGAACTTCTGTGAAAAGGTGGATAGTCTTCATTCTCGGCGCCGCGATCTGGTTACCTCTGGGAATGGTCGTTCTAACCCTGCTCAGAGGATACTCGTTTGCCTCCGTTCAACATTTGCTGAGAGACCTGTTCTTCTTGGCCGTTGCGGGTTTTCCTTTGGCTACGCCTATCCATCTG
Organism: Paracoccaceae bacterium; assembly: GCA_958296035.1. GTDB lineage: Bacteria > Pseudomonadota > Alphaproteobacteria > Rhodobacterales > Rhodobacteraceae > MPNP01. The sequence continues at coordinate 2,814,114 of OY282431.1, read as the reverse complement.
CTTTGGCGGCGGCATCGGCGACTATTGACCATCCTGATAGTTTTGATCCTTGGGCCGGTTAGCGTATTTGCGGCCTTGACCGGCGGATTGTTCGGACCAATTGGTATCATGCTCTATGCAATCGTGTTCAGTTTGCCGGCCTGGATTGTGCTCGGAATTGTTTACTGGCTTGAGAGGCGACAGAGAACAAAGGCAAATGCTGGGAAATAACAACGAAGACAATGGGGCAGGTGACACGGAAGCAAACCGGATGCGTGGACCGTCGAATTCGATCTGCGATGTCCGAGGTTTCAAGGTCGGCAATGCCAACGACCAAATCCTGAAGTCCGGGGTAACTGTACTTGTAGCCGACCGGCCATTTGTCGCCGGTGTTCATGTCATGGGTGGTGCTCCGGGTACACGCGAGACAGATCTCCTTGCGCCCGACCGCATGGTCCAGAAAGTTGACGCAATTGTTCTGTCCGGAGGCTCTGCATTCGGCCTCGACGCCGCTTCTGGTGTTGCTGATCAACTGGCAAGTGAGGGGAGGGGCTTTCAGGTTGAGGATGTGCGTGTGCCCATCGTGCCGTCCGCAATCCTTTTCGACCTCTTGAATGGTGGGAACAAGCGCTGGAAGTCTAACCCGTACAAGGCACTTGGTCGTCAGGCGTTGGAAAATGCAGCAACGCAATTCAAAATCGGATCTGTCGGGGCCGGCACCGGCGCCTCGACCATGGATTTGAAAGGCGGTCTGGGCACCGCGTCAGCAATAACCAATTCAGGTTACTCAGTCGGAGCTATCGTTGCCGTGAACGCCCTTGGAAGCGTTGTGCAGGGGCAGACTGGTCGCTTCTGGGCAACACCGTTCTGCATTGATGGGGAGTTTCCCATACACGGTCGACACGAAACCCTGCCGAAAGGACAGTTGCCTGTTGAAGGTCATGTACGCAACAAGGGACAAAACACGACGATTGCCATTCTTGCGACGGATGTGAAACTGACCCAGGCACAGACTACCCGACTCGCAGTATGTGCCCATGACGGGCTGGCCAGAGCAATACTGCCATCCCATACGATCTTTGATGGTGACGCAATTTTCTTTGCATCCAGCGGAGAAGTGACCGTGGATAACACTGGTGAAGCCCTGTTTGAACTCGGACATCATTCCAGCACATGCCTTTCCCGCGCTGTTGCCCGGGCAATCCATTGTGCCACTGCAAAACCTGGCGATCTGTTGCCAACCTGGCAGAAGAAATTTGCTCCAGGAGCAGCAGTAGAGAGCCTGCGTTGAGCTGACGAAATCCGCAAATTGCTCAAACGCGCCGGGCTGTTATCGGTATTCCAGGCGACAAAGCTCGCTGAAAGGTCGGGTTGGCTCGGGCGGTTGGCCCGCAATCAGAAAAAACTCTAGCCCTTGCTGGAAACAGTGTTGTTGTGGGCGCCTTGAATCCTCTTGCGGGTCCGTTCACCTTGCGTTGCCAAACTCTGCATGGACACAATCCACACCGGGACCAGAGGCGATCAAGATTATTTTCTCGTTTGTCGGGTACCGATTTCAATTCCTTGGAATCCTGGCAGGTTCACGCCTGCTTTGAATCGGTCACAAAAGCAGTCTATTTGGAGGAACGGCTGAACTTCCCAATGCTGGCCAGGGGCCAGCCATCTCGCGCAAGATTGCGCGCCACGAAGAATCCGACAATTTGGCGAAATCCGAAGATTGCCTCCTGGCCTCGCCGCTAGGGTCGTCTGAGCACACCCAGCTGCACATAGTGCCCAACAAGACGTTCCTTTGGCGTCACGCTGCTATCCTCATACCCGAGCTCCACTGCAAAGCTGGCAAGCGTAACGACCAGTTTCGAGGCTGTGCCCTCCCGATCACGATCACTCTTGGCCCAGCTTATAATGACATATAATTATGTTACTTCCACAAGTCCATGTAAGTAAGGCGCGACACAATTACAGGGCCAGGGTTGAATTCGAGAATTCCGGTTGAATTGCCGACACAGAAGCGCTTCGCGCCCAGGGTTACGGTCCTGCTGCCAAATTCATGATCATGTCAGTCGTGAGGAGACACACTGTTTGCAGCGAATTCATCCTGAGCAGCTGAATCGACGAATACCCCGCCGCCGGAAAACTCCCCGAGGTCCTTTGTGGCATGCAGGACACCGGACCGGTGCGTAACGTTTTGTCAGCAGTACACAGATCCCGAGAAGGAGAAGTCAAAATGGTACCGGTTGCAGACATTGGCAAGGGGTCTGCCAATCCCGCAATCCCGTTGGGCCATTGCAGTGAAGTCGGCAAAGGACTAGATCTGTTTGATGGCAAGAAGACGCATACTACTGTTTCCAGCACCTATCCTGAGGCGGCGGGCTGTCGCAGTATATTCCATTACCAAGGATGTGCGGCGGTTGGCGCAGGATATGATTGAAACCATGTACGATGCCCCGGGGATTGGATTGGCGGCTCCCCAGGTCGGCGTTGGTCAACGTATTGCTGTAATGGAGATGGCCTCCGAGGAGGACGAGCAGAGCCCCATCGTAATGATCAACCCCGAAATCCTCTGGACGTCGGACGAGACAGATGAAGCCAGCGAGGGCTGCCTCTCGTTCCCGGGTCATTTCTGCGATATTACCAGGCCGTCGGCCGTGGAAGTGCGATATATGGATCTGAAAGGACAGATCGTCGAAAACACGCTGGAGAGATTGCAGGCCCGCTGTGCCCAGCACGAGATTGATCATCTTAATGGAAAATTGTTTATCGACCATATTTCGCGCCTCAAACGAGGCCTACTCGTCAAGAAATTCAAGAAGGAGCTGGCTGCTGGCAAACACAGGCCAAAGCAACCCTAGCGCAGGCTTGTCGCATCCCAAGGGTCCGGGCTTCGATCCCACGGTGCGCCCATGAAGCTTCTGTTCATGGGATCGGCACAGTTTGCAGTTCCAACTCTGGAGGCGATCGCTCGGGATGGCCACGATATAAGGCGCGTCTACACGCAGCCACCACGGGCAAAGGGAAGAGGCCATGCGGTTCATCCGACGCCGGTCGGATTGGCGGCCGAAGCGTTGGGCTTGCCTGTTTGCTGGCCAAATACGCTGTCCGACGAAACTGCGTCGGTCCGCCAGCTGGGGGTCGAGGTTGCGGTTGTCGTGGCCTATGGGCACATCATCCCGGAATCTCTTCTGAATGTGCCTGAACATGGATTTGTCAATGTGCACCCATCGCTCCTGCCGCGCTGGCGCGGTGCTGCACCGGTTCAGCGGGCTATTATTGCTGGTGACAACAGAACTGGAGTCTGTATCATCAAGATGGATAAACGTCTTGATGCAGGTCCAATACTCGAACGAAGAGAAGAGCTCATCAATCCAGCAGATACCGGTGACAGCCTGTCAGATCGTCTGGCAGTACTCGGAGCCCGCATGTGTGCCGAAATTCTGGGCGATCTCCCCAAATGGATACCGATGCGACAGTCCGAGACCGGGGTTACCTATGCTCACAAGATCAGCAAGACCGAGTCCCGTATTGACTGGTCGCGCTCGGCGTCACAGATCGACTGTCAGATCAGAGGTCTGTCCCGATTTCCCGGTGCCTGGAGTTTAGTCGATGGCCAGCGGATCAAGTTTCTTCTGAGCGAGGTTTCTGCTTCGACTGGTCCTCCCGGTGTTGTTCTCAATGACCGCTTCGAAATTGCCTGTGGCAGCGGCGCTGTACGCATACTCAGAAGTCAGCGCGCCGGCGGACGTGTTGTCAATACGAATGATATGAGCCCGGGAATGCGCCTCCCCCCCGGTGCGGCATTTTCCTGATGTCCCAGATTATTGGACAAATTGGTACACGGGAAGAACAGGCGCCCAGAATTACGCACTCTCGGATTTAATCGACGTGACCATGACACTCGAAACACCTGCCGTTCTTGAGGCAGTTCTCTACGCAACAGATCTGGATGCAGCCGAGCACTTCTACGGAGAGGGGCTTGGGCTTTCCAAGATTACGCGTCATGCCAATCGCCACGTGTTCTTTCGATGCGACGGCGCGGTACTGCTCATTTTCAACCCCGAGGAGACACGCCGTCTGGATCAGAATCCCGAATTCATTCATGGCACGGACGGTCAGGGCCATGTTTGCTTCGCAGCAACCGAGGACCAGCTTGTCGCCTGGAAGGAAAGATTTGAAGCTTTTGGAATTGACCTGGAAGCGGAGTTTGTGTGGCCGAATGGCGCACGATCACTCTATGTTCGGGACCCTGCCGGCAATTCGGTCGAATTCGCTGAACCAGGATTGTGGTTTTCGGACGACCGATAACAGAATTCTCGGGATCGCCGGTTCGTCTTGCCGCGTGCGCCTCTCCACAAGGCGAGTCATGCTATTCCTGGTTGCGTTCAGCCGGCGGTCGAGCGGCGCGCTCCCTGTGTGAAACTTCATGAGGCAGAAGCAACCTGAACGGCTTCATCCAGCCACGGCAAACCCGGTGGTTTCGCGGGTTCTTCATGGCTTCCCGAATTCGAAATAGCTTACCGGAAGGCAAGACACGCACCAGGCACGGCTAGTGCTGCCCAATGGGGAGCAGTCAGGCCCATGGATCGGCGGCCGTGCTGCATCCTGGCTCTGAAAGGCAGGTTGGTGACACCCGCTGCATGGCGAGCCGTTCTTGAGGCAGCCTCTCAACCGTATTGACCATCGCCCCAACGGCCGAAGAAATCAATGTCCTCGATTGTCACCAGCTCAAAGGCCACAACCGAGGCAATCACGGCCCAGACGATCGTGGTGACCAGGGTTACCCATTTCAATTTGGCGATCAGATGTGGGTTGGATGGTGCAGAAGGTGGGGTGCCCCGTAATACTCGGCCATCTTCCTGCTGGGTCCGAATGCGGCGGGGCAGGGCAATGAACAGGCAGAGAAACCAGATTACTGCATAGAGTACAAGTGCCCCGCCAATCGACATCGGTCAGGCTTCCTCGAACTCGACCAGCGTGCCAAGACAGTCACGCGGATGCAGGAAAATCACAGGCTTTCCATGAGCGCCAATTGAAGGGCCAGCACCTAGCACCCGAAGACCTTCACCGGTGACCCGGTCCTGTGCCTCTTCCAAATCGGGTACTTCGAGACAGATGTGGTGGATGCCGCCGCCGGGATTGCGCTCCAGAAACCTTGTCACGGGGCTGTCTGCACCCAGTGGTTCCAGCAGCTCGATCTTGGTGTTTGGCAGCGTCACAAACACGACCGAAACGCCTTGTTCAGGCAATTCGACGCGGTCGGATAGCTTGCCTCCGAAAGCAGTTTCGTAGAGTTCGCAGGCCGCCCGCAGGTCGGGTACTACAATCGCGACATGATTGAGATTGCCGATCATTTCCGCTTCTTTGATTTCTGGGCTATCATCCTGGTCGCCTGATCCAGCGTGACTTCTTGTGGACTGATGTTCGCCGGCAGGGTTACGTAAGTGCGCTTCCACTGTACGCACGGACCGTACCGACCTTGCAGAACCTGAACCGATCCACCCTTGTCTGGATGATCGCCCAATGCCGCCAAGACCTTGAAGCTGCCGGGGACCGGCTTGCCTGCCAGCTTGTTGTCGATCATTTCTACGGCTTGTTCAAGCGTGGTCTGCTTCGGATCGGAAATAGTCTGCGGAATAGTAACGTTGACCTTTTGCCATTTTACGTATGGACCGTAGCGTCCATTCATAAGTGCAACATCGCCGCCTTTCTTGGGGTGGACCCCGAGAACCTGGACGACATTCGAAGAAAAGGAGCGCGAGTTCTGACCCGCGGTGCTTTCGATCAAGGCCACCGCTTGTTCGAGAGTGAGCTTCTGTGGATCCATCGATTTCGGGATCGATCGGTTGCCGCCGGGATGCTTGATGTATGGTCCGTAACGTCCGGACAATACCTTGACCGGACCACCCGAAACCGGGTGTTTACCAAGCATCCTTTCGCCACTGCGGCCGGTACCGCCCTTGGCAAGAAGTTCCATGGCCCGATTCATGCCAATGGTAAGAACTTCACGCGGATCCGATACATTGACATAAGTGCTGCCATATTTCAGGTAGGGGCCGTTCCTGCCGATGCCTGCCAGGATATCGCCCGCGCCCTCGGGGTGGGGACCGACGAGGCGCGGCAGGGATAGCAGCTTAAGGGCCAGTTCAAGATCGACCTGGTCAGTCGGAATCTGCTTGGGAACACTGACGGTCTTTGCCTTTCTGCGTGGTTTGGTCGCCTTGGCAAGTTCAAGATAGGGACCGAACCTGCCGTTCTTGAGACTGATATTGCGTCCGGTTTCAGGATCGATGCCAAGCACGGCAGACGCTCCTGCGTAACCCTTTGCGCCCTTTTGAATGGGCAACCTGAAACGGCAGCCTGAACACGCAAAGAACGGATCGCTACCCGAAAACACCTTGATAACAAGCTTTTCCCCCTTGCAGTTCGGGCACAGACGGACATCCTGATCTTCGCCAACGGGGACCAGCACCTGTGGCGCTATGGTGTCGGACAGCATTTCGGCAACGTCAACAAACTTCAGTTGCGAAGCGCTTCCCACCGACCTGGAAAAAGGACGCCAGAAATCTTCGAGAACGTCGTTTCGACGCTTTCGCCCCCCGGAAATGTCATCAAGTTGCCGCTCCATTTCGGCCGTGAAGTCGTACTCGATGTATTTGGTAAAGAAGCTCATCAGGAATGTGTTGAGCACCCGTCCCCGCGGCGTCGGCTGCAAGGTGCGGGCCTTCTGGACCCGGTCTACATATCCATGCTCCTGAATTCGGGAAACAATCGCAGAATAGGTGGAAGGACGACCAATCCCGAGTTCGACCATTTTCTTGATCAATGACGCTTCCGTGAATCTCGGCTTGGGCTTTGTGAAGTGTTGGCCGGGTTGGATATCCTTGAGTACGACAGCATCGCCCGTCTCCATGGTCGGCAGGATTTTGTTTGATGCACCCTTGGCCGGGTCGTGCGAATCCACCTTTTTGTCCTGCCCCTCCTGGTAAACGCTCAGATAGCCATCGAAGATCATGACATTACCTGTGGCACGCAGAATGATTGAATCGTTCTCGGTGCCGACGTCGACTTGCGTCTGCTTGAAACGTGCTGTCGACATTTGACTGGCCGTCGCTCGCTTCCAGATCAACTCGTAGAGGTGCGACTGATCTTTGTCGGAAAGACGCAAGCTAGCGGAAGTGCCTGCAAAGTCCGTGGGGCGGATGCATTCATGTGCTTCCTGTGCGTTCTTGGCCTTGTTCTTGAACACGCGAGGATTGGCCGGGCAGTATCCCTTGCCAAACCGCCTGGTAATCTCCTGACGTGCGGCGCGCACAGCTTCCGGCGCCATGTCGATGGCATCGGTCCGCATATACGTTATGTGGCCGGCCTCGTAGAGCCTTTGGGCCCCGGACATGGTTCTCTTGGTGTTGAATCTGAGCTTGCGGCTTGCCTCCTGCTGCAAAGTCGCGGTCGTGAACGGGGGGGGAGGCTTCTTCATGCGATTGCGCGATTTCTGGTCCCGGACAGAAAGGTCCGCTGCCCTTATGGCTTCTGCAGCCTGCGTTGCCTTGTCCTTGGATTCGAGACCGTAGGTACCCAGCTTCTTGTTGTGGAGTACCAGCAATCGGGCCTGAAAGGATTCCCGCCTTTCGGTTTCGAGCAGCGCGTCAACAGTCCAGTATTCGCGTTTGTTGAATTGTTCGATTTCGAGTTCTCTTTCGACAATCAACCGCAGGCAAACCGACTGTACCCGGCCCGCAGCCTTGGCGCCGGGCAGCTTCTTCCACAATATTGGTGAAATATTGAAGCCGACCAGATAATCTAGTGCGCGTCGCGCGGAGTATGCATCGACGAGGTCGGAATCGACCTGTCGGGGCTCGGCAAGCGCGCCTTTTATGGCATCCTTGGTGATCGCACTGAAGACAATTCTCTTGGCATTGGCAACTGTAGTGCCAAGACCCTTGCGCTTTCCGAGGACTTGCTGGAGATGCCAGCTTATCGCCTCTCCCTCCCGATCAGGGTCGGTAGCAAGCAGTAACTCCTGACCTGACCGCAGGGCTTGGGCAATCGCGCTTATGTGTCCACGGGACTTGTTATCCACATCCCAGGTCATGGAGAAACCGTTTTCCGGATCGACGGAGCCCTGTTTTTCCCTCAGGTCACGGATGTGACCATAAGAGGCCAGCACCTGGTAGTCCCGACCGAGGATTTTCTCGATTGTTCGAGCTTTTGCTGGTGACTCGACAACGACTATTGGCATTCATTGCTCCGAAGCGACTGGGAAGTGAGCGAACGGTTGGTCTGATTGAGTAGAACACCCCTTGATTCCTATCAAACGGCTTTCGCGTCTAAACCTAGTGCAGTAAGAGCCAAAGGTTAAGGGCTGAATCGCCAATTCGGGAATTCTTTGTGCAAACTCTCGACGACGCAACGGTTGAGTTGGCGCGTGTGCAGGAAATTGCGCGTTGCGGAGGCTACCATAAAGGACCGCTGGCCGGATTCAGGATAGCTTCCTGGGTTCATTTGCGATCTGGCTCTGGACGGAAGATGGGAACTGTACAGGCTATGACCAACAACGAGCACGCGTATGACAGTGGAAGGCTGGACCTTCCTTTCGTCGGGATTTGTACTTTCGGGAAATACCCTTATGAGCCCGATCCAGCCGAATGGAATGCGGACTTTGTCGTACTGGGAGCACCCTACGATTGTGGAACGCAATGGCGGTCGGGTGCAAGACTGGGGCCGCGGGCCGTGCGCGAGGCATCGACGCTGTTCTCCTTCGGTCATGCAGGTGCGTACGACCATGAGGATGGGGTCGTCTATCTGGAAGCAGACAAGGTCCGAATTGTGGATGCGGGTGATGCCGATATTGTCCACACAGATACGCTTAACAGCCACTTGAACATCGAAGGTGCAGTCAGCCAGATTCTTGGACAAGGAAGCATACCGGTCGTGATTGGCGGCGACCATTCAGTCAACATTCCATGCATCAATGCGTTTCGCGACCAGGCCCCGCTGCACCTTGTTCAGATAGATGCACATCTGGATTTTGTGGATGTGCGCCACGGCGTCAGATACGGGCATGGAAATCCAATGCGCCGGGCGCTTGAGCAGGATCATGTAACCGGCCTGACCCAGATTGGAATTCGGAATGTATCTTCGACGACCCGCGAGGGCTATGCGGATGCCAGAAATTTGGGTTCGGACATCATTTCAGTGCGCCAGGCTCGTCGCTTCGGCCGACGTAGACTGCTTGAACGCATTCCGGCCAGCAGCGACTACTATGTGACCATTGATATTGATGCTTTCGATCCGTCGATAGCTTCCGGGACCGGGACTCCCAGTCACGGAGGGTTCCTCTATTACGAGGTGCTGGAATTTCTTGATGGCCTGGCGGCAAGGGGAAACATCCGGGGCGTTGATTTGGTAGAAGTTGCGCCCGATTACGATTTGAGTGGCTCGACGGCGATATTGGCAGCACAACTCCTGATGAACTTGATTGGAAGGATCGCACATAACCGATCCTAGGCCTGCCATGTCGTGATGACCTTGCGTGGCAACAGGTCAAGATCATGCTGCATTGCTTGCCTTTGGCAGGCCGGCTGTCGGTTGCGTCAATACATCAGTCAGCGCCAAAGCTAGTTCAGCTGGAAGTGGGGAGCCTTGATCATCGACTGCTGCCCATTGATTTTGCATTAGCGCATTTGCCGACAGGCAAGCCGGACAGCCTGCCCTGGTCAGTGGAAGAATCAACGGATCTTGGCGCCAAGAACTAGGAGGATTCAGAAGTGCGGCCTCCAGCCAGGCGGAAGCGCTGGCTTGGCGAATTGGCGGCCCAGGTCTGGAACTTTCGAGAGAGCGGACGCAATTCCAAACTCAAGGCGTTGCGCCATTGTGTGCAATGTTCGGAAGGCGACGGGCTGAAAGACGGACGCGGCAAGCTCCTTTTGTTCACCGAACACCGGAACACTCTTAATTTTCTCTGCTACAAACTCGAGGATTGGGGCAACCCGACCGGTCAGATTCAAGGGGAAATGAATCTTGGCGAGCGCAAGCAGGCACAGAAGGAATTTCGGCCGAGCCGTCAAATCTGCGTGGCCACCGAGTCAGCCGAAGAAGGCAGTAACCTTCAATTCTGCCACCTGATGATCTATTACGATCTGCCTTGAAATCCCACTTACCTGGAGCATCGTGTGGCCCGCATTCGCGAACGGCTCTTTAGCAAACTGGACAGCATGCGGGTTGTGCCCGGAGATCGTGTGCCCGCCGTGCAGCGACTAGATGCGCCGAACGCGACTTTACGCGAGCTGACGTTCTACCGGGTACATCCGGAACAGAATCGATACTTCGACGGGAGTCTGCTCTGTCCCGGCGACCCTGTCTCCGCCGTGGATGGGAAGCTGAATGAAACGTGTCACGAAGTCGCGGGACCGACAGCCGTCTCCATGGACCCGCAGACCTCGACACCGTACCAGTTGCATTTCTCCGACATCTTTGTTCAGGGCCAAACGGCCAAAGGGGAGGCAACGACCATGCACTGCGAACGGATGGCCGTTCGCGAAGTACTCATCCGAGCCGCGGGTCGAGAAAGCGGCGCCGGATCTGCTCAGGATCTAGACATGACCGAAGCTGCCGCCAAACCGACGGCCTAATACGCATGCATATAAGTCGCATCGAGATTAAGAATTTCCGTTGTATCCGGCATCTAGCCGTCGATTTCGGAGATACCACAGTTTTCGTTGGCCCGAATAACGCGGGGAAGACAGCGATACTCGACGCTCTGCGAATCGCGCTGACACGCCGATGGGGCCAACGCGGTGCCGGCTTCAACGAATACGACATTCACCTCGCAGACGACACGGAAGATCCAAAATCCTCCAGCGGAATTAGCATCGAACTACGCGCCGAGGAACGTAAACCCGAAGAATGGTCCGACGATATCGTAGCCGATCTCGCAGACATTGTGCAACAGAGTTTCCACACGCCCTTACGTTCGGTCACGTTGCGTGCACGGTGCATGTGGAACGCGGACACAGAGACATTTGAACCAGGTTGGGAATTTCTCGATTCCAGCCGCACTCCCCTTGTCGGCCGCAGCGCCCGCCGCCTTAACCTGGAACGGTTCTGGCATTACCTGCCTGTGTTTTATCTCGGTGCCTTGCGCGACTCGGGGGATGAGTTTTCAACTCGCTCATCCCAGTTTTGGACCCGGTTGTTGAAGGACCTGAACATCCCTCCAGAACTGGAAACCCGCGCCCTCCAAACTTTGGATTCGCTTAACCGCGAACTTCTCGAGGCCGACCCACGCCTTGATAGTATTGCGGAAACGCTTTCGGGCGCTACCCGGATCGCCGCCCGAGACCGCGAAGGCGGCCTCGATCTTCGAATGGTTCCACTCAAGATTTGGGATATGCTGTCCCGAGCCGAAATCATTCACCGCAACGAACCTGGCTTGCCATGGCTTCCGCTACGCCATCAGGGGCAGGGAATACAGAGCCTGTCAGTCATTTTTCTATTCCAGGCGTTTGTGGACCATGTGCTCCGCGAGTTGTTCGAACAGGGAAGCGAACCGGTGCTGGCCCTCGAAGAACCAGAGACACATCTTCACCCGCAAGCCGTGCGTACATTGTGGCACAATGTTGACGCGCTGCCCGGACAGAAAATCGTCACCACCCACTCGCCGTACTTCGTCCAGAACGTTCCGTTTCGCGACCTGCGGCTCGTGCGCCTCACGTCGAATGGAACTGAAGTACGGTCGTTGCCAGCAGAATTCACTGCATCCGTTCCGCCGCTGCCCGGACTCAACGCTGTCGCCGAAAACGCGTCCGGGTTGCTCAACTACGAGCAGACCACTGAAACACTGACAGTCCGCGGCGTGCTAGACGAAAAAACCTACCGTAAACTACTCACGTGCTGCGGCACGGACAAGCGCCGCTCAGAGCTCGGGTTGATAATACGCAATCTACGGGACAGCTCTGCGCTCTACATTGGGGACAGCGAATTGCAGGCGCTCGAAACCTACGCCCGACGTATGCGAGGAGAGATCTTCTTCGCAGAGCGGTGGCTGATCGTCGAAGGTCAAGCGGATTTCTTGATCGTGCACGCCATCGCGTCTGCACTGGACTATGACCTCGACCAGCACGGAGTGGCTGTCATTGATGCGCAGAACAACGGTAACCCAGCGACCTTTGCGGCACTCGCCCGTGCATTCAATATTCCCTGGTTGGCGGTATTCGACGGCGACAAAGCCGGACAAGATTTTAGGAAGGCTATTGCATCCCGCGGGTTCAGCGACGAAGAGTTGGAATCCCGATGTCGAACCCATGCTGAGCGTGACCTGGAGGCACAACTTGTAGCCGACGGGCTCGGACCTGAACTGCGGGAAGTACTAAAGACTGTCGGCGTGAAGGACTCGAATGAACTGCGTGATGATGACCTCGTGACCCGATTGCGGGACAACAAAACCGATTATGCGGCGAAATTCGCGGCGCGGCTGCGCCTTGACGCCAACCTGGTGCAGCGGACGCCGGAGGCATTCCGTACCGTCATCGAACAATTGCGGGGGCTGAGGTAATGGGCGATACTCTCCAAACCACTCTCCACGAACTGTCGGACATCCAGCGCAGAGCCGTCCAGTGGGACCATGGTCCACTGCTTGTGCTAGCGGGACCCGGTTCAGGAAAGACCCGTGTGCTAACCTGCCGGGTCGCCCAATTGCTGGATCAATCGAGGGACAGGCGCTTTCGTGTCCTAGCCCTAACGTTTACGAACAAGGCTGCGCACGAGATGTCCAGCCGGGTCACCAAGCTAGTACCCGGACTCGATGAACGGGCCGATATTCACACCTTCCACAGCTTCTGCGCACAGGTCTTGCGTCAGCATGGCGCGCATCTCGGAATTAGGCCTGACTTCGCAATCTTCTCCCGGAAATCCGACCGCCAAGCGGTCCTGGAGGATGCGATCAGGCGCGAGCAGCAGCACTTAGGACACGAATTCTACCGTATCTTGCCAATGATCGACACTCTCAAGGCCCGGATGATTGGTCCCGAGGAGGTTGAGAACAGGGATCACTACTCCAAGGAACTGGCGCAGGTGTATCGTTTGTATGAAAACGAACTGCGCCGCGCTAATGCGCTGGATTTCAGCTCACTAATCCTTGAAGCGTACAAACTCTTCAATTACCCGGTCATGGCACGACATTATCAGACCATTTACAGGTACTGGATGGTTGACGAGTTCCAGGATACAAACGACGCACAGTACAAGCTTATACGGCGAATGGCGGGGGAGAACTTCGACCAGATATTCGCCGTCGCCGACGACGATCAGACCATCTACGAATGGAACGGGGCGAACGTCCGCCGGATCCGCAGTCTGGTCGAGGACTTCAATTGCGAGGTCGTGCAATTGCCGACCAACTTCCGCTGTCCCCCTCGTATCGTCGAGGCCGCGAATCGACTCCTCGTCTACAATGTCCGCCGCGACCAATCGAAGCACCCGGCGCTTCCGGCTAGACCTGGTAATTCCACCGGCATTCAGCAAGTTCAGTTGCGCGTCTTCAGGACCGACGCGGACGAGGCCGCCGGAATCTCCCACGAGATCGCCAATCTGGATGACACCGAACGCGCCCAAACGCTTGTGTTGGCCAGGACTCGCGCACTGCTGGAGGCCCTGCACGATGCCTTTAACGCGGAGCACATATCGGCAACGCTCCTTATGCGCCGCGACGACTTCGTATCGCCCCAATTGAGATGGCTAGTTGCATGTTTGAAGCAGATCAACCGGCCACTTGATCGGCTCAACCTGACTGCACTTGTAGAGACGTTCTCCGACTTCACGTCCGAGTCGATCGATTTCGAATACCTGCTGGCGCGAGCTCAAACGAAGGATCTACATTACCTTTCGGTTTGGCTGGACACTGTACGACAATGCGCCCGACTTTCTCCCTTCGAAGAATTAATCGAACCTATCGCAGCTCTCGCCACAGGCGGATTGAACCCCACCTCAGCAATCAATCAGGTCCTTCAATGCTTCAAGGAAAACGGTCCGAGCGAGGACCTGAAGGATGACTTAAGTGCTTGGCGACGGTTGTCCGGTGAGATCAGAACTGCGGTTGGCCCGGTGCCACTTGATCGGTTCCTGCAGGAATTGGAACTACGTTCAAAGAAACCGGTTGCCGACCCTGGAGCAGTAAGGCTTTCCACTATTCACGGGGCAAAGGGTCTGGAGTTTGACACCGTTTACCTGATCGGCCTTGCCGAAGAGGTTCTTCCATCCTGGCATAGCGTCAGGAAGGGAAGCGACAGCGCAGCAATCGAAGAGGAACGCCGTGGCTGCTTCGTCGCCATTACGCGCACAAAGAAGCGGCTAGTCCTGTCGCGAGCCTCGCGATATAGGACATGGCCGAAGGAGCCGTCCCGATTTCTTGCGGAAATGGGCTTCACGGAGGCCCCCTCCGCTACAGTTCCTGGGCGAGGGAGCCCATCATGACGAGTAACAATCGCGGCTTTATCGAGAGCTACCTGCAACTTGGATGCCCTAAACGCCATTGCGCCGAAGGAGAAGTTGCATCCAAGGGTTTCCTGGAGCAGCAAGACACGCCTGAAAGGCTATCAGAGCACCAGACGTGGCTCGCAAACTCTGCCAATTGTGTCGGGGCGACCGCCTATCCAGCGCAGCGGGAGATTGCATGACACAGGCACGCATGGTGGAAACCGCAGCACTGTTATCCGCGCCCGTATATGAATTGTCGATTGCGCAGAATTGCACCATGCAATTTGGAACCGGGAACAATTGGCAACTCTTCGATGCCACATGTCCATGCTGCTCATCAGGATCAACATGCCACAGGTTCTTGCCAATCATCTGACGGCATCCTGCGTAGAAGTTGGGACGCTATGAGGACATGTTGTGACACGACAGCAACATGGTCACATCTCGACAATTCCTAACATTTGTCCGACAGGATTGTGCTACATTCCTTTTTTGCCTGCTGACCCGCACACGACCCGAGGCGGGGCAGGATTGCCCGGCGCCCTGGGGGTCAGGGCTGTCAGGATGGGCAAACGCGTCTACAGGACAACGCTGGTCGAGCTGGTCCCGGCCCGCTACGAGAAGGCAGCCATGATCCTGACATCGAACCGGGGCTTTGGCGAATGGGGCGAGGTGTTTGGTGATCCGGTGGTGGCGACGGCCTTGCTCGACCGTCGTTTGCATCACGCCGTGGTCATCCCGATTGAGGGGGCCAGCTACCGGCTGCGCAAGCATCGGGACCTGATGCCGGAGCATGTCAGGACCAATGCGCCGATCATTCCACCGGCCCCGAAGCGGCGAGGGAGACCAAAAGGCAAGGAGATTGGATCAGTACTGAGTTAGGACAAAACGACCAAAAGTGGGGACAAAATAGAATAGCGGACCTGAGGACTTATAAAGTAGCGTTGACATACGCCGAGCGGGCGCTCGCTCCGGTGTGGGTAGTGTATGTGCAATTCCGTTCTCCATCTTTTTTGCCGGTTTGATACTGGCTTCAGATGAGGAGAACTGAGAATCTGTAGCTAATTGAGACGTCCTCCATTGCCCGCTTACCTCTATTCGCCGGCCTTTCTGATGTCCTGACGGCGTTGCTGGGTCCGGGCCAGATCCACATCGAGTTCGGGTGTGAGTTCGACGCCATAGTCCTGCCGGGCGCTGTCGACGCTGACCAGTCCATCGATCACATCGTCCCGGACCCGCTGCGGGTCCCTGTCGGCCGGCGGTCCGTAGCCGCCGCCCCCAGGCAGTTCGAGCACCAGGCGTTCACCGCTGCCGATGGTTTGCCGGCCCTTGCTCTTCAGAATGTCTCCGGATGTCGTACACACGACGCCAGCCTTTCCATCCCTGCCGCCATGGCGCCCCTCGGCGGCGCGCCAGGTGCGGTCGAACATGGCGGCAACCGTAAACGGCGCATCGCCGGCACCGCCAATTTCGAGAACCTGTCCCAGGCCACCCCGATACAATCCGGCACCGCCGGAGTCCTCCCGGAACTCCTTGCGCCAGATGATGACCGGAAAACGCGCCTCCACAGCTTCGACCGGCGGCGTGCGAACACCGCTCGGAAAGGCTGTTGTCGTCAGTCCGTCCATGGTCGGCCGGCCGCCCGTGCCGCCCGTATTGAACAGGATGACATCATAATCCGGCCCCGGCTCTTCGGCCTGGGCGGCGACGGCAGGATCAACGGCCATGCGGCCGCCCCGCAGCATCGGATTCCACATGGCGCCGGCCCCTTCGGCCGGCACCCGGTCAGGAATGGCCTGGGCCAGACAGCCGAAGACAACATCGGGAAGCATTTGCCCGATCACGTGGCGGGCCGAGACAGGCATCGGGCGCTGGACATTGAGGATGCAACCCGCCGGTGCCGACACCTGCACAACGCCGATCGAGCCGGCGTTGCACGGAATGTTCGGCGCGATGATGCAGTTGACGCCGAAAACTGTATAGGCCAGGCAGAAATTGCTGACGACGTTGATCCCGTAAGGGCTGGCAGGCGAGGAGCCGCTGTAGTCGATGGCCATTGCCGAACCGGCCACCGTGAGCCTGCACCGGATGCGGATCGGCGCCTCGAACCCGTCGAGCTCACTGACATGCTCGTAAACCCCGTCGGGTATGTCGGCGATCGCCGCCTCGACACGCTTCCTGGACTGCGCCATGATGGTGTCACCGATGGCCTCGATATCCGCCAGGCCGAACTCCTCCAGCATCGCGGCAAGGCGCCGGGCGCCGTCGTCGTTGCAGTTCATCATGGCGTAGAAGTCGCCTTCCATGTCGCCGGCATTGCGCACATTGGTACGCAAGATGCCCATCAGGTCTTCATTGATCCGGCCCTCGCGGGCAAGGTGCATGATCGGAATGTTGATGCCCTCTTCGTACACCTGGCGGGCGTCCGGTCCCAGACCGCGGCCGCCCATGTCGACGATGTGGCAAGTGTTGGCCAGGAGACCAACCGCGCGCCCCTTGTAAAAGGCGGGCGTGACCACGGTCACGTCGTGGTAGTGACCCACCGAAAGCCAGGGATCGTTGGTGCAAAAGACATCGCCCGGACGCATGGTGTCAATCGGAAACCTGTCGACAAAGTGCCGCACGCAGATGGCCATCGCATTGACGTGTCCGGGCGTGCCGGTGACCGCCTGCGCAATCATCTCGCCCCGACGATTGAAGACGCCAGCCGAAAGATCGCCGCATTCCCTTACCGACTGGCTGAATGCGGTGCGCATAACGGTCTGCGCCTGCTCCTCGATGGCAGAGATCAGCCGGCTCCAGATCAACTGTCGGCGAATGCGATCAAGGTCCTGCATCGGCCCGCCTTCCTTTACCTCGCAGCCATGCGCTGCAGCTCGATGTCCCCGTGCGCAAGCACCCGGGCCGCAAAGGCAGACGAAACAACGATCGAGGTTTCAGCCTCATGGATGATCGCCGGACCAGGCAGGGTGCACCCGGGGGCAAGCCGATGGCGCGCCACCACAGCAAATGACAGCAACTGCCGGCTGGCCGTATCAAACACCTGGCGCATCGAAGGCTCACCGTCCGGCGGCAGGAACGGGGCGGCTGCTGGTTCACAAAACGGCTCTGACGCAACGTCCACACTCCAGGACACAATCTCGCCGCCGGCAACGCCGCCGACATTGCGCCCGAACACCTTTCGGTATTCCCGGTCGAACAACGCCTGCAACATTCCGGATGCACCGGCATCGAAGCGTTCCACCGGCACACTGACAGCAATTTCGTGCCCCTGACCCGCATAGCGCATATAGGCCTTGCGCCGCACCGTCAGGTTTGCACGCCTGCCGGCGCCGACCTCGACATGGCGCCGGGCCGCCGCCTCCATCCCGGCACAGATCCGGTTGGCCCTCCGATAGTCAAACGCATCCAGAGACTCGTAGACGGTCTGCACCAGCTCATAGGAAATGGGGGCGCGCAGAAAGCCGACCGCAGAACCGACACCGGCGTCCTGCGGTATGATAATGCGATTGACGCCGAGCTTGTCGGCCAGCTGGCATACGTGCAGCGGCGCCGCACCACCGAAGGCAATCATCGCCCGATCATTCGCATTCTTGCCGCTCTCGATGGCGTGGACCCGGGTGGCGCTGGCCATGTTTTCGCACACCACCTCGGTGGTCCCGAATGCCGCCACCGCCTCGTCCAGGCCGAGCGCCAGACCGACACCCTCGTTTACGGCTCGCTGCGCAGCCTCCATGCTCAGCCGGATAGCGCCGCCCGCAAAGCCCAGCGGGTCGATCCGTCCCATCAGCAGATTGGCATCGGTGACCGTAAAGTCCCTGCCACCGCGTCGATAACATGCCGGCCCCGGGTCCGCTCCGGCACTGCGCGGGCCGACCGCCAGGCGATCAAGCTCGTCAACATGTGCGATCGATCCGCCACCGGCCCCTATCTCCACCATATCGATGACAGGAATACGGATTGGCAAACCGCTGTCCTTGCGAAAACGGTAAACACGCCCCACCTCGAAGCGGCGACTTGTTTGCGCCGTCCCGCCGTCCAGCATGCAAATCTTGGCCGTCGTACCGCCCATGTCGAACGAGATGGCGCCCGCCAGCCCGATGCGGCGTGCAATGCCGCCGGCAAATATGGCGCCGCCTGCAGGGCCGGATTCGATCAGACGCACCGGGAAGTCCCGGGCTGTGTCAACCGATGTCAGGCCGCCGCTCGACAGCATCAGCAAGAGCGGGCACGCATAACCCAGGGCGCGCAGCTCGCCCTCGAAGGCCGCCAGGTAGCGCGACATCAGCGGTTGCAGATAGGCATTGGCACAGGTCGTCGAAAAGCGTTCAAACTCCCGAAACTCCGGCGAGACGTCCGATGAAATCGATATCGACCAGTGCGGCCGGCGGCGGCGGAAGAAGCGCCGCGCCCGCCTCTCGTGATCTGCGTTGACGTATGCGTTGATGAAGCCGATGGCCAGGGCCTCGGCGCCGGAGGCATCAAGATGCGGCAGCAGATCCTCGAGCCCGGCTTCATCAAGCGCAAGGAGCACGTTGCCCTTGCTGTCGAGCCGCTCTGCGACCGTGAAACGCCGCCTTCTCGGGACCAGCGGAAGGGGCTTGAGGATGTTGATGTCGTACTGCTCCGGGCGGCCCTCGGTGCCGATTTCGATGGTATCGCGGAAGCCCCGGGTTGTGACCAGGGCGGTCACCGCACCCTGGCGCTCGATGATGGCATTGGTCGCCAGGGTGGTGCCGTGAATGACAACCGCGATGTCGGCGGGAGCGGCGCCGGAGGCCTGCATGACCCGCCGCAACCCGACAAGACAGGCATCGACCGGCCGGTTGCCGGTGGTGAGAACCTTGCTCGTAAACCGCTCGCCACCCAACTCGAGCGCGATATCCGTAAAGGTCCCACCGATATCAATGCCAAGCCGACCCATTCCTGACGTGGCTGTCATGACGCTATCCGCCCCGAGGTGTCTGAAACCCGCAATACCGCCCGCTGACCAGAAGCACTGTACCGGGCAATCGTGGCCCCCATACCACGCCAGCCGGCTGCACTCCATTCTCCCGGGACTGGCTGCGAATTCGGCAACGACGTGCGGATCTGAAGCAGGTCACGACAAGCCATTTTCAGATGGCTGGTGCAATCGAGCATGGCACAGCAGTCAATATCTGCAGAGGCGGGCAGGCAAGTCCCGCAATACGCTCTGTTGTCCACCTCGCACTATCTTTGATCGAGTGTGGAAGGCAGCCATGTGACGATGTCTGGAAAGATCGTGATGAGCACGATTCCGACCAGCAGAAGGAAAAAGAACGGCAGTGTTGAGCCGGCAATTCGGAAAATATTCTGACCCGTAAGCCCCTGAATTACGAAAAGATTGAAACCGAGCGGTGGTGTTATCTGTGCAGTCTCGACAACCATTATTATGAATACGCCGAACCACAACAGGTCGAAGCCGGCTTGCGAGACCAGAGGCAGGACGACTGTCGCCGTAAGCACGATCATCGAAATCCCTTCTATGAAGCAACCGAGAATCACGTAAAGCACGCACAGAACTGCCATCAGGGCGTAGGGGTGCAGTTCGAGACTCGCAACCCAGCTCGCCAGGGCCGTCGGAATTCCCGAATAGGCCAGCGAGGTGGTAAGAAAGGCGGCCCCCGAAAGGATTAGGAATATCATACAGGACAGCCGGGTTGCTGCCAGCAAGCTCTCCCTGAACATCGAAACCGAAAGCGAACGGTTTGCTGCCGAAAGAACCAGGGCGCCGATAACACCACCTGCAGCCGCCTCAACAGCTGTTGCGATCCCGCCATAGATCGACCCGATCACACCGCCGATCAGCACCACAACCGGGACAAGTCCCCGGGACCGCCGGAGGCGCGTTCCAAAGGACATTTTTTCCCGTTGGCGGGGTGCGATATCACGATTCAGGAGTGCCGCAACAATGATGTAGCTCATAAATAGCCCCATCACCATCAATCCCGGAAACACGCCGGCCAGGAATAGTCGAACGATGGACACGTCGGCGGAAACGCCATACACGATCATGATAATTGACGGTGGAATCAACAGCCCGAGCGTGCCCGAACCGGCAAGGCTTCCGATCGAGAGTCGCCGATTGTAGCCTCTCGCATCAAGTTCAGGAAGCGACATCCTCCCAATTGTCGCCGCAGTGGCTGCGGAGGAACCGCAGACTGCCGCAAATATTCCACAGCCGGCAACGTTTACGTGAAGCAGGCGACCCGGAAGCCAGGCCAGCCAGGGCGACAAGCCCTGGAACAATGTTTCGGAAAGGCGCGATCGGAACAGGATTTCTCCCATCCATATGAACAGGGGCAGCGCTGCCAGAGTCCACGAGGAGTTGGTCTGCCAAATGGATGTAGCCATGGCCTTCTCGACCGGCACGCTGCTGAAAAAATATAGACCGATCCAGCCTATGCCGAGAAGCGAGACCGCAATCCACAGTCCTGAGCCAAGAAACAGGAACATGAACAGCAGCATCGTCAGCGAAAGTTGTGCGAGTTCGGGAGTCATTGCGGCGCAGGAAATATCGGGCGGATGCCAAATCCTCAAAAGGGCGTATTACAGTTCTAGCGTGCCGGGCGTCACAAAACTGGTTTAGTGCCGGAAGTCAATTGTCAAACGGCGATTGTGGTTACGTCAATCCAATCGCCGCTGCGATCTGTCGTACCGGCGCGGCCCGAGCCCGGACCGACCAAGGTTCAAGCAGTCGCCAATGGACGCGTCCCGGAACAAGGCGCCTCCCGGCCCGGCGTATTTCGGTAACAATCCTAGAGTTCCGGAAGGTCCCTGGCAGCGGACGACTGCACGTAGGAAGGATCGCTCCCCAACAGTGAAACCACAATATCATCAATTATGGCGACGAGAAACAACAGCGCACCAACCCCCATTGACGCCTGTGGGATCCACAGTGGGATTACGATCAGTCCGTTTGACAGATCTCCAAAGCGCATGGAATCCCAGATCATGTCGAAGGCGGAATAAGTCAGAAATCCAACGAAAAACATCGCCACGACCAACACAATGAGTTCCATTACGCGTCTTGTAGCGCCGGAAAACCGCTCAATCAGCAGCGTGACCCGAATTTGTCCATTACTTCGGTAGGTGTGGGCCAGCGGCAGAAATCCCGCTGCGACAACACTCCATGCAGTCAGGTCGTCGGCACCCTTGACCTGGGTTCCGAACTCCCGCCCGACGACCTGGGCTGTGATTAGCAATCCTATCCCGACAATGAAGGCCGCCCCGGTATACGCTCCGACAGCATAGAGCGCGTCGAGTATTCGGCGCGTTTTCAGCACTGGGACGACCTGTCCTGATTCGAGAATGCTACTGGCTATTCCAGAGCATTGTAGACCACTATGAAGTCCTGACCGCGAACACCGGCCTTGGCCAGCCACTCGTCAACCATTTGTGCGCCGATGGCCTTGAGTTCATCCACCAATGCCGGGTTGGGTGGTCCAACCGTCATTCCGTTTTCTGCCAAGACCGCAGTCGTTACCGACTGGGCGTGATTGCTCATGATCCAGCCGCGTGTTTCCGCCTTGGCCGCGGCAGCAAGCACGGCTGTTTGCAAATCTTCCGACAGGGAGTCGAAGGCGTCACGGTTTACGAGCACCATGTTCTTGTTGTTCATGGCATTGACATCATAGAAGTGTGATACGAAGTCCCACGCCTTTGTGTCATTGCCGGTCGCTGCCGAGGTAATCATGGCGCTGACAACACCGGTTGCAAATGCCTGAGGAACTTCGGCCGACTGCACCGTAGTCGGTATGGCCCCCATCAACTCTGCAAGGCGCGCTGTCAGTGCGTTGTAGGCACGAAACTTTACGCCCTCATAGTCGGAGACGGAAGTGATCGGTTTTTTGGCATAGAGGCCTTGGCCCGGCCAGGGAACGGAAAACAGTGGCATCAGACCCTGCTCTTCAAGTTTTTCGCTGATGTAGGGCAAGGTCAGTTGATACACTTGCCACGCGGTCATCTGGCCTCGCGATAGGAACGGGATGCCATCGACTTCAAAGAAAGGATCTTCGGACCCGTATGCTGAAAGCAGGATTTCTCCGGCCTGCACCTGTCCTGTCTGAATTCCTCGCTTGATTTCTGGCATCTTGAGTAGCGAAGCGTTGGTGTGCAGTGTAATTCTTAGTTCTCCGCCGGTCATCGCCTCGACGTCGGACGCGAATAGGGCGATGTTCCGGGTGTGAAAATTCTCATTCTTGTAGGCTGTCGCCATGTTCCAGGTTGTTTCAGCAACAGCAATCTGCGCACTAAGCGACAGGACTGCGGCAGCGATGATTATTCGAAGGACGTTCATTTGAATCTCTTTCCAGTTAACATTCGGGAGAGCAAAACCCGTGTTGTGAAGATATGTTGCCAATGTGCCCTTCTGCAAGCCCGCGCCCGGCCGGCCCAGGCAATGATTGTTGCCCTGGGGACCTCAGTGTGCCCATGGGCATATTGCCTCCTGTAAGGAACTGGGCAATCTTCGCCTGGTCGCTGACATGTCCCGGGTTGGGACGGCTCTGACCTGATGGCTGTCGGCACACTCTCGCCAAATGGGAATCAGCCGGGATCAAGTCATTTACCAGCCAGGTCCTCTCACGGCAATTGCAAGACTTGAAGACCTGACGAGCCAAATTACAAGCATTTTGGGAAAGCTGGAAAACAGGCCCGGTTCGCCGCGCCGCGGTTGACAAAAGAGAATCCGCCCTGAACGGGGACTCACTTTCCTGAAGATAACAGCGTCATCGCAGTGGCTCCTGCCGGTTGGCCGGAATCTATTATTCGCAAGGCAAGTTCAACCTGATAGCAGCCCAGGAAACCCGGGCCGGTTGCGGAGGAGAGGGATGAAATGCCGGCAAGCCCTGTCGTTTGATGAAGGGCATGGTATGATGGGAATGGAGATTTACGTGGAGACTGACTAATGGGTGGAGACCTGGAGATGCTGCTGGCAGTGATCGGCACCGGCGTGGCACTGGCGGCCCTGATCATGAGTCAGCTTTCCGGGCTGAAACGAGAGTTGCGTGGTGAGATCGCCGATCTGAGAAGCGAGATGCGTAGGGAGATTGCCGAGTTGAGAAGCGAGATGCGTGGGGAGATTGCCAAGTTGCATGGTGAGATTGCCGAGTTGCGGCGTGGGGTCAACAGTCTTGGCAATCGTGTTGCGCGCCTCGAAGGCGTAATCGACATGATCCGGATTGGAATGCAGTTGCCCCGCCCGGCCGGGGAAGCCGAGGAGGTCGAAGCCGCCTGAAGTTCGCACGACAGCTTGCCTTGCTGGAGGCGTGCAAGGAGACATTCCTGCTTTCCGACATCTACAAGGGCCCGCAGCGGGGCATGCGTGTGCGATCCGGCAGGATCTGCCCGTATGAGGCCGAGCAAGCGGTAGTCATCCCGGGTATCACCGACGGCGAATGTGTATCCGCATCTGCAATTCTAGATGGGCGAAACATTGTCATTTGCCGCGACAGGGGTGCCGTTCGGCCTTGATAGTTCTGACAGGCAGTCAAGGGTCGTCATGCAGTTCTCAGGATTCTGTTTGTATTCCGCGGTGCCTTTGCTTGTCGACAGGACTCCCCCGGGCAGTATGCATGCCGTAGTTGAGACCAAGATTGAGATCAGTTTCCCTGAACCCCGTTGTCCGCAACGGATAGCCGCATGGGTCATCCGTATGCTTGTCAATTAGTGGACCCTTCCATGCCCGTGAAATCCAATTTTCTCCTTGAGCCGTTACGGATTTCCTCGAGTCTGGTTTCCTCGGCTTCAACTGCTTTCTGCTCAGCTTGTGGAACCGCTTTCCCAGGTCGTCTACGCTGTTCTTCGGATACATCGTCGCCAAGCAGATGCTCGGGTGTATCAGCGAACCTCGCATGGGCTTGCCGCAAGGCCATTCTGGCCCACCTGTCATCGCCAGTCAGGCGATCCAGTTCCACCGAATTGATGCTGTAGTGAACTGATTAATGGGTGAACCTGCTTGATGTCATCCACTCATCCTCCTCCAGATCTTCATTTGCTCAAGGTGGAATCCCGATGAATTCGCAGCCTGAATGCCAGGCAAGGTGCTGAAGATATTCCGTGATTGGATCAAGCGGATCAGGGACGACTCCAAATGCAACTGCAAATCGCCTGACCTGCTCTCCGAAGACATCACGCTGTTCTATGAATTCCGACTCCCGAAGCGTTCCCTCGCCCGCTCGATGGCCAACCGACCGCAAATAGAAATGGCCCGTAATCGATATCCGCAAGTGTTTTGGCAGCTTCCCGCGTCTTCTCAAGTTTCTGTCTTCACCTGGTCAGACTCCCCTCGGCCAGCAGGATTGCAAAGAGAGAGGCCAGTTCAATCCGGGTTCAGGTTAAATCCCGTGACACTATTCGACCATCTGGAAGGAATGAGCGGCTTCCTGACGAATGTGACCCTTGACCACCCGCTATCCAGTGCATTCAAGCTTCGGTCTCTCGTGTTCATCCGGGCTGAATGGTTTGGAAATGCCCGCTATGTTCAGATGAGAATACGGTAAGAATGTAGCGCCAGACGGGCAGCCGACAATGTCTGCTTTCGAACCCTGACTTGATTCCTGCAGCATCTGGCAATTGGAGGCAGCGCCCTGCCACGATGTGAATTCATCAGGTCACCAATTGCTGAATACGGTTCGGCGCAACCCGAAACCGGTGGTTGCAGCAGCAGCTGTCTGCCACATCGCCGAACGTCTAGTGACAAGACTTGCCAAGTTTCTTGAGGCGCCAGTAATTGTAGGGCAGCGGGGTGAGAAATCCGGCAATCCACATCAGGGGAAGGACGGTCAAAGTCAGCTTGGCACCTCCGGTCACTGCGACATCCACCACATTCATTGCGGTCTCCATCGCAATCATCGACAGCAGGGACATTCCAATCGCTGTCTTGAATGCCGCGGACAAATTCATTTGCCGAAGCAGAACTATCGTTTCCAACAGAATGGAGGTAATCAGCCCGTTGAATATTGCCAGGACCATAATCCACAGTGTGGGCCAGGGGATACCCGTCAACTGAAAGAACAGTATGGTACCCATGTCGCCTATGGAACATCCGGCCAGGCACCAGGCCGTGTTGCCGGCAGCCCTTTTCCATGTTCCCTTACAGAACCAGTCAAACTCTTGAGTTCCAACTGCCAAGACCATTTTTCTTCTGCCCCTTGTCCAGATTCTCCACAGAGAAATTCCCGATGGCACATATTCCAAGACTGATAAACCACTGAACGGTGCCGGTTTGCCTCGCGGCCTTAACCAGGAAGCCCGGCTACTCGTGGACAGTCATTGTGCCGCGTCTGCCAATGAAGATAGTCATCAATTCTCCAATAGCCAGTTTTCCCTTGCGCTTTAAGGGCCAGGTCCGCTCAGAAGCACCAATTTCCTGTTCCCGGTTGCAAAGACTTGCCAGTCTTGCGGGATGCGTACGTGATAATTTGACGCCTTCCTGGGTAGCCCGACCTGCGATTGAGGGATGCACTTCCAAACCAATTGGCGTGGCGGTGATCGCCCTGTCGGCAATACAGGATGTCCTGGAATTCGTTGTCACGGCGCTCCCGTTCAGCCATTCTCCTGGAGCCAGCGAAACCCTTCGGATTCGAGCCAGGCCGTGTAGTCCTCAAATCGCTTGGCAACGTCACCGACTTCGCGGCGCGGCATGATCCAGCCAAGACATGCCAGATAGCGAATCAAGACGAACAATTCGAGCTCTTGCCATTGCCAGTCAACAAGCGTTCTCTGGCTCCTGTACCCGTCGGCCAAGGCTTTGGCAAAAAGAGCTGCATTGGCCGAAGACATGACACGCCAAAGTGCAACGGCCAGCTCATACATGCGAAAGCCGAAGCCGCAGTCGTCAAAGTCTATGAGAGAAACCTGTCCGTGGTGAACAAGCACGTTTTCCGGCAGCGCGTCGGCGTGAATGAGTCCGAAATCAAACCCTCTGGACTGTAGCGTCTGAACGCGTCGACGCAATGCATGACGCAATTCCAACATAAGCTTGCGCTGGCCAGCAGACAGTGAAGGATGATCCCAGAAACGTCCCCACAAGGGTGACGATCCGAAAAAGCCATCCATGTCCCAGCTCCAGCGAGAGAAGGAAGCAGGAAGTTCAAAGTCATCGGCGTGATTGTGGACCATCGCCAGTTCGGTCCCGAGAAGGCGGTAGAGTTCGCGCCTCTCGCTGATCGAATGGGACGCCCTGTCGTGAAAGTCGGTGAATGGTTGCCCGTCAAGCCAGGTGAGAACACTTACGGTCTTGCCGCTTCGGGAATGGCAAACCGCACTGCCCTGGTCGGAAAGTACAGGCGAGGGGACTCTTACACCCTGGTTAGACAAATGCGCCATGAAGGCAAGTTCGGAGTGAATGGCATTGACGGATTGGTAGCCAGGTCGGTGCAGCCGCAAGGCAGCACGCGTCCCGTCACGGGATTCGATCTCGAAGACCGTATTTTCACGGTAGTCTACCAGACGATTGACACGCCAGCCGGAATAGTGGTCAAGGACTTCCTCGGCCTGTTCGGTAGCGATCTTGCGCAGTGATGGCGCGATCATTGCATCGACCTCAAGGAATTGTCCAGAGAATCGACCAGCATGTCGATCTCTTCTGCTGCAATCGGCATGGGCGGGCGGATCTTCAACAGGGAGCCAAAGCGACCCGTTGTGCTGACCAATACGCCCGTGTGACGCATGGCATTTATCAACCGACTCGCAAGGCGCGGATCCGGCAGACAGTCAACGTCGCAAATCTCGACTCCAAAGTACAACCCGCTGCCGCGTACGGCACCCAGAACCGGCCATTTGCCAGCCAGGTGCCGAAGTTGCTGCCTGGCATAGCGTCCAGTACGTAATGCGTTGTCGACCAGGCCTTCATCCTCGATCGTCTCCAGTGTGGCGCGGGCAGCTGCCACTGCAACCGGATTGCCGCCAAATGTGTTGAAATACCGAAATACGCGACGAAACGCGGCCAACACATCAGAACGCGCCACAATGCCGGCAACAGGATGACCATTGCCCATGGGCTTGCCAAGCGTGACAATGTCCGGCTGAATGCCGGCGCGCTCGTGCCCCCAGAAATGGCTGCCCAGGCGTCCGAAGCCAGGTTGAACTTCGTCGCAAATGACCAAACCGCCAGCGGCCCGGACCCGCGCACAGGCCAGGCTGAGAAATCCCTCGGGCAGGGCAGGGAAACCTTCATTGGCAAAATAGGGGCAGACAATCAGGGCAGCACAGCCTCGCCCCCGGCTTTCCAGGAGCGCTATCGCATCCGAGACCGAGCCTGCGAAGCACTGACTCTCGTCTTCAGGCATGTCCTGGTAACGCGTTGCCTGGCCGACCGGTGCCGCGATTCTGACAACATTGGAGGCGTCACCACCAATGTGTGCGTTCTTGTCGCTCAACTGGCTGACCAATGCCGTATTGCCGTGATAGGTATTGTCGGTCGCCACAATTCCGGTGCGGTTTGTGAACACCTGAGCCATTCGCAGGGCCACATCATTGGCCTCGGACCCGCTACAGGTGAGAATCCCGCTGCCCAACTGCCGGTGAAACTTCGTCAGAAGCTTTTCGAAATACTCCAGAATGGCGTCATGAACATATCTTGTGTGTGTATTCAGCGTGCCGCATTGCTGTGCGATTGCCTCGACTACGCGCGGATGACAATGTCCAACATGCGGCACATTGTTGTAACAATCGAGGTACTTCCTGCCGCGGCTGTCCCAGAGCCAGACACCATTTCCACGCACGATATGAAGGGGATGTTCATAGAACGTTGGGACATTGGGCCCCAGCAAACGTCGGCGTCTAGCCAGCAATTCCGCCAAGTTGTCTTCAGCGGCGATTTCCAACGCTTCTCGGATCACGTAAGTCAAGCGTTCGCGTTCCCGTCAATGATGATTCTCAGGATGCCCGATGCGGGCGTTATGCCGGTCGCGATGAAGCGGAGCGCTAGAAGTACAGCGCTCTCGATCCTCGCCATGTCCGATGGCATAAAGGGTTGTTGAACCGGGTCAGGATCACCGGCCGAGAGCGTATGAAACCGGATCTGCTTTAACAAGGCGACAGGTTCAATTATTCGGATGCCCGAGTAGATCCGGGCGGCTCGAAGCATCGTGGCCCTCTGCATTTGATTCCTGCAACAACTAGGACCCGCAATGTCTCCAGAATCACCTCAAGGTTCACTGCGAGCCGATGCTCTGAAATACCATCGATTTCCCAACCCCGGCAAATTGGAGATCAGACCAACCAAGCCGATGACAACCGGTCGAGATCTGGCACTGGCCTACTCTCCCGGTGTTGCCGAGGCTTGTATCGAAATCAGCAACGATCAGATGAACGCAGCGCTTTACACCGCCAGGCGAAACCTTGTTGCGGTTATCTCCAACGGATCCGCCGTTCTCGGACTGGGCGACATCGGTGCCAGTGCTGCCAAGCCGGTCATGGAGGGGAAGGCAGTCCTGTTCAAGAAATTTGCCAATCTCGACTGCTTCGACATCGAAATCAACGAGAGCGATCCAGAAGCCCTGGCCGAGATAATCATCAAGCTCGAGCCCACCTTTGGGGCCGTGAATCTCGAGGATATCAAGTCGCCGGATTGCTTCCTGGTCGAACGCGTTTGTCGCGATCGCATGAACATACCGGTATTCCATGATGATCAGCATGGCACTGCAATCGTCGTTGCTGCAGCAACACTGAATGCCGTCAAGGTCGCCAACAAGAACATAGGCGACCTCAAGATCGTTGCGCTTGGAGCCGGAGCGGCCGGAATTGCTTGCCTTGACATGCTGGTGAAACTTGGCGTGCGCATGGAGAACATTCTTCTTCTTGACAGGCAGGGGGTTGTTTCAACCTCGCGTCATGACCTTTTCGACGAAAAGGCGCGGTACGCTCGCGATACCGACCTGACCTGTCTGGCCGAGGCCATGGTCGGAGCGGATTTCCTCCTGGGTCTTTCCGGACCGCGGCTGGTGTCCCAGGAAATGATCCAGTCGATGGCTCCCAATCCCATCGTCTTTGCCCTGGCCAATCCAGATCCGGAAATCCTGCCCGAGCAGGTGCTGGAAGTTGCCCCCAATGCACTGATCTGCACAGGACGTTCTGACTATCCGAATCAGGTCAATAATGTGCTGTGCTTTCCGTTCGTCTTTCGGGGCGCGCTGGATGTCGGGGCCACCGCTATCAACAACGCGATGAAGGTAGCCTGCGCCGAGGCAATCGCCGGGCTGGCCAGAGATTCCACCTCGGAAGAGGTAGGACGAGCCTATCACGACGAGACACTTAATTTTGGGCCGGATTACCTGATTCCGCGGCCATTCGACCCCAGATTGCTGCCTCGTGTGGCCAGCGCGGTTGCCGCCGCTGCAATGCGGTCAGGCGTCGCCACCCGGCCGCGGGAAATCGCCGAGTATGAGAGTCACTTGCAGGGACAGGTGTACAAGTCGAGCCTGGTCATGAGACCGATTGTCGACGCGGCACGGGCCAGCGACCGCCGCATTGTCTTCGCCGAAGGTGAGGACCCCCGGGTGTTGTACGCGGTTCAGTCGCTTGTTTCCGAGCAGGGTTCCCAACCCATTCTCGTCGGGCGACCGGATGTGATCAGATCACGCATCGAACGGGCCGGGCTGGCAATCGAGGCGGGGCGGGATTTCGATATCGTAAATCCCGAAAACGATGCACGTTTCGAACAGTATTGGAGTGGCTACCACAAGCTCATGAACCGCAAGGGTGTATCTCCATTTCTCGCCCGGACCATCGTGCGCTCGAATAGTACGGTTATTGCGGCCCTGATGGTCGCTTTTGGAGAGGCAGACAGCCTGATTTGCGGCACAATCGGGCAGTATCTGTGGCACTTGCGGTATGTGGACCAAATCCTTGCCAACGATTCTCTCCATCCGATCGGTGCACTGTCGCTGATACTGAACGAAGCCGGCAACCTTTTCATCGGAGACACGCACGTTCACACGGATCCATCCGCCGAGGAAATCGCCGATACCGTAGTGGCGGCGGCACGGCATGTCAGGCGTTTCGGCATCAGTCCGAAGATTGCAATCTGTTCTGATTCGCAATTCGGCAACCTTGAAAGCCAGTCCGGGCTGGTTACCCGGGAAGTGCTAGGAATACTGGATTCGATGGACTGCAACTTCGAGTACGAAGGGGAGATGAACACGGATACAGCTCTGGATCCTGCCTTGCGACGCACGCTGATTCCAAATTCTCGCATGGAGGGCAAGGCCAACACCCTGATCTATTCATGCACGGTCGGGGCCGGCGCGGCCCGCAATATTCTCAAGAGCGTAGCAGCTGGAATAGAGGTGGGCCCGATTCTGATGGGGATGGGCAATCGTTCCCACATAGTGACGCCTGCTGTAACGGCCCGAGGCTTGTACAATATAGCATCACTGGCGCTGACACCGGTTGCCAGTTACGGCTGATCCAAACGCATTGAATGTAGTGATGCCCGCGACCGGCCCCGTCGCTGCTCCGGAACTGGGCACCAGGCGAGAAGAAAGGGCGATTGCTGTTGATCGACCCAAGGCGAGCGTGCCTCAAGGCCGTGGTATCGTCGGCAGCGCAGGTCTGCACCGAGGTCGTCTTCATCAGTGCCGGCCGCGGAACGGTCCGGTATCCCGGATATGACCGGTTGATGGAAGGGGTATGGCTTTCCGTTTTCGAGATCTCCCCTGGCATTGCTCGGCGTGAATCGGCGCACCGTGCTGCGTCTTGCTTCACGGGTCGATCAGGGCTCCTCCTGGAGGACAGGTTTCAGTGATCCCGGCCGAACTCCTGTCCTGGCAAGGCAGCCGTTCCTGTCGGAGACTCCAATTGTCACCATACCGGAATTGCATGCACCGATGTCAGGTACTCGCTCTATCTCGCCAGAGTTTCTGTTCCGGGGGGTTTCGTCCTGGCGTGGATGTTGCCAATTGGAGTCTTAGGAGTTAGTTGCGAAGGCGTGGCTCCATTGGAAGGAATCCACCGGAACATGATGCCGATCGCGATCCGGAAACCACACAGGACAGGAAAATGGACATGACGCTCAGAACAAAGGCCGTCGGTTGTCTCGTCGCGATGGCGGCCTTGCTACAGGCCTCAGCTGCCCCGGCAGTCGATGTCGGAGTGGAACTTGAGAGAATCGGCAAGCCGGTTGCGGATGGATACAATTTCCAGGATCCTGTAACGGAAGTTGCCCGGGACATCATCTGGCTGGACAATATCGTCAATGTCATTGGCGCCGTAATCTGCGCCATCGTGATGACCCTGCTGCTGATCGTCATTGTGCGCTACAATTCGCGCGCAAATCCAAAGGCAGCCCAGTTCACACACAACACCAGGGTCGAATTCGTCTGGACGGTATTGCCCATCCTGATTCTGATTGGCATCGGGATCGTTTCCCTGCCAATTCTGTTCAAGCAGCAGCGATTGCCGGAGGCCGATATTACGGTCAAGGCGACCGGCAACCAGTGGTACTGGACCTATGAGTACATGGACCACGACATATCGTTTGACAGTTTCATGCTCCAGCAGGGAGAACTGGTCGAGAATGGCTACATGCCGGATGAATTCATGCTGGCGGTCGACGCACCGCTTGTGTTGCCTGTCGACAAGACGGTTGTCGTTTATGTGACAGCTTCGGATGTCATTCATGCCTGGACGGTTCCGGCATTCGGTGTCAAACAGGACGGCGTACCTGGTCGCCTGGCAGGCCTGTGGTTCAAGCCAGAGGTTGAGGGCATCTATTTCGGGCAATGTTCCGAGCTGTGTGGCAAGGACCACACCTATATGCCGATCACCGTCAAGGTGGTCAGTCAGGATATCTACGAAGACTGGCTGGACAGGGCTCGCGAGGAATACGCCGAGGCACCGCTGGATGACAGCTTCATGGTTGCTTCGCGATAGGATTGCGACTTGTCCGCCGGAGCCAGCATGAAGCGGGAATTGACGGCCACACCGGCCGCAGATCTGGGGGTCAATGATCTTCTGGTGCTGCTCAAGCCCCGCGTCATGTCTCTGGTCATATTCACAGCCCTTGTCGGAATGGTGGTCGCGCCCGTATCCATCCATCCAGTCATTGGTCTGGCTTCGCTGGCATTCATTGCAATCGGTGCCGGAGCATCGGGAACGCTCAACATGTGGTGGGATGCCGATGTTGATTCCATGATGAGGCGAACTCGCAACAGGCCGATCCCGTGCGGCAAGATCAGTGCGGATGATGCCAGGCTCATGGGTCTGTGGCTGGCTGGCCTCGCGGTCGTAATGCTGGCACTGGCCGCCAACTTGCTGGCCGCAGGATTGTTGGCGCTTACAATATTCTACTATGTCGTCATTTATACGATGTGGCTTAAGCGGACCACACCACAGAACATCGTGATCGGCGGGGCCGCAGGTGCCCTGCCTCCGGTAATCGGATGGGTCGCTGCCACAGGCGCACTGGCGCTCGAACCGGTGCTGATGTTCGCCCTGATATTCTTGTGGACACCGCCTCACTTTTGGGCGTTATCGCTGTTCATGCATGACGATTATGCTCGGGCCAGGATTCCGATGCTGACGGTCGTCCGTGGCGAAACGGTCACACGCCGTTACATCCTCGGCTACACCTGTGCTCTGGTGCCGGTTTCCCTGATGATGGCGCTAGGTTCGGTAGGCGGTCCGATGTCGCTAAGTCTGGCAATCGTCATGAATGGTGTCTTCCTGCTGGGCGCCGTGAACCTGGTACGTCGCACGGATGTGGAGGCGACCGGCGACCGATACCGTGCTGAACGAAAGTTTTTCAGGTTCTCGCTTGTGTATTTGTTCCTGATTTTTGCCGGACTGATTGCGGACGTCTTTCTGCGTCCCCTTGCATCCAGCTGGTTGCCCTTGTTCTGATGATGCCTCTGGCAAGGGAACATGAACTTCATGCGGCGCGCAGCGGACGCAATCTCGCGGTGGGCATCTGCCTTGTGCTGTTTGTGGTGCTGGTCTTTGCGTTGACGCTGGTGAAGCTGGGCAGCGGTCACCAGATGGAGGCATTTGATCACGCCGTGCGACCCTCGCTTGTGGAGAGCGGCCAATGACGGTCGCTGCCAGAAACAGGCGAACGGTCATTGCCCTTGTTGGCGTAATCTGCATCATGGGAATGGCGGTTTGGGCATCGGTTCCGCTTTATGACTGGTTTTGCCGGGTGACGGGGTTTGCCGGCAGCACAATTCGGGCGCAAGCCAATGACGTGACGCCGGTTCCACAGAGTATCAAGGTCAGGTTCGATGCTTCAGTCGAGCGAGGAATGCCGTGGCGGTTCAAACCGGCCGAAAGGGAAGTTGAGATCAGGATCGGGGACACCGCACTGACCCACTACACGGCATTCAATCCAACCGGTTCAGACATTGCCGGATCGGCGAGTTACAACGTGTTTCCATTTGCCGCCGGAGCCTATTTTGTAAAGATCGACTGTTTCTGTTTCCAGCAGCAGGTATTGGGGGCGGGCCAGCAGATGGACATGCCCGTGAGCTTTTACGTCGATCCAGGCATTCTTGACGATCCGGAAACCAGATCGATAGGAACGGTTACACTGTCGTATACGTTTCATCGAATCGAGATACCTGACGGAGACACTGCACAGGCGAAGAGGGCTGGCCTGCTGCCAGTCAACGAAGCCACATTCCAGGATGGGTGAAGATGGCACACACAAATTATCATGACTACCACCTGGTAAACCCGTCGGTCTGGCCGTTTCTTGGTGCCGTCGGTGGATTTACCATGTTATTCGGGGCAGTTCTGTTCTTCCATGGCTATGGACCGTGGTTGATGCTGATTGGGATGGTGTTGATTGCCTACGTGATGGTTGCGTGGTGGTCGGATGTCATTCGCGAATCACATTCTGGTGACCACACGCCCGTCGTCCAGATCGGATTGCGTTACGGGTTCATTCTGTTTGTCATGTCCGAGATCATGTTTTTCTCGGCATGGTTCTGGAATTTTTTCAAACACGCCATGTACCCGATGGAGGAGGGTGCAGGGGGTGTCTGGCCGCCCGTCGGCATTGAGACGTTTGATCCATGGCATTTACCGTTGATCAATACACTGATCCTCCTGTCATCGGGAGCGGCTGCCACATGGGCCCACCATGCCATCGTCCACGAAGACAATCGTAAGGACCTGATAAACGGTCTCATTCTGGCCATCATCCTCGGCGTCGCTTTCACGGCACTGCAGGCCTATGAATACGGCCATGCCGCATTTGGATACTCGGGCAACATCTATGGGGCAACATTCTTCATGGCGACCGGTTTCCACGGCGCGCACGTCATAATCGGAACAGTGTTTCTGTTTGTGTGTCTTATGCGGGCCATGAAGGGCCATTTCACACCGACGGCCCATATCGGATTCGAGACTGCTGCCTGGTACTGGCACTTTGTCGACGTGGTGTGGCTGTTCCTGTTCGCGGCCGTTTACATTTGGGGAGGCTGAGGAGCGTCGCCGGCCGGAAACCAGGGGATGTCGCGACCATAGGCCCGGTGCGATGAGTTCCTTTCGACGTCACCCTGGCGTGACCGCCGAACGCATGGATACAGCAGCAAAGCCATCGGACCATCAATTCTACAGTTGCCTGCTCGTAGCCGATGGCCGTTTCTTCATGGAGCGTCAGAGCCCGGGCTGGCGCGGCGAACGGTGCCGCGGCCATCGCTGGCAACTTCCTGCCGGCAACCACCGGCTCCAGCCGTGAACACCAGGTGGATTGCCCCCGCAGCCATGGGTGCCGCCGGATTTGCAGTACTGGTCGGACTGGGCATCTGGCAGACGCAGAGGTTGACCTGGAAGGAAGCGATTCTTGAACGGATTGACAGGGAAATTGCCGAGGTGCCGATCGCTCTACCCGATCGCCCGGTCGAAACCAGGCACAATTACCTGTCTGTAAGAGCCGAGGGCCGGCTATCCCCGGGGCACTTGCGCGTACTGACCAGCATAAGGGGTGTTGGCCCGGGACATCGAATCATAGCGCCCTTTCAGACCGAGGATCGTCGTATCATGCTTGATCTCGGCTTCCTCCCGGACGGAGCCAGGCTTCCCGAGCCCCCGGGTTGGCTGCGTGTTCATGGCAATCTCCACTGGCCCGATGAGCATGACCGCTGGTTCACGCCGGAACCGGACGCTGAGCTGTGGTTTGCCAGGCAGGTGGACCGCATGGCAGGGGTGCTTGAAACGGAGCCGGTCATGCTTGTCGTCAGCCAGACTGATCCGACGCCGATTGCTCTCATTCCTTTACCGGTTGACAGTTCGGATATTGCCAACGACCATTTCCAGTACGCCGTGACCTGGTTTTCTCTGGCCACAGTCTGGCTGGCAATGACGGCTTACTGGTTGCGAAAGCTCGCCACAGCGCCACCCGACGATGCCAAAGTGAAGTCTAGCTGATGAAGTATGTGTCCACACGCGGCAATTCGCCGCCGCTTGAATTTGATCAAACTACTCTCGCCGGCCTTGCGCCGGATGGCGGCCTGTATGTTCCCGAGTTCTGGCCCAGTCTGAGCAGCGAAGCGCTGGAAGATCTTGCTGCTCGCAGTTACGAGGAGGTTGCCTCTGCAGTCATGGCGCCGTTTGTCGGTCGTGCCTTTGCGCCTGGTGAACTGGAGCGACTGATTCACGAAGCGTATCAGGCGTTTGGCCATGCAATTCGGTGTCCACTGGTTCAATTGACACCAAACCTGTTTCTGCAGGAACTGTTCCATGGCCCGACGCTGGCATTCAAGGACCTGGCACTACAACTGGTTGGTCGAATGTTTGATCGCTTCCTGACCAGGTCAGGTCAGCGGGTAACCATCATCGGGGCGACCAGCGGCGATACAGGTTCGGCGGCCATCGAGGCCTTCAAGGGATTGTCGTCGGTTGACGTCTTCATTCTCTTTCCGCACGGCAGGGTGTCCGACATCCAGCGCCGGCAAATGACAACGACCAGGGCCGGGAATGTTCATGCAATTGCCGTCGAAGCAGACTTCGATGCCTGCCAGACGCTGGTCAAGGCAATGTTCAACGATCACAAATTCCGCCGCGAATTTGGCCTGGCGGCGGTCAATTCAATCAATTGGGCGCGCATTCTCGCGCAAATCGTCTACTACGTCTTTGCCGGCGTCGCGCTCGGCGCGCCCCGGCGCTCACCTGTGTTCGTCGTGCCAACCGGCAACTTCGGTGACGTCTATGCCGGCTACGCGGCAAGACGACTCGGACTTCCGATCAGTCAGCTTGTAGTCGCTACCAACCAGAACGACATCCTCGACCGGGTTCTCAGGACGGGTCGCTACCGTATGCGAAATGTCATTCAGTCCATGAGTCCCTCGATGGACATCCAGATCAGCTCGAATTTTGAACGTGTGCTGTTCGATGCCTATGAGCGGGACGGGCAAGCCATTGCGGCGTTGATGGGACAGGTTGCCGATGGCGGATTTGAAATCACCCCCGGCGCCAGATCCTGGTTGAGCAGATATTTTGCAGCCGACAGCTGCAGCGAGCAGGAAACCGGCCTGGAGATAAGAAGAACAAATCTGGAAACCGGACGCCTGATCTGCCCGCATACCGCGGTCGGCGTGGCGGTCGGCCGGCGCGTGGCGAAAGAAACCAGCGGTCCGGTTGTGGCGCTCGCGACCGCCCATCCAGCCAAGTTTCCCGATGCGGTGCAGGAGTGGAGCGATCGTTGGCCACGGTTGCCACAATCCATGGCCGGCATCATGGATGCACCGGAGCGTGTGTTGCGCATTGCTCCCCGGCTTGAAGACATCCAGTCAATTATCAGGGCGGAATCAAACATATGAGTACGCGTGTAACAACGTTGCCAAACGGTTTTCGCGTGGTTAGCAACCACATGGCCGGGCTCAAATCGGCGGCACTAGGGTTGCATGTGCTCGCTGGCAGCCGCCACGAGCGCGCCGACCAGAATGGCATCGCACATTTCCTGGAACATATGGCATTCAAGGGAACGACGACGCGGACAGCGCAGCAGATATCGCAGGAAATCGAGAATGTGGGCGGGGCCCTCAATGCCTATACCAGTCGCGAAAAAACTGCCTTCGTGGCACGTGTTCTGGCGCAGGATGTGTCGCTGGCAGTGCGCTTGCTGGCCGATATCACGATAAATTCGGAATTTGCCTCGAATGAGCTGGAACTGGAACGGAATGTCATTCTCAACGAGATCAGGCAATACCAGGACTATCCCGAGGAAATGGTTTTCGAAGGCCTGTTTCGCACTGTATTTCCCGAGCAGCCATTTGGCAGGAGTATTCTCGGCAGCGCACAGCTGGTGCAGCATTACGAAAGTCGGCACCTCAGGGATTTTACGGGTGAGCATTATCGCCCGGACAGGATGATACTGTCCGCTGCCGGTGCAGTAAGTCATGACGAACTGGTGGCGCTGGCCAGGAGCCTGTTCGGCGAATTGAAGCCATTCCGCGGCGAGCGACCGGAGCCGTGCACCTATCACAGCGGTGAGTATCGCAACACAAAGAGCGTCGAACAGGCCCAGTTCGTGCTGGCATTTGAGGCGCCGCCGATCTTGCATCGTGACGAACCGGTCGCAAGGATATATGCCCTGACTATGGGAGGGGGCGCGTCGTCGAGGTTGTTTGCGGAAGCACGAGAGCGACGGGGACTGTGTTATTCTATCTCTGCACAATGCATTCAGAACATGGATACCGGAATGTTTGTGGTTCACGCCGCCACAGGGTGTAATGATCTGGAAAGACTGGCGGAATGCTGTGCCAGCGAACTTAGAAAAAGCACAACCGGTCTGACTGACCAGGAGGTCGAGCGGGCTCGAACGCAGATCAAGGTTGGCATCCTTATGGCCTACGAGACTCCGATGTTCCGTGTTGAACGCATGAGCGAATTGCTCGCTGTTCACGGCGAACTCAGATCGATCGATGAATCAATTGCCCGCTTTGAATCGGTTACCCTGGCCGAAGTAAAGAGCTTCGCTGCCTCTATGCTTGGGTCGCAAGTGCCAACACTTGCTCTTTATGGCCCGATTGGCAGTGCGCCGGATCGAGAGTCCATTACCAGCAATTTGCTTGCATGATCGTGCTGCTCAGGTCTTCATATGTGGAGTTAACCGCAGAACGGCTTTGCCTGCGACCGCCGAAACGGTCAGACTACAGGGAATGGGCCGAATTGCGCCAGTCAAGCCGTGACTTTCTGCAGCCGTGGGAGCCAAAGTGGGAAGACGACCATTTGAGCAAAGCGGCGTTTGACCGCCGTGTCAAGTGCGCTCGCAAGAGTATCAGGGAGCAAACCGCGTTTCCCTTCCTGCTTGTTCGTCGCAATGACGACGTAATTGTGGGCGGATTGACGCTGGACAATGTGAGGTTTGGTCCGTCTCAATCGGCTATTCTCGGTTATTGGGTCGGCGGCAATCACGCCCGCAAGGGTTACATGAGCGAAGCCATCGGTGCCGTTGTACATTATGCCTTTAACGAACTCGAACTGAGTCGTCTCGAAGCAGCTTGCCTGGCGTCCAACAATCCTTCACGTCGCCTGCTTGAGCGGTGTGGTTTCAAGTATGAGGGTGTCGCACAGAGCTACCTGCAAATTGCAGGCATCTGGCAGAATCACGTTCTTTACGCCTACATGCGAACCGACAGGCGGGGACACACGGATGCCGGGTAGGAAATTGATTGGCTGAGGTGCTAAGGCCGGCCGACCAGCGTTTCGTCAGTCGGTTGACAGCCAGGTATCCGCGCCTGCACATGCCGACCTTCGATGAGCGTTTCTCACGTGAGCCCAGGGGGTTGTACAAGTGCCGGGATGCGCTTGTCGTGGCACCAATCTCGGTCAGGGAAGTTTCCGGGATTGTGGCTCTGTGTAATAAGGAGCGTATTCCTGTCATTCCCTTTGGCGGTGGAACCGGGCTTGTCGGCGGTCAGGTGGCGCCGGACCTGGAACGTCCACTGGTGCTATCCCTGCAGTGTCTGCGTGCTGTCCGAAGCATCAACGCAGCCAGGGATCGTATGACTGTAGATGCGGGCCTGACCCTGCAAGAAGCCAGTATTGCAGCTGCAGATGCCGGTAGACTGTTTCCACTATCGATCGCATCAAAGGGCTCCAGCCAAATCGGTGGCATCATGGCAACCAACGCCGGAGGTGTTCATGTCGTCCGGTACGGGAATGCCCGCGACCTTTGCAAGGGCATTGAGGCCGTGCTCCCCGACGGGAGTGTTGTCAGCTGTCTGGATGAATTGCCCAAGGATAACAGCGGTTATGATCTTAGGAACCTCATAATTGGTTCGGAAGGAACCCTGGCTATCATTACTGCCGCCACGCTGAAGTTGTTTCGTCCTCCGGGTGAATCCGCAACAGCCCTTCTGGCCCTGAATGGAATTGAGGCAGCGCATGGGCTCCTGGCGCTGTTCATGGACGCTTTTCCCGACCAGGTTTCCGCCTTTGAATTGATCAACCGGATCGGTTTCGAATTTCTGGTCGAAACCGGCCTGAGACAGAGGCTGCCCTTTGGGAATAGTTCGGAATGGCTGGTCATGGTTGACATTGGCGCCTTACAGAAATCGGACGTCGAGAAGCATGTGATCAAAGTGGCAGAGGCGGCAGAGGACGAAGCCCTGATTGTCGACGGGATCCTTGCGCAATCGGAAGGCCAGCGTGAAGAATTGTGGGCGATGCGAGAGCTCATTCCCTCGGCACACATCCGGATTGGTGCTGTCGCCTCACACGACATTTCCCTGCCTGCGGAGGCAATTGTACCTTTCGTAAACTCGGCAGCCCAGAGAATTGCCGCGATAGGGCCGTTCAGAGTGAATTGTTTCGGCCATTTTGGCGATGGCAATCTGCATTACAACGTGTTCCCGCCAGCCGGCGGTGAGAGCCGAGAGTTCAGGCACTGCCGCACGCCTATAGTTGATGCAATTCACGGGCTGGTCCGCGGCTATGGCGGTTCCATTGCTGCAGAGCATGGCTGTGGACGGCTGAAGGCCGCCGAACTGCAGCTGCACGGCAATTCAGCCAGGCTGGCAGCGATGCGGGCGATCAAGGATGCGATAGACCCGCACGGCATCATGAATCCCGGGGCTGTATTCCCGCTTGCGTGACACGGAAATTGCCTGACTTCGTCAGACCGGTGAGCCAATTGCAAGGCAGGACATGCACAAGAACGATGCCGACCAGTCGATTCCAGTTGTCCCGTCATCTGTAGTGTCCAGTGTGGCGCAGGCCCTGACCGGCTTTTCGAACCGTGAACTGGTCTTGCCAACATTTGGCCCGCCCTTGAACACCGATGCCGGGCAGCAGGTTCAGGGAGCCGGCCGTCAGCTGTTTGGAGGTGCTCCACCGGAGGCCTGGCAAACTGCAATATAGCGACGTAGCTCCTCCAGGCGGTTCAAATCAATGGCAGGCGGCACGTGGTTGTTAACGATTTCCTTCCAGATTTCGGCTGCCCGCGATGTGGTGTCCTTGCTGCCTTGTTCTTCCCAGGTCCCGATATTGCTCCAATCAGCGACAAGCGGCTGATAAAATGCTG
This sequence comes from Paracoccaceae bacterium, assembly GCA_958296035.1. Lineage (GTDB taxonomy): Bacteria > Pseudomonadota > Alphaproteobacteria > Rhodobacterales > Rhodobacteraceae > MPNP01. The sequence continues at coordinate 2,773,178 of OY282431.1, read as the reverse complement.
TCTGGTAACGTTCCATCGTGTGTTGACAGCCAAAGAAATGCCCACCAGGTGCTACCTCACGCAATGCATCAAGCGCCAGGTCGTCCTCCTTTCCCGAGCGTATTTGGCATAGATCAGCAAACATCTGAACCACTTCCATATCTGTAATGAACTTTTCGAAGGACACAGTAAGTCCGCCCTCGATCCAGCCGGCCGCATGAATTATGATTGTTGATCCTGCCAGGATGCTGCTCCACAAACCCATCTGGGTTTCGTTGGCAGCCTGGGCATCGTTGACTTTCGAGGATGTGCCCGCGGCGCATCGCCACGGCAGACCGATCAGCCGTGCCAGCTGGCCCGACGCGAGGTTGGCGCGCACCTGCTCAGGTGTGCCGAATGCCGGTGCGCCTGACATCATGTCTACATTGGAAGTAAATGCACCATAGCACACAGGTGCTCCTGGCTTCACCAACTGGGTTAATGCAATCGATGCCAGTGCTTCGGCATGGCTCAGAGTCAGCGCACCTGCCACGGTAATCGGCGCCATCGCTCCCATAAGGCAGAACGGCGTTACGATGCTCAATTGACCGAAACGGGCAAAGTCTATGAGACCTTGTGCCATGGGGTTGTCGAGTTGGCGCGGCGAGTTGGTATTGATCACGGTGTGCATATGCGGACAGGCGGTGAAATCATCGTCTGTCAGACCGCGGAAAATCCTAAGCATCTCGAATTTCTGCAGGTTCTGGCGTCTCCCGCGTGTCAGGATAGAGGGCGCCTTTGCCGAAAGTTCAAGCTGCGCTTCCATCACCGGATAGTGCCTTAAATGCGTCGGAATATCCTGGGCTTCGACCATGTTGTTCTGCATTTGGATAGCATCGAACTGGTCAGCCAGCCTCACAAGGTCCAAATAGTCTGCCAGTGATGATGGCCGGCGGCCGCCTTCGAGGTCGGTCGCATGCGGAGCACCTGCTCCCGAAAGGAAAGTCAGGCGACCGAGTTCAAGCGTCACATCCTTCTCTCGGGACCCGGCCCGCAAGATAATCCTGCGCGGTGCAGTGCGGATACAGGCCTCGACGATATCCGCTCCAATGCGGACCATTTGTGTATCGTCATCAACGAGTGCGCCACCGTCCCTGAGTATCTTTCGTGCTTCGGGAAGCAGGACCTTGATGCCCATTTCCTGCAGGACCTGAAGAGAGGCATTGTGCAGCGCCACAATCCGGTCACTGGAGTAGATGTTCAGTGGGGTGAACGGATTTCGCAAATTGTGGTAGTCAACACTACGGGTCGACCTCGACCTCCTCCTGCGGTGCCGGCGGCCATGAGAGCGAGAATGGTCCGGATTAGCCAAGGGTGCTGCCGCTCGGATTAACGTCAGTTGCCAGATTGCGAGACATCGAAAACCACTGGGCCTTTCAGATCACTCTACGAAAGGAAACTGTTGTAACCACTTTCGCCAATTGGGAAGTCCTGGTTGTTCGTGGAGATGCAGGCGGTGCCGGAGCTTCCCGGCTGTCCTGATCGGTGCGAGCCGTTTGACCGACTGTGGGCATTGCAGATTTACTGACCGGCATCGTTGGATGTCGACCTTGACCGCCCGATTCGGTGGCGTGCAATTTCGATGTATTCGGCGGAAACCTCATAGCCTACAAAGTGACGTCCGGTCCTGAGTGCTGCAACAGCGGTCGTTCCCGATCCAGCAAACGGGTCCAGCACGAGGTCTCCGGAATAGGTGTATAGCTTGATCAGGCGAGCCGGAAGGCGCACCGGAAACGGGGAAGGGTGCTGAACTCGTCTTGCAGACTCCGGTGGAAAGGCCCACACGCTCTTCGTGTACTCAAGGAATTCATCCCGTTCGATGGTGGCCGTCCTGCTGTCATCTCCAGGCTTCTTTCGAGCGAACGCATCCTTGCAGAAGACCAGCACATATTCATGCGTATCGCGCAGAACAGGATTGGATGGACTTCGCCAACTGCCCCAGGCGCAGGATACACCGGCTCCCGCCGACTTGTTCCAGATGATTTCACCGCGCATTAGAAATCCGATGTCGATCATTTCCATGCAGATGTATGAACTGAGTGGAATGTACGGACGCCGGCCCAGATTGGCGACATTGATACAAGCGCGACCACCGGGAGCAAGGACACGATAGGTCTCTCTCCACACATTGCTCAGCAACTCGAAGTATTCACCCTGCGACAGATCGTCATCATAGTCCTTCCCTACGTTGTAGGGCGGAGAAGTGACCATCAAATGCACACAATTGTCAGGAAGCTCGGCCATCGACTCGCTCGAACGATTATACAGTTTGTCGATGGCTTCCGGTGGAGCCGTGTTTTCTGTTTCCGGATCAGAATTGACAGTCCGACGCGTGGACTCGAAGAACTTGCGATTGTAGAATCGGTCCGAATTGTACCCGACTCGCAAAGTCGTACCAAATGAACGCATTCTTGAACGGCTCATCGGAACTCGCTTCTTGTTGCCGACATTGGATCGTTCAACCGGAAGTCTCTCCTCCCAGCACCCTTCCTGCCACATTCCGGAGTTTGTCGACAAGCTCCGGGCAGCGATGATCGGGACCGGTCAAGATGGCCGTGTCAAGCACCCGGTCACATCCCCGGGGGCAAGCCTGCCGCTCACTGCCAAGCAGCGGCGGCAATTCCTGCACGAGTTGCTTGGCCTTTCCCGTGTTTGAAAAGAGCACAGTCAGCAGTTCCGCAATATCAATCTCCCCGTGCCCGGGATGCCAGCAGTCGAAGTCGGTAACCATGGCCACGGTGGCGTAGCAAAGTTCAGCCTCTCTCGCCAGTTTGGCCTCCGGCATGTTGGTCATTCCGATGACGTCACAATTCCAGACGCTGCGATACATTCTGGATTCGGCGAGCGACGAGAACTGCGGGCCTTCCATTGCAAGATAAGTGCCGCCGTTAGAGACTGGAATGTCGAGCTGTTCGGCTACCCGGCCACAGGCGGCAGCCAGCCGACCGCATACCGGATAAGCCATCGAAACATGACCGACGCACCCCTCTCCGAAGAATGTCTTTTGCCGGGCAAAGGTGCGATCAATGAACTGGTCGACGATCACAAATGTCCCCGGCGCATGTTCTTCCCGGAACGATCCGCAGGCCGACAGGGATACGACATCAGTCACGCCCAGTTGCTTCAGGGCATCGATATTTGCCTTGTATGGAACGGTTGACGGCAAATGCACATGACCCCTTCCATGGCGAGGAAGGAAGGCAACAGGAATGTCACCGAGGCAACCGGTCAGGATCGAATCGGACGGCTTCCCCCATGGTGTGTCGACCGATATCCACTGGGCACCGGCGACAGCATCAATGTCGTATAGGCCCGAACCGCCAATAATTCCGAGGTAGGTCTTGGTCACAAGAGAGTCCCTTTTACCTGTAGAAACAGACATACCGAACCTGTCGTCAAATTGCTACAACTTGTTCTTGAGGTGCACCTGCCTGAAAGGCAAGAATTCACGAAGTTGGAGTTGCAGATCTGAAGAGATGTGCGCAAAACGAAAGCGAAAATGCTCAGGCGCACCGGGATGAGTTGTATAGAGCGCAGTGTCACAAGGGTTTGAGGCGGATTGAACGCGTAAACGGTGCCAAGACCACACTGCCAGGCAAATGAATCACGTGCGCCTTGACAGGCGGCCTGAATCAATGCTCTGGTTACCAGTACGAAATTGCGTCCCCGCCCGGTTTGGTGTGTTCATACGGCGCGCACGCCTTCCGGAACCCGGCAACAGATCTGATCACTCTTTCTGTCACTGTTGTCGGCCTGTCGATTGCAACGCGAACTCGCCGGATGTCTTTGTCAGTTGGAACAGGCAGTTTCCCCAGTGATCAGATTGGAGGGTGAGCGACCGGAAGACATGTGGGAAATCGAGGCGTTGCTGGATACCGCGTTTGGCGTTGGCAGACTGGCGCTTGCTTCCTACAATTTGCGGCATGACGTTTCCCCGATAAGGGAACTTGCCTTCGTTGCCCGCGATGAAAGTGGACAACTGGTCGGAGCAATTCGGTTCTGGCCGATCCTTATTGGCATTAGCAGGCAACCTGCGCTTCTGTTGGGTCCTGTTGCGGTCCACCCAACGCGTCAAGGTGAAGGCATAGGTTCGATGCTCATTCGATGCAGCCTTGCGAAGGCGGCCGACCTTGGCTGGAAGCTGGTTCTGTTGGTTGGAGATGCTTCGTATTACTCTCGATTTGGATTTTCTCGAACTTCACACACCATATTCCCGCAGCCAGTCGATCCGGCCCGCGTGCTCTATCTCGCACTTGTACCTGAAGCGGCATCCATGCTTGACGGTGAGGTGATCAGGCATCCGGGCTTTTCGTCCGATTCGACGGACGGCGACTAGTCTCGCATTCGCTGACAATTCAATACGCGATGAATTGTGGGTCATCCGATCCGTTGTTCGTGAGTTCGGTTGCCGAGCCAGCGATTGAATTGGTCAGTAAGAGGTTGCCTCCTCTCTGGCATTTCTGGCCAGAAGGCTGCCCGGAGCCAGGCGCGAATTCGCCAGGGAGGGTCGTCTCGTCTTGCAGCGAGGGCCAGTCAGTTCTTGCCATCGAAGATCGGGATGGGTGTGAGGCAAGCGTGGCGTAACATCGAATTCAATCACCGGTAGAGATGCAGTGTCTGCCGCAAACTGCCGACGACCGCAGCGGACTGGCCTGGTGTTCATTATTGAGAATCCAGGTCGTGTTACTGAAGATTTGGCGTTGCAGGAGGTTTGGGTTGCCAATCCGGGCCTGCCGGTTTTCCGTGACCGCCAAATGGCAGCCTGTTCCAGCCAAACTCAAGCGGCAACGATCCCTGTGACCTACCTGTTGCGAACGCGGGTTCAGAGCTGCACTTGAACCGCAGCCGCCACAGAATTCGCCTCTGTACTCCGGGCAGGCCAGGATCTTCCAAGGAGTGAATCTGCCAACTGCCCGGGAGATGCCTTTTGGGTTCGGCCGGTCACTCGGGTTTGACGCCGATTGCTTCCCCCCATGAAATGGCTGCAAACGCTGCTGCTTCTGTTCGCCACTGATCCATCTGGTCGCTCCAGCGGCCAAGTTCCGCGGCGCTGGCCAGTCCCAGCTTCACGGCCGCTGCAACAGTTTGATCTCCGAAAAACCAGCCTTTTACGAATGAGTAGAAGAACTCGACATCGTCCCTTGACGAAAAGCACTCGAATGACGCACTCGCCGCCACATCGGCAAACCCCGTCGAGTGGAGCAGACCCTTGAATTCCTTCCCCATTTCTGGATGTCCTCCGTTTGCGGCGAGGAGTCTGCCAAAGACGTCCCAGGCCTTGCTGTAGTCATCCAGTCTGGGTTCGAAAAAACATGAAGACAGGATTACGTCCCGGCAAGACAAGAGTCCGCCCGGTTTCAGCACCCTGAACATCTCTGCCGCGGCCCCCGACACGTCTGGTATATGCATCAGTACCGCGTGGGAGTGCACAGCATCAAAGGAATTGTCCTCGAAAGGAAGATTCAGGGCGTCCCCAACCTGAAACCTCGCGTTCGAATGTCCACCGGCAGACGCGGCTGCGTTGGCCAGACTGATCTGGGTTTCTTCCATGTCAATGCCTATGAGATCGCCGGGTGCCACGACGTCGGCCAGCCCCATGGAGATCGAACCCGGCCCGCAACCTACGTCAAGAAGGCGCATGCCAGGCTTGAGCAGGGGAAGAAAGTGGGCCGCGGTGTTGGCAGCACTTCTGCGTCGCAGAAGCAACTGGAACTCCTCACTGTAACCCATGGTATATCTTTGGTCGTGCATGTCCGGGTTGTCCTGTTTGCTCATTTCACCCCGCATTGAGTTCATGGTCTCACCTTAAAGTCCGGGTACCACAGCCTCTTCCTGCTGACTGTGGAATCCCGGCGTTTCGGGCATTGGGATTTCTGCGCAGGAAACTGGCAGATCTAATCAACTGGTCTTGCCTTGCCGTCGCCTGCATTCACCGGCAGGAGTTTGCTGGCATGTCCCCCGAGAGTGAAGGCCATGTGGATATCTTCACTCGGAATACAGGCTCATCAGTGCGTTCGCAATCCGATTGCAGGTGGCTGTATCCCGTGCCCGGCGGCTAAGGTCAAAACCCGACACGCGGCCTCCAGCGATCACGCCAGGAACCCTCCATCCTGCGCTCGTAGTCCTTCGACCGAATCAGGGTCTGGAAGAGTGCATTGACCGTCTAGTCAGCTGGCCCTGCCTCCGGGCTGGGGTCAAGCACACCCGTGAACTGGTCGATCCCTTTCTCGAAAGTGATTTCGCCGCTGGCGCGTGCCTGCTCGATCGCCTCCGCAATCTCTCTCAGGTTGACCTGGCGCAGGAGATACTTGACCTTTCCGAGCGAAGCAGAACGGAGAGAAAATGCATGAACACCCATTGCTGCCAGGCACGCCGCCACCCTGGGTTGACCCGCATCCTCACCGCAGTAGCTAACTGGTGTGCCGATGGCGTGGCAACGCGTGGTGATGTAACGAATAAGTTCCAGATAACTGAGATAAAACGAGTTGTACCGGCTGCGCACGCGCTCGTTCTGCCGGTCGGCAGCAAAGAAGAATTGCTTCAGATCGTTGCCGCCAATCGAAACGAAGTCAGCGAGCTCGTAGAACCCGTCCGGGGCGAAGGCTAGCGAAGGGGTTTCGAGCATGGCTCCGATCTCGACCTTTTCGGGGACCACGTGGCCCATTCTTCGCTCGCGCTCAATTTGCCCCAATGCAATGCTGCGTGCCTGCTTGAATTCTCCGAATCCTGCAACCATCGGAAACATGACACAAAGTGGCCTACCCTTTGCGCCTCTAACCAGGGACTGCATCTGCATCTTGAGTATCCCCGGCTTGTCCAGACAGATCCTGATTGCTCGCCAGCCAAGTGCCGGATTGGGCTCGTCTTCCCGCTTGAGATAGGGGACAACCTTGTCGGAACCAATGTCAATGGTCCGAAAGACAACCCTGCGTCCCTTTGCAGAATCAAGAACCTGCGAATACTGCTCGGCAAGCTCGCGTCGCGTCGGAATCTTGTTGGCGGCTAGAAACCGCAGTTCGGTGCGAAAGAGCCCGACCCCATCGGCTCCGGAAGGCTCGAGATTGGGCAGGTCAGCCAGTAAACCGGCATTGATGTAAAGTCTGATTTCAACGCCATCGCGCGTAAGGGCAGGCAGGTCTCTAATCTGCGTGTAGCGGGCAGCGACATTGGCAGCAACTTCCAGGGTGTTTCGGAACGCCGCCGCAACACTTTCGCTGGGACGGACATGGGCCAGCCCCTGCTTGCAGTCGAGCAGGATGGAATCTCCGTCAAGAGCTTCGGCGATAACCCCCTTGGCATGGATCATCAGGGGAATAGCCAGCGCCCTGGCAACAATGGTTGCATGGGAACCGATCGAGCCCTCCTCGAGAATGATACCCCTGAGTGTCCGTCCGTACTCGAGAAGTTCACCAGGGCCGATATTGCGCGCAACCAGTACGGGATCGTCGGGCAGGCGGTCCTCATGCTTGCGGCCCTGGCCGGTCAGGATACGTAGCAATCGATGAAACAAGTCGTCAAGGTCGTGCAGGCGATCCCTGAGATAAGCGTCCGGGGACGCCTCCATTTTGGCCCGCACTTCCGACTGTTCCTTGTCCACGGCGGCCTCTGCCGACAGTCCAGCATGAATGTCCGCCTTGACACGATTGACCCAACCCGACGAATTGGCGATCATCCGGTAAATTTCGATGACCTCGCGCTGCTCCGAATTCATGGCAACAGTGACATGCTCTGCATCAAGAATCTCGTCGACATTGCCCCGCAGCTTCTGGAGGGCAAGCTCGAGACGGTCGAGTTCACTGGCGGGATCCTCGGCAACGAGCCGGGTAATGATCACATGCGGTTCGTGCAGGAGCACTCGACCCTCAGCCAGACCTTCGTGGGCAATGATGCCGCTATAGGTAACCGGCAGTGTGTGCGGAGCAGACAGGGCCTTGCCTTCACCCGTGATGATACCGGTTTCCCGCATTTCGGCGATGACAGTTGCCACCACTTCGAGTGTAATGACTTCCGAGTCATCGAAGGATCGCGACTCCCGTGTCTGGACAACAATAACACCCAAGGTCTGGCCTGGACGCATGATCGGAACGCCAAGGAAAGACGAATAGCGTTCCTCTCCTGTTTCTACCCGATAGCTGAAGTTCGGTTCTTCAGGGGCTCTGGCCGTGTTGACCGGCATGGCTGTTTCAGCGACCTGACCTACCAGGCCTTCCCCGATCTTCAGGCGAGTCTTGTGGATGGCGGCAGATCTGAGACCTCTGGTTGCGCACAGTTCGAGGGTATTGAAGTCGACATGCAGATAGATTGAACAGACATCGACATTCATCGAATCGGCAACAATGTCGACCATGCGGTCGAGACGATGCTGACCATCTCGCTCTGTGCGCATGGCGGAAATGAGCGTGGTCAGAAGTTTCTGGGTATTCGAGACCTGAATGTTTCCCGAGGTTATTTCTGCGCGGTCAACCATTGCGGCGCCTCCCGTTCATCTGTTCAAGCCGGTTGTTGTTGGTGATCGCAATCCGGAACCCTATCCAGGCCGAACTTTTCGTGAAGTGTCTGCACTGCCAATTCGAGATAGCGACGGTTGACGAGCACCGAAATCTTGATTTCCGACGTCGAAATGACCTGAATGTTGATGCCTTCGTCGGCCAGAGCCGTGAACATGCGCGCGGCAACGCCAGACTGCGAGCGCATGCCAATGCCCACCACGGAAATCTTGCACACCTCGCGGTCATGCAGAAGTGCCTCGAAGTTCAGGATGCCATCGTCGCGAATTGTTCTCAGGGCGTGTTCGGCAGTATCAACTTCCTCGACCGGGCACGAAAAAGTGATGTCGGTACGACCGCTTTCGGAAACGTTCTGGATAATCATGTCGACGTTAATGTTGCGCAAGGCAAGGGCACCGAAAATGGAAGCTGCGATGCCGGGTCGGTCGGCAACCGACACGATCGTAACCTTTGCTTCGTCGCGAGAATGCGCGATTCCCGATATGGTTCTCAGTTCCATGGTCTGATCCTCTTCGCAAACAAGCGTTCCGGACGAATCCGAAAAGCTTGACAGGACATGCACCGGCACCTTGTACTGCATTGCCAGCTCGACCGAACGCGCTTGCAGGACCTTGGCACCCAGCGCTGCCAGTTCGAGCATTTCATCATAGGCGATGCGGTCGAGTTTGCGGGCCCGCGGGACGATACGCGGGTCGGCCGTGTAGACGCCGTCGACATCTGTATAGATGAAGCATTTGTTCGATCCAAACCTGGCTGCAAAGGCCACCGCCGACAGGTCGGACCCCCCTCGACCCAGTGTTGTGATACGATTGTCGTCACCCACGCCCTGGAAGCCGGCCACCACGGCCACTTTCATGCCGTCGGAAAATCGCGCCGTCAGATTCTCGACCCCTATGTCAATGATGCGCGCCGCTCCATGGGCCGAACAGGTGTGTACAGGGACTTGCCAGCCCTGCCAGCTGCGGGCCGGCACATTCATTCCCTGAAGTGCAAGTGCCAGCAGTCCAGCCGTCACGTTTTCGCCGCTGGCCACGACGGCATCATATTCACGCGCGTCGAAGGCGATACCAAACGATCGTGCCCTTTCGGCCAGCCGGTTGGTTTCTCCAGCCATGGCTGACACAATGACTATGACTTTGCGGCCCAGATCAACTTGCCGGCGCACGCGCATCGCCGCCTGCGTCAGTCGCTTGAGGTCACCGACCGAAGTGCCTCCGAATTTCAGGACCGCAATGTCGGATGCAAGTTGTTGCATGGGCTTTCTGATTCCGGATTACCTGTGATGCCGCCAACGCCTCGGGGTTGGTGTGCCCTGCTGTCCTCACCACAGAAATCATGGATCGGTGCGGTGGCAAGATTGGTGTCGGGCGGTGACTGGCGGGCGTGCCGGTTACAATGGGTTCGGATGGATTCCTGTCGCCGAAAGCTGGGCCGGTTTGGCCCGCCTCAATTGGCGTTGGAGGTGCTGTACCATGGGAGCGGCATGACGCTGATACCCTCGGCGACAAGCTCGCGGGCTTCGTCCATTCGTGCCTCCCCATAGATGGGGCGCTGTGGCAACTCGCCGGAATGCATGGCTCGGGCTTCGGACGCAAACGCCTGCCCCACATAATCCGAATTGCGCTCGACTTCGCGTTTCAGCATGAGAACGGCCTTTTCGAGCTTGCTGCCCGGTTTCTCCAGATTGATCGGCACCTGCGCCACGGTGTCCCTTGAAGGCGGGCTGTCGGAATTGCCAATGCGCGGCGCCATCATGCCCTTGTCCACCTCAAGCGAGCCGCACATGGGACAGGACAGCATCCGGGTCCGTTTGAGCGTCTCGAAGGCATCGCTCGACTGGAACCAGCTGTCGAAATTGTGTGCGTTTTCGCAGTTCAGGGAAAACTTGATCATGTGTACCTCTGCGAGTGCTGGCTGCATCTGCGACTGTCGACGGAGACCGCGGCCGGATTCGCGCCGTTGCCTGCGAGGCGTCGGACCTGCTCATGAATATAGGAATTCCAGTGCCCGTGGCAACCTGAAGCTTCCATCCTGTTACCGGATTCTTGATAGGCAGCCCACGCCCGCAACGCATCTGTGAGAGTCGTTGATCGGTCGATGGATTTCAACGCCCGCGACACTGTTGCAGGATCTTGTCGATCACGAATGCGGGTTGCGAAAGTGTGGGAGGACGGCAACCGTGACGATGATGCCGCTCTGGCCCGGGGCTTCCGGAAGGATTCAGATACCAACAGGTGCCGCTCCTAAAACCGAGCCAGTATGGCGGCGGTAGCGACGAGTCCAGGCGCGGCGAGGGTGCCGAGATAGTCTTTAACGCAGATGAGCGACGTCACCAGCCGTTCTCGTATCTGGCGCACCGCGTCGCAGAAATGGCCTGGCATCAGGTCAATGTGACTGGACAGAAAGTTGTCCGGGTAAAGGACTTCGATCCCGCAGGGCGCGATTGTGTCCTCCGGAAAGTCTGGCAGGTTACAGGCAACGATCACGTCCCGGTGTCCGAATATTGCTGCAGCGAGAACATGAATGTTGCCGGGACCTGGAAGGTCCAGGGCGTGGGTTGGCGTTCTGTATCCGGTGACCAGGCAATCCCGTGTTGCCTGATCCATCCGGTCACGAGTGCGCTTGAGGGCTGCCCGGTCCCGGTGCGGTTCGTTGCGGAGCAAGGCATCGATCCATTCCCGATGGATGTCAGCTGTCCACTTCGCGCCGGAAATATCGTCAACCGTCAATTGCAGAAAATATCCCGCATCGGTGCCGGATAGGGAATGATGGCGTCGAGGAGAGCAGTGAAGCTCATCACCATACGCTTTATCCCATGTCACGAGCCAGGGCTTCCCGGGTTTGTTGTTCAGGCACCTGCTCGCCTTCACGATCGGTGACATTCCTGTATGTCATGACATCCTTCATGCGAATCCGGCGGTGCTTGCCGACCTTCCGATACGGGAGAGCCTTCTGGTCGAGGAGCTTGATGAGGAATGGACGGGAGATGTCAAGTACGTTGGCCGCCCTGGACCGTTGTGAACTCGGCGCACTCCGGAATCAGCGTAACGCCCCGCCAGTGGCCAGGGTTTTCAGAACCTGCATGAGCAGGTCGACCGACCGGCCGGGAGAGTGAACAGGTTGGTCCTGTTCGCTGTGTCTGACGCGCAGCGCAAGGGGCTGGCCCTTGCTGCCGCAGGAAGACAGTGCCTCGTGAGCACTCTGTGCGATCGCAGCGTCCACAGGCGTGGGGTGAAGCTGCAGATGAACCGACTTGTACATGCATGGCTCCCTGGCAGGCGTGACCTCGGAGAATCAGGATGCCCAGGTGAAATTTACGAATCCATTGAAGCAAATGTCAGTATTGGCTGGAGGTTGATAGCTCCTTGCCTCCCGAAGGGACTTGACTGGACATGACAGAAAGTATACTGGTATACCAGATACAATAATACCAGACTTCATGACCCCGTGCCTCTCGGAGGATAAGTGTCCGACGGAATCTCGTTACAGCCACTGGAGAGTAGCCAGACTCTGCAGGATCGCATCTACGAGGTGTTGCGCAAGGCAATTCTCGAGTTTGACGTTTACGGGGACAATGTGGACAGGCGGCTCGACGAAAGATCGATTGCGCGTCAGTTGGGTATCTCGAGAACACCACTTCGTGAGGCACTGATTCGGCTGGAAAACGAGGCGATTGTCGAGATCAGGGCTCGCAAGGGAATCTTTGTCAAGCGCCGCAAGCTGCAGGAGGTTGTTGAACTGGTTACCGTGTGGGCCGCCCTCGAAAGCATGGCTGCACGGCTGGCCTGCGCATGCGCTTCCGATCAGCAGATATCCGAACTGCGCCAGATCGGAACCAGCTATTCGCAGCAGGATGCCCGCCTGTACATCAATGAATACTCGGATGTGAACATCAGGTTTCATCGCAAGGTGCTCAAGCTGTCCAACTGCTCGATGTTGCAAAAAATTGGCAACGACCTGTTCTCGCATCTCGAACCGGTTCGTCGACATGCCATGCGCGATGCCAGACGCGCCGACCGGTCGGTGGTCGATCACACCAATATCGTCGACGCAATCGAGGCCCGAGAACCGGATCGAGCTGACAGGCTTGTCCGCCAGCACACGCTCCGCCTTGGCGAATACATCCGCCAGAACTGGGACCATGCGTAGAACAGGAAAGCAGGAGGAAGGAACGCAGATGCAGCAGTTCTCGCCAACCGCCCACGATACGCTTGCCCGGAAGAGCAAGGACGAGAATGTCGTTTCGGGTGGCCGGCTGGTTGCAAAGGCCCTGCGCAACGAGGGTGTCGATACGATTTTCACCCTGTGCGGTGGTCACATCATCGACATTTATGACGGTTGCATCGACGAAAATATCCGCGTCGTCGATGTCAGGCACGAACAAACGGCAGCGCATGCCGCCGATGGCTATGCCCGCCAGACGGGACGGCTCGGTTGTGTAGTGACAACCGCCGGTCCCGGTTGCACCAATGCCGTCACCGGCGTAGCCACCGCCTTTCGTTCGGAAAGCCCGATTCTCCACATCGGTGGCCAGTCCTCGCTGACTCAACACAAGATGGGTTCGCTGCAGGACCTGCCCCATGTCGAAATGATGAGCCCGATAACCAAGTTTGCCTCGGGCGTGTACTCCACCGAGCGAGTTGCCGACATGGTGGCAATGGCGGCAAGAGAGTGCTTCGCAGGTGCCTACGGACCAAGCTATCTCGAGATCCCCCGCGACATTTTGGATGCCGAAATTCCGCTAGCAAATGCCCGCATACCTGCGGCTGGAAGCTACCGTGCATCCCCGCATTCGATTGGTGATCCAGAGGCGGTCGAGAAACTGGCCGATATTCTGGTGGCTTCGGAACGACCGGCGGTGTTGTTCGGCCAGCAGGTCTGGGCCTCGAGATCACACCGTGAATGCATTGAATTTGTGCATGCCCTCGATATCCCGGCCTACACCAACGGTGCCGCGCGCGGCATGATGCGCCAAAACGATGCGCATGGTTTCGACCGCACGCGCTCGGATGCCTTCAAGGGTGCCGACGTAATCCTTATTGTCGGCACGCCGTTTGATTTTCGCATGGGCTACGGCAAGCGCATCACCGCGCCGTGCCTGATTCAAATTGATCTGGACTATCGCACCGTTGGCAAGAACCGCGACATTGCGCTTGGCCTTTACGGCCACCCGGGCGCAATCCTGTCTGCGGTTACCGCCGCTGCATCGGGCAGGATTGACCGAGGCAAGCAGCAGATGCGACAGCAGTGGATGCAGTCACTGCGCCAGATTGAACGAACAAAGAAAGAGAAGCTGATGCCGCTCTTTCTGTCCGATCAGTTCCCGATCCATCCATATCGCCTGGCCTGGGAGATTGACGAGTTCCTTAACGAGGATACAATCTACATCGGTGACGGTGGAGATGTTGTAACTATTTCTGCTCAAGCAGTACGTCCCAGGAACCCCGGGCAATGGATGGATCCGGGAGCTCTGGGTGCCCTGGGAGTCGGAACCGGATTTGCCATGGCTGCCAAGCTGGCCCATCCTGACAAGGAGGTGATGTGCCTCTACGGTGATGGTTCATTCGGTATGACCGCATTCGACATGGAAACCGCGCAACGCTTTGGCGCTCCCTACCTTGCCGTGGTCGGCAACAACTCGGCCATGAACCAGATCCGTTACGGGCAAATTGCCAAGTATGGCAAGAACCGGGGCGACATCGGCAACAAGCTCGGCGATGTTCCGTTCTCAGGATTTGCCGAAATGATTGGTGGGTATGGCAAGGAAGTGAGGCAGCCCGGCGAGTTGCAGCCTGCCCTGCAAAGGGCCCGAGAGGAGATTGCCCGCACTGGCAAATGCGCCGTGGTCAATGTGTGGCTTGATCCGGATGAGTATGCGCCCGGCACCAGGCGGCAAACGATGTACAAGTAGCCCTTTACCTGGTCAGGGAGCAGGTCCTGATGAAGCCGTTGCAAGGAATTCGAGTCCTTGACTTTACACATGTTCAGTCCGGCCCGACCTGCACACAATTACTTGCCTGGTTCGGGGCTGACGTAATCAAGGTGGAACGGCCAGGCACCGGCGACGCGACCCGCACGCAGTTGGTCGATGTCCCGGATGCCGACAGCTTGTATTTCACCATGCTCAATCACAACAAGCGCTCCATTTGCCTGAATACCAAGCATGAGACGGGTAAGGAGGTGCTGGCAAGGCTGGTGTCAAGTTGTGACGTGCTGGTCGAAAACTTTGCTCCCGGTGCGCTCGGTCGCATGGGATTTGGCTGGGAGAGGATCCAGCAAATAAACCCGCGCATGATCATGGCCTCGGTCAAGGGATTTGGGCCGGGCAAGTTCGAGGACTGCAAGGTCTATGAAAATGTCGCCCAGTGCGCCGGGGGGTCGGCCTCAACCACCGGGTTTCTCGGTGACGTGCCCATGGTTACCGGAGCGCAGATCGGTGATTCGGGCACCGGGCTTCATCTCGCTCTGGGGATTACGGTTGCACTCCTTCATCGCCAGAAGACCGGACGTGGACAGCGGGTCCTGGCACCGATGCAGGATGGCGTGCTCAATTTGTGCCGGGTCAAGTTGCGAGATCAGCAGCGACTGCGAGCCGGACCGTTGCGGGAGTATTCCCAGTTTGGCAATGGAATTGAATTTGGCGAGGCGACCCCCCGCGCCGGCAACGATTCAGGAGGAGGCCAGCCTGGACGCATACTCCGGTGCAAGGGTTGGGAAACGGATCCCAACGCTTATACATACTTCATTACGCAGGTTGCGGTATGGCCGCGCATCTGCGAATTGATCGGCAAGCCGGAATGGATCGACGACCCCGACTATGCGACGCTGAAAGCACGTCTGCCGCGTCTCGACGAGGTGTTCGCTGAAATTGAGGAGTGGACTTCCACAAAGACCAAGTTTGAGGTGATGGAAATCTGCAATCCACTCAACATTCCCGTGGGTCCGATTCTTTCGATGAAGGAAATCGCTGAGGATCAGGGATTGCGGGAATCCGGGACAATCGTCGAAGTCGAACATCCCGAGAGAGGAAAGTATCTCACGGTGGGTTGCCCGATCAAGTTTTCGGATCACAATGTTGTGGTCGACCGATCACCTCTGCTAGGCGAACACACGGTTGAAATCCTCGCGGATGTCCTGGGTTACGAGGATGACGAACTGCAGCGGATTATTGAATCGGGTGCTGTAGGAAAGGTTTGACGTGCCTGACTAGGATTACCCCGAGTTTTCCGGAACTTGTTGCAGGCAGATGGATGCGGAGATCGAGCAATGCGCGTGATTGTCATGGGGCAGCAGGCATTTGGCAGGGCTGCCCTGGAAAGGATCCTTGCGGACGGCAAGGATGAAGTCGTTGCGGTTTATTGCGCTCCGGATCGTCAGGACCGACCACTGGACCCGTTGAAACAGGCAGCGCTAGACGCCGAATTGCCGCTATTCCAGCCATCCGGATACGCCGCCCCCGAGACTATCGAAGAACTCCGCTCGCACCAGGCGGACATGATGATGATGGCTTATGTCATCCAGTTCGTTCCGCAGACCGCTTGCCAGGTTCCGGCAGTGGGAACAATCTGTTTCCATCCCTCGCTGCTTCCCCATCACCGCGGGCCCAGTGCCATCAACTGGCCAATAATTGGGGGAGCCACGCGCACCGGTTTTTCCTGGTTCTATCCTACCGACGGTCTGGATGAAGGCGATATCCTTCTCCAGGGCGAGTGCTCGATCGGACCTGACGATACATTGGGCGACATCTATTTCAAGAAGATCTTTCCGGCCGCCATTGATTCGGTCACCGAAGTTTGTGACTTGTTTCGAACCGGAAACCCACCACGCCTCCCACAGGATGAATCACAGGCCACATACGAGTCCTGGTGCCGCGGGCCGGATGCCAAAATCAATTGGTCAAACGATGTTGATAAGGTGTATAATCTGATCCGCGGAACAAACCCCCAACCTGGTGCATGGACTACCCTGGACGGTGCCGTTCTCAAGATATACGACGCGCGAAAGTGCTCTGGCGAAGGTGTTCCCGGCACTGTCGTCGACATCGACAAGACCGGCATCACCGTTCAGGCGAATGGCGGTCGGATCCAGGTATTGAGAGTCCGTCCGCAGGGCAGCGGCAAAATCACCGCAAGTGAATATGCGAGCGGCACCGGCCTGACGTCGGGTACAATGCTCGGAACCGATTGAGAGACCGAATTGGAGTTGTTGTAATGCCAACAGATATCGAGATTGCCCGCAGCGCCAGCAAGCGTCCCATCCAGGAGGTGGGCGCCAGACTGGATATTCCAGGTGATCAATTGGTGCCGTTTGGCGACGACAAGGCAAAAATCTCAGCCGGTTTCATCGCTGGCCTCCAGGACCGTGAAAATGGCAATCTGATCCTGGTTACGGCGATAAACCCGACGCCGGCCGGAGAAGGCAAGACGACCACCACTGTGGGTCTGGGTGATGGACTCAACCGGATTGGCAAGCGCACGGCTATCTGTATTCGCGAAGCGTCTCTGGGTCCCTGTTTCGGAATGAAAGGAGGTGCTGCTGGCGGCGGGCGCGCCCAGGTCATTCCCATGGAGGACATGAACCTTCACTTCACAGGAGACTTCCATGCCATAACCTCGGCACATAATCTGCTGTCGGCAATGATCGACAATCACGTGTACTGGGGAAACAAGCTGGGTATTGATGTCCGGCGGGTCGTGTGGCGTCGCGTTCTCGACATGAATGACCGGGCGCTGCGGCAAATCACCTGTAGTCTGGGTGGGGTGGCAAACGGTTTTCCCAGGGAGGCCGGTTTCGATATCACGGTGGCATCCGAGGTGATGGCAGTTCTGTGTCTTGCCAAGGACCTTGAAGATCTCGAGCGTCGCCTTGGCAACATGATCGTTGCGTATCGGCGAGACCGGTCACCTGTCTATTGCCGTGATCTCAAGGCGGATGGAGCGATGGCCGTCCTTCTCAAGCAGGCCGTTCAACCCAACATTGTCCAGACCCTCGAGAACAATCCGGCCTTCGTTCATGGCGGACCATTTGCCAATATTGCCCATGGATGCAACTCTGTGGTGGCAACGAAAACAGCCCTGAAGCTGGCCGATTATGTTGTGACCGAGGCAGGATTTGGTGCCGATCTGGGCGCCGAGAAGTTCATGAACATCAAATGCCGGCAGGCAGGACTGTCACCCAGGGCGGTTGTGATCGTGGCTACAATCAGGGCCCTCAAGATGAACGGTGGCGTCGACCGCAAATCCCTGACTGCCGAGAATGTCGAAGCTGTTCAACTGGGCTGTGCCAATCTGGGACGGCACATTGAGAACATGCGCAAGTATGGAGTGCCCGCTATAGTCGGCATCAACCACTTCGTCACCGATACCGATGACGAGATCGAAGCTGTCAGGCAATATGTTGCTTCGATGGATGCCGAGGCGGTGCTGTGTCGCCACTGGGAACTGGGATCCGAAGGTACGGTGGAACTGGCTCACAAGGTCGTCGAAGTCATCGACCAGGGCAAGGCGTCATTCAAGCCGCTTTATCCGGACAATATTGGACTGCTGGACAAGATCGAAGCGGTCGCGAGCGAGATCTACCGCGCCGGCAGGGTGGTTGCCGATGGCAAGATTCGCAACCAGTTGTCATTGTGGGAGGACGCAGGTTATGGGTCGCTTCCCGTTTGCATGGCCAAGACTCAATATAGCCTGACGACAGACCCGACCATCCTCGGAGCGCCGACGGGTCACGAGATCCCGATCAGGGAAGTGCGTCTTTCAGCTGGGGCCGGTTTCGTCGTGGCCATCTGCGGCGCGATCATGACGATGCCAGGACTTCCTAGCGTCCCGGCAGCAGAAGCCATATATATAAACGATGAGGGTCATATTGATGGTCTTTTCTGATGGTTGATGGCAGTGCTGCCAAGCCAGCATGTTGTGTTGGGGTCATGACCAACGGTTTCGCCGCAGGTTACGCGGCACCTTCGCGCGCCGATGCACAGGGTCCATTGACTCTGGAAACAACCAGTGCGTTGCACAGGCAACATCAGCGCGATCTGCAAAGAGCTGCAGCAGGCTGCAGCGACATCACTTGGCGGACATTCCAGGAGGATGCCGCCTGCTACTAGGAGGAAGAAGATGAAAATTAGCTTCAGGCTTTTGCTTGGAACGGTAGTAACCTGCCTGGCCTTTGCACTTGCACCGGCCCACGCCGAGTTTTCGCCAACCAAGCCAATCGATTTTGTGATCATGGCTGGAAAGGGAGGCGGTGCTGACAAGATGGCACGTCTCATGCAGTCGATCGTTGAAAAGAATGATCTCGCTGACAGACCACTGATTCCTGTCAACAAGAGCGGTGGTTCCGGTGCTGAGGCACTGGTCGCGCTCAAGAGTGCCACCGATCCCGATCATACCATTATGGTCACACTCAATTCGTTCTTCACGACGCCATTGCGACAGCCAGGTCTTGAAGTCGACATTATGGAATTTGCGCCCGTTGGACGCATGGCCGAAGATACATTCGTTCTTTGGGTCAACGTCGAAGAGGGTGTCAACTCGTTTGAAGAGTTTTTGGCTGAAGCCAAGTCACGCGGGGCGGACTGGGTCATGGGTGGCACAGGCAGTGCCCAGGAGGACCAGATCATAACCGACTACCTGAACGATACATACGGGTTGGAAATCAAGTATATTCCCTACAAGGGCGGCGGCGCAGTGGCCAAGGACCTGGCCGGCAACCAGATCGATTCGTCTGTCAACAACCCGTCCGAGGCCCTTGGCTTCTATGAAGCCGGCACAGTCATTCCGCTTGTGGCATTTACCGATGAACGACTCCCCATGTTCCCCGACGTACCAACGCTGGCCGAACTGGGAAATGAATTCGCGTATTACATGCAGCGTGCTGTTGTAGGTGCACCAGGAATGTCTGCTGATGCCCAGACCTATTATACAGCGCTGTTCGAGGAAGTGTACAATTCGGCAGACTGGCAACAGTACAAGAGCGACAAGTCGCTGTTGGGCGATTTCCTGCCTGGTGACGACCTGAAAGAATACTGGGGCGTTCAGAGAGACCGCCACGAAACCATTCTCAAAGCTTCAGGAGCCATGAAGTAGCTCCTGCCTAACCCCTAGAGGGCGGTCGATGCGCACAGCGGAATTTGTAGCCGCAGTGGCGATCGCCCTCTTTTCGCTTTACCTCATGTGGAAGAGCGGTGAAGGTCCTTCCTGGGATCCGGACGCCGTTCGCTTTGCCAATATCGGGATAAACGTAAATAACGAAGGTCCGGGCAGCGGCTTTTGGCCCTTCTGGTTATCGTTGGCGATGCTGGTTTCCTCGGTAGCCATAATGGTCAGGTGCGCATTGCGAATTTCGCCGCTGGCGCGTTCTCGTGACGTCTATCTCGATAGTCAAGGCAAGAAAATGTTTGCCCTGGTTGGCGGCGGACTGCTTCTGTTCCTCTTGCTTATCGAAATTGTCGGCTTTTACGGTGCCATGCCGGTTTTTCTGTTTGCCTATATCCGCTTTTTGGGAAAGCATCCCTGGTGGCTGGCTCTGGCCATCGCTGTTGGCGTTCCGGTATTCTGCTTTTTCTTCTTCGACATCGCCATGCGCATTGTGCTGCCAAAGCAGTATCTTGAGCCGCTGTTCCTGCCACTCTACGAGATATTCCTTTGATCCCGTGACGGCCGCAAGCTCCAATTTTTCTGCACCAGGTGACCGCATGCAGGTCACGGCATATGCGAGACCCCGATAGCCGCGATGGAGGTTGTTCAACTTCTTTTCGAGGGCGTGTGGGCAGCTTTGCAGCCGCTGAATCTTGGTCTGGCTTTTCTAGGTGTTGTTATCGGCCTGTTCGTCGGTGCCATGCCAGGGCTCGGTTCGGTTAACGGTGTAGCCATTCTGCTTCCCTTCACATTTGTCATACAGCAAGTGACCGGCTCGGTATCGTCACCCATGATTTTCCTGGCGGCGATCTATTACGGTGCCATGTATGGCGGCGCCATATCGTCGATCACACTGGGCATTCCAGGCGCTTCTACCGCGGTCGCGACAACATTCGACGGGCGCCCGATGGCCCTTCAGGGCAACGCCGATCGTGCTCTGGTCATTGCGGCTGTGGCCTCATTCGTTGGTGGCACCATTTCCAATATCCTGTTCACCGGTGCTGCCCCGCTGCTGGCCTCTGTCGCACTCAGGTTCGGCAATCCAGAAGTGTTTGCGCTGATGTTGCTGGCCTTCGCCACGTTTGTCGGCCTGGGAGGCGATGATATTCCGAAGACAATCGTGTCGATTTGTTTTGGTCTGATCATGTCCGCGGTCGGCTTCGACATTATATCCGGCGCGCCTCGCCTGCTGCTGTTCGACTCGACTGAATGGTTCAGTCGCGGAATTCAGTTCCTCGTGCTGGCAATTGGCGTCTACGGTATCGGCGAGATGTTGTGGACAATCAGGTCAAGCCGCAACACGATCAAGATGACCAGTGCCCAAATATCGATGAAACGTATTGTCCGGGCCCTGTTGTGGTTCAGGAGCTGCTGGAAAGGCACCCTGATAGGGTCGTTCCTTGGTTTCTTTGTCGGCATTCTTCCCGCCGCCGGGGCAACACCCGGTGCACTCATGGCCTACGGTGTTACCAAAATGGTATCACCTCGGCGAAGGCACTTTGGCAGTGGCGAAGTGGATGGAATAGCGGCGCCCGAAAGTGCCAACAACGCGGCGTCCACCGGAGCCATGCTGCCGATGATGACGCTTGGCATTCCCGGTTCGCCGACGACTGCCGTGCTGCTTGCCGGCATGGTTATCTGGGGATTGCAGCCGGGTCCTCTCCTGTTCACTGACAATCCGGAATTTGTGTGGCCGCTCATCGGTTCGTTCTATATTTCGAACGTGATCGCTGTTGTTGTCAATCTGGCGTGCATCCCACTGTTCCTCAGGGTGCTGCGGATGCCGTTCAGCATCTTGTCGTCACTGATCTTCGTGTTGTCGGTTGTTGGCACCTATGCCGCCTACCAGAACATGTACGATGTCTGGCTGATGATGTTCTTCGGGATTGGCGCGTTTCTGTTGCGAATTCTGGACTATCCATTGGCTCCGGCCGTGCTTGCCATTGTCCTTGGACCGATTGCCGAGCCGACCCTGCGCCAGTCGCTCCTGCTCTCTGATGGCAGCTGGATGATCTTCATTGAGCGGCCCATCGCAGGGCCGATCACGATTTGTGCCATAATTCTCCTGTTGCTGCCGCTGGCAGGACTATTGTGGCGACTTCGCCGCCGGGCATAGGTCGTCAGATTGTCACCTGCGCAGCGTCTGAATTCGCATTCAGGTAATGGGTCGCTCAGTCGACTTCCGCGCCGCGGGACAGGGCAACCATGAAACTCGCACACTGGAGCTATCCCAACCAAATCCGCATTGGTCCACGATGCATTCGGAAACTGCCGGCAGCATGCCGTGACGCAGGAATCTCGCGTCCACTCTTCGTGACCGATGAAGGATTGGCCAGTCACCAGGCCTGTCGTGATGCATTGGCCATTCTCGATCGTGCCGGGCTGCATGGCGGCGTGTTTTCGGCAATCTCGTCCAACCCGGATGAGCGAAGCGTGGAAGCAGGGGTCAGGGAATTCAGTCGGCTGCCGCATGACGGCGTAATCGGCTTCGGCGGTGGATCAGCAATCGATGTCGCCAAGGTAATTGCATTTTCGGCATCCCGGCGGCGATCGATATGGGAATTCGAGGATGGTCGCGGTGTCTGGGGGCCTGAAGATGCCGGTCTGGCCTATCCGAGTGTTGCCGTACCACTCACCGCGGGCACTGGATCCGAGGTCGGCCGGGCAGGTGTAATCACCAATTCCAGTACCCGTACAAAGATGGTGATCTTTCATCCCGACATGTTGCCGCGACAGGTTATCGCAGATCCGGTGCTCACGATGTCGATGCCGGCGGCTATGACCGCGGGCTCCGGTATGGACGCATTTGCGCATTGTCTCGAAGCCTATTGTTCGGTCGGATATCATCCGATGAGCGATGGTATTGCGCTTGAAGGAATGCGGCTGGTTCATCGAAGTCTGACCAGGGCATACGAGGCCGGAGACGACGTTGTGGCGAGAATGGACATGATGAGCGCCGCTATAATGGGCGCCGTCGCCTTTCAGAAGGGTCTCGGAGCCATACATTCAATTTCTCATCCGATTGGTGCCCACTACAATCTTCACCACGGAACCATCAATGCTGTCGTCATGCCCTATGTCCTTCGCTTCAACCGCCACGCCATCGAAGACCGCATTGAGAGTGTTGCCGGATATCTTGGCATTGACGGCGGATTTGATGGATTCCTCGAATTTGTCGCCGATTTGCGAGCCGCACTGCGTATTCCGGGAGATCTTGGTCAGTTGGGGGTTCCGACTGACAAGCTGGACCAAATGGCGTCGATGGCGTTGCGTGACCCTACCGCGCCCGGCAATCCGGTTCCCCTGAATGAGCGCAACATGATCGCACTGATCGAATCCTGCTACGCCTGACTGTCGACACCCTGAATTTAGGCTGTCAGTAATCCGGCCATTATTTCATGCCATCGGATCACCTTGGCTGCGATTCGCAGGATTCATCCTTGCGGCAGCAACCACCGCGTCCATTCCCCGTCCGGACACGATTTCGAACCCGTGCGGCGGCATCATTTTCCGTTAGCGACGCGTAAGTTCGCATTCTGAGTGATTCAATCCCGCTTCGCCAGATCAAATTCATGCGACCGCTGACTTTGACATCCGGGAAACATGTTCCGGTTTCACAATGGCCGGGTCCTCTGGCAGCGGTCATCCGTAGCTTGTGCTCTTGTCAAGACAGTCGATCGTTGTTCATACCATTGCCCGCACCAGGAACCGGGTTGAAGAACTGTCCATTATAGGTCAAGGCAATCCGTCGCTTGGGAAGACCCCACAATCCGGTTGAAGGCTTGGGACCTGTAGGCAATGAAACACATCAAACCAATCTTGCTTCTGGCAATTGGCCTTCTTCTGGTAAATTCTCAGGCAATCGCTGATGTATCGGGTCAGGTCAGGGTCGTGGATGGTGACACCTTGGAAATTGGCTCCGCAAAGATCCGTTTGCACGGCATTGACGCTCCAGAAAGTTCCCAAGAGTGCTCGGCCGAGGGTAAGACCTGGCCATGCGGCCGGATGGCCACAGCTGCACTCAGAGAAAGAATTGGTGGTAGGGTTGTAACCTGTTCCGAAAACGATCAGGACCGCTATGGACGTATTATCGGCGTGTGCAGCGTTAACAATGCCGACCTGAACGCGTGGATGGTGTCCGAGGGATGGGCAGTTGCGTACCGACAGTATTCTCACGACTATGTCGAGGAGGAGGCATTCGCTAAGGGAACCAAAAGCGGAATCTGGCAGGGTGAGTTCGATTACCCCTGGGATTGGCGAGCAGGAAACCGTCGTCATTCGACTGGTTCGCAGGGTAAGGAAGTGTCCAAAGAAAGTTCAGGCAATTGCCGTATCAAGGGAAACATTAGCAGCAGCGGCAACCGCATATTTCATGTTCCTGGTGGTAGATTCTATGGGCGCACCAAGATCAACACCTCTAAGGGTGAGCGCTGGTTCTGCTCCGAAATGGAAGCCCGTGATGCCGGTTGGCGAAAATCGAGCCAGTGACAGCTTGCAATCGGCATGATTCCACGGCCATTGGCCAGTGCAGGAATTGGTCCAGTGTAAAGTGCTCTGCACGTTGACGTTCGAGAGAACATTCCCGACCAGGGTTAACTGCAATTCTCGCCGCCTGTTGTATCCTCAAGCAGCTCCGCAACAAGAATGGCGTCCATTTGGTGTGGAGTCGACAACGGTCACATCTTCCGCCAGCCACCGCCCTCGCTGCCTCCTGCTGGCAGCTGCCTCCACTGATCAATCGAAGAGGGACGGAGTTTTGAATGGATTCGGGATTGCAAATGGGTCAGAGCTGTCAAGGGCACTACCGTCGTCTTACGTCGACTTGCTGTCGTTTACTTGATCTAGCACAATGAGCAATTCCTGGATTGTATCCAGCAGATTGGGCAGGGCATTGGCGGCAATGTCCAATACCGCTTTAACATCTACATCTTCGTAGCCGTGGACCAACAGGTTACGAAAGTCCACGATGCGCCTCGGATTCGGAACTTGCTCTGCAAGCTCAGGCGAACTGCGTTACAGCCGGTTCAAGGCCTCGCCGATTGTGATGAAACAGCGTTCGACTGCCAGCTGAGTAGCTCTGTCACTGGTATATGCCTGCTGAGTCTTGCCATCGATGAGCAGCTTGATGTCCGTTCCAGCCAATTCCCCATGGCACAGCAAGACTTCGGGATTACGCTTCATGTATGAGCTCTCGGGAACGGTTGATCTTGTCCCGCAAATACCTGTTGCGGATTCTGCCCGAGCAGAGCAGATCAACAGGTCGGCCCAGCACGGTACGTAGTTCGTCGAGCAGGCCAAAATACGTGTCAAACATCCCAGGAGCGGTCGGCGGATGGAAGTCCACGTCGCTCGTTTCGGAATCAAAGTCGTCACCGCGTGCCGACGAACCGAACACCTCAAGGCGCGACACCCGATAGCGCCGGCAGATTGCGGCAATCTCGCCCTTCCCGTTTGCAATCTCGGCGTGCATGACCTGTCTGTGCTCAAAGGATACGGTGACTGTTCCAGTCCACATATAGCGTCCCGGTCATACGAATTCCAAGCCCGCCCGGCAGCAGATGTCTTCGCGTCAATGGATCGTCGACCGTCATCACACATTGAGCAAAACAAAGCGGCAACTGGACAGGCAGCAAGCACAGCCGAATTGGCACACCGTTGCATCGGCCAACTTCGCGTTTGGGCAAGGCCGCCGATCTGCAGGAACGAAGCGAGAGCGTATGGTTAGGGCCTAGGCAGCAACGCCGTCGATATTGCCCCTTCCTTGGTGATTCCCTCTGGCAGCGCGGAGCCGGGCGTCGTCGTCAGATCAGGCAGCCGGCCAATTAAGTCTCCGGTTGAATCGCCTGATTCGCTCGTGTTATCCACATTGTAACAGCCGGGAATACTGGCGGAGACGGAGGGATTCGAACCCTCGAGACGGTTCCCCGCCTACTCCCTTAGCAGGGGAGCGCCTTCGACCACTCGGCCACGTCTCCGCTGCCTATGTAATAGTAACCAGGCAGGTAATTCAAGACCCATTGGTCGACAATTTTGTCGACGATGACGTTTCGATTTGAGGGTAGTGCACTTTCTCGACCCAGTGTGCGATTCCTGAATTGTCATCGCCTGGTTAGTTCGGCAAGGTGTCAATTGCCGATGAAGCTTGACATGGTGAACATGGACGTGGAGTCGACGAGCATATCAAGGTTCATTCGGAAGCGAATAATGCCGGAATCAATCGCGAGCCACTACATCGCGGGAAACTGGATAGCAGACGCACCAAACGGATTCGACGAAAGCATCAATCCGGCAAATGGGCAGAGCCTTGGACGATTCCCCCTGGGCTCGGATCAACTTGCAAGCGCAGCAGTTCTGGCTGCTCGCCAAGCCTTTGAGCAGACCGCCTGGGCTTGCGATCCCAATCTCAGGAGCCGGGTCCTGTTCGAATTTGCCGACCGTATGGAAGCCAACAAGGAAAGACTGGCAAGACTCCTGTCCAGTGAAAACGGCAAGCTCCTGGTCCAGGCCACTCACGAAATCAGCGCTGCCGTGTCGGAGGCGCGCTATTACGGCGGAGTCGCACGCAACATATTTGGCAGGGTCCGGGAAACCGGTCCGGGAAACATGTCCATTCTTGCCCGCGAACCTGCGGGTGTTGTCTCCGTCATCGTTCCCTGGAACGCCCCCGCAACCTTGCTCGTAAGATCAGCGGCGCCAGCCCTCGCAGCGGGATGCTGCCTTGTCATCAAACCCGCTCCGCAAACACCGCTAACCAATGCCAGGGTGATATCATTATTTGACGGAATCGAGTGTTTGCCCAAGGGAGTCGTCAACTCGGTGAATGAGTGCGGTATCGAAGTGGGATCGACACTTTCCACGCACCCCGATATCGACGTGATAAGCTTCACCGGGTCCTCTGAGACAGGCAAGAAAATTATGGCCAATGCCGCTGCTTCGGTCAAGCGTGTATCGCTCGAGCTCGGCGGCAAGGCACCGGCGATTGTCTTCGGGGAGGCCGATCTTGAAAAGGCCACCCGCGAAATTGTACGAGCTTCACTTACGCTCAATGGCCAGATGTGTACGTCGATTAGCCGTGTACTCGCACAGGATGAGATTGCACTGGCACTCGAAGACCGCTTGAATGAAGCCTTTAAGAGGGTCGTGCTTGGTGACCCGCTAGATCCCGGGGTCCAGCTCGGACCATTGATCGATCGTGCCAACCAGGAGCGCGTTCTTGGCATCATAAACAGGGCGCGCCACGAGTCCGAACTGATCCTGGAAGGAAGCGCACCGGGTGGTAGACTGTCTGGGGGTTGCTATGTTTCTCCGACCTTGTTTCGCATTGACGACACCGATCATTGGCTCGTGCAAGGTGAATTGTTCGGGCCGATCGTCTCGCTCGAGAGCTTTGAAGACGAAAACGAAGCTGTTGCCAAGGCCAACGCCACGCGTTTCGGCCTTGCGGCTTCAGTATACACGCCGCACATTAATCGGGCCATGGGCGTCGCTCGCCGCCTCAAATTCGGAACAGTCTGGTTGAACAGCCACAATCGGCTCTTTGCCGAAGCTGAAACCGGTGGGTATCGAGAAAGTGGAATTGGTCGCCTCCACGGCCTGGAAGCCATGCATGATTTTCTGGAAACCAAGCACATATACCTTGAGGCAGATGGCTGATGCCGCTTATCGAGTATGTGTCACGCATACACTTCGACTTTGGAGCGATTAACCAGCTTTCTGCGGAGCTCGAACTTCTGGCTATCACTCGGCCTTTGCTGGTTACCGACAAGGGCATCGCCAGTGCTGGTATTCTTGACCGAGTGCTTGAGAGTGCCAGCCCTCTCATCCCTGTAGTACACGATCGAACAGCCGGAGACCCCACCGAGGAATTGTTGCAGGAATGTCTGGAGTCCTGGAAGGCGCATGACTGCAACGGAGTCATTGCCGCCGGCGGAGGATCTGTGCTTGATCTGGCCAAGGCTATTTCCCTCCTTGCCAGCCACGGTGGCAGCATTCAGGATTATGAGGTGAATTCCGGCGGATCAAGTCGCATCGGAAGGGTTCATCCTCACATCGCAATTCCCACCGCCGCCGGTACCGGAGCTGAAGTCGGGCGAGCCTGTGTAATGACACTCAAGGGCGGCAGTAAATGCGTCTGTGTCAGTCTGAAGATGGTTGCCAATACGGTCATTTGCGACCCGGAGTTAACGCAATCGCTGTCGCCAAGGATGACTGCTGCAACAGGTATCGACGCCTTGTCGCACGGTATCGAGGCGCTGGTGAGCAACGTCATCAATCCCCCTGCAGCGGCTATTGCCGCAGATTGCGTTTCGAGATGTGCAAGGTGGTTGCCCCATGCTACACATGACGGCAGCGACCTCCGTGCACGCTGGAACATGATGATGGCGGCACTTGAGGGTGGCCTCTGCCTGCAAAAGTCGCTGGGGAGCGCCCATGCTCTTGCCACACCGCTAGGCGAACTCGGAATTCACCATGGGACCTTGATTGGCGTATTGTTGCCACACGTCCTTCGATACAATCGCGAGGCAGCGCCTGACGCCTTTGAATCCATTGGTCAACTGGTTTCCTTACCTGCTTCAGCAACTGCTGCTGATTGGGTTGAGCAGCTTGTTTCAGATATCGGATTGCCCGGCAGGCTGTCCGAACTCGGCATATCACAGGGACAGTTGCAGGCAATCGCCAAGCGGGCGATGGGTGTTCACCTCACCGCGACCAATCCAAGAAGACCGCAGCCCGAAGATTACCTGAAAATACTTGAAAAGGCCTGGTAGACGGGTACCTCGCGACAACCAACCCGCCTGTACTCAGTCGCCTGGCAAATTTTGAAGCAACCGTATCCGCCCAGCGCGCCAGTTTGATGCGGCCGCAGGCCACCGCCAGAGCCAGGTCATGGCGCATGCGGCGGTGGTCGTTGATATCCTCGCAACCGGCGGCCAGGGCACTTTCGTACAAGTCAGAATTGGATAGGGATCAGCTTGAAGAATGCCATTTTCATTCCTCCTCATCATGACCACGTGCCCGACCTGATGGGAGATCTTGAAAAATTCCTGAATGCTGAAGACTTGCTCGTGCCCCCATTAATTCGCATCGCTATCGGCCACTACCAGTTTGAAACAATTCATCCTTTTCTGGACGGTAACGGACGGTTAGGGCGCCTGCTGATCTCGCTTTAGCTGGTTCCGAGGGCCTGCTAGTCTGGCCCGCGCTCTACCTGTCGGACTACTTCGAGTGCCACAAGACAGCTCATGTAGATTACCTGATGGCTGTCCGCCAAGGAAATTGTTTGCGTGAATGGCTTATGTTCTTTCTCCATGGTGTCCAGGAGACAGCGAGTGCTTCCGCTCCAATGCCCAGCGATGTTAGCACAGTTGTCAGGCGGCCAAATTGGGTGAAGTTCCTGGTTGACCTGCAATTGCAAGCAAGCACCTGGCAACAACATTCAGTGCGTTCTGTAGGCCGTGAAACGGGAGCTGGCTTTCCTGTCTCCAGTCGAACAGCACGAACTCGATCAAATGACCGACAATGCCTCGCGTAGAGGTTTGTTCAGGGACTAATGTGTTTGGATTGACACAGGCTATCCGCCAATCAGTTTCACGGGTTGCAGGGGTTGCCAATCCGATTTCCTTTCACCGTGTCGTTGTCCTGTTTCCGGAGATTTTCCGCCGGAAGGGAAGCCTGATCGCAGCAGCATGGCAATAGCTGCAATCAGGTCCGCATGATCAGCGGGGCAACACACCATACAACTGAACAATCACCCCTAACCGTTCGCTTTGTCGACAGCTCCGCAAGCGTTGTAGGTCCGCGACCTGAAGTTGGATCATCCTCGACGGGTGCCCTGCCGAGGGTGTCAATTCCAGATTGTACCCAATCCTTACCGTGCAGGGCTCATCGAACGTATCCCCGGCAAAGTCCGGAGCATCCGTGCACTCGGCGGTCCGAACAATCTCCCGGCACCAAAATGATATGACTCCTACCGTCAAAATCGCTGTAACGAGACACGCGATCAACCGCTGTATCAAAACTCCTCTTGACAACAGGTCAATGCAGACAACTGAGGGACACTTTGCTAATGGTTCGGCTGATTGGCGCATGAAGGTATGAAAGGAATAAGTCGATGAAGACTGACGGGCACCGGATACGAAATGGCATGACAGCATTCGACTGGGCAGATCCGTTTTTCCTGGACGCTCAACTGGATGAAGATGAAATACTGGTCCGTGACGCGACCAGGGCATTCTGTAAGGCACAGCTGGTTCCGCGTATCGACGCAGACTATCAGCACGAACAAACGAGTCCGACCCTGTTCCGCCTCATGGGCGAAGCAGGATTGTTCGGCATTACACTGCCGGAGAAATTCGGTGGTTCGGATTCCGGCTATGTCGCATATGGCCTGGCAGCCCGAGAAGTTGAAAGAGTGGATTCGGGTTACCGGTCGATGATGAGCGTGCAGTCATCGCTGGTCATATTTCCAATTCTGGCATTCGGCAGCGACCAGCAGCAGGAGAAGTATCTTCCCCGCCTTGCCACGGGCGAACTCGTTGGGTGTTTCGGCCTGACCGAAGCCGAAGCAGGCTCGGATCCGGGAAGTATGAAGACTACCGCCATCAAGACGGCCTCCGGGTACAAGCTTCGCGGCGCCAAGACCTGGATTTCGAGCTCACCGGTCGCTGACCTGTTTGTGGTCTGGGCAAAGTCTGAGGCGCATGGTGGCGCAATCAGGGGCTTCCTTCTGGAGAAAGGCCTGCCAGGGCTGTCGGCACCGAAAATCGATGGGAAGTTGTCTCTGCGGGCGTCGATCACCGGAGAAATTGTCATGGATAATGTGGATGTGGACGAGGATTCCCTTCTTCCTGACGCTCAGGGATTGAGCGGTCCATTCAGTTGTCTGAACCGCGCCCGATTCGGCATTGCCTGGGGAACAATGGGGGCCGCGGAGGATTGCTGGTATCGAGCCCGCCAGTACGGGCTTGATCGTCGGCAGTTTGGTCGACCTTTGGCCCAGACGCAATTGTTCCAGAAGAAACTGGCCGACATGCAAACCGAAATTACACTTGGACTGCAAGCTGTATTACGGGTCGGACGGTTGATGGACATGAACCACTTTAGTCCCGAAATGATTTCCATTGTAAAGCGGAACAATAGCGGAAAAGCGCTGGACATCGCTCGGATGGCGCGGGACATGCATGGTGGCAATGGCATTCAGGCTGCATTTCAGGTCATGCGCCACGCCCAGAACCTTGAAACTGTCAATACATATGAGGGTACGCACGACGTGCACGCGTTGATCCTGGGTCGTGCACAAACTGGACTCCAGGCATTTTTCTGAAGACTGACCTCTGTCTGGAAGACGACTGGTTCATAACTCGCCCGAACTGGCACTTTCACTTCACGCCCACCTGCGCCTCGTCGACCAGCGCCGTCGGAGGCTCTTCTGCCAAGCCGACCCGGTGCTGCCTTTCGAAGGCCGGGATCAACTCGCTTGATACTTGCATTGTGACAATCAAGGCCTTCATTGCGCACCACAATGCAATGGAATTGCGCCCGTTACGCTGGCGCAAATGCCCCAAGGCAATCATTGATTCGTGGAAAGTAGGGCTCAATTGGCTCGAACCAAACCACCAGGCTCATGCCTTTCGGAACAAATCATGATGCAGTGTCGGAAGAAGAATTGTCGAGACTGTCTTCAGCATGCCAGTTGCCGATCCTACCGGTTCAACAAGGGAAGATGTTGGCCAGGTACGGTTGTGTGCTCACATCGCAGCCGCTGTCGATTGGGTCGTGCCATTCCATTTCCATAAGCAGTTCTGATGCAAAGGCAGACAGGAAAAGCAATTGGCAGAGCACCGTGCACCGTGTGATGCCCTCTACTCCATCAATCCACATTAGAGAGACGAAGTAAGCGCAGTCGAAACCACTTATGTGCTCGAGGGTTAACCAAATCATAGGCCGGACCTGCTTGTCGTCCAAGCCATGGCGCAGCCAGTTTCAATTGAGTGCGCCTCTGACAATCTGGAAGCTGGCCGTAACGCCTGCACAAGGCTTGGACATTGGCACACTTCAACTGGCCTGGTTGACGATGCAGCGGTTGCAATTGTCATTCTTGAAGAGTTCAGGCATCTTGATCCGCCCTGAGTGCCGGAATTTCAACTTTGCCGGCCAGAGCGGCAAGCTCCACATACGCAGCTGCCTGGCAGCGCTGCAGGGAAGGTTCTCTGACGCGCGGCTCGAGTGGATGCTGGAACGCAACCCGGCCGGTCTGGAGAAAGGGTTGACAACAGAAATGTTGCCAACAGGAATGTTGGGAAACAGGCATGATTCGAAAAGGCGGGAGCAACTGGGTTGATGGAGAAAACTCCTTCGATCGCAAGGCTGAGCCGGAAGCGTTGGAAGAGCGGGTCCGAGTAGGAACCCACACCCTGCTGACCGCACAGCGGCGGATGGGCAAGACAGTCATCGTCCGGGAAATGCAACGCCGCCTTGCAAAAACGGCGAAGGGCCAGATCACCCTGCCCAAGGCGGTCCGTCAGGCGCTGGGGGTTGATTTCGGTGCCAAGGTGGCATTCGAACTCCGCAAGGACGGACAGATCGTCGTCAGCCTTGCTGATACCGAGCATGAAGATCCAGCCATCGCTGCGTTTCTGGATCTGCTTGCCGGCGATATCCAGGCCGGGCGGCAGGTTCGGGCGATGCCGGACGACCTGGCAAAGGACATGCCTGAACATGCGGGGCGTGAAGCGGGACCGGAGGAAGACATCGACAGCGACGTCGACCTCTGATGCAGCGCCACGGATGGACGCTGCTGTTTCATGATTGCCTCATCAAGCAGTTGCGCAAGCTCCTCAACGCGGTCCAGCGCGCACAACGAAGCAATCCGACGAGGTTTGCATCGAATGCGAACATCAAGCTGTTCCACGCACTGAGCCGGCTGATGCTGGAAGGCATCCCGCAGGATCCATCCCGGGACAAGTACCGCCAGGGCCAGCACGCTCGGCCCGCGCTACCTCCACTGGCGGCGCGCCAGGATCGGCAGACGTTTCCGATTGTTCTACCGTTATGACGCCAGGGCGAAGGTGATCATCTAAGCGTGGGTCAATGACCAATCCACGCTGCGCTCCTCGGGGAGCAGGACCGATCCGTACACGGTCTTCAACAGGATGCTTGCGCGGGAAATCCGCCCGACGACTGGGCCTCGTTGATGACCGCATCGAGGCAGAATTGGCAGAATGGGAAATAGCCACCTTCAGATGATGTCGGCCCGCGAAAGGACAGTAATACTCCAGTGAATATTTCGGGAGTGTGCCCACGATCTGTCACGAAATCTTCGACCGATGCAGACCGGAAACGCGCCTGCCCGCGGTTGACGAATTCCACCTCGAGCAGATATACGCCGGCGCCGGGAGGTTGGAGGCCAGAAAAGACGTTGCCGTTGCCGCGTTCTGTGCGGGCTCAATCCGCCTCCGTACCTGCACACTCCAGCCAGCTGCCGTTGACACCTGCGATGCGCTGGCGATACGATTCCTTTCGTGAGATCAATAGGTTGAGACGGCTCACACTGGAATCTCGATCAAATGTCGGTCTCGGTAGTTGCGAGCCCCCGCAACAAGAATAAACGCCTGAAAACACTGGCGTTTTCAGCCGTTTTTCATTCCACGAAGCTTATCAGGGATTTGATCCGGGAATCCTATGGGAATCATGAAGTATCCAGAGTCAGCCTGTCAAAGGCGCTGAACAGCGGCGAAGGGGCCGAATCGCGGATGTCGCCATAGTGGCCGCCGGATAACCGGGCGCCATGGCAATAGTCGAAGATGCGGTTGCGTAGTGTATGCCGCCGGGACCGAGCGTCCGAGAGGGAGCAAGGAGCTGAGAATGTTTGCCATACAAGGTTCCCGACCATCTGGCACCCCTGTCTCTCGGCGTGAAGTCCACATTGGCGCGCTGAATAGGTGCACCAAACATCAGTGTCGGGTCAATCATCCAATGAGTGGCGGGCATGGATCAATGTCCTCGTCCCTCGGTAGCGGCGGCAATGATTCTCGTATGAATATACCCAACTATGGAGAGGAGATTGACGATGACGAATGCCGCACAGCAAAGGGCGAACAGGAACAGCCGTGCGCGTCTGGAACAGCGTGGCTTAAAGCGATTCGAGGTGATGGCTCTCGAAACAGACCGGGGTCTGCTGCGTACTCTTGCTCGTCGCCTAGCCGAAGATGGGTCTGAGGCAGTTCAGGAGCTGGCTGCATTCAAAGCAATGGTTGCTGATAAACTGCCAAAGCCTGGCGGGATTCTCCCGGCGCCGAATCGCTCGCCGCTGGTCGGAGTTGATCTCGACCTGTCGCGGCCGCGAGTCAAAGGGCACTGAATTGTTGCATATGGCTCAAGTGATACTGTAAGGCACTTCTTTTGCCAGCGATGGAGCACAACTGTGGTTAACACGGTCAGGGCAGGGAAACTTCCAGAAGAGCAAATCGCATTGAACTTTTCGGAGTTGCACCCACCGCTCGACGAACGTCAGGCAGCCGTCGAGGCAGGCCGATGCTATTTTTGCTATGACGCGCCGTGCATAAGCGCCTGCCCGACCAGTATCGACATCCCCCTGTTCATTCGGCAGATATCCTCGGGTACGCCGGAAGCAGCCGGCCTGACCATCCTCGACAGCAATATCCTTGGAGGGTTTTGTGCCCGCGTGTGCCCGACCGAGTCGCTGTGCGAAGAAAAATGTGTACGTGAGGTGGCAGAGGGTAAACCGGTTGAAATCGGACTTCTGCAGCGATTCGCCACCGATCGCGTCATGGAACTGGAAGATCATCCCTACGAACGCGAGGCGTCAGGCGGTCGACGGATTGCAGTCGTTGGAGCCGGGCCGGCTGGATTGGCATGCGCCCACCGCCTGGCGATGAAAGGACACGATGTTGTCATATTCGAGCAACGTCACAAACCCGGCGGTCTCAACGAGTATGGAATCGCAGCCTACAAGACGGTCAACAGCTTTGCCGAGCGCGAAATCAGGTGGTTGCTGGGCATCGGCGGAATCAAGTTACATACCGACCGACCAGTCAGGTCAGTGGAAGACATCGCCCGGCTGCGCAGCAATTACGATGCGGTGTTTCTTGGGTTTGGACTTGCCGGTTTCAACTCTCTTGCCGCAGACGGCAGACAATTGGAAAATGTCGAGTATGCCGTGGAGTTCATCGAACAGGTGAGGCAGGCAGATGACCTGTCAGATGTTTCAGTTGGCAATGACGTTGTCGTTATCGGTGGTGGCATGACGGCAATTGACGCCGCTGTGCAGTCCAAGCTGGTCGGCGCCGACAATGTGACCATTCTCTATCGAGGCGACAGAGAGAGAATGAAGGCTTCGAGCTATGAGCAGGATCTCGCAGCGCACAGGGGAGTGAAGATCGTTGCCAATGCCCAGGCAGTGGCCTTCGAGGGTGACGAAAGGGTGCAGGAGGTGTCGGTGACAAGGCGTTCGGTGGCAGGTCGCGAGGATTGTGTTGTAGAAAGAATGGTCGCCGATCATGTACTGCTGGCCATTGGACAGACACTCGTCGAGCCCCCGGTGAATCTTGCCACGGAGCATGGAAAGATCGCTGTGCAAGGAGCTGGCAGAACGAGTCTGGACAATATCTGGGCTGGAGGAGATTGCGTGGCACCTGGCGATGACCTCACGGTTACCGCTGTAGCTCAGGGTCGCGACGCGGCCGAAGACATTCACGCTTCTCTCTGCTCACGTTAAGCAGGGCCAGAAAGCGTGGTACACAGATCGAATTGGGGGAGGCAAACATGAACCTGGCATCAGATTTTTGTGGAATCAAATCACCAAACCCGTTCTGGCTTGCCTCGGCACCGCCGACTGACAAGGAGTATAACGTTCGCCGGGCTTTCAAGGCCGGTTGGGGTGGCGTCGTATGGAAGACACTGGGGCTCGACCCCCATATCGTCAATGTGAACGGACCTCGTTACGGTGCCGTCTGGGGTGCAGACCGTCAACTTATCGGCCTGAACAATATAGAACTCATTACCGACCGCCCCCTGGCTACCAACCTGGCCGAGATCAAGACCGTGAAGCGTGATTACCCCGACCGGGCGGTGGTTGTTAGCCTGATGGTACCATGCGAGGAATGCGCCTGGACAGACATTCTCGGTCAGATCGAGGATACCGAGGCCGATGGCGTGGAGCTCAATTTCGGCTGTCCACATGGCATGAGCGAACGTGGCATGGGCTCGGCGGTTGGTCAGGTTCCCGAATATATCGAAATGGTAACACGCTGGGTTCGCAACGCCACCCGCATGCCGGTCATCGTTAAACTGACGCCCAACATTACAGACATCAGGTATCCGGCACGTGCGGCCTGCCAGGGCGGCGCGCATGCGGTGTCATTGATCAATACATTGTCGTCGATTACAAGCGTCGACCTGGACGACTTCTGTCCTGAGCCGGCAATCGACGGCAAGGGAACGCATGGTGGCTATTGCGGCCCCGCGGTCAAACCGATCGCCCTTAACATGGTTGCCGAAATCGCCCGCGACGCCAAAACGACCGACCTGCCAATTTCAGGAATCGGGGGCATAACCACGTGGCGAGACGCCGTCGAATTCATGACGCTCGGGGCGCAAAATGTGCAGGTCTGTACTGCGGTGATGACCTTTGGATTCAAGATCATCGACGAGATGACGGCAGGAATGTCGTCCTGGATGAACAGCAAGGGCTTCACCAGCCTGGATGAATTCATAGGGCGTGCCGTCGGCAACGTCACGGATTGGCAGTATCTCAATCTCAACTTTGTCACCAAGGCGCGTATCAACCAGGACCTGTGCATCAAGTGTGGGCGCTGTTTTGCGGCTTGCGAGGATACGTCGCATCAGGCAATCTCGATGAGCGCCGACAGGGTCTTTGACGTCATTGATGAAGAATGTGTTGCCTGCAATCTTTGCGTAAATGTCTGCCCCGTTGACGACTGCATTACCATGGAACGTATAACCCCGGGGCAGATTGATCTGCGGACCGGGGCGGTTGTTCCGGACGGTTACGGCAACTGGACCCAACACCCCAACAACCCCATGGCCAACCCGGCTGCCTGACTGCAAGTCTGGCACGAGTCTCTGTCGCGGGTCCGGAAAGTCCATCTGTTGCAAGTGAGCAGGATGTGATAGGAAGTGCGGCCGTGAGGAGACGGCTGAAGGCAGCCAGACTGCTTGCTGCAAAACTACCTGATTGGCCTGCGGTACGCTCGCCTTGCGGAACGCGACAGCAAGGTCTGTAGGTCGACCCTGGCAAGAGACTGAATTCAATTCGAGAGGTACCTAATATGGCACGCGACCAGGTAATGCCCAATGATCTTCGCGCCCACTGGATGCCGTTTACAGCCAATCGGCAGTTCAAGAAGGCGCCCCGGATGCTCGTTGAGGCTGATGGGATGTATTACCGCAACACTACCGGCGAAAAGGTTCTCGACAGCAGTGCCGGTCTGTGGTGCTGCAATGCCGGACACCGCCACCCGAAAATTGTCGGGGCCATACAGGACCAGGCACGCAAGCTTGACTATTGCCCGGGCTTTCAGATCGGACATCCGCAATCATTTGAACTTGCCAACCGGGTCATTGATCTGGCTCCCGAAGGGCTTGACCATATACTGTTCACCAATTCGGGGTCGGAGGCTGTTGACAGCGCCCTGAAGATCGCCATCGCCTATCACCGGGCCATCGGTCAGGGCGAGCGCATTCGCTTGATTGGACGCGAGCGCGGCTATCATGGCGTCAATTTTGGCGGTATCTCAGTTGGCGGCATCGTCAGCAATCGCAAGGTGTATGGCTCCCTGTTGACAGGTGTCGACCATCTCCGCCATACGCATTTGCCTGAACTGAATGCCTTCAGCCGGGGGCAACCCGAGCACGGTGCCGAGCTGGCCGAGGATCTTGAAAGGCTGGCCACGCTGCATGGTCCGGAAACCATTGCAGCTGTAATCGTCGAACCAGTGGCTGGTTCTACAGGTGTGCTGGTGCCACCGATCGGCTATCTTGAACGCATTCGGGAAATCTGCGATGAACACGGGATCCTGCTGATCTTTGACGAGGTCATCACCGGATTTGGCCGACTCGGAGCACCATTCGGGTCGACCCATTTTGGCGTGACACCGGACTTGATCACCTGCGCCAAGGGCCTGACCAATGGCGTCATCCCCATGGGCGGTGTGCTGTGTTCAGCCAAGATCCATGATGCTTTCATGCACGGGCCGGAATACCTGATCGAACTCTATCACGGCTACACCTACTCGGGGAATCCCATTGCCTGTGCCGCCGGCCTGGCCTCGCTTGACGTTTACCGTGAAGAGGGCCTGTTCGAGAAGGCCGATGGCAATGCGAGGTACTGGGAGGATTGCGTGCATTCACTGCGCGGTTTGCCCCACGTCATCGACATTCGAAATGAGGGTCTGGTCGGCGCCGTCGAGCTCGATTCAATCGAGGGCACACCGGGGAAGCGTGCCTTTGAACTGTTCATCCGGGCCTTCGAGCGCGGACTGCTGATTCGGGTGACCGGAGACATTATTGCCCTTTCGCCACCGCTGATCGCCGAACGAAGCCACCTCGACAAGATCGTCGGGATGCTCGGTGACCTGTTGAGGGAACAGGATTGAGCGGCGGCCAGCACAAACCTTCGATGTCATTGATAGAGAATTCGGAATGACACCACTGACTGGAAATCTGAGAATCAATCCCGACAGGCTGTGGCAATCGATCATGGACATGGCCAAAATCGGACCGGGCGTGGCGGGTGGCAACAACCGCCAGACATTGACCGATGCCGACGGGGAAGGGCGCCGCCTGTTCCAGAACTGGTGCGAGGCTGCCGGTTGCACAATGGGTGTCGATCAGGTTGGGACCATGTTCGCGACCCGGGCCGGAAGTGATCCGGCAGCACTGCCGGTCTTTGTCGGTTCGCATCTCGACACGCAACCCACGGGTGGGAAGTATGATGGCGTGCTTGGCGTGCTCGGGGCTCTGGAAATCGTCCGAACCCTGAATGAATGCGGCATGACGACCCGACGACCAATCGTGGTCACGAACTGGACAAATGAGGAGGGGACGCGCTTTGCTCCCGCCATGCTTGCATCCGGCGTGTTCGCCGGCGTCCACGATCTCGAATGGGCACTGGATCGGTGTGATGCCGAAGGCGCCCGATTTGGCGACGAGCTGGAACGTATTGGCTGGAAAGGCGATGAACAGGTTGGCTCACGCCGCATGGCCGCATTTTTTGAGTTGCATATCGAACAAGGGCCGATCCTCGAGACCGAAAAGGTCGACATCGGCGTCGTAACCCACGGACAGGGCCTGTCCTGGACTGAAGTCACCATAATCGGGCGTGACGCCCATACCGGCTCCACGCCGATGAGTATGCGGCGAAACGCCGGGCTGGGCATGGCGCATGTGCTACAGCTGGTGGACGAGATCGCGCTCGACCATCAGCCGGATGCCGTCGGTGCTGCAGGACACATCGATGTGTACCCCAATAGCCGAAATGTCATCCCGGGTAAGGTCGTATTCACGATCGATTTTCGCTCGCCCCAGAAACATGTGATCACCGACATGGTAAACCGGCTCAAGGTGGGTGGCAGAGAAATCTGCGACAGGCTCGGGCTTGAAATCGAATTTGCCAGCGTGGGCGGTTTCGATCCGGTGGAGTTTGATCACGGCTGCGTGAACGCGGTTCGCAAGGCCGCCGAGCGGCTCGGATATTCACACCGCAATATTGTGTCAGGTGCGGGTCACGACGCCTGCTGGATCAATCGGGTGGCGCCGGCCGCGATGGTGATGTGTCCCTGTGTTGACGGGTTGTCCCACAACGAAGCCGAGGAAATCTCTCCGCAATGGGCGGCAGCCGGCGTGAATGTATTGCTGCATGCTGTGGTCGAGACGGCCGGCATTGTTGGCAAGACCGGTGAGTCCATCGCCAGCTGACAGTTGGCAGAGAATGTTCTGTATGGCGATCCACAAGACGGAGGTTTGGGCATGAGTCGCGTGATCAAGGGTGGCACGATTGTCGATGCCGATCATACTTACAAGGCCGATATCAGAATCGAGGGAGAGACCATAGAGGAGATTGGTCCCGACCTCACCGGCGATGAGTATGTTGATGCCGAGGACGCCTATGTCATTCCAGGAGGTATCGACCCCCACACCCACCTCGAGATGCCGTTCATGGGGACGACTGCCGCCGAGACATTCGAATCGGGAACCTGGGCAGCGGCAGCGGGCGGCACGACCATGCTTGTGGATTTTGTGCTTCCGGGAGCAGACGGATCGTTGATCAATGCGATTTCCGAATGGCATCGCAAGTCGAAGCCGCAGATCTGCTCCGATATTGGTTTCCATATGGCCATCACCGGCTGGAACGAAACGATTTTCAACGAAATGAAGTACGCCGTTGATCACGGTATCAACTCGTTCAAGCACTTTATGGCCTACAAGGGAGCCCTGATGATCGAGGATGACGAAATGTTTGCCTCGTTCAGACGCTGTCGGGAACTCGGTGCACTGCCTATGGTGCATGCAGAGAACGGTGACATCGTGGCAGAGCTTCAGCAGAAATACCTTGCCAAAGGCATTACCGGCCCGGAGGGGCACGCCTATTCGCGACCACCAGAGGTCGAGGGGGAAGCCGCCAACCGCGCCATCATGATTGCCGATGCCGCCGGCGTTCCACTTTATATCGTGCACGTATCCTGCGAGCAGGCGCATGAAGCAATCCGCAGGGCCAGGCAAAAGGGAATGCGCGTCTACGGCGAGCCACTGATCCAGTTTCTGACTCTTGACGAGAGCGAATATCATTCCACCGACTGGGATCATGCCGCCAGGCGAGTCATGTCGCCTCCATTTCGCTCCAGGGCACACCAGGAAGGGCTGTGGAACGGGCTGGCTGCGGGTTCGTTGCAGGTTGTTGCTACCGACCATGCGGCTTTCACCACGGAACAGAAGCGCATGGGCCGCGACGATTTCACGATCATTCCCAATGGTACCGGTGGTCTTGAGGAACGAATGGCGGTGTTGTGGACCGAAGGTGTGGACAAGGGGCGCCTCACGCCCAGTGAATTTGTTGCAGCAACCTCGACCAATATCGCCAAGATCCTGAACATCTACCCCAGCAAGGGAAGTCTCAGGAAGGGTGCTGATGCCGATATCGTGGTGTGGGATCCGAAGATTCACAAGACGATCGCTTCGCTGACCCAGAAATCTGTGCTCGACTACAATGTGTTCGAGGGATTCAAGGTAACTGCCCAGCCGCGTTATACGTTGTCGCGAGGGGACATCATCTGGGCCTGGGGGCAGAACTCCCAGCCACAGCCTGGACGAGGTCGATTTGTACCCAGGCCACCCTTTCCGTCAGCACATGAGGCGCTGTCGAAATGGAAGGCGTTGAACACGCCCCGGCGCATAGATCGCGATCCTCTCCACATACCGGCAGGTATCTGAATTGGCGCTGTGGTGGTTGCTGGCGCCTTGCAAGCAGTGTGGATTCTAGTGGCCGAGGCCTGAGCTGGACTTCCCGGATATGCCATCCTCCTCATCCATTGCGATTGACGCCCGCGATGTAGGCCTTCGCTTTGACACAGCAGATGGTTATGTCGAGGCCCTGAAGGGTGTAAACCTGACCGTGAACAGTGGCGAATTCGTTTCACTGATCGGGCCTTCGGGTTGTGGGAAGACAACGTTTCTTCGTGTCGTTGCCGCTCTGGAGGAGCCGACTTCGGGGCAAATCATGGTAAATGGCATGAGTCCGGACGAGGCTCGCCGCGCACGGGCCTATGGCTATGTGTTCCAGGCGGCAGGGCTATATCCATGGCGGACCATATTTCGTAATGTCTGCCTGCCCCTCGAGGTCATGAGATTCGGTCGCGAGGAGCGGGCCGAACGGGCCCGGAAAGCGATCGAAATGGTCGGGCTGGGCGGCTTCGAAAACAGGTTTCCATGGCAGCTGTCCGGCGGCATGCAGCAGCGGGCATCAATCGCCCGAGCACTGTGTTTCGATGCCGAAATCCTGCTGATGGACGAACCCTTTGGGGCGTTGGATGAAATCGTTCGTGATCGCCTGAATGAGCACCTGCTTTCGCTGTGGCGAAGGACGGGCAAGACGGTGGCCTTTGTTACTCATTCGATTCCCGAGGCTGTCTACCTGTCGACCAAGATTGTGGTCATGAGCTCGCGCCCGGGTAGAATTACCGACGTTATCGAAAGTCCGTTGGGCAGGGATCGGCCACTGGAGATCAGGGATACATCAGTATTTCTCGAGGTCGCACAACGTGTGCGCGCCGGTCTGCGCTCCAGCCATGATGACTGAAGTTCGGGCAACAGGCACGGCATTGAACCCTGTTTCGGGATTGACGAATCGCGGTGGCAGTACGGCATCGTGTTGCTAGCGGGGTGGTGTAGGGAATGATGCGCTCACTACTGCCGGTGGCGACGGTTTCCATGTTCGTTATTGCCCTCTGGTACGTAATGGCTGTGGTCATGAATTCAGCATGGACTCTCGACCAGGCCAAGCGCAGCGGTGTCGAACTGTCGTTTTCCGAAATTGTCTTCGACACCATGGAGCAGGAGCGGCCACGTCTGCCTTCGCCGCACCAGGTGGCACTCGAGTTGTGGGATGCCACGATTGACAAGAAGATTACATCCCGGCGCTCGCTGGTTTTTCACGGCTGGGTAACGCTATCGGCCACGCTCCTTGGCTTCCTGATTGGCTCGCTGCTCGGCGTGTTGCTTGCTGTCAGCATTGTGCACAGCAGGGTTATGGACATGGGTGTCATGCCCTGGGCAATTGCCAGCCAGACCATTCCAATACTTGCCCTGGCACCGATGATCATAGTCATTCTGAATTCGGTTGGCCTGTCAGGGTTAATACCGAAGGCCATAATTTCGGCCTATCTCAGTTTCTTCCCGGTCGTTGTGGGCATGGTGTCGGGGTTTCGAAGCCCGGAATTCATGCAGCAGGATCTGATGCGCACATACAATGCAACGGCCTGGCAGGTCTTCTGGAAACTGCGGGTCCCGGCTTCACTGCCATTTCTCTTCACTTCGCTCAAGATCGGTATCGCCGCTTCACTGGTTGGTGCAATCGTCGGCGAGCTGCCCACCGGAGCCGTTGCCGGGCTTGGTGCCCGGCTGCTGGCCGGCAGCTATTACGGCCAGACGACCCAGATTTGGGCAGCCCTGTTTTCTGCCGCCATATTGGCGGCAATGCTGGTCGGCACAATCGGCATGCTACAACGCGTGACGCTGGCACGAATGGGCATGGACCGATGACGTTGGCGGTCGCCGGTGCTGCGTGGCTGCTGGCGTGGTGGCTGAATATCCGGCTGGCAGCCGGGCCGAAATCAGCGATCACGCGCTTTGCCGTTCCGGCGGTGTTTGGTGTTACCATTCTGATCATGTGGGAATGCGTGGTGCGGGCGCTGAACGTCCCGGGCGTCATTCTGCCGCCGCCGAGTGCAATTGCGCTCAGCTTTGCCCACAACACCGACATATTGTGGATAGACTTTGTACAGACATTCGTGAGGGGAGCCCTGTCGGGGTATGCGATCGGTTGTGGCTCAGCTATACTGATAGCAATTCTGGTCGACCGTTCACTATTCCTGCGTCGCGGCATATTACCACTCGGCAATTTTGTCGCAGCACTGCCGATTGTTGGCACTGCTCCCATTTTTGTCATGTGGTTCGGATTTGGATGGCAGTCGAAAGCGGCTGTGGTCGTAGCCATGACTTTCTTTCCGATGCTGGTCAACATGGTTCAGGGGCTGGCATCCTCCGACGCCATGCAGCGCGACACGATGAAGACCTATAATGCGACCTATTGGCAGACACTGATA
Organism: Paracoccaceae bacterium; assembly: GCA_958296035.1. Classification (GTDB taxonomy): domain Bacteria; phylum Pseudomonadota; class Alphaproteobacteria; order Rhodobacterales; family Rhodobacteraceae; genus MPNP01. The sequence continues at coordinate 2,729,657 of OY282431.1, read as the reverse complement.
AAGCTGAAATTGCCAGTGTCGATGCCATTCGCTCTAAACGGCTTGAAAATTTGTACGACATTAGCATTAATCGGCGCGATAGTCGCCGAATTCTTCGGTTCTCCTATCAAGGGAATGGGGTTTCGAATTTCAACGGAAGTCGGTCGTTTGGCACTTGATCTGGTCTGGGCCGAAATACTGGTCGCTGCGGTCACAGGCTCGCTGTTCTATGGCGTGGTGACCCTGGTCGATAACCGAGTTGCATTCTGGCACCCCTCCCGCCGACGCTGAATACCAGCAGCCCTCTAGCAAAAGGAAGCAAAATGAAAATTTTACAGACATTGGCCGCGAGCCTTGTCGCTGTCATTCTGATGACGGCCGCATCAATCGCCGCCGACAACGTCACATTACAATTGAAGTGGGTTACCCAGGCCCAGTTCGCCGGTTACTTCGTTGCACTCGACAAGGGCTTTTACGCCGACGAAGATCTCGACGTAGAAATCAAGCCGGGCGGACCCGACATTGCACCAACGCAGGTCATCGCCGGTGGCGGGGCCGATGTGACCGTGGAATGGATGCCGGCGGCTCTCGCCGCGCGCGAGCGCGGGCTGGCGCTTGTCAATATCGCCCAGCCCTTCAAGTCATCGGGCATGATGCTCACCTGTATGGCCGATACTGGAATTTCCGAGCCTGCCGATCTTGCAGGTCGCACAATCGGTGTCTGGTTCTTCGGAAATGAATACCCGTTCCTGAGCTGGATGAGTCAGCTAGGCATAGCAACTGACGGCTCCGAAGGCGGTGTCACGGTGCTTAAGCAGGGCTACAATGTGGACCCGTTGCTTCAGCGCCAGGCCGACTGCATTTCGACGATGACCTACAACGAATACTGGCAAGTGATTGACGCCGGACTGGCGGCCGAGGATCTGGTGACCTTCAAGTATGAGGACCAGGGTGTGGCAACGCTCGAAGACGGTCTCTATGTGCTAGAGGACCGGCTGTCGGATGCAGCTTTTGTGGACAAGATGGTTCGTTTCGTTCGGGCATCCATGCGGGGTTGGAAGTACGCCGAGGAAAATCCTGATGAAGCCACCGAGATCGTGCTTGAAAACGATCTTTCCGGTGCTTCTAGCGAAAAACACCAGCGCAGAATGATGGGTGAAATCGCCAAGCTGACAGCAGGTTCCAATGGATCGCTTGCTGAAGCAGATTACGAACGCACCGTTGGTACACTCCTGGCGGGCGGGTCCGATCCGGTAATCACCATGGCTCCTGAAGGCGCCTGGACCAGTTCGATTACCGATCAGGCGCTGCAGTAGAAGCGGCAAATTAAGTTTCAGTAGCAACAAGAGTAGTGCGGGCAGTAACTTTCCTTGTGGATTGGCCCGCGCTGCCGACTGCCAATGTTATTAGCCTGTTATTCAATTGCCCTGGGTTTAATCTGTCCATGGGTGATGGATACTCCTGCCATGCGGGGGCGAATTCATTGAATTGGGACTGTATCCAAAGAGCTACTTACGCAACTATTGCAGCAATGCCCCATCCGAGGCAGCTGCAGCATCATGCTGGAGGCAATTGCATTTAGGTCACTGGCCGACGGTCACCTACAGGTGATTGACAATCCTCATCAGCGGCCTCAATGCTTGCCTGAAGCAGGCTGCGGCCGAGTTCACGGATGGCCCCGGCAATGTCGGTCTTGAGGTGCGCCATTTCTGACGGTGCCTTGGGGCAGCACTGTTCGCTAGCAGGATGATGTCAGGGGCGTTGAATAATTCAGCTTTGGAGCTGTGTGCCAGTCGGCGGGTGCAATTCTCGTATTGCGACAAGATTGGCCCACTTTCGCCCCAATCGACAGATTCGGGCATTTTCAAACCCCTGTTTTGGAAGTGGTGCCGTGAAAGGCGCGTTTGCCCGCTGGGCTCGAAGTCCACGTAGCAGGTGTCACTTCGGCTGGGTGCAGCCAGGGCGGTTTGCGGAGGTAACGGTGTAAGCTGAAGCAACTTGTTGACAAAGCGCTGCGTCAGGCAGCTTAGCAACCATGCAGGTCACAACGGGTTCGGAAACCCCAGACTGCTCTACATACGAGTGCTGTAGCGGACTCCGAGCGGTGCTTTCATGCCTTGATCGACAAGGTATGGCGAATGACGGCAAGAGCGGCACAAGGCGGGCTCGCAAGGCGAGAAAGGGAACTCCGCAAGGGGTGCCGATTTCGCCGCTATTCGGCAACATCCATAGGCGTCGTTTAATACCGGGCTGGCGAGCGCCGGGCCATGCCTGGCGCAATCATGTGGCGATAGTGAACGATGCGGATGATGTCTGCATGGTGGGATGTGCACCGGCGGCGCAACGGCTGATGGTCAAACTGAAGCTGGCGATCAATCCGCACAAGACGCGAGGCCTGTGGCATCCCGAGGAATCCTTTGTGTTTCCGGGTTACCGCATGGGGCGCAATTATCGTCCCAACGGCGGGGGCCACTATTGGCTCCCGGCCGGGCAAGGCGAGCGTCAAGGGCTTCTGCAGTCGGATCAGTGAGCAGACGCATCGGCGTCATGTGGGACAGGATGCTGAAGAGATGGTGGAGCGGCTGAACCGGATGCTGTCCGGCTGGTCGCAGTATTTCCGTCCTGGTCAGGTCAGTCCAACCTGCACTATCATATGCACACTTATTTCCTTTCGCTCGTCATGTTGGGAACGTCTGATTCCCAATTCGCTTGCTGCGATGGCCGAGGAGGATTTGGTTTGGGCGAGTGAAATGGCGCGTCTCGACTTTGCCACTTCAAATAACCGCAGCGGTGAGCTGTGGCAATTCTTGCCCAGTAGGCTGTTCGTCACGGCAATTGGAGAATGGCGCTGACCCATTCATGTTTCGTTGCCTTGTATCTTTTTGCACTTGCAGTAGTGCGCAAGGAAAGCGTCCATGAGTAATTTCAACAGTAGTTGTCAGTTCCAGTGGCTCCTGCGCGTCAGGTAGCGCCCAACTGCGAGCTGAAGCAGCGGATTCTGTTGTGCACGGTTTAGGGACCCAAGGGAGCCTTCTAGGGGAAGTTCCGCGAGCAGGGTTGGACTGCCGCGACCAATGGGCACAAGTGGCATCGGCCTGCCAGTGTGCGGTCATTGGCTGCATCTCTCAAGGTGTCGCCGCAGTGCGATTCGTGGCCGCAGTCCCTTTCTGTCGGTCAATGCAAGCTGTCGTAGGGTCAGGGTTCGCTGGTCGGGCTGCAATCCGGCTGCGACCCATAAATGCGCCGCCGGCATGTGTCTGCCATTCGTTGCCGGCCGCTTATCAGGGTACTGGACTGCTTGACACGGGAATGTTGCGGGGCAAGCAACTGAGTGTTTCCCAACCTGTAACGGCATTACTTTGCTTATCTGCCGGAATTCTTCCTGATCACAATGTGGCAGCTAGAATGTACATTCGAATTGTGGCGCTGCCATTCTACCCGAATCCGCAATTGGGACATAGTTGGACAACACCGAGGTTACTGAACGGCACGGCGATCACCTGCTACAATGCCCGGAAATCTCACGATTCTCGCTGGAACGCCTCAAAAAGGGATCATATGAAAGTTACATTTGACGGCCGGTGCTAATCTGCCTCCCTGACCTTTAGCGGGCGCATGAGCGCCTGCCGAAGCTGCTCCGTCTACTGCCTTGGCAGGTCAATTTCAGCCTCTTTACCGGCTTTCCTGGACTGATTCTGGCTGAACTTCAGTTCAATCCCCACAGGTTCTGGAATGGGGTGCCTGTCCTTCATGTGTTTTCCTCCTTGTTATCGGCCTATTTCCATTTTCCAAGAGTTATGATTGCCTGTTGTCCAACTGGCCGACTGGACTCGGCTTAGCTTTGGCATTCATGTCTGTTCTTGTCCCATCTGCCTGCGGATGATTGCTGCCATTGCAGAGAAGTTCGGCTTTCCACTGTTATTGACTGGTGTTGTAACGCCCTGCGTTCCAATGGTGTGTGGATGCCAGAAGACCTGACACGGTTTCGTGTTGTGAAGCAGGGAAGTCGTTATGCAATGTGCCGTGCATTTTTCCACCGGGCTGGCATGACAGCCAGCGACACCGTGCTTTGTCTCCGTGGACCCAATCATGGGGATATTGCCAATCGGGTTACCCTTGAAGGTTGGCGGCTGCCCTTGCTCTCTGGCCATGAAGTCTGTCAAATGGAATTTTGATAAGGTTTTAACCGCTTGGACACTTTGTATTCGCATCGCGGCACGCTGAGCAGATGCTTGTGGTTCGATAGAGCAGTTAACCGCTCCGATTGCACCCACCTGCGCCGCACCGGATGGTATGAAATCCTCGGCTGCAAAGTTACAGGTTCCATCCAAGGGCAACGTGGTAACGAGTTGTTTCCGAGTCTTTGAAGTTACTACGGGGTGGCTTGGCATGAGTCGCCTAAATTCTTCCGCCATGACAGAAACTTTGTCTGCACTTGATCGAACAGATGCGAGAATCCGTGGAGGTGTTTGCCTTGAACGAACGCAAACGGAGGAAGACTCCGCTGCTAGTATTCGGCTTGCCCGGCCACGTTATCAGAAACTCGATGGTCATGGACCGCCTTATGATTGTCCAACGCGGAGGAACACGTTGCAGGTCGACACCCTGTCGGTGGCGCTTTGCCTAGGAAGGACCGTGAAACACTTTACCTCCGTCGACCGCCTCTCGCGATTGAGCGGTACCAAGGCGTTCTCCAACGCCACCGTGGTCAGGACCATCTACGTCGACGGTGGTAGCGAGTTCATGGACGGGTTCAGGGATGCCTGCCGCCAGGTTCACCGAAAATGAATGGACGGGAGGAGCGGATGCAGGCCACATGGCGGAAAGAATTTTATGACGTCCAAGACACGCCCACGCGGGATCTCCGTGCTGAACCTACTCATCGACCAATACTTCGAAAAATGGCGAATTGAGAAGGCTCCGCAGTCTCGCATGTGATCAGGATAATTATTCAATATTTGCTTGAAAAATTCGTTGAATGATTGTATTCTACCCGATGGAGTTGGCAAATGTCGGATACATCTCAAGATTTGCCGTATGACAGCGTGGCAGTTGCCAATTTCGTCATTCGATTGGCAAGAGACCAAGGCCGATCTTTGAGCATAATGCGTGTTTTGAAGGTGGCCTACATGGCCCATGGGTGGACACTTGCGGTTCGCGACCAGCCCTTGGTCGACGAATTTGTCCAGGCGTGGAAATTCGGCCCCGTGATACCCAGCATATACTACACATTCCGTCCCTATGGCGCGTATGATCTGGATGTCATCAAAATAGTTCGAAACGAGGAAGTAGATACAGAGACCGGCACATTCCTGGAGCATGTCTACCGCATGTATGAAGGCGTCTCGGACTGGGAATTGTCACGACTGACGCACGTTCCAGGCGGCCCATGGGCAATGTGTTACAGGCGCGGTGGTCGAGGCATCATCATTCCGAATGAGATGATCAAAGGGCATTTTAGTGACAAACTGAAGCGTGCCAGAAACGGCCAATCCTCCTAGCACAGACCCGGACTTGGGGTCGACAATCCTCCTTGACCAATCCTCGCAAGAATCTCTCGGCGCGTCTGAACGCGAGAACTTCAACCAAAAATGGTGGGCTATAGGAATTGCTGGCGTTGCCCTATTTGTGATGATTGGTTTTGGAAATTGTGATCCTGTTGTGTCGTGAGCTTATGTCGACCATGGGGAGGTTCGTTCGTCTTTCTCGCCGTTGCTCCCATTGCTTCCATGACGATCATAGTATCTTCAATTCTATTCGGGGCGTTTAGAAGTGATCGTAAGAGCAACATGCCAATTGAAGATGTTGTCAAGACTGCTGGGCGTCAGATGAGTTCTGGAGGGTCCGACTGAGTTGATAATCCGCAACTCCAGTCAATGCGACTTTCAGAGCCTGAATCATAAGTCCGAAAAATTGAATATTATCCTTTTCCAGGCAGTCATCTCTCGGGCCAGACGACGGGTCAAGAAGCGACACGCTGCCAACTGCGCCCAGGCCACAGAACTCGCCGCCGTCCGTTGGGGCTGTATACGCTGGATGCGGATTTTCGGCGAGCCGAAGTCAAGGACAGTGGTCGCTGGCTGGCGGCGGCCTGTCCGCAGAGCCGCGTGGTGACGGTGTGTAACCGGGAGGGTAATTTCTGGGCGTTGCTGGATGCTGGCGGTGTCGGCCCGCGAGGAGCGCCAGCCGACGGCATCGGTGCGGCGGCCGAAGACGGTGCTCAGCTGGCTGTTGTTGACCACTGCGGGGTCTGCTGATGCGGAGCGTGCCAGGGAGGTGGTGCGTTTCTACGCGTTGCGTTGGCGCATCGAGCGTTTCTTCCATGCCCTGAAGGTCGGCACGCGCATCAAGGACCGTAAGCTGGACCGCGCCGATGATCTCAGGAAGTGTCTGGCCTTTGATTGCATCACCGCCTTTCGGGTCTGGGACCTTGCCTTGCTGGCGCGGGAGAAGCCCGCCGACCCGGCGGGCAAGTATGTGCCTGCCGACGAGATCAAGGTGTTGCAGGCGCTGGCCTGGAAGCATGGCTTTTGCAAGTCACGGGATCCGCCCGAGATGACCATGGAGCGGTATGTGGTGCTGACGGCGGGACAGGCGGGGATTCATGCCTCGAAGCGGCAGCCCCTGCCGGGGACGCAGAAGCTGTGGGAAGGGTTGCAGATACTGTCAATCGCGGTGTCTGGTTACCGCACCATCAGGGAATGGGAGACGCAAGAAAAGAACGAGTCAAGTGTGATACATTGATAGGTGCGGGGCCGCCCCATGGCATTCGGTGGGGGCAGCATGGGCTCGATCAGGGCCCACTCCTGGTCGGTAACATTGGTTTGCGTGACGTTGTCGGGGCGCTTGTACCTGTCGCGTGCGGTCGGGTTCCAGGGCATGTTCATCGGCCGCACGCGCCTGACAAGCCGGTCGTCAGAGCCGCGCACCGGCGGATGGATATTATCCTCGCAAGAGGGCACAATACCGAACTCTATTCGCCTCCTGTCGACTTAAGGAACAGGCTCTCATACATAATTCCCCAAGTAAAGCGGTTTGAGACATAGAAAGTCTGCACATATAGTGTGATAAAGGAATCCGCACCAAGTGACGGTTGATGGACATAGTCTTTCTTGGTTTTCGAAATCAACCTGTTCGTTTGATGCGGACATGCTCAAGATCAAATCGCAAGATACAGGAAAATATTATGAAACGAATTGTTTCACTGATTGGTGCGCTACTATTCGTAACAGTCTCATCTATCGGTGCAGCAAGCGCCGACAAGTTGACCTACTACTGTAGCGCTGAGGAGGATTGGTGCCAGCTCATGGCTCGAAGCTTTGAGGATGCCACCGGAATAGACGTCAACATGACGCGCAAGTCTTCTGGAGAGACATTCGCCCAGATAAGGGCAGAATCATCAAATCCGAAGGGTGACGTCTGGTGGGGTGGAACAGGTGATCCCCATCTTCAAGCGGCTGAGGAGGATTTGACCGAGGTCTACGTATCGCCTATGCGCGACCAGTTGCATCCGTGGGCCATCTCCCAGGCTGAAAGTGCCGACAACAAGACGATCGGGATATATTCCGGTGCACTCGGATATGGTTACAACACCGACTTGCTGGCGGCAAATAATCTGCCGGAGCCGGCTTGCTGGAAAGATCTGCTGAAGCCCGAATACAAGGGTCATGTGCAGATGGCGAACCCCAATTCATCTGGAACAGCCTACACGACGTTAGCTTCCATGGTTCAACTCTTTGGTGAAGACGAGGGTTTCGAATTCATGAAAGCACTGCACAAGAACATCAACCAGTACACAAAATCGGGTTCTGCACCGATCAAAGCCGCCGGGCGCGGAGAAAGCACCATCGGCATCGTATTCATGCATGATGCGGTCAAGCAGGCTGTCAATGGTTTCCCGATCAAGGTTGTCGCACCTTGCGAGGGAACCGGCTACGAAATCGGCTCCATGTCGATCATCAAGGGTGCCCGCAATCTTGAAGAGGCCAAGAAATTCTACGACTGGGCCCTTTCAGCCGAGGCGCAGAATCTCGCCCTTCAGGTCAATTCCTTCCAGATCATGTCAAATGTCGACGCTATGTCGTCTGACTCCGCTCCAGACATGTCGATGATCAAGTTGATTGACTACGATTTTTTAAAATACGGTTCGTCTGCCGAGCGTAAGCGCCTGCTGCAGAAGTGGGATGAGGAAGTGTCGACACTGCCTCAGTAGGGATTCCAAGACCATTGAAAGAGATTTCGATCCATCCGGTACTGGTCTTCTGGCTGGCAATCGGATGGATTGGTTTTATTGTCCTTCCCTGGTACGGGATTGAGGATGGCTTCTTCGGACTCGAATGGCTGCTGGATGGCTACCCGTTCGAGCTAGACTACGCTCCCGCAGCCTTCCTGATTGCCGCAGGAGAGAAGCTGTGGCTGGCGCCGCTGATTGTGGCACTGGTCGCACCATTACTTGTCCTTAACCGTCGCAAGACGGAGGCGACCTATTCACGCGTACTGATTGCTTCGGGGGGCCTCGGGTTTGCGTGGCTGATTGCGCAGGGGTTCGGAATCGGCATCCGAGGCTACAGTACTGACTGGCTGGTCTTCCTTCTTGGAGAATTGGGAGACCGGCAGTTTGGCATGGGATATGGCGGCTTGCTGGTCGCTTCGTCCTTTTTATTCATGCTCACCCAGGGAATTGCAGCCCGCGGTGCCGTGAATGGTGATGTTTTCGTCGTTGGCACTATTGGCGGAATTGTCGCCATTGTCACGATATTCGTGTTCTTTCCAATCACCAAGATGCTGTCCTCGGCCTTTTCTTCCGATAGCGGCTATTCAGTTCTCGAATTTGCCTCCAAGATGTTTGATGACAGGCTGTGGGGGCTGGCCTGCCTGTCAGGTGGTCGCTGCGGTGCAGCACTGAACTCGCTGTTCCTCGCAATCCTGATCGGAACCCTGACAACACTGCTTGGTCTGACTTTTGCCCTGGTGGTTACGCGTACAGGGTTTCGCCACAAGCGATTGCTGCGGGCTCTTACGGTTCTTCCAATCATAACGCCTCCATTTGTTATCGGGCTGGCCCTTATTCTTCTATTTGGCCTGTCGGGATCGATAACGGTGTTCCTGGCCGACGTGTTCGGCACCCAGCCAACACGCTGGCTCTACGGCCTGCCCGGCATCGCCATTGCGCAGACGCTGGCCTATACGCCCATCGCGTTTCTAGTGCTGATCGGCGTTGTCGAGGGTGTTTCACCTTCCATGGAAGAGGCGGCGCAGACATTGAGAGCCTCTCGCTGGCATACATTTCGCACCGTTTCGTTGCCGTTGATGCGGCCGGGACTGGCAAACGCCTTCCTTCTCGGCTTTATCGAGAGCATGGCCGATTTCGGCAATCCACTGGTGCTCGGTGGCAATTTCGATGTGTTGTCGACCGAAATATTCTTCGCAATTGTCGGTGCCCAATACGATCAGGGGCGTGCGGCTGTCCTTGCGATGATCCTGTTGTTTTTTACGCTGTCTGCATTCTACGCCCAACGAAAGTTCGTCGGCAGAAAGAGCTATACCACTATTTCGGGCAAGGGGGATGCAGGCATCCACCCATTGATCCCGGCCGGCCTGGCCATTCCGGTGCTCGTCATTGCCGCAATCTGGGCGCTGTTTACTGCCGTTGTTTATGGCATGATTGTCTATGGCAGTTTCGTCGAGCTGTGGGGTGTCAACAATACCGTTACATTCAAGCACTATGTCACGGCGTTTTCTGTCAGATTGGAGGATAGCGGGATACGTTGGTCCGGGGCCGCGTGGGATAGCTTCTGGACGACCATCAAGATTGCGATAATAGCCGCTCCACTAACAGCGATTGTCGGACTGATCACAGCCTACCTGCTTACGCGACAGAGCTTTCCGGGCAAGAATTCATTCGAGTTCGGCACCATGCTCAGCTTTGCGATCCCTGGTACTGTTATCGGCGTCAGCTACATTCTTGCCTTCAACGTCCCTCCCATCGAGATTACGGGAACAGGTGTCATCCTGGTTGTCAGCTTTGTGTTCAGGAACATGCCGGTGGGAGTCAGGGCAGGCATAGCTTCGATGAGCCAAATTGATCGGTCGCTTGACGAAAGCTCCCTGACGCTGGGTGCAAACAGCTGGCAGACCTTCAGGAGGGTAATCCTCCCACTACTGCGACCGGCGATACTTGCCGCACTGGTCTTCAGCTTTGTGCGCGCCATGACAGCAATTTCGGCGGTCATTTTTCTGGTATCGGCGGAATATGACATGGCAACCAGCTACATAATCGGACGTGTAGAGAACAATGATTATGGATTGGCAATCGCATATTCGACAACACTGATTGTCGTCATGCTGACTGCTGTAGGAATATTTCAACTGCTCGTCGGTCAGGTGCGAATCGGGCGACGGACCGAGTTTGCGCCGGCAGGATAAGAATGCTTTCAGAAAGGCCCAGCTGTGGCACAGGCTAGAATAGTAGGCAAGGCTGCTCCGGTCAGCCTCAGGCAAGTAACGAAGATTTTTTCCGGTGACGTGATCGCTGTCGATAACGTCGACCTGAACATTGCAACAGGAAAACTTGTAACACTGCTTGGGCCCTCTGGCTGCGGCAAGACCACCACACTGCGCATCATCGCCGGGCTGGAAATGGCAACTTCCGGCACGATACTGATCGGAAACCAGGATGTAACCAACCTGCCTGCCACAGACCGTGATGTCGCCATGGTGTTTCAGTCCTACGCTCTGTTTCCTCATATGAATGTGATGGAAAACGTGAGTTACGGCTTGAAGTTTTCTGGTTATCAGAAGGACGAAGTCAGGGAGCGGGCGCTGGCCGGGCTGAATCTGGTTGGATTGCGAGACTTCGGGTCCAGGCTGCCGAGCGAACTGTCCGGAGGCCAGCAACAGCGCGTTGCAGTGGCGCGGGCTCTTGTTCTTGAGCCCCAGGTCTTGCTGTTCGACGAACCCCTCTCCAACCTTGATGCCAAACTTCGACGGCAGGTCCGCGAAGACATTCGATCCATTCAGAGAGAACTTGGCCTTACGGTTGTCTATGTTACCCATGACCAGGAGGAGGCACTGGCGGTGTCGGACGAAATCGTTGTCATGCGAAACGCCGCCGTAGCTCAAATGGGCACGCCGCGGGAATTGTATGATTCCCCGATTGACAGCTTTGTTGCCGACTTTATCGGTGAAGCAAATCTGATTCCATGTGAAATTCAACGGACACGGGGTAACCGGGCTACCATTGCTGTGGACGGCTACGAATACGAGCTGCCAGCACGAGGAATGCAGCCGGGAGACGCAACGCTAGCCGTACGCCCCTCAAGACTAGTGCTCGGTCAGGAGGCGGGAATTGACGGCTGTATCGCCAAGGCCACATACGTCGGTGTGCGGATGGAGTACACCGTAGAGACCAGTTTTGGATCAATCTTTGTCGTGCATGACGACGTCAATACACCGCTTGAAGTAGGCCACAGGCTCAAGGTTGGCTTTGCCAGTTCAGGTCCTGTACTGGTTAACAGAGTCTAGAGCCCTTGTAGTCCGGACACATGGATCAGACTGCGTTCGGGATCTGCTGCCGCAAGGTGTCTGTTGAAGTGAGGTACTTGACCGAGGCAGCAAGGCAATGACTGTCAGCATGTGCCGGGGCGGATCATTCGTGGAATCCCGTTGAGGGTGCATCGACTGTTTCCAGGACTACAGTTGTGAGCACGGTACATACCGGCATTTTCCGCAGACCAATTATCATTCCGACTTTGTACATTTTCTCCTTCAGGTCCACGTCTGTTATATTGCACATTATTTCATCCCAGTAGAGGGAATCCTGGCGAATTATTCTGAGCCCGATTTAGCGAGAATCAGATATAAATCGACAGGGAAGAGGTGCCCGGGGGCCGGAACTGTCCTGTTTCCGAGGGGTTTACTTGCCATGCGCTGCGGACTGGCGTTGCTGCACCGCACTCCCCCGGCTCGATTTCCCGGACCTTGCCATGGCGTTGTTTGCCTCGGCCCATCCGTCAAATCGACCCATGCTATACCCGATCTGGAGTCGATGATAGAAAATCTATGAAGATAGATGTGAGATGCATTGATCAAGTATCAATGGCGAATACAAGGACTCAACGCAACCAGGCGATCGATCTCCCACAGGAGAAGGAGCAATGCGCGTCTTTCGGAATTCAGGCATGCCGGGATAGACGCGGCGACCGTCGGCAGAATGGTCCGAGCCGGTGACGTGAACCGCCTCGCTCGCGGGCTCCACCAGCTGTCCGACGCGCGGCTCGAGGCCGACGCATGCCGCATGGCGTATGCCGCCACCGCGGCACCACGACACAGGCCCGAACAGCACCGTCCCGATGACCGATCCCGACCCCACTTTGCGGCACATACAAGACTTTGACGAAGATAATGGCGGTGGTGTTATCGTCACCAGGAGACAGGGAGGCTAAACGCTCACCCTGACCGTCACGCAGGCGCCGATTGCGCGGCTCAAGCCACAAGGCTCTGGCGATCTGATGCGCCTCTATTACTGGTCCTGGCAAGGCCGATGGAAAGATGTCGGCGACATGGGCGGCCTCGTGCTCTCGCTTGACGAGGCCCTTGATGAGATCGCCAATACCGACATCTTCTGGACTCGACCCGAGCGAGAATATGCACAAAGTCAAGCAACAGAGTCCAGCTCCAGCGCTTACACTCTCATGTAGGATTCCATCCCATGATTCCAGGTATCCAGATCAGCATCATTGATACCCATAAACAACCCGGGCTACTTCTACGGATCAACAACCAGTCGTTGCAGCTGCACCATAACTGGTGAGTGACCAGGAGCGGACCTACTAGCACCGACCAGGTAACCCTAGAATGTCCGGCGGTCGCGCGGGTCCGATTTCGGAGTGAGCGGCACACCGCTTATCAGTGTTCCAGGTACCTAATCGAGTGCCGGACTTGCCGAACTCCTGCTGTTGACCTTTTGGGCTCGCCGCAGATGCTTGAGAGCTTCACGTCGGCTCAGATTGGAGAGGTCGGGACGGGAACTGACATAACGCTCCACCCAGGCCGGATTTGTCTTGGAATACTCGCGCAGGGCCCAGCCGATAGCCTTGCGCAAGAAAAACTCGGAGCTGTCAATGGACGGACCTATGGCATCCTCCAACAGTCCAGTGTCGGTCGCGCCCTTTGCCCGAAGCTGGCAGAGTATCGACGTCCGCCGTTTCCAAATGTTGTCATCCTCCGCCCACCTGCACATCTCAGCCTTAACCTGATCGGGATATGCAGCAAGCATTGTGCCAACCGCCTTGGAGGCAATACCGTCTACATAGTCCCACCAGGCGCCGGTAACCACCATTTCCTCGATCAGTGGAATCCTCGCCGGCTCCAGCCAGGTTGAATAGGCACGGAAGTGCAGAAGACCGATTGCCGCGTAGCGTTCTTCTCGATGGTTGGCAGTTCGCCACATATCTAGAATCACTGCCTCCCACGCCAGCGGATTTGGTACTGGATTGGCCTTGAATATGACATTGGCAATGCGTCGGCCTTGCGGCACGCCGACTCCAAAGTATGGCATGCTGGACTTCATATAGGCCTGCTGCTGTCGAGCTCTTTCAGGACCGGCGGCCTTGCGCAAGGCGGTTGAGACGGACATTCGGATACCCGCTGCAAGTTCGAGGTGATTTGGATGCACAGCGTCGTCTCCATCAATTGTTGCCTATTTTTCTCTTCTGGATTGGTCGCAGGCCGCCAAGGAATAGCTGGCCTTTGGCAAGCGCGTTTACCGTCAATCATCAATCCAGGACTGCTCTCCTTCGGCACCAGCTGCCCGGCGGCAGTCTCGGCTGAAAATCGCCACAGTCGGTAGTGTTTGAGAATCCGTTTCTGAGGTAATTGGGCAAGAATGCCTTTTCGCAGACAAGACTCCGGCGTCTGTTGCCGACCAGCAATTGAAGATTCTCAGGTCTGAATACGCAAGCATCCTAGCCTTGGGGAACACGAAGTGTCTGCATTTTGCCGGGCTTGGCATTGGGTCCTGCGGCGCTGGTGCTAGGCATTCGCAAGGTCTACAGATACCAGTTGGCTGACGCCCTGCTCCTGCATTGTGATGCCATAAAGTCGGTCCATGCGGTTCATGGTGATCGGATTGTGTGTAATAATCAGGAACTTGGTTGAAAGCTTGCGCACGATACGGTCGAGCATATCACACAATCGAACTGTGTTGGCATCATCCAGTGGAGCATCGGCCTCGTCCAGAATGCAAAGTGGTGCCGGATTGGATAGGAAGAACGAAAATATCAGGGCCAGCCCTGTCAGTGCCTGCTCGCCGCCCGACATGAGCGACAACACGGTCTGATGCTTGCCGGGAAGCCTGCAGTGAATCTCGAAACCAGACTTTAGCGGATCATCACTCTCAACCAGTTCCAGCCAGGCATCACCTCCACCGAACAGTTCAGAGAACAGCTTCCTGAAATTCCGATTGACACTCGAAAATGCGTGTTTCAGCCTGTCCTGTCCTTCGCTATTCAAGGTAGTGATGCTGCGACGCAATTTATCGACTGCGGCCTCAATCTCCGATTTCTCGAGTTGCAAACCAGCTAAATCTGCTTCGACCTCATTCAACTCATCTTCCGCCAGCAAATTGACTGGCCCAAGGGATGCTTTTTTTCGCCTGAGCTCGTTAACCAGTCCTTGCAATTGGCTGTGGGCAGCCGCCTTTGGTGGCAAGGCCATGCCCTGTAGCAATTCATGTGGCTTACATTGAAAGTCGTTCTCTATTCTTGCAAGCTCGGCCCTGGTGGCATGGCGTGACGATTCATGCAAGGCTTGCAACCGGGCCGATCTTTCGGTGGCAAGATTGAATGCCTGAAGTACTATTTCCTCGCCCGCCTCGGCCTCATGCAGTCGTTTGTCCGCAATTGAAAGGTTTTTCTGTTCCACTTGCAGCTTCTTCGCGTCAGAACGAATCAAACGCGCCAGACGGCCGACCGTTTTTTCGAGTTGCCCTGGAAGATCCTCCAGATCGGCTTGCTCCCTGCGAAGGAGGGCTTTTCTGGACACCAGCTCAGCAATTCGGTTTGTGGCCCGACCGTGCCTGTCTTGCCACGATTCAAGCTGGCTCTGGCTTTCAGCTATTCGGCGATTTCTGGCAGTACGTTCTTCGATCAAATGCAAGCGTGATGCATGCAATGCGTTGTACTTGGTATGTGCAGTTGCCACCCTTCCCTTGGCTATTTTCAGGCTGTTTCGGGCATCATCATCTTCACCCAACTGCTGTGCTGCCTGCTTGGCATCGGCAAGTTGGCCAGCAGTGACGTCCTTGTCGGTCAGAATACGCTGAAGTTTCTCTTTTTGGACCGCCAATTGCGTTTGCAGATGTTCCAGTCCCAATGACGTCTTGGCAAGCCCTCTTCTTATCGATCTTAGAGTAGACTGAGCGTTTGTCCTGCCTTTGCGTGCTTCCTGCACCTTTGTTGATGCCGACTCCAAGAGTTTCCCGACCTCGGCACACCGCTGGCTGGCTTGTTCCTGACAATCTTGGACGTGCTGCCTCTCTGCCCTTAACTCCTTTCTTCTGTTGGATTGCATCAATCTCAGCGTGGCCGAGTTCGAGGCGTCCTGTGACAACACAACCAGCCCGTCCCAGCGATAGCAATCGCCTTGTATTGTTACTATGCGCTGGCCTGGCTGAAGAGCTGTCTGAAGTTGCCGGGCAGTGGTTTCGTCGGCAAGCCAAACCTGCGCGAGTCTGCGCCGAAGGTGCTGCGGTGCAGTTACGTAAGTGACAATAGGCTCGATCTGATCAGATGGCATTGTGGGCTTCGAGAGTGCGGGAAGCGAACGCCAGCCTGATATGTTCTGCTGCGAGGCAACGTTGAAAAACAGATCATCGCCAAGGGCTGAACCGACCGCGGCCTCGTACCCCTGATCTACTTGCAGTCGGTCCCAGTGCCGTACCTGGTCATTGCCGGTACTGAAGAGAAGCTTGTCAAGACTGCGCAACTCCTCGTCGATCGAGCGCAGTTTGGTATTTTCTGCAATGCGATTGGCGTTGGCGCGGGCAGCCGCATCCTGCAACTTGCGATAATGCTCCTGCTCGGACTGCACCCAATCTTCAGCGGCCGCAACTGCCGTCGCGGCCTGTTTCTGGTTCGCTTCAAGCAGCGCCCGGTCGTCCGAGACGGAATTGCGCTGGCGCTGAAGAGTCTCAATAGACTTGAGTGTTTCGACCTCGAGGCGCTCGCACAAGTCAATCTCCTGACGAGCGCGTTTCAGTGTTTGCTCAACAAATTCCCGGTTCGATGCGAAGCGCGCATACTTCTCTGAAACGTGTTCGAGTTCGCGGTCGGCATCCTTCAACCTGGTTGCGGATGCCGCGACTTGCTTTGTCGCCCGTTCAACCTCGGCATCATGTTGTGTATTCTGGCTCTGCCATTCACGAATCTGGATCTGTAGTTCTGCACAACGGCATTCAGCGTCCTGCTCAAGTTCCCGTTCGCGGCAAATATCTCCATCAATCTGAATGATTTGCGCAGTCAGGTTGAATAATCGATTGCGGACGGAACCGACCTGATCTTCGGCCCGCTGCCGCTCCGACTCCAACCGCAGTTGCGTGGCCTTGAGATCGGACACCAGAATCCTGAGCGGTTCCAGCACTCGGCCACATTCCTGCCTCTTCCGGGTCGCCAGGGCTGCTCGCTGGCGAGCCTCCTTCAGGTCAACCCGACCTCGTTGATAGTCATTTGATGCCTGGTCACTCGCAGCCACTGCCTGGTTCCATGCTGCGAATGCCAGTTGCCGTTCGAGGTTGCGCAACTCCGAGGCAACGGTCCTGAACTGCCGCGCAAGGTTGGCTTGACGCCTGAGGGATTTGCACTGGTTCTGGAGCTGGGTAATGCCATGCTCAACGCGTTCCAAATTGGCCGATGTCGCATCCAGTTTGCGTTCAGCGTCATGCCTACGAAGAAACAGCCCGCCGACGCCAGCGGCTTCTTCCAGCAAGACCGACCGGTCCCGGGGGCGGGCATTGACAATGTCCCCGACATTGCCCTGGCGAACATAGGCAGAGAATCTTGAACCCTGCCCCCCGTCGGCAAAAAGAAGCTGCACGTCCTTGCGGCGGACAACCTTGCCATTGATGCGAAACACAGAGCCCAGCGAGTGGTCAACACGACGCGTGACCTGGAGGTCGCGCCCTGCCATCCGACCATTTGCCGAATGACGCGCCGGCAACTGAATTTCCAGACTGACTTCTGCGTAGCTCTGCGCCGGGCGAGTCGCCACGCCAGCAAAGATGACGTCGGTCATGGAGTTGCCCCTCACTGCCCGGGGGCGATGTTCTCCCATGACCCAACCAATGGCCTCAACAAGATTTGACTTGCCACAGCCATTGGGCCCGATTATTCCACTCAGGCCGCCTTCAATGCTCAGTTCAGTCGGCTCCGCGAATCCCTTGAAGCCGATTAGATTTATTGTTTTCAACAGCAACGGGATCAGCTCGACGGGCTTGTTAACCCTATGCGAAGCCTTTTCAACTGAACAACCGCCGATAGTATTGTACAAAATATTGAATCGGTAAAGTAGGAAACGGCAATTCTGGAAATACCAACCATCTGTAGTGGTTTTGCGTGAAACAGGGCACAGATATTGCACCTGTTCTGGCAACAAGGCCTTGCCATGTGGATAGAGCGTTGCCACAATGGCCTGTAGTTGCGTTTCTGGTCGGCACAACATCGCAAGAGAGGGCTCGCGAACACCTGTCAATTTCTTCGACTGTTCGCGCGACCTGGCAAGCCGGTTGCAACACAATTGACAGTTTGGGTAGACTTTCGGCGCGATACTGCACCTGACGGACGGCCTGGCAGGCGGAACCGGGCCGGAATTCTAGCTCTCAATTCGAAAGATCAGCCTGTCCCGCCCACGAGATGGAATTGCTGGGGTGGCCTCGGGATCAAGTCGGGTGACAGTGTGCTGCAAGAGTTGAGGGCGGGGGAGAATTTCTTCATTGCGGAATTCGGAAGGAATCGTGACGTTGCAATTACGTGTCCAGGTCAATGGACAACGAAAGTGTGAAATCCACCGGTCCGTCTGGTCGCAAGTCAGCGATCGCTGGAGACACATGTTGTCGTATAACCGGTCAGCTTTCCAATAGTCCCCCGGTTTGGCGCAGGCGTACGAATTGGCACCTGAAGACTGTTCGATGAAGGTTGATGTCAATGTGTTGCAGCGACCGAGCGTGACCCGTTTGTTCGAGCTTTTTGCCAGCTGCGGTTTTCAGCTTTACGTTGTCGGCGGGTGCATTCGCGACACAATGCTCGGCCTGCCATTTCGGGATGTTGATCTGGCGACCGATGCCACGCCCAAGGAGACAATTGAACTTGCCGATTCAGCAAACCTTGTAACTTCGACAGCTGGAGCGTGGTTTGGTACCATCGAATTCCGTATCGGTGGAGACAACCTTTCAGTTACAACCTTCAGAAAAGAGATTTCGACGGATGGACGTTGGCCCGAGGTAGAATTTGGCACGACACTGAATTCCGACGCCCGCCGACGAGATTTTACAATCAACGCGATTTATGCTGGCCGTAACGGAACCTTAATCGACCCGGTCGGCGGAGTTCCGGACCTGCATCATCGTGTCTTGAGGTTCATTGGCAATCCTGACCGGCGGATCAGGGAGGATTACCTGAGAGCAATCCGGCTGTTTCGCCTGGCAGCTATCCTCTGCCCCTCCCGGTTTGAAATTGAGAAAAGGGGACTGGTCGCGGTCAGAAACTGTGATCGCAGCGGGTTGCATCGACTGTCCGACTACAGAATCAGAAACGAGCTTCAGCATATCCTGACGGCTCCACAGGCAAGCAGGATCATGGACGTCATGGCCAGGGCGGGTGTTCTGGACGTCGTACTTCCCGGTGCTGACCCAAGCCACTTACCTCGGCTTGATGCCCTGGAAATGGATAACGGCATCAAGCCCGATCTGGTCCGGCGCATCGCGCTGCTCGGAGGTTCTCGGGTGGGTGCGCGTCTGCAGTTAAGACGAGCCGAAGCCCAGACTCTCCGCCGTATTGATGACGCATGGAAATCCGCTTCAACTGTCGAGGAGATTGCCTTTCGCAATGATGCTCACCTTGCCCTGTCCGTCGGATTGTTGCGGGCTGCATCCACCGGCCTGGATCTGCCCCTGGACCTTGTTGCTCGTTGCGAGTGGGCGGAACAGCAAGAGTTTCCTGTCAGGGCCAGTGACCTTGATGCCGACTATCACGGCAGAAGAATCGGGTTGGCATTGAAAGACATGCAAAGGCGCTGGATCGACTCGGGCTTCAGGGCAAGCCGGAGTGAACTTCTCAACGACGCCGTTCAGAATTGAACGTGGCGGGCAACACCGCCTAACTGCACCGCGTGAGCACCAGGGCATAGTCCTTGTCGCTGGACAGTGCGATTATGTCTGCCATTCCGTCCGAATTGTGGTCGACGTCGATGGCAGCTTCCATGTGTACGGTCCATGAACCGGAGCCGCTTGTGGCGTAGGCTCTGACGCCGATTGTCGGCACGCCATCAGGGCTCAGAAAGGACGATGGCGTTACATATATCCGGGGATCGCTGCCGGCGTCCTTGCAAATCGGCTTGGTTATGGTGGGCACCGGTTCCATGGCAACCAGGTCAGCGAAGAACACACCCTTGGTCAGATCCTGGCCATTGATTGCTGTGGCTCGAAATCGCTCGGCTGTTACGGCGAGCGTGGCCTGCAGCGTATCGTCGATGACCGTGCTACCTTCGACCGATACCGATCCGTCTACATCAAGGCTTCCGCCAATCGCGAGATCATTGCTCAATCTCACGTCAGCGCAGGTTACAAGCAATGTGCCAAGGACCTGGTTTCCGGTCAGATCTGAACCACAGGCAATCTCGGTCACGCCTGAAATAGCCGAGAGTGAATCAGGGGTTCCATCACCGTCGCTGTCGACTGGTGCTGCCATGGCGAGGCGATTCAGGCCGCTTACAACACTCAGGTAGTCCAGCGTACCATCGTCATCGCTGTCATGGTTAACAAATGCAACATCGGTATACATCTTGTTGTCCGCTTCACATTTCGCCTGAATCTCATCTGCTGCCGAGGGACATCGCTCAAGAAAGAGTCCTGTCCCGGCAGCCATTGAAGGCTCGGTATGTTGTGCCGGGTGGCCCAGAACACCGTAGCCAGACAGGGCAATCAGAGAAACGAAATGCTTGTCCTGAGGTGCGTGCGTCAGGTTCCTGTAGGGGCTGGTGTCCATTCGCCACACACCAAAGGATCCTTGCGCAAGGTCATTCTCGTGCTGATAGCCAGTAGAAAACAGTGCTGCTTCGGCAACAGCCAGATTGCCGTGCTGAGGTTCAACGGCGCGGCCACCGACAGTTATGAGGATAGCTTCGATATCGAGTTCACCATTGGCAGGATTCCCGTCGACCAGATGGTCGTCAATGTTGCCATCAGCATCGGCATCAGCAACACTCGATATCACGGTAGCCTGGGGATTTGCGGTGTCCCGGCGCATCACGCCTCTTACCAGAAGATGATAGTTCTGGTTGAAGGGATTGGCGTGAATTGTGCCATCAATAACGGATGCAGGGATCAGTCCTGCCATGGCAACGACATCCATCGAAATCGAGGCGATCAAGGGATTGGCGCCAGCTGTGACCAGGTCATCCCGAATGGAGTCGTAACTGACATCCACAAACCGTTGCACGGATTGAGTCATAAAGCGGAGATCTTGTCCCATTGCCGTCCACCGACGGCGTTCAAATTCCTCCTGAACCAACAGGTTCAATATTCCCAGTGCGGTCCCCAGCATTGCCAGGAAAAGTGCGGCCTCAAGCAGGGTTATCCCTCTTTCCTTGAGGTCACAGGCCGAGCCTTTCAGTGTGAAGATCGGCAGGGCGGGCTTACCCAAGCTGCACCTGTCGCTGAACAAGCAACCCGGTCACCAGGAGGGGAAAGACAATTGCAACAAGCGTGATCGGACGTCCCTTCGTTCCCGCCATCCCAATCCCAGCCGATTCAAGAGCCCGGGTGCTGCCTGAAAGAATGTGCATCGTTCCTGCGATCCTTATGAGCACCAAGAGGCAGGTCAAGGCCACATAGGACAATACGGTTGCGATCGAGCCGCCGAACAGCAGGATCGGAAACAGGAGAGCAATCGTGTCAGCAGGTGGAAGGATCAAGGTTCTTGCCCAGGATTGCGCGACCCAGGCAAGTCGGGCGATCAGGTACAACAGAAGTCCACTTCCCAATCCAATGCACACGCTGGTTGCAGGTGCATCTGAATCCCACAGACCGACCATTCCGCCAAGCAGGCAAGCTGGAATCATTAGTTCGACAGGCGCCCAAGCTGAACAGTAGTCGACTTTGGCAGCAGCGGTCATCAACGCACACAGCAGCGGCGTCATAGCTGCGACTGACGGTCCGACACTATTGCCGCTGGGTGATTGACATACGGCCAGAAGTCCAATCGACGAACCGATAGTCGCGGCAATTGCAAGCTCCCAGTCACTTATGTGGACGTCTGCGTGAAGTCTCTTCAGACCTCGCCGAGCCAGGAACAGTGTCAGGGGAATGGCCATGGCCCCCGCTGTCAAGGCGTGACCGGAGAAAGGAATCAATTGAGCCTGCTTCCGATAACGATGGTGCCGTCGTCGATACCGGTTGCGGATACAGGGAGCGTCGTCTCGCCAATCATGGACCCTCCTCCCTGAATACTGGAATAGGCACCGACGAAAGTGCCGGATGTCCGAAGTCTGCTGCGACTTGTCGATACAGTCCGACGCAATATGGGAATCATCGCTCGATATCTGCTCGTAGCCAGGTTTCCCCGACTCCTGGCCGTAAGCAGGTATTTGTTTCCGGCCTGACCCAGGATTTCACTCCGGATTCCGGACACAGAGGCCGAAAACACCGAAGACGGGACACCGATAGGACCCTGCAGTGACGGGTCGGCGTTTGCCAGGGCCCTTGTTCGAACGTGGTGGAAAGCCATGGCTTGCGAGGCGATGTGCAGTTCAAGGCCAGGAGCATGCCTGCCAGACTGCCTTTCTACAGTTGCCAGGACCGAATTCCAGCCTACAAGAAGCGGTAACAAGATCCACATTCTAGGCGTGGCCCCTGTCTTTGGGTATTTGAACACTCTCGCCCTGTCTGTCAGCCAGGTGTTGATCCAGGACGGTAGCAACAGGCTTGCGCAGACCCGCCAGAACGAAGCGACGCTTGATATGGTGTGGAACCTGATCCAGGTAACCTTCGTGGAGGGCCCTCGAGGCCTGAAATGTACAGGGACAATACAGCGCGCAGCCATACTGCCGTTCGGCGCGATAATGGGCGTGAACGCCTGCAGCCTCTGCCATTACGGCGGCGTTTCCGGCATTGTTCAGCGCGTACCATAACGTGCGATCGACAGATTTCAGCCACGAGAATGAGGCCGCGGCCAGGACGCCCCGATTTTTCCGGGCGCAGCGCAACATCGCAAGAAAGGCGGTTGTTTGCCAGGCATGTCGGTCGGCAACGGCCTTGATTTCACGGCCTGGTGGCGACGCCAATATTGTCTCCGCCCGCCGCATGAAGCAAACAGGGAGGAAGCTGCCGCTACCAGGCTGCTTCTTCTTGCGTAGGTGGCATTCGGCGAATGTCGCCAGTGTATCCAGGATCTGTTCGCTGTCTTCCGTTCGAAACCCATAGTTGCAGGCAAATGCCGCCGCCAAGGCTTTCTCGTAGAATTTGAGCGTTTCAAATCCTGACCAGGGAGGCCCTAACTGCTCTTCAAACACCTCGTCGATGGCATTGACGGTCAGATGGCTGCATATCGCGTCAACACTATGTCCCGCGTATTGACCGACGAGTTCTTCACGAGTGGGCTCCGGAACTCTCTCATCCACCAGCCCCTGACTTAGCAACCACTCCTCGGGCCGCAGCGAGCGCCCGCAGATATCAGGGGCTTTGGCCTCCTGGCGGGACGGCAGCAACAGACCCAGTCCAGCATTGAAGGGCTTGCGAGGGGAGGGGCGATCGTCGTGTTCCACGGTGACGGGGCTATTCGTGCGAGTCGGCTGGCTGCGCGCCAAGCGTGCAGTTAGCCAATGCTCAGTTTGCACGCGGATCAGATTGTCGAGGTCAAAGGTGGTTCGGAACCGCAGGTCGGGCCTCAGGATTCGAGCGCGATACGCCAGGAACGACAGCGGCAGAATGTAGAGCAGGGCAGCCGTCCGACCGGAGGCAGCCTTTACAAGGTTCCACTCCTGTCGGCCAAGAACAGATGATTCTGCCTGAGCTGCAAGGCGCTCGGCGACAAATGCCGGAACCAACAATTGATCACCAATCAATGGCAATGCAGCCAGACCAGGGAGACTTTCTGCTAGCCGTGCCACGGGGACAAGGTGCACCCAGGCAACCCACTCGAGCCACGGGCGGAGTTCCGACGCGGCCGTCGAATACAGGGCGGTGGCAACCATGCAGCCCGCGATCGATAGCAGCAGTAGCTTGGTCAGTTCATCGCTTCCACCGCGATCTGCCTTGTGCATGTCAATTCTCCCGATCGCGGCGACTCTTGAGGCGTTGTTGCTTTGCTCTGAACAGAGGCCCCGAAGCTAGGCGATGGTGGTGAAACCGGAAACGCAAAGCGATACCTGTCGGTCGTACCGCATGGAATTGTCTGTGCAGAATCTTTTGCCGGACGGATCGTGTCCGGACCGAAATTGGCTGCAACAGGCAGACAAAATACAGTATGGCGAAGCAGGAAAACTGCAGCAGGTTTAATCCGGGGAGTTTGTGATGCCTCAGCACGAGGATGATATTGTTGAGCTCAAATCAGCGCCATCATCCATTTGGGAACTCGATACCCCCATTCCTCTTCTTGATGTCGATGTCGCAAACCGCAATCTGGCCCGGTGGCAAACGAGGTGCGATGAACTGGGTATCGCCAACCGGCCCCATATCAAGACCCACAAGATGGTTCGATGGGCCAGGGAGCAGTTGCGGCTGGGAGCTGCCGGCATCACCGTGCAGAAGCTCGGTGAAGCTGAGGTCATGGCGCAGGCCGGCATTTCGGACCTGTTCGTGACATTCAACCTGTTCGGCAGCCACAAGCAGAGGCGGCTTGCGGCGCTAGCCCGTAGAAACAGCATCCGGGTAGTTGCCGACAACCCGGAATGCTGCCAGCAGGTCAATGCTGCAGCTGACCATGCCGGTCGGAATATCAATGTGCTGGTTGAGTGCGATACAGGCGGAAAACGAAACGGTGTGCAATCACCGTTGGAAGCACTGGAGCTTGCCAGGTTTATCGACCGCCAGCCGGCTCTTGAGTTCGCCGGCCTGATGACATTTCCGCTTCCTGGTCAGCGGCTCCAGTCTGCCGAATTCTTCGGCAGCACGAAGTTCTTGCTCGAGGAGTCCGGCCTGCCTTGCCACACTGTATCAACGGGCGGTACCCCCGATATGTGGTCTGACGAGGGATTGGATATTGTGACCGAGTACCGGGCCGGCACATACATCTTCAATGACCGCTCGCTTGTCGATGGTGGACACTGTTCGGCCGGGGATTGTGCAGTGACAATTCTCGCCACGGTTGTCAGCAAGCCTTCTAGCGGCGACCGGCTGACGCTGGATGCAGGCTCCAAATCCCTGACCAGCGACCTGCGGAACCTCCGTGGCTTTGGCATCGAACTGGAGTCAGGACGCCAGGTGTACGCTCTCAGCGAAGAACATGGCCTCCTCGACATTCGCGACTGGCCCAGTGCCCCGGAAATCGGAGACATGGTTCGCTTGCTCCCCAACCATGTTTGCCCGGTTATCAATCTCTTCGACGAAGTTGCCCTCGTTCAAGGGGAAAGAGTTCTGGGGCTGGCTCGGGTGGACGCTCGCGGCAAGGTGCAATAGCATCCTGCTGGTTGCGCAACCAGGTATCAGGGAGTCCGAACCCGAATGATTTCGCCTCCGGCAATTCTGGAATTGTGCAGACCATTGTGGCAATTGCTGTATGCAGCCAATTAGGCAATTTGACGAAAACCGCCCCGAGAGGATTGATTGGTAATGTCAGACGAACGAGCCGATCGGACACCAGACGCAGAGAACATCCTGGCAGTAGCGAAGAGGGCTTCGAAAAAACGAGGTCTTCCACCTGTCCATCTATGGAATCCTCCCTTTTGCGGTGATCTGGATATGCGGATTGCTCGTGATGGCACATGGTTTTATCTGGGTACGCCAATTGGGCGGCATTCGATGGTAAAGCTCTTTTCAACCATTCTCCGGCGTGATGGAGACGAGTATTTCCTGGTTACGCCGGTCGAAAAGGTTGGCATCAAGGTTGATGATGCGCCATTTGTCGCAGTTGACTTTGAATCCGAGGGTGCCGGCACCGGTCAAGAAGTGACTTTCCAGACCAATGTCGAAGACTATGCAACTGCAAGCCGGGAACTGCCGATCAGGGTGTTACGCCATGAAGAGACCGGCGAGGTCTCGCCTTATGTATTGGTGAGGTCGAACCTGGAGGCGCTGATCGACCGCAAGAGCTTCTATAGACTCGTCGACCTGTGCGAGCATGCGGATTATGAAGGGGAAAGCTGGTTTGGTCTGTGGTCGAGCGGTGCATTCTTTCCTTTCATTCCCAGCGTCGAACTCGAGTGAGGTGTAGAATTCGGAAATATCTCAGTAGCTGCAGGGTCTGACTGCAAGCGTCTGCGCCATTCTTGCCGGTTCCGGGACACGTAAGGGTCCGAGGTGCTTCGAGGAGTTCTCCGTCACCTGCCATGGGGGAAATACAGGATCTGATTTGTGCCTGCAGCTGACAACTCGATATTGGCCGGCCCAGGCATTTTTCACCCTGTTCTGGAATTATCTGTATTAACCGGAAGCCGGAACGCAGCGGTCCATGCACTGTTTCAGGTAGCCAGGTCTCTAGCGTCGGCAGGCGCTGGAGCTGGGCCGGCTCCAGGTTTCCTGTCCGGCTGGCGGCAATTCACGAACCGTTCTGGCCGGGTTTGACAAGTCGTTAATGTGCTTCGGCCCAGTTGTTGCCAATGCCCGCGTCGACGACAAGCCGTGGCTCCATAGCCAGAAGCGGACCGTCGGCGTGCTCCATGATCTGCCTGGCAACCTGGATCAGTTCTTCGGTGCAATCCTTCCGGACCTCGAACACAAGCTCGTCGTGCACCTGCAAGAGCATGCGTGCCGGGAGCTTGCGGATGGCGTCCGGGATGCGAATCATGGCTCGCCTTATAACATCGGCCGCGGTACCCTGAATCGGTGCGTTGATCGCTGCCCGAGCGGCAAACTGACCGCGGTGACCGGAAGAGCCTATATCGGGCGTGTTTATTCGCCGACCGAACTGGGTTTCCACAAAGCGATGCTTGCGCGCAAACGCGACGGTGCGTTTCATGTAGTCCCGAATGCCGGGGAACTGCTCAAAATAGGTATCGATGAACTGTTTGGCTTCCGACCTTGGTATGCGCAGCGAGCGGGCGAGGCCAAATGCAGTCTGGCCGTAGATGATTCCGAAATTGATGGCTTTGGCGCGGCGGCGAATCCCGGCATCCATGCCTTCAACAGGGACCCCGAAAACCTGACTGGCGGTGAGGGCGTGAATGTCCTGGCCTTCCGTGAATGCTGCCTTGAGTGATGGCACATCGGCAACGCCGGCAAGTATCCGCAGCTCGATCTGACTGTAATCGAGCGACACCAGCACGTTGCCGTCATCGGCGATGAATGATTCGCGGATGCGGCGCCCTTCCTCGCTGCGAACCGGAATGTTCTGCAAATTCGGATCTGACGATGCAAGACGTCCGGTATTGGCACCGGCAATGCCGTATGAGGTGTGAACCCGTCCCGTTTCCGGCGAAATGTATTTCTGCAGATTGTCGGTATAGGTCGATTTGAGCTTTGCCAGGTGACGCCAGTCCAGGACCAGAGAAGGGAGTGTGTGTCCCTCCGAGGCAAGATCCTGCAAGATTGTTGCGCCCGTTGTGTAACCCCTCTTGGTCCTGGCGGCCTTGCTGGGCAACTTCAGGCGTTCAAACAGTATCTTGCCCAGTTGCTTGGGGCTGGCAACATTGAACTCTTCACCAGCCTGTTCATAAATCTGTTCTTCCAGCTCAGCGAGCTGGTCAACAAACGCATTGGACATGCGATTGAGGATAGTTGCGTCAACCCGCACACCATGTCGCTCCATGTCGGCGAGGACTGGAATCAGGGGCCTGTCCAGTGTTTCATAAACAACCGTCACGCGATGGCGGTGCAATTGTGGCTTGAACAATTGCCAGAGGCGTAAGGTTACATCAGCATCCTCGGCAGCATATCCGGTTGCCTTGGCGATCGGAACGCCGGCAAATGTTCTTGCCTTTCCCTTTCCTCCGATCAGCTCCCTGATGGGAATTGCCTCGTGGCCGAGGTATCTCTTCGACAACAGATCGAGGCCATGATTGTGCAAGCCACCGTGCAGCGCGTATGACAGCAGCAATGTATCGTCGACCGGTGCGAGCACTATGTCATAGCGGGCCAGAATCTTCATGTCGAATTTGATGTTGTGCCCAATTTTCAGAATATCGGATGCTGCAAGCAGTGGCCGCAGGGCACCGAGTACCAGCTCGCGCCCGAGTTGTTGCTCGGCCTTTCTTGGGACGGCCAACAATGAGACATCTTCCGGTGCGTGGTCGAGCGGGATGTAGCAGGCCTTGCCCGGTGCCGTTGCCAGGCTGATGCCAACTAGTTCGGCACGGGTCTCGTCCAGCGAAGTTGTTTCGGTGTCTATCGCGAAGTATCCTTGCTCGCGGATCTCGGCCAGCCAACTTGCCAATGAAGATTCGTCGGAGATGCATTCGTATCTGTCGTGATCGAACCGGACCTCCGACACGGCATTGTTCTTTGACCCGGCACCCCTGGCCGCAAGCGGAACAAGCTGGGGCACCTCGACACCGAGAAACTTGGCGACCCGGCGTACCAGGGTTCTAAACTCCTGTTGTACAAGAAAGTGCAACAGGCGTTCAGGCTCCGCGGGTTGCAGCGAAAGATCTTCCAGAGCCAGGTCCAGAGGTACATGCCGTTCAAGGGTAACCAATTGCCGGGACATACGGATCTGGTCGGCAAACTTGATCAGTGTTTCCCGACGTTTCTTCTGCCTGATCTCGCCGGCCCGTTCCAGAAGCGAATCAAGAGAGCCAAATTCGTTGATCAGCATCGGAGCAGTCTTGACACCTATGCCGGGTGCACCCGGGATATTGTCAGTACTGTCGCCGGTCAGTGCTTGTACGTCAGTGACCTGTTCCGGATAAACCCCGAACTTCTTCAAGACTTCGGCGCGTCCGATGCGAGCATTCTTCATCGGGTCAAGCATGACAACCGCGTCATTCACCAACTGCATGAGATCCTTGTCGGAAGACAGGATTGTGACATCGCCACCAGCGGTGTCGGCCCGCCTGGCCAGAGTGGCAATTATGTCGTCTGCTTCGTATCCCTCAAGTTCCAGGCAAGGTAGATTGAAGGCCTTTGTTGCCTCTCTGACAGATGTGAACTGGGGAACCAGATCTTCCGGTGGATCCGGCCGATGAGCCTTGTATTCAGGATAGATCTGATTGCGAAAGGTTTTCGAGGAAGCATCGAAGACAATGGCTACATGCGTAGGTTCGAGGTTCGAGTTGAGCACGTCACCGAGCAGCATGTTGCAGAAAAAATGTAGCGCGCCGACCGGCACTCCGTCGCTACGCCAACGGTTGGCGCGTGGCAGGTTGCGCAAGGCACTGTAATAGGCCCGAAATATGTATCCGGAACCGTCGACAAGGAGCAGGTGATGGCCAGAGCCGAACCTCTCCGGCGAATGCATCGGTTACCCTGCCCTTGGCAGGGGCGTGCCCAACCGCAACATCAGGTGCTGGCCTGTTGTTTCAATTCAGCTTCGTAATCCGAACCCCTCAGCACAAATCGTTTGTCACAGTATCCGCATTCTACCCATCCCCGGTCATCAGGAAGGTTGTACCAGACCCTGGGGTGCCCAAGCGCACCTCCCTGACCTACGCAGGCAACCCGAGATGTCGTTACGAATTCGATCTCTGGAGCATCTTCGTCCATGTCTGCCTTATCGTTCACTCTTCATCTGCCAGGCCGTCGTGGCGCCATGCTATTGACCTGTTGTGGCCGGTGCAACCACGGAGGTCCTGACAATCGGATCCTGTCAACTTCCGGTTCTTGACAGCATGGGGCCGAGAGGCCGTCCGCCCACAATATGAACATGCAGATGGGGCACCACCTGCACCCCGTCGGGACCGGCATTCGAGATCAGACGGTAACCATTTCCACCTGTTCCTGGCGCAACGCCCGCTTTGCGGCTCACCTCTCCGATTGCCTTCACAAAATCGGCAATCTCCTCGGTTGAGGCGTTATCGGCAAAATCATCGAAGCAGACATACGCCCCCTTGGGAATGACCAAGACATGGCAGGGTGCGATTGGAGCAATGTCCTCGAAGGCAAGGCTATGTTCGGATTCATGCACCTTGCGACATGGCAATTCACCGCGCAAGATCCTGGCGAAGACATTCTGGTCGTCGTAGATATAGGTCATGATGCGCCGATTCCCCTAACCTGAAAAAACCTTGTTGACAGTAATGTAATTGCCCTGTGATCTTGCCTGGCCAACTGTCACAAGCTTCAACAGGCAACTAGCACCGGTTGCGAGGACATGCCACACCGAGGATATCCGGTCGACAGGGTCAGTCTGCACGTCGATGCTGGCCTGCGGACGAAAACACCTGAAGCAAATCTGTAACCGGTCGGGCACCAACATGCGAAATCACCTCCGACGCCGCCAGAATGCCCAGGCGGCAGGCAGCCACCGGGTCCTGGCCCGAAATCAGTCCGAACAGGAACCCCGACGCAAACTGGTCGCCAGCGCCGGTGGCGTCTACGACCTTGACACCGCTTGCCGGCACAGCACTCATGTATCCATTATTGCTAACAACCGCGCCTTTGCCGCCACGCGTACAGGCAACCAGCCTTGCCTGGCGGGCGGCCTGTTGCATTGAACCCTCAAATGTAGTCGAGGGATACATGGCTTTCAATTCGATCTCATTGCAGAACAGCAGGTCGATTCCTCGGGCAAGAAGGGCGCGAAACGCCCGCCGATTGCGTTCGACACAAAACGGATCAGAAAGCGCCAAGGCCACCTTGCCGCCATTCTGACGGCTGGTCTTGGCCGCCCTGTTGAAGGCTTCGATGCTATTCGGCCCGTCGAAACGAAATCCTTCGAGGTAAAGCCATTCCGACGAGGCAATCATGGCATCGTCAATGTCCCTGGCCGAAAGAAACTCACCAGCTCCCAGGTATGTATTCATGGATCTTTCGCCATCCGGCGTGATCAGTATCATGCAGCGCCCAGTCTCGAATCGGGCGTCGGATTCAAATTGGGGTGTATCGAATGTAACTCCCTGGCGCCGTAGGTCGGTGGCAAACACCTTTCCCAGATGATCCCGCAAGACTTTGCCGATATAGGCAGCACGGCAGCCGAGCTTGCCAAGACCGGCAATCGTATTGGCCACCGAACCCCCACTGACCTCTTCTGTGACATGCATCAGGCCGTAGAGCTCGACGGCTCGCTCCATGCCAATGATCTGCATGATACCCTTGTGGATGCCGTGGTCCTCAAGAAATGAGTCTTCGACATGGCACAGCACGTCAACCATGGCGTTGCCAATACCGACGATCTGAAACCGGCGACCACCGGAATCCGGGCAAGAGATTTCAGGCATTGCCACTACTTCCTTTCCCCCGATGCGATTACCAGCAGACATGCTGCCAGAATCCTTCTCGTATCGTCATGAACTGGGAACTTCTCTCCCCGCCACCGTGCGAATAGTCGGTGCGGTACATCCTGTCCCTGACCGAGACAATAGAGGCACTCCGAAGTTTCGTCCATGAAACGACGCATCCTGATCATCGTATTAGCCTTGTATGTCTTCCGGTGCAGGGCTTCCATTCGCAAGTGAAAAAGTGAACTGCGAGCCCTGGGTTTGATCGAAATGTCGACAATACCTGCGGTCACCCCGGTCCATCGCTTGTGCAGACGTTGGTAACGGCGACGAGACAGTCGGCGCAAGCCGATCATATGCAGTACATGGGCCATGTTGGCGGCGCTGGTAACCCGCCGCAGGTCGCGCCTGGAAAAACACATGATAGCGATTATTCCGGCAAGAGAACCGAACAGTACGGTTGCCACCGGCAAGTTTCGGTTCTGTGATTCATTGGCCCGTTCCTGGAAAAGTTCCCAATAGGCATCAGCCCGGTTCCAGTCCTCGGCAAACACATTTTCAGCTGCAGCGTGCTTCTCAGACACCCAGATAAGCCGTCCGAACTAGTTCATTGTCGCGCAACGAGGCGGCTTCACCTTCCAGGCACAGTCTCCCTCGCTCAAGCACGTAGGCATAGTCGGCAAGTGACAGTGCAAGTTCAGCATTCTGCTCAACAAGTACCACCGGAACGCCGGTCTGATTGATACTGCGGATTATGCTACCAATTTCGTCGATAATTACCGGAGCCAGCCCCATCGAAGGCTCATCCAGCAACAGCAAGGCCGGTCGCGCCATGAGGGCCCGACCTATTGCCAGCATCTGTTGTTCACCACCCGAGAGAGTCCGCGCCAGCTGCTGGCTGCGCTCGGCAAGGCGCGGAAACCGAACCAGTGTTTGCTCGAGGTCGGCATCAACTTCCGGTCCGAAGCGGCGCCGGAAGGCGCCGGTCATGAGGTTTTCCCGAACCGTCATGTCGGGAAACACGCGCCGTCCCTCGGGCACGTGGGAGATGCCTCGGGAGACGATGACATCGGCGGCCAGGTTGTCAATGCGCGCATCTTGAAACCGGATTTCTCCTGATGTTAGCCGCGCAAGACCGGAGATAGCGCGCAATGTGGTCGACTTTCCGGCCCCGTTTGCGCCAATTATTGTCACAACCTGTCCCTGGCCCACGAACAGAGAGAGGCGATGCAGCGCCGTGACCTTGCCATATGAAACTGTTGCCTCTCGCAGCTCAAGCATTCTGTTTCGACTTCCCGAGATAGGCTTCTATGACCTCGTCGTGGCGACGCACCTCATTCGGCCGACCTTCGGTCAGGAACCTGCCGAAATTCATCACCGTGATGCGATCGCAAATGCCCATGATGGCGCGCATGTCATGCTCAACAATCAAAATGGTGGCTCCGGCCTCGCGAATCTTGAACATCAACTTCATCATGCCCCGGGTTTCCTCGGGGTTCATGCCGGTAAAGGGTTCATCCAGGAGAACGATACTTGGCCGGGAGGCGAGGGCGACCGCCATCCCCAATGCCCGCTGATGGCCGTGCGACAGCGACCTGGCAAGTTCGTCGGCGTGGTCAAGAAGGCCAAAGAACTCCAGAACCTGGCGGGCCCGGTTCTTGGCGGCATCATCTCGTGACAGCCGCAGACCGGCCAGGGCAGCAAATGTCTGGGGAGGGTAGAGCATATAGGTGCCGACGACGGCGTTCTCGAGGACCGAAAGTTCAGCGAAGAGCGTCGAATGCTGAAATGTCCGAACCAGACCTCGCCGAGCAATTCGGTGCATCGGCATCCCTGAAATGTCCTCACCGGACAACAAGACACTTCCCGAACTCGGCCGGTAGAACCCCGAAATAAGGTTGAAGGTGGTGGTCTTTCCGGCGCCGTTCGGGCCGATCAGTCCATGAATGGCACCTTCAGCTACGGAAAAATTCAATTGATCAACAGCTTTCAGGCCGCCAAACCGCTTGCTCAGATTCCTGACTTCGAGCAGGGCTTCGCTCATTGTCCGCCCCTGGGTTGCCGGGAAAACAGCAAGCCGATTCTGGACAGCCTGTGAAACAAATCCTCAAGTCCTTTCGGCAGAAACAGAACGGTACCGATAAGCAACATACCGTATATCATTGGCCGACCCTGCTCGAGCCCGATTTCCCGTAATACAATCTCGTTGACGACGGTCAGTACAACACAGCCGATTATCGGACCGTAAAAGGTTGCGGTTCCACCCACAATCGCCCAGGTCAGTACGTAGACCATCTGTTCGATGTCGAACATGTTGGGATTGACGGTGCCAATGTAATGAGCAAGCAGCGCGCCGGCCAACCCTGCAAAACCCGATGACAGCACCAGAGCAAGCGTACGATATGCTCTGACACTGATGCCAGCTGACCTGGCCAGATTGTCTTGCCAGTGTACAGCATGAAAAACCAGCCCGATGGGCGATTTTTCGACGCGCCACATCACGAACAGTCCGGCCAGCACCACCAGCAGTGCGAAGTAGTAGTAGGAGACCGGATCAAAGAACGTGAAGTTCCAGATGCCCAGGTCAAAGTCAGGCATCGGGTCGATGCGCTTGATACCCTTGGGACCGCCGAACGGATCCCGAAATCGCTTCCACAAGAGCCGAATTATTTCGCCGGCGGCAAATGAACCAATCAGAAAATAGAAGCCCTTCATGCGAAACAAGGGCACACTCAGTACGAGGGCAACCATTGCTGCGGTGAACGCTCCCAGCAGCATGGCCAGCGGCACGAACACGCCGACTTTCTTCGCCAGAAGTGCTGAAGCGTAAGCGCCAACGCCCATCATCACGACATGACCCAGCGACCATTCACCAGTCAGCGTCAGAAGCCTGTAAGAACAGACGACCAGAATGTTGATGGTCATGAAGACAAGCACTTCGCGCTGGGAAAAGCTCAAGACGTGCGGCAGTGCCAGCAAGAGCGCTGCCGTCGCGAGGACACCAACGGCAACCAACCACCTAGGCACGATCGGCGGACCCGAAGAATCCGGTTGGCCGAATCACCAGCACGGCCAGCATCAGAGCCAGCCCGACGATATCTGCAATGACGCCGTCAAGGAATGTTGTAACACCCGTATGGACGAAGGCATAGATGAAGGCCGCCAGCACAGCTCCTTCCAGCGAACCAATGCCGCCGACTATAATGACGATGAAGGCTGCGACAATGACTGAATGGCCCATTGTCGGTGTAACCGAAATCAGCGGGGCCGTGAGCGAGCCTGCAATGCCTGCCAGAGCGCCACCGATAAACATGGCAATCAGCGAAGTCGTGCGAAGCGATATACCCTGCAGGGCCGCAGCCTCCTTGTCCTGGGCGCTTGCCCTGAGTGCCCAACCGAATTTGGTTCGCTTGAGGAAAAGCCACAAGGCCACGAGCAGCATGACAGCCACGATAATCACAATGAGCCTCTGAACCGGCAGCCTGACGCGCTCGGAGAGGATGATAACGTCCTGGGTGAACGGAGGCACATGTTCCATGCGGACGCCGAATCCCATCGCGACCAGGGCCTGCAGCACCATCAGGAAACCAATCGAGGCCACCAATCCACCAAGGGGATTGCCGCGCAGTTGCCGGAACATCGAAAGCTCCATAAGGATGCCGACACAGCCCACGAACACGAGGCCGATTGCTGCCACCAGGACAAACGGCATCTGGAGTCCACTGTAGAGCGCAACCACAACATATGCGCCAAGCATGAAAAGTTCGCCATGGGCAAAGTTTATAATGCCCATGACACCGAAGATGAGGACTAGCCCCACTGCAACCAGGGAAAGGTAGGCTGCTGCATAAAGGGCGTTGAGCCCTGTCTGCAACAGCAATTCAAGCATCGGGACCGATCAGTTCATGAAATCCCGGCATGTGAGACGAATTGGGCCTCGCTGATCGTGCATAACTGCCTAGCGTTGATTCCACATCAGGCCGTAATCGGTCATGTATTGCTTCAACAAATCGCCATGCCTGGCGTACCAGTCGGGTATCGACCTGAATTCCTTGATCCTGGCTGTGCCGTTTTCGACCACGACGACGGGCCAGTTGCCAACCAGTGAATTGTTGATGCCAAACAGATCTTCACCCCACCAGTCTGCGGTTCCGAATATATGTTCGCCCTGTCCGGTCTCGGTCATCGCTGCCAGAACATCCGCCGGCTCAACCGAATTTGCCTTTTCAGCAGCCCACTTCCAAAGATCCATGATGGCGGCATATTCCCAGCTTACGGCACCCCATTGACCAGGATAGCGTTCGTTGAATTCATCGAAGAACTTGCCTGGATCACGGAAATTCACATTGTCCGCTTCCAAAGCCGGATCGTCAAAATCAGGGAACTGGAATACAACCCCTTCCATGAACTCGACCGAGGTCTTGGCTGTAATCTGGTCATAGAAGTCAAGTGTGCAGGAAATGATCTGACCTTCATATCCTTGCTGGAAAAGTTGCTCCATAAGCGGATGCACATAAGCGGAATAGCAGGTATCAAGGCAGATTATGTCAGGATCTGACGACAGCATGCGCGTGGCAACCGGGGCAAAATCAGTGGTAGAAGGGTCGAACAGGAGGGGGTCCTCAAGCATTTCGATGCCGGCACCCTCAAAGGCGGCCAGATAAGTGGCTACCGACGGCAGCCCCAGTGCATCATCTTGGGCACAGATGACCGCGGTCTTGAGTTCAGGATAATTTTCAGCCAGCCATTCGACACCGGTGACGTTGTAGATTGGATGAACTTCGGCAGGTGCAATGAGTGTTGGAGTGTCGGGTCCTAGATCGGATGGCAATAGCGTCGAAAACAGCATTCCTGTTTGATCGGCTACGGGTTGTACTGCAGGCCAGGTATCGCCGCCCAGCATCATCACGAACTTCACGCCATCATCAATGACAAGTTTGCTGGCACCGGCCCTTGCCTTGGACGGATCATACTCGTTGTCATAGCCGACAAACTCGATGTTGTGCCCAACGCCATTGATTACTATGCCGCCGGCTTCATTTATCCACTCGGCCCAGATTTCACAGCCTTGCAGTCCGGGCAGGCCCCATGCTGCCACATCGCCGGTAAGCGGTGCCAGGAAGCCTATCCTGATTGTTTCACCTGCAGCCAAAGCCGTCCGTGGCAGCCCTGCTGCCGTACCGGCCGCAATACCGGCAATCATACTTTGAACAAACTGTCGCTTCGTAAGCCTGGGAAACGAAATCACTCTTCTGCTCCATGTAACCTGTCGTTATACACATGCGGGCACTTGCGAATTCGCCCTTCGTGGGCGCGTAAGCGCGTTCCGGCCCGACATCAGCCGCACTATATGGACAGACTGAACCGATTGCAAATTGCTGTCCGTATGGTCCGTATCTGCAACCCTTGACCGGAGAGCGATTCCGGCCTATCCTCGTGGCATGAGCGGGGCACCGGACACTCACCAGCTCGCCCGGCAGATCGCCGTGCCGGAGGAACGCATGAACACCCATCAGGCTGATTACAGGGTCGCACTCGAGCGCATGGAACGCAAGATGGCCGGGCTTAATGTCGAAGCAGTCAGGCGTGACAAGGCAAACATCCAGTGGGTAGCCGGTCCTGGCATTGCCGTCATCACCTCGATCATCGGCGGCTTCGTCATCCTCGGATTGATGACCACCTGACAGTCCTGATCAGGGCCGGCGAACAGGCGGGGCAGGTACACACAAGGCCTGCCGGAGTGAAGACCTTGCCGCCGGCCGCGGCTTGCCGTGTCTGTTTCCAGCACAAGGGGGTGTTGTCAGCGAATCCTGCCGGCAGGGTCAGCGTTTCCCGGAGGACATGATCCGGACCGCCATGCAAGTCCATGGACCCCGGTGGGCGGATCTGTCCGTGAAAGCGCACCGAGAGGCCCGAGGCCGTGCCGGTTCACAGGATTGCGGCACGGGTGAGGCAAAAGTCGCAACCGATCACGATCCGCAGACCCGTAGCGGGGTTTCGAAGCAATGCAGTCGCGGTACGGCGGGGAATCCTGCCCGGCGGATACCCTGATATGACGGCACCTGCCTTCGACCGGATGACCGGACTGGGTCAGCGATACAGAGCGGGGCCGATCCATTGAGGTGCATGCGGAATTTGGCGAAAGTCCTGCGCAGCGGCCATTCCCGCACTGCGGCGGCTCCAGTGAAGCATTTCAGTGCCGGCCATCGGCCTGCGTCCCTGAGCAGATCTTCAATTTGCAAGAGCCTCAATCAATTGACAAAATTGACTCTGAAAGGATAGGTTAGGCAACATACCAGGCGAATGTCAAATAAATTCATAACCATCAATGAGAAGGCCAAAATGACCCCAAGAGTTGCAATCATTGGAGCCGGCCCATCCGGCCTTGCCCAATTACGTGCCTTTCAGTCGGCAAATGCAAAGGGAGCCGAGATTCCGGAGATTGTGTGCTTTGAAAAGCAGGATGATTGGGGTGGATTGTGGACGTATACCTGGCGCACCGGAACCGACGAGCTTGGTGAGCCCGTTCACTCCTCAATGTACAGGTACTTGTGGACCAACGGTCCCAAGGAGGGTCTTGAGTTTGCCGACTATACATTCGAGGAGCACTTCGGCCGCAACATTGCCTCCTATCCGCCTCGAGCCGTAATGTGGAACTACATCAAGGGACGGGTCGAGAAGGCCGGTGTCCGAGACTGGATCCGCTTCAGGACACCGGTACGGCGTGTCGAGTTCAATGCCTCCACGAGAAAATTCAGGGTTGTAGCCCACGACCTCGTCAATGACTGCGAATCCGACGAACAGTTTGACTATGTGGTTGTGGCATCCGGGCACTTCTCGACGCCAAATGTGCCCGAATTCAAGGGCTTTGAAACGTTCAACGGGCGGATCCTCCATTCCCATGATTTTCGCGATGCGCGGGAGTTCATTGGTAAGGACATCCTGCTGATCGGCACCAGTTATTCGGCCGAAGACATCGGATCACAGTGCTGGAAATACGGGTGCAGGAGCGTGACAGTCAGCCACCGGACGGCGCCTATCGGATACAAGTGGCCGAGCTCCTGGGAAGAAGTGCCGCTGCTGCGCCGAGTGGAGGGCAAGACAGCGCATTTCAAGGACGGTAGCTCGAAGAAGGTTGATGCCATCATACTGTGCACTGGATATCTGCATCACTTTCCCTTCATGGAAGATTCTCTCAAGCTGCGGACAGCCAACAGGCTGGCGGCAGCTGACCTCTACAAGGGCGTTGTGTGGGTTCACAATCCACAGCTCTTTTACCTTGGCATGCAGGACCAGTGGTACACATTCAACATGTTTGATGCTCAGGCCTGGTTTGCACGAGATGTTATGCTCGGACGCATCAAGACACCATCTCGCCACAAGATGCTTGAGGATGTTGCCGCAAGGGTCGCGGCTGAGGATGCCATCAACGACGACTACGGGCCAATACTGTATCAGGGCGACTACGTCCGCGAACTGATCGCCGAAACGGACTATCCGAGTTTTGATGTCGATGCTTCGGACCGGGCTTTTGTTCAGTGGAAGAAGCACAAGAAGGCCGACATCATGGGCTTCAGAGACAACGGGTACGTGTCGCCGATGACGGGTTCCATGGCACCGGTCCATCATACCAAATGGGTGTCGGAACTTGATGATTCCATGGAAGGTTACCTCAAGTCGGTCACCCGATAACCCATCGAACAACGGCCGTGGAAAGCTTCGCGGCTGTAATTCGATCCATCCACAGTTTCCCTTGGCTGCCCCTGGCCATCATTTGCCCGACCAGATATTGCAAGGCGAATTCAAGGGCACCATATCGACAGCCAGAACACACCTCCCCGGTCAGACTTTCCTGAAGGCAGCAACATGGGCTGCCGCGATGTGGTCTTCGAAACCGAAACCGCCTTCAGTCGTGTCTGCCGGGCCAGGTCAACCAACCTTCGGGTATCGGGACGCACGAAAAGTGACCAGAGAGTATCTCACCAAGACCGGCCGCCAGAAAATCGAGGCGGACCTCCAAAAACTGCTGACCGAAGATCGGCGGCGCATAATCAGGGCAATTGCGGAAGCACGCTCTCACGGCGATCTGAAGGAAAATGCCGAATACCACTCGGCAAAGGACAGGCAGGCAATGATTGAAGCCCAAATATCCTATCTGAAGTCGATTCTGGCCCGCGCAGAGGTCGTAGATGTCGCATCCCAAAGCGGTCCAGTGAAATTCGGCGCAACAGTTCGTCTGGAAGATGACGACACGGGTGAGGAAGTCACCTACCAATTGGTCGGCGAAGCGGAGTCCGATTTGCGCAACGGCAAGCTAAACTGGAAGACTGCATTTGCGGCAGCGCTGATTGGCAAGGACATAGGTGA
The DNA here is from genome assembly GCA_958296035.1 of Paracoccaceae bacterium. Taxonomy (GTDB): domain Bacteria; phylum Pseudomonadota; class Alphaproteobacteria; order Rhodobacterales; family Rhodobacteraceae; genus MPNP01. The sequence goes on along the minus strand of OY282431.1, from coordinate 2,690,576 downwards.
TCCGGTTCAGGTAAGGGCGCCGGCCGGAGAGCGATTCTTTACTGTCCTGGACATTAGGTATATTGCCTGAAGCGATCGACCCATGGCGCCGGGTCGCCTGGATACGGTGGTGCCCGGTGGCCAGCCGCAAGGAGGTAAAGCCACCATTCGCACTGTTATAACGGCATTCGTAGCCACAATCGCCTGCGCGATATGGTTAGGATACAGTGTTGCAGCCCTGCTGCTCGAACTGCCGCAGGCTCGTATTGGGACGATCGACCTGATCGAGTTGGTAACCGTGACTGTACCGGTCATACTCATAGCAATGATAGCCAGAGGCAGCGTCGAACGCACGCGCATGAAGGACCGGTTCGAGGAACAGCGTAACGAAACAGCCGTTCTGAAGAAACAGGTCAACGAACTGTTGCGAATGGGTATGCGATGGGGTCGGGCGGGAAACAGTACCGTAGCTGGCGCTGGCTACCCGGCTGGCCCAAACATCCAGCCTCCGACCACGGTACAACAGCAACAGGACAAGCCAGGCGCTGCCGACCCGCCGCGGCCGCAGGAAGTCGAATCCACGGACGGAGAGGAAGGCAGCACCTGGCTGGCAGAGTTGAAAATGCCGGCGTCGAGATTCTTGCTTGCCATGAATTTGGCCGAGGACAGTAGCGATCGCGATGGCATAAGGGCCGTGAATTCAGCCATGCAGAGCGATCGCTGTGCGTCGATAATCGATATGGCCCTCAATATCTTGCAGATGCTGGCAGAATGCGATCTCTACCTTGAGGATCTGCCGTCTGAAATTGTTCCCGACCGTGCCTGGCGAAAATTCGCAGCCGATTTTGCCGCCAGCCCGATTCCCTGTCTCACAACCGATGGCGCCGAACGTGAAATTGCCATTGTACGTGACCTGGCCGAGAACCGGCTGGCATTCAGGAAAATCGCCAAACAGTTCCGCTTTGAAACTGCCGCACTCCTGCGAGCCGTAATTCCGCTCCTCAATGACCAGGAAATTGGAGAGTTGGTGGAAAGCAGGATAATGCGTACCCTGGTATTGCTGGAACACGCCGAATAATGAACCGGACCGATCCAGTCTCCCGATCAACCTGTCACAGGCCGAAACTTCCATACGGCAGATAACGGACCGGATCACCGGGTTCAATCGTCATTGCCGGTTCGGCGAGTTCAACAAGTCCATCGGACCATGCCAGGCCGGTCGTAAGCCCTGATCCTTCGGAGCGGAACACGTCGACGCTGCCGTTTTCCTGGAGTCGAGCTCTGAGGTATTCGCGCCGCCCAGCTTTCTTCGACTTGCCAAATGCCGCCGGCAGTGCGTATCCGACAGGGTTGGGCCACGGCTCGCCGGCAAGCCGGCAGAGTATTGGACGCGCAAATACGAGCGCACAGACAAAGGCGGCAATCGGGTTTCCCGGCAACCCCAGCACGGGTACACCTTTCCAGCGGGCGGCGGCGAGTGGCCGCCCGGGCTTGACAGCGATGCGCCAGAAGTCAAGTCGCCCTTCGCTGGATAGAAGGCGAGAGACATGATCCTCGTCTCCCGACGACGCCCCACCCGAAGTGATGATCATGTCGGCCTCCAGGGTGCCCTGATCAAGCCTCTGGCGAATCTCGGAACTGCGATCGGGGCTGCATCCGAGGTCCAGGGTCGTGAACCCCCAGCGCGCAATCAGCGACATCAGCATGGGGCGGTTGGCATCAAATATCTGATACGTGGCTGGCTGGCCGGATGGCCGACAGAGCTCGTCTCCGGTAGACAGAACGGCAACCTTGAGGCGTCGGTAAACGGTGACCCTGCTCACGCCGGCCGCAACCAGCGTGGCGATATCGTTAGCCCTTATGCGATGCCCGCTCGTGAAAAGAACATCGCCTTCGCCAATGTCTTCACCAGCCATGCGTGTATTGCCACCGGCGCGTCGTGGCGCCTCGAATGCAACAAATTCGCCATCGCTGGATGAAAATTCCTCGAGAACGACGGTATCCACACCCCTGGGCAGGATAGCACCGGTCAAGATCTTGACTGCATGCCCGGCGGCCAGTGGCCCCGGCCAGGGACGGCCGGGAGCCGCCCTTCCCGGTGCCAGAGGCAGGCGTGACTGACCGCCATCAATTGACGAAAAGGCAAAACCGTATCCGTCGATTGCCGAATTGCTCTGGGGCGGGCTGGCGCGTGCGGCCCGAGGAGAGGCAGCAAGCACGCAACCTAGCGCTTCGGCAGCATTGATTGTGGTAACGCCTGCAGCGGGCGCCGTGCCCTGTTCGAGCCGACGTAGTGCTTCGGCTACCGGCAACCAGTCGACGCCCGGCGGAAGCGCAAAACAATCTGCAGGCAATGCAGGCACCTCAGTTGTCGTGGCTGGAACCGATGACTGGTCCGCCTTTCCGGGTCTGTTCATGCCTGCAATCCACAATACTGTTCTATGAAGTCTGCGATATCCTCTACGGCATCAAGGTCGAATACCGGCAGGTCGCAATCGGCAACGGGATGATCGCTGGCGATTGCAACTATACCTGGCATCCGCCCGCTGAGACCCGGTCCACGGCACGCCTGTCGCCTTGCCTCAAGTTTTGGACAGTTGAACGACTTGAAGCCTTCGATCAGCACAATGTCTGCCGGGGCCAGTTTGGCAAGCAATTCCGTAGGCGACGGTTCAAGATCGCGGTTGCTTTCGTGAATCAGGGCCCAGCGTCGACTGGAAGCAATCAGTACCTCACTGGCACCGGCCTTCCGGTGTCGAAAACTGTCCTTGCCGGGCTTGTCGAGTTCGAAACTATGGTGGGCGTGCTTGAGTGTTGATACACGATAATTCCGCCCAGCAAGCGTCTTGACCAGTTTGACAACCAGGCTGGTCTTGCCAGAATTCTTCCAGCCGACGATTCCAAAAACATTCACAGTTCCAGCTCCAGAAGAAGTTGGCGGGCCAGGCGTAGTTGTTCCGGTGTGTTGACGTTGAAGAACGGGTCAACGCCGTCAGTCCTGAACCGGGCAACCTCGGTGCTGTGGCGGTCGCTCCAGGCGACAATCTTGCGCTGACCATCTTCCAGCGATCTGGCCAGATCTGATGCAAGCCGGCAGTCCCAGATCCCGAATGTCGGATGTCTCCGCATGTCCTTGCCATCACCGCTGGCGGCCAGCACAAGGCTGGCAACTGTGCGCGTCATTGTCGAGACCAGTTCGGAAACCAGGTTCTCGGGAAAGAAAGGTGTATCGCCGGCAACGGTAACGATGTGGGAACAGCCTTGTGCCCTTGCCCAGATCATGCCTGCCAGCACCCCGGCCAGCGGGCCGCGACGCTCGGGCCACCTATCGGCAATGACAGGTACGTTGAATGCTGGCAGTTCGGAAGTGCCGGAGTTCGAGTTTACAGCGACCGTGCACACTTGTGACGCCAGTCGTCTAATAGCCCGCTCGACAAGCAGTTCATCGCCAAGCCGCAACAACGTCTTGTCGTGTCCGCCCATGCGCGACGATGCACCTCCCGCCAAGATGATGCCGGCGACCTTCAGTTGTCCGCATTCAGCGGTTGCCTCGACGGGGTTCAGCGCCATGCTATTTCAACCATCGGCGTTTTCTCGGCGGGCCGCTCTTCGAACGTGCCGACGATGTTCTTCGGGAATCGAGCCGGGATCTGCATCGGCAACCAGACGGTGGTCACCAGACAGGCAAATGTAGCGCTTGCCGCGCATTCGGCCAATGAGTGTCAGGTCGACCTCACGCGCGATCTGGACACCCCAGGCAGTGAACCCGGATCGGGATACGAGCACCGGAATGTTCATCATGGCCGTCTTGAGAATCATTTCCGAAGTAAGGCGTCCGGTCGTGTACAGGATCTTGTCGACAGTCTCTACATTGTTCGCCTTGATCCAGCCGGCAATCTTGTCGACGGCATTGTGTCGTCCAACATCTTCCATGTAGACCAGCGGTGTCTGGCGTTCGCATAGCACAGTGCCATGAATGGCACCTGCGGTGAGATAAAGACTTGGCGTCTGGTTGATCTTGCGGGCGAGCTGGTAAAGCCAGGAGGTCTTGACAACGGCCGCCGGCAGACGCCGGGTGGCCACCAGATCGAACATGTCCTCGAAAACCGTTCCGACGGCACAGCCGCTGGTGCGTATTCTCTTGCCGAGCTTCTCCTCATATCCGGTCCGGTCTGCAGTTCGAACCACGACGGTCTCCAGCTCGCGATCGAAGCTAATACCGGTCACTTTGGACGCATCCGACAACATGCCTTGATTGTACAGAAAGCCCAGGGCCAGAAGGTCGGGGTAGTCGCCGATAGTCATGGCCGTGACAATCTCGGTGGAATTGAGAAAGATGGTCAGCGGCCTTTCCTCGATGACCGAATGTGTGTCGATCCGTCCGGTATGGTCGACACCTTCGACCTTGCGAGTGAGGCCTTTGGCCTCGGGGTCGGGAGCAATCAGATATTCGCTCTGGTATATCATCTGCCGGCTACGCATGTTTTGACCCCGAGTTTCCCGTGCCCTGATAAAGTCGCAATCAATCGTGTCCGCACAGGGCGACAAAGGTGGTTCCCGGGCGGAAGGATTCAACAAATTGCCAGGCAATTCAAGCCTTGCCCGAAGATTGGGCCTGACACACCTGCCGGCGTTGATGGCAACGACCTCTCCACAGCCAGCGCAGTTGCGGGATCAGCCGAATCGTACCTGTACTCAGGTTGCACAGTCTGATGTGCTGATATAGGCGAATTCGCACAGTCAATGCGAACCGAGGCAGGTGCATGAATCTAGAACAGGCCGAAATCATCGGATTGAAGGCTGTCGAGTGGGTTGCAGCGGACCGGCAGTTGTTTTCCAGAATCCAGAATACTACCGGCATGATGGCGGAGGATTTTCTTCGCCTTGGTGAGCCCGAGGTTCTGGCGGCAGCACTGGATTTTGTACTCAGCAGCGATGCGCTCGTCTTCAGCTTTTGTGCCGTCGCTTCGCTGGAACCCGAAAACGTAACGCGTGCCCGGCAGCATCTGCCGGGAGGTGATGCACCTCACTGGACGTAATGGTGTTTTCCTCAACACGCGGGATCATTTTCGACAAGGACGGGACGTTGTTCGATTTTGAGGAATCCTGGAACAACTGGACAGCAGAGTTCCTGGTCCGCTTTTGCGGCAGCGACAGAGGGCGAGCGACTCATGTCGGTGCAAGAATTGGCTTCGATTTTGTCGAGCGCAGCTTTCATCGCCAAAGCAAGGTGATTGCAGGAACACCTGAGGAACTGGTTTCGGTGTTGGCCGAAGAGTTCCCGGAAATTGGTGAGGAAGGTATCCTCCAGGAGCTGGTGGACTTCAGTTGCTCGGCGACGCAGGTCGAGGCGGTCGCATTGGAACCACTGCTATTGCATCTGCGCAGCTGTGGATATGTGCTGGGTGTTGCAACAAATGATGCTGTTCAGATTGCCTCGGAGCAGCTGCGTCTGGCATCAGTTCTGTCATATTTCGATTTCGTGGTCGGTTATGACAGCGGCTATGAGCCCAAGCCTGATCCGTCGATGCTCCTGGCTTTCTGCCGGGCCTGCGGCGTTGCGCATGACAACACAATAATGGTCGGCGACAGCCTGTTTGATCTTGTCGCCGGTCGTCGGGCCGGAATGCCAACTGTTGGCGTGCTGACCGGCATGGCCACTGCCGAGGAACTTGCCCCTTATTCGGATGCAGTCATTGCAGACATAGGCGAACTGCCGGCTTTGTTGGCAAGTGATTGAACGGTTGGGCCCTTTGTGCACCCCTGGCAAGCAATTATCGCAATCCTCTCGGCCAGAACATGCGCAGCCCGTGTGCGGCGTTGATGCATATGGACCGGTGTGCCCGTCGGGTCGGCCGAGATTGTTTGCCTTCTGTCACGGGTCTTGCAAATCTCACCATTGCACTATCAATGGAGGAATTTCAGGGACGTGAGGATTGCACGGAAATAATCAGGGTTGCGTGCAGGCGTTGAGGAGAACCAGGTAGTGGCGAAACGCGGCAGGCGACGCGGCGGCGGACACGCAGCAAACGTCGTCCGACATTCGGCCAGCGCAATTATGCAAATGGACTGGCGTATCCCCTACAACATTGACGAACCGACCGAACCTCTGGACGAGGAAGGGGTACATCGCATCCATTCAGCCGGGCTCGAAGTCATGGAAGATATCGGCATCGAGTTTCTCAACGACGAAGCGCTGGCAATCTTCCGCAAGGCCGGCTGCAGGGTTGAAGGGACCAATGTTCGGTTGGACCGGCACTTTGTCATGGAGATGATCGCGCGGAGTCCGTCGGAATTCACGATCACGCCGCGAAATCCTGCCAGAAAGGTCATTGTTGGTGGCCGGCACATGTTATTCGGAAACGTGTCCTCGCCGCCCAACACTTACGACATGGACAACGGCAAGCAGGTCGGCACCCGCCACTGGTTCCGGAACTTCATGAAGCTGACCCAGTACTTCAACTGCATTCACTTGGCCTGTGGCTATCCAGTGGAACCTGTCGATATTCATCCATCCATTCGTCACCTGGAGTGTCTGTACGACAAGCTTACCCTGTGCGACAAGGTTGTCCATGCCTACTCGCTGGGCAGCGAGCGGGTTGAAGACGTAATCGAAATGGTGCGCCTGGCCGGTGGTCTTTCGGACGCCGAGTTCGACCGGTCTCCGCGACTGTACACCAACATCAACTCAACCTCTCCGCTCAAGCATGATCGGCCGATGATTGACGGCGCCATGCGCTTGGCACGCCGTGGGCAGGCAGTTTTCGTATCGCCTTTCACGCTGGCTGGTGCAATGGCTCCTGTGACCATTCCCGGTGCGGTTGTGTTATCCCTTGCCGAGGGTCTGGCCGCAATTGCCCTGCTTCAGTACATAAGCCCGGGAGCACCTTGCGTTTTTGGAACCTTTACCTCCAATGTCGACCTGCGTTCGGGTGCGCCGGCCTTTGGAACACCGGAGTATGTGCGCGCAACCCAGATTGCCGGGCAGATGTGCCGATACTACGGTTTGCCATTACGGGCATCGAATGCCTGTGCGGCCAACGTACCCGATGGACAGGCCATGTGGGAAAGCGTCAATTCCTTGTGGTCGGCGGTACAGGGGGGAGTGAACGTGGTCTACCATTCCGCCGGCTGGCTGGAAGGGGGTCTCATAGCCAGCCCCGAGAAGTTCCTGATGGATTGCGAAGTCTTGCAACAGTTCCAGCGTTACCTCGACCGTACGATTGTCAACACCGACGCAGGTGGGCTGGCTGTTGATGCAATCAGGGAAGTGGGTCCGAGGGGGCACTACTTTGGCGCCACCCATACCAAAGAACGCTATACGACTGCGTTTTATGAACCATTTCTCAGCGACTGGCAAAATTTCGAGGCGTTCGAAAATAGCGGTGGCATGTGGACAGCCCGGCGCGCCAACGATCTGTACAAGAAGATACTGGCCGAGTACGAACCACCTCCCTTCGACTCAGAATGCCACGAGCGGCTGCGTGACTTTGTAGAGCGTCGCAAACGACAGGGCGGTGCACCGACAGACTTTTGAATCCGAACCGCTGATATGGGCAGCCGCTCAGGCGGCTTCATCGAGCGTTGCGAATCCTCCGACCTGCTCATCCCAATGGCTTGCGAAGTAACCGTGCATGGCCAGAAGCTGGTGATAGCTGCCCTGCTCGACAATCTTGCCTTCGTGAAGCACAACAATCCGATGCATTCGGACGATGGTCGACAGGCGGTGGGCAATGGCAATGACAGTCTTGCCCTTCATCACATGCTGCAGGGCTTTCTGGATTGATGCTTCGACTGTAGAATCCAGCGCCGAGGTGGCTTCGTCAAGAATCAGAATTGGTGCGTCCTTGAGCATTGCCCTGGCCAGCGCGATCCGTTGCCTCTGGCCTCCCGATAGCCTGACGCCGCGTTCGCCGAGATGTGCTTCGTAGCCCGTCCGACCTAGCGGATCACGCAAATTGAGGACGAATTCATGCGCTCGTGCCTTTCTGGCGGCCTTGATCACGTCTGCGCGGGTCGCACCCGGTCGTCCGTAGGCTATGTTGTCGAGTGCCGAGCGATTGAACATCGCCGTTTCCTGTGTGACCATGCTGATCTGCCGACGCAGGCTTTCCTGTGTAACATGCCGTATGTCAAAGCCGTCAATCGTGATCCGGCCTTCTTCGGGGTCGTATAGCCGCATTAGCAGTGCTGCCAAAGTTGACTTCCCGGCTCCCGACTCGCCCACAAGACCGATATGTTCACCGGGCTTGACGTCGAGAGTGACATTGGAAAGGCCGCCCAATTGGGTGCCGTACTTGAAGGTGACCTGCCTGACGGCAATCCGGCCTTCAACCCTGGGCAACGCCTGCGCATCCGGCAGGTCGGTCATCAGGTGAGGATGGGCCAGCGTCCGCATCCCGTCCTCGGCTTCGCCAACGTTCGAATACACGGCCATCAGGGTAAAACTCACCCAACCCGACATTTGTGCAATGCGGATCGCCACCGACCCCGCCGCCGCAATATCGCCGGCACTGGCATCGCCACGTGACCACAATACAAGGACACCGCCGACCAGCATTACGGGCAGGGTGCCCGAAAGCAGCATGAGGCTGAAACGGAAGGTGGATGCGACCCGGCCAAATCCCACCGCCTTGACGCGGAAGTTCTCGAGCGCATCAAGTGCAGCGCGATCCTCATGCTGATGGTGAGAGAATAGCTTGACGGTTCTAATGTTGGAGATAGTGTCGACGATCTGGCCGGATAACGTCGAACGGGCGCCTGCCCTGTCCCGGGACCGGGCCCTGATGCGCGGCAGAAACCATCGGATCAATGTGATGTAGGTTCCCAGCCAAACCGCAAGGACAACCGCCACGCGCCAGTCAATGTACAGCAATAAAGCCATGGAGCCGGCGACCGAGGCCAGCGCGAATGTAACGACGTTGACAATCTCTATGACGGTATCGGCAACAGCGCGCGAAGCCTGCAGTTGTTTTTGTGATATTCGCCCTGCGAAATCGTCGTCGAAGAATGAAACCGACTGCTCAAGCGTGTGACGATGGAGCCTCGACAGCACCTGGGCATTGACCCTTGGCAGGACCAGGGTCGAACTGACCGCCGAACTGCAACCGAATGCGATTGGTCGGACCACAAGAAAGAACAGAACGGCGACCAACAGAAGAAACATGTGCTCGGCGAAAAGCCTGTCCGGGACTGATCCAACGGCACTGTCGATCACCAGTCCTAGCAGCAACGAGGAAAGCACCTCCATCGACCCGGCTGCAAAAGACGCCAGCAGACCAAGTGTAATGATCGGAAAGGCACCGTTCAAACACCAGAAATAGAACTTCCCCAGTTTCTGAGGCGGGGCGTTGCCGACCCGTCGATAGGGATCCAGCGGAACAAGTGCCTTCATTGTTGTGCTCGGTGGCTGCACCGCTCTCGACAGTCCCGGCAACGCCCCGGGAATGGTCGCATGATAGGCCGACCGAAGGTGGCGGAAGGTTTCAAGCCTGAAGACAAATGCCTGACGCCGGGACCGTGAACCGGGCTGCAAACTGGCAAGCACAAGGCAGTAATCCTGCCTGAACATTGTAAACCAACTTCCAGCCGCTGATCAAATCCCGGTAGTTCTGCCATGTCGGACCACGCAGCGATTGACGGGTTTGCAAACCTTGCAGGCAGGGTTGCCAGCTGAACGACAATTGAAAACGACAACAGCAGGTCTCCGGCGATCAGATCATTAGGGAGCCAGGCTCAATTGCCTGTATGTTCGAGCCGGGTTGCCAGTTCGAACAGTATTCTGGCCGTTGCACCCCAAATGTATCGCTCCTCGAACTCGCTGACATAAAACCGTCGACGTTGGCCGCCGACATCACGATATTCCACTCGGAAGTTGCCGGGGTCAGACAGGTGACCAAAGGGCACCTCGAAGACTTCGTCAACCTCTGCAGCCAGGGGACGGGCGACAAAGTCGCCAGACACGACGCCAACAAACGGCGAAATGATGAAGCCGGTAGCGGTCTCGTGATCCGAGCAACTGCCCAGAACCTTCACCAGTGAAGCATCAAGCCCGATCTCTTCACTCGCTTCCCGCAGTGCGGCGGCCAGCGGGGTGTGGTCACAAGATTCGAGCTTGCCTCCGGGAAACGAGATCTGCCCGGCATGATACTTGAGGTGTTGGGACCGCTTGGTGAGAATCACTTGAACTTTGCCGTGCCGTTCGATGAGAGGAATGAGCACGCTAGCGGGACGCGGCTTGTGCAGCCAGATTGGCGGCCGACCGGCATTGAGATCAAAGTCCGATGAAGGCGCGCCTTTCAAATTCAGGGCGTGTCGGATGCGTGTATATTCAGGGCGGTCAGGTTGCATGTACAGGCACAGGTTAAATCCGAATCCCCGGCGATCTTCCTGGAAGCAATCAGAAAACAGCGAACAGTTCGCAACAGGCCGAATATTCGACGTCAGGCCGTGAACCGCGATCACCGATTACGGATCGCCAGTTGTTTTCTATATGGGCCAAGTGCCGGAATGAAAACAAAACAGACCCGCCTGCCTTTGCGCAGAGCCGGAATGCAACACCAGGGCTGGACAGGGTGTTGTTGCAGCCAAAATACTCAGGCAAAGCAAGCTCAATCACCGCAGCCAGCTGGCGAAGCCATTCATTCATCAAGCCAAGGAAATCAACGAGCGTTGGTCAGAGCAGGTCTTGAAAGGGTTCCGGCAAGCCGTAAAAGCCCAGCCAATAATGATGGAGGAAAGACCCATGGAGAACGGCATTATGCAGAGGGTATCCGTTACAGGACGTTCCAGATATGGTGCCTGCGCTTCCGCCAGGCCAATGGGAGCTGCCCCGGTCACGTTGCCCTTTGGCAATCTCGCCGCATCGGCACAGCCGGAAGTAGCCCGGTCGGAATGGATTGCCAAGGTCACGCCCGGCCCGGATGTTGTCTTGCTGATGCACCGGTCATGATCAAAACCGCCCTGCACAGGGGCACCAACTGGCTGGTTGCAGAGCCAGTCGTCGACATGCGTATGACGGGCTTTCGGCCCTGTCTTGCAACCGACCAGGCCGGGACACGGCCTCAGGGTCCTGGCATGTCTTCCTCGACCGATGCCGCACCTCGCTGAAGGTATTCGCCTTCGACCCGGGCGGTATCTGGAGCTGGCCCAAGCGGTTGGAGAGCGGCCTTTTGCCGGGCTCATCTCATCTATTCCGGCCGAGCAGATATCGGCGACCGGGCTCAGGGCTCACCTTGATGGCCTCGACATCATCAAAGCAGGACAGGCATCAATTCCTGCTATGTTCAACCAACTGCTTGCCCGGGCAGGTCAGCCATGCCGGGTCAATCCCAAATTACCTGACAACGCTCGGGTCTGCTCGACGCGAAGGCTTCCGCGCCGAGCAAGGTCTTGTCACGGCTCAATTGATCCAGCCGTTCACAATGTCCATGTTGTCGTTGACCCAGTCCTCGGCGACGTCTCGCGGGTCCATCTTGTCGCGGCCGACCATCAGGATCCACTGGTTGACCACGTCAGGGTCAAGCTTGATCTGGCTGAGGAACTTCGCGGCAGCCGGGTTGCGGTCTTCGAGCGACTTCGAATAGGCAACGTATATGCTGGCATCGCTGGTAGCGCAATTGTAGTGTGACGCTTCCAGCCAGTCTTCCTGGTCAAGGTGCAGATCCTCACACCCCTCGGTGCGCCCCGGTTCTTCAATTGCCACGATGTCATAGGCGGCGTGTATCCATTCCGGTGTCCAGTAGTAGAACAGGATTGGCTGTTCACGCTGGATCGCGGTTTTCAGTTGCGCCTTGAATGTTGCATCCGGAAGAATTTCGGGCTCCCACAGATCGGTCAGACCATAGCTCTTGAACTTGACCTGCCACATCCGGGTGGACTTCCAGCCGGCATCGCCGGCCCAGTATTCGCCCTTGCCGTTGCCATCCTTGTCAAACATGGCCGCAACTTCCGGATCCAGGAGATGTTCAACGGTGTTGACCCGATCCGCCATGTAGGCCGGCACGTACATTTGCTGCGTACCAAAATAGGGTTCGTTGACGCCCACCGACTGGGCTCCGTCAATATACTTGTCCCAGATGCCCTGACGATTGGGCATCCACAGATCGGTGTAGACGTCCGAGGAACCATCACCCTTGTCCATACCGGCCATGATAACGGATCCGTCCGAAAGTCCCTCGACAATGACCGCTTCAGAGTCCAGCGGTCCCTCGATTACTGCCTTGATAACGTAGGCGATTGCCTTTGCGCCGGTCCATGTCAGGTCACCGATGGAAACTGTTACGTCGTCCTGGGCCGAAGATCCCGTCACAGATGCAACGGCGATCACTGCGCCTGCCAGCAGGCACTTGATGTATCTCATATTTCAGTCCTTTCTATAAATGTGCAAAGCACAGGGCTTCGCGGTTGGTTCAATTGCGGCGGGCCTTGCTCGCCTTTTGTACAACCCTGTCAATCATCATTGCCAACAGGGCAATTCCTAGACCGGCCAGAACGCCCCGCCCGGTTTCCGTGTTTTCGAGTGCTTCGGTTACCACATACCCCATCCCGCCTGCGCCTATCAGGGCAGCGATTACGACCATCGAAAGGCTCATCATTACAACCTGGTTTATGCCGGCCATGATGGAAGGAAGTGCCAACGGAATCTCGACCTTGGTCAAGAGCTGGCGCGGGTTGGCGCCAAAGGCGAGTGCCGCCTCTTTCGTGTTCTCGGGGACCTGGTGAATTCCTAGCGCCGTCAGCCTGACCATCGGCGGCATTGCAAAGATAACCGTTGCAAGAATGCCGGGTGGCTTGCCTATCGAGAAAAACGCAATCGCCGGCAGCAGATAGACAAAGGAGGGAATAGTCTGCATCACGTCAAGAATCGGTGTCACAATTATCTTCCCGCGCTCGGATTTACCCACCCAGATCCCCAGTGGCAATCCTACGATGAAACAAATCAGGGACGCGGCAACGACGAGCGACATCGTGTCCATGGCCGTCTGCCAAAACCCGAACAGGGCAAGATACACGAGCGATGCCCCGACAAATATGGTGGTACGGATTCCCGCCATCTTGTAGGCCACATAGAGGAGCACGCACATCATTATCGGCCAGGGTGTGCCAACGAAGACGGAAGTAATGGCCGTGAGCATGGCGCGCAGGATCTGCGTGATTCCGTCGAACAGAAATCCGTAGAACACCGTGACATAGCCGATGGAATCATCAATCGCCTGCGAAGTGTAGGTATTCAGGTTGACCGGCGGTGCGTCGGCTCTCGGTGGCGTGCGCTTGACGATCCGGTTGCCGTCCTCTCCTCTCGGATAGGAGATCTCGTCAGGGCGGTCAATCCAGAACAGGGTCGGAAATTCGCCGATGAAATAACAGTCAAAACGTTTCTTGAATACAACCTCTTCGCCCTGCGTAATGGCACGATCCTGCCTGATGCAGGAACGTTCCTCGGGCGAGAACTGGGTCGTCCGGTATAGCAGCAGGGGCAGGATCAGGGCAAAGGTCAGGAGTGCCACAAGCAGGCGTGATGCGACCACACCGCTGTTGACCTTGCGATTGATGCGCCACCGTTCATATTGCACCGCATACAGTCGATCGGCGAGCCAGCCAAAGATCAGTCGACCCAGCACAAAGACCAGGATTGCAGCAATCATGTGGGTCTGTGACCACCCTTCATAGCGTTCAACGAGATAGCTTTTTTCGGCATTGTCGACCGCTGCTTTCGAGTACTTGTAAACCAGTGCAATGTTGACAAGCGTGATCAGGTCCACGATGAAGCTGATCACAAACAGTGCCCAGTTCCCGCGCAGCGCCGCCCAGATGAAACTTCCGACCAGTGCCGCCACGTTGATGTGGAAGCGGCTCAGGGTCATTTTCTGAATGCTCAGAAATGTGTCGGCATAATAGGTGCCGTTTGGACCGGCGAAGTCGACAAAGGGTTTGCGGATATCTGTTTCGTCAGGCATGGCCCTAAACTTCTCCCTGAATGCCTCTCAGCAGGGCATCCTTTGTTACGACTCCCACCGGTTTGCTGTCGCTCACAATGACGATCGGGTTTTCCTGGTTAATTGCCAGACCGACGAGAACATCAAGGTCGTCTTCGGGGCTGGCCTGGGGGCAGTCGTCGAAGGAAGGCAGTGGTTTTCCGTTACTTTCGTAGGCTTCGACCGATTGCATGACCGTGTGTGCGAAAATCAGCTTCAACTTGGAGATGCCGGCCACAAAGTCTGCGACATATTTGTCGGCCGGCTGCGTTACGATCTCTTCCGGCGTGCCGGTCTGCACAATTGCTCCGTCCTTCATGATGGCAATCCGTGTGCCCATTCGGATCGCCTCATCCAAGTCATGAGTTATGAAAAGTGTGGTTTTCTTCATTCTCTGGGAGAGTTCGAGGAACTCGTCCTGTAACCCGCGGCGAATCAGGGGGTCAAGGGCCGAAAAGGGTTCGTCCATCAGTAGTATATCCGGGTCCGCCGCCATGGCGCGCGCCAGTCCCACGCGCTGCTGCATGCCGCCGGAAAGCTCGCTCGGCATGCGATCGCCATAGCCCTGAAGACTGACAAGTTCGATCACGCGTTCGGCAACATTGGCCCTGGTGAAGGCATCCACGTTTCTGAGTTCAAGCGCAAATGCGATATTGTCGCGCACGGTGCGGTGCGGCAACAGCGCCATGCTCTGGAAAACCATTCCAATCTTGTCGGCGCGCATGGCCCGCAGTTCCTCGGCATTGAGGTTGCCAACATTTTCGCCATTGATCAGGATTTCACCGCTGGTTGGCTCGATTAGCCGATTGATATGCCGGACCAGCGTTGACTTGCCGGAGCCGGATAGTCCCATGATGCAGAAAATCTCGCCTTCGTCCACGGAAATCGACACATCCTTCACGCCAACCACGGCCTCGAAGCGTTCTAGTACCTCTGCCTTTGACAGGTCTTCGCGACGCACAGCTTCCATTGCTTCTGCAGCCCGGTCACCGAATATCTTCCACACATTCCGGGTAACGACTACACCATTCGACTGATCCTGGGTCACGATCGTGCCTTTTCTCTCTTGGGATCGATAAACGGCAGTTCGACAACTGTCGCCGGCAGGCGCTTCATGTGGCCATCAAGTTTGCCCACTTCGAGTTCACATCCGGTTTCTGCATCCTCAATCGCTACCCTGGCCATGGCGATTGCGTGGCCCAGTTGCGGCGAGGTGCAAGCGCTGGTTACAATACCTGCCTGTTCTCGCCCGACAAATATCCGGTCACCCTGGGCAGGCGCTTCGTTGCCGGCAAAGTGAAGACCAACCAGTTTGCGCCTCGGTGCAGAAGCGTTGCGTGCAAGCGCCGTGCGCCCGATGAAGTCGGGTTTCCGGAAATCTACTGCGAATCCCAGCCCGGACTCTAGGGCGTCGGAATCGGCCCCGAATTCGCACCCTGCAAGCATGAGACCGGCTTCGATTCGCAACATGTTCAGTGCTTCGCCTCCCATGGGCACGAGCCCGCAAGGCTTGCCGGCCTCCATGATGCCATCCCATATTTCGAGAGCATCGTTGCTATCGCAGAAGATCTCGTAGCCCAGCTCGCCGGTAAACCCGGTACGGGTGAGCACGAATACAGGGCCGTTGCGGTCGTGCAGTCTGGCAATTGTAAAGCCGAACCATTTGAGGTTTTCAAGCTTGGGGCGAGTCGGCTGGGTAAAGACAATCCGGCGCAGGATATCCCGTGACCTTGGGCCCTGAAGCGCCAGGTTCGGCATCTTGTGACCCAGGGTAAGAACGCGGACACTGAGCCTGAGTTGTGCAGCCTGTTCGCGCAGGTGCAAGGCAGAATTGTCGGTCCCGCAGCACCAGCGAAAAGCGGTATCCTCCAGCCGGAACAGCGTTCCGTCATCAAGCACGCTGCCGCGGGAATCACACATCAGGGCATACAGTCCACGATGCTGTGATAGTCTTGATACGTCACGTGTCAGGCAGTGCTGCAGGAGTTCGACAGCATCCGGTCCCAGCACGTCAAACTTGCGCAATCCAGACATGTCCTGCAGGGTTGCCGCGGTCTTGCAGGCCCAATATTCCTCAACAGTTCCCGTAGCATCGAATTTCGCCGGCATCCACAGATCCCGGGCCACTTGAAAGGACGAAGTCAGCGGCGAAGTTCGCGGATGAAAAACCGAGTGTCTTGTCAACTGTGCTGTCTCCTCGGGATGCGATCGCCAGGCAACTGAATGCGCAATCCTGGAGTCTTCGTCGTACACCCGAACGTGGATGTCAGTCGGATTCCAGCCGTTTATCGGATCGACATCGTCGGGGCACGCGGTCGAGACGCAGACCAGATCAGATAATGCCTGCATGACGACATAATCTCCCGGTCGAGACCAGGCCTCGTCGCTGGACAGCTGATTGCTGGCCGTGTCAATCCACGAATTGAAAAAGAAATTAATGGCCGGCCAGGCGCGGCGTGGCCGGATTCCGTAAGGCGCAAATTCGGCACTGATATTGTCTGAACAGTTCAAGTGACCCGGAAAGCCGCGCTCTTCATAGCCTCGCGCCGTACATGCCAGTGCAAAGGTATCATGGCGTCCTACAGTGTCACATCGTACCGCCAGAAGTGGCCGGATGTCCTGATCGAAAAATTTGTCAAAGAGTCCCGGCATCGGGTAGGCGCTGCGCAGGACTGTGCGGGTTACCGTCGAGTCGATATGTCGCTCCAACCCGGCTTCCAGGGCATCGCTTCGCATCGCCATGAAATCTGAACACTGCTGCCCTTCGACGTCGATAATCTGTACAAACTGGCCTTTACGGAGTTCATAGGCCTTTGCGGTCCCTCTGCCGACGCGCCACTCATCGCAAATCCTGCCCAGTGGTTCGGGCAGGGCAAATGCGTCCATGTGCGGTGCGGGTGGTCTGGCACTGACCGACACTCGCCCACCACCGCCTTGCCACAGAAAATCCTGGCTTGCCGGCACAATGACGAACAATTCCGTGTCCCGGGAAACCCTGGTCACGAAAACACTCTCGACTGGCGACCTCTCATCAAATATCCGTAATGCGCGGGCGGCGGCCAGACTTCCGTTCCGGGCAGCGGCCAGTGCTTCCATGGAACGGCTGTCGAATGCGGTCTGGTCGAGTGACGAAACCGACTGATCTGGTACGTCGATAGAGGATAGATCAAAGGTTCGGTCAAGATCGGACAGGGCAGTCAGCCAGGTTGCAGAACAACCATCATGGTTCTTGATCGAGACAATGGAGCCCGCTGCCACGCTCAGGCGTCCGACCTGTCCGCACTGGACATCAACTCTACGGAAATCCGATTGCTTGAGTCCCTGGTAACGCAAGCGGTTGGGTCTTGATTGCTCTGGAAAGTTCAGCACTTTGTTGTGCAGTCCAATTGGTTCACAAGTTCGTCTTCATCGTTCCAGGCAATTGCGGGGCGAGCCCGGATTCCCGTTTACCTGCCGAATCGCGGTCAAAATCTCTTGCCCGACCGGCGTCCTGTTTCTCGGCCGTGAAGCCGATGTCATTAATGCCAAACGGTTTGTGCTCGTCAAGCAATTGACAGGTGACAGGCCAATCGAAACGAGAGCCAAGGGCACGGTCGGCTCACCAGAACGGATGGCTGGTCCGTGTGGAATTGGGTTCCGGGATTATCTGAAAGGCCGCAGTCTCCATACGGCAGTGCGGTTCAGTTGCGACTGACAGGATGCGGCTCGAGAGCATCCATGTCCAAGCCCGGAATCGCCGAGCTTCGACACACCGAAGTGTGAATTCCGAACACAATTGCACCGGTAGCGGGCAACCGTCGCAATGTCTGCCTTTCGACGCGAATCCAGGTCTCTCCGGAAACGTCCTTGTCGCGCCGGTCGCTCATGCTTCTCGGCTGATGAAGGTCAGGGTCTGCGTAGGTGAGAAAATTTGCTCGAAAGACCAGCTGGCCAAGTCGCAAGTTATCAAGGATTCTTTGAACACCGGTTGCAATTCGGCGGGTATACGGGGCGACCGGATGATGAATGACTGTCAGGGGATGGCCAAGTTTCTCGCTGAGGAGCCAGCTTGCCGGAAAGCACAAAATGGCTCCAACCAGGACATGCTCATCCCCTAGTCGCTGCAACAGGCAAAAGTCTTCCTGTACAAGGCGCCCAATATCGGCAAGAGGGTGATCCTTTCCCACCTTGATGTCGCGGCCGTCGGGTCGCCTTATGCGGTTGCCGCCAAGGCAGTAATCTGAATCGAGTGCCAAGGCGCCCACGAGGACTTGCAGGAGTTCTTCTGCGATAGCCTGACAGGCAGGAAGTTGCTGCAATACATCTGAACGATGCCTGTCGATCAGATAGTCGCGATAGGCCATTTGCCGGTCGAAGGCGTCGTCGCGCAGCAGCCACTCAGCTTCATCCAGCGGGTTAATTCCGGGGAGCCGGCGCGTCCTCTCTTCGAGCCAGGGCTGAAGTGACAATCGGGATTGGCAAATCTCGAAAAACTCTTGCGGCATATCCTCGCCGACACAGTCTGCAAGCAGGTCTTGGTTCAATTGTTTCTTGCTATGCTTGTAACCGATTGTAAACACTCGAAACACGAATTCATCCGTGACCTAGAGATTGTGGCGAGCATTTCATGACCGAGAACATCACCGGATACGAACGCAAGATCGATCCTTCAAGAGGCGATCGCCTTGGTGACGGTACGGTCAACGATTCAGACCGGGTTGAAATTGGCCCTACACTGCTCGCCTTGCGAGAATGGGAGGAAGCTGGCCTTCAGTTGCCAGATCTCAAGCGAATGCGGGAGTATCGGTGGCGTCGGCTGACAGCTCATATTGTAAGCCGAGACTATGGTGGTCTGCTGGTTTTTGACCCATTGAATATTCGCTATGCAACGGACACAACCAACATGCAGTTGTGGAATACCCACAATCCGTTCCGCGCCGTTTTGTTGTGTGCTGACGGCTACATGGTCATCTGGGATTTCAAGGGGATATCGTTCCTCACCGAATTCAACCCGCTTGTGCGGGAGACCAGGGACGGTGCGGAAATGTTCTATTTCTTCGCCGGGGATTCCGACGAAGACATTGCTCATAAATTTGCGGCGGAAATACGCGAGTTGATCAATTTGCACGGCGGGGGCAACAACCGTCTTGCGGTCGACAAGATCCTTTTCTCTGGCCTGCGTGCGCTGGAAGCCGTTGGCTTCGAGATCAGGAACGGCGAAGAGGTGACAGAAAAGGCCAGATCAGTGAAGGGTCCTGATGAAATACTTGCCATGCGCTGCGCCAGCCACGCTTGCGAGAGTGCAGTTTATGCCATGGAACAGGCTGCCCGTCCCGGGCTTTCCGAGGATGAGATCTGGGCTGTGTTGCATGCAGAGAACATTCGCCGAGGAGGTGAGTGGATCGAGACGCGGCTGCTGACTACCGGGCCACGCACCAATCCGTGGTTTCAGGAGTGCGGCCCGAGGCGATTGCAAAACAATGAGATACTCGCCTTCGACACGGATTTAATCGGGTGCTACGGCATTTGCGTGGATATTTCGAGGACCTGGTGGATTGGCGATCGACCGCCGCGTCAGGACATGATCGATGCCATGCTTCACGGTATCGAACACATACAGAGCAATATGGAGAACCTGCGTCCTGGGGTGCATTTTGACGATCTGACATTCAAGACTCACCAGTTGTTGCCAATTTACCAGAAACAGAAATACGGCGTGGTCATGCATGGCGTTGGTCTGTGCGACGAGTGGCCGGGTATCCGCTATCCCGATGGGTTCGTACCTGGAATGTACGACTATTGCGTCGAACCCGGCATGGTATTCTGCGTCGAAGTGCTGGTGAGTCCTGAAAACGGGGATTTCTCCATTAAGCTGGAGGATCAAGTTCTCGTCACGGAGGATGGACACGAAAACCTGACAGAGTATCCGTTTGATCCGTGGCTCACTGGCCAGAGGCACTGACTGGCCGAAGAGTGGCCCACATACCAACGGCTCTCGTTGCGGAATGCCGCAGTTGGGGGAGGAGAGCCCAAGTTCAGAAGCAGTTCGAGTTGTCAGTGGCGTTTGTTTGTGGCTCGCTGACCATATCCGCCAATCAGCGGGCTCGCTGACAATTCCATCTGTCCTGTGCGCATCATCTTGCGGCAAGTCCGACAGTCAATTGAGTCGAAGCCGTCTGTGCAGGTCCAGTATCGTTAGCCTGAAAGTAGCAGCCAGGCAGGAGACGGGATCGGTCTCGAATGCCCCCACTGGATGGCGGAGGGCTTTCACACATGCGCTGCTCAAATCGATGCTGGCGCTTACACCGGTGCTGCACTAGAGTTTGCATTTGACACGGCTGAAAGCCCGTTCGATGGTGCGTCGGTGCACGGTGACACCAAAATGCCTGTTGACCAGGGCGACGAGTTCAGTGGTGGTGATGGCGGGTCTGTCCCGGCGGGCTTCGGCAAGTGCCTTGAGGACGGTATCATTGATCTTGTGGGCGCCTCGCGGGCCGGGCCGCCTGGGAACCAGGCCGGCGAGGCCGTTTTCCCTGAAAGCCCTGGCGGCATGATAGAAGGTCGGCCGCGAGACGCCGAAGATCCTGGCGCACTGGCTTGCCGACAGGCCTGCCTTGTCGACCCCGTCGCAGCATCTCATAGCGGACCTGGACCAGGTCCTGGGGTTCGAAGAAGGGATCTGACCTGAAGCGTGGATCGCTGATGCGTTCGGGGCGTCGGTTCAGCGTGTCATGCGGTACCTTGCAAGTTTAGCCATTATACAATGGCGGAAACACCCTGATATCGGTGGACGGCCAGCAGCCCTGCTGCGGCATAAACACTATGACATAGTGCGGCGTATACACCATTAGGGTCATGCCCCGGCCGCCACCTGCGATGCCACCAGGTCAGAGAGCGCCAGAAGATCCCTTGACCAGTCAAGAGCCGGCCTCGTCGAAAACCGCGATGCAAGGAAAGTTACTTCCTGTCGAAGCGATTTCGACATTCTCCCTCCTGTAGCCGACCACCCTTGATCCCGTGGCGTCAGATATTGTTATCTCGATTGATGCAACCTGCCACCCAGATTGACGTGATACGCCCCCCGGCAAGACCGGGTCTCAATCAGCTCGAAACAGCGCCTGTTCAGGGGATAGAAAGGGTAGGGCACCGAAATGGTTCTGGCCGCACCATCATCAGAATGTGCAATCGGCTATTCTGTCCAACGCATTGCCTGAACGATCGTACTAGTGTCCATCGGAGAGACCTCGAATACTAACCGTGTGCAAAGCACCTTGTTGCCAGTCGTGGCTTGTCTGGTGTTCGCCAGTGTTTGATGCGATGCCCACCCGGATGTGACCCTGGCCTTGACATCGAGTCGGATCCACTTACATGTTAGTATGTTACTAACATAATATCATGCTAATATGAACTGGACTAGAAGATATCGCTATTGGGAAGGCACAGCATCGGAATTGGCCGCCACACTTGCCAACATCGCCAGGGAACTCGGCCATGAGGATGATGGCGTGTCGCCAAGCGTACGTCTCGTCAGGCACTATGTTCAGCAGGGTATGCTCAGACGACCTCAGAAGCGCGGCAGGGAGGCAATTTTTGGATTTCGCCAGATTGTCGAATTTCTCGTGGCGCGCTATCTTGCTCAAGATGGCTGGCCACTCGCCAAGATCGGAGAACTCAACCGATCCACAAAGTTGCCGCTTTTACTCGATCTGGTGCCTGGAGGAAGCAGACAGAATCGAGCGCAAAGGCTGGTTGTCCTGTTTCAGGAACAGGCACAGCCAAAAAACCGATCGCCGAGCATTAGAAATTCGAGCCATTCGCCAGGTCATATGCCTTCGGCAATCGGGTCGCCCAAAGAGATGTTGCACCTGGATGCTAACTTCGAAGTGCCCGCTGTACCATCGCGAAGGGATACACTCGTACGGTTGGAGCTGGCTCCCTGGTGCCATGTTTTTGTCGATCCGGAAGCCATTCGCCAACTCTCACGCCAATCGATCGAGCAGCTGGGCAGGGTTCTTGCCCAGAGCTTGATTCTTGAACAACAGAATACTGGAGATTCAAAATGAACAAGCCAACCCTTCATCTCAATCCGCGTCATCCCGCTCTTCTGGCTGGCTTTGACAACCAGCTTGATGTCTTGGTGAGTCTAGAGGCGCCGGTCGAGCAAATGGTTGATCGCACGCCACTCAACCTGGCGATCGTGCTCGACAGATCCGGGTCAATGTCAGGACAACCGTTGTCCGAAGCCAAGAGATGTGCGAGTTTTATCATCGACAGACTTGGCCCGAATGACCGCGCCGCGCTTGTCACGTATGACAGCGGTGTCGAGCTGTTGGTGCCATCCACCACGGTAACTGACAAGGAACGATTCCATGTCGCAATCAGGTCAATCGACAGTAGAGGCATGACCGCTCTCCACGACGGCTGGCTAATGGGTGCCGGGCAGGTGTCGCCCCATATTGCAACCAATTCCTTTACTCGTGTTATCCTGCTTTCGGACGGACAGGCAAATGTCGGCCTGACAGATATTGACGAGATTGCGAATCAGTGCGGTGAACTCGCTGATGCTGGGGTGTCGACTTCGACCTACGGTCTGGGGCAGCATTTCAACGAAGAACTGATGTTGGCCATGTCCAAGGCCGGTCGGGGTAACGCCTACTATGGTGTTACTGCTGAAGACCTTATGGACCCATTCCAGGAAGAGTTTGATCTACTGAGCTCACTCTGTGCCAAAAACGTCCGGTTGACCCTGTCGACACCTCCGGAACTGAACGCAGCTGTGCTTAACGAGTATACACAGGATGCAATTGGTCGTTACGTGCTGCCGGATTTGGCCGCGGGAGGAGAGGCATGGGCTGTTGTCAGGGTTAGGATTCCAGCCGCATACTCGGGCAAGGGCGAAGGCGATGTCAAAGCGCATGTGGTAGCTGCCAGTGTCGAATACAGGGACCTCGACGGTGTCGAGCATAATCCGGCCAAGGTGACGCTTGAACTTCCTAGCTTGATCTCGTCGGCGTGGCAGGCAGTAGCCGAGGACGAAAGGGTGGCAAGTCGGGCGAACGAGCTAGAGGCCGCTTCCATACAGGTCCAAGCACAGCGTGCCAGTCGCAGGGGTGACTGGAGGGAAGTTAACCAGCTTTTGAAACGAGCCCGGAAAAACGCCAGGGACAATGACTGGCTCACTGGTGTGGCCGACAAATTGCAGGTTATCGCGAATCAGCGGGACGAAGACAGATTCTCAAAGGAAGCACTGTATTCCGGGAGAAGAATGCACTCTCGCCTGGCAATGGCACCAAATTACAGCGCATCAATAGATTTAGATGCGGAAAGTTCGGAATTGCCATCCTACCTGCGACGCAAAATGGAACAGGGCCGGGCAGATCGGAAGAAGCGCCAGGAGTAGAAGCTGCACTGCCATCAATCTGGCCAATCAAACGATGCATAGCAGGAATTGACCGGGCATTCGTCATCCTCGACAAATACGGCACCAGGAACCCTGTCAAGAGGCCCCCTGACAGGCAGGAACGTGTTGATCGCGATGTGCGGGGCGGTACCAGACCCCACGTAGAAACTCCGGCCACGGTGGCACCTGTCCTGGAAGACAATGCGAACCCTGCAGGCTCGAGACCACGGAGTTCGTCTCCCGTCACCCGCTGGACCTCCTCGTATCGCACATCTCCGCGCTCCCGGGTTCGTTCAGAGCCGCGTATTCCTTGCCGTACTTCACCTGGCTAGAGCGGAGGGTGGTATCCGCATCAACCGTGGCTCCGTAGACATGTTGCTGGCAATCACGGAATCGGCTGACCGCGCCACGTCGCCCGCCATGTCTGAAGTGCAGTGGCCAAACACAGTCATATTGTGGCTGTCATGGCTGACCGATGGCGCGAAGGCGCCCTGCCAGCTGCCCCAGCCGGTCAGAAATCCATTTGAGGGCATGGCGTTGTAACGACCATGACGGTGTATCACCGACATGCGCGTCACTTCGGGCGGGGGTCAACGCGTCCTAGGCGAACCGGCAACTTGCATTGACCCCAACACGTGAAGCGGGGTTGGTCGACGGTAAAGACGCTGGCCAACGGTCCCTGCGCAAGGACTACAAAGTCATCGCCTGACAACGAGAGCTGGTGCCAGGTCGTCGAAAGTTGATAAGTCAATCCCTTGTTGAGTTCCGGAGACTTGCCATTGCAGAGCACGTCGGCAACTTCGAACCCTTCGAGGTCACGCACAAACGCCATGTCGGCACGACGTCCAGGTGCAATCAAACCCGTCCTAGCCAATGGGCAGCATTGAGTGTCGCGGCCTGCAGGGCACGCATTGGATCGGGACCATGTTGGACCAGCAAACGAAAAACGTGATCGAGTGCACCATTCTCGTGCAATGCACCAGGAAACACATCGTCGGTACAGAGTGTCAGGGTTGGTGGCCGCGAAGGGAGGGCCTGCAGGGTCTCGGCAAATTCCGGCAACAGGCAGGGATGCGAACCGCGCAACTCGATAAACAGTCCGGCGTGCAGCTTTTCGAGCAAATCGCTGGCCGAGGTCAATTCATGGTCGGAGGAATTGCCAGCCGCAATGTAAGCCTGCAAGGCCGGGCCGGGAAAGCCCCCGGACATGTCCATCACTTCTGCAAGCCCGGCAATGTCGTTCTTCTTGAGCAAGCTGGAGATTGCGTCCCGGTCAAAGTCGCCGCCTGCGATTTCGTGACCGGGTGCTGAAGGAACACAGGACGGGGCAAGCACCGGGCCCGTGAGTCAAACATGCATCACATTACGACTGACGCGTTCCACGCATCAAGCCAATCCGCTCGAGTATTGACAATCACTTCGGGCGGAAGCAGGTCAAGGGTGGCGACAGTATCGGCATCATAGGTCAGGTTGGATGCGGTCTCCTCGGACAGGACAACCTCGGAATCGGATGGACTGTCTACCAACGCCTCGGCAAGCTTGGTCTGAATTTCCGATGACAACCAGAAATCCATGAACTGCAGTGCAGGATCTTCGTTGCCGTTGTCCTTGGTCATGACCATGACATTCATCCCTCCGGTCTGTCCTTCGGCAGGGGTTGCCCAGGCCATCGGGAGTCCGTTGTTCTTGAACCGTCCCCACGCAAAGCGACCAACCGGTGCCGCCCGGATCTCTTCTTGCTGCATGAGTTGCGCAAGCGGCGACGATCGAACGTAGAAGGTCACGATGTTATCGGCGTTTTCTGCAACCATGGAAACCGGTGTCTTCAGCGAGTAGTCTGGATCGCCTACCGCCTTGCCGATCATGTAGAGCGAGGGCGGTCCCCGGGTAGTCGTGATATCCGGCAGAGCAACGTTTCCTGCCAGCTCCGGCGACAGTAGATCGGCCCAGCTGTCCACTTGAACCTTGTCGGTTCGATAAACAATCGAAGTTGCACAAAACGTATAGCCTATGCCGAGGTTGTCGCCGAGTGGATCCTTGGCCATGTCGTAGAGCTTTTCAAAGTTGGACAGGCGAGAAACATCAATCGGCTGCAACAGGCCCTTGTTCGCTGCTCCTGGCGCATCGTGTGTTGACAGGACCGCCATGTCGATGACCTGTGTGCTTCGATCCTGGCACGCCGTTAAATGGAATTTCCTGTTTCAACGACGATTTTGAAATCGCACATTTGCTCGAACGGTTTATATACAAGCTCGGTGAATTAGTCCTGGCCGAACGAGTAAACCGAGTTTGTCAGTTTCCTTTCCGCAGCCGATGCTGCTGCTGCCAGCAGGATACTGGGTATCATTCATATCTCCTCTCCAATTGAAGCCAGCCAGGTTGTGCCGGCCAGACGAACGACGTCTATATAGAATTCCGTGCAGTAGGGACTCTGACGCCTTCAGCGCACAACCCGGGTATCCCGGTTTCAGCAATTGGCTGCAAGATTGCAAACTCCAGTTCAATGTCAGTTCCCGTTTGACACATGAACTGGCATCAGGTTGTAACGGCCCACATTCGGGTTGCGCCCTCACGCCACGATGTGGACCTGAATGAAATCGGCGCGATCCAGGACACGTGCCCGGAGGGCAGCAAGACCTGGCGCAGCTTTCCGGCGCACCTGGCCCGGGCAGCTGAGTTCCAGGAATATCAGCTGCACCGGGTTTCTGCCTCGCAATCGGCGGCGTCAACGCCGGTTTCGGGCTCAGGCTGAGGAAAGCGGTAACGAAAGGTGCAACAAGGTGCGCCCGCCATGATAGTCTGCTTGCGCTCGAGCGACGCTTTGGGATTGAATCCTTCGATCAATGAAAAATCACGGTTGCATGACAGGATCGCACCAAGGTCGGCGATGCCAAGGGCCTTGTAGAGTTCGGCGTACCTGCACCGTGTTACATTGAAGTCCAGGCGGGTGTCAGTTTGGGCCAGGGTCTCGATTTCGAGGGCGTCATCCTGGGT
This sequence comes from Paracoccaceae bacterium, assembly GCA_958296035.1. GTDB lineage: Bacteria > Pseudomonadota > Alphaproteobacteria > Rhodobacterales > Rhodobacteraceae > MPNP01. The sequence continues at coordinate 2,664,248 of OY282431.1, read as the reverse complement.
CCAAAACCTGAGGGTTTCCAGAAAGGCCTCAACCGAATCCCCGTACTGTCGGGAAAGGGATTGTCCCTGGTCCACTGCCAGCGACCTGATTGTTCGGGCGAGAATTGCCTCGACCCGCGACCTGCCGAATTCGTTTGACAGAGCTGCAATCAATGGCGCAAGAACTCGCGCCTCGGCCTCCCTGCGGGTCAGAACACCGATCTTTTCAGTCAGTTTGTCTGCGGGTAGCTGTGGCATATCACCGTGGTCCCATTCCGTACTGTGTGACCTGCTACCACGTGCCGGCCCCCAGAATCCAGTTCCGGCTGCCTCGACCTGAATGCAGGCTACCATGATTGCGGCTTTTGATCACAGGATTTCGGTTATGCGAGAATCCTGGATTTACCCATCAAGTTTGTTCAACCGAGTTCCGAGGACAGCACGGTTATTCGATCAATGATGGATGGCACAGGCCGCGTCCGTTCCAGATGATGAGAATCAGAACCGGACAGGCGCCGGTAGACATGGCATGGGGCTGTCAACTCTTGTGGTATTGCCACTGCAGTGGTCTGATACAATCCCTGGCTTCACCCGGCGACTCCAGTTCGACTGAGCCAGACGTCACAACATTCGTTTCCTCGGCGGCGTGGCGAGGCCAGGGATAATACGCCGAGGCCACCCGGAAGCTGACACAATGCGAAGATGCCAGCCGCGGAAGAGACCGCTGGGCCCCGCCAACTCCGGATGCCAGTTAAATTCAAGGCAGCTTGTCGCCGACCTGTTCTCTGGTCTGGCTTCGACCCCCGCGGACCAGGCTTGCTACGCTCTGGGCTGCCCTGTGAAACCGCTGTGCTGAGGGCACATTATTGGTGTTCCAGTCCTCTGGCGACTTCAGTGCAGGGCAGGAGCGGTGCGCTTATGGTACGTACTCGGAAAGAGTTGGCCATGAGGCAAGGATTCAAAGGACCGAATTGTCCCGGGCCAGTTGCCTGGCGACCTGTGCCGGCTCTCGAAACGCAATTGGAATCACGGTGTTACGACTACATTGCCTATGTGATTTCTGGCGAGAAAGAAGTCTTGCGCGGCGTGCAACTGACGCAACCTGAAGGTTGCAGCAACAAGAGGTTTTATTTCTCGGCGCTCGATGTAGCTAACCAGATTGGCAAATGTGCCTTCGGGGACGATGGTTGCTCCCAGGAGCACCAGATCACGCAAATAGAATGTCCGCAAATCAAATTCTACTATCGCACCTGCAACCGCGCCCGAGCAAACGTATCTTCCACGCCGGGTAAGGGCAGAAAGCAATTCGGGCCAGATGGGTCCACCAATAACGTCGGCGACAACATTGACCCGGGACTTGCCGGTTGCAGCTTGCAGCGCAGCTCTCAATCCTCCACGCTCGCGGTCAATTACGTAATCGGCACCCAAACTCATGACTCTTTCAGCCTTGCTTGCCGAAGTCAGCGCCAGCACCGTAGCACCACGGCGAAGTGCCAACTGGATCAATGCCGACCCCACGCCTCCCGAAGCGCCGGTCACGAGGATGGAATCCTGTCTACCGACACGGGCCTGGTCAAGCATGTTTTCTGCTGTCACATAGGAAGTCGCGAATGTTGCAAGCTCGACATCCGTGTAGTCTGAATCCACAACATGTACGGCTGATGCAGGCACCTTGACATATTCGGCAAATCCACCGTCAATCTCGCTGCCCAGGTAGGCCGCCCCTTCGTCAGTGGCTGATGTCCCGGGATGGCGGAGCCATGGATCAACCATCACCCGTTTCCCCACCAGGTCCACATGCCTTGCGCTACCGACGGCGATGACGGTGCCCACAACGTCGGCACCCTGTATTCTAGGAAAGGCAAGCCCTGTTCCACCCCAGGAACCGTCATCCGGTTTGTCAGTAGCCGCCCGGCCATCCATCGACCCTGAGTACCATCCGAGCCTGGTATTGACATCGGTGTTGTTGAGGCCGCAGGCTGCGACCTTGATCAAGGCATCCTGTTGCGATGGGATGGGCCTCATCAGGTTTTCGCGCCACTTTATCATGGACTTGCCGCCGTGCCCGGTCAGCACCATTCCTTTCATTGTCTCTGCCATTTTCCAGACCTCGTTATTGCGATTCTGACGAGCATTCGATCAAGGCTAATTCCTTGGCAGTCCTGTCTTGGACCAGGCATTCGATCGCCAGACGGTTCAAGCTAATGCACTGTTCACTGGAGATTGGCAGTCAATCACCGTTCAGAGGCCTCACAACTCCCAGTCCATGGAATCAGAATACAATAGAGCATGCCAGTTAACTGTTCACAAATTCTAGGCACATCTTGCGGTCGAGGTCAAATAGTCGCTTGCCATGGACTGCTGCGGTCGGTCGGTTTGCGGCGCACTTTCCTGCAACCTGTGCGAATGGGAGAATCAGGACGGTTTGAGCAAGGCTCACGAAGGAATGTGCGTTATGTCGGCAGCACCTTGCTTGATCATGACTGTCGAATGAAACAAATGCTTGACCACGCATTGCAATGGATGGATCTCAATCATGAACAACATTGACAAGATTGTTCTTGCTTATTCCGGAGGTCTCGACACTTCCGTGATTCTCAAGTGGCTTCAGCAAGCCTATGATGCAGAGGTTGTGACCTTCACGGCTGACCTTGGCCAGGGCGAGGAGCTGGAACCCGCGAGGAGGAAGGCTCGCATGCTGGGTATCAGGGACATCTACATTGAAGACCTTCGCGAAGAATTCGTGCGGGATTTTGTGTTTCCGATGTTCCGTGCTAACGCGGTTTACGAAGGCCAGTATCTGCTCGGCACTTCGATTGCCCGTCCCTTGATTGCAAAGCGGCTTGTCGAGATTGCGCACGAAACCGGTGCCGACGCCATTGCGCATGGCGCTACCGGAAAGGGCAACGACCAGGTGCGGTTTGAACTGTCTGCATATGCTCTTGATCCACACATCCGGGTTATTGCCCCGTGGCGTGAGTGGGATCTCAACAGCAGGGCTACGCTTGTGGACTTTGCAAGACTGAACCAGATCCCGGTAGCCAGGGACAAGGTCGGCGAGGCACCGTTTTCCGTGGATGCCAATTTACTCCACGTTTCCTCGGAAGGAAAAATCCTGGAAGACCCCGGCTGCGAAGCACCCGCCTATGTCTATCAACGAACGGTTCACCCGGAACAGGCTCCGGACACGCCGCAATACGTTTCTATCGAATTCGAGGGCGGCGATGCCGTTGCGGTAGACGGCCAGGACCTGTCACCGGCGACACTACTGGCCAGACTCAATGAACTTGGCGGGCAGCACGGGATAGGGCGGCTGGACCTTGTCGAAAACCGGTTTGTAGGCATGAAGTCCCGCGGCATTTACGAGACCCCTGGAGGTACAATTCTTCTTGAAGCACATCGTGGGGTTGAACAAATCACGCTAGACCGTGGAGCGGCACACCTCAAGGATGAGTTGATGCCCAAATACGCTGAACTCATCTATAACGGCTTCTGGTACAGTCCCGAGCGGAACATGCTTCAGGCACTAATCGACGAAAGCCAGAAGCATGTTTCAGGTCGAGTAACAGTGAAGCTCTACAAGGGAAGTGTGCGTACGGTGGGGCGAGAGTCGGAGAACTCGCTCTACTCCGAGAAGCATGTTACATTTGAGGATGATGCGGGTGCATTTGATCAGCAGGATGCGGCAGGATTCATCAGGCTGAACGCGCTTCGCCTCAGGTTGCTTGGAATGCGCCGCGCCAGGACGAACCGCCGAATGCCATAGGAAATCTCTCTCGGCCGGAGATCTGTACCGCGAATTCATGTGCAATCGGCCTGTACGCGGGCCGCGACACCGGTGGCCTTGCTCAGACACCGGTCGGGTTGAATTGCTGCATTCTTCTTGAGTTGGCCTGCATGTTCCAGCAGGGTCGATCCCGAACCGCGACGGCATTCAGAAAGGCATTCAGGCCCGTTCGTCAACTCGCAACCTTCGTTCCAGCCACCTGACACCGGCCGAGACGATCAGGATTAGTACCAGGTATTCAAGTACCAGAACCGTGTAGATCTCGAGAGGCCGATATTCGACGACAACGAGCTCATTCGCCTTGCGAGTGAGTTCCTGCATGCCGATGACCGAGACCAGTGAGGACATCTTGAGCATGTAGACGAGCTGGTTCCCCAGTGCGGGCAGAATTCGGCGAATGGCTTGCGGCAATATGACATACCGCATGGTGTCGCGGTATCCCAGGGAGACCGTGTGAGCGGCTTCATACTGTCCTTTTGCAATTGACTGTATGCCGGCCCTGAAGATCTCGGCTTCAAAGGCACTGTCCGAAAGGGCCAGTGCTATGACACCTGCCCAGAATACGGAAATCGCCAAACCCGTCAGTTGGGGCAGGCCGTAATACACCCACAGGATCAATACCAGAATGGGCACGGACCGCACGCATTCTACGTATGTACGGCTTGCCATGCGCAGCGGGCGAATGGTCGAAAGACCAGGGAGCGCGACTAGCAGGCCAACGACAATCGAGATGAGAATGGCCGTCAGGGTCAGGAGAACTGTATAGTAGACACCGCTGAGCAGGAACTGAAGATTTGTCATGCCAGTCGGCGTTGCCGGATTGACCACATACCAGCCCCACTGGCCGGAGCATCCTGAAAGTAGGATGAGCGCAAAGGCGATTATCAGAGTGAAGCGGATCATACCGGCATATGATCCAGAATCTTGCCGAGAAAGAGGCGGCAGCGCTCGGTTCCCGGGAAGTTGAAGAACTGTTCGGGACTTGAGCATTCAACGATTTCGCCGTTGTCCATGAATGCGATGCGATCCGCGACTTGCCTGGCGAATCCCATCTCGTGTGTGACGCAGACCATGGTCATTCCTGACTCGGCTAGTTCAACCATGACCTCCAGAACCTCGTTGATCATTTCGGCATCAAGTGCCGAGGTGGGTTCGTCAAAAAGCATGATCTTGGGTTCCATGCACAAAGACCTGGCTATGGCAACGCGCTGCTGCTGTCCTCCGGACAATTCACGCGGATACTTGCGGGCCTGTTCAGGAATGCGAACCCGCTCGAGGTAATGCATGCCGAGTTCAATCGCATCATTAGACTTCATCTTGCGAGCCCTGACAGGCCCCAGCGTGAGGTTTTCGATGACCGTCAGGTGTGGAAACAAATTGAAACTCTGGAAGACCATGCCGATTTTGCCGCGTATGCGATTGACACCCTGCGGGGTTCCATCAAGAGTAACCCCGTCGACCACAATCCGACCTTGTTCATGCGTTTCTAGGCCGTTCACGCAGCGGATCAGTGTGGACTTGCCTGAACCGGAAGGTCCGCAGATGACAATTTTCTCCCTGGTTTCCACCTTGAAATCGACATTGCGGAGCACCTGAAAGTCCCCAAAGAACTTTGATACGTTTGCAAATTGAATGATTGTCGACGTATCGGGCTCTGCCATTTTCCAATTCACTTATGTGTATGTTCAGTTCAGGCAATAGACTTCAGTTAGCGTTTACTATAACTGCGTCTAGGTACCAATACAAACAATTTCCGCTAATCTAGGAGGCTACAATGAAACTAACCGGATTTTTAACTGCTGCGTGCATGGCGTTGTTTGCAACGGCCGCTGCCTCACAATCAATTCTCAATACTATTCTCAATGACGGCGTGCTCAGGGTAGGCACGACCGGAGACTGGAATCCTATGACCATGAAGGATCCGGCAACCAATTCCTACACCGGCTACGACATTGATGTCATGACCGAACTAGCCAATGATCTGGGTGTCGAGGTCGAGTTTGTTCCTACCGACTGGAAGACGCTCGTATCGGGAGTAACCGCCAGCACCTATTATCTGACGGGCTCAGCATCGATTTCGCCGTCTCGAGCCAAAGCGGCCGGTTATTCCGACAGCTATTTCTCGTTGGCTACCGTTCCGCTGATACACGCAAAATTTGAAGGCGTTTACAATGACTGGGAAGATCTCAACAATCCGGATGTCACGGTCGCCGCAACCTTGGGCACAACCCAGGAACAGCAGGTAAAGCAGTTCTTTCCCAACGCCAACATCAGGATTGTCGAGGCGCCAGCCCGGGACTTCCAGGAGGTGCTGTCCGGGCGAGCCGACGCTCACATCACATCGAATGTCGAGGCCTCCACGCTGGTCGACAAGTATGACGCCTTGCGCGTTGTCCCCGTCACGGAAGCCCGTGCCAGGACGCCAATCGCGATGTTGCTGCCCCAGGACGACCAGGTGTGGATCAATTACGTCAACACCTGGATCACGCTGAAGAAGGAAAGAGGTTTCTTTGACCAGCTGGGAGCCAAGTGGCGCCTGTCCAACTGAATTCAAGGATCCGGCCTGGCTTCATCCTCGCAAATGGCGGGGTGATGCCGGGCCAGCGCGGTGTTTTCCGGTGCCCCGGCTGGACCTGATGACATGGTACGAGGTGTCCGCCTACCTTGAGCACAGTCGCGGTATCATGATCCCTGTCGGGTCCACAGAACAGCATGGGCCGATCGGCCTGATCGGCACCGATGCCCTCGTTGCACAGCAGATCGCCATTCGGGCCTCAAGGCAGTGTGGCGCACTGGTTGCGCCGACGCTTCAATTCACACCTGCTCCGTTCAATACGTCCTTTCCTGGTACGATCTCGGTGTCGGAAGAACTGTTTCGCGAGCTGGCAAGAGAATTGGTCGAATGTCTGGCAGGGCAGGGGTTTGATGCAGTGTATTTCCTGAATGGTCATGGCGCGAACATCGCAGGCCTCGAAAGTGTTCGCCGCAGCCTCTGCGACGTATCCTTGAAGGTACGAAGCTGGTGGGATTTCGACGCTGTCTCCGATCTGCGCAAGCAATTGTATGGCGACTGGGAGGGGATGCACGCCACACCATCGGAGATCTCCATCACCCAACAGATATATGGATGCAAGCCGGTTCTGCCGGAAGCGGTGCGGCCGCCGAAGGCGTTGGCGCCGGAATACATCAGGGAACATTCGGGAGACAGACACGGTCCCCCCGACGTACATCGAAAGCAGTTTCCGGATGGCCGGGTCGGATCGCATTCTGCGCTGGCCAGGCCCGAGCACGGGCGTCAACTGCTGGCCATTGCTGCGGCCGAAGTCGCCACGGATTATCGGTCGTTTATCGGCAGCTGACCCGGAACGTTGTCTCTTGTGGAGAAGCCCCGATTCTCAGCCAGTGTTTCTTGCGACTATCTGGCTGCAACGATAGTCATGGCGGGACACCGTTGCCTGGCCGTAAAACATGCGCGGCAGGGCCGGTAGCCGTTGAAGATCGAATGACAGGAAGCGTCCCATGGTCGGCACAAAACAGATCTTGAATCGAACAACGGACTGGAGCACCTTTCTCGGCAGGACAGATGTGCTGATCCTCGACACCGAAACCACTGGTTTCAAGAAAACTGCAGAAGTTGTCCAGGTGGCAGTGATCGATACGACCGGAGCCGGTCGATTTGACGAATTGGTACTTCCGGCAGGGGGCATTCCCCGGGAAGCCAGCAAGATACACGGATTGACCCGCGCCAATCTGGTCAGACAGGGGGCACAAGGCTGGCCAGTGCATCACAACAGGTTTTTTGAACTGGTGTGCAGTGCAGATGTCGTGTTCGTTTACAATCTGGATTTCGATGTGCGTATCTTGAGACAGACCTGCAGCAGGTATGGATTGCCTTTCCGGAAGTTTGTCGGACGATGTGCGATGCTGGACTACGCGGCCCACCGGAAAATAGCCAATCAGTGGCGAAGTGGGTTCAAGTGGCACAAGCTAGCCGACGCAGCCAGGCATGAGAACGTAAAGGCCCAGAGTGCCATGCACCAGGCGTTGTCTGACTGCGAGATTGTACTCGAATTGATGCGTGCTGTTGTGGCAGGTCAGTCCGGACGCTGAAATGTCCGTCGGCACAGCCCATTGAGCACCGCACAGCTAACAACAACTTTATGCTGACCTCGAGGATGTCTGGTTGACGATTATGTGTCGCCAACACCAGTAGTATGGCAGATACGCATTGGTGTGGCACAGAGGAAAATTGACCGTGAGACATGCACATCTCCTTAATGGATTCTGCCGGATTTTCATTACTAGCGGACTGTTTCTGCTCACTTCCACGCTTGTGGCAGCAGCTGAGAAGGAGGCGGCGGTCTTTGCGGGAGGCTGTTTCTGGTGCGTCGAATCCGACTATGACACTGTAGAGGGCGTGCATTCGACAGTCTCTGGCTACACTGGGGGCACTACCAAGAATCCTACCTACAAGCAGGTCACTCGCGGCAGGACCGGTCATTACGAAGCCGTAAAGCTCGAATATGATCCAGATGTTGTTTCCTATCGAATGCTGGTCGACCTGTTTTTCCGCAGTGTCGATCCAACCGATGCCGGTGGGCAGTTCTGTGATCGAGGAGAAAGTTACCGGACAGCAGTATTCGTGATGAATGACGCTCAGAGGGCAATCGCAATGGCCTCGCTAAACGAAGCTCAGGCCGATTTGGGTCAGCAGATCGTGACACCAATTCTGGACGCGAGTGTTTTCTATCCGGCGGAGGACTATCACCAGGACTACTATCTGGGGAAGAAGCTTGTTCTCACACGCTTTGGCCTGGTCCAGCAGTCCGACGCCTACAAGCGGTACCGAAAGGCCTGCGGTCGGGACGCCAGAGTCAAGGAGCTCTGGGGCTCCGACAGTGCATTTATCCACAACTGAATTCGATCGGGCGTGAATCCGCCATCGTTGTTGCGGCCTTAGCACACCTCGTGCAAGGTCCGATCACACCCTGAGATTCCGAATCGTCTGCCGGTCATTCCTGAAGAAAGTGGTTGCTTCCGGACCCAGTGTCTGGACGGCTGCCATGTACAGCCTTCTCAGCGGACCAAGTGGACAGTTAACCGGTCCGGGGCGAACCGTGGCAAGTGAGGATTGCGTTTCATCTCAATTGTTATCGAAGATAGTGTGCATCACTGCTGGCTCGAACACGCTCCTCAGGCATTTGTCATGAATATTCCTGCTCGCTGCGCAGGTATTGGCAACATAGCTTCCCGGGATTAGCCCAGGCCGGGGGCAGCAGGCGGCTTCTCCAGCTTGCGCATGCAGATAAACTCAAGCGCTGTTACAGCAGACAAGGTTGAATGTGCGCCCAATGGAACGCCGGTTCTTCGATCAGGACCTGGCCCAGGGCAACTCGGTCCTGTGCCTCAATGATTCCGAGACCCCACTCGACATTGCGCGAACCATGGACATGGCGAGGGTTGCAACCGTATCATGATTCAGTTGCAAACGCTCAATAGACGAATCCCTGCAGCATCGACCTGATTATAATGATTCCCACAATCAGAACCAATGGTGAAAGGTCGATGGCACCGGTTTGCGGCATAAAGGCGCGAATTCGCGAATAGGCCGGATGCAGCAAGCGGTCCAGGAAATCCCAAATGGACTGAACAAGCTGCATTCGAGGGTCCAGAACTCCGAAAGAGATCAGCCAGCTCATCAGGGCATGGGCAATGACAACCCACCAGGCGACATTCAGTATGATCAGCACTGATTCAATGACTAAGGCCATGCATACCTCCAATTACTTCCGACTGACTTAATTGGCAGCCGCTTCAAATTCAAGGTAGGACTCAATCCCGAATATCTCACAAGGCTTGAGCCTGCCAGATTTTGGCAATTCTTGACCCCCCGGCAATGGCCGTCGTGCCGCCCTGGCTGACCGCCAGCCAAACCCGTGCCGATCACAAGTCAATCAGGGAGCGTACAGCGTCACTGTGGTGGTGCGTGTTGAACCGTTTGCGGCTCAGACTGGTGACCACAAAGCGAGTGTGCTTCTTCCGTCGCCCCGTCCGCCATTCCACCCTGGCCACCACCCGCCGCTCGCAACTCCGGCTGCTCAGGGTCCTGTAACGAAAAACCTCGAACCGGCGGACCGCCTCGCCAGGCTGCCGCACCTCGGCAAGCGCATCCTCTACGCACCGCTCCGGACGCGGGTTGCGGGCTTGGTTGCTGTAGTCGGTGAAGCAGGCGGCCGGCATCAGAGGTCATGGGTGTGGCGTCGATTTTGCGACGACTTTTCGTGTGCCGAGGGGTTGAAACTAGTGGAGGGAAGGGGTACACTCTGAGTTCAAGGGGATCGCTCCTGGTATTGTCTATTGTTGCTTTATTAGTCAATAAAACCGAAGTTACCCCAATACAAGTATATTATGGAAGAAACTGTAAAATACTTTGGTGAGATTGCGGGGAATTCAGCCACTACCAGCCAGGCTATGATACGCGCTTTTCAATCCGGCCGTGGCAGGTCATGCATCAGGGTTCCAGAGAACCCAGGATAAGGTTCAGGTCGATGTTCAGCTTCCGCAAGACCGTCATCGGGTGGATGTTCTTTGATTGGGCAAGCCAGCCCTACTTCACCATTCTTCTGACCTTTATTTTTGGCCCATATTTCAGTTCAGCGGTCATTGATGATCCTGTGGTTGCACAGCAGTATTGGGGCTGGATGCTGTCCGTAAGCGGCCTTTTCATCGCCATCATGGCGCCCGCGCTCGGTTCCCTTGCCGACGCCAGCAAGTCGCGCGCCGGCTGGATTGTGTTGTTTTCTGTTCTTTGCGTTGCCGGGTCCGCTTCCCTTTGGTTTGCGGAGCCCGGATCGGCCTATCCGGTGCTGATTCTGGTTGCCTTCGCCATCGGGCTGGTGGGTACGGAATTCGCGACCATTTTCACCAATGCCGTCTTGCCCGACATCGGGGCTCGCCGCGAGATTGGCAAGATCTCGGGCTCCGGATGGGCTTTTGGATATCTTGGCGGACTAGTCGCCCTTGCCCTTGCCCTCCTGTTTCTGGTCGAGCAGGAATCCGGCAAGACGCTTGGCGGAATTGATCCATTGTTCGGGCTTGATGCTACCAGTCGCGAGGGCACCAGGGCGGTCGGACCGCTCACAGCAATCTGGTTTGCATTATTCATGATCCCGTACTTTCTATGGGTGCCGATGCGCCGGCAGGGACCACCGACAGGCGAGGGCCTTTCCGGATTGGCCAGGACCATCAGGGCTCTTCCCGGCCACCCGAGCCTGCTGGCCTATCTTGCTTCGTCTATGCTCTACAGGGACGCGCTTAACGGGCTCTTTGCGTTTGGCGGAATCTATGCTGTTGGCGTGCTTGGCTGGTCGCTGGTTGAGGTTGGAATCTTCGGAATACTGGGGCTTGTATCCGGTGCATTGTTTGCATGGCTCGGAGGGTTTACCGACCAGAAATTCGGCCCCAAACCGGTCATCGTTGCCTCCATACTCGTATTGATTACGGTCTGCATCATCATTGTCACAACGAGCCGCGAGCAAGTAATCCTGGTAGAAATCACCAGGGATTCCACTTTGCCGGACCGGGTTTTCCTCATATGCGGTTGCATAATCGGAGCCATGGGTGGAACCGTCCAGGCAGCATCCCGAACCATGATGATCCGGCAGGCCAGGCAAGAGCGCATGACCGAAGCATTTGGCCTTTATGCACTTGCCGGAAAAGCTACGGCATTTCTTGCTCCTCTCCTTATCGCCGAGGCCACGAGATGGACCGGGGACCAGCGCCTTGGCGTGTCACCGCTGATCGCACTGTTCGTCTTTGGGCTGGTGCTAATGTACTGGGTTGATGCCGAAGGTGTCCGCAGTGAAGACTAGTGCCGCCCAGGAAACCTTTTGCGGTTCCCCGCCGAATGTGGTGGCCTCGTGGCCGTTCCACGCCTGGCCAGCGAGCTTCCCGGCGCAAGTGGATTCATTGAAACGCAATGAACTGTTCATGCGCTTGGTAGGAGCGGTCTGTTGAGGTATGAGCAAGTACCCGGTTGAGAAGGTGGTACGGTAGCAATTGTGCTATAGAGGTCATGACGAGATCGCCCCCTGGTCAGGCCAGGCATCACACTGGTGCTGCCAGGGCCTGGCCTCCTGAACTACCACTAATGCGAATGCAGGAGAGTGTCTGTGGATCCGAAATCGTACTGTACGGCGTCAATGAACAGGTTCGGACTGCGGTCATGCCTTTTCGTTGCGATGACATTGCAATTTGCCACGATGGCTGCAGGTCCAGTTGGCGGAGATGAAATCAAGGCCAATGAACTGTTTGGAGCCAAGGACTGGTCATCTCAACAATCGGCGAGCCCAATCGGGGGCTATGCGAGGGGATGTCTAGCGGGCGGGATGCGGCTGCCGGAATCCGGTCCAACATGGCAGGCCATGCGGCTGAGCCGAAACCGCAACTGGGGACATCCGGTGCTGATCGAGTATCTTGTGGAGCTGAGTGCGAAGGCCCATGATCTCGGATGGGCGGGATTGTATATTGGTGATCTGACACAACCGCGGGGCGGGCCGATGACGAGCGGCCATGCTTCCCACCAGATTGGCCTGGATGCGGATATTTGGCTGCGAATTCCCGATCGACTAGATCTGACTGCCTCCGAAAGAGAGGAGATTTCGTCCATTTCGGTTCGATCAGCCGACCAGACCTACGTCAATGACTACTGGACGGACAGTCACATGCAGATCCTGAAAACTGCAGCTGACGACCCGCGAGTTGACCGGATCTTTGTTACGCCTGCCATCAAGGTCAAAATGTGCGAACAAGCCGATGATGATCGCATGTGGCTGCAGAAAATCCGCCCATATTATGGTCACCACTATCACTTCCATGTGAGACTGAAATGTCCTCAGGATGCGACTGACTGCATCACTCAGAAACCTACAGTCAGCGAGTTGTCCAATGGAGGAGATGGTTGCGACAGGTCCCTGCAATGGTGGGTAACAGACTATCTGGAGTCGCTGAAGAAACCACCGCCAGATCCTCCACCGCCAAGGCCTCGGGGGGCGCGAGACTTTGTCATGGCCGACCTGCCAGGTCAGTGCCAGGAGGTCCTGGAGGCTCCCTAGGCGATGGTTGACGCCTGGACGAGCTCCATTTCCCAGTCCTACAATACGCAGCATTCGCGCCGTGTTTCATCCTGTTGCGATGCGTGACAGGCTGAGAACGATGGCGCCAATATTTCAAGACAACGCCTGCAGCTTGTGTTACAGGGCTACGCTGCGGATACCTGCGAAATCCGACGGCTGTTGGCCGCAAATCCAGCAATCTCTTGAAGGGAACAGGGGGAATTTGCGAGATTCGGTCGCATCCTGTCCAGGATAGCCAAACGCGGTACATGTTTCGTTACCGGTTTCAGGAAGGAGAATTGAGTGAGATGTAATCAGTTGGAGCTGGCGGTCGAAGCAGCCTGGCAGGAGCGCGCATCACTTTCGCCGCATTCGGATGGTTCGGCAAGAAGTGCTATCGTCGAGGCGCTGGATGCGCTGGACAGCGGCAAGTTGCGGGTCGCTGAACGTCAGCCGGATGGTAGATGGACTGTTAACCAGTGGGCCAAGAAGGCTGTGCTGCTTGGCTTTCGCATCCAGGACATGGAACTGCAATCTGGCGGTCCGCAAGGTTCAGGATGGTGGGACAAGGTCAATTCCAAGTTCGCTGGCTGGACAGAACAAGACTGGAAGAGGGCGGGTTTCAGGGCTGTTCCCAACTGTATCGTACGGCGCTCGGCCTATATCGCTCCCGATGTTGTGCTGATGCCAAGCTTTGTAAATCTCGGTGCTTATGTAGATTCGGGCACCATGGTGGATACCTGGGCCACGGTAGGTTCCTGTGCACAGATCGGTCGCAACGTCCACCTTTCCGGCGGTGCCGGTATTGGCGGCGTTCTGGAACCAATGCAGGCCGGGCCAACCATCATTGAGGACAATTGCTTTATCGGTGCCCGTTCCGAAATCGTTGAAGGCGTTATTGTGCGTGAAGGCAGCGTAATAGGAATGGGCGTATTTATCGGTCAGTCCACCAGAATTCTCGACCGGGCCACTGGCAAGGTCAGCTACGGTGAAGTCCCGCCCTATTCGGTCGTCGTGTCTGGCTCGCTTCCCTCAACGAATGACGTTCACCTGTATTGTGCGGTGATCGTCAAGCGCGTTGACGAGCGAACTCGCAGCAAGACGGCCATCAACGAATTGCTTCGCAGTTGACCGTAAATGCAGAACAGGCTGTGGATAGCCGGTCTCGGATGAATGAGACAGACCGGGATGGCGTCGACCCGGTACAACTTACGGCTCGCCTGGTTCGTTGTCCGTCGGTTACGCCGAACGAGGGGGGGGCCTTGCAGCTCATCGCGCGGCTGCTCAACGAGGCAGGGTTTCGCTGTCACCGGGTCGATCGCAACGGTATCCCCAACCTGTTTGCAAGGTGGGGAAGCGAACGTCCAGTGTTTGGTTTCAACGGACACACTGACGTTGTTCCGGTTGGGGACCACGAAGGCTGGAACTGCGATCCGTTTGGGGGCGAGATCCGTGATGGTTGTGTGTGGGGCCGAGGTGCTACGGACATGAAGTCCGGCGTGGCTGCTTTCATTGCGGCCGCCGTTGAACATACCCGGCGAGCCCCCGGAAAGGGCTCAGTCATTATTACCATAACCGGTGACGAGGAGGCGCTCGCTACCGATGGTACCATTGCCATTCTTGACTGGATGGATGAGCAAGATCAATGCATGGATGTTTGCCTTGTCGGTGAACCCACCTGCCCAGACTTTATGGGTCAGGCTATCAAGATTGGCCGTCGCGGCACATTGTCTGTGCGGGTCGAGTTTTCCGGACGACAGGGTCATTCGGCCTATCCGGACCGATTTCAGAACCCACTAACCGCTCTGGCCCACTTTTCCCATGCACTGGTGACACACCAGCTCGACGAGGGTACTGCGGAGTTTCCCCCATCTCATCTCGCCATAACTGCGGTCGAGACCGACAATTCTGCGACAAATGTTGTTCCGGCCCATGCCGCGCTAACACTGAACATTCGATTCAATGATCTGCACTCGCGCCCCTCGCTTCTGGACTGGCTTGACAAAGAGGCCAGGAGGCACTCCGAAAGCCTGGGAATTTCCGCTGTAGCCAGGGTTATTTCATCCGCCGACTGCTTTCTGACCAAGCGAGGGCCCTTGGCCGACCTTGTTGCGAGCGCAGTTGAACATGAGCTGGGCATAAAGCCGCAGTTTTCGACGACGGGAGGTACATCGGACGCCCGCTTTATTGCCCACCATTGCCCGGTCGTCGAGTTCGGGCTTACGAGCGGCACTATTCACCAGGTTGACGAGCGCGCCAGGATCAAGGAAATCCTGGAACTCAAGCGAATCTACAGCCGTTGTCTTGATGATTTCTTCAGTTAATGGAAGATATGGCCGCCGGCTGGCGATGTTCTTGCGTGAAGCCCGGTTAGGCCGGGTCAAATCACGGTTGGCACGGTCTGTCGGAGGTGTCGCTGCGGTACGCTGGTACCGTAACTGTTCATCAACTGTGCTCCACAGCGTTGCTAACGATCCCCGCTGGCAGACTATCCTGGCGGTTTCGCCGGATCACGCCGGAATGCTGAGCCGAACCTGGCCAGACAGCCTGCCAAGGATTCCGCAGGGGCCGGGTTCGCTTGGAGACAGGATGGTGCGTGTATTCGAGCAACTGCCGCCCGGCCCGGTAATCGTGATTGGCTCAGACATTCCCGGAATTACGCCCGCCGCCATTGACAGGGCGTTCCGCGTCCTCGGTCGGCATGACGCGATATTCGGTGCCTCACCAGATGGTGGCTACTGGCTTGTCGGACTGAAACGCATCGGAACTGTGCCTGCGCGGTTCCTTTCACCGGTTCGATGGTCCAGCGAGCATGCCCTTGAAGATTCGGTGGCGTCGATAAGCGGGTTGCGCATTGGCTTTGCCGACAGTCTTGCCGATGTCGACTCAATAGCCGACCTGCGCGACGTGTCCTCCGGGACTGGTCAGCAATCCTGCCAGCTCGAGTGTCTAACAGGCTGAGTTGCGACACTCTTTCAGATAGAGGTCGCGCAATTTGCGGACCATTGGACCAGGCTTGCCGTTGCCGATCGGAACACCATCTACCTCGACCACCGGAGCAACAAAGAGTGACGCAGCCGTGACAAACGCCTCGGCTGCTCCTTGCGCTTCGGCAATTGTGAACGGTTCTTCCACAACCTTGACGCCGGCTTTCCGAGCGTATCGCAAGACGGCACGACGGGTGATTCCTGCCAGGATCCTGGACGACAAGTGGCGAGTTACAATGTCTCCGGAAGGCCGGATGATATAGGCGTTGTTCGCCGAACCTTCGTTCACGTAACCGTCTTCGACGAGCCAGGCGTCATCGACACCGGTCCGGATGGCCTCGGTCTTGGCCATCGAGGGAAACAATAGTTGTACGGTCTTGATATCGCGCCGCTGCCAGCGCTGATCGGCAACAGAAATGACCTTGTAACCCCGCTGTATAGCCGGTGAATTCAGAAGATCCTTCTTCTGCGTAAACAGCACCAGTGTCGGGTCGACATCGGGCATGACAAAGTCACGGTCCGCCACACCGCGCGATACATGAAGGTAGACAAGACCTTCGTGCAGGTTGTTGCGCTCAAGCAGTTGGCGGTGAATGTGCAAGAGTTCCTGGTCCGAGGTCTTCAAGTCCATGTCGATGGCGCCAAGCGACCGACGCAGTCTTTCCATGTGACGCCAAAAGTCGATGAGCATCCCTTCCAGGACCGATGTGACCTCATATACCGCATCGGCAAACAGGAAGCCGCGATCAAATACAGAAATTGTGCGTTCTGTCTCCGAATGAAAACTGCCGTTGCAGTAGATTATGCGAGTCAATTATATTCTCCGGCTGACAGGTTAGCCTGAAAGTGTGCAGTTCCCGTCAGATGATGTCAATTACTGTTCTGGCGACCGAACAGGGTTGCCAGTCTCGTAATGGACGCTCCCGACCCCGGCAAGATCAGCCCCGGTCCTGGCGCTATCCAGCACCCTCGGTGTTTTGGGACGGAATCCTGTTCAGGATGTTGCACTGCTCTTACCTGGATTCATTATTGTGGTCATCGGGAGAACCACCTTGCTCAGAAAAGAACTTCTTGCCGAGGCTGGTCGCGCCGATTGATGCCTATTTGCCATTCAGGAGGTAAGGCTTCATGCGCGTCAGCAATTGCCGCTAGAATTCATGGCTGTCCGGGGATAAGGCCTGGGCGCATTTGGCAATTTCCCGCAAGTCACACTTATAGTCAGGAAGTGGAGTCCCGGGCAACCGTAAAATGACACCGCAAACGTGCTGCCATTTCAACACCACAGCCGCCTTCTCTACCCGGCCACACAGCACCGCTCGAACCCTGGCCATGACATAGCGGACTCTTGCGGTGCCCTGTTGCAGGTCGCCGATGGCGTGGCATGACTTGCCGCGCGGACCTCTACCGGACAGGTCGTTAGCGGGAATTGCCGGCAGTAAAGTCGGCTCCAAGCACTTTCCTATCCGAAACAGGTTAATTGGGTTGCTGACACTGCAAGATGCCAATCTTTGTCTCGGCCGTGTCAAGCCAGAAGGGATGCGTGGATTCCTGATGAAACTCGTCCGGTACAGTACAGGTGTAAAAGCTGCTTTATAAGGCCCCAGGTCTGCTACTTCTTGTCCCCGGTTATGATCGTTGGCTGCAATTGGGAGAAATTCCAGCCGCGGCGTGTCTTCAGTTTCTGCTTCATGCTTGACCGCCGCCAATCGTGGCGTTGGCTGTTTCTGAACCCGCAAGCAAAGCGTGCACCAGCCCGAACGGCGTCCTTGAGTTTAGAACTGCATACCGTTCCATGGCGAGCAACAACGTCCTTGCGGCGGGCCGCCACCCGACAGGCCAGTGTAGGCGAGCATTGAAAATGCCAGCCCCGTTGCACCTCGAGCCAGTCATGCAGGAGGGTGGCCCCAAGTGCCAAGACTTTGTCGTGGCCTCCATGGACTTGCAAGTTGTCCTCGCTTTGCTCTTCGACGTCACCTGGGAAGGCCAGGACAACCGCATTGATCCTGTCCTCAAGGTCAGGTGTCCCGAAAGGTTTGCATGCCCCTGCCTCGTTCCTGGTCCATGATTCAGGCGCTATATCCTGAAGCACTCACGCCTATCGGTCAAAGCGTTCGTCGAAACAGGACCATAGGAACAAAAAGTGCTTGACTCTCATATTATGAGAACCTAATTACCATAATATGGAAAGACCAAGTATAAATTTGAATTTCTCCAAGGAATCGGCCCGTGGAGGGCAGACCGCTGCGAAGACCATCAAGGGCTCGCAAAGTGTTTATCGTGCCATTGCAGTACTTCGCGGTGTCGCCAGGCATCACCACACGGGCATTACATCGACAGAACTCTGTGACAAACTCGATCTGACACCGGCTACAACACACCGCCTCCTGCAGGTGCTGCTGAGTGAAAACATTCTGACAGTCGATCCCTACTCGAAGAAGTATCATCTCGGTCTTGAACTCTATCTGCTTGGCAGCGCTGCCCACGACTTTGCAGTTCGGGAGCATCTTGCAGTCCATCTGGACAACCTGCGGAGATTGTCCGGTGCAACCGTGTTTCTCTTCGTCCGCTCAGGTGCAGACAGTCTCTGCCTGCGGCGGATTGACGGAGATAGTGCGATAGTCGGCCTCACGATTGCCGAGGGGTCACGGCGACCGCTGGGTGTAGGTGCCGGAGGACTGGCACTGCTGGCCGCGGAGTCTAACCGGATGGTCGAGAAGGTCTTGAGAAGCAACACCAGTTTGTACGGCAACTACTTCGATGTCTCGATTGAGGAGATTTGGCGTTGGGTGGAGGCCACAAGAAAGCGCGGCTTTTCATTCAATGACGGGCGCCTGAAAACCGGCGTACGCGCTGTTGGGATAGCAGTTGGCCCACCCTCGGAGAGGCCCGTAGCAGCAGTTTCAATTGCTACAGACGATACAAGATTGACCGAGGCATTGCGCATCGAATTTGAGCAGCTGCTTCGAGTTCAGTTCGAGAATCAAGAAAAATCCCTACTAAATCTGGATGAAAAACTGTTTGGAGGATTACGATGAAGAAAGCCATTATTTGCATCTATGTGGCACTGGCACTGGGCGCCGGAGCGGCGCATGCCGGCCCCGAAGATGATACGCTCAGGATCGCCTGGGACGGTGAACTGCCGACGCTGGATCGCTATTTCAATGTCCTGCGCGAGGGCATTCTGGTCAGCCGCCTGATCTGGGATGCCTTGCTATACAAGGATCCCGCAACGCTTGAGTTCAAACCTCTACTTGCCGAGTCCTATCGTTTTGTCGACTCGACGACGATGGAATTCGAACTGCGCCAAGGCATAACATTCCACAATGGTGAGCCATTTGACGCCGATGATGTGGTTTATACCCTTGAGTTTGTCTCAAACCCCGAGAACAGGGTGCTGACGCAGAGAAACGTGTCGTGGATCAAGTCTGTTGAAAAGCTTGATGATTACAGGGTTCGGCTGGAGATGAAGCAGCCGACGCCTACAGCGCTCGAGTTTCTGTCCGGTCCACTTCTTATCTATCCCAACGAATATTACGCCGAGGTGGGGCCCAAAGGCATGGGCACACATCCTGTTGGCACTGGACCCTACAGAGTAGTCGAATTCAAACCGGGAGAATCGATCCGTTTCGAGATAAACAAGCAATATTTCGATGGAAGCCCGAAAGGAAAGCCAAGTATCTCAACCATAGAGCAACGCACGATCCCGGACCGAAATACGCAAATTACCGAATTGTTTTCCGGCACAGTAGACTGGATATGGAAAGTGCCTGCCGATCAGGCTTCACGAATTGTCGGAAGGCCGGGGATTTCCGTCGTTAACGAACAGACGCTGCGCATTGCCTACCTGAGCTTCGATAGTTCGAACCGGACCGGCAACGCGTCGCCGGTCAACAACCCGTTGGTTCGGAAAGCAATCGGCCATGCGATCGATCGGTCGGCAATCGTCTCCAAACTAGTCGGCGGCGTTTCCGAAGTTGTTCATTCTGCCTGCCATCCACAGCAGTTCGGGTGCGAACAGGACGTTGCCCAGTACGAATACGATCCCGAGAAAGCGAAACAGTTACTTGCTGAAGCAGGGTATCCCGACGGATTTGAAATCGACTTCCATGCCTACCGGAATCGGCCATATGCGGAAGCCATCATGGGCTACTTGCAGGCGGTTGGTATCAGGACCAGTCTCGTCTACCTGAAATATGCCGCCCTGCGCGACAAGGTCTATGCCGGCGAGATCGACTTCAACTTCATGACCTGGGGCAGCTACTCGTTCAATGACGTATCTGCTATTACCAGCCATTTCTTCAAGGGCACGCAAGACGACTATGCCCGCGATTCTCAACTGATAGCCGACCTGGAGTTGGGTGACGGTTCAGTCGATAGCGAAGAACGCAAGAATGCCTATTCCCGGGCACTCAAATCGATAGCGGACAACGCCTACTGGGTGCCATTGTTCACTTACAACGTCAATTACGCGTTTAACGACAAGCTCGACTTCACAGCAACAGCTGACGAGATTCCGCGCTTCTACTCGGCTGGTTGGAAGTAAGTTCCGGAAAGTGCAAGAGATTTCGAATCGGTTGCCCGTGAACCGGATTGTAGTGGATGCCAATTCTGGTGGTGGTTCCTTGACAAGTTTTCGGCGGTCCGATCCATGACTGTATTTTTCTTCAAGCGGTTGGGGTTGGCATTTCTTGTCGCCCTCTTCGTGTCGGTGCTTAGTTTCTTCATGCTTCGTGCTGCCGGAGACCCCGCAATCGCCATGGCAGGGGAGGGAGCCACCGCCGCCGACATCGAGTTCATCCGTGAGCAATTCGGTTTTAACCGCCCACTCTTGATGCAGTACCTTTCCTGGCTTGGAAATGCATTGACTGGCGATTTCGGAGAGAGTTCCTATTTTGCCAAGCCGGTCTCACAACTGATCTCGGAGCGCCTGCCGATCACACTTGGCCTCGGCGTCTCGGCATTGATCTTCTCGATCCTGCTCGCGGTGCCATTGGGTATGCTGGCGGCGGTCAATCCCAACAGCTTGATCGATCGGATTGCTCTCAGTGTGTCGGTACTTGGGCAAGCCATGCCGAACTTCTGGTTTGCTCTAATGCTCATTGTGATTTTTTCGGTTTGGTATCCGGTTCTTCCGGCCTCTGGCAATGCTGAATGGCGGCACTTCGTCATGCCGACAATTGTGCTTGGCTACTATGCAACACCAGCGATCATGCGACTAACACGTTCTGGCATGCTTGAGGTACTGAACGCCGACTATATCCGCACAGCGCATGCAAAGGGCATTCCGGCCAGCCGGGTCCTGATCAAGCATGCCATGCGGAATGCCATCCTGCCTGTCGTCAGTATCGCCTCGGTTCAGTTTGGCTATATGCTGGGCGGCTCGATCATCATCGAAAGCATCTTTGCCCTTCACGGAATCGGACAACTGGCCTGGGAGAGCATCTCGCGGGCTGATCTGCCAACTGTTCAGGCGATAGTGCTGATACTCTCTTTGATATATGTTGGCCTCAATTTTGTGGCTGACCTTGTTAACGCATGGCTCGACCCGAGAATTCGCATCGCATGAACGCCACAAGCAACATGCCCTCGGCACCGGATTTTACCCGCGATCTTGAAATTGTGGCGCCGCTTACGCCTCGGCAGATATTTCTTCGCCGAGCCAGGCGGCATCGTGGATTTCTTTTCGGGGCCGGCGTAATTCTGGTGATAGCTGCACTGGCACTCCTGGCACCGTTGCTGGCGCCACACGACCCTTATGCCCAGAACCTGATAAGCCGACTCCAACCTCCGGTCTGGATGGATCGCGGCGCGTGGGACCATCCGCTCGGCACAGACCAGCTGGGACGTGATTACCTCAGTCGATTATTCTACGGAGCCCAGTTTTCGCTTTTGATCGGTTTCACGGCGATGGTCATCTCTGGATTCATCGGCACATCGCTGGGCGTAGTCGCCGGGTATTTTGGCGGGCGGGTCGATTTGATTATCACGTTCCTGATCACGGCGCGCCTGTCCATGCCAATCGTTCTCATCGCATTGGCAGTAGCGGCATTGCTGGGATCGTCGCTGACCATCGTGATTCTGATACTTGGCTTGCTGCTTTGGGACAGGTTTGCAGTTGTCGCACGCTCAAAGACCATGCAACTTCGCGATGCTGATTATCTCATGTCTGCAAAGGCGCTCGGCATGCCACGCTGGCGTATTATCCTGACGGAAATCCTGCCCAATATCATGGATGCTGTAATCGTTGTAGCGACGCTGGAGATGGCGCATGCGATTCTGTTGGAAGCAGCCCTGTCCTTTCTGGGGCTCGGAGTTCAGCCACCGCTGCCATCCTGGGGCCTGATGATAGCCGAAGGCAAGGACTTCCTTCTCTTTGAGCCTTGGTTGATCATGATACCTGGAGCTGCCCTCTTGCTTCTGGTGCTTGCAATCAACCTGCTTGGAGACGGGTTACGTGATATCTCCTCGCCGGAGGCAAGGTCATGACTATGTTGAAGATAGAAAACTTGCGTATTGACATAGCAACGCAGAATGGCACGCTCCATGCCGTTCGCGGCGTTGATCTCGAGGTCGAAAAGGGTGAGGTAGTTGGAATTGTTGGCGAATCCGGTTGCGGAAAATCCCTTACGGCGATGGGCCTGCTTGGGCTATTGCCCAGATCCGCGCAGCGATCTGCAGACAGAATCCGGTTTCTGGAACGCGACCTGACCAAGGCCAGCGTTGCGGAATTGCGCGGTATTCGCGGCAATCGAATTGGCATGATATTTCAAGATCCCATGACGGCCCTCAACCCGAGCTACACAATCGGGGATCAACTCACGGAAGGGTACCTGCACCACCGAAAAACAGCCCGAAAAGAGGCTGTGGAAAGGGCGATCTATCTCCTTAACCGCACCGGAATTACGGCCGCTCGAAGTCGTTTGTCTCAATATCCACATCAGCTTTCAGGTGGCCTCAGGCAACGAATCGTGATCGCCATGGCACTGATGTGCGAGCCGGACCTGATAATTGCAGATGAGCCGACAACGGCACTCGACGTAACTGTTCAGGCTCAGATTCTTCGCTTGATCAAGGATATCCAGGCGGAGATGGCAGCAGGCGTAATCATCATCACCCACGATCTTGGCGTGGTCGCACAGATGGCAGACAGGGTCGCTGTCATGTATGCCGGAGAGGTGGTCGAGGCAGGTCCTACCCATTCCATTTTCGCCGCACCGCAGCACCCATATACGATCGGATTACTTTCCTGCATGCCTGATGCGGCAAGACGCGGCAGGCTGGGGCAAATTCCTGGTGTAGTTCCGTCGCTGATCGGAGAAAGGAAGGGGTGTGCCTTCCGGACCCGTTGCCCGCATGCGACTCAACCCTGTCGCGCCGACATCGCCATCCACAGACGTGCAGGTGGCCATAGTTGGCGGTGCACGATACCTGACCAGACTGCAAACACGCGTAAATCATGAAATGAAAACTCACTCGCTACTTTCAGTTTCGAGGGTCCGCAAGACCTATTCGGTCAAACAGGGATTGTTCGGTGGACGGTTGCCATTGCACGCCCTTTCCGATGTTTCGTTTCACATCGACGAGGGTGAAGCCGTCGGTCTTGTCGGTGAATCTGGATGTGGCAAGAGTACGTTGGCGAAGATTCTCCTCGGTCTGCTCGAACCGAGTGCGGGCGATGTCATGATTTCCGGACAAGACCTTCGGCGTGTACGACCGTCGCAACGTGCGCGACTCGTGCAACCGGTATTTCAGGATCCGTATTCATCTCTTAACCCGCGCAAGAGGGTTGCGCGCATTGTCGGTTTGCCTCTGGAATTGGCCGGAATGTCCCGGGACGAACGCCAGCGACGCGTTATGGAAATTCTAGACCACGTTGGTCTGCCTCGGCATGCCGCAAACGCCTATCCCAGCCAGCTGTCCGGGGGACAGCGCCAGCGGGTCGCCATTGCCAGGGCGCTTATTTCCCGGCCCCGGGTTCTGATCTGTGATGAGCCGACCTCGGCCCTTGATGTTTCGGTGCAATCACAAATCCTGAACTTGCTTCAGGACCTCCGTTCAGAATTCAATCTTTCCCTCCTGATTGTCAGTCACGATCTTTCGGTCATCCGCCACATGGCCGATCGCGTGGTCGTGATGTATCTGGGTCGCGTGGTTGAGGAGGCGGATACCAGTTCATTGTTTGAAAGTGCCCTTCACCCGTATACAAAGGCACTGCTATCAGCCAACTTGTCAACCCATCCCGGTTCAGGGCTTCCAATGATCGACGCGAAGTGGGATTTTCCCAACCCGATTGCCCCACCGACCGGCTGTCCCTTTCATCCGCGTTGTTCCATAGCCGTTCAGCGTTGCAGCACCGAGCGACCGGATCTGGCTCAGTATGGAGGGCAACATTGTGCCTGCCACCTTGCTGGCTAGTGGATGATGCGGGCCGCGCATTCTCTCATGTGTTCCAGAATTCTCTGTCGCACGCCGGCTAACCGGCCGCAAGGATTACCTTGCCGGGACGAATGAAGATTCGTCCGTCGGCAAGCAGACCAAATGCTGCAAACGGCACCATGAAGATGGTTGCCGAAAGATCGCGGGACTGCTCAGTGGCATGCTATAATCACACTGACCGCGAGTCTTCGGATTGACATCGGTACTTGGGCATCGTCTTCAAGAGAGTGGACCAGACAAGCGAATTGCTGGCCTCCAGCCTGAGACAGGTGCCGGAAAGGGTCTTGATGAGCACATAATCAATCAGAATCTCCGCCAACAACATTCAGTACGCAGCATGCGGAAATGCCGATGCAATCCCCGGCACAGCCATCATTCAAGGAAGACGATCATCCGCTGGTTCCGGTCGTATCGACAGGATGAACATGATGACTCTTCCCGCAATCTGACAGAACTGGCATCCCGCCACCATCAGGATGAATTTGAACTCAGCAGGTCTGTGGACAAGCCAAAGGGGTCTGAGCCCTCGGTGTGATCCGCAATCGTGTACCCGCCCGGATCCAGTCACGTCGTCTCGGCCTACCCCCACAACTGGGGTGACGGCGGAAGGAGTTCGGATCCAAGATAGTCCAGTGCATGGCGCTGATCCTCTGCAAGAAGCAGGGGCGGATCAAGATCGACATAATCGGCCTCCTGAGCAAGAAAAACCGCTGGTGCCACTCCCAGGGAAGATCCGATCATGCAGCCAACCATGATTCCGAAGCCTTTGCGTTTGGCGGCATCAAGTAGTTTCAGGGCTTCTGTAAGACCGCCTGCCTTGTCGAGCTTGATGTTGACGAATTCATACTTGCCAACCAGGTTTCTCAAGGTTCGGCGGTCATGGCAACTTTCGTCAGCACATACCGGGATTCTATGTGGCAGAGTTTCGAGAGCGTCGTCATTTCCTTCCGGGAACGGCTGTTCTACCAAGGTAACACCTGCGGCCTCCAATTGTTGCATCAATCCAGGGAATTGAGATGTATTCCAACCCTCATTCGCATCCACGACAAGCCTGGAATCCGGTGCCCCTGACCTTACCGCCTGGATCCGCTCGTGGTCTTTCGGGCCCCCGAGCTTTACCTTGAGTAGTGGACGATGCCGATTGGCGCGGGCCTCCGCATGCATTGCCTGTGGACAATCTAACGACAACGTAAAGGCGGTATGAACAGGCCGTGGTTCCGCCAGGCCAGCTAGTTGCCAGACCGGCTGACCACTGGATTTTGCCTCCAGGTCCCACAGGGCGCAGTCCAGTGCATTGCGAGCTGCGCCCGGCGGCAACTGGTCTTGCAGCGAGTGTCGACTCACCGGCATAATGACCGACTGCAATTGGCCGGTTACACTCTCAGGGTTTTCTCCATAGCGTGCGTAGGGCACGCATTCGCCGCGTCCGGTTACGCCGTTCTGGGTAACTCTAACCTCTACAACGCTCGCATGAGTCCGACTTCCACGTGAAATCGAAAAACTCTGTCGCAAGAGATAGGTCTGATACTCGTAAGATAACTTCACCAATTCGCCCGAAATTGTAATTCTACTCTAATCTATGTCGCCTTCCTTCCGGCGTGGCCAAATGCCACGGAAGAATCAGGGATTGCCACTGCGAACTTCCTTTCCGGAAGAACTGTCCAGATCGCCATTTGGTCAGGGTAATCGGACAAGTGTTGGATAACCGCATTCGTTCTGACCGGGCGGGGCGACTAGACTTGCTATGGTGTGACTGACGTCTTCAAACGAATGAACGATCCCAATTCGTCCGGTTCCAGAACGAATCCACTCGTCCGGCAGGCGATGACCTTTTGGTCGCCGAGCAGTCAACTCAACTGCTGAAATTGGCAGGATCCAAAAGAGCGTCCGCAAGCTCACAGACACCATATCGAATTGGGTCGGTAGTCGGCAGTTCCATCACAGCGGCAGTTTCCTTCACATATCGGTCAGCTTCGTCCGAAGAAAGGTCACTGGTATTGATCGATATTCCAATGACCTGGCATCGAGGATTGACCATCCGGGCCATGCTGAGCGCGACCTCTCGTAATTCATCGAGGGATGGCAATTTGTAACCGGGAAGTCCCCGCATGGATTCACGAGTTGGTTCGTGGCAGAGGATCAGTGCATCAGGCTGACTACCGTGAATAAGTGCCAGCGTTACGCCCGAGTAGGAAGCGTGAAACAAAGACCCCTGTCCCTCGATAAGGTCCCAATGATCCGTGTCGTTGGCTGGCGACAATTGCTCGATCGAGCCGGCCATGAAGTCGGCTACGACTGCATCAAGTGGAACGCCCTCACCTTCGATTAGAATTCCGGTCTGCCCGGTGGCTCGAAATGTCGCCGGAACGTTGCGTGATGCCAATTCTCTTTGCAGTGCCAATGAAGCGTACATTTTCCCGACTGACACGTCTGTTCCCACTGCCAGGCAACGCTTTCCAGACCTTGGTTTGCCGTTTGCAATGGGGTAGGACTGCGTAACCTTCCGAACGTCATGCAATTGCCGACCACAGGCCTCTGCCACCGCCAGCAGGTCAGGTTCGTCCTGCAGATAATTATGCAGCCCCGATGCCAGGTCCATTCCGGCTTCAAGGGCCTTCCGCATTGCTGGTTTCCAGGTTTCGGATATCACACCCCCGCGATTTGCGACTCCGATCACCATAGTCTTGGCACCGGCAGAGACAGCCTCGGCTATCGTGATATCCTCAATATCAAGATCGGCCTGGCAGTCGGCAAGGCGCAGTTGGCCAACCACGTCATCAGGACGCCAGTCACCCACGCCCCGCGCCACCTTTGCCGCGAGCTGGTCCGGGGCATCCCCAAGAAAAAGTAGGTAGGGTTTTCGTATCATTTCGGATCCATCTTTGGTTCGGATACCACATTCAATTCTCTTGGCGGAGAATTGACGGAGTACGGGTGCATTAGCAGGAACTCGGTAAAATTGCAGCAAGGTCCAATCTCATGCAACGAGGTTTTCTGTGTGCAGAATTTCGACATGTTTCGGCAATTGAACTGTCCCCTCGGGCAAGAAAGAGCAGAGAGACAAGGCTTGATCAAATCTGTGCAGAATGTGCTATGCGCTAAAGTCTGACGAACTGAAGAATGCAGAGATAGCGCAGTGTGGTCAATCAACGTTGGGAGATCTGGTGCCAGATGCCACCTGACCTTGACTCCCAGCAACCCCAGGATCGTAATTCCCAGAGCCATGATTGCCGCGACGGAATGAAGCATGCGGGTTTTATGCCGGGCTATCTCTGCCCTGTCGTCGGCCATCCTGCGTTCCATGCGCTCAAGGGCGGTCCTGAAATCAGACTGACGAGTATTCCTGCGTTCCTCCTGCACGGCGAGCTGCCGGGCAAGTTCGTGATTTGCCGGTGCCCCGCTCATGCCTGCAAGAACTGGCCGGGTCCGCTGTCCGGTAAAGGGTTGCAGGGTCCGGCCATCATGCAGCCCCTCACACAGGGGGCAACGGGATCCTCCCGGATCTCGCCAGCGGACATTTCCCTACGCTGACAGGGCTTTCCCTCTGGCCGCGATCCTCATTCCATCGGATCGGGCTGCTGCACCTCGACCGCGGGCGTGGTCACAGGTGTCGGCACTGTCCCACCGGGAGGATGCACCTGCCGGCGACTGTCAGGTTAAGCATGGGCATGAGAGGGCTCACCTCGGGATAGGGTTTATCGTGACGGGGTGCCAGGAATGGAAATTCCCGAGAACCCATATCCCTATACATGCCAAAGTAAGTGTCAGCGGCTCGGCTACTGACAGATTTCAGGCGGGGCAGGAAACCACCAGTGTCTCTGTGTAGATAGCCAACTTCATCGACGGGCCCATGCGGCCTGACGATGATGAGCGATCCTCGTTACAACTGCTGACGCAAATCGAAGTCCAGTGGGCCCTTGACAGCCACACCGCACAATTCCACATGGCGGTGGAGGCTTTCAGCCGTTCACGTCGCAGCCCAGAAAGTTGCGATCGTAGTTGATAGCTGCCTGCATTACCGAAAACGAACCGGCGGCTGGATCCACGATGAAGTCACCGCGGTGACTGACCGCTCTCAGCAACTGGCCCTGGAGTTCAACCGGCTTCGAATGTGGGTGTTCAGCCTTGTTGAAGGGTCTTTCCTTGAAAACGTCGGGAATGTTGTGAATCTTCCAGACACCCTTCGCCCTGCGCGGGATCTTTTGCAGCACGACACAGTATTCTGCCCGCCGGCGAGTACGGTAGCCCATACCAAGCGTGCCCTTGTCCCAGGTCACCAGATCCACAGTTTCCAGGTCGGTGTGATCGAACCAGTTGGCGATGCCGGTGCACAGGTGATACTTGTCGACCCACAGGAATAGATGGCCCGATGGGATCAGCACACGACCGATGGCACCAATGAAGTTGCCGATAACCTTCTCCGACATCTGTGCCAGCGCCAGCCGCCGCCGGCCTCTCGTGCGACCTTCGTTGCCGTATTTCAGCCTTTCAAGCACACCCCGATACTGTGGATCGAAAAACGCCACCGGAATGGATGTTTCAGGCAACAGGGACAGGAAGTGCAGGCCGTCCATCCTGAGCCGTGCATTGGGCACCAGGTCCGGCAACAATTCAAGATCCGGTGCCTCAAGAGACCGTTCGAAAGAATATACCGTGTTCGAGGAGGTTTTCCTGGACTTCGGTATGGGCTCAATGAATGGCTGTATTCTGGTCGTCATCAGGATTCGCAATAGTCACATTGCACCAGTGATGCAAAGAATCGGCGAGGTATTGAACCCCTGGTGGCGGCAATTCCAGGTCTATTGCCCGCCGATGCAAGGATCGGGTCCGACACCGCGATTGGGAAACGCATGGGCTGACGGTTCGACCAGGCAAGCCTGCCGTTCAGATTGGCAGATGCCTGCGCTGAACCGTGTTGTCGGATTTCCGGTCGATCAGATCAGTAATGCTGCCAGCAGGACTAGCCCCGAAAATCCGGCCCACGCCTTCCGGATGAGCAGGATTGCGTTGTCAAGATCAACTTCCGTAAGCTGGTGGCGACCCGGTTCATTGATGTAGGGGTAATCGCGGGCCTCGCCGTCATAGGTTCTCGGTCCGGACAGGGAAATGCCCAGTACCAGGGCAACTGCTGCCTCGGGCCATCCGGCATTGGGCGAACGGTGTTTGCCAGCATCTGCGAGAATGCGTTTCCAGTCCGCGAGAGGCTGTTTCCAGAGCTTGATCAGAACGGCACTAAGGCGAGCAGGGATCCAGTTGAGAAGATCATCAAGCCTGGCAAACGACCAGCCAAAATCGCCAAACCGTTCATTCTTGTACCCGACCATGCTGTCGGCGGTGTTGACAAGCTTGTACACCAGCAGCCCCGGCAGTCCGCCAGCCAGGTACCAGAATGCAGGTGCCACAATGCCGTCAGAAAAGCTCTCGGCCACGCTTTCGACGGCGGCTCGCACGACGTCGCTCCTGTCAAGTCCGGAAGTATCACGTCCGACGATACGAGCGACAATAGCGCGGCCTTCTGCAAGGCTGAGGCGCAGGCCACTTGCAACCGCCCTGGCATGCTGGACCAGGCTCTTCTGACAGATCATGATGGCAACCACGACCACCTCGACCAAACCAAACAGTGAAACCTGCTGCAGCACAAAGCCGATTGCAACCATACCCAGGCACAGGGGAACCAGGAGCAGGATGCCCTTGAGCTTCCTGTGGCTGCCGTGGTTTAGCCGCTCCTCGCCCAAGGTAATCAGCCTGCCCATCAGCTCGACCGGGTGCGGGACCCGCTGCCACAAGAAGCGCGGCTCGCCCAGTGCGCCGTCGGCAAGCAGTGCCAGAAACAGGATAAGCGGAGGATCCAAGCTATCCTCCAGGCAGGCGATGTATTGACCGTCGCAATGCGAAACCCTCAATACAGCCTGTCTTGAACATCGAATGCCTTGACCGGCGCAAAGGTTCGTCGATGGTGGCAGGTGATGCCCGCTGCAGAAATCGCCTCCATGTGGCCGGCGGTTCCGTAGCCCTTGTTCCGGTGCCAGCCATAGGCCGGAAAATCCTTGGCCAGACGGATCATCATACGGTCACGCTCCACCTTGGCGATGATGGACGCCGCAGCTATGGAGACCGATAGGGTGTCACCGCGGGTTACACTGTGGGCCGGAGAGCCAAGGTCGCGTGGCAACTGGTTGCCGTCGACCAGCACGTAGTCAGGAGAAGAAGACAGTTTTCCACATGCAGACGTCATGGCCTTCATGGTCGCGGCAAGTACATTGATCTCTTCGATCATTCTCGTGCTAACTGAGGCAAAGGCAACCCTGGCAAGGGCATGGATTTCTTCGTAGAGTTCCTCACGCCGTTTCCAGGACAGCTTCTTCGAGTCGTTCAGGCCAGCAGGGATGTTGGCGAGGTCAAGGACCACAGCCGCCGCCACCACAGGACCTGCGAGAGCACCTCTGCCAGCTTCATCAATACCGGCGATAGACCGGTAGCCGCGAGAGCGAAGTTCCCTCTCGAGTGTCATGTCAGGCAATTGGTCTGTCATGTCACCGGTCTATGGTCCGTTCCGGACGACATGGCGGCAAAGCCTGATTGCTTCGGAAACCACCTTCCTGTCGCCAATCTGATTGCTCAAGGTTACGAGCATCAGGACCGCATATTCAAGTTTCTGGTCATCCGACAGATCCTCGAACGAACCAAGCAAATCCTGGTACAACTCATCCACATGGGGCGGGGCGCGGTTCATTTTCAATTCGGCAGTCATCGCTTGCCTTCATAAACCTCCTTTATCGCTGATCTCAATTCGTCGTCCGAGGTGCGCAGCCAGCGCCCTGCGATAACCTGATCCGGACGCACCAAATAGACCGCCTTCCGGCCCTGCCCCAGGTATCGCTGCCGCACAAACGCATTGATCTCAACATGCAGGGGCCTGGAGCCGGGGAGTGCGGGCGGATCAATGCCGATTCCGGCGATGACAACCATCCCGCCGAATTGATCAAGCAACCAGGACTGCCGCTGTGGTGCATCTGGCGCCACGCTCCCCGGTCGCGCCGAGATCGGGAGGTCCGGCGCATCATCACGGATTCCGGGATAGACACAGGGCGTCGATAACCGCCCCGAGTTGATCCAGGCGCGGGCAAACGGCGCATGGCGCGCCAACTTCAGTAGCTGGTCTCTGAATGTACGCTCGATCCCATCGGCTGGCGTCATGAACTTGGTGGTTCTGGTCGAGTGTGCAATGTTGCGGTCTGCCCCGAATGTACGCTCGCGGTCATAGGAGTCGAGCAACCCGGGAGGTGCCCGTCGGTCAAGAATGGCGGCAAGCTTCCAGCCCAGATTGTCTATGTCCTGCAGACCTGAGTTGCCACCCCTGGCGCCAAAGGGTGAAACCACATGGGCCGAGTCTCCGGCAAAAATAACGCGACCATGCACAAAGCGGGACAGCCGTCGACACTGGAAGGTGTAGACCGATACCCAATCGATCCTGAATTCCCTGGAGCCTACGACGCGGCGTATCCTCGGCTCCACATTCTCCTTGCGGCATTCGACTTCGGGATCGGCATCCCAGCCCAGCTGGAGGTCAATGCGGTAGATGTTGTCCGGTTGCTTGTGGAGCAGCGCCGATTGGCCGCTGTGAAACGTCGGCTCAAACCAGAAGCGGCGTTCTGACGGAAAATCTGCTTCCATCTCGATGTCAGCGATCAGAAACCGTTCCTCAAACAGCTCCCCGGCAAATTCCAGCCCGAGCAACCCGCGGAGGGTCGACCCGGCCCCGTCGCAGGCAATGAGATACTCGGTCTCCAGACGGTACGTGCCGTCTGGTGTCTCAACCGCAACCTCGACATACTCGTCATGGTGAACAGCGTCAAAGAGGCGATTCTGAAACCTGAGGTCGATGTCTGGGCGGGTGCTGGCCGCCTCGATCAGGAATTCCTCAACATAGTACTGTTGAAGGTTGATGAAGGCCGGGCGTTTGTGACCCTTTTCAGGGAGCAAGTCGAAGTTGAAGAGCTCAGTATCGCCATGAAATGTTCGGCCAACCTTCCACACTACACCCTTGGCAACCGCCTTGTCTCCAATGCCGAGGCGGTCAAGAATCTCAAGCGACCGCTTGGACCAGCAGATGGCCCGTGAGCCCACCGCCACCGTGTTGTTATCGTCAAGGACAACACACTCGATTCCGTGATTTGACAACTCAAGGGCCGCCGCCAACCCGACCGGGCCTGCGCCGATAATGATCACGTGCTTGCGCGGCTCAGGGCGCCGCAATCCCTCCGGTGGCGCGAATGGGTAGGACCTGGTTCTAAATCGCACCGGAGTCCGACGGTTGGAGACAACTCATCGTCGAATGCCTCTGTTCGCTCCAGGCTATCCGTTAAGAACTGACCAGAGTTCGAGGTCGCGCTCGGCGGTCCAGATTCTTGGATTGTCTATTCCGCTTGCCTCATCATAGGCACGGGCCACATTGAATGGCAGGCAGTGCTCGTAAATGGCATAATCCGAGTATTTGGGGTCACACTCTACCCGAACCGCATTCCATGCATCCTTGAGCGATCCCTTCTGTCGAACGACACGGCATACCGGCTCATAAATGGCATGAAGAAACTCACGAGTGCCTGCAAGTGCTTTCCCGACCATTTCAGCCCCTACCAGCGCATCTCCCCTTCCCGGGGCGATCGCCCCGGCCTGAAAGTCGGCAATACTGTCGAGCGTCCTGGTCCAGTCTTCAAAGTGGGCATCCCCGCAATAGCATGCCGAACGATATTCGACGATATCGCCAGTAAACAGAACAGCTTCATCCGGCACCCAGACAACTGCATCGCCTGCCGTATGAGCGCGCCCGGGGCAAGACAACTCGACCTTGCGGCTGCCGAGGTAGATCGTCATGCCGTGGCTGAACGTGGTTGTCGGCCAGGTCAGGCCAGGAATAGATTCATGGCCTTCGAACAGGCGTGGAAATCTCTCAAATTCGCTGTCCCAATCCTGCTGCCCGCGCTCTGCAACCATGTGTCTTGCCTTGTCGGACATTATGACCTGTGGTGCCCGGTAGGCCACTGCGCCAAGCACCCGCACAGCATGGTAGTGGGTCAGTATAAGGTGCGAGATCGGCTTGTCAGTTACCTTGCGAATTTCCTCAATGACCTTGCCGGCCAGACGGGGCGTTGCCTGGGCCTCTACAACGGCTACCGAATTATCGCCGATAATCACTCCCGAATTGGGATCGCCCTCGGCTGTGAAGGCATAGAGGCCTCGGCCGATCTCCGTAAAGCTGATTTTCTTTTCGGTCAGGTCACCGCGGGACGCAAAGCTCTTTGCCAATTGTCAATCCTCGTATTTTTCGACTCTCTGGGAGATTGATCCGAAGATCGACCGTCCTTCAGTGTCATTCATCCAGATCCTGACTTGATTTCCAAAGCGCAGGAACGGCGTGCGCGCCCGCCCGTCGCGAATGGTTTCGATCATCCTGACTTCGGCAATGCACGAATATCCGGCACCACCTTCGGACACCGGCTTGCCCGGTCCGCCATCAAGCTTGTTGGAGACAGTTCCGGAACCGATAATTGTGCCGGCTACCAGGTGTCGTGTTCGCGCTGCGTGGGCAACGAGTTGGCCGAAGCCGAAGGTCATGTCTACACCGGCCTCTGTCCGTCCCAGGGGTTTTCCATTGACGTCGACGTTGAGCGCAAGATGCAGCTTCCCGCCGCGCCAGGCAGTGCCGAGCTCCGCCGGCGTCACGGCAACCGGCGAAAACGCTGTGGCGACCTTGGACTGAAAGAACCCAAATCCCTTTGCCAGCTCCGCCGGGATAAGGTTGCGCAAACTGACATCATTGACGAGCATTACAAGGCGAATATGCTTCAAGGCCTCGTCGGGAGATATTCCCATGGCGACGTCATCCACGACAACGGCCACCTCGGCTTCCAGGTCGATCCCCCAGTTTTCGTCGGATATAACAATGGGGCCGTGTGGATCGTAAAAGGTGTCGGACCCTCCCTGATACATGAGTGGATCAGCGAAGAAACTCCTGGGCACGGAGACACCGCGAGCCATTCTTACCAATTCCACGTGATTCAGATAGGCCGAGCCATCTGCCCACTGGTAGGCTCTCGGTAGTGGAGAACGGGTAGCAGCTTCCTCAAAGGGCGGAAGATGCAGATCGTTTTCGGCTTCCCTGGCCAGTTTTTCCAATGCCTCGCTGCACGCATCCCAATTGTCGAGTGCATTCTGTAATGTTGGCGCTATGTGTTCGGCACTGGAACAACGCGTCAGGTCTGTGGTCACAACCACCAGCTTCCCGTCCCTGGTTCCATTGCTGAGCGAGGCTAACTTCATTTAATCAATCCTCTTCACTTCAAGGCCATCATAGCCAAGGCGAACATCGCCGCTCCATTGTGTCCGAACCGCATCAAGCCACGCTTGATCCGGAATGTCGGGGTCTGCCGGCACAAGGTGGTTCAGCAGCAACAAACCGGCACCAGCTGCGGCGGCTATGGCGCCAGCATCTGAAGCATCAGTGTGGCTGGCCAACAGGTGCTCTCGCAGCCGGGTGGTATTCGGGGCTCGTGCAATCAGGCGATCAATGGCAGAGGTCAGCATCGCCTCGTGAACAAGAATCCTGGTGTCTCGGGAAAACTCTGCCAGTGGAGGAAAGTAGCAAGTATCAGAGCTGAAGGTCACAGACCATCCCTGACAGTCGAAACGCAGAGCGAAGCAGTCCGTTACTGGTGGATGCGCAACTCGCAGAGCATTCACTTCGAGACAACTGGCCAGCACGCATCCTTCAGTATACTCGGTAACTTCGAATGTGTCCCGGAACGAGGCTCTGCCCTCATCCATCTCCCTGATTTCGATATCGAAACGCATCGACTCCCTGAACCGGTCAACCAGCTTACCGGTGCCTGCAGGCCCCCACACTTTAACCTGCTGCTGGCGACCCGATGTCCAGATCGTGTGGAGAAGTGGTCCGAGTTCGAGGACGTGATCGGAATGTAGATGAGTCAGGAAGATGTAATCGATGTCAACCAATCTGGTGCCGGCCGCAACAATGCCCGCGGTCACGCCAAGACCGCAATCCACTACACAGACCTTGCCACCGATTTCGAGAAGCGATGCTGGAAGCATGCGGTTGACACAGGGTAGCGACGGGCCTCCCTTTGTGCCTAGCAGGACGAGCCGATCCTGTCGATCGTCGCACGACCCCAAAGACTTCGAATTACTGGATGTCAATGGATCAAGGACTCCCGTCGAACCGCTTTTCAAGCGACTGCCAGCAGTCGATATAGTCGCTCTGGAGCCCTGCCTCTTCGGCCGCGAACCGTGTCAGATGTTGGGGAAATCGTGTTTCAAACATGAAGCTCATCGTGTTCTCGAGTTTGGCGGGTTTCAACTCTGCACTTGTTGCGGATTCAAATGCAACCCGGTCGGGGCCATGAGGTAGCATCATGTTATGCAAACTCAACCCTCCGGGCACGAAACCTTCCGGTTTGGCATCGTAGATACCATGCAAATTGCCCATCAATTCGGACATGATGTTCTTGTGGTACCACGGTGGTCGAAACGTGTGTTCAGCCACCGACCATCGATCGCGGAACAGGATCAAATCGACATTAGCTGTACCGCTGATGGCTGACGGGGCTGTCAGAACCGTGAATATTGACGGGTCTGGGTGATCAAAGAGGATGGCTCCGACCGGCGAAAAGGTTTCCAGATTGTATTTGCAGGGCGCATAATTGCCATGCCAGGCGACCACGTCGAGCGGAGAATGATCGATATCGCACACATGGAATCCTCCGCACCACTTGACGATTACGCGTGAAGGTGCCTCGTGATCCTCGAAGCAGGCCACCGGGGTCTTGAAGTCACGCGCGTTGGCAAGGCAGTTGGCACCGATTGGCCCCCGATCCGGCAATTCGAACTTGGAGCCATAGTTTTCGCAGACAAAGCCACGCCCCGGTCCGGTCACCACTTCCACTCGCATCAGCATGCCTCTGGGGATAATGGCAATTTCGTAGGGCGCAAGATCAATTGTCCCGAGCTCGGTGCAAATGCGAAGTTGTCCTTCCTGAGGCACGATCAGCAATTCGGAATCGGCGGAGTAGAAATATTCGTCAACCATTGAATCAGAAACGACATAGACATGGGCTGCCATGCCGGTCTGGGTGTTGACGTCGCCGGCCGTTGTTATGGTACGCATGCCGGTAAGAAAGCTTGTTCCCTGCTCCTCAAGGGGGAGCGGGTCCCAGCGATACTGTCCCAGCGAGACGACGTCATCGACGATGTGCGGCGCGGTTTTCCAGTAACGGAGCGAAAACCTGCGATATCTTGACGAGTGTTTGACCGACGGCCGGATCCTGTAACACCAGGTACGTTCGTTTCTCCGGCGTGGCGCCGTGAAGGGAGTGCCCGACAGTTGCTCGGCGTAGAGGCCATATGCACAGTGCTGCGGGCTGTTCTGGCCTTGCGGCAATGCTCCGGCCAGTGCTTCCGTTTCAAAGTCATTTCCAAATCCGGGCATGTAGCCGGCCGAAGTCCCATCGCTTGCCTTGGCGCGGATCATGCGAGGCTTGACGGCGCTATTCTCCATTTCAACCTCCAAGTCGGGCGTATCAACCTTCGCTTCCGATGGTCCGTACAGGAAAAGTAGTTGCACTTGCAACTAATATCTGTATTGGGCAGCGGAAACGCTGAGAGACGTGAACCATGAACCAGAAGTGGACATTGGGCCAGCCGGAGGTTTGATCATCCACGACAAGAACGAGAGCACACGGCAAAGTGTCGATACAGAAAGCGGTCCCGAGTTCGATCTTGAGCACTTTCTGCCCTATCTGATGAGCCGACTGACAAGCCGCATGAGCCGTCGGCTGGAGCGGCGTTATGGCGGAAAGTACGGTCTTTCAGTACCGGAATGGCGAATTCTTCTACACCTCTCGAAGACTGACAGCATCGGAATGAACGAGTTGAATTTGAAAGTCGAGATGCATAAGTCGAGGGTCAGCAGAGCCGCCCAGAAGCTGGTGCGAGCCGGGTACATCACGCGGCACGCAGATGGTAATGACCGGCGCAGAATTGGACTTGAACTCACACAGGAGGGGCGGGTTCTCGTTGGTGAACTTCTCCCACTGGCCGGGCAGTTTCAGTCGGAGCTTGATTCCTCGCTTGGCGAACACCGCAGGTCCTTCATGCTCGGATTGAAAACTCTCATGGAAAGCAGCCCGAAATGAAAATTGTCTTGCACGATTTCTGGCGATCTTCGGCCTGTTACCGGGTTCGCATTGCGCTAAACATGGCCGGGCTCGATTTTGAGTCACGTACAGTTGATCTCCTTGCAGGCTGTCAGTCCAGCGAAGCTTATTTGCGTATCCATCCTCAGGGGCTCGTGCCAGCGCTTGAGATTGACGGGATTGTACTGACTCAATCGCTCGCTATCATCGAGTATCTTCATGAGAAGGGTCATTGCCGCGTCTTGCCCGGAGGGCCCGAGGCGCGGGCGCGGCACCGCGCCCTCGCTTATGCTGTGGCCATGGAGATTCACCCGGTCTGCAACCTGCGGGTTGCGCAGCACGCCAACAGGGCATCAGGCGGTGCAATCACGATGCATGAGTGGATGCAGAAGTTTATTCCTCTGGGTCTGCAGGCGTTTGAACAAGTCCTGACCGAATCAGGCCAGGCCCGATATTGCCTCGGAGATACACCGGGAATGGCGGATATCTGCCTGGTAGCCCAGATTTACAATGCCAGACGCTGGAAAGTTTCGCTCGACAATTATCCGAGCGTCATGAGCGTCGTACACGAACTTGAACAGCTGGATGCAATTGCAAGAGCACATCCAGATCATTTCAATCCGGAGAATAGGTATGGATAATGAAGTCGTAATCCTCGATGGGGCAAGGACAGCCATCGGCACTTTTGGCGGTTCCCTTGCCGGAACGGCGCCTAGTGAACTAGGTGCAATCGCTGCACGAGCTGCCATCGACAAATCGGGTATTGAGCCCGCTGACATCGGCCATGTAGCGTTTGGCCATGTAATCAATACAGAACCCAGGGACATGTACCTGTCAAGAGTTTCTGCCATCAAGGCCGGCATCCCGGACTCCGCGCCGGCTATGAATGTTAACCGGCTTTGCGGCAGCGGTATACAAGCAATGGTATCCGTAATTCAGTCTTTGACGCTCAATGATGCGGATTACGGTCTAGCAGCAGGTGCTGAGTGCATGAGCAGGTCTCCACATGCAATGACCGATACGCGCTGGGGCAAGAAGATGGGTAACCCCGCAATTGTTGACATGATGATAGGCGCATTGAGTTGCCCGTTTGGAACCGGCCACATGGGCATCACAGCCGAGAACGTGGCGCAGGAATATGATGTCAGCCGCCAGGATCAGGACAGTTTTGCCCTTGAAAGCCAGTCGAAGGCAGCGACGGCGATTTCGAAGGGCCGTTTCAAGAGCCAGATTGTCCCCGTCGAAGTCCGGCAAAGGCGCCAGACGGTTGTATTCGATGCTGATGAACATCCAAAGTCGACGACCCTCGAACGCCTCGCTTCGCTACGTACCGTGTTCAAGAAGGACGGCACGGTAACCGCAGGTAATGCGTCCGGCATCAACGACGGTGCAGCAGCGATCGTGCTGGCGCGAGCCGAAGCAGCAGCAGCAGCCGGCCTGAAACCCAGAGCCCGGGTCCTTGGTTACGCACACGCCGGAGTTCGTCCGGAGACTATGGGCATTGGCCCCGTACCGGCGGTCAGGAACCTGCTCGGCAAGCTCGGCATGCGTGCCGACGAGTTCGATGTCGTCGAGTCCAACGAGGCATTTGCAGCTCAGGCGGTAGCGGTTTCCCGGGAACTGGGGCTGGATGCCGGCAAGGTGAATCCGAATGGCGGGGCAATTGCGCTGGGACATCCTATCGGTGCTACGGGAACTGTCATTGTGCTCAAGGCACTCTACGAACTGGAGCGCATCAATGGCCGCCTGGGGTTGGCAACCATGTGCATCGGCGGAGGTCAGGGCATCGCGCTGGCCTTTGAGCGGCTGGAGCACACGACCCACTGACCGCGGGTATTGCCACCGGTCAACCTTGCAATTCTTGCCTTCTCCGCCATCAGTTGGTTGCCGATGGCAACAACATGGCGGAGAACCTCTGTTAGCAGAAACTGTATTTTCTGCCAGTACTGGCCTGGTCGTTGACACAACCGTGTCATTGTAAACAGTTCACACACTGCAATGTCGAGAAAACTACGAATCCGGTGCAGGAGGCACAGAGACCATGCGAGCCGTGCCGACCTGTTATGGCCGCCTGTCCGCTTCACCGTGTTGAGAGCAGTGCCGGACGCTAGACAGATACCGGCGCAAACGCTCCTACCGCCACCAATACTCGCAAACATTCACGAGTTGGAACCTCAAGCAGCAGGAGGCATGCCGATGACGGTGCCTGCGCGGATTATGTCCGGCGCATAGGCTTGGCGTCCAAAGACCTCCTTGACCATGGGGGCAAAGTATTCGACAGGCTCCCATTCGTAATCAGGGTCGAATGAGGATTGATCCCAGCGCTCGCAGAACCCGGCGCAGGAGTCGAAGTAGATGTTGTCCCTGAACTTGTCACGCGCATCAGGGTCCCATCCGTAGTGGTGACCATAGTATTTCATTTGAAATATACCGTGATGCTCAATGACCCAGGCCACCTCCTCTCTGACGAAGGGCCGCAGGACTTCCGCCGAAAAGCGGTCGTGGTTCTGTGGAGCGAGCCCGTCGCCAATATCGTGGAGCAGAGCACCAACGATCCAGTCAATGTCCGCATTGTCGCGACTTGCCCGCGTGGCCGCTTGCAGCCCATGTTCGAGTCTGGTGATCTTGTAACCGCTTAATGTGTCCTCGCCCTGGCGGACAAGTTCTGACAATATGCGTTCCGAGGTCAGGGCGTGATAGGGCTTTTCAAGGTCGGAAAGGAGCCTGTAGTCCTCCCTGGTGCCGTCCTTCATTGCTGTGAACCTAACCACTTTGAGACTTTTCGACATTATGTCATCCCATTGCAAAATGGCTCAGAGGCTTGCCGGAATCTTGAGCCAAAACCTTTTGCTGCTCGCGCAGCACGGTGTTGTAGGTATGGATCTCGTTTTCGCCAAACAATGTCACCGGGGGGGCAACATTATTCCAGTTCATGTGGTTGTCGACGCCCCGCACAAGCATCGCATAATCCCTTCCCGGAAGCGTTCGTTGCAGAGCTGGCGAAATGTACCGTACGACTAGACCGATACGGCGGTCATCGGAATGGTTCGGACCGGAGGCGTGGAAGATCTTGCCATGATGGAGTGACATTTCGCCGGAAAGGAGATCGTCAAGGACGGCATCTCGTTCGTCAACCTCGACTGCGACTTCCTGGCCGCGGGACAGCAGGTTGTCTTCGGCAAACGTGTCACGGTGGGAGACAATATCCAGTTTGTGAGACCCGGGCACAAATCGCATGCATCCGTTGTTGGCGTCAACATTGGTCACCGCCAACCAGGCCGAGACCTGTAGATCGGTACCACCCATTCCCCAATAGGTCAGGTCCTGGTGCCATGAAACCTTGGCAACAGATCCGCCGTCCTTGATAAACAACTCGGCTGACCAAACCATCAGGTCTGGGCCAATGATCGATTCAACTGCATCAAGTATCGCCGGATTACGAGCTACCCTGACCATGAAAGGCATGACAATTTGCCCATCATAGCGAAAGTACTGGTTCAATGGAGCCGGCAGCGAACCATGTGAATACCTAGCCTCAACTGCTTCTATTTCAGCACGTAGATCGACCATTTCCGTTTCTGAAAATACGCGCAGCGGCTTGTAGTAGCCATTTTCCTTGTAAAAGCTGACTTGAGCGTCTGTGAGTGACGATGACACATCCCATCTCCCGTTATTCGTTGTATTGCGGCATTACACCAACATCAAACAGAGTCAAAAGAAATCTGCCAGGAATGTAGCAATTCCCGTTACAATTCATGCATGTCCCGGGATAAGGCCTGGGCACATTTGGCAATGTCCTGCAAGTCACTCTTATGGTCAGGAAGTGGATTCCCACGCAACCATAAGATGACACCGCAAACTGTGCTGCCATTCCAATACCACAGCCGCCCACTCAACCCAGCCACACAGTACCGCTCGTAAACGCCAGACACCTGTGGTCGATACTTTGGGCTGTTGTCCTTTGAATTATCCCGGTAGCAGGGGGCCAGATTTTCCGGTTAACTTCATTACCGATCTTCAAGTGACACCGGTTTAATCCGGCAAGGTTTCTTTCCCGGGGAGACCTTTTCAAGTAGAAAAGCCTCCACACAATTGTTGTGACAGGCATGGAGGCTGGAAAGTCCACTCACCGGACTTGATGACGGCATGGCCCGGTTCATCCATAAAACCGGTCTTGCCGCCGAGGCCTGCATCAGCAGCCAGGCCCTGGAAGAAGGCAACCCCTCCCCCCTGTCCGAAGTCCCGGTGCCGGGCTGCCTGTGGCATGGTTGGTCACGGCACCTGCCGGCGCCAGGAGCCGAAAGGCATGCGGGTCAGGTGCTGGTACTGCAGAGAATGCCAGGCCATCTCATTCAAGAGTTGCATCTTGCCGACGTCACGCCGGCCAAGGACTTGTGTGACGGAGAAGCAGCGATTTGTCGGAAGACCATCATAACCGGGATAATGATGTAGCCATTCGATTGTCTTCGTGCGACCACAAAAGCGCCAGCCAGTCATGGTTTGCGTCCTCTGCCATCTGTCCCGGGAGCGGGCACAACTCGTAGGGGCTGGCAGCGGTGCGGGCAATGACGATTCATCCATCGTTTATGGGACATCCCGGTCATGCGTTCAGAAGGGTGACGGCCTGCTAGAAGGTTCCGGCTCGGGCATCGGTATGGGGTCGATGCCGCAGCGGTGGGCCATGTCATTGATATCGGCCAACTGTCTGGAGCCGGAACCGTCCGGATAATTCTGGCGATTGCGTCAAGACCCGTGTCCGCTCCAGTTCACCTCGGGCAGGCACGAGAGGCAGGCACGGCGGTGGCCGGACCCCAGTCAATGTAGCATACTCTGTTATCTCTTGCTCCTCGCGGGCGAGGTCGAGGGCAAAGGAGAGCAAGCCGCCAGGATCTGTGTGCAGGAAGGGGGCTGAGGGTCGGTAGAGTTGCGGATTGGTCACACGGTGGGTGCCGAGACCAGGACTTTGTCGGGCACGGCGAATTCGGCGGTCGAAATCTGGTCTTGCTCGCCAGTCATTCCCCATGGTTCGCAATCTGGCGTGTGCAGAGAGTCTCGCTTCGACATATGCATTATCCGTATGCTGACATCCGTATATTCCCGTGTTGCCAGATTTGTGCGAACAACTGCATCAGGATTGTCGGAGAAATACGAACAAAATGGTCCCATTGTTGGGGGGATCGCGGCCAAGGACGGGCGCGAGTCCAGGCAAACTTCGAATTGCGGGTGCAAGGTACAAGCTGGCCGACGCTGGTAACGTGCACAACAATGCAGTTTCCGCCGTTGTGGGTCGCTATCCGAATCCGGCCAGGTATGTTTCGGCCAGTCTTGCAGTCCCAGCGGCGAATCCTGACGCCAATTGCTGTGGTTCGGTTGAGTCTGCTCTTGATCCGACCCAGGCCAGCAGCGCTAGCCGGCGCAGCATAACAAATGATGCCATTTCTCTTTCGACTTCCGCCGTCAACTGGCGCTTTTTTCGATATGCAGATAGCCAGGCATCAAAAAGTTCTGGAACCTGCGGGTCACTCTCCATGAACGAGACTGCGGCAGCAAAGTCATACAGATGCCAGCCAAATCCGCAGTCATCAAAGTCAATCAAGACCACGCGCTCGCCGTCAACCAGGAGATTGGCGAGACGCATATCGGCATGAATCAGGCCATATATGCTTGGCTTCCTGCCGAGACGCTGCAGACGACGCGAAACAACCTGCTCGGCACGCTCCAGGACAGATACAATTTTGGCACTTACATTGGGTGCCTGGCGCCAGTTGCCCCACAACGACCGTTTTCCAAATGTCGCTTCAAGGCCCCAGGAGGGTCGCACAAAGGCAGGTGGAGGCTGCCAGTTCGACGAGTGATTATGTGTACTAGCCGCCAAACTGCCAAGCGTCGAAAACAGGGGACAAAGGTTGTGCCTGCTATCCGGATGCTCCCCATCAGCAAATTCGAACAGGACGGCTTGAATGGGAAGGCCCGAACGCGGATGACTGACAATCTGAACTTCCTTGCCGTCGCAACCGGCTATAGGAGACGGTGTCAGTATCCCACCGGATTCGGTGAGTGAGCGTGCCCATGCGAGCTCGCTTTCGATTTCGGCAAGGGACCTGTAACCATGACGGTGCACGCGCAGTATCGTCGGCCGCTGTCGCGGCGTCTCGATGAGATATGTGCGGTTTTCCGAAACATTTATCAGTTTGACCGACGTCCCTGACAAGAATCTCCAGCGCTCCAGGACAACACTGACAAGTTCCTGCTCTTCGACAGGGGAGGAAAGGTGCGATTCCTTATCGTGTGCCGGCAAATTCTCGCTTCCATTGGTCACACTGCTTTTCCGTGAGTTTGGCAAACAGCACGCCCGGGTCCGATAGTTCCGCGCCCGGTTGCAGTTGCCTCAACGCATCCGGAATGGATGTCGGCCAGGAGGGTGTGTTTTCGAGGTGCAAGGACCGGCGAAGACGGGCTGACGCATCGGGGATGAAGGGTGAAGATATGGTGCTGAAGATAGACGCAAGATTAAGCGCATAGGAAATAATCGTCGCGGCTCTCTCCTGGTCGCTTCGAATGGCTGCCCAGGGAGCGGTCAACTGGATGTACTCGTTGCCTAATGCCCAGGTCTTTCTCAGTTGCTGTGCCGATTTTCTGACCTCCATGGCATACATCAGGGAAGCCAGATCATTGATGTGGGCCTGGATGCGGTTGGTAAAATCGTGCTCGATGTCGGTCCAGTTACCCTGCTCGGGAACGCGGGATCCGAATCGTCGTACACAAAACCGGCAGACGCGAGAAATGAAGTTGCCCAGGACATTTGCCAGATCCGAATTGACTCCGTCAACAAAGCTGGACCATGTGAATTCGCTGTCGGAATACTCCGGAGCATGCGATAGCAACCACCAGCGCCAGTAGTCGGAAGGCAGCGTATCCAGTGCC
This sequence comes from Paracoccaceae bacterium, assembly GCA_958296035.1. Classification (GTDB taxonomy): domain Bacteria; phylum Pseudomonadota; class Alphaproteobacteria; order Rhodobacterales; family Rhodobacteraceae; genus MPNP01. The sequence continues at coordinate 2,619,814 of OY282431.1, read as the reverse complement.
TGGTCCATGAAAATGCCGCGCTTCTGACTGGTCGAAAACTGGCCGCCTTCGTAGTTCAGGAAATTGAACGACTTGATGAAGTCCACAAGTTTCCATTGCTCACCGGATCCCATGATGGTGACCGGAAATGACAAGGTGTGAAAGGGGACATTGTCCTTGCCCATGAACTGGACATAGCGCACGTCCTTGGCACCCTCGTCCGTTTTCCACCAGCGCAACCAGTCTGCATCGGGGCGATCATTGGCATCGGCCCATTCTGCAGTTGCAGCGATGTACTCGATTGGTGCATCAAACCAGACATAGAAAACCTTGTCTTCCATTCCAGGCCACGACTGGCGACCCCGCTGTACGGGCACGCCCCACACCAGATCGCGGGTTATGCCTCGGTCCTGCAATCCACCGCCGTCGTGAAGCCATTTCTTGGCAATCGATACCGTCAGCGTTGGCCAGTCGGATTGCGAGTCGATCCACGAGTCGAGACGATCGATGAATTTTGATTGACGGAGGTACAAATGCTTGGTGCGGCGCATTTCAAGATCGGATGAGCCCGAAATCTGTGAACGCGGATTGATCAGGTCGGAGGGGTCCAGTTGTTTGGTGCAGTTCTCGCACTGATCGCCGCGGGCTCTTTCGTAACCGCAATTGGGACATTCGCCAGTAACATAGCGGTCGGGAAGAAATCTCTGCTCGTGGCGTGAGTAGATTTGCTGCTCTGTAACTTCGTAGAGGTGACCGTTATCTGCCAGCCTCCCCGCAAAATGCTGGGTCAGATCCCTGTTTCTCGCGCTTGATGAACGACCAAAATAGTCGAATGACAGACGGAAGCCTTTTGCCAGTTCCCGTTGCACCTTGTGCATGCGGGCACAGTATTGCGCAACCGGTTCGCCGGCCTCGAGAGCAGCAAGTTCGGCTGGTGTACCATGTTCATCGGTCGCACAGATGAACATGACTTCATGGCCACTTAGCCTCAGAAACCGGGCATGGAGATCTGCCGGCAACTGGCTGCCAACGAGATTGCCGAGATGTTTGATGCCATTGATGTAAGGAATGGCGGAAGTAATGAGCGTGCGGGCCATGTTTCTATCTGTGCACTTGCCAGTGCTGCGCCACTATACCAAGGCGGTCTGACAATCTACTGCCTGTTGCGCCGATTGCGGCGCAGCAGCCTACCGATCAGGAAACTGGTACGAGGCGTGTACGTGTAGCGCGTCCGCGCCTTGGCACCTGGGGTTCTGGTCATACGATAGAGTCCGAACACCACGAGACCAAGATGTGCAGCACCAATTATCGTGAACAGTGCGTTCACACCTTGTGCGTCGAGTACGCTTGAAATCAGGAGTGGACTCAAGATGGCACCCAGGGCAAAGAAAAACAGGAGTGAGGCGTTGAGTTCGACTGCCTTGTGGCGTTCAACATGATCGTTGGCGTGGGCCGCAGCGACAGAATAAATTGGAAAGGTCATGAGTCCGAACCCGATCGTGTTGGCAAAGATCACTAGTGAACCTGAGGTTGACAGCATTGTGGCCAGGAAGCAGGCTCCGATTGCGCCGACAGACAGGCCGATAAGCACCCAGCGTCGATCATTTCGATCAGCCAGCCAGCCGACGGGATATTGGGCAATTGCTCCCCCGAGCAGGAACGAGGACAGAAAAATGCCGATTTGCGCGCTGTCAAAACCCATTCTTGCGGCATAGATCGGCCCAACCATCCGAAAGCCGGCGGTTGTGACGCCGGCGACAAACACACCACCTACCGCGACGGGTGATATCCGATATGACATCAGCAGGTTCAGTCGCAGGTCGTCAGCGAGTTCCGGGGGCGGAATACGGGTAAGGACAAGCGGCAGAAGCGCTGCGCAGGCGAAAATTGCCAGAACATTGTAGGCCACATAATGGGCCGGTGTGAGCAGAAAGATGATGCTCTGCGCAGCGATACCACCGACCAGGTCCACGACACGATAGACACCAAGGATCCGGGCACGATTGCTATTGGTTACCTTGGCTTGAATCCAGGCCTCGATTACGGTGAAACTGCCGGCCACGCAAAGGCCTGACAGTATGCGCATGGCAGCCCAGGCCTGCGCATTGATCCACAGCATGTGCAACAAAACGCCCAGCGTTCCGGCAGCTGCGAACACAGCAAAGGCGCGCGAATGACCAATTTGGCCGATTAGACGCGGCCCCCACCAGCAGCCGATGAAAAAACCCAGAAAGTGTGCGGAGCCCAGGAGGCCGATTTCGCTGGTTGAAAACGCAAGTTCTATTCCGGAAAGAACGTCGAGCGGGCCCAGCGCACCGGAACTGAGTTGCAATAGCAAGGAAGAAGCGAAGAGTGAGGAAAGCGACAGGATAAGCATTGAAAATGTCAGCCAATAGAAGATCCGGGCACACATTTCGGAAGCCGCGAGTTGCGCCAGCCAGCGGTCTGCCCAGCATCGTGTTTCCTGCTATTCGGGTGCCGGCAGAAAGCCTCAGTCGAATGCAGCCGGTTGCAGGTCGCGTGCCATCTTGTCAATGACAGCGTTGACGAGGCCAACCTGGCGCCCGCCGGGGAAAAAGGAATCTGCGACCTCGACGAATTCTGAAATTATCGCTCTGGGGGGTGTGAGGCCCAGCATCAACTCTGCTCCGGCAGCCCTCAGGAGTGCCCTCAGGATAGGATCGATTCTGTCGAGCGGCCATTTCCGGGTCAGCAGGCGCGAGGCGAGTTCATCAACCTCTGATTGATGTCGAGCCGCACCAGCCACGAGTGTTCGCAGAAGTTGCTCGTCAAAACCATGCAACTCCATTTCATCGATGTCCCGGCCGACCCCATGGCTGACAATCCCCTCGGTCGCCTCGTTGGCATTGGAACCGGTTGCCTCCATCTGAAACAGCGCCTGGACGGCGTGCAGGCGGGCGACACGCCTTTTCACGATGACGGATTTCTGCATTCGGCGCGACATGGGACTATCCGGCTTCCCGAAGATTTTGCTTGGGCATTGGGGAGCAAATCCTACAGCTGTCTCTGCAGTTCGATCAGTCTAAGTGCCGCCTCTGCGGCATCACTGCCCTTGTTGGCATTGCGCGGGTTGCTGCGCTCCAATGCCTGACCAGGTGTGTCAACGGTCAGAATTCCATTTCCAATGCAAATGCCAGGAGCCGTTTGGGCAAGCAGTGTCAGACCCCGTGCCGACTCCCTGCAGACGATATCGTAATGCGAGGTTTCCCCACGAATAATACAGCCTAGTGCCACGTAACCCGCAAAGCGATTGCTGTGGTGGGCAATCCTGATAGCCGTCGGAATCTCGAGTGCCCCGGGGACATCGACACACATGTGCGCAACGGCGGCATCTTCCAGCAACTGTCGGGCACCTCCCAGCAGGCGAGCAGCCACGTCCTCGTAATAATTCGCTGTGACGATTAGCACAGGTTGCTCAAGGGCCGGTGAAAAGCGGGGCAATTGGCGTTGCCGTCGGGATTTGTGGCGCTCAATCACTCGCATCAATCCTCGTGGTGCCTTCGATGGTCAGGCCATGACCTTCGATGGCGATGATGCGTGGCGCCGGTGAATTTGACAGCAATATCATGCGCTTGATCCCCAGGCTGCCGAGAATCTGGGCTCCAAGGCCATACTGGCGGAGCGTCTGTGGAGATTCTGCATCGTCCAGCTGCAGCCTGGTGTTGGTATCCCGGAGCAAGACCAGAACACCGCGACCGGTGCGTTCGATCCTTGACATGGAACCGGAGATCTTGTGCGCCTCGAAAGGTGCGATGGACAGGACATCCGCAAGCGGGTTCAGGGCGTGCACACGTACCAATACCGGCTCACCGTCGGAAATATTGCCCTTCGTGAGTGCAATGTGCTCGTTGCCCGTCGTTTCGTCCTCGAACACGTGCAACTGCCACTCGCCACCGAACTCTGATCGGATCTTCTGCACCGATCTCTCGCAGACCAGATTGTCATGGCGCAGCCGATAGGCGATCAGATCCGAAATCGTACCGACCCTGATGCCGTGCCGCCGGGAAAACCTGATCAGGTCGGGCATGCGGGCCATGGAACCGTCCTCGTTGAGGATCTCGCAGATCACTGCCGACGGGTTGAGGCTTGCCAGGCGTGCAACATCGACACTTGCTTCAGTGTGTCCGGCGCGCACAAGTACGCCACCTCGCTGCGAGCGCAGGGGAAAAACGTGTCCCGGTGTCGCTATGTCTTCAGGCCTGGAGCGGGGGTCGATTGCTACCATGACCGTTCGTGCCCGATCATGTGCCGAGATGCCCGTTGTAACGCCCTCTCGGGCTTCGATAGATACCGTAAAGGCGGTTTCGTGACGTGACGAGTTCTTTGATGCCATAAGTTGCAGGCCAAGTGCTTCAATGCGGTCCTCGGCCAACGCCAGGCATATCAAACCTCGCCCATATGTCGCCATGAAGTTAATGGCAACAGGTGTTGCCATCTGGGCTGGAATGATGAGATCTCCCTCATTCTCCCGATCCTCGTTGTCGGCAAGGATAAACATCCTGCCGTTACGGGCATCCTCCAGTATCTCCTCGACCGAAGAAATGTCCTCTGGCTGATTCGGACCAGACATGCGCTAACGCCTGGCCTCAAGCATCCTGTCTACGTACCGAGCCATCATATCCACTTCCAAATTGAGCTCGTCTCCCGGCGTAGCCATGCCCAGCGTTGTCACCGCCAGGGTGTGCGGAATCAGGTTTACGGTCATCCTGCTGGCGCTAACCCGGTTGACAGTCAACGATACGCCGTCAAGCGTGACAGAGCCCTTGACAGCAATAAACCTGGCCAGCGAAAGAGGAAAGGACAGTTCGAAGCGAATACTGTCGCGAACCGGTGTCCGATTGAGGAGCGTTGCAACACCGTCGACATGGCCGCTGACAATATGCCCACCGATCTCATCGCCCACACGAACCGAGCGCTCAATGTTGATGTCGTTTCCGGCTGACCAGCCCTTTATGTTCGTCCTCGCCCTTGTTTCCGACGATGCCTGTACTTCGAAACTGTCCGGTCGTTCGCCGTGTAGTTTGATTACGGTCAGACACACCCCCGAACAGGCCACCGACGCACCGATGGTCAGACCAGGTTGGGGCGACCGGGGCCTAATGCAGACCCGCAGGTCGCCATTCGGCATCACATCGGTGACCGTGCCTGTATCCGTGACGATTCCGGTGAACATGTTCCTGAGATTCCCGAAACTGTGCCTGGGTTTCATGATGCGAATGAAGGCCAGACCCTTTCTCGAGGTCGAGCCGATTCTGGATCGCTGCTACACCGTCACCCTGGACTCATCTGGACTGGTAAAGGCCCAGGTCAAGCGGACGGGTCCAGTGAGATATGGTGTCGTGACCAACATAGTCAACTAGGTCAAGCAAGTATCGTCGGCCATCCGACACCTCGCTGCAATCTAGATTTCCGACCGCCGAAAGTGCTTCCGCTCCCAATACCAGACCTGCTGTGAAGCCAACAATATCGTCCACCAGGTCTTCAGCGATCAACGACGCTGCCAAACGGGAACCGCCTTCGCAAAGAATACGTGTCAATCCATGCCTGGCGAGCTTCGTCAGCACATCCTCAAGATCGAGTCGTCCATTCCGGTGTGTCTTGCAAGCAATCGACCTGGCGCCCGATTTGTTCCACTTACCAATCTTGCGACGGTCAGCTCCCGATTGATGGCATAGCCACAACGGAGCATCGCCAATGGTCCTGGCCAGCTTGCAATCGGTTCTCAGAGTGAGACTTGAATCCAGGACAACACGCACCGGGTTGCCCGATCCGCCTTCTATTCGACAAGTCAGTTCAGGGTCATCTGCGTGTGCCGTGCCGCTTCCTATCATGATTGCATCATGTTGCGAGCGCATGGCGTGAACAAGTCGACGCGAGTGCCTGCCGGTAATCCATTTGCTGTGACCTGTGCGGGTTGCAACCTTGCCATCGAAAGATGAAGCAAGCTTGAGGGTAATCATCGGGCGTTCGAGAAGGACCCGATAGAAGAAGCCCCTGTGGTCCCGGCCCGCTTCGGCTGATCCACATCCTGTTGTCACTTCGACGCCTTTGGCCCGCAGCATCGCATGACCGCAACCCCCAACACGAGGGTCGGGGTCCTGGACCGCTGAAACAACCCTGCCCACACCTGCCTCCAGCAAGCGACGGGCACACGAACCGGATTGCCCCTCATGGGCACAGGGCTCCAGCGTTACATAGGCTGTGCTGCTGCGCGCCTGCTGGCCAGCCTCGTCAATTGCCCGGGTTTCGGCATGTGGCCGACCACCGGGCTGGGTCACTCCGCGCCCGACCAGCCTGCCGTCACTGATGAGCAGACATCCGACAGATGGATTGGGCCAGGTGCGCCCCTGCATGCGCCGACCGTGTCTGAGTGCACACGCCATCCAGTGCTCGTCCTCGGGAAGCATTGGAAAAGGGTTCAGTCAGAGTTCATTGCAGGGCGCAATTCTGCCACGAAAGCCTCAAAATCAAGAGGATTCTGGAAGTCCTTATACACACTGGCAAATCTAACATAGGCAACCAGATCGATCCTCGCCAGAGTATCCATGACCACATCGCCAATGGCCTGCGAGTCAACTGTCCGTTCTCCACTTTCCTCAAGCCTTCTGACTATGCCGGTAACCATCTGATCGATGTGCTGTTCCTGTACATTGCGCTTGCGCATGGCAATGTGGATCGACCGCTCAAGCTTGTTACGGTCAAAAGGTTCCGGATGTCCGTGCGCCTTGATTACAGTCAGCTCGCGAATTTGCACACGCTCGAAGGTGGTATAGCGTCCGCCGCATGTTCGACACTCCCTGCGTCGCCTGACCGCGGTATTGTCTTCTGTCGGGCGAGAATCCTTGACCAGAGTTTCGGTGCCGCTGCAGTAAGGGCAACGCATATTTCCTCGGCAACTGCTAATTCCTGACCATTAATTCAACTAACGCAGGATCGCCTGAAAGTGCAAGGATTTGTGGGAATGGGAATGTGCATCCGGGAGTGGCCAAAGCAACATTGTCCCCGGCAACAGGTCAACACAATCTGGAAACGGAGTTAAACTCGGCAAAGCCACAATTCAGCAATGGTGTTGCGGTCTCGGTGACTTGCCAGGGAAACCGACGAATTTGACAACAGGGAAGGGTGAATACACCGCTCCTGGACGCAACAGGATAGCCAGTGGAGGCAATTCTGATCACCCGGACACAACTTCGGATACCAACTGAACCACCGCTATGCGGTTCATGATGCCAACTGCGCCGGGAGCACGGATTGTCGGCTCATGGCGCAGGCCGTTCGTGTCCAGGCCCTTATCGGCCGCCAACCTTCTGGCGGTACACGCCTTGGGCAATCCTGTCTATCACCATGGCGCAAAACAGAATAGCAAGCCCGCCGAGCAGGCCCTGACCCTTGGCAGCATATTGCAAGGCTTCCAGAATCAGCGCGCCCAATCCTTCGGCACCGATTAGTGAGGCAATCACGACCATTGAGAGGGCCATCAGTATGGTCTGGTTGATCCCGGTCATGATCGACGGCAAGGCCAGAGGCAACTCCACGTTGAACAACAGCTGCCGTGGCGAACAGCCGAAGGCAATAGCTGCTTCTTTGGTGCTTTCGGGCACCCCGCGCATCCCAAGTGCAGTGAGACGGATCACGGGAGGCATGGCAAAGATTATCGTTGCCAGGACTCCCGGCGGTTTGCCGGTTCCGAAAAACGCGATGATTGGTATCAGATATACAAACGCCGGCATGGTCTGCATGAAATCCAGAACTGGTTCGGCAAATGCATACGCACGCCGTGACTTTCCGAACCAGATACCCAACGGGATTCCGAACAACACGCACAGGAATGCACCCGCTCCAATAAGAGCGACAGTGATCATGGCCAGCTCCCAAAGCCCCATGAATGCCAGGTAGGCTAGTGAGGCGGCCGTGAATATCGCCACTCTTGGGCCGGCCAGTCGCAATGCCATCACAACGGTTACGAACATCACAACCGGCCAGGGCGTCTGGATCAGCAGGAGCTCAAGCCAGTCGAGAACCTGGCGAATGGCGGCACTGACACCGTCGAATACATCGCCAAAATTTATGGCTAGCCAATCAAAGCCGTTATCCCCCTTTTTCGCGAGTAGAGCAAAGTACTCCTTGCCAACGGGGAATGTGGTGATGGTCAGTTTTTCACCTAGCAAACCTCCGGTTAACCCGGCAACCATTTCATCGGGTTTGGCTACCGTGAAGCGAATAAGGGTGAGCGGCCAGATGGCAATCATCCCGACCGTTCCAAAAATGATAGTGGATCGCCTGATGCCTGCCTGCACGTTCTTTCCGGAGCGAAAGCGCAAGTACTGTGCTTCATAGGCGTAGTTGGCGTAAGTGCCTTCGGCGATCTTGATCAATACGACCAAAACGAGGCCGGTCAACAGGATCGTCAGTGCCTTGCCGCTGGCGGCTTCGGCTGCCACAAGCGCGTTGTCCGCCACAGCGCGCAGATTATCGGCAATATCAAGCTTCGCCTGGGCGCCTTCGGCATCCCCGGCAGCGACCAACTCTGCGGCCTGCTGTTCGCGTCGCGCAATGTTCGCCATCAACCTCTCGTAGCGAACCAGTTGTTCGGCGCCAAGTTCTCCCCACAGGCCTCGGCCAATTTGCACCAGGGCAAAGAGTTCCAGGACCAGAAAAATCCAGAAAAATCCCCAAATCCCCCGCGCCGCGCCCCAGAGCGGACCAAAAAGCGCGGCCATGGTATTCCAGGTCCAGGTGTATCCGGTCTTTCCCTGTATTCTGGCAAATTGTTCGGCGTAGTAGCTGCCGTTCTGGACTGCGAAGTCCTCTACCTCCTGGAGGGACGTCATTCTTTCAGAATCTGTCACGCCTTTCCTCCCTGAACACCCTTGAGAAGGGTTGCCCTGTCAATGACACCAATGTCCGTACCGTCATCATCCGTGATGACAATCACGTGGTCGGTAGTCGTCGCAATATCAATCAGGTGGTCCAGATCGGTGCCGTGGTGGACCCGCGGGCAGTGGTCAGAATCTACCCGGTGAGGGTGCTCATATTCATCGACAGGCACCATGATGGAATGTGCAAAAACCAACTTCAGCTTGGAAATTCCCTCGACAAAGTCCCGCACATAATCGTCGGCAGGATTGGTTACAATTTCCTCCGGTGTCCCGATCTGGATAATGCGTCCGTCGTTCATGATGGCAATGCGGTTGCCAATGCGAATTGCCTCATCCAGGTCATGGGTGATGAAGACGGTGGTCTTTTGAAGCTCGGCCGAGAGTGCCATGAACTGATCCTGCAGCTGCCTCCGGATGAGTGGATCAAGAGCCGAAAACGGCTCATCCATCAACAGGACATCCGGGTCTGAAGCCAGGGCTCGAGCGAGTCCAACCCTCTGCTGCATCCCTCCTGAAAGTTCGTGAGGATACCGATCCTCATAGCCAGACAGGTTCACCCTCTCCAGGCAGACCCTGGATACTTGCCAGCGACGCGATTTTGGCTCACCTCTGACCTGGAGGGGAAATGCCACGTTGTCTCGCACGGTGCGATGCGGCAGCAATGCCATATGCTGGAAAACCATGCCGATCTTCTGTGCCCGCATTTCGCGGAGTTCCGTACTCGAGAGCTCCAGTATGTCACGTCCCAGTATCGAGATCTTTCCAGCTGTTGGTTCAATCAGCCGGTTCAAATGGCGCACCATGGTGGACTTGCCCGAGCCGGAAAGGCCCATGACGCAGAAAATTTCACCGCGATTCACTGAAAACGTGACATCAACAATGCCAACTACGCAAGCGAATTCCTCCAGGACTTCGGCCTTGGACAGACTGCGGTCAAGTATGGCTGCCATAGCAGCATCGGCGTTTTCGCCGAAAATCTTCCAGACGCCTTCAAGCGTAATTACGTGGCTGTTCATGGTGGACTTCAATACAGTAAAAGACTCGCCGGGCGGCACTGAGCCGCCCGGGATTTCCTGATGTGGAATGGCTCAGTTAAGCCAGGAATCTACGATTTCGCCATTCTCATCGACCCACTGACGGGCGAAGTCCGCCGGGTCCATGCCTTCGACAGACAGGGCATAAACCAACGCGTTGACCTGGTCTGTCGTCAACTTGACCTTGGACAACATGGCTGCCGCCTGGGGCTGGGAGCTTTCCAGTTCGGTCGCGTAGGCAATGCGCAGATGCGCGGCATCCCAGGCCGTCGGAGCAGAAGAGAGTTCAAGCCAGTTTGACGCGTCTGTAGGTTGCGTGATTTGCCATTGTGATGCATCGTGTGCCGGTTCACTCAGCTTTACGAGATCGTAGAGTGAGTACATATGATGCGGCGTATAACAGTAGAATACAATGTTCTGGTCTTGTGCAATGGCGTTATCGACCTGTGCCAGAGCCAGGGTTTCGTCCATTTCCATCAGGTTCATGGTTTCTGCGTAGCCATATGAATGGGCTCGAATCCGCTCGACATTTGTCGAAGCCCAGCCAGCACCTCCGATCCACATTTCGCCGCGCCCGTCGCCGTCCGTATCAAAATTGGCAGCTATCACAGGATCAGTCAAGTCACTAAGCGCCGAGATGCCGGTCCGTTCCTGTGTATCCTTGGAAACACAAATGTTCTGGTCCGAAATCACTGAATTCGGGTTGAGCTTCACAGTGCCCTTTTCGGTCACGAACCTGTCATAAAGGTTTTGTTGATTGGGCAACCAGACTTCGGGATGCACATGCATGGCACCGGAGTCCATTGCCTCGAATATGATCGGATTAGTGCCATTCTGAAGTTCGACAACCAGGCCGAGATTATCTTCAAGTGCGACTTTCAGAATGTGAGCTGTTCCGCGGACAGATGTCCAATTCGGCACGCCGATGATTACATCCTGGGCAATTGCTGCTGTTCCGATAAACGAAGCAAAAATTGCAGCCGCCAGTTTCTTCCATGTTTTCATTTAGTTAACTCCTTGCAAGCTAGAGAATATTTCAAGGTCCGATCGGGTCCGCCTCAACGCGAGCGGTTTGTTGCCAACGTGGCATTGGACCTACCCGCAAAAAACACGATGCAGCCCAATCCGAAGGCACAGGCCGCATCAAATGCGCGATGTTGACATGACTCCGCCAATGTAAGGCGGAGACCCGCAAAACTGGTGTCTTGTTTACCATGCGGTGTGTTACCTGTAATTTCGCCAAAGTTCACCGCCTGTTCTGCCAATCCTGCGGTGGCCGCGAATATTATGGTTCGCGCCGGTGCGGGATGTCCGTCGTTCCAGCACTACTTTTACCATACATCTTCTCTTCGCAAGGCCAAACTCAGGCAGTGCACACCGCCACCGCCAAGTGTGAACATTGACATATCCGGGTCGAAAACCTCGAATCCCAAAGCTCGGAGTCGGGCGTTCAGACCGGTCGATGTTGCCATCGACAGAATTTTCTCTTCTCCAAGGGCGACCAGGTTCACGCCCAGGTTTCTTGCCTCGCGAAAAGAGACTTCGACGATTTCGAAGCCCCAATCCCTGATTGCATCCACCAACCATGATTCCATGGCGTCTGTGCAGGCAACCACCAGATTTTCCGCAACAGGAACTACCAGGCCATCCATATGAACAAATTCTCGACTGATGGGCGCTACAACGGCCTCCCAACCTTCCGCTCGCACAAATTCGGCAACCTGCTCAGAGCCTTCCCGTTCCGACCTTTCGCCACAATGCCCAATCAACACCCGTCCAGGGGCCAGGATGACGAAATCACCACCCTCAAAGTGACCGGCAGTCACCCATCGCCAGATCGGTATCTTGTTTTCCCGGTAGAATTTTATCGCCGTCACATAATCTGCCCGGCGGCATTTGAGCTGCATATGGCAGATTAGTGCTCCCCAGGGGGTCATGGCGGAGGAATCGCGGGCAAAGAAATTACGGTGCAGCACCTTGTCGCTGTCGAGGTAGTGGCATGTGACCCCGTTATCCTCGTAAACCGACACCATCTCGGTGTGCTGGGCCATGGCCAGTTGCAAGTCGAACCTGACACCTGTCTTGTGCGCGTTGGCAAGCGTGCGCCCAGTTATTGGACCGGCATCAACCCACCTGTAGTACTCGGGCTTGCCCAGCAAAACGTCTGTTAGCTTGGCATAATCATTGTTGATGCCCCAGCGCCGGGGAGTTGTGCCGCTTCGGCCCATACGCTCCGATACTCCTGATACTGCGGTCGACGGACACTGGAGTGCTCCGCATACGACAATCTGCCCTGATTGGCAATGAACTCCTCCAGGCTGCAGCCTGCAAGCTCATCCGAGCGTTTTGGGACAGTGGGAATTCTGGAACAAGAAGGGCAGCCATTGCCTGCGCAGGATGCTGACAGACGACGGGTCGCGGAGAGCAATCATGGGTTGAGGAAGCGTGGGACAGGTGATCATACGACGATCGTATTTGGTCTTTGACTGGAGATCCAACCGGGAAGCACGGCGCGATTTGTTTCGGTTGCGAGGGGTAATTCACTTGCGCGACGATCAGACAATCGGTCTGCCGGATGTGGTTACCGGACCCAGGGTTAACACAGTGGAATCCGGAGCATGAATTTGGCAACAGCCGTAATTCACTGTCGTGTTGGTACACCTTCTTGAGCGTCGTATCTTTCTTTCCCCGGCTGCCAATCTACCAATGGCTCACAGTGCGCCGTGAAAGGCACGTTTATCGAGTGGGTGCAAATCCCGCGCAACAATTGTCGCTTCGGCTGGGTGCAGCCAGGGCGGTTTACGGAGGTAACGCGGTAGATTGAAGCACTCTGGTGGCAAAGGGCTGCGTCAGGCAGCCTGGCAACCGTGCAGGCCTCGAAAATGATAATGCGAGAGCCGACCCTGCTGCGATTGGGGGAAGGCCGATGGCGGACCGGGAAGCAAGCGACGGGCGCACCGGTTTCGTACGCGCCGGGGGAGTGGCGCTGGTCTGTGTGGAAGAGGATAGACGTCGCAACACGGGACGCCCTGTCTGGCGGTCTTGCACAGACCAGACCGGCGTCCTGCGAGGGGCAGGGTGGCGGACCGGCTCGTAGTCCTGTGGAGGCCGGGTCATGCCGGTGGAGGGAAGGGGTCTGGTTTCGAGAGAGGGCAGGAGGGAGGCAAGGCATGGTCACTGGTCTTGACCTGACAGGGTCACAACGGGTTCGGAAACGCCAGACTGCTCTCCATGCGAGTGCTACGGCTGAGCCCGAGCGGCGTTTTCACGCCTTGATCGACAAGGTCTGGCGGCAACTGGACTTTTTCAAGGAGGCCTATGGCCGGGTGCGCCGCAATGGCGGCGTGTCGGGGGTTGACGTGGAAACACGGCAAGGCAACTCGCCGCAACCAGGGCCGATCAGTGTCTCCCTTCAATCGTCAAGGAAAGGACGCAATTTGCGACTGCGACTTGGATGCTTGAGCTTGCGCAAGGCCTTGGCCTCGATCTGGCGAATCCGTTCACGGGTAACCTTGAACAATTGGCCAACCTCTTCGAGGGTGTGATCGGTCGGGACGCCGATACCGAATCGCATGCGCAGCACGCGTTCCTCGCGCGGCGTAAGGTTTGAAAGCACTCGACAGACCGTGTCGTTCAAATTTCGCTCAATGGCATGTTCAAGGGGCAGTATTGCCTGCTTGTCTTCAATGAAATCACCGAGTTGGCTGTCATCGTCGTCACCTACCGGCGTTTCCAGACTGATGGGCTCCTTGGCAATCTTCATGACCTTGCGGATCTTTTCGAGCGGCAATTCGAGCTTCTCGGCAAGTTCTTCCGGTGTTGGATCGCGCTTGAGTTCGATATGCAGCTGGCGAGTTGTTCGATTGAGCTTGTTTATCGTCTCGATCATGTGCACCGGTATACGGATTGTCTTCGCCTGATCAGCAATCGAGCGCGTGATGGCCTGGCGTATCCACCAGGTTGCATAGGTCGAGAATTTGTAGCCGCGGCGGTATTCGAACTTGTCGACCGCTTTCATGAGGCCGATGTTTCCTTCCTGTACCAGATCGAGCAATTGCAGGCCGCGGTTGGTACATTTCTTTGAGATCGAAATCACCAGACGCAAATTGGACTCGACCATTTCCTTCTTGGCACGCTGGGCTTCCCTTTCGCCTGTCCTGACCCTGCTGATCAGCGACAGGAATTCACGATCCTTGGCGCCGGCGGGAAGAGCAGGGCGGCGTTTGCCGTTGGCAGAGGAAGCCGTTGCTGCAAGACAGTTGTCTCTGAGCTTCAGGCCAACATACTTGCAGAGATCGGCATATTCGAGACCGATTTGTGCTGCCTCTTCACCGTGCTGCTGACTGAACTCCCGCCAACCGCGACTCTTGAACTTGCCCATGGATTTGTACCACTTGGGCGACGTCTCGTTACCATTCCAGAGTTGCTCGAATTCTCGACGATTAATGCGTGAACGGTCCACGAGCTGACGCATTCGGCGGCGCAACTCCATATGTGCCTTGGTGGCTCCGTGAAGTTGCTTTACCAGCGTCTCGATCCGGTTGTTGTTGAGTTTCAGCTCCCTGACCATTTCGATCATCAATTCACGCTCGCGCAGGTACCTCCTTTCCTGGGCAATCGTGAATCTCGGTGCCAGTTCGACCTCCTTGAGAATCCTGGTCCGCTCGATTTTCTGCAATATACCGTATTGGTCGTCTATCCTTTGCAGGATATCCATGACCGGCTGGCGGATTGACTGCTCCATTTCGGTAATAGACCAGCTGCTCACCTGTCGGTCGTCCCTGTCACCTCCGTCGTCCTCGGAATTCTGTTTCAACCCGTCCTTGCCACCCGCTGTGCCTCCGGAATCTGCTTCTGCAGCCTCTGCATTCAGGCGTTTGATCTCGTCGTAAGCGACCTCAACTTCGACAATATCCGACACCGCGATGGTTTCGGCCTTCAATTTTTCGCCCCAGCCGGACACTTCCCTCATGGTTGTTGTTGTGCGAAAAAGCTGTCCTACAACCCTGTCGGCGTGCTCGGGCTTGATATTGCCATTGGCCGTGAACAGGAACGGTGGATAAATTTCCCGAAATTCACGGCTGGTCAGACCAGCGTCCAGGCATGCGTCCAGAATGTCGCCGCGAAGTTCTGAAACCAACCCCCTCAAATCGATGGCCTTGCTCAACTGGAACCAACCTCGTCCGGACCGTCTACCAATCGCGGACTGCCAGGTTTCGCTGGGGTGCCTGCTTTGCAAAAGGTCTACGAATGCTTCCGGTGCGATTCCATAATCTGATGCTATTGCCGAAGCAGAGGTTTGAATGGATTTGTAGGCCTGCGATGATCTGCTTATCGCCCGGCCCACATCGGCGGTCCAGTTTGGCAAGAACGGCAGACTGCAAATGAGTCTGGCGAATTCATCGCGCAGGTTGTTGTAACGTTCCTTGTTGGCCCGACACATGGCTTCGTTCGCCCCACCGGAACATTCGAAGGAGGGATCGTACAGGTCAAGCATTTGCCGACCAACGGCAGCGGCCTCCTCAAGTGTCTTGATGTGGGGCGCGGTGAATTCTGCCGGCAATGTCCCGAAACGGGTATTGACCTCCTGCCCGGTCGGTGCCTCGGCCGACGTCTGATTGCGCCTGCAAGCATCAAAATCGAAAACGTTCCACAGATCCGAATTGTTTTCAACGATGCGTTCGTGACTGGCCACAACGGAGTGCATCAGGGTCGGGCAGATATGAAGTGCCGCGATCAACTGAGACCCGGCTGCTTCCGAAGTGGTTGCTGCCAGGCGAAGCAGCCTCAGCGTGAAGTCCTTCTGCATATTGTTGGGCAGTGTGCCCAGGCGCCGGGCAATGTCAGTATACTTGGTGCATAGCTCCTCGAGACCGGAAATTGAATTGTCCGAAATTACAAACTGCGGACAGGATCGTTCCAGGCGCTCCTTCACTACTTCCGGTGCTGGATTATCGGACATTGCCTCCAGCATCGGCTTGCGAGCAACACGACAGGACTTGGCCAGCCGTCCGAGGCGATCACTGAACTCTGCATACTCCAGAGCAATCGACGCCAGTTCAAACCGTATCTCGGATTTGACGCGCGGCAGGAGTGGAAAAGTGCTTGCCCTCGTGCACAGTTCCTTCAGTTCCCGGTTGTAGCGATTCTGTTGAGCCTTGGTGAATTTTCCAGGCTGGCCAAGCAGGTGGTTCAGGCGCGCCTCCTGCAAATTGGCAAATGTCTTGTATCGTCGGTTAAAAACGCCAAGACGGCTGCGAAGCTGGTTCCTGATTATCTCCAGCTTGCGCTTACTGAGGGGCCTGGCGTTATTGTACGATGTCTTCCTGGAAGCGAGCCTGTCGATATCCAGATAGATTTCTGGTGGTTCGTTGGCCTCGCATATTCTCGTTCCAATTTCGTACACTTTGGCGAGGAAGAGCTCGGTCGAGGCAATCCTGTTGTCGAGATTGGCGTGAGCCGAAACGGTAGCGTTATGGTTTCTGATCTTCTTCAGCAGTTCCGGGACCTGGCCAATCGGGATACCGAGTTGACTGTTGAGTTCAAAGATGCGGAGCTGGATGTCGTCCAGGTTCGTGGCCAGTTTTGCGTGCAGCAATTGCCAGGTCTGACCCGGCTGCACTGCTATTTGCTGAAGCCAGTTCGGGTCGCCTGCCGTGTTCGCAAGAATCCGGAAAAGTGTTTGGGAGCTGATCCTCTCCCGGTTGGCAATCGCTGCTGCTCGGTTCTCCAGGGAGTTGAGCCGGCGGTGGACCGCACAAATGGAGCCGAGCAACTGCCTCTTCTTGTGGTTGTTGATAAACAGAGCGCCACACAAATCGGCCAGCGCGCTCATTTCGGCTGCCCATTCTCTCTCCGGGAAACTGGCGGCGCCTGCACTCATGCTCATCTTGGACCGCAGCTCTCCAAGAAAGCGATTCTGGAATTTCTCGAAGCGCTCGGACAGCGTGGCGAGACGCGACGAGATTCCGGATTCTACCAACCTTTCGATGTCGACAGCTGGTGGCGAACGCATGGCCTTGAATGTTGCGTCGACATCAATCACGTCTCTCAATGTCGCTTCGTTGTCGATGATCTCCTGCCGCCAATGGCAAATGGCACGAAACGTCAATGGGCTCGTGCTCAGGGCTCTGATCATTTCATTGCGACCGGCCTCAATGCGCTTGGCAATCGCGATTTCACCTTCCCTGGACAACATGTCAATGGCGCCCATTTCACGGAAATACATGCGCACAGGATCTGCAGAACCAGAGGCAACTGACTTGGCTGCATCGGCTTCGACCAGCGCGCCTGCCCGACCGTCACCTGCGAAACGTGAATTATTGGCACCGCTTTCGACAACGGCACCTTCACCCTGTCGATCCGCATAGGCACCGTCATTGTCGCGCAGATGCCTTGAATCCATGGCCGCGGCCGGCAATCCCAGAGCATACCGAACCACATCTTCCGCATACTTCATGAACCCGCCCACGCCATGATCAAAGGCGCGAATTGCCTCACTCAAGGCTGTCCGGGCCACTTTCTCCGGCTCGGTGAACTGCGGGTCCAGGTATTCGCCTTCGGCCATTAGCTTTGTGATCAAAGGTTCCATGAGCGTGGCCAACGAGGTCCTCAGTGACCTCAGTTCCTCGGCGTGAGTGCGCGTTTCCCGGGACAGTGCTCGGAGTTGTGGAACATCCAGTTTGTGACGCATGCACATGCACCGGAGCAATTTCTGATGCTGGCCCAATTCAGCATTGGAACTTTCCATGAAGCTGGTCCACCGTGCGTCACGCAGCTTCTGCAGGTTCAGATTCCAGTTGCTGTTGATTTCGTGTCCCTGCCACTGCTTTTTGAGATCCTTTTGTCTGATGCGCGCCGCGTGAGCAGCCTTGCACAAATTGTCCTCGACGCGCTCGAACTCTGGTTCGACCTGTTCAAGTTCTGTTGCCAGGCGGTCTATTACCGCTGGTGGCGCAGGAACTGCCTGAACCATGGCCACGAGTTCCCCTAGTTCGCGAGCCTGTCGGCGGGCTTGGGCTCTTGTGTAGCGAATAGTCCTGTCACTCAGGTATTCGAGCCTCTTGACAGCAAGCTGTTCCAGTTCGGCATACTTGCGCGATATGCGGGCAAGCTGTCGCAGGACTGACTTGCGCGTTTTCAGTTTCAAGAGCGAATGGTCGCGCTGTTCGCCGTTGGCTAGTCGCGCCGGTGCCTCGAATATTGGTGAACTGGACCGGCGCTGGCTTTCATTTCTCTGGGTCCTCAGGACCGCGATCTCGTCTACACATTGTGCCAGCGGCAACTCGCCCGCTTCATGGCGGGTATAAAGTTCAGAGAGTTCCTTGGCCAGTTGCGGACTTGAACCCACTGCGGCGTTGTAGCGTTTCTCGCAGTTGGAAATTGATCGACAGAGTTGTGCGACTTCAGCCTCTGAAGGCAATTCGACTCTCGTGTCATCGTCCGGGGCGTCATCGTCATCCGCACCGTCTTCCTCGGCTGGCCCAGCAGCTCCTGGCCACTTCTCATTGTCGAAAATGACATTTACGCCGCGTTCCTGAAGCAGACCAACAATCGAATCAACAGAACATGATGGTGCGTCGGCTGCGGACAATGCTTCGGCAACTTCGGAGTGCTGGACAGAGTTGTTCCGCTTTGCTTTCTGGAACAGTTGGGAAAGTACTTGGTCACTGAAGACGCCACTGGCCATATTCCGCTCCGCGGTTTCGCCCCTTGGTATTGCGAGCTGATCGCAACTCGCCACGCCGCCTAGTGCGGGCCGCCGGGCCACGCGACAGCAATCATGCGGCAGCGGTGCAACAGCACCAGTGCTCTGACAAAGTGAGACGGCGATTGCTCGCCCTGCCCGGACTCATGCCGTCTGCCAGAAGCAAGCGGTAGTCAACAATGTAGACCTCCAGGATGCAGAATCAAGGTTCCCTGCTATCATGTCTCGATTTCGGGCCGAGTAATTGCCGTCGTCCGACCTGACTGAACTTGAACTGGCGCTGAAGATGCTCCGGCTCGCAGGCCTTCAACCCGCGCCAATATCTCCGACGATTGCCTTCAGTTCCTCGATTGCATCCTTGCGTACCTGCACCCCGTTGTCGGCAACAACAAATTCATCCGAAGGTGTCGATCCTGCCTTTGGTGCCTCTGCGGCTCTCTTGTCAGGGACCTGCCTGGACCGGCTCGACACGATTGCCTCGAGTTCCGCGATATGGGAATTAGGGACAGCTATGCCATTGGGAGCCAGAGTCGTTTCGGCCCTGGTCAAATCATGCTTTGCACCCGGATCTTCAAGTTCCGTATCCAGATCCTCCAGCAGTCTGCTGAATGGTGATGCGATGGAGGTCCCCGAGCGACTTCCGCTCCTGATTTCCTCGGTCAGCGCTCGCCTGTAGTCCTCGCGTTGTAGCCGTTCCAGCAATTCCTCGAATAACCGGCCAGTCTTGTCGATGCTCTTTCCATCCACCTCCGGTACAATTGCCACCTGCTCGAGATCCAGAACGCTCGTCACAATCTCCTCTCCGTAGTCCTCTTCGAGTTCTCGACGAAGAATGTCTCCATTGCTGCCACCAGCCGCAACAAACTCGACCACCGCGTCAAGAAGCGACTGAAACTGCGCGTTGGAAAGCACAAGGTTCTCGAGCGAGCCACAGTTTCTGGTCGCAAGATCGGGACAGCGGATGCAAATCGCCAGCAAGCAGGCTTCGCAGAAGTAGGAAGCGGAAATACGCAGAAGCTTGGCTGTTTCCTTGACCGACGATAGCTCGCTGCGCAACTGCCTGGTCAGCTGTGGATGAGTCCGGGGCTTGCCGCCGTGTCGCCCTTCGGGAAACACGATCCGGTCGTAATAGAGGTCATTGAGGTATTTCTGATAGCTTCCCTTAACCGCCTTGTTCTCGATCAGGCCGACTTTGCGGTAAAGATCGGATTTGAGCACTGCCTTGGCATCAGGTGACCGGGTGCTGCGGCCATGTGTTTCGCTTTCCCAGATGAAGTCCGCCAGTGAAAGGCTGGCCTCGAGCAGCTTTTGCATTTCAGCATGTCCGCCGCTCCTGAGCACATCATCGGGGTCGCGATTTTCGGGCAGGGTGCAGAAGCGGAGTGTGTAGCCGGGCCGCAGCAGTGGCAGGGCAACGTTCAGTAGTCTTCGGGCCGCTCTCTCGCCAGCTTCGTCGCCGTCGAGCGCAATTATCGGTGATCTCTCCAGTCGCCAGATCTGCTTAAGCTGGCTGGCGGTTATTGCTGTGCCCAGCGGTGCCACCGCTGCCTGAAATCCAGCCTGCCAGAGGGCAACAACATCAAGATAGCCTTCAACGACGAGAAGTTGACTGTCCGGCCCAATGTGTTTCCGGGCATTGCGGAAGTTGTAGAGGACCGACCCCTTGTTGAAAAGCGTCGTCTGCGGTGAATTGAGGTACTTGGCAGGGACGTCGGGGCGCATCGACCGACCGCCGAATGCGATGACATTGCCACGATGGTCCTCGATCGGAAACACGATTCGGTCCCGAAAGGTGAGGTAAATGCCGTTGCCGCGGTCAGAAACCTTAGCCAGTCCCGAGTCCACAACTTCCCTGGTGGAAAAGCCCTCCAGCTTGAGCAGTTTCAGCAGCGCGTCATTGTCGGCGGCGTATCCGATACCAAAAGGCTGGCGCGCTTCTGCCCCGAATCCACGCTGTTCAAGGTAATTCAGGGCCGCTTCACCCGGCGGAGACTGCAACTGCGAGATGTAGAAGCTGGCGGCCCGCTTGTGAATGTCGAGCAACCGGTTGGCAAGCTTCTCCTTTTTGGTGTCCTGTTCGGTTTCTCTGGGAACGGTCATGCCTGCCTCGGAAGCGAGAAACTCGATGGCCTCTCTGAAGCCCATGCCGCGCTGTTTCATGAGGAAGGTTGAGGCGCCGCCCTTTTCACCACAGCCAAAACAGTAATAGGTGCCCCGGCTTTCGGTGACGTGAAAGGAGGGCGTCTTTTCGGCATGGAATGGACAACAGGCCCAGTAGTCACCGGCTGCCGGTCGTGACTTGGAACTGTCCCAGGATAGAAACTTGCCGATAACCTCCGCTATCGATGTCCGACTTTGGAGTTCCTCAATGAAGTGACGGGGAATAGCCATCAATGCACTCCCAAGCCTTCAGTTTGCCGATCTTGTTTGCTGCTTTAATTCGATACGTTGCAGGAGTTCGCCACTGGACTGGTCGAAAACCAGGATTTCCTGTGTCTCCGTGACCAGCAGATACCAGCCCTCCCCCTGCGTGTAACTCGTAATCCTGACACCCTGGGGCACGTCGATCACATCAGGGTACTGCACAACAGGTCGACTGCCAAGGTCCTTGAAGCGCAGCACGAAAAGCATGACAATGATGGCGAAGCCAACGATCATTACGATCGTCAACACGCTTACCAGTAACTTCAGCAATTTCAAGCTGACCGGATCAGTCTGCAGATGTGGAACTTCGTTCATGGGTGATCGTCCCGAAATTCTCCTGGTCAAGATAGAACTCGACGGGCCACAGCGCATCGACCGGGCAATCGCCGGACTTGTTCCCCGAGAGTTTGCGCTGAGCCGTACGCGGATTGCGAAGCTTATCCGTTGCGGGGCGGTATCATTGCAAGGCGAAACCGTGTCCAGCACCAGCATGCTCGTGCAACCCGGAAGCACCTGCCGAATCGAACTTGCTCCGGCAACGGCCTGTGACCTTGTTGCCGAAGATATTCCGCTCGAGATTGCTTTTGAAGACAGGCATGTAGTGGTTGTTAACAAGCCGGCCGGACTGGTCGTTCACCCGGGCGCCGGCCACCCTGCGGGAACACTGGTCAACGGTCTGATGCACTATTTGAAAGGAGACCTGCCGGCAGTGGGCGGCTCGAAGCGGCCGGGGATCGTTCATAGGCTGGACATGAACACATCGGGTCTTATCGCCGTAGCCAAGACGGACCGAGCCATGCACGCCTTGACCGGGCAATTGGCGAGTCGCCAGATGACGCGTGTCTATACGGCAGTCGTTCGCGGTGTGCCGGACCAGTTTTCCTCACATCTTATGTCTTCTCAGGGCGTGTCGTTCGGGGCCGATGGGTCGCTTCGCGTTGACACCAGGATTGGACGGCATGTTTCTCGGCGAACCCGCCAGGCTGTCAGGCGCTCCGGCGGCAAGCCGGCCACCACACGTCTGAAGGTGGTGCAGAGGCTGGCACATGGCAGTTGCTCGATGTTGCGCTGCCAGCTTGAAACCGGCCGGACACATCAGATTCGTGTCCACGCAGCCCATATAGGCCATCCCATCGTCGGTGATGATGTCTACGGTGCCGGCGCCCGGATCCTGCCGGGCAAGGTGCCGGATTCAATGCGCGCCCTTGTCGAGCGATTCCCCAGGCAGGCACTGCATGCGCGCCAATTGGCATTTGATCATCCCGAATCATGCCAGAGGATTTTGCTCCAGGCAGCTTTGCCCAAAGACATGCAGCTATTGGTAGACACGTTGAGCGCGTAACATTTGGCGCCGCGGTCGGGTCTTGAAGAAGGCAGCCCCGGGGCTTACGTGACACGCAGAGGAGATAGAGTGATGAAACAAGTCAAGCATCTGCCGGCACCAAACCCGGAGGCAAGTCTTTCCCAGTACCTGATTGAAATCAGGCAGTTCCCTCTTCTGACCAAGGAGGAGGAATTTACGTATGGCAAGAAATGGCGCGACGAGGGTGACGTTAAGTCCGCTCACATGCTCGTAACCTCCCATCTCAGGCTTGCCGCACGCGTTGCACATGACTACCGGGGATATGGATTGCCGCTGGCGGATCTGATCGCCGAAGCCAATTTGGGGTTGATGCATGCTGTCAGGCGATTCGAGCCCGATCGCGGCTTCCGGCTCGCTACCTATGCCCTGTGGTGGATCAGGGCACAGGTTCAGGAATTTGTGCTGAAGTCGTGGAGTCTGGTCAAGCTGGGCACCACCGGCTCTCAGAAAAAGCTTTTCTTCAACCTGCGCAAGGCAAAACAGCAGATAGGTGCAATAGACAACACTGATCTTCGGCCGGGCGACGTCAAGAAGCTTTCCAAGATGTTGAATGTGCCTGCCAAGGATGTCAGGCAGATGAATGGCAGGTTGTCAGGCCATGACTCGTCACTGAATGTCACGATTGGCAGAGACTCAGATTCCACCATGAGCTTCCAGGACCTGGAAGTGGACGAGTCCGCAAATTATGAAGAACAGTATGCTGAACAGGACGAGGCGAGGTTCCGGAGGGAACTGCTGACTCAAGCGCTCGACGTGCTTGACGAGCGCGAACGGGATATATTGACCAAGCGCCGCCTGCTGGAGCCCAATCTCACGCTTGAAGCGCTGTCCCAGATCTACAAGGTCAGCAGAGAACGAATCAGGCAGATCGAAGTGCGGGCGCTCGAAAAGATTTCCAGTCGTGTGAAGGAACTGGAAGTCCAGCAACGACGGCCTGCAACACGCCTGGATCTGTAACCATACTGAAGAACCCGGTTTGCTGTCGGGACCGCAGGCATGCGGGAGGCACTTCCGGTGTGTCGGCGTCCAAACGCCGGATGGTCGGTGCCCGTGTGATGGAGGTCATAGGCCGTCAGGCATGATTTAGCCAGGAACGCCTTTCACAGAAGCTTCTGCCGCGAACATGCTGCCGGGGTCAGTCCTCCAGGGGATTTCAGTTTGCATTGCCAATGTTTGCGACAGGTTTCGAACAGTTGCAGTCGGGGCCATTTTCCTGCCCGCTGAATTCGGGTGATCTGTAGTGATGCCTGTCCCCGAAGGCCGTGCAGATGGGTACGGCGAGACCGGTGGGTTGCCCATTGCCTGAAAGCTGAACTTCTGGGGATGGGGGACAGTTTCACTTGGGTCCGGTCCAGCCGCCGAATGCGGTGTCGGTTTGCTCAGGGTTTGAATCATGAGTCCAGGATAGCGAACTGTTTCCTGTTTCTCGGCATTCATTGGCCCGGTCGCTGAATACTATGCCCACTACTGGCACAGATAGCGAACGTTGTTCACCTTGGCACGAATTTTAGGTCAAACGCTCTGAGGCAGGATGCAGTACCCCTCCTGGCTTTGAGAATTGGCACTGTGCAGGCAGAGCATGCGTTGTGTGGATTCGGGCCGGGTCTCGACCCCTATAGTATCGCGCCCTGGCGTTTATGCGGTGGCCGAGATTTGCCGCAGGCGAGTTCGCTGACGACCACGAGACGCCGTCCGTTGGCGGTGCTTCAGGTTCCCTTCGGCAGGGCCTGAATAACAGGGTTGGCCTTGTCTCGTTACCCTTCAGGACATTCATTCGGCCGTTCTCTGCGAGTCGGGGCAAACAGTTGGTGACCTTTCCTGAACAGACGGGATTTAGTCGTCGCATCTGCGGCCTTTGGCTGTGGACACTGTCAGGCTTCAGTCCCGCTGGGGCCGCATGATTCTGTGCTGGTCGGACAACATCCTGTGGACAAGTCGGCGTTTGTTTGTATAGAACAAATATAAAACATAAATGGTATAAAAATGGATTATAGAAAATTAATAGGTGAAACAGGCGTTTCACGCGCGACTGTAACCCTGCTGGAAGACATGACCTTGACTTTGGCCCGGGCACATGAGTTTTGTGGCAATGCCAGGCGAACACTGGCTCTTTTGACAGCAATGAGAACCGCGGGGACGATTTTGTGGATTGTGTCACGTCACCAAAGATCCCGCCTCAATCCAGAAGGATTGCTGGACTGGGTCAATCCGGGGCGTCTGCTTTTCGTTGCGGCCAACCACGTCGAGGACCTGTTCTGGACTGCCGAGGAATCGCTACGCAGTGGAATTGTTCCATTGACCATACTTGATCTGCAGCGACCAGCTGCCTTGACGCCGGTGCGACGCTTGCATCTGGCCGCCGAAGCTGGACAGCAGAGAGGACAGGTTTTGCCAATGTGTCTTCTGCTGGTACCAGGCCAGGGAGGTGCCCTCGGTGTGGAGAGCAGATGGTCGTGCGAGTGCCGGCATAGCCGGTCGACAAACCGATGGCATGTGGAACGTCAGCGAAGCAGGGGGCAAATGCCGGCCGATTGGCTGGTAACCCGAGAAGGTGACAAGTGGCACATTTGTAAACCGGAGTACGAGCAAAAAGAAGAAAGCAGCAACCAGAGCGCAACTCTCTCAGCAAATTGACCCGAAGTGGCAACAGACCACGCACACGCAAAGTTGTAAAGATAAAGCAATCGGAGTTCCTCGTTCAGGGGTCGATATATTCGCCGGAATCCACAGGATTTTGCGCTGTAACAGACTTTTTGTGGGAATTATATACTTGGCTAACCACAATCAGACAGCCACAGTAACAATTTCACGGGTCAGCGGGCTTGCCAAGGCAAACGCCCCTCGCCGTGCACAAGCCCCGATCCCGGAGGCCATGATGTTGCGGGCCGCATTCAGGCCCGCATGCTCCGCATGGCCACAAGCCACACACTTGTATTTCCTGCCCTTGCGCGATGCCTTGGCGACTATTCCGCAAGCATGGCACGTTTGACTGCTATAGGCAGGGTCAACATCTGCAACCCTGCTCTTGCAGGCAAGCATTTGCCGCAACCGGTACCAACCCGTGGCAAGTATGCCGCTATTGAGACCGGCCAGATCGAGGGGCTCTATCTCCTGTGTCGGGGCGTGACTGAAACCTTGATTGCCGAGGGGTTCGAGGGTGTACGTGGCGCGCATTCGGCAACAACCATCGGCGACGAAACGCTCCGGGGGCTGCACAAGGACCAGGAGGCGGCACTTGAGATGCTGTTCGCCCATGTCAAGGATGAACGACCAATCACCGGCACGACGATCAAGGAATGGCACGCACTGCTGACCCGTCACCAGGCCACTGCCACCGGAACTGACCCCTTTGGTAACCGGAACGAATCCCGCTCCGCAAGGGTCAATGCAAGATCCGGCCCAACAATCCCCGCCGGGCAGACGGTTTCGTCCATGAATACTGCCAGCCCGAACAGGTCGAGACCGAGATGGAACAGTTCCTCGCCTTCCATGAGAGCCACCCGGGCCTGGATCTGGCACCGGAACTGGAGGCGGCATGGCTGCACCACGAATTCGTGCGTATCCATCCATTTCAGGATGGCAGTGGCCGAATCTCCCGTCCGCTGATGGCTTGGGCCTTTGCCAGGGCAGGCGAGTTTCCACAGGTGATCCTGGCACAGAACAAGCCTGACTACATTACCCACCTTGAACTGGCGGACGGCGGGAATTTTACGGCTTTCGTGAGGTATCTGGGCCAGAGGGGACGGCAGTGGCGAGGGCGAGTATCGAAACCATCCGCACGCGTCTGTTGAAGCTGGCGGCCCATGTCAAGGTGACGGTGCGGCGTGTGTGGCTGGAGTTTCCGGAGGTGTTTCCGCGGCAGGAAGTATTCAGGGCGGCGTTGCAGAAGTTGCAGGCGGCGGTGCGGCGTGGCGGGCGGCAAGGTCGGTCTGCGGGAGGATTGCCTGGGGAGACCTGACCGTCCGCACCGTTTTGCAGTCATCCGGTTGCTGCGGGGAGACTGGCTCCGAGGGGGGAGGTATGAGCTGGATTGTGAGCGTGTTGTCCGGCGGGTACCGACACTACGGCCTGCCGGACGGGGACTGGCAAAACACTATGAAAGACATTGCCAATGACTGCGACCACTACTCGGTGCATATGCAGAATGCACTCATGGCCCTTGCCGAAGAAGTTGTGGCGGCTGGTGGTGACCTTGGGGATGTACAGTCATCCGTAGTCCGGGCCCGGAGCAGGAAGCGGCAGCTTGCCTACTTCCGAGCCCGCAGATGTGGGGTCCCAAGTTTCTGCTGTCGGCTGTCATGCAGGAATTGCAGGAGGGTCATGGTCGAGCCGATATCATTGACAGCATCAAGCGACATGCCGGTTCCACCCCGGCTCCAGATGGCGTTTGCCAAGCGGCATGGATGTCGACGAATACTGCAATCACATCATATGGAGAGGGGTACTGCAGGTCCATGACGACAGGATCAAGTGTCCGATACCGAGCTTCCGGACCTGGCTGATCGAACAAGGAACACCGAATCCGGAGCCGCCACACGAGAATGAGCCGGACCCGTACAGCAGCCCGTAACCCTTCTGAAGGCGCGGCCGGGATGTCCCGAATAGGATCGTTTTCGGGACACGGTGCCGGCGGGCGCCGCGACACCGGAATAGCCCCGAAAATGTTTCCCAGAACCTTGTCCTGTTTGATCTGTCCCATTAGCATGACACAGGTAGCGTTGTCGGGACACATTCAAACGACCAACGGGAGGTACGCACATGCTGGTAGCCTACGCCCGGGATTCGACCCTCGACCAGAACCCGTCACTGCAGATCAAGACGCTGCGCCAGGCCGGCTGCGAACAGATTCACACCGAGAAGAGTTCGGGCGCCCGCAGTGACCGGCCCGAATTCCAGGCGGCGCTCGCCTATCTGCGCCGGAGCGACACGCTTGTGGTGGGGAAGCTCTCGCGGTTGGCCCGCTCGCTCCGGCAGGTCATCAAGATCGTCGGCGTGCTGCAGGAGCGGGGCATCGAACTGCGGGCGCTGAAGCAGAATATCGACACCGGCACCTCCGAGGGCCGTCTCTTCCTGCACATCGTCGCCGCCTTCGACGAGTTCCAGCGCGAGATCATCGTCGGGAACACGCGGGCCATGGACGAGGCCAGGGTGCGGCAGGCCGAGGCGATGCTCCGCGACACCGCCAATTACCCGTTTGTCAGCGACGTCATCCGCCAGCTGGCGGTGACCCGGTCGGTCTTCTATCGCTGCTTTCCGTCGGTGCGCATCCATGAGCTCAGGCAGGCATGACCCGTAACCAAATGTTCGAGCGGCTTGGTTTTGTCTGGACCAGTCCGGAACTGCCTCCCTCACCGCCCGGCCCGCCGCGGCGGGCGCTGTTCCGTTATCGGCAGTCCCTGGTAGAATTTGTCCATGACGCGAGCCGGCTGGAGGGCAATCCCTTCACATATCCCGAGGTCAAGACGCTGATGGACGGTGTCACCGTCGGTGGCCGGCGCCTTGATGACGAGCGGCAGGTGCTCAATCTGGCAGATGCTGCACGCCGGCTGTTCACTTTGGTGGAGAATAGCCGCTTCCGGCTCGCCAAGCCAGTCTCGGATGGGCTGCATGCACGCACTGCCTACAGAGAAGCGCTGGAATGGGGACATTTTCGTGGCGAAGGGGAGGAGATCTCGCTCACGCCACGGGTTGCTCTCGGTTACGCGGAGCATGTGCCGCCGCCAACGGAGCCGGGCGGCAGAAACCTGGCGGGGATCTACAGGGAAGGACTTTCAGCCCTGACGGAGATTGCGCATCCCTGCGAGCGCGGCATGGCCTATTTCCTGTTCTCCGCCCTGCAACTGTTCTATTTCGGCGGCAACAAGAGGACCGGCCGTTTCATGATGAACGGCGAGTTGATGACGCATGGCTGGGATGCCATATCGGTCCCGGCAGCCCGCGCCCGTGAGTTCAACGAGACCATGGTGCAATTCTATGTCGATCGCGACGGTAGCGGCATGATGGACTTCCTGTATGACTGCCGTCCGCAGGATGCGCCGGCGCCCAAAGCTGATCCCGAGCCCGACAGCAATCCGTCACCGGGGTTCTGAGCGATGCTGTTGACGCTCGTGCTGCAGAATTATGAGTGAGTACTCATTTACCCAAATACGCAACCCACAGTTCACGGGTAATGGCGGCGGATGAGCCGAGGAGGGGAGAATGCTCCTGGCTGCTGGAGGATAATGTCCGGAGCAACGCCCGGAAGGAAGTCAGCGAGTGGGATGACCACCGTTACGAGTTTGCCGACGGCAGCGCGGTTGTAACTGACCACGATGACTGGGATTTCGGTATTCATCGGGAATGGCTCGATGAGCCGGCAGTGGTGGAATATTGCCGGCGTGAGGCAGAACGCTGGGAAGGTATCGACAATACGCCGCAGTTCATCCTGCTGTGGCCGGGCAATCCCCGGTTCAAGGTCAAATGGACACAGCCAAGGGCGGCCACTGCGGTAGGTGAGCCGAAGGAGAATGACTGACTGGCACTATCTCGAGATTGGCCGGTCGGCTTGCTATCGCACTCTCCGCCGGAGCGTATCCATGAGGCTCAGGCAAGCATGACCTTGCTGACAAAGCCACACACAGGCTCGGCCTTGCCCTTTGCCCTGTGCAGGCCGCACGGCGATTGAGAGAGGACCATATTCACATTTCCGAAACGGCCACGAGAACGGCTGTACGCAGCGCTGAGAGCATTCCTGCAATTCGCCCAATGTGCGCGGGCTGCTGCACTCTATGTACCAATGGCCACGCAGCTCTTGGTTCACCGGCACGCGTGACTGCAGCTGAAACCTGTCTACTCGGCGAGTAGATCCTGCGGTGTCTGGCAAAAGGTGCCGATCACCTTTTTGGACAAGCACAATCCAGACCAATTTGAGATCATCGGTTCGGATTATGACATAAAGGACGGGTTACTACCCCATCTCTTGATTCCTGAATGGCAAGGAAAACCAGTACCTCAACTGCGTCAGCGACTATCACTCCAGCCACCATGGACAGATAATACAGCGGGTTGGCTAAAGAGGGTTTCTGTCCAGATGTACAACGGATTGACATCCGCTGCAGCCAATTTGGCCAGCATCCGGCTGGTCGAGTCGATGCTCCGCAATACCACCAATTTCCCGTTCGCCAGCGATGTCATATGCCATCTCAAGATCGGCCGGTCGGCTCTCCATCGTTACTTTCCGTCTGAGCGAATCCATGAACTCAGGCAAGGATTAGGAGTTTTAACGGCCCAATGAGGGCCCCGGAGCAGGAAATGTGTGTGTGACCGGTTTATCTTGGATACGAAATTGCTGCCTTCCTTCCTTTGTTCCTTTGTGCTCATTTGTTGGATTTGCTGCGATTGCAGGGCTTGCAGAGCATCTGGCAGTTGTCCTCGTTGGCCTTGCCACCCTCGACCATGGTCGCCTAGTAAAGAGCATTGTCTTGAATTCAACTCGCACAGTCGCAGAAGCAAGACTTGATTCCTGTATCGGGGCAAGACATTCCGCGGTTTTCCGGCGTCCTTGATGCCGCCGCCAATTGCGAAAAGTCAGCGCTCCAGACGGGCAGGGATCTGCAGCTATGTCAGCTCAGGAGTTAAACCTCACTCTGCAAGCCACTTGGCAAGAGCCTTGCAGGGATTGGTAATGTCATCAAGTGATGTGTACCAAAAATCTGCCCATCCTTCTTCAGGAAGGCCGGTGAACAGCATCAAATTCAGGGGATACATCTCGCTGTCCGTGCACCGACGAAAATCGTCGCGAAAAAGAAATGTGGGTTTATTCCAGGCGATGGCCATGCCGAGCTCTACCATGACGCCTTCGTCCGGCGGACAACCGTTGACAATAGCAAAGATGCCGTCCGAGTCCCTTACATCCCGCAAGTCATTCTGGCCGACCCGGTAGGCCCAACCCTGTCGACTGAAGTCAATCTGGTTGTTCCTTGCAAACGGTTCCCATACCTCCACGCCCATGCCTTCCAAAATGGTCTGGATTGTGGGAAGCAGCACCGCTTTCTGCTGTGTGGAAAACCCATAGTGGTTAGCAAGATATAGCGACTTCTTTGGCTGGCCACTCATAGGTGTCTCCAAGTATGCTCAAGATCAGTTTGCGGGGTTTCCAGGCTGCTGCCGATCCGGCTGAGCTCAAGTAAATGATTGAAGTTGTGCCGAGCTGAACATGACGCATGTGAGGGTAAACATCATTCAGGCGAATCCTGGTCATGCGGCTACCATTGCAGACCTGTGGAATCCATTTATTGTCGGTACTGCCGTGACGTTCAACAGCGTTGCGTACACGCCGACGGGCATTGCACGACTGATCTCCGACAAGGGGCAAATGGGCTTTCCTTTCCTCGTGGCCTGTAATCCTGAAATCACAGGATTTGCAACCTATCGCCAGTTCCGGGCTGGAATTGGCTACCGGCGGACAATGGAGCACACAATCGTAATTGCTCCGGAGTCCCAGAGGAACGGCATCGGTTGCATGTTGATGAAAGAACTTGAAGACATCGCCCGGCAACACGGCGTTCACTCGATGATTGGCGGGGTCAGTCATGCAAACCTGGCTGCTCTTCGCTTCCATCTGGCCATGGGTTATGTCGAGATCGCCCGTTTGCCGCGGGTCGGGTACAAATTTGGCAGATTCCTTGATCTGGTACTCGTGCAGAAGATCCTCGACGATAGCGGCTGACCGGATGCACAGTCCGGCACAGTCCTGTGTGAATTCGGCAGGTCGCAACTGCCTGACCAAGTCTGTATGATGGATGCTGAGAGGTTTGCATGAATCTTCCCGTGAGCCGAAACGGTTCTGAGCCGATGACATCGATATGGATAAAGCTCAGGAAACTGCTCCCGTCGAGCATTGAAGGTGTGCTTGGAATCGGCAACGTTTTCGGGCGTATGATGCGCTTTCATGATCGAAGGGTGGGATTTACGATAGCCGTCATTGCCCTGGGAGCCAAGTTGGCAAAGGTCGACGGCACGGTGACACATGAAGAGGTAAGGGCGTTTCGCACCCTTTTTCGGGTGCCGGATTCCGAACAGAGGAACGTGGCGCGGGTGTTCAACTATGCTAGCCGGACTTCAATCGGTTACGAACACTATGCACGGTCCATCCGGCGAGCATCAGAACCCGGCAGCCGGATGCTTGAACACGTCGTCGAGGGCCTGTTCTACATTGCAACGGCTGATGGCATTCTGAGCCTGGCGGAGCGGCGTTTCCTGACCAGGGTAAGCACGATTTTCGGCTTGTCCCGGACCTCGCTCAGAGCAAGGCTGCGTTTCTATTCCGAGCACGTGACCGGAAATCCCTACCAGGTACTTGGTGTGTCCGAGGAAGCAACGCTGGACGACATCAAGCGTGTTTGGCGCAAGAGAGTAAAATCCTGCCACCCGGATGTCCTCATTGCCGATGGTGTGCCCGAGGAGGCAATCAGGATTACAGGTGCACGCCTGATCCAGTACAATCAGGCGTGGGAAACAATCAAGGCAATCCACCGGCAGCCCCAGCCCGCAGCCGGGATTCAGGCATGATGCTTGATTCCGCCCTGTTCGGCCAGGTGTTTGCCCGGAGCCTTTCCTTTCCTGCCGCCAAACCAACAAGACCGTAACAGAAGACTCCTGATTTGATGCTCCGTTACACGCTTGTCCGTTTCCTGTCGTTGTGCGTGACACTTGTTGCTGCCAGTCTGGTGGTATTCCTTGTCGTCGAAATTATTCCTGGCGACCCTGCCTCATTCATGCTTGGTCTGAACGCAGAACCGGATACGGTGGCGGCATTGCGCAAGGAGCTGGGCCTTTCCGGCAGCCTTGGTTCCCGCTACCTGGATTGGGCAGGTGGCATGATGGTGGGCGACTTCGGCCGCTCGTATACCTACCGTGTTCCGGTTGCCGAACTGGTGGTTGCGCGCATTCAGGTCTCGCTTCCACTGGCTTTCTACGCGCTGCTATTATCGACCGCCATAGCTTTTCCTGTCGGCATTATGGCTGCTTCCCGCCGCGGAAGCATCCTGGACATCGGCATAATGGGATCGACTCAGCTGGGCATTGCGGTGCCTAACTTCTGGTTTGCGATGCTTCTGGTACTTGTGTTTGCAGTTGGACTGCGCTGGTTTGCTGCTGGTGGATTTGCAGGCTGGGATCAGGGAGTGCTGGTCGGGCTAAAGTCCCTGACCCTGCCGGCTATTGCCCTGGCGGTTACCCAGGCATCGATTCTGGCAAGGGTCATGCGTTCGGCACTTATCGATACCCTTGGGCAGGATTTTATCCGCACCGCTCGAGCCAAGGGGCTGACGCGCCGACAGGCACTGACAAGGCATGCACTCCGCAACGCCCTCATTCCGGTATTGACCATAATCGGGCTTCAGTTTTCATTCCTGCTGGCTGGAGCAATCATTATCGAGAATGTCTTCTTCCTTCCTGGACTGGGCCGGCTCATCTTCCAGGGCATCACCCAGCGCGACCTCATTGTCGTCGAAAGTGTCGTGATGCTGCTCGTATTTGCAGTCATTGTCGTGAACTTCCTGGTCGACATCGCCTATGCGCTGGTTGATCCCAGATTGAGGATTCGCCAGTGAAGCTGCCGCTGCAGTTGTTGGCTGGCGCGACGCTTGCGGCAATATTTGTCATTGCGGCGATGGTTTCCTTTGCCTGGACTCCCTATCCGGTCGAATCTCTCAACGTCGCCATGAAACTGCAACCGCCATCCACCACGCACTGGCTGGGAACCGATCACCTTGGCCGAGACATGGTATCGATGTTGATGGTGGGGTCTCGCATCTCGATCGAAGTGGCCATTGTCGCGGTCGGAATTGGTCTCTTGCTGGGTGTTCCGCTTGGGCTGGCTGCCGCCGCCAGCCATCGCAGCAAACTCGACGAAATTATCATGCGCGGCAATGATCTGGTGTTTGCATTCCCGGCGCTGGTTATTGCCATACTTATCACGGCGGTTTTCGGACCCTCGGCCTTTAATGCCATTCTGGCCATCGGGATCTTCAATATTCCGGTTTTTGCACGGGTATCACGCGGTGCTGCGCTCAGTATCTGGACGCTTGACTACATTCTGGCAGCGCGGGTTGCCGGCAAGGGAACCGTTCGCATTTCGACTGAGCACGTACTTCCCAATATTGCCAATTTGCTGGTCGTACAGGGAACAATCCAGTTCT
This sequence comes from Paracoccaceae bacterium, assembly GCA_958296035.1. Classification (GTDB taxonomy): domain Bacteria; phylum Pseudomonadota; class Alphaproteobacteria; order Rhodobacterales; family Rhodobacteraceae; genus MPNP01. Next base: position 2,586,227 of record OY282431.1, on the reverse strand, counting down.
CGCTAGGCATCCTTGCCGAAGCCGGACTTTCCTATGTCGGTCTTGGCGCCCAGCCACCCATTCCCAGTCTTGGCCGGATGCTCGCCGACGCGCAGACCTTGATCTACACGACACCCCGGCTTGCCGTCGTTCCGGGGCTGGCCATTGTACTTACCGTACTCGGGCTGAATCTGCTGGGTGACGGATTACGAGACTATCTTGATCCACGAATTCGGCGAGCAAGACAGTGAATCTCCTGGAAGTCAGTCAGCTCGACCTGGCAATCCACGGCACGCCCGTGCTGGAATCGGTTTCCTTTGCCATCGAACACGGAAAGACATTCGGGTTGGTCGGGGAATCGGGTTCAGGCAAGTCATTGACTGCATTGTCGCTAGTAAACCTCCTACCCCCCGGTTCGGTTCGTGCAGGGAACGGTCGCCTCCTGGATCAAGATCTCTTTGCCCTGGACGAATCCCAGCTGTGTTCCGTGCGTGGCCGCGAAATTGGCATGATCTTTCAGGAACCAATGACGGCCCTTAATCCTGTGCAATCGATCGGTGATCAGGTTGCCGAGACCCTGATAGTTCATGGTGCCTGCTCGAGAAGCGAGGCCCGCAATCAGGCGTGTAGCAAGCTTGAACGGGTTGAGTTGCCACCGGAGCGATTCCCTCCCGGCATGTTTCCACATGAACTCTCGGGAGGACAGCGTCAACGGGTTTGCATTGCGCTGGCAATTGCACTGCAGCCGAAACTGCTGATTGCTGACGAACCGACGACGGCCCTGGATGTCTCGACACAGGCACAGATATTGGCCCTGCTAAGGTCGCTGGTCGAACATGACGGCATGTCATTGATGCTGATCACCCATGATCTTGCCGTTGTGGCAGACATGGCGGATACCGTGGCCGTCATGGAAAGTGGCAGAATCGTTGAGGCGGCACCCACCGAACAGCTGTTTCGCAACATGCGGCACGCCTATACGCGACGCCTGCTCAAGGCTTCATTCCACAAGCCCCGGCGAGGCAGGTTGAATGCGCTGCACGATCAACCTCTACTGCGAGTCGAAAATGCTGTTCGCAGCTACCGCTTGCCAAAATCCCGCCTTTTTTCCAGTGCCGAGACTCTGCGGGCGGTCAATGGCGTAAGTTTTTCACTCGACCGCGGCGAGAGCGTCGGGCTGGTTGGCGAATCCGGTTGCGGGAAGACGACCCTGACGCGCGCCATATTAGGGCTCGACCCGCTCCAGGGCGGGCAAATTTCCCTGGGTGGCAGACCCGTGCTGGCCGGCAGGAAAATGTCACGGTCGCTCCGGCGGCGCATGCAGGTCGTGTTTCAGGATCCCTATGGATCTTTCAATCCGAGACACAAGGTTGACCGGCTGGTGGCTGAACCCCTGCATCTCGGTGACCAGAGCACCAATTCAGCGCGCCGAAGGGAAATCGTTGCACAGGCACTGGAGGAGGTGGGGTTGACGGGCGACGACATGAAAAAATATATTCACGAGTTTTCCGGAGGGCAGCGGCAACGGATTGCAATCGCCCGGGCCCTTGTAACACGCCCCGATCTGGTTGTCCTTGATGAAGCGGTATCGGCACTGGATGTGTCGATGCGCGCCCGCATTCTGGATCTACTGGCAGGACTGCAGGTGAAGCACGGACTTTCCTATCTGTTCGTAAGCCACGATCTGACCGTCGTTCGTGTGATTACAGACAGGGTGCTTGTCATGTATGCCGGTCAAATCATGGAGCACGGAAAAACGGAGGATGTTTTTCGCAATCCCCGGCACAGCTACACACGACAACTGCTGGATGCGGCCCCTTGTATTCCTCGATCCTGGATGCAGGGCTGAGTTCAGAGCAGGGCAGACTGTTACGCAACTACCGCCTTGTCTTCGCCAGCAGGCTGGCAGACCAAGCGTTCATGGTTCACATGCCGCGGAGCGCAACCAGCCTGAAGCGAGTCGCATCGCGGCAAATGATGTATTCAAGGCTGATCGCTACCAGCGGGATGAATGTCATTGGCTTCCAGAACGCGCAAGGCCCTGTCGTGATCTTGCTCTAGAACCATCATGCGCCTGGGGAAAATACCAATATTTCCCTCAAGAACGTTCATGTGACCATCCAGCACGAAGCAATCAATATCCTCACCCTCGAGAAGTGCCGACGCAAAGGCAATCAATGTCGGATCGTTTGTCCGCAGCAGTTCTTTCATGAGTTCCAATTCGCCCTTTCAGTCAGGAGCCTGGCCACATCCTCGTTGTTCCGGCTGGAGATTTATCTCCAATTCAAATCGACCACGTGTCGGCACGGTCCCGTCGCCAGTACACTGGACCCGGTTGTCATGCTGGCCCGTCTGCCTGAATGCTCCACTCCCGCACTGTGGTGCGTAGCTGCACAAGGGCATGTCTTCGCAATGGCTGTTTCCGACAACTCTCCTCATGGTTGCCGATTCTTGCCGTCACTACCTGATACCCTCTGAAAACCGAAGATGTCGAGTGAGCTCCATCTGGCCTCGTCTCCTTTGGCCGGGAATTATCTTTCATGCCGTGTTGCCGCTGCCGGTCAGGTAACCCTCCCCAATACAGTCGGGCCTGCCACCAACCACTCGCTTGACGCTTCCTCGGATTTCCGGACTCTGCGGATCAATCCCCATTTTGAGATCTCCCGACTCGCCTGGCAGGCGAGGGGCATTGCCTCCCATAAGAATTCGCCTCCAATACGACGGTCGTTAGGGGTTGCCCTCCGCCAGGCTCGTTTACTAGCGTACAGCCCGGCGGCAGAACCCGTTGCGACCAGGAACCGGTTCATGGCGTCAATGAGGCCGGTGGGAGGGACCAGATCATACCTATTCAACATGAATATAACCATTGGCAGGTCTCGGGAAGCTGGGGCCACGGTCCACTCTCGATGCATGAGCGATGCCCTGCGAGCGGGGTTTTCGATGAAGGCCTGCCACGCTTTCTGTGCATTGGCCTTCACCTCCTCCAGGGTCGCGATCAGGCGGTTGGCATGATGGTTGGAGCCGAACATCGCCAAAGCAGATGCACTTCACCCAACAAGGTCCGTTCGCTTATGCCAGGCTATTCGACCTTGACTGTCCCTCGTGTCAGGTCGGTGCGATCGGCGAAGATCTCGACAACGGTATGGGTTGCCACCGGCAAGAACGGGGGCCGATCAATCCTGCCGGTGGCTGGAGGATCAATCCTGCCAGTAAACGCCAGTCAGGTCGTTGGCCTGGGTCGGAGAATTTGCCCACAATCCGACAATCTTGGCATTGGCGACGCCCAGCTTCGCCAACTGAAACAGGTAGCCATTCACGTAGTCATCGGCAATCATGCGTTGTGCCCTGTGCAGCAATTCCGTTCTGGCGCCGGGATCCGATGTGACCGATAGTTCTGCAATCAGGCCTTGAAAGTCAGCGTTGTCATACTGGAAATAGTAATCAGGACGGGCATAAATGCCGATATCGTTGGGCTCCGTGTGGCTGACGATAGTCAGGTCATAGTCCTTGCCGCGAAACACCTGCTCAAGCCATTGTGCCCATTCCAGGTTGCTGATTTCGGTGCCGATGCCAACGTCCCGCAACTGGGCAGCGACAATTTCGCCTCCGCGTCGAGCGTAGCTCGGTGGTGGCAACATCAGTCTCAGCGTGAGGCCGTCAGCGTAACCGGCTTCTGCAAGCAACTGTATGGCCTTCTCAGGGTCATGAGCCGATTGTTCGGTCAGATCAAGGTAATCGGGATTGTGGGGTGCAAAGTGCGTGCCGATTGGTGTCCCAAAGCCGAACATTGCACCATCAACGATTTCTTCGCGATTGATGGCATGGGCGATGGCCTGACGCACCCGAACATCCCGCAGGTGCTCGGCCTTGTTGTTGGTCGACAGGATGGTTTCACCTTCAGTCGAGCCCACTATCACGGTAAATGACGGGTCTCCCTCGAACATCGTCAGTGTTTCGGGGCTCGGGAAGCCTGGAAACGCATCAATATCACCGGCCATCATAGCGCTGAATGCCGCTGTCGGATCAGAAATGAACTTGAACGTCGCTGTTGCCAGAGTTACGGGCTCACCCCAATAGTCGTCATTGCGCACGAGCTCGATGCGATCGCCCTGAATCCACTCCTTGAACCTGAAGGGACCTGTTCCGATCGGATTGGTCACAGCCATTTCGGCGCTGTCGGGATCCAGGATTATGGCATCCCCCCAGGCCATATTGGTCGTAAACGTACCGTTAGGATTAAGCAGCGTCACCTGCACCTTATGGTCGTCGATAACCGATACGTCGGCAATTCCGGCAAACAGTGCCTTCTGGGCATTGGTTGAGTCCGCGCCACGGGCGCGGTCAAGCGAAAACTTGACATCGGCGGCATCAAAGGTGCTGCCATCGTGAAAGGTCACACCGGTATTCAGGTGAAACGTATAGACAAGGCCGTCATCCGAGATATCCCACGAATGGGCCAGGGCAGGTCGAATCGAGCCATCCGGCCCGTAACGAGTCAAGCCCTCAAAAACATTGGCATAGACTACCTCGTCAATGGCTGCCGCAGCACCACCCGTGGGATTTAGATGCGGTGGCTCCAGCTGCATTCCCAATACGATCGAGTCCCTGGCAGCCTGAGCTCCGCTGGCCAGGAATGCGAGACTTGCAAGCAATGCCGCCAGGCGCCCAATTCCAATTCCATTCATGTGAATGTTCTCCTTTTGCTAATTCTGGTTGGAATGTTCGAAAGTCTTGTCTGAAAGTCCTTCGGTCAGAAGCATGGCAATTGCAACACTCATGACTTTGGCACTGTCGACCATATCCTCAATTGCGATCCACTCGTCAGGTTGATGCGCCAAATCAAGGATTCCCGGCCCATAGGCAACACAATTCCTGACACCGCCGACAAGGTCGAAATGCTTTTGATCATAGGTACCCGGTGACACGACAAACCGGGGTTTAACGCCCAGAACCGTGTCGATTGAACGGGCCACGGCTCGAGCAACCGGTATATTCCGGTCGACCTCGAGCGGCGGAACAGAGAACATCTCCGTTAGCCTGTACTCGAAGCCAGGGCGCCGGTGCCGTATGTCCTGCAAGAGCTGGTCGATCTCTGCCTTGGCGCCGTCAACGCTTTCCTCGCCGGGGAATCGTCGGTCAATGGTAATGCTACAGCGGTCGGCAACGCAGGAGGCCAGGAAACCGTCGCCGTTGTCATCCTGGCGCCAGCCGGGCTGACCGCCGTGAATCGAATTGATATTGAGCGTCGACCTGCGCGCCTCTGCAGGGACCACCGGCATACTTGTTGTGCGCGCCGCCAGCCGGGGCAGGAGTTCGGTTTCAAGGGCTTCGAGAACGGCGCCCATATGGCGGACCGCACAGTCACCCAGAAACGGCATGCAGCCATGGGCGATGCGACCGCGGGTCTCGATTTCGGCCCAGAGAAGGCCGCGATGGCCAAGGCAGATCCGGTCCTTGTTCAAGGGCTCCGGAATGACCACATGCTGAATGCGCTGCGGGGTTACAAAACCCTGCTCGGCCAGCCACGCAACGCCGGCATAACCTCCTGACTCTTCGTCGGCGGTCGCCGAAATCTCAAGGGCTCCGGAAAAATCCGGGACGCAAGCAAGAAAGGCTTCAGCGGCAATGATGGAAGTGGCCAGCCCGCCCTTCATGTCGCAACTGCCTCGCCCGAAGATTCTTCCATTTTCGATCGCCGCCGCAAAGGGGTCGCGAGTCCAGTCGCTTCCGGCCGGGACGACATCAGTATGGGAGTTGAAATGGATACAGTCGCCGGATGTCCTGCCATCGCGACGGGCGATGAGGTTCCAGCGCGGATATCGGTCACAATCGGCAATCGCCCCGTGGGCGCGATGCAGTTGCACGTCAAAGCCTGAATTCTGCAACCGCTCCTGCAGGTAGAGGCAAATCTCGTAATAAAGATGGCCAGGCGGGTTGACGGTGGGATAGGCAAGCAGATCTTGCGTCACCGATACCAGAGAATCGCGCCGCTCCTCGACCTCTGCCACCAGTCTGTCAATCAGGTCCACCCAGTCTCTCCCGAATATCTCATCCTGTACACAAATGTCCTTCGCTACAGGCTGGATGTCTGGCCGAAGATCAGGAATCCTGCAACTGATCCATTTCTCCGTTCGCCGGCAGGATTAAGGAACCGCGGGTCGACCTCACAGCAAGTTGACAGGATAATAGCATATGGCTCCATGAACGGACAGTTCGGAGGGATGTCGGGTGACACCGGTCGATGCGGTTGCCGGCTCAAGTAATCAGACCGGCAGCCGAGCGACGATCGCTGCCCATTCCTCCGGGGAAAACGCACGCGTGACCCTGGCTGTGACGTTTCCGGAACGACGAACCGCCATGGCCAGCGCGCAGGCTGCCTCATCGTCCGCCGCTTCAACCTTCATTATGAAGTCATGATGTGCCATGCAAAAGTGAAACTCGAGTATATTCACGCCGAGTTCTGCAGCCAGGGCGAAGACCCCCTTGGCTCGAACTGGCGCCTGCTCGACACTCATCATGCCTTCACGCGTGACGTCCTCGGTAATGAAGTACAAAGGCATTTCAGGATTCCTTTCTGCCATGCAGCCGCCGACTGCGGATAAGGCTGTAGAGCCTGGGAAGCGCAATGGCACTGACCAGCATCAGCCCAATATATATGTTGAGCACGATTCCCGGGACGTTGATCAGAGACAGTCCGAAGGTCAGCAAGCCAATCAGGAAGACAGCCAGCGTTACGCCGAGAATCGAACCTGAACCACCGGCAATACTGACTCCTCCCAGGACTACCATCGTGATCACCTGCAATTCCCATCCGGTGGCAACGTTCAATCGCACGCTTCCAAGTCGGCTGGTCAGCAAGATGGCGGCCAGCCCGCACATGAAACCTGTGAGCGAAAACAGGATCATCCGGTATCGCGTATGGGAAACGCCCGAGTAGACGGCAGCATCCGGATTCGTGCCAAGGGCAAATATCTTGCGACCAAACGGTGTCACGTGGAGTAATACGCCGAATACAACGGTGGCAATCACATAAATCAGAAATTCTACCGGCAGGTAACCTCCGAGATAGTGTTGACCGAACCAGGCGAACCCGGATGGAAAACTCGTAAATGCTTCGTCGCCGGCAATGAGCACGACTATTCCCCGATACAGGGACAATGTGCCAATTGTTACGACAATTGAATGTACGCCAAATGCACAGACAAAGGCGCCGTTAAGCAGGCCGGCCAGTGTACCCACAGTTATGCCGACCAGCACCAGAGTCGCTGTTCCAGCTCCCAGGTCGCCGGCTACTCCCATCATTACGCAAGCCAGCGCAACAATGGATGCAACGGAAACATCAATCTCGCGCTTGATGATCAGGAGAGCCATTGGCAGCGCAACAAGCGCCTTTTCCGAAAAGCTGAATGTGCTATCGATAAGATTGTAGAGATCGAGAAAATATGGCGACAAGAAGCTGTTCAGAATGAACACGCCTACGAGAAGCACCAACAGGGCGACCTCCCACTGACCGATTGGTAGACGCCTGACCATGACTAGGCCTCGCTAGCCGAATCTGACGGGTGATCATTGCGGACAAGGATCTGCCTGCCCGGCTTCCGTTCAGCCCTGGCATTGGCTGCTACGGCAATGAGGATGACTGCACCGACGACTGCCAACTGGGCGAAGGCGTTGATTCGCAAGAAGGGGAGAGAGGTTTCAAGCACGGCAATGAACAGCGCGCCAAGTGCGGCACCAAGAACCGTACCTCGTCCACCGGCGATACTGATGCCGCCAATGACACAGGCGGCAATAATTGCGAACTCTCGACCCTCGGCAGCCTGCGTGTAGGCTATCGCAAATCGGGCTGCCCAGAGATAGCCGCAAAGGCCGGCCACGGCCCCCGACACCATGAACACTGTCATCAGAACCCTGACGCTGCTGATCCCGGCATAGCGTGCCGCATTGCTGTTGCTGCCCAGCGCGTAGGCGTTGCGGCCCGAACGTGTGAAGCGAAGCCACAGCCATACCACCACGCAGCACAAGAGTGCGGTCAGAAAAACGTTGGGCAAGGCAAGCGTCTCGGTGGCCGCGATCGTCTTGAAGTGTTCTGACATCTCATGGGACGATATCCACTTGCCACCGGACAGCACGTAGACAAGGCCCCGGATTATCGTCATTGTGCCGAGCGTGGCTATGATTGGTGGAATGCCTATCCAGGCCACCGCGACGCCGTTGATCAGCCCGAGTGCCATTCCCATGGCAAGGCTCAGTACAACAAAGGCAATTCCAGGCAATTCCGGCATGTACTGCGAGAGAATGGCGAGGAACATGCCTGTAAACGCCATGATCGATGCTTGAGACAAGTCAATGCCGCCGGTTAACAGCACCGCCAGCTGGCCAACCGCAAGTATCGCCAGGAACCCCCAGTTGGTCAGGAGATTGTCCAGATTCTGTTCACCCAGATATTCGGGAGCACGAATGATGATCGCCGCAAGGAGGACAACAATTGTGATCAAAAGAGCGGATTCCCGTCTCTTGAAGGCGCCACTCAATTCACTCTTCACTTTCGGTTCCGACTCCCGGTTGCCAAACTTCAGCAGATGCCGACACTTTGTTGCGTCGCCAGGGCAGCTACCTTCTCCCGATCAAAGTCACGGCGATCAATTTCGGCAACAATTCGGCCCTGCGCCATAACCATCAGGCGGTCTGAAATGCCAATTGCCTCTTCCAGTTCCGAGGAGACGAGTATGACTGCCAGCCCAGACTGCACGAGACGACCAATCGTACGGTGGACAGCGGCTTTTGAACCGACATCGATACCCTTGGTAGGTTCATCAAGAATTATCACTTCGGGACGGGTGGCCAACCACTTTCCAATAACAACCTTCTGCTGATTACCGCCGGACAATTCCTCCACCAGCTGCGACCAGCTGCTTGCCTTGACGGCAACATTCTCGCAGAATTCACTGACCAGCGCTTCCTCGCGCTGCCGGCTCAGAAATATGCGGCCGGAAACGGCATCAATCTGAGGCAGTGAGATATTCTGCGTAATCGACATCGGCAGGATTGCCCCATGCTGCTGCCTGTCCTCGGGAACGTAGGACAATCCGAACTTCACTGCCTGGCCGGGTGAATCCAGCGCCATGGTCTGCCCCTTGAGCCTGACAGTGCCGCTGCTTGCGGGCTTGAGACCAAACAACGCTTCCATGACCTCACTTCGGCCCGATCCGACCAGCCCGTAGAATCCCAGAATCTCGCCGCGTCGCAGACTAAAGCTGATATCGTCAAATTCGGTCGGATGGCACAGGCTTTCAACCTCGAGGACAGTATTGCCCAACGTCGCGTCAGCCTTTGGATAGACGTCATCAAGAGTCCGGCCAACCATGGCCCTGATCAGATCACTTTCGCTTGCCTCGGACGTCATGCCAGTGCTCACGAGTTGACCATCCCGCAAAACCGTGAAGCGGTCGCAGATGCGGAACACTTCATCGAGCTTGTGAGAGATAAAGACGATTGCCTTGCCCTTCCGACGCAAGCCGGCGATGGTCTCGAACAGCCGACCAATCTCTGAATGCGACAGGGCAGCCGTAGGCTCGTCAAATATGATAATTCGGGCGTCGGTCGAAAGCGCCCTTGCCAACGACACGATGTGACGCTCGGCGACGCTCAACAGACCCAGCTCTCGCCGCACATCTATTTCTGAACCGAGTTCGTGAAGGAGGCGCGTTGCTTCGTACCTCATACGCCGCCAGTCAATCGTGCCGACACGCGACTTGAGCGGCTGCGTTCCCACGAAGATGTTCTCAGCCACGGAAAGATCGTCGAACATCGACGGTTCTTGCTGGATTGCCGAAATCCCCGCCGCCGCCGCGTCCTGCGGGCGTTCCAGGACGACTTCCCGTTCGCCCAGGCGTACGCTGCCGGAATCCGCTGAATGGATTCCGGTCAGAATTTTTACCAGGGTTGACTTCCCGGCCCCGTTCTCGCCGATTAGTCCGTGAATTTCACCGGCGTGGATCTCGAGGTCTACCGAATTGAGTGCCTGAACGCCGCCAAACCATTTGGAGGCTGCGACAACACGCAGAGCGGGTTCTGGCATTCCTCCTTCCAGGTCTCCCGGTTCTGGGAAACGCGTCAGTTACTGATCGAGTTTATCAGGTCAGCGGCTTCCTCGATATTGGTCTTGTCGTAAACGAACAATTCGCCCATTACCGCAACATTGTTGGCACCAATCGAAATTCCACCCATGCGGCCGGCATTGATCACTTCACCCCCGGCGCCACTGATTCGTTCATTGACCAGTTCGTGCGTTGCCTGCACTGTTGTGTAGCCGACGTCGATCATGTTCCAGATGGCAAAGGCGGGTGTCGCCCCCGACAATACGTGGTCAACCATTTCATTTGGAAAGCCCAGCCCGGTCACCCTGACCTTGCCAATCAGATCCTGGTCGCGCACCATTTGGGACGCTGCGGCTATGCCGACAGATGTGTAGGCAACAATCGATTCCAGGTCCGGATACTTGTTCACGAGCCCAAGTGCTTCGTTATACCCCTTGTCGGACCGTTCATCGCCATAGGCAACCTCGACGACGTTGAGGCCCTTGAAGGCTTCTTCTTCCTTCGTCAGACGGATCATTTCGTCCACCCATTCATTCTGGGTCGTTGAATTGGCCGGACCGGTAATGATCCCGACATCGCCACCACCATCGGTCAATTCGAGCGCAATCTTTACCGGAGCGAGCGCAATGAGTTCGTTGGTCGCCGAGGCAATGTGAAGGCTGCGTGCCGAAGACTCAGTGTCCTGATCCCAGGTAACGACCCGAATGCCGCGTTGCGCAGCACGCTTCAGCGAAGGGGTCAAGGCAGTGGCATCATTGGCTGTGATCATGATGGCATCGACCCGCTGGGCAATCAGCGAGTTGATGAGATTGATCTGCCCTTCGGCGGTGTTTTCAGTTGGACCAGTGTAAATCAGTTCGATGCCGAGCTCTTCCGCCGCTTCTTCCGCGCCTACCCGCGCAAGTTCAAAGGCGGTGTTGCCAAGAACCCGAACCAGCATCGCGTAACGCGGCTTGTCCTGTGCCTGGGCAGCGATGCCGCAAAGAGTTACGACCACAACTATGAATGCACCGATTACGGTCTTCAATTGAATTTTGATCATGAAGCTTCCTTCCCTTTCGTTGGGTCGAGTTTGATGTCTGCTTCTGAGAGCACTAGTATTCTGCACTGGACGGCATAATTGTCAATTTCCAGCAGAAAAATCCCGCTTTTCCCGACAGGAGGATGAATGGTGCCCGAGTTTCGAAGACTGGTAACAGGGCATGATGAGCACGATCGCTCGTGCTTTCTGTTTGACGGCAAGGCCTCCCCAGCGGTCACGCAACTGGGACGCGGGCTTCGATTCTTCGAGTTGTGGGAGACAGATGGACCCGTGGCCAGCAACGAGGGCAATGACGATGCCGGACAAAGACAGTTCAGTCACCACCCGCCGCGAGGGGGCACACGATTTCGCATTGTCGAGTTTCTCCCGGATTCAGAGCACTGCACCGAGTCGGTGACTGATGAGTTCAGGTCGATGGACACTGTAAAGCAGATCGAATCGTCCGATGACCCGACAATGCACAGAAACGAAACTGTTGACTACAACATCATTATTTCGGGTGAAATCCATGCGGTAACCGAGAATGGGGAGCGCCTCCTGAAAGCTGGTGACGTCATCATTCAGAGGGGTACCGCACACACATGGCGCAACAGGAGTGACAGGCCGTGTGTTTTTGCCTCCGTCATGGTCAGCGCCGATGCGCTCGAAAGGTTCTGCAATGACACCACGAGATAGGGATGCCATGCCGACCATAGCCGCACCAGCGTTACGGGAGTATCTCCACGGGGTCTTTTGCAGGCTCGGGATGACCGATGGCAACGCCGAACTTTGCTCACGAGACCTCGTGATGACGAACCTATGGGGTGTTGACAGCCATGGAGCTATCCGGCTGCCCATCTACGCCGAACGGTTGGAAAAGCAGATCATCAAGGCCATTCCACAGGTCAGAACACTAGCCGGAGAGGGCGCGTTTCGCATTCTGGACGGTGATGCCGGCATGGGATTTGTTGTTGGTCACCGGGCCATGTCCGAGGCAATTGCGTGCGCGGGAAAATGGGGCATCGGCGCGGTCAGTGTCCGAAATTCGAACCACTTCGGGGCTGCAGCACTTTATTGCCATCAAGCCGTAAAATCTGGCCTGATCGGCTTGGCCATGACAAATGTACAGCCAAATCTGGTTGCGCCCGGCGGTGCCCGCCCACTGACAGGCAACAACCCAATTGCATTCGGTGCACCGACCCGGCTCGGGTTTCCGTTCATGCTTGACATCGCCATGTCCACGGTTGCCGGTGGCAAGCTGATCATGGCCCGCGAAAGGGGTGAGAGTATTCCACTGGACTGGGCCACCGACAGCAAGGGCCGACCAACAAATGATCCCGGGAAGGGTTTTGAAGGATTCCTGTTGCCAGTTGGCGGGCACAAGGGGTTTGGGTTGTCCCTGGTCGTCGATATCCTGTCCGGCCTGATCAGCGGCGGACTGTTTCAGCGTCAGTTGCGAGGTATGTACACGGAACCCGAGCTGCCAAGTGGCACAGGGCATTTTCTAATGGCTATCGATCCCGGGCTCTTTCTCGGTGAGGAGGCATTCCTTGATCGAATGGACAGCTTTTACCAGGCGATCAAGACATCTCCGGTAAGCGAATCGGGCAGCGTGATGTATATGCCGGGTGAAATCGAACACGAGACCCTGCTGCGCCGAACAAGGACAGGGATACCTCTTCCTGCAACCCTGCTCAAGCGGCTGAACGAGATGGCAAGTGATCTGGGTGTGGACGGACTCAGCCTGCCGGACTGATACTGATTCCGGCAACCTCAAGCATGGCTGCCTTCGAGCACCTGGGTTCGTCAATCCGGGCATGCGCACCACTCCTGACGTGGCCGTTGCAATCTGCGGCAGTTTTCCCGGGCGCAAACGGTTAATCGATATTTCCGCAAGGCAACTGAATGGCATAGGGTATCAGATGCCTGAATTCACCATGATATCAAACAGACGTGCTTGTATCGTGCCCGTATTCTCTGCACATACAATGATACTGCCATTGTACGGAAAAACCGCATGAGAAAGCTGAAAACCGGAGTCTTGCTGGTATTGTTTGCCGGCTACGTTGTGTTTCTTGAATACACACTTCCGTCTATTGACGTCGTCAGGGTCGTGGGAACCGAAGTCGTGCGTACGGAAGTTCCTGACAGGGCGCTTTTCTGGGTTAATCGAACATCCAGTTCAGATGAGTCGATCAATCGTGACATCAGGTTCATCAATGCGGTGTTCCCTGATGGTGAATCCAGAGTATACCGCAACGAGGATACAGGCTTGCGATGGCCTCCATACTTCAAGTTCGACAGCGGAGACCTGCAGGCTGAAGCTCAGGAATACGTAGGGTCTGACGGCTGGGCAGCGGTAAGACACTATGGGTGGCGAAGTACCCTTGCTTCGGTTTATCCGAATGCACTGAGCATCAGGGCACTCGCTTCACCGCAGGATGCCGGCATCAATTGGGTCAAGTATGTACTCTTCGCGTTTGGCATTCTGTTGGCATTGATGGTGTGGCGCCTGGGATACTTGCTTCGAGAATGGTGTGTTGACCGTATTCAGGCGGTGAGGGCCCGGATTTCCAGGAACTGACCTTCCTAATGAACGCCGCTGCAAGGTGGCCCGGTTGCCTAGGGATCGTTGGCGGGCAAGAATCCCGTAGCACCGCATCTTAAAGCCAGTCGGGTATAGCCTCGATCCCGATGATTTCCTCGAATGACGGTCTTCGGCGCACCACGGTCCATTGTTGCCCACGGACGAAGACTTCCGGGACCAGCGGACGCGAGTTGTACTGTGAGGCCATCACCGCACAGTAGGCTCCTGCGGTCTTGACAGCTACCAGTTCCCCTTCATCCAGCCGTGGCAAGCGCAATCCTGACGCGAACCTGTCGCCCGATTCGCAAATTGGGCCAACAACATCCGTCCGAACACATTCCGTATGCTCGGGCCTCTTCTGAACCGGGACAATCTCATGCCAGGCGCCATACAAGGCAGGTCGAACAAGATCATTCATTGCTGCATCCAGTACCAGAATCTCCTGACTGATGCCGCGCTTTCTTAGCAACACAGATGCCGCCAGGATGCCGGCATCTGCAACAATGGAGCGGCCGGGTTCGAGCTCCAGCTCACAATCCAGGTCACCCAACCTGGCCTGAACCAGCCTGGCATAGTCGGTTACACTCGGGCCCGCCGGTCCCTCCGCCCGGTACTGCACACCCAGACCACCTCCGACGTCCAGGCAGTCAAGCTGATGACCCTCGGCGCGTAGCGAGCGGACAAGACCGGCCAATTGGTCCGCAGCCTTTGAAATGGGCTCAAGCGACATCAACTGCGAACCGATGTGCATGGCCAGGCCAATTGGATTGAGGTTGGGCAGCTCTTCCGCCAGGACATAGGCGCTCTTCACGCGTGACCAGGGAATCCCGAACTTATCCTCGGCTCTGCCTGTCGCAATCTTGGTGTGGGTATTGGCATCGACATCGGGGTTTACCCGAATGAGTACACTGGCAACCTTGCCCATGTTGCCTGCGAGTCTGCTGAGCCGCAACAACTCCTGCTCACTTTCGACATTGATGTGCCTGATGCCGACTTCGAGAGCCAGGGCCATTTCATTCCTGGTCTTGCCAACGCCGGAAAACACTATGCTTCCGGCAGGTGCACCCACGGCAAGTGCTCGCCGAATCTCTCCGCCCGACACAGCATCGAAGCCTGCACCCAAAGTGGACAGATGCCGAAGCACACCAATATTGGAATTTGCCTTGATCGAGTAGAACACCCGGCAATCCAAATTGGCGAAGGAATCGCTGTAACTTCGATAATTGGAAGCTATGCAGGTTGCAGAATAGATATAGACTGGTGTTCCGACATGACGCGCGATGGTCTTTACGGCAACCTCTTCGACAAACAACTCGCCCTTGAAGTACTTGAACGGACTGCGGCTGCCGGAACCCGGATTTTGGCCTGGCCTGCTACCCTGCACGCCTGCCTCGTGACAACACATTCGCCACGCTTTGTGGCATCAATTCCGTATCGACGCCCGGTGCACGAGCAAGTGGCCTGCGGCACAGAAAACGCAAGGTTGTCACCAGAGAGCTAGAATGTCGGATAGAGGTAGTCGTCGGCAGAAAAGTCCTGGGAGATTTCCATGCCCTCTGGTGCCGTTCGCAGCCCGCATGCGGACAATATCAAAAGCAAAACAAGAACCATCACTGCCTTGCGCATGCCAGTCTTTTCTCCCAGTCGCTGACTTGCTTGTTGACCTCGCGAGGCGAAGTTCCGCCGTAGCTGCAGCGGGACGCAACAGAATTCTCTACATCCAGCACAGACATGGCCTCTACATTGATGTGTTTGCATACTGATTGCATGTCCGCAAGTGAAATCTCATCCAGTCCGCAACCTGCTTCCTCTGCCATGCGCACCAGCGTGCCAACCACTTGGTGGGCTTCACGAAATGGCATGCCAGCCTGTCGCACCAGCCAGTCGGCGAGATCGGTGGCCGTAGCATGACCATCTCTGGCTGCACGCTTCATGACCGATTCGTTGAACTTGATCTCCTTGAGTATGCCAGTCATGGCTGAAAGCGACAATGCCAGCGTGTCGGTGGCATCAAACACCTGCTCCTTGTCTTCCTGCAAATCCTTGGAATAGGCCAGAGGAAGAGCTTTGCTAACGAACAGCAAGGCGGTCAGTGCTCCGCAGACCCGGCCTGCCCGCGCCCTTACGAGTTCGGCAGCGTCCGGGTTGCGCTTTTGTGGCATTATGGACGATCCGGTCGAAAATCCGTCCCCCAACGTCACAAACCGGAATGGTGCTGAAGCCCACAATACAATTTCATCCGCAAGCCGAGACAGGTGAACGCTGCAAATGGCGCTGGCGGACAGGAACTCGAGTGCAAAATCGCGATCGCTCACGGCGTCCATGGAATTGGCGCAAGGCCGGTCAAAACCAAGTTCTGTTGCCGTGGTGTCGCGGTCCAGTGGAAAAGACGTGCCAGCGAGCGCCGCGGCGCCTAATGGACATTCATTCAGTCTCTTCCGGCAATCGACAAGCCGATTCCGGTCGCGGCCAAGCATCTCCACATAGCACATCAGGTGATGGCCGACAGTTACCGGCTGCGCGTTCTGCAAATGCGTGAAACCGGGCATGATGGTACTCGCTGTACCCCTGGCCCGTTGCACCAGCATCTGCATCAAGTCAAGAAGTTGCATGCAATGCAGGTCGATTCGGTCACGCACCCAGAGCCGGAAATCCGTAGCAACCTGGTCGTTTCGACTGCGCGCCGTGTGCAAGCGACCGGCCGAAGGTCCAATGAGGTCGGCGAGTCGACTCTCGATGTTCATGTGAATATCCTCGAGATCTTCCCGGAACCTGAAAGTTCCGGCTTCAATCTCTGACAATATCGTTATCAGCCCCTGCGATATTGCTTCGGCGTCCTCGCCGCTTATAATACCTTGTCGCGCCAGCATCGCCGCATGGGCTTGGGAGCCAGCGATATCCTGTCGGTACAGTCGCTTGTCGTACCGGATTGAAGCATTCATCTCCTCCATGATCTTTTCGGGACCGGAGGAAAATCTTCCACCCCACATTCTGTTTGCAAGGCGCTCGTTGTCCATGGATTTCTGCATGTCGGGATACGCACCATGAAAAGATGTACGGGAATCGCATCACTATATGGCTTCCTGCTGGTATTCGCAATCACAGGAGCCGTGGCTGCAACCGAAGCCGAGGACATCCGTGCCCTCAGGGACATGTCAATGCAGAAGCTCGTCGTGCACGATGAGCCACGCCCGACGCCTGATACGCCAGTTTTCGATGGAAACGACAGACAGGTCCGAATTGAGGACTTCAAGGGCAAGGTGCTGGTCATGAACTTCTGGGCCACATGGTGCGCTCCCTGTCGAAAGGAGATGCCATCGCTCGACCGGTTGGCAGCTCGCATGGAGGATCAAGGGGTCAAGGTAATCGCCATCGCCGCAGGGCCGAACCCGCGTCCTGGAGTTGACCGTTTTCTCGCCGAAACCGGGATTCAGCATCTTGATATCTACTATGATCCAAAAATGGAACTGATGAGATCTTTTCGCGTATTCGGTATTCCGATCACTTTCATTCTGGACCGGGATGGTAACGAGTTGGCGCGGCTCACTGGCGATGCCGAGTGGGACAGCGAATCCGCAATTGACATCATTGAGCATATAGCGTCCGGGCGGGTGCCTGGAGTCGAATGAAATCGGTGGTGCCAGATATTGTGCTCAGGCAGGCAATAATCCGTCCACGGAAAAGTGTGGTGAAGGCTTCCCGAGCCGACCCCTTGTCTGCACAGGAATTGTAGTTGGCCATGCGTTAATTCGCCAGGCGGAGTCTTGCCCCCGGGTTGTTTCCTGGGACCATCTCAGTGACAGCAGGGCCGAAGCTGGTGGCAGGCAGACGCTCAGCCTCGATTGGAGAAGTAGCTGGTTATCGCCGCTGCAAAGCGTTCCACATCGTGGTCTGTATGACCGAGATGCAGGACAAATCGCATCGCCGGTGCCTTGTCGGTAACGAGAAATCCCTTGCTGATAAGGTGGCGACGTAGTGGTGCATGATCATGTCGCGCAGGCTTCAGAAAAACCATGTTCGTGGCCTGTGTTACCTCGACCCCGGCAGACACCCGAAGCAGGGCAATCATTTCCGCGAGGAGGCAGGCCCTGCGATGATCTTCACCCAGTCTGGCGACGTTGTGGTCGAGAGCGTAAAGTCCGGCCGCGGCGATAATACCACTCTGCCGCATGGCCCCGCCAAGAACCTTGCGGTTACGGCGTATCGTCGGCTCCAGTGAAGAGTCACAGGCCAGCATGGTGCCTGCAGGACCGCCCAGACCCTTCGACAGGCAGGCCGAAACCGTATCGGCAACCGCAGCCAATTCATGTGCCTGGAGACTTAGCTCATGCGCGGCATTGAATATCCGTGCACCGTCCAGATGAACAGCAAGGCCGAATTGACGAGCTTGGTCGGCCACCGATTGCATGCGCTCCAGGCTGACGGCTTTTCCTGAAACCGTGTTCTCAAGACAAAGCAAGCTGGTCTTCGGAAAGTGTGGATCATTTGGCTTGATGGCCGAGGCAATGTCATCTGCAGCAATGCAACCATCGTCCTCGACAGGCAGAGTGCAATAGGAAACACCTCCCAACACTGCTGCTCCGCCCGCTTCGGAAGTCAGGGTATGGTAAGTCGAGCCAACCAGCAATTCGTCACCCCGCCCACAATGCGCGAGAATGGCGCTCAGGTTGCTTTGTGTGCCGCTGGGAAAGAAGACAGCGGCCTGCTTCCCGACGAGTTGGGCAAATCGCTGTTCCAGATGATTAACCGACGGGTCGTCGCCATAACAGTCGTCACCCACCTCTGCCTCTGCCATGGCACGCCGCATACCCTCATCCGGTTGGGTGACTGTGTCGCTTCTGAAATCGATAGTCTGGTTGGTTCGCATGTTTGCGTCGATGCCTTCAATTCCTTGTGCGGACATAATCTGTCACCCTGTGGACACAATCTTCTTGATCGGCGATTATGACTGGGAGCAGGTGTCGGCCTTCCACACCCGCAACTGCGTTCAGCGCCTTGGTGAAAAGACCTTTCGATTGCAAGCTAGTAAAGTTGGCATCGGTCCCAATGTGGCCTGCCGGACGAACCGGTACAGCTCGCTGTAACGACACCCTTGCTAAAGTTACTGTGATTGCAGGCCCATGACAGGTCAATCGATCCTGCAAATCGACCTTCGCGAATTGCAAGACGCCTTCCAGTCGCAAATGCGCTGTGCAAAAGTACACGGAATTCTTGATTTAGGGGCATCGCTGCACTACTCTTGCAGAGAATCGGCATTTGACAAAACACGTGGAGGCGTAGGATGAAACTCTTGAGAATTGCTGCAGGCTGCCTGGTTGGTCTGGCCCTGGTTGGCTGTGTGGATACGCCGCAGCAACAGAACCAAGCCGTTGCAACAGCGGCAGGGGCAGCAATTGGTGCTGGACTAGGCATGGCTGCATCGAACGAGGCTGACGAGAAAAAAGGTGCATTGGTCGGCGGCGGCGTAGGTGCCCTGCTTGGTAATCTGGCGGCACAGAGATTGAGCGCTCCCGCACCGCAGCCAAACCAGACCGCGGCTGCCGCGGCGCCGGCGCCGCGACCAAACGCGATCACTGACCCAAGGCAGCGCGCTATTCAGAGCGCACATGAATATGCCGTTCAGCAAGCGCTGGGCAATAACAGTATCCAAAACTGGAGTGCATCCGGCGCCAACGGTACTATCTATCCGACAGGGACCTGGACCGAACACGGGCTTACCTGCAGGTCTTACGATTCCAACTGGCGAGAAGGCAGACAATCAGGAACCGTGACTGCCCGGGCTTGCCGCCAGCCGGACGGTTACTGGAAGTAAGAAAACACCCGGAATCGGACAGGTTTCCCTGATTGTTCGGGATAAACTCCTCCGGCTCCTCCTCGCGGGGATGAGATCTCGCCGTCTTTGCGCTGCCTGGTGCCATCTGGGAACTGGGCCGGGATGACTGCCATCCGCAGGCTTCGCAGATCTCTGGCTAACCGCAAATCAGGTCGGCAGTACGAATCTGGATAAACTGTCGACGCCCGTTGCCGACGTTTGGTGTTATTTGCGAGGCGAGCGCCGCGCCGACAGGTGACGGAGAATTGTTTCCCTGGCCTTTTCAGAATCGATTTTCTGGACAGCAGCAACCTCGCGGGTCAGGCGCTCGATTGCCACAGCATAGAGTTGCCGTTCCGAGTATGACTGTTCCTTCTTTTGATCGTGGCGGTGGAGATCCCGTACGACTTCGGTCAACAGTTTGATTTCGCCTGAATTGATCTTCTGGTCATATTCCTGGGCTCGCCGTGACCACATGGCCTTGGAAATGCGCGATCGACCCCTGAGAATAGTGAGAGTCTTTTTCAGGTCTTCAGGAGTTGTCAGCTTGCGCAGACCGACACTGGCGACACGTTTGATCGGTATCCGCAGGGTCATTTCCTCTTGAGCAATCGAGATTGTGAACAGCTCGACCATCCCCTCTTCGAAGGTGATTGATTCAATCGCCTTGATCTTGCCAACACCGTGTGACGGATAGACGACGTACTCGCCCACCGCAAACCCGGCAGCTCTTCGTTTGCGCTTCATTGTATTTCCTGTGCCTGGGCACTGCTCCTGAAAGGACGGATTGCGATCTGCAGATCAGGGAACTGCATGAAATTCCGCCGGCCTGCGCCCAGTAGTCTTGACCTGGAAGCTGGCCCCCGAACCAGCCAGTTGCTGTGGTCCCGGCACATTGCCGATGCGTCAGGATTCGCCATATGGTATCCAGATATTCTTGGTCTCCGTGGCATTGTACAGGAAATCCCTGCCCTGACCGCCAGACCGGCACATCCAGTCCAGCCTGTCGCAGTCCGGTGCCCAGATACGCTTGAGATTGCCGGCAGACTCGAACTCGGCAACCTTGCCAAGTTCGGAACTGCCAAAATGCCAGACGGCATCAATGTTGTCGTGCCGAGCCACCGTTTCAACCAGTTCCTGGCACTTTCCTGTAACTATGTTGACCACTCCCGGTGGTACGTCCGAGGTCTGCAGGACCTGGTAGAAGTCGGTTGCCGAAAGAGGCGCCGTCTCAGACGGCACCAGAACACAGGTGTTACCCATCGCCACTAGCGGGGCCAATGCCGAAATCAGGCCCAGAAGAGGATAGGAAGCGCAGCAAAGGGCACCGACAACGCCAATCGGCTCCTTCATGGCCAGGGCGACGCCACGTATCGGGACAGAATGAACCTGCCCGTCATATTTGTCGGCCCATGCCGCATAATAGAACAGGCGCTCAATGCTGGTTGCAACTTCCTTTTCGGCCTCGGTTTCTGCAACGCCGGTCTGTGCCACGATGCGCGCCGCGAACTCGGCGGCACGAGCGTCCAGGTTTTCGGCAATGTAGTAGAGGATTTGTGAACGGAGCGCCGCCGTCGTGAGGCACCAATTGCCAGCCTTTCGGGCGGCCTCGACAGCATTTCGGATATCCTTGCGATTGCCATGTCCGACTTCGCCGATACGATCGCCTGACGGGTTTCTTACCACAATTGAATAGCCGCTGTCAGGTCTTGCCTGGACACCGTTGATAAACATCTTTGCGGTGCGATCAATCCTGAAAAGCGCTCCGGAACCGGGTTGCCCGGGGCTGCCTGCTTCCTTCAACTGTCGCTTTTTCAACCGCACGGGAGTCTTCTGTTTCAGGTAGGCGAGCATTCCCTCCCAGCCGCCTTCGCGTCCGAAGCCGGATTCACGGTAGCCGCCAAATCCGGCCGCGGCGTCGAACAGGTTGGCGGAATTGATCCAGACGACACCGCATTTCAGTTGCGGCGCAACCTCCAGCGCCAGGTTGATATTGTCGCTCCATACCGATGCGGCGAGGCCATAGCGCGTATTGTTGGCCAGAGCTACGCCCTCGGCCGGCGTGCGAAACGTCATACTTGCCAGAACGGGACCAAATATTTCTTCTTGCATCAGCAGTGACGACGGCGCCAGTCCCGTGATCAGGGTCGGCGGATAGAAGCAGCCGGTTTCGGGAATGGGTGAAGCGGCACGATGAACATCACCGCCTTCGGACAAGCCCTTTTCGACGAGCCCCGAAACCCGGCGCAACTGACGGGGGTGGACAATGGCCCCCATGTCTATCGCCTTGTCCATTGGATTCCCGATGCGCAGGCGATCCATTCGCCGCCTGATGCGACGGTACATGTCGCTGGCAATCGACTCCTGTACCAACAGGCGTGAACCGGCACAGCAGACCTGTCCCTGGTTGAACCAGATGGCGTCAACAAGCCCTTCGACTGCAGAGTCGAGATCGGCATCATCAAGAACGATGTAGGGTGACTTTCCCCCAAGCTCGAGGGTTAGGGATTTACCGGTACCGGCGGTCAGTCGGCGTATATGGCGGCCGACTTCTGTCGATCCTGTAAAGGCGAGCTTGTTGATATCCGCGTGTCGGGTTAGATGTTCGCCGGTTTCGCCATCGCCTGTCACGATGTTGATTACGCCCTCGGGCAAACCGATGTCGGAAACGATTTCGGCGAACAGCAATGCTGTCAAGGACGTGAATTCTGCCGGTTTCAGCACCACGGTATTGCCGGTAGCCAGCGCCGGGGCCAGTTTCCAGGCCAGCATCAGGAGTGGAAAATTCCAGGGAATGATCTGTCCACACACACCGTGCGGTTCATAATCGGCAAACTCGGTCTCTACCAATTGGGCCATGCCGGCATGGAAATAGAAATGCCGTGCTGCCAACAGGATGTCGATATCGCGTGACTCCCGGATCGGTTTTCCATTGTCGAGGGTTTCAACCACTGCCAGCAATCGGCTGTGCCTCTGAATTGAGCGTGCGATGGCATAAAGGTAGCGAGCCCTTGTGGCGCCATCCACTCGGCGCCAGGCGGGCAGGGCGCCCTGGGCTGCCGCTACGGCCGCATTTACATCCTCTCGGGTTCCCTGTGTCAGCCTGGCCAGCACCTCGCCTGTTGCCGGATTTGTAGAATCAAACCGCTCGCAATCGTCCGGAGTCTGGAAACTGCCGGCAATGAAGTGGCCGAACCGGCGCTCATGCTTGCGCAGCCACTGTTCAGCAATGTCCGAACTCTCTGGAGCAGGTCCGAATTCGAGGTTCCTGAGAAGTTCGCTTACGCTCATCGACTATCCCAATGCATGACGAAATTCGGCTGAATACCTTCCGGTTGCGAAGTGCTCGAGTTGCCGTTCAATATCACCCAGGAGACTGGACGCACCAAACCGAAACAGCCGCGGAGACAACCATTCATTGCCCAGTTCCTCCTTGACCAGGGCCAGATAGAGGAGGGCCTGCCTGGCCTGGGAAATCCCGCCTGCCGGCTTGAATCCGACGGCGTGCCCGGTCGCGTAATAGTGATCACGAATGGCGCGCAGCATGACCAGCGACACCGGCAGGGTAGCGTTGACTCCCTCTTTTCCTGTCGAGGTCTTGATGAAATCTGCCCCTGCCATCATGCACACGTGAGAAGCTCTGACGACGGTTCTCAAGGTACCGAGTTCACCGGTTGCAAGGATGGTCTTCATGTGGATGCTGCCGCATGCCTCGCGAAATGCCGCCACTTCATCATACAATTGATGCCACTGGCCGGCGAGTGCAAGACGACGCGAAATCACGATATCAACCTCGTCGCATCCGGCGTCGACCGAGCGCAGAATCTCATCCCGCCGGAGATCGAAAGGTGTCAATCCGGCTGGAAAGCCGGTCGAGACTGCTGCAATCGGCAGGGCTTGCTTGCCCCTTGCCTCCACGGCGCAGTTGACCATCTCATGGTATACGCAGACGGCTCCGGTGCGTACCGAGTCCGGTGGAACGCCGAGCACTTCCAGAATATCCGGCCGCACAGGGCTGATGGCCTTGGCAACCATTCGCCTGACCCGTGGGCACGTGTCGTCGCCCGACAGCGTTGTCAGGTCTATGAGCTTGATGGCCTGCAGGAGCCACGCTGCCTGCCACACTGCCTTGATCGACCGCCTGCCTCCCAGTGACTTCACGCGGCGCTCGACTGCACTTCGATTGACTCGCACCGAGGCAACGCGGTCCAGGTCAAGCGAGCATCCTGGATTGTATTGCAGGTTGCTGCGATCGGTAGGGGAACTAATTGGCGGCGTCATTCTCGTGCGCGGTTTCCTGGCCTTCGGCTTCGCAATGGCGGTGCAGTGACAATGTCTGTCCGGCAGAATGTCAGGGTCCGCCGGACGAACGAGGGATCACATTGTTCTGGCAACAAGAAGCTTCTTGATTTCGGCAATGGCCTTGGCGGGATTCAGCCCCTTGGGACAGGCTTTTGCACAGTTCATGATCGTATGGCAGCGATACAGCTTGAATGGGTCTTCAATCTCATCCAGCCTGTCGCCTGTTGCTTCGTCCCGGCTGTCGATCAACCATCTATAAGAGTGAAGCAGGGCAGCCGGCCCCAGGTATCGGTCGCTGTTCCACCAGTAGCTTGGACAGGAAGTTGAACAGCAGGCACACAGCACGCATTCGTAAAGTCCGTCCAGTTTGCGTCGATCATCGATCGACTGTTTCCATTCATCACCAGGTGTATTGGATCGGGTTTCGAGCCAGGGCATTACCGCTTCGTGCTGGGCGTAGAAATGGGTCAGGTCCGGAACCAGGTCCTTTACAACAGACATGTGAGGAAGAGGATAGATGCGAATGGCACGCTTTCCGGCGTCAATTCCCCGCGTGCAGGCGAGCGTGTTCTCACCATTGATATTCATGGCGCAGGAACCACAAATTCCTTCACGGCATGAGCGCCTGAAGGTAAGTGTGGGGTCGACCTCGTTCTTGATCTTGATGATGGCATCCAGGATCATCGGCCCGCATTCGGCCAGGTCTATATTGTAAGTGTCAATCCTCGGCTGCTCGCGGTCTTCCGGGTTCCAGCGGTAAATCTTGAATTGTTGCAACTGCTTGCCCGAAGTGGGGCTTGGCCAGGTATGGCCGACCGTGACTCTCGAGTTCTTTGGAAGCGCAAATTCAACCATCGTGGGTGCTTTCTGTTTAGCCGGAGAGTGTAACGCCGACTTGTGAAATCAAGCCGCCGGTGGAATCGCTGGCATTTTCGGACCTGCCGTCGAGCGACACGCCAACCCGCGGCGTCGAGTTGTTTGCGACAACGCAATCACCTGCCGTCGAGCGGCGAGGCCTCAGATGTATGCCTATCCCGAAAGTACTGATCTGTCCCCTTTCGGTGTTGTAGCCAGCGCCTATGCTACCGGAGGTTGATGTTTCGTATCCTGCTGTGCTGCACTGGCCTCCGGCAGACCCTGCGTGTTGGCCCGGAGCCGCACATGCCGTCACTGAACTTGCCGTCAACAACCCCAGCACCAATTTCTTCCCGCGAGTCATCAGTAGACGCGTGCCTTGGGGGCAATGATCGCCGGATTGATGCCACCTTCTTCCGGTGGAGTCAGAGGTTCGGCATGGACCGGGCGATAATCAAGCCGGAAATCTCCGCCATTTGCCCACGCCAGACTGTGAACGCGCCAGCTTGAATCGTCCCTGTCGGGATGATCCTCGTGGGCGTGGGCACCACGGCTTTCGGTTCGTGCCTCGGCGGAGACTACCGTTGTCACCGCGCATGCAAGCAAATTGTCGAGTTCGAGCGTTTCCATGAGGTCCGAATTCCAGATCATGGATCTGTCGGTTACCCTTATGTCCTCGAACCTGCCGGCCAGGGAGCAGATCTCGCGAGCACCGTTGCCCAGTGTTTCGCTGCTGCGGAATACGGCAGCATCCCGCTGCATTGCCTTCTGCATCGAGAGGCGCAACTCGGCTGTCGGGAGTTCGCCTTCGGCGTGGCGAATGCGGTCGAATCGGTCGAGTGCTGCCGCAACAGATGCTTCGTCGGGTTCGGGCCTATTCTGGCCGGGGGCAACTGTCTGGCCAGCGCGAATGGCAGCAGCTCGGCCAAGCACCACGAGATCGGTCAGCGAATTTGAGCCGAGCCGATTGGCACCATGCACCGAGGCCGAGGCAGCCTCTCCGACAGCCATCAGGCCGGGCTGTATGGCATCTGGGTCATCGTCAGAAGGATTGATGACCTCGCCCCAGTAATTGGTCGGGATTCCGCCCATATTATAGTGAACGGTCGGCAAAACCGGGATCGGATCACGTGTTACGTCAACACCGGCAAACACTTTGGCGGATTCCGAAATTCCGGGCAGCCGCTCAGCAAGAATCTCGGGTGGCAAGTGGTTGAGATGCAGATAGATGTGGTCTCGTTCCGGTCCTACGCCCCGTCCTTCGCGTATCTCGAGGGTCATGCAACGCGACACAACATCGCGGCTGGCAAGATCCTTGTAGGTCGGCGCATAACGCTCCATGAACCGTTCGCCTTCAGAATTGGTGAGATATCCGCCTTCCCCGCGGGCACCCTCTGTAATCAATACACCGGCCCCGTAGATACCCGTCGGGTGGAATTGAACGAATTCCATATCTTGCAACGGCAGACCGGCCCTGGCAACCATGCCGTTGCCATCACCCGTGCAGGTATGGGCTGACGTAGCCGAAAAGTAGGCTCTTCCATATCCTCCGGTGGCGAGCACGACCATGCTTGTATTGAACAGATGAAGCGTACCGTCGTCGAGATTCCAGGCAAGCAATCCTTGGCAAACACCATCCTCGGACATTACCAGGTCTATCGCAAAGTACTCGATATAGAATTCTGCCTTCTGCTTCAGGGACTGCCCGTAAAGCGTGTGCAAAATGGCGTGGCCGGTACGGTCAGCGGCAGCGCAGGTCCGCTGGACCGGAGGGCCTTCTCCAAATTCGGTCGTGTGACCCCCAAACGGTCGCTGGTAGATCCTTCCCTGCTCGTTGCGGCTGAAGGGTACACCGTAATGCTCCAGTTCGTAAATTGCCTCTGGCGCGTGCCGAACCAGGTATTCCATCGCATCGACATCACCAAGCCAGTCCGAGCCCTTGACGGTGTCATAGAGGTGCCAGTGCCAATTATCTGGACCCATGTTGCCAAGCGATGCGGCAATGCCTCCCTGGGCGGCAACGGTATGTGAACGGGTAGGAAACACCTTGGTGATGCATGCCGTTCTCAAACCCTGCTCGGCCATGCCGAGGGTTGCCCGCAGACCGGCTCCACCAGCCCCGACAACGGCGACGTCGTAATCATGCCTGATCAAATCATAGGCAGCCACTGCAAACCTCCTTCAGCCTGTTGCGTGCAGCGCTATCGACACAACCGCCCAGATTCCGGCGATCATGAAGCCCCAGCACAGCAGGTTGTTCAATACCAGCATTGTTACAGTGGCTGGGCGGGCGTGAACGTAGTCCTCGATCACGACCTGGAGTCCCTGGCGCAGATGTTGAAAGCCGACAACAAGGAACAGAATAACAAGAAGAGAATTTGGAAAGCCCGACAATGTCTCCATAACGGATTGTCGAGACTCGCCAAGAAGGCATCCGAATTGGAACACAAACAACGGAGTCAACGGAATCAGGGCCAGGGACGTGAGCCGTTGTCCCCACCAATGATGCGTACCTTCCTTGGCAGAGCCGAGCCCGGCAGCCCGGGCGAAACTTGTCCTGAATGTCATGCTGCCACCAACCCTAGCAAATGATCAGAATTGTCAGCGCCGACAATAGGACGGCACCACCCAGACCGAGCCACGCTGTGAGTCGGGTCGATTTGTCTTCGAGAGCGGCTCCTGTATCCCAAATCAGGTGCCTGATGCCGTTGCAAAAGTGGTACCACAGAGCAATCATCAGGCACAACATGACCAGGTCACCTAGTGGTGACGTGATTATGCTGTTTACCAGACGGAAATATTGATCAGAAACTGCGGCAGCGATAAGCCACCACACGACAACCACGGCTCCCAGGCACAGGCCGACACCAGAAATCCGGTGGGCAATCGACATGAGTGCATTCAGGGGCCAGCGATATACCGTTACGTGTGGGGAGAGCGGCCGATCAGGTTGATGAGGCGTCATCAATTGGCTCCTCAATTCAACAGGCGGATGGATTCACGACTGAGACAGGACTTGCCGTGTGTACGGCAGGCCAGGAACTGTTCACAAGCGTGCCCTCTAACGGACGACAGCAGCATTGGCAAGGATAGACTGTCGATGCACGCAGCGTGCGGGCCGGGAACTGTTAGCCTGGCGACACTCGCCTTTCAGTCCTGACCTGGGGTTTGTTGCGTTGCAGGCAGGTTGTCGGCGATCGACATCGTTTCGACACTGACATGGACGATCCGGCGGATAGCAGCCACAACGTCCTCGGGTCGATCAAACCATGCATTCGGATCATTGACAATTCGACAGGCGGACCTCCTCCTGGCTGAAGGTCGGCCAAGACAAGCAGTTCAAGAGGTCTTTTGGTTGCTCGAAACCGTATCCACAGCATTTCATGGATGCCCTACCGACTCTGGAACCGTTCGGGGGAAAATCTTGACGAGATCGTTGAGGAACTTCGCTTCGGTAATCGCGGAAAGACTATCGAACAGGTTCTCCGTTGGGTGACGACTTTGCATGGCTATCTGCCATCGCCCTCCGGTGGTGGTGTTCGACATGGAACGCATCTCGCGAACACAGTCACCCTGGATGACGCGGATTCCCGATTGTACTGCAACCTCAAGCGCAGCTAAATCGCGATTCTACTCGCAGAGCATGCGCGTTTGAACACGAGGTCGTAGCCGCATCCGCTGGCGATCAGTTTCGACTGTTGGCCGGACTACATATGGGCGATACCGCATGCAATGTGACCAAGGAGAAATCGACTGTTAACGGCGGCGGAATGTCGCGACTCCCGCGACCAGCGCCATAATCCTTCCTCATAGACAACACGGGGAACGGCCAGCCAACGGACCCACGATCCTGGCTGGTAGGGGATTACCGATCTCGGCGGTGGGTAGCGGTATCCCGTGCTCCCGCGTAACGGCAAGAATTCCGATCTCCGATTGTAGGCTGTGGCAGGCCAGCCCGTATACGCCCCAAGTTTGCTAGCGGTAGTAGATCTCGCTGCCAGGCTCTGCAGCTGTCGCGAAGTCGATTTAGCCTGTTCCGTTCGCGTCGAGTGTTCTCTGCGCCCACTTGATGCCTGCAACGCCGGACTCGCCGGATTGGTGCTTCGAATCCGTTGTGCATAGGTCCTGCACAGCCACGCATGCGCAGCGTCACATTTCTGATGCCGGGCAGAAACGTCTGGTAGAGAGACTGATGCTTCTGTTCAGCATGCCAAGCGGACCGAGACCGTACTTCTTTCGGAACTCGGCCCATTCGGGATGATTGAGCTCCATCGTTTCCGGTTCCACTATTGCCACGAGAGGGTCTCCATCACCACAGGCCCTCCGCCGTACCTTCGAAGATAAAGTCATTCAGAAAGATGCGCTGGCCGAACAGGTTGCGTTCGACTTCGGTCAGTGCGGCTTCCTCGCAGATGTCGTCCCATGCATTCCGGATGGTGTCGATCTGGCGGGCGATGATGTCCTTCGCCGCCTTCTCGTCGAGCTGGAAATTGGGCGCGGCCTCCAGACAGGTCGCAAGTGTGCTCGTCCGATTGCCTCCGACGATCAGCATCGCCTGGCTGGCCACATTGCCGGAACGGCTTTGCGGGCAGATGTCATAGGCAGGCGTCAGGGTCAGGTGTTCGCCATCCCAGAAGCCCGCATGGTTGCGGGCGTGATCGTCGGTGTTGCCGCACAGGATGTTGAACACGAGCCGTCCGTACAGCTCGTGCAACGTCGCCTTCGGCGTGGTGAAGCGATACCGAATGATTTCCGCGAGGACTTCATAGCTGGCGTAACGCGCCATCATTTCATCAAGACCAAACAGCGTCAGCGCCGAGACCATCGCCTTGCGCGTCCAGTCGTCTTTCGTCTTTGCGCGGTCGAAACGCTCGACCAGCAGCACGTCCTGGCCGGCAACTTGCGCAAGACGCACGGGGGCGACGTTGAGCCCCGCCCTGGCAGCAAGGCGCATGGCGACATATTCCGCCTTCACCACGTTGTAGGTGTCGGTCGAGGACGAGAACTTGGCGATCAGCTTTGTGTCGTCGTCCTGGATCATCGCCTTCGGGCGCGCGCCGCCGACGGACGTGCCGTGGTACAGCGCCTGATCGAGATCGGGTGTCAGCAGCACGCCATTCTCGACTTTCTCGGCGGCGCTTAGCAGTTCCTCGAGCGTCGCGGCTTGAACGGCGCGCGGCACGTACTCGGAGGGGGAGTGCTGGAAGTCCAGTGCACCGATTCGGTCGGAGCCAGACTGTAGCAGATAGATTAGCTCGTCGAGCGCAGCGGTGTGGACATCCTTGCCCTTGTGTCCGAAGGTCCGGTTCAGGATAACGCGACGGCCCCACGCATCGGGCGAGGCGTCGCGCAGGCATCCCGCCATGCTCAGCCCGGCTTCTGGAGCGATCGCTCCGCTGCGCAACGGCAACTCCGGCTCGTAGATTGGAATGCGGTCATTCCGGTTCAGATAGCTCTGACCGTAGTTGAAGATCAGCCGCTTGCCGTCAGGCGCGATTCGACCGGCGACGACCGGTGCCGTCTCGCCGGGCAGCCATATCCAGACATAGGCCTCCTCCGGCGCTTTCGTGTCGCCGCGATCAGAAGTCATCTTTCACCTTCTTCGTTCCTGTGCGGACGGATTTCGGCAGCAGGGTGAGCTTGTCGCGTTGCATCGACAGATGGCGCGTCAGCGTTGTCGGTTCGGCTTCGAACAGGCGCAGTCCGACAATGGCGGCCACCTCGAAGGCCGCACCGATGGAGGAGCCCATTGCGCCTTTCTCGATGCGGTGCACGAGGCCGCGCGAAGTCCCGGCGCGTTCGGCAACATCGGCCACTGTGATGCCGCGTTCGATGCGTGCGTTGCGGATCATCAGCCCGAGAAGCTCTGCGGCTTCGCGAGCATAGCGGGAATAGCTTCTGTGTGCGGGCTTCGCCATTGCTCTGTTAGCTCCATAAATGGATTATGATGAGAGACCACGTCTCAATTTTGAATCATTCTAGCAGACTTCAAGTAAGCTGGAAAGCGTATGTTCTATAAAGCGAGCTTAACATGTATATATGATTTGTTTATAGAACAATTCTTTGAGAGCGAGCCACAATACAATGCCTATGTTGGCTCAAAGCCAAATAGGGCTTCGCGCAAGGGGACGAAAGTGTCCCGACGTGACCGACCCTGTGGCGGGTCTGTGCGACGGCGTCAGGCCGGACTGGCCTCAGAGCTCGTCGGTCAAGATGCCGCGGCTTGGTGCGCTTGCGCCGGGTAGGCGTCGGGACCTTCAGCCCCCGTTTTAGATATTTGCGGACCGGATAAGAGTATCGTTGCCCCGTTGAGGTGCACAGAAATCATGACGTTCCGACCCGACATTCCTGCCGCGACCATAGCTGGACGCCGTTCAACTGCCAGGAGAGGATGCATCATGCGGGTGTAACCCACAACCAAGCCACTCTTGCGTTGACAGGAGCCTCATATGAGCGTTGACAAGGCCGATGCGGATGGTTGGAATCAATTGGCCGTGAAGCATCGTCTCGGCTGGCTGGCTCCAGGGTACATTTGTTGTTTCGACAACCATACGCTCGCAAGTTTCGGGCTTCCCCGATGCCGAGAAGAAGCTGTCGATATCCCCCTTCATGATCTTTCTGGTGGCTTCGAAAAACTTGCACCGGATGGCCGCCAGACCGCCATCATGCCGCGTCGCCACGAGATCAATTCCGCTGCCGGTGCGATCCCGGTCCTGCCGTCTGGCCCAGTCCCCATAGAGCTCGACCTGCCCGAAGCACTTGGACGGAAACTTCCTGTATGGCCAATTGTGCGGCATCAGCCAGCAGGCAGTTTTGCGACGCCAAAGTAGTGAATCGTCCGTTTCTGTGTCGTGTTGGTCTGCTAGGCGAACTGCTTCTGTCTGTTCAGACCCCCAATATATGTGGACAAATCCATCGCCATCAAAATATTCCAGACTTTAGGGTCCTAAGCACCAAAGACGTGTCGAAGCCATCTGAAGATGACTACATGCGAAGAAAGCAGCGGAACCGAACTGATTGAAATTCCAGTCTCCCCACCGGAGTGACGATAATTGACAATGCCATCCACCAAGACTCTGCATTGTGCCCCCACCGGCAACTGACAATTGGCCCTTATGAATCGTGGCCCGACAGGGCGGACACATGAATTGCTACTGCGGGCAAAACTTCAGCCGACTGTTCCCGCCGCCGAGACCGGAACGGATTACTCGGCCACGTGTTCTCGGTCGGAAAGCGTGAGCAGGTAGGAAATGACGTCTTCGATCTCCTGGGCAGAGTAAATGGATTGGTCCCGATATTCCTCCGCCACCCGGGAAAACCCTGTCGACTGGAAATACGAGGGCATAATTGTTTCGGGATTGAGTGCCTTCGGGTTGACCAGGCGCAACCGCAGTTCGCCCTCGGAATACCTGTCAGCCACGCCGGCCAGTGGTGGACCGATGTTTCCTGGATCCGGTTCATCGGCAATCGGCAGTGAATGACAGATCAGACAGGTCGCCCGGCTGGTGTCGCGAACGAGTTGTTTTCCTTTTTCGGGGTTTCCCGGTTCATTGGTCATTGAACGATCGATTGGAGAGTCTTCGATCAAGTGCTTGCCCGACGTCTCGGCGGGAACACCGGTACCGATGCCGACTGCTATGGCACTGGAGAGTCCCAAAGCAAGTACGGCGAGCCGTTGATCTGGCAACATGCTGATCGGATCAGCCGTACATGTCAGCGGTGATGCTTGCGTACCAGCCTCGTGCATACTCAGCTTCGAGTTGCCGAAACGCGTTGGAGGCATTGGATGGGCTGAGTCCACCCGCATCCGGCACTGTGGCAATCTCGCCGCTTGCATCGATTCGAAATACGGCTGCCGTCGAAATGCCGTAGCTTTCGGAAAGCAGACTGTAGCAGATGTTCAAAAGGGCAGGTTCGGCGGGTTCCTCGCCCAGAAGCAGAGCAACAACGGCCCGGGCGCAGACTTTGGCCTGGCTGTTGGCACTCGTTCCGGATTTGGGCATTGCACCGGCGAAGATGGCATCACCAATAATGTGGATATTCGGGGCCACCGATGATTCGAATGTGCCGTGGTTCACTTCGCACCAGCCCGTGTCATCGGCAAGACCGGCCGCCAGTGCGACCTTGCCACAACTCTGCGGCGGTATCACATTTGCCACGTCGGCCCGGAATTCCTCAAAATCGGTAATCAGCACCAATCGCTTCGGATCAACCGAAACGACATTTCCCCCGTCTGAAAAACCGACCCACTCAATCATTCCTGGATAGAGCCGATCCCATCCTTCGCGAAACAGGCCAGCCTTTGAAAAGCCGTCCTTCTGGTCGAGAATGAGAACCTTGGAACGAGGTTTGTGGCGCTGCAGGTATGCAGCGACCAGGCTGGCGCGCTCGTAGGGCCCGGGGGGACATCGGAATGGATTTGCCGGTGCAGCAATGACAAAGACGCCGCCATCGTCCATCGATTCCAGTTGGCTCCGCAACAAACTGGTCTGCGGGCCAGCCTTCCAGGCATGTGGCATTCGGGACATGGCAGCCTGGTCGTAGCCGTCGATTGCATCCTGTTTGAAAGCAATGCCAGGCGAGAGAACCAGTCTGTCGTAGGTCAGGACGTCGCCCCCGGCAAGGGCTACCTGTCGCTGCCCGGGATCAATGCCAGTTACCTCGTCCTGAACAACGTCCACACCAAAGCGACGCAAACCATCAAATCCGTGTGTGATGCTGTCCAGTTCCGTCAATCCGGAAATCACGCCATTGCTGAACGGACAGGTCACGAACTGGCGATTGCGCTCGATCAGCAACACCGAAAGTTCGGGTGCCAGACGGCGCAAGTATCGGGCACAGGTGGCGCCTCCAAATCCACCGCCGACAACGACCACCCGCGCAGCTGACAGGGAGGAGGCCGAGGCCGGCAGCATGCCCCCCGCTGCCGTCAGAACGGCAAGCTTCAACAGGTCGCGTCTTGAATGTTCCGGCAGGTCGAGTGACATCGACATATCCATCCAAAGGCTATTCAGCAGCAGGCAGCTGGCTGAAATGTTTGGCAAGCTGTTCGATTTCGGCATCAGTCAGGGCGCGCGCAAACCGGGTCATGACAGTGCTGTCGAGTTCTCCGGAACGGAAGGACAGCAACAATTGGCGCAATTCGTCGGTTTCGAGTGCGGCAATAGACGGTATTGAAGCCGGACTGTTGCCATCCGGGCCATGGCATACCGCACATGCGTCAGCCAGTCCCGAAGTCGGAATGCCTTCGGCACCAGGCTTGCCTGCCAGGCAGGCAAGCAACAAGATGAGGCCGGCCTGGCATATTGCTGGTTTGGTCACGCTACCGTGCCGAATTCGACCCAAGCAAGACACTCGGCAACCGAGGTCTCGCTCCGGCAAGTGTCATGCCGTCAGATCGTGGTTTCGCAGCGGCAGCCTGCGGATGCGTTTCCCGGTTGCCGCGAAAACGGCATTGGTAATAGCCGGCGCCACCGGCGGTACGGCCGGTTCACCAATACCACCCCACTTTTCGCCGCCTGATAGTGCCCAGTGCGTGCGTACTTGCGGCATTTCGTTGATGCGTAGCATCAGATACTGGTCGAAATTGTCCTCGACAACAGCACCATTCTTGATGTGGATTTCACCATACAGTGCCGCTGTGAGACCGAAAACAACCTGGCTTTCAACCTGGTCCTGAACAAGACGCGGATGAATGATATGCCCGCAGTCGATGGCTGCGTCTACCGATTCCACCCGCAACTGCCCCCGCCGGCTCACGGTCACAAGTGCAACCTGCGCCACGATGGTCCCGAACGCTTCGGCGACAGCGATGCCCATGCCTTCCCCGCGTCCGAGATCGGATGTCCAGCCGGCTTCTCTTGCAGCTACCAGGAGCGGGTTGCGAAACTCCGAATCTTCCGGCAGCAGGCTCAGCCGGAATTCCAGCGGATCGGCGCCGGCGGCATGTGCCATCTCATCGATAAAGCCTTCAACCGCGAAGGCATTCTGGGAGGCGCCGACCGACCGCCACCAATGGACCGGCAGATGGGAATCACGAATTGCGTAATCCGTCTGCTGGTTATCAAAGCGATAGGGCAGCCTCTGGTCAAGTCCCTCGAGGGCACTTCTGTCGAGACCATTGTTCAGGTACTGTGGAAGCTGATGGTTGAAAATCGAGTGCGAAACGACGCGGTTCCAGTAGGCTTCGGGTTTGCCGTCGCCTGACATCGAGGCCGAGAAATGGTAGGTCGCATAGGGCCGGAACTTGCCTTGCCGCGTTGTTTCCTCGCGTGTCCAGACGACCTTGACAGGACGCCCCAAGGCCTTGGCGATCGCGGTCGCCTGGCGCACTTCGTCCTGGCGCAGCCGTCGACCAAAGCCGGTGCCAAGGAAAGTCGTATGCAGATGCACCTGCTCCGGCGGCAATTCGGCTTCCTCGGCGGCAACCGCCAGTGCCCGCGGCGGATTTTGCGTGCCGACCCAGACGTCCGCCCGGTCAGCGGTAACGTGGGCCGTACAGTTCAGTGGCTCCATGCAGGCATGTTCCAGATATGGCGTGATATATGTTGCCTCGATCGTGTTGTCGGAAGCAGCAATGGTCGACCGGACATCACCAACCGAATGCGCCGGGTTGAAGGTCGGATCATCCGGATTGGCCAGCACATCAAGGGCGCCATTGATTATGCTTTCGTCGCTGACGTTTCCGTGTTCCCCGGCATCCCACTCCTTGGGCATCAACTGCAGCGCTGTCAGGGCTCTGAAGTAAGAATCGGCGATCACCGCGACGCCGCTCTGGATTCCGGTGACCCGGTTCGCCAACTCTTCAAGATTGTAAGGCAGAACGCCGATCCCGCCCTCGCCGAGCCTGTAGGCGCCAATGATCCCCGAGCGATCCTTGACCGCATCGAAGTCGTAGCTCACAAGCCGGCCACCGGGAACCGGTGAAACCTCGACGGCTGCGTAAACCATGTCTGGAACACGGACATCAATGCCATAGGTCGCACTGCCGTTGACCTTGAGAGGCGTATCCAGCCGCGGCAGTGACTGGCCAAGAAGAGTGTACTGTTCCGGGGTCTTGATGGCTGGTTCGGTATCAAGGTCGATTTCAGCTGCGGCGGCGGCGAATTCACCAAACGTAGCGCTGTTTCCGCCGGCGCTGAGGATTCCGTTTTCAGCCGCCACATCGGCTCTGGCAACACCCCATGCGGTGGCTGCAGCCTGCTTGAGGCGCTCACGAGCACTGGCACCGGCCTGGGCAAGGAAGATGCGCGAGCGGCGAACTGCGCCTGAGCCGCCTGTTGCCATCCTTTGGTAAAGATTGTCAGTTTCCTTTGCGGCGCCGGCTGCCACCATGTAGGGCTCAACCGTATTGCGCACATGACGATTGGTATCGGCATAAGCGGCCTTGACATCGGACCAGTCGCACTGAAGTTCTTCAGCGACAATCATCGGTAACGCGGTAAACACGCCTTCACCCATTTCCGACTGGCCAACCCTGATGGTGACGGCATTGTCAGGGGCGATTTCCAGCCAGGCATTGACTTCCTGGCCGCCCTCGCCGGCCATCCATGGATCATCCATTATCGCCGCGGCATCCGCCCTGGTCGGAATGTGGAAACCGAGCATCAAGCCACCTGCAGCGCTGGCACCGGTTACCACGAATGTCCGACGGTTCATTTCCATAGTATTCATGATCATTATCCTTTCGCGATTTCGGCGGCGCGATGAATTGCCGACCTGATACGGCTATACGTTCCGCATCGACAAATGTTGTCGGACATCGCTGCATCTATGTCCAGGTCAGAGGGATCGGGGCGCTGGCTCAGCAGTGCTGCTGCGGCCATGATCTGTCCGGACTGGCAATATCCGCACTGTGGAACGTCTTGCTCGATCCAGGCAACCTGAAGCGGATGTGAGTTGTCATCCGAAAGTCCTTCAATGGTCGTGACATCCTTGCCAACCACCGCAGACACCTTGGTTGTGCATGAGAACGCCTTCCTGTCATCAACCAGGACAGTGCACGCCCCGCATTTTGCGATCCCGCAGCCATATTTTGTGCCGGTCAGCCCGACAGTGTCGCGGAGGACCCACAGCAGGGGAGTCTCCGGCTCGACATCCACTGTATGGGATGCCCCGTTTATCGTCAGCGAAATCGCCATAAGTATGAATCTCCTTTTCCTGGACACATGGTCATCATGCACTCAGCTGTTTTCGCCACCCCGTGTCAAAGGCGACAGGGTTTGCGAATGTACTCCGCTTAAATGCCGCAACACATTCTCCAAGTCAATTCCAATTCGGGCTCAGACCCAGAAATTCTCATTTTGGCATGCTTTTGTCCTGTCAGCGGTTGTACCGGTTTTCGAGACAGGAGATTGGAGAGGTGGTGTAAGGACGCTCAGGGATCCAAGGCGGGTCACGGCGGCTTCTCAACGGGCGGCGACGGGACGGTTTTGCGGCCGGCCATTACCAGCAGCAACTCGGTCCAGTTACCAAACAGGCGATACTGGGTGATGATCGAGATGTGCTGGAATATTGCCCTGTGGGTGCCGACCACGGTACGCGCCTGCTGCTACAGCTCCTGTTCCATGTCGCACTTGCCGTGC
Source organism: Paracoccaceae bacterium (assembly GCA_958296035.1). Taxonomy (GTDB): domain Bacteria; phylum Pseudomonadota; class Alphaproteobacteria; order Rhodobacterales; family Rhodobacteraceae; genus MPNP01. Next base: position 2,548,987 of record OY282431.1, on the reverse strand, counting down.
ATGGCGAAGGCCAGGAGGTTGAGCGTCACCAGCACTGTCGACAACGTGTCCTGGCCATGCCCGAAGTTGTGCGACAGATTGTAGCCGAAATTTTTCAGCGTGTTGCGCCAGCGATAGCGGAAGAGACGCTTCGTCTTGCACTTGCCACGGGTCACGGCGCGCTACGAGTAGGCGGCCATGATCCTGACCTCGAACCGGGGCTTTGGGGAATGGGGCGAGGTGTTTGGCGACCCTGTGGTGGCGACGGCATTGCTCGACCGTCTATTGCATCACGCCGTGGTCATTCCGATTGAGGGATCCAGCTACCGGTTGCGCCAGCACAGTGACCTGATGCCGGAGCATGTCAGGGCCAATGCGACGATAATTCCACCGGCGCCGAAGCCGCAAAAGGGAGGGAAAATGACCGGAGACTAGATCAGTACCAGGACAGCACAAAACAACCAAAAGTGGCGATTACTACTTTAGCAGAACTGGGCGCTTCTAACATAGCACAACTGAGCACTTATAACTTAGTATTGACAGGCGACCATGGTGGCGGCCAGCATGCGGTGGACGTATTGCTGGTGGCCATCGGCCATCTTCTGACGGGAGCAGTTCGGGCAGCTGATCTTGCGGGAGCGGAAGGACCCGGTGCCGTCAAGGGCGATCAGCGTGTGCCCCTTGCGGCGCTGCATGGTAGCCAGGCCGCCCTGTTCCAGCGTGTCTTCGAGGTGGTTTCTGATGCGCTTGTCGGGCATGGCGGCGCAACGGCGTTTCAGAAACCCGATATGATTCTCGAGGGCTTGCATTCCCATGTTGAATCAGGAGCGAGCGGGAACTGGAATCCCTTCTGGCACTTTTATTGCCTGAATAGTGAAACAATCAGTGGATCAGCCCATAATGAGAATTGCTGCGGATCAGGCACAGGTACTGCAAGGCATACCGCACCACATACAGTGCCTTACCCAGCTTGCAGGCGGTCCAGGTTTCCCGGATGTTGTCCGATGTCAAGCAGGTTGCTACCTTCCTGGTACAGTGACTAGGAGCGAATATTCGGCTTTGCGCACGAAGTGAAGTTGAGAATTGTTGCTTCTCTTCTGCTCAATGCAATTACGAACTTCTTGGTCCGTATGGTTTGGCTCCGTGACTCACATTGTTTGTCGAATTGATGGCCTGCTCCTGGAAAGCGCTATTTGATCACACGCCCTTGCCTCCTGAGCTTTGAATTAGGGTTGTAACCGGCGGTTTGAGTCGTTGAGCTCTGGTAGCTCAACGGACAATTCGGTGCTGAACCTTAGCCAACAAGAAATTTCTGAAGCAGCTTGATCAGGCTCTCTCCTGAGAACGCACTCCCAGACGGTTGCAACACGCCAACCCTCAGAAAGCAGTGTATCGCGGTTTCTAACATCTCGTTCCTTGTTGGCATCAAGTTTACGCTTCCAGAATTTTCTGCGAGTGCTTGGAGTCGTCGCGAATGAGCAGCCGCTATGCCGGTGCCAGAAACACCCGTGAACGAAGATTACCGCGTTCCATTTTGGCAGAACGATATCTGGTGTTCCCGGGAGGTCCCTTCTGTGAAGTCGGAAGCGGAACCCCTTACTAAACAGGAGTTTTCGTAGCAGAATTTCAGGCTTTGTGTCTTTCCCGCGTATTCCTCGCATCATTTTGGACCGAACTTCAGGTGAAACAATATCAACCATACCAACAGCAAAACCCCAACTTGCACCTCAATCCAGCACTCAGCAAGAACAATCCTTCCTGCTATGATAACTAATGCACTTTACCGCGTCACGTATTGGTTACTCCTGCTCCAGCAGGTTAAGAATCGACATGAGAGCCTGAGTAACGGCAATTCCATTCGAAAGATGTCAACGCGAATGTTCCGATCGAAGTTGCAAGGAAGCCTGTTCAGTCTGGGAATCAATAGATTGAGCATTTGCACTTTGATAGGTTCGGACTTTGATGGTTGCTGGAAAGAGTCTTGGGGCATTTCGGATTGATTGATCTCTTTGCAGGCCCTGGAGGCCTTGCAGAAGGATTTACAGGCTACCGCGATGTAACCGGTGACTCTCCTTTCCATGTAGAGTTATCTGTAGAGAAGGAAGGATCAGCCTACAACACGCTCTTGCTCAGGTCATTCTTGCGCCAATTCGGCCATGAATTCCCTCAAGAATATTACGAATTCCTGGAGGGAAAATTGACTCTCGAGAAACTTGCCAATTTTCATTCCGAAAAATGGAGCCGGGCAGCAAAAAAGGTGCTGAAATTGGAACTCGGGACCGATGACGCCCGGGCGAGAATTTATCCACTTCTCAATGATTTGGACGGACGACAAACAATCGTAATTGGCGGGCCACCCTGTCAGGCATATTCTCTTGCCGGTCGTTCAAGAAATCGCGGGCGACCAAATTATGTTCCCGAGCAGGACGAACGGCACTATCTATATCAGGAGTTCATCAATATCCTAGAGGCGGTTGCACCTGCAGCATTCGTCATGGAGAACGTCAAAGGGCTCATTTCAACGACGATTAGTGGCCGCCTAATCGGAGATAAGATTCTTTCCGATTTGCAAAGCGCATGTTCAGAATATCAAGGCTACAAGCTCTTCCCGCTCGGCACAAATGATTCATTGCAAGCAAGAAGCCCGAAAATGTCGGATTTTATCATCCGGGCCGAGAATTACGGAATTCCCCAGGCTCGTCACAGGTTAATTATTGTCGGCGTCAGGGCTGACCTGTGTGAGAAATCAAGTCTTGCAGAATTTCCTTCACTAAATCAGTCAAGACAGGTTCCAGCCTCGTCCGTGCTGTCGACTCTGCCGCACCTGCGAAGCGGTTTGAGCAGGACCAAGGACAGCTATGAAAACTGGAGAAAGGAAGTTCTAGCTCAGATGCAGCTTGTCAAGGAGGCCATCTCCAAGACAGACAAGGACCTGGCAGAAGAAGCGGAACTGTTCATCCAGAAACACAAGGCAGGCGACAATGTGCCAAGAACTAGAGCGAAGGCAGGTCGTTCGGAGTTGCCGAGCTGCTGTCCAGAAAAACTGCAGGATTGGATTGTGGATCGGCGCCTATGCCACGTATCCAACCATGAAACGCGTAGTCACATGCCGACGGATCTGGGAAGGTACTTCTTTGCAAGCATATATGCGCGTGTCTACGGCAAGTCCCCAAAGGCTATGGTTTTTCCAAGCGAACTGGCACCCGATCATGCAAGTTGGAAGACCGGCAAGTTTGCGGACCGGTTTCGCGTTCAGCTAGAGAACCGGCCATCGTCCACCATTACAAGCCACATGTCGAAAGACGGTCACTACTTCATTCATCCGGACCCTACGCAGTGTCGCAGTCTGACCATCAGGGAAGCGGCACGATTGCAGACATTTCCAGACAACTACCGGTTCCTGGGCAACCGGACGCAGCAATATGTACAGATTGGAAATGCCGTACCGCCATTCCTTGCCTGTCAAATTGCTGCTACCCTTCACAAGGCACTGTACGCGGTCGAAACCAAGAATGCCGAAATCTGATCAGAATATATCGCGAAGGGACGATTTCATACCTGCCTATCCTGCCAGGAAGCTGGGCCATGGCCCAGCTCGTCAAGACGTTTGAAAAGTCTTAGCACAGACTTGCGTTCACTACTTGAAAGATGAGAATTGCCTCTCTCGGCCTTCTTCAGCCCTCTGTCTGCCGATGGAGCAAGAATGTGATTCTGGCGGGCAATCCTACGCAAACCGGGCAGACGCCGGACATTTTTCGCCAACAGGACTTCCAATTCGAGTTCATTGATAATGCCCTGGTCCCTGCCTGCATCTCGGAGTCTTTCCGCATGTTCATCAAGGCTGATCGAGAATGCAGAAAACTTGCCTTTCACACCCAGTTCAAATTCACGAATTTGCTGCCAGCAGCCCTGCATTTTTGCGTATTCGCTGACGTTCGAAATACCCTGTGGCGGAGACTTGAGTTTGTTGGCGATTCTTGGAGCAAGAATGGAGAGGTAGTCTTGAAGTTCATCTGGAACCGACTGATGTTTCCAGATCAAGTCAAAATCGAGTACTGAAGATTTCCTTTCTTTGAGAAGGTTGGCCAGCCAGGCCAGAGTGTAGGTTATGATATTGGCCTTGTATCCTCGATTGGCCTTGTACCATTCGGCCCTTCCCACATGCTTGTCCAGCCACCTGAAGACAATTGCCTTGGCAACCACACGACGGAAAAACTCATCGTTGAATTGCTTTTTCGACCGCTTCCACTCGTCACTGATGTTCTTGGCGTACCTAAGAAAACACCTCTGCGCGCCCATACTGACAATATGCGGTTGGCAAGCAAATGTCAGTTGGTACTTTGCTAGGTCGGTCTTCAGCAAGACCTGCGACTTGGGATACTTGGCTTCGTAGCTCCTTCGGTCGGCCGGGCTTAGCAGCATGCAATCGTTGCGATACTGCCCTCGAATTCTCTCGTAGAACCATTGGGTTGCTGATAACCTACCTATTGCAGGCGGAGCCGAAGTCCGGCGGGAAATTTGCTGCATTTCCACGTGGAACGGGTGCCTAGAAAAGAAATCAGCTTCACTGACCCGGTTCTGGGTGTTTGCATACCTCGAAATCAGTGGAACGATTTCCTCGATTTGTTCAGCCTCTACGACAGACAGCTTCATCTGAACGAAGATTTTCGACAGGTCCGCCATTCGCCGGTCCCTGGCATACAATAGCGATGCGGTAGTCTGGCCACCGTTCACTATTTGCAGGTCGATAAACTTCGATATTCCACAGAGTCCAGTTTTGCCATTTTCAATTTCTATGCCCCTGGCTGTCGCAGTTATGCCGTTATTGTAGGCAAAAAATCTCTCCGGTTCCTGTTTTGCCGTATTGATAATGCCCTTATTGGCCTTGGTCCGGGCCTGTAGAAACGTCCGGACGTTCTGCTCCATGAGCCGCGCACCATATAGGCCGTATATCTTCGCAAGCAGCGACCCGGGCATTACAACCAGATAGGATTCATAATCGCTGTCATCGAAATTGGCCTTGAGAAACGGAAGGCAGTCACCGAAAAGCTCCCACAGATCGACCTCTATGGGCTCGGTTCCGCCTATCGCGTTCTGAATGTCGATAAATCGGTAGAAGTCGATGATGTTGTGTGTCATCTCGGCGTTGATGACTTGTCCGGCCTCCAATGTCTTCTTTCGGGTCGCGAGACGAGCATTCGAAAACATAACGCAGCGTATGCGCTTTATGAATTTAACGTTGTCCTGAATAAACCAAGCCAGTTCAAAGGTCGGGCTGGTTTCCTCCAATCTAATCAGAAAATCGTGCCTGATGGAGTATTCGCAGAATCTACGGACTCTACCGAATATAGATGCAATTTTTTTCGCTTGTAGACTTTGCAATTCCCGTTCGTGCCGAAAATCGCAGATCGCGATGTGAAGTTCGCCACTCACTTGATCGAATGCATAGCCGTCTACCTGATAAGGCCGTGCTCCTCCCCGTATGACAGGGCAGTACACGAGGTCGGCGCAGTCACCATTTTCGGCGGCAAGTTCAGCGTACATCCTGAAAAAGGCGGCTCGTTGAGGATCACCAGTAACTTCCGCCTCTCTGAGAAGTTCTTCCCAGAATGCGTCATACTCGGCTATTACATTGTTTTCAGCCAAGAAATTTTCCATTTAACCAGTCTGAGGTTCGTTCGAACCTATCGAAGGTACCAACGGCAATTCTGTATTTCACGTTCGACACCCCTGGAGGCAGACTAGCCGGTGTCAGCCGAGGAAAGTCGTCGATTACTTCAAAGATCCGAGTCTGGACAGGTTTCCACCGCTCCCCATCATAATCAGGGCGCGTAAGGTAACCTGCTGCGATGAGACCGGCATCAAGGAGATCCTGCGCCAGGATTGAGTGTGCCCTGCACGTCTTGCGCAAATCTTCGACAAGCTGATTCAGAGACTCCCCGTTCTCATCATCATGGCACGAGACCAGCGTCTGGTAGTAGACCACAATCCTGCCAGATGAATCATCCAGCTGGGCTTCGGAACTGATCAGGAGATACTGGTCTGCTGTACTTAGTTGTGTCTTCACTTCAAATATATAGTCACCGTGAGCAAAGTCTTGCTCGTCCTGCTGAGGGCCCCGCCAGGCGCGTAGCGTCTGTTCCACACCAAGATGCGGTAGCAGCCTGTCTCTCAGGAAGAGAAGTTCTCCTGTCAGTCCGATTATGGACTGCCTTGAAAGAACATTATCACGTAGGCGACGAAGCATGGACTGCCATTTTTCAAGTCGAACCATGGTCCTGTGGGCCGCAAGATCTGAAGAACCCGACACCAGATCAGCCGTGGCATCAAGAAAATCCTGCGTCAGTACCCTGAATAATGAAACCTGAACGTCATCAGTGAGTTCGAAGATCAGTTCGCTGGTGTTGTTCGGTTGCGGTTCCAGCCTGACTTCCAGTCCGGCGAGAACTGGGATCTGCCGTGTCTGAATCTCGACTACATTTTTCAGGAGGAAGAGATACCGCCCACCAGGCAGACGGGCTCTATAGAAATCCACTGGATGTTGCGGGTCGGCCCGCCGTTCAATTCGTCCTGCACTTCGCAGCGGAACAGAAATATCATGCCAAGGGTCGCCTCCGCTAGTCATTGAACCTGTCCTCGTCGGCATCCATTTCGGGAGACAATGTGTCCAATTGTCTTCGAAACACGGTGTTCACTTCGTAGGTTCTAGGCGAGATAGAAGCCTTTGTTTTAGGCATACAAAAACTCAGCGAAACGATCGGCGTTTCCTTTAGCTGGAACCGTGGGTCATTTAGGTTTGATCTAAAAAAGTGGACGATCATTAGCGGTCGTGTCCTTACGGCACAGAATGATCGGTCACCGCGAAGTACCTGCCCAACTCTCAACTGTTCGGCCACTCCTCTCTGTTCGGCAGATAGCATCAGCTGGGGATCTACGTTCGGATCACGGATAGTATTGCGGTCGCCCATTGGTTTATACACATCCGCCGCGGCCATGCATTTGATCTTCCCCTTGTTGCGGCTCCTAAGTGGAAGTTGGTCGTTTTCGAGATTTGTCCGATTGAGCAGGTGCGCTTTTCGTCCAGCTTTCAGGGGAACGACGACATCCCAATTGGCAAGCTCACTGTGAATGCGGTCAGTGCAGTAGTCAGTGAATAGGGAACTCCTCCCATCAATAAACCCGAGAGACGGCTGGTCCGCGTGAAAGCGAAAGGCCTGCACCATTGCCAACAGCTCTTGTCCTTCAACATCCTTCCATACAAGGTGTTTTTCAGCTTCCCCTCGCAGGCATGCCTCTTCGAATGCTTCTACGGTCAGGGGCGGTCCCAGCATGCCGAGGTATGCAACAACATTGTCGACGTTCCGGGCGTTCACCTCGGCATCATTTTCAAGTGCGTATCCTTCGACGTGGCTGCAGCCAAAGTTCTGCGTAAGTTGCATTTGGGTCGCAGTGCGCATCTTGTTGGCGGCTGTAATTCTTATCCCGGTCTCACTGCGTCTCACTTTCAAACCAAACCTCTCAGGGGTCTCATCGCGTCCATCCATCCGTTTGAGTTCTCCGAGCAATTCTTCAACGGCGTCAGTAACATAACTGTAGTGATCAGCGGATGATTGATTAATGTATAGTCGGCATAGATCCTCGTAGTTTCGCCGGTAGCCGAACCAGCGTCCCATCTGCATTAACGCATCAGACGCGCCAGCATTTCTAAGAATGTATGAAACACATAATCCCTCAAGCGTCAGGCCTCTTGAAAGCACAAGGCCACCAATCGCTATAACATGCAGACCCTCTTCCCTGTTCTTGTCATAGTCCAGGACCCCACCGCGCATGTTGATTGTTCGGACCACAATGGAGCTTGAAGCCTCGGCAAAGACTTTGATCACGTCCGCGAATTCGAACTCAAGCCCGGAAAACTCCAATGCAAATGTTTTCGCGAGGTCTCGCAAGTCCGGATCCTTGACAGCCTTCGGGCCAAGCCCGGCATTCACCAAGATCGCATCCTCCAAGCGTTTTTGGTACTCGTATACCAGCCCGTGGACCTTATCCTGAACATCGTTAAAGCGACTGACATTAATCAACATGGAACAGTGCTTCTTTTGATCGCCCCTTAGAACTCTCAGGGCCCTTGCGAGAATAAATGTCCTTACGGCCTGCTTTAGTGAAGCCGGGAGCTTTTCCGGACTTAGGTTTTTCTTGTGCCTGAGCGGAATAATGTCACCAAAGTCCCTAACAATTCTCAGCATGGAACAGCGCAGGTCACCCTCAGGTGAAAAAACACGTGCCGCTCCGACATAATTGGTCGGGGGGTCAAGAGCCTTGATGAAATGACGGGGAAAGAGATCATTTCCTCTCATCTCATCCTCGGTGTCCGGATCAATGAAAATATTTGCAAACGGTGTCGCCGTGAAACCGACATACGAAGACCTGCTGAATTTAGTCAGAATTCGTCGGATTACGTCGTTGATTGCCGTGCTCTGCTTTGGGTCGCTAAGCGTATTGACTGAGGCGTAATCGGCTTCGTCATCAATCAGGAGGAGCGGATAATTGCTTTTCTTGCCGACAGATTGATTATCAATCCACTCAAGCAGGTTTTCCAGGATAGCCTTATTTTTCTTGGTAACAAAGATTATCGGATCTCGAAGATTGTCGAGCGAAACGCCGAACTTTGATATCGCTCTGTGGAAATCCTGATCACGGGTCGTACCGTAGGCTGGATGAAATGTTGATCCGCCGCTATCGAAACACACCGGCATCAGTTCCGGTTGGACTTCATTGAAGAGGGATTTCTTGCCTATGAACGTTTCATCAATCCGTTTCTGGGTTTGTTCCCTCAGAGCATTGGTCAGGCCTGCAAGCAGCACAATGATTTTATATCCGGCGTCCGCCGCCTTGCAGATAAGCGAGGCATAGTTTGTGGTCTTGCCGGACTGGATGTGCCCCATGACCATGCCACGTCGCCCCCACGCGCTTGCCTCCTCGGGATTCCCGCAGAAGTCTAGGATTTCGTCGGTTACGTTGTCCAGCCGGGACACAACGCTAAGTGGCAGCACGTCAGCCTCAAGATAGTAATTTCTGAGGCGATTCCAGTAGTGGAAGTTGATGCTAGAACGTCTGAGATTGAGCCACGGCTTATATTCACTCCTGATCGCTGACCCGGCGTCCTGTCGAACCGAAAACGTGAACTCCAGTAGCCGGCGGATCGTCTTCCTTTTCTCCGGGGTCAGATCGAACGGATCATTCGAGAGTATCTTCGAAATAGCGTCCATTGGGATTGCTGCATTGTGTTTCAAGTCATCAGCATAGACTCGCTTGATCTCCATTCTGAAGTATGCGGCCTCTGATCTACAATCCATGATCACCAACCCTTCTCTGCAATGTACCTTTCAACCATTTGCCAATTCTTGCTGAATGGTTCGGTGCGCTCTAGCGTGTTCTTGGTTGCTTGGAGGTCGCGATTCTGGTCAACCATTAGGCGTGGAATGGTAAGATCGAGCAACTGCTTCATTTCATGCCAGCTAGTGGGTGTTTGTGAGATAGAATCTGGTTTTGACATAGCATCATTGCGGAATTTGGCGACCGGGAAATTCTGTTCAATCAAGTGCAATAGGGCACGCACATTATCTGCAGACTCCGACTTTAGGACTTTGGCGACAACAGGATGACTACGGTTGATCGAGTATTTGATTTCGTTGTTGCGGGCGTGGCGTAACCAGACAGACACCGAAGAGGGATCGCCGAGGCAACCACCCCTCGCCCTGTACACTCTTGCAGATTTTGACCGTAGTCTGTTCACAATCTGTTTAAGTCGATTCCGGAGGACCACAGGAAGTTGGGCGTCGCCCTTGTCAACCGTAATCTTCCACATGTCATCCATGGAATTGGGAATGTCGACGCTTATCCTTACAAGCTGAGAAAGATCGCCGTACTTGGCAAGGCGGAACCACGTACCGTGAATTATTAACCTGTCATTCCTGTAGACGTAAAAGCCCTGGTTTCTGATGAACCCTTCTTCGCCACCAAGCCTCTCGTATTCACGTTCTCCTAGCTTCGAAAAATGAGGAAGAATGTAGGGCTGCACGACGACAACATGATTGGCAACAAGCAGGGGTTCCTCCTCAAGCGGCTGTGTTGCTTCGTGAGCAGCGTAAAATGGGTCGTAAGGCTTCAGAGGTCTTTCATTGAGATGAATAGCCAGTCGGGCACGTTTGGACTTGCCTTCCATGTATCTCTGGAAAACGACCGCGAGGCGGTCAGCAGTCCGCCTGACTATCTCATTGAAGTTGGCGCTCGTGAGTTGGTGGTCTTCGGAAAGGCGATCGCAGTCTTTCCAAATGACTTCGGTTCCGTGTCCGTCAACAAATGGTCTAGTGGCAGTCCTAACCACCTCATCTCCGACCAACACACCCATTGTCCAGTCGTCGATATTATCAAGATCCCAGATCGCGCCGCTCATTTCGTGGTCTCTGGCGGTCAGGACCACAAGCTTTCGACACTGTGAGAACGATGCAGACTTCATCCCCCAGCCAAACCGGCCAAGGTCATCAGGTGATCGCTCATCTGCCGGGTTGGTTGACGCAGGTCTCATGGCTGCTTCAAGTTCCAGAGCGCACATTCCATGACCGTCATCGCTTACAGAAACGAAAGGGTCACCATCGTTGTAATCGCAGGAAATCCAAATGTTTTCCGCGTTGGCCTTGATGCTGTTGTCGATGAGGTCTGCAAGGGCGCCTGCTAGATCGTAGTTGCCGAAACTTCTTGCCGACATCATCAATGATGTGGCGTCAGGTGGATTCCTCTTTGTTATCAACTCCTACCTCATGCGTTGCGTCAAAACCGAGTCTGCTGTTCTCGCAAATGGCTTCGATACCCTCCCTTTCAAAGACAGCAAATCGAACTATTGGACCGTAGAGCCTCTTGCAAAATCAGAATTGCAATTTCAAAGCTGTTGTAGCATCATGATGACGGCAATTGCATTGAATTCTGTGGTCGCCGGCCAGCGACGGACGATTTTCGCATTTTGAAGGCGGATTTGCCGATTTGGAACACGAATAGACTGCTAGGGAGACGTGCCTGACCGCACCGTCCTCCAAAAGAGGACAGTGGCCGATCAGCCTGGTGGCCGCTGTCAGGTCAGGGGGTCTTACAGGTTAGTCGGGCGCTGCCAGTCGCATCAGTAGCTCGGCGGTCATGACCAGGATGCCGAAAATAAGGTTACAGAACACCTTGGCATGACCCTGGACCCTGATAAAGCGGTAACCGGTATTGTCCTTCAGCTGCCCATTGACACGCTCGACCGTCGGGTCGGTATGGCCGATACAGCGCCTGGCAAGGGCTTCAGTCTTGCGGTGCGCTATCAACGCCTTGTTGTTGCGTGGATTGACATCAATGATCGGGACATGACCCGAAGCCCGGCTGTGTTGGTCAATGTCCTTGCTGTCATGGGTGGCGTCCATCAATTCATAGAGATAATCCATGCGCTCGCTGCGCATTACCGACAGTGGAATGGCCACCTAGCTCTACCGTGTCATGATAACTGTGCATGGCAACAGGTCATGAGTCGTGCCGCAATGCGTGCCTTCGGCCGGCCCTGAACCCGATCCGGTGGCCGAGCGAGGCACTCGAAAGCCGGGTTTGCCCGTGCCACATGATCGGGTTCCCGGGCTCCGCATCATGCTTGCGATCCCTGTAGCCGCCGAGATGGGCCACCAGACGCACCCTGCCCATTACCCAATAGTTGGCAGGACATTCAGTTTATTGAATGCACTCTCCGCTCCATACTCCGCCATACGGCGCATCACCTGTGACCCGGTCGCCAGTCGCGTGTAGCCTTCCCACACCACCTGGTGACCCGGCGGACCATCATTCCTGCGGTTCAGATAACCGCCCATCCGCGCCACCAGCATTAACGCCCGACCCAGCGATATCTCCGACAACCCAAGCTCGTGCTCGGCAAGACGACGCTCCCGCGCATAGTCAAGCAACACCGCTATCTCGGCCTCCGACAGCATGTCGCAGGCCGGTAACTCCGGCGTGTCCCGACCCATCAGCGTCAACGCTGACAGCCGCCACGCCATCACCGCATTGATCGTCAGGGCTCGCTTCATGCGCGCCGCCGTGCTGTGGGCAATCTGCTCCACCTGACAGCCGGTCTTCAGAATGCGGTGATAATCCTCTATCCGCCAGCGCAACCCGTAATACCCCAGAACACGCCTCGCATCCGCAACACACCCCACCGGCAAACTCGTCAACAGCAGCCACTCTATGCCGGCAACGCCCGCCGGAACCTGCCGCTCCCGGGCCTGCAACGCCGTCAGCACAAACGGCTCCCGGCCCAGATGACGACGCTCCCGCACCGGCACCGGTATCGCCACCTCACACCACCGCAACTCGACTACAGCACGACGTGCCTCACGGCCCGCAAAGGCCTTCTGGCCTCGCGCCGAACGCCGCTTCGAGGCCCGGTCAACACAGACCTCAATCTCGCCGCATGACGGCACCGCACCAACCGTCCCGAACAGCTTCCGACCATCGCCAAGAACCCGGTCGTGACGGGCCCGGACCAGCAACGCACTGCCGCCCCGACGGCCATGCTCGGCAAACACCGCCGCACTGTCCCCCTCGCGGTCCATCACCGCTATGACCCGCACCTTCTTCAGGTCCGACGCCAGCTCACAGGTGTCCCGATAGCCACGCAACCAACGTCCCGTCTTGCGCTCCTCGGGCGGCCTGTCGCGGTCGCCCCCGACCGACCCACAGTCGAACTCGATGCGCGGGATGCCCAGCGGGATCCCCTCATCATTGACCGCCAGCGTCGTCTGCATGTGTATGCCAAGCGTCCCCGCCGACGACTTGTTGCGGGAGATGATCCCCAATCCCCGGCAGCCCCCATGGGTGGCCAGATTGATATCTGTCCCGTCCTGTATGCACAGCACCGTCCCGCTGCCCCGCATGCGACGCCGCGTCCGCTCCCGGTGCGTCGCCAGCATCGCCTCCGGCGTCAGTGCCGACTCATCGGGATACTCTATCATCCGGTAATAACCTGACACTGCCGCTCCATCCCCGCACGCTGCCGAAAAGAACGTCTTCGCCGGTGCCATCGACCAGATGTGCACACTCTTGACAAGACGCTTGACCACGGCGCCGTGCAACGGCGCCTCGCCAAACTCATTGGCCGCCCACACCGACATGTCAAGCCCCTCGCCCGGCGACAGCGTCAATGACCGCCACGGCGGCGGCTCGCTGCCCCGGCCGCAGAGCCCCAGCTCACGCCGCCAAGTGGTGCTCAACGGGCGCATGAAGATCATCTTCCTGCCCACCCGTTGACCGCTCTTCGCATGCCGGCCGCGGCCCGTGCTGTCACCGACATAGACCCAGCCCGCAGCCCGCAGGCTGGTGCCGTCATGGCCCGCCGCACAGAAAGTCTCCACTAGCAGCGGACGCACCTTGTAGCGGGCCTCGAAATCGGTCGCCAGGCGACGCCTGCACAGCCCCAGGGCACGCGAGGCCAGATTGCCACACGCCACATCCTTGCGGATCAGAAAGCGGGACATGCCCACCACGCGGCTCAAGGAAGCCTTCCGCTCGGCTTCAGTCCAGCCCAGCCAGCGCTCGCGAGCCCGCAGCCTCAGGGCCGGACTGGCAAACACAAAGCCCCCCAGCCAGCCGTGATCAGAGCCGATCAGATAGCGCAGTTGCCGGCCGGCATGCTGCACCGCACCCTGCGGATGCTCGTCATGCATGAGACGCGCCAGGAGACGGGCCCGGGCCCGGTCGGTCACCGGCTCGAGGTGCAGGTTGTGGACCAGATCGGCGCGCTCGGGAACCGCGACCGGGGCCGGGACTGGAGCGGCGGTCATCCGTGGCCGCCGGGTGATGCCTGTGGTACGCCCGGCCGGCGGCAGACGGATGGCCCCGGTGGTCTCCAGTTCCTGCAGAGCGGCCATGCAGCTCGACAGGCGCAACCCGCCGCTGTGGTCGACAAAGTCGAAGTGTTGGCATACATGGCGGGCCATGGCCATGCGGCCGGCGAAGTGCTCGGCGGCTGGCAAGGCGGCCAGAACCCCGCGTCCGCGGTCGGAAAACAAGGTCTGGCGAATCGAAAGTTCCTGTGTCATGAGGCCGCAATAGCAGCCTCAAGACGGATTGTCTAGTGCCTAGTTAAGCAATGGGCAGGACGCACCGCATCGCCGAGCCGGTCCGGCCCCGCCCTGGCATGCTCCCGGGCATAGTCGCGCAAGAAGTCGAGCTCATGATCGGTAAACATCAACCCCGGTTCGCAGTCGGGCACCTGCCGGCCGAGCAGCGTCATGACCATGATGCGCCAGGCAATCACAGCATTGATCGCAATCGCCCGCTGCAGCCGTTCGGCAGTGCGGAACAGCAGAAACTCGACCCGGCAGCCGGACTTCAGGAGGCGGAAATAGTCTTCAATTCGCCAGCGCTGCAGGTAATAGCCGATCACCTCGGCGGCCTGCCCGGCCGAGCCGACCTCAAGCGTCGTCAACAGGTGCCACTGGACCGGGTCCTCGCCCGCAGGTGGTGCGGTCTCTTTGATATGAACCGCAGACAAGGTTATCGCTTCGCCACCCGCCACGGCCGCGGTCGGCGGCAGTGTCACACGACGATAGCGGAGCTCGCAGCAGGCCAGCCGCTTGAGGCGGGCGGGCCTCGCCTTCTTGCGGCTTGACTTCGGACGGGCTGTCAGCCCTTCGATCTCGACATCGATGCGGCCATCGGGTGCCTATCAATGTAGCATACTTGACTCCGACATGTGTTGATGCATCGCTTCCTCATCCTGCTGCGCTTCACGTTGACTTTGAACAGCAAACATCCCGATGGACAGGATCCGCAACCCCTGCCACAGCTTCTGCGTCCCCGGCAATGGCTGCCGTTTCGACGGATGAAACCCCGCCAGTCCCGCTGTCAGCACCACAAATCTCTCTATGGTCATCGCCGGCGGTCCCCGTTGCCACACGAAACCCTGACTTGCGGGCCATCAGGGTCAGCAACTTGATCTCATCGCCATTGACATACCTGGCCGCCGGATCGTCGGGCTTCTCCGGCGCCAGCAGCGACAGGTCCCAGACCCGAAAGGCGGTGATGGCATCGAAGGCCAGACACTTCCCGAGATCGTCAGCATCGTCCAGCCGACGGTCCTCCATGCGCGTGCCGACCTTCAGAGCATGGAAGAAACGCTCGATGCGCCACCTCAACTCGTACAAACGCACCACCTCAATGGCCGTCTCGATATCAGCTGACGACCTCCCGGTCGTCAACAACAGCCAGCTGAACTTCTGCTTGCGCCGCCGCATGTTATAGCGCACCGATGCCGTCGGTTTCCGCTCCTCCCGGGCCGACACCGCCAGCACGCGCAAGGGGAGATCATCACATCCCTGCGGGGGCCTCAGATCGACAAACGCCGCCGGCAACGCCAGGCGTACGGTGCGCGTCTTCCGGCGACGCACGCCGCCACTGGCCGCAAGCCTGATCTTGCGATGCCCCCAGCACCGGCTGCTCGCCCATATGCGACCACAGACACCCGGAACTGTCTTCAGGCAGCAATACGTGCCGCGGCGCCGAGCGGCTGGCCCGGACAAGAAGTTCCGCTCCGCTCTGCCGCGCGGCATCCAGCCGCACGGTAACTCAACCCCGACTGACCGGGGCCCGTGAAACTGTAGACCAACAGCGGCCGGTCCCCATAGCGCAACGCCAGGCGCAGCACCTGCGAGGCCAGCTTGTCAACCCGCACCGAAGGCAGGATCAGAAAGCGCCGGTTGATCACCACCTTGTCGATATGCGCCCGGCGCGCATCACCACGCCAGCCTATGGCCGCATTGCGGGGTTGCAACTGCCAGCCGGCCGACCCGAAGCTGAGACCACCCAAGACGCCGCGGCAGGAGGACATGATCCAGTAGCGCAAAAGGACGCCCGGTGCCCGGCTCCAGCGCTCGGGATGATGGCTCTCGATCATCAATGCGAAGCGATGCCGGTCGGCCGTCTCGACGGGAACCAGCTGCACCTCGCCGAGTTCGGCCAGCGAACAGGACAGTGTCTGGTCGGGATAGGCGGCGGCCGGGCGGCGGCAAGACGTGGGCGGAGACGACCGCCGGGCCGGTAAAGCAACATCAAGCTCGGCGGCCAGCCGAGGCATCACTTTGCGCACCATGGCGGCGTTGGGTTGGCCGCGGTAGTCGAGCCACGCCTCGCGGCGGCACAGATTGCGGGTCAGCTCGGCGCGGGCGTGCGTCCCCTGTTTACAGGCTGACCTGAACCATTCCACGGTATCTGCGGAAAACTGTCGAAGACCGATTATCATAATCGCCGAACATGGCACACACTCTAGGCTGTGTCAGGTATGGATTGTTGATAGCCTTGGGTCCCCGCGCGTCCTTACACCACCTCTCCAAACTCCCGTCCCGAAAACCGGTACAACCGCTGACAGGACAAGAAGAATGCCATAATGAGAATCGCTGGCTCGGACCGGTGGCTTGAACTCCTGGCTGCGCGGCCTGACTGCATGCCAGGTTGTGTTCCCGCAGTTCCAGCAATTGCGCCGGCCGAACCCGGCAGCGTGTCCGCAGGTGCTGTTCCAACACAGGGTCAAGGCGCCATTCCGGCACGAGCCAGGCGCAGCAACCGGCCACAAACTCACCAGTGACTTCTCTTGTTCGAGACGTGCTCGGCGACTTCGCTCCATGCTGGCTTATCGGTGAAATGCCACCGCATGTAGGTCAGGAGGTCGACGATGTCGTCGTCTGTAATGGAGGCGCCAAAGCTGGGCATTGACCGCTGCGTAACGCCCCTCGGGGCGCGTATGCCGTCGAAAATTATGTGAATGACGTTGCGCGGATCGGGCGCGTTCATGGTTGAGGTCAGTGCCAGTGAAACGGGGAGTTGTCCGCCGCCGCTCTTGTGACAGCTGGAGCATTGATCGCGAAATACCTCCATCCCCTGCAGCAATTGTGGCTCTTCAGGCAGGTTTGAAGGCAAGTATTCGGGCGAGTCGTCCCAGTCCAGTTCCTGGGCCCTTTCGACAACCGACATTTTGTCATCATCCGACAGTGCCGGCCGCTGCCAGGACTCCAGATAGGTCGCCATCGCGAAAACGTCGTTTTCCGACTGATCATAGAGATGGTTTACAACAGGTGTCATCGGGCCTGCCGCAATTCCGTGGTCCTCATCCCACCCGTCAAAGAGGTAATTGACCAACTGCAACTGATCCCATGGGATCGGTGCAACTGCATCGGCGTTGAGGGGTGGCACGTACCATTCCTCGGCTTCGCCTCCGGCAAATGCGGCATTCAGTTTGACGGCGCCGAGGAGATTGCGGGGAGAGTGACAGGCGCCGCAATGCCCGAGACCTTCGACAAGATAAGCCCCTCTGTTCCACTCCTCGTCTTGCCGCTCATCGTATGCAAGCTCTCCCTGCCTCAGGAACAGCAGATTCCAGCCGGCAAGAAGCAGGCGGACATTGAACGGAAATTCCAAATCGTTGTCTGGTACCACAGCATGTACCGGATCAACCGTCATCAGGTAGGCGTAGATGGCATCAAGATCTTCATCGGTTGCACGCGTGAAGCTGTCATAGGGAAATGCAGGGTACAGGTGACGCCCGTCGCGGTCGATGCCTTGGCGCATTGCCCGCCGGAAGGCCTCAGCAGACCAGCGGCCGATGCCAAGTTCCGGATCGGGCGTAATATTTGTCGAAAAGATAACGCCAAACGGCGTAGGTAGCGCCAACCCTCCGGCGTATGGCGCGCCGCCAGGCGCGGTATGACAGACTTCACAGGCACCTATTCCGGCAAGGTCCTTGCCGAGGCGGACCTGGCCGCTGTCAATTGAACCGGGGTCGGGCGGTTCGACAGGTGCAATTTCGCCATGCCGCATGGCCCAGAAAGCGGCTATGATGGCTGCCGTCAACGGAACGGCACATACAAGCAACAATACCTGCCTAACGGACATGGCATTCCTCTGTAGACAACGTGCTCGAACGGTTGTCGACTTCTATGGCCACTCGTTTGATCAGGCGAAGCAATTCGCCACCGGGTGAAGGCACGAGTCCCGCAGTGATAGTAGTTCCAGGCTCGCAGATATTGCAATCGAGAATCCCTTCAACCTGACGTGTGGGGAAGCAGGGCAACCTGGCCGTGGATGACCTTGTAGAAGGAAGGGGTCCGCCTCCTCCACTAGCTCGATTTCCCTATCCGGATACGAAGACTGTCATGGTCGAACAGCAGGGGATTCGATTGGCAATCCTCGGCCTCGCCAGGCAAGGTACAGTTCCAGGCTAAGATACTCGTCAGAACCCAATTCATGGGGTTCGGCGCGTACAGCCCAATTGCACCAACGAAACATTCGGTGTCTCGATCCCATGGAACGCCAGATCAGACGATAAACGGGAAACCCGTTTACATGACCCTGGCTAATGCGGTCTCCCCTGAGCATCAAGCCGGCGCGCTCGTCATGACACTGACTGCACGCAAGGTCGAGCTGTCCCTGACGCCTCGTGTACAAATCCCGGCCTTGCTGCCAATACGGCGCCGCCTTGCCCGTGATGTCCACGTTCATGGGACTTCCGTTGGCCTGATGGGTAACATACGCCGTAATGGCAAGAAGCTGTTCCGACTCAAGCGGGTACTCGGCCGCATTCATGTAACGGGAACGCATTTCGTTGATGCGTCCCTCAAGATTTATCAGACCGGTTCGGTGCTCGTCATATTGGGGGTAGCGCGCCGCGACACCCCGCATCGATTCCGATGCATCACCATGGCAGGACTGGCACGAAAGGTTGCGGTCCCCCGCCTTCTCTTGCCAGAGTTCGGCTCCAAATTCCACCGCGAACCAGCCAGGATTCAGAAAATCATCATCCTGCAACTGTTGTACCTGTGGACCCATGAAACGATACCCGGAAACCGGAAACTCTCCATCGGGCAGATCGGGTTCCAGCGCCAGGGCTGCAATGGTGAATGCCGCTGACCCCGCCAGCACGGCAATGCGGGCAAATGATCTCAAGATAATCCGGGATCGAAATTTGACGTTCAGGTAACGAGGATCTCGGCGGAATCCGTGTAGACCTCGCCGTTGTCGTCATACCATCGGAACTCAATCATTCCGGACTCTGCTGCAACTGCGAAAAACGAGATAAATGGATTGGTTGAAACGGCGACATGCCAATCCGCCTGAAATATGGTCTTTCCATTATAGACTGCTTCAAAGCGATGAATGATCTGGCGCTGAATTCGTACGCCACCTCGGGTATACATGAAGCCGTTGTCCATCGGGTGTGCGATCAGGGTCTTGATTTCGAATACCTCTCCCCTGCGCACGCTGCCGGGCACCGATTTGCGTATTCTGATCTCACTCATGCGTTGTTATCTGCTCGATATCCGGATTGAGGTTGCATTTGCCAAAGCTAGCTCAGCGCTGGTCCCTGGCCGCATCGCGCGCGTCGGGCAGAAAAATCTCGTCTGCGCATGCACCTAGTGAAACGGAAACATGGCGGGCTGTCATCCACCGAGAGCCATCGCTCATCAATGCGAAACAGTAGATATACTGTGTACGAGCAATCCGGATACGCTGCGATACCTGTGCTCGTCCCGAGGCTGGTGTGAAGTAGTAATCGGTAACCAGCGGCTGTGGGTTTCTTGTGGTCATGACGTGAAGACTGCGCACATGGTCTTCATCGGTCATTGGGGAATCCGGAACCGACACTGTCAGGGGAACCGAAAGCCCGGTATCTGCCCGGCTCGGCAGGTCAAGAATGACGCGTCCTTCGGCGAGTTCGGTGGACCCAAGACGGGCCACCACAAGGTCGGTCATCCAATAGGGTATCCCAGGCACAGCTGAAACGGACCGTACGGGCACTACGCTCAGGGTTGCGACCGTGCCGACCCCTCCTGCCATCGCCTTTAGAACGCGCCTGCGACTCATGGCACCGACAGGATCGCGTAGTATCGGTGAAGGGTATCGGTCAGACTGGCAAGGCATAGCACTTCAAGTGCCCGGCAGCTTGGTCTCGCAAAACCCCGGCGTCAAGTGAATGCACGGTCATCTATCCTTGCCGGCAGTCGGGAGGTAAATTCCGAAGTGCGCAGGCCTGGCTAGGCAATTGATGCGCATTTGAACGCGGTCTGCGCGTTCAGCCGTGAATGTCCGCGGCACAGCAGCCGGGCGTGCCGACTCTTGCATTGCGGCAACATGCGGGCCAGCGGGAAGACGATCAGCCATTGACCTTTCAAACCTTCTACAGCTCTGGTCTCACATCGCCATTCACGGGCAGCAGGGCGCGGGACGGTCCCGCTACCCCTTGGCGAAAAAGCGGTCAACCGAAAGAGGCCCCGGCCCACGCAAGAAAAGAACGAGGAAGAGGAAAACCCAGAAGGCCCGCTGATCATAAATCAGTGAGCCGGATGCACGGTCGAGCCACCCACCAATCGTGGTCTCGGAGGCGCCATGACCGGCGATATCCACGAAACTCTGAACCAGAACGAAGCCAATCATGCCGAGGGCAGCCGGGCGGGTGAGAAAGCCGACCAATAACAGGAGAGGCAGAATGAACTCAGCCCAAGTGCCGAAAAGCGCGATGAGCTTGTACAGGAAGTTCAGGCTCGAAGGGTCGTAGCCGACGCTCTCCATGGCCCGCGGAAACATCTGTGCATAGGCCCCCAGCGAAAGGTTGATGAAGCCGAAGAAGCCATCGCCAAGCTTGGTATATGCAGAGCCCCAAAAGTACATCAGCAGCACCAGCACAAACACAAGGCGAGCGAGAGTAGGTACCAGCCAAGGTGCCAGATACCTGTCGATCAGATCGTACATGCCCTCGAAGATCTCGAGCACCGGGTGAATTCGGTCAATCATAATTCTTTCCTGTTCAGGAGGTCTGGTCTGTCCCGTTGTTCCGGCTGACTTGATCCGCCGTCAGCCAGCCTTGAGGCTGACAATGACGTCGTTACCTAGCAACCATGTCAAGGACTCGTCAAGACCAAAGCCGTCACTGATCGCTATTGCACGTTCGAAGGCATCGCCGAGCGCCGCACCATCTCGTATCGCCTGCAGGAACTCGTACTCTCCTTCGCCAAGCAGCCTGGGTTCCGGGTCGAAGCCCTTGCGGATGATAGCGACATCTTCAGCGCCGGGACGAGGTTTCATGTCACCACCTGTATTGGCAAGCCAGATACCGTAGATCGGAAAACGGGATCGCAGAAGCATGAACGAGGGAGCGATTTGCAGGCGAGCCTCGGCCACAGTTTCCGGTGTCAACTCCAGGAGTGCCCGCGGTGGTGCAGGGATATGGTCGGCGGCATGGTATGAGCGGCGCAGGCCGATTTCCAGGCGGGCAACATCCGCAAGGTAAGGTAAACCTTGAACAGGTTCGAAGGTCTCCAGAAAGGTCGGCAGATCTTCGCCAAACAGGGACAGAATCGGGGATTTCGGTGGATGCAATCTGACAAAGACACCGGCCGCGGCTCTAAAGAATTCCTCCCCGACAATCTTCTGTACAAGGGGAAATCCGCGTTCAAGAACCTCGATCAGATTGACAATGACATTGTTGCGGTAGACGGAAAACCGCTTGTCATGACGGTTGGCACGGCTGGTGATAAAGGCCGGCACCGCCCGATTCGGGTCGCAGACCGAAGCAATGAACTCGGACTGATGCAATTCAGGCTGCCATGCGGTTCTCGTGGTCGCCGCTCATCAAGACGATCTGGGCTCGTTGGGCCTCGGCTTCCAGTGTATCCCAGTCGGGGACATCGTTGTCCCACTCGATCAGGGTCGAAATTGGTCCAGCCAGGGAAAGTGTCTGGTTGTAGAGAGTCCAGACAGGATCAACTACTTCGCTGGCATGATTGTCGATCAAGAGCTTGTTGCCGTCGTCGTCGTGGTCATCTTCGTGGCCGCCCAGATGGATTTCCTGCACAAGATGAAGCGGATACGCAGAGACATAGGCCGCGGCATCACGCCCGTGGTTGACTGCCGAGACGTAGACATTGTTCACGTCAAACAACAACCCGCACCCTGTGCGTTCTGCAATGCCGCTGATGAACTCGATCTCATCCATTTCGCTGTCGGCGAATTCAATGTAGGTCGAGGGGTTTTCGAGCAGCATCTGCCTCCCCAGGGTCTCCTGAATCTGATCAATGTGATCACAGACCCTGGACTGTGTCTTGCCGGTGTAAGGCAGCGGCAAGAGATCGTTGTAGTATTGACCTTCATGGGTTGACCAGGCCAGATGTTCGGAAAAAGCGGCCGGCTCCAACCAACTGTTTAGAAACTTCAGCCGTTGCAGATGGTCCTGGTCCAACGGCTCTTCCCCGCCAATCGACAGGCCGACACCATGACAGGAAAACGGAAAATCACGACGCAACCGACGCAATTGAGCCAGGGGACGGCCGCCTGCACCCATGTAGTTCTCGGCATGGATTTCCAGCCATTCGACACATCCGGCTCGATCAATAATGTCTCTGTAATGCGCTGCCTTGTAACCAACGCCAGGTGCTGGCGGAAGTGTCGACCCGCGCCCGTGTCCCGAGGTCATGGTTTCGATGCTTTTCCATGTCTTGGCGTGAAAGGTGCGCCCCTTGGTGAGGCGCACCCCCGAACAAGCAGTGAAGCTGTTGGTCGGATTGGGATTGGTTCAACTGGGAAGGTCGCGAGCAAGCTCTTCAAGCGAACCCATGCGATCGCCCGGAAGTTCCATGCTCTCGCAGGTGCCCTTCGGCACCAATGTCCAAGCATTTCCCTGGTAGTCAACCGTCGAAGTTCCGGCACAGGTTGTGCCTTCACCGGCAGCACAATCGTTTTCACCGGCTAGTGAAACACCGAAGCACTTTTCGTTTTCTGCAGCGGATGCAGGAATGGCCTGGGCAGCGAAGGCCGCGGCCACAGCGCTTGCAACTGCAAGCGATCTGATTTTTGTGTTCATTGTATTCTCCAAATGCAATGACCTAGGGATTGCCCCGTCTGAAAACCCGGCATTTGCGTCAATCAGATTCCGATGCGAACTTCAGCCGGAGCGCTGTGTTCGATACTGACAGCTGAGGAAATACCTTGCCGCCAAGAACTGCAAGGGCAGTAATCGGTTCCGGAGCAATGTGAAAGTAATTGGTACGCAAACCGTATAACAAGTCTGTGAGTGGGTTTATGGCTGGCTCTAGAGGCCCTCACAGGTTCTGGATAAAGGAACCGGTGAGCGTGAAACGATAAACGGTTGGTGCAGCGGGTACCCCTGTGTTTCTTCGACGTCGTCTGCACCGGCACGGCCTGCCGATCCAAACGTGGTTTGCGCCACTGATAATCACGACAATGTCCGCGATAAGTACACCCGACGGGCTTCCCTGTTCGTCTTGCTGACTGATGCAAGATCGGGATGACATCCCTTGGGACAGAAGTCGAGAGTCTCA
The DNA here is from genome assembly GCA_958296035.1 of Paracoccaceae bacterium. GTDB lineage: Bacteria > Pseudomonadota > Alphaproteobacteria > Rhodobacterales > Rhodobacteraceae > MPNP01. The sequence continues at coordinate 2,525,609 of OY282431.1, read as the reverse complement.
ACTCCGGATACGCTGCCCCGTTTTGCCGCTTCGCCTCCGGACGTTCTATCCGGATTGCCTGCTCGTTGACGTTCTGGCTGACGGTTCTCATGCCACGCTACCAGATTACGTAGGACCTGCGCCGGCAGGTCGACAGGATCGGTGGGCTTTGTCAAGTCTATCGGTGTATGTATTTTGGTCTTTCGAGCAGCTGTTCAGAACTGTCAGGACGCGTGGCTTTGCCATTGAACGGGTATCAATAGAGGCGGCACGCTTTGCGGTGCTGTGTGCGCTGACGCTGGTTGCCGGCGTCTCCTGCCTGCAGCTTGTGCAGGACCGCGATGGTGCGGGCAAGCAGCCGCTTGCGGATGTGTTTGACGCTGCGGACCGCGAGGCGCTGGAAGCGGTATCGGCAACACCGGTGGGGAAAACAGAGAAGCAGAAGAACACGCATCCGAGAGGATCGCTGGTCTATGCAGCATGGGTGTGCGCTCCTCCAGGTGGATGGACCGGCTCTTATGGCAAGCCCGGTCCTGTGGTGATGTTGCGGGGTCTATACCAGTTCAGGGCCATCCGGATCGGCTGTGGCATGGCTGGAAATGTGTGAATCCAATTGCGCAATTGTCTAGTCAAGAGGACCGACGCACAGTCTGGCGATTTCGGGTACGGCATCAAGATCAAGTCGTGTCGATAGAGCGTCAATGGCCAACAAGTCTGTATTGAGGAAGCGATGAAACTTCTCGAATTCCAATACCCCTTCGCCAACCTTCACAAGGCTGGACAAATTCACCTGTCCAGTTGCAATAGCCTTGAGTTGGTCAACTAGATCAATGTCCGGGTCTAATGGCGAAACTTCGAGCATGCCGTCGAAGACTTCGACACTGTTGCCGAGGGCAGTCAAGACAATCGCCAACGTCATGCTCTTGATTGTTCCTGTCCAGGTGGCGAGCAGATATCGGTCATCTGCAAGCCGCACAAGAGGCCGATCTTCCAGTGCTGATTGCCTGTATGCGGCCTTGGCTGCAATAAGAACCTCTTGTGCCACAGAATCGAGATAAGGAGGCATTGCTTCATCACTCAACACGTCTCGCATTCTCTGGACAACTGTATCGTGGACCGCTCCCGGATAGCCTCCAAAGATCGGCGGCGCGCCACGCGTATCAGTCTCCACCTCAATAGTCCGTTCACGGAAATGGATGAATTCAATCCTCCAGCGTTTGCCGACAAGTATGATCGTCATTCCCTTTGAAAGCGGAATGGTCACGGGAATGGTTCCCAAGGCTGTCGACCTGTGCACAACCCGAAACTCCTGTGGTGTCTGGAATGCCGCATAAAAGCTGTAATGCTCGACGATTCGTTCGCCTTGGCGACCAAGGAGGATCGAACCATCGGACGCCTGCTCGATCAGCGCGTTGTCCAGACTGCCGAGTTGCCGCAGAAGGCTTGCAAACACCTGCGTGTCGACAGTCCGAAAGGGCCCTCGGATGCACAGCGTATCGTAGAGCCGCTGTGCCGATGCGCCTCCCCTTTCCGTAATCACCGAGAGGATTTGATGCGTCAATGTCGAAAGATGGAGGGCATCCTTTGCTGGCGGCTCGCACCATCCATCGACAAGCAGGTCGATCATGGCGATTGAACGCACCAGTCCCAACTGCAATAACTGGACTGGACGCAGGCGGGCATGAAGCTGCGGAACAACGGCATACATCCGTAACACGGCAGGTTGACCGGGACGCCGCCCGGTACGTCCCAGGCGTTGGCGAAGGGATGCAACCGACCAGGGAGGACCAATGTGCCCGACACAGTCAACGCTGCCAATGTCGATGCCAAGTTCGAGGGTAGAGGTGCAGACGGCCGTTGTCGGTATCTTGCCCTCCTTGAGCCGCTTTTCGACAAAGTTACGATGTTCTCGTGTCAATCCCGAATAATGGGGAAAGAACTCAACAGGGATGCGTTTCCGTTCACTGATTGTACGAAGAACATCCGAATACGACTCAACCTCTCGGCGCGACCCGGCGAAGACCAGATTGCTCTGCCCTCGGAAATTCTCGAAGATGTGCTCGCCAACTGCTCCTGGCGCCGAGGCGTTTCCACGGCCGCCGTCTTCGTCCTCGTCCAGGAATGTCCTGTCGGCAGGTTGGCTGGAGGCATAGGCGCGCAGCTCGACTCGCAGTTCGCTTCTGTAGGCGCGGCTGATCAGTTGCTCAACCCTGTCAGGCGCTTCCGGTCGCAGGTAGGCACTTGCCAGCGCCATGTCACCCAGGGTTGCCGACAATCCAATTCGCCGAATTCGGCGGCCAACCGCCAGCTCCATGCGTGTCAGGAGAGATCGAAGATGAACCCCGCGCTCGGAATCCAGCAGGTCATGCAGCTCGTCGATCACGATTGCGCGGGTTGTAGCAAAGAGGCGAGGAATCTCCACGCCTCGCAGGACAAACAGCGCTTCCAGTGACTCAGGCGTAATGAGTAGTATCCCCCGCGGGTTCTCGCGGGCCCTCCTCTTGCGGATAGCAGGAATATCACCGTGCCAGGGATGTACCTTCATCTTCAGGGCTTCGCACAAGTCTTCTAACCGGCGAAATTGATCGTTGATCAAGGCGCGAAGTGGGCCGATATATACGAGATCGAAACCCGGTCCCGAGTGATCTTCGTGAACCTGGGAAATCAATGGCAGAAAGGCTGCCTCGGTTTTCCCGGCAGCTGTTGCCGCGGCAAGAATCAGGTCACCGTCGGCGTGCATCAGCCTTGGAATGGCCTGTTCCTGGATGTCCCTCAGACCGGTCCATCGACGGCGCCAGATCCAGCGCCTGACAGGTTCTGCCAGCAGGTCGAAGGCACTCGACTTCGGCTCAGAGGCGGAAGGTCGTGAGCGAGTCGCTACGCTTTCGTCCACCGTTTGTAGATCCCTTGCCGCTACCCTGGCCTAGGCCATCTCCCAAATCCTCGGCGATCTCGACGCCACCAAGCAAACTCTGCCAAGTTGTCCCTGGATTTTGTTCGATAACCGACATCATGTTCACAAAAGCCGCGATCGTGTTGCGCGGTGTCTGGAAATAGGCATCACCAATTCGCTGTGAACAATGCGTCATGAAGGCCTGCAAGGCCTCATCGGGCAGTGACTCGGCAATTTGTCCTCCAAAGACACGTCTGACATTGGTCAACAGTACGTAGAGATCTTCCCGCGACAAACTTGTCAACCGTACGATTGGTCCGGACAAGTCGATAAGCCCTTCTCGTGCGAAAGTATTCTCGGCAAGGCGCGATTGAAGAGCCTCGTAGCTGTAGAGCCCCCGTCTCGAGTCCATCAGAAACTCCGGCGTGCCGCCCATCACAAATCCGATATGGGAAGCACTGCCCTGAAGTACATCGTTCAGGATGCGAAGAATCTGTTCGTAGTTGGAATTGCGCGACCGGCTGTGGACAAGCCTGTAAAGATTGACCAGCTCGTCGAGAAGGACAAGCAAGCCGCCATAACCCGCCTCTCGTACGAAGGCGGACATGAGCTTCAGATGATCATAGATACTGATGTCGTCAATGATAGTTCGCACACCCAATGCCTTGCGCCCGTCAGTTCTCGTGGCAAATTCGGCCCGTAGCCATCGCAGGGCACTTGCACGCAACCTTTCATTGCCCGATTCATACCCCTGCCAGTATTTGTCGATGACAGTGGCAAACTCATAACCACCTGTCAGATCCTCGAGATGCTGCAGCTTGTCGCGGATTACGCTGCCAGTTGGTCGACCAGAAGAGTCCGCTTCCCGCATCGCGGTCGTGACGAACCGTTCCACGATGCTGGCCAGCGCCCCACCGTCCGGCTTGGTTCGGGTAGAGGCATTTCGCGCAAGTTCCGCATAGAGAAAACGTGCTTGGCCACCAGTGGAAAAGAGGCGGCGGTCAGGTGCTAGGTCGGCTGAAAGCGTTACCAGACCTTTTTCAAGAGCCACAAGCCGAACCAGATTCAGAAAGAATGTCTTGCCAGATCCATAATCTCCAATCACCAGGCGTATAGAGGATCCACCCTCGCAGATCCGTTCAACGTCGCGGACCATTTCCAGAATTTCGCGGGAGCGCCCAACCTGGATGTGTCGCAGTCCAAGTTTCGGCACCACGCCGGCTCGCAGTGCCTGGAGGATCGTGTCTCGTTCCCGACGCTTGATTCTTGGGTCTGTCATTTTTCGAGTTCAATGCTTGTCAATTGTTGTGCTACGTCGTCGTTTGTTTCGTAGCCGTCGTACTCTTCAACGAGAAGATCTCCATACCTCTCGAATGCCCATTCGTTAATGGTCTCGAGTGCTCCCGAAACCATCAGCTGGTACTGCGAGGCAAGTTCAGAGACCTCGGATTCCGTCCATTCAGGGCGAGAGGCCAGCTTGATGGCAATAGCACGATGAGAATTGTCGAGACCGCTTAGCATGCCTTCCCCTTCAGACTCCAATCCAGGGGTATCAGGTTGCTCGGCATTTTCGTCTTCAAAAATCTCACCGAGAATGTGGCTGGCATTGGCTGTATCTGCGATGATGGCCGCAACGCGCTCGCTGTCCAAAGTGAAGGTTGTGTTCGTCTCAATCTGCGGAGCCGGGAGAGCAACATCGCGATCTCCTTTGCGGGCTGGCCGCACAGTTACCGGTCCCGGCCCGGACGAGATACGCAGCAGGTCATTATAGACGTTCTCGGAGCCCAAACCCAATGTTGTGTAGAGTTTTTCGAGTACCCGAATCTCGGCCCGGGAAACATCGCCTCCGGCCTGGGCGGTGAAGATGGCCACCCAGCCCAGCGTCCGCCTGATGTCAATTCTTGACTTGCGTAGTTCGCTGCGCATCAGGCCCAACTTGGGCGGTGAAGTGCTCCAAAGGTCAAGGTATGCGCGCAGTATCTTCCGCTGAGCTACGTTCAATGTCTTATTGGTGCCGATTTGTCTGGCCAGATGAGTTCGCTTGGCGCCGGCATTCTGACCTTCAGCGTGCGCTACCATGGTGCCAACAATCAGGCCGAGAAAGGCATACCGAAAACTCTCGGTCGAGGCCTTCGGATCTGCACGATTGCCGGCCAGCTTGAACAGAACAACCGACTCGCCGGTTTTCGGCTTCGGTCCACCGTGCCTCGGGTCTGGTGCCATGCCCACATTGAAGTGGGCCAAGACATCAGAAACGTTGTCGATCTGGAGTTTTCTGAGCTTGTCAGGTACGTGGCCTTGAAGGGCAGTAATGACGTCGGTGAACGGTGTTAAGCCGCCAGCCCTCACGCGCTGCTGTGTCCAATTTCTCAACTCGCTCCTGTTTGAACAAGAAATTTTCGACCACAATTCCTTGGGCAGGTATACATGTGCCTCGATCTTCCCTCTGGATTGCGGCCTTTTGCCAATGTATCGACTATATTTATCGATCGCTTTACAGCTCCTGTGGGCCAGTTCGAGTGCGATGACCGGAGGCTTCCTGTCGAATGACACATCGGGAATACCCCCAAGAACGTCAGCAATGTCGACATAAAACCTTCTCGATGGCGATTGGTACGTCAGGCGCACCTCTTCATGCGGCACGTCGACCTCCATTCCAAGCGGGAACAGCCTGTCGAACTCGACCCGAAAAGAGGCCTTGAATTCGGGAAAGGCGCGCCTGGCCGGCACTCGAAGCGCTTTATAACTGGTACACATCAGCCAGGAAAGAAGCCAGTCCGCAGTAAGCGATTGCGTGCGCGCAATCTGCAAACCGAGTCCGACCAGAACCGGAGTCGGAATCTTGCCTTTGCCCGGCTTGAAAACAGGCCGAATATCGGAGGCGTTGAACAGATAGTCGACAGCAGCCAGGAACCGTTTAACTGGACGTCCCAGCGCGGGATTTGCGCCGTACACCGCTAGCAATCTCCTAGCTTCGGTGACGATTTGCCTGCGCTCATGACTTGTCGTGCGTTCGACCATCAAGCGGTATTCAAGGCCCGAGAAGTACAGGAGTGGGTATTCGATGCTGCAGCGCTTCTCAGACCTGCCACGTGCCAGCCAGTCAAGGTATGTAACACGTGAGGCCGGACTGGCAATTTCATAGTTGGGAGGATCGGACATCCCGCGTTTTGAAAAATCTAGACCTCTGGCCGCAATCCTGAGCTTGGGATTGATGGCGCTGACATTCACGACCGGATGCATCACGGAAGATGATGGGCCGACGTAGATCATGCCGCCAAGACTCCGCCCGGCAAGACGGACGCTCCGGGCTTTCGGAATCCATCTGAGCGTCGGCGGTCCCCCGGAATTCTTCTGCCTTCCTTTCCGTTTCGGGAGCGTCTTTCTTGGCTGCGATTTCCGGTAGCCGCGCGGCTCAAGCGAATTGAAGGACGGGTGCTCATCCGGACTGTATTCCTGCTGGATTATCTCGGCGACTCGCTCGGGGTCAATGCCGCTAGAATGCATTGACGAAATGATAGCGTCCATCTTCCTTATTTCGTTCACGAATGACCTTCCGTCCTGAAGACAGTATTGGCTGCGCCGCCATCCAAGACGCAAATCAAATACCGGGCCGCAAGGAGCAGGCAGCTGCATGGTGAGTCACATGGGCGGAAGTCTCGGCTGTTGCCTCCACCATGCTGCCGATTTGTATGCCAGATCATCCTTGATGCCTTGTGTACTGGCGAAATGCGAAGCCCACTCGCCATACCCATGGCAACGCGTTCCTGGAGCCAATCACTGAGGAAAAACTGCCCGCTCTGCCTACAGAGCCATGGAACTCTTAACCGGCGTGACGGTGCCATGCTATCCCCTGTGGTCAAAACGACTGCACGACACTGCCCTGACACGGTGACAGAACCGGAATCAAGCTATATCCATTTTTTTAGCGAAACTCTACCAGATATATGGCCTAAACGGTCCCGGTTTGTCAATTTGTAGATTCTGCTCTCTGCTCGTCCTTACTGTCGGCCCCTCACAACAATCGACGCTGCTCTTCAGTTGCCGTACCGACCACCTGTGACTCTTGCCCAAACACTAACCCGATGCAGGGTTGGGCGTTGAAATGCGTTGTCGGCTATTGCGATCACACCCCTAGACCCCTTGGCAACTGCCACTGCCCGCGGCCGTGCACACAATTGTTTTTCTCTCGGGTCCATGTGCTGCCTGACCGGGCAGGAATTCATGGCAGACCTCAAATTCCATACTGACCGCCACAACGCAATGGGCCAGCCATGCGCTGACGGTCGGGATCAAGCGGCGGCGGATCAACTGGATTGTTGATGCTGACATCGCCAGGTTCTTCGACATGGTGGACCGGGCGTGGATGATCCGCTTCCTGGAGCACCGGATCGGGGACAGGCGCGTGGTCCGGCTGTGCAGCAAGTGGTTGAACGCCGGCGTCATGACCGACGGGGCCTTGTCGGACACCGGCAGGGGCACGCCACAGCGGGCGACAGTATCGCCTGTTCTGGCGAATACGTACCTGCATTATGTGCTTGATGTGTGGTTCCATCACTATTGGCGCCAGACGGTTGCTCGGGGCGATGCGATCATGGTCCGCTTTGCGGACGACTTCGTATGCGGTTTGGAGCACAAGGCCGATGCAGAACGCTTTCTCGAAGACCCCGGGGAGCGGCTGGCCCGGTTCGGGCTGTCGCTGAACGCCGGGAAGAGCCGCCTTGTGGAGTTCGGACGGTTTGCGGCGGCAAATCGTTGGCGACGCGGGGCGGGCAAGCCGGAGACTTTCGACTTTCTGGGCATGACGCATTACTGCGCCAGGACCCGCAAGCGCGTGAGCCGGATGCGTTAACGCGCACGTCCGGATCTGTGCGGGGGCGTCGGGCAACGGACGGCCCTGCCGCGACGACATCGAATGCCTCAAGTTGACCCCAAGTGTCTACTTCTCGCAGGGACCGCTATCGGCCGCAAACCGACCTTTTCTGTGGGCCATCAGATGCGCCCGCACAGCATCAAGTCGAGCCGACTGCGCCAACGACCGGTAGGTCAATATCGCCAGTCCGCCGCCGATGTTCCACTGCATTCCAGAGCGCTTCATGCGCTCCGTTACCAGCATCTTGTTAGCTGCCTCGACGACCTATCAATGTCTTACAGCGCGCCTCCCCGAGCGCCGCAAGGCCGCGGTAAAGGGCCGAACGCTTACCCCAATCGAGCCTTCGGTAACCAATTTTCCTCTTGTTAAGAACTCACTCAATTGCATTGACAAGCACAACTAAAGCGTTACCTATCATGTAACGATAAGGAACCTTTACAATTAACATCGCCTTCCGAACCCGCAAACTTAGAAAGTGCTACAATAGTGCGGTAGCCCTAGAGAAGGCCTATGGGTCAAGGATGGCAAGGGTCATCACTTTGCGAATGGTTGTGCTCGGAGCGGCACCCAACCTTTCGTTGGTGCCAATCACTCCGCCAGTTAGACGGCATCAACTCAGCGGGGACCGACGCGAACAGTTTGCTGTCGATCTCGTTCACCCGAAACGGCTCCTTTTCGAAGTCAATCACGATCCGGTTCCGCGTAAGGTCGATGGTGGGATCAATACGGAACAAGTGACGGCAATTACGATCCTCGAAGTGGCCGACTATCACTGATGGAGGTTAGACAAATGGCGACGGCGAAGAACCACTTTATCCCAGACTATTCGGTCCCACCTGGATGGCTCCTTGAGGAATACCTTGAGGTTAAGGAAATGTCGCAAGCTGAACTTGCGCGCCGCTGTGGTCGTTCGCCCAAACTGATCAGCGAGATCATTTCGGGCAAGGCACCGCTTGAACCGGAAACCGCACTGCAGTTGGAGAAGGTGTTTGGCATGGATGCCAGCATCTGGCTCGGGATTGAATCCGAATATCAGTTACACCGGGCCAGAAAAGCCGAGGCTGAGAATTCTGCTGCCTTCGCAGTATGGATCAAAGCCTTCCCGGTAAAGGACCTGATAAGGCGAAACTGCTTTCAGCGCCCGGAATCGGATGCCGACACCTTAGCCAAATTGCTGGCGTTTTTTGGTGTGGGTTCAGTCGAAGCCTGGACTGCACGCTATGGCCGTGCCAATGTGGCCTATCGCCACTCCCCGACATTCGGGAGCGATGAATTTGCTTTGGCTACGTGGCTCCGGCTCGGCGAGATCGAAGCCGAACACCAAGTTTGTGCGGAATACAGCAAGAGCAGGTTTAGACTCGCTATTCAGAGCATTCGTTCCCTGACCCGTGAACCAATCACAGAGGCTTTGCAACAGTCCGCAAGGCTGTGCAATGAGGCCGGGGTTGCGCTGGTGGTGGAACGGCCATTACCGAGGACGGCACTCAGTGGCGCAGCCCGGTGGTTGTCGCCCAGAAAGGCTGTCATTCAACTGACCGCTCGACACATGGCCGATGACCATATTTGGTTCAGCTTCTTTCACGAGGCAGCGCATATTTTGCTTCACAGCAAGAAAGGCATTTTCGTCGACGAAGCCAACAGCAACGAGTCCGAGCTAGAGAAAGAGGCCAACGAGTGGGCGTCAAGCACCCTTGTTCCCAAACCGGCGTGGGAGGAGTTAGTCGCAACTCCGCTCAGCGAGCAACGCGTCAAGACATTCGCTGCCAATCAGGGAATCGCCCCTGGCATTGTCGTCGGCATGCTCCAGCACAAGAGGCACCTCCCCTGGTCGCATCTCAATAATCTCAAAGTTCGGTTAGAATGGACATGTTAGGTGTCAAGTCTATTGCTACGACATTCTGAAGCAATCCGTTCTGCCAAAGCACTGCCACCCAACCGAGAACCCAAATCTCAATGATCACACGATTGCCGGCGCGAGAATCCGCACCGATCGCTGGCCACCAGGGGGATTTTGCACTTCAGCACGACTGACCCTGGTAGCTTCCTGAGTTAGACTAGTCTGGGTCAACCTGGTGCCGAGGCAGCAATTCCCGCTAACATTTGTGCACGATCAAGGATGAGGTCTCATCACATATTGCAAAATCCTGCCAGTCACGCTTTTATTCAGCCAGACGCGAGAAAACACTCATAAAGTGGCAGATCATCGTAGCTGCCCAAACACCCGCACTGCTTTCGCCTCGCCGCAACCTCAAGCTCGACCTTATACATTCTTGCAGCATAGCATAGCGTCTCGACCATGCGTTTCATGATGTGCGGGGGAATCCTTATCTTGTCATTTGTGGTTGCAAGGCCGCAAACGCGGGTTTGGACGCTTTCGGGTGGCCGGAAGAAGAAGAGACGGCCCTTGAAAACGCAACACTTGCTCCGGGGCTTCAACGACACGGTCCATCCGGCCAGGGAGCTGGGCGGCCGCACGTGGGTGATGCGGCCAACTGGACCTTGCTCACCAGCCTGCCAATTGACAGTGCCGAAGACCTTCTCAAGAGCGGGTTGGGAATCTTGCGCGGCCTCGGCTTGCTGGCACTGGACAGGAAAAAATAATTCTCTGCCCGGACTTGAACCTTGGCTTGCAAGCCCTATCTCTCCTGTGTTAATGTAATTAACATTAACATGGAGCGAAGGGACAAGGACATGGAATCAATTATGAAAGATCCTTCCGGGAGATATCCGCAGGCTGGGCAAGCCCGGCCGTCGGACACCGAATTCACACACGCACCACATAGACTTAAGCGGTTTGGTGAGGACATTCGCATGGATGTGGTCACAAGCAAGCTGTCGCAAGCCATAGGCTGGATGGACCAATACGGGAAGAAGGCGTGGATCGCGCTTATGGTCGTATGTTTTATCTTCGCCTGGCCGGTGGGCTTGGCCGTACTGTTTTTCCTGATATGGAGCAATCGCATGGGAAAGAAATTCTTCAGGTCGCGTAGAAATGCCGCGGGAATGAAAAACACCAGGAACACGGCCTTCGAAAGCTACAAATCCGAAACACTCAACCGCCTGAAGCAGGAACAGAAGGAATTCGAAGACTTTCTGGATCGCCTGCGAACGGCGAAAGACCAGGCTGAATTCGACCTGTTCATGGCGCAACGGGAACAGAAATCCGCCAACGCCTGACAACGTTCAGACTGGCCGGCTGGCAACACCGGCGGCGCCCGAAAGCGCTGCCGGTTTTTCTTGTGCAGGCGCAACTACTCGCCCCTACGCCTGATCAGAAACCACTAATGACACAATAGAATGCTCTAATGCTGATGACGGAGGCAATGTCTCCATCACGGGTAGACACTTTCCTCGCAAAACTGGAAGTCACTTGACCCGCAGTTACAGATTGTCATTTTCGAACTATGGAACTCACGAAAGAAAAACATAAGGCAACCCATCGTGCTTTAGTGCGTCTAACGACAATCAAGTGCAGTTATCTGGAATTTGCATGTGTCAGGAGCACACAGCTGCAAATGCACATAACCCTCAGGTTGCGTCGCCGATTGCAAATCGGATTGACGAACTGAAACATATTGCCGGCAATGAAGGAATTGAAGTTTCAAATGAGTCCTCGCAGGATCTCTTCTCTTTCCTGAAAACCTCGACATTTCTACATCGGCCACTTGTAGCCCTGTTGGACAATTGCAATATTCGCAAAATGTGGAAGAAAACGACACCGCGCTGCACGAGGCCTCGCGCCAGCCACGCGTATCGTTCTCCTGCCTGCCGCCACGCAAATTCGGCATCACGCCGTCCAACATCACCGAAGAACTAACCGCTTCCCGCGCAATCTGCCCGCAACTCCGACAACGCCTCCTCTTCTATCTCACCACGCAGCTCCCATCTCCTCCGCTACACGCCCCGTCTTGCGCTCCTCGGGCGGCCTGTCGCCCCCACCGGTGACAGCCGGACAGGCAAACTCAATACGCGGGATGCCCAGCGGGACCCCCGCCTCATTGACCGCCAGCGTCGTGTGCATGTGTATGCCAGGTGTTGAATTGCATATTAATTCATTCCAGTAGAGGGAATCCTGGCGAATTATTCTGAGCTCAATGTAGCGGGAATCTGATATAAAACGCCAGGGAAGAGGTGGCCGGGCCCGGGCGGTCACCGGCTCAAGGTGCAGGTTGTGCGGCGTTGTTGAGGTTGCAGGCGGTGGCGCGGCGTGCCGGGCGGCAACGTCGGTCCGCGGGCGGGTTGCCAGGGAAGACTTGACCGGCCGCACCGTTTTTCGATCAATTGGTTGTGGCGAGGAGACAGGCCCCGACGGGGCGGTATGCGCTGGATTGGGAGCGTGTCGTTCGGTGGGTAGCGATAAGGAGCCAGACAGAATTCACCGAAACCTGGTGACAATTCCGGGGTTAAGGAAACTGTCTATGTCGGCTTCGGTGCTGCGTGCCAGTAGGCTGCCGATATTGCTGATCGGGTTTTGAAGTTGCAGTGTTGCAGTCATCGGGGATCCGCCTGCTGGTATCACAGAATACGCCAATTTCTACGGATTATTGGCAGCGAAGGGACGCCCCGATTTCCTGTGCAGAAGGCTGAAATGTGACAGTATTTCTGGAAAGCTGAAGTAGCTGTCACGCGGGGCGTGAAAGGGGCAAAAACAGGGTTTTGAAAATGTCCGAATCAGTCGATTGGGGTAAAAGTGGGCAAATCCTTGTCACAATACGCGATGTGCACCCGTTCGGGGCAGCTTCGTTGAACCATCAGGAAATTGCGGGTAGGGACGGCGCACGGCTGCAACACGATCAGGAGCACGGAAATGACACGCCCGAAAATTGCCATGATTGGCGCAGGACAAATAGGTGGCACGCTCGCCCACATCGCGGCGATGCGAGAGTTAGGGGACATCTCACTGTTTGATATCGTCAAGGGTGTGCCAGAGGGCAAGGCACTGGATATCGCCGAAAGCGGCCCGGTACTGGGTATTGACGCCAAGCTCTGTGGTGCCGATGACTATGCGGTCATTGAAGGTGCAGCTGTCTGTATTGTCACCGCCGGCGTGCCGCGCCGGCCCGGAATGTCCCGTGACGATTTGGTAGGGGTCAACCTCAAGGTCATGAACTCCGTCGGCGAGGGAATCTCGCGCTTTGCACCGGAGGCGTTCGTTATCTGTATCACCAATCCTCTGGATGCCATGGTATGGGCCCTCAAATGCTATTCGGGTTTGCCAGGCAACATGATTGTAGGCATGGCGGGTGTTCTCGACTCGGCACGGTTCCGACACTTTCTGTCACTCGAATTTGGTGTCTCGATGCGGGACGTCAGTGCTTTCGTGCTCGGCGGACACGGTGATTCCATGGTGCCGCTGGTTCGATATTCAACGGTTGCAGGTATTCCGGTCCCCGACCTGGTGCGCATGAACTGGACAACGCAGGAGCGTGTCGATGCCATTGTGCAGCGAACACGTGATGGCGGCATCGAAATCGTCAAGCTGCTTGGAACCGGTTCGGCATTCTACGCGCCGGCCGCAGCAGCAATCGAAATGGCCGAATCCTTTCTGAAAGACCAGAAGCGAGTGCTGCCGTGTGCCTCTGAACTGAACGGAGAGTATGGTTATAGTGACATATTTGCCGGGGTTCCGGTAGTCATCGGTCGCGGCGGCGTCGAGCGCGTGCTCGACATTCCGCTGACGAGTGCCGAAGCGGCGGAACTTGATACGTCAATCGGATCGGTTGCCAATCTGGTTCAGCAATGCAAGAAACTTGACCCTGACCTTGGCTGATACCTTGTTCACGACGCAAATCCTGGTCGGCTATTGATGCCGTGTCGGTTCGTTTGCTGCGACGGAATGTGGGCGACACTGGCCGGATGGACTCATTGCAGGCCCGGCCGGTGATGAAGTCATTGCAGGTAAGGCAGTCACCAAGTATGGTGCCCGCCGCGATCCGCAGCGAATGAAGGCAGCGGGCAGGCAGGATTCGACATTGCGGGAACGTGGTCAATGAACATACACGAGTACCAGGCCAAGGAACTCCTCCGCGCCCACGGAGCACCGGTGGCCGATGGCCGCGCTGTGCTGCGCGCCGAGGATGCCAAGACGGCAGCAGCTGAGCTGGACGGGCCAGTATGGGTCGTCAAGGCCCAGATCCACGCCGGGGGACGCGGCAAAGGCAAGTTCAAGGAACGCGATGCCGGTACCGAAGGCGGCGTGCGCCTAACCCGCTCGGTTGAAGCGGCGGCGATCGAAGCGCGCCGCATGCTGGGCAGAACGCTGGTGACCCACCAAACGGGCCCATCTGGCAAGCAGGTCAACAGGATCTATATCGAACAAGGCGCGGACATCGCGCGCGAGTTGTACCTGGCCGTCCTGCTAGACCGAAACTCCTCTCGTGTCTCCTTCGTGTGTTCGACCGAAGGCGGAATGGACATTGAGGAAGTTGCGAGGACAAACCCCGAGAAAATTCATAGCTTCACCGTTGATCCGGCCACAGGCATACAGGCGTTTCACGGCCGCCGCGCCGCGGCAGCTCTTGAACTGACCGGTACTCAGATCCGCCAGTGTGTCAGGATTATTTCCATCCTTTACAACCTCTTCCTCGAGCTGGACGCTGAATTGATCGAGATAAACCCTCTCATCGTGACCAGTTCCGGCAAGCTGCGGTGTCTGGACTGCAAGATGGCATTCGATTCCAACGCCCTCTACCGCAACTCGGCCATTCTGACCCTGCGAGATGAATCGGAGGAGAATCCAAAGGAACTGGCGGCGTCGAAGTTCGACCTCAATTACATTGCACTAGACGGCGAAATTGGCTGCATGGTCAACGGCGCCGGACTGGCAATGGCCACGATGGATATAATCAAGCTGTACGGCTCGGAGCCCGCCAACTTTCTGGATGTCGGTGGTGGTGCAACCAAGGAAAAGGTCGTCGAGGCCTTCAAGATCATCACCTCCGATGACAAGGTGAAGGGAATTCTGGTCAATATTTTCGGTGGCATCATGCGTTGTGACATCATTGCCAGCGGCATTGTTGAGGCCGTCAGGGACGTCGGTCTGGGCGTCCCGCTTGTCGTGCGCCTCGAAGGCACAAACGTGGACCAGGGAAAGGCAATCATTGACCAAAGCGGGCTCAATGTCATTGCCGCCAATGATCTCGGCGACGCCGCCCGGAGGATTGTGGCGGCTGTTGGTGCCTGACATACAGCCGGGAAAGGGCCTGGCCTTGTCACAGGCCAGAAACACGGCGCTGAATTTCTGCCAGAAACGGACTACCGAAGGAAACTAACGCAGATGGCAATTCTTGTTGACAGTCGGACCAGGGTCATATGTCAGGGCTTCACGGGTTCGCAGGGCACCTTCCATTCGGAGCAGGCCATTGCCTATGGCACACGCATGGTCGGCGGCGTGACGCCCGGCAAGGGCGGGCAGACCCACCTGGATTTGCCGGTCTTTGATACCGTTCACGAAGCCGTACAGACAACCGCAGCAGATGCCACGGTCATTTATGTACCGCCTCCATTTGCTGCTGATGCCATCATGGAGGCTATTGATGCCGAAATCGCGCTGATCGTATGCATTACCGAGGGCATCCCGGTTCTTGACATGGTTAGAGTCAAGAAAGCGCTGCAGGCTTCGACCTGCTGCCTGATTGGCCCAAACTGCCCTGGCGTCATTACGCCTGGTGCCTGCAAGATCGGCATTATGCCGGGGCATATTCACAAGCAGGGCACAGTGGGCGTTATTTCCCGGTCCGGGACACTGACCTATGAAGCCGTCAAGCAGACAACGGATATCGGACTTGGTCAGTCGACATGTGTCGGCATTGGTGGCGACCCGATAAAGGGGTGTGAGCACGTCGACGTGCTCGAAAAATTCATGGCCGACGACGCGACCAGGTCAATCATCATGATCGGCGAGATCGGGGGCAGTGCCGAGGAAGACGCCGCCCAGTTTGTCAGGGATGAGGCACGGCGCGGCCGCAGCAAGCCAATCGCCGGATTTGTAGCCGGGCGAACGGCCCCGCCAGGCCGCAGGATGGGCCACGCCGGAGCTGTGATTTCGGGTGGCAAGGGAGGCGCCGAGGACAAGATCGAGGCGATGAAGTCAGCCGGCATCGCCATTGCCGACAGTCCGGCCACGCTGGGCGAGGCAGTTCTTGAGGCACTGAAGCTGTAGGGAAACACGGGCACAATTCCCGCGTGGCGAATAGGAACGTGCCAAATCCGGTCCAGGATTTCCAGGAAAGAACAAGATGGAGGAAGAATGAATACTTCGCGATCCAATTCCGAGTTTCACTCGACCAGTTTCCTGAGCGGTGCCAACGCAGCCTACATCGAAAACCTTGAAGCCAGGTATCGGGACAACCCCGGGGCCGTTGATGCATCATGGCGAGACTATTTTGCTGCCCTCGGTGGTGATCAGGATGACCGGGGTAATGGCGGACAGCGCGCCTCCTGGGCACGAACCGACTGGCCAGAATTGCATCCCGACGAAGTGACGGCGGCATTCATCAATCAAGGGTCGCTCCTATATTCTGGAACCGGTAGGGATATTCGCCAGAAAATCGAGGCACGGGCCTTACATGGCGGAATCGCGGTCGACGAAGAGGAGATGAACCAGCGCGTCATCGACTCCATACGTGCACTGATGATCATCCGTGCCTATCGCATTCGCGGCCATCGTATCGCCAATTTGGACCCGCTTGGATTGCAGGGCAACCAGCCACATCCAGAGCTTGATCCGGCCACCTACGGATTTCTCGAAGGCGACATGGATCGGCCGATATTCATCGACAATGTTCTCGGTTTGCAAACCGCCACATTGCGGCAAATCATCGCCCTGGTACGCCGGACCTACTGTGGCACGTTTGCGCTCCAGTACATGCATATTTCCAACCCGGAGCAGTCGTCCTGGCTCAAGGAACGCATCGAGGGTTATGGAAAAGAGATCCAGTTCACTTCCGAGGGTCGCCGGGCCATCCTGTACAAGTTGGTTGAGGCAGAAGGGCTCGAGAAGTTTCTGCAACTGAAATACACCGGCACCAAGCGCTTCGGCGTCGATGGTGGCGAGGCGCTGATTCCGGCAATGGAACAGATCATCAAGCGGGGTGGGTCTCTCGGTGTGCGGGAGATTGTCATCGGAATGCCACACCGCGGACGGCTGAATGTGCTGGCCAGTGTCATGGGCAAGCCATTTCGGGCGATTCTCAACGAGTTTCAGGGAGGAAGTTCGAAGCCGACCGACATTGAGGGCTCTGGAGATGTCAAGTATCATTTGGGCGCGTCGGCAGATCGAGAGTTTGATGGCAACAGGGTTCATTTGTCGCTGACCGCCAATCCGTCGCATCTTGAAGCCGTCAACCCGGTGGTCCTCGGCAAGGCCAGAGCCAAACAGGAGCAACTCTCCGATGCGCATCGAACCCGCGTCATGCCTCTGTTACTTCATGGCGATGCAGCGTTTGCAGGCCAGGGTGTTGTCGCCGAGTGTTTCGGCCTGTCCGGTCTGGTCGGACACCAGACAGGTGGATGCGTTCATATTATTGTCAACAATCAAATCGGCTTCACCACTGCACCCCATCATTCCAGGTCATCGCCCTATCCGACCGATATCGGCCTTATGACCGAAGCCCCGATTTTCCATGTCAATGGCGATGATCCCGAGGCAGTGGTGCACGCTGCCAAGGTGGCAACCGAGTTTCGCCAGAAATTTCACAAGGACGTGATTATTGACATGTTCTGCTACCGGCGGTTCGGACACAATGAAGGTGACGATCCAATGTTTACGCAGCCTCGGATGTATCGTCACATCAAGCAGCACAAGTCGACCCTTGAACTCTACTCGGAGACCCTAGTCAGTGAAGGGCTGATTCCACCGGATGACATCGACGAGATGAAGGTCGAATTCCGACAGCGCCTGGACAGGGAATTCGAAGCAAGCAATCGCTATAGACCGAATGAAGCCGATTGGCTGGATGGCCGTTGGTCGGATATGAAGACGACTTCGGCGATATACGAGCGCGGCCGAACCGGCGTGCCGATGGCTACGCTCAAGAAAATCGGCAATGCACTGGTCAAGGTGCCGGACGACTTCGCCATTCATCCGACACTTAAGCGCCTGTTGAAGACAAGAGGCAAGATCTTCGAGACCGAAATCAACTGCGACTGGGCGATGGGTGAAGCGCTGGCCTTTGGCAGTCTCTTGCTCGAAGGATTTCCAGTAAGGCTGTCCGGGCAGGATTGTACGAGAGGCACGTTCAGCCAGCGCCACTCGGCATTCATCGATCAGAACACCGAGGAAATGTATTATCCGCTGAACAACATCGCGACGAAGCAGGAGCGGTATCAAGTCATAGACTCGATGCTTTCGGAGTTTGCTGTATTGGGCTTTGAGTACGGGTATTCGCTTGCTGAACCCAATACTCTTGTCATGTGGGAAGCTCAGTTCGGAGACTTTGCAAATGGCGCGCAGATCATGTTCGATCAGTTTATAGCACCGGGCGAACGCAAATGGTTGCGCATGTCCGGGCTGGTCGTCTTGCTGCCCCACGGATTTGAAGGACAGGGACCAGAGCACTCATCGGCACGGCTGGAAAGAGTCTTGCAGTTGTCAGCCGAGGAGAACTGGATCGTCGCCAATTGCACGACGCCGGCCAACTATTTCCACATTCTTAGGCGCCAGCTGCACCGCAGGTTCCGCAAGCCACTCATCATAATGACACCAAAGTCGTTACTTCGTCACAAGAAGGCCGTATCACGACTTGATGAGTTCGTCGAAGGAACTTCATTTCACCGCGTCCTTTGGGACGATGCACAGTTCGGCAATTCCGATACCGAGCTGGTTGAAGATCAGGATATTCGACGTGTCGTGCTGTGCTCAGGAAAGGTTTACTTTGACCTGCTGGCCGAAAGAGATGCTCTCGGGCTCGACGACGTATACCTGATGCGCGTTGAGCAGTTATATCCCTTTCCGGCGCGCAGCCTTATCCAGGAACTGAAACGATTTCCTCAAGCCGAAATCGTCTGGTGTCAGGAGGAACCCAAGAACCAGGGTGCCTGGAATTACATTGACGCCAATATCGAGTGGGTGCTCAAGAGAATTGGCAGCCAGGCACGACGCCCACATTATGTTGGCCGGGCGGCTGCAGCCGCCCCGGCAACCGGCCTATTCGGCCGGCACCGCAAGGAACAAGATACTCTTGTGAAAAAAGCGATTACGATAGGGGATGCCTGATCCATGGTTACTGAAGTACGCGTGCCCACGCTCGGTGAGAGCATCACCGAGGCCACAGTCGGAAGCTGGATGTTGAGTGCCGGGGAATCGGTAGCCGCTGATGAGATCCTGTGCGAACTTGAAACCGACAAGGTGGCCATCGAAGTTCCGTCTCCTGTGTCCGGCACATTGGAAGAGATCGTTGCTTACGAGGGAGACACGGTCGGTGTCGATGCCCTATTGGCAACAATTGCCGAAGGTGCGGTTGCAGCGCCGTCCAAGACGGCTGCCCCTCCAGCGTCCCAACCTAAGCCTGCTGATGTGGCAACAGTGTCGGCGGCAAAGCGGGATGTCGAAGATGCGCCCTCGGCAAAGCGAATGATGGCTGAACACAAGGTGGAGCCGAGCGCCGTTGCCGGCACCGGCCGTCAGGGTCGCCGGATGAAGGAAGATGTCCAGGCAGCGCTGGCAGCAGCTGAAGCGGCTGCTGCAGAAACCTCTGCTGCTGCCAAGGCCGCCGCCGAAGCAGCGGCCGCTGCTCAGCAGGCGCCGCCGGCCAAGGGCGCCGCCGGCCATGAGGAACGCGTGCCGATGTCGCGCCTGCGCCGTACCATTGCCCGGCGGCTCAAGGATGCCCAGAATACTGCGGCCATGCTGACAACCTACAACGAGGTCGACATGTCGCGCGTAATGAAGCTGCGTGCGACGTACAAGGATGCCTTCATGAGCAAGCATGGGGTCAAACTGGGATTCATGTCGTTCTTCGTGAGAGCCTGTTGCACAGCATTGATCGAGGTTCCCGAAGTGAATGCCGAATTGGAAGGCAATGACATTGTCTATCGTAGTTTCGTCAATATGGGGGTCGCGGTTGGAACGCCGACAGGGTTGGTTGTTCCGGTTCTGCGCAATGCCAACCAAATGTCGTTTGCCGATATCGAGCGCAGGATTGGCGAGCTTGGTCGGCGGGCCCGAGAGGGCAAGATGACCATGGCCGACATGCAGGGCGGAACCTTCTCGATATCGAATGGTGGCGTTTATGGCTCTCTGATGTCCTCACCGATACTCAATCCGCCCCAGTCTGGCATTTTGGGTATGCACAAGATCCAGCAGCGTCCGGTAGCCGTGAATGGTGAAGTCGTGATTCGACCGATGATGTACCTCGCACTTTCCTATGACCATCGCATTGTGGATGGTCAGGGAGCAGTGACGTTCCTTGTGCGTGTCAAGAATTCAATCGAAGACCCCGGAAGATTGTTACTCGACATCTAGGCTTTGTGTTTCGTGGAGAGCGTTGCTTTCCGACCACACAGCGCAGTGGCAACGCAGGTGAGTTGTACGGTCCGGTGGGGATTGCACGAATCTCCGAAAAGCAACCGAATGGTGGAGAATCTCAATGGCAGGTTATGATGTAATCGTTATCGGTGGAGGACCGGGCGGATATGTCTGTGCGATCCGCGCCGCGCAGCTAGGGTTGTCGACGGCCTGTGTAGAGGGTCGGAATACGCTCGGGGGAACGTGCCTCAATGTTGGTTGCATACCGTCAAAGGCGTTGCTTCATGCCTCTCATCAGTACCATGAGGCCACGCACAATTTCTCCCGCATGGGACTTTTGGCCCCCGAAATTTCGGTCGATTGGCCGGCTATGCTTTCCTACAAGGACGGTACAATCTCTGCCAATACCGGGGGCATCGAGTTCCTGTTCAAGAAGAACAAGGTCACCTGGCTCAAGGGCTGGGGCAGCATCGTCTCCCCAGGAAAGGTCAAGGTCGGTGAAGAGGTTCACGACGCCGGCAGCATTGTTATTGCAACTGGCTCCGATGCGGCCAGTTTGCCAGGCATTGAGGTGGACGAAAAGTCGATTGTAACCTCGACCGGCGCTCTTGAGCTGGAACAGGTTCCGCAGCGAATGACGGTGATCGGGGCCGGTGTGATCGGGCTGGAGCTGGGGTCGGTTTACAGCCGCCTGGGAACCAGGGTCAATGTCCTTGAGTATCTCAACGCCATTACGCCCGGCATGGACGGAGAGGTTGCGAAGATCCTGCAGAGGTTGCTGAAACGACAGGGGCTGGCATTCCAGTTGGGTGTCGAGGTGAAATCGGTTACCGCGACTGATGGCGGTCAGCAGATTCGCTACCTGAATCGGAAAACCGGCAAGGAACAGGAATGCACTGCCGACGTGGTCCTGGTTGCCACCGGCCGACGGCCGCAGACGGAGGGACTGGGGCTGGAGCAGATCGGGATTGAAACCAGCAAGGGAGGTCAGGTTGTTGTCGATAGATCTCTCCGGACCAATGTAGCGGGAATCTACGCTATCGGTGATGTTGTTGCAGGGCCTATGCTGGCGCACAAGGCAGAAGACGAAGGTATGGCGGTTGCCGAGACTATCGCTGGGCGAGCGGCACACATTAACCACGACATCATCCCAGGCGTAATTTATACTCATCCGGAAGTGGCGGCCGTTGGCAAGACTGAAGAACAACTGAAAGAGGAAGGGCGGGCCTACCGGGTTGGCAAGTTTCCGTTTCTCGGCAATGCCCGCGCAAAGGCAATCTTCGCCGCCGATGGATTCGTCAAGTTGCTCGTCGACAGGTTTACCGACCGGATTCTCGGTTGTCACATGATTGGCCCCTCTGCATCCGACATGATTCAGGAGATATCTCTTGCTATGGAGTTCGGCGCTTCTGCTGAGGATGTAGCGCTGACCTGCCATGCCCATCCCACTTACTCGGAAGCCGTGAGGGAAGCTGCTCTTGCCTGCGGAGACGGAGCCATTCATGCCTGATTCGCAACAAGACAATGGTGGATTAACGCTTAGACTCTCCACAATCTCGTTGACTTCTGGTAGCGCGCTGAAGCAGTGGCGCGCCACACAACGCAGTACAATTTGAGGGATTAATGCCACGACCGGAATGGGGAACCAAGCATCGCTGTGAAGATTGCGGTGCGCGCTTTTATGACCTTCTGCGCAGTACAATAAACTGCCCTCAGTGCGGCAAAACTGCAAGCGCACACCTTGAGAGCACTTTGCAAGTCCGCCAAAAGAAAGTGAACCGACAGGTTAACAGTCAACTTGAGGATCAGAAAGCCGACGATGACGATGCTGTATTAGACTCAGAGGATGAGGTTGAATCGGTACCATTGGATGACATCAAGAACGTGTCTACTGAAGACCTGGATTGAACAGGCTGATTGGCGCTGCCTTGTAAAAACCGGTTGCCGCAGCAATACCGGCCGGGTGGCCGGTTTCGGCTTTACCTGACTTTGGTATCTGTGATAACCGGGCACCACGGTTCCCGCGATGGCGAACATGCATCCGGGATAATAGGGAACACGGTGCGGTGTAACCAAAAGGTGCCAATTCCGTGACTGCCCCCGCAACTGTTGGCGGCGAGTTGCCTTCAAGCACAGCCACTGGTCGGAATTGACCGGGAAGGCGTGAAGGCAGCACTAATCCGCGAGTCAGGAGACCTGCCGTAGGAATGTGTCTAACCGGACGGGGGTTGTCCGGAAGCGGCAATTCAGGATCGGCAACTGGCTGGTTCAGCGCTTCCTTCCCGACCTCCATTCAAAGAAATGACGGACTTGGACGGTGTACATGGCAGCCAGGCTGGAGGTCAGAAATGCGAGCTGGAATCCACCTGGATTGCCAACCGTCCTGCACCCTTTGAAATTCACGCTTGAACCCGGTCAGCGGCTGGTTGTGGTCGGCCCGAACGGTGCAGGAAAATCGACCCTGCTGCGTTTGGTTTATCGCTACTTGCGACCGAGCAGCGGTTCAGTCCTGATTGATGACACGGACATCTGGAACATCGGCGCGCCAGCGGCTGCCAGGACCGTGGCCGTTGTACTGCAGGAACAACCGGCCGAATTTGCATTGACCGTAGCTGAAATCGCGGCCCTCGGCAGGGTGCCATACCGGCGCGGAATTGTATCTGGCAGAACCGGGGACGAAGTTATCACCGACCGCGTGTTACGGCTGCTGCGGCTGGCGGGACTGCGTAACAGAATCCTGAGCACATTGTCCGGAGGCGAGCGCCAGCGAGTCATGCTGGCGAGAGCACTGGTGCAGGAACCTGATCTCCTCGTTCTTGATGAACCTACCAATCATCTCGACATCAGGAACCAGCTCGAAATTCTCGCAATTGTTCGCGAACTCGGCGTGACCGTGATTTGCAGCCTGCACGATCTCAATATGGCAGCCGACTTTGCAGACCAGCTTCTGGTTCTTCACAAGGGCAGAATGCTGGCACATGGAGACGCTGGTGAAGTGTTGAATACCAGTTTGATCGAACGAGCATTCTCTGTCCGGGCACGCCGCAGGCGGAGTCCCGACGGCGGCACATCGTACCTGACGTTTCACCTGTAGTTGCAGGCGGGTCATGTGCATCAAAACGCTGCTTGCTCCGCTCGTCGTGGTGCTTCTCGCTAGTCAGTCATTTGCCTTTCCAGTCGAGGTCCGCAGTTGCGACAGGGACCTGGTATTCGAGCGGCCTCCCCGCGCAGCAGTATCCAACGACATCAACATTACCGAGATGATGCTGGTGCTGGGTCTCGAGGGCCACATGGTCGGCTACACGGATGTACCAGACGAAACGGGTTTTCTTCCTCAATTGCGACCACAGCTGTCGAATCTCAAATCCCTGTCGCCGGACAGGGCAACCGCAGAGGTGCTGCTTGAAGCCGGGGCTGACTTCTACTTTGCGGGGTGGAATTACGGACTCACAGTAGGCGGCGAAGTCACTCCCGAGAATCTGGAGAGATTCGGCATTGCCGTTTATGAACTGACAGAGTCTTGCATACATGTCGGCCCCAAGACACGAGCGTCGATCAACGACCTGTATGCTGACCTACTCAATCTTGGGAAGATATTCGGGGTCGAGAGGCGGGCCGAGCACCTGGTTGCAAGCTACCGCAGGCAGCTGCGCGAATTGAGAGATTCCGCCAGCGCTGACCGGGAGAGCGTCCGGGTCTTTGTTTACGACAGTGGCGAGAACACACCTTTCACGGCCGGTCGATATGCAATGCCGACTGCCTTGATCGAAGCTGCGGGCGGACGCAACGTGTTCGACGACTTCAACAGGAGCTGGGCCACTGTTGGCTGGGAAGCGGTGATTGACCGCGATCCGGAAATCGTTGTCATTGTCGACTATGGAAATGTGACTGCCGAACAAAAATGGCAATTCATGATAACAAATCCAGCTTTCCGGGATCTTACAGCTGTCCGGAACAATCGGTTTGTTGTGCTTGACTACATAGAAGCCACACCGGGACCACAGAATATTGGCGCTATCCGGAAGCTCTCTGCAGCCTTCCACACAAGATAGAATGGAGACAGGAAGACAACATGCCGCAAGCAGCAGATTAGGGCAGAATACAGCCTCCGAGCCAGAAACAAGGCAGATTGCACAAGGCAGGAGGCAGGCAATGACATTCGTGGCCGCCACCGTCGTACTCGTCATGTCTCTATGGTCGGCACTGGTAATCGGTGTTGTACCGATACCGTCAGGGGTTGTTGGCGATATTCTGCTGTATCGATTGGGGATCAGCGACGGCCGGGTTGCATGGTCGACGGGTCAGGAGGCGATAATCTGGGATCTCCGACTGCCTCGAAGCATTCTGGCATGTTTCGTAGGATCCGGGTTGGCGGTCATCGGGGCCAGTCTGCAGTCGGTTACCAGAAACCCGCTTGCCGATCCCCACCTCCTGGGAATCTCCTCAGGCAGTGCGTTGGGAGCCATTGTAGCGTTGCTTCATGTTGGTTTGGTTTGGGGCCCGGCGACGGTGCCGCTGCTTTCATTTGCCGGAGCACTCTGTGCGACGGTTATCGTGCTGTTGACAGCAAGATTTACAAGTTCTGCGACTGCGTCGGGTCTGGTACTTATCGGTATTGCAGTTGCCTTTGTTCTCACGGCAATGTCGAACCTGCTGATCTATCTTGGCGAGGCGCGTGCGGCTCACACTGTCGTTTTTTGGATGCTTGGCGGTCTGGGGTTGGCGCAGTGGCAGCATCTCGTATATCCCGCCGTTGTTCTCGTCGCATCCGGCACCTTCTTTTGGTTCAATGCAGGCGCACTCAATGCCTTGACCGTCGGTGACGAGACTGCTTCGACACTGGGCATAAGGGTGGTTCAGTTCCGCTATCTGACCTTCGCCGTTGGCGCCCTGCTGACCGCTGTCCTGGTCGCATACTCGGGTGTTATCGGATTTGTGGGATTGATGATACCGCACATTGCACGGATGTTTGTCGGCGGCAACAATTTTCTGATCATCCCCGCCTCGGCCTTGTTCGGCGGCATTTTTCTGCTCTGGGCGGACATCGTGGCCCGATCAATCCTGGCGCCAAGCGAAATTCCCATAGGCATCGTGACCGGTCTGGTGGGGGGCGTTTTCTTCATATGGTTGCTTCGTCGGCGCAACCACAGCTGGCGTTAATGGATAGATTCAAGCCATGCGGGCACGCAGTTCCGCAATTGAATGAGTACTCCGGGGCAATTTCTCAAGCAGGGTGGACGCGAATTCTTGCTGAGGTTCTGCCCCCTGACCCAGGACGAGCCTAGGCCGGTCATTCCTCAAGGAAGCAGTTCTCTTACTTGATCATCAGGTTGGATGGCTGGAGATTGTCGGTAAGGCGCGGTCGAAGCAGGCGATTGGCCAAGGTCTGGAAAGACGATAGATTCATCCAAAGCATGGGCGCTCATTTCTACTATTCGCAGGTCGAGCAGATTCGTCGCCAGAAAAATGGTGCCGGAATTCTGAATTGGACTCTCAAGGCGGTTACAATCCGTTGTCGTGTGGGTGGCGTACCTACCCGTTTCCTGCTTTCTCCACCGGACCCTGTGCAGTTCGAGCTGTGTCTGGTCCTCAATTTACACAATGAGTCCCTCCATCAGTTCATTCTGAACGGACGGCCTTCGAAGATGGTCTAAAGCTGGTCCAGTCGTTGGGTGACCTCCTCCCAATGAGGAAATAACTGCAGGCAGCAAAGTCGATATATGAACCAGCAGGCATAGATCGAGTCTGTGCTGTTGCAATCATTTTCGGATAACTTACCATGCGCGATCTCATGCCTGAGGGCCGGGCCAGCTCGAGAGTCGAACAGATTCTTGATCTCGAAGACGATGGCCGGGTCCAGTATTTTTTCAAGCGGCGTGCGCTCCTTGTCAAGCATGGCGGACAAGGTGCGGCTTTCCTGCGTCATATCGCTCTTGATGACGGATGGCTCCACGCCGGCTTGCGTCAGGATGTGGCGAAGGGAGTCCTCGAGCTGCGGAGCGAGAATGTGGATCGCTGAGACGAAATCGCCGCTGAAGAAGTGCGCAAAGCCCGTCGTGACGATACCCACACGATCACCGGGGACGAAGGGCGTCATTTCAACGATAAGGCGGAGGTGGTGCTGATGGAGAGAATGCTCCCGCTGGATCAGGTGTCGGGCAGGCTCGATCAATCCGTAAACGTTGGCACGTCTGTGCAGTTGCTCGTGCCGGGCGATGGCAAAATCTGTCCGGTCTCCCGGCATTTCCGGAGATTTGGAGACGAACTTCCCGTCTTTGTCAATCATCGTGGTGTGAATGATGCTCATCAGAGGATACTCTTTGGCGATGCGTCGTGCTTCTTCGCGCAAGGCGTCGGGATCGCGAGAAGATACCAATCGTGCAAACGCCAGGAGTGCTTGCGGCAAGCTCAAGCCGCTCATGCATTGTCGGGTACGCTTGACGTTCCTGGTTAGGTCGAGCGGCGTTGATATGCTGATCATCTGGTCGGGCACAGGGGCCTGCGCGTGACGAAGCTTCTTCTTGAGCTCATGTCGCCTCTCCTCGGTGTGCGGAACATGCCGGAGCTCCTGGATTGCGTCCACGATGGTTCTGGCGGCGATAAACCCCACGCCCCCGTGAGCGTCAGCGATTGCAATGTGGGTTTCGGCAGCACTTTCCAGGCAGCGATTGCGGTCCTGTTGGTTGCCCAAGGCTTTGTGAGCGCGAGCGGCAAGGTTCCACAGGTCGTGGGACCCATGTGGGTCGACGTTCCTCGATACTGCGAAGGCCTCGGCGTTGGCGGCGATCTCGGAGAATTTGATAGCGTCGATGGCGAAATGCAGCGCAACATCGGCGGATCTGAAAAAGTCGCTGTGGTCCTGGCGAGTAACGGCATCCGTGATGACAGCGTAAACCAGGGCTTTCAGTCGTGAGGCTACAGGGTCTTTCCATCCGGTCGCGCGGGCGATCTTACACGCACGTCCCAGCATGTGGCAGCCGAAAGTGCCGCTTGCGGTCCATTTCTCGTCGTAGATTGTCGCCTTGCCGGCGAGAACAAGTTGGAGGGCTTTGCAGTAGGAGTCGATGGAAGTGTGCGCCATGTCCGCGAGCACTTTATTCTTGAACCAGATGATGTCTGCCAGTCGTGCGCGGAGGCCGGGATTCTTAAGGCTGGGAATGAGCTTGGCAAGGACGGCGGATTGATCGTCCCGGAGTTCGGCAGGGATCATCGTTCGTAGATCAGAACTGAAGAATAGAGAGACGTAGGGATCCGACCTGTCTTCGGCACCGTGTGGAATTTTCAGGATGGCGGAGAGCAGTCCAAAAACACGGGCGGCAGTCGCGTTATCTCCTTCGTCCTGCTCGCAGGCGGCTGCCATATACAGTTCGCCTAGGCTCCAGCTATCTACTTTATTGTTGTCGCGAATCGGGGCTTCGACATCAATGGCCGCGAATTCATCGCCGGTGACCATCATCGCGCGTTGCTGCGGCCCGTCTGCTCCCGAGTTTGGTTGTTTCATCATCGCTCTTTCTGCACAACGTGTTTGTAGTGCACCAATTCGTTGGGACGGGTCTGGTCCGATAACAGGGGTTAGTTCAACTTCGGACTCTCGTGAAGCTGTTCCACCATCATCTGGGCGCTCTGAAGGGTACTGACACGGTCGATCTCTATCGATACTGGAATCTCTTCGGATACGGATTTGGACAGATTATGCGCCTAGTTGCAGCATCGAAGCAAACCTTGAGCCTTAGCTCGACTTCGTACATTTTCTCGCTCAGGTCCACGTCCAGAAGATGTCGGTATTGGCGATTTCATCAAGGGCTTCGTCAAGCGGGAGCACGAGGCCGCCCATGTCGCCGACATCTTTCCATCGGCCTTGCCACGACCAGTAATAGACACGTATCAGGTCGCCTGAGCCTACCGGTCTGAGCCGGGCTGTTGTTTCCCAAGTAGATTCTCAGATTAATCCATTACGGTGTGGGACAATTTGTCCCGCTTTGCGCCGACAACGTGCAAGCGGGCAAACTGGTAAGTCAAAGGGCAATTTGTCCTGTGTCAATCTCATCACATCGGGAACGTCAAACACCTCTTCTGATGGCCTGACCTGCTCTTTCCAGCGACATCCTGTAACCCAATAAGTATTCGGTTATCTTACTACTTGGTACCAATATTCACCTTTTATACCTGATATGAACGGTATAGTGACAGAAAGATGGACTACCAACGACGTCACGGCCTAGCAGCCAGTCTAGCCTGAAGGACTACTTTCTTGGCGGACGGACACGCCGGTGTCTTGTGCCGCTCATATTCTTTACGGTTCCACCGATTCCGGCCTTTCGCATAGCCTTGACTGCGCTACCCATATCCTTCTGCGGGACCTGCAGAACTCTTCGCGGCGCTCCACTCTTTTTCAACCTATGGGCAGCAGTTCTTAGCCGCGTCGACGAACCACTACGCTCAACTTCCGTAGCTCGCCCACCACCTCTTGTTAGTGCATCAAGGCGCTGTTTGCCGCGCAATGGAACCTCGGTTCTGCCTCCGGGTCCAGCGGCGCGCTTCTTTGCGCGACGATGTGCAGCTGTTTCCGACACTGCCTAAGTTCTCCTTCGTACCTTGCACTGCATCCCGAATAGGGCGCCCGAATTAACAGGAAGCCATCTATGGTGTCGTTCCCCCGACATAGTTGAGAGATAGGAATGCAAGGCAGAGCGGTCAACTGAGCAACCGAATTCTTTCTGTTTAGGATATACACATCCGGTGACAGGTTTACCGACACCGAATGACTGCCCAGTTTACGGAGGTGTTGGATTTGGAACTCTATGTCGCCGCTGATGTCATTGCCATGGCTGGTTGGAGTTGGCGTTTGCTTGAACATCTCTTTGCCGCTCAAGCGGCCTCGGTCGAGACGCTCCAGGACGGCGCGAAATTCCGTGGCTGTCCGACCATAGAAGTTGTGAAACCTCTGCCGGGTGTCACCGGTTTCGTGGTCGTCGAGCACCTGTGTGGTGAAGCGGAGTCTTGCCTGGCTGGGTAGATCTCAGCAATTGGCCAAGGACTGGGAAAGAACGATAGCGTTACGCGAAGCGTGAACGCAATTCTCGCCATTCCCAGTTCGCGCAAAATCGTGGCCAGAGAAAGACATCGGAATATTGAATCGAACTCAAGACCCCGCTGATTTGGGTAGCCAATGCGGCCATGGCACCGATGCTGTTGTGTCGACAACAAACTGTCGGTCGAGATGGTGTTGGTGAACTATTCTGCAACAAGAACAATACCGTATGAACTGCCAGTATTGATGGCCTGAGGCTTACCAAAATGCCGCAGGGCGAATTCTCGCTCGAATAACAGCATCTCGGTCAACAGCCGATGGTCATTGGTTGAAATCTACTGGCTCAACTCCCTGCAGGTGTTCCACATGGATGGCTTCGCCCTTGCTGTTAAATCGCTTTGGTTCGTCCCGCATCTTATCCTGGAACTACCGAAGCACCTGCACTTGACCGTCCAGAATCCTGTAGACTGAAGTGGAAGTCCAGGCTCTCCGGATTGATTCCCGCGAAGTAGGAATTGACAGTCAATGGTCACGCCAATTATTAGTACACTAACAATTGACCCGGGTATTGCAGTTGAAATACATTTGCCCATCCACACTCGCAGATGCGACTTCGCAGTTGAATGGCGACTACAGGATTGTGGCCGGCTGTACGGACTTCCTGCCCGCCCTTCGACAGGGAAGCAGCGTCGGCCGCCTTGTCGATATTACCAGGGTCCACGGACTTTCAGATATCCGCTTCGTCGATGGCATGTGGCGAATTGGTGCGACCGCAACCTGGTCGGAGATTCTCAAGTATCCCTTTCCAGAGTATTTCGACGGCCTGAAACTCGCCGCCCGTGAAGTCGGATCGGTCCAGATTCAGAATTCCGGCACAATTGCAGGCAACATCTGCAATGCATCTCCCGCTGCAGACGGTGTGCCGCCGTTGCTGGCCCTGGATGCGAGGCTGGAAATCAGGAACCAGGAGACAGCAAGACTCGTGACCCTGGGCGACTTCCTGACCGGCGTGAGAAGGACAGTGCTGCAGCCTGGAGATCTTGTAACGGCCGTACTCGTGCCGGCTTTATCAGACAGGCATGGAAGCAGTTTTGTCAAGCTTGGCAGCCGAAAATACCTGGTAATTTCGATTGCCATGGCAGCGGCTGTCATCGGGATCGATCGGGCTGGATTGATTAATGACGCCAGAATTGCAGTCGGTGCGTGCTCGCCTGTTGCAAAGAGAATGGAAGGTCTGGAGGCAGGGCTGCTGGGATTGCCGGCAGAATCTCTTGCCACAACCCTGAAGGTTAGCACACGGCATATGAACTGCCTTTCACCGATCGATGATGTGCGCGGACCGGCAGGCTATCGCTTGCACGCGGCGGCGGAATTGTGTCGACAGGCAGTCCTGAAAGCTGCAGACAGGGTTCTCGATGGACCTGGGCACCAGCGGTTGATGCGGGCAGAATGAACCAGCTGCGGTTTACACTTAACGGACAGGACGTGGTTGCGCCCGGCGTGCGGGCCGCCGAGCGTCTTTCTGAATCATTGCGAGAGCGGCTCTTGCAACGCGATGTCAAGATCGGTTGCAATGCTGGCGATTGCGGTGCCTGCACGGTGCTACTGGATGGCAAGCCTGTTTGTGCCTGCCTCACACTGTCCTTTCAGGTCAGCGGCCGGCATGTGGAAACAAGCTCTGGACTGGTTGCCCGAAATCGCGATGCCGCGCGG
Organism: Paracoccaceae bacterium; assembly: GCA_958296035.1. Lineage (GTDB taxonomy): Bacteria > Pseudomonadota > Alphaproteobacteria > Rhodobacterales > Rhodobacteraceae > MPNP01. The sequence continues at coordinate 2,494,654 of OY282431.1, read as the reverse complement.
TTAGCCAGATCATTCCATCTCGGAGGAGCTGCACAGTGTGGAATCTGTACGCCCGGCATGCTGGTCTCGGCTACAGCGATTTCCACAAACGGTCTTGAAAGAGACGAAGACTCGATTCAGGATGCGCTTGGCGGCGTCCTGTGCCGCTGCACGGGATACCGCAAGATTCTTGACGCTGTGCATCATGCCCGGAAGACCGGAGGCCTGCCTCCTTCCAGTGCCGAATGGGCCAGTCCGGGAGTCCGTATGAATCGCATCGACGGCGAGCGGAAGATCACGGGCGAAGAAGTCTTTGGCGATGATGCCGCTCCTGCCAATGCGCTGGTCGTAAAAGTCATCCGTTCACCCCACGCAAGAACTTCCTTTCGGTTTGGTGACCTCGACAGGTTCGTGGCCAGCCATGAAGGGATTGCCTGTGTGCTGACGGCCGAAGATGTGCCCGGCAGAAACAGTTTTGGAATTTTTCCGCAATTCGTCGATCAGCCGGTATTTGCCGAAGGTGAAGCCCGCTTTGTCGGTGAAGCGGTGGCGGCGGTCGTTGGCGAGCCCGATACGATGTGGTGGTTCGACAGCGAAGAATTTCCAGTTACCTGGCACAAACGGCAGGCCGTTACTGATATCGAACACGCGTTGATGGTTCGAGCACCACAGTTGCACCAGACACGGGCCCGCAACACGCTTTGTCGCGGGAAGGTGCGTACCGGCGACGCCGACAGGGCATTGGCCGCGGCCGCAGCGACCGTAAGCAGCAGCTTTAGGACATCGTTCGTGGAGCACGCCTATATAGAACCCGAAGCAGGATTTGCCCGAGTTGAGAATGGCAGGCTGTCTGTGCACGCGGGGACACAGTCCGCCTATTTGGACCTCGACTCACTCTCCGAAATCCTTGCCATGTCCACCGACCGGATCAGAGTTGTTCCAACCGCTGTAGGCGGCGGGTTTGGTTCGAAACTGGATTTGTCGGTTCAGCCCTATCTGGCACTGGCGGCGCTCAGGACAGGAAAGACCGTGCGCCTGTGTTATTCCCGTTCCGAGTCGATGCGGTCGACAACCAAACGGCACCCCGCAAGAATATCGCTTAGAGTGGGTGCTACGCGTGACGGACAGATTTCGGGGCTCAAGTATAACGGCAAATTCGATACCGGTGCCTATTCTTCCTGGGGGCCTGCTGTCATTAGCCGGGTTCCGGTTCATGCTTCGGGGCCCTACGCAGTCAAGGACTACCTTGCGACCTCACACGCCGTTCATACGCATCGCGTTCCGGCGGGAGCATTCCGCGGATTCGGAGTCCCGCAGTCGGCTGCTGCACTGGAAACAGCGATCGATGAATTGGCCAACAAGATTGGTATGGATCCACTTGAGTTCAGGTTGCGCAATTGCCTGACCAATGGCGCGCCAACGGTTTGTGGCCAGGTTTTTGAAACAGGTGTTGGTATCAAAGCCTGCCTGCAAGCAGTTCGGGAGCACTGGACATCTGCCAGAAATGAGGCCGCAAGTATCAATGCAGCGCGGGTCCGCCGACAGGATTCGACAAGGCGGGGGGTCGGATTGGCGGCGGCCTGGTATGGATGTGGCAACACGGCTCTTCCCAACCCGTCAACATACAAGGCGGGAATTCGGTCCGACGGTACGGTGGTTCTGCATCAGGGCGCCATTGATATCGGTCAGGGATCGGATACGGTGATTACTCAGATCTTTGCCAATGCCCTGGCGATCGAGAATGCCGATATTCGACTTGTCGGGGCCGACACCGACGAAACACCTGATGCTGGAAAAACCTCTGCCTCGCGTCAAACCTATATTTCCGGCAATGCTGCCAGATTGTGTGCGCTTGCGCTTCGTCGGCAAATCACACGCGCCCTCAACGCGGGAGAGGACGCTTGCCTGTCGATCGATGGCAACTGGATTGAGGTGAAGGACTCAGGTGACAGGCGCCGGCTGGACCTGGCTACAGTGTCCGCAAATGAGTCAGGATATGTTTTTGTTGCCTGTGAGACCTACAGTCCCCCGACTACGAACCTGGACGAAAACGGGCAGGGAGAACCATACGCACAGTTTGGTTACGCGGCGCAGATTGCCACAGTCGATGTAGATACAAGTCTTGGGACGGTTTCAGCTGTGCGCTTTGTTGCTGCCCATGATGTTGGGAAGGCCATCAACCCGACGCTGGTCGAAGGGCAGATTCACGGCGGCATTGCGCAGGGTCTGGGAATGGCCTTGATGGAAGATTTCGTTCCCGGCGTGACAGATAACCTCCACGATTATCTTATCCCGACAATCGGTGACATGCCGCCAGTCGAGACCATAATTGTCGAAGAGCCCGATGCCCACGGACCACTGGGAGCCAAAGGGTTGGGAGAGCACGTACTGATCCCGACGGCACCAGCCATTCTAAACGCCATTCACCACGCCTGCGGCGTCCGAATCCGGCAATTGCCTGCCACTCCTGCCCGAATAATGGCGGCTATCAGGAACAGTGCAGATGACCGTTAGGAAAAGAACCAGGCCACCGAAGATCAGATGCGATGCATGTCCCGTCATGTGCTATATTGCCGAGGGGCGGTCCGGGGCATGTGATCGATACGCCAATCAAGACGGCAAATTGGTTCGGCTTGATCCGCTGACGGTGATCGAGGCTGTAGGCAACAAGGGCGGACAGGCTGTTCCGTTTCTTCCGGTTGGCGAAGATCCGGATTGGGACGGCAGGATTGTGGGCAGGGAACGTCCCTTCGTTACAGCAATCGGGGCCGGAACCACCTATCCCGATTACAAACCGGCGCCGTTCATAGTCAGTCAGGAAGTTGAAGGTGTAGACATGGTGACGGTAGTCACCGAGGGCATCTTTAGTTACTGCGGTGCCAAGGTAAAGATAGACACTGATCGTCACGTGGGGGCAGAACGCGCCCAGATCTGTGCCCAGGGCGAGTCAGTGGGCCATGTCACCACCAGTGAATATGGTTCGAAGATGTTGTCCCTCGGCGGTGTGGATCACTTGACCGGTGGCTCAAAGAAAGAGGGACGCGTAACCTGCGACACGCTTCTTGATCTGTGCAACGGTGAGGCAGTGGAGCTGCAAATCGACGAGGGTGCCGACCTGGTTATACAGGCAGGCCAACCGCCGATTATCGACGGAGAGAGGGAAAGACTGATGCGGGTTGGCTGTGGCTCTGCAGCAATCGGCATGTTTGCTCGTCAGTGGCAACCCCATGTCGACGAAGTCATTGTTGTAGACGATCATATCACCGGCGTGCTGACGGAACATGAGGCAGGAAAGCAGCTAGGCATGCCGCTGGCAGGAATTCGCGTTTCGGGTCGCCGGTCGACACCGGGCCGCTATTTCCAGGTTGCCGAACCGGGGACGGGTTGGGGCGGTACCAACGTCAAAGACCCGCTGGACATAGTAAAGCGTATCGACAGGCGGTATGCCTGGGCAGGTTTGCGTCTCCTGATGGTGTCGACCACCGGGGAGCAGTGGGCCTACTTTGTGCTTGATGATGACTTGCTGCCAAAACCGGCAGAAATCTCAACTCCACTCCTCGAGAGTGCCAAACGCATCGCCGAAAATTGCGAGCCTTCAACCTGTTCGGTTCTCTTTATGGCGGGCGCTGGAGGATCCTTGCGCGCCGGGGTCACTGACAACCCGGTCAGGCTGACGCATTCTGTACGGAGAGCACTGACCTATGTCAGCTGCGGAGGAGCCCAGACATACATTTGGCCGGGTGGCGGCATTACGCTCATGGTTGACGTTCTGGACATGCCTGCCAATTCGTTTGGTTACGTACCGACGCCGGCCTTGGTGGCCCCGATTGAATTCACACTCAGACATTCCGACTACGAAAGCCTTGGCGGGCATGTCGATGCAGTACAGCCGCTGGACAGTGTCATGCATTCAGATATCCGCAGGATTGCAACCGCAGAGCACTCTCCTGATCCCGCCAGTCACCAGAACTTTTCGTGGGCCAGGAGCGATTCGAGCTGAAATGGCAGGCACGGCACTCTGCAACAAGCTGGCAGACGGCCGACTGTTGCTCCAGCATGGGCCAATCAATCTTGTCCTTTCACTTGAAACCGCTGACCAAAGGGATCGAAGAGCGGCCGAGTTTGTTGCAACACAACGGTTTGGTACCTTGTTGTCCGAGCTTGTGTCTGAACTTCCAATACTGAAGGCTCCAGTTTCATCGAAAGTCGCTGTTCCGAAAGGACCGGTGGCGCGTCGCATGCACTTAGCAGCAAAAGTGTTTGCCGACCTTGCATTTGTGACCCCGATGGCTGCGGTCGCCGGCGCGGTCGCCGACGAGGTGTTGGCCTGCGTGATGCGCCATGTTCGAATAGACAAGATCATGGTGAACAACGGGGGAGATATTGCGTTGCATGTGCGGGGCGAGAGGACATGTCGTGTCAGCGTCCGCAATCTTTCGAACCAGGAGCTGGCCAGGGTCCAGGTGTCGGCAATGGATGGCGTGGGTGGTATCGCAACAAGCGGCAGGGGCGGGAAGAGCATGACGCTTGGCATTGCCGATTCGGTTACCGTGCTCGCCAGCTCGGCAGCGCAGGCTGATGTTGCGGCAACATTGATCGCCAATGCGGTAGACCTTCCTGGGCATCCTGCGGTCAGGCGTGTTTCTGCTCGCCGGCTAGACGAAACAACGGATCTGGGACACCGCAAGGTGGTTGTCGGCTGTGGTGTATTGGAGATTGAAGACGTTGAATCGGCACTTGAACGGGGTAGGGCTGTAGCGCAGAATATGGTTGATGACGGACACATAAATGCTGCCGCGCTGTTCTTGAAAAGCGAATTTCAAACTGTCTGTGCCGTCGATATGAATGCCGATCGCCTGTTTCACCTTGGCGCCCGATCACAACGGGTCAATGCCGCCTTGGCCATGACACACTAGTTGGCGCTGGCGCGAGCCTGTAATGCCCTCCAGTTCACGGCAGTATGATCGCTGTGAGCACTTTTTCCAGCACAGCGGGATGCCTGTCAAGGCCAGGATAGCCTCAGGCCCAGCAGCACGCACCCTCAGGTTCGGCTGCCGTCCATCCTGCGCAAGCCGGAAGTAAATTACACACATCGTCGTAGTCTATAGTCTTCGCGCAGAGTCTGAACCGTGTACATATGGGCCTTGGCACCGGCCGGGAGGCGGGACATGCTCGGTATACAGGAGTAGCCGGTTCATGCCGGTGGAGAGAAGGAATTTGACTTCGAAAGAGGGTATAAAGGAGGGAAGGCGTAGTCACTGGTACTAACCCGGCAGGGTCTTAACGGGTTCGGAAACCCCTGACTGCTCCACCTGTGAGCACTGCGGCGGCCCCGACGGCTCTGTCACGCCTTGACCTGCGAGCCGGTCATAATGCACAAGACTATCGTGGGCTATTCTGCAAAGGCCGTCGCCAATTGCTTTCTGAAGAAGTACGGGGGAAAGTGGCATTTCGCCGCTCAAGATCCAGAAGCTGGTGTACATCGCGCACGGTTGGCATCTGGCAATTCGTGAAGATCCGTTGTTTGCCGACGAGTTCGCAGAGGCCTGGAATTGTGGCCTCGGCGCTGTCGGGTGGCGGCCTGCCATAGATGTTGCACAGTTCGGCATCAAGTTGCGATGGCCTCATCGGGAGCACCGCCTTGCAAAGTCATGGCGTCCGTTCGGGTCGCCATCTGGTTAGTAATGTGGCGTGGAGGACACCCGATTCTTGACCATTTGTCGAGGCCTATCTGACAGTTTTTCTGCCCTTGCTGACAGGCACAGGCCGACTGGTCGTCATCCTGCTGGTCATCATCCGATGATGGCGAGGCGGTGCTGCCGGAATCAACGCCGCCGGCCTCGAACATATCGGGGCCCTGCTCTGGACTGTCGTACATCCGTTTCTCGGACCTGCGCTTGAGCGAGGCATTGTCCTGGCGGTCAATGCGGCCAGTGCCTTCTCGAGTGTCATGGACATGCTGGAATCCACTGGACAGGGAGAGAAGTCATTACACTGACGCCCAGGCGGCCGAGGAGGGACGGACATTCGCCGCAATTACCCGTGAACCGTGGATTGGGTATTTGGGTAAATACACAGCATGTTGACTGGATACCTGGAGCGTCGTTTCCGATTGGCAGGTTCATCCGCTCCATCGAAGAAGTCATTCGCGAGCAGCCCCGCGGCGTCTCCCAGTGCGGCATTCAACTGGAATGTTGCTTTGTTGAGGGCCTTCAGGACCAGAGGTGGCATTGCAGATTTACGGTCGGTCGGGTACTCAGCCCAAGCCCGAATGCCAGGCTCATTCGAACTCAGGCAATTGATTGGACGCTGACAGCCCTGATTTGGGACATAGCGACAACAACGCCGGATTTGTCAATTTGTGATAGGTCCCTGCGAAAGTCGTTTCTTGTTTGCGCCTTTGGCGGGCGACCGCCGCCCGTACGATCGCGGCGCGCACCGGGAATCCTGGCAAGCAGCCGGGCACGCCGTTCGACCGGATAAGAAAGGCAAAATGGATGGCAAGGGGATGACAGACATACCTCGCATACGCAAACTGATTTCGCGGGTCGAAACAATATTGCACGAGGGTGGACCGCGGCCAGAGATCCCGCTTCGCAAGGGCGCAACCCTGGCAGTCATCGAAAATCCTTTCGCGAGGCGATTTGTTGACGAGATTGCGCCATTCATGGACGAGTTGAAACCGCTCGGATTGCTGATGGCAAGACGGATGATCAATGCCCTGGGAGGAAACCCGGCCGAAATTGAGTCATATGGCAAAGGAGCCATTGTCGGTGCCGAAGGTGAAATCGAGCACGGTGCGTTGTGGCACGCACCCGGAGGGTACGCTATGCGAGAGCTCCTCGGCAATGCCAGGGCAATCGTGCCTTCCACAAAGAAAGTAGGTATGCCCGGCACTAGGCTTGACGTCCCGCTTGCCCATATCAACGCCGCCTATGTGCGTAGCCATTTCGATACTATCGAAGTCAGTTGCAATGACAGTCCCCGTCGCAATGAGATATGCCTGATAATTGCTATGGGCACGGGGCCTAGAATTCATGACCGGGCACTGGGACTGGCAGCGGCAGATATCGAGGGAAAGGATGGATTGAGGTGAAAGCAGAAATTCGCAAAACCTGTGTATGGCTTGAAGAAACGCGCTGGGAAGCGGGCCAGGCGGTTGAACCACCCACCCGCCGAGCTGCAGCCGCAGCAGTCATCGACAATCCCTTTGCGGGAAAGTTCGTGGGGGACCTGTCGGTACTTATGGAGATCGGTGCGGAGTTGGGCGGAATGCTCGGGCAGCAATGCGTCGCAGCCCTCGGTATAGCCCCGGAAGAAGCGCACAGTTACGGCAAGTCTGCGATGGTCGGCGAAAACGGAGAGCTGGAACATGCCGCTGCAATCCTGCACCCGAAGCTGGGAGCACCTTTGCGCAGGGCTGTGTCCGGGGGCGCAGCCCTTGTTCCCTCTACCAAGAAGATAGGCTGCATGGGGCAAGTTCTGGACATTCCACTTGGCCACAAGGATGCCGCCTACGTTCGGTCGCACTTCGACGGCATGGAAATCAGAATCAATGATGCCCCACGCGCCAATGAGATTGTTGTGGCAGTGGCAATTACCGACAGCGGAAGGCCGTTGCCCCGAGTGGGAGGCCTGACGGTCGACGACATGAAGGGAGAAGACGGATTGCGGTAGCAGTTACAATTGCAGGTCGAACTGCCGGACATCTGGACATGTCACCTGATCAAGCTGAAGACTGCGGGCCGCGACCGGGAAATGCACGTTGAGCGGTGATAGGCAGGCAGCGAAAGACGTTGTGCAGCCCGAAAAAGACGTGCCCTATATACTTGATGACCAGTTTGGTTATCTTTTGCGGCTGGCCAGTCAGCGTCATCTTTCCATATTCCACCAGCGAATGGGGCTCGATCTGACCCCCACGCAGTTTTCTGCCATGATTCGCTTGAGCGAGACTGGTGGGTGTTCCCAAAACGACCTTGGTCGCCGGGCGCACATGGATGTCGCAACCATAAAGGGCGTTGTCGATCGATTGCTGGCCAAAGGGCTGGTTGGCCTGAGGGAGAATCCGGCTGATCGACGCCAGAGAGTCATAGTATTGTCAAGCACAGGAGCCGAGGTGATCGACGACCTCAAGCGGATTGGCCACGAGATTACAGCACAGACGCTGGAACCATTGTCCGGTGATGAACAAAGGACAATTCAGAACCTGCTCAAGCGGGTCGTCTGAACACGTCGGGAGGATTGCGTTTGCGACTCAAGACTGGAGGACATCCCGGTGCAGGCGGCAGGCATCCTAACGCCTGGGAGTGTTCTGGAGCGTCTGGCCGGCGGAGCTGTTTGGACAGCGCATGACCACGTTCGCTTGTTGAATCCACGCCGTGACCGGAAATCATTCGATCCAGACGTGAGTTGTGTGCCGGCAATTACGAGATAGAGGGGAATGACCTGCTGCGACCATGAGCGTCGCTACAGGCGTCAATCATGTAACATCTGTCACGACAAACAAGAATGAAATCATTGAGTGAGATCCCATGACAAAGAACTTCGACGAATCCTTTGAGATCACGCTTGGCATCGAAGAGGAATTGTTTCTGGTCGATCCAAAGACCCGCAACCTCCTGATCAAACCCGATGAAGGTATCTTCGAGGCGTGCCGGAAAAACAAGGGCCCTCACAAGATCGTGCGGGAATTTATCCGTTCTCAGATCGAGACCGGGACGCGCGTGTGCGGTTCAGTTGCGGAACTGCGAGCTGCACTGATCGAAACTCGGCGGATCGTCATTGATGCAGCTTCCCGGTACGGGGTCGCGGTGATAGCGGCTTCAACCCATCCCAGTTCACATTGGCGGGACCTGGAAATCACGCCTGGCGAGCGTTACGAGCGTTTTGCGGTAACGTTTCAGGAGGGCGTACGGCGGTTCGTAATCGGAGGCATGCACATTCATGCCGGATTCGGAGATGCCGAACAGCGAATCAGGGTAATGACCGCGCTCCGCCGCTACCTTCCTCTACTACATGCCTTGTCCACATCATCTCCTTTCAACGGGGGATATGACACCGGCTTCAAATCCTATCGGCTGAGCCTGGTCGGAGGAATTCCGCGAACCGGAATGCCAGGTCCGCTGCAATCCCGCGCTGAATACGACCGCCTTGTTGCCCAATACCAGCACATGAAATTCATCGAAAACGGTAGTGAACTTTGGTGGGATATTCGTCCTTCGCATGCCTATCCTACCATTGAATTGCGGATTACCGACATTTGCCCCCGGGTCGAGGACGCAGTGTGTGTGGCAGCACTCTACGCGTGCCTGATCCGCTGGCTCGCCCGCCAGGACACGGCGCGCGCACTGCCACCGGAACCCTTGACCGAAATTATTGCAGAGGATCGGTGGCTTGCACAGCGTTACGGGATCTTTGCCTTTTTTGGTGATCGAAACTCCGCTGACGGACGGGTGGATATCCTTGACTACCTTGCCGAACTCCTGGCACTGCTTGCAGACGATGCGAAAGCACTGGAATGCGAGGCGGAGATCTCCCACGCGCTCAACATCGTCAGGGAGGGGACAGGCGCCGACCGCCAGATCGACCTCTTTCGGGAGTGCCAGCTGGAGGGTGATGACGACAGCGAGGCACTGCACCGGGTTGTCGATATGGTGATTGCCGAGACCCAGGAGCAGGTTGTGGAAGCCTCGTAGAACCAGGGTTGGAACGCATTGGCTCCAGGCTGCAAGAAGTCTGACTGTTTTCCAGTCGCTCACAACAGGCGGCAGGAGTAGTGCGTATTGAACCCATTCTACCCGATGGACAATTATTGGACCCTGGACGGAAAGTTGCCTCGAGATCACTGGGCAGGGATCCGAGTTCAGTTTGGTCGTGGACTGCTTGCGCCCAATCAACCGGCGCAGGGCAGCGGCGCAAATTCATGCCGACACAGGCACATGTGACTGGAAAGGGCCGATCGGCAATTGAACTCCCTGCCGGCGGATGTGGTTAGATGACTGACAACACGCGCATCGCAGTGATTGGATGCGGGCTGGCCGGCAGGCGGCATGTCGAGGCAATTCAGCATGCTCCGGATGCGCAGCTTGCGGCAATCGTTGATCCGGATGACAGCGCACTGTCACTGGCAGCTGATCTGGCGGTTCCCTGTTTCAACAGGCTTGACGATTTGTTCGACGACGGAATGGTCGACGGTGCCATTGTCGCGACGCCAACGCCTTTGCACGTGAGGCACGGACTTGCCTGCATTGAGCACGGATGCCCGGTTCTGGTCGAGAAACCGATTGCCGTCACCTGTAATGAAGCACAGAGCTTGATCGCTGCGTCCAGGAAACAGGGCGTTGCACTGCTTGTGGGTCACCACAGAAGGTACAATGATATAGTCCAGACCGCCAGAGCCGCGATTGATGGCGGCATGATCGGTCGGCTGCGGGCCGTTCAGGCGACCTGCTGGCTTTACAAGCCAGCCTCCTACTTCACGACAGCACCTTGGCGAACACGCAGGAATCTCGGACCAGTCTCAGTCAACCTCGTGCACGACGTGGATCTGCTCCGCCATTTCTGTGGTGAGGTTGTGCGCGTTCAGGCGCAGTCCGTTCCAGCAATACGTGGATTTGAAAACGAGGATCTTGCTGCTGCGATACTCAGCTTCCGGTCGGGAGTGGTGGCAACAGTGTCCGTGGCAGATGCAATTGCCGCGCCCTGGAGCTGGGAACTGACAACCGGCGAAAACCCGGTCTATCCAAGAACCACCGAAAGCTGTTATCTGATGGGCGGAAGCCACGGGTCGCTGTCCATACCCGATCTTCGAGTCTGGTCACACAAGGGAAACCCCGACTGGTGGTCGCCGATTGAACAAAGATCGCTGAAAACCAGGTCAGCAGACCCACTTGTTCTTCAGGTATCCCATTTTGCAAAGGTAATTCGTGGTCGGGAATCACCGCTGGTGCCAGGAATTGAGGGCTTGCGATCGCTGCAGGTCGTCGAGGCAGTTCAAGTTGCAGCACGTACGGGGAAGACACTGGACATCACGCCGCTGGGACAGCCCCTCCCACCTGACTAGCGGTTTGCAGTCTTTATGGTCGAACACGATCGACCCCTTCGGAGTCCAGGTTCAAATACACAACTTGTCTGAATTGCACTTTCTTCCCGACCACGACGTTGTGAACGCACCTGCAACCGCCGAGGGCATAGTGAGGGAAATGTCTGCCGACATGCAGGCTGGCGGTGCCGGGAAGAGCGCAAACCTGTCTGGCGCGGTCCTAGCCGGAAACACCTGGCAGTCGTTCGGCTGGTGGAGTGTTACGGCTACGCAGGGTTCTGACCTCACCGTCGATAACAGTCATGCCGACGCCGGGCAGGTTTCCCTGACCGACCGAATCCAGCAGCGTCTTGCCTGGTGCGTGCTGTGCCTGATCCATCAGCACGAAATCAGCGCAATAGCCTTCTTCTACAAGGCCGGTATCAAGGCTGCGCATGCGCGCCGTGTTTCCGGTTGCAAAGCAGAAGGCGGTCTCGGCCGGCACATTGCCAAGACTGGAAAGCATGGCGATCATCCGCAAGATGCCTAGTGGTTGCACGCCGGATCCGGCCGGACCATCGGTTCCAAGAATTATTCTCTCGAGCTGTTCAAGTTCGCGTGCAGTATTCAGCGTCAGGAGAGCTGCACGCTCATTGCCATTGTGGACGATCTCCAGACTTCGTTGGCAGCTTTCACAGAGGCAAACGATCTGATCGTCTGGAAGGGCCGAGTGACCGCCATTGATATGCCCGATAACGTCTGTATTGGCTTCGAGCACAATGTCCTTGTCGATCAGGCCAGATCCCGGAATTGAGGGCCCCCCGGTATGAATGGTGCTTTGAATGCCGTATTTCCTGGCCCAGCCAACCATCCGGGATGCGGTCGGCCCGTCCTTGACCGAACCAAGCCCGACTTCGCCGAGCAGTCTTACGCCGGCATCAGCCAGGTCCTTGAAATCCTGTTCGACCATGCCATGCTCGATGACGGGCGCACCTGCCAGAACCTTGACTCCGGAGGGCCGAAAATTTTCGTACCAGCGTTGTGATGCAATTGCCATTGCCTTGAGACCGACGATGTCCTTTGGTCGCCCGGGCATGTGTACTTCGCCGGCGGAAATCATTGTGGTCACACCGCCGTTCAGGGTCGAGTCTATCCAGTGCAACTGTTGTTGACGGGGCGTGTAATCTCCTACTACCGGATGAACATGGCTGTCGATCAAGCCGGGACACAAGGCAACGCCGTTAGCATCAATAAGGGTGTCCGGAGCTCCGGTGTCCAGGTCTGCCTCACAACCGAATTCGGCAATCTTGCCGTCAATTGCAACCACGCAATTGCCATCAAGGATCGGCTGCTCCAGCTTGCCGGACAGCATCAGACCAATATTCCTGATCACCAGTTTACGTGTTGGCTTTGTCATTTCGGGACACTCCTCAATTGTGGTTCAATTTGCACAGCCAAAGATGGAAAAGGGGGATAGTTGGCGTTTGCCTCGCCAGATCTCCTGTCGTGACTCGTGGACAGATCGATCGGTCATTCTCCCTATAGTCCCTTCTCTCGCGGGCGTGACGCCCATATTGGCCTCCAGGCGCCGTTTTGGTGCGACGATCACAGCGCCGACGGAAATGCTCTCGTGCAATTCGGTGTTCACTTCAAGCAGCGAAGCACGCGGCCGGTCCGGGAGCAGGTGCGCGAGACCCAGCGACGTGTCCACAGGCGAGGCAGGATCTACGCCTATACGGTCAGCTATTCTGCGGACACCGGGAATTCCCGTTCGGTCATGGCAGGATATTCAAGGCTTCACGCCTCAACGCTTCGGTCCGGTGCCTTGCGCAGCGGGGCTACCGTCACCCATTCACCGTTGCTGCTATTCGACTCGACCGCGGCCTCGATAAGTGCCATCGTGTGCAGACCGTCCAGGGTATCGGGTAGCGGTTCCAGAAAGACTTTGTAGGGCTTTCCGAGTTTCCTTGCCATTATTGCACATGCAAAATCCGAGTAGAGATTTGCAAAAGCCAGGATATAGCCTTCGGGGTGCCCCGGCCTGAGTCGCGTCGAACGGTCAGCTGCATCCGAAAGCTGGTCGTAGCCCCTGGCAAGTCTTGTGGCAGCACCGCCTATCGGCTTGAACCAGAGAATTTCCGGTTCCTCCTGCACCCAGGTCAGATTCCCCTTGTCGCCAAAGATTCTGAACCACAGGCCGTGATCATTTCCTGCTGCGACATAGCTTCCCCAGACCCGACCGCGGGCACCATTTCCGAACCGGAGCGTGACATAGGCATTGTCGAATACCTCTCGTCGCTCCACGAACGCATTCAGTTCAGCAGAAACCTCCCTGGCATCATCGCCGATAATGTAGGTCAGGAGGTGGTGTGCATGGGAGGAAACCTCTCCCAATATGGCACCTTCGCCCATCGTGCCTGGTCGGAATCTCCAATGACGATCGTCAGGGTTTTCGGGCTCGAAACTGACTCCGGGGTCGCCGGCAGCCAGTTCACCTTCTGCAATCCTGATCGCCCCCAGTTTACCGCACCTTACCAGCTCCCGTGCATGTCGGACCATAGGGTAGCCGGTGTAGCAATATGTCAGGCAGAACAACCGGCCACTTGCCGACACCAACCGGTCCAGCTCCCTTGCCTCCGATAGATTGCGCGTCATCGGCTTCTCGCAAATCACGTCGATGCCGTTTTCGAGAAACGCCGTGGCGACCGGAAAGTGCAGGTTCGGCGGTGTGGCAATCAAGACCACGTCGATTCCGTGGCCATGTTCCGATTCGCGCCGCGCCATCTCACCAAAGTGCGAATACACCCTGTCGGCGGCCACATACTCGGCCTTTGCAGTGCCCAGGGAAACGGCTGGATCAACTGAAAAGACGCCTGCGGTCAGTTCGTATAGACCATCGACCCGCGAGGCAGCCAGATGTGTACTGCCTATTACCGAATCGCGACCGCCCCCGACAAACCCAAGACGCAACCTGCGTCCGAATTCGGTCCGGAGACCGTCAATGTCGGAGTTGTGCGCCACTGTCATGCCGGTCAGGGAGGGTTCGGGAAATTGCCCATACAGTCACATCCATTGCAGCTTCAGGGCGATACCGGTGTGGATGGATACTGCGAGGCTCAGGAGCCTCGCAGCATACAGAAACTCAGAAGTCGAAATCGTCGACGTTTTCTGCAGTGAAGATGAAGGGATCACCCAACAGGATAGTATCCTCGCTTATGAATTGAAGATCACCGAGCCTGCCAGCTGGCATCGACGCATCACCCGGCTTCACTGTGCCGTCGTGCAGGGCCTTGGCAATGTAGATCGCTCCATAGCCAATATCGATCGGGCTCCAGAGCGCAGCTTCGGTTAGCGAGCCGTCCTTGAGATAGGGGCGGATGAGGCTCGGTACACCAAGGCCTGTGACCGCGACCTTTTCTTCAAGTCCAAGCTGTTTGACAGCCTCGATAACCCCGGGTGTTGCAATGCCCGTCACCGTGAACACACCGGTGGTGTCCGGATGTCCCTGAAGGTAGTTGAGCGTCACATTCTTGCTCTTCTCGAGGTCTTCATCCCCGGGCAAGGTAGCCATGAAATTCATGCCGGGATAATTTGCGGCTGCATACTCCTTGAGTTCCTTGATCCAGCGATTCTGGTTCGGCGCTGTCAGTACGGCTGTGACAATCAGGAAATCCCCCTCGGAGGTTCCTGCAGAGCGTACCATCATTTCGACAAAGGTTCGTCCCATGCCTTCGAATGTGGCCTGATTAAGAAACAGCGACCGGGCATCCGGATTGACGTCAGCGTCCCAGGTCATGGTTATGATCCCTGCATCCCGGGCACGCTGCATTGCAGGTGCCAATGCATCCGGATCGTTTGCAGAGACAGCGATGACATCAAAGCCTCTGCGAACAAAGCGATCGATGATGTTCGCTTGTTCGGTCACGTCGGCGCCGACAGGACCATTGAATTCGACGGTGACTCCAAGTTCCTCGGCAGCTTCCTGGGCACCCTGGTTGGCTGCAACAAAATATGGATCACTGGTAAATTTCGGTATCAAACCGATGGTGATGCCCTCCGCCGAAACGGATGAGACCCATGCGATCATGAGTCCCGTCACGAAAGAAGAGACAAGAGCTGTTCTGAGCTTGGTGCCTAAACATGCAAACAGCCTGACAATCATAGATTTATACATACTTTCTCCTGTTGATGCTTGCAGCCTGCCAAGCGAACTCAGCTGTGCTGCGGTTCACAAGACAGCCTGTCAAATCATGAGTTCAATATTCCGGGAGACGCAAATCGTGCAATCTGTCCTCCTCCGAGGGTTCATTTACTCAAGAGGCCAGGTTTCATCAAACCATTCTGTAACGTAAAAGTGCTGTTCGCCATGTCGGTTCGGCAGGGTTGTCGGGTGGTTGCCGATGCCGAAACCTGCGCTTGAAGTCAATGTTCCGTCCTCCCGAAGGGTTCAGCGCGTCAAAGGCGGATTAGCCACGCATCGTATCGAAAGCAGTTGGTAAACCGAACCGGACAATAGTCTTGTAGCGCCCGGTCGGCCAAACCCGCCCCATGATCATCACCAGGCCCAAATCGGAGGGATAACAGTAGTCGAGAACGACCGCGCAGCTGGCGCTTGGGATTCTGCGCAAGGCTTCAAGAATGAAATCCGTCACTGTGAAGAAGTCGGACCGGCGGTTGTGGTCCAGAATCGGCGTGTCCGAGTAACTGTTGTATCAGCCAGACGCGGCTAACCGGATCTTGTTGCCTTACCCTGGTTCTGTCACTGAATGTCAGGGTCGGCAAGAGGCCTGACTGCGAAGGGAATCCGGAGACACGCGTCTGGTTCGCATCCACAGTTTCGAATCGGCCGGTGCATAAAATCAGCGGATTTTCTGGATATTCTCATTTAGGAATACGCCGAGAATCAGGGCAAAGCCGATGATTGTAAGACCGATATCCCCTCGCACACCGGCAAAACTGAGACCATCCTGGAGATACGAAAGTATGAGCAGCCCTACGACCGTTCCCCATATCGTACCTGACCCGCCTAGTATTCTGGCACCGCCCATAACCACAATTGCAATTGCGACGAGTTCCAGTCCGAACCCAGCATTCCCCCGTGCACTGAAAATACGCGACGTATGGATCAGGCCGGCCAGACCGACCATCAATCCCATGATCGCGTAGACGGCAACGGTCACTTTTTCCGTGGCAACGCCGGAAAACCGGCTCGCCGTAGGATTGTGGCCGAGTGCGTAAACATACCGCCCGAACGGTGTCTTCGCGAGAAGGAGCCAGAAGATCACCGCGCATATGCCGAGCAAGACAAGCTGGGCCGGGACCATGCCGCCAAACTTGTACTGACCAAAAAACGAAAACCACCGGGGAAAACTGGAAACAGCATCAGCATCGGATACAGCAAAGGCAATGCCTCGAAACAAGGCGAACGTGCCGAGGGTAACGACGAGCGGATGCAGTCTGAAATAAGTGGTGATCAGACCATTGAGTGTGCCACCGGCAACGCCGACAAGTACACCCAACGCGCATGCGGCCCCCAGGGGGAGTCCTGCCTGGTAGGAAAACCCAATGGTGACCGACACAAGGGCCAGCAAGGCGCCGACCGACAAGTCAATGCCACCCGTTATGATGATCAGGGTCATCGCCAGGGAAATGAAGCCGACTTCGACAAACGCCCGGGATGCATCCAGTAGCCCCCAAACACTGAAGTAACCGGGAACCAGCAAGCTGGTAAGCGTTATCTGAAGCACAAATATGATTGCCAGGACAGTGGTTCGACCGAGTTTGCTGAACGGGTTGGTCAGCAGACCTCCCGCCCGGGCAGCCCTTGTATTGTTTCCAGTCATATCTTCTTTTCCAGGTATCTCTGTCGAAGGCCCTCGGATGAAACCGACAAGAGTATCAGGACGCCCAGAACGAACAACTCCATGGTGCCGGGAACCCTGTTGAGAGTCATGGCGTTCAATATGACACCGACAAGCAGGGCACCGACAATCGGAGAGAAGACGGACCCCCTTCCCCCTCGAATGCTCGTGCCACCCAGCACAACGGCAGTTATGACCCTTAGCTCGAAGGATGTTCCCGCGGTTGCCTGCAACTGGCCAATCTGACCCAGGAAAACCGCCGCCGCAAGACCGCAAGCCGAACCGGACAACACAAATGCAATCAGACGGGTGCGATACGCAGGAAGTCCGAGGGTATTGGCGCCGCTTTCGTTCCCTCCGACGGCATAAATGTTTCTTCCCCAATTGGTGTTGTTGCTGACCCAGTAAAATGCTGCAGTAAGCACTGTGAGGACTATCACCGATACAGGAATGCCGGCGAGATCCGACAATCCGAGAACCCTTGATGACTTGGGCACGTTGAGAACCTGCGCCCCGGCAAGCAGCAGGATTAGACCACGATAGATGAACAGGGCGCCAAGCGTTGTAATTATGGATGGCACCCTGCCATAGGTCGAAAGGACGCCGTTCAAGAACCCGATGGCGGTTCCGACCGCCAGAGCCGCGAAAAGTGGCAACAGGTTGCCACCGTATGCCATGGCAATGTTTCCGTATATGAAGGCACAAACCGCCAGCACAGAGCCCACGGAAACATCAATTTCTGCCGACAGGATGACCTGATTGACCGCCAGGCCCACGATGGCAATGATCACGACCTGCTCAAGAATGCCGAGAAAGTTGCTCGCCGAGAAAAAACCGTTTGTCGTCACGGAGAAAACGACCAGCAACAGAATCAGGAAAAGGAGGGCAGGTGACTCGGGGCGCGCCAGCAATGTGTTGAAGTAAGCGGAACCTCTCCGCCTATTGCTCGGGTTGCCAGCGAAGGTTTCGGTGTCCGGGTTATGCGACACTTGGGTTCACCGCCACGCCTGCTGCTGCCGAACCGATTTCATCCGGCGAAAAGTCCTTTCGATCGAATGAGCTGACAAGTCTTCCCTCGCGCATGACCAGGGTACGATCGCACATGGCAAGAATCTCGTTGAGTTCCGAAGAAACCATCAGGACCGCGTGTCCTTGCTTCGCCAGGCCGTCGATAATGCGATAGATCTCGGACTTGGCGCCGATATCCACCCCGCGTGTCGGTTCATCAAGAATCAGAATCCTTGGATTGCGGGCCAGTGCCTTTGCGACGACGACCTTTTGCTGGTTACCTCCGGACAGTGCTGACACAGGATCGTCAAGTCCGGCGCCAACAATCGTGACCTCCCTGGCAGCCTTTTCAGCAAACTTGTCCTCCGCCGCAGTGTCAATGAAAATACCTCGTGTGAATCTGAGCAGGCTGGAAAATGTAACATTGTTCTTGACCGAGAAAGGAAGGATCAACCCAAGCGTCCTGCGTTCCTCGGGAACCATGCCAATTCCATGGTCGAATGCTTCCCTTACGCAAGATATATTGGCAACCTCTCCATGCAGCCTGATTGTTCCGGCGGTACGGTCTCGCAGCCCGAATAGCGTTTCGACGATTTCTGACCGACCTGCACCGATCAGACCCGATATTCCAAGAATTTCACCTTTGTGGAGCTGAAACGAAACATCTTGAAACGTGCTCCCCGAATGCAATCCCTCGACCTCCAGTACGACGTCACCAATCTCATGGAAATGCCTTACGAAGAGTTGCTCAACGGGACGGCCGACCATCTTCTTGACAAGTCCGGCCTCCGTTTCCTGGTCTGCAGGACGGTCCGAGATCATCTTGCCGTCCCTTAACACAACCGTCCGGTCACAGACTTCAAAAACTTCTTCCAGTCGGTGGGTAATGTAGAGCACCGCGACGTTGCTTCGCTTGAGTGCCCGCACAACGGAAAACAGATTGGACACCTCACGTTCTGTCAGCGACGCGGTGGGTTCATCCATGATTATCACCTGCGCGTTGGCATTCAGGGCGCGTGCGACCTCGACGAGTTTTCCGTTTGCTGCCGAAAGAAGTTTAGCAGGTGTCGTGACGTCGACAATCAGTCCCAACTGGTGCAACAGCTGGCGCGCTCTCCTTTCCATGGCGCTGCTATTGAAAGCGCCGTGCCAGTATCGGGGGCGTTCCAGCCCCATCCAGATATTTTCAACGACCGAGAGTTCAGGAAACAGATCCAGCTCCTGCGGAATCATTACAATTCCGGCTTTCTCTCCATCGCTAGCATTTCTGAATGCTACCGGTTTGCCGTTGACTTCCACATGACCCCTGCTTGGAGAGTAGAGGCCATACAGGCACTTGGAAACAGTGCTTTTTCCGGCACCGTTTTCTCCGACAACCGCGACGACCTCGCCCGAATACAATTCCAGGTCGATATCCTGGCAAGCCTGGATGTTGCCGAAGTGTTTTGAAACGTTGCGCAATGCACACAACAACCGGCGACTGGACGGAGAACTCACATCCGGCATGAAACTGGCCCCGTATGGCCTGTCTTCAGCCTTGTTTCGGTGCTACGCGCACATGGCGTCGTCGCCAGGCAAGCGTACAATGTGTGATGATCAAGCATTTGCCTCGGAATCTCCAACAGGATTGTCATCGACCGCGCCGATGACAGTTTGGTCGAAATGCACAATCGAACCGGTCATGAGACCGGATTCGTCGGACAGCAGGAACGCCAGTGCCTTTGCGACATCTTCCGGCATAAGCAGGCGTCCAAAGGGTTGCGCTGCCGAGGCCGATTGAAGCCAGTCCTCGCCATAGCCATGGTAGTTGGCCTGCAAATCGTGTTCGGTCGGCGTCGCGGTCCAGCCTATATTGAGTGCATTGACCCGTATCTTGTCCCAGCGCAAGGAATTGGCCAGATTCTTGGTCAATGTGAGAAGGGCAGCCTTTGCAGCACTGTAAGCGGTAATGTACGGTTGTCCTCCATGTGCTGCAACGGAGCCGATATTCGCAATCGTTCCGCCCTTTCCGTGTTGGCGCATATTGGGCACAATTCTTTGCGTAAGCAGAAACGGCGCCCGCGCATTGACATTGAAAAGGTAATCCCAGAGGTCCGGCGTGGTGCTTTCCAGTGTTCCTCGAGTCGTGCAGCCGCAGCAATTGACAAGGCAGTCGAGATCGCCGAATAACGCCTCGGCGCGATCAATGACGGCAAAACAGTCTTCGGGAAGCGACAAATCTGCCTTCACGAAGAGTGCTTCAGTCCCCAATGCTGTGATTTCCTGAGCTACCGAGTTCCCCTTGTCGGCTGATCGTCCACAAATCACAACTGCTCTTGCGCCTCGTCGGGCCAGCAATTTTGCAGTGGCGCGGCCAACGCCCTGCGTTCCACCTGTTACAACAATTGCCTTGTTATCGAATCTCACAATGAGCTCCTCCTCTCCAGGTCCTTCATTGGCAACCTATCTGCCGAGCTGAAAGTAGCAAAGTATCCAGCGTTTCAGAATCGCAAGGGCCGGACAATTGCCGACACGTCGTGCTTCGATCGGGTGTCAATAGTACAGTCGCTGTTTGCGACGACCCGCTTCACGCTCTGCCACGAGCGCCTTCGTCTTCGGATCATTCGTCACCTCCGCTCCTACAACTTCCCACCAGACGCCCGAATCCGGTGGAAAACGGTACTTCTCTGTCGGAACCACGATCATACATGAACGGCTTTCGGCCCGCGCCTCTCGCAACGCCTGGACAATGTCCTCCTCCCTTTCCGCCAGCCACGCCCGCAAGCCTATGCTCTCGGCATTCTTCACATAGTCCACCTCAATGAACTGCCCCTCGTCAAGCAACCGCGTCGCCTGGTCCCTAATCCTGAACTCGTTGCCCAGCGAATGACCTACCAGCGCCTTTTGATGCCCGTGGATTGATTGATAACCGTAGTTCACGTTGAGAATGATCGTGATCTTCACGCCTTCCTGCATGGCCGTGACCAGCTCCATCGGATGCATCTGGTAGTTGCCGTCACCCATCAATACCAGCACCTCCCCGTCGCCGCCCGCCTGGCAAACACCTATGGCGGCCGGAATGTCGTATCCCATGCAGGAATTGCCAAATTCGATGTGAACGTTTTTCCCTCCTGTGGCATCGAACAGCTTGGTCAGGTCGGCCGGGATCGTTCCGGCAGCGGCAACCAGTGTGTCGCCACCTTGCATTTCCTGGTTCAGAATGCCGACCAGCTGGCCCTGACTGACTTTCTCGTTGTGCCGCTGCACAAAAACCCTTGTGCTCTTGACTGCGTCCCAATCGGCGCGCAGCTGCCTGGCCCGGGCAGTCCAGGCCGGATTGACCGCGACCTCAAATTCTGCAGCCGCCTCGTCCAGCGCCGCCAGCGCCAGCTTGGCATCGGCCATAATCGGCAACGCGCCCAGCTTGTAGGCATCGCGGCCGTTGACGTTCACAGAAACAAATTGCACATCCGGGTTCTGAAAGGCGGAATTGGAGCCTGTTGTGAAGTCCTTCAGGCGCGTGCCTATGCAAAATACCAGATCGGCCTCCTCTGCAATCCGCGCCGCAGCCGGCGTGCCCAGATGCCCTGTGCCGCCCAGCAGAATGCTCGAATCCTCTCGCAGCGCCCCCCGCCCTGCATGGGTCTCGCCTACTGGAATGCCGAACCTCTCCGAAAACACCGCAAGTTCCCGCCAGGCCTCCGAATAGTGGATGCCACCGCCGGCAATGATATACGGCCGCTCGGCTTCTCGCAGTGCCAATGCTGCCTCCTTGATCCGCATCGGGTCGGGCTGCGGACGCTCGATCCTCCATACACGTCGCGCAAAGAACTTCGACGGGTAGTCAAATGCATAGCCTTGAATGTCCTGGGGAAGCGCAATCGTCACCGCTCCGGTCTCGGCCGGACACGTCATGACGCGCATGGCCTCGGGCAGGGAGGTCAGTATCTGCTCGGGCCGCGTGACCCGGTCGAAAAACCGGCTCACGACACGAAATGTATCCGTGACCGACATGTCGTCCGAGGTCAGGTGCTCGATATCCTGCAGAACCGTCCCGCCAAAGCGGTTGGCGTAATAGTCGGAGGGCAACAGTAGCACCGGAATGCGGCAAATTGTCGCCGTCGCTGCTCCGGTGATCATGTTGGTTGCGCCCGGCCCGATCGAGGTTGTGCAGGCCATTGTCGCCTTGCGCCGCATGCTGCGTGCAAAACCCGTCGAAGCGTGGACCATGGATTGCTCGTTGGCAGGCTGAAAGTAGGGCAGATCTCGCCCATACTCGACCAGTGCCTGGCTCAGGCCGGACACGTTGCCGTGCCCGAATATGCCCCAAATGCCCTGCACAAGCCTTTGCTGCACGCCGTCATGTTCACTGTACTGAACCTGGAGATATTTGACGATGGCTTGAGACAGCGTCAGTCGTTCGGTCTTTTCAGCAGAATAGAATTTCACGGTATTGTCCCTTGATTGAGTGTCCGAAGAACCAGCCTGAATTCCTGAATTGAAAATTACCTATCGCTTGTCAATCGGTTGGGGCCCATTTTGGTCATGCGCCAGGAATTCCCTCTTCTTGCCCCACCTCGACAGATTCGAACGGAGTAGTTCGAGTCTGTTGTCCCCTTCATAACGTCCGAGGCAGGTATTCATGGTCCCTACAAGACTGTCACAGCGGGCCGCGTAAGAAACGCAACCACCTTGTGCTAGCAAGTCCCACGCAGCAATTGTCGCGTCGGTAGGGAGCAGCCAAGGCGGTTTGTGGTGGTACCGATGTATGCCGATGCACCTTCGTATCAAAGCGATACGTAAGGCGGATAAGCCACTTAACGGGCCAGAATGTGAGTGAATGTCGAGCGGGTCTCGCAGAATGAGGCTGCCAGAGCCGACCTTGCTGTTTTTAGGGAGGGCCGCAAATGGGTCAGGAAGCAAGTGACAAGTTCACAGAATTGTTCACGCTGGAGCATCGGCGGTGTCACATGTGGAAGGTGGTGGTTGTAAGGCAACGGAGAGTGCGCCAGGTCTACCGGTATTCGGACTGCGCGAGAAAGTGCCTCGAGAAGGAGAAGGTTAGCCATCACGCTACGACAAGATCCTCCAGAAAGTGTCAACGAAGGCTATTCCGGAGCCAGTCTTGGAGAGGGAGGTCCTCGGTTTCAGCTACGCGTTCCGATCACAGCAAGGTGCACATGATGCCGTTACTGCGCGGGCGGTCGGGATAGAGCAGCCGCGCATCAACCGGGTGGTGGATACCGAGATGGCCAGGTTCCCTGACCAAGTGGACCGGGAATGGATGATCCGCACCCGGGAGCACCGGATCAGGGACAAACGCGTGGTACGGATATGCAGCAGCGGTTAAATGCTTGCGTCACGATTGGTGGAGATGAGCCGGATGCGGGAACGGGCGTACCCGGGAGTGCATTGTTCATGACCATTATCGGAATGTTCCGATAATACCGGGGTGGTTGGTGAGATGCGTAGGTGACTTCTTCCGAGTTCAAACTCCCAAATTTCATGATTGGCGAATGTGAATGGAAGCGCGGCTTCGCCAGTTGGGGCAACGTTCGACGCGGATGAACGGGATCGTGGCTTTTGGGCGGTGTACACTGGATTATTGCTTTCATCCAGATCAAGTCGCATGATCTGGTGGTTGTGTGAGGTTGGGTGGCGGCGCTACCGAATCAATACTCGGTGTAAGTTGTGACATCCTGCCGGCTGACGGAGAATTGTTTCCATCTCCAGGACAATAGTTGTGAAACAATGATGCAAGATCCGGGAAGTAAATTGTATCACCATCCTCGTCTCTGCCTGTAACGAATTCCTCGCGTTTACGAAGAAGTTCGGAAAGCGTCCGGTAATCGCCTCTGGAGGCGAACACCTTAATGGCCTCAAGGATGGTGGTCTTGCCGACACCGTGTTTCCCGGCCAGCAATGTAATGCGGCCGAGGTTAACAAGTTCAAGGGAACTAATGCCCCGGAAACCCTCGACGGAAAGCGAAGGTAGATGCAATGGGTAAGCCATGGATCGCTCAGTCATTGGGGCTGGTAGTCAGGGCAATTGAGGCGGCTTTCTTGTTAGTCCTGCATCGTGTTATGGCATTACCAGCGCAAAGGGCGATCTCCGCCGCTGACTCCTGATGCCGCTCCGGGAGCATGTTCTCCCGCAACCGATAACTGGCCGTGTTGTCGGTGCCGCGCCTATCCGGTTGCAGCCTATCTGGCCCTTAATACAGCCATGTACAGCCTAATCCATGTTTAAGTGTCCGGTGGGCGGCTTGTACTTGCCGCTGAACGGTCGAATAATGTGTTGCGCTCCATAAGTGTTCATCGAAGTCTGCCGGATTCACCGACCTGCATGAGCGGGTATTCACTTGCGAAGGTGCGGATATTCGATGTTCACTGGTTGGCCACTGCGAGCGGAGGCATTAGCCGCATCTGCGAGGGCCAATGACATTACACCATCAAATGCTGTTGGTTCAGGGCTCCCGCCCGCCTCAAGGGTCGCAGCGAATGCCTCAATCTCGTACTTGTAGGCTGTGGCATACCGTTCCTGGAATGCGCCCGGATTTCTGGGCACGGTGAACCCACCGGCGTCAGCAATTACAGTCTGGGTCGCCGGAACATTATCCATTGAGACTGATCCACGCGAGCCAAACACTTCAATGCGCTGATCGAACCCGTAACTCGCGCGGCGGCTGTTGTGGACTGTTACAGTTGCCCCATCTTCAGTCCAGAACACGGCCGTGGCCGTGTCAAAATCACCGGCCTCGCCGATCGCGGCGTTCACCAGGACAGAGCCATGCGCAAACACACCGACGACCCGCCTGCCCAAAAGGAACCGTAGCTGGTCAAGGTCATGAATCATCATATCCCGAAAAATGCCTCCCGACCGCCTAACATAATCGACTGGCGGCGGGGACGGATCGCGCGAAACGATTCGAATCTGCTCGACATCACCGATGGTGCCGCTCTGCACCCTGTTGCGCAGCTCAAGGTGATGCGGGTCGAAACGTCGGTGGAATCCGATAGTGAACGGAACTGGATGGCGAGCAAGAATGTCCAGGCAGGAGGTCGCTCGCACGAGGTCCAGGTCAAGAGGTTTCTCACAAAAGACTGCTTTCCCCGCGGCGGCGGCAGAACTTACAAGATCTACATGTGTATCGGTCGGGGAACAGATGGCAACGGCGTGAACGGCACTGTTGGTGATAACCTCTTCGGCAGTTGCCGCGACGCGTGCCCCGCAATCCGACGCAACGCGCTCTGCCCGCAGATTGTCCGCATCGTGGACAAGCAAGAGCTCCACTTTTCGACTTTCGGCAATGTTTCGGGCGTGCAGGGCACCTATTCGTCCTGCACCGATCAATCCAATGGCAATCATTTGCAACAACCCCGCACCCTGACCCGGTTGTAACAACCCTATTGGCTCAATCGGCTACAAGTCAAACTTGTTGGAAACGTCTGATGCCAATGGCAGGGTTCGCAAGCGGGTTGTCTGATTCGATGCCGGTGCACATCTTGACAAAGCAGTGGTGCCCATTATTTGTTAGTACACTAATGAATGTTTGACCGGTGATCGGGCGCCCGATCCGGTCACAGCGTTGCGACTGCGATGTGGAGGAACAGCGAATGCTGGATGGAGCAGCAAGTCTGGCACAGCAGCTGCCTGTATCAAGTGCAGATTATCCCTTGCCGGCCGGGGTCTTCGCCGAAACGGTCATGTCCGTCAGACATTTTACCGATCGGCTGTTCATGTTTCGCATTACGAGACCGCGGAGTTTTCGATTTCGGTCCGGAGAATTCGTGATGATCGGTCTACCCAATGCCTTGAGGCCGATCTACCGTGCCTACTCGATCGCCAGCCCAAGCTGGGACGACGAGTTGGAGTTCTACTCCATCAAGGTACCCGATGGCCCGTTGACCCGGCATCTGCAGAAGATTCAACCGGGTGATACAATCATCATGAGGCGAAAACCGACTGGAACACTGGTCCATGATGCCTTGCTTCCCGGCAGCAGGCTATATCTTTTCTCGACTGGGACCGGAATTGCACCATTTGCTTCGATAATACGTGATCCAGAGACCTACGAGAAATTTGACCAGATCATTCTCACACATACATGCCGCCAGGCCGCTGAGCTCAAATACAGTCAGGACGTGGTCGCGGACACGCTGGATGATCCGCTCGTCGGAGCGGAAGCAAGGGAACGGTTAATCCGTTATCCGACAACGACACAGGAGCCCTCTTCAATGCGGGGGCGCATAACTTCCCGCATTGAATCCGGACAGCTATTCGACGATCTGGACCTGCCGCCACTATCAAGATCGGTAGACAGGTGCATGATTTGTGGTTCAATGGCGTTCCTGAAGGATACCAAACAGATTCTTGAAGCGAGAGGGTTTGTCGAAGGGTCAAACAGTTCGCCAGCCGACTATGTCGTTGAACGGGCATTTGTAGGATAATCCGCAAGAGTCGGAATTCCTGTGCAGGTCCAGACCAGGGTGTCGCCCCCGGATGACCGAAATTATCGGGGTTCCCCGCCTTGGCAATCGACTACCCGGATCACGTTCCAGGTCGAGTCGAGGATAGTGTAGCAGGCCTGGCCCGCTACAATTCCCAGAGCAACTTGCGGTGATTACGCATGGCTCCAGGCAGCAGCCCCTTGACGACTCTTGGGTCGGACAGTCAACCGTAAATTCACTGATCAATGTAGGGCACAGCCTGCACTGGACCCCTGACCCTTGTGGCCCTCGCGGCTATCGACGTTGCGCAAGCCCACCATGTTGCCGCTTCGAGGTACCAATGTTCTGAACCGGCCCACCGTCCCCCGAACGCGCCATACTGCCAGCGCAGACCGGTGGGGCCGTTCCTTCACGCACGCGCACGCGCAGAAAGAGATGGGCTGGCCTTCCGAGCATGGCGGAAATCTCCTGGCGAGAACGCTTGCCAACTTCAAGGAGTACCGCTCCTCCGGTTCCAACCACAACCTTCTGCTGGGACTTTCTGGGAACGGATATGAACTGACTGATGCGAACCGAACCATCGGCCTTTTCCTCCCACTGGTCCGTCTCGACAGTGAGCTGGTATGGCACTTCCTGATGCAGGCGAAGGAAGAGTTTTTCCCGGGTGATCTCGCAGGCCGCAAATTGCACCGACATGTCAGCAACCTGATCCTTGTCGTATTGCCATCGACCCGCAGGAACATTGCTTGCCAGCCAGGCAGTGAGATCGTCTACACCGTCACCGGTCCTGGCGCTGACCATGAAGACGGCATCGAATTCTACCGACGCGGTCAGTCGACGGGTGAGAGGCAACAGGAGAGATCGGCGAACCAGATCGATCTTGTTGATGACCAGAGCACGTCTTCGATGCTCGGTTGTGAACCCGGAAAATGTTTCAATCAGTGCCGAGGATTCCGGTGTGGGTGACTTGGCAGCCGAAACCATCAGAAGCACTATGTCGGCTCCTGCAACGCCGTTCCACGCCGTAGCAACCAGCCGGCGGTCATGGGTTCGACGCGAAAATGAAATCCCCGGCGTATCGACAAAGGCGATCTGGGACTCTCCACTTACGAGAATCCCGGTAATGTTCTGGCGGGTTGTCTGGGCCTTGTGGCTGACTATCGAGACCTTCTGTCCAACCAGCTGATTGAGAAGGGTGGATTTCCCCACGTTGGGTTTGCCGACCAGGCAGGCGGTTCCGAAACGGGACTCAGGCATTTTCATCGTTGAAACGCTCCAGTAATCTCTGCGCCGCCAGTTTTTCGGCACGCTGCTTGGAGGAAGCGGACGCGGTGGCTGTTGCACCGCAAGGAGAAGTCACCCTGATCCGAAACACTGGTTTGTGGGCCGCGCCCTTGCGCGAGACTGTTTCGTATTCGGGCGGCTTACGAAACTGCTTTTGCAGCAGAACTTGCAGCTGGCTCTTGTAGTCGTTGACCTCAATGCATTTAACGTCAAGCATGTCATGCCACAATCGCCCGACCAGGTCACGTGCAGCACCTAGCCCTCCATCCAGGTAGACGGCCGCGATGACTGCCTCAACGGTCTCGGCAAGGACCTTGCGCGTAATCTTCTCACGGGCGCGGCGGACACCGCTGCCTACAATTACAGCCGCTCCGAGGTCAATCGTGTCGGCGACGTCCGCACACGACTTGCCCGAGACAAGCAGATTGAACCGCGCTGCAATCTCACCAACACGCGCCTCTTGATGCCGATTTGTCAACGCCTCGGCCACGCAAAGCCCGAGAACCCGGTCTCCCAAGAACTCAAGCACTTCGGAGTTGCCCGTTGCAGATTGGCTCGAACGATGGGTCAGGGCCAGATGCAATAGACCGCGGTCGGCAAATTTGTAGCCGATACGATCCTCAAGTGCCAAACACCTGGCTGGTATACTCACTCTAATGCCTTGAATATTCGGTCCTTGCGCCATGTCCAGAAATACAGCAGCGATCGACCTTCCGACGAAAAGACAACCCTGTCCGCTCGCCCCAACAGATTCTCAAACGGCACGGTGCCAATGCCTCCAAAGGATTGCGCAACGCGGCTGTCCTGGCTGTTGTCCCTGTTGTCGCCTAGGAAGAAGTACTCTCCCTGAGGAACAAGGTAGGTGAGCGTGTTGTCGCCGAAACCCTGATCGGTGATATTGAGAATGGTATGTGGACCGCTTTCGGGAAACGCTTCAACGAAGCGGTGCTTGACGCAGTCCTCGCCCCTGGCAGGACGATTGGCGCAGCGAGGATATGAACCGGCTCTTCCCTGAGGCAGGAAGGGTTCGACAAACGCACCGTCCTCCGCAACAGGCATCGGTGCGTTGTTTATGTGCAGCACGCCATCCTCCACGCTAATCCGATCACCAGGCAGACCGACCAGGCGTTTGATATAGTCCTGACCGGATACCGGATGCTTGAAAACAATGATGTCCCCTCTTTCGGGTTCACTTGCCAGAAGTCTCCCGGAGAATGGACACATCGACCATGGACAGGAATGGCGAGAATAGCCGTAAGCCATTTTGTTCACGAACAGGAAGTCACCTACAAGGAGCGTTTCCTTCATGGATCCGGATGGAATGAAGAATGGCTGGAAAAAGAGTGTTCTGAACAATCCTGCAATCAGCAGGGCGTAGACTATTGTCTTGGCGTTGTTTATGAGGGACTGTTTCAACTCGGATCTACCCCGGTCTACAATTGCAGCCGGTGTGGGCAGTTCCGGACGCACCTTGTCATGATCTAGCCGACCCTCCGCAAGACATAGACCCTCGAGCAGAGCGCGAGCCTTGTCAAATGGGGACCGTTTTTCTCGAACACAAGCTCGTGACTTCCAATTCGGGTAAAGCGTGCAATTGCGTCTGCAAATTCGGGATGCTGCAATGTATGATCGTTGAGCGACATGACCAGCAGTGCCGAACGGCGCATGGATTCGAGCAACCGGGCAAGAACAGCAGCAGGTGCCGCGCCGATCCCGATGGCCCCAATGGCAGCTATGGCGCCGAAGCTGCCAATGTTCTCTGGCACGGGATCTTCGACGGATGCAAGGATGAGATTACGATAAACCGATTTGGACTGTGCAGCAGACAGCATTTCCGGGTTTATATCGGTGCCGCTGACATTGCTAAAGCCAGCTTCCAACAGTGCCTGACCCGACAGGCCCGTGCCGCATCCAAAGTCCAGAAGCGGTGCCGATTTATTCTCCACACATTGCGCCAGCGCCGAGGCACAGCGCCGCGGTGACTCATAACCGTTACGCGTTACATCACTTTCGTATGTGGTTGCCCAGTCGCTGTAAAATTGCTGGGTGTCTGCACCGGTCTTGAGCCGATAAACACGGGAAAAGAAGTCTTCTTGCGGTTTGGTCACGAGTTTTTCTTCGCTGGCTTCAGGGTGCGGCCCTGTCCGCGCCAGGTGGAGTCCAGAAGCGAGATTACAACAAACGCCGTTGCCCATGGATAGTCGTCAGACATGGAAAGGTGAAGCTGGCCCCTGTATCCCGGTGGCGTAAGGGTTTTCAGACGTTCCAGCGCTCTCCCGGAGAGCGAAAGTTCAGGCATGGTACCGGGGCAGGTATGAACTTTAATGTCACGCCAGGCAACGCCCTGGGTCATTCCGGTCCCGAGGGCTTTGGAACAGGCCTCCTTGGCCGCCCAGCGCTTGGCGAGAAATCCACTGGAGTCGATCAGCCGGTCGGCATTTTCAAGCTCCTTCGGGGTGAATACGCGTTCGCGGAAGCGATGCCCGAAGCGCGCAAGCGCAGCGTCAATTCTCTGAATACTGACGATGTCGGTGCCAATTCCGATGATCACGCGTCTTCCACGACGGTTGTCGTGTCTTCAATAAGTTCGTTCATCCGCCGGATTGCCGCGGCAAAACCCACGAAAATGGATTCTCCGACCAGAAAATGACCGATGTTCAACTCCGCAATCTGCGGAAGCTGCGCGATGGGCTGCACCGTTTCATAGGTAAGCCCGTGGCCGGCATGGACTTCCAGCCCGACGGCTTCAGCATGGGCTGCCGCCCTGGTCAGGCGTACGAGTTCGGCCCTGCAATCTGCCTGACGGCCGTCGTGCCAGGCGTCGCAATAGCTTCCTGTGTGCAGCTCAACCACCGCCGCGCCGACGCGCACCGCGGCATCGATCTGTTCGGGGTCTGCACCCACAAAAAGCGAGACCCGGCAACCTGCTTCCAGCAGTGGCGGTATGAACACCCTGAGTGCCGCTTCGTGGTTAAGGACATCCAGTCCTGCCTCGGTTGTTCGCTCCTCGCGCCTTTCAGGGACAATACATACGGCATGGGGGGCGTGGTGAACGGCGATACGCTGCATTTCTGGGGTCATGGCGATCTCGAGGTTCAAGGGTACGGACAGATGGTTCATCAGGGCCGAGACATCGCTGTCACTGATATGTCGGCGGTCCTCTCTCAGATGGGCGGTTATTCCGTCTGCCCCCGCCTTCTCGGCAAGCCGGGCGGCACGTAAAGGAGACGGATAGCGTCCACCGCGAGCGTTGCGAACGGTGGCGACATGATCGATATTGACTCCCAATCGAATGACTCTGGACGACATCATCGGATCTCCATGCTGAAAGCGGTGCCCTGTTGCATTAAGGGCCCCTGAACATCGGTGTTCGATTCCCTGCGCAGCAAGCTGCGTGATGCCAAATTGGCGATACCTGACATCCAGCACTCGCGCAATCGGAGCACCGACCGCAAACGTCCGGCGCTGGCTTGAGTCATGCTGGAGCAACAACGCTCCGCCTGGCCAGTCACCAAACAAACCTCAGGTCGGCAACCCCCCAGGTTCTGGTTCAATTTCAAGTGGCTGGACAGCTTTGACGAAAGCGGCCGACATTGATCACACCGCTGTCCATGCCCACGGCATGGATAACATTATAGAGGTGGCGCAGATCCATGACCTCGATTTCGATCCGGAAATGAAACCTCTCACGAGTGCGGTTACTGATAAAGAGATTGCTGATATTGGCGCGTTGCTCGCCGATCAACGTGCACACTCTGCCCAGAACACCCGGCTGGTTGGAAAGTGTTGCCGTAATTGTTGCCGGGTGGGTGATGGCATACGGCCCCGGGTGCCATGCCAGGTCCACCCAGTTGTCGAGATCCTGAGACCCCAGCAGATCGCAATCTATTGCATGGACAGCAACCGTTGAGTCCGCCATTTCCACACCAACGACGCGGTCGCCGGGTACCGGGTTGCAGCAGGCAGCAATTTCATGCTTCCATTCGCTCGACAGACCCATGAACTGAGGCCCGGTTTCCTTTTCGACCACTTTTCTGATGCCGGGCACCTCGGGATACAGCGCGGACAGGACCTCCGACGATCTGACCTTCATGTTGCCGATGCGCCGCAAGAGTTCGTCGGCACTGCCAATCCGCAGCAACTCGGCGGCAGTTCTGATCGCATTGTTGGTGATCGGCTTGCCGTGTTCCGCGAAGAAGGCCTGTAGCGAACGCCGACCGAGTTCCACGGCACTTCGGTGGGCAAGTTTCTTCTCGAGTTCTTCAAGTTGTGAGCGAGCCTTCGTTGTGTTGGCGCTGGCTTTCTTTCTGTCGTCGATGAAGGGTTCGCTCGCCGTGATGATGGTTACATGTTCACCGTTGATTACCGGACTGCCAAGTGGCAGGTCCCTGCCGTTGACAACGGCCCCGACAGCACAATCACCAATGTCGGGCGACAGCTCATATGCAAAGTCCAGGAAGGTTGAACCTGCAGATAGCCAGACCACGTCGGACTTTGGCGTATAACAATAGACATGCTTGGACTGGATTTCTTCGCGCAATTGCTTGAGCAGGTCACCGCTATGGGCTCTTTCGACAACAAACCGGGACAGCTTGCTCTTCCATCTGGAGGGATCGAGTGAATAGGGGTTGGGGGCATGAATTCCGCCGCGGTAAAGCCAGTGTGCGGCTACGCCATACTCGGCAGTATCGTGCATTCGGTCGGTTCTGATCTGGATTTCGACCTGCTGGCCGCGGTCGTACGACACGGTCGTGTGGACTGACCTGTACCCGTTTGGTTTAGGACTGCTGATGTAATCCTTGAAACGATTGGGAACAGCGGGCCAATGGCGATGAATGGCTCCAAGAATCACATATACATTGTCCTCGCTATGGTCACCGCGGGCAATGATGCGAACGCCATAGATGTCGAAGACTGATGAATAATCCTTGATGCCGCGCTGCATCTTGCGCCAGATCGAGAATGGTCGCTTCTCTCGGCTCTCGACGAGAGTCTGTCCAATTCCCTTCTGGCGAATCATGAGTTCGACTTCACTGCGCACGCGCTCGACAACTGAAGCGGGCCTGGAGCCGTCAGCCGTATCGGATGTGCGTAATTTTTCGATGTACTGGAGCACGTTTTGGCGAGCCCTTGGATACAGGACTCGAAAGGCCAGGTCTTCCAGTTCCTCTCGCCAGGAGTTCAGTCCAAGTTGCTCGGCAATCGGGGCATAGAACTCCATTGTTTCCTTGGCGATCCTTCGTCTCTTGGTTGCCTCCAAATGACCGATGGTCTTCATGTTGTGCAGGCGGTCGGCCAGTTTGACGAGGATCACCCTGTCGTCCTGTTCAAGTGCCAGTATGAGTTTCTGGAAATTTGCGGTCTGCTGATCTGAGGAAGTATTCAGCCTGAGCATTGACAGTTTGGACACACCGTGCACGATATTGGCGATATCCATGCCGAATTCTTCCAGCAAGTCACCGTAACTGACTTCGGTATCCTCAAGCAGATCATGGAGCAGCGCACCGACAATAATCGAAACGTGGAGTTCCTTGTCGGCAACAAGTTTGGCTACGGCGATCGGATGTGAATAGTAGGGCGCGCCTGACTTCCTGCGCTGGTCACCATGCATGAGGCAGCAGTAGTCATAGGCCCTTTTGACCAGGACCCCGTCGACATTGTAGTCGTAGGTCCGAATCTGCCCAAGCAGATCCTCGCATTCAACAACATCGTCCTCGGTTAGGCAGGACATATCCGTGACTGCGCCGGACTGAATATCCATTACTTCCAGGCGGATTTTCTTCGGGTAGGTGACTTGACCGATTTATTCGGATACGGATCGCGGAAAATACACTCAGGTCAGGTTTCAGTGCAAGAAAGTCATCGCCCGGTGAATAAAACGTGTTCGGCGACACCCGGGATTACATCAGGGAGCCTCCATCAACCCGGTGTAAAATTGGCCATCGGTGACCGATTCGTGAGTTGCGCCAGAACTCTGCGGCACACGCAATCGTTGAGGCCAAACCAATGGACGGCCGGTCGGGGCATGGATATCAGGGGCGGCGATGAAGTGGCGTTGCCAGGGGAGGTTGTATCCATCTGAAAGGAAGTGCCGCCCGGCTGAGGCCGAACCGAACGTCCAGGAATGCGGGCCCGATCCAGTGTTCAGTCAGTTGTCTTCGGTGACGATTGCCGGACCGGAAATCGGCATTCGCCCGGCGCCGTTTTTCGAAAATGTTTCTAGATTTCATCCAGGAGGAGACGTCGGTACTGCTCCTCG
The DNA here is from genome assembly GCA_958296035.1 of Paracoccaceae bacterium. Taxonomy (GTDB): domain Bacteria; phylum Pseudomonadota; class Alphaproteobacteria; order Rhodobacterales; family Rhodobacteraceae; genus MPNP01. The sequence goes on along the minus strand of OY282431.1, from coordinate 2,460,813 downwards.
GGAATATCGTCATCATCCGGGCAATCATAGATGCTCTCGATCTCGGTGCCATGCCGAAAGTTTCGTGAGTTTCTGAGCAATCCCATGTCGTTATCGCGCCGGTCCGGGTCACTGCGCTTTTGGAACTGGGCTATAGCCCGCTCGTGCAATGCCGCAATCTCCTGCGTTCTGACCGCAATCTCCCGCAGCGCAATCACAGTGTCCTTGTCATTGTCAAGTTCGACCGTACTGGGTGCACCATTCGCTAACTCCTTGGCGCGATGGGAAGCCATCATGACCAGATTGAAACGATTGGGCTCCTTGTCGATACAGTCTTCGGTTGTAACACGTGCCATGGAAATATCCCTGCATGCAAAAACGGGGGAATATGCAGAGGTAACGGCCTGCCTTGCTCACTGGAGGTTGGCCAGGTAAGGTTACGCGCGGGCCTCTGACTAAGCCGAAGATTGCCACGCCTTGCTATCCCTGTGAGTGGTTAAGATAATGATTTCAAGCTCGGTTTCAATTCGATTGCCGACAGTCCTTTTCAGGCCGAAGGTATCCAACGAGGAAAGATGACACCAGCATCCAAGCCAGAACTCCGTCTATACCTGTTGGCACCACGCGGTTACTGCGCCGGGGTGGCCCGCGCGATCGAGATCGTGGAGGCTGCCCTCGTCAAGTGGGGGGCGCCGGTTTATGTTCGACACGAAATTGTCCACAACCAGTACGTAGTCAGGACCTTGCGGCAACAAGGCGCGATATTTGTGGATGAACTGGACGAATGTCCTGAAGACCGTCCCGTTGTGTTATCGGCGCATGGCGTGTCGAAAGGTGTGCACCACGAGGCTCTCCAGCGCAACCTCATGGTAGTTGATGCCGTGTGTCCACTGGTCTCGAAAGTCCATGTGGCTATTCAGCGCAACAAGAGGCAAGGCTTGCAATCCGTGATGATTGGTCATGCCGGGCACCCAGAAACTATCGGCACCCTCGGTCAATTGCCGGAGGGTGAGGTTCTCTTTGTCGAAACCGTCGAAGACGCCGAACAATTGCAACCGGACGACCCTGACAAGTTGGCATACGTGACACAAACTACGTTGTCGGTCGACGAAACAGAACGGATTTCCAGTACCTTGTCGAGGCGATTCCCAAGTATACGTAAACCCCACAAGTCGGATATCTGCTATGCGACCACCAACCGCCAGAACGCTGTCAAGAAGGTCGCGCCACAATTGGACGCACTATTTGTGGTTGGCAGCCCCAATTCTTCAAACTCAAACCGTATGGTGGAAGTCGGACAGGCAGCGGGTTGCAGTTACAGCCGCCTGGTTGCGACGCCGGAGTGCATTGCCTGGGATGAACTCAATAGTATGCGCCGCATCGGCCTGACCGCAGGTGCCAGTGCGCCGGAGGTTCTCCTGCAAAGCATCAAGGCTGCTTTTGAGGAACGATTCGATGTGACCACGGTAGAGACCGATCATGGCAAGGAAAGTGTTGTCTTCAACTTGCCGAAGGTTCTCAGACCTGAAACGGTCGCAGAAACCTAGATCATCAGCTCCCGAGTCCTGGCCCGGGAATTGCACCGCTGATCGTTAGCTGCACCATGGGGATAGCATTCAAATGGAAGCGAAACAGACTCAATTGATGTGAAGAACACGCTTTGGATCCGGAGGACCATCGAGTGGTGTACTTCGGTTGACAGCCTTTGGCAGCGCGGGAGCGCGTTCCCAACTTTCGCTCTCGCAAGGTTGTCACAGCAACCTGTGCATGGAGTTCAACCGGGCAGCCTTGCCATTTGATCAGGCCGGTACGTACAGATTCGCGTCCCTCTCAGGCAATCTCGGCCAGCGGAACGGTGACAGTGGTCGGCGGAGGGTGACAATTGTCAAGACCTGGCGTTGATTTCAGCAAGGCGCAAAGATGAAGTGTGCTTGTGAAAGGTGGAGAGATTCGCAATTACCGCGGGCATGTAATGTGACCCCTTAGTATTCAGCCAGTTCAGGTTACCGGTTAACGATTATGCCCGAGTTTACAGCATACACCGATGGATCTTGCCTCGGAAATCCCGGGCCGGGTGGTTGGGCAGTCATTCTCCTGCGCAGTGCTCGTCGGAACGACCCCCATAGTCAGGAAAAGTCTGGCAGCGTCCCGCACACCACTAACAACCGTATGGAACTTCAGGCTGCAATTGAGGCAATGGCTCTGGTGCCCGAGGGATCAAGCATCGAGATCATTACCGACAGCAACTATGTGAAGCAGGGCATCACGACCTGGGTTCACGGCTGGAAGCGCAATGGCTGGCGGACCAGCAAGAAGACTCCGGTCAAGAACCGAGAACAGTGGATTGAGCTCGACAGACTTCGTCAACAACGCAAGGTTGGATGGAAGTGGGTCAAGGGACATGCTTCGAACAAGTGGAACAATCGCGCTGACGCGCTGGCACGGCATGAAAGTGGCCGGGCATCCAGACTCGAACCTGAACAGAAGACTGCAGTTCAATTGCCAGGGGCGCCCACTATGACGGCCTATCTGTCGACGTGGTGCAGTGGCAATGCGGCACCCGGAGGATGGGGAGTCGTAATTGTATCGGATGACGATGATTTGGCCGACAAGGTATTGGAGCGCTGGGGCTGTGAATCGCTCCCATCCAGCAACAAGGTGGTGTTGCAGGCTGCAATCAACGCGCTTGATCTGGTTTCTGAAGGATCGAATCTAACCGTTTCAACCAGCAGTGATTATCTGGTGAAGGGAATGAACCTGTGGATTCACAATTGGAAACGCAACGGATGGAGAACCAGGAGCGGAGGCGAGGTCAAGTTCAGGGAACTATGGATCGCACTGGATGAATTGGACCGTAGACGACAGGTCAATTGGCACCAAGACAAGACCGGAACTTCCAATCAATGGAACGAACGCGCCATGTCCCTCGCTCGGCTGGCTATAGAAAGGGCCAAGGATGGCCACACCGGAACAGTCGGAGGCCAGCAATGCTAGGCCTGCAATTCCTGGAACGAAGCCGTGGTCTCGGACGGGCCGGTCCCGATGCGCAAACACTCTCCCCGCAAACCGGCAACCTAACCGGGGGGAGTCGACGTGTCTGAGCCAATTGTGGACTTTGACGAAGTCATAGAACGGCGCGGCACGCATTGTGCCAAGTGGGATCTAATGGAACAGATCTACCAGGTCCCTCTGGACAATGGCATCGCGATGTGGGTTGCCGACATGGACTTCAGGCCTCCCGATGTCGCCCGTGATGCCATCGAACGCATGTTGGGTCACGGCATTTTTGGCTATTATGGCGATGAACGGGCATATCGGGCGTCCATACAATGGTGGATGACCAGGCGTCACAACTGGCAGATTGAACCCGAATGGGTATTTTCCACTCACGGTCTCGTAAACGGCACAGCGCTCTGCATTGACACATTCTCATCCCCGGGAGATGGGATCGTGCTGTTCACACCGGTTTACCATGCCTTTGCTCGGGTTATTGCAGCTGCCGACCGAAGGGTTGTCGAGTGCCCGCTGACCGAAAATGGCGGCATCTATGAGTTGGCGATTGAATCTTATGATCCCCTCATCGATGCCAACACAACAATGGCAATCCTGTGTTCACCTCACAACCCAGGAGGACGTGTCTGGACGCCGGATGAATTGCGGTCGGTCGCCCGATTCTGCCGGCGACATGACCTGATTCTGGTGTCGGACGAGATTCACCACGATCTTGTCATGCCTGGTTACAGCCATGTCCCGATGCCCCTGGCAGCACCGGAAACTGTTGATCGTCTGGTCATGATGACGGCCGTAACAAAGTCCTTCAATCTGGCCGGCGCACATACAGGAAACGTAATAATCGAGGACGACAGTTTGCGTCGGCGCTTTGGCAAGCGCATTGAAGCGCTGGGTGTATCCCCGAACAGCTTCGGTCTGTATCTGGCAGAAGCAGTTTATTCGCCGGAGGGCGCAGTCTGGGTGGATCAGCTCATGCAATATGTAGATGGCAACAGAAGGATCTTTGATACAATCAGCGAATTGCCGGGCTTGCGTTCGATGCCGCTCGAAGCCACCTATCTCGCTTGGGTATCGTTCAAGGCAACCGGGTTGACAGATGCACAAATCAGTCGACGTGTCTTGCGCGAAGCCAGGATTGCTGCCAACCTTGGGTACACATTTGGATCCGGAGGAGAAGGATACGTCAGGTTCAATCTGGCAACACCGAGATCACGAGTGGTTGAAGCAGTCGAACGATTAAAGAGGGCATTTTCATGATTTCTGGAATAGACATGGATTCGGTGTGGACGCATGCCAGGGCACCGGGCCTGGATGGACACGTCATGTCATCCCATTCAAGAAGCTGGCGCAACTGACTGACGGCGATTAACCATGCATTACCTGGAATTTGAAACCCAGATTGCCGATCTTGACGCCAGGATAGCGATGCTTCAGGCCGATCTGAGCGATGAAAATCGCCGCGCGACCGAGACAGAGATCGATAAACTCGGTAAGCAGAAACGTCGCCAGCTGAAGAGTCTGTACAAAGGCTTGTCCCCGTGGCGAAAGTGCCTTGTCGCGCGCCATCAGGATCGACCGCACTGCACCGACTACATCAATAATCTGTTAACCGAAGTCACAGCATTAGCCGGTGATCGCGGCTATTCGGAGGATACCGCCGTCAGGAGCGTGCTGGGCAGATTCCGGGATCGTCCGGTGATTGTTATTGGGCACGAAAAAGGCCGGGATACCAAGTCCAGGCTGCGCCACAATTTCGGCATGGCCCGTCCGGAAGGGTACCGAAAGGCCGTGCGGCTGATGAAACTTGCTGGCCGATTTGGGTTGCCGATCATCACCCTCGTCGATACGCCGGGTGCCTATCCGGGCATGGGTGCTGAACAAAGAGGTCAGGCAGAGGCTATTGCTCGCACAATCGAAACAAGCATTTGCGTGCCCGTGCCGATCATTTCAGTGATTGTGGGAGAAGGTGGATCCGGAGGCGCCGTCGCTTTCGCAACCGCCGACCGGACGGCAATGCTGGAGCATTCGGTTTATTCGGTCATCAGTCCGGAGGGTTGTGCATCCATATTATGGAAGGATGCCGGCATGATGCAGACAGCCGCAGAGGCATTGCGGTTAACGGCACAAGACATGAAGGCGCTCCGGGTTGTCGATCGTGTCATTGCCGAACCGGTTGGAGGTGCACAGCGCAACCACAAGAAAACCATCAAGTCGGTTGGCAAGACCATTGCCGAGATGCTCGAGGAAACGTTGCAATTGTCTGCCGTAGAACTGGTCAGGGTGAGGAGACAAAAGTACACCGAAATGTTTGCCACGTAGTGAGCTTGATTACCTGAACGTCCTGAGCTCGACTATGTACAATTCTGCGCTCAAGTCCAGGTCCGGAAGGTGTCGGTATTGGCGAGTGATCGAGGGCTTCTTCAAGCGGGAGCACGAGGCCGCCCATGTCTTCGACATCTTGCCATCGGCCTTGCCGGGACCCTTAATGGAGACGTATTCTGTCACCTGAACCCGGTTTTGGACGCTTATGTCGCGAAACATAGTGTTTCAACCATGCGCTGGATCCGTTCGGGTGGCACCTTGAGCCTGTCAGAGTCGGTGACAAGGTTGCAGACGGCTCTATCGGCAGGTGGCGGCGGCGGGCGTTTCTGCCCGTTCCGGTCTGCTGCAGAGGGTTGGAAACCGCCCGCCAACCACAGTTGGGTGCGTACGGCGGCGATGGCGTCGGAGAAGGTGGAACTGGATTTCCGGTACCAGGCGGCGGCGCAGGATTGCGGGGCTCTGGGAGGACATCGCCGGCCCACAGGCAGATCAGGCTGTAGAGGCCGAGGAGTGCCGGGGTGGTGCGGTCGATGGCGGCTGAGGGCCACTGGTGCCGGGTTTCAACGCCGGGATGGGCGCCTGTTTCCTGGACGGTGACCTCGATTTGCCAGCGTCGCACGAAGATGGCGATGATCTGTGCCGGGTCGAGGTCGGGGTTGGTGCAGAAGAAGGCCTGCGGGTCCCGGCGGCCTTCCGGGTCCCGCACCAGGGTCCATCGGATGGCTTTGGCCCGGTTGCCGGTCCGATACCGGATCACCTGCCCGGAGCGGAATTCGAGGGTCTTGTCCTGCCGCCCGCCATACCATAGCGGGGGCGTGATTTCAGTCCAGCTGGCGTTGTTGTCGTCGAGATGTGTGTACCGCCTGGGCCGTTTCCTGCCTTTCTGCCGTGGCCTGCCCAGCTGGCCCGGGTGCCGCGGCTCGGGGGCGTCATACAGGCTGGCGTCAAGCCGCAGCCGGCTGGTGAGGGTGGCGTTGACACCGATGGCTGTGTCGGCAAGCCGGTGGGTTCCGTAAGCTGGTGTCACCGACGAAGATGAGGGCTCGTTTCGGGAACCAGTTGTCAATGCTAAGTTATAATTCCTCGTTTCTGCTAAGTTAGTGATCCCCACTTTTGGTGGTCTTTTGCTGTCTCGGTACTGATTTAATTGTCCGTCATTGTCGCTCCCTTTTGCGGCTTCGGCGCCAGGAGGGTCATGATCGGCAGGGCCTTGATGCCCGGCAGCCAGGGCAGTGGCGCGGGCTGCATGAAGCTGAGCCAGCGCAGGCCGCTGGTCTTGACAAGATGTCCCGGTAAATGCCGCGGGCGCCGATGCGCTTCCCCCAGCGCCGCTCGCTGGTGTCATCGAGACCGATGATGATGGGTTCCCCCTTTTCGACCCGTTGTGCCACCACATGCCGGGCGACCCGTCTGGCCAGCTGGCGGGGGTTCCAGCGGGCCCGGTTGAGGACCTGGTGACAGGCGGAAAAATTGGAGAACATCGCCCGGCCGGTGATGCGCAGGCAGGCGGTCACGGTCCGTTTGCCGGGTGCCAGCAGGGTCCCCATGACCAGAACGAGAACGCGGCGCCAGGTCGGGTCCGTGAAGACGCCTCGAAACGGCTCAGGCCAGATGTGCAGGACATCCGGAACCGGATCACCCACCGTCTTCGGGTGTTGCTGTGCAGCGGTCATGACGTCACCGCGCTTCGGCTTCGACGGCCATGATGGCGGCCAGCACGGCCAGCCTTTCGCCGGCCGGCATGGCCTGGTAAAGGCGGCCCCAGTTGGCGGCCTTGCGCCTGACACAGGCCGGCGGTCGCCTTCGATCCGAAATATCCCATGGTCCGCTCCCCTTGCCAGAGAGCCCAAGCCATGGAAGCCTCACGCTAGGATGTCAACAGGGGCATGATACCGGGCTTGCAACAGGGGCCGGCGCATGCCACATGACGCATTCCGCAACCGCGGCACCAGGACACACGTCCGAACACATCACCGTGCCATGACCGATCCTAACCCCATTCTGCTGCGCATAGAAGCCTTTGACGAAGACAATGGCGGCGGCGTGACCGTCACCAGGAGACGGGGCGGCTATACGCTCACCCTGACCGCCACGCAGGCGCCGATCGCCCGGCTCGGACCGGCAGGCTCAGGCGACCTGATGCGTGTCCATTGCTGGTCGTGGCAAAACCGATGGAACGATGTCGGAGACATGGGCGGCCTCGTGCTCCCGCTTGACGAAGCCCTCGATCACTCGCCAATACCGACATCTTCCGGACCTGGACTTGAGCGAAGAATTGTACAAAGTCGAGCTTAGGGTGTAGGGGATTGGTTTCCAGCAGTTTATGGCCTTTCTGCCATAAGCTGTCGAATTGATGCAGATTGCCATCCCCGCACCGTTTGGACGACGACGTAGGTTCGCCCGTCGACCACGTCAATCAGTAGCGATCCTTGTCTGTCCTGACGATCCACTGAGGATTGAAGAACGCGCTCAAGGCCCAGGCGTTGTCGAAGCCGCGGTGCTGGCAACAGGCAATGACCTCGGCATTGTCCCATTCGAACTCCATCCCGATCACATAGGCCGATGACCGATCAATCGCCTCCACCGGCGCAAGACAGCAACCGTCAGATCACAAGGAGCGGCTAAGAAGACACGCCCATGGGTGCTGCTTGCACCTGGATTGACAGACCCAATCGCTTCGCAGCAGGCCTTTCACAACCTTCCAGCGTTGTCGGCGCAAAGCGGGACAAATCGTTGCACACCAAATTGGATTAATCTGAAAAATCACTTTTGCTGTATCACAAGCGATTGTTTTCGGAACATCCCGGCCACGCCTTCAAAACGGTGACGGCCTGCTATCGGGTTCCGGGTCATTCTCGTGTGGCGGCTCCCCCTGTTCGATCAGCCAGGCCCGGAAGCTCGGTATCGGACACTCGACAGTGCCCGTGTCCAGATGCTTGTGCAGAGCTCCCCGATGGATGAGGTGACGGGTGAAGTCATTGACAGTCATGCCATCCGGCAACCGCCATCCAGACTCGTCAATACAGTGCTGGCGGATCAGCCGGTCCACCCCGATCACGCCCCTGGCAGGTTCCAGATCCCGCATCATCGCACCCACCAGATATGCAGATCCCTCGATCTCCGGGCTCATGCGTTGCCGGTAGTAGGCAAGCTGTCGCTTCCTGCTCCGGGCCCGGACCACCGATGACTGGACATCCTCAAGCTTTCCATCAGCCGCCACAACCTCGTCGGCCAGGGCCATGAGTGCATTCTGCACATGCACCGGCCAGTGGTCGCAGTCTTCGGCAATGCCTCTCATCGTGTTCCGCCAGTCCCCGTCCGGCAGGCCGAAATGCCGGCCCCAGCCGGCAATCAGGTCATCACTCTCGGCCTCGTCAAAGCAACCGAGCGTCCAGCCGGTTCCCTGTGCCAGCCGCGAAAGGCCGAGTTCCATCGCCCGGTCAACGGTGTCGCCGAGGCCGGCCAGCACCAGCATCACCGGGAGGCCGTAATTGGCTTCATGCAGGGACAGCAGCAACTTGGCAACCGGGGCCTGATCATCGCTCCCGATGGTCTGGAACTCGTCAATGGCCAGCACTACCGGTGCTTGCCAGCGGTCCGGCGGCAGGTTGTCATGCAGATTGCCGATGGTCCGTGGTGGCACCTGTGCCGAGCCGTCCCGGTCAAGACTGGCGCTGATCAGACCCAGATTGAGTGTGCCGCCCATGCGGGATGCAATGCGTTGCAACCGCTGCCGCCAGGTATCGGCATCCAGTCGGGCCATTGCCGCCATCCGGGCAAGGAACTTGCTTGTGTCCATCTCGAAATCGGCGCTGTTTGTATACAGCAGCCGCGGCTGCCCGGCTGCCGGTGGAACAGCGTGCAGTCTCCGGCCAAGCTCACGCAGGAGTGTGCTCTTGCCGGCACCCGGTGCACCATGGATGATATGGGTGCGCTTGCTCAGGCTGCCCCCGCCGCCTGCACCGGCCAGCATCCAGGTGTTCCGGGCAGCGGTGGTCAGTTCATACAGTTCCGCCTGGCGCCCGGCGAATATGGGTGGATCTGCCCCCTCGGAACTGGCGATGAATGTCCGCAGGCCTCCAATATCGATCGTCATGCGCTCTCTCCGTTCGGGTCTCTGCCGCTCAGAACCCCGGTGACGGCCTGCTATCGGGTTCCGGGTCATTCTCGTGTGGCGGCTCCCCCTGTTCGATCAGCCAGGCCCGGAAGCTCGGTATCGGACACTCGACAGTGCCCGTGTCCAGATGCTTGTGCAGAGCTCCCCGATGGATGAGGTGATTGAAGTATTCATTGACAGTCATGCCATCCGGCAACCGCCATCCAGACTCGTCAATACAGTGCTGGCGGATCAGCCGGTCTACCCCGATCACGCCCCTGGCAGGTTCCAGATCCCGCATCATCGCACCCACCAGATATGCAGATCCCTCGATCTCTGGGCTCATGCGTTGCCGGTAGTAGGCAAGCTGTCGCTTCCTGCTCCGGGCCCGGAGCACCGATGACTGGACATCCTCAAGGCGACCATCAGCCGCCACGACCTCGTCGGCCAGGGCCATGAGTGCATTCTGCACATGCACCGGCCAGTGGTCGCAATCTTCGGCAATGCCTCTCATCGTGTTCCGCCAGTCCCCGTCCGGCAGGCCGAAATGCCGCCCCCAGCCGGCAATCAGGTCATCACTCTCGGCCTCGTCAAAGCAACCGAGCGTCCAGGTGGTTCCCTGGGCCGGCCGCGACAGGCCGAGTTCCATCGCCCGGTCAACGGTGTCGCCAAGGCCGGCCAGCACCAGCATCACCGGGAGATTGTTGAGGTTGTTGTGCAACCCCTGCAGTATTGCTGCAGTGGCGGCGGCATTGATCCTCCCGATATTCTGCGCCTCGTCGATGGCGACGACAACAGGTGAATCCCAGCGCTCCACCAGCCCACTCAGATCCATCAGCGAGCGCGGCCGTATCATCGGGGGAGCCCTCTGGACACTGATATGACCACCGGTGCCCAGAACCTGAACGCCGCCCCCGGACACTCTGGATCCGGGCTGTGCATAGAGTTTTCCGGCCAGCTCCGGGCTGACGACCCTGATCAGGGCTTCGTGGAACGCCTCCGCATGACTGACCACGGTATCTTCCACCAGCCTGAGCAGTCTCGGCGGCGTTCCCGTCCGGCTCCCGCCCCATTGCCGTTCAAGGTGCCCGAGCAGCGAGGTCTTGCCGGCACCCGGTGCCCCGTGGATGATACGGGTCATGCCCTTGTCCTGGGGTGCTCCGGCCGTGTGGCGCTGCCACATGGTCCGGCAGACAGTCTTGATGTCGGCGATGACGTCCTTTCGTCCGGCAAAGTAGGGCGGGTAGCTGCGATCCCTGGCTTCGATGAATTCCCGCAGGCCTTCGATATCGATTGTCATGACCTCTCTCCGTTCCGGTCTCTGCCGCTCAGAACCCCGGTGACGGCGCGCTATCGGGCTCCGGCGGCTGGTAGTGGCCGCTCGACGTGACCCCGCCATTACCGTGCCGATAATGGCTTCGGCCACGCAGGATGAGTTCAGCCCGCGCCGAGGCGTCGTTTGAACGCAGCATTGCCAAGTCACCCAGATATTCCACGAAGACCGGGAAGTCGCCCCCGTCCGCCAGTTCAAGGCGGGTGATATATCCGGGCTTTTCATCGGCTCTTATGATTGGCGGAAACTCGCCCGCTTTGGCATAGGCCCAGGCCATCAGCAGACGGGAGACCCGGCCATTGCCGTCCTGGAACGGATGGATACGCACGAATTCATGATGCAGCCAGGCCGCCTCCAGCTCCGGTGCCAGATCCAGACCCCGGTGGCCCTCATGGAAGGAGAGAAACCGCTCCATCTCGCTCTCGACCTGCCCGGGCGGGCAGTGTTCATGGACAAAGCCATCCGCCCGGCGGGGGTTGTTGGGCCGGATCTTGTATTGACCCTTGCGGAGCGGGACCTCGATCCGGTTGCCGAATGGATCAATCCCGGAGGCAGTGGCCTGGTGACGGGTTAGCAGCGCGTGCCATTCCCTGATCGCCGAGCCGGTGAGTGGTCGTTCATCCCCGACATGGGCGAACAGCATCTCGAGGGCTGCCTCCTGGTCAGTGAGCAACCCCTTCAGCGTGTCGTCGCCGATGGCAATCGCAGAATGCGCGCCTCGCACACCCTCGAAGCCTTCGGTGATCAGGGTTTCAGTCACGCCCCGTCGCAGGAGATAGAGCCACTCGATCTGGCCGGTCTCGATGGCAAAGGCCCGCTTCTGCTCCCTGAGCCGGATATCCATGGCACTTCGATCGATCTTCGGGTCCTCAAGCCGGGCCCGGACCACCTGCCACCTTGCCGCTGCCTTCCGGGCTCCGTTGTGCCGCAATCCATAGAGGGCCGGGTCGAGATCGCGCACACGTCGCCAGATGGAACCAATCGGCTTGTCGGCCTGTGGGATGCTGTGGCCATTCATCATTCAAATCCGTTCATGGACCATCGGCCATCATACAGCATGACTGGCGGCCATGCAGTCAAGTTGCACTCCGGGCAGGAGAGAGCATGCAATACTCGCCGATGCACACCTTCTGGCCGGCGACAATGTTGGTGAGCCGGGTGATCTTCAGCCCGCGCGAGCGGTCGCCGAGATGGCACTCTGCCACGCCTTCAGAACGGTGACGGGCTGCTGAACGGTTCCGGCTCTGGGCCATGTCATGGATATCCATGGTCCTGAAGCCGGCCGCCTAAGATTGTCCTGCAGCAAAGCCCGATGCCAATCGAGAAAGGCCATCCGTCAGGAATCGTCATCCAAGGTATTGAAGTCCGGCAGTCAGTCATGATTTACATCCCCCAAGTTTTCCCGGAGCGGGCATGTCTCGTAGAGGCTGGCAGCGGCACGGGCAATGACAACAAGAAACATCGCTCTTGAATCAGCCTTTGCGGACCCTGGCCAACCCCGAGTATTATGGCAAGTCAACCTGGCAATGTCCGCTCCACCTGGCCACGCCCGAGTCCTGCTTCCTTCATCAGGCGGTTCGAATGTGATTCTACTGTTGATTCCAGAGTAACCATGAAGTCCCTTTGTAAGAGCCCCGATGTAATAGGATCCAGAAACTCGACCACGGCCAGGCCCTGACGGCGCATTATCGCTCGTCTTGGCCAGAACACCCCGACATTGGTGGCAGCCGGAATGCACTGACATTCTAGACGGTTGTAAAGCAGTGCTGCTCCGATCTTGTAGGGAGCCGAGGCGCCGGGTTTTACACGTGTGCCCTGCGGAAAGATGACCAGCTGCCCCTTGCTGTCGCCATTCCGGTCAATCTGTCGCATCATCTGCTTTACTGCCAGCGACTTTCGCCCTCGGTCGACCACAATGCAGCCGATAATCCTCGCATAGTATCCAATGATCGGAACGTTCTTCAGCTGCTTCTTCATTACAAACCGCGGCCGATCAATCACGCTGCAAATTATCAATATGTCAAAGAACGACTGATGCTTGGAACAAATCAACGCTGGACCGGTAGGAACCTGTCCGCGTATCTCGGACCTCAGCCCGACGAGTAGGTCGGCACTCCAGCGAATCCACCGACAGTAGAGACGAATAGCAACAAACGCGTATCGCCTGTGCATGGCCGCAGGCAACGCAAACAGGAGCGCCAGGCCTGCCATGACAAGGTACATCTGGACCACAAACACAAGTGATCTTGTCCACTGGATCCATTCAGGTGTCTTTTTCATTCAAATTGGAACCCGGTCGCGTGCCAGTTCGTGATTCGAACACATGCAAATGCAGCCTAGGGTGTGATACTGAACGAGGCCTACTAACTGCACTTTTGCGTCGCTTCCTTCAGATCCTTCGCAACTTCGGTGGAAAGGAGTGCAGGGTTGGCCGCGGCAAGGTCGCTGGCCCTTAGTCCATTCCTGTCTCGCAGGCCCAGATCAATGCCAGTTTTGAGAAGCACGCGTAACATCCCGGCGCCACGTCGATTTTCGGCTGCCAGATGCAGCAACGTCGCGCCCTTCCAATTCCGCGCCTTCAGGTTGTCTCCCAGTTCAATGAACTTTCTCAGCACGCCGGTACTTCTGCCCCAGCGGGCGGTCAACATGGCGGGTCTATAAGAGCCGGCCTGAATGGACAGGTCAGCGCCGCGACTTATCAAGAGTTCCACGGTCTCCGGGCTGGACCCCATTGCCGCAACATGCAATGGCGTATTGCAAAACTTGCCCGCAGTAGGGGCGTTGACATCTGCGCCGGCGTCAAGCAACACCTGAATGAGCTGGCTCCGACCTCCTTCAACTGCAAGGTGAAGGGGCATCAGGCCATCGCCGTTGCAGACATCGGTTAAATCCGTGGATTTCAAGAGTTCGCTTGCAGCACCGATATGCCCCAGTCTGCACGCCAAATGAAGTGGAGTATTGAGGTCATTGTCCAGCGCGTTCGGGTCAGCACCCGCCTCCAGGAATTGCCCAATGACTGGTGCCGGGGTCAGCGCTTCTATGGCCAGGTGCAGTGCAGACATGCCGTTAAAGTACGTCTTCTTCACATTTGTAGATTTCAGCAACTCGGCAACCTCTTCAGGCGTTGAGTGCTGCGACAGGTTGAGCGGATTGCCATAATCCAGCCGGGCGACACGCAGGAACCGGGGGTTGGCCGGGTCTCGTTTGACCCGAATATGGCTTGGAATTCGCCAGTTTCTCCACTCTCGTTCGGCATCCTTTACAGTCAGGGCCTTGGCGCCCAGCTGCTTTCTTCGCTCGAACCACTTGTGGCGAGGGTATCCCCTGTGGTCGGGAAACAGGAATTCGCTCACCTGTTTGTACCCTGCATAGGTGTAGATGATGCGGATACAATCGGGCGTAGACTTGTCGGCATTTGCCTTTCGGTGACGTCGATACTGGACCGAGTTGACCGGCAACAGTTCCATGCCCTGCAAGAGTTCGCCGGAGGCTGCGGCATCTTCGAGGGCAGTTGCGAACTCGTGCCCGCATGCGGGGCATACGCGAACGGACAACGCTAGCCGGGCGCCGCAGGGGCAGGTCTTGTCATGGATCTCTCCCACGCCCTCTTCTTCGGACGGCTTCTTGAGCTCCAGATTGTTGAGCGGTCCGTGACGGTCGAGATTTCCCCCGAAATCGAGAACCAGGCAGTCTTTCTTGCCGGCTTCGTAACGCAATCCGCGTCCGACCATCTGAACGTAGAGGCTGGTGGAAGTTGTGGCCCGAACCAATGCCAGCGTATCGGCATGGGGAAAATCAACACCATGCGTCAAAACATCGCAACTGGTAAGGGCGAAGGTCTTACGTTCGCGAAAGCGCTGCAGAATCTCCTCTCTGTTCGGTGTCATTCCAACAACACATTCGGTTGGCATACCTCGTCCGCGAAGTACCCTGGCCATGGTTTCGGCGCCACTGACACCGGCGCAAAAGACGATCAGACCATTCCTCCCCTTGCTGAGCCTGACTATCTGTCTGGCGATACTGTTCCGGTTCCTTCTGGTTTCGCGATCCTGGTCTCCGGTCCTGTATTCGCCACGGGATTTCTTGATCTTGCTGAGATCAAGGCCGCTGCTGGCCGCCTTGGTCACCGGGCGGACCATCACCGGAGGATTTCGTTCTATGAGGCGTTCGATCTCGATTTCATAGGCAATTCCGTCAAAGAGCGCCGCCTCTCCCTCGCACAGATGTCCCTGATCGAGCCGATAGGGTGTCGCCGTCAAGCCCATGATCTTGAGTTTCGGATTACGTTCCGCCAATGCCGTCAGGACCGTGCGGTACTGGCTGTTGGCATCCATTGGCACAAGGTGTGCCTCGTCGATCATGACCAGGTCCATGGACTCGGTTTCGCCCGGCTTCCTTGCCCAGGACTGGATCTGGGCACAGGTCACGGCACCCACATCCTTTCGACCCATGCCCGCGCTGTAGAGTGCCGGCTTGAGTTGAGGGCTGTAGGCAGAAATCTTGGCCGAGTCCTGCTCTAGCAGCTCCCGGCGATGGGTAAGCAAGAGGATGCGAACCGCCGGGTTCTTGCGTTGTACGACCTGTACGCAACCGGCAATTATGTGGCTCTTGCCGGCACCCGGGGGGGCGACAATAACCGGAGCACGCCCGGTTTCTTCCCTCCAGTACGAAAAGCAGTTCCGCAATGCGTCAGTCTGGTAATCCCGCAGCCGCGGGCGATTCGCTTGCGAATTATCAACCATAGTAGGGCAGGTCTCGACAACGGTCAATTGCTTCGCAGAATGCAATGGTTCAGGTTGCAATCCCCAGCACATCAAGCATGTCGTACTCTCCCGGAGGCTTGCCGAGGGCCCAAAGAGCCGCCTTGAGAGCACCGTTTCCGTAAATTGTCCGATCGGTTGCGATATGGCGCAGAATCAGACGTTCGCCATCGCCCGAAAACAAGGCGTCATGCTCTCCGACAATGGTTCCGCCACGAATGGCACTGAACCCGATTGCCCCGCGCTGGCGCGCTCCGGTCATTCCGTCTCTTCCCCGATCCTGGACGGCATGCAATTCGACGCCTCTTCCGGTCGCTGCAGCTTCTCCCAGCATCAAGGCGGTTCCGGACGGTGCATCAACCTTGTACCGATGATGGGCCTCGATAATTTCTATGTCGAAATCTTCATCAAGAGACGCCGCAACCTGTTCAACGAGCTTGATCAGGAGATTGATGCCCAAGCTCATATTGCCAGCTCTGACTATGGTCGCTGACGTTGCACAATCAGCAATCTTCACCAGGTCATCCGCAGAGAATCCAGTCGTGCCGATGACGTGGACACAGTTTGTTTCGCCAGCGAAAACTGCATTGGCTACACTGGCCTGCGGTGAACTGAAATCGATAATCGCATCGACGCAATGAAAAGCAGCCCGCGGGTTATCGCGCACGACCATGTCAGCCGAATGTGACTGAACAAGGTCGCCGAGTTTGCAGCCGACCCAGGCGTGGCCAACACGCTCGGTGACGCCTCCCAGTGCGACCTGGTCACTGCCATCCACGAGTGAGTGGAGAACCTGGCCCATGCGTCCGGAGACGCCAACAATCCCGATACGCGGCAGATCAGTCACCTCGAACCTCCATGTGTGGAAATCGATGCACAGATTAACTATATGATGTCGTGGTTTGCAAATCACCTGCTGCAAATCATTATTCTCGCACCCCAGCGGAGATTTCCAGATGTCCAAGCGAGGTTACCGCCAGCGCGGTCCATCACAGAGGCAGTTGCGCGTTGGCGAACTGGTGCGCAGGAAACTCGCCCAGATTCTTTCCGACTGGATTCCTCAGGAAGACAATTCACATTCGGCACCGATAACGGTTGGCGAGGTCAGGATGTCTCCTGATCTCAGGAAAGCCACGGTCTATGTGCTGCCACTTGGCGGACAGAACACCGATATTGTCCTCAAGGCGCTGAATGAGCATCGTCGCGACATCCGACGCAAGCTGAACCGTACACTTTACCTCAAGTTCTCGCCAGCTCTGGAGTTTGTGGCTGACCCGGCGTTCGACCAAATGGACGAAACACGTCGGCTCTTGAGCCTTGAACCGGTACGCAGGGACCTGAGCGTTGCGCGACTGCGGGAGGACACGCCGGTTTGAAAGACTCCGGCGTCTGCGGTTGGCTGGCGATCAACAAGCCATCGGGAGTCACGTCGACCGATGTAGTCAGGGTTGCTCGCAAGCGTTTCGCGACCCGTAGGGTAGGACATGCAGGTACGCTTGACCCGGCTGCCACTGGCGTTCTGTTGTTAGCGCTTGGAGTGGCGACGAAGCTGATCCCCTGGGTAATGGATTTCGACAAGGTATATCGGTTCAGAGTCAGTTTCGGTGCCGAAACCGATACCGATGATGCGAGTGGCAAGGTGGTTGCCCGAGCGGACAGCCGGCCGTCGACCAACGAGTTGGTCGGGGCTATGGCAGAGTTGGTCGGTGATGTCTTGCAAATACCTCCCCGGTATTCGGCTCTGAAGATTGGTGGACAACGCGCCTACAACCTGGCCAGGGCAGGGATTGAGTTCGAACTCGCTTCCCGCCCGCAGAAGATTCACCGTCTACAACTGGTCCACAGACTCTCTCCCGACCACGGTGAGTTCGAGGTCGAATGCAACAAGGGTACCTATGTGCGGTCCCTGGCGCGCGACCTGGGCCGCAAACTGGGCTGCCTGGGGCACGCCGACAGAATAGAGCGCCTCCGGATTGGCTGTGTCGAGCTTGGAGAATGCATAGATTTCGACCTCCTTTGCCGTCCGGAGGGCAGTGCCGACAATTACGAAGATCTTCTCATGCCACCCGAATCGCTATTGAAGTCGATTCACGAGTATCGTTGTTCGCCTGCTGAATTGAAACGCGTTCAATGCGGCAATCCGATCAGATGCGAAGCTGAAGGGTTCGCCGCAGGAGAGACAGTCTGGTTGTCGAACGCCGGCCAGGCCCAGGCGATGGCCATCTATCGACCGCCATTCCTTGCTCCGAAACGCGTACTCAATCGATAGGAGCGGCTTGAAAACTGTCCATAAACGGCATTCTGAAGCAATTCGATCAGTGGATGCCGCAAGAGCCCAATTGCCGGCTCACGAAGCATGAGAGATGTCAGGCACAAGAAAGAGCGGACTATACCGTATGCTGCGGCGCGGCACCCCGGCAACCACAATTTGTAGTTGAAGTTCTTGTTGTCCACTAGCATTGTGGCAGTCCGGCCTGTCTACTCAGATGGGCTGTATCCTGTGGCGGGTCGGCGACCTGCCGGGCAATAACTGAGCCGTTTCGGCCGAAAGGAGAAATTTATGAACTCTTCACCATCTGACAATCTTGTGGCAAAAACCGGTGTCATGAGAGGCCTACATTCAGGAATGGGCATCGCCTCCAAGGGTATGGTGGTAGCGTTCGTCGTATTTACAGTCCTGAATGTCGATTTTGCCAGTGGCATTTACTCGTCAATAAGGGGCTGGATCGAAGCATCACTCAGTTGGTACTACATTCTCATCGCCATGTTCCTGATGCTAGTATGCCTGTTCCTGATGTGTTCAAAGCACGGTTCGTTACGGCTTGGCTCTGACGACTCACGCCCCGAATTCAGTAACTTTTCCTGGTTCGCCATGCTGTTTTCTGCGGGTGTCGGGATCGGCATCCTGTTCTTTGGCGTTGCAGAACCCGTATTCTATTTCGACAACTCGGGCGGCTTCGGTTATCCGAACAATCCGCATGCTGATGCAGCCGGTGTGACCGAGCTTGATCATCAACGAGCCGTCTATGCCATGCGTACAACGTACTTTCACTGGGGTTTCCATGGCTGGGCCATCTACGTGATGATCGGGCTTTGCCTGGCCTATTTTGGATTCCGCAAGCAACTACCTTTGACACTGCGCTCGTCACTCTATCCGATTATTGGTGACAAGATTTACGGGCCCTACGGTCACGCTGTTGACCTGTTGGCAGTGTTTGGAACAGTCTTTGGCGTTGCCACCTCGCTCGGTCTCGGCGTCAATCAGATGGCAACCGGCCTGAACGTGCTGTTCGGAATCGATCCAGGGGTGACAACACAGATCATTCTGATTGTGGTGATTTCGATTGTCGCGACGATCTCAGCAGTCAGCGGGGTTGGCAATGGTATCCGGATCATTTCTGAATGGAATATCTGGCTTTCGGTCGTCCTGCTCGCATACTTCCTCCTGTTTGGACCAACCCAATGGTTGCTCGGATTCTTTGTAACCTCGCTTGGCGACTACTTCTGGAACGTCGTACCGATGGGCTTCTGGACAGCCGGCACGTCAGAAGAGATTGCCTGGCAAGGTGGCTGGACAATCTTCTACTGGGGATGGTGGATCTCGTGGGGACCATTTGTCGGGATGTTCATTGCCCGTATCAGTCGCGGACGAACTATCCGTGAATTCATGCTTGGTGTGATGTTCGTGCCGACAACCATCGCCTTCTTCTGGCTTTGCATGTTTGGCGGCAACGCAATCTTCATGGAATTGTATGCAGAGGGCGGTGTTGGAACAGCCGGAATCATGGATACGGTCATGGCCTGGAATCTGCCAGGAGCGCTGTACGCCACAATCGGACAGCTGAGCTCCGTTCAGATTATACAATGGCTGATGTCCGCACTGGCAACCTTGCTGCTTGCAACGTGGTTCATTACGTCCTCCGATTCGGGGACACTGGTCATTACCACCATGCTTTCAATGGGTGATGATGATCCTCCACAGCGGTTCAGGATTGTCTGGGGTCTTGGCGAAGGATTCGTGGCCGCCGTATTACTGCTGGCGGGCGGACTTTACGCTCTTCAAACGGCATCAATTGCTGCGGCACTTCCGATTTCCGTGGTATTGGTTCTGATGACGGTTGGACTCCTCAAATCGCTCGCAGAAGATTCCAGTGCCGTTGCACCTAGCGATGCGCAGGCAGTTGCGGCCTAAACAATTGGCAAGTCGTCGGGCCTTTGGGCCCGATGGCTTCCGCATTTCGGAATTCCGGGTCGGTACTTGTTGCAAAGTGCCAGGGACCGGGTCTTTGGCGACTGCAACGGCAGGCATGAATCCTGGCATGCCGGGCCGTTGCATTGCCGTGGATGGAGGAAGTGGATTTGTCGCCGCCAGCGCCGCCATTCCGTGCTGACCATATCGGCAGCCTGTTGCGACCCAAGGAGGTCGCACGGTCAAGAGTTGCACATTCTGAAGGAAGGATTCAGGATGACGAACTCAGGGAAATTGAAGATCGCTTCATAGGTCAGGCCATCCGTCTGCAACAGGATGTCGGTCTCAAGGCGGTGACCGACGGCGAGTATCGGCGTGCCTTTTGGCACTATGACTTCATGGGCATGCTGGATGGCATGACACTGGAGGAGAGGGACGAGGGCATCAGTTTTGCCGGTGCAACGCTGAAGCCGATTTACCCGGTTCTGACAGGCAAGCTCGGATTTCCGGACAATCATCCGATGCTCAACCATTTCCGCTACGTTGCCGGCAAGACCTCGGTCGTGCCCAAAATGTCAATTCCAGGACCAAGTTGCTGTCATTTTCGGATAGCACCGGACGATATCCATCCTCCCGAATACGCCGACCCGGAAGTTCTGATGGCTGATATCGCTCGAACCTACCGCAAGGCAGTTCAGTGTTTCTATGATGCCGGTTGCCGGTATCTGCAAATGGACGATATCTTCTTCGCTTATTTGTGCGATCCGGTTCATCGGCAGGCCAAGCAGGATATTGGTCAGGATCCGGATTGGCTGGTTGACCGTTATGCCTGGATGATGCGTCAGGCGATCAAGGACCGACCGCAAGACATGATCATTGGCATGCACATGTGCAGAGGCAACTTCATGTCGGCTCATGCGGCAACCGGCGCCTATGACCCGGTAGCAGATACTGTGCTAAACAAGACCGGTGTTGACATTTTTTTCATGGAGTATGACACCCGGCGGGCGGGCGGTCTTGCACCTCTCAAATACCTGGCAAAGGGCCATCAACGGGTTATGCCGGGCTTTGTAACGACCAAGACACCTGAGCTGGAATCACGTGACAAGCTCCTGAGATTGTTTGACCAGGCAGCGCGGCATGTCGACCTCATGCAGTTGGGTTTGGCTCCGCAATGCGGATTTGCCTCGACCGAAGAGGGAAACAAGCTGTCCGAGATGGACCAGTGGAAGAAGCTTGAACTGGTGGTCAGGACAGCCGAAGAAATCTGGGGAGAGGTTTAGTCGAATCTGCCATCTGGTCACGCCCGGGCTGCGGTCAGTTCAGGCCCTGAGTTCAGCCACGGAATACCGCACCATTTTAGGCCGGAGCAAGAGTTGATGCCTTGCGCCGCGTGCTGTTGCCCGGCCGCGGGTCAGTAGGTACGCCGAATGGCGAAAACTGCGGCCTGGCGCAGCAAGCTGGCATCATCGCCAAAATCCTCAAGTGCTGCAATCGCCAGATCCAATTGCTCGCCGGCCCGCCTGCGCGCGCCTTCCACACCCAGGAGCGACACATAGGTTGCCTTTCCTGCAATCGCATCCTTTCCTACCCGCTTTCCAGTGACGCTGGCAATTCCTGTTTCATCCAGAAGGTCATCGGCAATCTGGTAGCCAAGCCCAAGCGCCCGCGCATATGCTCGCAGGGCTGTGTGATCCTGATTGGCCAGGATTGCACCTGCTTCTGTCGACCACGAAATCAGGTCACCGGTCTTGTGCCAATGCAAGCTGTTCAACCCGTCAAGGCCAATCTCGGTGCCACGGTTTTCGGCAGCAATATCCAGTGCTTGACCGGCTGCCATTCCCCGACCACCCGCACGGCGAGCCAGGCGGTTGACAAGACTCGACCGAATACTCGGATCCGGTATACAGGCTGGATCCGAGAGCACTTCGAATGAAAGCGTCTGGAGCGCATCGCCGGCCAGCACAGCCACGGCCTCGTTCCATTTTTTGTGCACGGTTGGCCGGCCCCGCCGAAGGTCATCATCGTCCATGCACGGCAAATCGTCATGAACCAGCGAGTAGGCGTGCATGCATTCGACTGCAGCTGCTGCGAACTCTGCCTGGCGC
Organism: Paracoccaceae bacterium; assembly: GCA_958296035.1. Lineage (GTDB taxonomy): Bacteria > Pseudomonadota > Alphaproteobacteria > Rhodobacterales > Rhodobacteraceae > MPNP01. The sequence continues at coordinate 2,439,014 of OY282431.1, read as the reverse complement.
ATTTCGACCCCGTAGAGACGGGAGCCTTCGATAACGAGAAAGCCACGAAACCTTTTCCCGCCGCGTAACGCATGGCACACCGGTTCATGAAGTGGGCCAGCCCCGTATCGATCCAACACCTGGTCGAGGCGAGAATCAATTCGGGCCGCGATCGACAGACGATGGCTGTTGAAGCCTCCAGAAATACCGGTGATTTCCATGTCGGGCCTGCCTCTTCTCAACACCTCTCGTTCAATGGGGACTGCCCCCTGAACAGATGCTTGCTCGGCGTCCTGAATGCAATCCACACCACTCGGGAGATTTGGCCGGATCCGACTTGAACTTCCGGATCTTCATTCGGGTCCACTTTATGCCTGCATCTGCGCCCGTCCCGAGCTGAACATGCCTGAGCATTCTGTGGTAATTTGTGTGTTACTTGCGGCCGCTGCTTTCGCCCCCACGAGACATCGAAGCCCGGCTTGTGACTTCAAATGGCTTGATACCTGCCGGTTGTGCACTGCCGTCAATTACGACCATCTGAGCCAATTGGTCACTGCTCGCCAGTAGTCTCGCACAGTGATCTCCGAGTGCTTGCGCATAGACCCGCAACTGCACTGATCGCTGCAGAGAGATGTCCTGTTTGTCCAGTTCGCGAGACACAGATTCCAACCGGCCGCGGGCCATCGGGAAGGTCAACTGGTCGATGCGTGCCATAGCCTGCTCGAAACGTGAGTCGTTGCTCTTTGCGGTCATGTGGAATCCGGGTCAGGGCGGGAATCGCAGCCGCTCCAAGGATTTCAGTCCAGGTGCAACTGCTTCTGATATCGGCTCATCTACAGGCAACAGGCTTCTGGTCAAGGCGAAGGCCGCTCCGCAATCTTTTCAATCTGCGCCTGGGCCTCGGTTAGGGCAACCTCGCAACGGTGTTTGAGTTGTGAACCCCTGACATAGAACTGAATTGCATTATCAAGTGAGATATCACCTTCCTCCAATTGCCTGACAACGGATTCAAGCGCCGCCAAGGCTTCCTCGAACGACATGTCGGCAATGTCTTCTGGAAGTTCCTGCTCAGTCATGTGCCTCTTTCCATTAGTACTTCGACCTGGGCGGCTACGGATTCCGTCAGTCCCTTGAGATCATAGCCCCCCTCCAGAGACGCTATGACGCGCCCGTTGCCGTGGGTATCAGCGATATCGCTCACCCGTTCTGTAGTCCACGCAAAATCATCTTCATCCAGCCTCAGGGTAGCCAAAGGGTCACGATAATGCGCATCGAAACCGGCTGAAATGACAAACAACTGTGGCTGGAACCGATCCATCCTTTCCAGGATCTGCTTGATTGCCTCGCGATACTCTCGGCTGCCGCTGTGAGGTGCGAGTGGACGATTGATTATCTGGTTGTGGGCACCACGTTCGCTTGAATGCCCGGTACCAGGATAGAGTGGCATTTCGTGGGTGGAAGCGAAGAGTATCCGCTGTTCGTTCCACAGGATATTGCTGGTTCCATTTCCATGGTGAACGTCGAAATCCAGTATCGCGACTCGATCAAGTCCATGCTTGTCCAACGCGTGCAACGCGGCAATCGCCACATTTGCGAAGAGGCAGAACCCCATGGCACGTTCGACTTCAGCATGATGTCCCGGCGGGCGTACTGCGCAAAATACATTTCGTGCTTCACCTGCCACCACAAGATCTACAGCCTTGACAGCGGAACCAACGGCTCGAAACGCAGCCCGCAGCGAACCTGGTGAAATGTGTGTGTCCGTATCCAGACTCCGCCATCCGGCCCTTGGAGAGGACTGCCTGATATGGCGAAGGTGCCTGGCCGTGTGGGCCCTCAGGATATCTTCCTCGCTGCACATTGGTGCGTCATACCTCTTCAGGGATTTGAACCTGTTGTCAGACAGGATCTGCGCAATTTGTTGCAGGCGCTGAACTCTTTCGGGGTGCCCTGGCGGCGTTCTGTGCTGCAGGCAGTCAGGGTGGGAAATAAGAGCTGTTGTCATCTTTCATTCCTGTCAAAGGAAAGGGCAAGTCGTTCAAGCGCCGAATCGGTCAGGGAAATACAGCAGGATTCCGGTCAGGAATCCGGGTCCTGGTGCTCCAGTTTGTCGGGCGTGAGCTGATAACCGATACCTCTTACCGTCCTGAGATAACGGGGGTTGCGAGGATCCTCCTCAATCTTGCGGCGTATCCGCGATATCCTGATATCCACGCCTCGGTCTTCTTCCGAGAATTTCTCTATTCCACTTGCCGCGGCGAGTGTTTGCCGGGATACCGTCTTGTTGGCTCGCCGCGCAAGGCAGTTCATCAGTGCAGATTCCGAGAGTGACAGGTGAATGCTGGCACCGTGACGCGACAAATCGCCTCTTTCAAAGTCATACTCGTACTCGCCAAGGCGAAGCAATGCCGGGAAGGTCTCGGGGACGCGACGAAGAACGGCCTGCATACGCAGAACGAGTTCCCGCGGATCGAATGGTTTGCCCAGGTAGTCATCCCCGCCCGCGTCGAGCCCGGCAATTCGACTGTCGACATCCGACAGGGCTGAAAGGAAAATGATGGGAACATCCATAGACTTTCGCAATTCGCGCGTTAGCGAAACACCGTCTTGGCCCGGCATCATGACATCCATAATGAGAAGGTTGAACCGGAACCAGGCGCACAATTCACGAGCGTGTTCGGCGTTCTCCGCTACGGTGCACCAGTATCCGCCCTTCGTGAGGTACTGTTTCAACAAGATCCTCAGCCGCGTGTCGTCCTCGACAATCAAAACGTGCACATCTTGCAATAGGAGATGTCCGGACATGCGGGCTACTATTGTTTGAATGTGCTGATCGGCCAACCGTAAGGGTAAGCCGATTCAATCAAGTGCTCGGTTACGGTCCGGAATCCGGAAACCGCAGACGGCCCAGCCCGCATATAGGCCTCGCGCATGACCTGCCGTTGAACAGTCGAAAGCTCCTCGGCAAGTCTTTCTCCAGATGCGGTTAGCCGCAATCTGTAAACACGCTTGTCGAATTCTGCACGTCGCGCCCTGACGATGCCGTCCGACTTCAATCGGCGCAGGACCCTGTTTACTGACTGCTTGGATACGGAGAGGACTGTCGTCAACTGGGTAATATTGATGTCAGGTCGGCTGCCGATCATGAATATGGCACGATAGTGCGCTCTTCCATATCCATACTTTGCCAATATCGGATCGACCTTGGATATGATCTTCTTGTTAGCAAAGAACAGTGCTTCGATGCCTTGCTTCAGCTGGTCGTCAGTGAGGTAGAGAAGCTGCTCGTTCGAATGCGAATAGCTGTTGTCGGTCATGGTCTGAACTCAGCCCCGAATCTGAAACCAGGGATTGGACCCGGGATACTGCCCGCGAAGAATACCCGTGCTCGTCACCTTAACATTGTTTTCAATCAACGATTGAGGTCAAGAAAAAACTGACGCTTCCTCAGGGTATGTCATTTTCGACTTCTCCAACAGAGACACTCGGCACGTTCCGGCCGGCAAGAACAGACCGAGCCAGGCATTTGCTTGCAGGAGCCGGGTGCTCGGCACAGCGGAGGGCGCAAGCGGTACGAGCCTGGTTGCCGGATCTCCCTTTGTTCGGCGATTCAGGGGAATTCCTGGGAAATTATATACGTAGATTGACGAACCTGAAGTTCAGAACAATTTCGTAATCAGTCAATAGTTGATGGAGTTGGCATGGCAAAAGCTATCTGGGCTATCCGGACGATGTGGACCGGAGACAATCGCCCGACAATGCGGGGTATGAATTCTGATTCTGTCGACCTGATTCTTCTTGATCCCCCGTTCAATTCTAGGGCCAGCTATGCTGCGCCCACTGGCAGCAAAGCAGCCGGCGCAGCGTTCAAGGAATGGTATCCATCAATATCCTGACAAGTGCCATGTTCATTCGGTAAGAGCTCTGCATTCTTGACAACGTTCTGCTTAACAAACCCTTGCAGGCGCTGGCGTGTCTGTGCGCTCAACACCCTTTGCTGCAACTCGGTTAGTGTCACGATCCTTGATACCCGACCGCAACCCTGCAAACAGCACCTCGACCTGTGAGCGTCTTGGGCCTGGCATTGCTCAAATTGCGGCGTTAACCCCCATATATGCTTCAGCGACTTCCGCAGGGCCAACCGTCTCTTGAAGGCCGGACAACTCCCACGCCTTCCGAAGGCGATGCAGCATAAACCAAGCACTCTTTTGGGTTACCTTCAAATCCCTGAGCTGGCGCATGGATGATACGCCTTTGAGGTTAGTTACATACATGTAAACGGCAAATACCCACTTGCAGAGTGATACTCGTGGGCGAGCAAGGCATATTCCAGGTCGTATACTGAAATATAAACGACAATCTGGGCGCCAGTGAGGCATCATCTTGTGGGATGCGTCACGGGTATTGCTGCTTCCGCAAGATCCGAAATGCCGACCTTCAGGCCAGTACACTGCGTCAAACCTCCTTACTGCAGATTCTGCCAAAGGGAACATTTCGACCAGTGCGAGCATCGATATGCCGGCTCTGAAATGCTTGCCTGCGCTTTCCTTGTCATTCCAACTCACCTTGTTGATCTCCTTGAATAAGGGCGTTCAACCAAGGCATGTCGATCTGTGTATATCTGGCCCATTTTTCGGGGGAGGGCAGGACGACATCAATGCCGCAGTGGCTATTGCCAATGAGTGGTGTATCGCAAGACTGTCACCGGGTGTGGCGGTATTGACCCTTGCCTGGATCAATCGCCACATGGCACCGGTCAGGAATGACGTGCGTCGAGTTATCTCCAGCACACCTGTTGCTGTGGGAAGTGGCGTTGATGTGCCACTAGCCGGAAATCACTTGATGCTGACCGGTCACGGTATTGACATAGGTGTTCCCGGCAGATAGCGGCGCTTGTTTCGTCGCAATGCTTGCGATAGTTGTTGTTGTCCTAGCACGACTTGCAAGGGAAGTGCATATGTCCAGTTCTACTAATTCTCCGGGCTACGGTGACCGGGACGGCTTCATTTGGCTAGATGGCAAAATGATTCCCTGGCGCTCGGCGCGGTTCCACATTCTTACCCATGCCATGCACTATGGTTCGTCCGTATTCGAAGGCGAACGCGCATATAATGGCATTATCTTTGCCAGCAGGCAGCATACCGAGCGCCTCCTGAAGTCCGCTCAGGCGCTTGATATCGACATCAAGTACAGTGCCGAGGAGATCGAGGCAGCCAAGCGTGCTGTTCTCGAAATCAACAGTTTGATGGATGCTTATGTTCGACCGGTTGCGTGGAGGGGTGATGGCCAGGACATGGGTGTAGCCTCCAGTCGCAATCCTTGCCGATTGGCAATAGCTACCTGGCCATGGGGACGATACTACGCAGCCGGTGCCGAGCAGAGCAAGGGCATCCAGCTGGATGTCTCGGAATGGAAAAGACCCAGCCCGGAGACCATTCCATGCCACGCCAAGGCGGCGGGGCTATACATGATCTGTACACTGGCCAAGCACCGCGCCCAGCGTAATGGATGCTCCGATGCGTTGATGCTAGACTTTAGGGGATATGTAGCTGAGGCCACGGGCGCCAATATTTTCTTTGTCAGGGATGGAGAGGTCCACACGCCGCTTCCTGACTGTTTCCTGAACGGAATTACTCGACAGACGGTACTCAAACTGCTGAAAAGTCGGGGCATCAAAGTCCATGAGCGGCACATAATGCCCTCTGAACTCGAAGGATTTGAGCAGTGCTGGCTAACCGGCACGGCAGCCGAGGTCGAACCGGTAGGGAAAATCGGTGATTACAGTTTTGAAGTCGGTAAGCTGGCAATGACCATGGTCGGTGATTACAGCGACCTGGTCAGGTCTGAAAGGAACTGAAGCTGGTCCGGTTACATGGGAGTGTGCTTTCGCACAACGCGGCCCGCGACATGACGAACAGTCAGGTAACTCTTGGTACCTGACCGCCAACAATCTGACGAAACCAGGCCAGATCGATGTTTCCTCCCGACATGACCAGTCCGACCGACTTTCCCCGAAGCTCTTGCTTTTCCTTGATCAGTGCCGCCAGTGGGGCCGCTCCTGCTCCCTCAGTCAGGTTGTGCGTCGTCCGCAGGTAACAAAGCATGGCATCAACTATCTCTGTGTCGTCGACAGCCACTATCCTGTCGGCACCCGAAGAATAGATTTCAAACGCCTCCTGCACAGGAACCCTCACGGCCATACCGTCGGCGAAAGTATCTGCGGAGTTGGTTTCAACGAGGCGGCCAGCATCTACCGAAAGCTTGGCTGTCGCGGCGTTCCTAGCCACCACACCCACAATGCGAGTCTTGAGTCCAAGGCAGTCGCGTGCGGAAATCAGCCCACAGATTCCCGAGCCGCATCCGATGGGAACATACACGGTGTCCAGGACAGGTGCAGCCTGAAATAGTTCCAGCGCGTAGGTGGCAACACCGCGCACCAGCTCGCGATGAAACGGAGGCACGAAGTACAACCCCTCGTCGGCGGCAATACGTCCTGCTTCGAGGCGCGCAGTGTCGAAATCCGATCCAAATTCGAGAAGTTCGGCGCCAAATGCTTGCATGGCCCGGTTCTTTTCAACCGAGTTGCCATGCGGAACAACGATCTTGGCAATCAACCCGGAGCGGGTTGCAGCGCGTGCAATACTCTGACCGTGATTACCCCGTGTTGCTGTTATCATCCCTTTGGCACATGGCTTGTGTTTCGTGAGCCAGTTCACAAAAGTGATGCCACCACGAATCTTGAATGCGCCTATAGGCGTGTGATTCTCGTGCTTGACCCACACCCTGCAGCCAGTTTCCTGCTCAAGAAGGGGCCATTCCAGTTGAGGTGTGGCTACCATGTCCCGATAGACAATTTGGCATGCCGCCTCCAGCTCCTCGCGCGTGAACACCGATCTAGTCCTTTTCCGGCGCTTCCGCGGTCTCGTCCTGTTCGGCATGCCGAGGTGGGTTCGTCCCGTGCTGTCGTGCCGCCGCAAGTTGCGAAAGTGCCTTGCGCAACGATGGCGGACCAACTTCGGTTGGCTTCTTGCCGCGGGAATTCTTGATGCCGGGATCGACGCCAGCGTTGAGCAGGTATTCGATAGTTGACCTGGGGGAACGGACACGCATCGCAACATGAAGAATGTTGTTGCCGGCCCGATCCTGTTCGGTGATGTCCGCGTTCCGGTCCAGTAACTCCTGAATGACAATCGGCGCGATGTTCGGATTGCGTGCCGCACTGTGGAGCAATGGAACGCCCTGGTTTGAATGATCGTCAACCGGTGCGCCGCGGTCGATAAGCATGGTAACCACATCGAGCCTGCTGGCATTCTTCACCGCGGCTCTGAGCGGCGTGGCTCCGTCCCGCTTGGTTCGGGTGCCAATGTCGGCGCCGCTGTCGATCAGGACTTCTGCAATGGCCGCTGCAATGGCGGGGTTTCCGACAGCAAAATGCAGGGCTGTCATCCCATTGTTGTCCCTTGCCGCCAAATCGGCACCATGCCCAACAAGCAAGCGAATCGCCTCGATTTCCTTGCAATCCCTTGCCGCCAGGTGGAGCGGCGTACGACGACTTGTATCCCACGGCTTGGAAATACTGGCGCCGGCCTCAAGCTGGCCTGCGATGTCCTCAAGTGTTGTGTGCGAGAAGTAGTCCGGGTTTCCCCAGGACCTGTCAACAGTGTTGTTTGAAACCGCGGCATCATTGTCGGGCTTTTCGGGTTGCAGAACCTGTGGCTCAGACTTGGCAGCCCTCTGGTTTGCGGCCCTGGCTTTCGCCTTGTCAGGTGCGTCAGGGACTTGTGATTTCGCTTCACCGGAAGGTTTGTCGGGCTGACCTGCTGGTGTCCTGGTGCGTGACTTCCTGGCAGACTTGACGGGAGTCGGGAACAGTTTTGCGATTGTCTTGCGACTGGATTTGGTAGCGAGGTCGATGGGCCTGCGTGGAGGGTGCCCGCTTGAGGTCTTGCCGGGGTCGGCACCGGATTTGATGAGGAATTTGATCTGGTTGGGCATACGGTTGTAGCGAACGGCGTAATGCAATGGCGTCATGCCGAAATTGTCGGCGGCGTTAATGTCCTGCTCGTGGCTCAGGAAAAACTGCACAACTTCCACGAGTTGGCGGTCGTTGCGGACCGCACTGTGGACCATAGTTGCTCCCTTGCGTGTGACATCCTCGACATCGGCGCCGCCGGCGATCATCAATCTCAGGATTTCTACATCATTGGCATAGCGGGCTGCGCTTCTCAACGGCGTTGCATCATCATTGCGGGTTCTACTGTCCAGTATTGCGCCCCTGTCGATCAGCAGCTTGACAATATCCCGTGCAATATGCTGGTTTCGAACCGCCCAGTGCAGTGGAGTCTGCCCGATGCCGTCACTGAAATTGACCGAGGCACTGTGTTCCAGCATCATCTCTATGACTTCGAGATGTCTGGTATAGCGTACGGCCCAATGTAAGGGAGACAGTGATTTCGAGCCACTGTCGGCATTGATCTTGGCACCGGCAGCCAGGCAGGACTTGACGTCTTCTGGAGTGGCTCGCGAAAAGAAGCTCTCGCTTCCCCAATTGCTCTTGTGGACGGAGCGCAGCACGGAAAATGCATTCGACTTGACGACTGCTACGTTTGATGCCTTGGCGATGTCCATGGCCGTTTTGCCGTCAGCTGCCTGGAGGCCAACGGTTGCACCCTTGTCGACCAGCAAGAGGATCATCCCTGGTTCAGGGTTGCTGCGGGCAGCCAGGTGCAGTGGAGACAGGCCTGCAGAATCGACTGCATCTACTTCGGCACCTCTTTCAATCAGGGTTTTGGCAACGTCAGTATTGCTGTTGAATGCTGCCGCAAAGTGCAAGGCAGTAGCCTTGTTTCGGTCACGCTTGTCGACTTCGATTCCGTTGTCCAGCAGCACAGTCACAATCTCGGGGTTGGAATTGAACGCCGCGGCCCCAAACAACGGGTTCATCTTGCTTTCTGATATGGAGCTCAACCGACAGCCGCCCTGAATTAATTCCAGTACAACACCCGGATTGTCGTTGAACGCTGCGGCCCCAAACACGGGCGTCAGGCCGACGCGACTTCGGGCGTTGGCAACTGCACCGCACTCGATGAGGGTCTTGGCGATTTCGGGGTTCGAATTGTAGGCTGCTGCTGCGTGCAGCGGGGTCAGCCCGCCTTCGGTTCTAGCCTGTGGGTCTGCTCCGGCGCGCAAGACCAGCCGTATGACCTCTGCGCTGTCATTTGCTGCACAGAAGCGGTGCAAGGGTGACAATCCTCCGCTGTCGGATTCGTTGAGGTTGTCGATTTCTTCCAGGAATTGCGGAATGTCCTTCACGCTAGCCGTGGAATAAACTGTCGGATTTTTCATGAATTCCAAACACTTGGTCTGTAGCTTACGTATCGACCTATTCGACATGTAATGCAGGCGTTATGCGCAAGCTTTTGCGTGATCCTCTTGCAGTATTCGCTCTAGCCGACCCCCACTGGCCGAAAAGCCGGATATGTCGTGTGCTGGGCCTGAACGCCAGGCAGGCAAGTTGTATTGGTGAGGCATCACTCACACAAGATAGCGGAGGCCGTCCCTAGCGCCTAATGTCTACAATACCCGCTTTCCTTCACCGTTTCAATAGACGGCTGTGCCGGTACTGCAGGACCAGCGCGGCTCGTTTAACCTTCAGATGCACCAGCGGCGTCGCCGTCCGGCTGCCATGCAGGAATTCCGAGGACAGTGTGCAGACAAGGCGATCGCCAATGTACCGCGATTTGCTGCTATTCCCGCCGACTTTTGTGCTTGAGCGAGGATAGGGCCTGATGACATTTTGCAATTACCTACAAGTCACACTTATCGTTACCATGTGCCGTTTGGTACATCCCGGAAGGGACTTCGCATAACCACCACCGCGCCACAGCCTCAAATTGCCCTTTAATGTGGTTCATGGGCACTCCAATGTCCCGATCCTGCGGCGCAATATGTACTCCAAACCCACAAGCATCTTGTCGAAGCGGCGGAAATTGTCACGAGTCTGAATGCAGAGGCGATAAACCTCAATAGTGAGCCGCCTCCGGGCGTTGGTGTTCGACCTACCGAAGCCGGTTGGCTCTGATGAATCACCTCTGCTCAGCGATTTCGGCGTCTCCTGCGTCTGGTCGCTGCCGCGAGCGGAGTGTGCATATTTTCGTAGAGCATGAACAGATGCTCGACGCGCTCACGCTCTGAAGAGAATCCGCCCCGTCTGTAGAGCCGATCCACTGTGCGGTCGAGTGCCTGGTGCGCTTTGCGGAGATTCGGCGGCATCAGGTCCGGGTCGTAGAGAACCGCCAGCGTCGCCTCGGAATGGGCACCGCGAGCGTCAAGCACCGCTTGGGCCAGCGGTTCCAGTCGCGACAGGTCAGCGTCCTCGGGTGGTATCGGGAAAGTGTTATAGACGAGGCCGATCGAATAGCGGTAACTGCTTGCCAGCCGTCCGCCGACTTGGCACAGCCACGCCATGTGCATCGCCGAGGTCAGCAGCGCGAAATCGGCCAGTGTGGCGTGCTCCAGAACATTCACGAGGTCGCTCGGAATCACCGGAGGCTCCAGCCACCCGATCGGCACATACTCACGCCGGTTTGAATTGACTTTTGGAATCACCAGAAACGGCGCATCGGGAATGACGTTGACATGGTAGAGCGTTGGTGTCGCCGCAAGCTTCCGCGTCGGCGCGCTCCGGCTCGCCGCGCGGAACGCACGGACAGAAGCGATCCGTTTCCGCACTCGCGGCAACTTGGCCAGCACTTCGGGCGGCGCGTCGTGCAGCGCCAGGATCCAGCGTTCACCGCCCTGCAACCACTCTCGCGCTCCCACATACGGCCGAAGGTAAGGAGCCGCCGCCGGCTCCGCTTCCAGAAACCTGGCGCGTTTCGCCGCGTCGAAGATGTAGTTGCCCCCGTCGATGGGCTTGGAGCCAATAATCAGCCGGCCCATCCCGTTGATTGGTGCGCTTACCCTGCGGACTACCAGATGCGGGTTGGACAACCCGCCTGCATCAAACAGATAGGGCGACAAGGCCTTGTGGGTGCTCTCCTCCGGCTCGCCGTTGATGTCGGGATAGCTGAACAGCCGCTTCTTGGCTTGCGCCGCCTCCCGCCGGTCCAGGCCGAGAATGACGACATGCACATGCGCTTTCCCGGGCGCATCCGACCCCCATGCGAAGGTCCGGTGCGCGAAGGCGATCTCCAGCTGGCAGCGCCCGAACAGGACCGGCCAAAGCTGCGCGACCTGCTCGCCCTGCGTGATCGAATTGGTGGCGACGAAACCGATCCGGGCTTCGCTGCCCCTCACGTAATCCCCAGCCTTGATGAACCACGCACAGACATAATCGAGCGTTCCGCCGCTCTTGCCGAGCGCCGCCATCCTGTGCACCTGGGCGCGCTGCTCCGGCGACTGGTACTTTGCGCCGACAAACGGCGGGTTGCCGAAGACAAATGAGCAAACTTCCGACGGCAACAACTTGGACCAGTCCGCTTCCAGCGCGTCGTCGTGGACAATGTGCGGGGACTTCGCAAGCGGAATACGCGCGTAGGTCTGGCCGAACTCAAGGCTCAGCCGGTTGTTCATGATGTGGTCCATCATCCACAGCGCCGTCTCCGCAATGCGGGACGGGAACTCGCCAAGCTCGATCCCGTAAAACTGGTCCACATCCACGACCGACAGGTCAGACGCCAGGGCATCCATCTGCCTCCCCATCGGCGACTTCGGATAAATGTCCCGCAACACCGCAAGCTCAAGCTCACGAAGCTCGCGGTAAGCGATGATCAGGAAATTGCCGCACCCGCACGCCGGATCGAAAAAGGTCAGCCGCCCGAGCTTCGCCTGAAACTGGCGCAAGGCCGCGCCGCGGCGGCTGTCCCGGCGCGCCCGCAATCGCTCGAATTCTGCCCGCAGCTTGTCCATGAACAGCGGCTCTATCACCTTGAGGATGTTCTTCTCGGTCGTGTAGTGCGCCCCCTGGGCGCGGCGTTCCGCCGAATCCATCACCGACTGGAACAGCGCACCGAAAATCGCCGGCGAGAGTCGCGACCAGTCGAACCGGCAGGCGTCCAGCAGCGCATTGCGCATCGGTGCGTCGAAGGAGAACGTCCGCAGGTGCCCCCTGAACAGATCGCCGTTGACGTAGGGGAATCGTGCCAGGTCCTCGTCGAGCGTCGCTGCCCGATCACTTTCAGGTGTGTCGAGCACCTCGAACAGTTGCGCAAGCCACGGGCCGAGATCAGCCCCGTCCTTACCGGTTCGTGTTTCAAGGAAATCAAGAAAGGTGTCGCGCGGCTCGAACACCCCGGTGTCGTCGGCGAACATGCAGAACACGACGCGCACGAGGAAGCGTTCCAGATCGTGCCCCCGCTGCCCGGCATCGGCGAGCTGGTCGTGCAGCCGCCCGACCAGCTCGGCAGCCTTGATGTTCGCCGGATCCTGATCGCGGAAGGTCCGGCGCTGGACGCCGAGAATGAAGCCGAACGCCTCGACATGCGCGGGCAGGTCGGCGAGCGGGAACGTGACGACCTCGCGCTCGTCCAGATCGTGAAGTCTGAAGGTCTGAAAATCGCTCACTAGGATATAGCGCGGACGGTTGCGCTCGGGCAGCGCATCGAAATACGCCCCGGCCTGGTCATAGGCCGCCTTCAGGTCGCGCCCGGCACTCTTCTGCTCGACGAGCAGCACGCCCGGCCAGAACAGGTCGATGAAGCCGGAACGATTGTCCAGTTTCGAGACATGATCCTCGTAGCGCGCTACGCTACTTCGCTGGACTCCGAACACCCGGAAAAAGGCGTTGTAGAAGCTCTGCGTCTCGCCCTTCTCGTAGCCCGCGTCCCGCCAGTCGTCCGCGAAGCTGGCGGCGCGGTTGCGGACTTCGTTCCACGACAGGCGCATGGTCTACGGCACCTCCTGATCGAAGCAGTCTTCGTCGATTCGCTTGACCTTGTGATTGACCCAGGTTCGCACACCGACTCTGTCTCCGACCATAAGGTGTGACAGTTTCTTGCCGTCAATTAGGACGATCCGCTCCCGGCTAGGCGCCACGTAATCCTTGGCGGCGCGTTTGAAACCAGCGGTGGTGACCAACACGCCCTTGGCCGTGCCCGCCCAGAAATGCGGTGTCGTTCCGAAATAGCGTACAAGTCGAAGTGCTGTGTCCGTGCTCACGCCCAGCTGGCTGTTCAGGATCATCGCCACCCGTTTAACCGGCACGCCCAACTCCTTCGACAGCGCATTAGCAGACTAGCCGAGTTCAATGAATTCGTCGCGCAGCATTTCTTCGGAATGTACCGGCTTGACGCCATTCCTTGGGCTCATGTCAAACTCCGACAGCGATAGTCCGCATTCTCGACGTTGCACGGCACTTCATCCGTCCGGTGGAGACAGACATGTCACCGCGCGTTGATCCGAACTCTGTACTGTCCGGTGAGGTCGCTGTGCAGTACTTTCAGGCGGATGCTCGGCAGTGCGGCAAGGTTTCCGAGTATTTCCGCGCAATGCAACAAGAGCAGACGGCGCGCCTGTGCCAGTGACCTGAACAGGTCTGGACTTGACGGGTCTCCAGATACCTTTGAACGCTCCTTGCCAGTCTCTGAACATTAGCGCGCGCGGGGACACACGCAAGCGCATCAAGGTACCGTTAAGGACGAGCCGGGTGTCAGCAGCCTAGAGGGGCTCTTGACAAGGACATGTTGCCGCGTCCAGGCAGAAGTAATGGCTACCTGTAACAGGTATTGCTGGCGGCGACCAGGTGCAACAAGATCTGTGCGGCTACCCAACTCCGCGACCTGGACAGCAGAGAGCAATTGTGCCCCGTCAGGCGAATACCGCGCAGCAGGTGATATCAGGAATCCATGCTTCGGCGGTTTGCAACGGGGCAGTCTGGCACCAGGCGAGGAAGCGGCCGGGTTACTGGATTCATCACCCGCCGCCAGTCTCCCGGACTCAACCTGCCTGAGCCGTGACTTGCAAGTCGTGGCTGGAATTGTCTCGAAATCCCGTGCCCTGCGACGGCTGAGGATGCGCAAGGCAAGTTGTGGCGGGTGCAACGATGCCTGCCGTTGGATACAAGCGGAATAGCGTCGGTTTCATCGCGATCGCGGGCGCATGTGGCCGATGGGCCGGATCAAAACGGGCGACGACCGCCGGTCTTGCCTGTTGGAACCTGCTGCAGTCCCATTTCAGCGAGAAACCGTGACGGGTTCTTGTCCCAACCCCAGTATCGCGAAGCAAAACTTAGTGTAAGCGACTCCTCACAACGAGTGATAGCCACAAAGCAGTTGCGGCGCTCTTCCTCGAATTCTGGCGAATCACCGCCTTTCTTTGCGCTCTGCCAGCTCGGCAGAACGTCCTCGGCCAGTCCCACAAGATATACATGCTCGAATTCATTCCCCTTTGCACCGTGAATGGTCGTCAGGAGCACCGTGTTCGGCTTGACGGGACGCTGTTTCGATCTGAGATCAAGCTCTTGCAGGAAGTGTTTGGCTTCAGGCGATGCGCCAGTTACCCGCCGTACATCTGAGGACAGGGCACACCAGGCATCAAGATCACACTTGAGGTTGGAAAACGACGAGGCCTGACTGTTAGCAGGCTCGTTCCGCTTCGCGGGATTACGTTTCTCACTGCCCGGTAGCGCGCCCGGGTATGTATCACTCTGTGGTCCTGCGAGGTCGCTCACGTCCTCTGCAAGCCAACTCTCGAAAACGTCGATCGCCTTGCCGGTGAACTGATCAAGATTTTCGGCGCCACAACGGTGTTCCACAACAGCCTTTGCCAAGCGCAATGCATCGGGTATCTTGATCTGTTCCTGCACGAAAGAGTACCACCTGGAGAGCAGTTCTACGCGGCCAGCACCGGATTGGGCGACAAGTTCATCCGGTGTGAAGGTGCCGCCGAACATCTCGTTGAACGTACCGGCAAACGCCGTGAACGTTCGCTCATCAGCATCGTACACGGCCAGGCGGAGGGCACTATGCAGCCATCTGAACGCTGAACTCTGAAACTCATCGCGTCGGACAACAATCCTGGCGTTTATACCGAGAGCCGACAACTCGGCTTCAATGGGACCAAGCAAACGGCGGATACGGGCGAGGACAGCTGTCTGCTCCAGTTCGCCGACCCGGTTCACGGCAATGTGGTTCGCGATACCGCGCGCCTCTTCGTCCTGGGTTCGAAATCGAAGCACCTTGATAACCGAAGTGGCAGCAGGACGCGCGCCTCCGGCAACCAGGGGCTGCTTGTTCGCGGTGCGCAAGTGATTACGACGAATTAGTCTGTTCGCACAAGTTACAACTTCCGGTGGGCACCGAAAATTGTCTGGAATTTGCAGCATTGATGCATCAAAATCAGTTCGGAACTGATCAAGACGGCGATAGTCTGCACCATTCCATTGGTAAATGATCTGATCATCATCGGCGACGGCAAACACGTTGCGAAAGTCCTGGCCTGCCATGGCTTTCAGCAAATTGTACTGGCCAAAATTGGTATCCTGAAATTCATCGATGCACCAGTAGCGGAATACAGACCGGTAGCGTTTGGCAAGCGCCGGATAGCGCGAGAACAACTGGTGTGCGCTGTGGATGAGGGAGTCGAAATCAAGGGCATTGACCTCTCTAAGCGCGCGATCATAGGCAGCATAGAAAGACTCGAACTCTCGACCTGCCGCGGCATTTGGAAATTTCTTCGAAATGCCTTCAACTGGCAATAGCCTGGCTTTTGCACGAGTAACCAATCGCAAGTAACGGGCATGCCGGGCATCCTGCTCATTCAGGCCATCTTCCTGACCCGAGGCCGAGGAGATCGCGAGCCTGGCGACCCGCGCCCGATCCTCATTTGTAGAATAAATTCTGAAGTTGGTCCTGATATTGAGATGTTGTCCATGTTGGCGCAGGATATCGGCACAGAAGGCATGAAAAGTTCCGACAAACAGACGATTCTCGGCTGCCGGCGACAGGCGTTCGATCCGCTCGCGCATTTCATCCGCAGCGCGGTTGGTAAAGGTCAGCGCCAGGACGCGAAAATGTTCATCGGGGGTCTCGTGCAGGAGTCGGGCGATTCGGGTTGTCAGAACCCGCGTCTTTCCTGATCCCGGTCCGGCCAGGACCAGCAGAGCCCCGTCACGATGCCTCACGGCCTCGGCCTGCACGGTGCTCAGGCTCTTGAGGCTGTCACCAAGGCATTGCAGCTTTGCCATGACCGGGAACTCTCTCCAGTACATTGTTGGGGTGTATCAAGGGAGGCCAGGGGATACCAACTCTTGGAGCCTTGGTAAAATCGGATCGATTTGGTGTGGCGCTGGATCACTGATGGCTCACCGAAAGGGCCAGTCCGTGACCAACACGTCCCTGCCAGTAGGAAATGATAGGGATTTATATACTTGACTAGCCAAATGTAATATCGTCTCGGCGGCTTTTATATTCTTCATTAGTCAATTCCCATCCACCTCTACCGTTTTGTTGATTGCAACGCTGAACTCGTCTTTGCTTCATCAACTTTATGAGCATGCCGGTGGCAATGGCATCGTTCATGCTTTTCGGTTCTCCCATTTCCTTATTCCCACCATCGCGGAATATTCCTGATCGACGACTGATATCAGCAGCACCGATGCACTGATCTTTATGTTTGGCCTTCAGCAAAACATCCAATATTACTTCTTCCAAATGGAACTCTCCTACATCTTGCGGTGGAGGATGCTAGAGCCGGCCGCTGCTATCGGTTTCGGTGGCACAACGAATTTCATTCAATGCCGGGCGTCCTCCGTGTCAACGTCCTCGAGTGCCGATATTGAAAATCAGGGACATACTCGTTTGCCCGTTTACGGCAGAGCGACAACAAGAGTGGCAACATGGATCACCAATTTGAACATCACTGCCGACACCGAGCGGATGCGGGTCGGCCGCTTACGATGGCAGATAGAGAACCAGGTCATCAATAGGCTGAACAATCATGGCAATCAGTGCGAGCACAACCAGCAATTCTCGATATAGCAATTATCTTGTCCAGTCAGCGGTTGTACCGGTTTTCGAGATTGCAATTGGGGCGGTGGTGTAAGGACGCGCCGGGACGGCCTTTCGGCCGGCCATGACCAGCAGCATCTCGGTCCAGTTGCCAAACAGGTGATACCGGGTGATGATCGGGATGTGCTGGACCATCGCCTTGCGGGTGCCGACCACGGTGCGCGCCTGCTGCCACAGGTCCTGTGCCATGTCGCACATGCCGTGTATGGCGAAGGCCAGGCGGTTGCGCGTCACCAGCACCGTTGACAGCGTGTCCTGGCCATGCCCGAAACTGTGCGACAGATTGGTGCCAAAATGTTTTGGCCTACATCTTCCCCATCTATGCCAGGTCAACAATCCCCTCATATGACATGTTAGTGATTTTCGACTCTGGCTGTTCTGGCGACAACTTGGTGGTGAGCCAGATCTCCATCATTCCAGCGTCATTCACCCTATCGATGAAGGCGTGATGATTTCGACATTGGTGGTTTCATCACTCCCCCGCTTGCAGGTTCCCTCGGGCGGAACAATCCCGGCGTGTTGCAACAGCCAGACGAGCATGCACGGCTCTCGGCCAGATGCGAGCCGTGGGAATTCCTTGCCGGCCCACACAAAACAGAACCTGGCTAACTGCAAACTGGCTGCGAACCCTACAGGTTATGCAGAGTTCCGCGCTTCCCCTTTCGTCTCCGGCACAGTCTCGAGCCATGACAGTCAATTCATTCAATTTCATACGGTCCAATTCTTGAAGACTTCTGCGAATTTGTGTTCGGTTGACCTTTGAACATTGCCTGAAGGGGAGTTAATCTCAAATTGCGACAACGAATGGTCAATTCTTGGTCTTGCACTGGCGCCGGTTGCAGACTATTTGCGGATGCAGGAAGTGCCATTGAGGGCACCACGCAGTCGATACATGGAGGTACACGCACACTTGGAAGAGAGGAACGCGGTAGCAATCGAAACCGCCGATGAAGTGCCTGTCCAGGGCCGCGATTACGGGTCCCAAAACAGAGAACTGTTAGAATTCATCCTCGATGTGCTCGACCGTCATAAGGCAGAAAACGTCGTCGAAATCGACCTGCACGGAAAATCGGAAATCGCAGATTTCATGGTCGTGGCATCCGGACGCTCGCGAAGGCAAGTCCTGTCACTCAGCGACAAGTTGCTGGAAGCATTCAAGGGCCAGACCTTTGACATAACGGCCCAGGTCGAGGGCAGACGCCAGGGTGACTGGGTGTTGATCGACGCTGGTGATGTCATCATTCACCTCTTTCGGCCCGAGGTCCGGGAATTCTACCAGATCGAAAAGATGTGGATGCCTTCGGTAATGGACAGTAACACCAATTGATGCGTGTTCATCTTGTTGCGGTAAACCGCATGCGCCCTGGACCCGAACTGGAACTGGTCACAAGATATCTGGAACGATTCAAGAGGACAGGATCAAATCTCGGCTTTCTGACCCCTGTGATGCACGAACTAACTGGTGCACCATCGGGGCATGCATCCAAACTGAAGCGAATTCTGGATGGAATTGGATCGTCTCTTGTCGTTTGCGTGCTCGACGAAAAGGGCGTGCAGTACACCAGCCGCAGATTTGCGATGCGCCTTCTGCAGTGGCGAGACAGTGGAGTCAGGAATACAGCCTTCATTATTGGTGCGGCTAGCGGAACTGGCACGCTTGACGTCCCGAATAGTGCCCAGCTATTGTCGCTTGGCAAGATGGTGTTCCCGCACATGCTTACCAGAGTTATTCTGGCCGAGCAGCTCTACCGTGCGGTTTCAATACTCGCCAATACACCCTACCACAGAGAGTAGTTGCTGCTGGTTCACTTCCGGCAGGGAAGAAAGGATTGGTTTTCTTGGCAGAAATCGGGCCTGTTGTATTGTGCATTCTGGACGGCTGGGGACTAAGCGAGGAGAGAGAGGGCAATGCAGTCGCACTCGCCGACACTCCCAACTTCGATTGGCTGATGGGGAGCTGCCCCAATTCAACGCTGGTCACCCACGGTGAAGCCGTCGGGCTGCCTGCTGGATGCATCGGCAATTCGGAAGTCGGGCATCTCCACATCGGTGCCGGCCGTACCGTCCTGATGGAAATGCAGCGGATCACACATGCGATTCGCACCAGAGCTTTTCAGGAAAACGAGATTCTCGCCGAACTGATCGCCGATACAATGTCAAGTCAAGGTAACATTCACCTCGTCGGGATTGTTTCGGAAGTTGGTGTACATGGCTTGGCCAGCCACCTCCTGGCCTGTGCAAGGGTACTTTATGCGCGCGGGATGCGTTGTCAGGTGCATGCAATCACCGATGGTCGTGATGATACACCTGGCAAGGCACTGGAGCAGATTGCCTGGCTCGAAAAGAATCTTCCCGAAACTTCTGTCCTGGCAACGGTTTCGGGCCGTTACTACACAATGGACAGGGACAAGCGCTGGGACAGGGTTGAGCGTGCCTGGCATACTCTGGCACTAGGTGAGGGCATGCGGGCCGAGAGTGCGCAGGAAGCTGTAACGGCTGCCTTGACCAGGAAGGAAACGGACGAGTTCATTACCCCTACCGCTATTGGCGGCTATGGAGGTATATGCAGGAACGACGGCGTGTTCTTCACCAATTATAGGTCGGACAGGATGCGGCAGATCGTATCGGCGGTTGCTGATCCGCAGTTCCGAAGGTTTGACGTCACGAATCGCCGGATGCCCGCGGTTGCAGCCAGCATGGTCAGTTATTTCGATCCACCTCGGCCGTGGATCAGCCACGTTTTTGAAAGGCCGTCAATTGAAAACACCTTGGGTCAATGGGTGGCCCGCCATGGAAAGAGGCAGTTCCGTCTGGCTGAGACCGAAAAATACCCACACGTCACTTATTTCCTGAATGGCGGGCGCGAGGCAGTTGCTCCCGGAGAACTACGATCCATGCCGCAGAGTCCGATGGTTTCTACCTATGATCTGGCGCCTGAAATGGCTGTCAACGAGGTTGGTGCTGAGTTTGTCAAGGCGACAGAAGTCGGTTTTGACCTTATCGTCGTCAATCTCGCAAATCCCGACATGGTGGGTCATACCGGCAACCTGTCGGCAGCAACACATGCTTGCGAGGCAACCGACAGGGTATTGGGTGTGATTGTCAAGGCGGTCAGGAAGGCCGGTGGAAGGCTCGTTGTTGCTGCAGATCACGGCAACTGCGAAAAGATGCTTGATGCGGAAAGCGGTGGACCTCACACCGCACACACGACCAATCCCGTACCTGTAATTCTCTATGGTGCAGATAGCGGATGGCGGATCAACGCCGGGACCCTAAGCGACCTTGCTCCGACCATTCTGGATTTGATGAACATTGTGCCGCCCCCTGAAATGACCGGAAAATCGCTGATCGTGCGTCATGAATTCAAACCTGCCGAATGAACAGTTGGGCAGCCTCGTCATGACTGACGCTCGAAGTGACGCAGTTAACAATTGATTATGATCCTTTACCGCCGGGAATGTTCTGAGATCATGGACGAGTCTCCGGCATCGATCTGGGATAATCGCATCCGCAGCCGGGAATGCAGCGGGGACATCTTGCATGCCAACGCATCTCGAAATTCTTGCACAGTCTATGGACACCGAGGCCAGCCCTCGGGCATCGGGTTGATATGTGAAAAACTGTCGATGCCCGGACGTACGTTCTGCCGGCAATTCATGGGATTCCGAACGCTCATGATCGCTTCAGTTGCGCGGCAGATATGAGGGATCTGCCAACTTCGGGCTGGATTCATGGACCCTGCAGGAATTACAATGTGGAGGATGCAGCCAATTTCCCGGTCTCTGCCTGCGCATGGGCTGCGTCAAGTCCACCAGCCTTGGCCTGCCCGTTGGAATTCGGACCAAGTACGCGGTATTTCCAGACTGCCTGGCCGCCGGTTGCCCGAGGCTGAATTGACACAACTAATGGAAACCAAGCTGATGAGAAGAGCATGTTGTCCAGGGAGATTGGTCGCCGTCACCGGTATTCTGATCGCCTTGACGATACAACCGATTGTCGCCCAGGATGAAGGCGAAGGACTGGACAAGTATCAAAGCGTAGAATTGTTTGCCCAAAGCCTTCAACTGATCCGCAAGAGCCATGTCGAGGAAGTTACTTACGAAGAGCTGATTTTCGCGGCAATTGACGGGATGTTGACATCTCTGGACCCGCATTCCGGGTACCTTGCGCCCAGGGACCTGAACGAGCTCACCGTCGACTCTCGAGGAGAGTTTGGCGGGCTGGGAATTCAGGTGACCATGGAAAACGGATTCGTGAAGGTTATTTCGCCGATTGATGACACGCCGGCGGCGGAAGCAGGCATTGAAGCTGGCGATTTCGTTGTGGAAATCGACGGCGAGACGGTGCTTGGCCTGTCACTGTACGAGGCGATCAACAAAATGCGCGGGCCTGCTGGCTCCGAAATCACATTACGTATCCACCGGCCAACCGACGAGGAACCCTTCGATGTTACGATCACTCGTGCCGAAATCGAGATTTCGGCCGCTGAAGTTCGCCGCGAAGGAAATGCTGTGGTCGCCAGAATCAAGAGCTTCAGTGACAAGGCCGTGATCAATGTGCACGATGGAATCAACGAATTGGTTGCCGAGCTTGATGACCGAGACGAGATTGATGGCGTCGTTATCGACCTGCGCAACAATCCAGGCGGATTGTTGTCCGCGGCCGTTGATGTTTCGGACCTGTTCCTGGATGGAGGAGATATTGTGTCAGTAAGAAGCAGGGAAGACGAGAGAGTTGCTTACTCTGCGGAAAGAAAGAGCGGTATTACACAGGGTGACATTGCCGAAGGATGGCCCATCGCCATCTTGATAAATCAGGGTTCTGCGTCAGCTGCCGAAATCGTTGCTGGTGCGCTGCAGGACAACCGTCGGGCTGTAGTGATCGGGACACAGAGTTTCGGCAAGGGGTCTGTGCAGAATATCATTCCTGTCATGGCATCCGACACCGAGATCGGTGGTGGCAAGCCAGGCGTAGCATCCGAGCCCGTAGACAACAAATACGGTGCGTTGCGACTGACCACGTCCCGCTACTACACGCCGGCGGGCCGGTCATTTCAGGGAACCGGCATTACGCCGGACATTCTTGTTCCACAGCAACCCCCCAGAGATGCGGAAGAGAATGAAGCGGACGAGCGGCCAGCCTGGACCGAGGCCTATTACAAGAACAGTATTGAGAATGATGGCCTTCCGGAAGATCTCAATGAACTTGAAAGGCGACGACAGGCAGCAGAGGCAGTCGACAAGCTGAGAGATACCGATTCGCAGCTTGCCTATGCGCTGGACCTGCTGCGCGGAATCAAGGCATGGGGCGTTGAGCGCTAGCGTTCCTATGGGGCTGCGCCTACGCTGTGCTGAATGTCAGGGACTGACCAGTGAATCCGGATAAGCTGGCATCGCTGCCATACCGTCCCTGCGTTGGTATAATGTTGTTTAACAGCAAGGGCCGTGTGTTTGTGGGACAGCGCATAGACAGTACGCAGGAGGCCTGGCAGATGCCGCAAGGGGGAATCGATGAAGGCGAAGATGCATTTGTTGCCGCGGTAAGGGAGCTTGAGGAAGAAACCGGGATCCGGCCGGACCTGGTCAGGCCGGTAGCAAGCATCAAGAAGTGGCTCGTATACGACCTTCCGGAAAGTCTGATTCCTCACCTGTGGGGTGGACGATACCGAGGGCAAAGGCAACAGTGGTTCTTGTTCAGGTTCTTGGGTAACGATGACCAGATCGACATCAAGACCCGGCATGCCGAGTTTTCGAACTGGTGCTGGATGGAGATCCAGCAACTTCCAGATCACATTGTGCCATTCAAGTCCGATGTATACAGCGCGGTAATCGACGCGTTTCGCCACCAAATAGAGCAGAGTCGTGAAACTGATGTAGTCACCGATGGATTTACCAGATGAGCGTAATCGACCTCAAGAGTTGCTAGTTCCTTTGAGAAAGCAAACATGCGGCGTGTGAATTCCCGCGCACTTGGCCTGGAGATAGCGGTCGACCTGGCGCGGTTTCTTACGGGTCGCGAGCACCTGCATTACGGGCTTTGGGAAGATGGGCTCGAGGTAAGCGTAAGAAACCTGTTGACTGCACAGGAAGCCTATTGCGATCGCCTTCTTGCGATGTTTCCACCCTACAAGAGTCTTCGTGTGCTTGATATTGGCGGCGGCACCGGCGAGCTGGCCAGGCGGATGTTCGAAATCGGACATGAAGTGGAAATTGTCGTGCCGGATGAATTTCTGGCGATGCGCTGCCGCCAAAACGCCGACCGCTCAGTTCGTGTGCACCAAACGGTTTTCGAGCAGTTTGCTACCAGCCGCAGATTCGACATTTGCCTGTTTGCGGAGAGCCTTCAGTATATCAACCTGTCGGTGGCACTCGAGAATGCGATTGAACACTTGTCGCCTGGCGGTGAAATTCTGGTAGGCGACTGTTTTCGGGTTGGCTCAGGCATTGCGCCGTCCGGTGAAAGGGCCGCTGGAGGTGGCCATCCCCTGGCGGCACTTCGAGACGAGCTGGAAAGACTTTCACTTGCGGTCGTGCAGGAGGAAGACGTGACGACGGAAGCAGCACCTTCGATAGAACTTGAACGCCAGTTTTATGTTCTCGTCAACAGTATTGTCGCCAGAATAGAACAGATGATGCGTCAGGATTATCCGATGTCTCGTTGGGCCCTTGGCCGCGTCCTGAACCGAAAACTGATAGGAAAACTCAACCGTCGCCTAACAGACAAGGAACGAAGCGTTGATCAGTTCTGCCATCACAATCGATACTTGTTCCTGAAGCTGAAACCATACCTGTAGCCCGGCAATTCAACTCCTGGCGCCTGCATCCTCACAATTCCCCTGCGACCTCTGCTCCCTTGAGGCACAACCGAACTGGCAAACGTGCACCGTTTGTCAAAGCGTTTTGTAAACCGCGCAGCACGAATCCATTGTACCTCCAAAAGGGTGCGCAAGGAGCCAATACCGGCGGCCGGCTTGCTGTTGGTCGCCTCACAGGTTGTCGCAGTAAAACTGGATTTGCCAGGGCTACGAAAGGGCAAGAATAAATCATTGAGCAGCAAGGAATAGCTGAAACACGCCACCGGTTTCCTTAATTGGACTGTTGTCGGTATTCGGGCTGCAAGCCGGATCGGGTCAGCCTCTCAGCTCATGTGTCGGTGGGCACTGCGTGGCGGACGCGACGGCACCTGGCTCCGGTACGACAGACCGGAGCGAATTGCCGATGCTGGAAAGGGTGCGCCAGGTCAGTGGGATGCAGGACCGGATTCATTCAGGAGCCGTGCCATGCTCTGAAGCTGGTCAGCAAAGTGGCAGGCCGAACGATGGCCGTTGCGGAAGTCCTTGAATGGGGGAATTTGCTGGGAGCATACGGGCCTGGCAATTGGACAGCGTGTATGAAACCGGCACCCGGTCGGCGGGTCGATCGGAGAAGGAACGTCGCCGGTTAAAACGATTCTGTGGCGGTTCCTGCTGAGTTCCGGATCAGGAATGGGGTGGGCCGCGAGCAGTGCCATTGTATAGGGATGTCGCGGGTTGGAGAAAACTCCGTCTGTCGTCCCTTCCTCCACGATCTGACCCAGGTATACGATCATTACACGATCGGCGAGTGAACGGACAACCGCCAGGTCATGGGAAATGAACAGGTAGGCAATACTGGATTCTTCCTGCAATTTGCGCATCAGACTCAAGATCTGACCCTGGATGGAAATGTCCAGCGCTGAAACCGGTTCGTCAGCTACGATCACGGAAGGATTGACAGACATCGATCTGGCAATGGACAACCGCTGACGCTCGCCGCCGCTGAGTTGATGCCTGGAGCGGTTGAGGTAGGCTTCGCCCGGTGCCAGTCCGACATTGTCAAAGAGGCGAAGCACCTCGTTTACAAGATCAGTCTTGGGTACGATCCTGTTAATTGTGAGGGGTTGCGCAATCATCTGGAACGCCGTCTTGCGCGGATTCATGGAATCATACGGGTCCTGAAAAACCATCTGTACCTGTCGGCGATAGGTCTTCCGTTCCCCGGAGGAAAGTGTGGCCAGGTCCTTGCCTCTGAACCATACCCTGCCGCTGGTTGGCGATGCCAGACCGGCAACTGTCCGACCCAGAGTTGTCTTGCCGCATCCACTCTCGCCAACCACAGCAAGTACCTCGGCGTGGCGCAGCGCGAGGCTAATGCCGTCGACAGCCTTGACCTGGCGATCATCCTTGGTTGACCAGCCGTCGCGGACCGGAAAGTAGACCTTGAGATCTTCAACTTCCACAAGAACTTCTGTCATGTCAGGTTACCCATGCAAGAGACATCTTGCCCGACCACCGCTGGCCAAATCCGTCATTGACGGCGGTGTTTGCGAACACTCCGGCATTACTCTTGAGCAACGCGGATGAAATCGGCAACCAGATGGGATCTGGACCCGGCTTGGTGGCCGGCCTTCGATTGACCTGAATTCCTCAGCCCGACGATCAAACATCAGTGAGCAGTCAAGCAAAGCAGCTGTGTAGGGATGCTGTGGGGCCTTGAATACTTCAAAGATACTTGCCTCCTCCACAATCTGCCCCGCGTACATAACGTACACTCGATCACAGTACTCAGCCACCAGGCCGAGATTATGGGTAATGAGCAGCAAGGCGGTCCCCAGGTCGTTGCACAGCTTGCACATCAATTGCATAATCTGTGCCTGAATTGTGACATCCAGTGCGGTTGTCGGCTCATCGGCAATGAGCAGACTAGGACGGCAGGCGATGGCGATGGCTATCAGGATACGCTGGCGCATGCCGCCGCTCAGCTGATGCGGAAAATAGTCGACTACGGTTTCGGGATTGGGCAATTGAACGAGTCTCAAGGTGTCGATAGCCTGCTCTCGTGCCTGCGCTGACCTGATTCCCTGATGGATGCGAATGGCCTCGGAGATTTGCTCACCAACCCTGATCAGCGGGTTCAGAAACGTCATGGGTTCCTGGAATACCATGCTCATTTCGCCACCGCGAATGCGTGTCATCTGTGCATCGTCCAGGGTCAGGATATCCTGACCGTCGAGCAGAACCCTGCCGGCAACAATGCGCCCCGGTCGTGAAACCAGGCGCATCATCGAAAAGGCGATGGTGCTCTTGCCGGATCCAGATTCCCCCACAAGCGCCACCGCTTCGCCGCGCCGAATACCGAGCGAAACATTGTCGACGGCACGCACCGTCAAACCGCCGGTCAGATAATGCGTGCTAAGACCTTCAACGCGAACTAGTTCATCCAAGGCAACCTCAATTCAGGCCAGTGCTGGCCATTGGTGCCGGTGGCGCAAGCCGGCCCTGGCAGGGCTGCCCGAGACGAAAGGTGAGCTGCGTTTCGGGCAACGCGCGTTGGGCCGGGATTAGGTGTAATCGAGCCCGCCGGTTTTGGAATTGATGTTTATCCCCAAACCGCGGCGCAGTGCCTCTAGTGGGAATATCCAGTCGAACATCAGGTTGGCAATATTCACATCGGGACCGAACTGCTTGATCAACCACAACTCCGTCTCACGGATCTGATGTGTCTTGCCACCCCAGATTGGAATTGCCCACACCTCGAAAATGAGGTCTTCCATCTTGACTTCACTCAGAAGGGCATCGAACAGTTCGTTGCGAATTTCGCCTCCCGGCGCCCTGATCTCGGCTGTATCCACGGTAACCTTCCAGGCGCCGAGGTTCATGGAAGCTTTTACATCATCAACGATTTCCTGGACCGAGTGCTGTACACCGCCACCGGATTCAGGAATTACGGCGAGACCTGCATCGACAACGCTCTTGATGTGATTCCGTTTTTCCTCGGGCGTCCAGTCGCTTCGACTATCCGAAACCTCGACATAGTCGAACCCGACTTCGTGGCAATGATCAAGGAACTCACCCACCTTGTTCATTGCGGCGGCATATTCGAAATAAATGCCTCCGGGCTGAACCTTGACCTCGGCGTTGTGGTAGATCGCAACTTTTTCCTTGATCTTGTCGAGCGAATACAACCCGGCAAAACCGAGTACAATCTTGGCCACATCCACAAATTCGCCTGTGTGGTCCAGGTAGTCTTCCAATTGCTTGTGCGGCAGTCCCCAGTCACAGATCTCGCTAATCCCGCAAGAACGTGGTTTGGGTCGGGGCGGGCTGGTGAACGGTATATTTGCAAACGCGCGTACTTGGTCAGTGGATCCCATTATTCTTTCCTGTTGTTGGATTGTTTCAGTGTTTAGTGCACGATCTGCGCCGCGCGCAGAAGTCGGGTTACCGGCGCTACGCCCAGATCGCCCACCTGCCGGGCGTTATTGGACAAAGCCTGCAGCTGAGCTGAATCAAGCGCATCCTTGCCGGCCTCGTTGAGCTTCGCTTCCTGTTCGTCAGGCAGAAAGGGGCGTGCCCTCGATCCCCGCAGGGCCTCAATGTTGCGCTCGCGGACGGATCCATCTCTGAGATACAGGCTTACCCGATGGGGCCACCACCAGGTGGCGCCAGGGTGTTCCTCCTGCCATGGCTGGACGGTAACATGCCTTGTCTTGTTGATAATCGCCTCATCGCTGACGACATTTGCCGGATCGAAGTCACTAAGCGATATGGCACGGCGCGTCAGGGCAACCGATTGCGTGTAGGGGATGCTGAACTGTGCTGCAACCCGCGGGTCGTTGCCCGGTTCAAAAGGTCGCCCGCAAAGATCAAACACGATTTGAGACGTTCTGACTTCCACTTTCTCGACCTGCTCGGGAAGACCAGGATCTTCGGCCATCATATCGAATGTCAGGTCCAGGCCCGGATGCGTCGATCGGCAACTCGGGTAAGGCTTAATGCTTGTCGAGACTACACTGAATTCGGAGCCCAGCCGGGCCAGTCCCTCATCGAAGTCCGCTTTTCCTTCGCCGAAAAGATTGTTGAGTCCGTATACGCCGGAAAGAAAACTCGCCGATCCCTTGATTCCGGCCTGGGCGTTGTAAGCGCTGTGTGCAGCTTGTCCTGCAGCCAGACCACACAGGATGTTCTTGCCGTTGACCCTGTCGGCAAGTGGTTGCCGGCTCAACCCGGC
This sequence comes from Paracoccaceae bacterium, assembly GCA_958296035.1. Taxonomy (GTDB): domain Bacteria; phylum Pseudomonadota; class Alphaproteobacteria; order Rhodobacterales; family Rhodobacteraceae; genus MPNP01. Next base: position 2,411,002 of record OY282431.1, on the reverse strand, counting down.
CTGTTCGGCAGCGATGCCCATGGCCGACATGATTCCATCCTCGTCCAGTCCGAGCAAACGCGCGGCACCGGCAGCTGCACCGATCTGCCCCGGGACACCTGTGGCCATGACACCGTCATGGTAGTGGGGAACAAGTGTTGCCCCGATCTGGCAGGCGATGTCGAAGGCGGCGGCAGCAGCAGCCACAAATTCGCGGCCGGCATCCGGCCCCTCATCCTTTCCGGCTGCCTCGGCTACTGCGAGCAGGGTCGGAAATATTACCGCGCTTGCATGTACTGCGGAGTCGTCATGGGTATCATCCCACTCCCACCAGTGGGCAAGGACGCCGCCGAGATATGCTGCCGAGGGAGCAGGAATACGTGCCTTGCTGCCGGCAACTGAACTTTCCTGGGCGCCGCCCCAATGGGTGTACTGGGCAAGCAGATTGCGACATTCGGGACTCTTCAGCCCGGCAAGCATGACACCGGCGGTGTCAATCAGCAGCGCCGAAACAGCGTCACGTGCGGCATCCGGAAGCGCATCCCACCGCAAGTTCGCGGCATAGTGTGTCAGACGTTCTTCGTGTGTCATCTAATTCCTCCCAACTGCAGATGATGAAAACAGGAGGCGCACGAATCTAGCGTTCCTCAACCATTTGGGGGTTGATTACATCGTTCAGGCCGTCGCCCACGAGATTGGTACTCAACACTGCCAGGAATATCAACAGACCCGGAAACAGTGCCGCCCACCATGCAAATTGAATGAACGGACGCGACTGATACAGCATGACACCAAGACTTACCCGGCTGGGATCCCCAAGCCCCAGGAAGCTCAGGCCAGCCTCGGTCAACATGGCTCGTCCGACCAGTAATGTTCCACTGACGATAACCGGCCCCATGGCATTGGGCAGGATTTCGCGAAAAATCACCCGCGCATCGCTGGCACCGCTCAATCGTGCGGCATCCACATATTGACGGGTCTTTAGAGACAGGAACTCCGATCTCGTCAGTCGGGCAATCACCGGCCAGGTCAGAATGGCGATTGCCACGATGATGTTGAACACGCTCGCACTGAACAGGGCAACCAGCACAACGGCCAGAAAAAACTGCGGAATAACCTGAAATACTTCGGTGATGCGCATCAAGATGTGATCAAACACGCCGCCAAAGTATCCAGCCAGGCTGCCGACCACGATACCGACTAAAGTCGAAGCAGCGGCAGCCACGACGCCGACAAGCAGTGACACGCGCACGCCGGATATCGATCTGCTGAACACATCCCGCCCCAGCTCGTCGGTTCCCATCCAGTTTACCATGCCTGGAGGCAGGGCTCGATAGGCGATTCCGATATCCTGCGGATCAAATGGCGCCAGTGCCGGGCCGAGTGTCGCAACCAGAGCCAGCAAGACCAGAATGGCCAGCCCCAGAACCGAGACCCAGTTGTGAAAATACAGTCGCCAGTGACTATCCATCAATTGCAAACCCGAAAGTCGTTAGACACGCCAATGTGGCGCCGTTTCTGTTCGGAAGTCCTTTCAGTCTCAGGCAAATCTCACACGCGGGTCGATCGCACGATAGATGACATCGGTGCACAGATTGACGATTATCACGAACGATGAGATGACGATAAACAGTCCCATCAGAAGCGGGAAGTCCCGCGCCGAGACGGCATCGAACATCAACCTCCCCAGGCCAGGCCAGGCGAAGACGGTTTCGGTCAGTACCGACCCTGCCAGCAGCCATTCCAGGTTGAGGCCAAGAATGGTCACGATCGGCAACAGCGTGTTTGGAACTGCATGCCGGAACACGACCCGACCCTCACCAACACCCTTTGCTCTGGCCGTGGTAATGTAGTCCTCTTTCATGACCTGTTGCATCTTGACACGGGTTACCCGGAAAATCAGCGCCAGTTGAAAGGCACTGTAGGTAATCACTGGTAGAACCAGGTGATGGGCTACATCCTTGACCAGTCCCCAGCCTTCCTGAGGATTGCGAATATTGTACATGCCCTGGGCCGGAAACCATCCAAGGTTAAGCGAAAACACGGTAAGTAAGAGGAGGCCGAGAAAAAACACCGGCATCGAATACCCCAGGATCGACAGCACGACCGCGGCGCGGTCGGCAAGCGAATCCTTGCGCGTTCCGGCGTAAAGACCCAGCAGAATTCCGGCTACGCTACTGACCACGAATGCCGTGCCCATCAGGAGCAGGCTGGCCGGGATGCGGCTGAGAATCAGATCAAATACGTCCTGACGGTACCGCAGCGAGTAGCCGAGATTCAGCTGTAGAACATTCTTGACATAGCTGACGAACTGAACGTGAAGCGGTTTGTCAAGTCCGAATTCGGCCCGCGTCAGTTCTATCAGTTCTTCGCTGGCCGAACCTTCTCCGATCAGCAGATGGATTGGATCGCCAGGTGCGGATTGAATCAGGATGAAGTTGACCGTCATCACTACAAATATCAATGGGACGGCCTGAAGAAGCCGCCCCATCACATAGCGTCGCAGGTGCATAGAAAATCAACCTGCAGGCAGGATCACTTGACTACATAGGCCATGTCGAGCATGCCGTTGTATCCGATCGGGCCCGTGATCACGTCGTCGAAACCCGAGCGTACGAGTTGCATGTTGGGCATGCCGAACAGCGGGAAGCCGGGAAGCTCGTCCATCAGGATTTCCTGGACCTGTTTCCATACTGCCGCTCGTTCGGCGACGTCGGTGATGGTCACCTCGATATCCGTCAGGTGATCGTAATCCTCATTGACCCAGCCGGCAGCATTGGCAAACGCATTGCCGATGGTCGTGGACTTGTAACGATGGACGACCGACAGCGTCGGGTCAGGCGATGTCGTGAACAGCTGGTGAGCCATGTCGAAGTCACGCTTGGTGAACACTCTCTCGATGAAGGACGGTCTGTCATAGGACTGGATTTCCACGTCGATTCCTACATCGCGGAGCTGACTGCGAATGACTTCTGCAGCGCGACCTTCAAAAGCACGACCAAACGCCCAGTAAAGGCGGAGCGAAAAGCGGTTGCCGTCGCCGTCGCGGGGAAATCCGGCTTCGTCCAGCATGGCATTGGCCATGTCCGGATCATGGGGATGGTCGTATTCGGGGAAATAAACCCATTTCACGCCGCTGTGGATATGGGCATGGGCTGCCTTGCTGGCGCCGAACATGGCGGCTTCTGCAATGTCATCCTTGTTCAGGGCATGGGCGATGGCCTGACGAACGCTCTTGTGCTGAAGATACTCGTTGTCGTGATTCATCAGCAGGTTCTCATTGGTGCCGGTGGCCTCATTGCCGTGTTCGATGATCTGGAATCTCGGGTCGGACTGAAACTGCTTCACCCGTTCGTAAGGCAGGATATACGAGTGGAGCATGTCGATATCGCCATTCTCCAGAGCTGCCAGCCGGCCGGCTTCGTCGGGCAGGAATTGAATGACAACCCGATCCAGATAGGGAAGTCCCGGCTTGAAGTAGTTTTCGTTGCGGACCAGTTCGATGTGGCTCCCACGCACCCATTTGCTGAATACAAATGGACCGGTTCCCACGACGGGCTCCAGAAGATGCGGATTGTCCTTGTCGACATTCCCTTCATACACATGCCTGGCACGGATCAGGGTTCCTGAATTGTAATCTGCAAGTATGGTCAGCAGCGGTGCAAATGGTTCCTTCATGTTGATGATGAAGGTGTGGTCGCCATCGGTGGCGAAGCTATCCACCCGCGGGCACCATGTCTTGGCACGGTTGTGCAACTGGCAGGTCATTTCACGAAATGTGAATTCGACGTCGGCAGCCGTGAACGGCGTGCCGTCATGCCACGTTACATCCTGGCGCAAATGGAACGTGTAGGTCAGTCCATCGTCCGATATTTCCCAGCTTTCTGCCAGTTCGGGATGCGGTTGAAAGTCGAAATCAAGCTGCATGAGATTGTTGTAGATATTGGTCATCGTTGTCAGCGCGCCGAAGTCCTTTCCAAACAGATAGTCCAGCGTCGCCGGTTCGTTTTCGATGGCCTTGATAAAAGTGCCGCCCCTTTCCTGGGCAATTGCCGAGGACGAGAGCATCAGCATTGTAGCAGCAGTTATAGCGGCCAGGGCCTGCGTTCCCCGCCGAAGAATGAGGCGGTTCGAGAATAGTTCTGCGAGTTTCATTGGTTCCTCCTTTGGTCAAATACACGCATCCAGTTTTCACCGAGAATTCTGGAAATGCTGTCATCGTCATAACCGCGAGCGACCAGCCCGCGAGTCAGGTTTGGAAGCATGGAAAGGTTTTCGAGCCCTTTCGCATAGGGGATAGTATCACGTTCCTCGATCGTACCGAGCATGTCCGGTTGCTTGACGCGCCAGTAGGCCCAGCCGGCTCCCGAAGTCGGGGGTGCCTTTGCCATCGATGTCGTGCTGGCCGTACCGTGTCCGGGCAACATTTCCCCGAGAGCGACGCGCTCGATGGAATCGGTATTGTCACCCCCGAATCCCACATGATCAATGCCGACGAGGTCGACAACATAGTCGATATGGTCAAGCAGGCCGTGAATGGAAGCGGCGCGCAGGTCGTTGTCAACCATTCTGGGCAAGCCGGTAATGCCCATGACGCCGCCGGTAGCTGCCATGGCCTTGATCTGTTCGTCCGTCTTGTTGCGCGAGGTATCGGCGATGGCCCTTACATTGGCGTGGGTAAACAGGCAGGGTTGCGTGGATTCGTTTATGGCGTCCATGGTCGTGGCATCGCCGCAATGGGCGAGATCGATCAGGATACCCAGACGGTTCATTTCGTGGACAACGTCGACGCCGAAATAGCTGAGCCCGCGTGTCTCGCGGGTTCTCTCTCCACACCCATCGCCGAGCATGTTGCTCTCGGAGTAGGTCAGGCCCATGACCCGGTATCCCAGGTGATGCAAGACCGTCAGGTAGGCATAGTCGCCATCAAGACAGGCGGCGTCCTGGGTAACAAGCATTATGCCAAGCTTGCCATCCTTCTTGGCTTGTCGCATGTCCGCGGTGGTTCGCACCTGAACAGCCTCGTCGCTGTGTGTTTCGATGAATCGCATGACGTTGGCAACGGCGCGAATGGTCTCGGAAATCCCCGAATTTCCGCCAGTGGTTATCCACGCCACATCGACGCCGCCGCGGCGGGCCTGTTCAAACCAGCGCGTCGTGGTCGCCACATGTATCAATTCTGTGGCGTCGACAATCAGGCACTCCTCATGAAGCCGTCGTGCCCTGGCCTCCTGTTCCTCAGACAGGTTGAACATCAGAACTCTCTCCTCCCGTTTCCAGTTCCAAGCGGTAACCAGCACTATTTTGGAATCAACACTCGACCGGACAGTTGGTAGACCATATCACGTTTTTCCTGTGGCAGGCGGCTGGTTGGTTGTCGGTAGGCATTGCTACCAGGTTCGACCAGACCATACCCTGTCTTCGAATAGATTCCGAATCCGGCCAAGTGCGGTGATTATGGCAGTCTCGTTCTGAAGTTGCAATGCTCCAGTTTCGTTTATCGATAATATCATCATGCCCGGCGGTTGACCGATCCTGTTTGATCGCGGGTGTTGTAATGGGTCGCTCTTGTCTTGTTTCTTTGACGGCGATGGTGGTTCTTCTTGCCTTGGGAATTCGATACTGTGTAAGGAAAGAGAACAATAATAGAACAAATATATGATAATTATCGAAATGTTCTGCGAGCTTGCCATCACCTCCAGTTTTACGTTTCTGCAAGGTGCCAGCCATCCGGAGGAGTTTGCGAAGGCAGCAGCCCGCCTGGGGCTGCCGGCCTTTGCCATTGCCGATGAAAACTCTGTGGCAGGCATTGTCCGCGCCCACACCGAACTGCGTGAGATAGGCCGCCGGGCAAAAGGTAGTCAGGACGGTGAACTTGCAGGGATACAATGCACGCCCCGCCTTTTGCCTGCTGCCAGACTGACAACCACAGACGGTTTTTCGGTCGTTGCCCTGCCTCATGATCGACAGGCCTGGGGAAGACTGGCGCGTCTGTTATCAATCGGACGCCTGCGGGCATCAAAAGGATCCTGCCAGCTGCAGGTCGATGATCTGGTCGAGTGGCTGGATGGCATGGACATACTCGTCGAACCGCCATCCGGACGCGGGACAGGCATGACGGTACGCCGCTGGCGAGACAGGTTGAGCCGTCTGGCGAGCCCGGCGCGGCAACTGAACTTATTGATGTCACCGCAGTACAACGGTTCTGATGGCAGCCGCTTCGCCGCCCTGTCCGATCTCGCCAAAGGCGCCCGACTGCCATTGGTAGCGACAGCAAATCCACTCATGCATCATTCTGGCCGGGTATGCCTGGCGGATGTCTTGACCGCCATCCGGTCGGGTTGTGCGGTGGCGTCACTCGGGACACGGGCCCAGGCCAATGCCGAGCGACGGCTGCGCTCACATGCCGAGATGCTGCGTCTGTTCCGGGGCTATGAACGGGCAGTCGAGTATACCGGGGAAGTGGTTCGACGGTGCCAGTTTTCGCTGGACGAGTTGCGCTACGAGTATCCGCTGGAACTGGCGGCAAATGAAACGCCGCAGCAGCGACTGGTGCGGCTGTCAGGGGAGGGACTGAGACACAAATATCCCTACGGCATTCCGTCGCGGGTCGACGATATGTACCGGCATGAACTCGGAATCATCGAGAAGCTGGATTTTGCACCGTACTTTCTGACCGTTCATGATATCGTTGCGTTTGCCCGCTCCCGGAACATTCTCTGTCAGGGACGGGGGTCGGCTGCCAATTCGGTCGTCTGCTACGCGCTTGGTGTAACCTCGGTTTCACCGGAGGTAGGCGCGATGGTTTTCGAGAGGTTTGTTTCCGAGGCTCGCAACGAACCACCAGACATCGATGTGGATTTCGAGCATGAGCGTCGGGAAGAGGTCGTCCAGCACATTTATGAAAAGTACGGACGGCACCGGGCCGGCTTGTGTGCAACCGTTGTCCATTATCGCGGCAAGCGAGCCATCCGCGAGGTAGGCAAGGTTATGGGGTTGTCAGAAGATGTCGTCGCAGCGCTGTCGTCGCAGCTCTGGGGTTGGGGTTCAAGCGGTGTTTCCGACAAGCGTCTCGGCGAGATCGGGCTCGATCACACCGATGCAAGATTGCGGAAAGTTCTTCAGCTATGCGAGGAAATTCATGGATTTCCGCGACATCTTTCGCAGCATACGGGTGGTTTTGTGATTACCGAAGGGCGGCTTGATGAACTGATCCCGATTGAGAACGCATCAATGGCAGATCGAACCGTCATATGTTGGGACAAGGATGATATCGATGCGCTGGGCATTCTGAAAGTGGACGTGCTTGGACTGGGCATGCTGACCTGCATCCGCAAGGCGTTTGCGCTGATCAGGACCCATCATCGGCGGCAATACACACTCGACAGCATCCCGCGTGAAGAACCGGCGGTCTACGACCTGCTGTGTCGGGCAGACAGCATCGGCCTGTTTCAGGTTGAGAGCCGGGCCCAGATGAATTTCCTGCCGCGCATGCGGCCACGCAACTTCTACGATTTGGTCATTCAGGTTGCGATTGTCAGGCCAGGGCCCATCCAGGGAAAGATGGTGCATCCCTATATCAGGCGGCGGAACGGCAAAGAGAAACCGGTCTATCCCGAAGGTGCTCTGGGCGATGTCCTGCGGCGAACCCTGGGGGTGCCGCTGTTTCAGGAACAGGCCATGCAAATAGCCATCATCGGCGCCGGTTTTTCCGCCGAGGAGGCCGACCGTTTGCGCAGGTCTCTGGCCACTTTCCGCAAGACAGGAACGATTCATCAGTTCCGGGACAGATTTATCAACGGAATGACTGGAAACGGCCATGATAGTGAATTTGCCGCACGATGCTTTTCCCAGATTGAAGGATTCGGCGAATATGGATTTCCGGAAAGCCATGCAGCCAGTTTCGCGCTTCTTGTTTATGCTTCGGCATGGCTGAAACATCATCATCCCGGTATCTATGCGTGTGCCCTGCTGAACTCGCAGCCCATGGGGTTTTATTCCCCATATCAAATCGTCCAGGATGCGTTACGACACGACGTGAAGGTTTGTCCGGTCTGCATCAACAACTCCTATTACGATAATGTGATGGAGCCCGACGGACACGGCGGGTTGGCGCTTCGACTGGGATTTCGCAACATCAGGTCGGTACCAAAGGATGATGCCATATGGATAGCGTCCGCACGTGGTAACGGTTATCGGGAAGTTGCCGATTTGTGGCGTCGTGCCGGATTGCGGCCGCACACGCTGCGAGCACTCGCGGAGGCAGATGTTTTTGCATCGATTGGCATCGACCGCCGCCAGGCATTATGGGATGCATTGGCAGTCAGGGACGAGCAGACCTTACCGTTATTTGCGCGCCGCAACGAGGACCTGGAATTTGTCGAGCAGGAGGCAAAAATGCCGACCATGTCCCTCGGCGAACATCTGGCAGCAGACCTCGCGACAATGCGGCTGTCACTCCGGGTTCATCCGGTGGCTTTGCTACGTCAACGGCTGACCCCGGATTTCGATATCCGTAAACAATGGCGTGAACAGGTCGGCGATGCAGTTGCCTTTGGCGGCCATCGACAACTGGCGTCATTGACGGGCGGGGCGGTCACACAGCCGCCGCAATCCTGCAGCCGCCGAAAGACAGACACGCGCCCCACCACGGCAACAGGAGCCATGCAGTGAAAATCAGCGCCACCGTCAGGTCGGTCAGGGCCTCACCGACGGTCAGTACCGCCGGCAAGGTGAAAGACCTTATCGCATCGGGCCGGAAAATCGTCGATCTTACCGAAGGTGAACCGGACTTTGACACACCGGAGTTTGTAATCGAAGCCGCCTACCGCGCCGCACTGGACGGGCAAACCAGATACACGGCAGTTGCGGGCACACCCGAACTGCGACAGGCCATCGTTGAGAAATTCCAGGTCGACAACGGACTGGCATTTGACATCGACAACATTGTGGTCGGCAATGGGGGCAAGCAGTTGATCTTCAATGCCCTGATGATCTCGCTTGATCCCGGCGACGAGGTGCTCATACCTGCACCCTATTGGGTCAGCTATCCGGATATTGTCACCCTCGCCGGCGGGACCCCGATCATTGTGCCAACGACACCGGAATCCGGCTTCAAATTGTCCGTCGAGGATCTGCGGGCGAAGGTTGACGAACGCACGACATGGCTGCTGCTCAATTCGCCATGCAATCCCACTGGTACAGTACTGGAACAACAGGATCTGGCCAGAATCGCCGATTTTCTGCGTGAACATCCCCGCATTTCAGTGATGTGCGACGACATTTACGAAAAGATCGTATACGACGACAGTCGGTTCGCAACCCTTGCCGAGGTGGCTCCAGATCTCCAGGCCCGTATTCTGACCGTGAACGGCGTCTCCAAGGCGCATGCCATGACAGGATGGAGAATAGGTTACGCGGCCGGTCCTCGCCGCTTCATGCGGACCATGATCAAGTTCCAGGGCCAGTCCACGACCAACGCCTCGTCGGTCAGCCAGGCAGCCGCACTGGCCGCGCTCCAGGGACCCGGCACACACATGGATAGTTGGCTTCAGCGCTACCAACAGCGGCGAGACCTCGTCTTCGACAGGCTGACCGCATCGGGAAAACTGTTTCCGTCCCGGCCTCAAGGCGCGTTCTATCACTTTATTGACTGCCGCCGGCTCCTGGGAAAACACCGTCCGGACGGGGCGATCATGGCCAGTGATGAAGACATATCCGGGTATTTTCTCGAAGCTGCAGGTGTTGCCGTGGTGCCGGGAACAGGCTTTGGCTGCAGCGGATTTGTGCGCATGTGTTTTGCCAGGGAAAGCGCCAGGCTTGCAGATGCCTGTGACCGATTGCTGTGCGCTGTTGAGCAGCTGCACTGAACGCAACCAGTGCAGCAGGTCCGGCCGAACCTCGGTTTTCTGAACCAGGCTGGCAAACCGATTCTGTAAATTCTGGAATCACGATGTGTGAGGTCCGAGGGTCTGCCCCACCGGCGTTGTTCTCGCAACTGCCCGGGCGACCGACCGTCATTGCCGTGCCAAACCCAGCGCGTGTTCGAGGCTCATTTCGGAAGGCACGGTGTCCAGACCTTCCAGGACAAGGTCGGCCATGACCGAGGCAATCCTGGGAGCCATTCCAAATCCTGTCTTGTAGCCGCCATTGGCAATGAAGGTTCCCGGTCGCATTGGGTCAGCTCCGAGAATGGGAGCCCTTGTGATACAGCGTGGGCGTGCATGTGCCCATCTGTGGACAATTCTGCCCTCTTTCAGGCGGGGGAAGAGTTGCACAGCCCGATCGCGCAATTCATCAAGCATGCCATCTGTCTGACGCGCATCCGAGAACTCGCGTTCACTTGTTGATCCCACAGCGACTCTCCCATCAGCATGGGGCACGATGTAAAGCCTGTCACCGCACAGGAGCTGGGTGCCTGCATCGGCAAGTTCCAGTAGCATGGCCTGGCCTTTTTCGGGCATTCCGAGCGTACATCCAAATTGACGTCCAAGCTGTGCCAGTCCAGCCACGCCGGTTGCGAAAACGGTTGCTCCGGAACTTCCACCATTCAGCCTGGACGTGCCGAACTGGCCTCCCATTTCCTGCAACGCCGCCAACAGCGCGTGCATGGCCTGTCTTGGCATGATGCGTGCGCTCAGGGTGTCCGAGACAACCCAGCCGCTCGGGCTAACGGGTCGCCAGCTTTCGGCAAATTCGGCTGCCGGCTTGACCGTCCACAGAGCGTGTCCGCGCCAGTTGACGGTCGCTGCATGCTGGCGTCGCCTTGCGGCCACCAGCCCGCGCTTGCTGACAACGGGTAGAAGGCGACCTGTGCGGGCATAACCGGATGGCTTTCCTCCTTTTTCTTCGACCTCTTGCCACCAGCACCTGGACATCAGCAGGCTTTCCAGCTGGAACTGCTTCCTGGCATTCCACGCATCCGGTGCGTGCGGTGTCAATGCGCCAAGCAGGCCAAAACTTGCAGAACTTTCCGGCGGACCGCGATCAGAGACGTACACTGACGCACCACGACGCGTACATTCAAACGCTATCGATAGCCCGAATATGCCAGCCCCGACGATTTCGACATCGAATGTTGAGCATGCAGACATGATTCTGACGGGCACTTTCTTTCGTTTCCGACGCTGTAGCAAGGTCAATTTCGACCGGGCTGGCGAAATAGTGCCTGGCAGCCGGGAGGGTGTCAATGAGCCAAAATTGTGGCAGCAGGTATGGCCAAGGCACAGTTCTGCCTTGGCAAGACCGCCGACAAGGTGCAAGGCAGGCACAGAATTTTCCAGTATTTACGGTGGAAATGCCAGCGGAGAGAGTAGACTGGTCTGCAGGGTCGGTCCCGCGTTCTGTCAGATTTGGTGACACATACTACAGCACGGATAACGGCCTGGCAGAAAGCCGCATGGTTTTTCTGTGTGGCAATCGTCTTGGAGTCCGCTTGCAAGACGGGTTTCATGTTGGAGAACTTGGTTTTGGAACCGGCCTCAATCTCCTTGCCTGCCTTGATCTGTGGAATACTTCGAGGTGCTCAGGGCAGTTCAACTTCACCAGTTTCGAGGCTTATCCGATGCGTTGGAGAGATATGCAGCGCGCCCATGCTGCGTTTCCGGAAGTGTCAAGTCTTTCTGCACAGCTGACCGATCACATCAGACGCGGTGAGTCCCGTTTCAGGCTTGGTGCCGCCAATGTTGCAATAGTCTACGCCGATGCCAGAATAGCGTTGCCCGAATGCAGGCTGGACATAGATGCATGGTTCCTGGACGGTTTTTCGCCCCGGTGCAACCCGCAAATGTGGGAGCTGGCGTTGTTGCGGGAAGTGGCGCGCAACACGAGGGCAGGGGGCACAATCGCTACCTTTACTGCTGCCGGTTGGGTGCGGCGCAACCTTGCGCTTGCCGGATTCAAGGTAGTTCGACAGGCTGGATTTGGCAGCAAACGCCACATGGTTGTGGGGCACTACGAGGGCGCCGGCACTTCCGGTTCCATTCGAACCGAGCCGTCGGGCTGACCATCGCTTCACAAGGGGAGCAGGACATGATTGAGTACATGACAGACCTGGAGCTCGAATCTTGTGCCGGGAATCCGGGCAGGGTCACGTGATAATTGTTGTGTGCCGCGGCAATCTGTTCGCCTTTGCGGCATTTGCGCCCGAATTGGGCAGCCTTGGCTGCCGGAGGATTATCCAGCAGGCATGCCGACAAGAGTAACCCCTGGTACCGACCCGGTCGGCCATCCAGTTGCTGTCCCGAGAGGTCCAGGATGTCAGGACGCGAGGAGACGCGAAAGGTTGATTGGTGTCGTTCGTTTGTGCAGTCGCATGCGATAGACGACCGAGGCTTCCAGGACGCGCATTACGTAATTGCGCGTCTCCGAGAAGGGGATCATTTCAATCCAGTCAATCATGGCGTAGCGGGACTTTCGCGGGTCGCCCAATGATTTCAGCCACTGCAAAACGCGTCCGGGTCCGGCATTGTATGCTGCCACGGCAAGTGGAATCGATCCGTCAAAGCGCTCGACATTCTCGTTCAGATAAGTTGCACCAATGGTAACGTTGCTTGATGGATCAATTAGAATCCGTTCGATCGGCCCGGACTTGCCAAGCGAACGAGCAATTGGCCTTGCTGTTGATGGCAAGACCTGCATCAATCCCAGGGCGCCTTGCGGGCTTCGTGCATTGTCCCTGAACTCGGTCTCCTGCCGGGCAACTGCGATGGCCAGCTCATTCGCCAGCGGCAGGTCCAGATAGGCAATGTCCGTGACAGGAAAGAGCAGGTCCACGATTGGTTCGCCTTGTACGGCACCCTGCTTGGCAATTTTGAGGGCTTCGAATTCGGCGCCCCGTTGCCGGGCTAAATCGGCCAGCTCCACGATTCCCGAACGATCCAGTGTCTCGGCACGGTGGGCAAGAAACCAGGCCGAATAGGAATGATACTTGATTGAAGTATACAGAAAGGCAGCCCTAACAACGGAGTCATTTCTCAGTTTCGAGCGGTTGTTCTTTGGTCGAGCCATAGATCCGACCAGCGCATTCTGGGTGGCGGATGCAATGCTCTCCGCAGCCAGCTGCCCGTAAAAGGAAGTCTGATGCCTGGCACCGAATTCGTAGGCCAGTTGGGACCGCTCGGTCTCACCGGCTGCAGATAATGCCCGGCCCAGCCAATAGCCTGCTCTTCCCCGCGAAATGTGCGAATTGTTGGTATCATCATAAGTCGGTGACACGATCTCATTCATGAAATTCTGAAAGTGGAAGATGGCTAGTTTTGGCTCCTTGAGCTTTCGCAGGGCAATGAAGCCGGCCAACCATTCGAGGTCAAGGTAGTCTCTGCGGAGCGTACGTTGTTGTCGCTCAACATGCGTATCGGATAGCCAGTCCAGGGAATCGAGGGAGCCATTCAGAGAAAGGTGGTGATTTGAGACAACCTGGTAGGCCAGTTGATGACTCCCGGCGTTAATCAGACTGTAGCCAAGGCTCAATCGCGTGCTGGCCCATCGTGCAGGGCGGCCTAGCCTGTCCGGGTCGGAACTGACTTCAATCAGCAAATTGGCTGCACGGTTATCCATCCCGCGGGAGCGGCGCCACGATACCCTGTCATGCAGCAAACCGGCGTTGTTCCGCATGGAAGAAGGGAGGTTCGCGATCAGGGCGTCGACACCGTTGCGCCTTTGCTGCAGTGCAATGCGTGTTTCCGCGAGTTGCCTGCGGGCCGGACTTGCATGAATCAGGAAACGCCGAGCCTCGTTCAGGCGACCTTCCCACAACAACTGGTCAAGACGCCTGGAATCAAGCGGCCCCAGCAGGTTTCCATACCTTCGCAAGGCCTGATTTGTGGCCTGGACCGGAAATGGCAGCGATTGCCAGGAATCGACCATCAGGCGTTTCGCCCTGTTCGGTCTTCCCAGCGCCTCCAGGGCGGCGGCAAGAGCCAGGGCTCCATTCCCGGTCTGGGGCGGCTGCAAGCGGAAGTAGTTGACTACCTCGGCGGGCGAGACACCCTCCGCCAGTGTTGCTTCACCGACCTTGCGCAATAACTTCAGGCCGGGCCAGTCACCATGGTTTTCCAGAAATCGGGCGTAGGACTTGTAGCTGTCTACGCCGGCTCGCAAGCGCATCCAGTTGACCACTGTCAGGGCAGCCGGATCATCGACCCTTCGTGCGGCACTATAGGCCTTCTCCCAGTTGTGGGCGGATGCTTCCTCGACTGCTGTCAGAAAGGCATCTTGCGCAGCAGCCAGACCCGGCCAGAGAAAGCCAAAAACAGTGATCAGAATTGCGGCATTCCGAACCTGCATATATATGTGCATCAGAATTCCACATGGTTGCGTAACGCAAGACCTTTCGGCAGCGTGCCGGTATATATTGCTGGGTCAGCCTTCATTCAACCGGAGGTTACACAAAAGGGATATCCGGCCTGGAACTGGTTTGCAATTGGAGACACTCGTGATGTTCAAGGGATCTATACCGGCGCTGGTCACGCCGTTTCGGAATAACACAGTGGACTGGCAAGCGCTCGAGAGTCTCGTGGAATGGCAAATCGGGCAAGGCTCGAATGGGCTGGTACCGGTCGGCACCACGGGCGAGAGTCCGACACTGACGCATGCGGAGCACAACGCGGTCGTACAGGCGGTGGTCCGGTTCGCTGCAGGCCGCGTGCCTGTAATTGCAGGCGCTGGATCGAACGCCACGGCAGAAGCCAAACAGCTGGTAGCCGCGGCAGAGGAAGCCGGTGCAGACGCGGCGCTTGTGGTTACGCCTTACTACAACAAGCCAACCCAGGAGGGGCTCTACGACCACTACCGACGGTTGCACGAGGCTTCCGGCATCCCGATTATCATATACAACATTCCTGGACGCAGCGTCATCGATATGTCGCCTGAAACGATGGGCCGACTGGCCGAACTTCCTCGGATTGTCGGTGTTAAGGATGCAACATGTGACCTGGCGCGAGTTTCGCTGCAGAGGCAGAGTTGTGGAACGGATTTTGTGCAACTTTCAGGCGAGGATGCCACGGCGCTGGGCTTCAATGCGCATGGCGGCAGAGGGTGCATTTCAGTGACTGCCAACATCGCGCCCGCGCTTTGCGCCAGTTTTCAAAGAGCCACCCTGGACGGTGACTATGTTTCAGCTCTGGCCCTGCAGGATCGGCTGATGCCCTTGCATACAGCGGTGTTCATCGAACCAGGACTGGCTGGCGCCAAATTCGGCCTTTCCCTGCTCGGCAGATGTTGCAATGAAGTGCGTAGTCCGCTGCTGCCGGTAACCGAGGCGACTGGTGCCAGGATCCGGGAGGCGATGCGTCATGCCGGCATTATTGACTGATGGAAATGCACTAGGGAGTGCATTGGCTTCGGGTTCGAGAATCCCCGCCTCCGGGACGAGCTAGGCCTGTGAATTCTTCCCGAAAGGCGTCCAACTACAAGGTTGTCGCAGAAAACCGCCGCGCCCGCTTCAATTTCGCGATTGAGGAAGAGCTTGATTGCGGCATCATGTTGAAGGGCACCGAGGTCAAGGCGCTGAGGACTGCACAGGTCAATATCGCCGAGAGTTACGCTTCGGTTGAGGACTCCGAATTGTGGCTGATCAATTCCTACATCGCGCCCTACGCCAAGACAGGTGCATTTCGTCATGACGAGCGCCGGCGGCGCAAGCTGTTGGTAACCCGGCGGCAACTTGCCCATTTGTGGTCAGAGACGCAGCGTCGGGGCATGACGCTTGTCCCGATTGTGTTGTTTTTCAACCATGCAGGGGTTGCAAAGATAAGGATCGGCATTGCCAGGGGCAGGCGTCTGGCCGACAAGCGTGAAGTGCAGCGCAAACGTGACTGGAACAGGCAAAAGGCAAGATTGCTGCGGCAACGCTAGTCCGGTCCGGGTATTTGCAGGAGATCAGAGATTGCTGGAAGACACGCGGACAATTGTTTCGACTTGCTGGTTAAACGACCATCTCAATGGTCCTGATATTCGTGTTGTTGATGGCTCCTGGTACCTGCCAGACGCCGGGCGAGACGTGAAGGCCGAGTATGCAGCGTGCCATATCCCGGGGGCCATGTTCTTTGACATCGACCGGGTCGCAGACCTGGATTCTCCTTTGCCACATATGGCTCCAGCGCCAGGACAGTTTGCTGCACAAATGGAAAAGCTGGGTATCGGCGGCACCCACAGGGTTGTGGCATATGACAGTGCCGGCGTGTTTTCCGCAGCGCGCGTATGGTGGCTGTTCAGGCTGGCCGGACATGAGGCTGTTGCAGTGCTGGACGGCGGGCTGAAGAAATGGATCGCTGACGGTTTTACTACCGCGCAAAGTAATCCAGTCAATCAGCAGTGCAGCATGCCAGTGCGCCAACAAGCGGATCTTGTGAGAACCATGGAGCAGGTGGATCGCTACCGGAAGGACGGCGACGTGCAAATAGTTGATGCCAGGCCTGCGGCCCGATTCGCGGGCGTTTCTCCTGAACCCAGAGCTGGATTGCGATCAGGACATATTCCTGGTTCATTGAATTTGCCTTACACGAAGCTGCTCAATCCCGATGGCACCTTCAAACCGCGAAATCAACTGAAACATGAGCTTGTCGCAGCCGGCGTAAGTCTTGATAGGCCAGTTGTTACAACCTGCGGATCAGGCGTGACCGCGGCAATGGTCAATCTGGCCCTCGAGATAATGGGCCATCGCGACCATGCGCTTTATGACGGGTCCTGGGCAGAGTGGGGAGCGTTCGGTCCAGAGGTGGCGCCTGGAGAATCCTAGGTCTCGCCGACAGAATTACATTCACCGTCCCTGACCAGAGGCCGAAGTCACCACAATTGCCAGCCAGGGAAATGCCACGGACCTGGTGGCCAGCAGAACGTCATCCAGGAATTGTTGCATGTTCACGCCGGAGCGAATGTCATTGGGAGGATTGCAGGGCAATCCCGTTTCCGGGGTTGAGCGCGTTCCTGTGCCTGCAAGCGAAGGCAAGACAACAAATCGGCTGTGCAATTGTGAGGGGTCAGATTCGACCCGAATTCTGGATAAGCGGGTCTGTTTTCCATCTTGATGCCCGGTTTACGCAGACAGCGGGTGACCAGGCAGGGTAGGTGGCATGACATGGCGCACGCGGCGGCGCCTGTGTTGGCTGTTGGCGATTGTGAAGTGGAGAGAGCGGTGTAACCCATGACCAGGCCAGTCTTGCGTTGACAGGAGCCTCATAAGAGCTGCGGCAGGGCGACAGGTGGAACAGGGTCATGATGACCATCATTACGCCCCGTGTGCGCCTGGTCTTGCGGATGCGTTTTCGTGTCGAGGGGACGAGGTGATGTCTTTCCCATGCCTCGCCGACGCAGCCACAAGCGCAGAGACAGCAGAAGAGCACTATGGTCGATGTGTTCACGGGAAAGATCCTCTGGATTGCTGTAGATCACAACCCATGGCATCAGACTCTATGGGCAAAGGGAATCCCTCCTACCCAGAATCGCCCCCCCTTATCCGGAATCGTGGTCAATTCAGATTGATCAATTGGCAGGCGTGCCAATTGCGCCAGCGATCGGCGGGGCGCAGGACTGAAGTTCTGCCGTTCGAAGCGTGCACAGGCAACCGCCGCTATACAGAAAACAAGGTGCGGGCTTCGGATGCTCCCGAAAATATCCCGGAGAAGTTAATCAGGTTTAAGGCTGACTTTCAGACAGCCCTTCTGGAATTCTGTACTTGTAATCGAGGCAGGTGTCTTGTGGGGACAATCCAGCCGGTGCATCCGCATTCTGGAGATTGCCAAAGGTATTTTGGGCAACTGTGTGATTCCCGATTTTGGCGTGCGGTGTTAAAGGGAGTCCAGTTTCTCCACCATCGTTTGCCTGGAAAATCAGAATGTTGCTTGATTCACTAAAATCGCAACCCCCGGACAAGATCATTGGGCTTATCCAAGAGTTCAGGGCAGACCCGCGCACAAACAAGATTGATCTCGGAGTCGGTGTCTATCGCAATGCGGACGGTATCACGCCGATCATGGCCGCGGTCAAGGAGGCTGAGCGCCAACTGCTGAATGAAGAAGTGACCAAGACATACACAGCGATGGCCGGCGAACCCGAATTCCTCGACAGCATGATCGGGCTGGTTCTGGCAGATTCAGTTGAGCGTGAGTGTGTAGCAGCGCTGCACACAGCCGGTGGCACAGGAGCGGTTCGCCTTTCGCTGGAACTTGCCAAGATTGCATCACCACAGCTGACAGCCTGGGTGCCCACGCCATCCTGGCCCAACCATGCTTCGATTCTCAAACACTTAGGAATTCCTGCCACCACCTACCGGTACTTCGATTTTCAGTCCAGAGGCGTGGCATTTGACAATATGATGGCTGACCTTGATGCTGTTTGTGCTGGCGATGTCGTGATTCTTCATGGTTGCTGTCACAACCCGACAGGTGCCGACCTGAGTCCAGCTGACTGGAACGCGCTTGCCGAACTCCTGCAGAGGAGGGAGGCCTTGCCACTAATCGACTTTGCATACCAAGGGTTCGGTGACGGGCTGGATGCTGACGCACAGGGTGTGCGCAACTTTGCTTCCAGGTTCGATGAAGTGCTCATTGCAGCCAGTTGCTCAAAAAACTTCGGAGTCTACCGCGAACGCACAGGCATACTTCTCGCCAGGGCGTCCGATTCCATCGCAGCCGGTTTGACCCAGGGAATGCTTGCACACATTGGTCGACAAAGCATTTCGTTCCCGCCGGATCACGGCGCCAGATTGGTCACGATGGTCCTGCAGGACGCCAGGCTCAGAACCCTGTGGCAAAATGAACTCGATGAAATCCGCAATAGCCTGCAACACTTGAGGCGGATGCTTGTGGACGAACTGTGTCGACTTTCCGGTTCGGACAGATTCTCCTTCATTTTATCGCACAAGGGCATGTTTTCGCTCCTCGGTGCTACGGACGAACAAGTGAGCGTCATCCGAGAGCGTCACGGGATTTACCTCGTCGGCGGCGGTCGGATAAATGTCGCCGGACTCAGTGAGCAAACGGTTCCGATTATGGCAGCAGCAATGCTGGATGTCGGCATGTAGGATCATGCGCACATGCCATTCGGCGGCTGTAGCACAGATTCTTGAGGCGATTCCGGGTAGTACATTCGGGAATGTTGGAGCGAGTTTTGCCTGTTACACTTATTGCCGGCATTCTGTCGATGACAATAGTCGTTATTTCGGCAAACGTGCTCGTGCAGTTTCTTGTCGGGGATTGGTTGACCTGGGGAGCATTTGTCTATCCCGTTGCCTTTCTGGTTACCGATATCATCAACCGCGTCTGCGGGCCAAGAATGGCACGACAGGTGATCGCAGCCGGCTTCCTGACGGGAGTCCTTTGTTCTGCCGTGGGATCACTGATCGATCTTGGATATGGCCCAATTGTGACTCTGAGAATTGCCCTGGGATCTGGCACAGCGTTTCTTTGTGCACAACTTCTTGATGTTTCAATCTTTGATCGGCTGCGTGCACAGAAATGGTGGCGTGCGCCATTGGTTTCCAGCCTGACAGGTTCAGCCGTTGATACGGCAATCTTCTTTTCAATTGCGTTTTCAGCAAGTCTGGCCTTTCTCGAACCTTCAAACATTCCAGTGTGGGCAATGGACGAAGTGCCGTTGCTAGGAATCGGTCCCCGCTCCCCGCTCTGGGTCAGTCTTGCTACAGCGGACTTTCTGGTGAAGGTGGCATTTGCAGCCATCTTATTGTTGCCGTTTCGGTTTCTTACTGGCCGAATGGTCGGTTCCAGCCAAGTTTGACGGGCGTTCCAATGCCGGTGCAACAGTGCAGATTGATTGTCATGCAATGAAACAGGATAATCGGGGCGCAGGAATTGCGCCGGACGCCTGCCAGCCAACCATCTCCCGGTGGACAGGACCGAACCCGAGCCTCAGGTAAGTTGAACAATGAACAAGGAGGTAAGCAACCGCTCATGTCGAAGTTGTTGAGAAGGCCCGGCGGTGAAGAGGGCCGGGTTCATGCCATCACACCGGAAACCGCAGGCTGGCACTATGTCGGGTTTCAGCTTTTCCGTCTGTCGGAAGGGCAGACAACCGAAGTCAACACTGGCGACACAGAGTGTATTGTCGTTCTCGTCGAAGGGCTCGCCGAGATCTGGGTTGATGACCAAGCGTTTGGTCAACTGGGTGACCGCTTGAATGTCTTTGAAAAGTCCTTGCCCCATGCCGTCTATGCGTCATCTGGAAGAACTGTTCAGGCTGTCGCAACAACACCTGCTGTTCTGGCCTTTTGCCAAGCGCCTGCGACAACGCGTCGACCTTCACAGGTGATAGGGCCACAGGGCGTCGTGGACGTTCGGCGGGGCGTGGGTGCCAATTACCGGGAGATCTTCAATATCGCAATGGAGGATCGTGATGTCGCCGACAGTCTCCTGGTGACAGAGGTGTTCACGCCACAGGGAAATTGGTCATCATATCCTCCCCATCGTCATGACGAGGACAGTTTTCCGGAGATTACGTATCTCGAAGAGACTTATTATCATCGGTTCGATCCGCCGCAGGGGTTCGGGTTTCAGAGGGTGTTTACCGACGATCATGCGCTCGACGAGACCGTGACCGTCCATGACCATGATGTCGTCCTCGTGCCCCGAGGTCATCACCCCTGTGGCACACCGTTCGGGTACGGAATGTACTATCTCAACGTAATGGCAGGACCCTTGCGCAAATGGCGGTTCAAGACGCATCCACAGCACGACTGGCTGACCGATTATGATCCGGGAGCCTGACCGACGACGGTGGTCACTCGAATGGACGTGGCGGGTTGACAGGACCGAGGCACGGTAGAGCAGCCCGCATCAGGGCAACGCCTGTCCATTCCCTGCGGTCAAATGGAGTCTTGCTCGGTCTTTTTGCTATTCCTGCTGCCAGTAGTGCGGCCACTACGGTGTGTCTGGACCGCTCAGTTGACACGGGATTCAAGAAGACTCCTGGCAATGACATTGGCCTGAATTTCGGCAGATCCCTCGAACAGATTGAGAAGTCGAGCATCGCAAAATACCCGGCTGACATTGCATTCCAGAGCATATCCGGCGCCGCCATGGATCTGAACGGCGTTGTCGGCAGCAGCCCATGCAACCCTTGATGCCAGCATTTTGGCCATTCCTGCTTCCTTATCACAACGGCGTCCACTGTCCTTGCAGCGGGCTGCGAAATAGGCCAGCTGGCGTGCAATTGCGATTTCAACCGCCATCATGGCTAACTTTCCAGCCACTCTTGGAAAGGCTATCAAGGGTTTACCAAACTGGTGCCGTTCGCAAGCATGCCGCCCACCAAGGTCGAGCGCCGACTGGGCCACGCCAATGGCTCTTGCAGCTGTCTGAATCCGGGCGCTCTCGAAGGTTTCCATCAGTTGTCGAAATCCATATCCTTCCTCGCCACCAAGCAGGTTGTCTCTTGCGACCCGAAAATTTTCAAAAGCCAGTTCGAATTCTTTCATTCCACGATAGCCAAGGACATCGATCTCGCTTCCCGAAAGACCGTCGTCGGGGAAGGGCACCTCATCGTCGCCTGGCTGCTTGGGCGCCAGCAGGACCGAAAGCCCGCGGTGGCTGGCACTCTCCGGATCGGTGCGGACCAGCACAATCATCAGATCAGCACGACCGGCATGGGTTATCCAGGTTTTCTGCCCGGAGACCAGGTAGTGTCCGTTTCCCGGGATTGCGCGAGTCTGCAATGTGGCAAGGTCCGATCCGGCCTGGGGTTCGGTGAACACGGCCGCCGGAAGACACGCTCCCGTTGCAATCATGGGCAACCACTTGCGCTTTTGTTCGGCTGTTCCGCCGACCCGGATGAGTTCACTGGCGATTTCGCTACGTGTGGCGAGCGACCCTACAGCCAGGCTGCCACGAGACAGTTCCTCGGTTACGACACACATTCCGACCCTCGACAGGCCGCAACCCATGAATTCTTCTGGTATGATTAGTCCGAATACGCCCAGATCGGCCAGTTCCTTCACCAGTTCCATCGGGATCAACTGATTCTCGAGATGCCAGCGATGGGCATGGGGGGCGACCCTGACCTCCACAAGACGGCGAAATTGCTGTCTCACCAATTCCATTTCATTGGACAGGCCGGTGCTGACCTCCCAGTTTCCCTGCCGGGCAAGCAATGTGACAAGTCGCCGCCTTGTTCTGTCCGAGCACCCCTTGCTGATCAGGATGTCGGCCGCATTGCCAGTGCATTGTTGAAACTGCTTGATCGACAGGCCAATATCGTCAAGCCGGACGATTTCACCCTGGTTCATCATGATGCCACCGCGCAACTGGGACAGATATTCTCCAAATCCGAAAGTCAGGATACAAGCATCAAGTTCACCAAACTCTCCTGACAGTTCCAGCTTGCCTGCCCACCGTTCCAGCTGTCGGAGCGCTTCCACGTAGGTCGCAAACCATGCAAGCCCATGGGCGATGTACTGATGGCGTTCCAGAGCTGCGGCTGAAATCCGCCTCTTGACCACAATGCGTGCCCGGAGGTTGTCTCGCGCAATTTCGACCAACCGGTCCAGTGCCGGCATGATCTTACAGGCCAATTCGGTAGTCTTGTAATTCATCAGGTTTGGCCGTAGCCGGTTTTGATGTTCAGGTGAGACCGAGATGGCCTTCCTCCCGGATTCAACCTTGGAATCCTGCCGAGAGAGTCGGGCTGACTGGCAACCCGAACGGACCTTGAGGATAGAAGGTCATACCTGCACTTTGTGACGGATACACAACACATGGCAAACGAATGGTTGCTTGTCACACCTGAAATCTCCCTCCTGCTGGGCGTTAGCGCCGTGGCATTCGTTGCTGCGTTTGTCAAAGGAGTTGTTGGTTTTGCTTATCCGATGATCATGATCAGCGGATTGAGTTTTCTCCTTGATCTCGAAGTAGCAGTAGCATTCCTGGTTCTGCCACTGTTTGTCGTCAATGCAGTTCAGGCTTTACAGTTCGGTGTGTCCAAAGCACTTCGTATGTCGATGAGGCAATGGCCGATTATCCTTTCGCTGAGTCTGACTTTGCTTGTGACAGCCCGTTTTGTCATCATGGTCCCGCATCAATTCCTCTGGCTTGTCCTGGGGGTGACAATCACAGCGGTGGCGAGCCTGCAACTGATCGGCTGGAAATTCGTCATTGTGCAGCGATACCGTAGGCCAGCCGAACTGCTGGCTGGCTTGGGAGCAGGAGTTTTCGGTGGATTTGCAGGTGTTTGGGCACCACTTATCGTCACATATTTCATTTCGATTGCCATGTCCAAACGGCAGAATATTCTGGCTCAGGGTGTTATCTACACATGGGGGGCGATCGTGCTCATGCTGGCACACCGGACGACAGAGGTCCTGAATGCCGAAACAATGCGTGTGTCAGCCCTGCTTGTCGTTCCATCGGTAGCCGGGTTGCTTTTGGGTTTTGCGCTCAACAGCAGACTGGATTCGCCGACGTTCAGGCTTTGTATCCAGATCGCGCTGGTTGCAGCAGGTCTCAACCTGATAGCTCAGGCAACGCTCAATTGACTGCCCTGACAATTGGGGACCATGTACGCTGTACCATGTCATGACAACTTTGCATGGCAACAGGTTATACCATTTGCTGCAGGGCATGCCTTTGGCCGGCCCGACCCCACCTTGGCATGCTCTTGTGCATAGTTGCGCACAAAGTCGAGCTCGTGGTCGGTAAACATCAACTCCAGCTCGCAATCGGGCATTTGCCGACCACAAGAACGATCCTCGGTAAGCGGTCAAACGCGTAAGTCGTTGGGCCACTTCCCCGTGTCATTTTCCTCACAGCAAGACCATCAAACATCTCTTCTGATGGTCTGACCAGCCCTTTCCAGGGACAGCATGTAACCCTATGGGATTTTGGTTATAGTACGCTTTATTACAAATATCTCCATAGTATTCCTGATCTGGATGAAGTCGCAATCAACAGACCAGGAATCATGGATATCAGACATCCTTCACCAACCATGGCTGCCACGACCAGGATTGCCGATCTTGGGATTGACAGGATTGTCTCAGTAGCAGGGGAGCCAGATTACTCGGTTAACGCCAATACCGATCTTTCGGCGATACCGGTTTAATCCGGCAGAGGTTTCTTTCACAAGATACCATGAGGAATTCATTCGGCGCAAAATGGCGATCCGCAGATTGCAATTGTTGTAACCGGCAGGGAGCCAAAGTGAACCACCAGCCGACCAACGGGGATGGCGCGGGATGCCAGGCGGATGTGTGACCGGCGTGCAACTCGGGCTGCGGCATGCAGTACCGGCTCTCAAATGGGTCCCGTCCCCAGGTACGTCGCACCGACTGGATCGGTATTGGAGTTGCAGAGGGGAAATGAAGCCGGCCATGGTCCACAGACCCTCGGACCGGATTAGAGTAGAGCTGCCACGCTAAGGCGCACTGAATTCATGACGTGCCAACCCGACACTCCTGCCGCAACCATCGCTCAATTCAGTGCAACCTGCGGGAAAGGATGCATCATGAGGGTGTAACCTACGACCAGGCCTATGTTGCGTAGACAAGAGCCTCACAAGAGACCTTTTCCAGTAGACAAGCCTCCTCACAATTGCTGGCAAGCGTGGAGGCAGTGAAGTCCATCTCACCGGACTCACTTACGTCAAGGCCCAAGTCTCGGTGCCGGTCCGCATGTGGCAAGGTTGGTCACGGCACCTACCGGCGCCATGAATCGAAAGGCATGCGGATCAAGCGCTGGTACTGCCGGCCATGCCGCACCACATTCAGTGCCTTGCCCGACTTGTTGGCGGACCCGCAACCCGGGACGTTCTCGGACTTCGAGCAGGTTGTTGCTGATGTCGCGGCGACGGGTCGAGATGGCGGGCACGATTCCTGAGCTTGAGAACATTGGCCGTCGCCTAGACGCCTCGGACGGCGTGCTGGTGGCGTTGTGCCAACGCCAGGATGGTCTTCAGCATGAATCAGACCTTTGAAGAGGCCCGGAAAGCGGTGGTAGTATTCCGCTACGAGGTCATTGCGCTTGTCTTGGCGGCCAATGTCAACAAGATGCAGCTGGTCCAGGACCTGAGCCGGCGGTGCTGGCTGCTTTGGTATGATGATGGCCTGTGCCATGCTAGACATCCCGTCTTGGGACTATCTGTGCAACCGGCTCGGTGCTGCCGAGGATTGCCTACCTCGCTGCTCAGGGCGACCTGTCCTGACACGCAGCACCTGAGCACGTCACCATGGTACCCACAACCCAACTATTACATCCGACAGCTAACCGCGTAGGTTCAGCGCGACAGCATGACATCGCAATCAACGTCATATCTCGAAGTCAGTTCAATTTGGCTACCCCGCAAGTTGTCCCTAGCGAGACATGGTGGTCGGTCAAATGGTCATGCGCTTTCCCATACCTGAATCGCCGTGCGAAGAAGATGTCAGCGCGTCCCCTGCAGCCGGAATCTGCGACAAGAGACTCGGCAGGGTATCAATCGAAGAGGGCGGAGCTTGAAGAAGTACTCGCGTTTCCGGAGAGCATGTCACCAGATGATCTGGCGAGGTTGATCATGCGCCCGGTGAACATCAGGTGGACGCCGCGCCGGGAGTGACATGCGTGGGGTCTGATTGCATATAATCCCCTAACGAATACTGGTCCCGGAAATCCCGATTGAAACTGCAAGATAAAACCGGTGGGCGCTGCCGGCCGTCGGTGAAGGTTGCAACGCCACGTGGTGGTCCTGCTCAGGCAACTGCAACCCGCGCTTCTGTATATTCTGGATACGGCCTGATTCCGGCATTGAGTATGTCCGTGCCGACGCGGTTCCGGTACTGGGCAAAATTCGCTTCGAAGAGTGTCGCCAGACGGGCCGACCGGTCGTCAAACTGAAGTGGATCTTCCCAGGTCAATCTCGGATTCAGGATAGGGTCCGGCACTCCAGGTACCTGCATCGGAACGGCTAATCCGAATTGCCGATCTACACGACAGGGAACGTCGTCAAGGAGACCCTCCAGTGCTGTTGTCAGCAGTTGTCGGGTGATGGCGATTGGTATGCGTTTGCCAAGGCCGTATGACCCACCGGTCCAGCCAGTATTGACCAGCCAGCAAGCTGTTCCGTGTTCGGTAATACGCTGCCTGAGAAGGCGACCATATTCTTCGGGTAAACAAGGCAAGAAAGGCTGGCCAAAGCAGCTTGAGAACACAGGCGAAAACCCGTCCTTGCCACTTTCGGTTCCGGCCACTCTCGAAGTAAAGCCTGAAAGGAAGTGATACATGGCCTGGGCGGGTGTCAATCGGGCAATGGGTGGCAGTACACCAAAGACATCACACGTCAGCATGAAGATGTTTTTCGCGTGACCTGCAGCACCGGAGTCCGAGGCGTAGGGGATACGATCCATCGAGTATGCGCAACGGGTGTTTTCAGTCAGGCTGGCGTCCTGAAAATTGACCCGGCGCGAGCTCGCATCGAAGGTCATGTTTTCGATTACCGTAGCAAACATCCCGGTTGTCGCGAAGATGTCAGGTTCGGCGGCAGGGTCCAGCTTGTAGGTCTTGGCATAACAACCGCCTTCGATATTGAAGACACCGTGGTCCGACCAGCCGTGCTCGTCATCGCCGACAAGGATTCGCCCGGGGTCGGCAGATAGGGTTGTCTTGCCTGTGCCGGAAAGTCCGAAAAACAGCGCCGTATCATGGCGATTGTCAACGGCGTGATTTGCCGCACAGTGCATGGGTAGAATAGCCTTCTGAACAAGGCTGTAGTTGAGAAACGTAAAGAGCGCCTTCTTGTTTTCACCGCCATAGGCGGTGCCCGCCAGAAGAATCAACCGCCGTTCCAGGTGTATGGCAATGACCGCTGGCGATCGGAGTTCGAATTCATGCGGGTCGAGCTCCAGTTCTGGACAATTCACAACAGTCAATTCAGGGACAAATCGCTGTTGGTCGCATTCCGAAGGAACACGCAGCAATTGGCGGATAAAGAGAGAGTGCCATGCCAGAGTGTTTATGTATCTGGCCCTCAGTTGTGAGGGGCCTTCAGGCCCGGCAAGCAGGTCCTGAACATAGGGCCGGCGCGTAGCCAGGTGCTCCGTAAAGCGGCGCTCAAGCCGCTCAAACACTTCCTCCGACATCGACTGATTGTTCTTCCACCAGACGCGTGGTGCCACCTTGGTGCTGGACACCACATATTTGTCGTTGGGAGCCCTACCGGTATACTTTCCTGTGGTAACCAAAACGGACCCGCCCGATCCGATTCGGCCCTCCCTCCGACGAATTATGTGCTCGACAAGAATTGGTGGTGCCAGGTCTCGGTGCCCTGTGGCAACCGCTTGCCTGGAAATTTCTTCGTCCCCGCGGATGGCGACTACGTCCATCGTCCTATCTCCAAGATCATTGGTCAATTGTGGAAAAGGATTTCAACCTCCCATTGGCCGGGCTTAAGGCCACAGCCTGGTGGGATGGTTACCGCTTATGCCAGCTGAGCCTGCCCTATGTGCGACTCAGTAAAGATATGAAAACTGGAAAAAGAATTGAGACAACGCAGCTACCCTCGGGTTGGTCTGTTCTCAATGCTCACACTACACCATCCATGCGGTGGATTTCAACCCAAAACTGATATTGCAACAGGCTTGTACCGGTTAGGCAACGCCAATGGGTCTTCATCCTGATGGGGTACCAGCAATTGCCGCCAAGAGTTATGCATGTCCGGGGATAAGACCTGGGCGCATTTGGCAATTTCCAGCAAGTCACACATTTGGTCAGGAAGTGGAGTCCCACGTAACCATAAGATGACACCGTAACTGTCTCAATGCCAGCCATGGCCAGTGCAGGGTCAACGTTCTTGCGGGCCGGCAGACTGACAACAGGCGTGGCAACCTGGGTCACCGACATTGCTATCACCGCCGACAGCACCCCTGTGACCTGTTTGCAACCCTGGCCATGCCGGCCTGTCTGATCGACCGGACCCTGGCCTGGTGCTGCGCCCTGTTCAAGTCCATGCACCGGTGCTGTGGGAGAGAATACGGAACAATTTCCCTGACCTCCGTATTGCCGACCGGGAGACCTGCGACCGGGCCATGGCGCAGGGCCATGACCCGCCGGCACTGGCAGCGAAAGTACAGATCACCTTCCCTTCACCCCTGACGCCCGAACCCTGGCCATGACATAGCAGACCCCTGCGGCGCCCAGTTGCAGGTCGCCGCTGGCGTGGTATGACTTGCCGCCCGGACCTGTGCCAAGGTCAGCAAGTCAATGTACAGACTGGTCGTTAGCGGGAATTGCTGAAGGGGCAACGATTGTAGGGCAAGATCCGGTGCCCGGACCCAAGGGAATGCGGCGCACCTGGGCTGCTGACCGAGCGAGGCTTTCCTTGAACAACCTGCCGCTGACCGCTAATTCAGAAGGCAGCCCAAAAGTGCCCGCTGCAGTGGCGGTCAGGTCAGGAGTAGGTGCATGGACCCGGTCACACTAACCAACGAAATGATCGTGGTTCTTGGACTCCTGGCGATTACGATTGTCTTGTTCGTCAGCGAGATCGTGCGGGTCGATGTAGCGGCCATCATCATCATGGTCACGCTCGGTGCCCTGAGTTACGTTCCGGGGCTTGGCGGAATTGCCGATGTAACGAAACTATTTGACGGCTTTGCCTCCAACGCAGTAATTTCGATCATTGCCGTCATGATAATTGGTGCCGGTCTGGATCGCACAGGTCTCCTGAACAGTCTGGCCAAGGTCATTCTCAAATGGGGCGGCTCTTCGGAGCGCCGCATAGTTCCCATCGTATCTGGAACGGTTGGGGTAATTTCGAGCTTCATGCAGAACGTCGGTGCTGCGGCGCTGTTTCTGCCGGTCGTCAACAGGATATCTGTCAAGACCGAATTGCCGATCAGCCGCTTGCTAATGCCGATGGGTTTCTGTGCCATCCTGGGCGGTACAATGACCCTGGTTGGATCATCTCCGCTTATTCTCCTCAATGACCTGATCGCATCTGCCAATCTTGAGTTGTCGAGTGCAAATCAGATGGAGCCATTCGGCCTGTTTTCCGTGACTCCGGTCGGCATTGTCTTGGTGCTGACGGGTATCGTCTATTTCATGTTGCTCGGAAAGTTTGTGCTACCGGCATCCAAGCGCACCAGAAAGAGTGGTGCTTTGTCGATGAAGGAATACGTCAAGGATCTCTATGGAATCGATGCCGACATTTTCGAGATTGTCGTTCCGGACAACCATCCGCTGTACGGTGAAAAGTACGCGGATATCATGGAAGCGTTTCACTTATATGTAATCGGCGCCTACCATGACGGCCAGAAGTGGTTGTCACCACCTGTCGATGTCAAGGTGGAAACGCCTTGTCGCCTGGCGATACTGGGCACTACCAGCGTGGTGAAGGACTTCGCCAATGTGTTCAACTTCACCATTGACAAGGAAATGACGATATTCGGCCGCGATTGCTCGGTGGAAAAAGCTGGCATCGCGGAGATAATCCTGCCGCCCAACTCGCAGTTAATTGGCAAGACGGCACGCGAAATCAGTCTGCGCAAGACCTATGGGTTGAACCTGCTCGCAATACACCGAGCCGAGGGCAGCCTCAGCTATGTAGAAACGCCAGACCACAAGGCCTCGCGGCTGGGTGTAATTCCGTTCCAGGCAGGCGATGCCCTGATTGTACAGACGCAGTGGACGGCTCTGTCGGCGCTAACCAAGGACAAGGATTTTGTCGTTGTTACGACGGAATTCCCGCAGGAACAGGTCCGCCCGACCAAGGTCGGATGGGCTTTGCTCTTCTTTTCCGTTTCACTCTTCCTCGTTCTGTTTACAGACGTCAGACTTTCCCTGTGCCTTCTGGTTGGGGCAATCGGGATGATCTGCACACGTGTCTTGACGATTGACGAGGCCTATACCTCGGTTGGTTGGAACACGGTCTTCCTGTTGGCCGGCCTTCTGCCACTAGGGCAGGCCGTGCAGAATACTGGAACCGCAGCCTGGATTGCGCAACTGATACTGGGCGTTCTGGAAGGGTGGCCGATTTGGAGCCTGCAAGCCGGAATTGCCGTCTTGGCGACATTCTTTACATTGGTAATGTCAAATGTTGGAGCGACGGTCCTGCTTGTTCCACTGGCCGTTTCACTGGCCGTGTCCTCTGGCGGGGACCCAGCAATATTTGCCCTGACAGTTGCTATTTCGACCTCGAATTCGTTCTTGATTCCCACTCACCAGGTCAATGCACTCATTATGGGGCCAGGCGGATACCGGGTCAGTGACTTCATGAGGTCGGGCGGCGTCATGACCATTTTATTCCTGGTCATTTCGATGGTCATGATGAACGTTGTATTCTGATCGGTTGGTGTGCTGTGTTGTTCCTGCCCTGACAGCCTACAGGATATTGTCACCTTTGTGGTACCTGTACAACATCCTTGCATCAGGTTGATATCAGGCCGGCAACGGAGCTCGGACCATTTGCGACCGTGGGAATGAATCCGCACTGAAGAGTGCGGTTCCCGCCTGCCCCGGTCGTGCATTCCGGCGGGTGTCCTGGAATCCGGGAAGCCAGCCAGGACAAGGTAGCCGGTTGCAGCACAGAATACAGGTCGGGGACCAGATTCCTGACCGGAATGTCATGCAAGGTCAACAACCCCTGCAAGGTGCCATGACTCAGAATCCAGCAGGTCGCCCCACTCAGGAAAGGCAACGTCGCAGCGGAGCCTGTCCGTTCTGGATTCACCCCTTGGTGTTGATCCGGGACGCAGCTCGAAAGCGCCCGTCGGAACAGGGAATCTGGTGATTGAACCTGGTGGCCGGCAAGAACGGGGCAGTACAGTGAGTACTGATGCCCTTTCGATCTCCAGAGCGCACCCGGCATGATCTTCCGGCGTGTCTGCCGGATTCACTTGAAACGCGCTGCCCAAGAGGAAACGGGCAGTACCGCTGCCGATACTGCCCGCACATCCTGTGTTTGTCGGAACAGGTTGTGTTACCGTTCGCGCATTCCTTCAGGCAGGAAGGTCGCCAGTTCGGGAAATAGGATCAGAACGAATACCATGAGGACCATGATACCAAACATGGGCAGCGCGGTGCGAGCGATATAGCCCATGTTGTGACCTGTAATCCCTTGCATAACGAAGAGATTGAACCCGATTGGAGGCGTGATCTGCGCCATTTCGACAACAACCACAATGAATATGCCGAACCAGATGACATCTATGCCGGCTTCCCGAACCATGGTCTCAACAATTGCCATGGTGAGTACGACGGATGAGATCCCGTCCAGAAAGCACCCCAGTACAATATAAAAGAACATCAATGCGATCAGCAACTCGAACCGGGACAATCCGAATTCGTCGATCCATGCCGCCAATGCCCTTGGCAAGCCTGTAAAGCCCATTGCCAATGACAAAGCCGCCGCGCCGCCGAGAATGAGAGCAATCATCGCCGAAGTGCGCGTAGCCCCCAGCAGGCTGGTCTTGAAGGTCTCGAAGGTCAGTGAACCCTGACTGGCGGCCAACACCAGCGAGCCGACTACACCAATTGCGGCGGCTTCGGTGGCGGTTGCAAAACCGGTGTACATTGACCCGATTACCACAAGGATCAGCAACAGAACGGGAATAAGGAACCGAGATTCGTAGAGCTTTTCTCGGAACGACCAGTCTGTTCCGATATTTGGAACTTCCTTCGGCTTGATGATCGACCAGGCCGCTACGTAGGCCATGAACATTCCACCCAGAACAATTCCAGGGATGATTCCGGCCAGGAACAGCTTGGATATCGATTCATTGATCGTCACACCATAGACAATTAGTGTCAATGACGGCGGTATCATGAGGCCGAGAGTTGCTGCTCCGGTCAAAGTTCCAATGATCATGTACTCTGGATACTTGCGGGCTCTGAGTTCCGGGATTGCCATCTTCCCAACAGTTGTCAAAGTGGCGGCAGATGAGCCGGATACGGCGGCGAACACCGTGCATCCGACAATGTTGGTGTGGACAAGCCCTCCCGGAAGGCGCGCCATCCACGGCGCAAGTCCACGGAACATATCCTCCGATAATCGAGTTCTATAGAGGATTTCGCCCATCCAGATGAACAGCGGCAGTGCCGTCAATGTCCAGCTGCTCGAAGCAGACCAGATGATGGTGATCATCGCATCGCCAGCCGGTCTGGTCGTAAACAATTCCAGACCGACAAAGGCCACACCAAAAAGGGCAAGTCCGACCCACACGCCAGTTCCGAGCAAGAGGAAGAGGATGAAGAGGAAGACCATTGTCAGGTAAATCTGTTCCATGGCTCATTCACTCCTGTCTTCAACTTCTTCGGCATGGGCCGAATGTGTGCCCGCGAAGACTACCGAAACCAAATTGTCTACGAGCGCAACTGCGAAGATGACGGATCCAATTGCCATAGACATCTGCGGTATCCACAGCGGCGTTGCATCTTGACCCTGTGACACATCATTCAGAATTCTCGACCACAACACGGTCTTGATGGCATAGCGGGCCCAGTAAATTGCCAGGGCTGCCGCAATTGCAAAGCACCAGATTTCACCTAGCCGACGGTAGCGTCCCATTATGCCAAGCAGGAGATTGACGCGAATGTGGCTACCATTGTTCAGGGCGTAGGCGAAAGCAAAAAACGATGCTGCCGCCATGCAGTAACCGGCGTATTCGGTGGCTCCGGGGACAATCATGCCCACCCAGCGAGCCACCATCTGCAACACGATCAGCAGCAAGATCAATATGAGAAAAAAGGCCGCAACGAATCCAGATGAGAGATAGATTGCATCAAGGCATCTCCTGAGCAGGGCAATACCTTTAGGTTGCGCTTTCGTATTCATTGACTTGGCAAATGAAAAGCCCGGCTCTGGACAGCCGGGCTCCAGTCTTCCAAACCGTGTCTACTGTTGTGATGCCAAATAGGCATCAATAACATTCCGGCCGGTTTCTCCCGCTGCTTCCAGCCATTCCTGAGTCATAATTTCGCCAAAACCCTTGAGTTCACTGGTCAACTCATCGCCGGCGCGCTGGACAAGCATGCCGTTTCTGGCAAGTTCGCCGAGCGTGAACTGTGTGTAGTGGACGGCACGCCAGTAGCCGGCATAGGCCGCCAGGGAAGCACAACCGTCAAGAATGTTCCTGGTGCTTTCATCCAGCCTGTCCCAGGACTGTGAATTGATGAACACATAGTTTCGGGGCAGCCAGGCGTCGACTTCGTAGAAGTGGGTCAGGCTTTCCCAGACTTTGCGGTCGTAACCTGTGGAACCGGACGAAATCATGGATTCCGCTACGCCGGTGGCGAAGGCCTGTGAGATTTCAGCGGCTTCAATTTGCACCGGGTCCATTCCGGCCAACTCGGCGATTCGAGCCGTTGCCGAATTATATGACCGGAATTTCACGCCTTGCATATCGGCCACGGTATTCACTTCTTTCTTGAAATATAAGCCCTGTGGCGGCCAGGGAACCGAATAGAGAAGATGGAGGTTCTGTCTTTTCATCATATCGTTCATGGCCGGCTTTGCCGCTTCCCAGAGGTCGGTTGAGGCTTCAAACGATGTCGCGATAAACGGAACAGAGTCGATACCGAACAGGGGGTCCTCGTTCTGGTGAGCGGATAGCAAGCGCTCGCCTATATCTACCTGTCCGGTCTGGACAGCGCGTTTGATCTCGCTTCCCTTGAATAGCGATCCACCCGGGTGCGTGACGATTTCAAGCTCACCACCAGTGCCGATGGTTACGCACTGGGCAAATTCTGCACCCGTAACACTGTGAAAATTCGTTGCCGAGTAACCCATGGGCATGTCCCATTTTTCGGCCATTGCAGGCAGGGCCAGGCTGATCAGGATGATCGGCACCAAAAGCAAGAAGTTGAGTCGTTTCTTCATGGAAATGTCCTTGGAATGTGGAATTCGGTACGTATCACGACAGCGTATATCGCATGGGGTCATATCGCACAATGGAAAACGGAAGGGAGTTGCCGGCAATAACATCGGCGATGATGCGTCCCGTCTTGGGGCCCGATGTCAGTCCGACATGGTGATGCCCGAATGCAGCAAACACCCCGGAGGAACGGACTTCACCAATGAAGGGCAGACTGTCGCATGGCGCCGGCCGGTGCCCCAACCACTCCTCGGTACGATCAAAGCGCAGGCCAGGCAAAGTCCTCATCGTTTGACGACGAATGAGGTCCAGAGGTTTCTGGCTTGGTGGCGAAGACAGTCCGCCGAATTCCAGCACCCCGGCGCAGCGCAAGCCGATGGCCATAGGCGTCATCACGAACTTGCCGCTGGCAACCATGACTGGCACCGGCAATTGGACCGACGGTTCACGGAACAGGATGTGGTATCCGCGTTCGGTCTGCATCGGGACGTTGACTCCAAGCTTGGCCAGCAAGGCGCGCGACCAGACTCCTGCCGCCACGACCGCGCGGCTGCATTCAAAGCGACCCTGGTCGGTGTCAACGGCTGCGACCTTACCGCCCTGCATGTCAATATTCTTGACCGATGCCTGGATGATCGTACCGCCCAGGTCCTCAAGCGACCTCGCCAGATCCTTGACATAGTTTCCCGGGTTTAGCACGAAACCGTGCTCCGGCAAGACTGCCAGGAACCTGATGTGCGAACCAAGGCCGGGTAGATAATCGCCAATTTCGTTGCCACTGACAAACCACGGGCGAAACCCGACTTCGTCTCGCAGACCCCAGGTATAGCCCTCGTTCTCGAACATCTCTCGCGACTCATAGGCGTAGACATAGTCCGCATCGACGAGCCACTTCTCGGCCCTGGTCTGGTGTGCGAGGTCACGATGCTGTCTCACGGCGTCAAACACAATTGACGCCAGCCCCCGGGATATTCTCCGTGTGTCCTGGTCATTGGCATGGCGCAAGTAACGCACCAGCCAAGGTGCCAATCCTGGAAGTTTACGCCAAATCACGTACAGTGGAAACTCGGGGTCCAGGCAATAGCGAGCAACCTTCGGGATCATGCCCGGGGCAGTGACAGGGGTAACCGAACTGGCAGCCAGGATGCCCGCATTCCCGAAGGACGCGCCTTCCCCAGGTGCCGAACGGTCGATCAGAATGGTTTGAAAGCCGTGTCTGCGCAGCCATATTGCGGTTGCCACGCCGACGATGCCGGCGCCGATTATTGCCACCCTCGAAGCAGAGGCGTTCATGAAATCGGGCCGGATTGGACGGCTTCCGACCGCCGGACTTCGGAGCCTTTGATCAGCCCATCCATCGGCGCACCGGAGCGTTTGAGAGTTCCAGAGCCAGGCAATCGACATCGACGAGCGTTGGGCCGTCAGCGGCAAGCGCCAGTGTCAATGTATCGGCAACATCGTTCGGTTCGGTCACGCGCCAGGATTTCAAGCCGTATTCGGCGGCAATTCTGGCATGGTTTGTGACGCTGAAGTCAACATTGTGGTAGCGGGCACCACAATCGTCATGCTGGCTGGCCTTTATCCAACCAAAACTGGCGTTGGAAATGACAATTACCATGAGTGGAACGTTCAGGCGACACAGGGTTTCGAGGTCCCCGGCCGAAAAACCAAAGGAGCCGTCACCCATAACGGCGACAACAGGATTCTGTGGCCGGGCAAACCAGGCCCCGATCGCGGCCCCCAAAGAGTAACCGAGAGCACCGTGAGCACGATTAGTTATGAATCGACGACCAGCTTCGGAAGACTGCAAGAAAGCTGAAATATAAGGGCATGAGGTGCCTGGGTCCGAGACTACAATCGTATTGGAGGGCAACGTCTTCTGCATCGCCGCGATCAGAACTTCTGGCCGAATTGGTACATCCGGACAACGTGCCAGGCTGGCAAATCTCGCAAACTTACGCCTCTTGATTTCCTTGACCGTGGCAGCACCACCGAACCGTTTGATCGTGTTCGAATCTGCGTCAAGCTGACGGTTGATTTCGGATAGCGCCAGTCGGAGGTCTGCAACAACACCAACTTCCGTCTGGTAGTTGGCCCCTATGGTGTCCGGGTCGCTGTCAATGTGGACAATGCGGGTCTTCCTGCCCGGGGCTTCCCAACGTGCAGTGGTTGTGGAGCCTGCGCGGCAACCCAGAAAAATCACCATGTCCGCAAGCTGGATCAACTCCCAGCTCTCGTCGGTGCCACCGTTCGATCCGACCACCCCGGCGCAGTTGGGATGAAGGTCGGAAAGACTGCCTTGTCCGGATATCGACGTTGCGACCGCAATGTCCAGCCTTGATGCCAACTTGTCGAGTTCAGCACAGGCATCGGCAATCACAATGCCGCCGCCACAAACGATGAGTGGACGTTTGGCAGACAAAATGGCGTCGATAACAGCCTGCGCTGCTCCCGGCTCGGGTGCCGCTCGCCACGCCGGAAACGACTGATGCGTTTCATCCGCCCAAATGTCGGCAACGTCAACAGGATCATACTGAATATCGTAGGGGATGCCGAGATGGGCTGAACCTGGCCGACCGGTGGTCATGTTACGAAAGGCGCGACGCATCATTCTCGGAATATGGTCGGCCCTTTTGACAACCGTGTTCCACTTGGTCAGAGGTCGCATCAGGGCTTCCTGATCGACCTCGGTCAACGGGAATTTTGCATACGACGAGACCGAGACGTCTGTTGTTATGCCAAGAACCGCGGACGAGGATTCGTTGGCCTCGATGAGACCTGGCAGAATATAGGTGGCACCGCCGCCGGATGGGCCCTCGCAAACGCCGACGCGTCGGGAGGCGCGGGCATAACCGTCAGCCATATAGGCTGCGGTTCGTTCGTCACGTGCCAGAATGTGGTCGATGTTGTGATCGAGCCTGTACAGCGCGTCGTAAAATGGCAGCGTCGTGTCTCCGCACAACCCGAAAACGTGGCGCACATCATAGGCTTCGAGCATACGGAGCATCGCTTCGGCTCCGTTATACGTGTTGCGAATTGCAGTGTCAGAGTTCTTGTGCATTTCGACGCACCTTTGTGGCAGCAAATTGCGTTGTCAATGTTATGGATGTTGTTACATTCGCTTCTTGCCGCAGTGGGGAAGGATCAACGGCAAGTCATTTCGGCTCACCGAGATTTCAATGAAGTGAGATGTCCACAACAGTCAGTCGGACGCCCGGCAGTCCCATTGCACATCGAACGATCCGCAAGTCAACCGCAGGTTTCGAGGTGAGTCAATTTCGAATTACCTAACCGGTCGTTACAACGCCACCATCAATTGCCATGACTTGACCCGTCATCATGCTGCTGGCTGAAGAGGCCAGAAAGAGGCAGCCGCCTGCTATATGTTCC
The DNA here is from genome assembly GCA_958296035.1 of Paracoccaceae bacterium. GTDB lineage: Bacteria > Pseudomonadota > Alphaproteobacteria > Rhodobacterales > Rhodobacteraceae > MPNP01. The sequence goes on along the minus strand of OY282431.1, from coordinate 2,373,849 downwards.
GGTCGCAGGTGTTCCTTGAGGCACTGCTTGTCCAGGTGAGCGGCAAGACTTTCGGGAGTAGCCCACAGTCGCAATTGCCTGGCGGTCAACACCCAGCCAGGAGCGATGGCATTCACCCGAATGCCGTCAGGTCCGAATTCTCTGGCCAGGCCACGCGTCAATCCGGTTATCCCTGCATTGGCGGTGACATAAGCTGGATAGGATGCGTTGCCCATCATGTACGAAATTGACGTGATATTGATGATGGATCCACACTTTCTCGAGCGCATGCCGTCAACGACAGCTTGTGCAGCAAAGAAATATGGTCGCAGATTGACGGCCTGATTGTTATCCCAGTTTTCAATCGAGACTTCCTCTGTCGTGTGCCGTGCGTCGCTGGCTGCATTGTTGACCAGGACGTGTATCCCTCCGTGGGCAGCAGCCGCGCATTTGATGGCCCTACGCAGCGCCGGGATATCGGTTACGTCGCAAGGAATGTGAACCGCGGACCGGCCGTAACGCCGCTTCAGCCTGTGACAAAACTCGTCGGCAGGAGAACGCTGAACAAAGGTCACATGCGAGCCCTGCTGAACAAACGCTTCAGTCAGTGCTGCGCCTATTCCAGAACCACCGCCCGTTATGAATACCGACTTGCCTGCGAGGTCCTGGTAACGTGATGTCAATTCCATTTCCGTTCTCCCGGAGCTGGCGACCTTGTCTGCATTTTGGCGTACGACAGCTTGGTTCGTCACGGCCGTAAGGCTGGCCTTTACCGATACTCGCTCCACGCCCCTCGTTGCAAGCATAGGTGCGACGGGTGGAACCGGTGCAACCAACTCGGTTGTACTCGACTGAAACTGCTTGCAGTGGCAGATCAGACAGCAATTATGGGTCGGCAGAATTGCAGCTTCCTTCGAACCCGGCCAAAAGCAACAGGAACAGATCTTGAAAAAGGTTGGTTTGCCTCCGATTGTCGACGGTGAATCGAGACGCCTCGTACTCGGGTCACTTCCAGGTGATCGATCATTGGCTACGCAACAGTACTATGCTTTCCCTCAGAACCAATTCTGGCAAGTATTGTCGACCGTATTCGGAGAGTTGATTGACGACGATTACGAAGCTCGCAAAGACGTCCTTCGACGCCACAATCTCGCCTTGTGGGACGTGGCCAGGTCGGCTAGTCGACCTGGCAGTCTTGATGCCAGTATGACAAACGTAATCCCCAACGCGCTGCCGCAGTTTCTTGAAGCCAATCCGGGAATTGTTGCCATCGGCTTCAACGGCCGGAAGGCACAGCAGTTGTTTATCCGACATTTTCCGGGAATTTGCATTCCCAGTCGTTACCTGCCCTCCACAAGCCCGGCCCACACTGTTCCAATAAGCCTGAAGCTACAGGTCTGGCGAAAGTTCCTTCTTTCGAACTAGCAATTGGCTTTGGAGCTGTGGGGATATCTATTCTTGTCGGCGCGGTTGGGAATAGCTTCGTGATGATGGCTGACTGGTTGATTGTGTGATCCTGCGGGTCGAATATACACGGGCTGGATCCCGGTTACAGCGTCGTGCTGGAATTACTAGGAAACAGGATGGCAAACATAGAATTTGGAGGCAAGACCGTCTACGGAGCGACGGTCGGTGTCATGATGCTGGAAACCCAGTTTCCTCGCATTTACGGGGATATTGCCAATGCAAACACCTGGCCGTTTCCAGTGCAGTATCGTATTGTCAGGGGGGCCTCGCCCGACCTTGTTGTGCGGCACAAGGCCAAGGGTCTGACCGAGGGTTTCATTGCTGCTGCACAGGACCTTGTGGCCCACGGTGCCGATGGGTTGACCACCAATTGTGGCTACCTTTCGCTGATTCAGGATGCGGTCATGTCAGCGGTTGATGTGCCGGTTGCAACGTCGTCGCTCATGCAGGTAGCGGCTGTCAACAGCATGCTCGGTGGCAGAAAGCGGGCCGGAGTCATTACGATTTCGAAAGAGCATTTGACCGGCGAGCACCTGGAAGCTGCGGGCGTTCCTCCGGATACACCTATCGTCGGAACCGAGCGCGGCAGTGAATTTACGCGCAAGATTCTGGATGACCATCCAGATATTGACTTCGATCTTTGTCGCCAGGATCTCTGTAGAACGGCCCATGAATTGATGGACCGTTACGATGACTTGGGAGCGGTCGTGCTTGAGTGCACGAATATGGCTCCGTTTGCCCCCGAAATCAGACGAATTACGAAACTTCCCGTGTATTCCATCTATACTCTGGTCACATGGCTCCAATCCGGGCTTGTTCCGATGCGTTTTCCGATTCAATTGGATGATCCCAGACATATCAATCTCAGTCACTGACTTGCGCCAGCCTGTGGTCGATTTCCAACGCAAGGGAACTGATGCAGGTCGAAATGACTGCGTAGCCGGCGACGGTTCGTCAAACCAGGCGCCACGAAGATGCCACTTTCAGAAATGTCCACTGGCCCGGAGCCAAGCAGTCCCGCAGTAGCGCGCAAGACAGTAACGCAGATGAGGCAGTCAGGGCATGGGACAGGCTGGCATTGATCATGAGCCAGAGCAAGAAATTGCCGGAGCGGCACGAGTTTTACAGATTGAAGATGAAGGCTCTGCGTCAGCGAGACGGTCGCACAATGCATACAATGGCAAACTGGTTGTTCGATAAATCATCCGGCTACGGGTAGGGCACTCCGGCCGTGCATTCCTGTGCTGGGCCGGCCATATTGTCCTTGTGGCAGCGATCCTAACCATTGCCGTGCTCGTGTGCCCGTCCGGTCCCTGCACCGCTTTCCGAGAAATCGCCTGGAACTCGCTCTGTCTCGGTTTTGCGAATGCACATGCTATTCCAGGGCTTGCATTGGAAGGTGGCCACCTGCACGGTGCAAGAGTGGATATCATGGTTTCCAGTGAAGCGGAGTACATGTTCAATGCCATCGGCACAGTTCAGGCCATACTGGGCCCTATTCTGCTGTTTCTTGTGCTACTGACCCTGCGTAACCGCTTCCGGCTGGGGTGACCCTGAGAGCCTGAATGATCCGTGCAAATGCAATTGATACTGGCTAGCTAGTTGTTTGAGTGCTCCTGGATGGAGCGCCCCGGCGTTCGGTGCGGTTCATGTCGACCTGTTCCTCGGCCAACACGAAGAGGGCACGTATCGTGCTGCTCCCTGCCTGATCTTGTTGTCCGGCAAGGAACCAGACAGACTCGACGTTGCCAGGAATTGATGAGATCTGCCCCCTGGATGATATACGCAGCCAACCCTCCAGAGCACGAATTCCCGGACGCGGGCACCATCTGGCAGAGTTGCCGCTGTACGGTCCATGAACGCCTGCCGGTTCATATTCACTCGGGCAGGCAATCACCTGATTTGCTTATTGCAATAGTATGGATTCAGGTAGGTGTTCAGTTGGACAGCAGGTCGTCCCAGCGTTGGCAGTATTCGAAGATGTCTGACACAAGCCGGTTGACAGTTGCCTGTCGGTCATACGTGCCTTCAAGCCATTTCTTCGCCATCGAACCGAAGATATCATGTCCGACCACAACACCCCGCACGATCGCGCATGTTGCGAGTGTCCCCACGTCCTGTGCAAATTCATCCGGGTTACTATTCATTGCCAGCAACAACATGCCACGACAGTTCGGGTCTCGTCGGTTGATGATTTCGCCCAACCTGTCACCTCTTGATGCTGTGTTGAATGGCCCCAATCCCCACCAATCGGGATATATCCCGGCAGTATAGATTCGGTCCATGGCCCTGGCGCACGAAGTTTCGTTCCAGGTGCCGCCTGCGACCCCCACCAATTCCAGGAACTGTTCCAGTCTCGACCTGCGCGCCGCTGCGGACAACAGTTTCAATCTTGCTAACTGCGTGTTCCACAACGCGTCCGAATCATCGGAACTGCACAGGCAACGGACGCGTACGACGTGCTCCAGTGGCCACTCCTGCAATTCACCAAGGTCAGCACCAAGGGTTTCCCTGAATTCGACAGGTCTTGTGCCGCGTTGTTCGACCGGCCGCCCGATCCACAGGCCCGACCCTGCTGCACGGTAGAGCGATTTACGGCCCAGGGTATCGTTGCACAGGACGCCAACCCCAGGTTGTTCGGCAGCCACAATTTGCACGGCTTCGACACATAGTTGCAGGAAATCACCGGCCCGAGAGATATCGTGGCCGTATTGACGACACATTGCAGTGAGCCAGCGACAATCCTCAAGCGACAGGACCCTGAGTTGTGGCCAGTGCACATTACGGTTTGTTGCCCAGTGGATTTGTTCCAGCTGTGTGTCCAGTCGAAGTGCCGGGCACTTGACGCCGCGGGAAAGAAAAAACTCGAGCTCCTTCCAGGATGGATATGAGGGCGCACACCCGTGTCGCGATACCGCCAGGGCTCCACATGCATTGGCAATCCGCATCGTACTTTTCCAGCTCTTGCCGTCGAGCCAACCCTTGAGCAGCCCGGCCATGAATCCATCGCCAGCTCCCAGCACATTGTAAACCTCAACCTCGAAGCCTTGACCGGTCTCGCCGGCCTCAATCGATGCCGGAATGGCGTCGGCAAAGGCAACTGCTCCGAGTGGCCCGCGCTTGCACACCAGTGTTGCTGACGTCAGTTCACGTATGTTGGCCAGTGCAGTCAAGATATCGGTACTTCCACCGGCGATCTGAAATTCCTCCTCGGTTCCGACGATCAGATCGAACAGTCCGAGATGAACCTGGAGGCGATCGGTAACGCGTTGCGAGGAAATGTAACGGGACTCGCCCTCCCCATGCCCGGCCAACCCCCATAGATTTGGGCGATAGTCGATATCAAGAGCCGTAGAAGCCTCGGCCTGCCTCGCCAGGTGGACGGCCTTGAGAACGGCGGCTTCTGTACGGGGATGGGAAAGATGGGTGCCGGTGGCGCAAAGGCACCTTGTGCTGCTGACCAATGCTTCGTCGATATCTGCCTCGCACAGTGCCATGTCGGCACAATTCTCCCGATAAAAGATCAGAGGAAAGGAATCGTCGTCTCGGATGCCGAGGATAGCAAGTGCAGTCAGACGGTCGGCATCGGTGATCACCCCACGCACATCTACGCCTTCGTAAGCGAGCTGATTGCGGATGAAGCGGCCGAAATGCTCGTCCCCGACCCTTGTAATCAGTGCAGAACGCAGTCCGAGACGTGCAGCTCCAGCAGCAATGTTTGTTGGTGACCCACCAATATACTTGCTGAAGGAAGCCATGTCCTCAAGCAAGCCGCCGACCTGTCTGCCATAAAGGTCTACCGAGGCACGCCCTATTGTGATTAGATCAAGCTGCTTGTACACAAGGAAAAACTCTCCGTTTGCTATACGTGAAACCTTATTCCTGTGTAGCGCACTCCTGTTCGATTCACACCCTTCACTGATACCGAGTCTGATACCGGGAGCATATTTGAATTGCTTCGATCGTCTCCGTTTGCCAGGCCCAGGGCACGGCCTACGAGTTTGACCTGCCAGCCTGCAGCGCTGTTCCGTCGCCGCCTTGCAATCAGGACCCTGACCCGGTTGCCTGCACTGTTGACTGACTTGCATGGGAGAAATCCATCGGTCCATCAGACTCGTCGAACCGCATGACCGGCTCGTTGAACTCGCGCCCTGACGGCTCATCGTGAATCGACAGACAATTCTGGTGCCCAGCGATCACAAGGTGAAGTTTCTCGCATATTCGGTGCCCACCCTGTTGCATTCGAACAATTCAACCTTTCCATACTGTGATCAGGTCGACCAGCGTACGAATGTCTGCCGGAACGAAGATAGTCAGCAAGTGCAGTCAAGGTGACACAGCAAGCGATGCATTGGGGCGAACGGGATGCGAAGGATGACCTGCAGTTTCTCCGTGACGAACCTGCATCGCTGGGCTGGAGGGCATTTCCGCGGTGTTCGGGATTCGCGAATGCGACCCTGCACTGGAGGCACGATCCCAGTCAGCCCTGGCGCGCAGATTCTGCTTACGCGGCTCGTCAAGACTGCCAAATTCCGTACCTGGATTGAATTCCTGCCGGGTTTTCGAAAAACAGTTTCGTGGCTATACCCCTTATCTTAACTTCGCATACACCAGCCCTTTGCCGCACTGGGCAATGTACATGTGAAACAAATGCACCGGGACACAATCTGGTATGACAACGCAACCACAGACATTTGCCGAGGCTCTTGCAGGGGAACGCGGCCAGCCCGCGGCAACATTCGCGGCATTGGAGCGGCTGGCCAACGAGTCGATCGGGGCACGACTGTTTACGGTCATGGCGCTGGATACCGACCGCGGCCGGGGATGCCGCATCTACACGAACATGCCCGAGGCCTACCCCTGTTTCGGAATGAAGGCATTGCCCGAAGGCGAGTGGACGCATACAGTTGTCGGAAACCGACGAATGTTCATTGCCAACAATTTAGAGGAAATTGCCAGGGTATTTCCGGATTACGAGCTCATTGCCTCACTGGGCTGTGCTTCGGTTCTGAACCTTCCCGTGGTAGCAGCCGGCCGCCTGCTAGGGACTGTCAATTGCCTGGACCGGGCTGGCAATTACTCGCCGGAGCGAGTCGGCAGGGCAAATGATCTGGTGTTGCCAGCAACTGCATGCTTTCTGCTGCACGGCATGCTGACCAATCAGGGAGGGACGGATTAGTGGTTAGGAAGATCACGCGCATTGCCACCGATGTCGGAGGTACATTTACCGATCTTGTAAGCTTTGACTTCAATCCGGCATCTGGCAAGTCCGAGGTCAGGACAGCAAAGGTCGCAACAACACCGCCAGACTATGAAACCGGCGTATTGCAGGTCATCGACAAGGCCGAAATCGACTTGACCGACGTCGATTTCCTGGCCCACGGCACGACTGTTGTGATCAACGCCCTGACTGAACGCAAGGGCGTACGGGTTGGATTGATTGCCACCGAGGGCTTCAGGGACACGCTTGAAATCGCCCGTGGCAATCGGCCCGATTTCTTCAACCTGCACTATGTCAAACCGCCACCATTTGTGCCGCGCCACCTGCGCAGGGAAGTTCCCGGTCGCATGAGCTATCTCGGTGCCCTGATGCGCCCACTCGACCTTGCTCCGCTGCCAGAAATTATTGAGGATTTCAGACGGAAAGATGTCCAGGCAGTAGCGATCTGCCTTATTCATTCCTACGCCAACATGTCCCACGAAGAGGCGGTCGAGGCCGAAGTCAGACGGCTCTGGCCCGAGGTGCCGGTTGTATCGTCGCACGCAATCGCCCGCCAGTGGAGGGAGTACGAGCGGACCAATACAACCGTGTTGTCCGCCTATGTCCAGCCGGTAGCCGAGAAATATCTCCTGGGCCTCAACAACGGCCTCAACAACAAGGGCTTTTCCGGCAGCCCGTATGTCATGCAATCAAATTGCGGCGTGGATTCCCTTCAGGCGGTTGCTCGCACACCGATTACGATGATTGAGTCGGGACCGGCTTCGGGAATATGGGGCGCAGCCGAACTTGGCAAGTTAACAGGTTATCGTGATATCATCGCACTCGATATCGGGGGAACGACAGCAAAATGTTCGCTCATCGAAGATGGAAACGTCAAGATCATTACCGATTACTGGATCGAACGCGACAAGAAATCCGCCGGCTACCCGGTCATGGTGCCGGTCGTTGATCTGGTTGAAATCGGAAATGGTGGTGGATCGATTGCTTGGGTGGACGAATTCGGCAAGCTGCACGTTGGACCACAATCGGCCGGTGCCCAACCTGGACCGGCTGCCTACGGCCTCGGCGGAACAGAGGCAACCGCAACCGACGCCAACCTGTGGCTGGGCAGACTCAATCCGGACTACTTCTTCGGCGGCGAGATTGATGCCGACATGGATGCTGTCGAGCGCGCTATCCGAAAGATTGGCAATCGGCTCGGCGTCGGGCCCGACGAAGCCGCCCGCGGCGTCGTGCGTATCGCCAACAACAACATGGTCAATGCTCTCAAGCTTGTTTCGCTCAATCGAGGCTTCGACCCGCGCGACTTCACGCTGATTGCGTTTGGCGGTGGTGGTGCCATGCATGCTGTTGCCCTGGCCCAGGAACTCGGCGTTTCACGGGTTGTGGTCCCGGCCAACGCACCGGTGTTCTCGGCCTGGGGAATGATAATGTCAGATCTCCGTCGCGATTTTTTCGTGACACGGCTGATGGATCTGGATGAGGACAACGCCGCCCGCATCGAAGACCAGCTGGTCCGGGTCGAGTCCGGGGCGCGCCAGCAGTTTGAATCGGAGGGAGTGATTCCCGAAGAGATTTCGTTCAAGCGCTTCGGACAGTTCCGCTACCAGAACCAGGAACACACTACCGAAATCGATCTTGGTTCCGAGCCGGTCAGGCCGGGTCGCATCGCTGAAATCCGCGAGACCTTCCAGACGGCCTACCAGCGCGAATATACCTACCGACTGGACGCTCCGGTCGAAATGGTCGGCATCCACGTCGTGGCTACGGCTCAGGTCGGCAAGCTGGACGTCAGGGAAAGTGCACTGGGGGACAGCGATTCAAGCGCTGCCATAAAGGCCACGCGTCCGGTCGACTTCGCGCTGGAAGGTGTCCTTGAGTCCTGCATCTATCAGGGGCCCGAACTGGAGCCCGGCATGACGCTCGTCGGCCCGGCAATCATCGAGGACCCCGGCATGACCGTGGTCGTTCATCCCGGCAATCGGGTTGAAGTGGACGGCTATCGCAATATCGTCATCGAAATCCAGCCATAGGGAGTGACATCATGGTGGCGAAGACAAACGACCCTATCACACTCGAAATAATCCAGAATTCGTTGCAGGCGGCAGCCGATGAAATGTTCGCTGCCATGCGCAAGACAGCAATGAGCTCGATCATCTACGAGGTGCTGGACATGGGGACCGGTATAATGGACCCCAAAGGGGAACTGGCTTCGTCAGGAGCCGGGATTCCTGCCTTCATCGGGGTGCTCGACAAGTCTACCAAAGTGATCATCGACAAATTCAACGCGCCGGGAGATGTCGGGCCAGGCGACGTATTTGCAACGAACGATCCCTACTATGGCGGTGTAACCCATCTGAATGACATTGTCGTGATCATGCCGGTTTTCGTTGGCGACGAACTCATCGCCTGGACAGGTAACATTGCACATCATTCGGACGTGGGAGGAATGGCGCCAGGTTCGATGAGCGGAGATGCAACCGTAATCTTCCAGGAAGGCCTTCGACTGCCAGCCATAAAGATCATATCCAGGGGCGAGCCCATTGCCCCGGTGATGGAGATCATCAAGGTCAATTCGCGCATGCCCGAAGTGCTTGAGGGTGATCTTTGGGCAGCAATCGCGTCGGTCCGGGTTGGCAGCCGGAGGCTTGTTGCACTGGCCGAAAGATACGGAACCGCAACATTTCTTGCAGCCATTGAATCCTTCATGGAATTTGGCGAGCAGGCGTCCTTGCGCGAGTTGGCAAAACTGCCACAAGGCAAGTTCGAACTTTCCGAGGAGCAGGACAACGGACTGATCTACAACGTCAAGATCACCATATCCGAAGATCGCTTCACGGTTGATCTTCGCGACAATCCGGAACAGATGCGTGGCCCGCTTAACACCAGCCGTGACGGGGTCATGGTTGCCGCCCAGATGATCTTCAAATCGCTCACCAGTCCGTATTCGCCTGCCAATGGTGGCTCGTTCCGGCCTCTGGAGCTGTTGACCTGTGAGGGATCTGCGTTCCAGGCCAGGGAGCCGGCCGCCCTCGGATACTACTATGAGCTCGAACTGAGGGCCTACGACCTGATGTGGCGATGCCTGGCTGCCCACATGCCGGAGCGGCTGGCGGCTGGACATTTCGCATCGGTCTGCGGAACCTTCATCGGCGGCATCCATCCGGATACCGGGCGCCAGTATACGGTAATCGAACCACAGTTGGGTGGCTGGGGCGCCAGTTTGTCCGGCGACGGCAATACGGCCATGTTCTGTGGCTTTCACGGTGAAACCTACAACTGTCCTGCCGAGGTCAATGAAGCGCGCAACGGGCTGATTGTCGATCAGATGGCCCTGAACACGCAACCGGGTGGCGAAGGCAGGCATCAGGGAGGCCGGGGAATTGTCCTTGACTATCGGGTGCGCTCCAAGGAGGGATTCGTGACAGTCGCCTACACGCGCTCCAGGATTCCTCCCTGGGGGCTGCATGGGGGGCGCGATGGATCCCCGAACTACATCGAGTTCATTTCGCATTCCGGCGAGAGGACCAGGTACTCGGAAGTCTCGGGCCTGGCCACGACGACCGACGATGTAATCCGCGTCTATACCGGCATAGGTGGCGGGTTGGGCGATCCGCGCGAGCGGGACGCGGCTCTGGTCCGCGAAGATGTCAGGAACGGGTTGATCTCGGCACAACGGGCGCGCGAGGTTTTTGGCGTCGAATGTCAGGAAACTTCCAACTGAGGATTCAAACGGTTCGAAACCCGGACTCGAACACACTAGACTGTGAAGACCACCAGACGGGTCGGAGAAGCCAATGAGCGACAGAATTTCTACCAAGGTCATGTATTTGAACCCGCTCGGTACAGCGGAATACGACAAGGTGTTTGCGGATATGGTTCGCGAGCACAAACTTCCCGACACTGAAGTGCACATCACATCACTGCGGTCGGCGGAAGGTGCCTTCAAGCATATCGAATATCGATCCTATGAGGCGATGGTCACTGCGGGTATCATCCTGGCCACCCGCGCTGCCCAGAAGGAGGGCTTCGACGCACTGGCAATCGGCTGTTTCTACGACACGGCACTTGAAGATGCCCGCGAGATTTCGGGCGAGATGATCGTCACGGCCCCCTGTGTGGCGGCTCTCGAGATTGCCACAAGCCTGGCCAATCGCTTTGGCATAATTGTCGGCCGTCGCAAGTGGGTCAATCAGATGAACGCAACCGTGCACGACAATGGTCAGGGCAAGAATCTGACGGGATTCTACCATGTCGGGCTCGGCGTTACCGAGTTCCAGCAAGACCATGCGCGATCCAACGACTTGTTGTGTGAAGCTGGCCGCAGGGCTGTCGAGGAGGATTATGCGGAGGCATTGATCCTCGGCTGCACACTCGAGATCGGCTTCTTCAGGCAGATGTCGCGGCAACTCGGTGTGCCGGTTATTGACCCATCAATAGCAGCGTTCAAGCGCGCCGAATACGGGGCTATCCTGAAACGCCAGTGCGGCTGGGTTCCGAGTCGGGTCTGGTCTTGCGAAGCACCACCGGAAGAGGAAATTGCGCAACTGGGTGTTTTTGACGACGCTGGTATTTTCGGCAATCGCCTGATTGTCTCGCCTGACTGAAAAAACCGATGACCGGCGACAGGATCAGCCGTACCGTTATCCAGGCCGGAATAGCGGCGGCCTCCGACGAAATGTTCCTGTTCTTGCGCAAGACGGCGATGAGCCCAATCATTCACGAGGTGCTCGACGTGGGAACCGGAATCACGGATGCTGACGGTCGGCTTCTTGGATCCGGTGCCGGTATTCCGACCTTTGTCGGCGTGCTCGACAAGTCAGTAAAGCGCATCATCGAATTGCACGGTACGGACAGTCTGGTCGAAGGAGACATGTTTGTCACCAACGATCCAAACTATGGTGGCGTCACCCATCTGAGCGATGTCGTGATCGCAATGCCGGTATTCTGGAATGGTCGTTGTCTGGCATGGTCGGCCACGATTGCCCACTGGAGCGACATTGGCGGCATTACGCCAGGTTCGATGTCGACGCGCGCCAGCGAGATCTTTCAGGAGGGCCTTCGGCTTCCGGCGGTCCGGCTGTTCGCCGGAGGTGAGCCGGTCACGCCTGTTCTTGAGATTATCTTCGCCAACTCCCGGTTGCCAGACTTTGCCCGCGGAGATCTCTGGGCACAGATCGCAGCCTGTCGCAGGGCGACAGCGCGTATCAGTCGTCTGGTCGATACCTACGGGCTGGAAGAATTCGAATGCGCAATCGCAGAACTGTTCACCGAGGGCAGGAGACGCGCTGCCGATGGGCTGAAAAAACTGCCGAAGGGTTCATATTCCATCGACATGGAACAGGATGATGGCGAGGTCTGGCACGCAGGCATCACGATAGGCGACGATCGATTCCAGGTTGATCTGCGGGACAACCCGGCACAGAAGGCTGGTCCCTACAATACCAGCAGGGATGGTGCGGTAATCTCGGCCCAAATGATATTCAAGGCGGTGACCGATCCCCAGCTGTTTGCAAACGAAGGTTCATTTGCTCCTCTGGAAGTGCTAACCGAGCCCGGAACAATTTTCCATGCCATTGGAAGCGCTCCCCATGGCTACTACTTTGAGACCCGGATCAGACTCTTCGACATGTTGTGGCGCTGTCTGGCCAAACATATTCCGGAGCAACTTCCTGCCGGTCATTTTGCCTCGATATGCGGGACAGTCATTGCCGGACGCCATCCAGACACGGGACGCGACTTTACAATGGTGGAGCCGCAGATGGGTGGCTGGGGTGCAACCAGAAGTCGGCCCGGCTTGCATTGCATGTTTTCCTCGAACCATGGCGAAACATTCAACTGCCCGGTCGAGATATGCGAGGCTCGGTATGGTATAGAGGTCGGATGGAAGCGTCTCAACACCGCTGTCGGGAGAGGCAGGCACGACGGTGGAGCAGGCTTGTCTATCTGCTACCGGCCTCGTTCGAAAGTCTTGGTAGCGGTGGGTCTCAGCCACAACAAGACCAGGGTCTGGGGATCCAATGGGGGTAGCCAGGGCGGCAAGAACTCCCTGTCGGTCGTTCGCCGAGATGGTGGAATGGAACGGTTTGGTTATGTTAGCGATCTCGAAGTCGACGCCGGCGATGATATTGTTATTGAAACAGCAGGCGGGGGCGGCTGGGGCAAAGGCCCATCTGCCAGCCGCGAGAATGGAGGAGTTCGAGAGTGAGTGACGAACGCGCAGCTCTTATTGATGCCTTCCTCGAAGCGCGAACCAAGGGAAGTAACGTAACGCTCGACCCGCTTCATGAGGCGTACGGACTCAGCGAAGATGGCCGGGCCAGGATATGCAGTGCTGCAGAGAAGTTGGTCACAGACATTCGGAGTTCCGTCAAGCCCAATGTGTTGGAGAGCATGCTCGTCGAGTACGGCCTGGGTACTGAGGAAGGTCTGGCATTGTTGCGAATTGCCGAGGCGTTGATTCGCGTACCCGACGCAGCAACCATGGACGCCCTTATCGCTGACAAGCTTGTACCCGTCGACTGGAAGCAACACCGCGGAAAATCGTCATCCAGACTCGTCAACGCAGCCACGTTGGCGCTGCACGTCACGGCGTTCTGCCTGTCGCAGGAACAGGGTGCCGGAATCAGGGCCAGGCTTCATGGTATGCTGCGCCGTGCCAGTACGTCTGCGATCCGCGCTGGCGCGCGAAAGGCAACAGCAATTCTGGCCGGTCGGTTCGTTCTTGGCAGGACAATTGGTCAGGCACTGCGCCGCGCCCGACCGGCGGAAAGGGCAGGAAACTGTTTTTCCTTCGACATGCTGGGCGAGGCGGCCATAACCGAAGATGATGCTGAATTCTTCTTCGATGCCTACAAGCAATCGATCCAGGGTGTGGCTGCAGGGTGCAAATCTGCGGATTTCCGGGACAACAATGGCATATCTATCAAGCTTTCGGCGCTTCATCCGAGATACGAACTGAATCAGCGCCAGCGAGTATTGGCAGAACTGACAGAACGAGTTCGGGTCCTGGCCCGTCTGTCCAGGGACGCCAATATCGGAATGAACATCGATGCCGAGGAGGCTGACCGTCTGGAGATTTCGCTAGAGGTTATCGAGGCCGTTCTGCGCGACGATGAACTCAGGGGGTGGGACGGATTCGGAATTGTCGTACAGGCATATGGCAAGGCCGCTCCCTTCGTTATCGATTGGCTCTACGCGCTGGCATGCGAGCTGGATCGCAAGATCATGATCCGTCTGGTCAAGGGTGCCTACTGGGACACCGAGATCAAGAGGGCCCAGGTTGAGGGTCTTGAGGATTTTCCGGTCTATACACACAAGTCGGAGACTGACGTTGCATACCTGTGTTGTGCCCGCCAGTTGCTGACTATGAATGACCGGATTTACTCCCAGTTCGCAGGCCATAACGCCCATACGGTGTCAGCGGTTCTGGATATGGCCGAAGACGGTCAGGCGTTCGAGTTTCAGCGAATTCACGGGATGGGGAAGGCACTTCATGACAAGATTCTTGCTCGCGGGGGAACCCGCTGCAGGATCTACGCGCCGGTCGGAGAATACCGTGAACTTCTTCCTTACCTGGCTCGCCGCATGCTCGAAAACGGTGCCAACAGTTCGTTTGTCAATCAGATCGCCAACTCGAGCCTCGATGTGGGAGAGATTTCTGCCGATCCCTACAACACACTCGCCGAGGCCCGGGCCAGCAATATTCAGCACATCGCACATCCACGGAACCTGTTTGGACATGAGCGGCGCAATTCCAGAGGCTGGGATCTCCATGATTCAGCGGTGTTGCGACAACTTGAGGAAACACGGCTGCCATTCCAGACATCCACCTGGACCAGCAAAGAATACAGAACTGAAGACGGAACACCTTCCCGGCAGAGGGTAAGCGAGCCACAAAGCCCATCCACGGCAGTGGGGGAGGCATGGTTGGCATCGGTTGCGGACGTAGAAGAAGGCCTGCAGCGTGCCCGAGTATGGAACGTACCGGCACAGGAGCGCGCTGATGTGCTTGTCAGAGCTTCGGACCTCTTCGAGGAGGCATCCGGGGAGATATTCGCCCTGCTTTGCCGTGAGGCAGGAAAGTCCCTTTCGGATGCCATCGCCGAACTTCGAGAAGCGGTTGACTTCCTGCGCTACTACGCCACTGAAGCCACACGCCAAAAGGGGTTGCGCCCCGCCGGTCTCGTTGCCTGTATTTCACCCTGGAATTTTCCTCTCGCAATCTTCACGGGTCAGATTGCTGGCGCTCTAGCGGCCGGCAATAGTGTGCTGGCAAAACCGGCAGGCCAAACCCCGCTGATCGCTACATTGGCGGTCGAAAAGCTGCATGCTGCAGGTGTTCCGAAAAATGCGCTGCAGTTGTTTCCTGGCAAGGGATCAATCGTTGGCAACAAGCTTGTTTCCGATCCGCGTATTTCTGCTGTTGCCTTCACCGGATCGACTGAAACTGCGGTGTCAATCAACCGGTCGATGGCAAGGTTCATGGAGAATGATGCCCGACTGGTGGCAGAAACGGGCGGCCTCAATGCAATGATAGTGGACAGTACTGCGCTGCCCGAACAGGTTGTTCGGGATATTGTAATTTCTTCCTTCCAGTCTGCCGGTCAGCGATGTTCGGCGTTGCGGGTGCTGTATCTGCAGTCCGACATTCACGACGCGTTTCTGAAGATGCTGTTCGGGGTCATGGATGAATTGAAAATCGGCGATCCCTGGGAGGTCAGCACGGATATTGGACCCATGATCGATCAGGCCTCAAGCGAATATGTACAGGCCTATGTCGACCAGGCTGCATCAGAGGGCCGATTGCTCAAGCAATGCCCCGTTCCACAAAGCGGCTGGTTTGTCGGCCCGGCGGTGATTGCCGTTTCCGGAATTGAGGCGGTCAAGGAGGAAGTGTTCGGGCCCGTGCTTCACGTCGCTTCCTACCAGTCCGGCCGTTTGCAGGAGGTGATTGATACGATCAATGCCAGTGGGTTCGGATTGACGTTCGGGGTCCATTCAAGGGTTGATTCCCGCGTCAGGAAGATAGTCAGTCAGCTTCGGGTCGGCAACATTTACGTCAATCGCAACCAGATCGGTGCCGTTGTCGGTTCCCAGCCATTTGGTGGCGAGGGGCTGTCCGGAACCGGGCCCAAGGCGGGCGGACCACAATACGTGAAGGGATTTTCCAAGGCACATGTCATCACAAGGGAGTGTCCCCAGGCGCTCCAGGTTGCAGTTGCTGAAGTTCAGGCGCTGATTGACAGTGTTCAGGCCGGTCAACCGGTCAAGCTCGGAACCGAGGAGATGCCGGGGCCTACCGGCGAATCAAATCGCCTGAGCACATTTGGCAGAGGCACGGCCCTATGCCTGGGTCCAGGGGCCGCTGACGCACAATTGCAGGCGGAGGCTGCCAGTGCAGCCGGTTGCTCTTCAGTCCTGGTGGCGGCTGGTGCTACGGGCAACAATGCACATTCCGGCTTTTTGCCACGCCACCATTTGTCGGAACTCAGGGGAATTGACATCGTCGTACTGTGGAGCGACGAAGCGGATGTGCGAGAGGCCAGGATAGCGCTTTCAGAACGGCAGGGCCCAATTGTTCCACTTGTGACGACAAGGAATGTTGCCGACTACTGTGTGCTCGAACGCCATGTCTGTGTCGACACCACTGCCGCGGGCGGCAATGCTTCGCTGTTTGCGGTCGCCAGTTGAGGCCGGATGCGGTTCAGTTGTGGTCTGTCGAAGGAAGCACCAACCGAATACTCGTTAACAGTGTTGCACCGCAGGCGACAGGGGGAAGTCAGTCGCCATAACGCTCGGTAACCGAGGTTATCGATTTGGACAGCCAGCCGGTTTGATCGGGAAGGCGAGCAAACCTGATCCTCACAGGGTTTGGACCACTCATTGCGGTCCTGCAGCCGGGCCTGAATGTTCGCCGAGCCTGCGAGCCACGGATTCCGCAAACGCACTGCAGGCGGTGGTCTGTGTCAACGGCACCTGGAGAGGATAGCTCGTTTCAGATATCTTCATGCTGTCTGCTCCCCTGCTATTGCGATATTCCTAAAAACAACAGCGGCATCTAGAGCTTCTGGATACACGGGTCATCACGCACCGCATCGAGCTGAAGCCGCTGGGTAAGTCAGCACAATACTAACGTCTCCCGGACGAAACAAATCTTGAGGAAAGGGCACAAGGCAGGGTCTCTCTGGCATCCCCGAAGTTTGCCATGCCCGGCGCAATCGTTTCCGGCGAGTCAACTGCCGTTACCGCCATCATGGTAGTAGCAAGAAGGAGGCAAGAAGCGTGACGAGTGGCGATTCCCCTTGCGCCTCGCTTTCGACTCCGGCACAATGCCTCCACATAGCCGGGAATGGGTATATGGCTCTATACGCACTGGGTAAGCAACTCCGCCAGGGACTGCAGGAAGAGATTGCGCGAGTGTTTCTGGGCGACTCAACAAGACAGACGTACTGTCCGGCTATCTGATGACAGCAGGTATAGAAGGTTCGTGCAGCAAGAAGCTGCACCGGGACCTTGGTATCACGCAGGAGACAGCATGGCAACTGGCGCATCGCAACCGGGAGACACGGGAGCGCGAAGGCGGCTCAATGTTCACGGGCCAGGTGGAGGTCGATAAGGTCTGCATTGGCAGCAAGCGAACGAACATGTCGAAGTCGAAGGCGAAGCCCAAGGAACCGGCCGAGGCGGGTGCCAGGCGTGGAACAGTGGGCAAGTCGGCTGTCGCCTGGATCGGGGACCGCTACTCGAACCGCGTTGCTGCGCAGCCTATTTCCCAGACTGATGCAACGCTGCTAAAGGGGTTCGTCTGCGACCAAACAGCACCAGGAGTAATATCCTTGACCGACGAGCCCGCCAATCACAGAGTCGGCGTGTATGTACGTCGGAAGGCGCGCACTGACCGGATGGAGTCGTTCTGGGGTCACCTTAAACGCGTCTATCAGAGAACCTTCCACAAATTCTCAGTGAAGAAAATTGTCCGTAATGTCCGGGAGTTTGCAGGACGGCACAACATCCTGCTCTGCGATACGCTAAGCATGTTGCGCCTGGTCGCTATTGGCATGGCCAGGAAGAGGGTGTGGTACCAAGACCTCATTGCCAACAATGGCCTCCCGTCGGGCGCAAGGAAGAGCGCATGAGTGGGCGGGCTTTGCAGGCCGCTCTCTGGGATGAAGCGACTCCCGGATACACGCGGATTGACAACCTCGACCGCAAGCCTTTCACCTCTATAGACGAGAACCTGCTGTTTTGTGGCGATGCGAAGAAGTCGCTTGCGTTGTTGCCCAGTGAGTCGGTGCAGACCGTTTTGACCTCGCCGCCCTACTGGTCGTTGCGGGACTATGAGGTCGAGGATCAAACCGGCTGCGACGATAGCCTTGAGAGCTATGTCGCGAGCGTCATGGATGTATTCGAGGAAGTCCGGCGGGTCCTGCGTACCGATGGGACCGTTTGGCTGAACGTCGGCGATGTCTACACCTCTGGTAATCGCCGTTACAGGGCTCCTGACAGAAAGAACCGCGCGCGGGCAATGGATGTCCGACCTCCGACACCAGAAGGGCTTAAGCCGAAAGACCTCATCGGCATTCCGTGGCGGCTCGCGTTCGGCCTGCAGGAGGCCGGCTGGTGGCTCCGTAGCGAAGTAATCTGGCACAAGCCGAATGCGCAGCCCGAGTCAGTTCAGGACCGTCCAACCAAGGCACATGAGACCGTCTTCCTGCTCTCGAAAGAGCAAGACTATCACTATACCATCGGCGCGGTTTGCGGGCCGGGCGGCCGTCGGCTCAGGACGGTTTGGGATTTGCCGACCAAGCCGCTACGACGGCCTGCCAACTGGTCTGCAGATCATCCGGCAATGATGCCGTTGTCATTGGCCCGCCAGTGCATGGCGATGACTGTCCGTCAGAATTGCGTTGTGCTTGATCCTTATGCAGGTAGTGGAACGAGCCTCATCGTCGCGCGGGAACTCGGGTGTCGATGGGTCGGCGCAGAAATCAAACCGAACTATGTGGACCTGATCGAACACCGGGTGTCGGGCCTTTGACACTCGCAGATCTCAAGGCCCGCCTAGACTTGTTCTCGCCCGCGCAGATCGAGTTCGTCGCTACGGTTGTGTCCTCCCTTTCCAACCCACCGAGTGCGGACATACGGTCGCCGGGTACATGGCTGACTAGCGTTGGAGCATGGATCGAATACTTCGGCCTAGCGCTCTCGGTTCATCACAGTGCCACCACCGAGCCGCTTGGCTTGACTGCCTTCGAGTCCGTTTTCCGCAACGCCTGCCAGCATGTTGGATGGGCGGTCGATCCGCTAGGTTCCCCGACACGGCGGTTCGTCGATCTGATTGTTCAACCGGCCTCCGGGCCAAAACGGCGGCTGTCCCTCAAATCAACCGCCGCCGCCAGGCTGTCCGAAACGTCCGCCCATATCTCGAAGTTGACCGAGGCCGCATGGATTCAGGATGAGCGGACAGCCACGGGGCGAAGAAACCGGACACTGGAACTATTCCGAGAATACCAGGCTGCCGTGACCGCGATCATCATTCTCCGAGCATTCCGCGCTGGACCAGCCACAACGCCGAACCGCTATCAGCTTCTCGAAATCCCGGCCACAATCTTCGACGCGGTGCAGACCGCACCCCTGCCGGTGTTCGAGCGAGACGCGCCGCTCATAAATTGCAAGGCAGGCGACGAGTTGGCTGCAATAGTGGCGCTTGACCGATCAGATGCGAAAATCACCATCCGGCGGATACAACTCTCCGTTTGTACCGTTCACGCCGAGTGGAGAAGAGAATTACCGACGGCAAGCTGAAGCGACGCGGAAGACCGCCTGTAAAGCCAATGCCGGAGCCGATCCCCGAAAGTCCGGAGAATGTGCTGCGAGCTATCGTAATTGCTCTGCCACGCACCGAAGACGACTGGGATTATTTCGAGAACCAGAAGCTAACATGATGGCGGCATAGGCACTTTAGAAAATATTCCATTTTCAATAGGGGTCTACGACAAGAAAAACGCCAAATCGCATGTCTAAAAGTTCCAAGCGGAGCATGGGGCTGATTCTCCATCCGATACACGGCCTGCGACATGCGCATGTCAGAGGGTCTATTACGAACAGCGGCAGAGTAGCCTTGAGACCTTGCCGGGTTGCCGAGCAACCGGCTGGAAGCACTGAGGGGAGTCGGCGCGAATCAGCACACCATCCCTTAGGGCAATTAAACTCAACAGAATTGGCAAATTGGAAAACACCGGGACAGCAATAATCGCATTGGGCAGACAGATGGGTGTCGAGGTGACTGCAAAGTGACGGTTCTGGAAGCCGGCAAAAAGGCCGCGTTCTTGCATTTCCTGCCGCATGATCGGTGGTTCAACGGAAGTGACAGGCAACCGAATGACTGTCAGAACGCAAGGCGAGCATCGGGACCTCTTTGCGACAGATGTCGGCAGCCAGCGGACATCGGGGGTGAAAGGCGCAGCCGGAGGGCGGATCGACAGGGCTTGGAATTTCACCTGACAGGGCGCGTGAACGCGATTGTCGTCGACGGCCATGCAGACGCGGAACCGATGCAAGCAGCGCTTCACTGTATGGATGCCGGGGATTGTCGAAGAGGCTGTCACGATCGGCAAGCTCGACTATGCGACCCAGATACATGACGGCGACCCGGTCGCACAGGTTCTCAACCACCGCCAGATCATGAGAAATAAATAGCAGTGACGAACCGGACTGACGCCTGAGATCGCGAAGCAGGTTGATGATTTGAGCCTGCACGGAAACATCCAGTGCTGAAACAGGTTCATCGCAAACAATCAGTTCGGGGTCCAGGGCGATGGCGCGGGCGATGCCAATACGCTGACATTGTCCTCCAGAAAACTCGTGTGGAAACTTGTGCCTGCCCGCTGGATCGAGACCGACACGCTGCATGAGCCGGGAGACTTGCGCGTCAATTTGGTCCAGACTGAGATTGTCATGTATGTGAAATGGTGCAGCAAGAATGCGGGACACCCGATGACGCGGGTTGAGCGACGACAAGGGGTCCTGAAACACAATCTGCAACTTGCGGCGCAGGCGACGCAGCCTGTCTCCAGTCGCTTTGCCGATATCTTCTCCATGCAGAAAAACTGTACCACTTGTTGGCCTCAGCAACCTGACCAACAACCGGCCGACAGTCGACTTCCCGCATCCGCTTTCACCAACCAGCCCCAATGTCTCTCCGGCGTAGAGGATCAGGTCAACGCCCTCGACCGCGCGAACTTGCTTGACACCTCCGGTCAACATGCCGCCGGTAGGAAAGTATTTGGTTATCTGCCTGGCTTCGAGTGTGACTTTGGGCATCATGCAGAACAGGGGTTATGACAGGCGGTTACGTGTCTGGAGTGATGTCGGTCCAATTCTGGAACGACTTGTCTGCACCTCGCGAGACGCCGCAGGCAGCGCGGTTCAAAGCTGCATCCAGGCGGGAGCTGGTTGAGTGGTGGTACAATCCCCGGAATCTCGCTTAGATGACTGTTGCGGTTCTGGCCGAGCGCCGGAGCGCAGTTCACAAGCCCGGCCGTGTAAGGATGGCGCGGGTGGTCAATAATGTTGACGGTTGTCGCCTGCTCGATAATTCGGCCGGCATACATCACCATGACACGGTCGGCATGTTCAGAAATCAGGCCGAGATCGTGGGTAATGTGCAGTACTGCCATTCCGCGGTCGGCTTGAAGATCGCGAACCAGTTCCAGAATCTGGCGCTGTATCGTAACATCCAATGCGGTTGTCGGTTCGTCGGCTATCAGCACTGCGGGGTTGCAGGATAGCGCAATGGCGATCATCACTCTTTGACGCAGGCCGCCTGACAACTGGAAGGGATATTCACCGGCACGCCGAACTGGGTCCGGCACCCTGACGAGTTCCAGCAAATCGACGGCCCTGCGCTTCGCCGCAGATCTCGACATATCAAGATGGCGACGCAAGACCTCGGTAATCTGGTCGCCGATTTTCATGACCGGGTTGAGTGCCGCCATAGGATCCTGGAAAATCATTCCTATCCGTTTGCCGCGAATTCTGCGCAACCTGGCAGGTGGCATGTCAAGCAGATCGACATTCTCGAAATGTGCAGAACCCGACGAAATTTCGGCAGGAGGATTGGGTTGGAGTCCCAGCAGAGACAGGGCCAGCATGCTCTTGCCGCAACCGCTCTCGCCTACAATACCGAGCGTTTCTCCGGCATGTAGATCAAGGCTGACATTATTGACAACGGGCACCGTGCCGAAGGGCAGGTGAAGAACTGTCGTCAGCGCCTTAACCTCAAGCACTGTCATCGCTAGGCCGCTTTCGCCACAGCCTTCAATGCATCTGAAAATGCGTTTTCCATCTCGGAAAGGACCTGTTCGTCGTGAGCCAAGGAAATGGCATGGTGTGACAGTGGATTGGGCAATGTCAGCACGCCCGATGCAGACAGCGTACCTGTGAACCTGGCGTAGGCCGCTGCATCGGTGTTCACCGCAGATCTGAAATCGACGATTTCATTGTCGCAGAAGTACCAGTGAAAGTGCGAACCACCAGTGACCAGTTTGGCCTTGACACCAAGGCGTCGGGCTTCGGATTCAAAACTTGTCCTGAGCCGCCGACCTCGCTTGTTCATCTCCCTTTGTACCAGACCGGAAGCCAGTATCGGGAGTGTCGCCGCCGCCGCTGCGATTGAAATGGCATGACCATTGAAGGTTCCTACAAAGGCCGGGCCACAGCCCGGCTCGGTCAAGCGCATCAATTCTTCTCGACCCGCCACCGCTGCAAGGGGGAACCCATTGGCAAGCGCCTTGCCAAACAGGGCAAGATCCGGAGCTATGCCGGTTTCGCGACCTATTCCTCCCACCGAAGTGTTGAGCCCTGTGAGCAACTCGTCATAGATCAGGACAATGCCGTGCTTGCCTGTAATTTCGCGCAAATGCTCAAGGTAGGCCCGGCTGGCCGGGATATAGCCAACATCGATAAGGGTCGGTTCCAGCAGCACTGCTGCAATCTGATCACCATGGCGATCCAGTGTGGCTGCGGTCAGCTCCAGATTGTTGAAGGGCAGCACGATCGTTTCAGAGACAAGGTCGAGTCGCTGACCCGCAAATTGGGGTTGAGGAACGATGTTTGCAGGTGTTCCCGACCTGGCGGGATCAATCCACACACTGACAAAGACTTCATCTGACCACCCGTGATAGCTGCCTTCGACCTTGGCTATCCTGGTCCGACCTGTGGCATGTCTGGCAATGTGCAAGGCATGCTGAACCGCTTCTGTTCCGGTGTTGGTAAAGCGCACCAGGTCAGGCCATTGCGCGGCCCTGAGCAACCCTTCGGCAGCATCGCACATCTGGGCCGACTCGAGACCGCAAGTGAGTCCGAGGGAAAGTTGACGCTGAACTGCATCGGTGACCTCGGCACAGCTGTGGCCGAGCAGGATAGCCCCATTCCCCATAATGATGTCAAGGTGGCGATTGCCGTCGAGGTCAATTGCCCAGGCCCCCGAAGCCTGTTCAAAATACAGCGGATGTGGCTGACGGGCCCGGGTGTTTGTGCTGACCCCGGCCGGAACACTGCATCTCGCCCTCGAATACATGCGTTTCGAGGCGTTGAATTCAGTCACGGTTCCAGCTCGGCGGTCGACATGTCTCCGACCATGTAACCATAGTCTCCAGGCTCCACGAGATTGCGATTGAGATGTGACAGTATCATGATGCCCGAGGATAGTGGTGAGTGGATGACCTCCAGTGTTTCGAAGGTGTAGGGGCTGACGACACGTCCCAGCTCCTGCTTGTCACCGACAAGCTCTCCCAGGGGTGGTGCAGTTGTCTCCAGCCAGCCTCCCTGGCTTGGTCGTACGATCTCGATACCGCGCACAACGATTTGGCGGTGCATCTCACTTGGTTCGCCCGCGACCACACCTGCGGTCCGTAGGATATTCATGACACCGTCAACCCCGCGATCAACATAGCTCTGCTGGGCAATGATGCCACCACCCAGTTCAACAACCACCGAAGAGATTCCCCTCCTGTCGACGGTTACACTCTTGGTCGTGCCGCTGTATGTGGTCCCGCTTATACCCATTTGCGGACGATACAGGATCAGCGAGCCAAATGCCCGCGAAAGGGGCTCGTCGTTCATGATGTAAACGTAATCAACCGTTGGTCGATCTGTCCCGGCATGCAGGTCAATATGGATGTCTATACGTTCCAGGAACTCGTGCGTAATGGCGGCTGCAAGATGATCGGAATACCAGCCTGTCGTCGAACCAGGAAACTGACGGTTGAGATTCAACTCGTCGACAGGCGTGTAACGCTTGTTGACAGCGAAAGCCCGGGGATTGGCAACCGGCAGCAACAGAATGCGGCCCGCCAGTTCGCTATCGCGCAGGACCGGCCACAATTCCCGAATGATTTGACTACCGGCGTTTTCGTTGCCGTGGATAGACCCCGATATGCCGACAGTCGGCCCGTCGGATTCTCCCACCAGTTCGTGAATGGTCAGTACCGCATCGGTGCCGTCGGCCATGGTCGTGTATTTGGGGCGATGTATTCTATGCGTACGCATTTGATGCCTCCTCAGGTTGAAGACAGGCGACGGTAGCGGCGGGCTACGCCACGCGGGTCAAGGTAATCTCTCAGCCCGTCGCCAAATAGATTGAAGCCGAGCACCGTAATCATGATGGCAAGGCCAGCCACCGTTGAAAGCCAGGGCGCGGCACGCAGGTAGCGAGTGCCATAGGCAAGCGTCCAGCCCCAGGTCGGGGTAGGAGGCTCCACGCCAAAGCCCAGGAAACTGAGGCCTGACTCGGCAATTATCGCCGTCCCTATGCCAAGCGTGGCAAGCACGATCACCGGTCCGACGACATTGGGCAGGATTTCAATGAAGAGAATCCTGGCCTTGGACGCCCCCAGAGCGACCGCTGCCGCCACGTAATCCGCTTCCCGGTGAGACAGTGTCACGGAACGAACGACACGCGCATATTCGGTCCAGAATACGGCCGCCAGCGAAAGCGTAAGATTGACGACTCCGGG
Source organism: Paracoccaceae bacterium (assembly GCA_958296035.1). GTDB lineage: Bacteria > Pseudomonadota > Alphaproteobacteria > Rhodobacterales > Rhodobacteraceae > MPNP01. The sequence continues at coordinate 2,349,162 of OY282431.1, read as the reverse complement.
GCCAAGCGCAGCAACGATTGCCAGCGCCAGTACGATAGGCGGAATTCCGAGAAATATATCGACAACCCGCATGATCGCTAGATCCACCCAGCCGCCGAAATAGCCGCTGACCAGGCCGACAGTGACTCCGACCACGACCGCGATAGCCACCGATGATACCGCGATCACCATCGATACCCGTGCGCCTACGGCCATCCTGGTCCACAGGTCCCGGCCAAAATTGTCCGTGCCGAGCCAGTGAATTGCCGATGGCAGTTGCAGGCGATTGCGCATGTCCATCTGATCAAATTCGTAACCCGATACAAGCGGACCGAATAAAACAAACAGCACAATTGTAGCGATTATCGTACCACCGGCTGCCAGTGAAAGATTGCCGCGCCAAGAAAACATGATCACTCGTATCGAATTCGCGGGTCGATAACCGCGTAGAGGAGATCAACCAGCACATTAACCAGTGCAAAGGCCAGCGCAAAGGTCAGCACGACGCCCTGGATAAGCGGTATGTCCCTTTGCGAAATCGCCGCTACTGCAAGCTGACCCAGACCCGGCCAGCCGAAAATGCTTTCGGTCAGGACGGCACCACCGAGCAGGGCGCCAAAGCGCAACCCCATGACACTGACCACGGTGAGCATCGCATTGCGCAAGCTGTGAACGAGGACGATGCGAGTTGGCGCCAATCCCTTTGCCCTTGCTGTACGGATATAGTCTTGTCCCAGGGTTTCCAGCATGGAACTGCGCACCAGGCGCGAAATCACAGCTGCGTTGGTAAGCCCCAAGGTCAGGGCAGGCATGGCAATGTGCATTAAAGCCAGGCCGAGGTCGCCCGGATTTCCCATCAATGCCCTGCCCAGGGCAGGTACCAAAGGTGGGCCGCGTCCGATTGACGGCAGCATGTCCAGCTGAATTGCAAAGAGATACATGAGAAGAATGCCGAACCAGAAGACTGGCATCGATACGCCAAGTTGCGCGAAAAGCATGCAAAAGGCATCAATCGGCGTCCCGCGACGCACTGCCGCGACGACTCCGAAAACTATGCCGATCACTATTGAGATCAGTAACGCGACAATGGCAACTTCGAGAGTTGGAACCAGCCGCTGGCCAATTGCATCAACAACAGGCTGGTTCTGGAAGTATGACACTCCCATGTCGCCGTGCAACAGGTCGAAATAGTATGTCCCCAGGCGTATCCACCAGGGTTGATCAAGACCCAGTGCCTGCCGGATATCGCGTACACCTTCCTCGGATGCATCTTCGCCAAGCAGAACCGCGGCCGGGTCACCAGGCAGCAACTGCATGATGGCAAATGTCACGGCAACTATGCCGATGGCGATCGGCAGAAAGAGGATCAGCCGGCGCGCCGTGTATATGAGCATGGGGTGATATGTCGAAGACCGCTCCGGACGGTCTTCGACGCAAGTATGGGGTCTAGTTTCGGGCTGCCGAGCGCATCATGCCACGCGCATCGGGGACGAGCGAAATGTCTCCCGAATAGAAGACCTGATAGCCCTGATAGGCAATCACGAAATAAGGCAGTTCATCGGCAATCATTCCTGCCGCTGCCTGGTAGGCTGCAATGCGGTCGTCTACGTCGATCGAGGCCCTGCCTGTGTCCAGGAGTTGATCGACTTCGGCATTGGCATAGCCGCCCCAGTTGAGAGTGCCGGAAGAATGGAACTGAGCATACATCAACCTGTCCGGATCAACGATGTTAAGCCATCCAAGAAGCGCAATCTGATGCTCACCAACTCGCACTCCAGCCGAAAACGCCGGCCAGTCACTGATGCTAATGGATGCATTGACACCGTTTTCCTGCATAAGGAACTGAATGTATTCCAGAGCCTGGATGCGGTTCGGGTCCTCACTGTGTGTGGATAGAGTCAGTTCCAGATCCTGACCATCGCGATCAAGAATGCCGTTTCCGTCCGTATCCGTCCAGCCGGCGGCGGCAAACGCGCTACTGGCCCCTTCCGGATCAAATGTCGGCTGGGTTATTGACGCATCATATGCCCAGGATGAAGGAAGCAGAATGGATGTCGCCACCTGATCAACGCCTTCGTAGATCTGACCGACAATCGTTTCCTGATCAACCAGCATCGACAGGGCGCGCCGAAGCTGTGGATCGGCGAGCAGCGGGTCACTTACATTAATGTTGAGATAGGTTATTCCGAGACCGCCCATGATCGCGTTCTGGAACCTGTCGTCGCCGACGAGGCGTCCTATGTCCTGGGGCGAAAGCGGAGACTGGATGATCTCCAGGTCACCGGCCTCGAATGCCTGTGCCCTTGCTGTGTTGTCGCCGACAACCACAAACTCGAATCCATTGGCAGGTGTCTGACCGCTCCAGTGGTCGCCATAGGGTTCGAGAACAATGCGGGAACCCCTTTCCCAGGACGCCAGCTGCATTTGGCCCGTTCCCACCGGATTGGACGACAGGTCTCCACCACCCTCGACATAGTCACTAGGCACAATTCCCATATCGAGATAGCTAAGCAAGGGTGCATAGGGTTCCTTCAGCGTAATTCGAACAGTCAGGTCATCCACAGCCTCAATTGTTTCTATCGGTGTGAACAAGGAGCGGAATCTGGCCTTTAATTCAGGATCGAGAATAGTCTCAAAAGTAAACACTACGTCTCCAGCGTCGAGTGACGAGCCGTCATGAAACTTAACGCCGTCTCGAAGATTGAATATCCACATGGTCGGTTCTGGATTGGACCAGCTCTCGGCCAGATTCGGGCTGGGTTGCAAGCTTGCGTCCAACTGCACCAGGCCGTCGTAAAGCAGATTGACCACACGATACGCAGTCGTATCGCGCATGACTCTCGGATCAAGTGTTCCAGCATCTACATCAGCACCAAGGCGAATATTCTGAGCTGACGCATTGCTGGTGGCGAGAAGCGCACCTGCGGCCAACACACATAGCAGTTTTACCATCTTCATTGGTATTCCTCCCATACCTGCAGGGTGTTTATATTGTTCAAGGGCAATAGGTGTTTGAAACAGGATTGCAACTGTCTGCGAAGTCCGCTTGCGCAGGCCATGACCAGCGGACGCGCTGATAGATAGCTTGGCAGTTGGGTTGAAGTCTTGCAGTTGCCGGCCTTTGAGCCGCGTCATCTGCGGTCGGCCAGGCGAGCAACCCGGAATGAAATCAGAATGCCTGCGCCTGCGATGAGGGCGATACCGAGCATGCTGTAAACGTCCGGAAGTTCGCTCCAGAGTACCCACGCCCAGAAACCGGCGAAGACAAGAAAACTGTACTCGTTGACTGCAATGAACGTCGGCTCTGCAATCTGGTAACCGCGTATTAGGCCGGCTACCGCGATCAGCGAGCCAATTGACTGAAGAAATGTCCACATAAGAAACTCGGGCGATGGTGTCTGCCAGCCTGCGACAAAGAATGGTGCAGCCTCCTTCCAGGATGCCGGCACGCTGATGACAGTAAACAGCACCATGCCTAGAAGGCCGAGGAGGCCGATAGTGAATGTGAAACCGAGCAGGACAACAGAGGTGTTTTCCTCCGAGCAGAAGTGGCGCGTACAGAGCTGGCCGATGGCATAAAGGCAACCGGCGGAGAGCGGCAGGATTGTGGTAAGGTTCAGATTTGCCACGTCAGGCTTCAACACAAGAAGAACACCGCCGAACCCAAGCGCGACTGCAATCAGCCGCCACGTACCAATCGGGGTGGAAAACGCCAATGCCGCGATCACTACCATGAAAACGGGAGACGTAAAGAGGGCTGCGCCGGCTTCGGCGACCGGCATCAAGGTCAACGAGCCGGAGTAGAGCAGGATGGCGGACGCCAGGAGTAGTGACCTTACGGCAACCGCACCAGGTCTTTTTGGCCTGATACGAAGCTTCTTCCAACAGCAATAACAAATGATGATTGTGCTCCCGATCAGGGCACGGGTCATGTGGAATTGCCAGAGGCCGGCATACTCGGCGATATAACGCACAAAGTTGTCGATCAGTCCCAGAATTGACATCGAGCCAATGACAACCAAGGCCCCCGCCATTGCATTTGAGGGGCGTCCATTCACTGTTGAACTCATGGATTCCTGCCCAGACAGTTTGCCCGGCGTTGCGTTGGGGCATGGTCGGGATAGGCCTCTTGCAATGGTTTGGCTTCCTGTTGGGTGGCAGGCCGATGTCTGGGCCTGAGTTCAGGCATTGGAACTGCGATATTTCCGCAAATGCCGTCTTTTAGGAGCATTCCTGAATTCAAGGAAACTGGAATACGTTCCTTGAATCAGCAATTCTCATTATGGCATTTTTCTTGTCCTGTCAGCGGTTGCACCGGTTTTCGAGATTGCAATTGGGGCGGTGGTGCAAGGACGCGCCGGGACGGCCTTGCGGCCGGCCATGACCAGCAGCATCTCGGTCCAGTTGCCAAACAGGTGATACCGGGTGATGATCGGGATGTGCTGGACCATCGCCTTGCGGGTGCCGACCACGGTGCGCGCCTGCTGCCACAGGTCCTGTGCCATGTCGCACCTGCCGCGCATGGCGAAGGCCAGGCGGTTGCGCGTCACCAGCACCGTTGACAGCGTGTCCTGGCCATGCCCGAAACCGTGCGACAGACTGGTGCCGAAATTCCCTGGCGTATTGAAAGCCTCGTTCTCTATTTTCCAGCGGGCGCGGCCACAGGCGGCCCGTTCGCCGACATTGCTGGCATCAATGTCGAGGCTGGTGATGAAGGCAAAGCGCCTGCGATGCCCGTTGCGAGGGTTTTCGATGACCCGTTCCAGCCCGTTGACAGGCATGGCATCGTCATCGGTCCGCAGCGGCAGGGTGTTGCACCAGCGATAGCGGAAGAGACGCCTCCTGTTGCCCTTACCGCGGGTCACGGTGCGTCGTCTGCAATGTCATGTTCTGGACTACCCGGGATTGTGATCAGTGTCCAAACATGTGCAACGATTTCCGGCATGAACTGGTGAAGTGGATTGGCAACTCTGCTTTGATACGCATTTCGATTGGGAAAGCAGAGAAAGGTGTCGCCGACCCTTCCAATCTTGCGCCGCCACTCTGGAAGGACTGGCCCGCAGCTCTTGGCAGTCTGGTCCCGGCAAGCAGTTGTGATGGGCGTGAGAACGGAACATTCTGGAGGCGTAATTCGTGAGCGTTTGGTACTATTCTATACTTCAATAGAACAGGAAGGGAGCTTTGGACACATGGCCCGGGCTGCCGTCAAACCGGAAGCAGGCCGAGACACCAGCACATGATTGACTTCTGGACATGGAGCCGATTTTCCGCCTCGTCGAAGACAACCGACTGTGGTCCGTCCATCACCTCCGAAGTAACTTCTTCTTCGCGATGGGCAGGCAGGCAGTGCATGAAGAGGGCATCCGGGCGGGCATGAGACATTAACTCTGTATTGACTTGATAGAGCATGAGCGTATCCCAGATTTTCTCGCGTTCCAGCACCGATTCGTGCATTGAGACCCAGGTATCGGTCACGATAAGGTCGGCGGTCGCAACCGCAGCAATCGGGTCCGGCTCAAAATCAACACTGACACCCTTTCCAATGGCAAAGGCCACCGCATCTTCACTAGGGTTAAACTGCCCGGGTCCACTGAAGATCAGATTGAAACCCATCTGTCCGGCTGCGTGCAAGAATGAAGTACAGACATTGTTGCCTGTACCGAGCCAGGCAACAGTGCGGCCGGCAATGTTTCCCCGCAATTCCTGAAACGTAAAGATATCCCCCATGATCTGACACGGATGACTCTTGTCGGTCAGGCCATTGATTACAGGAATATCGGCAAATTCAGCCAGCTCTCGAAGTGTTCGGTCGGCAAAGGTCCGAATCATGATCAGATCCACAAATCGGGACAGCACTTTGGCTGTGTCGTGAATCGATTCTCCTCTCCCCAATTGCATTTCGCTGCTAGAGAGCACGATAGGTGTGCCCCCCAGTTGACGAACACCAACTTCGAAGGACAGCCTGGTTCTCGTCGATGGTTTCTCGAAGATCAGCGCTACAGATTTGTCCGCCAGCAGATCGGATGTCCGATTTGCCGAGTTGCGGATAAAAGCTGTGTTGCGGAGGATGCACTCCAGTTCATTTGGCGATACTTCACTGATTTCCAGGAAGTCAGGCATCGCTACTGCCTGCCAAATTTCCGGCCGCCCGGTCTATTTTCCTGACGAGCGTGGACACCTCGTCGATGGTAATGTTTAGCGGTGGCAGGACGCGAACGACGTTATCGCCGGCCGGGACCAGTAGGACCCGCTGGTCGTAGCCAGATTCGATGACGCTCATGTTCTTTACCTTGCACTTGATGCCGAGCATGAGGCCGCTGCCTCGCACCGAGTCAAATACATCCGGATGTGACGAGATGACCCCTTCCAGCCCCTGACGCAAATAGCCGGCAGTCCTGCTGACCTGTTGCAGAAAGCCGGGATCCGAGACGATTTCCAGGACGGCGCAACCAACTGCACAGGCAAGTGGATTGCCACCGTAGGTCGATCCGTGCGTACCCGCAACCATGCCACCTGCTGCTTTTTCTGTTGCCAGGCATGCACCGAGCGGAAAGCCGCCGCCGATTCCCTTGGCAACAGCCATGATGTCCGGCGATATTCCGGCCCACTCATGGGCAAACAGTTTACCGGTTCGGCCCATACCACATTGGATTTCGTCAAGAATCAGCAACACACCGCGGTTGTCACACAATTGTCGCAGTGCCTTGAGATAACTGTCAGACAGTGGAATGATTCCGCCTTCTCCCAACACAGGTTCAACCAGAACAGCGGCCGTGTTGTGACCTAGAGCTGCATCGACCTCCTCAATCTCGCCGGCCTGGACCTGCCTAAATCCAGGCAGGAGGGGTGCAAATCCCTCCACTAGCTTGGCGCTGGGTGCCGCCGAAATCATGCCCAGAGTTCGTCCGTGAAAGGCGTGCTCCAGCGTGATGATTTCGTTTCGTTCCGGCTCTCCAATCGAATGCCAGTAGCGGCGAGCCATCTTGACCGCGGTTTCGACGGCTTCGGCACCACTATTGTTGAAGAAGACGGTGTCCGCAAAAGAATGATCAACCAGCAATTCTGCCAGGCGTTCCTGATTGGGTATGCGGTAGAGATTCGATGTATGCCACAGCCGCCCGGCCTGCTGTGTCAGCACTTCGACAAGGCGCGGATGCGCATGCCCGAGGCAGGATACGGCGATGCCGGCACCTGCATCAAGGTATCGATTGCCCTCTTCATCAATGACCCAACATCCCTCGCCCCTCTCGAAACCGAAATTGGTCCGGGCATAAGTTGGCATTACCGGTGATATCATGGGAAAGTCCTGCGTATTCTGCGGGCTAGCCTAATGCCGGCATGCCAGATGCAAGTCAATGAAACACGGGCGTGAATTGGCATTTGCACCTGTCATACGGGTCCGGTTTCTGCAACTGGCAAGAGTCGAACCCTTGTCGATCCTGCAGGGTCGCAAGGGATGTCCCCGTACAACCAGCCTACGTGCGGCATTGGTTGGACGGAACCCAGGTAGGCGGGTGGCCAGGCTCGTTCGGGCCCGGCGAACTGCTCAGGGACCTGGGTTCCACCGGAAGGTACACCATTCGATGCAACTCTGGACGAAGATTCAGATTCTGGATGTCGCGAAACTCGGACCGAAATGCACGAGGTGACTTGCCGAACTGTTTCCTGAAAACTCGCGAAAAAACAGAAGGGTGCGAAAAACCGCAGGCCAGACCGATTTCACGAATGGAAAGCTCGCTATAGAACAACAGATTCCTGGCAGATCTCAATCTGATGTTGCGGTAAAGCTTCATCGGCGATTGCGCGAAAGCGCGATGGCATATGCGTGACAAGGTCCGGTCCGAAACGCCTAGCCTGCGACTCAATTCGGGTAGTGTCAGGCACTCTTCGATGTTGCATTCCATGAGTTCAATCATTCTGCTCAGAGGTGAAACGGAGCGCTTGCCAAATCTGGAGTCGCTGCGCTGCGGTGTCGTCATTTCCCGACGGGTATGGACCAGTGCATTGGCGATTTCATTGGCCAGTGTCTGGCCGCGAAAGCGGGCCACAAGTTCCAGAACCATGTCCAGGGTGGCAATGCCCCCGGCACAGAAGGCCCGGCCCCTCTCAATGGCAAAAATCTGATTATTTGCGCTGGCATCGGGAAACTGCTCGAGAAAGCTCGATACTGCTTCCCAGTGAAGGATTACGTTTCGGCTATCACGCTGCCCTGCCAACCCCGCTTCGACCAGAGCAAAGGCTCCGGTGTCGACGCCCCCGACAATTGCTCCCTCCCGGGCAGCCTGGCGCAGCGGAGCCAGGAGTTGTCGCGAGTTGCACTGTGTGGGTAGATTGCCGGCAAAGAACAGATATACATCTGCCGGGGGCATCCTCGTTGTCGCACAGTCGGCTCCCAGCCACATACCATTGCTGGCCCGAACTGGCTGGCCATCCTCGGATACAAACGACCAGTCGAAAAGTTGCCTTCCGGTGTTCTGGTTGGCAATTCGCAGAGCCTCACTTGCCAGCACAAGCGCATTGACCGGAAACTCGGATTGCATGATGAAATTGAACCGTATGTAGTCCAGATCGCGCTGTATTGAGGTATTCACGTGATGCGAAACAGTTTGAATGTCAGAATTGGAACAGTTTTTGGCACAATATATCAATAAGTGGCAACAATCGTGAAGTACCTATATAGCGGGCTCGAGTCCAGAGACCAGTTGCCGGGTTTTCATCAAATCAATCTCGAGGCCTGGGAGGTGTTTTCCAGGAGCATGTAGCAAAGCGCGATGGATGGCTGAGTGACCGCACAACGACTGAAAGACCGCCTGACGGGCTGCTATGTCACGATACCGACACCGTTTCATGACGAACCAGGCTTGTCGGTCAATGAGCCGGCATTGAGGCGGCACGTGCAATTCCTGACAGGTGCTGGGCTGGAGGCGGATTATGCCGTGTTTCTGGCCGCCGGCGCAGCGGGCGATTTCTCGACCATGACATTCGACGAGAGGGTGAAAGTTGCCTCGGTCGTCGTCGAGGAAGTTGCCGGAAGAGCACCGGTTGCAATGGGAGCACAAACCACGAGTACTCTGGAAGTCTGCCGGTTGGCAAGGGCAGCGCAGGATATCGGAGCCCAGTTCATCCAGGTCTCCTGTCCGTACTATTTCACCCATACCGAAGCCGACTTTGAGGAATTCGTGATAGCCGCCGCTGAGGCCGCGCCGGAAATCGGGATCATTGTCTACAATACTTTCTGGACCAGTTCCAATCTGACATACGAGCTGATTCATCGCCTGGCAGAAATTCCGAACATAGTCGGACTGAAATGGGCCGTATCCAGAACCGATGCCATGGAATTCGAGGATGTAACCGCCAGTTTTTCGCAGCGCTTCTCGATCATCGACAACAACCTTTACTTTGCGTTCAGCGCCATGCCAGCCTTGGGGGCGCGGGCATTCGAGGTCCACAACTGCAATTTCTGGCCTGAATGGGGGATTAAGTTGGTCGACATGGCCCGTTCAGGAGAGTATGCAGAAATCGCCAGGATGCTGGTGGCCGAGGCAATGCCGTTTTACAAGCTGTGGACGCGAATTGAGCAAGAATACACGAGTGGAGACGGGTACCTCGACAAGCTGTGTATGGAACTGGTAGGACTGCCTTCTAGCCGCTGCAGACCGCCCACACGCGACATTCGGCAACTGTATCGCCGGGAGACATTGAGCATGCTGCGGCAAATTGGTGCCCCGCGTCTTGTCAGCGCATAGTTGAAAGGCTTGACTGATAGTCACTCCGGGACCCCCAGTTGACCTTTGCTCGGAGCTTTTCGCAGGTGTGTCAAGCTCCGCATGACCGGAATTGAGCCAAAATGGAGATCTTTGTTTGCCTTGATGTCAACCAGGCACAAGTCCGGTTCTTGAGGCAAATAGCGGGCAATGATGTGATTCACATCGCCGGAGATTGTTCGAAAGTCGTGCGGCCGCCTCCTGAATTCATCAGCTGTCAGATTGCGCTCGGAAACCCTCCGTTCCCATGGCTGAAATCAGCAGATAAGCTCCGCTGGATTCAGCTCGAGTCAACCGGTTTCAACGAGTATGCTCCGCTCGCTGACCTGGCGAACGAGCCCAACCCAATCCTGACCAATCTTGCGGGCTTCTTTGCCGAACCGGTGGCCGAAACATGCCTGGCCGGGATTTTGGCCCTTTACCGGGGCATGCACAAAGTTGTCAGTCTGAAGGAAACCCGCACCTGGCGGGGCGACAGATTGCGTTCGTGTATTCGGACATTGGCCGGTGCCCGAGTGGTATTGTTCGGATACGGCGCAATCAACCGGCGTTTGCACGAACTCTTGCAACCTTTCGGATGCGAAGTTGCTGTCTTTCGACGGGACTGGAAACCCGTTTCGCTCGACCGCGAGCTAGGCAGGGCGGATATCGTCGTCTGTGCCTGCCCTGAAACACCGGATACTCGTCGGGCCTTCGATCGCAGGCGACTGGGTGAGTTAATGAGCGGTGCCTTGTTTGTAAATGTTGGCCGAGGGTCTCTGGTTGATGAAGAAGCGTTGGCCGACGCGCTTGTTCAGGGAACCATCGGGGGAGCCTTGCTCGATGTAACCGAAAGGGAGCCATTACCGAAGTGTAGCAGGTTGTGGGATTGCAACAATGTAATCCTCTCGCAACACAGCGGAGGTGGGTCGGTGGATGAAATAGACAGAAAACTGCAGGTATTCGCCAACAACCTGCAAAGGTACCGTCAGGGTAAAGCACTGGTTGGCCAAGTTGACTTCAGGAAGGGTTACTAATGCCAGTTATTGAAAGCGTTCGCTGCGTCTTGCTGAGTTCGCCCTATTCATTTGCCGAGGATGCAGAAATCAGGGAGTGTTTCCCCAACGGTCCGAAGCGGACCATTGGTATGGTCGAGATAAGACTGGACAACGGGGTAACCGGCCTGGGAGAGGGCTATCTGGCCGTGTTTGCTCCCCTGGTCTTTCGGGAAATTGTGAATCTCTGCGCACCTTACCTAATTGGCCAAGATGCTCTGGACATTGCACGTCGGGTCGCCGACATTCGCAGTGTATGCGATTACTGGTCGCGTCAGGGTGCTGCCAGACATGTCATCAGTGCCATCGATATTGCCCTCCATGACGCTGCGGCCAAGTGCTCGAACCAACCCTTGTGGAAGTTTGTCGGACACGCCACCAGCAACACAATCCGGGTCTATGGCAGCGGTGGCTGTTGCGATACGAAAGAGCATTTCTTTCAGGAGTTCGAGCAAATGAACGCTCTGGGTATCGGACTCTACAAGATTCGTTCTGCCAAGGAAGACATCAACCGCACTCTGTGGGTGCTCGAGCAGGCAGCCGACCGCAATATCACAGTCGCTGTCGACATGTGTCAAAACCTCGCCGAGTCGCCGCAATCGTCTGATGATGCCATGCAATTCGTAACCGCGGTACATGATCGAAGCAGGCAGCCAATTGTCTTTCTGGAGGAGGCGGTCGGCCCGGAAACGCCGGAAGGATTTGTGGACCTGAGAAACCGGACAACCACCACGATCTGTGGTGGAGAGACGATTACAACGCCCAACGAAATGATCGACTACATGCAGGCCGATTGCTTCGATTTTGTCCAGCCGGACGCCACTGTCATTGGAGGTGTGGGAGCCGTGATGGCAGTATTTCGGGCGTCGCGCCAGATGTCGACTCCAGTTGTGGTCCATGCATGGGGTGGCGCGGTTTCCATGATGGCCAATTATCATTCCGCCTTCGCAGGCGGAGGCGGGCTTGTCGAATATCCATTGCTGGATTTCCCGCTGGCAACCGACATGCTCGGAGAACAATGTACGATCAGAGGTGGCAATCTTGATCGTCCGGCCGCTCCGGGACTCGGCGTTACCCTGACGGCCGACATCGAGAGAAGGTATCCGTTCGACGAGTCGGCTGTGTATTCATGCAAGCTCCAGGAATTCAAGCGAAATCCGGATACCTACTGGCTGTAGACTGTTTGGAATTGAAGGGCAGAGGCCGGGTCCGGACCACATTCAACCCGACAGTTGGCGAGATGCCGGGATTACGGACCTCAATTGGGTTCGCACCGGGAATCATGCCCGGCGTAATCCATCAGCAGCGCTCAAGAGTCAGACCGTTTTCGTCGAACAGATGTAGCTCGGAGTCGTCGACCGCGTAGGTTGCCTTTCCAAGGCCGGGCGAAGATGTCCGTCGGGCCTCGATCACGATCGAGCCAAAAGGCTGGTCTGGAGCGTGTAGCAACATGACGCCGCCGAGATTTTCACAAAACTTGATGTCCACGTCTATGCAAAACGTATCTGCCTGTGCCGGAACGAATGCTTCCGGTCGGATGCCAAGCGTCAATCGCGAGCCGGGAGCCGGGAGCGATGCAAATCCCGGTACCGTCAATATTCTTCCTTCGAGACCCTCAAGGCCGATATCGATCCCCGAAGATGACGTCGATACAACTTCGGCGCGCAGCAAATTCATGCGGGGAGATCCAATGAATCCTGCTACAAACAAATTTCCGGGGTGCTGATACAGCGCTGCCGGTGTGCCTACCTGCTCAATTCGACCCTCTCTCAGTACAACAATCCGGTCGGCCATGGTCATGGCCTCGACCTGGTCGTGAGTTACGTAGATCATCGTCGCCGCCAGCTGCCGATGGAGGCTGGTGATCTCCAATCTCATTTGCACGCGCAACTCGGCGTCCAGATTGCTCAGGGGCTCGTCGAACAGGAACACTTTCGGATTGCGGACGATGGCACGTCCAATCGCAACCCGCTGCCGCTGACCGCCTGACAGGTGCCTCGGCATTCTGTCGAGAAAATCCTCGAGTCTCAGCACCCGTGCCGCTTCATCTACGCGCACTGCCCGTTCGGCCTTCGCAATTCCTGACATTCGTAATGGAAAGCCCATGTTATCGGCGACGCTCATGTGTGGATAGAGCGCATAAGACTGGAAGACCATCGCCACGCCACGCCGCGCCGGATTGATGCCAAACATTGACTGGTTGTCTATCAGTACCTCGCCCCGGGTCAAATGTTCCAATCCGCATATCAGCCTGAGCAGCGTCGACTTGCCACACCCGGAAGGACCAACGATGACCATCAGTTCGCCTGAATTGATCTCAAGGTTCAGGTCATGAATGACTTCCTCTCGATCGAAGGTCTTTGATACGTTCCTGAATTCTACTCGGCTCACCTGCGTTTCCTCATCGGAATGAATTCCAACCGAGGCCGGTCATTCAAACGCTGAAGCGCGTACATAATACGAACTGCAACGGGGATGGATCGTTGCTCCACTCGTGATAGCAGGCGACCACTGCCCCGTCAGGTGCCTGAACCACGGTCGGATATCCTATGTGTTGGTAGAGTCCGGGATTCTTGTGGTCGACTCGGCCCGAAGGCATACCGGTGCTGGAGTTCCAGCCGAGACTTGAGGCCGGGCTGTCATCGTCGCTCCGGGCAGGGACACCACCCTCTCGAATGACGAATTCGTCGGCAACATCCCAGGTTGTGCCGTCCTCGGAAACAACACCGCGGACACCGTAAGGCGGACGGCGGTAGCCGTAAACCATCAAATAGCGACCATCGTGAAGCGTGATAAGGTCGGCAGGGTATCCCCAGATGTTTGTCCATTTGGGTAATGTCCACGAAAAACCATCGTCCTCCGAGACTGTCATCACCATGTTCTTGGCATCACTGCTCGGATTGACGTGTGTCCGCATGAAACAAACCAAACGTCCGTCCTTCAGGCGCAATATGGCAGGTTCCTCGTAGTCGATAATTGAAGCGGCATCATACGCAATGGTGGAGTAGTACTCCCAGTTGTTGCCATTGTCGTCAGACCGAATCAACGCCGACCGAGTGCTTTCTCCCTCACCTTCTTCGCCATAACCGCGAATACGACCATACAGCCCCATCAACAGGGCACCGGAGGGAAGCTGCCAGCATCCTGATCGGCAGCCACCGTGTTTGAGCGGACGCACATTGCAGGGAATTGGAGCATCCCAGGTCCTTCCACCGTCGGAAGACTTCAACACATAGGTTCCGAGCCAGCCTTGCGTCTTGAACGCCCAGGTCCAGTCACCCCACTCCCGGGTGTAGGGGCTAGAACTCCAGGACGGTTGTTCCGGCTTGACGCCGCGCTTGAAAAACCCGGTGATTGTCAGGTTTACAATCAGCGTTCCATCGCCAAGTTCGCAGATACCACAGTCCCAGTTGCCGGTAGTTTCTGTCCACGGAAGGACGATATCTGGCTTCGACCATGTTTTTCCGCCGTCGCTCGAGCGCACGATCAGCGTCTGACCGCTGTCGTGGTGATAAGGGTATCGTTCCTCATTGAAGACCGCGACAATATCACCGCTCGCCAGCGTCCTGGCAGCAATCTGGTTTACGCAGTGTTGCGGATGTCGAAATATGTCGTGGTGCGATACGTCGGATATTGCGGTCATGTCTTTCCTACTGTTGGACGTAATCCTTTTCCTGCCTTGCCGATTCACTTGCCTGTGGTGAACTTCAGTCGGCCAGGTTCACGGCGATATTCTTGATGCGAAAATAATTGCGGATGCCCTCCAGCCCGCGCTCGCGTCCGTAGCCGCTATCCTTGACACCACCGGTTGGAGCCTGAACACCTCCCATGAACCAGCCATTGATCCACACGCTGCCGGCCTCAAGCCTTCGGGACAGGCTCAGTGCCCGATTTACGTCCCGGGTATGAATGCCGGCTGCCAGACCGTAGCGAAGGGCGTTGGCCATCTGTGCAGCTTCGTCCTCGTCGGCAAACCGAAAAACGGTAACGACGGGTCCAAATGTTTCGTGCCGCGCAACGGTGCTTTCCAGAGAAACTCCGTCGATGATTGTCGGCCCGCAAAAGAAGCCACTTCCGTTTCCTGCGACAACTCGACCATCCAGGAGCAATTCTCCGCCACTGTCAACTGCCGACTCTATATGACCTATAACCTTATCATATTGTTCTGCGGAAACCAGTGGCCCGAGGTCGACATTCTGCATTCCGGTGCCGACCTTCAATTGGCTGGCCTCGGCAATGAAGCGGCTAAGAAACTGGTCCGCTATGCTGTTGTGCAACAGGAGTCGTGAAACCGAAGAACAGACTTGTCCGCAGTTGTCGAAGGCGCCTTCCATTGCGGTCTTTACCGCAAGATCAAGCCGTGCGTCATCAAAGACTATCAACGGGTTCTTGCCGCCCAGTTCCAGCACCACCGGTTTGAGCTGGCGTCCAGCAGACGATGCCACCTTGCGACCAGTTGCAACCGAGCCTGTAAATGTAATCCCGTCGACAAGAGGATGTTTGCAAAGAGCAGCGCCGGCCTCGTCGCCAAATCCGGTAACAACGTTGATAACACCGGCAGGAAAGCCGGCCTCGCGAGCCAGTTCGGCCAGGACCGTGGTGGTCAGAGGTGACTGCTCGGCGGGCTTGATAACCGCTGTGCAGCCGGCCGCCAGTGCCGGGGCCAGAGACCGCACCGCCATGCCAAGAGGAAAATTCCACGGCGTTATGTGACCTGTTACGCCCAGAGGTTCCAGCTCCGTGTAGTCTATGACATGGAGACCGAGCGGGATGGTTGCTCCCTCCATCTTGTCCGCAGCGCCGGCATTGTAGCGAAGTGTTGCTACTGCTCCACCGACGTCGCCGCGTGCGTCACGCAGTGGTTTTCCAACATCCAGTGTTTCCAGGGCTGCCAGCTCATCCACGGCATCGGCAACAATATCCGCCAACCGATGGAGCATTTCGCCGCGCTCCTGGGGCGTCGTCATGCGCCACGGACCCGCAAGTGACCGGCGAGCGGCCCTCACCGCGACATCAATGTCTGTCGGTCCACCTCGAGATACGCTGGCAATGGGTGCCGAGGTGCTCGGGTCTATCGTCAGGAACTCTTCGCCGCTGGCAGCCGGACCGAACGAGTTTTCGGTCCAGATGGTATTACACACTGGCGGATTGTCGCCATGCTGGCCACCTCCGGCAAGGCTGACCAGCTGCCTGACGTTCTGCACACTACTGCTTGATGCTGCCATGGGAGATGCCCTGAATGAAATAGCGTTGCAGGAAAAAGAACAGCAATAGGCTGGGAATGGACAGAACCGTGACCCCGGCCATGGCAACCGAATATCCCTCAAGCTGCGTATGTGTGCCGACCACTGGTGCGAAGCGGGCAATACCGACCGGCATTGTCTTCATGCTCTCGTCAAATACGACCAGCAGTGGCCACAGAAAATTGTTCCAGTTAAGAGTGAAAACGATCACGGCCGCGGCAATCATCGGGGCCCGGGCCAGCGGTAGAGCAACAAGGAAAAACAGGCGAAATGCACCGGCTCCGTCCATGCGTGCCGCTTCAACCAGCTCTTTTGGAAAATTGAGAAAGAACTGTCGAAAGATGTAAACCGAAAATACGTTGGCGATGGTTGGCAGGATCAACGCCTGGTAGGTGCTCGCCCAGCCAATCTTGATAAATGCCAGCAACATCGGAATCACTGACACTTCCACCGGGATCATGATCGAGGCCAGGAAAATCAGGAAGATCGTGGCACGTCCGGGAAAACGGAGCTGGGCAAGCGCAAAACCAGCCATGGCACCACAGATGACGCAAATGCTTGTTGACACGATGGCCTGCACCAGACTGTTGATGGTCCAGCGCACTATCGGAAAGTCGAAAATCTTGATGTAGTTGTCAAACGTGAACCGACGGGGGATCCACTCGATTGTCTCCGTCATGACGTCGGCAGGAAACTTGAATGACGTTGACACCATCCAAAAAAAGGGTGCTGCCCACAAAAGGGCCACAATCATGCCGATGATCCATACCGCGACATCGCCAGCACGCATCCCCCGGCGCTCGAACCAGCGGTGCATCACAAGGTTTCCCGGATAACAAAGCGCTGAACGATGGTTACACACAGTATGACCACGAACAGCGAAATGGCTAGAGCCGATGCGTAGCCATAGAGATTTCGCACGATTGCCACGGTATATATGTAGTGGATAGGTGACGACGAGGAGCCAGCCGGCCCGCCATTGGTCATGACATAGACCTGGCTGAAAATTCGCAGCGTCGAAATCAGCTGCAGGGTAATCACCATTGACAACACCGGCCGCAAATGAGGCAGGATCACAAAGCGCAGGCGATTCAGCGGACCCGCGCCATCCACCGTGGCGGCCTCCGTGAGATCGCGCGGAATGTCCTGCAAAGCGGCCAGAATCAGGACAAAGGCAAGCCCGAAATCCCACCAGATCGAGGCTATCGAAACACCGACCAATGCCCAGTCTGTCGAGGTCAGCCAGGGAATCTTTGGAATTCCAACTGTGGAGATCAGGTTGTTGACGAGGCCAAACTGCGTGTCGAGCATCCACACCCAGACCAGCCCGATAACAGTTGCCGAAACCACATTTGGCGCAAAGAACAAGGTTCTCGCAAGGCCGGCCAGCGGATAGGAACGATTGACAAATAACGCAAAAAACAGACCGAGCACGGTAACACCGGGCACGATGATAATGGCGTAAAAGAATATGTTCCGAAAGGCCACCCAGACCCATTCGTCGGAAACGGCATCGTCGAAGTTCTGGATGCCAACCCAGCGCGGCGAGCCGATGATGCTCCACTCGGTAAAGGCGACATAGGCGCCGAAGAACACCGGTCCGACGTTGAAAATGAGGAAGGGTGCGGCAAAGAAAGCGACGAAAAGGTAGCCAATCCAGTCGATCGGTTCCCTGGGGTTCAGGGGCGCTGCCGCACCCTTTAGCGCGGACGTTCCTCCTCCCAGATTCACGGCGCTAAATTACTGCCGCAAGCGGCAGGATTTCTCTTTTTGCAAAAGCAGCCGGCCGCCGCCGACTGCCCTGTGCCATATTACTGCTCAACCCTGGTCGAGTCCTGCCTGCCATCGCTCTTGCAGTGCATCCATCGCTTCCGCTGGCGTCTTCGAGCCGGCCCAGACACCTTCCAGCGTCCTCGCCAGGAAATTGCCGCCCGAATAGATGGTGAATTCCGGCCCTGCCACAACCGGGATTTCCGGAATAGTGGCAAATTCCATGCCGTCTACAAAGGCGCCGCGGACGCTCCACGGGTGACCTGCTGTCTTGTAGTCGGGACGTTCGAGGATCGATAGCCTCGGGGAGGCCCCTCGGCCAATCGTTGTCCACAGGAAGCTGTTGTCGGAAAGCCATTTGACTGCGTCGAGCGTCGCTGCGTAACGACCTGCGTCCTGTTGCTTGTAAAGCTCCAGTCCACCCATCTCGAAGTAGGTCCTCAATTCACCGCCGATGTTCGGGAAGTTCGAGGTCATGAAATTCAGACCCTGGCCAACATAGCCATTCAACGTCCACGGGCCAGTCCAGAATATCGAACCGCCACCGGTACCGAACGCCTTGTAGCGATCGGTTACGTCGCGTGTCGACACACGATGTGTATCGAACAACGCCAGCACCCATTCCATGGCGGCAATTCCGGCTGCGGGATTTACGGCCGCAGTCGACAGGTCGTCACTGGCACGGCGGAATCCCATCTGTTCGGCAACAATGCCCCAGGTGACCGTTGGCTGTACGCCTGAGCCAGTCATCAGGATGCCCGAACGGGTTACAGTGTCGCCATCACGCCTGGTCATGGCCAGTCCCCATTCAATCAACTCTTCACCGGTCGATGGCGGTGAAGACGGGTCCAGCCCTGCTTCGGCAACGTGATCAAGATTGATTTCCGGCTGGAGACTCATGAGATCCATCGGAATCATGAAGACCTTGTTGTCGTACTTCGGATAGCGGGCGGCAGAAATCGCCTTGGGATCGAAATCACCGATATCCAGGCCAACCTCGGAGATTACATCGTCGAGTGGCACAGTGACGCCGTCTCGAGCCAGCGCGGCTCCCTTGCCGGCGGTTCCCCATCCGAAATCCGGCGCCCTGCCGGTTGCCGTGGCAGCCAGCACCTTGGTTACATACTGTTCCTCGGGTACCAGTTCCATCTTGATCTGGACACCCTTGTCCTTGTGGGCCTCATTAAAGTTGTCAATCATCTGCGCCCAGATTTCACCATCCGACGCTGCAAGCCAACTCCAGTGAACAATCTCAATCGGATCGGCAGCCAGTGCCCTCGACGGCCCAAGAAACGGAGCCGACAGGCCGATTGCAGTCGCAGCTGTTCCTTTCAGCATGCGACGTCGAGAAATGTCCGTGCGCCCGGACGAGCTTTCGATTGAAGAGTCTGCTGTCATATTCTACCTCCTGCTGGGTATTGAATTGCGGCCAAACTTGAGACGACCACCGCGTTTGCCTGGAGCACCAGGTTCAGAAAGACAGGCATACAATCTGCGACAGAAGGCACGGGTTTTTGCTTTCGGTGCAGCCTGCTAAGCTGATCCTCAATTACGCCGGGAATGCGCAAACACTGTCGACAGACTATATCGGAAATTGACCACAATATTGACAATTTCTGCCAATTTCTTTACTATGTGTGACATGATGTCAGAATTCGGAATTCCGGGTGTACTTCCTGTCTGCAGAAACTGACCTCATGCCCTGAATTGTTGCGGTCGCAGATTTGGCTGGTTCGACGCGGTCCACACCATGATTCTGCTCACTATCTGTCCGGACTTTGGGCAGGCAATCCTGACTTTGACCTTGATTCCCGGTTTGCCCGGATGTGAATCCCGCAGAGTGGAATATTGGGGCGCCAGCCAGTAATCCTAGTCTGCTCGACCATGAGGCATTAGGTCCCGGAACTGTGGATCCCTAACGACCAGCGTTTCTTCTTTCAATGGCATAAGTCCCGACAGATTTGCTACAAGGTGAACATTTGAAACCCGTGTCGGGAGGGCCCCTCGCACGGCGGGGATTTCGCGCAAGTCAAACCATCGGAGAGAACGCTCCGATAGTCGCGGGTCGAATGTCACACACAATGATAAGAACAGGGAGTTTTGCCTGATTTCCAGCGATGTCCGCCAATCAGGAACCGACCAAGGGATCGCTACTCCTGAATATCAGCATGTACCACCAACCGCATACGCAGGAAGCGATCCCATGAAATCAATTGAAACACCCACAGCTTGCTGGAACCGTTTTTAAGATGCGTTGTACCCTTCCCGCAAACTGCACACTATGTACCTTCGACAAGTTTATGATGAAATTGTAGAATGATCTGGATCGTAGGAGTTTACCAGTTGGGGCGCAAGGCCGCCCATGCTGCAATTCAATTCATGGCCTTGCCTCGGATCAGGAAATCGAAAAGGAACGTGGCACACAAACGCGACAAGTCAGTGAGGATTCTCCGTCTCAGGGCATTGCAGGTTAACGGACTACTGGACGACCGCAAGTTGGCGGATCGTTAGAGGACAGCCGATTGATGAAGGCTTCCATGAAATCAACATCGGTCATCGACCTGTTCTGCGGCGCTGGCGGATTGTCCTACGGCTTCCTTGACGAAGGATTTGCCGTAATCGCCGGCATTGATGCCGATGAAGTTTGCAGGCACGCATACGAAGCGAACATCGGGGCACCATTCCTTTGCCAGGATGTCTCTTCTCTCGCTGGCCCCACACTCAAGGAACTATACCGAAAGCGGACGCACTCCGTCTTGGTTGGCTGTGCGCCATGCCAACCATTCTCTACATATAACCAGAAGAATGACGATCCGAGTTGGAAACTACTCCAAGACTTCGGCCGCCTTATTGTAGAGACCGAACCTGACGTCGTTTCGATGGAGAACGTCCCACGTCTGCTGAATTTTCGCGGAGGAACCGTCTTCGGAAACTTTACGGACACCCTGAGATCGGCTGGTTACGAGGTTGCTTTCGACATCCTTTACGGTCCAAACTATGGGCTTGCCCAATCCCGATCACGCTTGGTCTTGCTAGCTTCGCAACTGGGCACAGTTTCTTTACCCAAACCCACACACAAGAGCGAATATCGCACCGTTGAAATGGAAATCGGATCACTTCCGGCCCTGAGTGCCGGTGGCTCCGATCAGAAGGATCCACTGCATCGGGCAAGCCGACTTTCCGCAATCAACCTCGAACGAATTCGAGCCTCCACTCCTGGCGGCACATGGAGGGACTGGCCCCCACACCTCGTCTCCAAATGCCATAGGGTGAAGACCGGTAGCGGTTATTCCTCTGTGTACGGTCGAATGGCCCCTCATCGACCCGCCCCTACCATAACAACGCAGTTCTATGGGTTTGGAAACGGAAGATTTGGGCACCCCTCTCAGGATCGGGCACTGTCCCTGCGGGAGGGCGCGATACTGCAGGGCTTCCCGACAGACTATCAATTCGTTGCCGATGGTGACCAAATCTCATTCAGGACTGTCGGCCGAATGATCGGAAACGCAGTACCCGTTCCCCTTGCACGGGCGATTGCCCGATCAGTTCGTGATCATCTGGCCGAGCATGGTGTGAGGACCATGAATGCCTGAACAGCGGAAGCTTGAGATGACAATCAGCCTGAATGCGCTCGAGCATTTGGGCATGAATCTGTATAGCAACGTCCCGTCCGTGCTGTCGGAGATCGTGGCGAACGCTTGGGATGCCGACGCAACCAAGGTGGATATTGATCTCGACAGAGGCGCAGGAAGGATCACGATCGACGACAACGGCAATGGGGATGACCCGAGACCAGGTGATCGACCACTTTCTCAATGTCGGGTTCAAAAGACGTTCAGAGCCTGGGCAAACAACACCAAGAGGGCGTTTGCCCATGGGCCGGAAAGGCATCGGAAAACTGTCTGCGTTTTCCATCGCCAAGATCGTCGAGCCTTATACCTCCGGCAGCGGTGAGCGAACCGCCTTTAGAATGAATCGAGACACTATCCGCGAACAGATCAAGACCGGTACCCACGAAGCCTACACACCTGAGGAGCTTACTGATTGGCCCGACGACCATCCTAACGGAACCAGGATCATGCTCTCGGAACTTTCAAGGAATTTGACGGGAATGACCAATGTCGGCTTGCGCCGCCTCAATTGCTCATTGGGGATAGCCCGGGTTCCTTCGGAAATACGTTGTGCTGCCGTTGACTCCTGAATCTGCTCCTTGATCTCGACTTCTGGTTCGGCTGTGCTGACATAACGCGAGATGTTCAGGTTGAAATTGTTGGCTTCAATCTCGCCTATCTCCGGCAGGCGGGCGAACGGGTTACATCCCCAAAAGCTGTTGACGATCAGTTTTTGCAATCATCTGAAGTAATGAAGAACAGGGGTATACGCGTTTGCCCGTTTACGTTGAGCTTGAATTGGTCACACCCTTGTTTTGACCGGCCGGACAAGCCGCCTGGAAGAGACGTTGGTGCCACTTGCAATATGAATGCTGGTTTATATGTGTCTTGGTGGAGTGCCGCTCCGGTTGCCTGCTCTACCAGTAAACATTGCGGCTCCCAATGAAGGAAGACCGCGCGGCATCACTTGCCTCAGGACGTTCCTTCGCTTGCCAGGAGAATTTTCCATGACCGTTGAAGAGACAACCAATTCGACGCCGCCAACATGGACGGACGACCAAGTGGATACAGCCTCAACCATGTGGCGGAACAGCCATACAGCGGCCGAGATCGGCAACAAGATCGGCAAGACACGGCGCGCCGTTATCGGCAAGATGTATCGTCTCAAGGTCAAACACGGATCTGCTGTCACCCAGACGGAGGAAGGTGATGATGACGCCCAGCCCGCCAAGGATGGCGAAGCGGGCGACACACAACCGGGAGGTGAGGCCCAGGAGGCATCGGACGCAGAGGCGGCCGAAGCCAAGGATGCCGCTGAGGCCATTGAAGACAAACGTACGGTACTAATGGAGTTGACCGAGCGGTCCTGTAGATGGCCAGTTGGCGATCCATCAACGCCCAATTTCTGGTTTTGCGGCAAGCAGACTGTTCAGACCGGGAAGCCCTATTGCGAGGAGCACAGTGCCTTGGCATACCATCCGAATCTTTCCAAGCGCGAGCGGAGGGATCTCAAGACGCAGTACGCCCGCAACTTCAAACACCGTCTCTACAGTTCGCCCGCTATGTTCGGGAGCAGGTCGCGGCGCTGAGACCGTCAGGTCTCTGGGCCGGATCTTGATTGCGGTCGAATTTGCAGGGCATCCGCGACAAGATCGGGAATTGCGCTGGGAAGATGCGCAACGGCAACGCCATTGCGCTCCAATGCCCTGACCTTGCTTGCAAAGGTTCCGGTACGGCCTGACACGATTGCACCGGCATGCCCCATCCTCTTGCCGACCGGAGCGCTTCGTCCGGCAACGAAGGCAACTACCGGCTTGGAAATCGTAGCAGCATATTCTGCAGCCTCTTCCTCGGCACTGCCACCTATTTCGCCACAAAGGACAATGGCCTTCGTCTTTCTGTCCACCGCCATCACTGCCAAGGCCTGCCGCGAGGTAGTACCTATGATTGGATCACCGCCCACCCCGCAAAACGCCGAGATGCCTAGGCCGCTTTGAACCAGGTTCAGGCATACCAGGGTCCCCAGACTTCCCGAGCGCGATACAACGCCGACCTCACCGGGCCGAAACACCTGTGCATTGAATGCTGGCATAATTCCGGCAAATGTTTCGCCAGGTGTCACTAGGCCAGCGGTATTGGGGCCGATCAAACAGGCGTGGCAGCGGTTTGCCATAGCCACCATTTTCATGACATCCCGAACCGGAACATGCTCGGTAAGGCAAATGACGACTTTCGCGCCGGCCTCAAGAGCATCGACGGTAGCGGAGAGCGCAGCTGTGGTCGGAACAAAGAGCAGTGCTGTATCGAATTCGCAATTTGCCGACGCATCCTTGGCCGATGCCCATACAGGAAGCCCCAGGTGCTGAATTCCAGGTTTGCGAGGATTGACACCTCCGACTATCGGGGCACCGTAGGCGATCATCTTGCCGGCCCAAAAGGTCGCTTGCCGCCCGGTCAGTCCGAACACCAAAATACGATTGTGCCGCCGCAAAATCATTTTGAACTCCCTGCAGCTACAGCTGCCCTGACGGCGTCATCCATGTTTTCAAACGGTTCAAGTCCCAGATCCCTGCGGATCATGGCGCGCGCCTCTCGATCACCGGTACCATGCACAGTGAAGAATACGGGAACCTGAGGATCGATGGCCTTCCAGGACTCGATTACACCCTTGACCATGACATCCGTGCGAGCAAACGCACCGCAGAAATTGACCAAGACGGACCTGACATCAGGGTTGTCAAGCAACAGTTCTGTGGCGGTGCCTGCTATCGTATATGCCTCGCCGCCGATTTCGAGAAAGTTAGCCGGCTTGCCACCGTAAGTCTCAACCGCATCCATGGTTGTCATGGTTAGTCCCGCCCCATTGGCGAGGATGCCTACGGACCCATCCAAATCAATGTATTTCAGCCCCGAACGCGCCGCCTTCGTCTCCAGTCGACTTTCCGGCCGATGCGCCTTCTGGGCGGCCAGCGCCGGCTGCCTCGATATGGCTGAATCATCCACAACAAGTTTACAGTCCAGCGCCATCGCCTTGCCGGTCATATCAATGGCCAGCGGGTTGATTTCGACGAGTTCTGCGTCGGTGTCCAGGTATACATCGTATAGCCTGGCCAGCGTGTCTGCGACGCTGTCAACACTCTCCCCGCCAACCAGATGGCTGACAGCCCGGCGAGCGGTGTCGAAACTCAGACCGGTGTGGAGACTGATGCTGTACTTGACAGACTTCGCAGGCGCCAGTGTGAAGGAATTCTCGACATCCATGCCACCTGCGGTCGAAAAGACGAGCAACGGACCTCGTGAAGCCGTATCGTTGAGGATCGCAGCATAGAATTCGTGGCAGGTCTGGATTTGCCTTTCAATCAGCAAAGTCGTGACGTCATGATCACCAATATGCATGCCGAGGATTTCGTTTGCGGCGCGGGCGGTTTCCTCGGCGTTGCCAGCGCGCTGGATACCTCCGGCCAGACCGCGCCCGCCGACCGGAACCTGTGCCTTGACGACACACTCACCCAACTCGTCGAAGGCCGCCGCCGCCTGGGAAGCCGCGCGAACCAACACGCCTTCTGGCACGGCAATTCCGGCCTCAGCCAGCAGCACCTTACCGACATGCTCGCAAAAGTCTGCCACTATGCTCTCCTCACCAACAGATCTGAATGCCTGGTCTTTATGGGAAGCAAATCGCCTGTCCAGTTTCTCGCACCGCCACCCTCGGACGGCCGTTCATGCCGGGCTGAACACACCTCGTATGACCTGCTCAAACGGTGGATGGAGTCTGCCAGTCATCTTGCCAGGACAACCGCTGGATGTCCTCTACACGCCCACCTGTTTCCAATATGGACCGAGCAACTCCTCCTCGGATGGCTTGTCCTCGGCAATCGTGGTGACCAGGTGCGTTACGTTGATAAAGTGCCGGTAATTGAGGTTTTCGGAAATACTGTTTCCTGCCCAGGTGCCGCCACCCATCGACAGTGTAAAGGGGAGGCAGTTGTCAAAACTGCCGCCATTGCCAAATGTATGCGCCTGGTTTACCAGGACCCGCACCACATCTGTACGCTCAGCAACGCGCCTGGCGTGGTCAATACAGCGCGTATGAATGCCCACCGAGTGACCCCGACCTCTAACTGCAAGAATGTCACTGGCGAGTTCGATCGCCTGGTCAAGGGACTCAGCACGGTAAACCGCCAGGACTGGCGAAAGTTTTTCGTCGGCAAATCCATGAGCGCCATCTATGGTATCCTGCTCCACAATCAGGAACTGGAGCCTATCGGGATCGAACGACATTCCGCAGGTTCGGGCCAGGAAGATGGGGCTCGAGGCTATGACCTCCCGGTTGAGATTTCCGTCGCGCCACAGGATTTTTCGCAATCGTTCGCATTCTTCGGGAGAACTCCGCCGGCCGCCAACGGCTTCCAGTTCAGCGATTGCCGCTTCGTAGATATCGGCAAGGATGATCAGCGAGTTTTCCGACGAACACGAAGTTGCGTAGTCGAATGTCTTCGATCTCCTGATCTTGTCAGCTGCATCTGCCAAATCGGCTGTACTGTCAATGATGACCGGTACATTGCCTGGCCCGACACCGATTGAGACCGTACCGGTTTCCATGGCTGACCTGACGTTGTTCTGCGAGCCGGTTATTACAGCCAGGTCGGCCTGCGACACCAGGCAACGCGTCATCTGGCGTGTGACCGGGGCGGGCAGCACCTGAACAAGATCCTCCGGTTGTCCGCATTTCTTCAGTTCAGCCCGCATCAGGGATACCGTTCTTGCAGAGGTTCGATAGCCGGCAGGGGAGGGCGCGATAATGATCGCATTACCGCCCTTGATGGCCATCATGGCCTTGTTGACCGGTGTCGCAGATGGATTGGTCGAGGGGCATAATGCTGCAACCACACCCACTGGTTTGCCATACAGAACAAGGCCGCGGGACGGATCCTCCTCGATGATGCCGACAGTCTTGACCCGCAGCAGGTCCCGCAGCGTGCCAAAGGTCTTGCGGCGATTCTTCAGGATCTTGGATTCAACATTGCCGAGACTGGTGTCCCGGACAGCCATGACTGCCAATAGGGTCGCATTCTCGGAATTGTAAACAGACCATGCCAGCGCCCTTACAGTCTGGTCAACGCATTCCTGGTCGTCATTCCTGAAGTGATCCATTGCCGCACGTGCCCGCTCGACTAGGGAGGCAACGTGCATTACAATGTTCTCGTCCTGCCCTTCGCTGCGCAGCACTGGCTCTACATTTGCGCCGGTCATTCCCGTCCTGCTCTACTGCATTTATGTTTCCGAGGGTCGGTTCTGCCGCCTGTCTCCGCGAAGCTCGCCGATTATCGAAGCCGCCAGGGCGACCACGGCGAATATGATCAGTGTAGCGGATATCGGACGCGCAAAGAATCCGAATATATTGTAGTCCATCAACTGCATGGACTTGGAAAAGGCCGATTCTCCCAACTTGCCAAGTATGAGTCCCAGGATAACGCCCGCCGCAGAATATCCGCTCGCCCGGAGTAGATAGGCAAGGACACCTGCCACGAACATGACCCACACGTCAATCATGAGATTGCGCAGCGCATAGGCACCGATGGTTGCAAGTATCAGTATTCCGGGTGCCAGCCAGCGAAATGGCAGGCGCAAGATGTGCACAACGGTCTTGGTCTGTACCCAACCAAGCAGCACAATGGCGACATTGGCCCAGAACATCGCCGCGAACGTCACCCAGACCAGGTCACCCGAGTTGATGAATATCAGGGGGCCCGGCTCCATGCCATGAATCTGGAAAATGCCCAAGATCATGGCCGTCAGCGCACCACCTGGCAACCCAAGTGCAAGAAGTGGAATCATGGCGGCCCCGGTGGCGGCATTGTTGGCGGTTTCCGACGCCACGACGCCCTCAATCTCGCCTTTGCCAAAATTGTCTCGATGCCGCGACCACCGCAATGCCTGACTGTAGCCGAGAAAGGCCGCCAGTGTGGCGCCGATCCCGGGCAGGATACCTGCAAAGAATCCAATCAGGGTTGATCGGAGCAACGTAAAACGAACGCGCCAGAATTCTGCCAGCGAGGGAAACTCCAGTGATGCCTTGGGTCGTTCGCGCACTCCTAGCGAGATATTGGTTGCCTGTACCAGTACCTCCGAGATTGCAAAGAAGCCCAGAATCATCGGGATGAAGTGAATGCCGGCCGAGAGGTAGTATGACTTGTAGTGCAGATCAAACAGCGTCCACTCGCCAAAGCGAGCAATGCCGCCGACCGGATCGGTGCCCACGGTGGCGATCAGCAGTCCCGCAAAAACTGACAGCCACCCTTTCCACAGGTTTGAGGCGCCCATTGATGCCGATACGACCAGGCCAAAGAATATCAGGGAAAAGACCTCCTGGGGACCAAAGGCACGCACAGCCCAGCCGGCGATCGCGCCCGTGGCCGACATCATCAGGATGGCCGAGGCCACGCCTCCCAATGCCGAGCAGCACACCGCTGCGCCAATTGCCTTGCCGGCCCGCCCGCTGACCGTCATCGGATAGCCGTCCAGGCAGGTGGGGGCATTCTCAGGTGCCCCGGGAATGTTGAACAGGATAGCGGTTATGGCCCCGCCAAACACCCCCGAACAGTAGATGACCGAAAACAGCATAACCGCATGGCCGGGTTCCATGGAGATTGTAAAGGGCAGCAGCACCGCACCCAGTGTCAGCATGTTGACACCAGGAACCGCACCAAACAGCGCGCCTCCGACCAGACCACAGACAAATATTGTTATACTGGTCAGGTCACCAAAGAGCGCTGCGGTTCCGGTTAGAAACTGTTCCATGGGGCGTTCTATAGTCCCATTCTCGAGAGCACGATCAACGCGGTGTTGAACTCGTAGAGGAGGTCGATTCTGCCGGTCGGTAGTGCAACATAGAATATTCGCGTGAATACGAGGAGGAGAACGGCATAGATGATGGCTGTCACACCGATCAGGGTCCTTGGCGACCGGACATCCAGCAGGATCAGCATGGCCAGCACAAAGAGTGGCACGCTGACATACGCGCCGAAGATCGGCGTAAGATACAGAAATACGAAGGGCAGCATGAAAATGGCAACACGTTGCGCCATCCCCCTGCTCGGCAGCAACTTCATCGATTTGACAGCGGCCCCAGGGGATGCAGCTGGGAAACTGCGAGGCAATCGCGTCAACTGATAAATGAGTTGTCCTGTGGCGCCCAGCACAAGCCCGATGCAAATGGCTGTTGGCCAGCCATCTGCACCGAATGCGTATTGCTTGATTTCCATGTCGAAGTGACCGGTCTGACTATAGGCAATACCGGCAATTGCGATCCAGACGAGCCACTCCGCGACTGGCTTGCCTGCGTACCGAAGGTCAGTCATACCTGTCGTTTCCTTGATCGCTTACGAGGCGCGGCTCATGCTGGCCGTGGAACCGACTGACAGAATTGAATAAGCATTGACATGTACGTGACTGCTTGCGCAGTCTGGAATTGCATAAGCTGCGGCGTCGCAGGTTCCTGTACCGACCAGCTAGTTCATCGCGCTATAGGTGTCGATAGCGTCGTTAATCAATGCAATGGATCCCTCAGTGTCTCGGAAACTGTCGATCAGGTGCATGTACTTCTTGCGATTGAACTCCTGAAAACTGTCGGTGTTGAATCCAGCCTTGCAGGCGGCGGACAGGAAACTGACGATTTCTTCCGGAACACCCTTCTTCACGTAAAATCCCCGAAAGCGGGTAAGCGGTTCGAAGTCTGCGCCGGCCTCGATATGAGTCGGCACGTCTGCAAATACATCGGGCCGTTCCCTGAGAAAGGTAAGGATGGGTTTGATTTCGCCGGCGTCGGTCAGATTGCGAACATCACCCGGCTGTTCGAAAAGCAGATCGACATGACCGCCAACCAGCGCTGCATAACGCTCGGCGGGCTTGTCGAAGGAAATCTGGCTGATCTCGATGCCGAGAGCCGATTCAAGCTGTTCCATGACCGTAAGTTCCATCGAACCCACCTTGCCGACATTGGCCATTGTAGCGGTACCGGAATTGCCACCTAGCCAGGCCACAAATTCCTCCCAGTTGGAAAAGCGGTCTTCGTTGCTGCGGATGTAGACCTGGCTGAATGTAATCTGTGCCATGCAAAGTGGAATCCAGTCGACGGCGGGGTTCTCGGCAATGCTGCCGGAGGCGTAGGCCGAAACTGCGTCATCAATGTGCTCGAGAACCGTGTAGCCATCGGCCCTGGCAAGCATAAAGTCGGGGATGGCCGCCGTGCCACCACCACCTGGCTTGTTAACGACCTGAAACTCAAGCCCGGCAGCTTCGGTCATTGCCGCCGCCATAGCTCGCGACAGCTGGTCGGAGCCGCCGCCGGAGCCATAGGGAACAATCATGGTCAGCGGTCGGTCACCAAAACCCTCGGGCTTTTGCAACATGGCGTCACCGAATGCAGCAGATGCACCGGCAAGGATCGACAGTGCAACGACAACAAGCGGCAGAAATCTACGTGAGAACTTTTGCATTTGGCAATTTCCTTGGCTTATCTATGTCATGATGAAGAGGTTGAATGTGTTTGTTGTGGATGTGAATCCACTCTGCAGTTCAGCAGGAATCACAGATCTGCCTTTGCCGTCTTTGAGCCTGGGGCTGATGTCCTGGCCAATCGGTCCGATTTTCGGTTGCCTCTGTGTTCCCAATGCGCGTGGTTTTGCTCCGAAAATGATATTTGCATAACGCCGTGAATTCAATGGCTCATTGAAAAAGTTGCGACTTCGAGGAATTGTCATCATCCGCAAGTGCAGAACAGACCCGTCATAGCGTTTGCGGCGCTTGGCCTTGCCATCCTCGCGCAGGATATTGGGCAGCGGCAGTGTAGTTGTGAGTCAGAATCCGACAAGGAGCGAAAGTGCCTCAATGCCGAATGTAACATGGTATTTGAGCCGTTCGACAGCGCGGGTCAACCGGTCGAGTCGCGTGGCGATGGCAGCCTCGTGCTGATCGGTGGATTCGGCGGGGGTAATTGCGAATCCAAGTCGTCACGCTTTCAGACTCTTCCCTGTCAATGCCGATGCACTCTTGCCCACTTGTGTCGAGATTGGGTGCCGTACTTCTTTCTTTCCAGATCGTCCCTCTTTTCAGGTCGTAGGGCATTCCAGACAGTTAAGGAGGCTGCTCGAAATTGGCGATGCTGCAGCACTGGCCTGTGGGGGATTTCTTCCGGGTTCTGGAGGCGGGCTGACGGGCGTTGGTCAATTCGGTCGCGGCGACGTTTCCCATGCGGCTGAAAATCCTGTTAGTGTGGTCCTGGATATGCATGGATAGGGTAATAGGGGAGCCGCCTTCATGGATCATAAGGGGAGCCCCGGATTTGGTGTCTGGGAAGGTGTTTTGTGGCAGTCTATCCGGCGTTTGCCAAATACTGTCACGGCGTGACGAAAATCAGTCTCAATTGGGCCGTTGAATTGGCCTGAGTCAGTCCAGATGGGCGCAAGTGGGGAAAGCTCTGTCGCATTTCGGGATGCGCAACCAGGCCGAGGCGACAGCTTGCACCTCGAGGGGTTCGGCAATAATGGCTGATACTCGCCAGATCGCTGGCAATCCTCCGAGTTCCGAGGATGGTTGAATTCACCGGCGGACCTCGCCCAGTTTTCCGGAATACCGTTTATTCAAGTGTTGGAAGCGAGTTGGGAGATCGGATGATCAAGAACAGGATCAAGCGGGCCTGGGACAACGGCAAGGCGGCTCTCAATGGATGGCTCGCAATTCCGAATTCCCTTACAGCCGAAGTCATGGCAGCACAGGCGTTTGACGGCATCACAGTCGATGCCCAGCACGGTGTTGTCGATTACAGCGATGCTGTACAAATGTTTCAGGCGATGCGCGCCAGCAACGTTACACCGCTGGCGAGAGTCCCTTGGCTGGACCCGGGCATTATCATGAAGATGCTAGATGCCGGCGCTTACGGCATAATCTGCCCTATGATCAACAACCGGGAGCAGGCACAGGAGTTCGTTTCCTATGTCCGGTACCCGCCAGAAGGCACGCGCAGTTTTGGTCCGACCCGAGCCATTTTTTCCGGTGGGCCAGACTATTTTTGCGAAGCCAATGACAATGTCATTTGCCTGGCCATGGTCGAGACGGCGGAGGCCTATGCCAACCTTCCCGATATTGCCGCAACTCCGGGTCTTGACGGTGTCTATATCGGGCCTGCTGATCTCACGCTTGGGCTGACCGAGGGCCGTCTGGCGCCTGGCCTTGATCGGGAGGAACCAGAACTCATCGAGGCGTTGCACCGAATCAGGAACGTGTGTCATGCGGCAGGCATCAAGGCCGGGATTCACACGGCATCAACCGAATATGCCATCAAGGCAATTGACTGGGGCTTTGATCTGGTAACGCTGCTCAGCGATGTGCGCTTGCTGAGTGCTGCCGCCAGCAAGCATGTCGGTGATGTTCGCGAACACGTCGGAATGGAGAGCGAACATTCTGGTGTACGGACGGCCGTGTACTGAGGTTCCTTGGCAGGAACGCCGTGGCCTCTGACCGTCAAACGACAGTGCACGCCACCACGGTATTCTATGGCCGAGGCGCGGTTGCCCTGGTCGGACCGGCCGGCTGTGGGAAGTCAGGCACGGCCCTTGAGCTTATGTCCCGAGGTGCAACCCTGATCGCCGATGACCGCACGGTCATCAGTCGACATAACGGGCGGTTGTACGCTACAACCCCCGCCCGGATTGCCGGCAGGATCGAAGCCAGAAAAGTAGGAATTCTCAACTGCGATTACATGGAGTCGGCTCGGCTTGTCCTGGTCGCAGATTTGAATTCTATCGAGACTGATAGGTTGCCAAAACGAAGGCAATACTCTCTTCTCGGATGCGAAGTTGATCTGATTCGGGCCGGCCAGCTTGGAAATCTTGCGGCAGTGATTCTGCAATATCTGAAGACTGCTCAGAACGACTGACTGTGCGTAGATGTCTGCATTCCGACAGCTGTTCGAACAACGCAGGACTTTCGGTGGCGAAGAAACTGCCGGTGCGGGGGAAGGGTGGCCCCACGAATCCTGGTTGCCGTTATCTTTGGATCCACCCAGCTCTTGTTCCCGTCAGATCCAGCCGAAGAGTGGGGGTAAAGGAATTATCACCATCGGTGACGCCGAGAGCTTGCATTGGCTCATTGGTCAACAGTCGGGTAATGTGGCCAGAGCGCGGTATGAATGACTTTGGCGCCAGGGTGGGTCGAGGCAGCGTGATTGGCATAGTTATAGTTGCGAATGGCCGGCTGGCGGTTGAACTGCGCAGCTGTCTAGAGCAAATTATCGGCATGCAGGAGGCCATTGAAACGGTCGAGGTCCAAGTGAATCATGACCGAGCCTCGAAGCAGCAGGAGATTTGCGACGCCGCCTGCCGGGCAGACCAGGGACAGGGGGTTGTGATCGTGACGGATTTGTACGGAAGCACACCGGCCAACCTGTCTTTCTGTGCCTGTCACGGGCTTAACAGCATAATTCTGTGTGGTGTCAACATGCCGATGTTGATCAAGTTGGCAGTGTCGCGCCGTTCCGGCCTGCATCACGCCGCACAGTGCGCAATTGAAGCCGGCCGCCAGCATGTAAGGATGTTCGACGATGTGTAGCCAGTCTCCTGCTGTTTGCCGAAAGCTCAAGATAATCAACGAGAAGGGATTGCATGCCCGCGCCTCGGCAAAATTTGTCGAAGTTGTCGAAGCTCACGATGCCGAGGCAAGGGTCAGCCTGGGGGGCTGGGATGTCTCAGGGGATTCGATCATGGGCCTCCTGACCCTGGGCGCGTCGACAGGTTCAATCATTGCGGTCGAAACCAGAGGTCCGGCAGCAGGAAGCCTGGCCGACGCACTGGAAGAACTCGTGTCTGATCGATTCAACGAGGAGTACTGAGTTCACGTCCCGGTTGCAGGCACAGGGCCGGGGGATTCTAACCGTTTACCGCCGCAATTCTGCACAGACCCCGGTCGACATTCCGGTGTTCACCGTCGGCAGCTATGGATCAGGGCTTCCCGACTTGCGGGAATCTTGCCGCGCCTGACCAGCGTCACAGCCAGATCAGGAACGTCTGGTCCGGTTAGTGTAGATCAGTGAATGCCGGGCGTTTCTGATCCGTTGCCGTCCATTCCCATTCGCCCGGGAGCGGAACCCTGCAGGTCCCGGTTCGAAAACGTGTTGGCGCGCTTACCTCGTCGGGCGCGGCGGATTAACGTGGTAATCATAAAACCCGCGCATCTTCTTGCGACCTAACCAGCCGGCTTCCACATACTTGGTTAGCAGCGGACAAGGCCGGTACTTGGTGTCGGCAAGACCATCATGCAGCACGTTCATGATCGCCAGGCAGGTATCCAGTCCGATGAAGTCGGCCAGTTCGAACGGCCCCATGGGATGGTTGGCGCCCAGTTTGAGCGACTTGTCGATGGCGCTGACGGAGCCAACTCCCTCATACAGCGCATAGATTGCCTCATTTATCATTGGCATCAGGACGCGATTGACAATGAACCCGGGAAAATCTTCCGAGGACGCAGACGTCTTGCCAAGGCGCGTAACAATTCCCTGAAGGGTCTGATATATTGGGTCCTCGGTGGCTATGCCGCGGATCAGTTCCACGAGTTTCATCTGCGGGACGGGATTCATGAAGTGGAAACCCATGAATCTCTCAGGTCGGTCCGTGCAGGATGCCAACCTGGTTATCGAGATCGATGACGTGTTTGTTGTCAGCAGGGTGTGCTCTGAAAGAAATGGCTCCAGCCCCTTGAAGATGGCCTTCTTGACATCTTCATCTTCCTTGGCGGCCTCGATGATCAGATCACACGATCCAAGTTCTCGCAGTCGTTCTACCTGACCAATGCGTTCGAGTACATCCTGCTTGATCTGCGCCGAAATCTTGTCACGACGGATGAGCGTGTCGAGATCCTTGTGGATACGCTGCATTCCGTTGAAGAGATTCTCGACCGAGTTGTCGTAAAGTAAGACCTCGTACTTCGCCATGGCGAAGACATGGGCAATCCCGTTACCCATCTGGCCTGCGCCAACGATTCCCACCCGCGTGATTTCCATAATGTCTCGCAACTGGACCAGTTCCAGATCATATTACATTGACCGCAGCCAATCACAAGCGCCACCGTGCCGGGCACCAGGAACAATCGTTGGTCCAAAAACCGTGTCAAATATCGCAAAGTAAATCAAGTTGCCACGGATATGCTCTGGGTTTATGCTTGCGGACAGTCGGCCAGAATGGATTTGGTCGTATGAGCCGGCCGAGAACGCTATCCCTACCGCCTTTTAATGGTCAGACCGAGTCTAACGACAGCATCCCGTGAGTGACGCGAACCCCACACAGAAACGCTGCATTCTGATTACAGGATGTTCATCGGGCATTGGTCTCGATGCGGCCACGACCTTGCGTCAAAGAGGTTGGAGGGTTCTGGCGACCTGTCGCCAGGCTGACGATTGTGATTGGCTGGCAAACTATGGATTTGAATCCTTTCAACTCGACTACACGAGCCCCGACAGCATCCAGACAGCATTCGAAACTGCCAAGGAATTGTCAGGGGGACGAATCGATGCACTTTTCAACAACGGAGCCTATGCCCTCCCAGGTGCCGTCGAGGATATTCCGAGAGAGGGGCTAAGACAGATTTTCGAGGCCAATGTCTTCGGCTACCATGAATTGACGAATCTGGTAATTCCGCTGATGCGGCGGCGGGGGAGTGGCCGAATAGTCAACAATTCTTCTATACTTGGATTTGTCTCGATGCCCTGGCGCGGCGCATACAATGCTACCAAATTTGCGCTGGAGGGATTGTCCGATACGCTTCGCCTCGAACTTCGCGGCTCTAATATCCACGTTTGCCTGCTGCAGCCCGGCCCGATTACCACCTGCATCAGAGAGAATAGTCGACCCCATTTCGAAGCGTGGGTCGACTGGGAAGAATCCGTGCATGTAACACGATATCGGCAGAACCTGATTCCGCACCTGTATAGTGAACAGCCCCGCCCGGAACGCTTCGAATTGCCACCTGCTGCAGTTACCAAGCAATTGATTCGAGCCCTCGAGTCACCGTTTCCACGCGCCCGATACCGCGTGACCACGCCGACGAAGATGGCAGCAATTCTGAAACGGATTTTACCAACTGGGATGCTTGATAACATGTTGGCAAGAAGGATGTAGGCTTCCCCTCACTCCGATGGCCCGTGACCCTCTGTTTTTGATCGTCGTCATTGCTGCCCTCGTTGTACTGGGCATACTGCTCTTTGGAATCGGTGGATTCGCCACCGGCAGTGAATTTAACCGCAAGCATGCCAACAAAGTGATGCGGCTACGGATCATTGCCCAAGCTGTGGCCGTACTGCTCATCATGATTTTCATTTTCAGCCGTGACAAGGGATAGCAGTGGTCGTACTGAACAGGATTTACACGCGCGCCGGGGATGGCGGGGAGACATCCCTTGGAGATGGCCGCCGGACTGCGAAGGACTCCCCGCGCGTGACCGCCTACGGCACCGTGGATGAACTGAATTCGGTTATAGGTGTGGCACGATTGCATGCCGGGGTTGAAGATGACAGCCGCCTGGCAAGCATTCAGCAAGATCTATTCGATTTGGGTGCTGACCTGTGCAAGCCCTCAATGCCTGGCGAAGAGGAAAGTTCTTCTCTGAGAATAGTGCCTGCGCAGGTGCAGAGACTTGAGCATGAAATCGATCGGGCCACAAGCAGACTACAACCACTACGGAGCTTTGTTCTTCCCGGCGGCACGGCAATGTCAGCACATCTCCACCAATGCCGGACGGTAACCAGGCGCGCCGAACGGAACGTAATGGCACTTTCTCGCGTTGCCGCGATCAATCCCAACGCGCTGCAATACCTGAACCGACTGTCCGACTGGTTCTTTGTTCAGGCCAGACTGGCCAATGATGGGGGCAAGAGTGACGTCCTCTGGGTTCCGGGAACCAACCGTTCTGACTGATCGCCGCTCGGAGAAAGTTGCCGGTCGTACCCGGAAACCCTCTTCGTGGTCGGGTTCTGCACGAATATTCTGCGCCGATCGTATTGGCCGCGCCTCTTCTCATGCGGCCAAGGGCAGGACTGGACCTGCCCAAGGAATGCCCCGCGTGAAGTCTGGACAGCGTGTCGCCGGATCATTTGATGCGTGTCCATTGCTGCGACTTACAGAGGAACAGCACACAGCCTTTTACCTTGAGGGTATCGGAATCGAGTTCTCTCATGTTTGATTTGTAGGTCTTGCCGTCCTCCGGATTGTAAATATGTCCTCCGGACCACACCCCATTACCCTTGCGTTTCATTCCGGTCACCAGCTGAATGCCAACGATTGGCCTGCCGCGTAGAGCCTGGTCCTCATTGTGTCTATCGAGCTTTGCACTACCGTCCTCGTTCAAGGGTTCCTTCAGTTCTACGATCTCTCCACAAACCGTATTCCTGGCACACACATAGATCTTGACATGTGACTTCCCTTCCGGTGTGCGCCACAATCCGCGTGGGTCGGCCGCCGCAGGTATCGATATAAGGAACACCATAGGGACACTCACTACACCAACCCAAAACGCATTCAATCTTGTCATTGTCCTACCAATGTTGCCAGTGCTCAGAGCTGTATTCTAGCGAATTGTGATCTCGCCAAGTCTCTTGACTACATCAGTTCTGGATTGGGAAGCAAAGGAGACGGGCCCAGTAGTGCCCGGTGCCTGGACTGAGCACGAGCGATACCGAGACTGGTCAGCAGACGATGTCCTTTCGACTCATCTCCGGTGCAAAATGACCTGCCGGCCTGCAATTACTGCATTTGTGCTCCGAAAAATTGCTTCCAGGTGTCGCGGACTTCTTGCAGAATTACAGAGTACGATGTTCTTGCCATCGCTTGCAGGTCCTAACGTGGGTCTGTTCGTTTCGGCGGCATTGCGTGGAAGACGGTGTCGCCCCAATTGCCACCGGGCGCTGCAAGCCTTTGCAGTGGCAGATTGACATCCGATCACGCCTGCGTGAAAGCGATGAAACCCTGGCCGGGGGCACAAGCGAAAACGAACCTCACTGCACGGGTAAATCTCCCCGGTTTTGACATTGCAATGGTCACATCAATGGAATGTTGCTTTCGGTGTTCGAGCCGCAGTGACAGGTGGCTCACGCGTCACGGCTGTATCCTGTTTCCAGATTATGTGGCGGTGCAATTTTCACGGTGCCGAGATGAGCCAGCAATTGCATTTCGGCCTGACAGTACTTAGTTTCCCGTTGCCTGGTTGCACACCATGCATCGGTCAGGTCTGGCGGTTCCGGAAAATGCTTCAGGAGATAACGCGATGAAGGTCTTGGTACCCGTAAAGCGGGTCATAGATTACAATGTCAAGGTCCGGGTCCGCACAGACGGGAGCGGCGTCGATCTCGCCAACGTCAAGATGTCGATGAATCCATTCGACGAGATTGCAGTCGAGGAGGCCCTGCGATTGCGAGAGAGCGGAATCGCCAGCGAAATCATTGCTGTATCTGTCGGCGTAAGGAAGGCACAGCTCGTTCTGCGAACCGCACTTGCCATGGGTGCCGACCGCGCCATTCACATCGTCACCGGTGATGATCCGCATGTCGATGTCGAGCCTCTTGCTGTTGCCAAGATCCTGCACAGAATTGTTCAGCAGGAACAGCCAGGCCTGGTCCTGATGGGCAAGCAGGCAATCGACAATGATCTCAACGCGACCGGGCAGATGCTGGCCGGCCTAATGGCATGTGGTCAGGCGACATTCGCATCCGAATTGCGGGTCGACGACGGGCAGGCCACGGCGACGAGAGAAGTCGATGGCGGCCTCCAGGTCGTGCAACTGACGCTCCCCTGCGTTGTTACCGTCGACCTCAGGATGAACGAGCCCCGTTATCCATCCTTGCCCAATATCCGCAAGGCACGAAGAAAGCCCTTTGCGGTCCACGGTCCCGAAGATCTTGGGGTCGACATAAGTCCCAGGCTGAATATTCTGCACACCGTCGAACCACCTGCCCGCAAGGCTGGAGAAATTCTTTCGACTGTTGATGACCTGGTTGCCAAACTCAGAGACGAAGCGGAGGTGATCTGATGGCCGTCCTTCTTGTTGCGGAGCTTAACGGCAGCAGCCTGGCCACCGACCTGACAGCCAAGACGATTTGTGCGGCACGCCAACTGGGTTCCGTCACTGCGCTTTGTGCTTCAGAAGGCTGCGAAGAGGCGGCCGAGGAAGCAGGCAGACTGGATGGTGTGGACAAGGTGCTTGTCGCCAGCGACGGTCGCTATGGGCACCAGCTTGCGGAACCAACAGCCGAACTTATCGTGGCACTGTCCTCTGAGTTCGAGCACATAGTTGGTCCGGCATCCACCTCGGCCCAGAATATTCTGCCAAGAGTTGCGGCGCTTCTGGATGTCATGATGATTTCGGACATAACGGCCGTGATTGACGACAACACTTTCGAGCGACCGATCTATGCCGGCAACGCCATACAGACCGTGCAGTCCATAGACCACCACAAGGTGATCACCGTGCGCACGGCGTCCTACGACGCTGTAGGAGAGGGTACACCAGCCCCGGTTGTTGCCATTGAGCCGGTGGCTGATCCTGGCAGCAGCAGCTGGGTCGAAGACAGGGTGGCGGCTTCCGACAGGCCAGAACTGACGTCGGCCAGGGCCGTGGTGTCGGGTGGCCGGGGAGTCGGCTCGCACGATGATTTTGAACTCATCGAAAAACTTGCCGACAAGTTGGGTGCCGCGGTTGGTGCGTCCCGCGCCGCGGTGGATTCCGGATTCGCTCCAAATGACTGGCAGGTCGGGCAGACCGGCAAGGTTGTGGCGCCGGACCTCTATGTGGCTATCGGAATTTCGGGCGCCATACAGCACCTCGCAGGAATGAAGGATTCGAAGATCATCGTGGCCATCAACAAGGATGGTGAGGCTCCGATATTTCAGGTGGCGGATTACGGGCTGGTTGCCGATTTGTTCACAGCGGTTCCCGAGCTGATCGACAAGCTCGACTAGCCCCGGCCTTTCAGCAATTCGCAGGCTGCCGTCGACAAAATGAGCGGGCAGCCTGCAACCAGACCAGGCCCGTAATGGCAAGGCTGTCGAAACCGAAAGACCGGCACCTGCCGAGGCGCGCTTCAAGGCGGCCGAGCGGGTAATTTCCCGACATGATCCAGCAGTTGACACCGAGACTCCCCGGCTGAACTCGACACGAGCAGGCGCTTTGCCGAGCGAGCCCGGGCGTTGCTCTGAAGGCAATGCTTGACGGGTGTTGAAAGGTGCGATAGAGCTTATACCCGAGTAAAATACTCGGCATTATGAAATCAGCTGGCAAGACTGCGATTGGAGGATCCAGATGTACAACTCAGCCAAGCTCCTGGCCGCAACCTGTGCCCTGTTTGTAGCCACTACGGCCAGCACATGGTGCAGCGAGGTCAACGTCTATTCGTTACGCCAACCAGAGCTGGTGGAACCATTGCTAGACGCTTTCAGTGAAAAAACGGGCATCACGGTCAATGTGTCGTATATCAGCAAGGGCGTGACAGAACGTTTGCAGGCCGAAGGGAAACGGTCTCCCGCAGACCTTGTCTTGACTACCGACATTTCACGACTTCATGCCCTGGTTGATGCAGGATTGACCCAGAGTGTGCAGTCTGACGTTCTCGACAGCAACATTCCTCACAACTATCGCGATCCCGGCGGGCACTGGTTTGCACTCACCCTGCGTGCACGCATTGTTTATTCATCAAAGGACAGGGTTGGCGCTGGCGAAGTCACAACCTATGAAAATCTGGCCAGTGACATATGGAAGGGCCGAATCTGTACAAGATCGGGAAGCCACGCCTACAACATAGCGCTCACGTCGGCCATGCTGGCACACCACGGAGAAGAATCGACCCGCGACTGGTTGTCCGGGCTCAAGTCGAACCTTGCCAGAAAACCTCAGGGCAATGACAGGGCCCAGGTAAAGGCAATCTGGGCGGGAGAATGCGATTTAGCGATAGGCAATACCTACTATTTCGGCAAAATGCTGGCCGATGAGGAGCAACAACAATGGGCCAGTGCCGTCAGGATCAGTTTTCCGGAATTCGAGAATGGCGGCACACACGTCAACGTCTCCGGCATGGCGATGACGGCTGCGTCACCCAATCGCGACAATGCCGTCAGGTTGCTGGAGTTTCTTTCAGGCACCGAAGCACAGCGTGTCTACGCCGAGGTCAACTTCGAGTATCCTGTCAATCCTGACGTGCCGCCGTCCGACCTGGTTGCATCCTGGGGAAGCTTCAGCCATGACAACCTCAGTCTTTCTGACGTCGCCAGGTTGCGGCCGCAGTCCCTGGAACTCGTGCAGGGAGTCGATTTCGACGGCTGACAGGCTTCGGTAGAAAGTAACAGATCATTCAAGTGCACGCGAACCCCGCCCGAGTGCAGCCATTGCGTTCGGTCAATATACGCTTATCTGTAATGCGGGGCATGCATTTGGGCATCACGGGATGAGTGACGACCGGCTTAATCCGGACATTGTCGACGAGCCACTGACCAAGGCCATAAGCGACAGGTACCTGCAGTACGCGCTGTCGACAATCATGAACCGGGCACTCCCTGATGCCCGCGACGGCCTGAAGCCGGTTCAGCGGCGCATTCTGTTTGCCATGAGAGAGCTCAAGCTCGGACCAACGAGCGGGTTTCGCAAGTCTGCCAAGATTTCCGGGGATGTGATGGGAAACTTCCATCCCCATGGCGATCAGGCGATCTACGACGCCCTGGCCCGACTTGCCCAGGAATTCAATCTTCGCTACCCGCTGATCGATGGCCAGGGCAACTTCGGCAGCATTGATGGTGATCGACCTGCGTCGGCCCGTTATACCGAAGCCAGGCTCAGTCAGGGTGCCTTGGAACTCATGGCGGGTCTGGCGGAGGATGCGGTCGACTTTTCGCCCAATTATGACGCCACACTGGAAGAGCCGGTCGTGCTGCCGGCGTCATTTCCCAATCTGCTCGCCAACGGGTCGAGCGGCATTGCCGTAGGCATGGCAACCAACATTCCGCCACACAACGTTGGCGAACTCTGCGATGCCTGCGCCCATCTCGTCAAGCATCCCAACGCCGCGCATTCAACGCTGATGAAGTACATACCGGGACCCGACTTCCCGACCGGAGGCGAAATTGTTGATGCGGCGAGCAGTATCGCCAAGGCATACCTGAAGGGACGCGGGCAAATTGCCGTGCGGTCGCGCTGGCAGGTCGAAAAGCTCACCCGTGGCCAATGGCAGGTCGTGGTTACCGAAATTCCGTATCAGGTTCAGAAGGGAAAGCTGATTAGCGGTGTCGCCAAACAGATCCAGAGTCGCAAATTTCCGTTCCTGAGCGATATCAGAGACGAATCTGCCGAGGAAATCCGCATTGTCCTGGAGCCGAAATCGTCGCGGATCAATACCACAGCAATGATGGAGTCCTTGTTTCAGCAAACACCCCTGGAGACAAAATTCTCGTTGAACATGAACGCCCTGATCGATGGACGTACGCCGCGCCGTTGTTCGCTCAAGGAAATTCTGACGATATTCCTGCACCATCGCAAGACCGTGCTCGAACGCCGCACCAGGTTTCGACTCGGCAAGATTGACCACCGCCTGATGCTGCTCGAAGGATTCCTGGTGGCATTCCTCAAGCTTGATCGAGTCATCGAGATTATTCGCTTTCACGATCGGCCCAAGGCCCAGCTCATTGCCGAGTTCACGCTTACAGACATTCAGGCCGAGGCGATTCTCAACATGCGGCTGCGCAGTCTGAGACGCCTTGAGGAGATAGAGTTGAAAAGGGAGCAGGACCAGCTTCTCGAGGAGCGGGCGACACTCGAGGACCTCATGGCCAATCCAGAAAGTCTCTGGCTCGAAATCAGGAACCAGTTACGTGACGTCAAGAAGCGATTTCAGAAAACCGGTCTCGGGGCGAGAAGAACGTCGTTTGGCGCCAGGGCAAACATTGACACGTTGGCTGCTGCTGCCGAGACGACAAGCGAACCCATAACCGTCATTTGCTCGAAACTGGGATGGATACGCGCCCTCAAGGGTCACGTTCCACTTGATCAGGACTTTCGTTACAAGGACGGTGACGAGAAGGGATTCGTATTGCACGCCACGACGACAGACCGCCTTGTGCTGTGCAGCTCGGCTGGCAGGTTCTATTCCTTTCCTGCCGATGCGGTTCCAGGTGGCAAGGGAACAGGAGAGCCGGTGCGGGTGCTCGCTGATATTCCCATAGATTGCCATGCCATTTCGCTCTTTCCGCACAATCCGGACCGAAGACTTCTCCTCGTATCGCAGCAGGGAAAGGGATTTCAGGTAGAAGAGCCCCGTGTATTGGCCGCGACCCGGCTCGGGCGACAGGTATTCTCGGTCGACGAGGGCGACAGGGTCAAGATTTGCGGTCCGGTTGATGGTGATCATGTGGCATTGGTCGGCGGGAACCGGCGTCTCCTGGTTCTGCCGATCGACGTGGTCCCGGTCAGGAACAAGGGGAAGGGTGTGTGGTTACAGCGATTCAAGGCCGGAACACTCGCCGACGCTTGCTCCTTCAGTGCCAAGCAGGGATTGCAGTGGAATATCGGTCGGGAAAGAAAGCGTCGCCTTATCAAGTTTGATGCCTGGATTGGTCGGCGAGGCACTGCTGGCAAGACCGTTCCTCGCGGGTTTCCGAGGAGCAACCGCTTCACCTAGCCTTCTGGCCTGCGTTTCACCGCCCAGTCCCATGTGACGTGGGACACCTGCAGTGAAGACGGCAGACCGGCACAAGCGGCCGTGCGGGGCAAGGAGTTGCAGGACATTGCGGCTGCTGCCATTGTACCCTTCTTTCCCATGATCGTGCGCGGCGTTGCCAAACAGGCCTGCATCGAGGCCAGTGAGCCTTTCTCGGCAACTGTTCATCAATCGTTGCGGCAGCTTCACGGGATCTGCCGCAGGAGATCGCCGCTGCCGAGGTGCAACTGGAGACCGGGAACAGGATCATCAAGGAGCGCCGGGCCGGGAAGGCGGAGCTGGACAGTAAGCTTAACGAGATCCTTGATCAGGGCCGGGCGCTCGTGGGTCAGCTTAACGAAGAGATTGCCGGTCTCAAGCAGCAGCAGGTGACCCTGCGGAGTAAGTGTGAGAAAGCTCCTGCAGTGGTGAGTTTTATTCTAGTACTTGCTGGAACTCTTACCTTAGCGGTGAAAGTGTTGGCCCAAGAAGCAGGAAAAGGCATTTCAGCAGCGTGACGCGGCCCTGCAGGCAAGCGTGACCGCCATCGCAGAGGGCCATGTGGAGCCGGGGGAGAGGGAAGGTCACTGGACGGTCAAACAGCAAGGCTGGTGGAACACGCACAACCCTACGCTCCATCCCGGCCCCCTTGGCTGGGGCCAGCAGCTCTGGCAGACGCTGCGCACATTTGCTGCTAGTCAGGTAGCGAAACTCAAGCTCCAGCTGGACAGTTTTCAGAGCCGGCACGTCAGACACGAGAAGGCGATGGCCGAAAGCAGAGCCTCTCTCGGGGCAGCTCTGAAAGGAGAAAGTGTGGCCAGGGAGGGGAAGGCGGGGTGGCAGGCTTATGCCAGCAAGCTGGAGAAAGAACGTGACGAACTTCCAAAGACGCATGAACCTGAACAACCGGAACCGGAATCGTACAGCAGCCCGTCGCCGTTCTGAAGGGGAGACTCCCTAGCCAATCGGCGGTCGCCAAACTTCGCGCTCAACCCAGTATTGCAACCGCAATTCCAGGACATGTCAGGATCATGCCGGTCATGACCGGCAAAGAGCCATAAAGTCTGGTTGTCTGTCTGGAATCGCGCTCGGCCATCCGGCGTTCCATGCGTTCCTCCGGCACGGCGAGTTGCCGGGCGAGTAGGTGAATGTCCAGTATCCCACTCATGCCCGCAAGAAGAGGTCGGCAACGTTGTCCGGTCAAGTCTAAAGAGGTGATACGTGAAGCCAGACGCCTCCTGCAGGCCGCAGCGTCAGCACAAGCACGGGCTTTGGCAGGCGGTCTTCCATGAGGTGAAACCGATATCGCGCCAGCAATGTCGCTAGAATTATAGTCGCCTCCTGCATGGCAAAACCTGCCCCGATGCAAACCCTGGGTCCGCCACCAAACGGCAGATAGGCGTAGCGGTCGATCCGGTGTCCCCCGGCGAAGCGCCCGGGGTCGAACATGTCAGGGTTCTGCCACAGGACATGGTTCCGGTGCAAGGCATATATCGGCAAGAACATGGTATCACCTCGTCGCACTTCGCGTCCGCCAATGGTGTCTGCTTCAAGTGCAACCCGGAGAAGCAACGCTGCCGGAGGATAGAGGCGAAGTGATTCCTCGATGACCTGGCGGTTTCTTGACAGTGCCCCGAGGTCACTTGCATTGGCGGCTCGCTTGCCAAGAACCGCCACGGCTTCTTCTCGCGCAGATTCTTGCCAATGGGTATCGAAAGCCAGCAGGTAGAGACTCCAGGCCAGGGTCAGGGCAGTGGTCTCGTGACCGGCCACGATAAAGGTCAATAGATTGTCGCGCAACTCCGCGTCGTTCATTTTTCGGCCGGTAGACGGGTCCTCACCTGCAACCAGAAGATCAAACAGGT
Source organism: Paracoccaceae bacterium (assembly GCA_958296035.1). Classification (GTDB taxonomy): domain Bacteria; phylum Pseudomonadota; class Alphaproteobacteria; order Rhodobacterales; family Rhodobacteraceae; genus MPNP01. The sequence goes on along the minus strand of OY282431.1, from coordinate 2,304,178 downwards.
CCGGCGTAACAGATGGCGGTTTCTTGCGCCGTTCTTCAATGGCCTCACTCGCAACCCGTTTCATGTCACGGGTGGCACGACTGGCGACCAGTCTACCGACTCGAGGGACCCACGCCGGCAGTCCAAGAACATCGAATGCGGAGACTTGGGCCGTACTGTTCAGATAATCATCGATTGCCCGATGAATAAGATTTCTGTCAATGGTTGCGCCGCCCGAAAAGGTTACATCGCTGATGACCTCGAAGGTTGCCCGGACCATTTCAGCGTATAGATCGACCGGTTGTTGGACAGCGTTGTCTAGACGCTCGCTTACTCTCTCGGCCGCGGCGCTCATAACCGGACTTAATCTGCGAATATTGCGGATTGCGAATACCGGCGCCGCCGCTCGTCGCTGCCAGCGCCAATGTTGTCCCTCGGCTATGAACATGCTGTTCCCGATCCCGGGACGCAGAACATTCTTGGTAATCGGAGACTTGGGATAGGCGGTGGGCTTCTCCTGAAGGATTCGTTTCAGACCGGCCGGGTCCATGACCATATGCCATCGTTTCCACATCTTGCCAGATACCATTGGCTGGCGGGTGGCAAGTTCCGGAATTATCTCGAGCACGTTACGCCGTGCCGCACGCACCACTTCGAACATGTCGAGAGGCGCGTTTGCCAATCGTACGCGGACAGGATGTGGAGATGAAGAAGTATAGACCATCGGCAATAGCTATTATATGATACTGCAGTTTGGCTTTGCCAACAAACCAGTACACAACGGTGTTGGAGACCGCCCATCATGCTAGGCGCTTGGCCCATGGCTCACTCGGGAGTCTACAGGATTCTCCCCGGTCTTCTGGCAGTCTTGCTTGCCAGCCTGTTGGTCAGTTGCGCAGCGTCACAGGACCCCGAGGCCGACGTGCCGCCTTTAGGTGAATTCAAACTGGGATTCGCGGTCGTGTTCGCAGACAACGCGACCAGGGTGCCGGCCTCGCGTGAGGCCGACATAGATGATGTCGAAGCAACTCTGAAATCCAGCCTGACCAAACATTTCGGAAAATTCAAGGGCCGCAAATTCTACCACATTGCGGTCACCGTGTCGGCATACAATCTAAGCGCTCCAGGAATTCCGCTCATTGCATCCCCAGCTTCTACGCTCGGCATCGAGGTCATTATCTGGGACGATGCGACCCAGAAGATTCTAAATGAACCGCCGAAAACCCTCATTGTCAGGGAGCCCGTATCAGCCGCTTCGGTCATCGGGTCCGGCTTGATGCAAACCGGAGACCAGCAGCTTCAGTCTCTGGGCAGGCAAGTGGCACTAGACATAGAAACCTGGCTGAGGTCAGACGAGAGTCCTATCTCAGGCCTCTAGCATCTATCGTCATTTCCTCTCTAACCGACGAGACCTGCATGTTGCATGCAAGCGCAGACTTAATTGCCGATGTACCGAAATACACAGGCGAGCCACAGGAGGGAGACATGGAGCCTGGCCATAGCCGGGACACAGAGCCGAGCGGGTTGTTCAGAGTCCTGCAATCCGGCAGGCATCGTCGTTTCTGTTTCAAAACTGTTGCAGGTTTGGTGTTGGCCGGCGGCAGGGCTGTGTCAGGTCAGCGGTCCTGGCAGCCAAACATCGGGCGGCGAGGGCAATGAGGCCGCTCGCACAGGATGCATGGCTCGCATGACCAGCCATCGACGCATTGTGTATAGCCAGGTTGCCGGGAGTTTGGGATGAATTCCGGACTGGAACTGGAAGATGCATACAGGCTTGGGACAATTGCTGCGCATAGGCGGTTTTATGCGACCCACGCGTCGGGATATGACAAGGACCTTGCAGAGAACAAGGGGTACGTCTATCACCGCGAGGTCGCAGCCTGTTACCTCGCATTGGCGCATGGGAGAGATGTACCGATAGCTGATCTGGGGTGTGGAACCGGATTGGTCGGTGAAGCGCTCGCGGCTCGGAATCTGGAGATCGACGGCTTCGACTTGTCTCCCGACATGCTGTCGATGGCTCGAAGAAAGAACGTCTATCGCCATCTGGTCGAGGCCGATTTGACAATACCGATTGCATCCCCGACAGATCAATATGGAGCCTTGATCAGTTCCGGCACCTTTACACTTGGCCATCTTGGTCCGAATGCGCTCTCCGTCTGTCTCGGTCTTGCTCGAAGCGGCGCACTCTGCATTATTGGTGTCAATGCGCAACATTTTGCGGAATCGGGTTTTGCGGCGTTCTTTGAAAGGATGGAAGCGTTGGGCCGAATTTGTCGTGTTACATATCAAAACGTTCGAATTTACGAAGGCGTTTCAACTGATGACAGAATTAGCTGCGGACAGATCGCAGCGTTTCGAGTGTGCTGAACCGCAAGTGCGGTGCCCATATTACGGGCAACTTTGCATGAGCAGCAATGCGCGCAGTTTGACATTTTCGTGTGTCGAGATTCCATAGAGCACAAATTGCAGGGCTCACGTGATATACAACCATTGTTCAGTCACATCGTACACCGCTTTCCATCAAGCGATCCCGGGATTGCACTTCACGGGAATTTCGCCGAGCACTGCCTTCAGTCAAGCTGGAAGCCTCCCCAAAGGCCCGTCATGGCAGGAACGCAATCTCGCCACATGGCCTGCATTGATGGTCTCGGTCGCGGGGAGGCAAGCATTGCATGACAATTGTCCGGCTTGCATTGGTTGTGAATTTGGCCTGCAATAGTCCAGGGCGTGCGAGATGTGGCCGTCATTTGTCAGAATTGCAGAGGCATCTCCTGAGCGCCCCGGCCAAGAGATGCCACTGTAGGTTTGCCGAGGAAATACAACATGGCTAGTGGCCCGCTAAACGTGGGAATTGATATCGGCGGAAGTGCGGCAAAGGTTGGACTAGTCGCACTGGATGGTTCGATTGTTGCCCGGTCAACCATCCCCACACCGGTAAACAAGTCGCCTCAAGGGCTGCTCAATTCCTACATCAATTCGATCGACCACTGGCGGAATGTCCTGGGCTGTGAGTTAACGGCTGTCGGCATAGGTGTGCCGGGTCACGTGACCGACCGGCATCGCTCGACCGACGTGTGCAATCTGAAGCGATTGAATCGCTTTCCAATCGCCGACCATGTTGAAGAAAAGCTTGGACTTCCGGTCTGGATTGAAAATGACGCCGATGTTGCCGGCATAGGTGAATACAGGTTCGGAGCCGGCCGCGGTTCACACAAGTTCCTCATGGTTACCCTGGGAACAGGCATTGGCACGTCCTTCATCAATGGCGGCCTGATCACCGTCACTGCCAACGGCACCCTCGGCGACATCGGTCACATCATTGTCGACAAGCAAATGCGATACAAGTGTCGGGGCGGATGTCTGGGGTGCATTGAATCAGTTGCATCGGCACTTGCCCTTGATCGGGATGCACTTGCGTTGGCCGAAACCCATCCACACAGCTACCTCGGCATCCTGCTGCACGAACAACAGCGGAATCCCTCTGTCCAGGATGTGATCAAGGGCGCCAGGGCCGGAGACAGGGTTTGCGTCGACAAGATGGAGGACACTGCGCACTGGCTCGGCATGTGGACCGCATCTGTCATCCAGATCTTTGGCCCTGACAAGGTCGCCTTTGGTGGCGGGTGGAGTACGGTGGGACAGGAGTTCGTTGATCGGATACTTCACCATGCCAGGCGCATGGGAGTGGAACACTACTACATGTCGCTCGAAGCAGTCCCGGCCCAGCTTGGCAACCAGGCTGGGTTTGTGGGAGCTGCCAGCTATGCCCACGAAATGGTGCTGGCTGGCAAGGCGCGCCTGCCTCGCGGAGACAATTTCAACCGGACCTCTTTATAGTCTGAATTTGCATCAACCTGTTTGCCCGCGGCTCCTAATCCCTTTGGAAACCGGGCAAACGCAGGAACAAAAGGAATCCGTATGCCTAGCACCAAGGTACGTGCAGTCGTGTTCGACCTGGATGGAACACTTGCCGATACCAGTGAAGATTTGATCGCTGCAACCAATGCCTGTTTCTTCGACATGGGTCATGATACTCCGCTTCTGGACCCGGAGAGTGATCAACTTGTTGCCTTCCAGGGTGCCCGCGCCATGCTGTCTTGCGGATTTGAACGACTGGACGCGACACTTGACCGGCAAGCGCTGTCTGAGAAATACTATCCGGTGTTTCTGAAAAAATACGGCGAAAACATCGATCAACACACGACGCTTTATCCTCGTGCCGTTGAAGCCCTGCAAATGCTGAGCGACGATGGCTGGAGGCTTTGCGTTTGCACCAATAAGCCAGAGCACCTGGCTCTGGACCTGCTTGACCGCCTTGGTATATTCGATTGCTTTCACAGTATTGTCGGCGGTGACACGTTTCCAATGCGCAAACCGGACCCGCGTGTGTATGAGCTTACGACCGGTCTGGCTGGTGTTCCGGTGCAGAACTCCTTCATGGTTGGCGATACCATCGTGGATTTGCAAACCGCAAGGGCGTCGAACACAAGCGTTGTACTTGTTGCCTTTGGTCCGCTGGGAGAAGCTGTCACCCAGTTCGAGCCTGATGCATTGCTTTACGACTACGACCAGCTGGTCGACATGGCTCCCACCATGTTGAAATAGAAACTGATCCCCTTCCAGATCTGCCAGGCACAGCACCAGTGAGCGCTTTTCACTTCTCGCACGGTAGTGCCAGAATGCGATTGACCCGATTTGCGACAGCGGCGATGAAGTCATAATGAAGGTTCAATTGTGCAAGATGCCAGGTGACATGGTTGAACCGTTGATGCTCAGATTTGAAGGGAGCTTTACGCAGCAGGAACCAATCCCAGAGGCTGCGATTGAAGCGGCGACAGGTATCATGAGAAGCGGGAGATTGCATCGCTACAACATTTCCGAGGGCGAACTCTCCGAAACAGCGCTGCTTGAGCAGGAGTTCGCGGCGATGGCCGGTCGAAAATACTGTCTCGCTGTGGCGTCGGGCGGGTACGCAATCTCCTGTGCCCTCAAGGCTCTTGATGTGGCACCGGGAGAACCCGTACTTTCCAATGCCTTTACCCTTGCTCCCGTACCGGGAGCCATTGTTGCCGCCGGAGCGCGACCGGTATTGGTCGAATGTGGAAATGAACTAATCATCGACTTTGATGATTTGCAGCGCAAGATCGAGGCTACAGCGGCACGCATTCTTGTACTTTCACATATGCGCGGGCACATTTGTGACATGGATCAGCTGACGAGTGTCTGCAGGGCGTCGCAGGTACTGGTAGTCGAAGACTGCGCCCACACAATGGGCGCACACTGGAACGATGTGTGGTCAGGAAACCACGGCCTGATGGCCTGCTATTCGACACAGACCTACAAGCATGTCAACTCAGGAGAGGGCGGCCTCCTGACAACGGATGCCACCGACCTGATGGCCAAGGCTACAATACTCTCGGGAAGCTACATGCTGTTTGGGCGCCATCTGGCTGCACCAGATGCGGACGAATTTGCCAAAATTCCCTACCGCTATCCCAACTGCTCGGGCCGGATGGACAATTTGCGGGCTGCGGTCCTGCGACCACAATTACAGGATTTGAGTCGCCGCTGCGATGCATGGAGAATTCGTTACCGTGTCATTGAGAGAGGATTGCAGGACGTTGCCGCAGTGCGCACAATCCCGCGCCGTCGTGAAGAATCCTTTGTCGGCTCGTCAATCCAGTTTCGGCTTCCCGGCTATTCATCCGTCAAGATGCATCAGGTCGTGGAAAGGTGTGCCGAACGCGGGGTCGAGCTCAAATGGTTCGGAAACCAGGCGGCAGAAGGGTACACCTCGCGATTCGACCACTGGCAGTATCTCGGCAAGCAGGATTGCCCGGTTACGCGACGTGCCCTGGCATCCTTGCTAGACATGCGACTGCCGCTAACGTTTTCTGTTGCGGACTGCCAGTTGATTGCCGAGATAATCAGGCAGGTGATCAGGAGCGTCGAAGGGACCTGAAGGTATTGCGGCGCAAACCCGGATAACTGCAGGAATCACGTTTTTGCCATCTGGCTGCCACCGGAGAGAAGCTGCGAGTGAGTTCTGATGTTTACAGCCAGCATGACCTTTGACCTGGGAGAGGAGGTAGACTCCCTGCGGGAGGTCGTGCACCGCTGGGCCCAGGCCCGCATCAAGCCGATGGCGGGTGAAATTGATGCCTCCAATCGGTTCCCACACTCGCTCTGGAAAGAAATGGGCGAGCTCGGTGTGCTCGGAATGACGGTCGAGGAATCTTACGGTGGCAGCGAAATGGGATATTTGGCCCATGTCGTTGTGGTCGAGGAAATCGCCCGCGCCTCGGCCAGCGTCGCCTTGTCCTACGGGGCCCATTCCAATCTCTGCGTCAACCAGATTCGCCTGAACGGAACCGAGGAACAGAAGCTTGATTATCTTCCGCGGCTAGTGTCGGGAGAACATGTCGGAGCACTGGCCATGTCGGAAGCCGGCGCCGGTTCGGATGTTGTATCCATGCGGCTGTCGGCTGCCAGGCGCAATGGTTACTACCTCCTGAACGGAACCAAGTTCTGGATTACGAATGCACCCGAGGCAGATATTCTCGTCGTGTATGCCAAGACTCTTCCCCATGCAGGGTCCAGGGGCATAACAGCATTCATAGTCGAACGCGACATGGCCGGGTTTTCGGTTTCACCACATCTTGACAAACTTGGCATGCGCGGCTCGAACACTGCTGAGCTGGTATTTGAAGACGTGGAAGTACCTTTCGAACACGTGCTTGGTGAGGAAAACGAGGGAGCCCGGGTACTGATGTCGGGCCTGGACTACGAACGTGTCGTGCTGTCGGGTATTGGCACCGGTACCATGGCAGCCTGCATGGACGAGATCATGCCATATCTCAGGCATCGCAGGCAATTCGGCAGACCGATCGGAGAGTTTCAGCTCATGCAGGCCAAAATGGCCGACATGTACACGGCCATGAATACCGCCCGTGCCTACCTCTATGAAGTGGCAAGGTGTTGCGACAACGGTACGGTCACGCGGCAGGACGCCGCCGCCTGTGTGCTCTATGCATCAGAGGCAGCCATGAAGCAGGCACATCAGGCAGTGCAAGCCATGGGAGGGGCCGGATATCTGGCCGAGGCAACTGTGGGTCGACTGTTTCGCGATGCCAAGCTCATGGAGATCGGTGCGGGCACTTCGGAAATCCGCCGCATGCTGATTGGACGCGAACTGCTGAAGTCGGTGGATTGAATTCTGGACGCGAAGGTGAAGGGTCGACCAACATGTTGCCGGTACAGGCGGGTCAGCCATGAGTAATTGCAGCGCATTGTGCAGGTATGCAGGTAGAGGCAAATGGCAGTCTTGAAATCCCGGATCAGGACTGACGATGAGGCCTTCAATAACAATCGGCAGGCCAACGAGGCGGCGCTCGAGAAAGTTGCCAGCGCGGCAAGGCGTGCCATGCAGGGAGGTAACGAAAGGGCACGCTCCAAACATTTGGCACGCAACAAGATGCTGCCGCGTGACCGAGTATCAAACCTTCTGGACCCGGGATCGCCTTTCCTGGAAATTGGTGTCCACGCCGGATTTGGCATGTACGGCGAGGAAATCCCGTCCGGTGGGTTGATTGCGGGTATCGGGCGCGTTCACGGCATCGACACTATGGTCGTTTGCAACGATGCTACGGTCAAGGGCGGAACTTATTATCCCGTAACCGTCAAGAAGCACCTGCGTGCCCAGGAAATTGCCGCGGAATGTAACCTTCCTTGCGTATACCTTGTTGATTCAGGTGGTGCCAACTTGCCGCAGCAGGACCAGGTCTTTCCCGATCGTGATCATTTTGGTCGCATTTTCTACAATCAGGCGAGGATGTCAGCAGCCGGGATTCCGCAAATCGCGGTTGTAATGGGATCATGCACGGCGGGCGGTGCGTATGTGCCGGCCATGGCTGACATTTCAATAATCGTCCGCAATCAGGGAACAATATTCCTGGCCGGTCCACCCCTTGTTCAGGCGGCGACCGGCGAAAGAGTTGAAGCCGAGGATTTGGGCGGTGCTGACGTTCACACCCGGAAGTCTGGCGTGGCCGACTACATTGCCGGGAACGATGCCCATGCACTTGTGCTGACCCGTCAGGCTGTTGCGTCCTGCAATCGGTCCGGGCGAGATGCGAAAGGGGCAGCCTCGGCTGCGGAGCCACTTTTTGATGCTCGTGAACTGACGGGGATCGTGTCCGCCGATTTACGACGCAGCTTTGACGTCAGGGAGGTCATTGCACGCATTGTCGACGGGTCGGAATTTGACGAGTTCAAGCAGTTTTACGGCGACACAATTGTCACCGGATTTGCGCACATCACCGGCATTGGCGTGGGTATCGTAGCCAATGATGGAATCCTGTTCTCGGAAAGCGCGATCAAGGCAACCCATTTTATCGAACTCTGTTCGCAACGCTGCATCCCGCTCGTATTCCTGCAGAACATTTCCGGATTCATGGTCGGGCAGAAATACGAAAACGAGGGCATTGCCCGTCATGGTGCCAAGATGGTCGCAGCAGTCGCTGCCACCGAAGTTCCAAAGGTGACTCTGATCATTGGCGGATCCTTTGGTGCCGGCAACTACGGGATGGCCGGCCGTGCATACCAGCCCCGCTTTCTCTGGACCTGGCCCAACTCGCGCATTTCAGTCATGGGTGGAGAGCAGGCTGCGGACGTCCTGGCCACGGTCAGGCGTAACGCAGCCCGAGCTTCGGGTCGCACCGTTGACGAGGGCAGAATTGCTAGAACAAGGGCGACGACCCTCAGGCAATTTGCCGAGCAGTCACATCCACTGTACGCGTCGGCCAGGCTATGGGATGATGGCATTATTGATCCGAAGCACTCGCGGGAGGTCCTGGGGCTTTCGCTTTCGATATCTCTCAACGCCGCTATCAAACCAACGAGATTTGGTGTCTTCCGCATGTAACACGGCAGCACGGGCCGATTGATACCTTGGTCTCAAAGGCACGCTTTCGACTGTACCATGTACAGAGATTGCGTAGATCAGTCTTCAGGTACGATGAGGGAGACGCTACGCTAACGGTGAACTTTGGCGGCGCAGTGCGGGATCTCATGCTCACAAGCATCAGGTGAGGCGTTTCCTGGCGGCCGACAGGGCAGACAGGTTTATCGGCTGGAGCTTCCAGGAGAATCGACCAGGGGAACGCGTTCACGGGATTCTTGGAACTTGCGGATGACGAGACCTGCGGCGATAACGTAAACGTGGACGGCAGTTTCTATGGCGAGAAAGCGCAGGCGGCAGGCGGCGTGTTCAATATCGAAACAGCCGGCACTTGCCAGAAATGCGATACACCTGGTATTGGCGCGTTCGGCCCAACAACAGGTACCTCTGGTGAATGACGCCATTTGACCGGAAGGTTCGGCTTCCGGGGGCATCTGGTGGGAGCCTATGTTGTATCCCAGGGGGTTCCGGCAGGCACTGTGCTCACCAGTCCGTACGGATTGAAACCAGTCAATGCGGCTTGATCCAACATCAATCGAGAGGCCTTCCTGCTAGAAACGATCCGCCATCAAGTTTCAGGAGAGTCTCGGTAGCCCAGTGAAACCTTGCAGTTTCCGTGAGGGACACTGGTCTGGCTCTTTTGCACCGAAGGCTTGCCACAAGATCATTGCCTACAACACCCATCGGAGTGAGTTGCTTGCTAGGAAACACCCCCTCCACTACATTCACGGGGTAATTTCTAGTAACCGCGGAGGATTGGATGACAAAGTCACTTTACCATCTACTTGTTGCCACAGTGGGCCTTGCCCTGCTCACCGGAAGTGCCAGCGCTAGTGAATGGAAGTTCAACAATGGCCTGCCCGAGGGGCGGAACGAATCAAGACAACTCGAAACATTCGCCTCTGATGTTGCTGAACTGACCGGCGGCAGTGTCGTCATCAATGTCTTCCACGGCGGTTCGCTCAACCTCAAGAACGAAGATGTGGTTCGTTGGCTGCCACAGGGTGCAGTGGAGATGGGACTTGTCTGGGCCAATTACCTCGGGCGCGACGCTCCGGCGCTGAATGCCGTGTTGATTCAGGGCTCGGTAGGCAGTTCCGATGAGCTTATTGCGGCCCTTCCAGAAATCCAGGAAATCTATGCCGAGGAGCTTGCCGAGTGGGGCATTGTACCGGCGGGATTTATGGCTCTCCCCCTGCTCCAGGCATCGATCTTCTGCCGCGACGAGCCGGTGCGAACGCTTGAAGAACTAAGAAAGAAAAAGCTTCGGGTCTGGAGTGGTGACCAGGTTGAGACGTTCTTGAAGCTCGGGGTATCGGCACAAATCGTCGGACAAACGGAACTCTATGTCGCGCTCCAGACTGGAGTGGTCGACTGTGCGGTCTATCCTGCCCTGTTTGCCCACACGATCTCGCTCCATGAGGTAACCGACTACGCCGCCTATCTCTATCCAGTGGCCGGGGTGCCATATGTCCTTGGCGTGAACGAGGACGCGTGGGCCAGCGTGTCGGATGCCGAGCGCGGGGCGGTGACGGAGGCCGCTTCGCGGGTTTGGGATCGCACAAACGTCTATGATGCCGCCGAGGAGAACGAGCAGGCAGCCCGTGCAACGCTTGCCGAACAAGGGGTGGAGTTTCTTGACGACTTCTCGGATGAGGATCGAGCCGCATTTCTTGAAGCGGCCTCGGCAACCTGGGCAGAGATGGCTGAAGCAGCTGGCGGTAATGCGCCAGAGTATCGCCAGAGAATACTCGACATCCTCGAACGCTGAATTTTGTCTGGCCAAGGCGCACTCTCGGTGCCGGGCTTTGCTCGGCGCATTGAGGCGTTTCTTGTTCCGGTCTTCTCGGCCATGGCCATCCTCGCCGCGCTCGCGGGTGCGGCGATTGTCGGGCTGATTGGGGCGAGCGTGGTAATGCGCCACTTTGCCAACGCCCCGTTCCGATTTACCGAGGAACTTGTGGGGATCCTGATGACGGCGGCCTTTTTCCTTGCCCTGCCACTCGTTACGCTGCGGTCGGAACATGTCAGGATCCAGGTTCTTGTCAGCGTCCTGCCGACCGGGATTCGTTGCGCGGTTGCGGTCTTTGCGAACTTGCTCGGGCTGATCTTCTGCCTGTGGTTCTTGTGGCTCGCGCTGCCTTGGTTTGAATTTGCCTTCCAGCGTAGCATCAGGACCGAAGTCGCGCGACTTCTGATGTATCCATGGATGGCTCTACTGCCTCTCTCGCTCCTGCTGTCTGCGCTTGCCTTTGCGGTCAGAGGCCTCACGGGCGGGGCCGCGGACAGTTCAAGAGCGGAGACCTTCGTCCCCTGATGACCGGGTTCTGGAGTCTTCTGGTCGGCGGTATCACGATTCTGGCCGGCTCCGGCCTTGCCCTCGGTGCTGCTCTCGGTCTGACAGGGCTACTTATTCTTCAGTTCTCGGCCAATGGATCAACTTTCGTCGCAGTTGACGCTGTTTGGAATGTGCTCAATTCCTTTACGCTGAGTGCAATTCCTCTTTTCATAATCCTCGGTGAGATCATGCTCCGGAGCGGTGTCAGCGAGCGTGTCTATGCAGCTCTCTCGCCGGTCTTCCAGCGCGTACCGGGCGGTCTACTCCATACCAATATCGCTGTCTGTACGCTTTTTGGCGCCGTCAGCGGGTCCAGCCTTTCGACTGCTGCTGCCGTTGGATCAGTCGCTTACCCGGAGTTGGCCCGCCGTGGCTACGACCGGAAAGCAGTAGCCGGGTCGCTCGCTGCTGGTGGCACACTCGGACTTCTAATCCCGCCGAGTCTGTCGCTTCTCATTTTTGGAGCACTTACTGAAACCTCGATAGGCCAGCTTTTTCTTGCGGGGGTCCTGCCGGGGGTCATGTTGGCAGGGATGTTTTCGTTGTTCGTATTGACGCGCGCCCTCGCGGCACCATGGATAGCCCCCCAGCCGGAGGAGCAGGCCAGCCTCGGCCGCGTTGTCCTCCAACTCCTTGGACTCTGGCCCTTTCTGCTGTTGATTCTGGCAATCATGGGATCAATTGCGTTCGGGCTGGCCACGCCAACCGAGGCGGCTGGTGTCGGCGTGCTTGCCACGATCGTTGTTGGATGGTTCTGGGGGACGCTGACACCACAAATCCTCGCCAGGAGCGTCTACCAGGCGATCCTTCTATTCGCCGCAATTGCCTTTGTCGTGATGGGAGCAACAATGCTCGCCCAGGCGGTGAGCCTTCTCGCCGTCCCGCAGACGATACTTGAGGCGGTTCGCTCCTCTGGCTTAGGACCGAATGCCGTACTTGCTGTCGTGATCCTTGTCTATCTTGTTCTCGGCTGTTTCTTTGACGGTCTCTCTCTGATGATCATGACGCTGCCCATCGTCTTTCCACTGATGACCGGTCTGAATATCGATGCAGTTCTGCTCGGAGTCATCATCACGATCTTGATTGAGATCGGGCAGGTCACCCCGCCGGTGGGATTGAACCTGTCGGTCCTCGTCTCGGTGACGAAGGACGATGTGTCACTCGGCGAAGTTGCTCTCGCCACAGTACCCTATTGGCTAATTCTTCTCCTTGGAGTGGTGCTACTGGTCGCAGTTCCGGAAATCGCTCTCCTCCTGCCGGGTCTCCTGATGTAGCAAACTTGCAACCGGTCAGAGCAAGTTCCGGAATTGTCCTGTCGGCCATGTCGGGGAAGGCTTCAGTCTCTATTCCAATTGCCCAGTTTGAGGTCGACATACCTGGATTCGCGTCCCAAGACAGGCCGTATTGCACGGCTGGAATCGCAACCGAATCTGCGCCAGTTCTAGGAACAGCCGGGTCTCTTTTCGTGGCTCACAAACTTTCCCCCCCCCTCAGTTACTGGCAGGCGAGACGAAAAACCGGCATGTCAGGAGCGCAGTGCTTCCCGTTGGTTCACAGCCAGTTTCGATTCATCTGGCTCGTGCAGAAGATAAATCTAATGGGAACTATATACATCGGTTGACACTTCATGTCGTCACTGTACCCGTTTCACGGGTCACGGAGGTTGCCAGAGCAAACGCCTCTCGCCGTGCAGAAGCCCCGGTCCCGGCGGCCATGATGGTGCGGGCCGCATTCAGGTCCGCATGGCCGCAAGCCACGCAACTGAACATCCTGCCCTGGCAGGACGCCTGGTGAGCATCCGCGCAGGAATGACAGGTCTGTGGAGTACAGGCAGGGTTGATTTCGACAACCCTGCCCTTGTAGGCAAGCCTCTGCCGCAACCGGTGCCAGCCCGGGGCCAGTATGCCGCGATCGAGACCGGCCTTGGCCTTCACTTGCTTGCCGGGTTTCTCTGCCGTGCCCCTGGCAGATCGTGTCATGCCCGGCGTGTTCAGTTTCTCGACAACAACAGTCGCGGCCTGATTGGCAAAGTGATTGCTGTCGCGGCTGAAGGACTGGCGAACGCTCCAAAAGGCCTTTGCTGCGTTCCCAAATGGATGTCGTTTGGCTCGGCGCGTTCGGTCATGCTGTCCGCTGATCGTACAGGTTGCGACGCCTGCCTCCTGCATTACATCCGTTCTGGCACCTTAATGTCAGTCGCCGCGGAGTGTTGCGCAGCCCCGGCGGTGGACCAATTCCCGTTAAGTTGCTCTCAGGCGCCTTGAATTAGCGTCACGACCGTTCGGAACTTCATGGAAAACACGAGGAGATTCAGCTTGGCAAGGCCACTGAGCACCTGATGAGTGTAGCCTTTGATAGCATCACGAGATTACGTGAAACGCGCCTGTTCCGGGTGGCGCGGGACTAGCGGGTGAGGGAGTTGGCTGGCAGCCATATGGCCGGTTATGAAATCGACGTGCCCGCGCCGCAATATAGCCTGTAGCAAATCCGGGTGCCGGGCGGTCGGTCCGCAGTGACCAAGGCGATTTCTGCGATGCTGAAGGCGTGTCAGCGTGCATCCCGCGACGCGTTTTCCGTTGCCGGCGACGCAGAAGCCTTGGGAAATGATGAAGATACTCGCCAAATCGGTCTCGGATGCCGTCGTCCTCAGGGAAGGCAACCAAGGAATGAAACGACGCGAGAGTTGATAGAGTCAAGCATGCTAAAGGGATAGGATATTGTCAGGCGCGCGGCTGCGGTTCCTGAGCCCGCGTATAAGTTTGCGTCAGGAGGGGCGTGTGCTGAAAAGCGTACTAATTGCAAATCGAGGCGAGATCGCCTGTCGCATCATTCGATCTGCCCAGGGGCTGGGAATTCGGACAATCGCTGTGTTCTCCGACGCTGACGCGAATTCCCAACACACGAGGTTGGCTGACCGCGCCGTAAGGCTAGGGCCTCCGGCCCCCGGCCAAAGCTATCTTGATGGCCGGAGGATTGTAGAGCTGGCGCTGGAAGAGCACGCTGATTGCGTGCATCCGGGTTACGGCTTTCTTGCCGAAAGCGCCCACTTTGCCGAAACTGTAACGGCAGCCGGAATGACATTCGTGGGCCCTACCGCAGATGCAATTCGCGCCATGGGTTCCAAGGACCGCGCCAAGGACCTGATGGCCGCAGCAGGTGTGCCGGTTGTACCGGGTGTAGTTGAAAGCGAGCAAGACGACGTCGCCTTGCTGGACGCGGCCTGCACTCTGGGCTTTCCAGTTCTGATCAAGCCAGTCGCCGGGGGCGGCGGCCGTGGAATGCGTATCGTCTCTGAGGTTGGCGGCTTGCAGGCAGCACTGTCTTCGGCCCGGGCCGAGGCTCTGGTATCCTTTGGCGATGATACCCTGATGGTCGAAAAACTGGTTGTCAATGCGCGTCACGTCGAGGTCCAGGTGCTGGCGGACAACTACGGAAAGATCATACATTTGCTGGATCGTGACTGTTCGATGCAGCGCCGGCATCAGAAGCTGATAGAAGAAGCACCGGCAGTTTCGTTACATGAGGAGCTTCGCAGCCGCATGTTCAGATCAGCACTCCGTGCTGCCCGCGCTGTCAACTACCGCGGGGCTGGTACTATCGAGTTTCTGGTCGGTCCGGCCGCGACCGGTGCCGGTCAGGAGTTCTGGTTTATCGAGATGAATACGCGGCTGCAGGTCGAACATCCGGTTACCGAACAGGTCACCGGAATCGATATTGTGGATTGGCAGTTCCGGATCGCGTCGGGAGAGCGACTGGCAATGCGCCAGGGTGACATTTCGGCCCGGGGCCATGCCATTGAAGCCAGGCTCTGCGCTGAACGGGTAGAGGAGGGATTCCTGCCCGCCACTGGTCAACTCTCTGCAGCATCGTTTCCGGATTTCTTGAGGGTTGAGTCGGGGGTCAGTCAGTGGGACCGGATTACGCCATACTACGATTCGATGATTGCCAAACTGATTGCCTCGGGAAACACACGAATCGATGCGTTGCGCAGATTGCGGCGGGCACTGCGAGAAACGCGATTGAGCGGCATTGATACCAACCAGGGATTCCTGAACCTTGTCGTGGCAAGCTGTGCGATGGAGCAGGGCGGCGCGAAAACCGAATTCCTGTCGCGAGAGCTGGCAGTCCGGTCTCCAGGCGAGTGTCCGCCCGTGACCGTCTGGTTCATGGCGGCATTGACCTATCTCGGCGAGGTTGCCATTGCCTCGTCCTTCAGCGGATTTGCGCTATGGGGCTACCGATGGCAGCAGTTGAGGATTGGCCGTGGAGCCGAGGAGCGCCTGCTCGACGTGCACATCACGGCGCATTCGTGTGAAGTCAGATGGGAGGACGATTCCTGCGTCAGTCGGATCGGGTCCTGCCGTGTGAGGGTGAATGGTTCCATTTACGACTATGCGGGATGCGTGTGCGAGGGTTCGGTCTGGATACTGCATGGTGGCGTGTGGATGTTCAGGGTCATCCAACCTGAAACCTCGCAACACACAGCGGCAACTTCCCGCGATACAGTTCGTTCGCCAATGCCCGGATTTGTACGAACCATTTTGGTTGGGGCCGGAGAGACAGTCGTCGCGGGCGATACCATCGCTGTACTGGAAGCAATGAAAATGGAACATGAACTGGTTGCCGGATGCGTAGGAGTGGTCGCTCGACTGAGGGTTGAAGTAGGTCAACAGGTGGAAGCCGATGCGATAATTGCTGAACTTGAAGAGCGTGAGGCCGGTGGCGAAGATAAGGCAGTTCCAGCCTTGTAGTTGGGCTGGGCTTATGGGCAATGTGGGTTTCTCCCGTTGTACATTGGCCAACGGGATTCGCCTCCACATACATGCAGTGAAGCCTGGCCAGCGCACCCACCCTGCAGTGGAAACCGAACCGGTCCTTGACGTGTTACAACACTCCGGATTTTTCAAAGGAGAGCCAATTGCCACTTCTAATGAATAGTGAAGTCTTTATTACCTGCGCGGTTACGGGTGCAGGCAGTACCCAAGACAGGAGCAGGCATGTTCCGCGTACGCCGAAACAAATTGCCGAAAGTGCCATAGAATCGGCCCGGGCCGGCGCTGCTATCGTCCATATTCATGTGCGTGATCCAGCAACTGGAGCGCCGTCTCGCAAGCTGGAATACTATCGTGAGGTCACCGATCGCATTCGTTCGGCCAATGTGGATGCGGTTATCAATCTGACCGCCGGCATGGGCGGAGATCTAGTTATTGGACCTCCCGAATCGCCACTTCCCTTCGACCCGGTTGGTACGGACCTGGCCAGTGCTGCCGACCGGCTTGAGCATGTGCGCCAGTGCATGCCCGAAATCTGCACGCTCGACTGCGGTTCGATGAATTTTGCCGAGGCTGATTACGTCATGCTGAACACGCAGGGAATGCTTGAGGAAATGGGCAGGATGATCACCGAATTGGGAGTTAAGCCCGAGATTGAGGCATTCGATACCGGTCACCTCTGGTTCGCAAAGAAGCTGGTGGCAGATGGCGTTCTCGAATCACCGGCACTGGTACAACTGTGCATGGGTATTCCATGGGGAGCGCCCGATGACCTGAGCACGTTTATGGCAATGGTGAACAACGTCCCCGAAGACTGGAATTTTTCAGCGTTTTCCCTTGGTCGGAACGAGATGCCCTATGTTGCCGCAGCCGTACTTGCAGGCGGCAATGTGCGGGTAGGCCTTGAGGACAATCTGTACCTGTCGAGGGGCGTGCTGGCTCGCAATCACGATCTTGTTGAAAGGGCTGTCACGATTGTTGAGGCTCTTGGTGCCCGAGTGATCGGCCCCGAGGAGGTGAGGGAGAAGCTATCCCTTACCAAGCACTCGTAGGTGTGTTGTCAATTATGCGGTGGCATCCTTGTGCCCGCCACGGAAGTGGAAGTTCCGGGTCCGATGACCGGGCTAGGCGAGATGACGATGAGTTCCGGCACCAGGAAAGCAGCAGTGGTTGCTCGGATACCTGCCAAAGTTGACCGCTGGCAAGATAGTTCGAACGGTTCAAAAGGATGAAGCTTTCAAGCACCTGCGTTTGCATGGACCGCTATGAGGTGAATTGCAGTTCAGTACGACGGTCCTCTGGTGTCGGCGCGAGGGAGAGTAGGCAATGAAGCGGGTGGAGTTACAGATTGATGACAGGCGTGTTGCCAGCGTATTCCTTAACCGCCCCCACCGCCACCATGCATTGTCGTCAGAGATGATCGCCGAGCTTTCCCTGGCTGCCGACAAACTGGCCGTGCCGGGTGCAGCAAGAGTGGCGGTAATTGCTTCTCGAGGTCCAATCTTCTGTGCTGGCGCCGATCTGAATTGGATGAAAGTGCAATTCGCGTCGTCGCGTGAGCAACGCAGGCAGGCAGCACTCGGGCTTGCACGTATGCTGAGCAAGTGGAATGAACTGCCGTTACCGGTAATCGCCAAGGTTCAGGGCAATGGTTATGGCGGTGCTCTCGGGCTGATTGCCATAGCGGACAAGGTCATTGCATCAAACGGGGCATCGTTCACTTTTTCAGAGGTCAGGCTAGGACTCATTCCTGCGACAATCTCACCATTTGTTGTCGCCCGAATTGGTTCTGCCGGAGGTCGAGAGGTCATGCTCGACGCTTCGGTCTTTTCTGCCGCAAGGGCTCGTGACCTGGGACTTGTCAATCAGGTCGTGCCAGCGGAAGAGCTTGGGGATGAGGTGGAACGTGCAGTTCGGCAATACCTCAAATGTTCGCCGCAAGCCATCGCCAGGGCCAAGGCATTCTATAGACGGCTGGTATATCCAATAGATGAAAGGGTGCTGAATCTGGCCGCAAACGAGCTTGCCGAATGCTGGGAATCTTCCGAAGCCCAAGCCGGCGTCCAAGCCTTCCTTGAACGCCGTACGCCGACTTCAGATTCATCGTGATACCGTGAACTCTTGCGGCAACAATGCCGGAATCAACGGGTAGCAGGTAACATCGCAGATTTTCTGTGAAGAATTGGCAACCCTGGAACAACTCAAGAGTGTTTTCGGCTGATCCGAATGGGGTTTGAAAAGCTATTGAGCACGCTGATGGTTCAAATCGTTGAATATTGCGCTATTGTTGCTGTGCAGCATCTGAGGAATTGGGTGCTGAACCAACAGCGCGCCGGCAGTTGCAATGTTGCAGGCTTTCAGGAAGGCCAGGAAACTTCACGCTACAATTGTTTATGGAGAACACGAGAATGGGAAAAACAGCGATCGTTACGGGTGGGACACGCGGTATAGGCGCGGCCATTAGTCGAGCATTTGCTGACAAGGGAATCAACGTTGCAGCCAATTATGCAGGAAACGATGAGGCGGCCAGGCGCTTCAGCGAAGAAACAGGCATTCCGGTGTTCAGGTGGTCGGTTGCCGATTACGGGGCTTGCGAGAGCGGGGTCGCCAGTGTCGTGAGCGCATTGGGGGAGATCGACATACTCGTCAACAATGCCGGCATCACCAGGGATGCAATGTTCCACCGCATGACCCTGGATAAGTGGAACGCCGTGATCGCCACCAATCTGAACGGAATGTTCAACATGACAAAGCAGGTTTGGGACGGCATGCGGTCTCGCAGTTACGGACGCATCGTCAACATATCCTCGGTCAACGGGCAGAAGGGGCAGATTGGCCAGGTGAACTATTCGGCATCCAAGGCCGGTGATATCGGGTTCACACGGGCTCTGGCCCAGGAGGGTGCTCGCATGGGCATAACCGTCAATGCGGTGTGTCCCGGTTACATTGCGACTGAAATGGTCATGGCCGTTCCGGAAAAAGTCAGGCAGCGCATTATCAGCCAGATACCGGTAAACCGTCTGGGTGAGCCCGAGGAGATCGCCCGCTGTGTTGCATTCCTCGTGTCGGATGGTGCCGACTTCATAACCGGGTCGGTGCTGAGTGCGAATGGCGGTCAGTACATGGGCTGAGCAGGCCGGGCAAAGGCTGGCCAATTTCTTGCAGGTCGGGATACGCGAATGTTCCGGTTCAGGCGTCAATCCAAACAACTACTCCGAAGACGGGGCGCCGGCAGTTGAGCCTGCTGAAGTCGGTGACCCCCGATGCAGATTCAGGAATGGCCCCATTTGGTGAGCAGCCTGACCCTGCTGTTGGTCGTGTGCGAGTTGGGCCGGGGCGATTGCGGGACGCAGTCTCTGCGAACAGAAAGCCTGAAGACTCCAACTGCGTCCAGCCGAAATGCAGGATGCTGAAACAATCAGGCCGTGATAAGTGCATATTGTTTTCAGGTATTCGAGATATAACCTGTTCGCGAACGACAAGCCGGGAAATTGCAAGTTTACGAGTTTGCGGCCAACCATTGTTTGTGCCCGAACCGGGCATTGCGGCACGAGGGCCTGAGGTGCCGAACCGGACCAATCAAAGCATGTGTTGATTGCCAACCTCGCCGGGAAGACCGCCGGATTCCGGTAGCGGTTGCCAGGGTGTAGACCTGTGAAAGAGTCTCGACCTGTCTGGCAGAGGAGTCCGACGATTGGCAACTGGCTACTTCGGCAATGCAACCGGACATTGATGCCGGTTACATTGGGTTACGAGTGTCTCCGTCTGGCCTCCAGGACGATTTGTGCTCTCGCCCGTGCGGACGTGGCAACTGGCTGTGGCCATATGCTCGGAAATCGAGGAACTTGAGCAAGTTATTCCGGGCTTCTATTCTGCATATGTAGTTCATACAGGGCTTTCTGGGCCCAAGTGCTTTCTGAAGGTACGACCGGTAAGAGAAGAAGAAAAATGGAGCGACTGAGGCAGGGTCTTCGGGACCCCGAGGGGCGTGCACGGAAAACACTGGAACGTACAAGTACCATCCTGATCCTGGCGGCACTGATAACAGCACCGTTTGCAGGTACAACCGGAGCGGTGACGGGATGGCAGAAGGCAGTCACATACCTTGACCTTGCAATCCTATTTGCATTTACCGCCGAATATGGGTTGCGGCTTTGGATTGCAGATCGGCCGAGGATGTATGCACTCAGCTTCTATGGGCTGATTGATTTGGTGGCAATCCTGCCTTTTTTCCTGATGCTGGGCACCGATACGACCGCGCTGCGCGGAATCCGTCTGCTGCGAGTGGCTTTTCTCTGGAAACATAAGGCATTTTCACGAGCGTGGATTCGGCTTGCGATGGCTCTCAAGGATAGTCGCGACGAGGCCATGATTTTCCTCGTTGCAAGTGCATTGATACTCTATATCGCCTCATTGGGAATCTATCAGTTCGAATCCAGTGCACAACCCGAACACTTCGGAACCTTTGCAAAAAGCTTTTGGTGGTCGGTCGGGCTCCTGCTAGATGTGGAATATGGCGAAATCTGGCCCGTAACCATTGGTGGAAAAGCATTTACGGCGGTCATCGCACTTGTCGGCATAGCCATCGTGGCGGTGCCTGCCGGCATGGTTGCAAGTGCACTGACAAGAATTGCAAACGATCCGAATGAAGTTGATCCGGAAGCCAAGAGAAAGCAGGGCAGCGATGAACCGAAGTAAATCATGGTGGAGGCATTCCAACACAAGGCCGATGGCTGTCAGGCAGACAGACCAGTTGATCGGACTGGCACAGGGCATTCTGGCCGATGGAATTGTAAGTCAACCCGAAGCAGAGCTGCTCAAGGACTGGCTTCTAATCAATCGGAATACGAACAATCCGTACATTTGCCAGCTTCTGGATCAGGTCGAGCAGATACTCCGGGACGGTGTACTTGACGAGTATGAGCGAGATGAGCTGCATGACGCGCTCATGGCTTGGGCCGGAGGCTGCTTCGCTGTCGGCAGGGAACGTTTGACTGCATCCTATCCGCTCGACCCTGAACCAAGAATTGTAAAATGCAGGGGTAGATTGTTCGTGTTCACCGGGACAGCAGCTTATGGAACCAGAAGGGAGATGAAGAAAGCGACGGAAGAGATGGGTGGCGAAGTGAAGCGTGACGTTACGCTGCGCACCAATTTCGTGGTTCTTGGTTCCTATGTCACGCCGGCGTGGAAACATGAGACTTTCGGCAACAAGATCCTGAAGGCCATGAAATACCGCGACGACAGGCAAACAGGCATCCGGATCGTGCACGAAGATGACTGGGTGAAGGCTCTGTCTGCATAGGCAAGGCATTCCCGGACAGGAGCCATGTGGCAGCGAGGAGTGGATGACGCCCCCGGGTGTCGGTGAAATCCACTTCGACATTTGTTACCACAGCGAGGAATCAGGCAGGCGTGCAGCCTGAATTGCCCTGGTGCCTGGTAAAGCAGCGCATTGAGGCAAGAATCCGGGCACATGGTTCTTCGGATTCACGTTCGCCAAGGGATTCAAGAACAATTCCATTTCGGACCGGTTCCTGCAAAGAATCGCATTTTTTGGCATCTGCGAGACGGAAAATTGCTCTTGCACGTTCAATTGTTCCGTTTTTGACGTTGACATTTGACAATCTCCTGTACCCGATAATAGATTCCAGCTAGTATGGCGGAGACTATCTGCCGGAACGGTGTCAGGAGAAGAATATGGACGAAAGAGAAACCAGCGCGGCGCCGGATCGCCGTGATTTTCTCAAGATTGCTGCGGTTGCCGGGCCTGCCGCCGCCGCGGCAGCGGTCGCGGGAACCCCGTCTGGAGCAGCTGAGGCAGAACAGCGCAGTTCGCTCTTGATGGAAACAGAGCATACCCGCGCATACTACGAAAGCGCCCGTTTCTGACGGACCTTTCACGAGGCCTGGCCAACGGTTGCGTGACGCCCAGCGGCCGGGATTGAAACTGGACTGACAATTCGTTGAAACAACGACGAGTCAATTGGAGGAAAGCGATGCTTAGGAAGAAAACCAATGGGGTTGCGCGACGCCCCCGGCGGAGTTCGCTTCTGTCGCATGCGGCTGAAACGTCGATGGACAGGCGCGCATTCCTGAAAAACTCCGGTTTGACGATCGGCGGACTTGGCGCACTGGGTGCGGTCGGTGGCACAGTCACCGGTGCAGCTGCACAAGGTAGCGGTCAGGGTGCCGTCGAAATCGTCAAGTCGGTATGCACCCATTGCTCCGTCGGCTGCTCGGTTATTGCCGAGGTCGACAACGGGGTGTGGATCGGACAGGAACCGGGTTGGGATAGCCCGTTCAGTCTGGGCGCACATTGCGCCAAGGGTGCCTCCGTGCGTGAACACGCACATGGAGAGCGCCGTCTCAAGTATCCCATGAAGAAAGAAAATGGCGAATGGGTTCGCATGAGCTGGGAAGACGCCATTAACGAAGTTTCCGCAGGCATGCTGAAAATCCGCGAAGAAAGCGGGCCTGACAGCGTGTACTGGCTGGGTTCGGCAAAGCACAGCAATGAGCAGGCCTATCTGTTCCGCAAGTTTGCCGGATACTGGGGATCCAACAATGTTGATCACCAGGCGCGGATCTGCCATTCCACGACCGTGGCCGGAGTAGCCAATACCTGGGGCTACGGTGCCATGACCAACAGCTACAATGACATTCACAACTCGCGGGCGATATTCCTCATCGGTGGAAATCCGGCTGAAGCTCACCCGGTGTCGTTGCTGCATGTCTTGCGTGCCAAGGAGCGCAACAATGCACCGTTGATCGTGTGCGACCCGAGGTTTACGCGCACGGCAGCTCATGCCGACGAATATGTGCGCTTGCGGCCCGGATCGGATGTTGCGCTGATATGGGGCATCCTCTGGCATCTCTTCGAGAATGGCTGGGAGGACAAGGAATTTATCCGTACCAGAGTCTGGGGCATGGATAGAATCCGGGAAGAAGTCGCCCACTGGCATCCCGAAGAGGTTGAGCGGGTGACAGGTGTCCCCGGCTCGCAACTGCACCGGGTAACCAGAACCCTCGCCAATAACCGTCCGGGCACGGTGATCTGGTGCATGGGCGGCACGCAGCATACCAACGGCAATAACAACACGCGGGCCTACTGCATTCTGCAGCTTGCTCTCGGCAACATGGGCACATCGGGTGGTGGAACCAACATATTTCGCGGCCATGACAATGTGCAGGGCGCCACTGATCTCGGTGTTCTCAGCCACACGCTTCCCGGCTATTACGGCTTGTCAGCCGGCGCGTGGGCACACTGGGCCAGAGTCTGGGAAGAGGATCTCGATTGGTTGAAAGGCCAGTTTGCAACCACAACGGGTGCAGATGGCAAGGAAAAGAAACTGATGAATCTGACCGGCATTCCGGTGTCACGCTGGATCGACGGTGTTCTCGAAGACCCGAACAATACGGATCAGCCTGACCGGGTGCGGGCAATGGTTTTGTGGGGCCATGCTCCCAATTCACAGACCCGGCAGAAAGAGATGAAGGTTGCCATGGAGCAACTCGACATGCTTGTCGTCGTTGATCCGTATCCGACGGTATCGGCCGTGCTGCACGATCGCACCGACGGGGTTTATCTGCTTCCGGCATCGACGCAGTTCGAAACGAGAGGATCGGCTACGGCTTCCAATCGCTCGCTGCAGTGGCGTGACCGGGTCGTGGAGCCGGTGTTCGAGTCGCGACCCGACCAGGACATCATTGCCATGTTCGCAAATGCGTTCGGATTTCACGATCGCCTGTTCCGCAACATCTCGATGGACGGCGAAATGCAGCCGAATGTCGAGGACATAACCCGCGAGTACAACCGCGGCATGTGGACGATCGGTTACACTGGTCAGTCACCGGAGCGGATCAAGCTTCACATGGCCAACCAGCACACCTTTGATCGCACGTCGCTGCTGGCCGTGGGTGGCCCTGCAGACGGTGATTACTATGGTATGCCCTGGCCAAGTTGGGGTACCGCTGAAATGGGTCATCCCGGCACGCCCAATCTCTACGACATGTCGAAGCCGGTTGCTGAGGGCGGTCTGACCTTCAGGGCTCGATTCGGCGTTGAAAGAGACGGCGAGAATCTCTTGGCCGAGGGTGTCTACAGCGTCGGTTCGGAGATCAAGGACGGGTATCCCGAATTTACCATGCAGTCGCTTATCGATCTTGGATGGGACTCGGATCTGACCGAGGCCGAGAGGGCGACAATAGATGCCATTGCAGGACCCAAGACCAATTGGAAGACCGACCTCTCGGGAGGCATCCAGCGGGTGGCGATCATGCATGGCTGTGCACCGTTCGGGAATGCCAAGGCAAGAACGGTGGTGTGGAACTTCCCGGATCCAATACCATTGCACCGAGAGCCGCTCTACGCTCCGCGGCGGGATCTGGTGGCGGATTATCCGACCTACGAGGACCGCAAGTTCTATCGGCTTCCAACCATGTACGCCTCGATTCAGAAGCAGGATTTCTCCAAGGAGTATCCGCTCATCCTGACTTCGGGACGACTGGTCGAGTACGAGGGCGGCGGTGACGAGAGTCGTTCCAATCCGTGGCTTGCTGAATTGCAGCAGGACATGTTCGTGGAAATAAATCCGCGGGATGCCAATGACAACGGCGTTCGCCACGGTGCCCAAGTCTGGGTCGAGGGGCCGGAAGGCGCCAAGGTCAAGGTGATGGCACTGGTGACCGAACGGGTCGGAGTAGGGGTAACCTTCATGCCATTCCATTTCGGTGGTCATCTTGAGGGAGTCGATCTGCGGCACAAGTATCCAGAGGGTGCTGATCCCTATGTGCTTGGTGAATCCTCGAACACTGCACAGACCTACGGGTATGATTCGGTGACCCAGATGCAGGAGACAAAGGCGACCCTGTGCAAGATCTGGGCAGCTTAGGAGAATTGAACCATGGCTAGAGCAAAGTTTCTTGTCGACGCGGAACGCTGTATTGAATGCAACGCCTGCGTCACAGCCTGCAAGAACGAGAACGAGGTACCTTGGGGTATCAACCGGAGACGGGTTGTCACGATTAGTGACGGCATTCCGGGAGAGCGTTCCATTTCGGTCGCCTGCATGCATTGTTCAGATGCACCATGCATGGCGGTCTGTCCGGTGGACTGTTTCTACCAGGATGATGACGGAATCGTTCTCCACTCCAAGGATTTGTGCATTGGCTGCGGCTACTGTCTGATCGCCTGTCCGTTCGGAGCACCGCAATTCCCGCAAGCCGGGGCATTCGGCTCACGCGGCAAGATGGACAAATGCACCTTCTGTGCAGGAGGTCCCGAGGAAAACCATTCGAATGCGGAGTTCTCCAAATACGGGCGCAACCGAATTGCCGAAGGAAAGCTGCCCTTGTGTGCAGAAATGTGCGCAACAAAAGCACTTCTGGCCGGTGATAGCGATATCGTTTCCGGGATCTATCGGGAGCGTGTCGTGCAGCGCGGCTTCGGTTCGGGCGCTTGGGGCTGGGGTACGGCCTACGGCACCAAGGCGGGCTAGACCGATATAATGAATTCCGAGGGGCGGCACAGGGTTGCCGCCCTCTCAACCCGTACGTACGCACCCCGGAATTATGGGCTTCGCTATGGGTCTTGAGTAAACAGATGTTGCGATCGATTCTTGCCTTCCTTTTTTCAGTAGTTCTCGTATCGGTTACGGTTGCCGAAGCCGGGGCCCAGGACTCGGAAGCCGATGTACGACAACCCACCGGTGGGGCCCAGACTCTTGAAGACATCATGGCCCGTCAGCGGGGCGAAAGCGTTGACTACGAATTTCGCCGGTCCAACACCGGGGACCCATCGGGTGCCGCGGCCGAGAATGAAAAGCTGGGTCCTTTGGGTGGTGTATCGGATGCAGATGTCTGGCGCAGTATCCGATTTTCCAAATCAAACATAATCGCCTCTACCGATACGCCTGTATCGACGCTCCTCATTCAGGATGGCGGTATGACTTGGCTCAGTCTGCGAGCTGGTCCGCTCAGAACCTGGGGCGGCTGGCTGATATTCGCGGTGACTATCCTGCTCGCAGTCTTTTACCTCTTGCGCGGCAAGATCAGGGTCGAGGGCAAGCTGACAGGGCAAACCATTCTGCGCTTCGCACTGATCGAGCGGGTCGCACACTGGGCACTGGCAGTTTCATTCATCTTGCTCGGATTGACCGGCTTGATCACATTGTTCGGTCGGGTCGTGTTGATACCAGCCATTGGTCGCGATGCATTTTCACCCATTGCCATGGTTTCCAAATGGATCCACAACAACGTGGCGTGGGTGTTCATGGTGTCGCTCGTAGTGGTGTTTATCCTCTGGATCCGGCATAACATTCCGAACCGCGCCGACCTTGTTTGGTTGGGCAAGGGCGGAGGGCTGTTCACCAAGGGAACACATCCTCCGGCACGTAAATTCAACGCTGGCCAGAAAATCATCTACTGGATGGTTCTCATTTTGGGGGCATCGATTTCAGTATCTGGCCTGGCTTTGCTGTTTCCGTTCGAATTTCCCATGTTCGCGGCCACATTCGAAAAGATCAATGCTCTGGGCATTCCCGGTTTGCTGAGCATGGACCCGTTGCCGGAAGTCCTGTCGCCGTATGAGGAAATGCAGTTGTCACTGCTTTGGCACGCTATTGTTGCCTTCGTGTTCATAGCCCTGATCATCGCTCACATTTATCTCGGTTCGGTGGGCATGGAGGGTGCATTCGCGTCCATGGGAACTGGAAAAGTCGACAAGCAGTGGGCCAAGGAACATCATTCCCTGTGGTATGCTGAAGTCGAGGAGGCAGCCAAGCATGACGACGTGCCCGAGGCGGTAGCCAAGGGAACCTCCTGATTCCGGAGGCCCGATCGGCTGTATGAAGATTCACCAGATATCCGGACTTCAGCCGGCCAGTTGATTCAAGCCACGAAGCCTAGAGAAACTCCACAGGTAATTCCCAGGCGCTCCGACTGCATTCCATCCGGAAATTAACGGGGCGACAAACCCGCGCACTTCAAGTCATGTGAAGTTCCGTGTGTTCCTGACCAGCTTGATTGGTTGCCGCCAGCATTGCGAATGACCGTTGGACAGGTTGAAAGCATGGAAGCCCACGCGCATGCCTTGCGTTGCGCTCGCCCTGCAGTGAACGTGGTAGCCCTGGAAGGTCATTCAGCGCTGCGCCTCGCCGTAATGGATGACCGTTTCGCGTCCCGCCAATGGTGAAGAATTCCGGTGTATGCGGGGACTGGCGGCCAAATGCATGGAGGAAGGCGCAAGCGGATTTTCAATCGGGCTGTTCTACCAGCCGAATGAAGCTACCGCCGAGGAGGAGGTTGCAGCCGTTGGCGCTGCGATAGGTGAGCGACAAGGGATCTACACAACGCATATGCGGGACGAAGAGGACAATATGCTGGAAAGCATAGGGGAGGCCTGCAGAACCGCCTGCGCAGAGCGCCTGCCGTTGCTGATTTCACACCACAAATGCGCCAATGTCGATAAGTGGGGACGCACGTGCGAGACAATCGGATTGATAGGAATGCTGAAGGAAAGCCATCCTATCAACTTTGATGTCTACCCATATGCAGCCGGTTCGACGATTCTGCGGGAAGAACCTGTAACCGACAAGTTCCGAATAATGGTGACACGGTCTCATTCTCATCCAGAAGCACTCGGCAGAGATCTCTCCGATATAACTTCCGATTAGGGTCTTTCGTTACTTGAGGCAGCGAGGAAGCTGAAGCCGGCGGGCGCGATCTACTTCCAGGTGCATGAAGACGATGTATGCAGGGTCATGGCCTCGGATCATTCGATAATCGGTTCGGATGGAGTACCTCAGGATGCTCATCCTCATCCTCGGCTCTGGGGGACATTTCCGAGAGTGAAAGGCAGGTACACACGCGATTTCGGACTGTTTTCGATCGAAACCGCAATTCACTGGATGACCGGCAAGACAGCCGAAGTATTCGGCCTTCGTGATCGGGACGATACTGGAGTTGGACACGCAGCCGACCTGGCGGTGTTTGACCCGGCAACAATTGTCGACCGTGCGACATACGAACATCCGCAGCGGCCTTGCGACGGCATTGGAATGGAGTTTGTCAATGGTGTGCTTGTCCACCGACATGGCAATGAAGTTTTGGCAGGTCCTGGGCAGTTGTTGAAGGGTCGAAGGAATTCGAACACCATCCAGGGGCCCGAGTCAATGGTCTCCTAATCCCTGATGGTCTGTTTCACGCACTCTCGCGCAAGAACATTGATCTCTTTGAGCATACGCAGCATGCGGGCAATCCGATGCACCAGGTATCGGCACGCCACCAGCTGTGTCAATGCCAGCGAACACTCCACGGTGTTTTCACAGTCCTTCGACAACCCGGCTGCGTGCGACCGCCAGCCAACCGGCCATTTGCCATCGTCTCTGGAGGAATCGAGCCGAAAGTCCAAGACAGGGCCAGAATTGATAATTCGGGCTTGAGCACGTGCATGGTCCAGCTTCGGCGATTCCCAAACTGCAGTTGAAAGCCAATTGCGAAGCGAATTCTGTACCGAACTTGAGGCTCGATCATGGGAGCCCCTTGGCTGGCAGTTCTGGAACGCCGTGAATTGCGTGGCATCCGCTACCAGTTGAAGGATATGCTCAGCATCACGCCATGCAAGGCGGGTTCCAAGCCGCCGAAAGACTTGTGCCGCGTAGCATCAAGCTGCAACTCGAAGCCGATATCGTCGGGCGCGGCTGGCGTCAGCCGCCAACCAAGCCGCAGCCCCTGTTCTCCTCCGTCCGCTGTCCGAAACCCGAAGTTCGGCGTGCCTGTAAGGCCGCCGTCGAATGCAGGCAGCCCATAGCCGACCTCACCCTCAATCTGCCTGGCCACCGCTGTCTGTCCTGTTCCGACATCGCCTGCTGCCAGTCCTGCCAGTGTCCCGGCTCCAAGCAACTCATCGCTTCCACCGACGGAATGCACCCCGAGGCTCTGTCGAAGCGACATTACCACTCCACGGTTGCTCGTCGGATCGGGGTCGTATGCCAGTCCTGCCGAAACACCCCATTCCCGATAGTCGCGGTCAGTATGCGCCAGCAAAATCCGACTTTGAATATCCATCCCCAGGCCCGATGCGAAGTCAGAATAGGCCATGCCGAGGCCCATCTCGACGCCGAGACCCTGCTCGGCATCTCCGCCGTCCCAGTGCATTCCCATTTCCAGCGACGGCGTAAATGTAGCGTCACCGTTTCGAACCAGAAAGCGTCGGCTGCCCTCGATTCCTGTTCGCAACTGCCAAACTGTGGCTTCCGTCGCCGGCATGCCGCCATCGGGTGACCTTGATGAAGCGATACGCACCATACGTGCATCTGTCGTCAGAGCCAGCGTCAGATCGCCGCCGTTCAAGTTATCACGCACGACCTCGCCGCGCAGTCCGACAGCGCCCATGGCCAAGTTCAAATCCGCAGAGCGGGATTCTCCATCATTGGGCTTTGCTGCCACCGTTCCTGTGCCGTAGCCGGCCATCATCCAGGCCGACAGGTTCTCGCTCAGGGGCAATCCACCATATGGGTACAAACCTGTCAATTCCGCCGCGATTTTCGTTTGGCCATCGTTGCCGTCATCCCAGCCGCCGGTGCCAGTCGTGCGACCGATCGCCAGACCCGCAATCCAGCCATCTTCTCCAGCCGCCGGTGTCCAGTCAAAGCCAAGAAAGCCCGTGGTCACCTCGCCATACAGCGTAACCGCTCCCTCGCGACCAGAAAAACGGCCATGCAATCCCTGGCCCCAAATCGTTGCCAATCTGCCCGCATCGGTCGAACCTGTCAACGCAAACGACGACCCGGACAGCAAATCGTGCGAACTCACTGCCCGTGATTGCATCGGCTCCCCGTCTTCCCGCAACATCCACTCCCTCAGTGCCACCATCGACCGGTCATCGGCTGCGTCTGCCGATTCAGCTTCCACACTTCCATCGGACTCGGGGGGGGCCAGCTTGGCAGTGCTTCACCGGCCAGCATTGCTCGACCACCAGGTGCCCGCGGCTGCGAAAGTCTTGATTCCACCGCGTCCACGGCTTGCCCGGCCACCGTGCGCCCGAAACGCGCCAGCCAGGCCTGCGGCTGAATGTCTTCGTCATCGTCGATGATCATGACTTCAATCGATTGCGAATTGCCGGCAATAATGCCAGCCGGCAGATTGCTCCCCAGTGCCACCGTGAAGGTTTCGTCATCGCTGTCGTCATCCTGGCTGGTTTCGATCATGCCGGCGCCACTTGTTGCACCGGCATTGATGGAGATGCTTTCCAGCATCCCGTAGTCGCCTTCCTCGGCCGAGCCGGCAGTCAGTCTCAGTGGAATCGTCACAGCACGGTCCAGTGCGGCCGAGAGCGTGGCTGTAACAGTCACGGTCTCACCCTCATCGACCGGGTTTGGAGCAGCCGAAATCGACACGTCAACATCAATGTCGGCAATCGTGATCTCTACCGAGTTCGGGTTGCCTAAAGAGAGGGCTGTCGGCAGATTGTTACCCAGTGCCACCGTAAAAGTTTCGTCCTCACTGTCGGCGTCCTGGCTGGTCTTGATAGTGCCGGTGCCACTTGTTGCACCGGCATTGATGGAGATACTTTCCAGTGCCCCGTAGTCGCCTTCCTCGGCCGAGCCTGCAGTCAGATTCAGGGGGATCTTCACGGCGCTGTCCAATGCGGCCGAGAGCGTTGCCGTAACAGTCACGGCCTTTCCCTCATCGACCGGGTTTGGAGAGGCCGACAGACGCACCGCAGAGGCAACAGTATCATCATCAATGATAGTGATTGTGGCCGAGCTTGGACTGCCGGCAATTATTCCGTCGGGCAAAGTGCTTGCTAGTGCCACCGTGAAGGTTTCGTCGTCGGTGTCGTCGTCCTGCATCGCAGGTATGGTGGCAGTTGAGCTACTTGTGCCGGAGCCAACCGTAATGCTCGGCAACACTTCGAAGTCGCCAACCTCAGCCGTGATCTCAATCTGTGTCAATGGAATCTTGATGGATTTCGCAGCTTGCTCAGACAACATTGCAGTCACAGTTGTCCACTCGCCTTCGGAAACACTCGTCGGCGTAGCTTCTATCGACACGGATAGATCGTTGTCGCTAACCGTGATGTCCACAGAAGTCGGGTTGCCGGCAACTACAGCGGCCGGCAAATTCATTCCCAGTGCCACTGTGAAGGTTTCGTCCTCGGTGTCAGCGTCCTTACTCGTGGATATGTCTCCGGTTCCGGTCGTTGCACCCGAACTGATGGTGATGCTCGACAGAGCGCCGTAGTCTTCATTCTCGGCCGAGCCCGCTGTCAATATGAGCGGAATTGTCACGTCAATTGCCAATGCTGCCGAGAGCGTTGCTGTAACCGTAACCGTTTCGCCTTCGGGAACCGGGTTGGGTGTAGCCGAGAGGCGCACCGTCGGTATGTTTGTATCGTTGTCGATGATGGCAATCTCAACCGAGTTCGGGTTGCCGGCGACTACATCTTCCGGAAGATTGCTCCCCAGCGCCACCGTGAAGGTTTCGTCCTCGGTATCAACATCCTCGTTCGCTGAAATGGTTCCCGTGCCGGTTGTTGAACCCGAACTGATGGTGATGCTGGCCAGCGCTCCGTAGTCGCCGGCCTCGGCAGAACCAGCAGTAAGCGTAAGCGGAATCGCAACAGTGCTCGGCGTTGCTGCCGAAAGCGTTGCCGTCACTGTTACGGTCTCGCCTTCTGTAACAGCCGTCGTCGAAGCAGACAACGCCACGGAAAGGTCATCGTCCATAACCGTGATTTCCACCGAGTTCGGGTTGCCGGCAACTACACCTGCCGGCAGATTGCTCGCCAGTGCCACCGTGAAGGTTTCGTCCTCGGTGTCAGCGTCCTCGTTCGTGGATATGTCTCCGGTGCCGGTCGTTGCACCCGAACTGATGGTGATGCTCGACAGAGTTCCGTAGTCGCCAGCTTCGGCCGAGCCAGCCGTAAGCGTAAGCGGAATCGTAACAGTGCTCGGCGTTGCGGCCGAAAGCGTCACCGTCACCGTCACCGATGCGCCTTCGTCTACCGGGTTTGGCGTCGCCGAAAGCCTAACCGTACCCATCGACGTGCCTTCCACTGCTGCCCATTCGCTGCCGGGATTGATGCCGTTGAGTGCGCGCACCTCGGCATCGTATGTCGTGCCGAGTTCGAGATTGGCAATTGTGTGGCCGGTCGTGCTTGAGGCGTCCGTGCCGTCGTCGTGATTCCACGTTCCCGGCTGGTCACCTCCTGTATTCGCGTCTGTGTCCTTTTCCCGCCAGCGCACCTTGAAACCGGTTATCGTTGCACCAGTCCCACCGGTGAAGCTTGGAGCATTCCACGAGACTACAAGCTGCGCATTGCCCGGTGTCGCATTCACATTGGTCGGCGCACCCGGCACGGTCCAGGTAGTGGTAGACTTCGCTGCGGAAGATTCCGCAATGATTTCGGAGGTATCTTCTACAATCAGATGCTGCCGTACGTCGTAGTCTGTTTTCTGCTGGAAACCGGTGAATACAATTTTGCCTGCTGTGGACATCCCCGCCTCGACGCCAGTCGGCAGCGAATGAGCGGTGGTGCGCTGGGGCCAAGCCGCTGATTTCAGCTTGATCTGGATCTTTGCGATGTAGCCATTCGGGATCGTCCCAGAGGCAACAGCGATCGTTGGCTTTCCGTCGGCCGCTCCAGGCGTTACTGTCACAGCGGGTGGCGCGGGATGCCGAAGAATCGTGACCGTGTAGGTCTTCTTGCTACCGTCCTCGGCCTCAACCTCGACATTGATGGCATTCTTGCCAACATCCAGCGCAATGGCGTTGCTGGCCATGCCGCTTTGTACCGCGGACAGATCTGTTCCTTTCCCCACCTGCACCGTTGCCTTGTCGGCTTCCTCCAGGGTCGGTGTAACCTTGGCATGGGTTACCGAGTTGATCACACTTGCCGTGTAGGTGGTAGTCTCCTTGTCGAAGGTCGCAGGCGTCAGTGTCAGTGGCGAAAACGTCCCGTCCCGCGCGGTGCTCGTCGACACTGACAGGTCACTCAGATTGTTGTTGGAAGACAACGGACCGACGACGCCAATTTGCATTTCATAATGACGAGTGTCCCACCGTCTGGAAGGCAAGTTTGTCCGGAACCAGTAAACACTGTCTGCAATTGACCAACCGGCTGCTGCCCCGTCTTCCTCAAGTCCGGTCTGTGTGAACTTTGCACTTAGAACCTCAAGGTCGCCGGTTGTATAGAGGACTATGAAGTATGTGGTGTTTGCTTGGAGCGATGTGTTCGAAGGTGCCGCGAATACATACTTTTTCCCGCTGGTCCCCGTTGCGGCAAATCTCGACGGCACATTCAAGCTTGCGATTTTCGAACTTGGTCGCCCAAAGGAGTCAGATGACCACAGTTCTGCTCTGATCGTTGCTACCTCATCAGAAGTAAGGCTACGGCGGACTTGCAGTCTGGCTTGGATGCTTGTCAACGCGTATCCGTCCGTGTTTCCTCCCGTTGTGAATCCCTGAGCGTACACGGCCCCGTCGAAGCCGGCGGCACCATCCAGCTTTTGACCAAAGTTGTTGACATACGGGCCAGCGAAAGCTGGTGCAGCCGCAAACAGGGAGATAACTGCGCTTAACAGCAGGAAAATGGCCAGACAACAATGGAAACCGTCTCGGTGAACCTTCAGTGGATAGTCGCGCTGTACGGTGACCAATGTAACCCCGATTCTGGATTAGAGGGGCCGATTTTGGGTAGGTGGGATTCCCTTTCACCCAAAAGTCTGAATTCTATGGGTTGTTGTTGAACACAATGAGGATCCCTCCCATGAACACATCCACCATAGCTCTCTTCTGCTGTCTCCTGATGTTCTCGGCTACGGGCACCGAAGCAATATAGACTTCAACACTAGCTCCGGTACAAGACCGATCCCGTGGAAACGCCTTCGGGTGCTTCGTACATGATTATCTATAGGCGTTTCACCGGTTAAGCGACAGGAAGTAACAGGCTAAACCTGCAGGTGAAACGAATGAAACAGTTCAATTCTTACCGACTTGTCTGGACACGGAGATCATGTTGCCACAGGATCAATTCTCCTGTCGGAACGATCGACACTTTGGCACGCCTGATTGCACCTCCGTTAAGATCGGTAATGGAGTTAACCGGGAAATCTGGCCTCCTGCTCATGACACAATCCTGAGAACAACAAGCCAGTACCACTCACTTGTCCTTCGGCGACCGGGCAACTCGGCATAATCTCAAGGCTCCGGTGGACTGTTCGACAAGCCCGATTCCGGCAAGGACCGGAACGACGTCCGCAGGCAAGGCCACAACAAGGCGTAGTCGTCACACTGCCCTAATGGCATGGCCTGCCGGCCGCTGCTGCCCCGCGAACCGCCAAACACACCAGCACAACCGCATACATGCCCCTCCGGACAGGCCCCAATTGCCTGTCTGAAGACCCCTCCATGGCAACCTGACAACTTCTGACACAGCGCGCAACAAAGGACTACCGGAACAACGAATTAATGCCATAATTCCTTTCCAGGTTAGTCTCCAGTATAACAAAAGGCAGCCAGAGGAACACTGGACAGAGCAACCAGGCCTCTGAAAAGGGGGTCACATTCGAAACATTGATCGACAGCATGCGTCCCTGGGCCTCCAGGAACTGGCACTCAGGAAAGCCCGAAAAGTCGGGGTAGAAAAGTCGTAAGGCTTGGTAACAACACCATCAGAAATACGACCGTTATCATTGAGAAGACAAACGGCCAGATCACGACTTCCTGCAGCTTGGTTCCGCCGATCGCGGAGGCGATATAAAGCTGCAGACCGACCGGTGGCGTAACCGTGCCGATCAGGATCGTCACAATAATAATTAGCGCGAAATGCAGTGGATCGAATCCGAAGGCGGGAATCAGTGGCATAAACACCGGGACGAAGATTATCAGTGCCGCCAGCCCTTCGAGAAAGAGTCCGATCACCAGCAGCATCACGACAAGTGCAAGAAGCATCCCGGTCGGCGGCAGGGACAAATCCTCGAACACGCCCACTACCAGACGTCCGAAACCATGAAATGTCAATAGCCAGCCAAAGATTGATGCGGCGGCGAGGATGAATACCGGGATGGCGGTTGTCTCAACGGCCTCGGCGAGCAGAGAAGGAATATCGCGAAACCCCATCTCGCCATAGACGAGGAGGCCAATAGCAAGTCCGTAGACGCAGGCGATCACGCCTGCCTCGGTCGCCGTGTATAGACCCGAGATGATCCCACCTAGAATGATCAGAGGCGCGAAGAGCGCTGGCAGCGCGCGCCAACAGACACAGGCACGTTCTCGCCAAGGTGTCCTCGGGAGGCGAGGAAAGCAGCGCGCGCGGGACATCAGCGCCACAGTCACCATAAGGGCGATGCCAATCAGCAAGCCTGGAATGATTCCGGCAAGAAACAGCGCGCCAATCGAAAGGTTGGTCATGGTCCCGTAAATGATCATTACGATCGAAGGCGGAATGATTGGCCCGACGGTAGCGGAGGCAGCAGTGATGCCAACGGCGAACCCAGGGGGATACCCCTCGCGCTTCATTGATGGGATCAGCATTGAGCCGATCGCTGCCGCGTCCGCCGACGCCGATCCAGATATACCCGAGAAAAAAATTGAGGCGAGCACGTTGCATTGCGCTGTGCCGCCACGAAAATGTCCAACGAAGGCGCGCGAGACATTGACGAGCTGGGCGGTCAGTCCCGCCCGGTTCATGATCACGCCCGCGAAGATAAAGAATGGTACTGCAAGAAGCGGGAAGGAATTGATCGACGAGAGCATTCGTTCGGACACGATCACCGATGGGAGCGGCAATCCCGTCGCTTGCAGATACAGTACGTTCAGAATGCTTGCCAAGAGCATTGCAACTGCGACCGGAATGCCGAGCACCAGCGCAACAGCGAAAACACCAAGCAATAGTGCGATCGCCATCTGGTCAGCGCCCAGTCATGAGATCTTCGATGCTTTCCGCGATCAGCGCAAGACACATCAGCGTCAGGCCAACTGGAGCGGCGAAATAGAAGAACACCTGCGGCATGCCTGGTATGGTGTAGAATTCGGATTCGAGATTGACGAGGACGAGTCCGTACCCATGCCAGGCGGTGAACGCGAAGGCACCGAATGCGGTGATCCTTGTCAGCCATTTCGAGATTGCCGCCCCTGAAGGCCCCATTTTGTCAATGACAAAAGTGACACGAATGTGGGAACCGCGTTGGAGCGCGACGAGCGCACCGAGATAAACTGACCAAATGAACAAATAGCGGTCGACTTCCTCTGCCCACGCCTGAGGACGATTGAACCCGAACCGCAGGATTACCTGCGCGGCCATCAGGAAAACCGCGCAGGCAAGGAACAGGGAGGCGACCCGCGTCGCAATGCGCGTTGTGCGCGGCGGGGAAGCCTCGGATTCTTCGTGGAGTGCCAAACAGGTGCTCTTAGCGGGCTGCAAGCACGAGCTTGATCAATCCTTCAACGTCGGGATGATCAGCTTCCACCTCTCCCCACAGAGGTGCCATCGCGTCGACCCATTCCTGGCGATTGTCAGGATCGAAGATTGTCATGCCGCGTTCTTCCATCTGAGCGTAGGCACTCTCGATTTCCTTTTTCGTGATACTGTCGAAGTGATCACCGGCGGCCCAACCTGCCTCTAGTATCGCGCTCTGGTACTCGGGCGACAAACTGTCAAAGCGCTGTTCATTGATGTTGATGACCATGATCCCGAACATGTGCTGGGTTCTGACCAGGCTCTTGGTCACCTCGTCAAACTTCATGTCGAGCGCGGCAACAGCCGGACTTTCGAGGCCCGCTGCGACACCCGTTTGCATGGCCGTGTAGACCTCGCCCCACGTCACTGGCGTCGGCCGGGCGCCGAGAAGCTCAAACATTCGAATCCACATGCGTGCCTCCGGGGCGCGCATTTTCATGCCTTCGAGTCCCTCAACCGAGGTCACCGCCTCGCCACGGAAAATCATGTCGCGGAAGCCAAAGCCGGATATGCCGACGATACGTGTGTTGGAGTTGTCCATCATTCCTTTGATCAGAGCTTCGCCCCACTCACCGTTCTTGGCGAGTTCGAAATGTTCGAAGCTCCCCCAGAGGAAGGGTAGATCCAAGTGCCGGATGGCGGGCCACTTCTTGTCCATCAGGCTTGCCGGCGAAAGCGTCATGTCAATAATGCCGAGGTCGAGCTGGTCAAAGGCTTCCTGCTGCTGACCAAGCTGGGCTGCGGGAAATATCTGAATCTCTAGTGCCCCGTCAGTGATGCGCGCTATTTCCTCGGCAAAGAAGTTGGCGGTCTTGTCAAGCTGTCCGCCGACTGTGTGGTGGTGGGCGATGCGAAGTGTCTCCGCAGCCGCTGCCGTCAGGCAAAGTGTTGCCACGGCGACCGCGGCTACCAGGGTCTTTAGTCGATACATTGGATATTCTCCTTTTCGGTTATAGTTTGATCGGATCAGGTCGTCGGCCGCTCGCCGAGGACCGGCAGATCCTCCGGTGGGAAACCAAGGGTGAGAAGTCGGATCCCGTTATCGGTCACGACAAAGAGATCCTCTACATGGTAAAGAGAATTTCGATCACGATCGATCACGACCGGCTCGATATTGATAACCATGCCTTCCTCAATCCGGGTCTTGTCACCGGGGCGCAGCATAGGGTTCTCGTGCAACTCCACCCCAAAGGAATGTCCGATATGTGGCATGACGAAGGGAAGCCGGCGCTTCTCGAAAGCGTCCTTGCAGAAAAAGAACAGGTCTTCAGCCGTCACTCCTGGTTTTACTGCGCCGATCGTCTCCTTGTGTACCTCGACCAATTTGCGGTAGGTCTCACGCTGCTCAGTCGTCGGGTTCCCTGCTGAGTAGGTACGTGCAAAATCGCTGAAGTAGGCACCATAGCGCCCACCGGTGTCAAGCCGAATGATGTCGCCGGGCTCCGTCACACGGTCGCTCGGGGCGCCGTGGGCAATGATTGAGCGGGGCCCCGAACCGAAGCACATGAACATCACCGTGTCGGCGCCGTTTCGCGTCATACCATCGGCGATCTTCGTGGCGATGTCTTTCTCAGTGTCGCCAGTCTTGCTCGCGCCTATCGCGTCAAGTACGGCCATATGGGTGCCTTTCGTCGCCCGTTCGAGCGTATTGATCTCGTCTACCGATTTGATCGCGCGCACCGCTGCAATTGTCTGAGTTGTGTCAACAAGATGCGCACCAGGAAGAAGCTCTTGCAGCCGGGCGTAGTCAAGGGCTGGAAGGTATTTCAGATCAATGCCGATCTTCCCACCGTCAATACCGTGCGCCTTCAGCGCATCGACTAACCTGTCGACAGGCCGGTGCACGAATTCGGTGTACTCGACGAGGTCTTCAATCCAGCTCTCGTCGAGCATTGTCGCTGTCTCAATCGAGCAAATCACCGCGAATGGCTTGCCCCCGCGCGGCAGCACTGCAAAGGCCTGGCGCGGCCGAATCGACTCGACTGTGAGAATGAACGCGCCAGCTACATAGGCGAAATTCTCGGGGCTCATGGCAATTACGGCGTCAAGGCCAGTCTCTTCCGGGATTGCCATCAGTCGCTTTTGGTCGGGCATCTTGTCCTCCTCAACTCAAGTTTCGAATCCGCAGTCTCGCAACGTTCGAACAAACCGACCAGGAAAAGCACGGCGCAATACGCATAGTCACTGGAAACCACACCGCCAACCGTTGGGACAGTCGGGCCCATGGCGGCACCCGCCGATCCTCGCAATGAAGCTGGGCATTTCCAGAGCACCCCACGTGGCGGTCCTCCGCGATCACGCCACGAATGTTACCCGAGTCCTCAAGTATCTTGACGTTTGTCCTCACTTCCCTCCTCTGCTGCAATGTTGTCGGCGCCTCTTATTGGCGACGCAGCTTGCCGATTATTTGCAGGCCCTCGAGAGTCCGCGATGCGGACGAACGACGGTCAGCATGAATTCCTTAGTCTGCACGGAGACAAAGTCGTTCTTTGCTCCTGACGATCGTCCAATTCCATGTCCGGTGATTACCTGGAGACTGCCCTCAATTTGCGAAAATGTGTTCAGCACCCGACCGAATCCCCGATATTCCTCCGGTTTCGGAAATTCTCTTCGTTTATTCAGTTTGAAGGAACGCACCAACCGCCGGGAATACCGTTTTGATAGAGGCATCCTCCTGGCCCCGGCGATTCTAGACGTCTTCGAAAGTATCTTAACCATGACAGGTACTAAACGACACCATGCCAGATTCACTCACCGAAGGTCACGTCTGTCAAATGTTGGAACTCCGTGGCAAATTGATGCCCCGACCCAAGAAAGTACTGCCGAAGCCGTGCCGCGCAAATAACACATGGTCATGCAAAGGACAAATTGACGCTGTAGTCGAAATCCTCAACTGTATCTATCACTCCGGCGTTGACGGCGCGAGAAACGGTGCTGCTGCTGCATCACGGAATGTAGGGTCTGGAGCACGACGACGAGTTCCGCATTGCCCGTTCCTGCCAGAGAGGTGACTTTGAAAGGCTGGCGGGCTGTTCCAAGGCGCCCCAAGTGTCGGGACAGTTGGGCACTAAACTGCTTAATGCCTGATTATAATAGCGCGAATCACGGGAGTGACTAGCTCCAGCGCTTCTCGCAGTATGATCGAACTTGTCGCTGACGCCCTTCTCGGTGGGAAGCATGCTTTCTGCAAAACGTTAGTCGTCAACAAACTTGCCCGGCTTGTCTACAATATCCTTTGCCGAACCGGACTTGCCTTGGGTATCGTGCATTTCGACAGCTGCAATATTGGCTTGCCCAGCCATCCGCCCTCACAGATGGTGATACCAGTTTCTACGCTTGTTGATGCCTTTGCGTTGGAATCTTCACAGCCGGAGCTTCGGCATCGGTTCTGCATTGCTTCCCTTGTTATTTTAAATCCTGATAGTCGTAATTGGTGCCCCCTGACATGCCGAATATGAGAGGCAATGTGGTGTCACATGGTCTTGATGGCCGCAAGCCGGCGACGTGTTTGCCGCAGCCGGTCCCGGGTTGGCAAGTCGTTTGTGGGCTGATATATTTTGCCGGAAGTTGCCAAGCAGGTAAAGATGCTTGCCGTTGAGCAGGATACGACGGTCCAGTCGTTGACCGGCGAGGCCCTGAACTGCCTTTTTGCTGCCTATGGACAGCCCCAGATAGCGCCTTCCGGAAAGTGATTGCATGCCCGCAGGTTGACTTGCTGTCGAGTTTACATGACAACCAATAGTGGATCCTTTCGGAGTGATTTGGAGCAAACTCATGTCTCTGAATAAAAGCCTGCACTTGGCACAAAGAGGGAAGAACGACGATTTCTACACGCAGCTCACGGACATCGAGAACGAGTTGCGCCACTACAAGCCACACTTCAGGGGCAAGACTGTCTACTGCAATTGCGACGACCCCCGGGTGAGCAATTTCTTCCACTACTTCTCGTACAACTTCGAACATCTTGGGCTGAAGAAGCTGGTCACCACCTGCTACAAGAACCAGCAGCGGGACCTGTTTTCAAAGCATGATGCCGAGCGGGCCATCAAGCTGGAATATGACGGTTTTCGGGAGGGAGACCATGTGCCCAGGGCCGAGGATATCGGGATCAAGCACCTCGAGGGTGACGGTGACTTCCGCAGCGATGAGTGTGTCGAGCTGCTGAAGCGGGCCGACATCGTGGTCACCAACCCGCCCTTCTCACTGTTTCGGGAATATGTTGCCCAGCTAATTGAGCACGACAAGAAGTTCATCATCATCGGACATCAGAACGCCATCACCTACAAGGATTTCTTCCCGCTGATCAAGGAGAACAGGGTGTGGTTGGGTTTCGGCTTCAAGGGTGGAGCGGGTCATTTTATAAGCAATTACGAGGATCATGCAGTGGCTACTGATCGGAAGGAAGGAATGATCAGGGTTTCCGGCGTGGTTTGGTTCACCAACCTCGACCACGCAAAGCGCCATGAGGATTTGATCCTGTACAAGCAGTACTCACCGGAGGAATACCCGAAATACGACAACTATGATGCGATCAACGTGGACAAGACCAAGGAGATCCCGATGGACTATGGTGGTGTGATGGGGGTGCCGATCACGTTCCTGGACAAGCACAACCCGGACCAGTTTGAGATCATCGGTTCGGATTATGACATAAAGGACGGGTTACTTCCCCATCTTTTGATTCCTGAATGGCAAGGAAAAATCGACCGCGGCTATATCAGAGGCATAAGGAAATACTCCCGGCTCATTATCCGCAACAGGAAACCACAGCCATGAGAATTGAACTCCTTGACATCACTGTCCGCGAGCTGGTGGAAGGCTACAAGGATGACGGCGATGGCGGGGTTGTCGGTTATGGTGGCAAGCTTGACATCCGCCCGCCCTATCAGCGCGAGTTTGTCTACAAGGACAAGCAGCGCGATGCAGTCATCGAAACCGTTCGGCAAGGGTTTCCCCTGAACGTCATGTATTGGGCGGACCGCGGCGACGGCACGTTCGAGATCATTGATGGCCAGCAGCGGACCATCTCGATCGGCCAGTATGTGGATGGCGTATTCTCCATCAACGGCCTGGCTTTCCACAACCTGCAGAGCGACCAACGGGACCGGATCCTTGATTACACGCTCATGGTGTATCTCTGCTCCGGGAAAGACAGCGAAAAACTGAAGTGGTATGAGATCATCAACATTGCCGGGGAGGTCCTGACCCGGCAGGAGCTGCGCAATGCCGTCTATGCCGGTCCTTGGCTGGCGGATGCCCGGCGCCATTTCAGCCGTCCTGGTGGGCCGGCCTATGGCCTCGGCGAGGATTATCTCAAAGGTTCGCCGATCCGCCAGGTGTATCTGGAGACCGCCCTCAGATGGATCAGCAATGATCAGATCGAAGAGTACATGTCCAGCCACCAGCACGACCCTACGGCCGGGGAGCTCTGGCGCTACTTCCAGTCGGTGATCAGCTGGGTCGAGACGACGTTTACCGAAAAACGGTCATTCATGAAGGGCGTGCAGTGGGGCGATCTCTACAACGACCACAAGAACAGGCGCGATCTCGACCCGAAGGCAATTGAAGCCGAGGTGGCAAGGCTGATCCTTGATGACGATGTGACAAAGAAGGCCGGCATCTACCCCTATATCTTGACCCGCGATGCGAAACATCTCAACATCCGGGCCTTCACGAAGGCCATGAAGCTTAAGGTGTACGAGAAGCAGGACGGCAAGTGCAAGCACTGCATGAAGCCATTCGCCATATCAAGGATGGAAGGGGACCACATCACCCCATGGGTCGAGGGTGGCAAGACCAACGAGGAAAATTGCCAGATGCTCTGCAAACCCTGTAATCGCCGTAAGTCCGACAATTGAGCCCATAGGGGCGAGGCCGCCGCTTGGGGTCAAGCTGTCCACTTTGGGGGCAGAGGCAATATATGCAAAGTCCGGCCTGGACAGGCCACTGCCTTCAGTTGCAAGCCTGCAGCCTGGCCGATTTGCAGAAACGCTCTCAGCACTGCGTAAAGCCGCTTTCGTGGCCGTTTTGGAAATGTGAACGAGAAGAACAGCCCCTAAAATCGCCTTGTGCGAGCTACAGGGCAAGCCAGCGCTTGTGTGCGGCCCTCAAGGGCAGCCAGGATGGTGCCAGTTCGCAACTCGAAGCGAAGGGCATGGTTACGCCATACCCTTCAAGGGAAGGCTAGGCATGCCGTATTATGATAAGTCTGCATGGCAACAGGCTATCCGATTTCTGCTTGAGCGTACCTTCGGCCGGCCTTGAGCCCGGTCCGGTAACCCAGTGAAGCACTGCTCAGGCGGCTTTGACTGTGCCACATGATCTGGTTGCCAGGCTCCGCATCATGCCTGCGGTCCCGTCCGATGAATCGCGCAGTCTTGCTGATGCTGTACCCTTGCTGCTTCGGTTGGTGAATCTTCATGACATCCATCAGGCTGATTGCCTTTGCTCTTGCTCCCTGTCTGCGCACGATCGTGGATGCAGCACAAAGCAGATGTTGGCGATGAACTCACCCGTTACGCGGAGCACGTGAAGCGCCAGAGGCAGGCCCCCTTTATACGTCTCTTGAGGACTCTCGGCTGTGCATTGACAGCCACAAGCCCTCTACGAGCAGGTCGATTGCACCACTAGCGGGCGGCGTAACGCGACCTTCGACTAAGGTAGAAAAAGGCCAATCTTCGCTACCGCTGATGCAACGATCGGCCCCTCAAAGGCAACAACGATGCCAGGAAGAATGACGACAGCACGGATGATGCTATTCGCAGCCAGGGTTACGGTCTTTACACCGCCCGCGGAAGGGTTAATTCAGGACAACAATAAAACCAAGAATTGAAATACCCGCGGTGATCAAGCCGGCCACAGCAAGCAGTAGGCGGGTCTCACGGTTGGCAGCCTCGGCTTGAAACGTAGCAATTCCAGTTCCAAATTTGGCAAACTCGATTTTCAACTCGGCAAACTCGGTTTTCAACTCGGCAAACTCGGTTCTGGACTCGGCAAACTCGGTTCTGGACTCGGCAAATGCACTGCCAAGCTTGGCATAAAACTTGGCATTGTCTTCCCGCATCTTGGCGAATTCCGTGGCAAACTCTGCTTTTTGCGTCTCCATGCGTTCCTCCAGCACGGCGATTCGCCGGGCAAGCTTGTTTGTGTCCGGCTCATCCGTCATGACGGTAACATATGCGCTGGCAGAGCATTAGTCAATGATAAGCTTGACCTGCCCCATGACGCCCGAAGCCTGCATTTGCCGCTTTCCTTGCCTGTTTCAACCCACTCTCGTTCCCGAGCTCAAGGACGACGGACCGGGGACGGAGCGCTGCAGGAAGTTCCTGCGTAATAGGGGCAACTTCCAG
Source organism: Paracoccaceae bacterium (assembly GCA_958296035.1). GTDB lineage: Bacteria > Pseudomonadota > Alphaproteobacteria > Rhodobacterales > Rhodobacteraceae > MPNP01. The sequence continues at coordinate 2,260,314 of OY282431.1, read as the reverse complement.
GGATTGTAGGTACGGTTGAGTTCTGCGCTTGCAGTGACCGGAAGACAATCCGTTTGTTGTGGACACCGAAGATCTTTTACCTCGGGGGATTCCGTTTTGAATCATTAAATGATTCTATGGGGCATGGGTGATTCGCACAGTTATCAGTATTCGGGTTATAGCCATGCCGCTTTGGTTTCCGAGCTTGCCGAGCGTGACTGGAAGCTTGCCACACGGGATGAGCAGCTTGCCGGCTTTACGGCCCGGCTCAGCGAGCTCCGGGAGCTGGTCGAGGCCCTGGAGGACGAGATCAGGCGGCTCAGGAAGCGCCCGCCCCGGCCACGTATGAAGCCGAGCGGCCTGGCGTCGGGCAAGGGCTCATCGCGGTCGGGCGCCGGTGGTCGGCGGAGCAAGGGCAAGGGGTCGCGGTCGGCGGTTCTCTGACGAGCGGCTACGCAAGCGCACACAGGTGGTGAAGGCCGCGAAGGTGCCGGCCGGTGCGGTATTTAAGGGCTATCAGCCGCACACTGTGCGGGAGGTTGTGTTGTATGCCGAGGAGGTGACCTGTCGGCGGGAGGTGTGGCAGCTTGCCGACCTCGTTGCCCAGGGCGCCCCGCCCTGACAGGCAGCACTTGCGCACCACAACCACAAAATGACATCAGGCTGCTGACTGCGTATACCCACCGTGCCAGTACGGTATGGCGAATAGCGTGATATCTCAAAGTCAATTCAATTCGGCTACCCTGTAAGTTGCCCCTATTACGTTCCTGCAGGTGATCGACATGGCCGCCTGCGAGCGCCTTGCCTGCATCAAGCGCTCCAGTGGCATCGGGCGGCCCCCGAAGGACCGTGTTGCCATGGCCCGGGCCTTTGCTGCCAGGGCGGTATGGAACCTGCCGACAACGAGCGCCCTTCCTGACCGGCTGAGGGTCGACAAGTCGCGGCGCCGGATGTGCGGCCGGGTGTTTTCCGGCGAGGGTCCGAGCGAGGCGACGTCTTGGCGTGCGTTTGCGGAGTTTGCGGCCAGTCGTCTGCCCGCGGTAGGGCATGAAACGATGGTCAAGCAGGCGTATGATGGTCACTTGGTGGGGCATGTTTCACGGGATGCAACGGCGACAGAGGGTCGGGAGAAGGCGAAGCCCCGGGCCGCCGGCAGGAGGCGGCAGCGGGACGGGAGCCTGCCTGATCGGCAAGGGCGGCAAAGCCTGGAGGAGATGCTGGCCGCATTGCCATACAACTGCGATGTGGGCAGGAAGAAGGGTTCGAAGGGACATTGCATGACCTGGTGCGGTGACAAGTTGCACCTTGACGTCGCCGACGGCGGCGTTCCGCTCAGCTGCATCCTGACTTTGGCCTCGCGGCATGACAGTCAGGTGGCGATGCTGACCGGCGAGCGGGTGGCGCATCTGTATGCGTTGATGGACAGTGCCTATGATGCCAAGGCGATCAAGGCGTTTTGCGAGGCGTCTGGACAGGTGGCGATCATCAGGACCAGCGCCCGCCGCAACAAGCGGCTGAAGGAGGATCTGGCCCGTGAGGCGACGGCGCAGCGGCACGCCAGTCAAATCGACCCGGCCAGCCTGCGCTACCGATTGCGCGTAAGCGGGCAAACTGGTACGTCCTGATTAGCTGTTGACGATCAGCATCTGTTCTCCGATCATCTGAATTCGGTCAATCCCGTGACAACAGATGGAGACAAGGCCCATGGAGAACGGCATTTCACAATCACCACCCACCCCACAGCGCGCTCCTGTGCGGAGCCGTGATCAGTGGCGGGACATCTATGACACCTGGCAATCATCGGAGCTGACACGCCGGGACTTTTGCGACACACAGGGTCTCCGCTACAGCACGTTCCGGAGATGGTGCCAGCGCTTCCGCAAAGACACCGGCAGCCACACGGCCGCCGCCCCGGTCACGCCGCCCTTTGTCAATCTCGGACCAGCTGCACAGCCGCACTGGGAGATCGAGCTCACGCTCGGGCCCGATGTTGTCTTGCGGATGCGCCGGTCATGATCGGGTCCGGCTTTCCCGGCCGGGGCCGCATCTGGCTGGCCACCGAACCCGCCGACATGCGCCTGTCCTATGACGGGCTTTCGGCCTTGGTGCGCAACCGCCTCGGCCGCAACCCGATCTCGGGGGACTGGTATGTCTTCCTCAATCGACGCCGCACCATGCTCAAGGTCATCGCCTTCGACCGGGGCGGCTACTGGATCTGGTCCAAGCGCCTGGAGAGCGGCCTCTTTACCCGGCTCATCTCCAGCAATCCGGCCGAGCCGGTCTCGGCCACCGGGCTCATGGCGCTGGTCGACGGCATCGACATCATCAAGTCAAGACAACGCAAACGGTACGCCCGGGCCGCCTGACGGCGCCGGGCCGGCCGGCCTCGCCTCAGGCCAGGTCAGGGATGTGTCGTGTGGTCAGGATTGTCGCCATGACCGCTTGAGAGGTGACATCGGAATGGGCTGTCCCGGCGCCGCCATGCCGGCCCGGGGAGATGCACAGGGCCGTTCCGGGTCCGGGGTATAGACGCCGGCCGAACCGCCGAAGGGCCGCTGACTGACAACCGAGCCCAAGGGCGCCGCACCAAACACGTCTGGCCAGCGGCGGGGCGTCAACTCCTCGACCAGCCGGGCCGGATGCAGGGCCACACGCTGCAGGACATCGACCAGCCAGGTCCAGACATCAACACACTGCAATTGACAGGTCAGAAGCAAGGACTGGATGGTGGCGATGTCGCGGGCACCGGCCTCGCTCCAGGCAAACAGCCAGTTCCTGCGACCCGTCGCTATGGGGCGGATCTGGCGCTCCAGTTCGTTGGTATCCAGACGAACACCGGCATGACCCAGACACACCTCAAGCCCGGCACGCCGCTCTCCGGCATAACACAGAGCCTGGTAGAACGGATCCTTCGGCAACCAGTCACGCGCCAGCATCGTCCCATGCCACTCCCAGAAGGCCGCCATCGCCGGCGCCAGCAGCTTATGACGGGCAGCCAGCAACGCAACCCCCGATGTGCCGTCCGCACGCGCCTCCCGCTCGGTCAGGTACATCTTGGCAATCAACGCCAGAGCACGCCCCGCATGCTCGGGCTCATGATCCTTGCAGCCCTCGAACTTGCGACGGGTGTGCGCCCAGCACAACGCATGCGCAACCCGTCCCGACATCGCCTCCGACCAGGCCGCATAAGCCCCATAGCCATCGCTGTGCAAAACCCCGGACCAGTCGCCCAGAATGCCCCCCACATGATGGTGCTGGCGATCGGGCCGGTAATGAAACACAATCTCGCCCCGGTCGCCCAGCACCGGCCACAACACGCCGCGGCGCATCTTGCCCCGTGATATCCGGCCGGCCCGGAGATATGTCTCGTCCATCATGATGACATCGCTCGCCAGGACAGAGCGCCACTGCGCCTCGGCCAGCGGACAGAGAAGGTCAATCGCACGTCGCACCCAGCCCCTGAGGCTCGAGCGGCTGACCTCAATGCCGTCCGCAGACAGACGCCGGTGCTGGCGATTGAGGGGCATATGCCAGATGAACTTGTCGATCAGCATACGGGCGATGAAACTGACATCGACGCAACTGCTCTCGAAGACCGACGGGGGCGTCGGAACCGGGAGGAAGGCGTTGGTCTCGCGGCGCTTGTAGATCGGCATGATGAAGCGGGCGACGTGCGAGGTCTCGCGACGGGTGACCAGCTTGCAGACCACATGCTCGCCGACCTTCTCGAGTTCGTCCCCGGGAATGCCGTCAAGACCCTCCGGTTCAAGATACACATCCTGGACCGGAACATCGGCATCAAAGCGCAGACCGCTGTCATTGACGGCAGGGCCACGCTTCTTCTTGCCGCGCTTGCGTTTCTTCTTCTCCTCGGCCTGACCGGCACAAGTCGACGGGTCATCCGGCGCGTCATCATCGGATGACGGGGCGGTCTCGGCGCCGGACTCGACGCCGGCGGCCTCGAACATGTCGCGTCCCTGCTCGGGCGTCCTGACCGTCTGCCGTTCGGATGTGGCGCCGAAGAGCTGGCGCTTGAACCACTCTATCTGACGCCTGAGAGAGGCAATTTCTTGTGTGAGAGAGGCGACGTCTTTTCGTGCTGCATTCCGTTCAGCCAGTGCCTTTTCGAGGGCCCGTTTCGGTGTCATGACCGACCTCCCGATGGCGCTTTTCGGGGCTGGAAAAGCGGCCCGAACGGGGCTGGATACGGTGATGTACTGTCGAACTTGAGCATGACGTTCTCTAGCACGAAGGGGCAGAGGTGTCAAGCAGAAATATTCTCTAGAACCACAATATATGGACGTTAACTAGCCCTTATTGTGTCTCTAACAAAGTTATGCAAGATGTCGACGAGCACTGTATTCACGATTAGGAATGACTCGATGACGTACCAGTTTGCCCGCTTACGATTGCGCAGCACTGCGGAACGGGTCAATGGCCGTCTGAAGGACGCGTTCGGTGGCCGCAACGTCTATGTCCGCCGGTTCTGATTCGGGACCGGCGTATTGGGGTGTCCTGAATAGGCAAGAATAGCTAAGAACCGGGACAAACTGCACTGAAGTGGCTGTGGAGCGTCTCTAAGATGCATTTCCGGTCTGACTACTGGTTTGATCCCCGAACGTGCCTTCATTTTGCAAGAGGCTCAATCCAGCAGACGGGAAAGCATCTTTGGCGAACGCGACGCGGTCGTTTGATTTTGCGTGCCGCTGTTGGCGGGCGGTTGCTCGGCAAGCTGTTCACAATTGAATGTATGAGTGGAAATCTGAAAAACACCATGGAACCGATGCACGGGAGGCTCCATTCAGTCGACAATGTGCTCACCTGCGTTCTGATCTGCTTGCCTGCTGACAGGCCGGGCAATCCCGTTACAAGGGCGAAAATTCGCCGCTTGTCCAAATCTTGGAAACCATGAATCCACGTAAGCGGAGGCTATCTGCGACACCCGGCTATTTGGTCAGCATTGTGAAGCGACAGATGCCCAGGTCTATAAGAACTTGTGAAGGGTAGGTCCGCCGCTCAATGATACGGACGGGCCTGACTGCCGGCCAACACATACGCTTCTGCTTCGATTTCCATAAACGTGCGTCCAAGTGTGCCAACAGGCACATAGAACACTGCGTTCGTGGCCTTTTCCAAATCCGAATAGAAGTGAGAGGCCCAGGGTTTGATGTGGCGGTCGAAGAACTCGCGCTGGGCTGCTAGCGTCGCTTGGACCCCCAATCGACCGGTAATCAGTGCAGCCATTGTTTCCATGAGGCTGGCAATGCCGTCTTCCGGCTCAAACACGTTCTCGGCTTTCTTGATTCTTAGCCTGGCAAGGTCCTTGCGCAGCTCGGCCAATGGCTTCTCATTAAGAAAACCTGTGCGGTAGTAGCTGCAATAAGGCAGCAGTTCGCCGCGGCCAACGCCAATGAACAGTGCGGTGAATTCACTTCTGACGGCTTCGGCAGTCGTCACGGTGGCCAGTTTGCGAAGCGTTTCGATTGTTCGGCCAATTTCGGTATCGTCTCCGCGCAGGTCGGCAACCTTATCCAGGAACAATTGGTCAGGAGGTTCAGACAGCAGGGCACCAAGAAAGTCATAGAGCCGAGCTCTATCCATGTCTTCCGGCTCGATATCAAGTTTGTCGTTCGGCATGCGTCTCTTTGTTGTTGTCAATTATCATCGAAACGAAACTGCATTCGTCGCTTGGTCACCGGGGCAAAGTCCATGGCGTCATCCGTATCCTCAGCTGGATCTTGCTCCACAGTCAATTGACCGGAAGCGGCCTTCGGTTCCGGTACTTCGGGGGATACCGTGACAGTCTCGGTCAGGTCATTATTGGGTTGCGGGTCTTCGGTATCGACTTCACCTTCGGTGGCAAAACGTGCAAGCATTCCCTTGCCAATCTCGTAGGCCGTTGACAAATCTTCGACGACGGTTGCCGCATCCGTGTAGTCTTCACCATATTCCAGCAACCCGTCGAGGTTTGCCAGAACCGGATTTGAAAGCCATAGCTTGCGCAGTGCCCGTCGCCGAATCCTCTCTGGCACAGCCGCCTTCATGAAGCGGGAGAAATCATCCCCCTGACCCATTGTGTCCGGGTCCGGAAGTCCAAGTTCCTCCAGGATATCTTCATCCGGCCTTTCCTCAAGCGCCTTCTGCTCCTCTTGCTCTTTCAATTGCTGGAACTGCCGTTCCTCGGCTTCTGCCTCGGAGCGAACCGCGGCCTTGCGCCTTGACCAGAAATCTGTCGGCGGATTCACGTTAATCCCTTTCGCCGCGATTTGGGAGATCGGTACACATCTGATAGCTGACGAATCCTCGCATCGCCAATACCGTCCTGTTTCTGGTCAACGCGAAGCTTGTCACGTTTGCGCTTGATAAACGCCTCTTCGGTATGGAGGTGTCTGCAGAAATCAACCACAATGTCCCTGAGCATCCGGGGCATTGCAACCCGCTCAACCCGCGCCTCGCCGCCATCCAGATAGTCCTGTGCCTCGTATGGTGAGACGGTGATCAGATTGAACTCGATATCTTCCTTTTTCGAAGTGTCGTCCATCGTAAACACAACATAGGCTGAGGGCTCGCGTGATGAGAGTTCCATCAGGTATGCTTCGGTGTCGGAGGGCCACAATTCAAGCGATAGGGTCGAGGCGTGATACTCGACGGAATCACCCTTTCTGTAGATTTCCTTCCAGTTCGAGGGCCCGGCTCCCGGAAGCAATCCTACAACAGCCCATGACCAGTCCACCCACCGCGACTTGCTCCTGGTTCTTCGAATGACGACGCCGACAGGCAGTGTCGTAGGGCTCTGCGGCAATGTACCAATACTCCGAATTGCTGAGGTCACGCCTTCTGTTACCGCGGCAGGCTAACAGCGGCACCCCACCCGACAAGACCAATTTGATGAATCTCGTGGACAAATGAGTACCGACCTTCCGGGAATTGGTTCGTAACGATTCCCTTGTTCCAGTTCAACGCCGAACCGACGGTAGTTAGCTGCGGGCGTCATAACAATTGAACGACCAGGCAATAGAGTGAAGATTTCAAACTGACGATCCACCAACAGACTTGTCGCAATGGCTTCGGTGCCAGCCGAAATTGGCTGGCGGTCGCTTCAGCACAAGTGATACGCGGCACTACGCTCTTGCTGCCTGCATATGGCGGGACACTCCGTCGCAGGCCTTGTCATTTTCGGGTTGTCGATGCACTCTGGGATAGTCCGTCGGCACCGCGGACAGAATTCCTGAAATTCAACCGCGTGAATGACCAGTCCTGTTCAATTTGGCTGTCTGGCAGGTTAGGAGAAAATACGGAAAATCATGACAGAAACGCTGATGCTATGTGACTGCCTCGGCAGTCAGGAACTTGACACAGCTGCTATCTCTGCGGCTTTCCCCGGCCGCTGCTCGTCTGTGCACACATCGCTTTGCACCACTCAGGCCAATCTCGTCGAAGGGTCACTGTCCAGTGGTTCCGTAATCATTGCCTGCCAGCAGGAGAGGGCCAGATTTGAAGAAATCGCGGCGTCTCTGGCGGTTGATGCACCCGGATTAGTAGACTTGCGCGATCGCGCCGGGTGGTCAGATGAGGCAGACAAGGCGGGTCCCAAACAAGCCTCTCTGGTGGCAGAGGCGATGTTGCCGACTCCGGAGACGCGCTTGGTTGATGTGGAATCGGAAGGTCTTTGCCTGGTTCTTGGGCAGACCGAAATCGCAATGGACATAGCCACTCAACTGGCCAATTTGCTATCCGTTACAGTGCTACTGGAAGCCGAGCCAGACGACGTTCCTGTCGACCGCATGTTTGATGTCGTGATTGGCAAGCTGCGTTCGGCTACTGGTGCCTTTGGCGGATTTGTAGTCAAGCTCGACGCGCTGCGTCAGATTGTACCTGGCGGTCGTGGCAGCTTCGGGTTCACGGCGCCTCGCGACGGCGCCGCGAGCGAATGCGACATCATTGTCGACGTAAGAAAGGGAATCAGCCTCTTCGTGGCGCCGGAAAAACGTGATGGTTATCTCAGAGCGGACCCCGGCCGCCCGGCCGCCGTGGGCAAGCTAATTCTCGAGGCTTCCCAACTTGTGGGCAGCTTTGAAAAACCGCTCTATGTAAGGCTCAATGAATCATTATGTGCGCATAGCAGATCAAAGCAGATAGGTTGCACGCGCTGTCTTGATACCTGTTCGACCGGAGCAATATCACCAGCCGGCGATCATGTTTCGATTGATGCCATGGTGTGTGCCGGATGCGGTGAATGCGCTGCAGTGTGCCCGGCCTCAGCCATAACACATGAATGGCCGTCGGTTGAGCACCTGTTCAAGCGCATGGAAGTTCTCGCCAGTACATTCCGCAAGACAGGCGGGAACAACCCGCGGCTGCTGGTTCACACAGCCCAATATGGAAGTGAGATGATCAGCCTGGCTGCCCGTTATGGAAGAGGTCTGCCCGCCGATGTCATTCCCATGGCAATGGAAGGGATTTCCGGGTTTGGCCACGCAGAGATGCTGGCGGCAATTGGCGTTGGCTTTGCCGAGGTCGTGCTGCTGCCATCGCCAGCCACGCCGACGGACACGCTGAAATCACAGATGCACCTGGCCGAGTGCATCGGAACAGGGAATCGTATTCGTCTGCTCGACGTAAGTGATCCTGATGAACTGAGCGATTTACTGTATGAGAGAAATCTGACCTCGCTGGAGCAACCGATTCTCCCGCTTGGAACTCGAAAGCAAGTGGCCCGAATGGCTGCGCTTGCACTAAATCCAGACGTCGATGCACCATTACCGCTGCCTCCGGGTTCTCCATATGGCGCAATTACGGTCGATACTGAGGCTTGCACATTGTGCATGGCCTGTTCGGCGCATTGTCCTACGGGGGCAATTAGAGACAACACTGAACGTCCCGAGTTGAGGTTTCAGGAGGATAGTTGCATTCAGTGTGGACTCTGCAGCAAGATTTGCCCGGAGAGCGCAATCACGCTCGAGCCCCGGTTTCATCTCGGGAAAGAAAGCATGGAAATCACGGTTCTAAACGAGGAAGAACCATTTCTGTGTGTCGAATGCGGCAAGGCGTTCGGCGTCCGGTCGATGATTGAGCGCATTACCGGCCAGCTCGCCAACAAGCATTCCATGTTCAGCAACGAGAGTACAATCCGCCTGATGAAAATGTGCGACGACTGTCGAATCTTGTCACAGTATCACTCGGAGAACAGTCCATTCGCGGCAGGTGCAAGGCCACTACCTCGTACCGCCAACGACTAGGCGAGCAAACATCTGGCATCGCTCATGTCTTTCTCGCACAGGATTTGAATTCCGACCCAACTCCTGAAGAGCAGTGCAGCGCAGTCGGCTTTGGCTGCCTTGAGGCGTTCCCCGCGGGCTGTCGGCTTATTTCATGGCAGAACCGCCAGGTGCCATGTCGCAGCAATTCCGACCGGACATTTACGGATTATTGGCAAGCGGCTGTCCTAGCCGAGCCGGTTCAAGCGTTGATACGTAGGCTACGATTGCGTCGATATGTTCAAGTGTGAGTTCGATCGGTTCTATGGGTGGAGGTTGGCGTTCCCGAAATGGCGGTGTGACATCGGTAATCTGGATAAAAGCCGGATGGGGATTCAGCACATAGAATACGAAGAATCTGTCTTCCCAGTCCGGCAGCGTTCGCAACATATGGAATGAGGGTGTCGATCCAATTCCCTGCATCCGGTTGACTGCACCTACAACGTGGCACCGGCCACACTTTTGAAGTGACAATTCCAGACCTTCTGAAACATCGGTTCTTACGACGGGCTGAATTCGAACAGTGGCCTTCTCCTCGACGGGAAGGAATTTCAACCCTTCACCGTTTTCGAAGTCACGTACAGTCGTCTTTCCAATGTCGGAAATCAGCCAATCCAGTAACTTTTGTGCACTTTTTGTTGAATCGGCGTCTGCTTCCCGGGGACGAATCTCAAGATTGTAGATTGTATCTCCCTGAACGAGGACAGGAGTACCACTTTCGACCGTGGTTTCAGGACCTAGCCAGATGTGCGCTTCGACGGCCTCCAGGCTTCCCAGCTCAACTGGCCTGATCCGAACATTGTGCTTGAAGGAAAACCGCGGGTACAAGAAATCTGCAAGTCCGGACTCAACAAGCTCTGGACTGGCTGCCACGACAATCGTTTTCTGCTGGGCCAATGCGGCACTTGAATTCACGCCAATGAGCAGGGTTCCAGCAAGCACCAATCGCAGCCACCAATTCAAACGGTCCATGCGATATCCACCCTCCATAAGAAATGGCATGGCAACATGCCTCCCGCTTTGTTCAGTGCTCTGGCTTCAATGTCGGTCCCCGCGCCGAGAGTCATCATTGTATCGCAATACAAAAGCACCGTCACGTTTCGGTAGCAGGAAACTCTGAATGCCACAGCGTGTCGGCGGTTCATAGCTGCCGCTGGAGTTCAATTCACCAAATACCGCCTAAGCTGCCTGACTCCAACCATGGTCACCAAACAGTTGGTGGCTCAGAATTCATAGGGTTTAAGACTTCCTGCAAGTTCCATCACAGAGTAGGTCGCCGAATTCAAAGCGAGTCTCCAGAGATGCAGAAAGCCAGAATCTGACATCAAATGTCGAAATTGCCGTGCCAATCGGACAATGTTGCCCGCGCCGTTGGCTATGAAGTCGAAGAAACTACCGGCAGGCAGATTTCGATAGGCAAGAGCTGTGTGAAATCGGATTAAAGGGACACCTCAAGGCAATTCTGGACAAGGCTTCCAAAGGGGCCAAAGAGGTTTTCGGCGCAAGGCGGCGCTGTATGATGAAAGGAATATTTGACCACAGTCAGCCGATTACGAGGCCTCGTAGCTGCCTTGTAGTGAATCGAGCCTATGGACTCCCTATAGCCTATGTGAGGATGATCCGCTTGATGCGGTGGCAAGTCCGGCTTGTCTCCCGCTTACTCGTACCCCTGCGCCCTTTGAGGTCTGTTTTCGGTGCACCGATCAGTGCCTTGGATTAGGCATGCGTTGCAGGAACATGGCATCCTTCTCACCAAGACATGAACTGCACATCCAAGATTGATGCTAGAATTGGCAAGTAGATCTGCTACCGGTCGGTCATCAAAGGCCTGCCATGGGCCTTGATCGCACACGTCGGACGACAGCAGGATTCCACTAACTCATGCTCTTTGTTGCCCAACTATGGGTTGATTGAACTGGCACATTCAAGCTCCACCAAGTAGAAAGAAGGAAAACGGGCCCAGGATTCCCCCAAATGGTTATTCAACCTGGTATATCAGCGTGCTTGATCGTCTTGTTGGGAAAGTTCAATCCTGCAATTCTACATCCGGCATGGCTAGAAGCTAGGGGGATTGAGCCAGAAGCCACCTCACATGTCAGCGACTTGTTGTCTCTCCCTCAAGTTTCAAACTTTTCAATTGAAACCCGCTCCTACGTACTACAATCGGATTGAGACTACTGCTGCTCCTTGGGTGACTGTCCTGGATATCACTAACAAGATATTCGGAGGACATTTGTTTAATGCTCCAATCACTGCGGTCGGTGAAAATTGCCAGGTTCATTTCTGCTTGCCAAGCCTATCTTCACGGGTGCGGCTTGGCAGAAATCTGGCACCGATTGAGCATTGGGGTCAATTTGGCCAAGAAATGGACACGGATGACGTTGAATTGACGGGCGGACTACAGAGTTTGTCAATGACACAGAAGTCGTTGGTGGGGGGAGTGCAAATGGAGACTAATTTAACGATCAAGCCATCTGTTAGAATTAAGGACAACACGGGGGTTTACATGCATGTCAACAGTCATCATTTGCTGACCGATTTGCCTGCTGACCATGGAAGCGAGCAGGCGATGACCTTGCTGATGGAACAATTTGAACCAGCTACGGAGGAAGCTGACACCATAATTGAGACTACAATGAGATTGGACGCATAACAATGAAGACCTTTGCTCAGAGTCCAGAGTTTCTCAACCATCTGGATGGAGAAGTTCATTCCAGCGTAAGGCAAGTGCCGGATGATGAGTTCGTTGGAATGGCAAATAGCATTGTCAATGTTGCACTAGCCCCCGAAACTCAAACTCCAAACAGGCCTGCTGAATTAAGTAGTACCACGCCACATCGATCCAACGCAAATTCCAACAAGTCAAGTCAAACGGTTGTCCAAATGAGTGCCAAAAGGGTTGCACCACTGGTTTCGAGATGGCATCCACACATGACAAAGCCCAGAAAAAGACGAACTTTAACCCCAATAGCGGAGTTTGAAGGATACGTTGAATACATCACGGAGGACAAGTTTTCAGTGAGAATGGTGGATGTCCGCTCAAATTCTCCTTTGCCAGTCGATCACGCTGACTTTCGCAAGCTGGACATTTGCGAATACGACCAACACTTGCTCAAGGAAGGCGCTATCGTACGATGGGTCATTGGACGTGAGCGCCTGCATACAGGGCAAGTTAGAAATGTGTCAGAATTGTACTTCCGCAGGCTCCCCGCCCATTCTGAGCGAGATTACAAGAGAGCATACAAAAAGGCCGAGGCTCTTGTAGAGGCAATCGTTTGGGAAGATGAAGCCGCAATTGAACGAGATTGAGGTCACTATATTTGGCCCAGGGTATGGTGAATGCATAGTTGTTCACATTGGCTCTGGAAAGTGGGCAATTATTGATTCCTGCCTGGATAATGTAAACGAACCGGGAGCCATAACGGTATCGTAATACAAGAATATCATCGCATTGCGACAGCAGAACTCTCGCAAATCTACAGGATGCCGGCGGAGCGTACCTGCTGCAAGAATGCAATCAATCAATTATCGCTTGGGCTGATAGACTCCAACTCCAGACGTCCTACACTGTGCTGCCTCTCCTTGAAGGCGAAAAATGCTGAGCAAGCTCAATTGCAAAATTCGCTAGTTGGCATTCAGAGGGTTTCAGATGAGGTAGAGTTTCCGACCCGAAGAACATGTATGTGTGGTACCGCACAGACCAGTAGAGATGCAGTGAAGCGACTCGGTCTGTAGATGACTATGGGCGAACCACCGAGGGGATAGTGGCGGTCGGCGATGCAATTGGGTTTGCTGCCATGCTGGACTGTCTTGATGCCAGCGAATTCGTAAAATTGCCTGCAGGATGTCTTCGGTTGCCAAGAGCATGCGAGAAATAGGTGATAGAGGTCGGATTGAGGTCAAAATACCGCATTATGAAATTCATCACCCTGCACAGAAGAAGGCACACACATCCAAGACGATGCTGGTTGAATTGAGTGGAGGAGCCCCAGTGATAGCCTGTGCGAGGAAGTGTTACAGGGTCGGCCAACCACGGTCGGCCGATTTCGACTCTTCCGTGTTGGCTACTCTTCCGGGAACGGAACGCCATGAATAATTCTAGGCTGGTCAATTTTACCGCAACAAATTTATTCTCACCTAGCGGCCCCCATCTAGAAGGTACCGTAAGGGGGAGTGTCATTACCTGATAACTGTGATTCACATACCTTGGTTGTGACCATTGCAATGAGAGATTTGCAGAATGCGCACTGGCATACTCTTTGCCGCAAGCGACTACCACCGCCAGTGCTTCGAGCAGATTGTCGATGACCGCAGTGCCTGGCGTAGACTGGCCTACTGCACACAGGTCATCCTGAGCAACGAAGGGATGTGGCTCCAATGATTAATAAACGCATAGGCGCGTCGCAGTCTTGTTTCTACTGCTGGCAGGAGCGCTGAATGAACAAAGGGGCAATGGTCCCTTGCATGTTACCACCAGGAGACGAAACCAAATCGGTGGACAGCCAAGCTCTAGTGGGTATTGGTTGCCCGCAAGTCCAGTTAGCAAGTGTTGAATACTTACCGCATGGAGAGGCGTATCAGTTCTTAACCGGACTTACTCAAGATTTTATCCAGATACTCGAAACGATGATCTTCACTGAGTTCTGATTTCGCAGACTTTATTCTAGTTAGGCACTTCGCCAATTCATTGGGAAACAACTGTGCCTGATCTCGGTAGATTCGACGAAGAAGATCAAGCGTCAGCTCAGGAAACTGGGCGATAAGCTTTGAACTGTGCAGTTCACACGCTATTCGGTGAGGGTGGTTCAGCGGTTTCAGCCACGGTTCGATCTCTTTGAGGGCGTCGGGAAACGCGTCTCCTGCGGCTATACACGCCCGGGCAAGGTTTGCTGAAACCTGTTCCGTAAGGCGGTCGGCTGACTTCGGCCAGATGTCCCTCAGAAACGGTGCTACCCTGTTCTCCCAGTAATTGGAGCGTTTGTCACCGACACTGTTGATCAATTTAACCAACGATGCAGAAACTTGTTCTAGACCTTCTGTCGGCAATGAGCTTAAGGCATGTTTCATTTCAGTATTTGTGCAGAAATCGCGCGGTTCGAGAGCACCGAATGTCAACAGGGAAGCAAAGCGTTGTTTGTGCCCACCTAGCTGGTCGAAATGATTTGCTGTTTCCAGGAACGCCGGCTTGAGGTGCTCCATCAAGGGCTCATAGAAATTGGATGTCCATAGAAAGCCTTCCCACATGGGGCCTGCCTCAGTTTCTTTGCTTCCCCAATCGAAGTGCGGTAGCATGAACTTGACGGTCCACAAGGGGTCGACCAAAAATAACCACCACATGTTTGCGCCAAGCATCACGCGCCCGTGTCGGTATTTCTGCGCCGAGGTACTGCAAAGGCAGGTAAACCTGTCACGTATCGGTTCAACGAGACCTTGGTTGGCTTGAGGCTCGCTTCTGTACCACTTGTTGAGAAGTGCTTCGGTAACATGCCCCACCGGATGGTTTATTGCTTTGTTGACATGGTCATTGGAGTCATCTGCGACCTCATAAGCTAGTTTCAGCAGACGGTCACACAACCGGTAGAACGTTTCCTCTTGTCCCTCAACGGTCTTTGCAAGCTCTTCTAGCCACCAACTCAATCCATACCGAATTTGGTACAGCGTGGATTCAGGCATTTTGGCAATTACCGGGGCCATCCTGGACCATGAATCCTGTGTAAGCTCATCTTCAGTCCATTGGGATAGTGCTTTTCTCCAGCGACCTTCGGGCCAAATTCCTTGATTGGCCAGTGCAATGAGTGCTGACGATGCAAGTTCAAACTCGTCGCGGCAAATCTTTGACCAATCATCCTCCCGGAAGCCAGAGCCGGGATTTTCCCTTAGACTGTTGATAAGTTTATCCGGCTCACGCGGCAACCGTTCTGGAACTCGTAGCCCTGATGGCCGCCAGGTAGGGAATTCCTCGCGTTCGTCGTCGGCAAGCTGCCAGTCCGGGTACTTTTCCGAAAGCCTGCTCATCTGATCCCGTGCGGAAGGAGCCAACTGGACATCGGCATCGTCAATCTTGGCTAACCGACGCCAAATGCCACGTTCCTGAATGTACGTCCATCTTTCCGCTTGCAAGTCAGTGACGAACATGTTGCGCGGCGGTCCGGAAAGTATGGCTTGCTCAAGCTTGGCCAACCCCTCAGAATTCAGGCGCGGAGCCAGGGTTGCCAGCAGCCGCATAGCTTCCCAATGTGTTTCATTTGACCACAGCCACCACCCTTCGTCGGCCAACAGCCACTCAAGCGCTTGGTCACTGGCAATGATATTGCCATTGGCTGCCGCAAAAAACGCGAGACGGCGGAAGAGGGGGTAGGGAATTCGTGACCAGTTCTCGGCTGCATGCCGTGCGCACTCGCATGACCGAGTTGCGGTTTTCAGCCACGCATCACGAGTTAAGTCTATCAGTACCGTCCAGTCGTGACGATCACGATTCTGACTGTGCTCGCTAATTGAAGGTCGGTCAAAGTATGATTCGTCGCTCCAGTCGTCGGCCCCTCCCATCTCTCGCTTGAGGTCGAGGACATCACGTAACAGCCCGGTGAAGTCGGAGAGCAGCACTGGCTGCGCGGTGGTCCAGTGTCTATTATCCCTTAACTCGTAAAGGGTGTCGTGAATACTGTATTTTGAGAGTACGATTTCGCAGCTTATAATGTCAGATAGGGTCCGACTATGCGTATCCTCCTCTCCACCATCATCCAATTGGGCTGGCCAATTGAATGGTTCGCTATAGGATACACGCGGACTCAGCAATGCACGGAGTTCCAGACGCAGGGCGGTTGTCAATCCCTCATTATTGAAGCGTATCAACCAGTCATCCGAAGACAGGTCCTGGCCATGCGACTTCACCAGCCCAGAGAAAAGCAGATCCCACAGCACTCGCATCGGGGCATCAGGGATTGCATCTGGCGCATTTTCTCGAATCTTGTTCAGCTCCTCGGTATGCTTGCTGTCCTCCAGCTTGGCGAGGTGGATCAATCGGTTTGACAACTTCCTTTGAAAATCCGGATGCGGCCGCCCTCCCTGTTTGGCCAGCCAGAAAAACAACTTGGGGTTGTTGAGATGCCGGGTCAGCCAGTCCACCAGGTGGCGCGTTACCTGATCCAGTCCGCAGTTCAATCCATTACCGGCTAGGGCCATCCATGGAGATAGACGGATTAGATGGTCATGACCGAATCTGTTGTCGTTTAGCGAATCAAGCCAATCGAGGGTGGGAGCCGGATCGAAGGTAGCGAAACGCTTGGCAGGAAGCCCACTTGGATCGCTCAGCGCCCAAAGCATGCGACTTACAAAATCGTCCTCGTTAGTAGACATGGAAGGGTGTCTGCCGGCGTAATCAAAAACAATTCTCTCCTTTCCCAATACACCGTCCCGATGATCATCGGCCCACTTCCGGAGAGTTCGATGCAGATAGGCATGACGCCAGTAACTCTTGTAGAGAATAGGTGTGACATTCTTGGCACGCCATTCATTGGAGCAAGAGACTTCCTTGCCCTTGGAGTAACATCCAAATGCAAACATCTCGGTTGGCGCTTCACCACGCTGTTGATCCGCTGCCAAGGCATCCGTCATGTAACGCAAGATCGGGTCATCAATGCTGTAACCGACAAAGCACACAGTGAAATTTTGAAACAATTCGGTGACAAAGCGCGCAGCCCAGCGTTCCAAGAGGTAGGCAAGCCCGAAGTTGCCACTTGAGACGACCAGATTGTCAAGACCCCTGTCGTCAGGATCCTCAGGCAGCAGACCATGAAGATACACCAAACCGTCCCAGCGTTGTTTTGGAATTGGCAACAACGGAGCCTCAAAACTCCCAATGGTGAGGTCATCTTCCACAATTACATGCTCGAACAACCGGTCAAAGTTGGTTGTGATCAACCTTGCCTGTTGCTGATTGTGTCTCGCCAATTCGAGCAGTGCCCGATGAGTGTCTGTGGCTCGTGGTCGGTTTAGATCCGGTTTAAGAATGTCCGCAATTTTCCGCCTTACAATCTGCCGCCCGCCTGCAACGTCACGCTCAAGCAAACCTACGGCCCTGTCATACTGTTTGGCTTCAATTGCATTGGCTTGCTCTGGACTAAGGTACCCAAAGTGGTCACTGAGCTGTTTTACCAAGCCAGAAAATCCTGGCAAACCGGCGGGGAAGGAGATTCCTGAACCGCAGAAAAAGACAACACGACAGTCTTCATGCGCCTGAAGCAAGCGTTCAGGGACGTCGGGGCCGTTTCTTACAAACTGCATATGGACTGCTCTCGTCTCTTGTTACCAGGTTCTCTTCAGCGCCAATAGGATTTGTGACCTTGATACCGGATCAAGGCCAGTGCAAGTAATTCCAGACCGGCCAGTGTCGGACATC
Organism: Paracoccaceae bacterium; assembly: GCA_958296035.1. Taxonomy (GTDB): domain Bacteria; phylum Pseudomonadota; class Alphaproteobacteria; order Rhodobacterales; family Rhodobacteraceae; genus MPNP01. The sequence goes on along the minus strand of OY282431.1, from coordinate 2,242,680 downwards.
ATACTGATGGCGACTACCCAGCCCCTGGCAGCAGCCGGCTCAGCTGAGTTGCTCTACTCCACATGCCGGATTGTTGATGGGTCGACGGTGCGTATGCCGACTTTCGAGAAGGAGGATGCCAGGAACTGTTGCGACTATGCAAATTGCTGGTGCGAGCAAGGCCACGTCATTCCAACATTATGATGCTTGCGCATGTCGTACCCGAACGGTTCCGGGGATTGCTGCCATTGACCCGCGCGTTTTAGCCATGGCCCAACTGCGCGGGATCGGCCTCTTCGATGCGACAGTGCCGCAGCATGGGTGATAGTTGAGGGAACACACCAAATATTTTGCCTGCTTGCGTAAAACCCACTAATAGACTTTGACAAGGCAGCCGGATTGCTCCTGGCATGTTGCGGCTTCCAGAAATTGGCTCAGCGATCTTTGCCACGCGGATACCCAAATGCCTTCAATGCCTCTGCCGACACCAAACCATGAAACCACAGCACGGGAGACAACGAGGTGAGCGACGAATTCAACATGAGCATGCGCAAGTTTCTCAAGCGGGTGGGCGTGACCTCGCAGCGTGCAATCGAGGATGCAATCCGCAACGCCGAGCTGGAGAATCCGGCGGGCCGCAAGTTTGAAATCAAGGCCGAGTTGACCTGCAACGAGCTTGATCTGAATCATGTGGTCGTGGGTACCATCACCAGCAGGGGCGAATGAGTTCAACTCGAGAAGTCGTTCTTGACACACTGGGAACGGTCATCGACCCGATAAGCGGGAAGGACATCGTATCTGCCGGTATGGTGAGGGGCCTGATTGTGGAGGGCCCGGCGGTCAGATTCGTGATCGAGGCCCACTCGGCTCATGCCGGGCGCCTGGCCGAAACCAGGGCAGAAGCCGAGAAGCTGGTCGCACAACTTCCCGGCATTGATACCGTATCGGTCGTGCTGACTGCACACCAGTCCAGCCCGGATGCTCCTCCTGACCTCAAGCCTGCCCGTGCCGCCAGCAACACCGGCCCCGGCAAGCTCCCCGGTGTCGACAAAATTGTTGCCATTGCTTCGGGGAAGGGCGGCGTCGGAAAATCCACCGTTGCTGCAAATCTGGCTGTCGCGCTGGCCTCACTCGGATGCAGGACAGGACTTCTCGACGGTGACGTTTACGGTCCATCTCAACCGCGCATGCTGAGTATCTCGGGCCGACCGTCATCGCCTGACGGCAAGACCATTCTTCCCTTGCGAAACCTCGGTGTCACGATGATGTCGATGGGGCTGCTGACTGCTGAAGATGAGGCTGTCGTCTGGCGCGGGCCGATGCTCATGGGAGCCTTGAGCCAGATGTTGACCCAGGTCCAGTGGGGAGCACTTGACATCATGCTCGTCGATTTGCCGCCAGGAACAGGCGATGTGCAGATGACGTTGTGCCAGAGAGTACAGGTCCACGGAGCAATCATTGTCTGTACCCCCCAGGACATTGCCCTGCTCGACACCCGAAAGGGTATAGACATGTTCAATACGATGAAGGTTCCGATCCTGGGCATGGTCGAGAACATGTCGACGCACGAATGTACCAATTGCGGCCACGTTGAGCACCTGTTCGGGCAGGGGGGTGTGGCAGCAGAGGCTGAAAAACTGGGTGTGCCATTGCTCGCCAACATTCCCCTCGACATCAAGATCAGGACAGGAGCGGATGCTGGTATTCCGGTGGTTGCCTCGCATCCCGGGAAGCAATCCGCAATGATCTTCCAGAATCTGGCCAGGCAGGTCAGGAAATGCGTGGCAACATAATGGATGCGTCCGCCGAACCGCACTTCCCGCCATTGTTCCAGGGATTGCGGATTACCGGTTCGCTGGATCCGTTTGCCAAGGCGAGTGCCATGGCTGCACTTGGATGCGAAGCCGGTACCGTAACCTATAACCTTGCAGCGGACCGTATGTCGGCATCAATGATACTGGCTCCCGAAGTTCCGCTTGAGGAGGCCATGACCATGCTTCCCGTATGCGGTGTGGGGTTGCAGAATGCGCTGGGTGCACTGGCTCCGCCGGAGGTATCAATGCACCTCGGATGGACGGGAGAAATCTATGTCAACGGCGCATCATGCGGACAATTCCGGACAAATTCGTCCACCAACGATCCAGGGCAATGTCCGGACTGGCTGATTGTCGGGTTCATGCTGCAAATCATTCCGGTCAATAGGGATGCACCTGGAGTCAATCCCGAGCAGACATCCCTATATGAGGAGGGGTGCGTCGAAGTCAGTCCGGTCAGTCTTCTCGAAAGCTGGTCACGCCACACCCTGGTCTGGATCAATCGCTGGATTGAGGATGGCGCCATGGCTGTTCATCGGGAATGGAAAGGTCTGGTCCGGGACATGGGTGAAGAAATCGCCATCAGTTGGCAGGGTAAATTGCTGGAGGGAACATTTCTCGGTGTAGACGAGAGATTTGGCATGTTGCTGCGCCAGGAGCGCGAAACGCGACTCCTGCCATTGTCGGGGTTGTTGATCAATGCCGGGAAGTGAATTGAAACTGGCCAGCGCCGTTCATTTCGACGAGAGCGATCGCAACACCTATTTCAACTCCGCCCGAACCGGCGAATGGTGCATTCCCGGCAGTTTCGAATTCTCGAACTGGACGCAGGCGGACCTCAAGGGCAAGGCCCGCCAGGCCTTTTCCAGTGGCTGGCTGGGGCTTGAGACCTTCGGACGCGTAACTTTCGTGGGCGTCACAAGGATCGAGAAGTTGGAGATCGAGGGGCTGGTCCCCTCGCTAGCACAGCACTTTGTCGATATTTACGGCGCCCCGCATATCGAAGCGGCGATGGGTGTTGCCCGTCAGGAACTGGATTACATGATCGGTATCTGTGGCGACCACGCGACCGGCACTCTGCTGACTGTCAGTCGGGAGCTGGTAGCCGAAGGAGTCCACGAACAGTTTCGCACAATCGAACCAAAGGCCGCCGGGATCGAACTGTTTGCGGTTCATCTGGAGCCGGATTTCTGATATCCGGACCGAGGTTTTCGACCCGGGAGAACGACACAGAGGCTTGAACAGCGGACGGGCTGGAGCCTTCGGACCAATATGGAACGGCCAGGTTACCCGGTACACGACGCATTGGGTGTGAACAGGGGCTGATCGTTGAGGCGATATCCGTCAATCAGACGCTTTCCTCCAGGACCTGACAACCAGTTTTCGAGACGCCTTGCCGGTTCTGCCTTGACGTGGGGATGCAGGGCCGGGTTGACGCGCAGATACGCATACTGGTTGTGAAGCGAACTGTCCCCTGAATACAGCATGGCGAGATCACCCTTGTTGCCGAAAGTGAGCCAACTGGCCCTGTCCGCCAGGATATAGGCGTCAAGCCCCGACGCGGTGTTGAGCGATGCACCCATGCTGGCGCCCACTTCACTATACCAGGATCCAAAATCCTGCGGATCGAGGTCAGCTTGCGACCAGATTGCCAGTTCCCGCAAATGGGTTCCGGATTCATCCCCGCGGCTCACAAACCTTTCCTGCGCCTCCGCAACGGCGCGAAATGCGCCGACGGCGCTGTCGGTCGAGGCAACTTTTGCGGGATCAGACCGGGGGCCAAGAATCACAAAGTCATTGTACATGATCTCACATCGACGCACGCCATATCCCGCCTCGACGAAGCGCTCTTCGGCATCCCTGGCATGTACAAGGACGGCATCGACATCGCCATTCCGTCCGAGCCGAAGCGCTTGCCCGGTTCCGACAACAAGCAGATGCACCTTCACTGCCAGTTCCTCGGCGATGGCGGGAAGCAGGACGTCGCTCAGGCCGCTATTGTGGAACGAGGTTGTCACCGCCAGACGCATCGTGTCAGAGGCGGAGGCCGGGCACAGGACCATGTTCAGTGCCACGATGCCAGCCAGTAGATTTCTCATTCGACGATTCCTCCAGCCAGGAAAGACTTGCCCTCGTCAGTCGAAGGATTGTGAAAGAACTCCTGTGCCTTGCCGGTTTCGTGGATTCTCCCGTGCAGGAGCAGGACCACGTCATCGGCCATGCGACGAGCCTGCCCGAGATCGTGCGTTGACATTACGATCGTCGTGCCGTCGGCGCGAGCCTGCGCCAGCAGGTCCTCGATTTCACGCGTCGATCTGCCATCAAGGCTGGCACAGGGTTCGTCCAGAAACAGCAGCTCGGGTTTGATGACCAGTGCCCTTGCCAGGGTCATTTTCTGACGCTCTCCCCCCGACAATGATGATGCGGGCTGCTTCAGGGTATCTCCCAGGTTCACTCTTTGTGCCCACTCTGCCGCCGCCACCCTTGCCTGCTTCTTCGGCACGCCGCGGACAATGAGCGGATATGCAATACAGTCGACGACGCTGCGGCGCATCAATATCGGTGTCTGAAAGACAAATGCCTGATGTTGCCGGGCCTGCTCCGTGGGGACAGCCCACGATACTGTGCCCGATCGTACTCGCTCGAGACCATGCATCATTCTCAACAGCGACGTCTTCCCCGATCCATTCGGGCCGATAATCATCGTTGTCCCCGGTCCGGAAACGGTCAGGTCAACCGGTCCGACGAGGTTGACTCCGCGTCGCCTGGCGCTGGCATTCGAGACGACGCCTGGCAAAATCGACTTCATCACCACAGGCTGGCGCGCTCCGTACGCAGCATGTTGTGAATGGCCATGTTCACGGCGATAGCCAGTGCAATAAGGACAAGGCCGAGACCGATGGCAAGCGAGAAGTTTCCCTTGCTTGTTTCCAGAGCAATTGCCGTCGTCAGGACGCGCGTCGCCTGGTCGATGTTTCCTCCCACGATCATTATTGCCCCGACCTCGCCGACTGCCCGCCCGAAGCCCGCCAGTGCGGCAGTCAGCAGTGCCCGTCGACCATCCCATATCAGCGTGCGCATGCGCTGCCACCTGGTTGTATTCAATGATATCAGCAGGTCGTGATACTGGGCCCACAACTCTCTCAATCCCTGATGGCTGATCGAGATGATCAGTGGCGTTGCGATGATGACCTGTGCAATGATCATGGCTGTCGGTGTAAACAGCAGACCCAATACGCCCAGCGGTCCGGAACGACTCAGCATGACATATACAAACAACCCGACCACAACTGGTGGCAGCCCCATCAGCGCATTGACGATGGCAATCGTCTGGCGACGGCCCCTGAAACGGGTTACTGCCAGCCACGAACCGACCGGTGCGCCGATTGCTGTAGCTATTGCCACCGCTGTCAACGAAACCTGCAGCGAGCGTAAGGTAATGTCGACAAGATCGCGGTCGAAGGAAAGTATAAGGCCCACTGCCTCCAGCAGGCCCTGAAAAATCTCATTCATCCAGTTTGCCGGGGATACTGCGGCCAGAGAGCCGCAGGAGCCCGCCCAGTTTCCATTCCGTCGGTTTCAGTGGCGTCCGCAATTCACTGAAAGTCTGACTTCCCGGTGCGAGTGATTCCCTGTCGTCCAGAGATCGACCAAAAGCGAGTGTACGGGCATGCTCGACCATACAACCCCGATTACAGCACATTTCCACGGAAGAGCCCACTATTCAACAGTGCCTTCAAGCCGACCCTGGTCCAGTCAGGTCCTGGACTGCAGCAGTCAGGGTATTTCTCACTTTACGGGAGTGCATCATCTCCCGCTACCGCCGTTCCCGACACTGCGCTCCAGGGGAGTTCGGTGACCCTTTTGTTGCTGCCCGCCCGGTGCACATTCGATGATGGCCCTTAGTCCACCGCGAACTCCCAAGATAGGCAGTGACCGGTCCGCTCCATGGCAATCGGCAATTGTACACAACCGCACTTTAGCGAGGCCTTGACGCGAAACGCCTGCGTCACTCCGAGCAATTCGTCGGTTCGGGGGCTGAAGGTTAGGGGACCCGATGGTAAATTGCCATGTGCGGACATTACTCGCCCTGTGTTTGCCAGGCTCGAACATCGACGACATTCAAATGCCGGACTCAACTGTAGAGAGCCCCGGCACCAAACCCGATTTGGCGGCGGTCACTGTACAAGCTTCTTATTCGTTGTTCCTTCTTACAACCACTGTAACAACGTTTTGGCCGTCCTTGCGCTCGTAGGTCATGTCGTCAGCAAGAGAGCGTACAAGATGAACGCCCAATCCTCCGAGTGGACGATCTTCGATTGACGCATCTAGAGATGGTTCTGCTACGTCAGTCAGTGGGTCAAATTTTGGCCCGGTATCGCGAAGAACAAACGTCACCGCATCGCCTGTACAGATCAGGTCTGCTTCAAAGAACGTTTCGGTCGACGCAGCGCCATGCGAGAGGAGATTCAGGCACAATTCTTCGACAAACAGCCTGACATTACTTTCTACATCCGGTGACCAGGCCTCCATGGATGACAACAAGGTTACAGCGTCGTCGATCATCTTCCACTGGTTCTCAACGTAATCGATGCGAAAACTCAACTGATTAAGAGGCACGGTCAACCCCCCCGTATAGTCAGCGTCAAACAGGTTATGTCATCGGACTGAGGCACCCCACTGCTGAAGACATGCACGGCCTCAACAATTGGTCGGGTCAAATCCCTTTCTTTGCGGTCTACCGACTCCTTTATAATCTCCTGCAATCGGTCTTCTCCGAACAGGTCTCCATCCACATTCATGGCTTCGGTTACGCCATCGGTGTAAAGTACAAGGTGATCGCCAGGTGTAAGCTGGCATTCAGTGACCTCGTATTCGAAGCCATCAAACACGCCCAGAGCGATTCCACTAGGCAGACCAAGATAACTTGAACTCCCATCTGACTTTACGAGTAATGGAAGGTTGTGCCCGCCATTGGCGAAGGTTACGGTACTGTTTCGGTGATCGAAGATGGCATAAAGTACCGTAACAAACATTCCGGCAGGATTTTCCTGATTGAGAAGCATGTTGACTTCTCCGAGGACTCGATCCGGGTTGGGATCACCGATCGCCGACCCCTTCAGCAGTGTTCGGCTCGACATCATGAACAAAGCCGCCGGTATTCCCTTGTCCGATACATCGGCGATGGCCAGTCCGGTCTGCGTGTCGGATAACCTGAAGACATCGAAAAAATCGCCACCGATATCCCGAGCCGGTTCCATGCGACCGAAGATTTCAAATTTGTCTGTTCGCGGGAGGACGGTAGGCAAAATCGATTGCTGGATCTTGTTGGCCAGCGACAATTCATTGTTCAACGAGATCAGCTTGTCACGAGACGCAAGCGCTTCTCGCCACTTGATAAGGTGTGACATGGTTCGCTGGATGGTGAGTTTAAGATCCACGAAGTCGATCGGCTTGGTAACGAAGTCGAATGCGCCAAGGTTCATCGCTCGACGGATATTCTTCATGTCACCATATGCAGAAACGATGATTGCCCTGATGTTGGGGTTGATCGCCGGGATCTGCTTCAAGAGGGTAAGGCCATCCATGCCTGGCATGTTGATGTCGGATACGACCAGGTCGATTGTCGAATCGGCGGTCAACACGTCAATTGCCTCAAGACCGTTGCCGGCAAACTCGAAGCTGTAGACGCCCTTTCTGATTTCCCGCCGCATCCTCTGAATAATCAGAGGCTTAACATCCGGTTCGTCGTCCACGAATAGAATTCGATGTGAATCAGTCATGCATCTCTCCAAACCACGGGATGCAGCGTGCATCTGGGATGTGCTCTCTTTCGAATGGCTAAGCACCGGGCAATTTGGAAGGCTACAGCAATCATGTAGTCGGCACCTTGTAGATTCTGTATCACTTGTTGCAGCGTACAACAAATTACAAACAGGATGAATGCGTATCGGAGAGCGAGCACAAACCCGTTTTGGCGACACCGTGGAGATTCCGGACGACAGGTCAGTATCCTCGGAGGATTCGGTTCGCGGCCAGCCGATTTCGTTGCGGTTGCAGCGAATTACTGGTAATCAGCCGCCGAAGAGGCGACGGTCCTGACAAGACCAATGGACAGGTAATGCGACCCGAAGACGGCTTGTCGCGACCTGGACCGTAGGTTCTGGTCTTGCCGAGCACCGAGCCAGACCCGTGGCAGGATGGCGGAGACTGAACACTTGGACGCATTCCTTCAGGAATACCTGGCGGTTGTGATTTTTTTCGGCATCGCCATAGGGTTGGCGGTATTGCTGGTACTGGCTGCAGGAATCATCGCTGTATACAATCCGGATCCAGAAAAGGTTTCGGCCTATGAGTGCGGTTTCAATGCCTTCGACAACGCCCGGATGAAGTTTGATGTCCGTTTCTACCTCGTCGCGATCCTGTTCATTATCTTCGATCTTGAAGTTGCCTTCCTGTTTCCCTGGTCGGTCGCCTTCAAGGATATTGGTGAATTTGGCTTTTGGTCGATGATCGTGTTCCTGCTAATCCTGACGGTCGGGTTCGTCTACGAGTGGAAGAAGGGGGCTCTGGAATGGGAGTAGCCGCAACCACATCCGAAGCCGCTGCGCCCGCTGGCAGTGCCGGTCCTTCAAGCCGGGAACTTCAGGACAAGGGATATGTGCTGACTTCGGTGGAGGACGTCATCAATTGGGCGCGCACCGGTTCATTGCACTGGATGACCTTTGGACTTGCATGCTGTGCCGTCGAAATGATGCATACGTCGATGCCTCGCTATGATCTGGAGAGATTCGGAACCGCCCCGAGGGCCTCACCGCGTCAGTCGGACCTGATGATTGTCGCTGGCACCTTGACAAACAAGATGGCTCCGGCACTACGCAAGGTCTACGATCAGATGCCCGAACCGAGATATGTTATCTCCATGGGTTCGTGTGCCAATGGCGGAGGCTACTACCATTACAGTTATTCGGTGGTCCGTGGATGCGACCGTATTATTCCGGTTGATATCTACGTCCCGGGATGTCCGCCGACTGCAGAGGCGCTGCTGTACGGAATTCTTCAATTGCAGCGGAAGATCCGCCGCACGGGCACGATTGTACGCTAAGCGTCGGCCGTGAACAGGGAAAAGGGCAGGCTACTCCTGGAGAGGATTGCATCCTTGCAGGCGGATTCCGTGCTTTCGGCAGGCTATTGCAGAGACGAAATGGTTGTTGAGGCCGTTGCTCCCAGCCTGGGCGATCTGTTCGAGTTTCTGAGGTCTGATCCGGCGTGTCGATTCACAACCCTTGTCGACATTACCGCGGTCGATTTTCCGGACAGGGAACGGCGTTTCGTGGTCGTTTACCACTTGCTCTCGATGGAGCACAACAGTCGCATTCGGATCAAGGTGCCGATTCTGGAATCGGAATCCGTACCATCGATCATGGAAGTTTTTCCTAGTGCCAACTGGTTCGAGCGGGAAATCTTCGACATGTACGGCATTCGGTTTTCGGGCCATGTCGACCTTCGGCGCTTGCTCACTGATTACGGATTTCAGGGTCACCCTCTCAGGAAGGATTTCCCGCTCACGGGTTATGCGGAGGTCCGGTATGATGAAGTTCAGAAGAAGGTCGTTTACGAACCGGTCAAACTTGTACAGGAGTATCGTCAGTTCGATTTCCTGAGCCCATGGGAAGGCATGGCGGCGATGTCGGGACAGAAGGACGCATCCGATGAGGGCTAGGTGCACCCAATTGCGAGTAGCCCTGTTTCATCGACGGGATGTTGTGCGCCGGGCTCGATGTCAGTTGTCCCCGTGTTCCATGGTTTTCGGGGGTTGGACATGACCGTAGACCGGCGGCGGGTCACGAATGAGGAAAACATTCGCAACTTCAACATAAATTTCGGGCCACAACACCCGGCGGCACATGGTGTGTTGCGGCTGGTTCTCGAACTGGATGGCGAGGTTGTGACTCGCTGCGACCCGCATATCGGGCTCCTCCATCGAGGAACCGAAAAGCTCATGGAGAGCCGCACCTATTTGCAGAATCTGCCCTACTTCGACCGGCTGGATTATGTAGCACCCATGAACCAGGAGCATGCCTGGTGCCTGGCAATCGAAAAACTGACCAACACGGAAGTGCCGCGCCGTGGCTCCCTGATCCGTGTGCTGTATTCGGAAATCGGCCGTATTCTCAATCACCTCCTCAACGTTACGACCCAGGCCATGGATGTCGGCGCGCTTACCCCGCCGTTGTGGGGCTTTGAGGAGCGCGAGAAACTCATGGTGTTTTACGAGCGTGCTTGCGGTGCACGGCTCCATGCTGCCTATTTCCGCCCGGGAGGCGTGCACAGGGACCTTCCGCCCGAGCTGCTCGAAGACATCTACGCCTGGACCGAAACGTTTCCTCGCGTCGTGAACGATATCCATGAACTGTTGACCGAGAACCGTATCTTCAAACAACGAAATGTCGATATCGCGGTTGTCAGCGAACAGGAAGCACTGGACTGGTCGTTTTCCGGCGTCATGATACGCGGCTCGGGGCTGCAGTGGGACCTGCGACGAGCCCAGCCTTATGAGTGCTACAATGAGTTCGACTTCCTGATTCCTGTTGGTCGCAACGGGGATTGCTACGACCGCTACCTTTGCCGCATGGCAGAAATGGAAGAAAGCCGGAAGATCATTCGCCAGGCAATCGAGAAACTCGCATCAGCAAGTGGTGATGTGTTGACCAGAGGCAAGATTTCGCCGCCCAGGCGCAAGGACATGAAGGAGTCAATGGAGGCATTGATTCATCATTTCAAATTGTACACCGAAGGCTTTCGGGTTCCGGAGGGTGAGGTCTATGCAGCCGTGGAGGCGCCCAAGGGCGAGTTTGGCGTTTACCTGGTGTCCGACGGGAGCAACCGTCCGTACAAGGCCAAAATTCGAGCCCCGGGGTTTCCGCATCTGCAAGCGATGGATTACCTTTGCAAAGGACACCTGCTGGCCGATGTGTCGGCAGTAATCGGGTCACTGGATGTCGTGTTCGGGGAGATTGATCGATGATGCTGCCTCGGCCGGGTCCTCTGGTTTCCCTTTCCATACGCCCAACCCGGTCCGCGGTGTAGCGCCATGCAGCGAAAATTTCATTCCGTGCAACCCGACACATTCGCATTTTCTGCCGAGAATTATGCCTGGGCAGAAAGGCAGTTGACGAAGTACCCTGATGGCCGCCAGGCCTCGGCCATTATCCCCCTCCTGTGGCGTGCCCAGAAACAGGAGGGCTGGTTGACCCGGCCGGCATGCGAACATGTGGCCGACATGCTGGGATTGCCGCATATCCGTGCCTACGAGGTCGCAACGTTTTACTTCATGTTTCAGTTGCAGCCGATCGGTTCGGTTGCCCATGTCCAGGTTTGTGGCACCACATGCTGCATGATCTGCGGTGCCGAAGATCTCGTCGAGGCATGCCGCCAGAAGATTGCCAGACAACCGCACCAGCTATCCGAGTGTGGCCGTTTCAGCTGGGAAGAAGTCGAATGCCTGGGGGCCTGTGCAAACGCCCCCATGGTGCAGATTGGTTCCGACTATTACGAAGACCTTTCGGTAGCCGATCTGTCCGAGATTCTCGACCAGTTTGCCGAAGGCGGATGCCCCGTACCAGGATCGCGTCGAGGGCGCTACTCGTCCGAGCCGGCAGGCGGGTTGACCAGCCTTTCACGAGACGGCGAGAAACCGAGATTGGCACCTGCCGTTGCACTGGCGGTCCAGTCGGCAAGCAGGCGCCGGGAGGTGTGATGTCGCGACCAGACGGCATGACAAGGTGGTTCTGTGCGGTGCGAAGGAGATGCAATGCTATCTGATCGAGATCGCATATTTACAAATCTCTACGGTATGCACGAATGCAGCCTTGCCGGTGCCCGTCGCAGGGGACATTGGGATGGCACGGCCGACTTCATGGCCAAGGGCCGCGACTGGATCATCGATCAGGTCAAGAAGAGTGGTCTGAGAGGTCGAGGCGGAGCCGGCTTTCCAACCGGCCTGAAGTGGAGCTTCATGCCCAGGAAGTCGGATGGTCGCCCCCACTATCTGGTTGTCAACGCAGATGAATCCGAGCCCGGGACATGCAAGGACCGCGAAATCATGCGGCACGACCCGCACACATTGATCGAGGGTTGCCTGCTGGCAGGTTTCGCTATGGGGTCCGAAACCGGCTACATCTATATCCGCGGCGAGTTCATCCGTGAGCGACAGCTCCTGCAGCGTGCCATGGACGAAGCGTATGCTTCCGGACTGCTGGGTCGCAATGCGGCCGGTTCGGGCTGGGATTTCGATCTCTACCTGCACCATGGAGCTGGCGCCTACATTTGTGGCGAAGAAACGGCGTTGCTCGAGAGCCTTGAAGGCAAGAAGGGGATGCCGCGCATGAAGCCACCCTTTCCGGCTGCGATAGGACTGTGGGGTTGCCCGACAACCGTCAACAATGTCGAATCCATTGCAGTTGTCCCCACCATTCTTCGACGCGGAGCCTCGTGGTTTGCCGACCTCGGGAGCAAGAACAGTACAGGCACCAAGATCTTTGCCATTAGCGGCCATGTCAACAGCCCGTGTGTGGTCGAGGAGGAAATGGCGATTTCCCTGCGCGAGCTCATTGACAAGCATTGCGGCGGCGTCCGCGGCGGCTGGAACAATCTCAAGGCAGTTATTCCTGGCGGTTCTTCGGTGCCGCTGTTGCCGAAGCGCCTATGCGACAACGCCCTGATGGAATTTGGCTGGCTCAGCGAAAATGGTTCCGGGCTGGGAACTGCAGCAGTAATCGTCATGGATCAGTCTACCGATGTCATCAAGGCCATCTGGCGTTTGTCGAAGTTCTACAAACATGAAAGCTGTGGACAGTGCACACCATGCCGGGAAGGTGCCGGGTGGATGATGCGGGTCATGGAGCGACTTGTTCAGGGTGATGCAGATATTTCCGAAATCGACATGCTTTATGATGTTTCCAAACAGGTTGAGGGCCACACCATTTGTGCCCTTGGCGATGCGGCGGCCTGGCCAATTCAGGGGCTCATTCGACATTTCAGGGATGAGATGGAGGATCGCATCAAGACCGGCCGGTGGAATGTCGATCGGATTGCAGCCTAGGATGGACCGCATGGCAACCCAGGACAGTGCGAGACTTGCGCCCCATCGAAATGGACTGCGGCCGACACTGGAATTGAACACTTTGACAAGGGATCTAATGCGTGCCTGATCAGTACAAGGTGGTTGTAGATGGTAACGAAGCTTCGGTGCCGGGCGAGTTGACGCTAATTCAGGTCTGTGAACTGGCAGGTGTCGAGATTCCGCGGTTCTGCTACCACGAGCGTCTGTCAATCGCCGGCAACTGTCGCATGTGTTTGGTCGAGGTTGTCGGCGCTCCCAAGCCGGTCGCATCATGTGCCATGCAGGTCAGGGATCTTCGTCCTGGACGAGACGGTTCACCGCCCCAGATTCTGACCTCGAGCCCGGTGGTCAGAAAGGCACGGCACGGTGTTATGGAATTCCTGCTGGTCAACCATCCACTTGACTGCCCGATATGCGACCAGGGGGGCGAGTGTGATCTTCAGGATCAGGCCATGGCGTACGGCATTGACTTCAGTCGCTATGTCGAACCCAAACGTGCCGTCAACGATCTCGATCTTGGGCCACTTGTCGAGACCCACATGACGCGGTGCATTTCCTGCACCAGATGCGTTCGCTTCACGACCGAAGTCGCCGGAATCACCCAGATGGGGCAAATCGGCCGGGGCGAGGATGTCGAGATCACGAGCTATCTCAATTCGAGCCTGGACTCCAACTTGCAGGGCAACATCATCGACCTGTGTCCGGTTGGAGCCCTGACTTCGAAGCCCTATGCATTTGTAGCCCGGCCATGGGAATTGACCAAGACAGAAACGATAGATGTCATGGACGCGCTGGGGTCCAATATTCGGGTCGATTCCCGAGGACGCCAGGTCATGCGCATCCTGCCTCGCAACCATGACGGCATCAACCAGGAGTGGATCAGCGACAAGACGCGGTTTGTCTGGGACGGTTTGAAGTGCCAGCGCCTCGATCGACCCTATGTCCGCAATCAGGGCGTTCTTGAGCCCTGCGACTGGGACACCGCCTTGAAAGCAGCAGCCGGGGTTCTGGCAAGCGGCCGCCGCGTCAGTGCCCTGGCCGGCGATCTGGTGCCGGTTGAAGCAACATTTGCGCTGCGCAAACTGATTGAACTGGTGGATGGCAAATGCGAGTGTCGGGTAGATGGCGCTGCCCTCGACACGAACAGTCGCGCCGGCTACGCAGGTACGGCGCGCATTGAAGACATAGATTCGGCCAGACGTATCATCCTGGTGGGCACAAATCCGCGCAATGAGGTACCGGTTCTCAACGCCCGAATTCGGCTGGCCTGGCTGGATGGCGCCCGTGTCGAGAACTTCGGTGACGTCACCGACCTGACCTACCCTGCGCAGCAGCTGGGGAATGATGTCGACAGCCTGCGCGCATTCTGCGAGATTGCGCTCCAGGACTCGGTCGAAGGCATGCTGGTGATTGTCGGGCAGGCGGCATTGCGCCATGACGGCGGCAATGAAATCCTGGCACTTTCTCTGGCACTGGCAAGGCAGGGAGCCGGGCTTCTGATTCTTCACGCGGCAGCCGGTCGCGTCGGGGCGCTCGACGTCGGTTTCAGTTGCGTCGGTGGAATTGACGAAGCGCTTGCCGATGCAGAAGTAATCTACAGCCTTGGCGTCGACGAGATGGACATTCCGGAAGGCCCGTTCGTGATTTATCAGGGAAGCCATGGTGACAGAGGCGCCCACAGGGCGGACATAATCCTGCCAGCGGCTGCCTATACCGAAGAATCGGCAATCTTTGTCAATACAGAGGGTCGACCGCAACTGGCCCAGCGGGCGAGTTTCCCGCCCGGCCAGGCCAAGGAAAACTGGGCCATCATACGCGCCTTGTCCGCGGCCATTGGTCAACCGCTATTCTTTGACACGCAAGCCGAGTTGCGCAGCAAGCTCTTCGAAGAGGTTCCGTATCTCGAGGACATCGACATGGTTCCTGCCAACCCGTTGCAATCACCGCGGCAATACACGGGAGGAAACGCGCCAATAATCAGCAGTGCTGGGGACTTCTATCTCACCAATCCAATCTCGAGAGCATCAGCTGTAATGGCCGAAATGTCCGCACTTTCGAATGGTCGGCACCAGCAGATTCCGGAAGCGCCGTGACGGGCCCGGTTAATGACACGTCACACAGCGGCCGGCAGATCCATCACAATGTGTTGGGTCGGCGACCAGGCTCCGATGTCACGATTCAGGCTTGCTGCGGAGCGAGGCTGACGTCACCATGAGCGAGTTTTGGGGCAGCGGGCTCGGAATCCTGATAATCATACTCGCCCAGTGCCTGGTGCTTACGGCGTTTGTTCTTATTACGCTTGTTTTTCTGGTCTATGGCGATCGCAAGATCTGGGCTGCCGTGCAGATGCGTCGTGGCCCCAACGTGGTTGGTGCATTCGGGCTGCTGCAGTCGGTCGCAGATGCTCTCAAGTATCTGCTCAAGGAGATCGTCATTCCGGCCGGTGCAGATCGGCAGGTCTTTATTCTTGCGCCGATCATCTCCTTTGTACTGGCTCTTGGCGCCTGGGCGGTCATTCCCTTCGCCGACGGTTGGGTGCTGGCGAATCTCAATATCGGCATACTCTATGTCTTCGCTATTTCTTCGCTCGAGGTCTATGGCGTGATCATGGGTGGTTGGGCTTCAAATTCGAAGTATGCCTTCCTCGGATCGCTGCGTTCGGCTGCACAAATGATTTCCTACGAGGTGTCGATAGGCTTCATCATCGTCGGCGTGCTGGTGACAACGGGTTCACTCAATCTCTCGGACATCGTGCGCGCGCAGGATGGTCCGGCGGGATTCTTCAGCTGGTACTGGCTGCCGCACCTGCCGATGGTCGTACTGTTCTTCGTGTCAGCTCTTGCCGAAACAAACCGGCCGCCATTTGATTTGCCCGAGGCAGAGTCCGAACTCGTGGCCGGGTATCAGGTCGAGTACTCGTCAACACCGTTTCTCCTGTTCATGATGGGAGAATATGCAGCCATTCTGTTGATGTGCGCACTCATGTCGGTGCTGTTCTTCGGTGGCTGGCTTTCGCCGATCCCTGGACTTCCCGACGGAGCGTTGTGGATGATCGGAAAAATGGCAGTGTTCTTCTTCCTTTTCGCAATGGTCAAGGCGGTTGTTCCCCGTTACCGATATGACCAGCTCATGCGGCTGGGGTGGAAGGTGTTTCTGCCGGTATCTCTGGGTTGGGTAGCGGTTTCCGGGCTATTTGCACAATATGGCTGGCTTTTCGGAATCTATGCCCGTTGGACTGTCGGAGGATAAACAATGATTGCAAGGGCAAGCATGCGCCGGGCGCTGAGATACGTTTTGCTGGCAGACTTCCTGGTCGGGCTAAGGAAGGGTATGCGTTACTTCCTGGCGCCCAAGGCTACCATCAACTATCCCCATGAAAAGGGACCGCTTTCGCCGCGCTTTCGCGGCGAACATGCGTTGCGACGGTATCCGAATGGAGAGGAGAGATGCATCGCCTGCAAGCTGTGCGAGGCGATTTGTCCCGCCCAGGCCATCACAATCGAGGCCGAACCTCGCGCCGACGGTTCACGTCGCACAACCCGATACGACATTGACATGACAAAGTGCATCTACTGCGGATATTGCCAGGAAGCATGTCCGGTGGACGCGATTGTTCAGGGACCAAATTTCGAATTCTCAACAGAAACCCGCGAAGAGCTTTTTTATGACAAGGAACGGCTTCTCGCCAACGGCGACCGCTGGGAAGCGGAGATCGCCCGCAACATCGAACTTGATGCGGCTTACAGATAGTTGTCCTTGACGGTGCGTGCCGAGTTGGGAGTTCGTTGATGGAGGGTCCAAGCCTGGACGTGGGCGCAGCGTTGGCCCAGGTCGGTCTCGCCTGTCCGGCGGTTGCGGGAGTGATGCCGCAATGAACCTGGTAGAGCTTGCATTCTACGGTTTTTCCGGGCTGGCCATACTGGCGGCATTGTCAGTTGTATTCGCACGCAATCCTGTACACGCAGTTCTGTTCCTGATCCTGACTTTCATCAGCACAGCCGGGCTGTTCGTGCTGCTCGGTGCCGAATTCATCGCCATGTTGCTGATCATTGTCTATGTCGGCGCGGTTGCGGTGCTTTTCCTTTTTGTGGTGATGATGCTCGACGTCGACTTTGCCGAATTCAAGGCAGGAATGGCCAGATACATCCCGCTTGGACTGCTAATCGGTCTGGTTCTGCTGATGGTACTTGGTGCCCAGTTCGTTGCATGGGAAACCTCGCCCGATGCCAGTGCATTGCGTCAGACAGAAACGCCCGATGCCACGGAAGTTCAGAACAGCGTAGCGCTGGGCAGGGTCATCTACACCAGGTACGTTTTTGGCTTTCAAACGGCCGGCCTGATACTGCTCGTCGCAATGATCGGCGCTATAGTGCTGACGCATCGTCGTCGCCGCGGTGTGAAGCGGCAGGACATTTTGACCCAGATTTATCGCGATCCCGATGCCTCACTCGAGTTGCGGGACGTCGAGCCGGGGAGAGGGCTCAAATGATCGGTATCGAACATTATCTGATCGTGGCAGCGACCATTTTCGTGATTGGGGTCTTCGGCATTTTCCTGAATCGCAAGAACGTGATCATCATCCTGATGTCGATCGAGTTGATGCTGGTAGCTGTCAACATCAATCTTGTAGCCTTTTCGGTTTTTCTGTCCGATCTCGTCGGTCAGGTGTTTGCTCTGTTCGTGTTGACGGTGGCTGCTGCCGAAGCAGCTATCGGGCTTGCCATTCTGGTCTGCTTCTTTCGAAACCGCAGCTCGATTGCTGTGGATGATGTCAACCTGATGAAGGGATAGCGGCCGCATGGAACCGGTTATTCTGTTCGCGCCGCTGGCGGGTGCTGTTCTCAGCGGCTTCTTCCATCGTCTTGTCGGTGAGCGTCTGGCGACTCTGATCAGCACCGGACTTCTGTTCCTGGCAGCACTGTTAAGCTGGATCGTGTTTCTGACTTTTGATGGCACGACAGAATATATCCGGCTTTTCCGCTTCGTTGACAGTGGCGACCTGATTGCAGACTGGTCGATCAGACTTGATCGACTGACGGCGATCATGCTTGTTGTTGTCACAACAATATCGTCGCTCGTCCACATGTATAGTCTTGGTTACATGCATGCCGATCCCAACTGGAAGGAGCACGAAAGCTATAAACCACGGTTTTTTGCCTATCTGTCATTTTTTACCTTTGCCATGCTGGCACTGGTGACCTCGGACAATCTTCTGCAATTGTTTTTTGGTTGGGAAGGGGTTGGCGTTGCTTCCTATCTCCTGATCGGCTTCTACTACCGCAAGGATTCTGCCAACGAAGCTGCCATAAAGGCCTTTATCGTCAATCGGATCGGCGATTTTGGCCTCGCTCTCGGAATATTTGCTCTCTTTTACCTTACCGGTTCAGTTATTCTTGATGACATCTTTGCCGCTGCGCCGAGGCTTGCCAACACCGATCTCGAATTTCTCTGGCTGCAAGTCAATGCAGCCGAGTTGACCGCCATTCTCCTGTTTGTGGGTGCTTGCGGCAAGTCGGCGCAACTTTTCCTCCACACCTGGTTGCCCGACGCCATGGAGGGGCCGACTCCGGTATCTGCTCTGATCCACGCTGCCACAATGGTGACAGCAGGCGTCTTTCTGGTTTGCCGCATGTCACCGCTTTTCGAATTTGCGCCGACGGCTCTTACCATTGTCGCCGTCCTGGGTGCCGCAACGGCCTTTTTCGCCGCAACGATTGGCCTGGTTCAGAACGACATCAAGCGGGTCATTGCCTATTCGACCTGCTCGCAGCTGGGCTACATGTTCGCTGCAGCAGGCGTCGGTGTCTACCAGGTCGCCATGTTCCACCTGTTTACGCATGCCTTTTTCAAGGCCATGCTGTTTCTCGGGGCAGGCTCGGTCATACATGCCATGCATCATGATCAGGACATGCGTAACTATGGGGGGCTACGAAAGAAAATCCCCTGGACATTTGCGGCGATGGTCATTGGCACACTCGCAATTACCGGTGTTGGCATCCCGCTAACACATTTTGGATTTGCCGGTTTCCTGTCGAAGGATGCCATCATTGAGTCTGCCTTTGCAGCCGGCAGCGAGTCCGGCTCGACCATATTCTGGTTGCTCGTCGTTTCGGCATTGATGACCAGCTTTTATTCCTGGCGACTGATCTTCTTGACCTTCTACGGTTCACCCCGTGGTGATGCCGACACCCACGCGCATGCTCATGAATCCCCGCTGTCGATGCTTGTTCCGCTGGCGGTACTGGCGCTCGGTTCGTGCCTTGCCGGAATGGTCTGGTACGATGAGTTTTTTGGTAGCAGGGTGGAGGAGTTCTTTACGACCTCGGTCTATGTAGCAAGCGGTAACCATGTCCTTCACGACGCCCATTATGTGCCCAGGCTTGTCAAGGCGGCTCCGTTTATTGCCATGGTCACCGGGCTCGCTTTCGCATGGCTTTTCTACATTGCCAATCCCCGGATACCCGAGCGACTGGCAGCAACCCATCGCCCCCTCTACCTGTTCCTTCTCAACAAGTGGTATTTTGACGAAGCATACGACTTTCTTTTCGTAAGGAGCGCCAAATGGCTTGGCAGGTTCCTGTGGACCAAGGGAGACGGCAAGGTCATCGATGGCCTGATTGACGGGATTGCCTTCCGTGCCGTGCCAGGACTGACTGCACTGGGGCGCAGGTTTCAGTCAGGATATCTCTATCACTATGCTTTCGTGATGGTTATTGGCGTGGCGAGCGTACTCGTCGTGATCGCCATCGTGGCCGGTGGCGCCTGATGGATATCATCCTGTCAATCGTGACCTTTACGCCGCTGTTGGCAGCGGCGATCATGGGTCTGTTTCTGCGGGGAGAAGATCCGGCAGCGGTGAGGAACGTCAAGCTGCTTGCACTGGTTGCCACTACGGCGACCTTCCTGATCTCGCTGTTTGTGCTCTTCAGTTTCGACTCGACGGTAGCAGGATTCCAGTTTGTCGAGCAACGCTTCTGGTTGCCGGGCCTCCAGTACAAGCTGGGCGTCGACGGCATCAGCATTCTGTTCGTGATTCTGACCACTTTCCTGATGCCAATTACCATACTGGCCTGCTGGAATGTGGAGACCCGGGTCAAGGAATTCATGATTGCATTCCTGGTGCTTGAAACACTGATGATCGGTGTGTTCTGCTCCCTGGACCTGGTACTGTTCTATTTCTTTTTCGAAGCCGGGCTCATCCCGATGTTTCTGATCATCGGTATCTGGGGTGGCAAGAGAAGGCTCTACGCGACCTTCAAGTTTTTCCTTTATACCTTGCTTGGCTCCATCCTGATGCTGATTGCCATGATCGTCCTCTGGCAGCTTGCAGGAACTTCGGATATCGTGAAGCTGCTGGAATTCAGGGTGCCATCGGAGACTATTTCCGTGCTGGGAATGCAGGTTCGTGGCGGCTTGCAGACCATCATGTGGTTGGCCTTCTTTGCTTCGTTCGCCGTCAAGTTGCCGATGTGGCCGGTGCATACCTGGCTGCCGGATGCCCATGTTGAAGCACCGACAGGGGGCTCGGTAATTCTTGCCGCCATTCTCCTGAAAATGGGTGGCTACGGTTTCCTGCGCTTCAATCTGCCGATGTTTCCGATTGGATCGGATATTCTTGCGCCGCTGGTCATGTGGTTGAGCGTAATTGCCATCATCTACACCTCGCTGGTGGCAATGATGCAGGAAGACATGAAGAAGCTGATAGCCTATTCCTCGGTTGCCCATATGGGATTTGTCACGATTGGCATCTTCACGGCGACAAGGCAGGGAATTGACGGCGCCATTTTCCAGATGCTGTCGCACGGGCTTATCTCGGGGGCGCTCTTTCTCATTGTCGGGGTTGTTTACGACCGTGTGCACAGGCGAGACATTGCCTTTTACGGTGGGCTTGTCGTGCGCATGCCGCGCTATGCGATGGTGTTCATGTTCTTTACACTGGCCAATGTCGGGTTGCCGGGCACAAGCGGTTTTGTAGGCGAGTTCCTCACATTGGTGGCAGCGTTTCAATACAATTCCTGGGTCGCAGCTGGTGCCGCCACCGGTGTCATTCTGTCGGCCGCCTATGCGCTCTGGTTGTTCCGTCGCGTTGTTTATGGCGATCTTGTCAAGCGTGCCATCAAGCAGATCGGCGATCTCAGTCGTCGCGAGAAGCTGGTCTTTGCGCCATTGCTGGTCATGACGCTACTCCTCGGCGTTTATCCAAGTCTGGTTACCGACATTGTCGGTACGAGCGTCCAGCAGCTTGTTGATCAGGTTAACCTGCATGCGTTCTCGGCGCTGGACGTGCAGAATTACGATTCTCTGGCTGCTCATGACACTGAATGATCTCACCGTAGTCCTTCCCGAGCTGGTGCTGGCCGTATATGCGATGTCGGCACTGATCTGGGCAGTCTATTCGAAGGGGCAGCAATCAGGTGCTGCACTCATATGGCTGACCAGCGTTGTCCTGGTCGGGCTGGCCGCATGGATTGCCTTTGCCACAACCGGTGAAAAGACCGCATTTACTGCCTCATTTGTCGATGACTCCCTATCGCGTTTTGCCAAGGTAATGGTTCTGCTTTCATCGGCAGTCGTCCTGGTCATAAGCCAGGATTTTCTCAGGCGCGAGCGCCTGGCCAAGTTCGAATTCCCGATTCTTGTCGGCTTTGCGGTGCTCGGGATGATGATCATGGTGTCAGCCAATGACCTCGTCGTCATGTATCTCGGGCTTGAGTTGCAGTCGCTGTCGCTTTATGTCCTGGCGGCTTTCCAGCGCGACAGCGTGCGTTCTACCGAAGCCGGGCTCAAGTATTTCGTGCTGGGAGCCCTGTCGTCAGGTTTGCTGCTTTACGGTGCCTCGCTTGTCTATGGCTTTGCCGGCACCACCTCGTTGAGTGGCATCGCAGCTGCGATGGTGCCAGACACCACGACCTTGTCCGCAGGCCATGATGTTACCAAGACAACAGGTCTCCTGTTCGGCATGGCATTCATGATCGTGGCGCTGGCCTTCAAGGTTTCGGCTGCTCCGTTCCACATGTGGACACCGGACGTCTATGAAGGCTCGCCGACGCCGGTAACGGCGCTATTTTCCACCGCCCCGAAAGTGGCGGCGTTGATACTCCTGGTCCGGCTTCTGACGTCAGGTTTTGGCAACATTGTGGCGGACTGGCAGCTTATCATCGCCTCGGTTTCGGTTATTTCGATGTTTGTCGGAGCAATTACCGCAATTGGACAGACGGATATCAAGCGGCTGATGGCCTATTCGTCGATTGCGCATATGGGCTTTGCGTTAATGGGCGCAGCCGCAGGCACTTCCCGGGGTGTGGACGCCATGCTGCTCTATATGGCGATCTACCTGGTTATGAATGTCGGGACTTTTGCATTCATTCTTTCGATGAGGCGGCGCAATCGACCGGTAACCGACATTTACGCCCTCGGCATGTATTCCCGCCAGTCTCCTGTCCATGCGCTGTCATTGCTGCTGCTTCTGTTTTCGCTCGCCGGCATCGTTCCGTTGCTGGGATTTGTCGCAAAACTGTACGTTTTCCTGGCTGCGATCGACGCCGGCATGATCTGGCTCGCCGTCAGCGGAGGCATAGCATCAGTGATTGGTGCCTTCTATTACCTGCGAATTGTTTACGTCATGTATTTTGGCACGCCGGGAATACCACTCGACGGAACCATGCCTCGTTCGGGCCTGTTAGCCCTCGTAACCTCGGCCATAATCGTGGTCTTCGGAGTCGTGAACCTTTTCAACATTTCACAACTGAGTTCGGTCGCAGCCACAGCGCTGTTTCAGTAGATGCAGCAAGCCGACTGGACCGAAGACTGTCGAATCCTCGATTCGGTGGACAGCACAAATGCTGAAGCAGCTCGCCTGGTTGGCGCTGGCAGGGCGGTCGAATGGATCATGGCCCGCCGGCAAAGCCAGGGAAGGGGCCGTCGCGGGCGAAGCTGGGTTTCAGAAACTGGTAATCTCTTTGCTACGCACACGCATCAGGTATTCGAGGCGCCGGTTCGGTCATCCTTGCGTTCATTCGTTGCTTCGCTCGCCCTGCGCGACTGTATTGTCAACCTTGCAGGCGGCGGCTGTGACGTTGCCTTGAAGTGGCCGAACGACGTCCTGGTTCAGGGACAGAAAGTTGCCGGAATCCTGCTGGAGAACATCGCCCATCGCCAGTGCAGATTTGTGCTGACCGGCTTCGGGGTCAATCTGGTTTCTGCGCCCGAACTTGCAGATAGAAGCTTGCGCCGGCCCCAGGCTTCCAGCCTGCTCGATCTGACGGCCTGTGGTCCCGGGCCGGAGGCGTTCCTGCGACAATTGGCGACGGCGCTCAGAGCCCGGAATCGCCAGTTTTCAGTCGAAGGTTTTGGTGGAATTCGTCGCGACTGGCTCGCCCATGCCTATCTGCTCGATAAGCCGGTCCACATCGTTCAGGCCAGGGCGTGTATTGAAGGTGTTTTCAGGACGATCAATGATTCCGGTCAGGCGGTGGTCATGAGTGCCGGAGGTCGACATCTGGTCTCGGCCGCCGACCTGAGTCTTGTGGATGCATCCTAGATGTTGCTGGCGATTGATGTGGGAAACACCAATACCGTTTTTGCGGCAGTTGACGGGTGCAGGATCACGTGCCGCTGGCGATGCGACAGTCGATCCCGGCGAACCGCCGAGGAGTATTTCGCATGGTTGTCTGTGCTGATGAAGGCCGAACATCCAGATATTGATATCGAAGCGGCTGTGGTTTCATCGGTCGTGCCGGGGACGGTCTACAATCTCGATCTGTTGTGTCGCAGGTATTTCAACATTGCGCCCCTCGTTGTGGGCCGTCCTGAATGTCGACTGCCGGTCGAGGTCAGAGTCGACAGGAACACGCACGTTGGTTCTGACAGGCTGGTCAATACGGTTGCGGCACATGATCGCTACGGGGGCAACCTGATAGTTGTCGATTTTGGAACGGCTACAACTTTTGATGTCGTGGACGACGACGGTGCCTATGCCGGCGGCGTCATTGCACCTGGGGTGGAGCTTTCGGTCGAGGCTCTTCACCACGCGGCCGCGGCATTGCCGGCAATAGATGTCAGAAAGCCGTCCAGTGTGGTAGGACAAAATACCCGGGACTGCATGCGCTCCGGGATATACTGGGGTTACGTCAGCCTTGTTGACGGCATCTGCCGAAGAATTGAGGCAGAGCGTGGGTCGGCCATGCGAAGAATAGGAACAGGTGGCCTTGCTCCCCTCCTGTACGACAAGAACGAACACCTCTACCAGGTCGACGCCGACCTCACGGTGCATGGGCTGGTATGCATCCATCGGCACAACGCTATCAGGGAAACATGACTGAATCACGGCTGATCTACATGCCTTTGGGAGGCGCCGGCGAGGTCGGCATGAACATGTACATTTACGGCTACGGCCTTCCCGGGCAAGAGCGACTGATTGTCGTAGATGCCGGTGTGACCTTCTCGGACGATGCAACGAGCCCTGGTGTTGAGCTGATCACGCCGAACTTTTCATGGCTCCTTCAGCGTCGCAACCAGATCGAAGCGATCTTCATTACCCACGGTCATCTTGATCACGCCGGAGCACTGGAATTCCTGGCGGAAGAGCTGCAGGTTCCGATTTATGTGCGTCCGCTCACTGCCGAAATAGTCCTTGCCGGCATCAGACGGAACGACAGCTTCACCGACGAAATGCGAACATCCGAACCATATCCGAGTGTGTGCTCCGCAGGCCCCTTTCATTGTTCGTTTCTACCGGTTTCGCATTCCATTCCGGAGTCTTCAGGACTGGTCATTGATACACCTCTCGGCCGCATCATTCACAGTGGTGATTTCAAGCTGGATGTTGAGCCCGTTGTCGGCGAAGCGTTTGACGCACATATGTGGCGTGAGGCATCCACAGGACAGATATTGGCCCTGGCTTGCGACTCGACCAATGCAATGATTCCTGAAACGGGCCATTCGGAAAGTGAGGTCGGCCCAAATCTCCTGTACCTGTTTTCAAGGTGTCGGGGCACAATATTTGCAACCACATTTGCTTCCAACATTGCCCGTTTGTACCAGATGGCTGTTGCCGCGGGGGAGTGTGGCAGAAAGGTTGTGCTTCTCGGGCGGGCCATGAACAAGATTGTCGAGGCCGTGGCTACAGCCAGCATATTGGATGGGTTGCCGCACGTGGTATCGCTGGCGGAAGCTCGAAACCTGCCGCGTGATGGTCTCGTCGTGCTTGCTACAGGTAGCCAGGGAGAATCCCGGGCGGCTATGGCCCGACTTGCAACCGGCCACAGATTCCGGGGAATAACAGCCCGGGCCGGAGATACTGTCCTCTATTCTTCGCGTACCATTCCGGGCAATGAATCTCGGGTTGCGTCCACCCTGAACGGGTTCTCCAGACTTGGCGTCAAGGTCATCACGGATTCCAGACATGTGTACCATGTCTCGGGACACCCGAACCAGCCAGACCTGACTGAAATGCACAACCTTGTTTCACCAGAGCTCATCATACCGCTGCATGGCGAGCACCGCCATCTTGCCGAGCACGCCCGGCTGGCCGAGGAAAATGGATTTAATACTGTCCTGGCATCGAATGGACAGATGGTCGACATAATCGCCGGCAGGATTGTCAAGGGCGAATCCATATCTCCCGGCCGCTTCTATCTGGACGGTACGCTGTTTTCCAGGTCAGCGAAGTTTCTCAAGGCCAGGGCCAGAATGGCGCGGGAGGGATCGGTGTGTGTTGTTGCAATGGTCAACAAGCAGAAATCCAGGGTGCGAAGGCTAAGGGTGACTTCTGCGGGGCTGGCCTTGCAGGATGAACCTGCCTTTTGCCAGCAACTGGCAGCCGAATGTTGCGCCGCCACTGGGTCAATGCGGATGCGCCGAAAGGGGGCTGGCAAGCATCTTGAGGCAACGATCAGGACATTTGTTCATGATTACTGTCGGAACAGCATTGGCAAGATGCCGGTTGTACATTTGGTGATTGTGCCAGATTGAAACGCCTTTGCGCCGGGAGTCACGGTGCAACGCTGCAGCCTGTCCGAAATGGCAATTCTCACAGGTCCGCGACCAGGGCTCTCCTGGCCAAGGGGCTGACTGGTCCCGTACATTCGTGCCGCGCCCGGCCGCCGTATTGCCCCTGACTGGTGACAGGCGATTCTTACCCGGTAGATTGCTGGTTGGGCTGGGGGGCTCCGTGCTGGCGGCGCTGTCCTCGGCGCCGTCTGGCAGGCTTGCCAGCTGATGAACGAAAACTCTGTGGCCGTCGTCGCTTGCGTGCGTACGACTTGCGACGGCGCAATCGCTTGACTTCCGAGGCTGGTGCTTTCCAGCTGCGTCTGGGCAGCTCATGCCCGATCAATTTCTCGACTGCTCCGAGTGATCTCAATTCCCCTTGACCGCACAGCGTAATCGACATGCCGGTGTTGCCAGCGCGTCCTGTTCTGCCGATGCGATGTATGTAGTCTTCGGGATTGACTGGTACATCGAAGTTTATCACATGCGAAACGGTCGGGATGTCCAGTCCCCTTGAAGCCACATCGGATGCAATCAGAAGTTTGAAATCACCGCTACGAAATCTATCCATGACCGCCGTTCGTACGGACTGGTGCATGTCGCCGTGAATTGCCTCACTGTTGAATTTATGAACCGACAGTGATTGTTGGACGATGTCGACGTGGACCTTGCGGTTACAGAAGATAATTGCGTTCGTGATGTCTTCTCCTCGCTCGGTCAGGACCTTTCGCAGCAGGACCCGCTTGAAATCAAACTCTTCAGAAGATTGTCCTGACTCGACGACGTATATGCACTGATCGATCTGGGTCGAAACCGTGGCCCTTGGACTAACCTCGACAACCAGCGGATTGTGCAAGTATTCTCGACCCACGCGCTCGATTGCCCGGTCCATCGTGGCCGAAAAAAGCATTGACTGGCGAGTGAACGGCGTGAGGCGAACGATATGTTCGACCTGTGGCATGAATCCTTCTTCAAGCATTCTGTCGGCCTCGTCCACGACCAGGACTTGCACGCCGTGGAGAATTACATTCTGGCGTTCAATATGATCTATCAGTCTCCCTGGTGTTGCAATCAGGACGTCAACCCCTCGCTGCAGGTCGGAGGACTGTTCTTGATAGCGCGTCCCACCTACCAGCAACGTGGAAGTATGGTTCGAACCGGCAGATAATCGCTCAAAGTACTTTTGCACCTGGATGGCCAGCTCACGTGTTGGCACCAGAATCAGTGCCCTTGGCATCCGTGCCTTTGTTGTCCCAAAGTTCAGGGCGTTAAGTGTCGGGATAAGGTAGGCGGCCGTCTTGCCTGTACCGGTACGGGCAATGCCAAGTATGTCTCGTCCGACTAGGGCCTTGGCAAGTGTTGCCTCCTGTATCGGGGTCATGTCGGTGTAACCAGAGTCGGCGATTGTGGCCGCCAGCCGATAATCGAGATCTAGTTCCTCAAACTGCATTGGACAATTCCGGAAGTGGTTTGCCGATTCCCTTGTCGGCCTGTCTATATCCTGGGATGATTCTACTCCTGATTGGGCGGGCTGATCGGTGGTCTAGCGCGGCGCAGCTCGTATTTCATGCGCGCCAACAGGTGCCAGAGAAGGGCAGTGACTGCCTTAGACCACGCTGAACTCCGGATTCTCGACACAACCAGGTCTCACATCCGGTGCGTGCTTCTGCGAGCCAGATACGCTCCGTGCACGATGCACACGGCGAATACGGGCAAGCTGCAGGCCTTTGGTCGATCCTGTATCTATTGGTACATTAGCCAATGGGCAAGGCCAAAGTCGACGTTGCCATGTTGTGCCCAGCGCAAACGCGGTTATAGCACAAAACCGATGCAGAAAGTTGGAGATTGGATATGGATCTTGGTATTGCCGGGAAATGGGCGATTGTTTGCGCCTCCTCCAGGGGCCTGGGGCTAGGTTGTGCGACCGCACTGGCCGAAGCCAGGGTCAACCTGGTAATGTCGGCCCGGAAACAGGAGGCGCTTGCTGCTTCCGCTGAAGCAATTCGCGACAGATACGCAATTGACGTAATCGAGGTCACAGCCGACGTCGTTACCGAAGATGGTAGGGACAGAATTGTAGCGGTTTGTCCGGATGCCGATATCTTGGTCACCAATGCCGGCGGCCCTCCGCCCGGAATGTGGTCAGATTGGAACCGAGAGGACTTTATCAAGGCAATCGATGCCAACATGCTGGCTCCCGTTGACTTCATGAAGCGTCTATTGCCTGGCATGATCGAGCGGCGGTGGGGGCGGGTTGTCAATATAACGTCACAATCAGTGAGGTCTCCGATCGCGGTTCTCGGACTGTCCAACAGCGCGAGGGCGGGCTTGACGGGATACGTCGCTGGAACGTCTCGGCAAGTTGCACCTTACGGGGTCACGATCAATAACCTGCTACCCGGTATCCATGCCACGAACCGCGCTGTTTCACTTGACCGGGCTGCAGCCGAGGCTGCAGGGATAACCTATGAGCAAGCCAGAAAGAACAGACAGGGCACAATTCCGGCGCGACGTTACGGAACAATTGAGGAGTTTGGTGCAGCCTGTGCGTTTCTTTGCTCTCAGCAGGCCGGCTACATCGTTGGGCAGAATATACTTCTTGATGGTGGAGCGACAAACCTGACAATCTGATGCATTCGGCCTGACCACAGGGTAGAATGATCAGTGTGAACACGCTTGCTCCGGGTTGCAGAAACTCACTGGTTCGGTTAGTTGAATTATCCGAACAATTTACTCAGGTATTTTGAATAGCGAACGGTTTTTGCGCATGACGCCCAGGCTCGAACTGCGCAACATTGATCGTAGTATTGATGGTCAGGCGATCCTGAAAGATGTTTCGCTTACTGTAATGCCCGGTCAACTGACGTGCCTATTGGGTCCGTCGGGTTGCGGCAAAACGACAACTCTACGGATCATTGCCGGCGTGGACCGGCAGGAGGCAGGGTCTGTGATGATCGATGGCAGGGTTGTATCGGACAGACGTATCCATCACCCGCCCGAAACCCGGGAAGTCGGCCTTCTTTTCCAGGACTTTGCACTGTTTCCCCATCTGACAGTGGCCGACAACGTCGCCTTTGGCCTGATTGGCCGTGGTCTTGACCGGCAAGCACGCATTGCGGACCTGCTTGACAAGGTCAATCTAGGCGAATTGCGCAACAAGTTTCCACATGAGCTGTCGGGCGGCGAACAGCAACGTCTGGCACTGGCCCGAGCACTCGCTCCCCGGCCACGGATCATGTTGATGGACGAGCCTTTCTCGAATCTGGATGATCGTTTGCGTGACCAGGTCCGAGACCAAGCGCTGGCCATCACGCGTGAGGAACAATCAGCTGTCTTGCTCATCACGCATTTGCCTCAGGAGGCAATGCGCATTGCCGACAACATAATCCTGATGCGAAAAGGACGGGTAATCCAGACCGGAAGCCCGATTGATCTCTACAACAATCCGGTCGACCGCGAGGCCGCCGAGTTCTTTTCGGATCTTAACGTGCTTCACGGTGTTGTGAGGGCGGGACGCGTCGATACTCAGTTCGGACAGTTTGAGACGCCCAACCTGGTCGACGGAACAGATGTTGAAGTCCTGATCAGGCCACAGCACGTCCGAATGGACTTCTACCGCAGTGGCGATCAGCCGGCGCCGACCGAAGCCGATGGCGTTGCCGCCTGTGGAATCGTCACCAGCGCCTTCTACATGGGTGAAAGCAGCCTTGTGGAGTTTCGCATGGAGAGCAACCGAATGGCGATCAAGGTTAGCGTTCCATCTGTGTTTCTGCCACGCTCGGGCGAACGCCTCTGGTTAAGTCTGCGTCGTAGTCGGTGTTACCTGTTCCCCTGTGCGGTTCAGAGCAGAGTAACAAGCCCCTACAAGCAGGGCATGGAACCTGGCTCGCATCAGCGCAAGCATTAGCAAAGTGGCGATGTAGCCGACTACCAGCCTGCAATAGCCGGATTTGCAGCGCCGCCAGTTTCGGAGAATCAGAATTGCGGTCATTAACCGCAACGAATCCCATTCATCTGGATTGAGCCTGTTTATGTTGTCCAGGAGGCAGGCGCCTGGTAGGCTGCACGAATGCAGGAAACCTACTCGGTCCTGAAAGAGCAGGCCAGGCTTACGCTGCAGCGCATTGTCTGGCAACCAGGACCACCGCTCACGGTCAGTTCTGACGGGTGGCAGAATTGGGTGACCTGAAGTTGTGCGGAATTCTGCCTCCCTGCAATTGCTCACATGCGGCAGTACCCGTACAGTGCCCATTTCCGGACCGCAACGCTCTGCCACTGATACCACTCCGCCCGAAAACACACGCGCTTCGTTCGGATCCTGGATTGACGTGGAAGACATTGATCTGATTTTCCTCGCCAATCGACGGACTTTCGCGGAGGTTGAAATCACCTGCTAAAGTGCCACATGGATGTGGTGAACGACCAGTCACAATCTTGAGCACCTGTGCAATATCAGATAGAAGTGAGTCTTGTTCCGCGCTTGCAGGTCAAGTTGAGAAACGGGAGAAAGCAATGTTAAACAATGTCGGATTACCAGGACTGCTCCTGATTACGGTTGTTGTCTTGGTCTTGTTCGGGCGCGGGAAGATCGCATCCCTTATGGGAGAGGTCGGCAAGGGCATTTCGTCCTTCAAGAGAGGCGTATCCGATGGCAAGAAGGAACTTGACGATCTCCAGGCCGAACAAGCTCGCGACGTCACCCCCGACGAAGAGAAAACCACAATCTGACCGTACCTGCCACCGGTAATCGCCAGATGTTTGATCTCGGATGGGGCGAACTGCTTATTGTCGGTGTGGTAGCACTGATTGTAGTCGGCCCAAAGGACCTGCCGGGCATGTTCCGGACGCTGGGCAGGTTTGTCGGCAAGATGCGCGGAATGGCCAGGGAGTTTCAACGGGCAATGGACAGTGCCGCTGACGAGGCTGGCGTTGCAGATGTTGCCAAAGACCTCAAGAGCGTAGCATCACCCAAGAGCCTTGGTCTGGATGTCGTCAATGACATGGCCGATCGAGTGAGCGAAAGCTGGAAATCTCCCCGACCCAGCACTGGATTTCATGCGCCAGGATCGAAAGCCTCGACCAGTTCGGCGTCAGGAAATGCTCAACACGCAACAGCAGAGACTTCAGCCTCCGGAACCCGCCAGGTCGAGGAAGCCAGTACCGTGGCCAGCACATCCGTGGATGATGTCGAGCATGATGCCGCAAGCTCTTCGGACAGCAACAACAAATCTGGAGCGGCCAGCTCCAGCTGATCAGTAGCATCGCTTGCGGAAGGCGCCAATGTCCGACGATGATATCGAAGCCACCAAGGCGCCACTGATCGAGCATTTGACAGAGTTGCGGCAGCGACTGATTCGCTGTGTTCTCGCCTTCATCGTTGGAATGGTCATTTGCTTTACGGTGTGGGAACCAGTTTTCAATTTCCTGACCGATCCGATTTGCGCTGCGCTGGTCGACAGGGCACAACAGTGTGACCTTATCCTGATCAAGCTGCAGGAAGGCTTCTTCGTTGCAGTCAGGATCTCGGTAATGGGAGGACTGATGCTCAGTTTTCCCTATATCGCCTTTCAGTTATGGCGATTTGTAGCGCCCGGACTTTACAAGACCGAGAAGAGAGCCTTTCTGCCGTTCATGCTGGCGTCGCCCTTCATGTTCTTTCTGGGAGCGGCCTTCGCATTTTTTGTTGTCATTCCCCTTGCCTTTGATTTCTTCCTCGGGTTTCAGCAGAATGCCGGGTTTATGGATCCGGCCGGTGAAGAGACCAGCGTCCACCAGCCGGCCTCGGTCGAGTCCGCGCAGCAGGAATCGACGGCCGTGCCTGACGATGGTGGCACGATCGGTCCAGCAACCGGTACTGCACCACCGGTTGTTCCCGAAGCCGCCGAATCCACTGCAGCGACAACCGCGACTGGAGAGACCTCCGGATTTTCCTGGCCTGATCTTGGTGCCGGCACCCTGCCGGCGGCAGGGGTGACCTTTCAGGGTTCTGTTGCCGAGTATCTGACGTTGACAATCAAGTTTATCCTGGCCTTTGGTCTTTGCTTTCAATTGCCAGTGCTCCTCACCCTGATGGGCAAGGCCGGTCTCGTTAGTGCTGAGGGTCTGGCCCGGGTTCGCAAATACGCTGTAGTTGGAATCCTTGTGTTGGCAGCCGTCGTCACCCCACCGGATGTCATCACGCAGGTCATCCTGTTTGTGGTTGTTTACGGACTATACGAAATCTCGATTTGGCTCGTCAGGCGGGTTGAAGCGAACTACAAGAAGAAGTTGCGGGAGCAGGGTCTCGAGGTCGACGACGAGGAATCTGACAGGAGCGGAGCAAGGAAGTCAAAGAAATCAGCCTCGCCGCCGCCTTCTCAATAGGAGAGCCTTTAGTCAGCCCCATGCCAGAGCTCGAACTTCGACGAATTGCCGACGCACTTGATCGACTCGCATTGCCACCTATGGTGGTTGCTGACCTTGATTCTGCGAGTGCATTTGTATGGCGAGTGTCTCCGGAAGGGCTGCACCCGGTAACCGAGGTAAACCGGGTTGATCTTTCCTTGCTGGTTGGCATCGACCGAGCCAAGAATACGTTATTGGAGAACACGCATAACTTTGCCAACGGTTACCCTGCCAACAATGCGTTGCTCTGGGGAGCAAGGGGAATGGGAAAGTCCTCGCTTGTAAAGGCTGTTCATGATCTTGTTGCGAGGCAGCAACCGGTGCTGAAGCTGATCGAGATCCATCGTGAGGATATTCCGACTCTTGATCGCCTGCTGGACCGACTACGGACCGCGACACAGCTATTCATTCTCTTTTGTGATGACTTGTCGTTTTCCCAGGACGAACACCACTACAAATGCCTGAAGTCCGTCCTGGATGGTGGCATCGAGGGTCGACCGGCTAATGTTGTAGTGTACGTTACGTCAAATCGCCGGCATCTCATGCCGCGGGAGATGATCGAGAATGAGCGATCGACAGCGATCAATCCTTCAGAATCGGTCGAGGAAAAGGTTTCGCTGTCCGATCGCTTCGGGTTATGGCTTGGTTTTCATCCATGTAGCCAGGCACAGTACCTGGAGATGGTGCGCCGCTATTGCGCTGCCTTTGGTTTTCCAGCCAACAATAGAATGCTGAACGCAGATGCCATAGAGTGGCAACAGACCCGAGGTGCCAGATCAGGGCGGGTGGCCTGGCAGTACGTTACGCATTTGGGTGGGCAGCTCGGGCTACCATGCGGAATGCCTGATTCCCGTTAAGGGGATATCTTGATCACGCAATGGCGTTTGGTTCGAATTGGCCTGCTTTCAAGTCACGTGAAGGTGTCGTCCACTCATGTGACGAAACCAATCGTCGCACCACGCCGTTCCGGGGAATCTCCCCGGACCATCTGGATCAGCGTCCAGGGTTTTCTCCAGGAGTGCGGGGAACGCCATGTGCAATTCCACTGGTGTTTCTGGCAATGTGAGTGGTCAACAGGCAGCTCTCAACCACGACCGAGGTAGGGCATTTGCGAAGCCATGATAGTCAGAAAAGGAATATTCGTGTCGAGCGGCAGGTTCGCAATGTAGGCAATCGCGTCCCCGCAGCGTTCAACGTCGAAGACCGGCTCCGCCATAACATTACCCGATGGCTGCACAACACCTTCCTGGAAGCCTGCCGTCAGCTGGGTTCCGGCATTTCCGATGTCGATCTGGGAACACGCAATGTCGTAAGGCCTTCCGTCAAGACCGAGGCTCCTGGTCAAGCCCGTAATTGCATGTTTTGTTGTCGAATACGGAACAGTAAATGGCCGGGGAACGTGAGCTGAAATGGAACCATTATTAATAATCCTCCCGCCTTGAGGATCCTGACACTTCATGAGCCTGAAGGCTTGCCGGGCGCATAGAAAAGATCCGGTCAGGTTGGTTGCAACGCACCGGTTCCAGTCATCGACCGACAACATGTCAATGGTCACGGGCGGCGTGCCAATCCCGGCATTGTTGAACAACACATCAAGACGCCCGAATTCGAGACTGATCCGGCGAAACGCGGACGCTACCGCCGCAGAATCCGCCACATCAAGTGGTATCGTCAGGATGTCCTTCCTGTCTGCCAAAGCGGCGGTCTCCGAAAGTGGCTTGGCGCGACGTCCCATAAGCGCAAGGCTGTATCCTGCACCACTCAATGCCAGAGCTGCCGCGCGCCCGATTCCGGAACCCGCTCCGGTGACGGCTGCGATTCGTGCGGTCACAAATACTCTCCAGTCAAGGCCTTCGTCTGGTTTCAACTTCCGTGAGCGGTCCAGGCGGCATCGGGAACGCATGGCATGTTTGCCTGCCAGAGCCTCAAGACACCGTTCACCTTTGGAAATTGTTGCGAAGGGACAACGAACCAGGCATACGCTGAACCGGCTTTCAGGATCTTCCATGGCGCTGGAACACCTCCAGGCCCGCCAACGGCCTGAAATCGGTCCGCCGGGGAACCCGGTGCGATTGCCTGAACCCGCGCCTGAACCATGTTTCCGTGTCAAACCCGGGCGTTGGATGCTTCAGGAAGAAACGGCCGGCAAGTAATTTCTTGGATTGACGCTATCGATACCCAGCCTGATTTCAAAATAAAGGTATCCAGGTGTTTCGCCGAGTTTCCCAATCTCCTGACCTCGAACGACATCCTGCTTGTCCCGGACCGCTCTTGAGACAACATTTTGATAAATACTGTACATGTTGCTGCTGTGGCGAATGATTATGATCAGGTTGTTTTCGTTAAGATCGTCGATCAATGCGACCTTGCCATCGGCAATTGAGTGAATTGTGGTGCCTTCGCTCGCCGAGATCCTAAGGCCCTCATGCTGGTCTTCGCCACCAACCGAGTACTCTCTTGTTACCTCTCCGGCCATCGGAAAGACATATCCGGAGCTCCTGACGCTGACTTGTTCGAGATCAGCCGATGACTTTTCTGGCTGGACCTGAGAAGCTGTATCGACACTCGCCTGCGTATCCACGGCATCGTCCCTGGGAGCCTCAACCACGGCTTCGTTTGGCAGGATTTCCTGTGGAGTCGAATTGACCATAGGGATTACGAGAATATCTCCCTCTGAAACCGAAAACCGAGCATCGAGTTGATTCCAGTCGGCGAGGATACGCACTGAGATGCCATACAGCTGGGCGATGTCGTAGGCCGTCTCACCCTTCTGCACCCTGTGCCGTGTCGATTGCGTTTGCATTTCGTGCTGGGCGGGCCTGCCTGCGATCGCATTACCATCCCGGGCAGCGAATTGATTCTCCTGACTGGTGCCGGGAAGGGGAGGTGCGGCCCTTTCCTGTTCGGCAGGAAGACTGATGACTGTTCCCGGTGCAGGGGTTGTATTCACCTGCATACGGTTGTGTCGGGCCAGGGAGCCAGAATCGACACCTACGCGGTCAGCCACATTTTCGATGCTTTCGCCGTCGAGAACCTCAACATAGCGGATGCCGTCCCGCACGAACTGACTTCCGTGCAGAGGTCTCGCCGAAGCCCGGGAACCTGTTGGTGGCGGCAGCTGTGCATTGGGAATATCCGTAACGTTTCTCCGGGCGTCGGGAGAGACGCATGCCGCGAGAATGACTGCTGCACCTGCCAAGGCAACTATCTTGGCGAGATTTCCACCACGGGTTCGATCGCCCGACCGAAGTGGCAGTCTGAGAAAGGAAATGACGCTCATGAAACTGTCGTCCTAGCCATCTTGTGTTCCTTCGATCAAAGGAACGAATCGCACCGAGCAAATTTCTTTGTACTCCACTTCTCCGCCTGTCTTGCGCACCGTAACCAGGCGTTGCTCCCACTCTGTGGTGGCAACAGGAAGCACCATAATACCGCCATCCTTCAACTGGCCGAGCAACTTGCGCGGCACCTCTGCCGATGCCGCTGTGATCAGAACGCGGTCGAATGGTGCAGCTTCCTCAAGCCCTAACGCGCCGTCGCAATAGAGGAAAGAGATGTTCTGACACCGGTAATTGGATGTGATCAGGTCCCTGGCCCTTACAAAAAGCTTTCGAACTCTCTCGGCGGTGTATACGTGCCTTGCCAGTTGCGACAGGATAACCGTCTGGAACCCTGATCCCGTACCTACTTCGAACACCCTGTGATTGGGCCGGACCTCGAGCAACTGAGTCATGAGTCCGACGATGGTGGGCTGACTGATTGTCTGCCCACAGCCGATGGCGATTGGAATGTCGCGGTAGGCACACGCCTGAAACGAACTCGACACGAAATCCTTGCGATCGACGGAGGCCATGGCAGCTACAACCCGGGGATCGGTAATCCCCTTTTCGCGGAGTTCCTGCACGAGTTGTTCCACTTAGTTCCGCTCCTGGCCTTGAAACTTCATCGACATGTCAGGCAGAACTTCGTGAGCGGTCAGGTCAGCGCGCATTGGTGTAATAGATATTCTGTTTGCCATATTTGCGTTTACATCGCTGTTTGGGCTGGCTGCAGTTGTCTGGGAGCCGGCGAAAATGGACAGCAGCCGATGCTTCGCCGACAAGGTATGTCGTGCAGAGCCCGATTCAACAGTCCGCACCGAATAGGGCAGATTCCGACGAAACCCCTGGCGGACCACGCTCGTTCCAGCAACCTCCCTAGCACAGCAGGGCGGAAAGTTCACGTTGACAAATATCCGGTAGTCTTGTTCATCCCACGGTGTACAGTGTAACAATTGCTTCAACAAAATCAATCCATGCTCGCGTGCTGCTTCAAACGGATCATCCGCATACCTGTTAAGGATGCCAAAATACTGTGAATAGGCAATTGACTTGACCCCTTGTAAAGCCCCTTCCATGGCGGCGCCCACAGTGCCAGAATAGATCGCGTTTTCGCCTGAATTATTTCCCTTGTTTACACCTGAAAGCACAACATCCGGCCGCCGACGCATCACATGATGAATGCCTGCAATGACACAGTCCGCGGGCGTTCCTACAATCTTGAATCTCCGTGTGCCCATCCGGATTATCTGCATGTGGTCACCGTAGGTTATGGCATGGCCAACGCCAGACTTCTGGGAGTCGGGTGCCACGGTCAGGACCTGACCGTGAGGGCCGGCAAGGTCGCGGGCGATACTTTCCATGATTACCAGCCCCGGAGCGTCTATTCCATCATCATTGGTTACCAGAATACGCATGCTGTAGTTACTTTCCTGATCACACAAAATCCTGCGGACTCCGGTTTGCCGCCAGCTTTTCAGCCAAACTCGCCCGAGGGTGAAATTTCCCTTGATCCGCCTACATAGGGCGTGATGGCCGCAGGCAGATCGACACCGCCGTCTTCCCGCTGACCGTTTTCAAGAACCGCAATCAGAGTTCGTCCGACGGCAAGTCCGGAACCGTTCAGGGAATGGACAAATTCCACGGCTCTGGATTTGCGTCTCCGCAAGCGGGCCGACATGCGGCGGGCCTGAAAATCGCCACAGTTCGAAACCGAACTGATTTCCCGGTATTTGCCCTGACCTGGCAGCCAAACCTCGAGATCGAAGGTCTTGCGGGCACCAAATCCCATATCGCCAGTACAGAGAACAACGGTGCGATAGGGGAGTTCAAGTCGCTCGAGTATGACTTCGGCACACCTTCGCATCCTTGCATGTTCAGTGTTGCTCTCTTCGGGCGCTGTTATTGAGACCATTTCCACCTTTTCAAATTGGTGCTGCCTGAGCATGCCAGCCGTATCCTTGCCTGCGGAACCGGCCTCCGACCTGAAGCACTGGGTCAGGGCACAGTAGCGGCGCGGCAAGTAGTCTTCGTCGACAATCATGTTGCTGACAATATTGGTCAGGCTTACCTCTGCTGTTGGAATGAGCCACTGACCTTCTGTGGTTCGGTAGGAATCACCGGCAAATTTTGGAAGTTGTCCAGCTCCAACCATCATTTCTTCGCGAACCAGAACCGGTGTCCAGGTTTCAGTCAGACCATGTTCTGCAATATGCAGATCGAGCATGAACTGGCCCAGTGCACGGTGCAGGCGGGCCACAGCGGAACTCATCAGCACAAATCGTGCACCAGACAATTTGGCCGAGGTCTTGAAGTCCATGCCCTTGCGTACGCACGCGATTTCAAAATGTTCGGACGGGGAAAACCCGAAAGTTCGGGGACTGCCCCAGCGTCCGACCTCAAGGTTGTCGTTATCACTGGTTCCGTCCGGCACATCCGAGGCTGCCGTGTTGGGAATTGTCAGCAGCAACTGGTGAAGTTCGTTGTCGGCGGTCGCAGCCTCATGATCCAGCTGGGTCGCTTTGTCCTTTGCCGCGGCAACAGCCTTGCGCATCCGATTGAACTTTTCGATGTGGCCTTCGGCCCTGGCCCGGCCAATTTCTCTTGCCGAGGCCTTCTGCTCGGCACGCAATTTCTCTGCCCTGGCAATACATTCTCGTCTTCTGTGATCCAGCTCGAGGACACGGTCCGCCATCGGCGCATGTCGACGCCTGGCAAGTGCGAGGTCAAACCTGTCGGGAAAACTGCGTATGAAGCGGATATCATGCATTGCGGGAAGAACTGTTGCCAATAGAAACAAGTGGGGACTGCAATCGTTAGCCACAGACGGGCTTTCCAGGATTCCGGCATGATTAGGGTTCGAATTATCGCAATGCAACAATTCTGTCTCCAGGATAGAGAAATTGTCACGTATGCCTCTGCAATCATGCTTGTGGCCAGTGTTGCAATCCACAGGTTGACACCGTGCTCCCAGCCAGGAGAGCGAAGTACATGCGGTCAGGAATTGAGAATTTCAATCAAGGGAGCCTCTTTCAAAACTATTGAGTTCAATGTTGTTGTAGCATCATGATGACTGAAGTTGCATTGAATTCTATGGTCTCAGGCCAGAGACGAACGATTTTCGCATTTTGAAGGCGGATTTGCCGATTTGGAACAGGAATGTCCTGCCAAGGAGACACGCCTGACCGCACCGTCCTCGAAAAAGAGGACAGTGGCCGATCAGCCTGGTGGCCGCTGTCCGGTCAGGGGGGGGTCTTGCAGGTTAGTCGGGCGCTGCCAGTCGCATCAGTCGCTCGGCGGTCATGGCCAGGACGCCGAACATCAGGTGACAGAACACCTTGGCATGCCCCTGGACCCTGATAAAGCGGCCACCGTAATTGTCCTTCAACTGTCCGTTGACACGCTCGACTGTCGAACGAACTTTGTAACGCTCGGCGGCCGGGTCGGTATGGCCGATACAGCGCCTGGCAAGGGCTTCAGTCTTGCGGTGCGCTTTCAACGCCTTGTTGTTGCGTGGATTGACATCAATGATCGGGACATGGCCCAATGACCGGCTGTGCTCGGCGATGTCCTTGCTGTCATAGGCGGCGTCCATCAATTCATAGAGATGATCAATGCGCTTGCCGCTCATCACTGACAGTGGAATGGCCGCCTGGCTGTCATGCATCGAGGCCGAGGTCAGAATGCAGCTGATCGGCACCTCGCCGTCTGCCGCATCGATATGAAGCTTGTAACCCTTCCAGCTTTCGGAAAACCCCTTGGAGTTCTTCTTCTTGCCAACATCGCAATGCACCGGCAAATCGGCCAGCATGGTGTCAAGATCCGAAACACGTTGCTTTTGCAGTCGGGTCGGTGCCTTGATGACCTCCTCGCCCTTGCGCGGCCGACCAGGCTTGCGTTTGGGCTTGACCGCCTTCCTGGCACTGGCCTTCACCGTCTTCGACGTCTCACGCCCCTTGATCGCCGTCGCATCCCGAGAGATGTGACCGACACAGGTGTCCGCATAGGCCACCTTGATCAAGGCCTCATGGATGCGTTCCGGAATGCGGTGCTCGGCAAACGCCGCAAAGCTACGGGAAAAGGTGGCCTCGCTCGGGATCTGCCTGACCGTCTCCCAGCCACACAGGCGGCGCAACACAGGGTCATTCTGGACCCGGTCGATCAGGGCTCGCGTCGTCGAAAGATTATACACCGCCTTGGCAATGAAGGCGCGGGCAATGGCGGTACGGCTCTGTTGCGGACGGCCGGGGCTGTGGCGGGAGTTGCAGTGGACAAAAGCCTCTGGCGGGGCAAGATCAATCACCGCGATCATACGGCGATGGTTCTTGTTCAGCGGGCCAAGCGTCTCGGCGAGCGAAGGACAGAGAACGTCTTGAAATCGGTGCCAACACGTTGTAAGTTCTGCACTCAATGGCATGGGATCGTTTCCTCCGTATTCGGTTCGTAGAACATACTGTTATACAGGAGCAGCGATTCCTTGCCTAGGCCTGATCGGCAAAAAGTGCTGATAATCGGGCAAAAACCCCCGGTTCATAAGAGTTTTGCAAGAGGCTCAAGGGACAGGCAGATGAAAGTGATGTTCAACCACGTTGGTATTGGAGTAGGTGACATCATTGCCGGGGTGGAGTTTTACTGTCTGGCGCTCGGTTGCCGGCAGATCGGCTCAACAGTCGATGTTGCATGGGATGGCCCAAATGGAGACAGGGCAGTTGATGTTCTGAGCAGCCGGCCATTCCGCCGGATGAAAATGGCCAATCTCATTACCTCTGACGGAGTTGGCCTGGAGCTGTTCGAACTTGTCGACCCCGAGCATGAAACTCGTGACCCACCGCTGGCGTACTGGGAAAGCGGCACGTTCCACTTTTGTGTGACTGTCGCCGATCTGAATGAGGCAGTGGAACAGATTGTCGGTCTGGGTGGAATGCAAATCAGCAAGCAATGGCAGCGTTACCCAGAGGATGCCAGCAAGCGAATGGTCTTTTGCATGGATCCGTGGGGGGACTATAATAGAGCTCTACACACATACTTTCGAGGCAATGCACGGCCAGTCAAACAGGTAGCCGCAGGCAACTGTTGGGAGGCCTTGCATCGGCATCCTCATGGTGTTTCCCAGGACATCGAATGAACCTGGTTGCAGGCGCGCCGAATGCGGCTGCAATACCGTTTCGAGGGCCCAATGGTTGTCTGTTCGTCACCACCACATGCAATGCTCCAGGTGGTTATGAGTGCAGCATGTCGATTTGGATTGGCCGCATTGCGGATCCCATTCCTTAC
The DNA here is from genome assembly GCA_958296035.1 of Paracoccaceae bacterium. Lineage (GTDB taxonomy): Bacteria > Pseudomonadota > Alphaproteobacteria > Rhodobacterales > Rhodobacteraceae > MPNP01. Next base: position 2,201,797 of record OY282431.1, on the reverse strand, counting down.
CTGAAAGAGTGCCCACCGACGCCGCCATCCATCTGGCCCCAGGCGTCCGGTTGCCGTGGGCTGGATTTCCTGGAGGTGCAACCTGGAAATTCCAGAAGATGCCCATTCGCCTGCATCGCGATTGTGGACAGTTCCACATCCTGTCGAGGCCCAATAGCTATCGAGGAGAGCCCAATCGGCTGTGGATGGAGGTACCGGTTTCGAATTGCTTAGCCAACCGGGGCCGTTTGCTTGTAGCCTTGCCAATTGCTCCCCCGGGATATCAGTTCAAAGGCAGGCAAGAGAGTCTCAATTGCCAGCGAAACCCGGGAACCTTCCACAACTGTACCGATGACAACGAGGAATCCGAACAGGAGTATCCCTTTCCATTGCGCCAGGGTCTACGAGCCGGCAAACCTCGGATATGTGTTGAACTGTCAACTACATGGGTGTTGTTGTTTTCGCGCCATTTCAGTCTTGGCCAATGTTACCGGCAGGACGCTCGGGCGGCACGTGGCGACGGTGGACTGCTCAGGTAACCGCGGGTTGATTTCCACCTGACATATCATTGTCGCGGCGCTGCCGCGGTCTTGTGACGCGGGTCAGGTGGCAGTGATGCCAGTTACCTGGAGAGGTTTCGAGGGCTCTCCCCTTCGGTCACCTTACGGCTGCGGCGCCGGAACCGGGCAGGGCAGGTTCCACGATACTGCCATGGTGGAGGAACTCGGGCTTTTGAAACTTCGCCCGGATTGTCTATGCAGTCGCAAGATGTCTGGCGCCAAATACTGGTCGTGCTGCCTAAAAGGGTGTGTTCGGGCAGCGTCCGGGATCAACTTGAAAGAGATCAAACTGCACTATATGGACCGTGCAGTTGAAGATCCTTGCCATCCATAAGAGTCTTGAGGAGGTAGTATGTTTGCCAGTCCAGCCTTTGCACAATCCGGCGGAGGGACAGGTTTTGGCATCGCCAACCTATTGCCCCTGATTCTGATATTCGTGATCATGTACTTTCTCTTGATTCGTCCGCAGCAAAAGAAGGTAAAACAACATAAGCAGATGGTCAGTGAGCTCCGTCGTGGTGACCGGGTCATTACGCAGGGCGGCATTATCGGAAGGATTACGCGCGTCAAGGATGATCACGAGATCGAGATCGAAATTGACAGTGAACAGCAAGTGAGAGTTACGCTCGTACGTAGCATGGTGACTAGCGTCATCGAAATGTCGGGGCAAGACGAATAGTCACTGTGCGACCGCCCAGTCTCTCGAAATGATAAATCTTCCCGCATGGCAACGCCTTGCCATTCTGTTTCTTTGTGTGACCGGGATAGGCCTGGCGCTGCCCAACCTGTTCTATACTCGGGTAGAACAGTCCAACGACGCCAGAGTTCTCCTGGAGGGAGGTGCTGGTCCGTCGGCGCAATTGACGGAAAACCTTGAAGTCTGGCCCACCTGGCTGCCGCGGGGACTGGTCAACCTTGGTCTGGATTTACGAGGTGGTGCCCACTTGCTTGCCGAAGTTCAGTTGGCTGATGTTTATGCCTCCCGAATTGACGCACTCTGGACGGACGTCCGAGATGAACTTGGAGAACTTCGTGCTGAAACCGGCGGGGTGAGGCGTCAGCAGTCCTCACCTGATGAGTTGAGAGTACGCCTCGCCAATCCGGAGGCCATGCCGCAGGCACAGCAAATTGTGGAACGCCTGGCCAGGCCCATCGTTAGCCTGAGCGGTTTGGGAGCCAGTGATCTTGAGGTCAGTGGCGAGGGTGACGAGCTGGTTGTCAAGCTGACTGAAGATGAGAAGTCGGCAACAGACAACCGAACCATGGCCCAGTCGCTGGAAATAATACGTAGGCGGGTCGACGAGGTTGGCACTCGCGAGCCGACAATACAGCGGCAGGGCAGGGACCGGATCATCATCCAGGTTCCGGGCATCGGCTCAGCGGCTGAACTCAAGGAATTAATCGGTACAACAGCAAAGCTGACGTTTCACCATGTCCACAGGACAGCTTCAAGCCGAGTTGTGCAACAGCCGCAAACCGTGGTCTATCCTGCCATGGATGATCCCGAATTCTTCTACGTGCTGGAGCGGACACCGGTCGTAACCGGTGAGGAATTGACCGACGCCAAGCCGGATTTTGACGAAAACAGTCAGCCAGCCGTCAGTTTCAGATTCAATCCTGCAGGGGCGCGGCGTTTTGGTGATTACACGGCAGAGAATGTCGGCCTGCCCTTTGCGATTGCACTTGACGGAGAGGTAATTTCAGCACCTGTAATCCGGCAGCATATTCCCGGTGGATCGGGAATAATCACCGGAAACTTTACGGTCCAGGAATCAAATAATCTGGCCGTGCTTCTGCGTGCCGGTGCACTGCCGGCAGGCATGGTTTTTCTGGAAGAGCGGACCGTCGGTCCGGAACTGGGGCAAGACTCGATCGATGCAGGCAGGTGGGCTTGTGTTGTGGCATTTGTCGCCGTCCTTGTATTCATGGCGGCAAGTTACGGTCTCTTCGGACTCTTTTCCAACATTGCCTTGCTCGTAAACCTCTTCATGATTTTCGGGATACTGTCAGTTGTAGGTGCCACTTTGACTTTGCCCGGCATTGCCGGAATTGTGCTTACCATTGGTATGGCGGTTGACGCCAATGTCCTGATATTCGAACGCGTCAGGGAAGAACTCCTGACAGCCAAGGGACCTGCCAGAGCCATTGAGTTGGGCTACGAGCGGGCGTTGTCGGCAATACTTGACGCCAATGTTACAACCCTGCTGGCAGCGATCATCCTGTTTGCCATAGGATCTGGCCCGGTGCGGGGATTTGCCGTGACGCTTGGCATTGGCATTCTGACAAGCATGTTCACGGCTATCTTCGTCACGCGTCTGCTGATCGTGATTTGGTTTGAACGCCGGCGGCCAAGACAGATTACCTTGTGAGGGCGCCGCATGCGGATCAGACTAGTTCCTCAACAGACCGAGTGGCAGTTTCTCAAGCATGGTCGGCCAGTCTTCGCTTGTTCACTGGCCGCCATGGCCGTTTCAATGCTGGCTTTGCTGGTTCTGGGTTTGAATTTCGGCATAGATTTCCGCGGCGGGACCTCTGTTCGCACGCAGTCTTCAATTCCAGTAGACGTCGGAGACTACAGACAGGCGGTCTCCTCGCTGGACCTTGGCGACGTCTCGATCACTGAGGTCTTTGACCCGGGCTTTGCAGAAGACCAGCATGTAGCCATGGTGCGGATCAGTGTACAGGAGGGCGACGAGGCAATCGCCGTCCAGCGCATCATGGACGTTCAGGATGCGCTGCGCAATATTGATCCGGCAATGACGTTCCCACTGGTTGAAAGCGTCGGCCCGAAGGTTTCGGGCGAGTTGATCCAGAAGGCAATTCTTGCTGTCCTGGCAGCCATTGCGGTGGTCTTGTTCTATATCTGGGTGAGGTTCGAGTGGCAGTTTTCTCTCGGCGCCGTCGCCGCACTCGTACACGACGTCGTTCTTACAATTGGCGTTTTCAGCATCTTGCAGATCAAGTTTGACCTGGCAATCATCGCGGCCCTGTTAACTATTGTTGGGTATTCACTGAATGATACAGTCGTCGTATTCGATCGGGTGCGGGAGAACCTGAGAAAGTACAAGAAGCCGGAGCTGATCACGGTCTTGAATCGCGCGCTCAATGACACTTTATCGCGCACAGTCATGACCTCTGTAACGACGCTTATCGCCCTGATGTCACTCTTTGTGTTTGGCGGAGATGTTATACGCGGGTTTGTGTTTGCCATGATTTGGGGGGTCATCGTTGGGACCTATTCATCCATCTTTATCGCGACCTTCGTTCTGTCGAAACTGGGCGTGAAGCGGGATTGGTCGAAGCCTGACGACAAGGGCGGAACACGATACACGACAACCTGAATTTGTGATGGAAATCATCCATGGTGTTCAGTCGGAGATCTCGCTCCTCCTGATCGCAGGTGCCTCCCTGGCCGGTCTGGTCAGAGGTTTTTCCGGCTTCGGAACTGCGATGATCTATCTGCCGATCGCCGGGTCCCTGATGTCCCCTGTCGCGTCACTGACGACTCTTGTCGTAATGGACCTGGTTGGCCCGGCGATGCTGGTGCCCAGAACTATCAGGAACACCGACGTTGCTGACATCGGCCGGCTCTCGGCGGGTGCCTTGGTTACACTGCCTCTGGGTGTTGTCGTTCTGCTCGTCATGCCGGTGGAAGTCTTCAGGTATGCCGTGTCAACGATTACCTTGCTTCTGCTTGTTCTTCTGGTGTGTGGTGTCCGCTATCGCGGGGATCTCACCCGTCCTCTCGTTTATGGGGCCGGTGGAATTGGAGGGCTGTTCGCAGGTTCAGTCGGGCTGCCGGGGCCACCGGTCATCATGCTCTATCTTGCAAGTGAATTGCCGGCCAGGGTCGTTCGTGCCAATCTGTTCATTTATCTGTTCATCTCGGACATTCTGCTTCTCGGTGTACTCGCCTTCGAAAGAGAACTGGACGCGCTGTATGTGTCCACAGGGCTGGTGATATCCATTCCCTTCCTGTTGGCCATGTGGATTGGGGAATGGATTTTCAACCCGGAACACGAGCAATTGTACCGCTTCGTCGCATACGTTATCATTGCGATTTCAGCCATACTCGGGTTGCCATTGCTTGATTAGATCAATTGGGATGAGCAGGTTGCGCTGCGTCGCAGTGCGTTCCAAAGTGCTGCCACAGGCAAGACCGTGGGTTGAATTTGCACCTGAAAGTGCAAAGATGAGATGGTGCCAACCTAGATTACAGATCATGAGGAACAAGAAATGGGATTTAGCCTTCCAGACCTGCCATATTCACACGATGCCCTTGCATCGGCCGGAATGTCACAGGAAACAATGGAATTCCACCACAGTCTCCACCACAAAGCCTATGTCGACAATGGCAACAACCTGATCGCTGGTACCGAGTGGGAAGGCAAGTCAGTTGAGGAAATAGTCGTCGGCACCTATGAGTCGGGTGCCGTTGCGCAGAACGGAATCTTCAATAATGCGTCGCAGCACTGGAATCATTGCCAGTTCTGGGAAATGATGGGTCCAGGCAGCAGTGCGATGCCTTCTGAACTTGATGCCGGCATCGTTTCCAGCTTTGGCTCAGTTGCAGAATTCCGTGACAGGTTCATCGCCGCAGGTGTAACGCAGTTTGGGTCCGGCTGGTGTTGGCTGGTTCAGGGCAGCGATGGCCAGCTTGCTGTCACCAAAACCGAAAACGGTGTCAATCCACTGTGCTTTGGTCAGGTTGCACTTTTGGGGTGCGACGTATGGGAGCACTCCTACTACATCGACTTCAGGAACAAACGACCGGCCTATCTGGCCAATTTCCTGGACAATCTCGTCAATTGGGAGGCGGTTGCCGCCCGCATGGTGTGAACAGGACAAAAGATGTTATTCAGCCCGGGCAGATGGTCCGGGTTGTTCCTTCCGCTGCCATGAAAGCCTTGACTACATGATCGGAATCTCCGGCGGATCGACCATTGTCAGGATTCGCGAGAAGGCCTTCCGGCTTATTCCAGTATCGATCCTTTCGAAGTAGATTATCCAAGCTTACGGCGGGCGCGTCAGGCCACTATATGTCCGTATCGTTGCTAACACAGAGCAAAACGAGACACGCGCCCGGACCCGCGTCATGCTTCTACCAGAGGTCATCTCAGTCAACTCTTGCGTGAAGATTATCGCCGAGCTCAATGGGAGAGCCGTGTGATAGGAATTACTCGCATAAGGTGCCTTCGCGAATGCGGGGTCCTTCGAAGCTTCACATGACCACCCAAACTTCCGGAATTCGGACAGTATAATCTGGTTTACGGGTGGAACGGGAGTGGCACGACCACACTGAGCCGGCTGTTTCGCGGCCTTGAGGTCGGCCAACCACCGACATTAGGACATGTCGTGCTAGGCACTTCCGGTGGCGATGTTCGAGGCGAGAACTTCGCCCAATCAAACATTCCAGTTCGTGTATTCAACCGCGACTTTGTCAACCAGAACGTGTTACCTCCTGGAAGGAGGTCAGATCCCGCCTATCCTTGTATTGGGTGAGAAGAGCGTCGGGAAACAGCAGAGGATTGCAGAGCTGGAGGAGCAGCGCTCTGCGGCCATTTCGAAGCTAGAGATCGCCCTTTGCAAGCAACAATCCGCCTGTAAGGATTTCGACCGGTTCTGTATCGACCGTGCGAAGTCCATAAAGGACATGCTGCGGTCGAGCAGTGACAACCCCTACAACAAGCGTAATTTCGGGGACGATGCCAGTCAGATGGTTGAGGTTTGTGGCCCCGTTCGCCGTCTGCGCAAGGAAAGAGCAGGATATGCTGCTCGACCGACTCAAAGAAAAGCCGAAGCCGAAGGTCGATGAGATCGACTATGAATTTCCGGACTTCAAATCGACTGTGGACCGCGTACCAGAACTGCTGACAACGACGGTCGTTGCAGCGGTGATCGATGTCTTGAAGAACGATTCCGAACTTGCCAGTTGGATGCGGCAGGGTCTGGTGTTGCACCAGAATCGAGGTATTGAGCAATGTCAATTCTGCGAAAAGCCACTATCGAAGGACCGTGTGACGGCCTTGGAAGCTCATTTCAGCGATGAATATGAGAAGTTCGTTCAACATCTGGACCAGAGAGTCAAAGAGCTACAGAATCTCCTGGCGGCGATAGCCAAGATCCAAGTGCCACACAAATTAACTCTTGACGATGAACCGGGCGCTGATTTCGATTCATTGGAGGCCAGACTGAAAATTGCGCTCGCGTCTGTGAAGAAGTGGATTTCTACAGTCGTGCAGGCGTTGAACGACAGGAAACAGCGCGTTTTCGATCAGGTTGAACTGAAGATTGAGCCCCCGCAGGTGGACCTGGGCACAGTCGAGCAGTTGAATGTGGTGATCCGAAAGCACAATCAGGTTTGCGATGACTTCGGGACTCGAACCAGGACAGCCCGGATGCACCAGACGATTTCGTGGACCGCAGGGATACTAGGAAGCCTGCAAAGCACAGCGTGCAGGTGCAGGAGCAAGAGGTCCAACGATTGGATGGCGAGATCACCAGATAGGAGCGGGAGATCGTCGAGTATCGCCGACCGGCTGAGGAGCTGACAAGGGATCTTCGCACCTACCTTGGCCATGCAGAGTTGCACTTGGAAATCAAGGAAACCGGCTACACGATCACGCGTGGCGGTGTAACGGCAAGATTCTTGAGTGAGGGAGAGACCACTGCGATCGCCCTCTTGTACTTCCTGAAGACTCTGCAAGACAGGCACTTCGAAATGGAAAATGGCGTGATCGTGCTGGACGACCCGGCCTCCAGTCTTGATGTCAACGCCTTGTTCCTGGCATTTGGATATATTCAGAACTGCAAGAAGGAGGCAGGTCAGCTATTTGTGTTGACGCACAACTTCACCTTTTTTCGGCAGGTCCACGACTGGTTTCAGCATTTGAATCGCCAGAACAAGAAGGAACGGCCCGCCCGATTCCTTATGCTCGATACTGTGCAGGAGGCAGATATCCGGAACAGTTGCGTCCGACAACTTGATCCGCTGCTTGAGGAATACCAGTACCTGTTTGCCCGAATTTACCGCGCGTCCACCGAAACGGCATCTCAAACCCTCGAACTCAACTACGTTCTTCCGAACATGGCAAGGCGCTTGTTGGAAGCGTTCCTCGCGTTCCGTCTGCCGCGGTCGGGGAGTTTGTGGAGGAAGCTGGAGGAGGTTCAATTCGATAAGGCAAAGAAGCGCCGAATTCTTCGTTTTCTCAATGTTCACTCGCACAGCATTGCCGTCGGGGAACCGGAGCATGACCTTATGGCACTCACCGGAGCACCGGCTGTCCTTGAGAATCAACTGCAGATGATCCAGTCTCTGGATAATGACCACTACTCGGAAATGGTAAGTGTGGTAGAAAACACGTGACGGGATCCGTTCGGGAGAATGGTGTGGCGGTCACCGCATATGTGCAGCACGCTTCGCCAAGGCGTGGACACCGATATCGAATTGCAGGAAGTCGAGTTTCGTGGCGGCAAGGTATTCGCACCCGGGAAAGGTTCGCTCGCCGACGCATTGGCGGCGTTCGGCAACTCCCGTGGTGGGCGACTGGTGCTGGGCGTGAAGGACAACCTGCAAGCGCAGTCGCTCGACCCATTACAACTTGACGCGTTGGTTCGCTATGTCCGTGACACCTGTATAGACAGCATCAAGCCTTCTCTGGATTTTGAGGTTTACCGGGTTCCTGTTCCAGAATCGGCGAACGATGGCGTTCTAGTTGTCGTGATTCCCGAAAGTGCGGTAGTGCATTGATCACCCGGCGGCTACTATCGGCGCCGGGGAGACGCAAAGCGGCAGACGGATTCGGTCGATATCCGTAGATTGTCACTCTTGCGGGGACAATCCGATGTCGCGTCAACGGACACACAGGTGGTGCGAGACACCGGCATCAGCAGCCTGCGGCCGGATCTGTGGCACGGTATCCGAACTTCGAGTTGGTCGGCGGACGTGCATTGAAGGTTGTTTTGCCTGCGGCCAGTCCGCCCGTGATAGGTGGAATTCCGGTTTCCGTGGAGGTTTCGCGCGCCGATGCGGGCGAGCCGCTACCGCTGGTACATGTACAGATGCTCTACCCCAACAAGACTTGGCGCGAGGCGCATACGGATTCCTTCGGCCGTGCCAGGTTTGCGCTCCATGCCAGACTTCCGATGACCGTGCTGTGCGCCGCAGATGGATTCAAGGCTTGTGTCGAGCGCAATCATGTGCCGGAGGCGCGGCTGGAGATTCGCATGTAACCGGCGACTGACGGTGGTTCAAAGATCATCGCCAACCAGACAGGACATCTGCAGGGAGTTCAGGGGAGGCTTGACCCCATACTGGACAACTTGGACCGCACCTACCTCTACGCGGATAACGTCGCTATCAATGACGGTCAGTCCCAACCCGTTCTTTTCGCACTGAACCAGCCAGTGCGCCTCGCGGATTCGCCTGGCGCGAGTGCTACCGTGTGGATTCGTGAGATTGTTGGCGCCTCGTGCGTCTTTGACTATCGATTTGATCGGTCCCCGGCGTCACGCCGAAGAACAGCCTGATGCATCCTCACAATGACGTCTTGAACGAAGTCCCTGGGGCCGCGCCAAGAGTGGCAAGAATATCACGGGTTCAACCCCGGGAGGATGCAACTATGTAGGAATTCTCGGAACAGCGAAAAAACAGCAACCGGGCGGTACAGCCAAGACCTGGCACTACAATTCCGATGCCATCAACTCGTCCAAGACAGGGTCAATTCGAAACGCGCAGGCGCCAGGAACCAGGTGGTCTATGTCAATGAGAATCTTATGACGCCTCCTGCTGAACGAGCGGGTTCACAGTTCCGGTTTTCGAGGCGGCGGCCCTGGGCTGCCTCTCCGGAAGTTCAGAGCCATCCAGACAGGCTATGACATGGCTGGAAGTTTGTGAATCCAGTAGGGCTTGAGCCGGGGAGATTCAGATTCGATGGCCCAGGTTGACTCGGAGGCGAGTCATGAGGTCGGCGGGCGAGGTCGAGAATGAAAGTAGGTCAGAACTGTGGGTGTCAGCAAAGCCATTCATGACAACTGAATCGATCAATGTCGCGAGCTGGTCCCAGTATCCGTTGACATTGAGTACGTAGACTGGCTTGGAATGGATGGCGAGTTGTCGCCAGACAACAACCTCGAACAATTCTTCCAGCGTGCCGAACCCTCCCGGCAGTGCGACGAAGGCATCAGAGTTGGCCATCATTACGCTTTTTCGCTCGTGCATGTTCCTGGTCAGGATTAGACAGTCCAGATCATAGTTTGCCTGTTCTGGTATGTCCTCCGGAATTACGCCGAGCGTAGCCCCTCCCGAGTGGCGAACCGAGTTGGCGACCGTTCCCATAAGACCGGATCCACCACCACCATAGACTAGTCGCCACTGCGCTTTGGCAATGAGTCGGCCAAGTTCCGTTGCGGCCTGCACGTAGCACTCGTCAAGACCGGCCCGCGACCCACAATACACACAGATGGATTTGGAATAGTATGATACATGCTTTATACTCATGAATCGCTCCACATGTTCTTCGTCAATGCTCTTGCAGGGCATGGGTTGCCGCAGTGGGACCAAGGCCCGAAGTCGCCAGCTAGGATGTCGCGATGTCAAGTAATGGTAGGTCATCTGGATCGACCGTCAGGGACGTTTCGCGAATTGTTGTCGGCATCCTACTTGTTGTCCTAATCCTTTACCTTCTTTTTTCCAACGACTTTGGGCTCTTCCGCAGCGCCGATGAACCAGAGCCAACTGAAAGCGTAGAGACAGACCCGATCGGGACCGAGTCCTCATCCCTGGATGCCGAGACCGCAGAATTGTCTGCTGACGATACAGATGCCCCCGCCGGCACTGAAGAGGATAGAATCAGTCAGGAGCAGACTTCGCCCCAGGAAGTCGATCCAACATCAGAGACCAGTGCAGATGAGGATACCTTGCCGTCGGCAGTTGGCGACGCTTCCGAGACAGCTGTAACTGATGATGGCACCCAGGACAGGATGCCTCAGGACAGCGAGGATACTAAGCCTGCGGCTGTCCCCGAGGACAAGGACGAGCCAGCTGAAACCGCGCTCACAGAGCCAGATGCTCCTGCAGAAGCTACCGATAGTGAAGGCCCGGCAGAAGCGCCATCTCCAGAATCCGACGCCGGCACCCAGGCAGGAATGCCTCAGGACAGTGAGGATGCTGAGCCCGCGGCTGTCCCCGAGGACAAGGACGAGCCAGCTGAAACCGCGCTCACAGAGCCAGATGCTCCTGGAGAAGCTACCGATAGTGAAGGCCCGGAAAAGACGCCAACCCCGGAAACCGACGCCGATGGCACCCAGGATAGGATGCCTCAGGACAGTGAGGATACTAAGCCTGCGGCTGCCCCCGAGGACAAGGACGAGCCAGCTGAAACCGCGCTCCCGGAGCCAGATGCTCCTGGAGAAGCTGCCGATAGTGAAGGCCCGAAAGAGACACCAACCCCGGAAACCGACGCCGATGGCACCCAGGATAGGATGCCTCAGGACAGTGAGGATGCTGAGCCTGCGGCTGTCCCCGAGGACAAGGACGAGCCAGCTGAAACCGCGCTCACAGAGCCAGGTGCCGACGCGAAAGCAGTAGACGGCGAAAACGCTGGCGAGGCACAAACAACTGGGTCCAATGACACAGTTCAGCGTTCAGACACTGACCTACAGGCGAATGCAGATCAGGCATCGTTGGAATCCACCGGTGAATCGGACATCTCCGGCATGGGAGAGCATGCTGCGTCGGATGCAGACGTTGCGCCAGGTGAGCAGGCCGAGGCATCGGGGGAGTTGCAGGTGGCCAGGTTGCAGTCTCCGGGAACCGAACTTGCGCCAGAGCCCCCGTTAATTCGGCCGCCAACTTTCGACATTGTACGCGTCGATGCCAACGGTATTGCAGTTATTGCCGGGCGCACGTCGCCAAATCACCCTGTCATTGCCATTGTTGATTCCAAGGATGTCGGCCAGGAACGCTCAGATTCCCGAGGCCAGTTCACCTTTATTCTCGGATTACAGTTGGCGCAGGCGCCAGTCGAATTCCAGTTGGCAACGGTTGCTCCTGACTGGACAAGGGTTTACTCGACATCCACAGTGATCGTCGTGCCCGGTCTGACAGGTCCGTCTCGCCAGCCGCAAAAGGATCAGCAAGACGGAGGCCAACCCAACCTGATCAACCTGCGTGACGGAATGGCGGCATCATTGTTTGCGGCACCAGGTGAGCAACAGGGTGTCGACCTAATCACCTACAACGAATCAGGGGAGGTCTTTCTTTCCGGACGCGGCCAGCCCAACGGCACAATTACCGTAACCCTGGGTGGTGCGGTGACCCCGATCGTGGCAAGAATTGGTGAAACAGGCACCTGGACCGCCGACCTCTCATCAGTTCCCCGCGGAACCTACACTGTGGGCACAGTCGAAAGAGATGCTTCCGGAAGAATTGTCAGGACATCCTCAATGCCCTTCCGGAAGGAAGACGCACAGTTCGTCAGGAACACACTCGATGCGCTGCGTCGAACAAGTTCGGAACGATCGTCGGATGTCGCGGATGACGAGATTGCCAAATTGGTGACTGTCCAGAAGGGAAACACGTTGTGGGGAATTTCTCGAAAGAACTATGGATTGGGACGACTGTATGTCAGGATCTTCCATGCCAATATCAACCAGATCCGTGATCCCGACCTGATTTATCCGGGTCAGATTTTTCTAATCCCGGGAGTCGTTGATCCCTCTGACAACTGAGTTGCAGGTTAGCCTGACCGGCCAGGGCGAGATACAAACCTGAATTCCCGCGAGCAGCGATAATATCGCGCCGGTGGCACATTGATTTTCTTGATGTGAGCCAATCGACCACGCTCGGCAACCCTTCGCTCATGATCATTGGAGACCTAATCAACTAGAGCCGGAACTGCCGGCAAACCCGTGTAAGGAGAGGCCGTTCCCGACCAGTTCCCGTATGTCGTGATGGCAGTCTGGAAAACCTGGACAGCGCTAGTCCGAAACTTGGCATTTCACTCGCCTTGTTGTCGGTCCCCGGCTACTTCGGGATTCTTCTGATCCCAGTCATCGCGAGCACTCTTTTCTGACATCGGGGAAGAGGACATGTCGTCGATGGTGTCCGTGGCTGTATGTCTGATCCCTCCGCGACGTACCCTTGGCGGAAGGAGAATGTGTTGAAACTGGTCCCATGGAATAACCCCGGTGTCAATACCGGCGACCGCCTTTCTGAGTCTCCTGTCGAGCGCAATCCTGCTGCTCCGTCCCCGGTACAGGACAGCAATGCCTTCGAGAGCTCGATAGCCCCCCTTGGTTGCCCAGACCCTGATGGCCAGAAGGGAGGGTGTGAACAGCAAGGTGAGTGCGGTAGCTGTTGCAAGTCCGAACACAACTGCTGATGCCAGTTGCTGCCACCATTTTGAGGATGGTGTGCCGAGTGTGTAACCTCCATCAACCAGGTCGATCGAAATGCCGAACATCATGGGCGTGAGCCCTGCAATTGTCGTGATGGAAGTCAAAAGGACAGGGCGAAGGCGTACTTCGACCGTCCGGATTATGGCCTCAATGCGCGGAAGAAACTTGCAATTTTCCTGATAGGTGTCGATCAGAACGATATTGTTGTTTACGACAATTCCGGCAAGTGCCACTATTCCGGTGCCCGTCATGATAACGGAAAAAGGCTGCTCAAGAATCAGCATCCCCAGCATTACACCAGCCGTTGAGAGAACGACGGCCAACAGCACGAGAATAGCGTTGTAAACGCTGTCGAACTGGGCAAGCAGTACTGCAAACATCAGTCCCAGCGCACCGATAAAGGCGTACATAAGGAAGGTCTGACTTTCCTGCTGCTCCTCCTGGTCGCCGGTCCACTCCCAGTCAATATCTGGCGGCAGACCGGCTTCGTTCTGCAGCCAATCCGTAAGCAGTTCTATGCGTTCGGTTGGCGTAATCGGTCGTCCCTGTTCATTGGTCAGACCGGGCTGCAGCCCGGAGTTGATTGCGATGAAACGCTTTTCGTCGTTACGACTTATCTGGGCCAGCTGCTGAACCGGTCGGAGGCTAACAAAGTTGGCCAGAGGGACCAGTCCCTGGGGCGTGCGTAGCCTCATGTCGTCAATTGTCGACAGAACTCGGTCCTCCACTGGAAAGCGGACCCGAACGTCGATTTCTTCGTCGGAGGTATCGACACGCATCGTGTCGAGCAGAATGCCGCGCGTGATCAGCTGCACAAGAGTACCGATTGTTGCTACATCAGCACCAAAGCGGCCAGCCTCCTCAATATCGACTTCGACCTGCCAGTCAATGCCGGGCAGAGGACGCGTGTCGTCTATGAATACCAGGCCTGGCGTTTCATCAAATTTTCTCCTGACTCTTTCTGCTGTTTCAAGAAGTGAATCCCAGTCTGAACCGGAGAGGTGCAGACTGATCGGCTTGCCGGCCGCCGGTCCGGACGCCTCGGTTCTTACATCGGTATTGATACCTACAACGTTCAGCAATTGGCGCTCAATGTTCTCGACTATCAGCCTGGTGTCGACGGCGTCCCCGCCCAGGGCCTGCCGGTCCTCCCAGATTTCAAACTCGATCTGGATTTCACCAATCGTATCTACCGGCTTGCCTGCTCCGGAGAGATCGGTCAGCCCGCCTTCACCAGTGAAGCCGAAAACCGACGCCACACCCTCTGTTCCAACGACGTAGTCCTCGATACTGCGAACCAGTTCGTTTTTCTCCTCCAGGCTCAGGTTGCCTCTGGCAAGCACGCTGATCCTGGCCCGCTCCGGTTCGGCGTCGACAAAAAATGTCACGCCGTAATTGTTGGCACTATAGTATTGAAAGACGCCGACCACGAAGACGATAACAGCAGCAACAACGACTACCGGCATGAAGGGGTTGCCGACAACAAATTTGATGAGCCGGCCAACAATGGTCCGCCGCCGCCCCATCCGCAGGCGACTTGCCTTGGATACAGTAAAGGAATTGATGACAATCGCCAGCGCAATGGAGGCAACGGCAAAGATAACGGAACCTGCCAGTTGCGGCATGATCCCGGCATAGGCGGCTGCCGGCCCGAGCAAGAGCCAGGGCGCAACAACCATGAGGCTGGCAACCAGAAGAATGCCCCCCGACACAAGGAACATGATCAGCCTGAACGGCCATGATACAAGACTCAGGGCCTCTGCAACCCGCAAGAGGATCATCGAAAAACGAGCAGCCAAGCCACCAACTACCGGCAGGAAAATGAGTGCAACAACCAGGGATGCAGACAATACGAACATGATCGTTACTGGAAGCGTGCCCATGAACTGTCCCGGAATGCCCGGCCAGAACAACATGGGCAGGAATGCACACAGCGTGGTTGCCGTCGACGAAACAATTGGCCAGAACATCCGCTTGGCTGCTTCGACATAAGCAGCCATCGGCCGGCCTCCGTCGGAAATCCGTCTATCGGCCAGCTCGACAACAACGATGGCGCTGTCCACCAGCATGCCAACAGCCAAAATCAACCCGAACATGACGATGTTTGAAATTGCAATCTGCATGATAGCGAGAAAGCTGAAGCACAGGAGGAAAGATGTGGGTACAGCAAAACCGACGAGTATCGCGGATCGCAATCCAAGTGCCGCCAGTACGACAATCATGACCAGGCATATTGCTGTCAGCACCGAGGACTCGAGCTGCGATACCATGGCTTCGACATTGAGGCTCAAATCCTGGGCAAAGTCGACTGTCACGGCATCCCTGAGTTCTTCCGGCCAGGTCTCGACCTCGGCCAGGACCACCGCGCGCACCACCTTCGGTGTTTCGATGACATTGAAACCCTTGCGTTTGACAACCTGCAATGCGATCGTCGACTCACCGTTGTGGCGCGCGAATCCAGACCTGTCCTCGAATGTCATGCGAATATTGGCAAGGTCTCCCAGGGTCACGATACGCTCACCATTGACCTTGACCGGCAAGTCGTAGACATCCCGGGGATCATTGAACGACGACGGTACCTTGAGTGCAAATGCACCACTTCCGGTCTCGACCTCGCCTGCCGCGATAAGTTGATTGTTGGCGCTCACGACCCGCACGAGTTCGTTGGCGGTAACGTTGTAGGCCTCCAGCTTGAGTGGGTCGATGAGCACCTCAAGCATTTCCGGCCGATGTCCGGTCAAGCCGACTTCCAATACGCCTGGGACGCTCTCGGCGACCTCCTGCAATCGCCTGGCAACGCGTTGCATCGTGCGTTCGGGCAACTCTCCGGACAACACCACAACCAGAATTGGGAAAGTTGAAAAACTGAATTCGGTGATCACAGGAACCTTGGCCCCGCTCGGAAACGTTGCCTCGGCCTGGCTTACCTTGTCTCGAAGGTCGGCCAGCGTCCTGGACTTGTCATGGTCGAATTCAAACTCGAGGGCGATGCCGGCATAACCCTCCGCTGCCGTTGAGGTCATCGACTTGAGGCCGTCCACATCGTGCAGCCGGCTTTCCATCGGTCGCACCAGAAGCTTTTCGCTGTCCTCGGCAGAGATTCCCGGATACACCACGGAGATGAAGTATGCCGGGATATCGATATCCGGCGCGCCTTCCTTGGGTAGCTGGAAATAGGCCGTTATTCCGGCTCCCAGCGCCAGGAGGAGGCAGGCAAGTACCATTCGTGCGTGTCCAGCCGCCCAGTCTACAATTGAAGTCATCGTGACTCACCCATGTACGTAACTTCGATCGCGCTGCCATCGACGACGTATTCCTGGCCAACAACAATCACGCTTACATGCTCATCCAGCCCTTCAACCCAAATGCCATCACTTGTATCTCGCACAATACGGATAGGCGAAAATCTCGCCTGGCCGTCAATGACAAGCCGGACACCAATTTCACCCCGATCGTTCAGGGTCAGGGCAGATTGTGGAAGAAAGTGCGCTGGACGTTTCTCTGCGGCGATAAAGATCTCAGCTGAGCTGCCATCCCGGATCGAATAATCGGCATTGCCGACGGTAACTTCCAACCTGAAGGTTCTGGTCGTCGGATCTGCAGATTTGGACACAAAAGTCAGGTTTCCAGTCACCTTGCGACCCGAGGAAAGCGTGGCTGTGGCGAAGTTCCCCACCTTTACCCGATCAACTTCGGCTTCAGTGATGAAGCCGACGATGCGAATGGGATCGAGCTGGATTATTGTTGCACACAGACCTCCCGGCTGAAGCAGCGAGCCTAATTCTGCCGCATCGGATTCCAGCAGGCCATTGAATGGCGCTCTTATGCGCAGGCGCGCTATATCCTGTTCCGCCCTTTTGACAATCGCTGTGGCGCTTTGCAAGGCTGCAAGCGAGGATGTGCGCCTGAGTTCCGATCCAAACCCTTCGGTCGCAAGCTGATTCGCTGCCCGAGCCGCAATCTCGGCCTCATTGAGTCTGGCTCTTGCCTCGTCAAGCGCCGCAAGTCGCGTTCCTGGATCAAGCTCGCAAACCAGTTGACCCTCTTCGACCATCGTTCCCTTGCGAAGTGGTTCCGAGATGACAAGACCTGATGTCTCCGACTTGACGTCGACGAAGCGGGCCGCTTCGGTTTGCCCGCGCAACAACGCTCCGGTTTCGATTTCGCTCGCCCGGGACTCGATGGCAATTACCGAGACAGGGCGGTCACCGATTTCGGGAACGATCGGCGCTTCTACCGATTCCTGCTGTTCTACATTTTCAGGTGCACCCCTGACCAAGGCTGTGAATTCATCACGCTTGATCACGAGGTAGTAGAGCGCCAAAGCAAAAATACCGGCCGTAAGCAAAGAAAAAATACGCATTCGCGTGTCCTATGGCACAGTACTGCCAAAATTGGTCGTGCCTTGCGAGATACAATGCAGGAATGCGACTTGGCAAGGAAGGGGACGGCATAATTGCCTTGCGAGTCACGTGAACTGGTTGCCGGCAAGGGTGTTTTCTGTCCTTCTGGAAGCTCTCGAGGCTGCCAGGATGAACTGAGTGCAGGCATCCGGGGCCGGTAGTCTGCCAATCCCGGCACTTGTACCTCTCTTCAATGGTCTTCAATTGCTGGAATTTCCGCCCAAAGGGGGGTATGCAGGCGATAGTTTGCGAGTTCGGGGCAGAATGATTCCTGCGCCGACTTGCGCGTCAGGAATTGCCGTCCGATCCGTGAGGAATTTGGGCTAGGAGCAGGTGTGAGCAATCCGGAAACATTTATTCAGGAAGTAACGGAAGCGGTACGCCGCGACCGGCTCTTCGCATTATTCAGACGTTGGGGCTGGATTGGCGCAGTTGTAGTTGTAGCCATTGTGGGCGCGGCCGCTTTCCGTGAATGGCACCAGTCGCAGCAGCGCCAGGAAGCGCAAACCGTTGGGACTGCGATTGTCGATGCCTTGGCATATGCAGACGGTCGATCGCAGGCCGACGCCCTGGGGCGCATTGAGACAGACACTTCAGAAGCTGCCGCGATTATCGACCTTCTTGCCGCCTCAGCACTGCGTGAAGCTGGCGACGAAGATCTGGCTATTGCCAGATTGGCAAGTGTTGCCGACGACACCGGCTTGGCGTCTTCCTATCGCGAGTTGGCCAGATTGAAAAAAGTCATGCTACAGAGCAATACGAAGCCGGTGGCAGAGTTGATTGCAGAATTGGAGCCAATGATCGTTCCTGGAAACCCCTACCGCCTGCTGGCACAGGAGTTCTTGGCGCAGGTCATTTACCGGGGAGCGCTTGAGGGCAGCGAAGGTACCAGTGTCGAACAGGCTCTGGATCATTTTCGCAGCGTTTACAATGACCAGCAGGTGACACAGCGCATGCGAGTGCGAATCGAGGTCATGATGCGCAGCATCAACGAGGAACCCGAAGCGACCGGTGATGGCTGACGTACGTGATTGAGGTTAATCCGGGAGAGTAAATCGTGTCCAATAAGACACATATCGCGATTGCGATGTCGGTCACAGCCCTTGTTTCGGGATGTGGCCTTTTTGGAGATGATCCGGTGGGCGGCCTCAGGATAGATGCTAGCGTGCCTTTGGCCGAGACCTCGCATCTGATTTCCGATCCGGAAGACGAGACGGTCAGATACTATACACATGCGCCATTGACGAATGTCAGGCTGCCGCTTGCGGCTCCGCCAGCAACCAGCGGATCAAGTTGGACGGCTGTCAACGCCAATGTTGCTCATGATGCCGGTCATCACGCACTGCGCTCGAGCTTGTCAGTGGCGTGGGTGGGCGACATCGGTCAGCAGGCCGGATCCAAGCAACGCATCAATGCAGCACCTGTTGTCGCCGACGGGCGTGTTTTCACATTGGATGCGGATTCCACTGTGACCGCATTTGGTACTGACGGACAGAGATTGTGGTCGACTTCTCTGGTGCCGAGAGAGGCCGACGAGGGGGAGGCGTCAAGCGGTGGTTTGGGATACGGAAACAGTCTGCTGTTCGTAACCTCGGGACACAGTACCCTTAGTGCTCTTGAGCCGGCATCCGGTTCCGTTTTGTGGACACAAAGGTTTGAATTCCCCGCGATCTATCCGCCCATTGTCTACGGTGACAGCGTGTTCCTGGTGACCCTGAACAACCGGGCCTGGTCGATCGAAGTCTCAACAGGACGGCGAAACTGGAGTGTCGGAAGCACATACGCAGATGCAGCTCCTGCCGGAGAAGTAAGTCCGGCCGCCGGAAGTGGCGCAATCTTTTTTCCATTCCCGTCGGGCGAGGTCATAACGGTCGACGCCCTTACGGGACAACGCATATGGTCGCATTTTGCAGGTGGAAGACGGGAGCCGGATGCAACTTATCGAATTACCGGCATTTCGTCTTCACCAGTACTCTCCGGCAATCGCCTTTATGTTTCGAATCAGGCCGGGGCGCTTACCGCGCTGGATGCAGGTTCAGGTATACCGATCTGGACTGTACCCGAAGGATCTGCGAACGCTGTACTTGCAGTCGGTGATTCGGTTTTTGCCATGACAGGCACCGGGGAACTTGTTCGTCTTGATGCCGCGTCCGGTCGCCGCTTGTGGGCAACAGCCCTCCCGCACTTCACAAGGGAATCACCACGGCGACGCAAGGAGATCCATGTTCATTATGGTCCGCTGCTGGCCGGTGGTAGGCTTATTGTCGCTTCAAGCGACGGAGAATTGCGTTCGTATGATCCAGAGTCGGGCGAGGAGTTGGCTTCTACGTCCATTGCCGGAGGAGCGGCGTCGATGCCGGCCATTGTCAACGGCGTTCTGTACCAGGTCAGCAAATCCGGTCGTCTGATCGCCTACCGGTAACGGATACCACAGCTGCCGGCTTAACCCGGAGAAACGGGAATTGGCAGAACTGGCTGCCACAGTGGCCATCGTCGGCAGACCAAATGTCGGCAAATCGACACTCTTCAACCGGTTGATCGGGCAATCGAAGGCACTGGTCGACAATCAACCCGGTGTTACGAGAGACGTCAGAAAAGGACAACTGGCGACGCCGCACGGGGACGTCCGCCTGCTGGATACGGCTGGGCTGGAAAACTACCTTGGCGATGACCTCGCGCACAGCATAAGTGACCTGACCTGGCGAGCCATCAAGGCAGCCGACATTCATGTATTTGTAATCGATGCCCGTCAAGGGGTGTTGCCCGCCGACTTCCAGTTTGCTCGACGAGTTCGTACTCTCAACAAGCGCATCGTACTTGTCGCCAACAAAATGGAACGCGGCCAGACCGAGGTTGGTTACTCGGAATCCTTCATGCTCGGCTTCGGCGAACCGGTTTGCACTTCGGCCGAGCACCGTATCGGAATTGAATCCTTGCGTCGCGCCATCGGCCAGATTGCGCATGAATTGGAAGCAGTTGAACCAATTGCCGGCTCAGAACCCGGGCACAAGTTGGATGACAAGGAAGAATGCGAACAGCGGGCGGTACGGATTGCCATTGTTGGCCGACCTAACGCAGGTAAATCTTCGTTGATCAATCGCATTCTGGATCGGAACCGACTTCTCATCGGCCCTTCGCCAGGCGTGACTCGCGATGCGATTTCAGTCCCGACCAGCTGGCTGGGCAATTCTGTGGAACTGTTCGATACTGCTGGAATGCGTCGCAAGTCAAAGATAACCGAGCGCCTCGAGAAACTGTCGGTTTCCGACGGTTTGCGTGCCGTGAGATTCGCCGAGGTCGTGATCGTGCTGCTTGATGCACAGAATCCTTTCGAGGCGCAGGATCTCAGACTGGCAGCACTGGCCGCTCAGGAGGGGAGGGCGGTTGTTGTTGCCCTGAACAAGTGGGACCTGGTCGAAAACAAACAGGCCTGCTACGCTGAGCTTGCCGCCGACTTCAGAAGTGCATTGCCTCAAATCCGGGGAAGCCGGCTGATTGCCGTATCAGCAAAGACCGGAAAAGGACTTGCAGATCTCCACCGGCAGGTATTCGCCTTGTACGAGATCTGGAACAGTCGCGTTTCAACAGGACCGCTTAATCGGTGGCTGTCAAGCATGATTGAGGCGCATCCACCACCGGCATATCGCTCCAGGCGCCTGCGCCTGCGCTACATTACACAAGTCAATACGCGCCCACCCAGCTTTGTGTTGATGTGCTCACGCCCGGGTAAACTGCCCCGCAGCTACACCCGTTACCTGGTGAATGGATTGCGTACCCACTTCGGCTTGGCAGGAACACCCATTCGGATCGTATTGCGGTCCCACGGGGACCGCAATCCTTATGTTTGAGTTCGGATCTTGCTGGCCACCGAACCTTTCCGTCGAAGTATTTCCATGAGATTGCGAGCTTCCTGATCGGGTGTCGAAAGCAGGTGCGGATCACTTCCTGGTGCAAATCGCAGTCGTGTACGTGTGTACATCGGTCTTGGTGAAAATATGATTACGCGCGGACCTATCTTGCGGCACTCCTGCTTCCAGCATTTTGCCAAGGTGATCTGTGCCATCTTGCTGCTGCCGTAACAGCCGAAAAACTTCCGTCCGGCATCGGGATCGTCTATGAATACAGCAACGCCGATTTGCCCAAGCAGGGGATTTGCGCCACGGATCAGCTCGCAACTGGCTGTGTAATTCACTGCTATCGCACGAGCCAGATCGGACCTGGAAATCTGAGAAGCGGGTGTGAGCGGTGGCGCAAAGATGGCGCAGTGAACCAATAGGTTCAGTTGTCCCCATCGGGCTCCGATGTTTGCAAGAACACTCTGTATGGCCCGTCTGTCTTTCAGATCTGCTACTGCAAGTGAAGCCGACCCACCAAGTTCCTGGACTTCGTCATCAACTTCCTCAAGCCCACCGACGGTTCGCGCCAGTGCCACGACATGAACGCCGTTGGCCGCCAGTTGCAGGGCAACCGCCCGGCCGAGGCCGCGTGAGGCCCCCGTGACCAGGGCCACAGGCTTTCTGGCTGTGTGGCCAATCCCGGCAGTCGCGACGGTGTCTCGTCCTGTGTCCCCCTGGCTCATCCCAGCCAGCGCCAGGACATTGGATTCAACCGTGTCAAAGTGTCTGTCTGAACGGAGCAGGAGGCCATCAGGTTTTGATAGGCATTATCCAGCCAGGCTGGTGGTTCGGTTGGAAACAGGTCGACCAACCATGACTTCAGACCCCGAAAAATAGTGTTTGACTGCGATTCCAAGACCGTTTCGACGAGTTCCCGCGCTGGAACCACTGTTTCTGTGATCAACAATATGATTGACACAAGGATCAGACCGCGAAACGCACCAAACAGCAGTCCTCCGGAACTGTCGAACGCATGCAACACGGGTTGCTGGACCATCCTTGCAAGCAGGACATTGGTCAGGGAAAGCAAAAGCAGAATAACTGCAAACACGACGATGTAGGCAGATACGACCCCCAGCTCGCATGTTCCCGAAACAATGGGACCCACCAGCGGAACGAATTCGATGTAGGAATATGCCCAGGGGGCAACAATATATGCAAGCACGGCCGCGATCAGCCAGCTGACGAGTGTCATCGTCTCGCGTACCAACCCGTACCAGAAGCCGAACAGGGAAGACGCCAGAACAATGACGAGCGCAACAATGTCGAATGCGTTCAAGGAATCCATTTAAGACTTCGAAGGTTAGCGAGAGCGTTTCCCGGATGACCTGTAGGACAGTTGCAGCCCCGGATGCAATTTGCCCGACCATGTCTTGTTGCCGACTGGCAGAGGTGACATCTTACCGATGGTCATCTTGCAGATTTCGATGGCCCTCGGAGAATTTCGAGATGTACGCGTTGTCATTGCTTACGAAGTCGGTCAAACCGCCCTCCCAGTAGATCTTGCCACAGCGGAGCATCGTAACACCTTCTGCGACAGCACGCACACAGTTCATGTCATGTGTCACAGTTAGCGCGGTGACGTTTCTGTCTTGTACAACATCCCTGATTACTCTGCTTATGGCAACCGACTTGATCGGGTCCAGACCCGAGGTTGGTTCGTCGAAGAACAGGAATTCAGGATCGAATGCAATCGCTCTTGCCAGTGCCACCCGCTTCTGCATTCCACCGGAAAGTTCGACAGGAAAAAGGCGCGCCACTTCCTTACCCAGTCCTACGCGTTCAAGTTTTTCCTCAGCCAGCATCAAGGCCTTGTGCAAGGAAAGGCGGTCTGAACCGTGCAGCTTTCGGAAGGTGATATTCTGCCATACTGGCAATGAGTCAAAAAGGGCGCCTCCTTGAAACAGTACACCACTGCGGTCGAGAAAAGCGCGTTTCATCTTGCTCAGGTTCCGGCCATCGATAAGGACAGATCCCTGGTCCGGTCTCAAAAGTCCCAGAATGCACTTCAACACAACGGACTTTCCCACACCGGACTCGCCCAAAAGGACATGGCTGTTACCACCATGCAATTGCATGCTGACGTTCGCGATTACTGGCGTGGATGCAAACGATTTGCACAAGCCGATGAGTTCAATTCTCGGTGCGTCAGCCATGCACGATGTTCCTGCCATTGGTATCGATACTGGCCACATAACCAGCCGGCAGGCTGTCCCGCATCGGGTCACAAGGGTTGGCAATAACGAGTTGCATGACTGTCAGTCCGACGCGGATCAAAAGAACAGTTCCGTCATCACATAGTTCGCAGCGATAATCAGAATGGAAGCAGTTGCGACCGAGCGCGTTGTAGCAGTACCAACACCTCTGGCTCCCTTTCCGGCATGCAGTCCGCAATAACACCCACATAACGCTACAATTGACCCGAACAATGCGCCCTTGGCCAAGCCCGAAACGATATCACCGGTTTCCAGGAAACGCATCGTATGATCAAGATACTCGGCCGGTGAAAAGTTGAGGCGTGTTGTTCCGACGAGGTAACCGCCAAGAATGCCGATAATGTCACCTATACCGGTGAGGCAGGGGAGCACCAGCGTAGCGGCAGCCACACGCGGGGCCACAAGGTAGCGCAGCGGATTGGTCGACAAGGTTTCTAGAGCGTCGATCTGATCCGTAACCCGCATCGTGGCGATTTCGGCAGCGATCGCCGAGCCGACGCGTCCAGCGATCATCAGGCCGCACAAGACCGGCCCCAGCTCGCGAACCATGCCAATTGCGACAATGGATGGAACAGCTGCCTCGGCGTTGAATCGTGTTCCGCCGGAAAAAATCTGCAATGCCAGCGCTCCGCCCGTAAACAGGGTTGTCAGTGCAACAATGGGCAGGCTGTTGTAGCCAATCACAACAAGTGCCCGAGCAAATTCCTTGCAATAGTAGGGCGGAAGCAACATGGCCATGAACACGTCGGCAACAAACCGGAACGCCCTCCCGACGCGGGCGAGGACCGACAGGCTAAATCGGCCGACGAGGACAGGAACGACCAACGGATTCATCAGTTTCATTCTATCCGGGTTCTGCCTGACGCAAACTTGTAGACTCTGTCATATCTTCTGCCGAGGCGCGTAAGCACCTCATATCCGATTGTCGAGGCATTCTCTGCAAGCGAGTCAACCGACTGATTCGGACCGAGCAGTTGCAGGTAGTCTGGTTCAGCCTGTAGCCCGGATACATCAACGGTTATCAGGTCCATGGAAATGCGCCCCAGTACGGGGCACGGCACGGGTCCACTGTACAAACAGGACGTATTTCCCAGGTGGCGGAAAATGCCGTCAGCATAACCTGAAAGAACGGTGGCAATACGTCGTCGATCGCTTGCCCGCCAGGTGGCACCATAGCCAACGGAGTCTCCCGGTGAAATCTCCATGACCTGCACAACGGGCAGGTTTAGATTGACCACACTGCGACCCGCAACAAAGGGCAGGCAACCATAGATTCCTATTCCCGGACGGCACAATTCGAAATGGTAATCTGATCCCAGCAGAATGCCACCTGTTGCAGCCAGGGAGCGACTGACACCAACACCCTGCGTTGCCACGCCAAAGCGTTCCAGCTGCCTTCGATTCATGCTGTTGTCCGGCTCGTCAGCGCAGGCCAAATGGCTGACTATCAGTTCTGGTCGAGCTTCAAGCAGTTGCCGGCGATGACTGATGAACCACGAGTCCGGGATGCCGAGCCGGTTCATGCCGGTATCCAGCTGGAGTGCGAACCTGTGGTCAGGCAGATCATCAAAAAAACGTCGGACCTGGTCGGGGCTGCACAGGACAGGTACGAGATTATTGTCGGCGATCAGGTCGCGATCACCCTCCAAGTATCCGGAAAACACAAAGACCCTGCAGTCGTCGTGCAATTCGCCGAGCGCCAGTCCTTCTTCTGCCAGCGCAACAAAAAAAGTTCTTGCACCCGCCCCAAGCAGGGCCTCGACTACCTCCGGCGCGCCCAGCCCATAGGCATTTGCCTTGACCACAGCAGCAGTTTCGACGTTCGCTGCCGACATCCCGTCCAGGTCGCGCCAATTGTCAGCAAGACCTGACAGGTCTATCTCAAGTCTTGCTCGCACAATTGGTCTCTTGCCACCTGACGGCTTCAGGAGTCACGGAGCTCGCTTCCGATGCGCGCCTGCATAGCCAATTCCAGGACCCCCTTCAACCTAGACTCAACAACCATTTTGATTCACCTTGCGATGAACTATCCGAAAGCGGCGGAGGCTTCCTCCTCCTGGGCCGCCTCGGCCTGTTTCTGCTCCAGTTTTGCCTTGTGATCGTAGTCACCGAACTTGGTCAGCGCGCCATTAAACGTAAGCTTCAGCGCGCCCGTTGGTCCGTGCCTGTTCTTGCCAATGATAATCTCGGCCATGTTGTGATGCTCGCGACTCTGTTCTTGCCAAAGCAACAGTTTTTTCTGTTCGCTCTCGTCGGGCTTGCTTCGCTCAAGATAGTACGCCTTGCGGTAGACGAACAATACCAGGTCAGCATCCTGTTCAATTGATCCGGAATCCCGCAGATCGCTAAGCTGGGGTTTCTGGTCTTCGCGGTTTTCGGTCATGCGTGAAAGCTGGGAGATTGCAATTACCGGAGTGTCCAGATTCTTGGCCAAGCTCTTTAGGCCGGCGGTTATTTCAGCGATCTCGTAGTTGCGGTTTTGGAATTTGGATGATGCCTTGGCCAGCTGCACATAGTCGACGACAATGAGGTCGATCCCATCGATCATACGCTGCAATCGATGACACCTTACACTGATATCGGCAATTGAGAGGCCCGGCGAATCATCAATATAGAGCGGCAGAGAAAAACACTGACTGGCCGCTTTGGCATATTGGGCAAACTCACTGGGGTTAATTCTGCTGTTGCGAATTCGAGTTGCTGGCACCCGAGAGGATTCGGCGAGGATACGAGCCACCAGTTGTTCAGACGACATTTCCATTGAGAGAATGGCGACCTTTCCCCCGAGTTGTGTCGTGGTGCCATCTTGTGCGGTAAGTATGCGATAATTCCTGGCAACATTGTATGCAATATTCGTTGCCAGCGCGGTCTTGCCCATGCCCGGCCGGCCGGCAATGACGATCAGGTCCGACCGGTGGAGGCCGCCCAGCTTACTGTCAAGTTCTCGCAGCCCGGTTGACAGTCCGGCGATTTTGGACGTCAGCATTGATGCCCGCTTGGCCCGCCTTACGGCTTCGAGTTGCACCTCCGAAAACGGTCGAAACCCTGCATCCGCCCGTCCCTCGGTTCGAAGCTTGTAGAGTACCTGTTCTGTATCGTCGATAATGCGGTCGGCCGTTGTAGTAGCTTTTACTGTGGCGGCCTCACTGTTCAGCGTCGATCCGATATTCATCAGCGTTCGCCTGATGGCGAATTCACGTACTTGTTCAGCGTATTGGCGGGCATTGCGGGGCGCGATATTTGTTGCCACCAGGTCTGCGAAGTACTCTGCACCGCCAATCTCCTTTAGCAGGGGTTCCTGCTCAACATACGGGCGCACTGTTTCGGTTGTGGCTACCCTGTTCTGACGAATTACAGCTTCAATCAGTTGAAAGAGACGGCGGTGAACAGGAAGGTAAAAGTGCTCACCGCTAATGATACCCTTTACGTCATCGTAATGACGGTTGTTGTAGAGGATTGCCGACAGAAGAGCCTTTTCGAGGCGTGTGTTCTGCGGGACTTTCGTGACCTTTTCCTCAACAGATTCCGACATGGGACATGATCCAGCAAAAAACTTTATCGGAGATTCTTGAGGCTCCTTCCAGGAATATCAAGATGTTAATTGAGGGTAACAAACGTTGATATCATGTGTCCACCTGCTGGGGGTTTTGCAAGGCTTAATACCAGATATAGATTCCCGCCAATTCCCTTCCCACAGTGCTTGCAATTCCTGAAGAATCTGCTGCAGGCAAAATGTGGTTACAGAATCGCCGCCATTCACCGTGATTCGGTTAAACAACGGCCAGGCAAGAATAGCCATACGTGCGGCAAGCAGATGCAGGACAACACGGTGAAGGGAAGCGACTTCGACGCAGCAGGATGACAGTGCGATCAATTGCCGACACGTCAGACTTGAAGATTGTCACGGGAATCCCAGGAAGTTGTGATTGATTTACGCCTGGCTGTTACAGCCGGCGAACGTCAGTCAAACCGGAACTCTCAGCTGCCGGAAGTGAAAACAGATTTGCCCTCGCCTGGTATCCAGAAAGTACCTGAAGCTGTTCATGCAACTTTGCGGCACAGGAAACGATAAGGCACAACTTTCAACTATCGAAGGAGGCAGCTGGCACATTGAACCACCCCGCGAGCGCTGTTGCGCGGCAAGGAAAGCTCCTGTTGAATGCAGCCATGCCCCGGTGTTTATGGTGGACAACTTGCGCAGCATATAGGGGCAGCGGCAATTGGGAGCCGTCCCGTGCATTCCGGCCAATCCTCGGCAATTGCGATTTCTGGCCTGTGTACACAGGCAGTCCGATTGATGGTGAGGATTCTACGCACAGGAGGGGTCAGTCCGAACCAGCCGGAAACAGATTCAGCCGCCTTGATCCAATCACAAATTGATAATCCGGACAACCGTCAGGCTCCACAGGCTGAACGCCTTCGTTGGTAGCTGATTGTTCGTCCAATCCGGCATAGCTTCAGCACTCACTGTTTTTCGACGAGTAGAGGTTGAATTCTCTTCATGAGAATGCTTGAGGTTATCGGGCCTGCTACGCGCATCAGGATTTTACCCTGCTCGTCCACAACAAATGTTTCAGGTATGCCATAAACACCCCAGTCTATTGCGATTCTGCCGTCGGGGTCAGCCCCGACTGCCGTGTAGGGGTTGCCAAGTTCGCTAAGGAATGATCTGGCATGCTCGGGATGGTCTTTGTAATTGGCGCCATAGATCGTGATTCCCTGCCTGGCCAAGGTTTCCAGATTTGGGTGTTCGACGCGGCAGGGGGCGCACCAACTTGCCCAAAAGTTAACGAGCTTGATCTCGTTCGTCCGCAGGCTGGCCCTGTTTGGTGACTGTTGATCGATCAGCGGGTCCAGGTCGAATCTCGGTACATCCTTGCCGATCAGATTCGAGGGCAACTCGTTGCTGCCCGACCTCAGGACGCTAACCAGCAAGACTGAGGCGATTGCAAAGAACACAAGTGGAATCGTGATGTGCCCAAGGCGAAGCCCGCCTCTAATCATGTCGGGCCTCGTCCGAAATTTTGCGAAGCAGGCAACGGGTGCGCCGCGCCTCGCGGATACTGATTGCAACGATTGCCACCAGTACAGCCAGACCGATGCTCCAGGCAGCAAGTATATTCGCCGCGTAACTTCCCAGTTCAGGTATCATTCACTTGTCTCGGGCGTGCTGCCATCGCGTTGATTCTTCTGCGCTCGATGTGGGTGCGCGTGCGAAGGACAACCAGTGTTATGCACAAGAGCGAAAATCCCGCAATGCAAAGCAGCAGTGGAAGGTAGTAGTCGATATGAATGTGTGTCTCCTGATCCAGCGACAATGTGGAGCCCTGATGAAGTCCCCTTTCCCAGAACTGGACCGCATACCGTGACAGAAGTGCAAATACAGAGCCAACCAGGCACAGATAGCACGAAATATCTGAGACCGCCTCCAGGTCATCCAGTGACTTCCAGAGGATGATATACGCAGCATAGTGAAGGAACAGGATCAGAAACGACGTCAAGCGCGGCTCCCATGCCCAGTATGTGCCCCACATCGGCTGCCCCCAAAGGGAGCCGGTGACTAGCGCAATTATGGTCATCGCAAATCCTACCGGCGCTGCAGCTTGGGCTGCAAGCACCGAGACCCGGTGGCGCCTTACCAGCCAGATGATCGAAGCTACCAGCATCATGAACCATACATTGATGGCTGTCAGTGCGGCTGGAACATGCAAATACATGATCTTGACGGTGTTCCCCTGAACATAGTCCTCAGGAGTGAACAGGAAACCCCACACCAGCCCGGGGACAAGAACAATGGCGGTTAGAACCGCAAGTGGTCCCAGCCAGCGGTCGGCGAAACCGACGAAGCGATTGGGATTTGCAAGTTCCCAAATTGACATCAGTCAATCCCGTCCTGAAGGCATGGCTGGGAATTGGAGGTAACAACCATGTCAATACCGAATAGCACCGCATCAATTCCGGATGTGGGCAAGGAGTACCCGCGCTGAAACAAGCGGCATCATCGCCAGCGCAGCCAGACTTATTGCCACAAGCATCAAGATGGCGGTTGAAGCGGCCTCGTCTCCTGTTGAGTACGGTGACATGGCACGTGTACCAAAGACCAGTGTAGGAACGAACAGGGGTAATACCATAGCGGCCAACAGCAGATTGCCTCGACGTTGAACAACCGAGATTGCTGCCCCGAAAGATCCTATGGCACTTGCGGCAACAGTTCCGACCAGCAGGCTGATGCCCGCGTTTATGCCAGTTTCCATGGGAACACCGAACAGGGTTCCAAGAAAAGGAGCAGCAATTGCCAGGGGAACACCGGTTCCTGCCCAGTGCACAAGGACCTTGACCAGCACAACGGCCTCGATCGGAATCGGTGATGTGACAATCCTGGCCAGCGTACCATCCTCGAAATCGTATGAAAACATGCGGTCGAGGCTAAGCAGGGCAGAAAGAAAGACGCCGACCCATAGAAATGGCAGTGCAGCAGACCGCATGAGATCGTCCTGAGGGCCAATAGCAAATGCCAGAAGACACGTAACCAACAAGAAGAACATCAGCGAAAGCCAGACACCGCTTCCGGAACGGACCGCCAGTTTGATGTCCCTTGTCAGTAGGACCTTGAGCATGCCGGGTAATCTCTCTCGCGGGTTGCAGGGCTACGGACCGGCTACAGGAAATTCCAGACCAAGACACTGCCAGCTGTCATACCGAATCAGGTCATTCGTTGTCATGATAACGATGCCACCTTCGCGCAAATGACTGGACATGCGACCGCGAAGTTCCTTCCGTGCGTCCCTGTCAAGAAACACATAGGGTTCATCTAGCAGCCAGATGGCTCGCCCCAACCCGATCATCGTCGCCAGCGACACTCTGCACCTCTGACCGGCCGATAACTGCCGGGCTGGCAAGTCGGCAATGTTCCACAGTCCGAGAATTTCAAGGCCTTCGGTCACAGTGCTCACATCGAATACACTTCGCCAGAAACGCAGGTTCTCATTGACCGTCAAGTCCGGCTTCAGAGCCGCTGCATGGCCACAATAGGCCACCTGTTCATGATCAATGTTGATACGGCCCGACGAAACGGCACGTATTCCCGCAAGACACTCAAGCAGTGTGGACTTGCCAACACCGTTAGGCCCCTGCACCAGCAACCCGCGACCTTTATCAACAACGAACGAAATCCGCGATAGGATGGCACGATTATTGCGTTTGCAATCGATGTTTTCGACACGAATCCCGAGCATTCCTGCTGCTGACGCTTCCTGATTCCGGGCCATGTTCCAAAGGTCCCCCTAACTCAACCAGGTGTCTCTTGACCGCAGCTGAAAAGGACTGAGCCTGATTAACGACACTTCCAATCCTGCACTTGCAATTCTGTGGTCTTGTCTTATCAGCACAATATATACTAGCATCTCCACCAGCGGCACTTGTTCGCTGTCCACAGGATGCGTGCGGAATTCAAAATGCACACGGGTCGGAGCGATCATTGTTTCGGATCAAGAGTCGGAAGGGAACGACTGTCTCTGGACCGCGCCGGGATACGTCCATGCCCGGGAATTGTCACTCCATGGACCTGACTTATCAAGGAAGTTGACATGGCACTACCCGTTGGTACCGAATCTCGACAGTTTCGAAGAGAACTAGCCGGTGTGACCGGAGAGAATGGGGATCGGATTGAATATTTTTCCATTGCCCGTTCCGAAGAGGCTGGACTCGGTGACTTCTCAAGACTTCCTGCTTCGCTGGCTGTTGTTCTCGAAAACCTGTTACGTTTCGTCGACGGCAAGACCGTCAGGATCGATGACATAAGTGCCATTGGAGAGTGGTGCGCAAGGGGCGGACGAAATCCCGTTGAGATCTCTTACCGACCTGCGCGCGTACTCATGCAGGATTTCACCGGTGTGCCGGCGGTTGTGGATCTGGCTGCAATGCGAGATGGAATTACAACCATTGGCGGCGATCCGAACAGAATCAATCCACAAATCCCGGTCGATTTGGTAATTGATCACTCGGTAATGATTGACGAATTTGGCAATCCAAGGGCGTTTCAGCTCAATGTGGATCGCGAATACGAACGCAATATGGAAAGGTACAAATTCCTCAAGTGGGGGCAGGCCAGCTTCGATAATTTCAGGGTCGTTCCGCCGGGAACAGGAATCTGCCACCAGGTCAATCTGGAATATCTTGGTCAAACCGTTTGCCTTGAGAGTGACCAGGATCAGAAACTGATTGCTTTCCCGGATACGCTGGTAGGTACCGATAGTCACACGACGATGATTAATGGCCTTGGCATCCTTGGCTGGGGAGTAGGCGGCATCGAGGCGGAAGCGGCGATGCTCGGGCAGCCAATATCCATGCTCATACCGGAAGTGGTCGGCTTCCATCTTCACGGTCAGATGGCTGAGGGCACAACCGCTACGGATCTTGTCCTGAAAATCGTCAAGATGCTGCGCCAAAGGGGAGTCGTTGGCAAGTTTGTCGAGTTCTACGGACCCGGTCTTGACAACCTGCCACTTGCTGATCGGGCAACCATTGCCAACATGGCACCGGAATACGGCGCCACCTGTGGCTTTTTCCCGATAGATGGGGAGACAGTTCGCTATCTGCGACAGACCGGACGCAGCAATCAGCTGGTTGAACTCGTCAAGTGCTATGCAAAGGCCAACCGGCTGTGGCGGGGCGATGACTACAACCCGGTATACAGCGATACCCTTGATCTCGATATATCAGAAGTCATCCCGGCGATTTCCGGTCCCAAGCGACCACAGGATCATACGCCGCTCGACCGGGCGGCCTCGGCGTTTCGCAACATTCGTGCCAAGTACCGGGGCCAAGGTGAATCCAGCAGCATGGGGAATCACAAGGGGACCGCTGTCGATGGGGAGAATTATCGGCTGCACGATGGATCGGTGGTCATTGCGTCGATAACCTCCTGTACCAATACCTCAAACCCCTATGTCATGGTTGCCGCTGGCCTTGTGGCAAGGAACGCCCGGCGGCGAGGCCTGGACAGAAAACCGTGGGTCAAGACATCACTGGCTCCCGGTTCGAAGGTAGTGTCGGATTACCTGCAGAATACAGGTCTGCAGCGCGATCTTGATGCCATCGGCTTCAACCTCGTCGGATACGGTTGCACAACATGCATCGGCAATTCCGGTCCCCTGCAGCCCGAAATTTCGAAAGCCATCGCCGATAACAACCTGCTCACCGTGTCGGTGCTCTCGGGCAATCGTAATTTCGAAGGCAGAATCAGCCCCGATGTGCGAGCAAACTACCTGGCATCGCCGCCACTTGTGGTCGCTTATGCGCTGGCCGGCAGCATGGAGTTTGACTTGACGCGCGACAGCCTGGGAACAGGGGACAGTGGTGAAGTCTATCTCAAGGATATTTGGCCGGACTTTTCCGAAGTCGACGAGCTCGTCCAAACTTTCGTTACCCGGGAAGCATTTACCAGGAAATACAGTGACGTGTTCGCAGGTGACAACAAGTGGCAGAGCTTGGCCGCCCCGACACAACTGACCTATGACTGGCCTGCAGGTTCGACCTACGTCCAGCACCCGCCTTATTTTGAGAATATTTCTCCGGAACCGGGCGAGCTTGCCGACATTGTTGGCGCGAGATGTCTGGCAATTCTGGGCGATATGGTGACAACCGACCATATCTCGCCTGCCGGGTCGTTTGCTGCCGGGTCACCGGCCGGCCGTTACCTGACGGCACGGCAAGTCTCCCCTCGAGAGTTCAACTCCTATGGTTCCCGGCGGGGCAATCACGAGATAATGATGCGCGGGACTTTCGCCAACATTCGACTGCGAAACGAAATCCTGGACGACGTCGAGGGAGGCTTCTCGCTTGATCCCGATGGTAATCTGACCAGCATATACGAGGCTGCCATGGCCTTTAAGAAGCGGGGTTTTCCGCTCGTGGTGATCGCCGGCAGGCAGTACGGTGCCGGCTCGTCTCGTGACTGGGCAGCAAAGGGCACGTCGCTGCTCGGGGTCCGGGCCGTTATCGCAGAGAGTTATGAGCGCATCCACAGATCCAATCTGGTCGGAATGGGTGTCATTCCTTTCGAGTTTCCCTCGCCTGTTTCTCGACGAAGCCTTGAACTTGACGGGTCCGAAACCATCAACATCACCGGAATTTCGCAGGGGATCAAGCCGCGAATGCAGGCCTCGTGCCGGATTGAACATGCAGAACGGCCTTCCAGGACAATCGAACTGCTTTGTCGCGTGGATACCGAGATCGAGGTCGACTACCTGCGCCATGGCGGGGTGCTGCACTATGTGTTGCGCAAGCTTGCTGCATCTGGCTGATCGAATCCGGGGTCGAAAACACTGACATTGACGTCTGGTGCACCGCCTCTGCGGGCGCCGTTTCTTCGCGTCCGACCACACAATCCCCGGGGGCTGGTGCAGCCCATTACGAAACCGTTATTTCCGCTTTATTGCCGCTTGCCTTATCCTTTCTGTTGTCGAATTTCGAAAGGATCACAAAATGACCTTGCGACTAGCAATGGCACTAATCGGTTCCGCTCTGCTGCTGACCATGACGACAGCCAGTGCTTCCGCACTTCGCCTGAAGACTCCGATCATTATCGAGTTATTCACTTCTCAGGGATGCTCATCCTGCCCTCCCGCCGACAAATTCGTAACCGAGATGTCCAGGGACAAGGGCTACAAGGATGTCTTGGTTCTGGGCTTTCACGTCGACTACTGGGACTACCTGGGATGGAAAGATCCCTATTCAAGCAAGGTTTTCTCCGATAGGCAGCGAGCCTATGCACGGCGAACCGGGAGATCAACAATCTACACGCCCCAGATTATCGTCCAGGGAAGAGATTTTCTGGTGGGCAGCAATCGCCGAATGGTGAACGCCTCGATTGCTTCGGTCAGAGAATCCAAACGCAAGAATCTGATGCGGATCATTGGCTCCGAAAACAACCTCGGAGAAGCCCTGGTGGAGTTTCCCAATGCTATCGGCGCGAGGTCGGTAAGTATCGTCAAGTATCATTCGGGTGATATCGTCTCGCATATCGAACGCGGCGAAAACGCCGGTGCGACCGTCACCTATACAAATGTTGTCACGGAACTGCGCCAACATTCAGACCTGTCTCCGGGAAGATACAGAATTGCAGACCTCTACGAACTTGATCGGGTGGCCAGCGACGAGTGTCTTGTCCTGATCGTGCATGCAGCAGTGGTTGGGCCAATTGATAGCGCGGTCGTGCTTCCCTACGGACGTTGCAGCTGAATGAAATGCCAGGCAAGCAGGCCTTCCGCCAATCCAGCCACCAGGAATCAGATCGATATCTTGACCCGGTTCTCGGCCTTGCGGTCGAAGTTGTCATGTGGTCCCCGAGCGTTGCCTGGTATCAGCAGGTTCCCGGCAATGGATCTGCACGAGTCCTGAACAACGGCCACAGCCCGGGTCGGACAGGAACTCGGCACGCGTGCTATGCAAATTGACGCCTTTGGAGTCTCTTCGACTATGGGCAAGCACACGACGTCGAGCCCTTCATAAGTCCGGTGTGATTGTGGATAGGAAACCAGAATGGAATAGCCAACGCCGCGTCCCACAAGCCCGCGCACAACCTCGAAGGTTTCCGACCTGTAGGCAATTTCGGGTTCGAGATTGAGGGCCTGGAAAATGCTCATGAAGTAACGTCTTCCGGGCATGGTATCGAGCAATATGAAAGGTTCGCTGGCAATTTCTCCAAGTGATATCTGCCCTCGGTTGGCAAGGGGATGATGCGCAGACACAATCACATGCGGATTGGCCCGGCAAAGAACCAGGCGAAACAAATGCGGGGGCAAACAGTCTCCGTAACAGATTGCCATGTCCGCTTCTCCAGTCTCCAGCAACGGGAGAAACTTGTCCTCGGTTCCCTCGATCACAGTCAGCGAAAGCAGCGGGTACTTGTTACGAATGTGATCTACGAGGGCCGGAACAAAAAGAGGAGCCAGGCTTGGATAGCAGCCGAGCACTATCGATCCGATTGGCTCGCTCAAGAGTGTCTTGGCCTGTTCCTCAATTGCGATGGCCTGGCCAATCAGAGTTCGGGCGTCCGGCAACAGTGTACGCCCCATCCGTGTCAAGGCGATGCCCTTGGCATGATGACGGATAAACAACTGGACACCAAGAAGCGATTCAAGCTTCACCAATGCCGAAGAAACAGTGGGCTGCGTAACCCCCAGTCGCCGTGCAGCCTCAAGGATGCTTCCGCAATCGGCAGCGGCTACAAAATAGGACAGTTGGCGTAGCGTCAAGCTGGCATGTTTGATGTTCATTGACGTGCTACATAAACGAAATCTATTCGAAAAGATAGTCAAGTAGAGTTTTCAATTCATTTAGGACTGGCTATGTCACGCTTGCGCAGTAGCCCGAAGATTCGCTGCATCGGCATTGGAGAACCATTGGCAAAGGGGTGGCATCTGTTCTCGCAGGCGGGCCTGTGACCCAAAAGACCGGACCCATTGCGGTAGAAATTCGTCATGTTGTCAAGCAGTTCGGAAGCTTCACGGCCATTAGGGACGCCCATTTGTCAATTTACGACAATGAGTTCTTTACTTTGCTTGGACCGTCCGGGTGCGGCAAGACGACATTGCTCCGGTTGATTGCCGGTTTTGAGGCTACCACCGAGGGCGAGATCCTGCTGTTTGGAAAGGACTTGCGGAATCTTCCTCCTAATCGACGTCCGGTCAATACTGTCTTCCAGAATTATGCACTATTCCCGCACATGACCGTCGCTGAGAACATTGGCTTCGGCATCAGGATGAAGGGTGTACCAGAAGCGAAGCGCCTCGATACTGTGGACCGAATGCTGAAGCTTGTCCGCCTGACAGAGCATGCCCACAAACGGCCGGCCCAATTGTCTGGAGGCCAACAGCAGCGGGCGGCACTGGTCAGAGCAATTGCGCCGTCGCCCAAGGTGTTGTTGCTTGATGAGCCGCTGTCAGCACTTGACCTGAAACTTCGTCAGGCCATGCGCGTCGAGCTCAAGCAACTGCAGCAGGAAACAGGAATCACGTTCATCTTCGTGACCCATGATCAGGAAGAAGCGCTAGCCATGTCAGACCGCATAGCCGTGATGTCTGATGGCGTCATTCAACAGGTTGGCAGTGCCCGCGAAATTTATGAACACCCACGCAACCGGATCGTAGCAAACTTCATAGGTGAGACCAATTTACTTGAAGCTGTCGTTCGTTTTCGCAGCGATAATTCCAGTTTGCTCGACATAGAGGAGGGTTTTCAGGTTGAGTGCCGTGACAGGGTGTCAGCCAAAGTGGGAGAACGGGGGCAGGTCCTGATCCGACCGGAAAAAATTGGCATTTCGGCGGCCAACGTCGGCCGCGACGGGCTGGAATGCAAACTTGTGCGTTCGATCTATCTCGGCACCGATACACAGTTCGAATTGAAAACCAGAAAAGGTCTGACCCTGATTGCCAGGCATCAGAACAGTTCCGAGGCAGGCGAAGGAGTCCCGATAGGTTCGACGGTGCTGGCTACTTTCGCGCCTGATGCCATCCGGTGGCTGTCCGACAATGAATAGATTCCGGCGCTCACACGGACCGGGTGTCGGCGCATTCGACCCTTTGAAGTACTGGCTGATCCTGCCGGCATGGCTGGTCATCGGATTTTTCCTTCTTGCACCCGTGTGCCTGATGTTCGTCTTCTCCTTCCTGACGAAGGAGTTTCGCGGCGGCGTGATTTGGGAGTTTTCGCTCGCCGCATACGATCAGTTCCTGTTTGATCGCGGGCTCTTCGGTGACGAGCCGCCTCGCATTCAGTGGACCTACATCACGGTGTTTGTCCGCTCAATCACACAGGCGGCGATGGCAACATTGTTGTGTCTCCTGATCGGATTTCCAACCGCATTCTATATTGCCACCCGTCCGCCACAACTGCGCGCTGCATGGTTGTTTCTTGTAACCGTACCCTACTGGGTCAATCTGCTGATCCGCACTGTGTCCATGAAGTTTCTGTTGCGTGATACTGGCCCGCTGAACGAGTTTCTTCTTGCGTTCGGGGTGATTGGCGAGCCGCTTTCCATCATCAACACCAGTCTCGCGGTTCAGCTCGGCCTGTTCTATTCCTATCTGCCGTTCATGGTTCTTCCCATTTATGCCACGGTCGAGCGGTACGATTTTACGCTATCAGAGGCAGCGACAGACCTTTACGCCGACAAGTGGACCGTGTTGCGCCGGATCATGCTGCCTGTCGTGGGGCCGGGTATTGTCGCCGGCTCTATCCTCGTATTTGTGCCGAGCCTTGGTGCATTCCTGGCACCCAATCTTCTTGGGGGTGCCAAGAATTTCATGATTGGTTCACTCATCGACGAACAATTCAACGGAAATGCCGGCAACTGGCCTTTCGGGTCTGCCACCTCCATGATTCTCTTGTCGCTCGTGCTGATGGCTCTGTTTGTCTATGCAAGACAAGTGGCTCGCCAGGAGAGGAACTGACGATGGCAAAGGTTGCGTATGTCAAGAATTATCCCGGTTTTCTGACTCTTACGCTGGTTTGTCTGACGGTGCTGTATGCGCCTCTGATCATTGTCACCATCTACAGCTTCAACAGTTCTCCCTCGATCATCATCTGGGAAGGCCTCAGCCTGCGCTGGTACAAGGATGTTTTCTTCGGCATTGAGTCCGCAAAGTTCAAGGCTGCCGCCTGGAATTCTCTGTCCATCGCCGTGATGGCCTCGGTGACTTCAACCACAATCGCCACGGCTGCCGCCATTGGTATGGTGCGTGGCAAAGCCTTCCGTGGCCGCAATGCCAGTTTCGTCTTGATCAGCATGCCGATCATGGTGCCCGAGATAGTGACTGCCGTAGCGACACTGATATTTTTCAGTGCGATTGGCTTCGTGCTCGGCTACACGTCAATCCTGGTCGCTCATATTGTGTTTTGCGTGCCGTTTGCCTACCTGCCGATCGCCGCTCGCCTGCGGGGTATAGAGCCCGTGTACGAAGACGCTGCATCGGACCTCTACGCAAGCAGATTTCAGCTGTTCAGATACGTTCTGTTCCCGATGCTCCTGCCAGGAATTCTGGCAGGGCTTCTCCTGGCATTCATTGTCTCTCTGGATGACTTCATCATAACCAATTTTGTCAAGGGTGCCGGTGTAGAGACACTCCCGACGGCCATCTTTGGTGCTGTCAAGCAGGGGATCAAGCCAAATATCATGGCCCTTTCGACGATTCTTCTGTTTGTCTCAATCTGTTTCGTTACCCTGTCCTATCTGCTCGGCAGAACAGGCAGTCAGGCGAAGCACAAGTAATTCAACCCTAGTTGTAGGAAAATTCAATGAAGAAGATACTTTGCACGCTTGCAGTTGCTACCTTCGCGACTGCATCCTTTGCCCAGGAGAAGCTCTCCATCTACCACTGGTTCGAGTATATCCCCCAGGAATTGCTGGACAAGTTCAGCGAGGAAACGGGCATTGAAGTTACCATGGATACCTATGATTCAAATGAGACCTTGCTGTCGACGCTGAAAGGCGGAAAACTTGGATCGTACGATGTCGCTGTTCCCGGTGACTATATGGTGGAGATATTGATCCATGAAGGCATGCTAGATGAAATCATGCCGGGAGAACTTGCCAACAAGGCCAACATTCAGCCGGAGTGGGCGGATGTCAGCTTTGATCCGGGAAGAAAATACTCGATTCCATATCAGTGGGGCACCACCAACTTCATGGTAAATCGGGACGTTTATGATCGTGATATCAATACAACAGCCATGATATTTGATCCACCTGAAGAAGTGCGCGGCAAGATCAATGTGCTCGACAGCCGCGGGGAATTGCTGGGCCTTGCCTCAATTCACCTGGGAATCCCTCAATGCAGCAGTGACCGGGAACAACTCAGGGCTCTGGACGATCTCGTTCAGGGTGCCAAGCCACACTGGGCTTCGTTCAACTCAGCCGGGGCCAAGGAAGTTCTGGTATCGGGCGAAGCAGTTGTTGGCATGATCTGGAATGGATTTGGCGCCAAGGCGCGACAGGAAGGTGCCAATGTCGAATACGCCTATCCGCGCGAGGGCATGATTGTCTGGATGGACAATGTCGTTCTTCTGAAGGAGGCGCCAAACCGCGAAAGTGCCCTCAAGTTCATGGACTTTCTACTTGAGCCCGAGAACATCGCGGCGGTGAGCAGCTATGCCTGGTACAGCGGCGGTGTCATCGGTCACGAAGACCTGGTCAATCCGGAGGTTCTGGCCGCACCGGAAGCATTTCCACCGGATGATGCGCCGGCCGGCAGCTTTGTCGAGGTCTGCGATGAGGAAACCGACAGGATTTACGATCAGATCTGGACCAGACTGAAGCAGTAATCCGATTCGACTACAGAGGCCAGGCTGCCCTGCGCAGCCTGGCGCACCCACGGAAACCGACATGGCACGTGATCCAAGATACGACATACTCTTTGAGCCCCTGCAAATCGGTCCGGTTATCACACCGAACCGTTTCTACCAGGTCCCGCATTGCTCGGGGCTGGGTTACCGCGATCCTACTGCCAACGCCTGGCTGCGAGGGATAAAGGCTGAGGGCGGATGGGGCGTTGTGTGCACTGAGCAAGCCGAGATCCATCATACATCGGATATAACACCGTTCATCGAACTCAGAATCTGGGACGATCAAGACATCCCGATGCTGGCTAGAATGGCAGACAAGATCCACGAACACGATGCACTGGCGGGAATCGAGCTTGCCTATAACGGTCTGAACGGTCCCAACTTTTATGGCCGCGAAGTGCCGCTCGCTCCATCAGCACTGCCGGTATTTTCCTTTACCTATGATCCGGTCTCGGCAAAGACGATGGATCTGGAGGATATCAGAAATCTCAGGCGCTGGCACAGGGCTGCTGCCAGGCGAGGGCAACAGGCCGGCTTTGATATCGTCTATGTCTATGCGGGCCATGCTCTAGGCTTCTTTCACCATTTCCTTTCGAGGCGTTACAATTTCCGCAGCGACTGCTACGGAGGATCGCTCGAAAATCGGGTCAGGCTTCTCAAGGAAATCATTATCGATACCAAGGAAACTGTCGGTGACACATGCGCCGTGCCGTGCCGTTTTTCGCTGAGCGAACTGATCGGGAGTGCCGGTATCGAGCAGGCGGAGGCCGAAGACATGGTCGGTCTTTTGGCTGAATTGCCGGATCTCTGGGATTTTTGTCTTGCAGGATGGGAGAACGACAGCCAGACTTCACGCTTCAGCGAGGAGGGGTTTCAGGACCAGTTCCGCGATGGTGTCAGGGAGCTGACCACACGACCAATTGTTGGTGTCGGCCGTTATACGTCGCCTGACAGGATGGCTTCACTAATTCGCAATGGCCAACTTGACCTGATCGGATGCGCAAGGCCCTCAATTGCCGATCCCTTTCTTCCTGCCAAGGTGGAACGAGGCGACATTGACGATATTCGAGAGTGCATTGGTTGCAATATCTGCGTGTCAGGTGACTTCACGATGTCGCCAATTCGCTGTACCCAGAACCCGACCATGGGAGAAGAGTGGCGCCGAGGATGGCATCCCGAGTTCATTCGCAGACGAGAATCCGACAAGCCTGTGCTGATTGTCGGGGCCGGTCCGGCCGGACTGGAAGCCTCGCAGGCGCTTGGAAAGCGAGGCTACGAAGTCACGCTTGCCGAAAAAACAAGGGAACTGGGTGGCCGGGTCGCACGGGAGTGTCGATTGCCGGGGCTGGCTGCCTGGGGAAGGGTGCGGGACTATAGAATCCAGCAGATCTCCAGGCTCGATAATGTCGAGTACTTTCTTGAGTCAGATCTTGATGCCGACTTCGTGCTGGAGTTCGAATGTCCGCGTATTGCAATTGCAACCGGATCCCGATGGCGGCGAGACGGCATTGGGCGCCAGTGGACAACGCCGGTCCCCATTGGCATTGATGCCGAGTTGCTGACGCCGGACGACATCATGAATAGTCAACTTCCGGATGGCAGGACCGTACTGGTTTGGGATGATGATCACTACTACATGGCCGGTGTCATTGCCGAGCTTCTGCGCCAGCACGACTACGCGGTGCACTACGTCACGCCAGCAGCTGAAGCTTCATCCTGGACAAAGCACACAATGGAACAGCATGAAATCCAGAAGAGGCTCTTACTCCTTGGCGTGCGGATCCATACCAATCTCAATGTGCACAGCATAGAGCGGGACAATGTCGTGCTATCCTGCATGTTCACCGGTTCTAAGGAGTGCTTGGCAGCCGACGCAACTGTTCTTGTCACGTCACGTCGACCGGTTAATGACCTGTTCCATGCCCTGAATGCCCGTTGCCGGGAATGGGCCGATGCCGGCATCGAAAGTGTTGAAGTCCTGGGCGATGCCGAGGCTCCGGCTACAATCGCTCATGCTGTATACGCGGGTCGCAAATATGCCGAAGAACTTGACGCACCCTCCCGCGGCGACGCGGTGCCATTCAAGCGGGAATTGACCGGGTTGGCGCCACTGGACTGAAGGCAACGTGCTGCACGCGGTTGCGGCCCTGCATTCCAGCAAGGCAATTCTGTTTACCAGCAAAGGAACCGTCGTGTGGTTGTTGTGCAACATGTTGTGCCGTAAGCGGGCTAACGCGCATGCCCCTATAAGCTGTTGACGATCAGGATCTGGTCTCCGAGCATCTGAGGCCGATCCAGCATGAAAATCCCGTGTGGAAAAATCCACGCCGGGAGCATGTCCGACTTTGGCACTAAATCACACCTAAGGGCACTGTTCCGGCATCAACTGCCTTGCCATATCATCCAGGCGGGCAAACAGTCCGGACTGTCTGATCTGCTTCGAGCGGCCGATCTGGCTGCGCGGCAGGTTACCTTGCTGCGCAGCCAGGAATGCGTCGGTCTCATCTTCAATCTCCACACAGAACTCTGCGATCTCGCAATGCAGCCTGCAGCCGGGGTCAAAGTGAGGGATAGGCACCCTTCGCCATGGATGAAGGTGAAAATCCCGGCCACTGCGTCGTGACTGCACAAAGGCAGGATTGAGCGCCGGCGCATTCAGTAATGCCACGAGATAAGCAGCTTCTTCAGGCGCATCGAATGTGGCATGATAGATTGTGCTATCGATCAGCTCCGTATCAGAGCCTGCCCTGCAGGCGCGCATGATGTCTCCCGACACCGGATAAATCACACGGGCGAGCGGAACACCCCTCTCAGTCCGCACAAGCGGAAGCTGGCGCGATGCCTTTCCATGATGGTCAAGGTTCTGCAGGAGACTGGTGGGCGTACTTTGACCGTGCCCCCGGAATTCCCGGTAGATGTTATTCAGTTCCCGCCATCCATGATTTGCAAGAGCGGCTTCCTTATCCAGCAACTGCCCCTCACCATCAACCGGTACGATGGCTCGGTCCGGCGCCTCCGGGGCCAGCGCAAATGGTAACAGATGTTCCGAACGCAAGAGTGGAGCCAGCCAGCTTGCAGGGGTCTCGACCGTCTGGGAGTGCACCGCCCTCCACGGTGGCTGTACTGAGCGACGGGTGGTGACAGTTCTGGTTTCACCACCACCTGCGATCCGGTCGGCAAGGGCCAGAACATGCGGAACAATGGTGGCTCCCTGTCTGAATAGGCCGTTGTAACCGGACTCCCCCTCCGGCAATGGCGCCTCGGGCACCTCCCATTCGATGCGTTCATTCGCCGCCTGCAGTGTCGAGCCGGTATCCGGTCGGCCGGATGGGCATCTGGCCACAAGGGTCGGCACATCTCTGCCAAGTGAGGTACGCATGTTGTCGATCAGCACGCAGGATTTCTGTGCATCACCACCACCAAACACCTGCGCCGGAGCCAGATCAAGTATCTGGCCGGTCGGCACTTCCTCTGACCGCCATTGTCGGAGCTTTTGCCAGTTGCCGCTCTTGATCGCCGAGTGCTTGACGACCCATGCCGCCGGATCATGCCGGCGATCATTCAGATACTGCTCGCGGCTGCGCTTGACAAAGAGTTGTGCGATATCTGTATGCGGAGCCTGTATACCACCCTGCCACAGTGCCATCTCCCTGGCAAAATCCTCGAGACGCCGCTTGCGGGTCTGGTGCTGAATGGTCGCCATCTTGACCCAGGGCGGATTGGAGACAAGGCGGTCAACCTTGTGCCGGGCCAGCAGATAGGGACCGACTGTCTGCTGCATGAACCAGGTCCACACCGAGTTGCCCTCGTCCCTGATGATCGCCTGCAAGGTAGCGTGCCTGGCGCGCAGCTGGTTCTGGTCGGCATCATCCTGCACGCTGTTCTTGATATATGCCGGTAGTGGCTGCTCCTCGGTAGCGCTATCCGTCATTGCCTTGATCAGGCTGGCAAAATCCGGCCGCGTGACGAACGCTTCCGGCAGCCGGATCTCGCTTCCGGCCGGTGACACGAACACCACCTCGCCATTTTGCGGGGCAAACAGGGACTGATCTTCGGCACCATGCAGCAGTAGTGAGTCGCCGTTCCAGATCCGCAAGGCTGCATCGCCGCCGGGCGGCTCGGCAGGGAGCGCCCGCAGCAGTGTCGCTCGGGCAAACTCGCAGGCCACAGGATGGATATCTATGCCGCACACCAGGCGGCTGACAATGTCTGCCTGCCTGCCGGACGGCTGACGGGAGATGTCGGGATGATCCAGAAGCCGCCTGGCGGCGTGATAAAGGAACGTACCGGATCCGCAGCACGGGTCGAGAACGCCGACCCCGCGCAAGGGTTGATGATTGACTATCTCGCCAAGCGCGGCATCAAGTGCACGTCCACACCAATCCTCGTCAAGCACTTCGTTGACTACAAGCTCGGCCAGCCAGTCCGGCGTG
The DNA here is from genome assembly GCA_958296035.1 of Paracoccaceae bacterium. Taxonomy (GTDB): domain Bacteria; phylum Pseudomonadota; class Alphaproteobacteria; order Rhodobacterales; family Rhodobacteraceae; genus MPNP01. The sequence continues at coordinate 2,157,567 of OY282431.1, read as the reverse complement.
TAAACCTCGCCGAAGTCCTTACGATCATCACTGCCGACAAACGCCTCGTAAAGCGGGCGCAGCACGTCGCCGCGACGCTGCCGCCACTCAAACCCGCATATTGTCTCGAACAACCCAGCTGCCCATTGGCGGCCAACGGTTGTTTGCACGATCCAGGACACGATGCCGTCGCCCAGCAGAGCTGTCGGGTCCGGCTCCTCATGCGGGTGTTCCATCGTCCACACCACGCCGCGGGCCAGTGCTATCAGAAAGGAATGTGTACGGAACAGGCTGTGGCGAGCAGCATCCGTTTGCGGCTCCATGCCGGAGCTGCGCAGCATGTCGCGCCACAAGGCAAGCTTGGTTTCCGTCTCTACGGCTTGCCGACCTGTCAATTCGTTGTAAACAGCTCGCAAAGACTTTGCATGCTTGGCGAACAGATCAACCGGATTTGCCGGTATCCACGGCTTGCCGACAAGATCACCTTTCAGCACCTGGGTTAACCATTCGACAAGTTCCTGGCCATTATTGGGTTTGAAGTCCTGCTTCTCCTCCTGTGCCGACGGGTTGTCGCGGTGCATATACGACCAGCTGTGCCAGACCTTCCCGTCGGTCAGAATGCCGGTCCAGGAGCGGTCGCTTTCATCGGCGAACAGGGATGACCTGACACCGCCGATCTCGGCCCGCATATACCGGTCAAGCTGCTCAAACGGCGACTCATTGCCACCTGCAGGAGCCTCAGCTGGCGCGTCGGCACCGCCGATCGCTTTGGTCTCGATAATGGTGCGGTGACGCGGTAGGTAGATGTCGGCACGGCCACCGCCTATGGGGTGTTCCAGGATGTACTCGTCGGCAAGCGCATCAAGCAAGCGGCAAAGGCGGTTGCGAATGTTTGCTTCGTTCGAGCCACCATTCAGAAGCGCTTTCGCTCGGGACAGTGCCTCACAGGGAATTGGCGCTGTGGTTCGCAGCCGCACTCTACTCAACGGCAAGCATCTTCTCCTGCCCGGTGTTCATCCGTTCCTCCAAAGCCGTAGTCTTCGCAGCGCGTTCATATGTCGCTATCAGCGTGTGTAGGCGTAACCACTCTTATGCGCCTCTTGCAAACCTATTGCAGCAAGTCAATTTCCATGCTGTTGGAGGGGGGCACATCTCGTATTGAGACAAGGATTTATCCCCTTGCGCCCCAAGCGGCTGATTCGGGCGGTTTCAACCCCCTGTTTCGCGCCCCTTTCACACCCATCGTGACAGGGTCTTCAGCTTTCCAAGAATACTGTCGCAATCCTGCCATCTGCACATGAAAGCGGGAGTTCCCTTCGGCGCCAAAACCAGTAGTTCTAGGCGTAGTTATAAATCCAAGAGGGCGGAACCCCGATGATCGCGACTATGCAACGTAAAGACCCACTTGGCAATATCACCAGCCGACTGGCGCACAACGCCCAAGCTGAATTATGCGATAGGCCTAACGCCTGCCAATCGCCTCTCCCGGTGCCAGATAGCAAACGGACCGGTTCGGCAATTCTAACGGATGTGCACCACCGGGACCAGATGCCTGGACCTGTCGGAATCAATGCCAACATCATTCTTCCTGCGCCTCAACCGCGAGGGCGGGTCAGAGCAGCATTGGCAGCATGCAGACAGCTATTGCGGGAGGGCCTCTTGCAGCCTCCGGGCGCTCCGTTGGGGTGAGTGGTGTTTGTGCAATGCCGTTCTCCATGGGCCTTGTCTCCATCTGTGTTGCGGTTTTGATCGGCCTCAGATGATCGGAGAACAGATACTGATCGTCAACAGCTTACAGGGACATACTCGTTTGCCCGCATACATTGTACAGACAGCGTCGCATACCGGAGATTGGGCAAGATCCCTATTTGTCTGGAAGTCGTATCGGGAATTTCTTGCGCAGTCCGGCCTCGATGCTTGCATCAAGGTGTGACGGACGCTGCTGCCGCAGTATTGAACTTGCCAGGTCTCGAGCCCTGTCAATGACCTGGCGGGATCCGTCCTCTATCCAGGCTTCGTGCGATTTGCGGTCTGCAACCTGCGGGTAAAGAAAATCGGTTTTCATGCGTCGTATAGTTTCCGGGTGCCCCAGGAAGTGACCATCGCCCTCTACTGCCTCGAGGATCGATTCTTCAACCGCGTCCACTGCTCCAAGGTCGTGCCTGTGCAGGCTGCGGAGAATGGATCCGAGCATATCATTGTCTACGACCATGCCACCGTAGGAGCATGCCATCAGGCTGGCCTGTGTTCCACAGGCCTGGGTTATCAGATTGCAACCGGCGTGCGCAGCCATCGTCACGGAAAGGGATTTCTCATACCCGCTCTGGGCATCGGCTATCTTGCTGTCGGTTGCACCAGCAATTGTTGAGTTCGGCAAGTCAAGGTGCCTGGACAACTGAACAGCAGAGGCAGTCAGGAAAGCCTGCTCACCACCGCCACCCGTCAGTGCGCCGGTGCGTAGATCAGTTACCATCGGCCGTGGTCCGAACACGAAAGCAGCTGCTGGATTGACGCTGTAAGCGAGCACGACTCCAGCAATTGTTTCGGCGATGTTTTGTGCAAGCGTCCCTGCGATTGTGACCGGTGTCGATGCGCCCAAGAGGGAGAAACTGTTGATGTGTACAGGCAGGCCATGCCGAATCGCGGCAACGAGCACCTCGCAGGCCTCGCCTACCAGCCGTAGTGGAGATGCCACATGGTTAACCAGGACCGAAAGGAACGGGCGTTCCATGAAGGCTTCCCGGCTGCCGGCAATGGCATAGCACATCTCTGCAATGAGACTGACATGCGAGGGCCAGGAAATGCTCGTGCATACATGTTTCGAAGTCCCCTTGAGGGCCACGAACGCAGTATTGATGTCAAGCAGCTTCGGTGTGTCCATATCTCCGGCTACAACCGGTCGGCTGAAAAAATGGATGTTGTTCAGCCCGTCCACAAGGCGCGCCAGGTCATAGAGGTCCTGGAGCGATGACGGTCGATATGCACCGGTCTCAAGATCGATGACGTGGGGTGAGGCACCTCCGGTGCCGAGATACACCTGATCTCGTCTTAGTTTCAGATCGTGAACCGGGTCTTGCCCGCACAGTACCAGCTGTCGGTTCCCGGCAGATAGGGCAGCTTCGATCAATTTGTCGGGAAAGCCGATACGGTTGTTCTTGAGTCTGACGGCTCCGGCACTGCACAGAAGTCCAGTGATGAGTTCACTGTCACAGCTGCAGCCAATGTTCTGTAGAATCCCTCTAGCAGCCAGCTCAATCTGTTGCAGGCGCGAACCGGTGAGGGGTTTGAACCGACCACCCCTCGTGCTGCGCCTTGACAGCTCAGGTGGCTTGCGGCTGAATGTTGCCGATGCACGGCGCCGTCGAGTTCTTCCTGTCCGGGTTATGACGGAGATTCCCTATCTGAACACTTGCGAACGGGCACTATCTGCACGTTGAAATCGAGGTTTCCAGTCCGGGGCATGCGTAAAGTCCAGCCCATGGCAGCGCCTGCACACGGGACCGGACGGCAGCAGACAACCCGGGGACCTTTCGTAACATTTCTTCGGCAGTTTCCAAGAAGCCGGGAGCGTCATGGCGCCGAGATCATGCCGCAAGCCCTTGTTTGCCCGCAAGGCAGAATTTCGGTCCAGCCGCAGTGTCGGTTTCTGAAGCGGGATAGTCTGTTCAGAATTCTCCAAACCAAATTCTATTCATCGCCCGGTACGCCGAAAGCTGGCGCTTCGCAGGGGTCAAGGGCACGCAGCGTGTAGTCGTTCATTTGAGGACTGTAGTCGGTCCAGAGGGCGCGAAGGCTGGTAACCGGGTCTTGTTCATCCCAGTCTACCCTCAGGTCAACCAGTGGCCACTCCTGTGCCTCTGCCACCAGCAATGCGGCCGAATGAACCTTGCCCTCTTCCCCGCCGCATTCATAAAGTCCACATTCGATGGCTATCAACAGGCGTTCTGCCAGGTGGTGTTGCGAGCTATTGGAAAAGCTGTCAACCATGGCTCCTGGAAGCTTGACAGAGCGCAACAGATTGCCGGCTGCAATGCAGTTCGCTCCTTCTGCCACAGCGTTGCGACCGAGCGTGTTTGCGCCGTCGAAATAGGCCGTATGTCCGCTTGCATCAATGCCGACGACCTGCCGATACTCGGGATATGGTGTCTCTTCCATCACGCCTGCCAGGGCATCCGGTGCAGCAATACCCGTCGCAACCCGATCAAGAAATCGGGGACCGATGGAAGGCAAGGTGACATTTTGCGTAGAAACAGCACCAGCATGACTTCGAACCCAGGGGCAACGGCTGCCAACACAGATGGATGACGTCGTGATTGCGACACCAAGCATTCCGGTGCGCGTGCAGCGCCCGGCAATCGAAAACGTCACTGGTCCTGTACCTCCGGAATTACCGCGGTGACTTCGATTTCGACAAGCCATTCGGGTCTGGCCAGGGCCGTGACAACAATGCCGGTCGAACAGGGGTACACACCCTTCATCCACCTGCCCATTTCCTGATAGACCGCTTCGCGGTGCCTGATGTCAGTGAGATAGACGACGTTTCTGCACACATGGTCCAGTTGGCTTCCACATTCCGCAAGCAGCATCCTTATGTTCTGCATTGCCTTGCGAGTCTGCATTCCTGGATCATTGGGATGCAGGGATTCCCGCGTTTCCAGGTCTTGGGAGACCTGACCGCGCAGAAAGACTGTCGTGCCACGAGCCACGACCGCCTGGCAAAAGTCGTTGTCGAGGTTCTGTTCAGGGTATGTTTCCCGTGTATTGAATTTGCGCTTCCTGTCATGCGTCATTGGCTTCTCCGCGCCCCGGAAACTGATTGGTATCGGCAAAATGTCTGCTGCACAATCTGGCAAAGGTTCCGGCCAGACCTTTTAATGGAGTATCCGTCCGGTGAACCAGCACAAGCGGGCTTGCCACAACCGGGTCAGCAAGTTCCACGCAGGCAAGACTGTGTCCGTCATAGGTCGCATCACCTCCAGGGCGCGTGGCCAGCACGCTGTAGCCCAATCCCTGACCGACCAATCCTCGTACCATTTCGAAGGAACCGGAGCGAATCCACACGTTCGGTTCGAGTCCCATCGAATGGAAGAGGCCGAGGAAATACTGCTTGCTTGGGGGCGTTTCGAGCAAGATCAAGGGTTCCTCAACCAGTTCATTGAGGGAAAGACTTGACCGTGACGCAAGTGGATGATTTCCCGACAGCAGGACATAGGGAGCCAGCCTGGTCAGGAACAATGCCGAAAAGCCCCTGTCGAGATCAATTCCGTAGGTCAACACAACATCGCAACTGTCGGTCCGCAGAGCTTCAAGAACCTGTCCTTGGTGCCCCTCAACCAGCGAAATTCTGGCGTCGGGTTCGGCGGCGACAAATCTAGAGACCAGCTCGGGCAGAAAGGCAGGGCCGACCGTGAAGAAACTGCCGATTCGCAAGAGGTCCTTGCTTCCTTCCTGACGGAGGCTGACCATCTGGTTATCCAGCCGCAACGGTGATCCATAGGCGCGATTGGCATAGATCAGGGCAGATCGGTCGCCTTGGACAAAGGCTTCAACTACTTTGCCAATCATCACGTGGTGCGTTCCTACCCTGAGTTCCTGGAACAGCTCGCAATCGAATATCACCAGGGGGTCCTGCACCCTGGGACTGCCGGTCCTGCCGGTATGCCAACTGGTACACGAAAACTTGTCATCACCGGACGGCTTGATGCGTCCAGCAAATGTGTCTGCAATCAGGGACTGGTCATCGCGCAGCACGTTTACACAGAATACGCGATTAGCCAATATGGACGTGCATGCAGGGCTGAGATGGTGGACACACACGAGGAGTACCGGGTGATCGCCTTCTGCGGAGACAGATGTCATTGCGGAGACCGTGACACCTGAGCGTCCTGCCGGGCCATCTGTTGTTACAACATTGACGGTTGCCGCTGCCCGACTCATCCCTCTCAGGAATTCCATGCGCAGAAGGTCGGCGCATAATTCTGATGCTGTCACTTCGTCTGCCAAAGTGGCACTGTCCTGTGCTGTTGGCGAAAATGAACTGGTTTTCTGTCACCCTGCGACCTGCCAACTGCCAGCCTGCAGGGTCACCTGCTGCACTCATCTTGCCGGAAGGCTTGCGACCAGAGGCATTGACCAGGCCAGCGTTCGGCGTCAGGTCTTGTCAACTATTCGTCGGCGAGAAACGGTTCGCTGCCCAGCCAACCTTTCAGAGGCTTGTTGTCGTTCACCCGATCAGACAGTCCCGCGGAACCCTTGACCAATTCCAGTGGTCCGTCCCACCCAAAATTACGGTATACCGCGCCAAGATGTGCAAATGGAGGCGACTGCGCGAACAACTGGAAAGTCAACCGATGACCAGCGTAGTCCGAATTCAGGAGATCGCGGGCAAATGCAAGAAGCTTGCGCCTGTCTTCGGCCTCCCAGCTCTCGTTAATTGTATAAAACTTGTTCATCCATTTGCCGGATTCCTCGTCGTCGAAGCAGGCCGAGTCCGGAGTCACACAAATCTGCCCTCCACATAGCTCACGAGCAATGTGAACAATGTTGTGGTAGTTGGAACAGGCATGCACGCGTCCGGTATAGAGCAGTGATTGATTCGGCATTGTGAGCCCGCCCGGACTCTGTTCTGCAAGCGCGATTGCCGCTGTAAGGTGGGCATTGATGCCCTCGCGGTAGACAGCCATGTGGGCCAGCTTTTCCTGAACCGCAGGCTGCTTGTCCAGCCCAGTCTGGCGCACGTTGAACAACGCCGCACCGATCATCATATCGGTAAAGGCAAGGTTGCGCTGCACAAAGGCAAATGCTGAATAACGGTGCAGGGTAGCGCGAATAAAGGTCGCAGCCCGCGTGTGGCGGTAGAAAAGCACATTTTCCCACGGAACCAGGGTATTGTCGAACACGACGAGGCTGTCAATCTCGTCAAATCTGCTGGCGAGCGGATAGTCACGCTGTGGAGCTCGTCCGGCAAAGCCGGTGCGGCAAATCATTTTGATGCCGGGTGCAGAAAGATTGCTGATAAAACCCACCGCATAGTCCGAATAGGCTTCATTGCCCCAGTTGGCGATCGTTGGTTTGGTGAATGCCTGGTTGGCATATGGTGCTGCAGTCTCGAATTTCGCCCCACGTACTATCAGGCCCGCATCGGTCTCCCTGACAACATGGAGCAGCATGTCCGGGTCCTGGTCCTTGGGGTGCTTGGAGCGGTCACCCTTCGGGTCGGTATTGGCTGAAACGTGAAAGGGATCGCCGACTGTCACCTTATCAATGTGATTCCGAATGTTCTCCGAAAACTGGGGATCGACCTGGTTAAGCACATCCTGGCCGTCGAACAATGACCACATTTCGCCGACTGTTTCGTCTCCCACGCGGGTTACAACCCCACCAATATCGTCAATGACGGTATTGACGGCCCGCCGTTTGTCCCACCAATCTGCCTTGCAGGTCGGCGGGCGAAGCGTGATAGCACAAGGCTCATCATCCTTTTCATAGGTCAGCGTTGACCGGTGTTTTTCCTCCGACTGCATGTCATAGATGCGCGCTCTAATATCTACAACGGGTTTGAACATCGGATGCGTCGGCACATCCTTGACCCGCTCTCCGTTTATGTAGACAACGCGACCGTCGCGAATTGAATCTATATACTCCTTGCCGCTGCGGATCATTTCCTTGACTTTCCTTGACCAACACCAATTGCAATACGGATAAGACAGGCAGCCTGGCCTACAGACCCCACTGTCACGCAGTGCCGCGATATGCTGCATAAAGCAAGTGAGTATAAGTTATAGACAAGACAGGTTCCTGCTATACAGTTATTTGCCCGCGCTCCTGGAAACGCGTCGGTCGGGTTTGCGGTCCAGATTGTTGCAGTCGACACCCCAACTCTGACAGGAGACAGCAATTGAATCCTTCTCCCAGTCATCGGCGCGGCATCTTGACCATGGTTGCTGCCATCTTCTGCCTAGGGTGCATGGATGTGATGGTCAAGACATTGAGCGTCCAGTTTGACGTCTTTTATCTGGTGTGGATCCGATATGTGGGCCAGGCTGTACTGGCTGTTCTTCTGGTTTTTCCCGGATTGCGGCGTGCAATGCGCACGAGAGACATGAGGCTGCAGTTTCTCCGTGCGATTTTCATGCTGGCAGGTACCATCACGTTCTTCGGCGGGCTGGCAACGATAGAATTGGCTACGGCAGCTGCCATTCTGCAACTCAATCCATTGTTCATCGCCTTTTCTGCCTATCTCATACTCAATGAATCTCTCGGCAGACGAAAACTGTGCTGTATTGTCGCCGGGTTCATCGGAGCGCTGGTCATAATCCGGCCAGGATTCTCGGCCTTCAGTCCATTTGCCTTGCTGCCGATTGCAGCAGCGATGTGCTTCACAGGTTATGCAATTGTTACGAGGTATCTGAGTGCCAGGGAGAGCATTTGGACGAGCTTCCTGTATACGTCGCTGCTGGGCGCTGCGATGTCGAGCGCATTTGTTCCCATTGTATGGACCAGGCCACAATTGGCTGACATCCCCTTGCTGTTGGGGCTGGCCGCATTTGGAGCAATGGGACAGTATTTGATGATCAGGGCGCTGTTTCAGGCGCCGGTGACCGTACTGGCACCTTTCGGATATACGTCGCTTGTGTTTTCAGCCGCATTTGGCATGATACTCTTCAGTGAAGTCCCGGATGTTTGGACAATCATTGGAGCAAGTGCGATTGTTGCTTCGGGAATGTTTGTCTGGCAACTGGAAACGAGGGCGGTGCGCGGGTAGCACGCTCCAGCGGTAATCTGCAGGATTCATGCGACGTATACTCGACTACCTGATCTTTCTACTGATTCGAGGATTGGTTGGTATCCTTCTTGTGTTGCCAATCAGGTACCGCCTTGACTTCGGTGGACAGGTATTTGTGTGGATCGGCCTGCTGCATCGACGGTGGAAGGCCCGGGTGCTTGCAAATCTCAGCTTCGTCTATCCTGACATGGACCCAATTCGTCAGCGGCAGATCTATGTTGGCGTGATGCGCAACTTCGGCAGAACCCTCCTGGAGATGTTCAGCGCGGTGGAATTTCGCCACCAGGCGAGCGGTTTCAAGACCTGTGGTCCAGGGCTGAAGGAGATTGAGAAGGCCTTGCGTCAGGACCGTCGAGTGATTCTTGTAAGCGGGCACTTCGGTAATTGGGAAGCCATCCGCGGCGTGCTGGCGCAAAGGGGAATAGGTGTTGCCGTGCTGTACAAGCCGATGCGCAACCCGTACTTCGACCGCTTCTGGAAGCGAAAGATTGAAGCGCTTGGTACGCCGGCCTTTCGGTCCATAAGACCCTTCCTGTCGCATATAGTGCGCCATGGCGGTGTGTGTGCAATTCTCAATGATCAGCACGCAATAGGCGGCTTGCCGCTCGATTTCCTGGGCCGAACCGCGATGACACAAGGTTTGCTGGCCAGAGTTTCAATTCGATATGATGCCCTTTACGTTCCCTGTTATGGCATCAGGGAGCCGGGCTGCAGATTTCTCGTGCACTTTGAGAAATCCATTCCCAATACTGTGCCGGATGAGATGAGTCAGCATTTCAACAACAGTCTCGCCCGGATCGTCAAGAGGTATCCCGATCAGTGGCTCTGGATTCACCAGAGATGGAAAAGCTGAACGAACAGGAAATGCGAATGTCGTTACATCCGCTCAATTGCCAGAGCGGTTGCTTCGCCGCCGCCTATGCAAATCGCTGCTACGCCGCGGCGCGCGCCACGCGCTATCATTGCCCGAAGCAGCGTGACGACGATTCTGGTTCCAGATGCGCCGATTGGGTGGCCCAGAGCACAGGCACCACCATTGACATTCAGCTTGTCGTGAGGAACGCCTGTTTCGCGCATGAAAATGAGTGGTACGACGGCAAAGGCTTCGTTGACTTCCCACAAGTCCACGTCAGCCGTCTTCCATGACAGTGTCGAAAGGAGTCTCTCGACGGCTTGGACAGGAACTACAGGAAATTGTTCCGGTTCTGCCGCAACCGAGGAATGCTGAACAATTCGACCCAGAACGTGCTGGCCATTGCGCACAGATGACAATCCGGAAAGTACCAGTGCTGCTGCACCATCGGAGATTTTCGAAGAATTGGCTGGCGTGACCGTCCCGCCTGCCCGGAAGGTCGGACGAAGCCTTGCCATCCGCTCAATATCAGGTGGTTGCGGTTCTTCATCTTCGATTATGGTTCTGGTGCCCTGTCTGTCGGTAACCGGTGTTGGTGCAATTTCCTCGACAAATGCGCCACACTCTTGTGCCGCAACAGCTCTTCGGTAAGATTCAGCTGCAAAGAGATCCTGCTGGCGACGGGAAATCCGGTAGCGTTCGGCACACCTGTCGGCGATTTTTCCCATGAGTACACCTTTGTCATAGGCATCCTCGAGCCCGTCAAGCAGCAGGTGATCAAGGAGGGTCGCTTGTCCAAGACGCTTTCCCCAGCGACCGTCGGGGAGAAGATGTGGAGCATTGGTCATGCTTTCCATTCCCCCGGCCACGACAATTGCAGCCTGACCGAGCGCGATGGCATTGCAACCGAGCATGATTGAACTCATGCCTGAACCACACATCTTGTTGACAGAGGTCGCAGGAGTTGTACTTCGCAGCTTGCCGTGAAATCCGGCCTGGCGGGCCGGGGCCTGTCCGAGACCGGCTGACAGTACGACACCCATGTAGACCTGACCCAGGCGTCTCTCTGGAACGCGTGCCTCGGCGACAGCTGCTTGAATCGCAGTACCACCAAGTTGAGGAGCAGTTTGGCAGCCTAATACGCCATTGAAACTCCCGATTGGCGTTCGTTTGGCGCCCAGAATTGCGATGTTCTGCATGGAATGCCGTCAGTGAGAGTGAAAACCCATACCCTGCGTGGTCGGCAAACGAGAACGCTCCATCAGCAGAAGTGTGCCATGGAAGGCAAACACAGGCGCGTGGCCGCAGGAAGCTGGAATCGGCATTATTTGGCCGGTGCAATCATAATGAACATTTGCCGACCTTCCAGCTTGGGCATTGTGAGGATCTTGCCCCGCTCGCCGACATCGTGACGAACACGTTCGAGTACATCGCGCCCCAGAAAATTATGGGCCATTTCCCGACCTCGAAAACGCATTGTCACCTTGACGTGATCACCGTTCTCCAGGAACCGCATGACGTTGCGTAGCTTGACTTCATAATCATGCTGACTGGTGTTGGGACGAAGTTTGACTTCCTTGATGTCAATAGTCTTTTGCCGCTTGCGTGCCACGGCCCGACGCTTTTGTTCGTTATACTTGAACTTGCCGAAATCCATTATCTTGCAAACCGGCGGGTCAGCCTTGGCTGAGACTTCTACCAGGTCCAAACCGGCCTCGAGAGCCAGTCGCCTTCCTTGTTCTGGTGATGTGATTCCGATGTTGGTTCCGTCGGCCGCTATCAGACGGATTTCGGGTGCGTTGATGTGTTCATTAGCACGCGGACCGGTTCGTGGCTCCGGTGGAGCATACATAGGTCTTCGAGGTATCGGCTTCTTCCCCTTGTAGTTAGTTCAGATGCATCCACTGGACAGAGTATTGATTCGCAAGTTCAAAATCAATTCCTTTGTTCAGGTGGCTGTTGGCCATGGGGTGAGTGTCATGATGGAAACCGACCGATCCCCTTGGCTGGCGCAGGCAAGCAATTGCTTTCATCTGACCTCTTCAACCCGGCGGTACCGCATTCTGGGACAATTCCTGAACAGCGTCGTCTAGGGCGACCGATCGAACCCGTTTTGAGCCCAGTTTACGTATTGAGACCGTGTTCCCTTCAACTTCGCGAAGGCCAAGAGCCCAGATGTATGGCACCTTGGCAAGGGAATGCTCGCGAATTTTGTAACCAATTTTTTCATTCCTGGCGTCACATTCGGCACGAATGCCGGCGCCCTTCAGACGACCGACAATCTTCTGGGCATAGGAATCGGCACCAGAGACAATAGTCGCCACAACGACTTGCCGGGGAGCCAGCCAAAGCGGCATTGCGCCCGCATAATTCTCGATCAGTATGCCGATGAAGCGCTCAAAACTCCCCAATATCGCCCTGTGCAACATCACCGGGTTGTGTTTTTCACCGTCTTGTCCGACATACACAGCGTCGAGGCGTCGAGGCATAACGAAATCGACCTGCAATGTACCACACTGCCAGTCTCTGCCAATGGCATCTGTCAGTACAAATTCAAGCTTGGGACCGTAGAAGGCCCCTTCACCGGGATTGAACTGGAAGTCGCAGCCGGCAGCCTCGGCGGCCGTCAGAAGCGCTCGCTCTGCCTTGTCCCAGACTTCGTCGCTTCCGGCCCGTATCTCTGGTCGATCGGAAAACTTGATCTTGAACTGCAGAAACCCAAGGTCCTCGTAGATCTCTGACAGCATGGTGATAAAGGTCTTGGTCTCCTGCTCGATCTGATGTTCTTCGCAAAAGATATGCGCATCATCCTGAACAAAGCCTCGAACCCTCATCAGGCCGTGCAGGGCTCCTGATGGTTCGTAGCGGGTACATGAACCGAATTCGCAAATGCGAAGTGGCAACTCCCTGTAGGACTTTTGACCACTGTTGTAGATCTGGACATGGCACGGACAATTCATCGGCTTGAGTGCACTGATGCGGCCCGTCACGTCCACATCCTCATCTACATTCACGAGGAACATGTGCTCGTGAAACTTCTCCCAGTGTCCCGAACGTTCCCAAAGCATGCGGTCCAGGACAAGCGGCGTATTGACCTCGCGGTATCCGTATTCCACCTGCTTGCGTGACATATAGTCCTTCAGAGACTTGTATATTGTCCAGCCGTCGGGATGCCAGAAGGTCATGCCAGGCGCCTCTTCCTGGAAGTGGAAGAGCTTCATGGCGGCGCCAATCTTGCGATGGTCCCGGCGCTGCGCCTCTTCAATCATGCGCAAGTGACGCTTCAGGTCAGCGCGGCGGCGGAAGGCGATTCCGTAGATTCGCTGCAGCATCTTGTTGCGGGGGTCGCCACGCCAGAAGGCCCCGGCGATACTCCTCAGCTGGAAGGCATCGGCTGGAACCTGTCCGGTATGCTGGAGGTGAGGTCCTCTGCACAGGTCTTGCCAGTTGCCGTGCCAGTACATGCGGATAGGCTGGTCTTCGGGAATGGCCTCAATCAATTCAATCTTGTACGATTCGCCGAGATCCTCATAAAAGCTTACGGCCCGTTCCCGTTCCCATACTTCTGTGTGCACCGGATCTCGCAGATTGATGATTTCGCGCATCCTGGCTTCAATCAATGCCAGGTCAGGAGGCGTAAAGGAGTCCTCGCGATCAAAGTCGTAGTACCAGCCATTTTCGATTACCGGGCCGATTGTAACCCTTGTTTCCGGCCACAATTCCTGCACGGCACGAGCCATGATGTGGGCCAGGTCATGCCTTATGAGCTCCAGCGCATATATCTCGTCAGCCACCGTGTTTATGCTGACCCTGGCGTTACTGTTGAGAGGCCATGCAAGGTCCCAGTGCTGATCGTCCACGAGAGCCGAGATGGCGCGCCGTCCCAGTGACGGCGAGATTGAATGCGCAATCTCCCTGGCTGTGATTCCTGCAGGGAATTGTCTTGAGGTATTGTCCGGAAGGGTTACCGAGATAGTCGGATTCATGATCATCCTCATCGATTTGGCGCCAACAACGCACCCGGCTGCGGGGAGGGCGCCATATGCAGAATCACCTGGCGCTTGTCAAAGGAAATTGTGCCGCAGCGCGGCTGACCAGGAGGCATGCCATGCACCGCGGGCCTAGTGAAAGTGTTGCGCATGGTCAGATGTCGGCTGACGCGTTTGCAGGTTCTGAATGACAGAATTGCTAGATTGCGAATGACGGAAGCGATACGATGGTGGATGCCCATGATCGGGCCGACAACAAAGTGTCGCAATGTACTGAAAGGAATTCGGGTTGACCCCACCACAATATTACAGCCTGTTGGATGGACTCCAGATTGCCTATCGCCAATTGCCCGGCTGGCAGCCTGGCATTGTTTTCCTGCCTGGATTGCGGTCGAACATGGATGGGACAAAGGCCAATTTTCTGCACGCATACTGCAGAAGATCAGGCCGTGCATACCTGCGCTTCGACTATTCGGGTCATGGGCTGAGTGGGGGAAAGTACTCGGAAACGACGATTCTCGATTGGTATCGCGAGACTGTTCTGCTGATTAGGGCAGTGGCAACAGGACCACAGCTTCTGGTTGGTTCTTCAATGGGCGCATGGATAGGGGTCCTGCTGGCAGAGCGGTTTCCGGAACTTGTTAGTGGATTTGTAGGAATTGCAAGCGCACCGGACTTTACGGTTTCGATGGAAAGTGAGTTGACCAAGGCACAGCGAGCAGATCTGGTGTCCAACGGACATGTGGACATCCCCAGTGATTATGACGACGAGCCAACTCGCTTTTCCAGCAGATTCTTCGTGGATGGTCGCGGGTTGCAGGTCACTGACAAGAACATTGTGACCAGATTTCCCGTTCGGCTATTGCACGGAACATCCGATGAAGTTGTTGATTATCGCTTGGCTCTCAAGCTTCTTCACTGTCTTGACGGTGATGATGTCCGATTGACCCTTGTTCGGGGTGCCTGCCATCGAATGTCGGATGAAGCTGGCCTGGATATGCTGCGTGCAGCTATCGACTCGATGTAGATGCACAGCAGGAATATGCTATCACCGGTTGAAGTTGAAAATCTTGCCAAACCGTGGGTGGGTTTCGCCGAAAGCAGCGAGTCGCATTAGAACCCTGTCGTTTATCAAGAACTGGACAGGTATCGAACAGGATTCCTGAACGAGATCGCGGGCAGCTCCTGACTGCAACCTGGATTGCAGGGCATTTACGTTTCCATTCCCGCAAGACGGTTGGTGTAGCGACCTGGCCATCGGCACTATTGGGCCAATTCAGTTGAAGCGGAGGCTTTGCAGGAACACCTTGGCAGGCTGAACTGCATTTGCCGAGAACAATTGATTCGGGTGTGCAGTCCCTACGGAACCTGACGCATCGCCGATTTGCTAGAGTCGAGGAAGGTGGCGAATATGCAGTCTGTTGACTACGCGATGATCACTCATCACGGAAAGGTCAGGCCTCACAACGAGGACTCGATAGCCGTGGGAAGCTGGATTGGGACCGGCACAATGTTGAAGCCCGGTCGCGGTATCGCAGAATCAAACTGGCCGTTACTACTATTGGTTGCCGATGGCGTGGGTGGACATGCGGGTGGTGAAGTGGCAAGCCGGATATCCGCAGATTACCTGTCTGGATATGAGTTTGACAATTCCGACGACTTCAATCTTCCAACTGTCCTTATTCAAGCAAGCCGGAGGATAATTGATCAGGCAAGTCAATCTCCTTCACTCTGGGGTATGGCAACAACGGTCGTCGGTCTGCTGGTTCACCCGGACCGCATTGCATGGTTCAATGTCGGTGATAGCAGAGCCTACAGAATTTTCGAGTCCGACCTTGTTCAGCTGAGCATTGATGATGTGCCCGACTGGGACCGGGAGTGGGGGCGGTCGCACGTTATCACTCAGGTGCTGGGTGGTACTTTTTCCACAGAGGAGATTGTTCCACATGTCGGTACCATCCCGGGTGGTCATGAATCCCGGTTTCTCCTGTGTAGTGATGGGCTGACCGATATGATGAGCGACACCGAAATCGCCTCCGCGATCCAGACATCCAACTATAGAACCGTGGAGGAGCTGTTAAAACGGGCAATAGCTGCAGGTGGGCACGACAATATCTCAATAGTGGTCGCGACCATTTCCTAGCGCGAACGCAGTCCTGGGACTTCGGGCAATCGGCGACCGGCGTGCAACAGGGGACTTCACCCGTCAGCGCAGAGTTGCAGGGAGCGGTGCTTCAGATCAGAATGCTGACAAGCACAATCGCCAATCCGACCATAGCGATGCAGAAACTGGCCAGTTTGATTGGAAGAACCTTGCGGATGCGCTCGCGGAGCTGCGAATCGTCGGTTGACATGGAAATCGACCGCCGTAGGGAAACTATGCAATAGACAAGCCCTGCGAGCCCGCCAAGCACAAGAATCGTCCCGCTGCCAACGAGGATTGAATCCATATCTACTGGCTCCTATGAATGTAATTCCAACTGGACGAAAGCAACCGCTACAAATCTCCAATTGTCCTTGCAGATGACGAATACCGGAAAGTAACGCGCCTGCTACGCCAATCGATCTGTAATGCTGGAACTGATTCAGAATGATCTGACATTGCGTGACCAGGAACGCGCAGGACCCGGACCAACTATATTGCGTGCAGTTCACTAGGCCATAGCGAAATGGTGTTCAATGTCTCTCAGACAGGTCAAACCACGGCCAGGGGTTCCGGGTGGGCGTGCTCTGCGAAGTTGCTTCCAACAAGTGCGGCATGGCCGCAAGACCTTTATTGACCTTGCACGAAACCAGGGGATTGCTGGACGGTGTCGGATCAGAATGAACTCATGTTCCCTTGCATTGCAAGAATCGCAATGGACCGGAAGCTGGATATTACGAAGTTGGCCACAGAACGGAACGATGAAATATTGCTGGTCCGATTAATTCACGTATCAAGCCTGCTGGTGCGTCCTGGCGGTCCCGAGTGTAGGCGCCGCAGCACGTGTTCAAGTCTTGGCACGGATCTTGAACTGGACGATCATGTCAGGGTACCGGAGATTGGAGACGGGAGAATGATTATGGGCCAGTTGGCAGGTCAGGTTCCGAGCTGTCGTCGTAGCAGCTTGCAACGCAGGACGACCACCAGACAATTGTTTCGAAGGATCTGTCCTGCCCGGCAAGACTTGCGCCCTGAAGGGCAGGCTTCAATCTGGCTTTGGTTACCGTGGCAAGGTGTTCGATAAGTGCAAACTATTGCCAAATTCCTGATCCTGGCTGGGGTCGTGGTTATCCTGGTCGTCATTCTATCTCCGATCGCGTCAGTTCTTTTCATATCACTGTCGGCCAAGGACAATCTGCTGCACTATGTCACGATACCAGCGGTACATAGATATATCGTCAATACGATCGTGGTGGCGGGCGGTGTCGCAATCCTCTCCACATACATTGGCGTTGGCACGGCATGGCTGGTAAGCAATTTCGACTTTCCTTTGCGCAGAATCCTGGAACTGGGCTTGTTCTTTCCACTCGCAATCCCCGGTTATGTGGGTGCATACGCACTTGTAGATTTCTTCGAATTTGCAGGTCCATTCCAGTCGGCTCTGAGAAACGCATTCGGCTGGCAGCTTGCTGCAGACTATTACTTTCCACATATCCGAAGCCGCGGTGGCGCAATTCTTGTGCTGTCGCTCAGTTTGTATCCGTATATCTATTTGCTGACGCGCGCCGCCATGCTAGAGCAGTCTAGGGCCGCGACGGAAGTTGCCAGTACCCTGGGGGCCAGCCAGTGGTCTAGATTGTTCAGGGTAGTTCTGCCCCTTGTGCGGCCGGGCATTATGTCCGGACTGGTGATCGTGATGATGGAAACCGTAGCGGATTTCGGTGTCGTCGAGTACTTTGCAGTCCAGACTTTGACGACTGCCATTTATTCATTCTGGTTGGACAGCTACGATGTTGGTGGTGCAGCCCAAATCTCGGTGATCATCCTGATCATGGTAGTACTGATTGTGAGCATCGAAAGGCTGGGACGGGGCAAGGCGAGCTATTACCAGTCTTCATATCGTCCAGTAGCTACTCACCGCAGGTCGGTCAGAGGACTCCGTGGAGTCCTGACATCATTTGTCTGCCTGTTGCCTATCTTGCTCGGGTTTGTCCTGCCCACGGGCGTCATGACGAGCCATGCCATCAGGAATGGGACGGCTTGGCTGGATCAAGACCTTGCCGGTGCTCTCGTCAATACGCTTTATGTTGGAGGCGCCGCGGCCCTGCTTACTGTGGCCTCGGCCAGTTTCCTTGTCGCGGCAACGCGGTCTTTGGGAACCCTGCGCAGCAACATGATCCTTTCCCTGACAACGATTGGGTACGCTACTCCGGGTGTCATATTGGGGCTCGGAATTCTACTTCCTATGGCAGCATTCGATCACGCCCTGGCTGATATGATCGTGCACCTGTTTGATACCGATCCCGGACTGCTCCTGACCGGTTCTGCCTTCGCGCTTTGCATTGCCTTTTGCGTACGCTTCTTTGCCCTTGCTCAGGGTGCAGCGGACACCGCAATGGGTCGCATCTCCCCGAACATTGTCCTGGTGTCGCGATCGCTGGGGAGGTCGGCCGCAGGTACTTTCCTGACGATCAAGGTTCCGATCATGCGAGGCTCTCTTCTCGTCGCATTGCTGCTCGTGTTTGTTGATTGTGTAAAGGAATTACCGGCGACGCTGTTGCTACGTCCGTTTAATTTCAATACCCTGGCTACCCACGTCTACGAGCAGGCATCTCTCGAAAACATAGGCGAAGCAGCCCCGGCAGCACTTCTGGTTACTCTCGTCGGCTGTCTTGGTGTAGCACTAATAGCTCGTACCAGGAATTGAATTCACCGGGAGTGTCTTTTGCGTTGAATTGGCCTCAGCAATTGACATATCGGTATTGCGTCAACACTGCAGTCCGAACCATGCCCAAACGGGTAGACTGTTGTCATCGTTCAGTGCGTGCCCCAATAGCTCAGCTGGTAGAGCATCTGATTTGTAATCAGGAGGTCGGGAGTTCGAGTCTCTCTTGGGGCACCAGCTTCAGTTCAATCCGCTTAATTCATCAGATAGACTTGGGTAACAATCGACCCCTGGCGGGTTCACAGACCTGTATCACCTCCTGGAGTCAGGACTCCGCTAGACTTGCCCTCCAGCTATCGGGATGACCTGTCCATTAATGCTGCCAGATCCCGGACCACATAACCAAAGGGCCGCGCTCGCCACCTCGTCCGGCCGGACAATTCGGTGGTGGCGATTCAGGCGCAGGAATTTTGCCAGTGCTTCATCCCTGGTGATATCCCTCACACGGGCGAAATCATCGACGTTGCGCTCCAGCAGGGGCGTATCAACATATCCCGGGCACAGCGCATTCGCGGTAATTCCTGTGTGCATAAGTTCTTCAGACAGCGCTCGGACCAGTCCGATCAGTCCATGTTTCGACACCGTGTAAGCTGATGCGGATTTCAGCCCCTTGAGGCCAGCAACCGAAGACACCGCAATGATCCGACCCCGGCCCGCCTTGCGCATGGAGGGGAGAGAAGCGCGTATGGACAAGTATGCGCCGTCGAGATTGACAGCGAGAATTCGTCGCCACAATTCCAGTTCCATCTGGTCAAACGGGCATCCCATTGCGATCCCGGCATTTGCGACGTGGACATGAATATCGCCATTTCCGGCAACAGCAAGACTTGTAGCCTCTTGGACACTCTCTTCACATGTCACATCCATGGGGATCGCCTGCAGGGAGCCTTTCAGCGAAGCTTCGGCAAGACGTTTGCGACTTCGCCCGCAAATCGTGACCCGTGCTCCGGCATGAAAGAATGCGTGAGCGATGGCAGCGCCGATACCGCTGCTTCCGCCAGTTACGAGCACGTGACAATTGAAATCGAACGCGGGTTTCATTCAAGGCTTAACCAAGGCTGTTTCGTTCGCTGTATCAGACGGGTTTCATGGCTACAATTGGCGCTTTCCAGAAAGGCGGCTCGACTGATGCGGACAGAAGAGTTGCCCACAAGAGCCACCAAACAGGCGTGTATTCAAGGCGTGGATGAAGTCTGTACCTGCGCCCGTATTCCAGTGGCTCAATGAAGCTCCACACGACTCGTGCATCAGGTTCCAGTGGCATGCTTGCCACAATTGCGAAGTTCGTTGGCAGTGGCTGGAGAGGCATGTCTTGGCTTGCCTGACCACCGCGGTACCGGCGCCGGCGAAGCGTGTCAACGGATAAGCCTGGCAGACGAGGCGCGAAGAAACCGCTTCGGGGCCAGGCAAACCGAATTGATGTGCGACTGGTTCCGCCGGGGCAACGCGTAGATCCAAACCTGGTCAAGATCTGAACACCGGAGCGCAACGGGAAAATCCGGAGACCCGGAAGGCCGCTCCCGAGGGCATCATGGCTAGCCTAGACTTTGATAACTGCAGGGTCTTTTGTTAGCATAGGGACTGGACAGCCGACCCGTGCGCAAGCCGCAGACTCCTGGTTACAGAGTTACGTTGCCAACTTCTGAAGGTCAATCTAATGACCAGTGTTCGAGCTGAATCAGATGGCTCGGAACCTCGTTTTGCTGGTCGGCAATTGTTCAGATATTCAGGGAGATCGAGATCGCGTTAATAGGTACAGTCCGGGAATTGCATGGTGGGGAGTCCCGCGTGGCGATTACCCCTGCTTCGGCAAAGCGAATAAGGTTACTTGGACACGAGGTTTTGATCGAAAGCGGAGCAGGTAACGCCGCCGGCTTTTCTGATGATCAGTATTCCCGGTCTGGTGCACGACTTGTAGCCTCGGCGGGCGAGGTCTGGCAGACATGTGAACTCATTGCCAAAGTCAGACCGCCACAGACTTGTGAGATCCAGGACACCCGGCCTGGCCAGATCCTGGTGTCTTTCCTTTTCCCGGCCCAGAACACTGAATTGCTGGATCAAATCCGCCAGTGTGGTGTGACAGCAATCGCACTTGACCAGGTACCGCGTATTTCACGGGCACAAAAGCTGGATGCACTGTCGTCGATGGCCAACATTGCGGGCTATCGGGCGGTAATCGAGGCGGGCAATTCATTCGGGAGGTTCTTTGCGGGACAAATTACTGCGGCTGGAAAAATTGAGCCGGCCCAGGTGCTTGTTATCGGAGCGGGTGTGGCCGGGCTTTCGGCAATTGGCACCGCCGTTTCCCTCGGCGCTGTTGTCCACGCATTTGATGTCAGGCCGGAGGTCGCCGAGCAGATATCCTCCATGGGTGCAAATTTTCTGATGCTGGACTTTGATGAAGATGGTGCGGACACCGGAGGTTACGCCAAGCCGTCTTCTCCCGAATTTCGCAGCAAGCAGCTCGAATTGTTTCGACAGCGCGCGGCCACCACGGATATTGTCATTACAACCGCCCTGATTCCTGGAAGGGAAGCGCCAAAGCTCTGGCTGGCGGACATGGTTTCGGAAATGAAGCCAGGATCGGTAATTGTTGACCTGGCGGCGGAGCAGGGCGGAAACTGCGAGCTTACAGTTCCCGATCAGTCAATAGTGACTGAAAACGGGGTCAAGATCCTGGGTTACACGGACTTTCCTTCTCGCATGGCAACGCAGTCATCGCTGCTCCTGGGCAACAATATTCGGCATCTGTTGCACGATATCTCACCGGACCGAGATGGCAGAATTCACCTGGACATGGAGGATGATGTCATCCGCTGCTCTACGGCTGTTCACAGGGGCGAGATCACGTTTCCGCAGGCACCACCGAGAATTGCTGGAGCAAAGCCACCTGCACAGCCTGTTCCAGAACTGACCGCCGAAGAGATTCACGAGCGGGAAGTACTGAAGCATCGCCAGCAAACCAGGCAACAGGTCGTTCTGCTTGGTATTGGCGCTTGTACGGTATTTCTAATTGGCCTCGTGGCACCTCCCAGCTTCATGCAGCACTTTATCGTGTTCGTTCTGAGCTGTTTTGTCGGCTATCAGGTTATCTGGAACGTCAGCCATGCGCTTCACACCCCCCTGATGTCGGTTACAAACGCAATCTCGGGCATCATAATTGTCGGTGCACTACTACAGATGACCTCATCGAACATTGTGGTCACAGTGCTGGCAGCGATTTCGGTCCTGATTGCAACCATTAACATCGTTGGAGGATTTCTGGTAACCCGGCGCATGCTGGCAATGTTCCAAAGGAGTTGACCGGCATGCATCCATATATTCAGGGACAGCGCAGGGCAGGGCACCGGTGATCCGAAACTGCCTGCTTTCGATTCATGATTGTCTCCTGTGATGATCCTGGGTTGCCTTCCGCATGCATGGAATCTCCGCCACAATTGCCTGGCCCTCCTGGCCTCCAGCTCAACCCGGTCATCATAGTCCATCGTGGTTGTCTCAGTGCATGCCTGGGCCAGGCAGGGAGCGGATGCCAGAGGTTTGGCGTGGGGGAAGGAGGGGCAGAAGGTGGCGGGGACGTCAAGGCTGCAACAATTTCAGTCTGCCATCGATTCTGACCAAACGATGTAAAAGGAAGGGCGAGTAGTGCGTAAGAACTTGCAATTCTTGAAGTTCACTTCTGGATTCCAAACGGGGAGGACGGGCAGTTGATGCAAGGATTATTGACCGCTGCCTATATATCGGCTGCAATTCTGTTCATTCTTTCGCTTGGTGGATTGTCCAATCAGGAGCGTGCAAAGCAAGCAATCTGGTTCGGCATGATCGGTATGGCACTGGCTATCGGCGCAACTGTTGGCGGGCTGGTTTCTCCCGGCCAGGTCAAGTCACTCGGCTTGCCAAACGTCGAGTGGCTGGTGGCAATGATGGCTATCGGGACGGTTATTGGTGCGGTCGTTGCAGCTCGGGTCGAAATGACCGGCATGCCGCAGCTTGTAGCGGCCCTGCACTCATTTGTTGGACTGGCGGCAGTCTTCATCGGGCTTAACGCAGAGTTTGTCTTGTCCGAGGTGCTGCAGACCCACGACCTGACCGAGCTGACCGGATTTGCGGCGCGACTTGCCAGCAAGACTGCAGTTGAACTTACCATGCTTCGCATCGAGGTCTTTCTTGGCATCTTCATCGGCGCGGTGACTTTCACGGGGTCCGTAATCGCCTACGGCAAGCTGGCTGGCCAGGTCAGTGGGCGTCCACGCAAGTTGCCCGGCGGCCATTTCTGGAACGCTACGTTAGCGCTGGCATGCCTGGCGTGTGGCGGTGCCTACCTGGGTGGCGAGGGCGTGTGGACGATTTCGGTCGTCGCCGTGCTGGCGGGAATAATCGGCTTACATTTGATCATGGGAATTGGCGGCGCCGACATGCCGGTGGTTGTTTCCATGTTGAATTCCTACTCTGGCTGGGCGGCAGCAGCGATCGGCTTTACACTCGACAATGATCTGCTCATCGTTACCGGTGCACTGGTTGGGTCGTCCGGAGCAATTCTTTCCTACATTATGTGTCGAGCCATGAACCGCCATTTCGTGAGCGTTATCCTGGGTGGTTTTGGTGGTACGCAGACGGCCGCGTCAGCCACTGTCGGCAAGCAGGTCGCGACGGATGCAGAGAGTGTTGCAAATTCATTGCTGGAAGCCGACAGCATCATCATTGTGCCAGGCTATGGAATGGCTGTCGCGCAAGCGCAGGGTGCCATCAGTGAATTGACGACAACGCTGCGCAGCAAGGGCAAGAGCGTCAGGTTTGCCATTCATCCGGTAGCAGGCAGATTGCCCGGACACATGAATGTGTTGCTGGCAGAGGCACGGGTTCCCTACGACATCGTGCTTGAAATGGATGAAATTAACGTCGATTTTCCTGCCACCGATATGGCAATCGTTGTAGGCTCCAACGATATCGTCAATCCATCCGCCATCGAGGACCCGCAGTCTCCCATCGCCGGAATGCCAGTTCTTGAAGTGTGGAAAGCCCGGCAGGTGATCGTGTCAAAGCGTGGCCAGGGAACAGGCTACTCCGGTATCGACAACCCGTTATTCTATCGGGAAAATACCCAAATGTTGTTTGGCGACGCACGTGAATCCGTTCAAAGCCTGCTACGGTTTATCGACTGAAACCATGCCAGCTAACAGGCTGGTCAGCCTTGTTTCCCGTGTGCTTGTTCCATTTGACAATTCTGACGCAATGTTGTGGCCAGCCCTCGGCTCCACGGGTGGCAACTCCCCGTTGTCGACCTTCGCTGCAGGACGCCTGGTAGTCATTCTGACGAGGGTTTATGCAGGCCGGGTAAGTGCTGGATGTCTCGCACCGAGACATCCAGCGAAAATATCTCCTGCTCGGCTGAAGCTCTGCTTCAGGCAGCACCGGAGTCTGGCGAAGTGGTCCTGCTCAGCGTCCTCTTATCCTCGGATCAAGAGCGTCGCGCAAGCCATCACCGATGTAGTTGACCGCCAGTACGGTCAATGAAATCGCCAGTCCTGGCCAGACAACGCGTCCTGGATACTGCTGCAGATAATCGATGGCATCGTAAAGCAATCTGCCCCAGGTCGGAAAATCAGACGGAAATCCGAGGCCGAGAAATGACAATGCAGACTCGGTAATAATTGCGTTGGCAATTCCGAGCGTGGCTGACACCATGATCGGGGACAGGACGTTGGGCAAGATGTGACGGACGACAATGCGCCGACCCGGCGTGCCGATAGAAACGGCGGCCAGAACGTACTCCCGTTCTTTCAGGGACAGCACGTCGCCGCGAACGATTCTGGCTGTCTGCATCCAGCTGGTGATGCTGATCACGACAACGATCAACACGAAGATTCCAGCCTCGGGGCCAAACGACGCCCTCAGCGTTTCGCGAAACAACATGATGATAACCAGGAGAAGAGGAAGCAGCGGCAGGGCAAGGAAAAGGTCGGTCAGTCGCATAAGCGGTCCGTCCAGCCAGCGGACATAGCCGGCGGTGACACCAACCAGCGTGCCCAGGAACAGCGACAGGAGCATCGCTGTGAGTCCGACAGCTACCGAAGTCTGGCCGCCGACAATCAGTCGTGCCAGGGTATCTCGGCCCAACTGGTCGGTTCCGAGCGGATGGGCCAGGCTCATGCCTGAATCTCGCGCCAGAATATCGATGTATTGTGGATCAATGGTCCATACGAAGGGGCCTATTGTGACACCGAACAAGACAAATACGAAGAAGCCTGTTCCTGCCAATGCACCCCGATGGGTCCTGAACTGGTCCCATACGTCGAGCCACTGCGAACGTGGACGGGTGCTCCGAGAGCCGGGCGCCAGAGAAATTTCAGTCATATCGGATCCGCGGATCGAGAACACCATAGAGAATGTCGGCAATGAGATTGAAGGCGACAATCAGAATTGCGAATACGAAGGTCAGCGACTGGACCATCGGAATATCGTTGGCCTGGATGGCAGTGATCAGCAACTGACCGAGGCCATTGACCTTGAACACCTGTTCGGTGATGATTGCGCCTCCGAACACGGTCGGCACACCGAGTGCAATTACGGTGACTACGGGAATCATGGAATTGCGCAGGACGTGCACCAGGATTACCGTGGACTCACGAAGCCCTTTGGCGCGCGCCGTTCGCACAAAATCCTGATTGAGGTTGTCGAGCATGGAAGCCCTCATGAAACGGCTGATTTGGGCCGCGTTGTAGAGAGCAAGAACCATCGTTGGCATGATCATCTGCTTGACCTGGAACACAAAGCTGCTCCAATCCTCGACGACATGGGTTGTGTCATAAATCGACGGGAACCAGCCCAGCTCGACAGAGAACACAACAATCAGAAGCACCCCGGTAAAGAATGTCGGAACCGAAAAGCCGATCATCGAGACAAAGGTTCCCACCTGGTCAAACCAGCTGTATTGGCGGTAGGCAGAAATAATCCCAATGGGAAGAGCGATAAGCACGCCCACGACATAGGACATTCCGACAACCCAGAGCGTCTGTGGAATGCGCTGAGCGATAACGTCAGCAACTGGCGAACGAGATTGCCATGAAAGCACACGTTGCCGGTCTCCAGACAGATCCCAGCCGGTAATCTCGGTCAGATAGTGCAGCGGTTCGTTGATGAAGAATTGCTGCAACCACAAGAGGTACCGTATAGCTAGGGGCTCGCCCAGTCCAAGAGACAAACGGATCTTTTCCTTTACCTCCGGGGGAATGGTCAGAGGCAGGTTTGCGGTCGGGTCCCCGGGTGCAAGGTCAAGCAGCAGGAAAAGAATCAAGCTGATGAACAACAGCGTCGGGATGGCAAGCAAGGTGCGGCGAATAGTATAGTCAAACATTGGCCTGTCCCATATTCGGACGGCAACCGGCACAGGCCGACAACGGCCTGTGCATTATTGTATCAGGTATCAATCCCTGCAGTTCATGCCGGATCATGTCAGCCCTGCTTTCTTGTTGCGGATTGACTATTGCCGTGTCCAATCGGCAGCATTCCACAGTTCGGAGTCCCACGTATTGAGGATGACTCCACCGAGGGAATTTGCGTGCGCAGACACGCGACCGCGGTGGATTAGTGGAAGCATGATGAACTCCTCCATCAGCATGTCATTCATGGCCTTGGCCAATTCGATACGCGTCTCAAGATCACCGGTGCCCGCCATTTCGTCGAGCAATGAATCATATTCCTCGCTGCAATAGCGCGGCATGTTAACACCCTGCCAGCCATTCTCGGGGGTCGGTTCTGCTCCGCATCGCCAGCTGTTCATGTAGTTCTCGGGGTCTGTGCCATCGAACAGGTTGGTGTACATCTCAAGATCTGCAAAATGCTTCTGGTAAGTGTCAGGGCTCCCTGGATCACCGCCGAAGAACACCGAGGCATCAATATTGCGCAATTCGGTCTCGACTCCGATTTGTGACCACCATTGCTTGATCAGAGCCTGGAAGTCCTGGCGCACTGGATTGGTAGAAGTCTGGTAGAGGATGGATAGGCTGACGCCATCCTTGGCCCTGATTCCATCCGATCCCATGACCCAGCCTGCCTCTTCGAGAAGCTGGTTGGCACCCTCAACATCCTGAATCAGGCAGTCATCATTGGCCGTGGATGCGTAAATGGCGGGTGCTGGCAGTACATTGCAAGTCGGCCGACCGGTATCACCATATCCAATCTCGTTGAGAATGGAGCGGTCGATTGCCATGGACAACGCCTTGCGGACTCTGATGTCTGACATGAATGGATGGGGGTGTGCACGCGTTGACCGTTCGTCTCCCAGAGCCGGGTCGGGGTTGGTCAGGTTGATCATAATGCGCTCAACTGCGGTGCCGAAGGCCGCAACGACCTTGCCCTTGCCTGCCTGTTCCATGTTCTTGATAACAGACGGTGCCAGTTGAAGATTCCAGGCATAATCGAACTCGCCAGTTTCGAGTACGGCCCGACCTGCTGCGGCCGCATCTCCGCCGCCCTTGAACGTCAAGGTTGCAAATGCTGGTTTGTTCGGGTCCCTGTAATTGTCGTTGGCTACCATGGAAATCACGTCGTTGGGTCGAAAGTCCGTGACAACAAACGGACCGGTTCCAATCGGCATGAAGTTGGCGTCGGTACAACCAGGGGCCTTGGTACCCAGACAGTCCGCAAACTGTGCTTTCTGGATGATGGGTGATGTTGCTCCGAGAAATGGACCATAGGGAAATGGCTTGGGTTTGGAAAACGTGATGAGCACGGTGTAATCATCAACTGCAGTGACCGACTCAACATTCTCGAATGTGTTTAGCTGGGCACAGCCGCCCTCGGGATGCATGCAGTACTCTGCAGTGAAAACGACATCATGGGCAGTTAGCGGAGTTCCATCGGACCACTCAATCCCTTCCGAGATGCTCCACGTGATTGACATCAGATCCTCCGAAACGCCTCCATTGGCAACTGTCGGAATATCTTTGGCCAGCCAAGGCACCATGTTTCCCTGCTCGTCGTACCGCGCCAACGGTTCGATAACCAGAGACGCTGACTCGATGTCCTTGGTTCCGCCAGACAGAAACGGGTTAAGGATGGACGGGGCCTGCCAGTATATGATGTTGACATGTCCACTTGATCCCCTTTCAGCCAGGGCCTGGGTCACTGGGATGAGCAGCGCAATGAGCACAATTGCAATTGGTTTGAACCTCATGTCACGATGTCCTTTCTAATTTGGTTTGAATAACTAGACTTGAGTGTCGTGCAAATGGCACGCCACGAATCGGTCCGAAGCCACCTGTTTCAACGCTGGTTCCTCAGTGAAACAGCGTTTGAAAGACTTTGGGCATCGGTTGCAAAAGTTGCAACCCACGGGTGGATTGGCAGGCGAGGGTACATCGCCGGTAAGAATTATCCGCTGACGGGAACGCTCGACAACCGGGTCGGCTTCGGGAACGGCCGACAGCAACGCCTCGGTGTAGGGGTGCTGCGGTCGTTCGTATAGATCGTCGCGACTGGCAAGTTCGACAATTTGTCCAAGATACATTACGGCGACACGGTCTGCGATATGGCGGATCATGCCGAGATCGTGACTAATGAACAAATAGGAGAGATTCCTGCTTTCCTTTAGATCATCCAGAAGGTTCACGACCTGCGCCTGAATGGATACGTCCAGTGCTGCAATCGGTTCGTCGCAAACGATCAATTCCGGATTAAGGGCCAGAGCGCGAGCGATACCGATACGCTGCCTTTGACCACCCGAGAATTCGTGCGGGTACCGGTTGGAAAAATCCCGGTTGAGGCCGACTGCGTCCATCAACTCATGCACGCGGTCGAAGATCTGCGCGCGGTTCAAATCCATGTGTTCACGAAGCGGCTCGGCAATGATGGAAGCGACGGTCATGCGAGGATTCAGTGATTCCTGCGGGTCCTGGAAAATCATCTGCATGCTCGGACGCATTTCCCGAACCTCGGCCAGGCTGGCCGAGGATACATCCTGACCGCGAAACTTGACGGTTCCGTCGGTAATATGAGTCAGTCGAAGAATCGCCCTTCCAGCCGTGGTCTTGCCGCACCCTGATTCTCCGACCAGGCCCAATGTTTCGCCATAGCCGATGTCCAGCGATACATTGTCAACGGCCTTGACGTCTCCAGTCTTGCGTTTGAAGACGCCGGAGTGAATCGGAAAGTAGACCTTGAGATTATGGACCTCCACCAGCAGTTTGCGCTGCTCCGAATCAGCTTGTGGCGACATGTCCCTGTTCCTCTAACAAAAAGCACGCTGCATCGTGCCCAGAACTCACCTGCATTCGCCCCGGCACTTCCTGACGGCAACGATCGAATACATTTGCGCATCTGGACGAGAACGGGCAGAACCCGGGCGGTGCGTACAGCGTGGGCGCCTGCCCCTCGATCGAATTCAAGCGCTTCGCGCGGTGCCCCCGTACAGCTGGAACGGTCGAGATCAGTGCCTTGGTATAGGGATGGCTCGGATTGGCAAAAAGTTTCTCGGCACGGCCATGTTCGACGATCTGGCCGGCGTACATCACAAGCACGCGAGTGGCGATGCCGGCGACCACGCCCAGATCATGTGTGATCCAGATGATCGCCATCCCCAGTTTGTGTCGCAGGTCTCGAATGAGCTCGAGAATCTGTGCCTGAATGGTCACATCCAGCGCGGTAGTCGGTTCATCGGCGATTAGCACACTGGGGTCGCAAGCCAATGACATGGCGATCATGACCCGCTGGCGCATGCCTCCGGAAAACTGATGCGGAAAGTCAGAAATGCGTCGTCCGGCATCTGGAATTCCGACCAGCTCCAGGAGTTCAATTGACCGAGACCGGGCCTCCTTCCTGGTCATTCCCAGATGTCTCTTCAGGGATTCACTGAGTTGAAATCCAACGGTAAACACCGGGTTCAGCGAGGTCATGGGATCCTGGAAGATGAAGCCGATTCTGCCGCCCCGCACCTGGCGCAACTGGCGGTCGGTTGCCCGCAGCAAATCTTGCCCCTCGAATTGAACCGATGCGCCGTTTATGTTTGCCGGTGGCGACGGTACAAGTCCGAGCAGCGACATCATTGTCACTGATTTTCCGGAACCCGACTCTCCGACTACGCCTAATATCTCGCCCGCATAGAGGTCAAAGCTGACGGAGTTTACTGCATGGATGTCGCCATCACGTGTTGAGAAGACTGTACAGAGATCCTTGACCGACAAGACCGGCGATTCGCTGTGCGGAGGGTTCATGGCCAACGTGTGAACTCCGGGTAACCGAGGCGGTTAAATATCGAAACACACGACTGCCCTCAGCTTGATATTGCCTGAGTGGTAGCAGGTGTCGAATTAGGACATGCTGTCTTATCAACCACAATAATGTATGGAACGCGAATATATTGCGCTGGGGGGGCGGCGCAAGGAACTAGGAAGCAATAGTAGAAATGCATGGTCCGCAACACTGCAATCATCATCAATCAGAAGACAAGAGCGCAGCAGAGCTGCTTGTTGGTTCCGGATACTCCATGGGTGACTTGATGGATTGCATTGCCTCCCAAGGGAGAATTCGACCAGGACATGAATCACTGCTTGGACTCCAACCCGTCCGGGAGCCTGCAAATGTCGGGTGGACGAGCACTTCGGTCCAATCGAATGGTCCTGGTGTTCCTGTTCCAGCTAGTGGGTTCCCCGAGTGAATTGTACGGTGCTCCAAACGCCGCCCTTGGCAGTGGGGCGCCAATCTCGAGAGGCAATTGACCATGCATGCCTTCCGGCCGGCATCCAGATAGCGTAAGGCAGCCATTGTCGACCACAGCTATGCCGTCAGACTTCACCAATTTATGTGACCGGAAACCGGCACCGCAATGGGTGCCGGTTGGGGCCACATCTGTGTGATCCAACAAGCTCGATCGGGAGGCCGGATGGTAAGCACCAGCGCCAATCTCAATGTCCTGTCCAAGGTGGCGCGCACGGCCGGAGTCGGCCTCTTGCGCGACTTTGCGGACATCCAGCTCAGGCAGGCGACGCTGGAAGGTGCAGACCGTTTTGCAGCCCGGGCGGTCCGCCGTGCCGAGACGCAGGTCCTGGCATCCTTGTGCGAGGCGCGTCCTGATTATGGTTATGCGAGTGTGATCGAGGGCAGTCGGGCAGGTCGGGACCCGACCCGGTGCTGGTGTGTTCAGGGTGTGGTCGGCTGGCGAAACTATTCCCGCGGCATTGCACATTGGGGGATATCGGTGTCACTGGAGCATAAGGGTGTCGTGACGGCGGCGGCAATCTATGATCCGTACAAGGACGAGATGTTTCGCTCGCAGCGTGGCAGCGGTTCGTATGTGAACAATATGCGTCTGCGTGTCTCGCGGCGTCGTGAGTTGCGTGAGCTTGTGATTGCGGTGGACCGTTCGGGCGTAGCAACAACTGGCTGGCGTGGGGTGGCACGTGTTGTGAGTGCGGTGCGTGCCAGCGGTTCGGCCGAGCTGGATTTGTTGTATGTGGCGGCCGGGCGGTATGACGGAATGGTATCGACAGGTGTCAATCGGCGGCGATTTGCAGCGGGGGCGATGATACTGGCGGAAGCGGGAGGCATGTCCGAGCCACTGGTGGAGGCCTCGGCTGCCGGGTCTGCAGTTGGCCTTGTGGCAGCGAATCTGAATGCCTTTGAGGGTTTTGCAGGACTTGTGCGAGCTCAATTGTCCGCAATTGAAGGCCGGAACCGGTCAAGGAATCAAGAGCAGGCCTGAGTTCACCGCAAACGGTTGTTTTCCAGGTAGTTCCGAATGATCTTACTGCGCCAATCGATTCGTGCCGGACCAGTCTGAGCACAATTCTCCGACATGGTTTGGAAACTGAACGGTTCTCCGCGGTAGTGGGTAGTATGCCGGTGAAAATGTGATGACGCTGTCTGGTGCTGACGCCGGAACGTGGCAGTCAAGCCCACCGGATGCAAATCATGTCGGTCCTGCCCCTTGCAGGTTGCGAGGGCGGCCATGGCCTGTCAGGTTTTTCTGAGCTCATCCTGATCCGGCAGAACCACCTCTCACCATAGCATCCACTATCGCGTTTCAAGGTCAAGACAGCGCACTCCTTCCAGAGCATCTCCGTTGAATGTCGCTACATCAACGGCATTTGCTGAAGATGCCGTCAAACGCCGGCATTGGGAGAGTTTCAAGCTGGACCTCGGCGTCGACCCCGGGCCGCTCGACGGTGTGGTCAGTGCGCTCGACGCCTTTCTGATGCCGGCTGCGGCAGCCACCCGCAATGAGGCCGACCCGAACGGGGTTGAAGGATGAAGATACGTCGCCTTGAGCTCGCAAGTTTTCGCAGCGTCGCCGAAGGTGAGATCGTGTTTCCTGGTCATCCAGTCAACAACAGCAGGAACAGCGTTGGAAAATCGACTCTATGCGAGGCTCTGGGTCTCTTGCTAGGGCCAGATCACCTGTCTCGGAGCAAGTCGATAGACGAGCACGGCTACCTTGAGCGGCACTAAATCGGCAAGGATGGGCTCCCACCCTAGTTTAATGGAAGTGGTGCTTACCGACCTGACAGAGGACGTTCTCACCAAGATTCGAATTCACATCGAGTATTGGAATGCTGCGCTGGATGAACTTCTGGATGAGACGTGTGAACCCGAAGATATCGACGTTGACGGGGTCGCGGCGGCCCTTCGAATCAGGTTCGAAGGCGCCTATGACACTTAGGGGGACGAATTCAGGGCTGAGACCTACTTCGCAAGTCCGACGGTGGATGGCGGAGCGCGCCGGGCAGGGTCACGCGCGCGGCAAGGCGACAATACGGGTTCATCTATCTGCGGGCGCTGAGGACTGGGGTCAGAGCGCTCAGCTCGGAACCGGGCTCCCTACTCGACATCATTCTGAAGCTCAAGGACGATGATCGATCTGTCATGTGCGAGCAGACGCTTACCTTGATGGAGGTGTTGGGTCCGGCAATTGATGCAATCCCGCAGTTCCGAGATATCCTGGATGAGATCGACGGCCGGAACCGCCGATTCGTCGCGTTGTCCGCCGCCGACCTTTCGCCTGTACCCGACCGCGCTGACGCGCGACAGCCTTCGTCGGTCGATCACGCTGTTCGGGTCCTCCGAACGTCCGAATTTCCCGGAGCCGTATTGGCGGCTGGGGTCGGACGTCAACAACCCGATGGAATTCTCGTTGCTGACATTCATTGCGGAACTCAATTCGAACGTTATCTTCGCAATGGAAGAACCCGAGATCGCGAGACCGCCACACACTCAGCGCCGCATCGTCAAGTTCCTCCAGGCAAAGACAGATCAGTCAATCTTGCCTACACACTCCCCGTTTGTACTGCAGCAGTACGTGTATCACGTCAATCCGGGTGACAATTGGCGACAATTGACCTGGCGACGGTGTTGGCGGCGGTGGCGATTCCTTGGCCAGGTCCTTTATTCCAAAATCGCTGGAAATCGCCCCCCTGTTTGTACGAGACTTGCGAGAGCCTACAATCTGTAGAATGATTTGGCATTGTTTTCGAATACGCGCTCTTGCCAGGCTGAGGGGACAGATGTCCAGTACGCCAACAGGTTCGATGCGTAATCAGCATGCAGGCTATCGACCGGAAAATTTGATCCAAACATGCAACGATCTGGCCCGAAAGCATCCAGACAGTGTTCAATGAAGGGCCGAAATACTGCAGTTTGTGCGTCGCGAGCAAACATTGCCAGGCCTGAGAGCTTGCAGAAGACACCGTCTAGTTTGGCCAGGTCAAGAATACCTTCTCTCCACGTATCGTGAGAGCGTCCATCTCTGACATCAGGTGAGCCGGCGTGGCACAACGCCACTCGCAAACGGGGATGGCCGGAAAAAACATCTGCCGCGCGCCGCATCAGGTTTGGCGTCAACTGCAGGTCAAAAGACAGACTACGCGCCGAGATCCGGGAGAGGCCGACGTTAAAGTCCGGATCGTCGAGCAAGCTGTTTGTCCCACTCAGGGCATCTTCTCGTGCCGAGCGACCGACAATCTGACGCACGCCGCGCACCGTTTCCAGTTCTTGCATGGCATCCAGATTTGCATCCAGTTCCGGATGCGTCAGATCAACATGAACGACCTGGGCTGCAGGCCAACCCGGGTTCATTTCTGCAACCTGCTGCACCCAGAGCGCCTCAGCAAGAGGATCCTCGGCACCAACCTGAATATGGATCGAGGCGTGTACACCCTGCGACCGGGCGACATCACGAAATTCGTCTACAAGGTAATTGCGCTGAATTGGCGTGGGATCTCCAAAAAAGCGCACATGACCCTTGGCCATGAGCCAGGGGTAGTGGACGGCGTCAAGTTCCCATAGATGGTGGTGACAATCGATCATGTCTTGGCCCCTGACGGAATCTGGAAACATTTTGGCAGCCGAGAGACGGCAGGCTTCGTATCAGCCAATCGTGCCTGCCCTGGTGAAGTAGCGTTGCGTCTTGAATTGCCCTTTCAACGAGAAAACGACCATCTCAGATCGGTAGCGGAAGGCCTATTCGGCAAGTCCAGGCTTGTGTCTGACTTTTGTCGGGTGGCCACAACCTGCCCATTGGCAACGACTGCCAGTCGGTCGGCGCGTAGTCTGATGGCCTCGTGCGGGTCGCGTGCGTTGAGGATGACCAGGTCAGCCCTGCATCCCCTGGCCAGCCCATAGTCATCAAGCCCCATTATGTCAGCGTTTACCTGTGTGATCATCTCGAAACAGTGGTGTATCTCGTTAAGGCTGGTCATTTGTGCAACGTGCAAGCCCATATGAGCGACATCTAGCATGTCTCCGCAGCCCAGGGAATACCATGGATCCAGTACGCAATCCTGACCCCATCCGACCTTAATGCCGGCCGCAATCAACTCGCGCACGCGGGTCATTCCACGTCGCTTCGGGTAAGTATCGTGACGCCCCTGAATTATGATGTTGACGAGGGGATTGGGAACGACTGTCAACCCAGCCTCGGCCATAAGGGGAAGCAGCTTGGACACATAATAATTGTCCATTGAGTGCATGGACGTAAGATGGGATCCGTTTACGCGCCTCTCCAGACCCAGTCGCGAAGCTTCATAGGCTAGCTGTTCGACATGACGGGACATCGGATCGTCGGTTTCGTCACAATGCATATCAACCATCAGGCCACGACCGGCGGCAATTTCACACAGATCGGTAACCGAAGTCCTGCCGTCGGTCATGCTACGTTCGAAATGGGGAATGCCGCCCACAACCTCGACACCCATGTCCAGTGCCCGCAACAGGTTTTGGCGGGCGTTTGGGCTGCGGTACAGGCCGTCCTGAGGAAAGGCGACCAACTGCAGCTGAAGGTAAGGACTGACCTGTTTCTTCACCTCGAGCAATGCTTCGACGCCAATCAAACGATCGTCGCAGACGTCGACATGTGAACGAATTGCCAGCAATCCCTGGGCAACTGCCCAATCGCAATAGGCAAGTGCCCGCTCCATGATGGCCTCGCGGGTCAGGTGCCGTTTGAGTTCACCCCAAAGCCGAATGCCTTCAAGCAGGGTACCCGATTGATTGAGCCGAGGATTCCCCAGGGACAGTGTTGCGTCCATGTGAAAATGAGGGTCCACAAAGGGAGGAGACACAAGGCGGCCTCCAGCATCCAGGACATGTTTGCTGGCTGCTGTTATATTGCGTTCCACAGCAATTATTCGCCGATTGCCAATGGCAATGTCCGCAATGCTACCGTCAGTCATCCTGGCGTTGGTAACCAAGAGATCAATACTTGACATGCGGGATCTCCCTGCCCTCAAGAATTCAATGGTATATTCTCGTTATTTGCGACGGTGAAGGAGCCCTGTCGCAGTTCAAACTCTCGTCGGGCGATGGTTTCGAGAATTTGGTCCGGAATGCGTGCCTGAAACTTTCCAAGAGAAGCAAGAGAGCAGCCGTGATGTTCAAGTCTAGAAAACATGCTGTAGTCCTCGGAGCGGAAGCTGTTCTGCCTGATACGGTTCAGAGCAGTCAGTATCGTTGGTTCGAAATGCCAGCGTATCGAAGTGATTTCGGTATCTGGAAAAGCCTCGCGCTCGCTAGCAATGACGCCGACGGTCAGTACATTCATCTCACTTGCCGCCGCGGCAACACCTCGCCGGTCGGCAAGAAGAATGTCGGCGCCACCTTCTATTTGCGAGAGTGCCTTCTGGCGGGCGAGTTCCGGATTCGACCATTCATTCAGAAAATCGACCTGCCCGAATATGTTTGGATTAATTTCGCGCGCACCGTAGAGAAAGGCATTCATCAGCCTGTTCGTGGGTGGATTGGGAAACGCACCGACAAGACCAACCACATTGCTTTGGGTGACGGCACCGGCGACCATTCCGGCCAGATAGGCCGCATCTTGTACATAGTTTTCTCTATAGGTGCCAAAGAAAGGATGATTGGTAAGCGGTGGATACGCTGAACCCATCAGGTAGGCCTGGGTCGGGAAGCTATCAACCAACTTTCTAGCCTCCTGTTCTGCAGAGAACACGTCACCGATTATTAGATCATACTCCCGCGCCGAAACGGCTTGAAATACCTGCCCAAAATCTTGCGGAGAGATATTGTCCCAATATTCGTAGGCGGCATTGGCAACCGATGCCCAGCCAGGTGCTGTGGACTGAATCTGACTCGCCCATCGATCAGCCGATGGTACAGTGAACAATCCTGCAACCCGCAGCGGCGGGTGCTCAGCCAGTAGATGCTGACGCGAAGTCAGAAGCGTACAGAGGCCGGCGATGCCGAAAGCCAGTACGTCGCGGCGTGAGGATTGTTCGATGTGCTTGGTTTCAATACTCGTCAAGTGACTGCTCGATCTAGAGACATTGATTAAACGCTTTTCATTCCGGTTCGGTTCGTGTCAAGCCCGATGCATAGGGTCTTAGCTCATCTTGAAGTACCCGGAACGGGTTGTCATTGGTTCGATCTTGAATTCCCACACTTCAGCAGGACCCAGGAAATCAGATCCAGTCGGTTGGCCAAGGCACCGTGATGGGGCCCGTATGCGAACTTTGCGCCCCAAATTCGGTCACCTCGGCGAAATGGCAGAAGTAGTGCCTTCGGGCAGGTGGCACGCCGGGACATGACAACCATGGCTGCGATGCTCAGAACATAGGACAATGCCAGAAAGAACTGGCAGGGAAGCAAGGACCCGGCAACTTGTTGCATGCGAACCTGCAGGGCGCCGAGTGCAGCAAACAATCGTGCGCCGAGTAGTGCTTTCCCGGGTCGCCAAGAGGCAAGAATAGCCAGAGCAATGCAGATCCAACCGCGCCCATTTACTATCCCGAAATAGAAATCATCAAACGCCGACACTGTCCGGAAAGTACCTCCCACCGCCATCAGGGCAGACCCGGCCTTTACGGCGCCGGTCCTGATGTGAGCACGTCAATTCTATGGAAGGTTGGTCAATAAAGGCAAATCGACCGGTTGGAACGGTACAATCCTGGGCGTCGTCGTTACCTTGGGGAGCATCATGCGAAACACATAGGAGTTCATGGTAATTGCCAGTAACGTGATACCGATACCAGTTACATGCCGGGAAAGACCGATATGTGCCGTCAGCAAAGCATGCAAGGCGCCAAAAGACCAGTCCCGAGTACGCCACAGGCAAGCCGCCTTGCCACTAGTTTGCGATTGACGTTGCGCCAATACTAGTATCAACATGCCGAGCGAGTGTTTTTGCCGCCCGCTGTGCAATTTTGGCTTTCCAGATCGAATGTAGAGGTGCCGCATGCCAATCAGGAATCGCTTCTCCAAACTGAAGCCGGAAATCACGGAGTGGAGAAGGGACATCCACCGGAATCCGGAGTTGAATTTCGACACTTTTCGCACTTCGAAAATTGTCGAAAGCAGACTGAAGGAATTTGGCTGCGACAGGATAGAGACTGGCATAGGTCGCACTGGTGTTGTTGCCCTGATAAAGGGGCGCCGGATATCCTCGGGGAAGACAATCGGATTGCGCGCAGACATGGATGCGCTGCCAATAAGGGAAACCACCGGCCTTTCCTATGCTTCAGATCATGATGGCAAGATGCATGCTTGCGGCCATGATGGGCATACAGCAATGTTGCTCGGCGCAGCCAAGTATCTGTGTGAAACGAGAAACTTCAACGGGACCGTTGCGGTCATCTTCCAGCCGGCTGAAGAAGCCGGTGGCGGTGGCAGGGAAATGGTAGACGATGGTATGTTGGATACCTTCTCTATCAAGGAGGTCTATGGTCTGCACAATATGCCCAACATGGAGGTCGGTGCTTTTGCAATCCGGTCCGGGCCGTTCTTTGCCGCAGCAGATACGTTCACAATTGATATTACAGGCAAGGGAGGCCATGCAGCACAGCCCAATGAGG
The DNA here is from genome assembly GCA_958296035.1 of Paracoccaceae bacterium. GTDB lineage: Bacteria > Pseudomonadota > Alphaproteobacteria > Rhodobacterales > Rhodobacteraceae > MPNP01. The sequence continues at coordinate 2,119,801 of OY282431.1, read as the reverse complement.
GGATAGATACGACCCTGGTCAGCTGTCACATTGTTACAGCGCTTCAGTCGATAGTAGCGCGTAACGTCGACCCCATGATGTCTGCGGTTGTTTCAGTGACTTCATTTGAAACGGAATCGACGGCCTTCAATGTTATTCCGGAACGCGTCCGCCTGAAGGGTACCGTGAGGGTCCTTGACGCGGATGTGAAGGAACTGGTTGTCAAAAGGCTCAATTCTGTTGCCACTGGCGTTGCGGGTGCCATGGGCGCTGCGGCCAAGGTAACATATGAAGACGGGTATCCCGTCATGGTCAATGCGGAGAGGGAAACAGGGTTTGCTGTCAGGGCAGCACAGTGTGTTTCGGAAAAAGTCAACGACGATGCCGAAATAATCATGGGATCCGAAGATTTTTCGTTCATGCTTCAGGAAAGGCCCGGCGCATATATTCTGCTCGGCAACGGAGATACTGCACCGGTGCACCATCCTGATTACGACTTCAACGACGAAGCAATTCCTGCCGGTTGTTCCTGGTGGGTTGAAGTTGCCGAGCAGCGCATGCCCCTGGCCGGTTAGCCCGAAGCAGTGCCGCAGGTGGCCCGTAACCCCTTGACAGAAAGACCCGGCTGACTCAGCAGCAATGGGTTATGTGCACCGCCCGCCATGGCTTGATTCTCACAAGAACACTGCCTGCAAGACAGCGCAATAATCGCAAAACAACAGATGCCGTGACGGCAGGTATTGTCATCCTGATTGACGCAACCTTCTACCCAGATTGACGTGATACAGTTGTTCCGTATTGCGTCAGTGAAGACATAGGCTGCCATGTCCGGCCTTCCCCGCGGGCCATATACTGTAATGAAACGGAGGCCAGTGGATGCAAGGCCGAAGGTTCTGCAGTAGTTGACAGTAAGCAGTTCCCCGGCGCGTCTGGTGGCGGCATGGAGCGACTCGGGATTGCCCGTATCATCGCAATCCCTGGTGGGGACACCTAGTGCATTACCGTAAACTGCCGATGTGCCGGCATATACAGAATGTTCAGATGTGCCTCGATACTGGACGCGGTGTAGACACAAGGTTCAGTCTGGCATCCCGAACCCCAGCCACAGTTGCCAAATGGATGATGCGGTCGATATGAGGAAAACGGTCGAGTAGCGTGGCTAGAGCGCTCCGCTGTTCGATTTCAAGCCTGACAAACCCCAGTCCGGGCTCGGACCTGATCGGCGCCAGCCGGTCAAGCCTGAGCTGGGCGTCAATCCGGGAGTTGAGACTGTCAGTGGCTACAATCGAATCTCCTCTTTCGAGCAGGGTCCTGCAAATGTGGAAGCCTGTGAATCCGGCGGCTCCGGTTACGAGTGCAGACAAGCTACTTTTACTCCATCGACATAGACCGAACGATAATCAATCGGTGCTGCTTTCGTCGAAGCAACAGCCGCAATAGCAGTTCGGCTTCGACCCACCGACCTTGCGTGTAGGGTTGACATTAGGCTTGTCATGAAACAAGCCGGAGTGCACATTACCAAAGATTGGAAGTACGAGGAAACATGATAAGAAAGTTAAAGACATTTACCGTAACCTGCATTCTGGCAGCGCTATCATTGGTTGGTCATAACGCAATCGCACAGGCGCAGGAAGCTTCGACCTGGGACGCCATAATGGAACGCGATTCGCTGCGGGTTGGCGTGACACAGGCCCCACCCTGGTTTTTCAATGACCCGGAAACAGGCGACTGGACTGGTCTGGGATCATCTGTAGGGAAAGCAATGGCTGCAGAATTGGGGGTAGAATTTGAACCAGTCGAAGTAACCTGGGGATCGTCCATCGCCGCGTTGCAAGCCAACAAGATCGATATCATGTTCGTACTCGATGCAACACCGAAACGGGCTTTGGCAATCGATTTTCCGGCCCAGCCTCTTCTCTACTACGCCCTGGCGGTGCTGGCAGATGATGACATGGAAATCAACGACTGGCAGGACCTCAACAAGGATGGGATCAAATTGGCTGTTACCCAGGGAACAACCATGGACATCTACGTAACCGAACGATTGGACAAGGCAGAAATCCTGCGCTTTCCGACCAACGGTGAATCTGTGGCGGCTTTCCAGTCGGGCAGGGTGCAGGCTGTATCGCTATTCCATCCGCCGCTGATTGCCATGCGGTCCAAGATCGGCCGCGGGCAAATTGTACTGCCCAAGCCAATTCGCCAGTCGGCATCTTCTGCCGGAGTCCGCAGAGAGGCAGACAAGACCTTTCGGGACTGGGTGAGCACGGCAATTGCCTATTACTACGCAACCGGCCAAACCCAGAAGTGGTATGACGAGTTTCTGGTTGAATTCGGGGTTGATCCCTCAACGGTTCCGGCCATTCGCCGCGAGGACTGGTAACGCACGAGGCCGACGCGCGACGCGCGCGTCGGTCATACAATGTAGGGAGGCAGGTGATTGGGCTACGAGTGGGACTTTCTTGTTGTCCTGCGAGATTTTGACCTGCTCCTGTTGGGGCTGGTCAATACACTGAAGGTCACCGTTCTAGCGTTGGTACTGGGCGTTCCTATAGGATTGGCCCTTGCCTTGCTCCGCCTTTATGGCAACCTGGTCGTGCGGGCGCCGGTTGGGCTTCTTATCGAGTTCCTGCGGACAACTCCCCCAATTGCGCAGTTGTTCTGGTTCTTCTTTGCGCTACCTATTCTGACCGGGATCGAAATCGATCCCTTTCGAGCCTCCATTCTGACCTTTGCACTGCAGTCATCGGCCTTTTTTGCCGAAGTGTTTCGGGGCGGAATCGTGTCCATTGATACCGGGCAATGGGAAGCGTCCAAGGCGCTAGGAATGAGCCGGAACGAGTCGCTGAGGAGAATTATCCTTCCACAGGCTGTCAAGCGCATGATTCCGGCTTTTCTCGAACGTGCCATCGAACTGATGAAGACAACCACCCTTGTCAGCACGATTTCCTATGCAGATCTTCTTTATCAGGCAAACAGCATAGCGCAGTCGACCTATCGGTCGCTGGAGGTGTTTTCGATCGCTGCGGCGATGTATTTCCTGGTAATCTTCGCCTGTTCAATGATTGTCCGATATATCGAGGCGCGCCTAGCGATCGCCTCTGAAGCAGCGCACTGAGGCTGGACATGGGCTACCAGTTCGATTTCTCGGCAGTAATTGGCAACTGGAAGCTTCTTCTGATTGGCTTGCAGAACTCAATAATTCTCGGTGCAACATGCCTCGTGCTTGGCTTGTCGCTCGGCCTGATCGTGGGTGGCATGCGGTACATGAGGGCGCCAATCGTCAATTGGCCGGCCACGGCGTTCGTGGAAGTGTTTCGCAACACGCCTGTACTGGTCCAGATCATGTGGTTCTTCTTTGCATTTCCTATCATCTCGCCGGTCGAAATAAACGCATTTACGGCGGCATCGCTGGGCTTGACTCTCAACACAGCGGCGTTTTCAGCAGAGATTTTCCGGGCTGGCATCAGGTCTGTCGAGAAGGGTCAGTGGGAGGCTGGCAAGGCCATTGGCATGACCTACATCCAGCAATTGCGTCGTATTGTGCTGCCACAGGCAATCCGTCGCATGCTCCCGGCATTCATGAATCGTGCCGTCGAATTGATGAAAATGACCTCATTGGCATCGGTCATTGCCTACGGGGAACTGATGCACAAGGCCAAACAGATCTCGACACTCGAATTCAATCCAATCGAAATGTACACGGTAGTGGCGCTGATATTCTTCGCTCTGATCTTTCCACTGGCGCTGTTTGTTCAGCGCTTTGAGCTGAAACTGAAGGACTCCGGCTAGGTCATGACCGAAATTCTCAGACTTCGGAATCTTCACAAATCGTTCGGACCGCTTGAGGTGTTGAAAGGCATTGACCTTGCAGTGGCACAGGGTGAGGTAATCGTACTGATCGGAGCTTCGGGATCAGGGAAGTCAACGTTGCTTCGGTGCATAAATTTCATGGAGATCCCAACTTCAGGCCGCGTCTTCCTGCATGGCACACCGGTTGGTCGTCAGACCAGTAGCGGCGTCAGCTATGTTGAAAGGGAACTGACACAGATTCGGGCTCGAATTGGAATGGTATTTCAGCACTTCAATCTATTCCCCCACATGACGGCCCTGCAGAATGTGATGGAGGGCCCCCGCACGGTCTTGAAGTGCAGTCCTGACGAGTGCCGAAACAGGGCCGACAATCAGTTGCGCAAGGTTGGGCTGGAGTGGAAGGCAGATGCCTATCCGTCACAATTGTCCGGTGGACAGCAGCAGAGGGTGGCAATTGCACGAGCCCTGGCCATGGAGCCCGAAATCATGCTCTTTGACGAGGTGACTTCTGCTCTTGATCCGGAGTTGGTCGGCGAGGTGTTGATCACCATGAAGGAGCTGGCTGACGAAGGCATGACCATGCTTATCGTAACGCACGAACTCGGATTTGCCTATTCAGTTGCAGACCGGGTCCTCTTTCTTGCCGACGGGAACGTACTGGAGCAGGGTTCCCCGCCCGAAGTTCTGACCTATCCGAAAGAGGAAGCCACCAAGAATTTTCTCCGCGGGCACAGTTCGTTCCGCCTTCCCGAACCCCAGCTGGATTGAGTCCATGGTGCCTCTCAAAGAAAGAATCTCCTCCCACATGGTCGAGAAAGATGATCGCAATCAGGACATTCTGGTGTGGGTGAACGGAGAACTCAGGCACCGCGACCGTGCAGTGGTTTCGGTTTACGACAGCGGCTTCATGCTCGGCGACGGCATGTGGGAAGGTCTGCGTCTCCACAAGGGTGTTTGGGTCTTTCTTGAGGAGCACATGGATCGACTATTCGAGGGCTGCAAGGCTGTTGCGCTCGACCCTGGCATGAGTCGGACTGAAATCCTCGAAGCTCTGATTCGAACGGCACGCGCCAATGGCATGGTCTCGGATGTCCACTGCCGTCTAATGATTACCCGTGGACCCAAGTCCAAGCCTTTTCAACATCCGGCGCTTTCACGCTCGGGCCCGACCGTGGTGATGATCATGGAACACTCACAACCGGCCCGCCTCTTGCAGCAGGCAGGGGTTAGTCTGGCGACTGTACCACAAGTGCGCGGGTTGCCAATGTCACAAGATCCGAAACTCAACAGTCATTCGAAGCTGAACTGTGTCATTGCGTGCCTGCAAGCTGAGCAGGCTGGTGCCGATGAGGGTCTGATGCTTGATCCGCACGGCTTCGTCAATACTACAAATGCCTGCAATTTCTTCATCGTGCGCCAGGGTGAGGTGTGGACCTCAAGCGGTGATTATTGCATGAATGGCATCACCCGGCGAAAAGTCATCGAACTTTGCAGGGCCGGCAACATTCCAGTCTTCGAGAAGAATTACAGCCTGGCTGAAGCCTATGGTGCCGACGAAGTGTTTCTCACCGGTACCTTTGGGGGGCAAACCCCGGTGCGCGAAATCGACGGCCGCAGGACCGGAAACCATGAAGGTGCAGGACCGATCACCCGGCACCTGCAGACACTTTACCGGGACATGATTGACAACCATGTGGACAGCTATTCCGGGACAAGGATCGACGTCCAGTGAGCGACAAGCCGGGCATGATGCGGTCCGGAGCCGGGTCAATACAGGCCGGTAAAGCAGCCTGACCACATTCCATAGCACAAATCATGCTGATGAAGGGGGCGGGCCTTGACTGAAAGTAGCTTGTTGCTTCGACTGCGCGATGTTTCACATCGCTTCGGTGGTGGAACACTGTTTTCTTCGGTCAATGTCGATGTACATGCTGGAGACCGAATTGCGTTAGTGGGGCACAACGGTTCGGGAAAGTCAACACTGCTCCGTATGTTGGACGGCCAGCTCGAGCCGGAATTCGGAGACAGGATTTGCGACCTCAGGTTGATACTTGGCTATCTGCCACAAGGCCTTTCCATAGACGGGTATCAGACTCTGGGAGATATTGCGCGGGCAGATCTGCCCGCCGGGTTGGGCCACCGGGTCCATATCGCCACCCGTGGACTCAGATTTGACGATCAGGTGCCTGTCACAGAAGCGTCAGGCGGTGAACTCAGAAAGGCGGCAATTGCTCGCCTGCTGGCTGTAGAGAATAATGTCCTGCTGCTTGACGAACCGACAAATCACCTTGACGTTGAATCCATACTTTGGCTCGAGAGCACCATTCGCGAGCTGCCAGCGGCAGTCATTATTGTCAGTCATGATCGGGCACTGCTGCGGGCGGTGACGAGCAAGACAATGTGGATCGATCGTGGCAAGGTTCGGATGACAAGACAGGGCTATGAGGGATTCGATCGCTGGAAGGAACAGACACTCGCCCAGGAAGCAGCGACCCGCCGCAAGCTCGACAAACGCATTGAGGCTGAGTCACAGTGGGCCATGGCCGGGATTAGCGCCCGACGAAAGCGCAACCAGGGTCGATTGCGTGCCCTCGAGCAGTTGAGGCTGAAGCGTGAAGTGCTTGGCAAGGCCAGGGTTGATCCCTCCTTTGACCTTGCCAATTCCGACATCGATAGCAGGCTGGTTCTGGAAGCAAGGCATGTATCGCACAGCTTCGGGTCGCAGCCAATCATTTCGGATTTTTCCATTCGCATCATGAAGGGAGACCGGGTCGCAATTGTCGGTCCCAACGGGTCGGGGAAAACGACGTTGTTGAAAGTACTGACACGTCAACTTCGCGCCGACAAAGGCATATTCAAGACCGGATACCGGTGCCGTATGGCTGCCATGTGGCAGAACAGGGAAAAGGTGAACCCCAACATATCGGTTCAGCAGTTTCTGGCCGGGCGGGGAGCCAAGGCCAGGGACCGGCCAGATTACGTGATCTTCGGCGGGCGGTCGAGACACGTCAAATCCTACATCAGGGATTTTCAGTTCAAGCCGTGGCAGTCGGACTCTCCAATTGCCGCTCTTTCAGGCGGCGAATGGGGACGTCTGCTGCTGGCAAGAATACTGTTGGAGGATTGCAATCTTCTTGTTTTGGACGAGCCGACCAATGATCTGGATGTCGACATGCTCGACAGGCTGCAGGATACGCTTGCCAATTTCGACGGAACGGTGCTGTTCGTGTCGCATGACCGCGAGTTTCTCGATAACGTGGCGACACTGACTATTGCCAGTGCGGGTGCAGGGCGTTGGGTTGCCTATTCCGGCGGATGGTCCGACTACGTAGCACTGGCAGGTCCCGTTTTTCCAGAGCCGGGTACCGGAAATAAAGGCAAGGCCTGCTCCAGTCGACAACCAGGGCGGTTACCAAAGAGAAGTGAATTGCGGGGGATGACCTTTACCGAGCGTCATCGCCTGGAGATGATTCCGACTGAAGTAATTGCCCTGGAACAGGAGATAGCCAGGCTAGAGAGGAGGGCCGGTAGCGAGGATATAATGCGCGGAGACTTTAAGGCCTGGGCGGAACTGAGCCGGAAGCTCGAAGCCAGACAAGGGGAATTGGAAGAACTGGAGGGTGAGTGGCTGCGTCTGCTCGAAAAATCAGAGGAAGACTCCCGAAGACACCGACGGCAACCCTCTTGAAACTCCAGTCGGGCCAAACCCTCCTTACATCGCCGCCTGCCGCCCCTGCCAACACCATTGCCAGGTTGACTGACGCTAGTCGCTACCCGGATTGACGTGATACACTAGGTAGCGGGCGACAGGTTGGTTACTGGGTGGAACGCTGCATCGGAACTAGCCGAAGGCAGCACACGGGCGGCTTTAATGAGTGGTTCCTGTTCTGACTCGCTATTCCGTCCCGGCAACTGTTCCCGCGCCCAGTTGTGCTAAAGATGGTACTGGTATCGCTATGCGAACTCCCTCCCTCCCGGGAGGCCCAGCAGGACTAGCCAAAGTCCGAATTCAAGGCCTGCCGTGATGTGCAGTTTGTGCGTAGTACATTCTTGGAGCGTGCGGTCCTGACTGTTTGAGAGGTGTCCGTCACTGTTCATGGCTGGCGGTTCCAGCACCGCCACTTCCGGCGTGTCCTCTCCAATTGCCAGAAAGTCCTCACTACCTGCTGGACTGGACTGCTTGCGTAGGGCAGACTGCGTGGCCTGATCTTGTTCCTGTTGGGAGAGGAACGTTTCGAGACAGACAGGAAACCAGTCAGAACTGCGCCAAATTGGAGAAGCAAACTACGCCTATTCTTGAATTTAATACGCAGGAGACCACCGGGTCAGGACGATCTGATTATCTGGCAAGCTGGCAATTTCTGCTACCTGTTCCATATTGCCAATACCGGATGCCTGACCTGTTCGCGAAAAACCCAAGCGAAAGTGAACCACAAATCAATTCTGAAGGGAGGTCCTGCTCCATCAGGGAGCTTTGCGGCCCTGCACTTGTGCAATGTCACCGCCGGCCCATGCATGGAACCCGGTCAAGCACTTCATGCAGGAACGATGCCCTCAATTGGCCTGCCCGTACATTCAACTGCAATCCGGGAACAGGGATGTCTTGAGTCTGATCCGCAGGTCGCGGATCAATATCTTCCATGCCGCCCTGTCGTTGCCAATATCAACCGAGATCGATTCTGTGGACGGCAGCGAAGCCTGAAGACTAGATATCAAGATTGCTGGCAAATTGTGCGTGGTCCTGCAAGAACCGAAACCTTGCCTCTGGTTGCTTGCCCATCAGCCGGTTAACCAGCACTTTGGCCTGCTCCGACTGTTTCCTGGGCAACAGGACCCTGATCAGCGAGCGCGTTGCCGGGTCCATGGTTGTGACCTTGAGATCCTTGGCATCCATTTCACCAAGTCCCTTAAAGCGCGAAACGCTAACCTTTCCCCTTGCCCCCAGACCATCCTTGATCAGTTGGTCCTTACGATCATCGCTGCTGGCATAGATCCTGATCGGGCCCTGTGTCAGCCGATAGAGAGGTGGGCAAGCGAGATAGAGAAATCCCTTCTCCACGAGTGGTTGCATGAAAGTGAAAAAGAGGGTCATTAACAAAGAGGCAATATGGGCTCCGTCAACGTCTGCATCTGTCATGATGATGACCTTGCCGTAGCGAAGGTCTTCGATACGAAAATCGGCGCCAAGTGATACGCCGAGAGCAAGCGACAAGTCTCTGATTTCTGTGTTTGTAAGTGTCTTGGAAGAGGATGCGCCAAGCACATTCAGGATTTTGCCGCGCAGCGGCAAGAGAGCTTGGGTCGTCCTGTCTCGCGCCATCTTGGCAGAACCACCGGCCGAGTCTCCTTCTACCAGAAATATCTCGCTGTCCTCATCGCCGACATTCGTGCAGTCCACAAGCTTTCCAGGCAGTCGGGACGAGCGGGTTGAAGGCGCTTTGCGAAGGGCCCGCCGTCTCTGACGACGCAGGCGGTTCTCGGCACGCTCAATTACGTGATCAAGGATCCGCCCGGCAGTTACCGTATCTCTTGCAAGCCAGTTGTCGAAATGGTCACGCACCGACTGCTCGACAAGCCGCTGTGCCCCTACAGAAACCATACGTTCCTTTGTCTGACCGGAGTACTGGGGATTATCCAGGAAGCACGAAATTACTGCACAGCCCCCAGATACCAGATCATCCTTCCGGACATTGGCGCAGTTTCTGGAAACATACTCTCCATAGGAGCGGATGCCCTTCAGCAATGCGCTCCAAAAGCCGATAACGTGGGTGCCACCCAGAGGTGTCGGAATTGTATTGCAAAACGACTCAGTGAATCCGTCGCAAGCCGGTGTCCAGTTCATGGCCCATTCGACCGAACCCACCTGATCGGGAAACTTGTCGCCGAAGCTGATCCGTCCAGAAAAGTGTTCTTCCGCATCCAACGCCAGGTTTGCCAGCCGATCCGACAGATACTCGGACAGTCCGCCAGGGAAGTGCAACTCGGCGGAACACGGAACGTCCTCGGCCTCGGCCTCGCATTTCCAGTTAATGCGTGTGCCAGAGAAAAGATAGGCCTTGGCCTTGGCCATGCGAAAAAGCCTGGTCGGTGAAAAGCTGGCATCCAGACCAAAGATTTCGGGGTCAGGTTCGAAACAGATTGAGGTTCCTCGTCGATTGGCAACTCTGGTCGCCGTGCTGACCTGGCCGAGCGCTATGCCCCTTGCATAGTCCTGGCAATAAAGCTTGCCGCTTCTGGCTACTTCCACGTGTAGTCGCTTGGACAGCGCGTTGACAACCGACAGCCCTACACCGTGCAACCCGCCCGAAGTCGTGTAGACCTTGTTGGAAAACTTTCCGCCGGCATGCAGTGTGGTGAGTATGACTTCAAGCGCTGACTTGTCAGGGAATTTGGGATGGGCATCAACCGGAATGCCTCGTCCATTGTCGGAGATTGTCAGAGATCGGTCTGCGGCCAGCCTGATTTCGATGCGATTGGCAAAGCCGGCTACTGCCTCGTCCATCGCATTGTCGATAATTTCCGACGCCAGGTGATGCAGTGCGTTGGCATCGGTTCCGCCGACATACATGCCTGGATTCTTGCGAACCTTGTCCGGCTCATCAAGTACTTCGATATCTGTTGCGGTGTATGACCTGCTCGCCACTCCCGCACCCCTGATTGTCGAGGGTTCCATGTTTCTGCTCGGAGCCTCTTGTTTCTTGCCACCATAACCGGCGCGAGCGTTCATTGCAAGATTCGGTCGCAGACTTTTGTGCCTCCTCCCCTCCGACCCATTGATTGAAGGTCCACTTCCCACGGTATATTCAGTCTCTTGCTGATCAATATGTGGGGGTTGCAACCACCAATTGGGCGTTCAGGTTTTGCACAGGAGAGTGGAGCCTGACCAGTTAAGGGATCAGATGCGTTCCTGGCCGCCACAAGCCTGTTCGCCGACAGAAGCGCGGCTGGCGCCCGCTGTGCAGCGAGCGATCACGAAACGACCACAAAAGAATATTCCTGGACCCGGCTTTGGCGTGGAAACACTGTCAACGCAATGGTAGTTGCACCCGTATCAGAGGTGGAAAGGTCATGTTGGACAATATCAACTGGCGCCGCTCCAGCTACAGAAAGACATTGATCTTGGCACTGCCCCTGATCGGCAGCAATGTGCTGCAATCGATCAAGCATTTGACCGACACAGTCATGATGGGTTGGTACGGTGTAACCGAACTGGCAGCCGTTGTGCTTGCGGCTTCCTTGTGGTCGGTCATGTTCATTGTTGGAGCCAGCTTTGGCATGGCGACCGTACCCCTGGCCGCCGGTGCAGAGGGCAGGCGAGATCCTATGCGTGTACGCCGACTGATCCGGATGGGGTGCTGGCTGTCGATTCTCTACTGCCTGATTGTATTCCCGCCTCTATGGATGGGTGAGACAATAATGCTCGTACTCGGGCAAAAGGAAAATATCGCCATGCTGGCTGGTGACTATCTTCGGATCGCCATGCTGGCACTTGTTCCGGCCCTTTTGGTCATGACCCTAAAGGCATTCTTTCTGGCCATCGTAAGGCCCCAGATTATCTTGTGGTCAACCCTTGCGGGTGCCGTCCTGAATGTATTTGCCAACTATGCCCTGATTTTCGGAAACTGGGGAGCACCGGAACTCGGTGTTGTCGGCGCGGCGATTGCCACTGTTTTCTCCCATTGTTTTTCGCTCTTCTTGATGTTGCTCTACCTGGCCTGGGGCCGCTCGTTTCAAGCCTACAACCTGCTCTCCAGGGTGTTGAGGCCTCACTGGCAGTCCTTCAAGGATATACTCTATCTCGGCACGCCTATTGGCGTAACCCTTGTTGCCGAGACAACATTCTTTGGCTGCTCCGCTGTAATGATGGGGTGGATCGGCACTGTAACTCTTGCTGCCCATGGCATTGTACTCGAGATAGCGGCCTTCATGTTCATGATTTATCTTGGGCTTGCCAATGCCGGTACAACCCAGATCAGCCTGGCAGTTGGGCAGCGTAATGCCGATGAATTGGCCAAGGCAGGCCGTTCAGTCCAGCACCTGACGCTAGGTGCGGTGGCCATTGTTATCTGCATTCTGTTGCTGTTCTCGCAGAGTCTTATTGCCGCGTTTCTGGACCCTGACGCTGAAGATGCGGCTGTTGTCCTGCAAATTGGCATGTCTCTCATGTATTTGTGCGCGATCTTCCAGTTGGCTGATGCCATGCAGGTTGTCATTCTTGGTTTGCTGCGCGGCCTGGGTGACACCAAGGGGCCGATGGTGATTGCAACGTTCAGCTATTCGCTGGTGGGATTGCCATGCAGCTACATCTTCGGATTCGTGCTGGAATTTGGCGGTCCGGGAGTTTGGGCAGGGTTCATTGTCGGTCTTGGACTGGCAGCGCTCTTGTTCACATGGCGCTTCCGTCGTAGATTGGCGTTGCTTGAACTGTAGGCCAGGTCCCTCTTAGGGTCGGACCAGTCTGCGGCAAACGCACTGGCCCAACGAGTGGTCTTGCCCCCTGCTATCTACCAACTGATATCGACGGCCAACATTTCGTGGTCAGAAAGGTTTTCTCCAGACGAGGTGCATGCCGGTCGGACACGGGGGTTGCTCGCCTTGACGCCGCGCACGAAGATCCAGTCTATTTTTTGTGCAATGAAATCGTGCTGCCACGGATGGCGGCGGGTGGTCATCTCGGTTGTGTTTGCGTCAGCCCAGGAAAAACCGCCGTCTTGCAGTACGGTGAACGCCGGTTCATGCAGGTGCGGCCGGGTTAGCAATTGCTGGCCACGCAGCCCGGCGGCGGTCAGTCTGTTGAAGTTGAAGTCTCCGCCGATCACAACCGGTGCATCCCCGCAGAGGTTGTCAATTCCAGCCACGAGATGCGTCGCTTCCGCGGCCCGGTCTTGTGGGCCATCTTCACTTTCGAAGTGTACAGCAACAACCCAAATTGGCTTTGGGGAAAACAATTTGACCATTACGGCGATGCGACCGCCAATCCTTGGCTGTCCCTTGCCCAGCCGGCCGGCAAGCCAGTCGTTGCCCGAGCCTATATGAACAACCTCAGCTAGTCCGATGTTCTGACAGCTCAGCACGGCATTGCAATGCAGCCCGCCAGAATTTTGCATGCCATGACATTCTACTTCTTCGCGTGCATCCCCCAACCCGAGTTCCAGGAATTCCACTGCTGCAGCATGACCCATCCCAAGCAACGCGGCCAGGTCAGCGACCGTATCGCGGTTACCCGATCGCGCCATGCCAATATCCATCTCGGTGAGCAGGGCAACGTCAGCACCGGTTGCAGAAATCAGCCCTGCGCTCGCTTCGACATGCTTACAGCGTTCGAGGTTCCAGGCCACAACTCGCAGCTTTTCCGGTCGTGCTTCCGAAGGACCTGGCTGCTGAACCCTGACGGTGTTGAGGACCGGGCATGACAGACGCAGCCGGTTGTGCAGTCCACTATCTCGGGGGCCCGCAACGGCTGAGTTGATCCGGTCAGAGTCGGGTAACTCAAAATGATCCGATTGCCGATATCGGGACGCATGGTGGTCAGGAGAATGCATCAAGCCTGACCCCCTCGATTCTCTGGCCAGATCCGGTATCGAAAAAAAGGACATCCCCGGGATCAGCTTTCAGATGGACGTGTTCTTCCAGAGCAAGTCGCGGTTGAGGTGTTGCTTCCAGAAACCGCAGCAGGCCGATTTCCGATTGTGCAGCATAAAGGATCTCGCGCCCCATCGGCTCGATGTTGACGATGCTTGCTGGCAGACCCTGTTCTCCGGTCGAAATCAGCTCGGGTCGCAGGCCGATCGTTACGTTGGTGGACACTGTATTGCCAGATACTGGCAAGCGCCGTTGGCCTGCGACCAACATCGTCTTGTCGATACGTCCCTGGACGAGATTAATCGGCGGCGATCCCACAAATGAGGCGACAAATATCCTGTCTGGCCGCCTGTAGAGGTTTTCTGCCGTATCAACCTGCTCAATCTGCCCATCCTTCATACAGATGATGCGGTCCGCCATGGTTGTTGCCTCGACCTGATCATGAGTGACAAGAATCGTGGTAACCGCGAGCTCGCGCTGGATGCGCTTGATTTCGCTACGCATGGTCAGGCGGAGTGTCGCGTCGAGGTTCGACAACGGCTCGTCGAGCAGAAGCAGATTTGGTTTCTTGATCAAGGCACGAGCGAGGGCCACGCGTTGTTGCTGTCCGCCGGAGAGCTGCGATGGCTCGCGTTCGAGCAAATCCTCGATTTGCACCAGCTCTGCAATTTCCATCGCCCGGGCATGGGCGTCTTCGTTGCTGGTATTCTTGAACCGGAGCGGGAAAAGCAGGTTCTTCAGCACTGTCATGTTTGGATAAAGCGCATAGGACTGGAACACGATACCGACATTGCGATCACGTGGTTCGACATCGTTGATACGAGCCCCCTCGAAGCAGATATCGCCTTCGGTCGGAGCATAGATTCCAGCGAGCAGAAACAGCGTTGTCGATTTCCCGCATCCCGAAGGTCCGAGTATTGCAACAAATTCACCGTCCTCGAGAGTCAGATTCATGCGATCGACGGCGATCGTCGGTCCCCAGTGCTTGGACACGTGCCTGAGTTCAATGGATGCCATCAGCCCTTGATTCCGCCAAGTGTAAGTTGAGTGAGGTTGCGTTGGAGAAACATGTACAGAAGCAGGCTGGGTGCCATGTAAAACACGCTTACGGCAGCAACCACGCCGTAATCCACCCCCATTACATCGTCCGCGACATAGTACAGGTAGGTAGACATTACCCAGTAGGAATTGCCGGTCCGCAGTGCCGTAACAAACACATACTCTTCCCATCCCCGAATAAATCCAAGGACCGAGATGGCAATGATTCCAGCCCACACCTGAGGCAGCACGACATGCCTGAACGCCTGACGGCGCGAGGCGCCGTCTGTCATGGCGCTCATTTCGATATCCCACGGAACGGCGTCAAAGAAGCCTTTCATGATGAAGATGAAGAATGGAAGGTCTATGACCGTCAGGACCAGAATCGGGCCAGCCAGATTGTTGAGCAGGCCAATCCAGTAAATGACCAAAAAGATAGGAATGGTCAGCATCCACGGGTGGAATACTTCCAGAATGAGCAGTGTCTGGAGGAACGCCGATCGCCCATAGAAGGCAAACCTTGACAGGTAGTATCCGCATACGGTTGCGATGGATACCTTGAACAGGGTCGATGACGCAGCAACCAGAAGAGAATTGACAAAGGCCTCCCAGACCCACGGGAACTGTCCGCCCGCAGTTGCCGCCCCGCGCAAGTCCTCGATCAGATTGGCATTGGCCAGAAACCTGTAGTTGTGAAGGTGCAAATCCTTGCCTACGGTGACGATCAGGCCGATCATGACCAGCAGGATAAGTACGGCTGCTCCAAACAAGCGCTTTCTGATCGAGTCGAAGGTAAGATGCACAACGACGTAAGCGACGACAGCCGGAACAAGGACTCCACATGCGCGCCACAGGACCGCCGACTCGACCCCTCCGGTTCTTGCCGAAAACGAAATGACAAAGACCCAAAAGAACGGCAGTACGACAGGAATTGAGACGATCGTCAGGAAACCAACCAGCAGACCCATCTGGACATGGCGAATGTTCCTGGATCTGCGGGCAAGCACATTCCAGTCACGTTGAGTAAGTGCCATCAGTGTACTTCGATACGCGGTTTGGCCAGCAGCCGCTTCATGTTGGTGAGGCGGTAGAGCAAGAGTGCAACGATGACGCCGATTATGATCAGAATCAGCGTAATAGCTGCGCCATAGGCGTACTGTCCGGAGCCGATCTGCGGTGCAAGGGTCTTGGTATAAGCCAGCATGGCCATCGTCATCGTTGATCTTGCGGGCCCCATGATCAGGAAGATGTACTCGAAGGACACCATCAGGGCCAGAGACTGGAACACGGTAATGTATGAAAGAGGCCAGCGCAGGGTCGGCAAGATGATGTGTCTTACGATTGACAGCGGACCCGCACCATCCGCCCGTGCAGCAAAAAACAGATGCTGTGGGATCGATCTGATGGCGCTGGTCAGGATCAGCATGCCAATCGACGCGCCGATGAAGCCGTTGGCGACCACGATTATTGCCATCGGATGATCTATGAACAGGTTTATGGGCCCGAAGCCGAAGACGTTGATAAGGACCTGGTTCAGCAAACCCCTTTCAGTCGGATCAATGACCCAGATCCACAACAGGGCGTAAACCACCGACGGGGACATACGGGGCAGGAGCCAGATGGCACGAAACGTACCGCCCAGCCAGTCGGGCAGTGCCGTCGTCGTCAGCGCAAGCAACAGGCCAAACGTGACGTTGAAAATTGTCAGTGTGAAGACAACAAAAATTGCCGTCTTGGCCAGAGCGCGATAAAACGAGCCACGCAACTCAAATCCGAGCCAGGTATCCTCGTTGGGCCGAATAATTTTTCGAAATTGCTCGTTTGAGAACTCTGAAACGCGGACGGTCTGGGCCATGTCCGTAAAGGCAACGACCAGGTCAACGATGATCGGCGCGACCAGCAGTACGAGCAGGAAGATGCAGGCCGGACCCAGAAAAATCAGGGCATTAACCGCCTGCCGCTGTCGTTGCTTGTGCATCATGACGGATAGGGAAGGGCTGCCGTGAGGCAGCCCTTTCAGACGTTCTAGTCTAGTATGATGAGGTCGTCTCCGAGCTCGACTTCGAGCTCCTCAACTACCCATTCGGCCGCTTCTTCAGCGCCCATCTCACCTGTCTCGACAGCCTGCACACCTTGATAGGTAATTGCATTGTACTGGCCGATCCTGGTGTGATTTGGCATAAATTCGGCATACTGAAGCAGCGGTACACCGGCAACGAGTCCCCATCCCTTGGACTGGAACTCAGGCATTGCAGCCTGCGAGTAGTTTATCGGCGTATGATTTGTGCCTACCGCATGCCTTGTGTTGGGAATTGGCTGGGATGCCAGCCCGACGAGCATGGCAGCCAGTTCCTTGTTGGGCGTATCTGCCACGACATACACGATGGGATGTGACAGGTTCTTTGGTTGCCCGCCTTTTTCACCGGCAGGTGCATTAATCCACGTAATCTTGTTAAAGTACGCTTCGCTGTCCAGCGGATCGATTCCAAACGCTTCGAGCTGGGCACCCAGATTCCAGACGCCATGGAACTTTGACATAGCCTTCTCGCCGCGGAATGCAGCGTGAACGCTATCCCATGAATAGGTTGTCATGTCGGCAGGTAGTGCGCCCTTCTCAACACAATCTGCCAGCCACTGGTAGTATCTCTGCAGTCCCGACCTGGTAATCTGAAGCTTGGCTTCCTCGTCATTGTACAGGTCGATCCCGAATGCTGCCATCGCCATTTGGAAATCGGGTCCGACATTTGGACGGTGAACAAATCCGATTTCCGACGCTCCGGAATTCTTCACCTCGGCAGCGAGGTCACAAAAGTCATCCATCGTAAAGTTGCCGGCATTGACTTCTTCGGGCAGCGACGCAATGAACTCGTCAGACTTTCCGGCGGCTCTCATCATGTCGTTATTCAGGAAGAACATGCGGACTTCAGAGTCCTGCGGAATGCCATAGCGCTCCCCCTTGTAACGGACCGAATCCCAGAGTTGCGGGATGATATCGCCGTAGAGATTGGGGTTGCCCTCGATGTGACTCTCAAGATTGGCTGCAAGGCCCGCATCCACAAATGCTCCGATCCATTCATGGGCAGCAACCACGATATCTGGTGTGTCACCTACGGAGTGCGCTTTCAGCAGACCCAGCGCGTCGGCATCAAATCCTTTGTAGTTTGTCTCGATAAGCTCGATGACGACACGCTTGTCCGATCCAGTTGCCGCCAGGAAATTGTTGAACTGATCGGCAGCATCCACGATGTTGCCTGCTCTCAGTGGACCGGATCGGTCGGCTCGGGACCACAGCTTGATCGTAAGATCTTCGGCGACAACTGGGGCACTGACGGTCAGGCCAGTCGCCAGGACAGCTGCCGATACAATAAGTGAAATTAGTCTCATTTCTTTCTCCCAAGGTTGTTGTCGTTGACAAACGTAGGCAGGCCCCATCGCTTGTCCGACTCTTCACCGCTTACATCTATGGAGTCAACATTTGGTAGTCAAGAAGCCGGGGCTATACCAAGCCGCGAGTCCGGCAGGCGCACTAGCAGTTAATCAGCACTCGGTCCGCGGCTGACATTGCCTACGAATCGTTTCTGGTTGTGCTGCCATGGCATGAGCGGATCAGGGTGGCGCGATGGAAGGTTGCCCGATTGGAGGTCGTTGTTGTGGCTCTGTCGTCCTGTCGACTGTTCCCAGCCATTCGTCCCCGGCGGTATTCCGCCTGTCTGCCAGTTGCCTGAGGTGTACTGCTACGACGTGCGACCCGCACGATCGCCCCCGCTGTTGCAATTGTCGCTGCTGGCTCTCGGGGCCGGGGAACCCGTGCACGCAGGTATGTCCAATTCGCGGGATCTGGCAGGCCTTCATCGTGTCCCGAATTTACGAGGGAGCGCATCAGAAAGGGCAAGACCGGTATCTGATAATGCACGACGGGAAGGAGTCGGAGCTGACCAGAGCAAGGAAGAAGCGGCCAGCCAGGGGCTTCGGGCATCCGACGGCTCTGCCACAACGGTCCGCGTCTGCTGGCCGAACTTCGTCCGGTATGAAGGCGGCAAGAACGCGGTCCGGGCTCTTGTGTGGAAGTTAGGAACCTGTCGCCCCGAATTCACGGGAACTCTGCAGGTGTAGGCCCGTTACCGTTAGTGGATTCACACCTTTCCGGCCATGCCTTTGCTGATCCGGATGGCTCCGAACTGTGGAAACACAACTGTATTCACGCCCGGCGCGGCAGCAACCGTCAGTGCATGGGGAAGACGTCCGGCCGACCTGACCACAAGATAGTGGCATTGGGTTGCCGGAACACCCAGCTTTGGAAATTCATGGCTGTTCGACCGACCCTCGTTCCCGGTCACCGGAAAGTGGCCGGTTGTGGCGGTCCATGATTTGGCCGATGGCGAAGATCAAACAGGACTCCGTAGAGCCATGGATAACTCTGGATTCAGTCTGTTGGGGAGGGCGCAGCGAGACTGGTATTATACTGGAGACTAACCTGGAAAGGAATTATGGCATTAATTCGTTGTCCCGGTAGTCCTTTGTTGCGCGCTGTGTCAGAAGTTGTCAGGTTGCCATGGAGGGGTCTTCAGACAGGCAATTGGGGCCTGTCCGGAGGGGCATGTATGCGGTTGTGCTGGTGTGTGTGTCGGCTCGCGGGGCCGCAGCGGCCGGCAGGCCATGCCATTAGGGCAGTGTGACGACTACGCCTTGCTGTGGCCTTGCCGGAGGACGTCGTTCCAGTCCTTGCCAGAATCGGGTCGCAGGCGTCGGGTCCTGTTATCGGCTTGTCGCCACTGCCGTGCGGCCCGGTCGCCGGCCTGGTCGGCGTTGTAGGCTCAGATGATGGCATGATCGGGTGCGATCCAGGGTGGCGTTGCGTGGCCAGGCCGGCGGCGTTGCAACGCGACGACATTGTTGGCAGCAATATCAGGATCCCGAGCATGTCTGCCCCGGGGATCAGACCTGTTTGAATACTTGCTGTTGGTCCTGAGGCGAAGGTTGTTCCTGAGAGAGAAAAGGGCAGCAACGCTGCCCTTCCACAATTCCAGAAAAGAGCTGTTGCCCTAGCCGGAGTAGTACATCTGGTATTCAACCGGATGTGGCGTGTGTTCGTAGCTGTAGATTTCTTCCCATTTGAGCTCGCAGTAGCCCTCGATCTGATCACGTGTAAAAACACCGCCCTCAAGCAGGTAGTTCATGTCCTCGTTCAGGGAATCAACCGCCTCACGCAGGGACGCGCAAACCGTCGGGATTCCTTCGAGTTCCTCGGGTGGAAGATCGTACAGGTTCTTGTCCATCGCTTCGCCGGGATCGATCCTGCTGCGGATACCATCCAGCCCTGCCATGAGAAGGGCTGCAAACGACAGGTATGGATTGGCAAGCGGATCCGGGAATCTTGCCTCGACTCTCTTGGCCTTGGGGTTTTCCGTCCACGGAATGCGGATGCAGCCAGATCGGTTGCGTGCTGAGTACGCGCGCAGCACCGGGGCCTCGAAGCCTGGAATGAGACGCTTGTAGGAATTGGTGGTC
Source organism: Paracoccaceae bacterium (assembly GCA_958296035.1). GTDB lineage: Bacteria > Pseudomonadota > Alphaproteobacteria > Rhodobacterales > Rhodobacteraceae > MPNP01. The sequence goes on along the minus strand of OY282431.1, from coordinate 2,099,881 downwards.
GGATTGGTGAAGGCATTTAGCGATTTGGCGTGCTTGAGCAGTCCGCCTATGAACCACAGTCCTTCGTCACTGAGGTCCGCATACTTGTTGCCGGAAAACAGCGGCGCATCATCCTTCCAAATCGATATGTTGACATGCATGCCGGTGCCATTGTCGCCGGCTATTGGCTTGGGCATGAAAGTTGCCGTCTTGCCATAATAGTGCGCAACGTTGTGCACGACATACTTGTACTTCTGGAGCTGATCTCCCTGATCGGTCAGCGATGAGAACAGCAAGCCAAGCTCATGCTGGCTGGCGGCGACCTCATGGTGGTGTTTGTCAACACGCATGCCCATCGCCTTCATGGTGGTGAGCATTTCGGAGCGAAGGTCCTGGCTGGAATCAACCGGATTGACCGGAAAATAGCCGCCCTTTACGCCCGGCCGATGGCCAGTATTCCCCGATGGATAGGCCGTATCGGAATTCCAGGGCGAATCAACAGCATCAACTTCAAACGAAACCTTGTTCATCTCATTGCTGTAGCGGACATCATCGAACACGAAGAACTCGGCTTCCGGCCCAAAATATGCCGTATCACCGACGCCGCAATAGGACAGGTAAGTTTCTGCCTTCTGTGCCGTACTCCTCGGGTCCCGCTCATAGGGCTCGCCGGTGTCGGGTTCGACAACCGAGCAATGCACGCAAAGGGTTCGTTCCGAGTAAAACGGATCAATATAGGCAGATCCAGTGTCCGGCATCAGTTTCATGTCGGAGACTTCGATGGATTTCCAGCCGGCAATCGACGAACCGTCAAACATCATGCCTTCCTGGAGGAAATCCTCGTCACACGCTGAGGCGGTAAGCGTTACATGCTGAAGCTTGCCGCGTGGATCGGTAAACCTCAAATCTACATATTCTACCTTTTCCCCTGCCTCTTCATTTGCCAGTAGTCGCAGCAGATCGTCGGTTGCGTTCACGTTATTTCTCCTTTGATTTCTGACTACCTACAATAAGATTCGATTGGACGGCGGTGACCGGAATCTGCAGCTTCTACAGAGCTATATCACCTTCCTCGCCGGTGCGGATGCGCACGGCCTGCTCGACAGTGGTAACGAATATCTTGCCATCGCCGATCTTGTCGGTTCTGGCCGCTCCTGCGATCGCGTCCATGGCACCCTCAACCTGGTCATCCGAGACTACGGCCTCGATCTTGACCTTGGGCAGAAAATCAACGACGTACTCAGCACCGCGATAAAGTTCCGTATGACCTTTCTGCCGACCGAATCCCTTTACCTCGGTTACCGACAGCCCGTGGACTCCGGCTTCCTGCAAAGCCTCCTTTACCTCGTCAAGCTTGAATGGCTTGATAATTGCTTCAACCTTCTTCATAGTTCTTCGCCTGCCGACTTGCTGAATGTGTTCGCTGGCATACCACCCGGCCAAGTTGCCGAGTAACCGTAAAGCGCAGGATTGGACTGAGCGGGACCACAATGTTCACGATTTTTTCCGCAAGTCAAGTCAATCAGATCGAAAAGACTTTCTTCGACAGGAATCCGGCATCCCAGACCCGGTTGATGGAAACAGCAGGAACCAGGGTCTTCCAGCGGGTCTCCAAGTGGGCCCAAGAAAACCTTGGTGACCAGCTCGGTTGCGTACACATACTTTGTGGTCCCGGCAACAATGGTGGCGACGGCTATGTGGTGGCGCGCCTGCTCCACAGGAACGGGGTCAGAGTTGCCGTAAAAGGCTACGGCAATCCAGCCAAACGGTCCGAAGCGGCCAGCCAAATGCGACAAGAATGGCTTGCCGTCGGTCGTATTGGCTCGCTGTGCGAGATTTCAGCAAAGGATTTTCTGCCTGGGGACCTTGTCGTCGACGCACTCTTTGGTATCGGCCTATGCCGCCCTCTGCGTCGTGAACTTTCGTCTGCCCTGTCACGCATCCCGGAATTCGTCCCCGTCATTTCCATTGACATTTGTTCCGGCCTGCATGCCGATACCGGTCGAATCCTGGTGATGCCAGGAAACGTATTTCGCCCAGCGAATCATACCGTCACGATGCAGTGCGCGAAACCGGGCCACTTTCTCGCCGAGGGTGCCGATGCAACCGGCCGCCTCGAGGTCGTGTCGATTGGCCTGGAAGAAGAATTCGAGCAAGCCGGGCACCGACGCCGATATGCGGCAATGGCCTGTACGGTGGCGGACCTGGAAGACATGGACGTGCCGGCAAAACTGCCCGGGCAGCACAAATACCATCATGGCCATGCCCTTGTCCTTTCAGGTGCGTGCGGTCGCGGCGGAGCCGCACGCCTGGCGGCGCACGCCGCCTTGCGCGTCGGTGCCGGTTTGGTAACGGTCGGCGCACCCGCCGATGCGATGCTGGAAAATGCGGCACAGCTCAATGCCATAATGCTCACCCGTGTGGATACCGGGGCAGACCTGAACAAGGAAATTCACGAACGGAGAATTAGCACAATTTGCCTCGGACCCGGGCTTGGCTGCGGAGCCAGAACCAGAGATCTGGTATCCTGCGCACTGGCAGCGGGGCAGGGAGTCGTAATTGATGCTGACGGCCTGACGTCATTTGCCGGCAATCCCGGACAATTGTTCTCACTTCTTCATGAGCAGGCTATATTGACACCGCACATGGGTGAGTTTGGAAGGCTGTTTCCCGATCTGCATGAATCCATGGCGACTGCTGACGGTGCGTCCAAGCTGGATGTGGTTGTCAAGGCGAGCAGCAAGAGTGGCTGCGTGATCTTGCTGAAGGGGCATGACACGGTCATTGCCACACCGGACGGCGAGGCCTGTATTTGCTCCTCGGCGAGAGAGCCCGTCGCGGCCTATTTGGCAACCGCGGGGGCCGGTGATGTCCTGGCCGGCCTGATTACTGGCTTGATGGCGCGCCAGATGAGACCATTTGCTGCCAGCCGCCTGGCAGTACTCCTGCACATTGCCGCTGCCAGGGATGTCGGTCCCGGTTTGATCGCCGAGGATTTGGCAGTTGCTGCGGGCCGCCGGCTTGGACAGCTTGCCATTGACAGGCTTGCCGGCAACAGGACGCGGCAACCGGGACTGCCGGAACAAGAGCCGACCTGAGGAAACACGAGGCAGGTTGCAGACTGGACAGCGGCGCATTATCTAGACCACCGAGAAGCCTCGTGAAATCGTGCCACCCGGGATCTTCCTGGTTATGCCAGCCCTGGCCACAAATGCACAGGCAAAACCACCAATTTAGAGCCGGGCGGCTGTCAACCGCTGGCAAAACTTGCAATACCGGGCGGGTGTGGCGGAATTAGGTAGACGCACCAGATTTAGGATCTGGCGCCGCAAGGCATGGGGGTTCAAGTCCCTTCACCCGCACCAACGCATGTGAGGAGCAATTTGACATGCCACAGGATTCAACCGGTAGAGACGAAATGCCGGGGGTAGTCTTTGAAACAACGAAGAGCGAAGGCCTCTATCGTGAAATGGAATTCACGGTTTCCGCCGAGGTTATCGAAGCGCAACTCATGGAACAACTGACCAAGTATCAGAAGGAGGCCGTTGTTCAAGGGTTCCGGAAGGGCAGGGTACCGATACGCTATCTGCGGGCGCGCATTGACGATGATATTCGCCTGAATGAAGGCTACAGCCAGTTGCACAAGAAAATGGAGGAGCTGCTCCAGAACCCGGATGACCGGCCGGTTGCCTCCCCTGTAATCGCCGTTCTGGAAAGTCCATCGGAAACCCAGCCGTTCAGGTGCACGATATCATTCGAGGTCGCTCCCGACATTGGTGAAGTAGATTTGTCAGGAATTGAACTGACCAGGTACGTGCCAAGTGACAAGGACGCATTGCTGGAGAAGATTCGAAATGAGTTTGCCCTGGCAAATGGTGTCACTGCCGTACAGGACGCGGATTACGAGGCGGAGTGGGATGACATAATTCTGTATAATGGCCGCGTAGTCTGCCCCGATTCCCATATCCATGGACACCTCATTGTCGACCAGAAACTGCCAGTAAGAGTTGGTCCGAATGAGGCCGATTCCCTTTACGGGTTGGTGGGGAGTAAAGCCGGTGACATCAGAATGCTGCAGCAGGAATTTCCCTCGTCAAGGCGCAAGAGCCAGAGCAAGATGGTCGTCGGTACAGTGATTATTGAGGTTCATGCGGTTGAGAAACTGATGCCGGCGACCATTGACGACGAATTTGCCAAGTGGTTCGAATGCAACGATGTCGACGAGTTGAACCAAAGGTTGCTGGAGAGAAAAACCAAGGAATTTGACGACGTTGCCAGTCAGCTGATGAAGGAGCAGTTGAAACCGCTTTTGATCAGCCGCCTGACGTTTGAGCTGCCAGAGAGGCAGTTTGAGAAAATTGTTCAAGACGAAATTGAAGAACATAAGAAGGACAGGCAATCGCCTGCTGGAGAGAGAGCCGCCGAAGCAGATGACGTCGTTCTCGGTCTTGATGAAGAAATGGAGACTCCCGAGAGTCGCCTTGAAGACCAACAGCTGCAGTTGCGCGAGACTGTCAAGGAAAACCTGCGACTTGGGTATCTGGTTGAATCCTATTCTCGTGAGAGGGGGTTGTCTGCCAGTGAGGAGGAGGTCAGGCAATTATGGGAGAGTTTTGTTCGAATTGGAGAGTTGCAGTTGACCGCGCCTGACAAGCAGGAATTGTTCGAGGGCTCACGGCACAGGTTTGAATACCTGGTTCGCAAGGACAAGGTGTTGCAGTCGATCGTTGACGAATTGCCCAAGAAGGTTCACCCCATCACCTATGATGAATTGATGCTCAGGTCATCGCCCATATCTGGCAGTTTGCATGATGGCCTGCTCGAAGGGGCAGATGAGCAGGTGGCCGATTCCGAATTGCCTGCCGAGGACGACGAACCAGAGGACGCTGTGGGTCTCGCCGGAAAACTCGAGTCGACATCCGCTGCAGAACAGCTCATGTTGACATGATGAATACAATCATCCCGACTGTCGACGAGCAGACGCCCCGCGGTGAGCGTCGATACGATATCTTCTCGAGACTGCTCAAGGAACGCATTGTATTCATCAGTGGAGAAATCAATCAGGCGGTGTCGACCCTGGCTGTTGCACAATTGTTGTTTCTGGAATCAGAGGATCCCAAGAAGGAAATCTCTGTCTACATCAACAGTCCGGGCGGCGAAGTGGATGCCGGGCTGGCGATATACGACGCCATGCAATATGTTTCCCCACCGGTCTCAACGCTGGCATTTGGACGCGCGGCGTCGATGGGAGCCTTGTTGTTGTCAGGTGGTTCCGAAGGATTGCGCTATTCGCTTCCGCATAGCACCATCATGATTCACCAGTCCTTTGGTGGTTTCAGTGGTCGCTTCAGCGACGTAACCATTCATTATGACCACATGAAGCAGCGCGAGGAAGCACTCTACAGCATACTTTCAAAGCATACGGGAAATGCCCGGGACGCGGTCAGGGATGCGGTTCGCGGAGGAGATCACCACATGACGCCTGAAAAGGCTCGGGAGTGGGGCCTGATCGACAGGATTGTGGCAAGCCGCAGCGAAGAATAACTTGGACATCTGGTCACATATTCGGCAAATGCTCCATGGGAAATTCACACAATGATTGACCGTTATGGCAATAACGCCGGTATGAATTCGGAAACAAGGGCATTGCATCGGTGGTAATGGACGACAAGGATCAGAAGAGGCTTTTCTGTTCGTTCTGCAGCAAGGAACAGGAGGAGGTGCGCAAGCTCATTGCCGGGCAAAATGCCTTCATGTGCGACGAGTGCGTCGAGTTGTCGGTTGAGATAATCCGGCAGGAATCCGCCTTCACAGACTCACTTGACGACGGCCAGACGGCCCCGCCCCAGGAAATCTACCGTTTCCTGGACCAGTGGGTGATCGGCCAGGAAATGGCCAAGAAGGTGTTGTCGGTCGCAGTCTACAATCACTACAAGAAACTGAACAATCCGACGACAGGATCATCGGTTGAACTGGGAAAGTCCAATGTGCTCCTGATCGGTCCCACCGGCAGTGGAAAGACCCTGCTGGCGCGTACTCTGGCCAGGGTTCTCAATGTCCCCTTTGCGCTGGCTGATGCCACCTCGCTGACCGAGGCTGGCTATGTGGGCGAAGATGTCGAGAGCATAATACTCAAGCTCCTGCAAGCCGCCGATAATGATATTGACCGGGCCGAGCAGGGAATTGTGTACATCGACGAATTGGACAAGATATCGCGCAAGTCCGAGAACCGCTCTATCACTCGCGATGTGAGCGGGGAAGGTGTGCAACAGGCCTTGCTAAATCTGATGGAAGGGACAAAGGCTTCGGTGCCCCCGGTGGGCGGTCGCAAGCATCCCAGGCAGGGCAGCGTACGGGTCGACACCACCGATATCTTGTTCATATGCGGCGGTACATTTGACGGTCTGGAGAAGATCATTCAGAAGCGAGACCGCGCCGCAGCGATAGGGTTCGGAGCCAACGTGCTGGCCCTGGACGATCGAAACATTGGTGACATTCTGGTCGACGTTGAGTCAGAGGACCTGGTCCGGTTCGGCCTGATACCGGAATTTGTCGGCCGAGTTCCGGTGATAGCGACACTCAGGGAACTGACCACAGAGGACATCAAGCGTGTACTCACCGAACCACGGGATGCACTTGTCAAGCAGTTTCAGCGACTCTTCGAGATGGACCGCGTCAAGTTGACCTTTACCGAGGGTGCCATCGCGGCGATCGCCGAGCGGTCTGTAAGACGGAAGACCGGTGCTCGCGGATTGCGCTCGACCATAGAAGGCATTTTGCTCGACACAATGTTCGAGTTGCCGCTGATAGATGACCTGATAGAAGTCGTGATTAGCGAGGAGGCAGTAAATTCCGGATCGCCGCCATTACGCATTTTTTCTGACAGGAAGTCTCGCCCGGCGATTGCATCAGGGTGACCGGGAGGCGCTTGCGCACGAAACCACGCAGGGGAGGCTTCCCGACTGCGCCGGCAACAGAGCCGGTGCCGATAACTGGCAAAGACAGGATTGAATGGTGATTTTCGTCAAGAGACTGCTGACCTGGTGGCACTCACAGACACTGGGCACACAGCTGTTTACCTGGAGAAAGGGACGCCGGGTCGGGAAAGATGAACAGGGTAACCTCTTTTATCAGACGGCAGACGGCAAGCGACGCTGGGTGATCTACAACGGACCCATTGAGGCAAGCAGGATTACGCCCGAATGGCATGGCTGGCTACATCACACTTATGAAGATCCTCCAAATGTGGTTCCACTGCCACGTCGTGCGTGGGAGCAACCGCATGTTGAAAACCTGACCGGGTTGCCGGATGCCTATGCGCCGCCGGGTTCGCTGCGTCGTGCCCGGACAGGGCCCGAGACCGGTTACGTGCCCTGGACGCCACCGCGGGGTGACGATTGAAAGCTGTGCCCGAGAATCGACTTGAGGCTCTGGTGGGTGCTGCCGTATTGCTGGTGGCGGGCGTATTCCTCTACATGATGCTGATCGCAGCCGACGGGGTCCAATTCGATGATGGCTATTCTCTGGTGGCCGAATTCACCAACGCGGAGGGTATTGATGTCGGTAGCGATGTCCGCCTCGCTGGTATCAAGATTGGGAGCGTTCGCGGACTTGTCATCAACAAGGAGACCTACGGGGCAGATGTCGATCTCCTGATCCGAGGCGACCTTGAACTCGCGGCAGACAGCATTTTTGCAGTTGCCTCCGAGAGCTTTCTTGGCGGCTATTTTATCGAAATCCTGCCCGGGTTAGCCGACGAAAGCCTGCAGCCAGGTGAACGGGTCGTGAACACACAGGCACGAATCGACTTTTGGTCTACACTTACGGTGTTGGCAGAACCCGACAGTGAGCCGAACTGGTAAATGCCAGCAACGCCGGCCTCCATCTTTGCGCTGATACTGGCGCTGGTAGCAGGGAGTGCTGCCGCAACACAGGCCTTGCATTCTCCTCGGGCACTCCTGCGAGGCGTGGATTTCGTTCGCAATGCTCACAGGGATTTTGAAGTATCCATCGGTGAAACAGTCAACTTCGGCAAGTTGCGTATTACGCTCAGAGACTGCCGCTTTCTTGCTCACAATCCCGATCACCATTCCTATGCATTCCTCGAGGTTTACGAAACCGACAGCAACCTGAAGATCTTTGGTGCCTGGGTTCTGTCCTCGTCACCTGCGCTGTCTGCGGTTGATCATGAGCGTTATGATGTCTGGTTGATCCGTTGTGCAACCACCGCTCCGGACTCTGCCAGCGGTTGAGAAAGAAACCGATTGCCTGTGCGTTCGGTTCCCAGTGCTTGCCCGAGCAGCTTCAAATAGGTGGTACGCTTTATCTCTATGCCACCCAGTGATTGCAGGTGTCTGCTAGTGAACTGCGTGTCCAGCAAACGGAAACCTGTCCGTTTCAGATGATCCACAAGAAACGCCAACGCGACCTTGGACGCGTCTGGACGGCGAAAGAACATGCTTTCGCCGAAAAACGCTCTGCCAATCGCCACACCGTAGGTGCCTCCGACCAAAGTCTCATTTTGCCAGACTTCGAGTGAGTGCGCATGTCGATCTCTGTGTAGCGCGCAGTAGATGCTCCGGATTGTCGTGTTTATCCAGGTGTACTCCCGCTCGGCACAGCCATCGATTACCAATCCGAATGCACGGTTCATGGTGACCGCGAAGCGTTCACTACGCAATGTCCGAAGCAGGCGACGAGAGGCCCGAAAACCGTCGATAGGCAGTATTCCGCGCTTCTTCGGGTAGTACCAGAGAACATCTCGGGACGGCTCTTCCTCGCCCATCGGAAACATCCCGACTTCGTAGCTCGCCAGCACCAGCTGGCACAGATTGCCAAGATCCTCGTCCGGCGACTGGCGCGACCTCGTCACAGTACTTCAGTGCCGTTGAAGTCACCTATCCAGGATTCGAGCCACTGGATGTCATAGTCGCCGGAGCGGAACCGCGGATCTGCAATAAGGTGCTGAAAAAGCGGCACGGTCGTCGCAATCGGATGGACAATCAGCTCGGCGAGTGCCCTGTCAAGGCGGGCAATGGCGGCATCCCTGTTTGCCGCGTGCACCACCAGCTTTCCGACCAGGCTGTCGTAATGTGGAGGTATTGTATAGCCGTTGTACAGGGCCGAATCCATGCGCACGCCAAGTCCTCCGGGGGAATGGAAAAGATCAACCTGCCCGGGACATGGAATAAAGCCGGGTACAGACTCGGCATTGATCCTTGCCTCAATGGCATGGCCGCTCGACACCAGGTCTTCCTGTCTGTGTGAGAGGGAATAACCGGCGGCTATACGCAGCTGTTCCTCGACAAGGTCAATGCCGAAGACGGCTTCGGTCACGGGATGCTCAACCTGTAGCCGCGTGTTCATTTCGATAAAGTAAAACTGGCCCTGCTGGTAGAGAAACTCGATGGTTCCGGCACCTTCGTATCCGAGCTGGGCGATTGCCCGACTGCAGGTTTCGCCGATAGACTGGCGCGTCTGGCGATCAATAACCGGGCTGGGTGTCTCTTCAAGCAGCTTCTGGTGCCGCCTTTGTATCGTACAGTCACGCTCGCCGAAGTGGATGGCGTTGCCCCGGCCATCGCCAAATACCTGGATCTCAATGTGCCGACCGTTGCCAAGGAATCTTTCGAGGTAGACCTTGTCATTGCCGAAACTGAGCTGTGCCTCGTACCGGGACCGCTCATATGCACCTTCAAGATCATCAAGCCCGTTTGTAAGTCTCATGCCGCGACCACCGCCACCGGCTGCGGCCTTTATGATCAGCGGGAAGCCTAGCGTCAGGGCCGCATTGCGAACGTCATCGAACGAATCGAGACCCTCCTCGACGCCGGGGACACATGGCACGCCCAGTGAACGCATGACGGTCTTGGCTTCGATCTTGTCGCCCATGATCCTGACGTGCTCGGAGTTCGGGCCTATGAACTTGATGCCAATTTCATTGACTTTTTCGACAAATTCGGAGTTCTCGGAAAGAAACCCGTAACCGGGGTGAATAGCATCCGCCCCCGTAATCTCGCAGGCAGCAATGATGTTGAGTTCGGAGAGGTAGCTTTCCTTGGACTTCGCCGATAACGGATGCCCGATGCAAACCGCTTCGTCAGCCATGCGCACATGCATGGCATCCTGGTCGACCGTGGTGTGAACAGCAACCGTGGCAATGCCAAGTTCCTTGCAGGTCCGAATGATTCGCAGCGCGATCTCGCCACGGTTTGCGATCAACACCTTGTCAAACATTGTCGACCCATATTCCCTGGGTGTTCTGGCCTTTCTGCCAAGCCGATTCCTGGGCCATTCCTTCCGGTCTTCAATCAACATGGCCCCTTGGCAACAGCAACTGGCCGGTTCGCGCCGCGGGCACTATCACAACTAGTGGATAACCATCAGAGCAGTACCAAATTGCACAGGATCTCCATCCTCAACCAGGATCTTGACGACTATTCCAGAGTGTGGGGACAGAATCTGGTTCATGGTTTTCATTGCTTCGATAATCAGGATTGGATCACCTTCCTCTACGGCCTGCCCGATCTTGACAAAGGGAGTTTGCGCCTTAGGGTTTGCCTTCAGATAGGCAGTTCCTACCATTTCCGAACGCACGGTTCCTGCACTCTCATCTCCAGACCGGTTGTGGGTTTCCGCCGGTTCCATCAGCTCGTTGCGCAGATGGGATGTGGTTTCGATCCCCAGTCGAGTCCTGGGATCAGCCGCATTCGTATGACTCCGACTCAGTCTGACCCTCAGGCGATCATGCTTTCCTCGCTCCAAATCAACTTCAATCTCGGCCAAGTGCTGCCGATTCATGATCTCGGTCAGCCGTGCTACAAATGCCAGGTTGTCCCCGTCTCCGGCCATCTAAAGATCTCCCCGGTTTCGCCTGTAAACCTGCCTTTTCCCTTCCCGCCGGGATACTTACAAGCTCTTGCGCGGTCGCAGTATTCTAGCTGCCCCAACTCAAGCCTGAGAAATCCTCCCGAGCCGACTCGACCGCAAGCTGGAGATCCTCTGCCGACAACAAGCCCCTGTAAATGCGCCCTCCAATCACGAATGCAGGTGTCCCGTTGATTGCGAGCCTGTTGGCGAGTTCATAGTTGCGCTGGATCACGCCGGTCACCTCGGCCGCGCCGGCTGTCGAGGTTAACGTCTGTGCATCGATTTCAAAGCGGGTTGCAAGTTCTTGTATTGTTTGGTTATCGATCGGTCGATCGAGCGTGATCAGAAAGTCATGTGTCTCCTGGTAGGCATCGGCACCTGCCAGAATCAGGACCGCAATGGCAAGTCTGGCGGACCACTCTGACTGCTCCCCAAGGATCGGAAACTCCTTGACAACAAATCTTATATTGCCGTCGCTGGAGACAGCCTGCTTCACTACTCCGGCTGCCCGTCTGCAGAAGCCGCATCGGTAATCAACAAATTCAACCAGAGTGACATCACCTTCAGGGTTGCCGCCTACCCAGGAGGCCTCGTCATAAAACAGTTCTTCGGCATTTTCGAGGATGGTTAGCAGCTCGTTTCCCTTGGCCTGAACCTCCATCAACTGCTCATAGCGCTGGAGCGCATCGACGATGATCTGTGGGTTCTCGAGCAAATAGTTCTTGATCGCATCTTCAAGTGACCGCTGGTCTTCGATGAATTGAGCCGAGGAAGCTCCTGCCAGAGACATTATTGCGACCATCGCCATCAGGCAGACCGATCGAAGGCTGTTGATCCAGGACCGCTCAAGCATGCGTCCGAGGTCAAACTTCAAGCATGCTTGTGCGTTACTGGTCCTGAGGGGATTGAATGTCCTGTTCATGGTTTTCTACCGTCTGGCATTTGGCTGCAGTCAATGAGGCGAATCTGTCGGTGCCCTTGCCGAATGGCGGACGCCGAAAGACTGTTTCTGCTCCTGTACGACACAGAGGAAAATGGGTGACCCATCAGGAACGTGTCGCTCCGTCCCATACGACTGGTCAATCCGATCGGCGACGAGGATTCAATGGTCTGTCGTCGGTAATGATTAAGCGTTACTACAGAGGGTTCAAATGTCAATACCCGCGAAAATTCGATGCCGAGTGTGATATCCCCTGGGTAAAGCTGTCGTGTCCCGTCGAACATCACGGATTTCGATGTACGATCAACCATTCGGGACTTCGGGCAAGATCGGCGCCAAACGGTCGAATTCATCGGGGATGATCTGCAACTCGGGCGGATACATTCGATCCAGTTCCCGAGAAAGCCTGTCAGGTTTTCTCTCTTCCGTGCCAGGGTCAGATTTGCGGCCAGTACCGGCGCGAGTCTTCTTGGCAGGATTCTTTCGATTGCCGGCCTTCTTCGCCTGTGATGGCGAGGCTGGCCCATCTGCTGAAACGGCTTTCTTCTTTTTGGCCAGTTTGGCCGGGCTCGGCTTTTCTGGCCTTTCAGCACTATTGTCCGGCAAGTGGGACGAAGCGGAATCCTGATTTGGCCCGGGTCCAACCTCCTGTACCTGGGTTGATGCACGCGCGGAATGTATCGGTTCCTTTTCCGGCAGTCCCCTGGCTTTTACTTCACCTGTCGTCGCCGCGTCACCGGAATCGGCATCAGGTTCACGAATTTCCTTCTGTTCCACCGAACCCCTGGCACATGATTTGCGTGCGCTGGCGGCCCCACTCGATGCCGCTTCATCTGGCCGAGTGCTGTCGGGCGGTGATTGCTGTGACGAACCTTGACTATCAGGCTCTGTTTCGGGTGTGGCCAATCCTTGCTGCGGCGAAGTGTCGTCCACCGGAACACGGGTATCCTCAATCTTGTCGGTCGTCGTTGCCTTGGCAACATCTAGAGACACGGTCTTGCCAACCTTGCGAGCACCCTTCGATTTCTTGGCGCGCTTCGGTTTTCCTCCGGATTTAGCCGATTGCCTGGCATCAAGCGCAACACTGTCCTTGGGGGAATGAGAATCGGCTTTGTCAGTTTGTGGACGACCTGTACGCGATGGCTGGCTTCGGTCCTTCTTTGCCTGCCGACCGGCCAATGCCTTGGCGCCTGAAGGCGCGTTATTCGACGGTCGAATGTCGGCAGTCGGTTCGGAAGCCTGGTCAGGCTTTCCACCGTTCATATCCTGCGGACGCAGGTTCTTGACACGCTTCTTTTTCTTTGTTTCCTTGCTGCTGCTGCGATCGTTGGTCTCGATGTCACCGTTGCGAATTCCGGCTTTAAGTTCGGTACTACTCAAACGAACCTTTCCATTTTCGCGTGATGCAGCCTTGCGTTTTCGCCCACGCCCGCCTCGCTTGCCGGTTCTCTTGCGCTTTTTGCCTTCCGAGTGTTTGGCTGACCGGGGTGCGCCGTCACTGCGGCGTTGATGTCCACCGCGCTCAATCTCAAGCACGTTAAGGGCATCCGGTTGTTCGCCAACCCCTTCCTCCTGGACGGGCAGGGCGCCGTGTGTTTCACTTCCATATATGAGCGGTGCAGGGAGCGGGAGCGAACCGTTTCTCCCGCGCCGCCTGCCCTTCCAGGCTTCTGATCGCGATGACAGTCGAGATGTGCGCAGGTCAAGCTCGCCGTCCTCGGACTGGCCAGCAATGGACGAGTACTCGAAGATGGATTTGTTGCTGAACGGTCCGCAAACAACAAAGGCATACTCGGGAGTGTTCAACACGGCAACGCCGCGAACGACAAGCTTGCTCTGAAACCTGTCCTCGATTCTCTCCAGATGATGTCGCAGTTCATTGTGGATACAGTTTGCGACCTCGACCGGAACGTTTGCCTCAATCTTGCCGGTGCGGCGCGACGAGCATTCCGCCTCAATGTGACGCAGCACGGAAATCGCAAACGGCTTGTCGAGCAATACGCGGCCGGTTCCATGGCATTTGCTGCAGACTGTTGTCGAGCCGCCGTAGTAGTCCCTTCCCAGTCGCTGACGAGTCATTTCCAGAAGTCCAAAACTGGTTATGAAACCGACGCGACTACGGCCTCTTGTTCGCTTGACCGCCGCTCTGAATCTCTTTTCCACAGTGCTGCGGTGGCGGGCCTCGTCCATGTCGATGAAGTCGATGACAATCAGTCCTGCAAGGTCACGAAGTTGCAGCTGGCGCGCAATTTCATCAGCCGCCTCGATGTTGGTCTGCAGCGCGGTTTCCCTCAACGTATGCTTGTCTGTCGCTCTGCCAGAATTGACATCAATCGAAACCATGGCTTCGGTGTTTTGGATAACAATGCGCCCACCGGATCTCAGTGGAACCTCGCTGTGGGTGAGATGCCGGATTTCCTGGTCGACCTTGTGTTTGACAAACAGCGGAGTCTGTCCACCATGCAGTTTGACCCTGTCTACCGCCTCGGGAATTTCGCGCTTCAGGTAGGCTACTGCACGCTGGTAACCCTCTTCTCCATCGACATGAATCACGCCTCCGGAACTCTTGAAGACATCCCGCAAGCTGCGATCTATTAGATTTCCATCGACGTAGAGCGGCGCCGGTGCCACCGCTTCGCGTGCCCGACGCATGATGTCATTCCACATCTTGACCAGTGAGTTGTACTCTCGCTGGATTGTTTCCTCTTTCTGGTTGCAGCCGGCCGTACGCATGATCATGGCCGCACCACGTCGCAGATCAAGTCCATTGTAGATTTGCTGCAGGCGGTGCCGGTTCTTTTCGGAGGATATCTTGCTGCTGAGAATGCATCCCTTGTCAGTGTTTGGCAGCAACACGCAATAATGGCCTGCCAGGCTTATGTACGTGGTAAGCGAGGCCCCCTTTTCGTCCAGTTCATCTTTCTTGACCTGGACGATCAGAACCTGACCTGGACGAATGACATCCTGAATGCGTTGCTGCCGGCGATCGCGAAACCGGCGATGGTATTTCTTGCTTCGGCTACGACGCTTGCCGGTCTCGTTGGTGGGTTCAACCGCACTGCCGTTAGCGGATTGTGATGCCGGTCCAAGTCCCCCAAGGTCCTGCTCGTACGTATTGAAGCCAGCAAGGGCGAGCGAATAGGGATCCTCGTCCCGGACTTCCACGAGCGGTGATTCGTCCTCTGTGGTGGTACTGGCGGTCTTGGTGCTGCAATCCTCCTCGCCCGCTAGGTCATTCTTGTTAGGAATCTTGTAATATGTAGGATGAATTCTCCGGAATGGCAGAAAACCGTGCCTGTCGGCGCCATAGTTTACGAAGGCGGCCTGCAGAGCCGGCTCGATCTTCTCGATCCGTGCGAGATATATATTGCGAATGGTTTGCAAACCGATTGATGGTTCGACATCAAACTCCTGAAGCTTACCGTCCTCAAGTGCCACGACGCGAATCTCCTCCGCATAGGTGGCATCAATAAGAAGCTTTTGGTCCATTTATAACTTTCCGCGGCGCACTTAATTGTAAACAGCGTCATTGCGTTCATCATTGCTCCGCTTAACTTGCGATAACTAAGGCCGCCGAATTGGGAGCTCTTTGGTCTCAATCCCTTGAAGGCGGCCGATTCATTCATGTGTTCAGCGACGCGACGCGGTGCATGTATGGGAATGTGGGTCGGTTTTCCGACAACGCCCAACAGCTTGTACATATTCGTGATTTGCATGGTCAATTCCCCGCAACACGGCGACGTGCACTCAATCGGTGCTGAGCGACAAGAGGTAGCGTAGTGGAAAGAACTTGCCTGTTTCAGTTTTTCTCGCTGGCTGGACAACAAGTCGCCATCGAAATCATCGCGGCATCAGAGTTCTTGATGCGGTGCCTTATTCTTTTTTGCGCGCACGTTTCCTGCGTTCTCAGCACGTGGAAGGCTGTACATGCAAACAATGAAAATGTCAAGCCGTCGACAGGTGACTCTTGTTACGCTCCGGTCAGCGTCAGCGGGTTCAGAATCTGTGCAATTCCAAGGTGGTTCCCAGCGACACCTTGCTGCGATATAAGGCTGTTCTTTGCTGCACAGTCGCCTGTGATGGCACGCCGCATCAAAGAAGCGTGTTTTGCGCAGGCAGAAAAACGGCTAAGGCAGTCTCCTTTGTGGTCCACCTCTGCAATTCCCGGGAAAATTGCGGATGGTGCCGGAGTTGGGCTGGACCGTATTCGAAGATGGATCAGCCAGGGTTGCAACCCATCCAGGCAAGAGACCCCGCATAACCACCAGGATACTGTCCTGGCAGAAAATGGATCAGTTCTTGAGAAGCAATGATGCGCATTGCGAGACATGAGATCGCTAATGCCCCGCAAGCAGGGCTCGGCGAACGTCCGTCGGGAGTGCGGAAACGACACCCATTCCTTGCTGTCGCCAGCAGCGGCGTTTTCAGCTATCTGTGCGTCTCAATATTTTTTCTGTTTGCCGCGATCGCTGCAACATCCTGGCTTTTCGCTCGGGACCTTCCCGGCTACAGTGAACTCCAGCAATACGAGCCTCCCGTCATAAGCAGGCTATTATCACGTGATGGTCGGGTAATCGACGAGTTTGCAAACCAGCGTCGGCTGTTTACCGCCATCGACGACATCCCCCCGCTCGTTGTCAATGCGTTTATATCAGCAGAGGACAAATCCTATTTTGATCATCGCGGTTATGATCTTGTCGGCATCATGAAGGCTGTGCTTCAAGCCTTTCGACAGGGACAGTTGCGAGGGGCATCAACCATTACGCAGCAGGTGGTCAAGAATTTCCTGCTAAGTGGAGACCGTTCCATCGAGCGCAAAATGAAGGAGGTCATTCTTGCCGTTAAACTAGAACGTCTTCTCGACAAGCATCAAATCCTCGAACTCTACCTGAACGAGATTTTTCTAGGCCAGAATTCGTACGGTGTTACCGCTGCTGCCCAGACATATTTCAACAAGCCGCTCGAAGACCTTGAAATCGAGGAAGCAGCTTACCTCGCCGCCATTCCCAAGGCACCGTCAACCTATCATCCGGTTCGCAATCAGCAGCGAGCCAAAACGCGACGGAATTTTGTTATCCGGGAGATGGTCGACAACGGTTATCTGTCGCCCGCCGAAGGAGAGGCAGCCATGGCCAGGGAGCTTAGGTCGGTATTTGGTGGACACTACGAATCCTATCGGGCTGCAATTCCGCCACGAAGCTACTTTACTGACGAAATACGCCGACAGCTGTCAAAGGAATTCGGTTCAGAAGAATTCTTCGAGGGTGGGCTGATTGTTAGCACAACCATCGACCCGATCCTTCAGTCAGTTGCCACCCAGGCATTGCGCACGTCGCTGGTTGCGTATGACAGGAGCCTCGGTGACTGGCGCGGGACCGGCATTCGTATCCCGCTCGACAAACTGGAATCTCGCTCGGAATGGCAAAAGGCACTGGCCGAGGTTTCGATTGCCAGGGACATAGAGAACTGGATTCCGGCGATAGTCCTGGATCTCGACGGAGAGCGGGCCTGGATTGGCTTGATTGAAGACGGTGCCACCAGGGTTGGTGAAATCCTGAATTCCAATCTCGACTGGATAAAGCGACTCCGGGGCAAGACGCTGGGGCGCAAGGCTGCTGCAGGCGATCTGCTCAGCGTGGGCGAAGTCGTCCATGTCTCCAGGGTTGCGGTGGAAGGCGATGCGCCATCCTGGGAATTGCAACAGATTCCCGAGGTTGAGGGCGCATTTGTTGCCATGGACGTGAATACGGCGCGTGTGCTGGCCATGCAGGGAGGTGTTTCCTACCAGCACTCTGTTTTCAACCGCGCCACGCAGGCCAACCGGCAACCCGGGTCGGCGTTCAAGCCCATCGTCTATGCAACAGCGCTCGACTCCGGCTACACCCCGGCCAGCATTCTGATCGATGCGCCGATTGAAATCGAGACTCACGACGGAGTCTGGCAACCCCAGAACTTCTCAAAGAAATTCTATGGCCCCGTACCCTTGAGGACCGGCCTTGAGTATTCACGCAATCTAATGACAATTCGACTTGCCAATGATGTTGGCATCGATCTTGTCGCAGAGTACGCCGAACGCGTTGGACTGTATGATTCAATGGACCAGGTCATTGCCAATGTCCTGGGTGCACAGGAAACAACCCTGCTCAAACTTGCAGTTGCATACGCAATGTTTGCCAATGGTGGCCAGTTGGTCGAGCCGACGCTTGTCGACCGCGTGCAGGACCGCCGGGGAAAGACGATCTACCGTCATGATAAGCGGCTTTGCATGAGCTGCTCCAACCTGAATCTGCCGCCCGGCATCGTGCCCTACATTTTGTCAGACAGGCCTCAAATCATCGACGAGATAACAGCTTATCAGATTACTTCCATGCTGCAGGGGGTGGTCGAAAATGGAACTGCCAGTAGTGTGGTGGATGCCGACTTTGCGGTCGCCGGCAAGACTGGAACGACAAATGAGTCCAAGGATGCCTGGTTTGTCGGATACACCTCGGAAATCGTCGCAGGCTGCTACGTCGGGTATGATTTGCCGAAGCCGCTCGGCCGAAGGGCTACAGGATCCAGATTGTGTGGACCGGTGTTCAATACTTTCATCAAGGAAGCCAGCCGCTACTATGGGGCAGCCAAGTTCCGGATTCCCGAGGGTGGTGATTTTGTTGCTATCGACAGGCTGACCGGAGAGCCCGTGAAGGTGCCCGACAACGAAGATTTCGATGGAATAGTTCGGGAGTTCTTTCGTGCTGGTACTGAACCGGAACCCGGAAAACTGCGCATAATTTCAGGTGGTTTCCCAATGTCTTCGGATATCCCTATACATGATCCGAGGGAAGAGAGCACTGCAAGTGCAAGTCGGGTAGGGCAAGATCCGGAGGGAGCCCAGGATGCAGGCGATGACCAGGAAACGGGCTCCTTTGGTTCCTTGACCGCCGGTGGACTGTACTAGTGGTCTGACTTTCCACGATGCGACGAGTGCCGCAGGCTTGCTGCTCAACCGGAACGGGTGGGCGTGGTGCCCGTTGTGGGGCTTGATGTCTCCCTCGATCGCCGCCATGCACGCCTGGCCGTTGCGCCTGTCATCATGGCTTCGTGTCTCGGCCTGTCCGGGTTTCATCGGCGTCGGCGTCCGTGCCGGCGCCTGGGTCCTTTCATCCAACGGGAGGAGGATGGCATGGTCGGGCGGGTCGACAGAGACGCCGACAAGGTCACGGCGTCTTGCTTCACACCGGGGATCACGAGAGACCTTGAATGTCTTCACCCTATGCGGCTTGCGGCGGTGGCGCTTCACGATGTTGTGCACGGTCGAGGCGACCAGGCCCGGTTTCCTTGCCGGGGCCCGCACCGTCTGGTGGCAAGCGAAGACCTCGGAAACAGGACAATGCCGGCCTCCAGGTTCCTCTTCCCTGACGTACCATATCAGATTCCCGCTGAATCGGCCTCAAAATATTTCGCCAGGATTCCTTCTAGCGGGATGGAACAATGTGAGATACAACACTGTGCGGTCTTGGTCGGCAAGCTTGCTCTTGGGTCTCGTGCTCCTGGCCATTGTGGCTTTGCTCCCTTTCCAAGACTGTGCGATGGAAACCGGGAGACAGTGAATCACAATCCAGAGAAAATGGACTCGTTTCAAGGTGGACACAACACCACGTGACAGGCACCAGGCCTTGATTGCACGCAACACCCAAATTATCTGTCCTTTGCCTCATCGGCACGTGCACATTATCAGAGACAAGCCATGAAATCCGAAACCTGGGCAGACGTTAAGTCGATTGAGCGAGCGCTCGAACTCGTACACGAGCGAATTGATCGTGCCTCCGCCGGCCCACGCCTTACAGCCCTCAGGGAACGTGCCCAGGCCCCAGACCTGTGGGACCACCCGGAAACAGCACGCAAGGTCATGCAAGATCTGCAGTACCTTGTCGACGAGGTTGCCGCCTACGATAATCTCAAGGCAGAATTTGACGACAATCTTGAGCTTATAGAGTTGGGTGAGGCGGAGGACGAAGAGGAGCTGATCCTGGAAGGCGAGGTCGCGATAGCAGGTCTTGTCAGACAGGCCGGCAAGCTGGCTGCAGAAATACTGCTGAGCGGCGAGGCTGATCGCAACGATGCGTTTCTCGAAATCAAGGCAGGTGCCGGTGGCACAGAATCCTGTGACTGGGTCCTGATGCTTGTTCGCATGTATGAACGGTGGGCCTCAAGGCACGGTTACGAACTGGAGACAATACACGAGAACCGCGATGCCGAAGCCGGGTTGAAGGCGAAGTCCCTGAAGGTCGTGGGGAAGAATGCCTATGGCTGGCTCAAGACCGAGGCTGGCGTCCACAGGCTGGTTCGGATTTCTCCTTTTGACAATTCTGCCAAGCGCCATACCTCTTTCAGTACCGTGTCGGTGACACCGGTCATTGACGACAATATCAAGATCGAGGTCAGTCCGTCGGAACTCCGGGTGGATACCTTTCGTGCCGCAGGTGCGGGCGGACAGCATGTCAACAAGACTGACTCTGCTGTACGCATGACCCATCTGCCAACGGGCATTGTGGTTACGTCCTCGCTGAAGTCGCAACACCACAACCGGAATCTGTGCCTGCAGGCGTTGAAGTCCAAGCTCTACGAGCTAGAGATGGAAAAGCGGTCCGAAGTCATTCGCGAGGCACATCGCAACAAGGGCGATGCGGGATGGGGCAATCAGATCAGGAGCTACGTGCTCGCGCCCTACCAGATGGTGAAGGATCTGAGAACGCGATACCAGACTTCGAATACGCAAGGTGTCCTGAACGGCGAGATCGACAAGTTCATGTCGGAGGCTCTTGCCAAGGGCGTTGTCGGAATGTCGCGAGCCGAAGCAACCGGTGGATTCCACCACCAGGACGGCTAAGAGACTACAAGGCCGCCCGGTTGGCATGGGCACATTGCCTCGCGAAACTTCCCCCTAGCGGCAGGGTCCACGGCTTGTGACAGCTAGTCGCCCCGGATTATCTGCTTCGCGGCTTGTGTCAGGATTGTCGTTTTGGAGCGACCGACGGACGTGCCTGGGGAGGTCCACCGGCCGGTCGCACCGGTTTCGGTGCTGATTGCTGGGCGACCTTGCGGTTGCCAATCGGGTCCTCGGCGCGCTTGACAGAGCCCTCGAAATAGGCTCCGGCCTCAATCGAGATGGTTCCGTGAATAATGTCGCCTTCGACCCGCGCCGATTTGTTCAGCCGAACTTTCTTGCCGCGCACTTCGCCAGCCACGCGGCCATTCAGTATGACCTCATCAGCCCTGATGTGACCAACCAGATTGGCGGTCTCACCTACCGTCAGTACACGCGCCTGTACATCGCCTTCAATCCGCCCGTGCACTATTATGTCATTCGACGTGCTCATGTTTCCCTTTATGTGCAGGTCCTTGGAGATTTGAGACGCCGGCGCAGATCCTCCGTGTCGCTGCTGAGGTGGGTTCGCAGTCAGATTTCGTGTCTTCGAGACAACATCTTGCATCGGTTCCGGCTCCTTTACAGATTCATTTTCAGGCGAGTTTCGACCCTTGTACTTAAACATTCCTCATGGTTCCCGTGGTTAGAATCGGATGGACGATGGGTTGATACAACCGATTTGGTCACTGCTGTGCCGTGCATGTTATTAGCTACCGGCAATTAAGGTTGCTTCTCAAGCCTGTCTCCGTCGGTCTAGATTAGCACAACACAACCAAGTCCACAAATTGTTGCCAAGAGTAGCTTGCCGTGTTGCTGCCTCCATCGTCGTCTGATTGGCCGGCGCCCAGGATTGCAAAGGGCGGGTCTACGGTTCTGCCCTTCCTGTGCCTCACTTGCCCAAATGAAATCGTTGACCTGGCCTCGACTGGAAGTGTGGGCCGCGGTTTCCGAACGGTCAATTGCAGGCCTGCAGTTTGACGGCTCCCAGTTGCTCAGGGCTGAGTAATCGGGCCGTCGGCTGGCGGTGCTGCGGACAGAGATGTTCAGGTCAGCACTCGGATGGCAGGCGCGCGGTGTGGCTGAAGCCGCTGGTGGCCTGGTGTAACGAGCCGGAGTGAGTATTTGGGGCATTATGGTCTCTTGTACTGCGAGGGCGAGTAGGCTGAGCGGGAGCATGGGTGCAGCAGCTATCCCAACGGCCGCATCAGGTGCCGTCCTGGAGGGATGGGCATGGTGGAGCAATAGCCGGCCTATCGTCTGCCGTCGAATGAGAGAGTGCGTGAGGAACACATTTTGGTGCCGAATTGCGAAGCGGCAGTGGAGCGATGCCGTTGCCTCCAACTCGATTGGGCCGTCCTCCTCTTCGCACCCAACATATGGCTTGATCCCAAGGCAATGGAAACCGCTGACATCGCTGATCTCTTCAAGCTCGACACAGCGGTGTTCAAGGGCCAGAATGACGGATGTGGGAAATGTAGCGTAGGCCAGGTTTACGTATTCCTTGAGATCTTTCACTCTGAACCTGGACAACTCACGTTGAATACCATCGACAGTCATTGGCTTGTCTCTTGACCCCCCCCCGAAAACCTGCGGACATCGGTCCGAACGATTGCCAGCAATTGGCGGCAGTCCATATGACCCAATGTAGAATTCTCCAATCGGTTGTGAGACCCTCAGCACATTCAACAACACAGTCATACTTGCCCCTGTTCAGTTTCTGCGGCTCTGCCTCGTTGAGGATTTGCGATGATTTTTCTCTGCGCAATTGCGGTTCAGTTAATTTGCGAGCCGTAATGAGTCCGCTCCCAGTGAATGCCAGGACGACATATGTCCAAAATGCAATCCGCAGCTTGCCGAGATCCGTGCCGAGCAGAATGCCTTGCTGCATTGACAATGCACCGGTTAAATTGTAGCCGGACCTGCGTGGCCGAAAGCAGGTTTTCCGCAAGTGTCCAGCGGTCCGGTCTACTCTAAGGGAAGACTTGGAAAATCAGATTGCGGTTATCGCCACGTCGACAATCGGTCGTCACCTCAAGCCTAGGCGAACAGATTTCCTTGATGTCATCAAGGTCGGTTAGCTCTCTGGCGTTGACATTGCCGAAGCGTGAGACATGCAACTCAGAATGGCACATATGATGGCGAGAGTGCTTCGCGCACTTGTCGCCATTGCGATGCTCGCGGCAACAGTCCTTCTGGCATTCCTCCTCCTCATCAAGTGGCAGCCGATTTCCGCTCCCAATTGGGTCGAGAACGCCTTGCGTCAGCGCATTGCCGATACAGCAGATGGCCTGGTTGTAGAGTTGGAGTCGGTTAAATTCGATATTGATGACCAGACTTTCCGACCAGGACTGCATGTTCCAGCCCTGACAGTTTCCGATGCACAGGCATCGTGGAGTGTCGAGGGCAGGAATATGCTGATCGCATTTGATCTAGGAGGACTGTTCCGAGGAAATCTGAAGCCGGCTGTTGTCAGGTCCGATGAATTTGACGTGCAGATAACACAATCAATGCCAGCCCCGGCCGATACTGATTCAGCCGGCGAGTCACGGGACAGTCCTTCACTACCGTATGCCGAGCTGCTACGTTCACTTGATGCCGACCTTCTGGCCTCCCTGGACCAGCTGGAATTCACCCGTTTCCGGCTGGACCTGGAGCGAATTGCGCCCAATTCACGACTCACCGCTGAAGGTGATTTGCGAATGTTCAGGGACAGTGATCGACGCACAACCAGTTCGGACCTGCAGATACGTCACGATGATCAGGTGTTGGCCAGCCTGGCACTGCAGATTGACGATGAGGACGGGAGTTCCGAGTCCTACGTAAATCTGGAGGGGAGCACGTCCGAGTTCCGGCAAGTGCTGCAGGCGATGGGTACGGAGATCGGATTTCTCGGTCCGGATGTGCTGGCAGTTGTTACACTGTCGTTTCCCGTATCCGAAGGCGGAAACATTGACATGGTAGCCCTGGACGTTCGACTCTCGGCAGCCAGCCTCGGCCAGGGATATCTGGAGAATCCCATCTATGTTGAGGATGCGGTCCTCCAGGCCACATACTGGCGGTCTTCAGGGCAGCTGGAGATTGGTACGCTGGAGCTGGATGCAGATGAGCTGGCGCTGCGTGGCAATGCAACCCTCCAGATGACCGACGGCTTTGCCAGCGGTTCAGTGATGATTCACCGGGCAAGCGGTGCAATGCCTGATCTCGGCATCCTGGCTATGGAACCACTGGTAATGTCGGCAGAATTGGGTTTCGATTTCACATCGGGCATTCTGGAGGTAGACAACTTTCGACTTGATCGGGCCGAGTCGAGCCTGGACTGGAAAGTATCGCTGGGAACGCAGAGGGGGGCCGAGTTTCTCGAATTGCAGGTAGGGGCCGGCAATATGACCATAGGTGAGTTCATCAGTGGCTTGCCAGAGAAAATGGTAATTTCGTACCCGGCTCACTACGCAGACCTGTTGAGCGATGCACAGGTCATACGCCTTATCGGCTCGCTTCGTTTCGAACCCGACAGCACTCCGCAACGATTCCTGACGGTCGTGTTTGCGGATCTGGACCTGACATACCTTGAGGGAATGGCTCCCCTGCAGGATATGGGCGGGAGAATCCAGCTGCGCGGTGACCACATTTCAATGCAGCTGTCCTCGGGCATTCTTCAGGTCGACGAAGCCGGCGCAATTGATCTTACCGGCTCAACGATCAGAATCCTGAATCTCGCTGCAGAAGTCCCCTTGCTCGACGCAAGTCTCAAGATCGATACTGATTTGCAATTGTTGCTCGAATTTCTGGACCAGGAGCCCTTGGGTCTGACGACCGAGGCAGGCATCGAGAAGTCGATGTTTTCAGCCAGGGTTGATGGCACGGTCAAGCTTGAAGTGCCATTTCGACCTGATGCTTCATTGCGTGATGTACGATTTCAGGCCAGTGGCAAGGGAACCGAGATCGTGTCAAGCCCGATATTCCGTAGCCATGTCTTGCAAGCCAGCGAGCTTGCGGTGGATGTGTCGTCCGACGGTATTGAGATTTCCGGGGGAGCAAATTTCGGACCTCTGCCCGTTGAATTGCGCTGGAAGCAGAGTTTTTCTGCAGAAGCCTACCAAAGCAGTACGGTCACAGGCACATTCGAATTGTCACAGGATGCACTGCACAGGCTTGGTATCGATCTGCCCCAAGACACACTTGTCGGGGCCGCGCCGGCAGAATACCTCGTTCGCCTGAATGCGAATCAACCGGCAGTCCTGTCTGTATCTGCCAACATCGAGCAGTTGGCACTCAAGGTTCCATTACTGGACTGGACCAAGACCAAGGGCAGCTCGGGCCAGGTTCAGGTAGAGGGCGAAATCGGGAATGAGTTGAAGATTGATCGCCTGCAAATCGTTTCAGAGCAATTTGACGTTGAAGCAAGCATAGCCTTTGACCAATCTGGCGTCCTGCGAGGAGTCGAGATTCCCAGCGCCACATTTGGCGACCTGTACGGAGGTCCGATCCGTATGGAACTTTCCGCGGACGGAGATGTTTCTTCCATCCACTTGCTAGGTGCGCTCGACTTCAGACAGTTCAACCTCGCCAGCCAGGGCTCGACAGTCACCCGGGGCCTTGCATCACCTCTCGACCTGAACATCAGACAGGTTGTCTTGACGCCCTACATTCTTGCCAGCGATGTCGAGGTGGAGCTCGGCAGGGAGGACGATATACTTGCGAGAGCGCTGGTGACCATCAACCTGGGGCCTCGGCCCGAAATCACCATGGTTGAAACAGCCGAGGGTTACCTGGTCAGGCTGGTTGCCAATGACGCCAGTGAATTGGTCAAGGCCATTGGCGCCAGCAATCAGCTCATTGGTGGTGAGCTTGATCTGACCGTGCGTCTTGACCACTCGCTGGCACCGACCGGTGGCACGCTGCGAATTAGCGATGTTATCGTGAGCGACCTGCCGTTTCTGGGCAGATTGCTGGGATATTTCAGCATTACCGGATTGGTCGAGGCCCTCATCAACCAGGGTTTTTCTTTCGAGGACATTGTTGCCGAATTCAGCATCGAAGACGACATCCTTACGATTATCAATTCCTCGGCTATCGGAACCACTTTGGGAATCGCCATGAGCGGAACATATAATCTGGTCTCTACCGAAGTGGATGTGGCAGGAACGATT
The DNA here is from genome assembly GCA_958296035.1 of Paracoccaceae bacterium. Lineage (GTDB taxonomy): Bacteria > Pseudomonadota > Alphaproteobacteria > Rhodobacterales > Rhodobacteraceae > MPNP01. The sequence continues at coordinate 2,074,032 of OY282431.1, read as the reverse complement.
TCACCATTGTTCTTGCTCAGTCGTTCCCTGGATGCGACGCTGCAGGTGAACAAGATTGTAGAGGCCGAAGAAGGAGAGGGATTGGGAGCGGTCGGTTTTCGCATATCTGGAACATCAGAAAACTACGAAACGTCAATCAGTCCTTTGACCGTCCTTTTGCCCGGTCGCCTGAACAAGCTTAACTAGTGCTGTAGGGAAGTGCCACATTTGCATGACGCGCTGTCCACAATCAGGCACCGCAGGGTTGCCGGAGACATTCAGTTTGGTACGGTGCATCCCTCTGTGCTGGCAAGTACAATCCCATTTCATTTGAACCGGCCAGTCTGCATGCCGCGTCCGTAGACCCGCGGTTCCTGTTGTTGGTCGACCAGAGCCGTGTACGTTTGACGAATGAGAATTGAAGCGTTCGATTACGAGCTTCCCGATGAACTCATTGCACTGCGTCCCGCGAGTCCAAGAAGTTCATCTCGCCTGCTGATTTCGACATCTGCCTTCATCAGGGATTCGACGGCTTTGCATCTAGGCAAGCAGTTGAAACGCGGTGACCGACTGGTTGTCAACAATACCCGCGTCTTGCCTGTACACTTCGCCGGGGTGCGAGTGCGCCAGTCTCCAGCACAGGAATCCGCCAGTCGGGCCGGGATTTCCTTCAATCTCGACGCTGAACTCTCTCCCGGCACCTGGCGTGCCCTGGCCAAACCGATGCGGCGACTAAAGCCCGGAGACCGCATTGAGTTGCCGGATGGCGGAGCGGCTACAGTCATTGAGGTCTCAGGCCGCTATTGCACCCTGGTGTTCGACACCCACAAGCGAAGCGTTGCCAAACTGCTGGACGAACATGGCGCACCACCCTTGCCACCCTATATCACTGCCCGGCGTGCCACCGACAGGCGTGATAGGCATGACTATCAGACTGTGTTCGCTTCTCGAGACGGTGCGGCCGCGGCTCCCACCGCATCCTTGCATTTCGATGATCTATTGTTGCGAAGACTGCACGAAATTGGCGTCGAGATCACAACTGTTACGTTGAATGTAGGCTCTGGCACCTTTGCGCCGATAGCTACAGATGATGTTTGTAACCATGTCATGCATGAGGAATGGGGCGAAATCTCGCCACGGGCTGCACGGGAAATCAATGCAACTCTGGCGAGCGACGGGCGGGTCATTGCGGTTGGCACCACGGCAATGCGACTCATCGAAAGTGCCGCAAGAGGAGAGCGCATTCGCCCTTGGCAAGGGCCAACTTCGCTCTACATCAGGCCAGGTTTCAGGTTCAGGGTTGCGTCGGCATTGTTGACGAACTTTCACCTTCCACGATCTAGTCTGCTGGTGCTGGTCGCTGCATTTGTCGGCCTGAGACGCATGCACAGCGTTTATGGTCATGCAGTCGAGAAACGCTACCGGTTCCTGTCATATGGTGATTGGTCACTTCTCTTTCCTTGAAGCCCGTAACGGGCGCCCAGCGGGTTGCGAATCCACCGGGCCAGTTTCGTAGCTGCAGAATTCAGACTCAAACAGGAGAAACCCGCCATGGGAGGCGTATTGGTCAATACCTGGCCGCTACTTACGGGAATACTGTTGTTGATGGTGGGGAATGGCATTCAGGGCACGCTGCTGGGCATCCGCGGCGCGCAGGAAGGTTTTTCTACCATCGAGATATCGGTTGTCATGTCTGCCTATTTCGTAGGTTTTCTGGGCGGTTCCCGCCTGGCACCTCACCTGATCAAACTGGTTGGGCATGTGCGGGTGTTTGCAGCCCTGGGTTCGCTGATTTCGGCTACGCTGATCTTGTATGCACAATTTCCAGTTGCCGAAATCTGGATTGGGTTGCGGGTAATCATCGGGTTTTGTTTTTCGGGCGTGTACGTTGTCGCCGAGAGCTGGTTGAATGATACCGCCTCCAATGAAACGCGTGGCAAGACGCTGTCGCTCTATGTCCTGGTGCAGTTGATAGGTATCGTAACCGCCCAAGTCCTGCTCAATGTCGGAGAAACCGAGGGGTTCCTCCTTTTCGTGTTGGCCTCGGTGCTGGTGTCCGTGTCATTCACTCCGATTCTATTGACCGTTGGTCGGGTGCCGGCATACGAAACCGCCAAGCCCATGACGACATGGAAACTCGTCCGCCTGGCTCCATTGGGAGCCTTCGGAACCGTTTGCCTGGGTGCAGTGTTTGCCGCCCAGTGGGGCATGATCGCCTTTTACGGTGTTGAGATCGGCTTGTCGGTAGGGGAGATCTCGATCCTGGTTGGCGTCCTGTATGCAGGCGGGATTGCATTTCAGTTTCCCCTGGGATGGCTGTCTGATCGCGTCGACCGGCGTTTGTTGATCATGCTGATGGCCGGCTTCGGTGTTCTGGCGTCGCTGGCAGCGGCTCTGGGGTATATGAACCTCTACGTGCTTTTGGGTGCCGCTTTCGTATGCGGAGGCATGACCAATCCTCTGTATTCGATCCTCATTGCCCATACGAATGACTTTATCGAACACACCGATATGGCATCAGCTGCCGGCCGCCTGGTCTTCCTTAACGGAGCAGGTGCTATTGGAGGTCCGCTGCTGGTCGGTTGGCTTATGGAATATCTTGGGCCAAACGGATTCTGGGCATATATCGGCACGGTCATGGCCATATTGACAGCATTCAGTATTTTCCGAATGATGGTCAAGCCGTTGCCGTCATCCCACGACACGCTAGCCTTTACGCCCATCGCACCGAATCTTTCGCCCGTAGCACATGAAGTTGCAAGCGAGTATGCAATAGAGCAATCAGATTCAGACGCCGGGCAATTGCGTGAATAGGTCGCGGTGTGGCCTAGGCGGCAGCCGCCCGTCGGAACCGCAATTTCTAGTATGCATTGCTGGAAATGCCGAGTCAGTTCTTACGGAGTGGAGTGCGGCTCTACCAATCGGGCATATAGGTCGGGGCGGCCCTGAATCTCTGTTGCTGACCGTCGGAACTGTTTCGGAATTGACACGATTGCCAACAGATTTGCCGTCGGAATACAGTATGCGCTAGAGTGGAAAGAGATCCAATTCGACTGCTATGCGAATTGAGACTCGTGGTAACCGTTAAAGCTGGGCCAGGTGTACGAGTAGCTTGTGAAATCAGGGACAGGTGGTATTGCAGTTCCCAGGAGTGCGCCGATCGAAAGAGGAGATGCCAGCGGCATTTGGAGTCGTGAATTTTCGTACAGGCTTCGTCAGGGATCCAAGTTCGCCGAGCAACTACTCGGCACTGGTTCTGAACGCCGACTACAGACCTCTCTCGTACTTTCCGCTTTCGCTGTGGACCTGGCGGGAAGCAATCAAGGCGGTATACCTGGATCGCGTCGATGTGATCTACGAGTACGACAGGCTGATCAGGTCTCCATCCATTTCTCTGCGCGCTCCGTCGGTCGTGGCCTTAAGGAACTATGTCCGGCCGCTTGAAGCAACTGCATTCACCCGCTTCAACCTGTTTCTTAGGGACGAGTTTACCTGCCAGTATTGCGGAAGCCGCGGCGATTTGACCTTTGACCACGTGGTTCCACGGTCGCTTGGTGGAAAGACGGAATGGAACAACGTTGTTGCCGCGTGCTCTACGTGCAACTTGCGCAAGGGTGCCAAAACCGTAACAGAAGCAAAGATGGCTCTCATGCGAAAACCGCGACGGCCAACAGGTGAAGAACTTCGCAACGTCGGCCGTCGATTCCCACCCAACCACTTGCACGAGACCTGGCTGGATTTTCTATATTGGGATACCGAGCTGGAGAGTTGAGGCACAACGCTCTCCACGGGAATTGCAGGCCAAAATTGCTCTTGACGCTCATGGTAGTTGTGGCCCGACACTGGCGGGTCAGCCCTTCTGTTACTATACGGATTACGTTTGGTGAGACAGGCAGTCCGAAAAACCCTGTTCAATGGCTTGCAGACGGCCACATCGGTCAGTTCAGTCAACAGGAAAGAGCAGGGCGCAGGGTGAGATAGCCCTGGCAGTAAGGCAAAGAGACCCGCTTGAGCCCGCTTTGCTGCTCTCGGGGATCATAGCACGATCGTCGTATCCAGGTTCCCTGCAAAGGGTTATCCAACCGTCACTGGCTCGCCCGCCAATCTCGCAGCCGAAGATTAATCCGGTCTACAGCCAGATGCCCGTCCGTGTCGTGCCATCCAAGCAGCGACGACTATTTGCTAGGTCGTGGCTGCATCTCCGACGTTGTCGACACCACGTTCCTCAAGCAATGTTGTAAGCCAGTCTGGATCCATTTCTGGAACCGAAGACAGGAGCAGATCGGTGTAGGGATGATGGGGCGGCTTGAACATGGCATCCTTTGCACCCTGCTCTACAACCTTTCCTTGCTTCATAACGACGACTTCATCTGCAATTGACCTGACTGTCGCAAGGTCATGCGTAATGAACATATAGGCAAGGTCAAGATCACGCTGTAGACGATCAAGCAGCTTCAAAATTCCCTCTGCAACCAACTGGTCGAGGGCACTGGTCACCTCATCGCAGATTATGAACGTGGGCTCGGCTGCCAGTGAGCGGGCGATGCCAACGCGCTGCTTTTGCCCTCCTGACAGTTCAGGCGGATAGCGACCATAGAATTGGGATGGGTCCAGTTCGATCATATCGAGCAATTCGTCGACCCGGTTCTTCAATGCGGTTCCCTTGAGACCACCGTAGAACTGGGCCGGTCGTCCAATTATGTCACCGATACGTATCTTGGGATTAAGGGCAGTATCAGCCATTTGATAAATCATTTGAGCCTGCCGCAACTGATCCTTGCTGCGACTCAGATAGCTAGGTGGAAGCTCTTCTCCACGGAAAAGGATACGTCCCTTCAAGGGCGGCAGCAGGCCGGTAATGCAGCGGGCGGTTGTTGATTTACCGGAACCGGATTCACCAACCACGGCGACAGTCATGCCGGCGTGCACATCGAACGATACGTCCTCCAGAACCCTGACTGTGCCATAGGCGGCATCGACATCCTCAACTGCCACAACCGGTGCCGAGTCATCGCTCGGTCGAAGCTTTTGCTCGCGCTGAAAGCTTCGTACGGCCCACAGACTCTTGGTATATTCTTCCTGTGGTTTGTTCAGCATCGTCCTGGTGTCGGCTTCCTCGACTTGATCGCCCTTGAGCAGGACCTTGATTACGTCTGCCATTTGGGCCACGACGGCCAGGTCGTGCGTGATGTAAATCGCCGCCGTATTGAACTGGTCAACTATGTCCCGGACTGCCGCCAGGACTTCGATCTGCGTCGTGACGTCCAGTGCCGTCGTCGGCTCGTCAAATATGATCAGATCAGGTCTGCAGGACATGGCCATCGCAGTCATGGCACGCTGGAGCTGGCCGCCGGACACCTGATGCGGATATCGGAAACCGATTTCCCGAGGATTTGGAAGACGCAGGCGCTCATAAAGCTCCATCGCATCCTCCTGGCTCTCCGTCCGCTTGCGGATGCGATACTGGACTGGAGCCTCGGTGTGCTGATCGATCAACTTGTGTGCGGGATTGAACGAAGCAGCTGCGGATTGGGCGACATATGCGATCTTCGACCCGCGCAGGCGGCGTCGATCAACCTCGGACGTGGTCGTCAATTCTAGCCCATCGAATTCGATGGAACCGCCAGAAATCCGGCAACCGTCGCGGGCAAAGCCCATTGCGGCCAGTCCGATTGTCGACTTGCCGGCCCCTGATTCTCCGATCAGTCCCATGACTTCGCCCCGGCGAAGCACCAGGTCCACGCCATGCACGATCTCGAACCATTTCTCTTCGGCGTAAGCCTCGATTCGAAGGCCTTCGATTTTCAGAAGGATGTTTCCTTTATTTGCCATGTAAGACTACTCCTTGAGGCCAGATGAGCGGTATAACATCCAGTCGACGACCATGTTGACTGCTACCGTCAGCAGGGCAATCGCTGCAGCCGGTATGAGAGGTGTTATCTCGCCGAAAGAAATGAGTGTCGCATTTTCTCGTACCATCGACCCCCAGTCGGCGGTCGGCGGCTGAATGCCGAGGCCAAGGAACGAAAGCCCGGCTACCAAAAGAAACACAAAGCAAAACTCTAACCCGAATTCAGCGATTAGCGGTGCCGTAGAATTTGGAAGTATCTCCTTGCGAATCAGATACCACATGCCTTCACCCCGAAGCTTGGCAGCTTCTATATAGTCCATCACTACCACGTTGCCGGCTACAGCCCGCGTCAGTCGATAAACGCGGGGCGAATAGATGACGCCGATTATAACTACCAGGACGATCATGTTGGTGCCCAGGATACTGAGCAGGAGCAGCGCGAAGATAAGTGATGGAATTGACATTACGACATCGATCGTTCGACCCATGAACTGGTCAAACCAACCCTGCTTTACAGCTGCAATCATGCCCAGGAGCGCGCCGATTACAAACGCGATCGTAGTCGCTACGAGTGCCAGCCCGACGGTATTCCGTGCGCCGTAAACGAGACGGCTGAACATGTCCCGTCCCAGCTGGTCAGCCCCGAGCAGCATGTCCTGGTCAGCGGGCGCAAAAGACTGTGAAATCACCTCTGCTTCGCCATATGGCGCAATGACCGGCGCGAATATGCCCAGGACTGCGTAGGTGAAGATTACAAACATGCCAAAGGCTGCGGTAAGCGGTGCAGTTCGAAGTGCTCGCGCCGTCAGTGGGCCGGAGATGATGATCAGGAATTCGCGGAACGAATAGGCGGTGCCGCCAGCAAGCGCTAGCAGGCCGGCGGCAATTGTCACAGCCCAGAGCGCTCCCTCTCCGCCGACAATACCCATGACAAACGATGCCAGGGTAAGTGAAAACAGGAGCAGGAATATCTCTCGTTGTCGATAGTGGGCAGCGAGACAGGAACTGCCGATGAGAAGCGCATAGTATCCAATTACGAAGTAGTTCATGGTCAATCCCTCCTACTTCGGATGACGCAAGCGCGGATTAGTCAGGATTGCTCCTACATCGGCCGCTAGGTTCAAGAGAATAAATGTGGCCGCAAAAATCAGGCAACACGCCTGGACCACAGGAAAGTCGCGTTTCGTCACGGCATCGACCAGCAACTGTCCGATGCCGGGATAAACGAACACAACCTCAACAAGCACAACCCCGGTGATCAGGTAGGCGAGGTTGAGTGCCACCACATTGATGATCGGTGCCCAGGCATTGGGCAGGGCGTGGCGAGTAATGACCTTCCAGCCCGGTGCGCCCTTGAGACGGGCCATTTCGATATAGGGCGAAGCCAGAAGGTTAATGATCGACGCACGAGTCATCCGCATCATGTGGGCAACGACCACAAGAACCATGGTCAAGGCCGGTAAGAATGTTCGCTCAAGCAGCTCCAGGAAGGTGATGTCTTCGCTCAGCGTGGCAATAGATGGAAACCATCCGGTATGGACCGAAAAGTACAGGATCAGAATGTAACCAAGGAAGAATTCAGGCGAGGAAATAGAGGTCAGCGTCAAGACATTGGCAACCCTGTCAAAGATCGAGTTGCGAAGAAGCGCCACGGTGATGCCAAGAAGAATGGCTACCGGTACGGCAATAACTGCTGCATACGTGGCAAGGAACAAGGTATTGGCAAACCGCACGGCGATCACATCCGTGACTGGCTGTTGATTGAGGAGCGAGACTCCGAAATCGCCAACCAGGGCTCCGGAAAGCCAGGACACGTAACGAACTATGGCAGTTCGGTCCAGTCCCAGCTCGGTCCGCAGTTCTGCCAGGGTTTCTTCGGTTGCTCCCTGACCAAGTACCGCCTGTGCAATGTCGCCAGGCAGCAACTCCACGGCGCCAAATATCAAGGCCGAAACCACCAAAAGCGTCAACAACCCGAGACCGAGTCGCATTAACAAGAGTCGCCCTACATCCCGCATCCTATACCTCCATGTTTCATGATCACCCCCGGAGTCGTGAATTGTGGTTTGATCGCGACAACTAAACCCCTATAAGGGGAACGCAACCGCCTTATTGAAACTATATGGGAGTAGTACAACAATGTCTAACACAGAAATTTCCAGTCCGGTTAAGCGAATTACCGCCGCTAGCAGGCGCAACGGTATTTCGCGGCGCGAGTTCATGGTCGAGGCTACAGCAGCAGGGATGACCGTGGCTGCCGCCACGTCACTTTGGTCCGGCAACGCTGCCGCCGAAACGCCAAAGCAGGGGGGAACCTACCGGTTTGGGGTGCATGACGGCAATACTGCTGACCAGATGGATCCGGGATTGTATCAGAGCGTTGGCGAAATCCAGATGGCGCATGCCCATCGGAGCTACCTGACTGAAATCACGGCCGAAAACGGACTTGGCCCCGATATGGCCACCTCATGGAGTGCGACTCCCGACGCCAAGGTCTGGACCTTCGAACTCAACAAGAACGCATCCTTTCACGACGGCAGATCCTTTACGTCCAAGGATGCCATCGCTTCGCTTAATCACCATCGAGGCGACGAGACCACATCTGCTGCCAAGTCGCTGCTTAGCAGCGTGGTAGACATTCGTGCCGATGGCGACCACACCATAGTCATAGAAGTGAACCAGGGATTTGCGGACCTGCCGTGGGTCCTGACCGACTACCACCTCACAATGCTCCCTGCCAATGAAGACGGGTCTGTCGAGTGGAATTCGAATATTGGAGCAGGGCCATACATGATCGAGTCGTACGAGCCCGGTGTTGGGGCAAAGCTGGTGCGGCATGGCGGATGGCACGGAGTGGGCGCATATTTTGACGATGTCGAGGTTACCGTCCTGAATGATCCGAATGCTCGACAAACGGCACTTGTCACAGGCGAAGTCGACGCAATTTCCTCGGTCGACCTGAAGACCCTGGCGTTGCTAGGCCGGAGCAAGGATGTCGAAGTCGACAATGTGCCTAGCGGGTCGGCCATTACGCTTCCGATGTTCTGCGATGTTGCACCCTTCGACAACGTGGATGTGCGACTGGCCCTCAAGCACGCCATCGACCGTGAAGAGATTGTCCAGAAGATATTGTTTGGCACGGGAACACCTGGAAATGACTTCCACGTTTCGCCAAACATGCCATACTGGCCAGACATTGAGCAGCGTGTGTATGATCCCGACAAGGCGAAGTTCCATCTCAAGAAAGCCGGCATGGAATCGTTGAGCGTCAGCCTGTCTGCGGCCGACAGTGTGCTTCCGGGTGCCGTCGATATGATTGTGCTGTACAGCGAGCAGGCCAAGGCTGCCGGGATCGACATCAAGCCGGTTCGGGAGGCCAATGACAGTTACTGGGCAGATGTCTGGCTCAAGAAGCCCTTTGTCTTCGTCAAGTGGGGCGCCCGCCCGACGCCGGACAACATGTTCACGCTGGCCTACAGTGCCGATTCTCCCTGGAACGAGGCGCACTGGATCAATGATCGGTTCAACGAATTGCTTCTCCTGGCAAAGGCAGAACTGGATGAAACGCGGCGTGCCGAGATGTACCGCGAAATGTGTCAGCTCGCCCGCGACGATGGCGGAACCATCATTCCGCTGTTTGTGAACTTTGTCTATGCCCGACGCTCTAACCTGCGTCGCGGAGAAAGCCTGGCAGCCAGTTGGGAATGCGATGGCGCTCGCTCCTTCCAGCGTTGGTGGCTGACCTAAATCCCGTTCGGAGGCTGCGTCAGACTTGCATCTTTAAGCTGACTCGGTTGTCGAGACCAACCCGTCCCGCACCGTCGTGCGGGGCGGGTTTTCCTATTTGAAACCGACCATATCCGGTTGTCCCCGGCCGTTTGTCGCCAAGAAATCAACATTTGTACCAGGGCGACGCGATGCGAATTGTTCTCCAGGTAGCAAGCTGACGGGCGGTGGCCTTGCGGCCATTGACTTCTGCCTAACAGGGGGTCTTCTTGCCAGTCCGGACAGGCCATCGTCAGGCGTCTTGAAGGGCCGCGGTTCACAAGTGATCTTGAGACATAGCAGGCCTGCTGTGCTGCACCCTGAACTTGCATGCGTGGCCGAACCTTGTTCTGTTGGCGAGGATTCGTACCGCCGTCAGTTTGACAAGTTGTCGTTTGCCGCGGAAATGGCCAAATCGGTTTAACGCAATGACAACATGTGCGCAGCGGTCTTGTTCGCATAGCATCAATCGCCGTGTGGTCTCGAGATGCCTGACTGTAGCCTGGATTGTAGAGCTGGATAATAGGCGAATAAAGGAACATGGACCGTTGCGCCGCCAATTGGGCCAGAGTTTTGACGGGTCGACGCAATCGAGAGTTATCCACACCAGTGAAGCTGACCTGGCCAGCAGCCGTTCCTGCGGCTCGCCTGTCCTGGCGTTGGCAACCTGCAGGAGAGTGCCAATGAGCGGCATGAAGCTCGGAATATTCCAGTCGGCAGGGACGCCAGGAGATGTAGATGCAAATCTGGAGGTAATGGTGGAAGCCATTGCCGAGGCAGCGTCAGATAACATTGAACTGTTGGTGTTTCCGGAGGGATTCCTGACCGGGTATTATCTGCCGGACCTGAGGCCTGCATTGGTCCCAGATACCCGGTCGGCTGTCAACAAGTTGTGCGCCGCCGCGGTGAAGCATGAAATCGCTGTCGTGTTCGGGTTGCTCGAGAGTGCCAGGGGCCAGTGCTTCAATTCGGCCATAGCCATTGGGCAGGATGGAAAGGTGGTAGACCGGTACGTCAAGAGAGCCTTGTTCGGAGAATGGGAAAGGGAATCATTTGCCAACGGCAAATCGTTCACGTTGTTTGAATATCTGGGTTTCAGAATTGGAATGTTGATCTGTTACGACGTCGAATTTCCGGAACTGGTCAGGGAACTAACGCTGAACGGCGCAAACCTCATTGTTGTTCCGACCGCTCTCATGGAGCCCTATACACCGATAGCAGAGTACCTGATTCCAACACGGGCCCTCGAGAATCAGATCTTTGTCGCCTACGCCAATCGCTGTGGCACCGAGAATGGCCTCAGCTATGTCGGGCGATCAGCCATTTGTGGGCCAGATGGAAACTTCCTTGCCAAGGCCGCACCTGACACGCCTGAAATCCTGACGGCCCACCTTCACACCTCCTGCATTCGTGACGCCAAGTCCGAGGCTGGCTACCTGGAAGATCTGAAACTCCAGTTCTGAACCAGGATTTCGCATCCAATGCAATTGGTGGCAGGCGGACAATTCCGGCCTTTGGCCGTTCAGACCTTGCCAGAGACCGGACAGCCCCGCCCGCGTAACCGATCGCCTGCAGGCTACCTTGCGCCACCCGCATTGTTGCGGTGTTTTGCGCTGGCAATTGTCAAGACCCACATACCTGCCACCAGAAGCGAAAGCAGACCGTTCCAGCCTGCCATGGAAATCCCCAATAGACTCCATGGCACTTCATTGCAGCTTGCCGCAGGTCTGGCCGATGACAGGTCCAGCAGGTCAGTTGCTGACCGGCCTGACAGGGAGCCACCGGCACAACTTGCCAGGCCTTCAAACACGCCCTGTTCGACGCCGACATGATAAAACGCCACCACGCAACCAGCCAATACGGCAATGAGGGCGCCCCAGGGCAGGACACGCCAGTGCAACCAAAGGGCAAGCCCACCGATCAGTACTGCTAACAGATGAGCCCATCTCTGCCAGATGCACAGCGGACACGGCGGCAGTCCTCCATAATACTGAAACCACAGGGCCGACATGAGGAGCAGGAGGGAACCAGCGACGGCAATCACAATTTTCACTTTGTTTGTCACAAGAGCTCGACGAGAAAGATAGTTCCGATCAACAGGGCAGCAAATAGCAGCGAAAGGGGCCCCAGCCGTTTTTCAATGAATGCTCTTAACGGCGGTCCGAATTTCCACAACACCGCAGCCACCAGAAAAAACCTCGCTCCCCGGGCTATCATACTGCAGAGAACAAACACCGGAACAGACAATTGTGCCGCACCTGACAGGATTGTGATGATCTTGTATGGAAATGGCGTGATTCCAGCCACCAGAACAGCCCAGCCTCCGTATTCATTGTATTGTGCCGTGAATCTCGCAAACTGCTCTTCCTGCCCCCAGAGTTCCAGAATCGGTCGTCCCAGCTGGTCATATGCGACCGCGCCAAGAGCATAACCTGCCAATCCACCGAGCACCGAGCTGGCCGTACATACAAAGGCTATGGTGAAGGCACGATGTGGACGGGCAAGAACCATCGGGATCAACAGCACGTCGGGCGGAATCGGGAAGACTGAACTCTCGACAAAACTGACCAGTGCCAGCAACCAGAGTGCACGCGGATGAGAAGCTCTGGCAAGCGTCCACTCGTAGAGACGTGAAATCAGTGATCCGTTTGACATTTTCCGGGACTGTTGCCTGTCGTTGTCGGTATCGATTATCTGGGAATGACACTGCTCACTCACTTATGGCGTCACAAACCAGCCCCCAGGACGGCGCTTCGCCTGCCTGCTTCTGACGACATGGTTCGTTCCGTGCCGAGCGCAAGTTCAAGCAACAAGGCAACGGAGTTGGTTGATCACCGACAACGCAGATGCCAACAGTAGCAGGTATTGTCCATGAAATTGTCAGCCCTCTCTTGTTGCTTGCGATTTGCCCAGCGAATACTGGACCGGTCAGTTGTCGAACAGCCATTGTCAATCTGGAGCAACCAGAGTCTTGAACACACCTGCACATTTGATTCTCGGCGCTGCCGTACTGGGACGCCGGCACCGGCTCGCCACCAACAGTGCGGCTATTGGCGGCTCCCTTTTACCCGACTTTTCGCTGTATGCGCTTACGGCTCATGCATTGTTGGTACAACAGCACTCCCCTGATTTCGTATTTTCCACACTGTACTTCTCGCCAGAATGGCAGCAGATATTCGCCGTCGACAATTCGATATTTGTCTGGGCTGCCACTGCCCTGGCCGGTTTCCTGACACGGTATCGGTGGCTCATGGTATTGGGGCTTGCCGGCCTCATCCACCTGGCAACCGATTTTCCGTTGCACCACGATGACGGAAGGCCGCTATTCTGGCCGATCAGCGACTGGGTCTTTCAAAGCCCGGTCAGTTACTGGGACCCTTCCCATTTCGGCAATATTGTCGGTCCACTCGAGGTAATCCTGTGCGGCATCCTGTGTGTTATCCTGTGGTTACGCTTCAGACACTGGGGAAGCAGGCTGGCAATCGTTGCCCTGGGAATCGCCGAGATTGCACCTGCCTTCCTGTTTGGTGCAATGTTCTGACCGGACAAGGCACAGTTAGGAACGCAGTCGATTCGAGTTTGCTCAAGGAATTGACAAGCAGGTCTGCATTACCGATATGTCCAACTCTGGCCCGAGTGGTGAAAGTGGTAGACGCAGGGGATTCAAAATCCCCCGACTTCGGTCGTGCGAGTTCGAGTCTCGCCTCGGGCACCATCCCTGCTCAGGTTCTTGTTGAATGACGTCGCAGTGGCAACATGATCTTGCGTGGGGCCGAATCGGTTCGCCGGGATCACTGCACCTGCCGCGAGAATGCGCCTCTCTTTCCTGTTGCGCCATGGCAAGATCCTGCCATGGTCTGGAAAGCAAGCCTTCGGGCTCGACCTGTGCGGACGGTCGACGATCTGTCGCCATTGCAAATTGCAGCATGTTGACACAAGTGCGGCGCCACCGGGACTGCGATTCTGTTGAACCTGGTCTGCTGCGATCCTGCACGGTCCAGCTCGGTGTCATAGCCTTATCCTACTGACAATGGACCGAACACGTGAAACCGATTCTTGACCAGTTGTCTTCTGAAATGTCGCAGAAGGCTGGCTTGAATTCGGACTCTTTATATTGCGGGTTGGTCAAGACTGCGCCTGTTACAACTGGTGAAGTGCTTTCCATTGCGCTGCGACGCCTGACTGGCATCCGGATTGCACTCCTGGCTGCTCTTGTGTCGTTCATGCTAACGGTTCAGCCGGTTCACGCCGAACGTGTCATTGTGGCAGTTGCCACAAATTTTTTTGATATTGCACGGCAGTTAGAGGCAGAGTTCGAGGCCGCGAGCGACCATCAAATTGATCTGGTACCTGGATCAACCGGTCGCCTCTATGCACAACTGAAGAATGGGGCTCCTTACGCAATCCTGTTGGCAGCAGATGCACACAGGCCCAGATTGCTTGAACAGGATGGCCTGATCGTACCCGGGAGCCGCAAGACTTATGCCGTGGGACGGTTGGCGCTGTTTCGGCGCGCCGCCAGTTCTCCCGAGGAAGCTGCGCCAACAGCGCTTCGTGCAGGTGGTTTTCGGACATTGGCGATAGCCGATCCACGGCTCGCACCTTATGGAGTCGCAGCTGTCGAAGCGCTTGCCAGACTTGGAATTCAGGAAGAATTGACACCAAGGCTGGTCATCGGGGAAAGTGTCGGGCAGGTTACGGCATTCCTGGCAACATCAAATGCTGATTTCGGATTTCTTTCCTGGTCTCACGCCATTGAGGCAAGGCGACGTGCCTTGGGAGACTTCTGGCTGGTTCCTGAAAACCTGCACAATCCTATAGTGCAGCAAGCAGTCCTGTTGTTGCAGGCAGGGCAAAGCGGTGCGGCATTGGAATTCTACAGGTATCTGTGCAGTGACCAGGCCAGGGACGTAATCATGGCATCTGGATATCTTGGTGCCACCGACGTCGAGAGGCGGCTGTGATCGACTTTGATTCGGTGTGGCTTACGCTCAGGCTGGCGTTCTTTTCGACCCTGATACTGATGTTGCTGGCCACGCCGCTTGCCTATTGGCTAGCGAGGACGGATGCCGCCATCAAGCCTCTGGTTGAGGCCGTAACCGCCTTGCCGCTGGTTCTTCCACCTACTGTACTGGGCTTCTATCTGCTGATTCTGTTTAGTCCCAATTCACACATTGGTTCCATGTGGGTGGAGGCCACAGGCCAGACCTTGTCCTTTTCATTTACAGGTATTCTGATTGCATCGGTCGTTCATTCCCTTCCCTTCGCAGTGCAACCGCTGCAGGCTTCACTGGAAGCCGTCGGGCAGCGACCGGAGGAACTTGCTCGAAGTCTCGGTGCCAGGCCACTCGATGCTTTCTTGAGCATAACCGTTCCGATGGCGCGCCGCGGCTTCCTGACCGCCGCCGTGCTTGGCTTTGCACATACAGTAGGTGAGTTCGGTGTAATTCTCATGGTAGGTGGAAACATTCCAGGGAGGACGAGGGTTATATCGATCGACATCTATACGAGCGTGGAAACTCTGGACTATTCAAGAGCCCACGCTCTTTCGATTCTCATGCTCTGTTTTTCGTTCGTTGTACTATTGCTGGTTTTTGTCGTGAATCGTCGCTATCCAATTCGGACTTGAGCAGGACATGCAACTGAACATCAATACCGAAACTAGATTGGGAGACTTCGTGCTCTCTGTCGACGAATCCGTCCACGTCTCCGGTGTAATGGCACTTCTGGGCCCTAGCGGGTCCGGCAAGACGACGCTCCTGCGAACGCTTTGCGGTCTCGAAAGACGAGCCAGAGGACTGATCAGGGTTGATGGCGAAGCGTGGCTGAATACGGCCCGAAAAATCTGTCTGCCCGTCCACAGGAGGGGCGTCGGAATGATGTTCCAGACTCCCTACATGTTCCCCCACATGTCGGTGCGGGGCAACCTTCTCTATGGTTGGCGACGCAAGGAACAACGAGAGGGTCCTGACCTTGATACGGTGCTCGACGTTCTGGACCTTGGCCACTTGCTTGACAATCGCGGGGATCAGTTGTCCGGTGGCGAACGCCAGCGTGCTGCGCTTGGCCGAACTCTTCTTTCAGCACCACGCATGTTGCTCCTGGATGAACCGCTTTCGGCCCAGGACCCCAGGAGAAAATCCGAAATATTGCCGTATCTGAAGCGAACTATTGGCGAGTTCGATTTGCCGGTGATTTATGTGTCACACGCCGTCGACGAGGTCATGACCATGGCCTCGCATGTCCTGCACATTCACGACGGCAAAATCCAGGCTGCAGACAGGATTGAGGCTGAACACCGCCCGGAACTCGAACCGCTTCTCGTCAAGGCACGACAACATACGAAAACCAATGATGGATTGGCGAAATTCAGCGTTGGTGGTAGTGAAATAGTAGCCGAGTCAGATCTTGAAGCAAGGCCTGGCAGCATGGTGCTGCTGGCAATTGATCCGTCAAATATGCTCGTGTCGACCGAATCAGAAATCGCGGCACTGAACGCGGGTAGCCTTCCATGTACAATTCGTGCCATCCACGAGCAGAAACAAGCCGCTGGGATCACCCTGGAACTGAATGGAAACGGGAAGCTGTTTCGGTTTTCACATCCTTTGGCCGGCCGGGCCAGCCCGGAATTGAGAGTGGGGCAGCTCGTCTTTCTGACGCTGGCTCGACCGGCACGAATCGTGGGTGAAAGAAGCGGCTCTGGTCGTCGACAATCCGCTATGTGAGCTCTTTGGCGCCGCCCCCATGCAGTGCCGAATGGTTTGTGAACGCATACGCACCGGGTCCTGTACGTGTTTGTGGTCTGCGCCGATGCCTGTGGGCATCGCTGTGCCGAAATGTGGTATAGGGACCAAAATCTGGTTTTCTACTGTGGTCAACCTTTGCTATTGCACGCTTCAACGGCGGACGTGGCGAAATTGGTAGACGCAACGGACTTGTACATTTTGTGAGTGCCTTGTCGGAAACGGCAGGAGTAGAACCGCTCAAATTCGGGGAAACCTGGACACAGGCAATCCCGAGCCAAGCCCGTTTCTGTGACGGGAAGGTGTAGAGACTAGACGGGTGGCACCTAAGGCCGACTGCTACGGTGAAGGGATAGTCCAGACCACAAACCTCCGGGCGGAGGGCAACGCAAGTTGTAGCTGGTATGAAAATCCGTGGGCCGCACGGCTGTAAGGGTTCGAGTCCCTTCGTCCGCACCAACAATCTGGCTGAACTCAAGGAGCCTGGAGCACGTTCCGGTTTCCGGCTGCGTGTCCCGATTCATGGGTCTGCGGGAACACCCGCCCGGCAATGTCCGATAGCCGGACTCGCCTGGCAACGGAATCTGCAGAAAGAATCCCTCTTGTCGGACCGCAAACTAGTTCCTGGACTGCCGGCACCAGGCTTCCCAGTCTTCGGGCGTGTCGATGTCCCTCGAAGCCAGGTTTCCTGGAAAATCTACCCAGCAAATCGCCGTTTCTACGTTGGCAAACCGTAAGGCTGCCCCCCGATCACCGTGTGCGGTGCGAATCCAGGAAAAGTGTTGTCTGGGGAAGATTACCGGGTGCCCCGGGCGTCCACCTGCCGTTCGTGCCCGCGTAATTCTCTGGCCGTCAAAGCCTGAAATCAAAGCATTGATGTGGCGAGTCTCAATCGAAGGCATGTCGGGCAGCAAGATGAGGACGCCGCAACTTCGCTGCGAGACCCTGGTCAGGCCCGCCTTTAGTGATGCCGACATTTCATTGACGGCACTGTCCGAGTAGGCAACGATATGGTCAAGGCCTGCCAGGGACATTCTTCTGCGGCGATGATTTCGGCGCAGGATTACGATTACCTCTGAGCCTGCCGACGCCAACCCTGCCATGACTGCACGTCGCAGCAGCGATACACCGCCAGTCTCCAGCAGGAGTTTGTCCTTGCCGCGCATCCGGCTCGATTCGCCGGCCGCCGGGATCAGCACAGACACGCCGCCGCAGTTCTTCTGGCGCCGGTCCACTTCTGGACAGGTCCCTGTCAACGGTCTGTCCTGGTCACTTTATAACCACGTGCCAGGTCGGGGTTTCTGCGCGGGCGGATCGACGCAACACGCCTGTAGTTTCAACTGCCGGTCCAGTATTTGATGACACAAGAGGTCGAAATTGGTACCGCGTTCAATGGCGGCAGGCGAGTCGGAATTCAATAGTCAACAAGTAGTCAAGAACGGAGAGCAAGCGGTGCAGCATTTCAGAGTCGTGGTTATCGGAGGTGGGGTAGTCGGTACTTCTGTTCTCTATCATCTGGCCAGGAATGGATGGCAGGACTGCTGCCTTGTCGAACGCTCGGTGCTGGCAGCTGGATCGTCCTGGCATGCCGCGGGTGGAATACATGCCTTGAACGCCGACCCGAACATGGCTGCGCTACAGGCCTATACAATCGATTTGCTGGCGGGTCTGGAACGCGAGACTGGCCAGTCCATCGGACTGCATATGAATGGCGGGATTACAATTGCCTGTGCTCAGGACCGGTGGGATTGGCTCCAGGCCAGCTACCGGGTTTACCAGACCATAGGGATCGAGGACTGCCATTTGATGACACCTGCCGAAGTTCGGGAGGCTTGTCCCGTCATTCGCACCGATGATGTGCTGGGAGGATTGTGGGCAGACCGCGAGGGCTACGTTGACACGACAGGAACGGTGAATGCCTATGCAGTCGCGGCACGCCAGCTAGGCGGCACGGTCATCGAACACAACCGCGTGATATCACTGGAACTGCAGCCGGGCGGCAGCTGGCGCGTGGTCACCGAAAACGGCGTGATAGAGGCCGAGCATGTCATAAACGCGGCCGGATTGTGGGCCAAACGAGTGGGTCGCATGGTTGGCCTTGAACTCCCCCTGTCTCCGCTTCAGCACCATTACTTCATCACCGAATCGATTCCGGAACTGTCTGGGCAAACACGGGAATTGCCCATGACGGTTGACCTGGAAGGTTTCACCTACATGCGCCAGGATCAGCTTGGAATGCTGGTCGGCATTTACGAACAGAATCCACGTCACTGGTGTCTGGATGGAGCTCCATGGGATTACGGAATGGAATTGTTCGAGGAAGACATCGACCGCATTGCCGATGAACTGGAAATGGCATTCCACCGATATCCGGTACTTGAACATGTCGGCGTCAAGACCTGGGTCAATGGGGCATTTACGTTTTCTCCTGATGGCAATCCGCTTGTCGGTCCGGTTCGGGGCCTGCCCAACTACTGGTTGGCCTGCGGTGTAATGGCCGGATTCCTGCAGGGCGGGGGCGTCGGAAAAACGCTTGCCGAGTGGATGATCCACGGGGAAACCGAAGTCGACGCGTGGCCCATGGACATTGCTCGCTACGGGGAATTCACCGCCAATATCGAATACATCCGGCAGACAACTGGCCAGTTCTATTCGCGGCGCTTTGTAATGCAGTATCCCAACGAGCAACTTTGGGCCGGGAGACCGGTCAAGACCTCTCCTGCCTATGGGGCTCTAAGTGATTCAGGTGCCCGGTGGGGCGAGTTGTGGGGTCTGGAAGTGCCGCTGTTCTTCGCGCCGCCAGGCTTTGAGGAAATTCCGTCTCTTCGTCGTTCGAATGCTTTCGACCTCGTTGCCCGAGAATGCCAGGCGGCGCGAGAACAGGTCGGTATTCTGGATATTTCCGGATACTCGAGATTCAGTGTCAGTGGGCCCGGTGCCCGTAGCTGGCTCGACCGCCTTCTCGCTGGTCGGCTCCCGGCCGCTGGTCGCTGCAGACTGACACCGATGCTGGCACCTTCGGGACGCCTTAAGGGCGATCTGGTCGTTCTCAACTGGAACGACCGCCAGTGGTGGGTAATGGGCAGCTACTATCTGCGCCAATGGCACATGCGATGGTTCGAGAGATTCCAGAAAGAGGGGGTGGTCGTCGAGGATATTTCTGATTCGATGGTCGGCTTTGCGATTGTAGGGAACAAGGCCCGGGAATTGTTGTCGCGTGTAACCGATGGAGACGTGTCGAATGAAGCCTTCCCTTTCATGACCGTCCGTGAATTCGATATCGGGCTGTTGCAGGCGCGTGTCGCCCGAATCTCGGTCACAGGTGAACTAGGCTACGAAATCAACTGTCATGCCTCCGGCCATTCAGCCCTCTATCATACCCTGAAACAGGCCGGTAAGGATCTGAATGCACGTGATATCGGATCCTATGCTCTCAATTCTCTCAGGCTTGAAAAGAGCTTTGGCGTCTGGAATGCCGAGTTTCGTCAGGAGTACAATGCTGTTGAGACACGCCTGGACCGATGGATAGATGCCCGTAAACCTGATTTTGTCGGCAGGGATGCATTCCTGGGTCACAGGCAAGGAAGTGCCGACAGATTGCTTGTTTCTCTGGAACTGGAAGCCGGGGATGCTGACGCGGTTGGATATGAGCCGATCTGGTCGGATGGCATCAGGGTCGGCTATATTACTTCGGGCGGATACGGGCACTTTGTTGGCAAGAGTCTTGCCATGGCGCTTGTGTCGCGCCAGTTTGCTGAGCCTGGCACCGAACTTTCTACGCATATTGTGGGTCAGGAGGTGGTTGCGCGGGTTATAGAACCGTCTCCTCATGACCCGAATGGGCACCGAATGCGATCCTGAGAATTATCAGAGAATCGTTAAACTCGACGTCGGGAATCCGCCGATCAGCCGTACCCCGCTGTGGTACGTCGGAGCCGACAAGTGGGTCAGGAGTTTTTTCGTTGCAGACAGCTCTGGAGGGCGCAAAGAAAGGGGACAGAGATTTCGCAGAAATTCGGGGGAGGGCAGTATTTGTGAAGCTATACGGACCCGCCAGTTAGATGAAGAAGAAATGAGGCAACGCCAAGAAAGAGTCGTGCCCGGCCAAACGGCAATGGTTGTCCTGGACCTTCAGGTATCCCCTGGACCGGGATCGTCGGTCCGCTCCGCATTTCGGTCGATTCGGTAAGGCCCAAACAATGCTCGGCAGCAACGCGGAATCTCCAGATTGTTGCACCGCGCACGCGCCGTCGAGATGTACCAGGCTTAGTAGATTTGTCGTCGCGCCCTGTATTTTGGCACGCACCAGAAAGAACTGCACTCACATATCCCAGGCATGAGGCATGAGCAAAATGAGAATTGTTAAGGCACCGGAAATTGTTGTGTTGGTGTTGGCGTTGTTTGTAGCGGCGTTGGTTGCCAGCCATCTTGAGGCAGCGCAACGCACCCTTGATTCCGGGTCTGTTACGGTTGAGGAGATCGCCGATGGTTTACATGTGCCATGGTCGATAGCGTTTCTTCCCGGGTGCGAATTTATTGTGACCGAGAGGAGAGGTAGGCTTTACCATTTCGACAGCGATCTGAATCGAACCCGCGTGAACATGGATATCAAGGTTTTCAAAAAGGGGCAGGGCGGTCTGCTGGACGTACTGGTCGGACGAGACTTCGAAACGAATCGCCGTGTTTATCTGTCCTATTCCTATGCACCCTCCGGGGCGGCGGCGAATACCGCTGTATCTGTCGGTGAATTAACACCTGACAATCGGACACTGGTCAATACCAGGAGGATATTCGAAGCCAAACCAAAGTTTCGTGGTGGCCGACACTTCGGATCAAGACTTGTAATGACCGCAGACTCCCACCTGTTTGTAACTGTTGGTGATCGCGGCAACCGGAATTCTGCACAGGACCTTTCGGCGCACAATGGCTCGGTCATCAGAGTAGGGACGGATGGTCGCGTTCCTGCTGACAACCCCTTTGCTGGCCAGCCGGGACGGCGGGGCCTGATCTGGTCCTACGGACATCGAAATGCACAAGGAGCAGCTCTGGATGCCGAAGGCAACCTTTGGATTGTGGAGCACGGAGCCAGAGGCGGTGATGAAATCAACCGCATCATCAAGGGACGAAACTATGGCTGGCCTGTAATTGCTTACGGACGTCACTACTCGGGGCGGTCGATAGGCGAAGGTCACGCGAAACCCGGAATGGAACAGCCTGCACTCTACTGGGACCCATCGATCGCGCCATCCGGTCTGCTTGTCTATTCCGGCAAGCTCTGGCCCCTGTGGAAGGGGAACTTATTTGTCGGCTCGTTGAAGTTTGACATGATATCACGGATCGAGATGTCGGGCGGACTTCGGGAAATGGAGCGCATTAGTTTGCCAGAGACGCAGAGAGTGCGAGATGTCCGGGAAGCTCCTGATGGCTCTTTATGGTTCCTGGCAGAGGATTTGGGAGCGGTATTCCGCATGGTTCCACACGGAACTCCCGCCGACAAGTTGCCATGCCACTGAGATTTCTGGTCTCGGTTTTCGACGGTCCTCTGAACCGGATTATCGCATCTGGGTCCAGCAATGCCAAACGGTGCAAGACTTCGATTCTGGCAATGTGAAATAGCTTCTCGGTGGGAGTGCCTAAATCATAAATCCCAGAATCTCACCATTGTCGTGCTATTGGGCCAATCTTTCAGACCAGTATGAAAGTTCTCCGCGACAATGGTCAGGAAGTGGACAGAATTGTTCTTAGGATTTTCTCGGTCACAGGGGGCCAGATTTCTCAGATAGCTCCATGACCGGTATATCAGTGACACCGATATTGCTACACAGGATAAGCGGTGTGAGTCGAGAGGTTTACACGCGCCTCACGGTCAAAGTCGCCTGGGGCGACTCGACCGTACCTTCCATCGCAGACGGCTGTCAAACGCCGGTCAGGGCCATGTTTCTGCTCGTAGCACCTAGCTGTGTTTCATGGTCAAGGTGTTTTCCGCAGCGTGGAATGCTCCACCCTCTATAGCTCTGACCATACTCATCACATACAACTTGCCCTCCGCTTTTATAAGGCGGGTTATTCGTCGATCCCCGGGAATGGTGTAGCGATTCTCAACATTGTTCTGATCCGTAACTTAACCGCTCAAACACTGACTGCCATTCCAGCTGAAAGGATCATTAGATTCATACCTTGGGATGACAGCAAATCGATCAATACGGTTATAGCATTGCCAAATCCGGAACACTTGTTATGCGACTGGTTTAGGTATGCCGGCTCGTTTTCGTAACGTGCATCCGATCACGCTGATGGAACGTCCGGGGCGACCATAATACGCCGCGGTGCAATGAGCCGCCGGCTTACGTAAACTTGCCTGCAATGAAGGCAACAGATACTTTGAGTGCGTCTTGCACCAACAGGAGAAGCGACCGAATTGGCGAATATTACGATCCGAAATCTCGACGACAACGTGAAGAGCCGACTTCGCGTACGCGCCGCAGAGCATTACTGTTCGATAGAGGAGGAAGTCCATATCATCCTGCACGATGCCGTGAACGAAGGGAGAGCCGGCCCTCGGGACCTGGCACAGTTTACACGCGAGTGCTTCGCTCCCCTTGGCGGCGTGGAACTCGAACTTCCCCCGCGTGGCTCCATGCGCGAGCCTCCGGAGCTGTCCTGAGCGGTCGGCATATTTGCCATAGATACGAATGTGGCTTCCGAACTCATGCGCCCGAAGCCGATGCCCGCCGTGGCAGCCTGGGTTGGCCAACACGTCGCACAGGAGATGTACCTGACGGCAGTAAGCGAAGCGGAATTACGCTACGGCGAAGCTTTCATGCCTGCCGGCAAGCGGCGGGACGCGCTGAAGGCCATCATGACTAATTGGCTAGTCCAAGGCTTCAGAGAGCGGTTACTTCCGTTCGACAGTGCCGCGGCCCGTGCCTATGCGCAGATCGCGGCTTGCGGCCGACTGGTGGTTAGGCCGGTCGGCGGGGATGGCTGCCAGATCGCGACCTTATGCAGTTCCCGTGGCGCAGTTCTAGTCACCCACAACGTGCGGCATTCCAAGGGTGTGGGAGTGGAATTAATCGATCCCTGGATCCCTGGATGACAGGCATGATCAAGGCCTTCGCGCGCCAGCCAACACGACAATCGCCATCGGTTCCGCAGATAAGTACAACCAATCTGCCATGCGACTGTGGGCAGCCAGCGATTGGGAGCGGAGACTTTCAATGAACATACAAGCGCATGACGAACTCAAAGCCAAGATCTGGGAAATCGCCAACCGGCTCAGGGGGACGTACCGGCCTCCGGAATATCGCTTGGTCATGCTGCCCATGGTCGTCCTGCGGCGGTTAGATTGTGTTCTGGAGCCGACCAAGGATGCCGTGTTGAGGCGACGGGACGAGCTGCAGGCGCAGAAGATGCCGGAAGCAGCGATGGATCACATTCTAGGCAAGGCCGCGAACCCCAACCGGAAACACCCGCTCTACAATAAGAGCCCCTACACCTTCTCCCGGTTGCTTGGCGATGCGGAAAACATCGCCCCGAACCTCGTATCGTACATCAACGGCTTTTCCCCAACCGCACTGCGTATCTTCGAGCGTTTCAAATTCGCAGATCAGATCGAGAAACTGGATTCCAACAACCGTCTCTTCACAATCGTCAAGGCGATGGCCGATGTCGATCTTCACCCCGACAGGATCAACAATCTTCAGATGGGCTATTTGTTCGAGCATCTCGTAATGCGCTTCAACGAACAGGCTAACGAAGAAGCCGGAGACCACTTTACGCCGCGCGAGGTCATCCGCCTCATGGCGAACCTCATCTACACTGGTGAACAGAATGTCTACAAGCCCGGCATCTACCGCAGGATCTACGATCCGGCGTGCGGAACCGGCGGGATGCTTTCGGAATCCGAGAAACTGATCCTCTCACAGAATGATCGAGCACAGCTTGCACTCTTTGGCCAGGAGTACAACAACGAGTGCTGGGCCATCTGCTGCTCGGACATGCTCATCAAGGACGAGGACGCCGCCAACATCATCCTTGGCGACACCCTTGGCGACGGTAGGACCCTGGACGGCTTCGAGGGAAAACGCTTCCACTACATGATGGCCAACCCGCCGTTCGGCGTCGAGTGGAAGAACCAGAAGAACATTGTCCGGCGCGAGCACAGGACGCTGGGTTTTTCAGGCCGGTTCGGTGCGGGGCTTCCGGCCATTAACGACGGCTCGCTCCTCTTCCTCCAACACATGATTTCCAAGATGTACCCATACAAGGAGAGGGATGAGGACCAGCCCGGCTCGAAAATCGCCATCGTCTTCAACGGCTCGCCGCTATTCTCGGGAGATGCTGGATCCGGGCCGTCCAGCATTCGCCGCTGGATCATCGAGAACGACTGGCTCGACGCCATCGTGGCACTGCCGGATCAGCTCTTCTACAACACCGGCATTTTCACCTACGTCTGGCTCGTCACGAACCGCAAGCCACGGGAACACCGGGGCAAGGTGCAACTCATCGACGGCACCCGTTTCTTCAGGAAGATGAAGAAGAGCCTCAACAACAAGCGCAACGAGATCGCCGAGGAGCAAATCCGTCACCTTACCCGCGTCTACGGCAACTACCAGGACGGTGAGACGGCCGAGGTGCAGATCGATGGTGAGACCGAAACCCGCGTCATCTCCCGCATCTTCGAAAACCGGGCGTTCGGGTTCCTCAAGGTGACGGTTGAACGCCCCCTTCGCATGAACTTCGAGGCGACACCGGAGCGGATCGCGAAGCTCGACATGCAGACAACCTTCAAGAATCTGGCGAAATCCAGGAAACGGAAGAACACGATGGAGGCCCAGCGCGAGATCACCGAGGGACGGAAGCGCCAAGACGCCATTCGCGAAATTCTCGCAACGCTTGAAGGCAATGGACGTTACCTGGACAAGGCGGGTTTTGAGGCTGACGTCATGGTGGTAACGAAACGTGCTGGTATGAAGATTCATGCCCCGATCAAGAAGGCGATTTTCGCCGCCCTTGGAGTACGCGACCAGGATGCCGGGATTTGCCGGGACAGCAAGGGACGACCGGAACCGGACAGCGAGCTTCGTGACACCGAAAATATCCCGCTACCGGCCGGTACAGTGCTGCCTCTGCCGATGGAATTCGGGCCGGACAAGCCCAACAACCAACTGGTCGAGGCCTTTCGGGACACCATCGATGACTATATCGAACGCGAGGTGCTGCCCCATGTGCCCGATGCGTGGGTTGACTACTCGAAGACCAAGGTCGGCTACGAAATCCCTTTCAACCGGCATTTCTATGTCTACAAGCCACCGCGGCCTCTCGACGAAATCGAGGCGGACATCACCAGGCTCGAAGGAGAAATCGCCGACTTGCTGAAGGGGTTGGTGGCGTGAGCACGATGGGACATAAGGCACATGTCACCCAAGCCGTTACCAGGGGCCTCAATTCCGATGCGCCGATGAAACCCTCAGGAATCGACTGGATCGGGGATATTCCTGCTCACTGGGAGGTCTTGCCTCTGAATCGAATTATTCGAATGCAGAGCGGTGATTATATCGCTGCATCAGATATTAAGGCCGATGGCAACCACCTCGTCTTCGGCGGCAACGGTGTTCGAGGTTCTGCGGAATACTTCAACACTATCGGGCCCATGGTCCTTATCGGCAGGCAAGGAGCTCAATGTGGCAACGTACATGTTGCTCACGGCAAAGTCTGGATATCTGAGCATGCTATAAGGTGTATTCCAGAAAAAAGTGTCGAAAGGCAGTGGTTGGCATACATCCTCGACACGATGAACTTGAACCAGTACTCTGTTTCTGCTGCACAACCTGGCCTTTCCGTAGACAATCTCAAACACCTGCAAACAACTCTTCCCCCGCTCGACACCCAGCAGCAGATTGCGCGGTTTCTGGACGAAAAGACTGCCAAGATTGACAGGCTGATCGAGAAGAAGCGGGAACTTTTGGACCGGCTGGCAGAGAAGCGGCAGGCACTCATTACCCAGGCCGTTACCAGGGGCCTCAATTCCGATGCGCCGATGAAACCCTCGGGCATCAGTGCCAGAATGGGAGATCGCCGACCTGCTGAAGGGGCTGCTGGCATGAGCACAACGGTACATAAAGCACGTGTCGCCCATGCCAGTTTACCTGAAGGTTGGACGTGCTGCCGTCTTCAATTTATCGCGCGTCTGAACCCCAAGAAGTCTTCGCTCGAAATGGAACCAGACGAACTTGTCTCATTTGTTCCCATGAACGCTGTCGGCGAGTACGGAGGTCTAAACCTCGACGAGTTGCAGGAGTTACAGTATGTCTACGACAGCTACACTTACTTCGCAGATGGCGACATCTGTGTCGCTAAAATCACGCCCAGCTTCGAAAATGGTAAGGGAGCTCTTGCCTCGGGACTTACTAACGGAACGGGATTTGGAACGACAGAATTACACGTTCTCCGTCCAGGACCGAACATAGATCAGAGTTTCTTGTTTTATGTTTCAATTGCTGACGACTTCCGTCAGCTCGGAGAATCGGAGATGTACGGAGCCGCCGGGCAAAAGCGCATAGACGAGAGCTTTGTCAAGAATTGGGTTGTACCTCTCCCTCCGCCCGACACTCAGGGACGAATCGTACAGTTTCTGGACGATAAGACTGCGCGGACCGACGAGCTGATCGAAAAGATTTGTGAAAGCATTGCGTGTCTGAAAGAGTATCGCTCCGCGCTGATCACTTCAGCCGTTACAGGGCAACTCTTGGAACTGCGATGACATTCGATGTACCAACATACTCCAACTCCCCACAAGACCCGCCACAGCAATTCCGCACCGAGAATTTAGTCCATGCCTAGCCACACCGAAACTGCGTTCGAGACGGCGATTGAATCTGAGCTGACTAATTCAGGCGGCTATGAGAAGCGGAATGCAAACGCCTTTGACGAAGCACTTGCCCTCTTTCCTGCCGATGTCACTGAATTCTTGAAGGAGAGCCAACCAGCCAGGTGGCAGGCACTGGTAACGCATCTTGGGTCGAAGACTGCTGCGACGGTGCTGGACAACCTGTCGAAAGAACTTGAACTCAAGGGCACGCTACACATCCTTCGCCACGGCTTCAAGTGCTATGGCAAGACCCTTCGCATGGCTTTTTTCCAACCAAACACTTCCATGAACCCTGAGGCGGTAGAGAACTATTCTAAGAACCGATTGACCATCACACGCCAGGTCGCGTTTACGTCGGTCATGAAGAACACAGATAGTACGAACCGCCGATGCGCCATTGACGTGACACTTGCGGTTAACGGTATCCCTGTAGCCACTGCCGAACTCAAAAACCCGCTGACCGGTCAACGTGCCGCTGAAGCGGTTCGCCAGTACATGGAAACGCGGGACCAGCGTGACCTACTCTTCAACTTCAAGAGGCGTACCCTGGTCCACTTCGCCGTGGACCCGGACGAGGTATGGATGACTACCAGGTTGAGAGGTAAGGAGACCAACTTCCTGCCCTTCAACCGTGGTAACAACAACCGGGCGGGAAACCCGCCTGTCGAGAGTAACTGGAGAACCCACTACCTGTGGAACGACGTGCTACAGGCCGACAGTCTCCTGGAGATCCTTCAGCGTTTCATGCACCTCGAAACAAAGGTGAAACAGGTCCAGACCACGAAGGGCGTGCGCACCGTACCGAAGGAGACGATGATCTTTCCGCGCTATCACCAGCTTGATGCGGTTCGGAAGCTCGTCGCACACGCGAAGGCCAACAGTGCCGGCCGAAACTACCTGATCCAGCACTCGGCAGGTTCCGGCAAGTCAAACTCGATTGCATGGCTCGCACACCGGTTGGCCAGCCTTCACGACGAGAACGACGAAAAGATATTTAACTCCGTCATCGTCGTGACCGACCGGCGCGTACTCGACCAACAACTGCAATCGACAATCTACCAATTCGAACACAAGACCGGTGTCGTCGAGAAAATTGACGAGAACACGCAGCAGCTTGCCAAAGCGCTTTCCCAGAGCACTCCAATCGTAATCACGACCATTCAAAAGTTCCCCTTCATCTCGCAGGCACTCTCGACCCTTGAGAAGAAGGGGTCTACAGTCAAGATCAACACGGAGGGAAAACGTTTCGCCGTCATTGTCGACGAGGCCCATTCATCCCAGAGTGGCGAGACTGCGGCCACTCTCAGGGGCATGCTCAATAAGGAAGGGATCGAAGCAGCGATTGCCGCCCAGCTCTCGGATGAGGAGGACGACGATCTTTCCGACGAGGCGAGAGCAGCCGTATTGCGCGATGCGCTGCAACGCGCCCCACAGCCGAACTTGAGCTTCTTCGCTTTCACCGCCACACCGAAATACAAAACCAGGGTTCTTTTTAACGAACCTGGCCCCTCCGGCACGTCTCCCTTCCATGAGTACACCTTGCGACAAGCCATTGAGGAAGGCTTTGTCATGGATGTCCTCCAGAACTATACGACCTACAAGCGTTTCTTCGGCCTGATCAAACAGGTCGAAGACAATCCCGATGTGCCTCGCCGGCGGGCAGCAAAGGCGCTGACGCGCTACCTGGAACTCCATCCCGTCAACATTGAGCAGGTCGTTCATGTAATCGTTGAGCATTTCAGGTTAAACGTGACGTACGAGCTCGGTGGGCGTGCAAAAGCGATGGTTGTGACCGGTTCCCGCCTTGCCTCCGTGAAGTACAAGCTTGCCTTCGACCGCTACATAAACGATCACGGCTATACCGACATTCGTTCTCTGGTGGCCTTCTCGGGCACTGTTGAGGACCCGGATGTCCCCGGATCCTCCTATACCGAAGTCGCGATGAACAGCGGCCTTGCCGAAAGCGAACTTCCTGAAACCTTCAAAGGCAACAAATACCGGGTTCTACTGGTCGCAGAGAAGTATCAGACCGGCTTTGATCAGCCCATGTTACAGACGATGTACGTGGTCAAGCGCCTGGCCGGGGTTCAGGCGGTTCAGACGCTCTCGAGGCTCAACCGCGTCGCGCCTGGCAAATCGCGCACCTTCGTCCTCGACTTCGCCAACGAGGAAGATGACATCTACAAGGCATTCAAACCCTACTATGAAACGACCCCGGTGGGCGAGAACGCCGACCCGCACCGCCTTTCGGAATTGCAATACCGCCTGCTAGAGAGGGCAATAGTCACACCTTCCGACGTGATCGCTTTTGCCAAAGTCTGGTATCGCGGCAAGTGGGCCCACTCGGTGAGCGATCATCGCAAGATGAACGCCGTCCTTGATGTTGTTGTTGAGCGCTTTCAGGATTGCGAGGGAGAAGAGCGGGAGGAATTTCGTGGCCAGTTGACAGCCTATCGAAACCTCTACGCATTCCTGTCACAGATCATTCCCTATCAGGACACCGATCTTGAACGCCTCTATGCCTTCGTGAGAAATCTGTTGGCGAAACTCCCGCCGCCAGGTGATGGCCAGGCCTTCGACCTGGACGATGAGGTGGCTCTACAGTACTTCCGGCTTCAGCAGATAGGAAAAGGATCTATCAACCTCTCGCAGGGCGAGGCAGACCCCCTGAAGGGGCCGACCGATGTCGGCACAGCCGCCGCCAAGGACGAGGAGGTGACACTTTCGAGCCTGATTGATCAGCTCAACGAACGTTTCGGCACCAACTTCACCGAGGCGGACCAGTTGTTCTTCGATCAGATAAGCGCTTCGGCGGAAAATGACGAGAGCATTGCGGAGGTGGCTTGTGCCAATAACTTGACGAACTTCACCGCCTATCTGGACAGTCTGCTGAACGATCTGTTCATTGCACGCATGGAGGGCAACGAAGAGATCTTTGCCAGGGTGATGACGGACACCGATTTTCGTTCGGCTGCACACCAACATCTGGCCGAGGAGATATTCCGACGAGTCCGCAAGCGGGCGGCCTACAGCCTACATTGATTGACCGTTTGGTTAGACAGAATCTATGTTAACCTCCAGGTGCCCTGCTTCGATCACCTTAAATTCTGCTGATTATCGGAGATTATTGATCTGTCCTTGATCCCTTGTCACAGGTCCGGTTGGCAACTTTCACCCGGACTGCGTTATCAATTTCGCAAAACTACCTGACATACACTGAAGACACTGATAATGAGCCTGTGCCTAATCGGTGCGATTTCTTCATTGTTCTTGTCATGGTTTCAAACTGCTGCCGCCTAATCGGCGCGGCCTGGCTGTGCCGGACGTGCATTGAGAAATCATCACGATAGACTGCACCACTGGGAGAATATGATGTCCGAGGCTTGGAATAAATCTGGCTGGCGCGACTTTCCGCGGGTACAGATGCCAGACTGGCCGGATGCCGACCTGCTGTCAACCGCAGAAGCTCGCCTGCTGAAGAGCCCTCCGCTCGTGTTTGCGGGCGAAGTCAGTCAACTGAAGCACAAACTTGGCGAAGTATGCGAGGGGCGTGCATTCTTGTTGCAGGGCGGAGACTGCGCCGAGAGCTTTCAGGAGTACAGTGCTGACACAATCCGTGATACATTTCGCGTCCTCTTGCAAATGGCAGTGGTACTGACTTTTGGCGCCAAGTGTTCGGTCGTCAAGATCGGCCGCATAGCGGGTCAATTTGCAAAGCCGCGTTCTGCACCGACTGAAACACGAAATGGGATTGAGTTGCCGAGTTACCGCGGCGACATCATTAACGATCTGGAATTCACGGTTGCGGCGCGAACCCCGGTTCCTGATCGCATGCTGCGAGCCTATTCCCAGTCGGCGGCCACGATTAATCTGTTGCGTGCATTCAGTCAGGGAGGATATGCAGACATTCATCGGGTGCATACCTGGACCCTTGAGTTCACCAGCAGGAACGAAATTCACAAATACCGTGAGCTCGCCGCACGCATTACCGACGCGCTCGACTTCATGGAGGCCGCAGGTCTGAATTCAAGCAACATAAGCAGCCTCAAGCGCGTCGACTTCTACACCAGTCACGAAGCACTGTTGCTTGAATACGAGGAAGCGTTGTGCCGAGTCGACTCATTGTCGGGAAGAAATGTGGCCGGTTCCGGACATCTGATATGGATAGGCGACCGGACCAGGCAGCCGGATGGAGCCCATGTAGAATTCTGCAGAGGGGTCATGAATCCGCTTGGCATCAAGTGTGGACCGTCGATTTCTCCTGACGAACTCAAGGTCTTGCTACACAAGCTGAACCCCAACAACGATCCTGGACGAATTACCCTGATTGCCCGCTTCGGTCGCAATAAGGTCGCAGAGTATCTGCCCGCGCTGATCAGTGCCGTGTCCGAAGAGGGTGCCAAGGTCGTTTGGGCCTGCGACCCAATGCACGGCAACACCGTCAAGGCCGCGAGCGGCTACAAGACCAGGCGATTCGAGAGCATTCTGGGCGAGGTTCGCGAGTTTTTTGCAATTCACAGGGCCGAGGGGACATACCCCGGTGGCGTGCATTGTGAGATGACGGGCAAGGACGTAACCGAGTGCACCGGAGGAGTCAGTGCGGTCTCTGACGAGAATTTGGGCGACAGATACCATACAGCATGCGACCCGAGGCTCAACTCGTCCCAGGCACTGGAACTTGCATTTCTCGTAGCGGAGGAACTCCGGGCACTTCACTAGCCAAATGGACGGGATGAATCTCGGCGACGATCCACCTGTCCAGACCGGACCCCAGGCGGTCTTGTTGGGTTGTAGACGTGCCCGGGCACCATCGGGGAAGTTGACGGCGGTCGCCTGCGTACGCGCCTGGCCAGGATACTGTCAGGCATCAGACCTCGGGATCATGCCTGTGCGCACCAGTTCTTCGCAGTGGCGGGCCAATTCCTTCCTTCCGGAAAAGTCTCGGGCAGGCAATGGCTGGTGAAACACCAGTTCCACATGTCCACCGCCGGGCGCAGTCAACACCTTGGCGAGGTGGGGAAACATTTCCATGTCACCAAACCAGCTGAAAAAATCTCTCGGTTCGCCGTTGGGCGCGTGGTAGGAAACCGAAATTGGCTGGATGTACATCTTGCTGTGGATCATTGGATCGAAGAAGGCTGCAAACAGTGCCGATTTGAATGGCATGACGCCCATTCCATCAGTGCTGGTGCCCTCCGGGAAGAAGAGCAACTTGTCCCCTTTCCCCAGTCTCTCGGCTAGAACAGCCTGCTGCGCCCGAGCCTGACGCATTTTTCGTTCGATGAAAACCGTACCGGTGGAACGAGCGAGAATGCCAATTCCTAGCCACCCACGAACTTCTGCCTTGGAAACAAAGCAGACCTGTTGAGTTGCGTTGAGAACGAAAATGTCGAGCCACGAGGAGTGATTGGCAACCACACCACCAGGCCGGCGCATTGGCTGGCCAGTCAAACGCAGCTCAATTCCAAGAATTGACAGGCATAAGCGGCAAACAAGCGATGTGATAAACGGTGAAAGTGGTCGACCAAACGGCCATTCGAATGCACGTACAATCCAGAACCCTAGCAACAGGCCATAAATCACCACGAACATTGCAATGAAACGCGCTACGAATCTTGCCTTTCCGGCGATTCCGTAATGGCGCGCTGAAGGCTCCGAAGACACGCTGCCAGCGCTCAATCCTTGCTCCAGCTGCGCTCATAGTAGTCACGGCGCTGGGCATTCATTCTCACGGTGTCCATGACCAGGCAGACGTCGACGGTG
The DNA here is from genome assembly GCA_958296035.1 of Paracoccaceae bacterium. Taxonomy (GTDB): domain Bacteria; phylum Pseudomonadota; class Alphaproteobacteria; order Rhodobacterales; family Rhodobacteraceae; genus MPNP01. Next base: position 2,041,061 of record OY282431.1, on the reverse strand, counting down.
TTGAAGTCTCGATCAACATAGGCACCGGAGCCGATAAAGCCGCCAAGCCGCAAATAGGCTCGTATCAGCGACGGAAGTTGCCTGGTCGCCTTTCGCTTGTCAATCTTCGTCCTGGGCAAGATTTCGACGCTTGCCGCGTGTTCGGCATGAACCATGACACGTAACTCCGGCGGCGCGAGATGACAATGGTGAAGATAGGAAAGTGGAAGAGTCAACTCCCGCACTGCTGTGCCTATGAAGCTAGCTGTGCCAAACATGATCTCGATTTCGTGTTTCAATACATAGTTGGCCAGACCATTCCACAGGAGATACATTGAAGCCCCGCCACGATAATCCGCATGAACGCATGTTCGCCCCAACTCGACCTGGGGTCTTCCCAGTGCGAGGAGGGGAGAAAGATCAAACTCGGTACTTGAATAGAAACCTCCCTTGCGACTGGCGACTTCACTGCGCAAGAGCCGATATACGCCAACTACATAATCGAGGGTGTCCTCCGGGATACCGGTATCAATGAGCAACAAGTGCTCGGACCACGCGTCGAAACTGTCGCTTTCGGTTTCTAGTTGATGATTCACTCCGGGACCGCCAGCACCGAGTTCCCGTACGAACACATTGTATCTTAGTCGCTGGGCTGCCAGCACATCATGTTCGGAATCAGCAAGGCGGACCTTGAGATTGCGGTTCTTGCTTGTCATCTTGCCAGACCACCCGGTGAATCTGCAAGTGGCACTGCACGGGGACTGGCAGGACTCGGGCCATATTCTAACCCGCCAATAGATCGCCTGGCGGGTTTGTTGTGGCAACTTCTGTAAAGGCTCATTACACCTCCTCGCCAACCAGAGGAGAACCATGAAGCGACGGGTGATGATCTTCGCCGCACTCCTCAAGAGCGACCGCGCGGCCGTCCAGGACCAGTTTGCCGGCATTCTCAAAATTTGCCGTAATTCGGTTTCCGTCAATTGACTGGATTTGACCGACCCCCCAATCTGCCCGAGCTGGATTGAAGACAGTCTGGCCAGGTTCGAGAAACTGGTTTTCAAGTTGCATTGGCTTGCAACCCCCTTGCAGTTAACGCTTGCGTCTCAACCAGCCATGGACCTGGCCGTAAGGCGGTTGAGCAGCGACCTTTCCCGCAGGTGCGTGAAAAGGGTTTACGGACGAACATTCGACCGATGAAACATCTTTGTTCATTGCGTCGCACCGAATTGACACCGATATCTTGCCTCCCGGAGTTCAAAACAAATGTTGGCCCGCAAGCTCAGGATTCCCAACTTCACAAGGCACTTGCTGTCTTCAATGCTGCCCCGTGACACAGGAACGCCGAGTTGAATCACTGGAGAGTGCTGCAATGGCTGACACCGGCCTGACGACATCAGTGCAAGACAAATCGAAATCTCCGGTGTGTGAAGTCATCGCATGGTTCGACGCGGATGCAAGGGCCCCATGCCAATAGTCAGCAAGACAGCATACTGAAAGCCAGGAAGTCCGCGGTTGCGCAAACAATTCGCAATTGCAACCACCCGCTGCATGTAGCTGGGCTGACCTGAAGAGCGGACGAGTTATGGGCTCCGAGCGAGTCGGGAAGTAGTCAGGGGAAGAAGGCGCATCGGCGAAAGCACAGGAAACGTACTTCTTTGCACCAACATTTGCAGGTTCTTCAACTATCATGGCTGCAAGTCGATGACCGGGTTGCCGGTCTCATGAAAGCATCGAAACCTGTCCTGCAAGCGCGGTTGTGCCGGAATACTCATGGGCGTCAATCGACTTCTACAAGATACCTGTTGTACCTCGCGATATTGCCCCTGTAGTGCACGGCAGGATCACGGTACTCGCGAAGTTCATCCTCGCTCAGTGTACGAATGACGCGGGCCGGGACACCCATGTTGAGTGTTCGGGGAGCAATGGTTTTTCCTTCAGGTACAAGGGCACCTGCGGCGATTACTGCTTCCTCGCCAATAACGGCACCGTTCAAAACCGTCGCACCCATGCCGATCAGGCAACCATTCCCCAGCGAACATCCATGCAATAGCGCCATGTGTCCCACCGTACAGTCATGCCCAACTGTCAACGGGAAGCCCATGTCGGTATGAAGCACACAATTTTCCTGAATATTGGATCCCTCTCCAATCCTGATGGGCTCATTGTCACCGCGCAGCGTCGACCCAAACCAAATCGATACGTGTCTTCCAATGATGACATTGCCAATTATGTTTGCGTCCGGCGCAATCCAGTAAGCACTCTTGGCGGGGAGGCTCGGAGAAACATTGTCGATGGCATAAACCGGCATGAACTATCGCTGCTCTAGTTGCTGATTGAGTTCGCCCACGAAGTTTCCGAGAAAGCACTGGCGTCGGCGTTTGAGGCGTTCGGCTTTGACGATATTCTTGATCTGCGCGAGGACTTCGTCGAGGCGATTGTTAATCAGTACGAAATCATAATCCGACCAGTGGCTGATTTCGTCACGGCACATTTCCATTCGCTGGACCAGCACTCGCTCGGAATCACGGCCACGCTCACGAAGCCGGCGAACCAGCTCATCAATGGAAGGTGGCAGAACGAAAATAGAAACCGTGTCTTCTGCAAAATGCGATTTGCGAAGCTGGTTGCCACCCTGCCAGTCGATATCGAAAAGCACATCGTGCTGGCAACCGACCCAGCGTTCTACAAAACTCGCCGGTGAACCGTACCAGTTCCCGAAGACCTTGGCATGTTCCAGAAACCTGCCCCGATCAATGTCGGTTGCAAACTCGCGCTGTGAAACGAAGTAATATTCTCTTCCATGCTCCTCGCCATCCCTCGGCTGGCGAGTTGTAGCGGAAATCGAAATCCTGATTGAACTGTCCCATTCAACCAGCTTCCGGGCAAGAGTTGTCTTGCCTGTACCCGATGGCGAAGAGAGAATGATCAGCAACCCTTTGCGGTGAATGTCCTCCATTCGAGCTCTTGCCGGGGTCAGCAATCAGTTACGGGTGCTGGGAACAAGTGCACGGTGGAACCTCCGGTTTCTGTGGTCCGACCCCGTTTGCGGCCTACAAAGAGGTCTCTGCCATTCAAGATACAATTGTCATCAAAACGAGGCGCTTGTCAACGAACTGCATGACTGTGATAGGGTAGGCGTCACTGAGGTGGTCAGCCTTGCCCCAAGGTGGAGTTGGCTGCCACATGAAGCCTCGCAGGTGGCATTGTCCCGATATCATCGGTGCCACAATGGGGCTAAAGGACACTTGACCTGGTAGGGCTGGGAGAAGAGTGTGGGCAGACCGGCATTCGTCTTTGTGCGTCCGCAGCTCGGGCAGAATCTTGGGTCCGCGGCGCGGGCCATGCTGAACTTCGATATTGCCGACATGCGACTTGTTCAACCGACTGCTGGCTGGCTGAATCCCGATGCCGTGGCCCGAGCAAGCGGTGCCGGCAGGATTCTGGACCACGCCCAGGTCTATGAGGATTTGGATGCTGCCCTGAAGCCGTATAACTATGTCTATGCGACCTCGGCAAGGGGGCGAAACCTCTCGAAACCAGTTCTGACTCCGAGCCAGGCAATGGATCTGGCGGCTCGGCAAATCGCATCCGGGTGCCGGGTGGCTGTGCTCTTTGGTCCGGAAAGCACGGGCCTGACAAATCAGGATTTGACCGGCGCTAACGCAATCGTAGAGGTGCCCGCAAATCCACGGTTTTCTTCGCTCAATCTGGCACACTGTGCGCTGATTGTTGCCTATGAGTGGTATCGTCAAGGGATCGGGCCGATTGACGGAGAAAAGGACAAGGCTATTCACCAGGTGGCAACCCAGGCAGACAAGAAAGTGCTGGCAGGGCATTTCGAAGCCGACCTTGACCGGAGTGATTTCTTTCGCTTCGACACCAATTCAGATGCACTAAGGATGTTCCTGCACAATATGTTCATGCGACTTGACTTTACTGTTGCCGAGGTCAAGGTGCTCCACAGGGTACGGAAAGCGTTGGTGCGTTTTCGTTCCGGTGTGTGAATTAGCCCGTTATCTAGACTCCTTCCAACCAAATGGGATCGTGACTTGCCACAAAGAAAGATCTTTGAGGATGTCAATAGCCTGACTGACAGCGGCCAAACTGCCGGGCGCCGTCGGCCAACGCGGCTGGCGCCGGTTGACTTCGGACCAGTTCGTGCGTTGCTTTCAGTGGTGCTTCTTCTGGTGCTGCTAGTGGTTCTTGTTGGCGGCATGACCCGTCACACGGATTCCGGCCTGTCGATTACGGAATGGAGGCCGATATCAAACATCTTGCCCCCACTCTCGGTGGACGATTGGAATGAAGCCTTTGCCAGTTATCAGCAGACTGCCGAATTCAGGTTGCAGAACAGCAACATGGGGCTGGACGATTTCAAGCAGCTATTTTGGTGGGAATGGGCGCATCGGCTGCTTGGCGTTCTGACGGGCGTCGTGTGGGCAGCAGGATTCGCAACTCTCCTCGTCTGGCGAAAGGTACCGGCGGGCTGGCACACCAGAATCCTGCTGGTTGGTGGCCTGGGTGCGCTGCAGGGCATTGTTGGCTGGTGGATGGTGTCAAGCGGACTTGTCGCGGACAGGGTTGATGTCGCCGGATACAGGTTGGCCGTTCATTTGCTTCTCGCACTGGCCCTAATTGGTCTGCTTGTCTGGTACATCATGCGCTCAAGAAGACAGCCGAGCGAGCTTCTTCAGGCGAGGCGCTCCAGGGACAACTCGATAACCAACTGGAGCATGGTGGGGGTAGGGCTGATCTTGTTGCAATCGGCAATAGGCGCGCTGCTGGCAGGCGCTGACGGTGGTGCGGCGTTTCCGACCTGGCCGTTGATGAATGGAGAAGTGTTTCCCTCTGACGGATTTGATCTCCAGCCGATAACCACGAATTTCCTCGAAAATCCCAGCCTTCTGCACTTCAATCATCGACTGAGCGGCTATCTGCTTGCAGCCTTCGTGACCGTATTCTGGTGGCGCAGCCGGCGTAGTCCACATTGGTCCGTGCGTGCAGCAGTCACTTGGCTAACCGTGCTTGTCTGGTGCCAGGTTGTCGTTGGCATCGTTACAGCCTTGCTCGCCGTCCCCGTCTGGTTAGCCATGATCCACCAACTCATGGCTGTGGCACTCCTGGTGCTCGCAGTTGGTGCCGTTTTTCATGCTAGCTATCCAGATACGAGCATAAGGCGCGGACGTGGACTGACAGGTACCAGCCCCGGATGACAGTCTCCAGGCTGGCCTGTTCGCGGTCAAAGGAACGAATCCTTCAGGTTCTCAAGAATGTGCTGGTGGATTTGTGCAGGCCGCTTGACGTTGCCACCGGATTCAGCCTTGATACGAGGGCCCTGATCACGGCAAGAGATGATCTTCCTTCCCGCAAGGCCTGAGGAAACCCGCCCACGAGGTTGAGAAGTGTAGACAGCACTGATGAACAAGCACTCGCGGAGCAGTACCTGGTCATTCTGCGAAACCGCTGAATTCGAGCGGGCCGGCGGCAGATATCAGACTGTTTCGGCGCCACATACACATGCGAAAAGGATTGGAATTTGTAGCAGCTGTCTGGTGGCAACGAAGGGCAGACAGGTGTGGCTTCCCCTGGCTCTGGTCAAGAATCCACACCATTCTGCCAGGATGTGTTGAACAGGGATCTCTTTCGATTCAATAGGTGTCGATTCCTGATTCTGCGTCATTGCCAATGTCCGGTATGATCATGAGAATGTGCCGCGGTCCCGAACTCGCCCATTTTCAACCGCTAGTTCAATTCCGGCCCTGCAAGAAACCCGATTGAATTCACGAGGATTGAGATGACCGAATTTGGCAAGCTGATGAGTTATTGCCGGGACACCATTGCGCTTGGCCAGGCATGCAGCCTCATGCACTGGGATCAGGAAACAATGATGCCAAAACCTGCAGGTGAACAAAGGGCCACCTGCCTGGGTGCCGTGCAGTCAATTATCCATGAGCGACAGAAAGCCCCCCAGATCGGCGAACTGCTGGTACGCATTCCAGCATCGTCTCTGGACGAGACCGAGCGCGCCCAACTGCACCAGATCAGACGAAGTTATGATCGCGCCCTACGGGTTCCTGAAAGCCTGAGTCGCGCCCTGGCAGAACAGACGTCGAGAGCCCTGCCAAGATGGGCGGAGGCACGGCAAAAGGACGAGCCGGCAATTCTGCTTCCCATTCTCGAGGACATCGTCAGACTCAAGCGCGAGGAGAGCCAATGCCTGTCTGACGGCGCTGAACCCTATGATACACTGCTTGATGAGTTCGAGGAAGGACTGACAGGCTCCTATCTGGATTCAATTTTCGAACCATTGCGCGGTTCACTCGTGTCATTGCGACAGCGAATAGTTGGCAGCGGGCGCCCCCAAAGCAGGCTCGGCCTACAGTTCGACGGGGACCGCCAGATGAAGCTGGCCCGTCGACTGGCCGAAACCTTTGGATACAGTCTTGAATCCGGTCGCCTCGACCTGGTCGAGCATCCCTTCTGCATCGGCACCGCCGCAGATGTGCGAATCACGACTCGCATTGACAAGACCGATCCGTTCAATTGCCTTTATTCGACCATCCATGAAGTCGGACACGCGGTATATGAGACCAACATTGACCGGCGGTATTCGCTCACCCCGATTGGTCAGGGTGCTTCAATGGGCGTCCACGAGAGTCAGTCCAGGATATGTGAGAACCAGTTGGGCCGGAGCCGCGCATTCTGTCACTGGCTGTTTGAAGTGATGGTCGATGAATTCGGAAACATTGGTCTGGGGTCGGCCGAGGATTTGTACTTTCATGTCAATCAGGTGCGGGACGGTTATATCAGAACCGAGGCGGACGAGGTCCAGTATAATCTGCACGTGATGCTGAGGTTTGACCTTGAACGCGATCTTGTCAACGGACAGCTTGAGGTGCGCGATTTAGAGACCGCGTGGAACGACAGGTTTGCTGCAGATTTCGGATTCTCGGTCGACAGGCCAAGTCATGGCTTTCTACAGGATGTCCATTGGCCGGCAGGGCTGTTCGGCTATTTTCCAACCTATTCTCTTGGAAACATCTATGCCGGCTGCCTGTACAAGGCAATGCGCCAGCAATTGCCGACACTTGATGAGTCGCTGCGCAACGGAGACCCTTCGCCGGCCATGACCTGGCTCAGGCAAGAGCTGCAGCAGCACGGAAGCCTGAATCGGCCGCTTGCAACAATTTCTGCGGCAGCGGGTGAGGACGTGACCGTTACACCTCTGATTCGGTACCTGGACGACAAGTTCGACCAAATTTACAATTAGGACCCTTGGCAAGACAGTGGTCGGCCCCTGGCAGAGTTGCTGGTTTTCAGTTGCGCCACCGTGGCGTACGCTTTTCAAGAAATGCAGAAATCCCCTCGGCCGTTTCGTCGTAAAGCATGTTTTCAACCATGACATCGCCGGCATATTCATAAGCGCCCGCAAGCGTCATCTCGGCCTGTTCATAAAACGCCCGTTTCCCCACTTTCACGGCTGCCGATAGCTTGGATGCCACGAGTTCCGCCAGTTCGCGCACATGGCCCTCGACAGCATCCTCGGCGACCACCTCGTTCACGAGGCCAATCTCGCAGGCTCTCTCGGCGCTGATCAGCCTGCCCGTGGTGAGCATCTCGAAGGCATGCTTGTGCGAGATGTTTCGGGTCAGCGCGACCATGGGTGTCGAACAGAAAAGCCCGATATTGACACCGTTGACGCCGAATCTGGCAGTTGTGGTTGCGACCGCCATGTCGGCTGTGGCAACAAGCTGGCAGCCAGCCGCTACCGCTGTACCCTGAACCTGCGCAATCACCGGCTGTGGCATGCTCTTGATAGTCTGCATCATCCGGGAGCAGCGGTCAAAGACATGGCGGAAATATCCGGCGCCATTATCGTTTGTCCGTCGGGCGACAGTCAATTGCTTGAGATCGTGACCGGCACAGAACGCCCGGCCTCTGGCTCTGATGACTACGCACCTGACCGAGCGGTCCTTTGACACCAGTGAAAGGGACGCCTGAAGTTTCTCGATCATCTGCTCTGAAAGCGCGTTAAGTCGATCGGGATTATTGAGTGTCAGATAGGCCACACCGTTGTCGGTCTGGCGAAGCAGTATGTCGTTGTTTCTGTCTTCAGTCATGGTTAGCTGTAAACGCATCCAGGTTGTAACGAGTCGCAAGAGGTCAGTTCGAGAATAACCATGTCGATCCGAATGACAATTGATGATCTTCATGAACACCTTCGGCTGGAGTTTCCCCAGGTCGCAGGTGGCTACCGGATCGAGAAGCTCGGCGACGGCTGGGCAAGGGTTCGCAAGATTGTCGGTGAGCGCCACCTGCGCCCCGGTGGGACGATTTCCGGGCCAGCGATGTTCGCGCTGGCGGATGTGTCGGTGTACATCGCAATTCTGGCAATTGTCGGCCCGCGGGCGCTTGCAGTCACAACCAACTGCTCGATCGACTTCATGCGCCGGCCCGAACCGAAGGACCTGATTGCCGAAACGCGCCTCCTCAAACTCGGCACGCAGCTGGCGGTGGGCGACGTCCTGATTTACTCGGATGGCCTTGATAAACCGGTGGCGCGGGCCAGCATGACATACGCGATTCCGCCACATTCGACCTGAATGAGCTTCGAAAATTCGGGCCGACTGCAACCGCCGGCGGCACAAGGCTCAATGGGCCCGAGAGCAATACGACATGGATCGGCTCGCTGGATTGACGAGAGGATTCGGGTCCTGAATTTACAGAAGATGTCCTAAATTTGATAAACTACCGAATTGTGCATTGACTTGTACTGGAAAGGCAATACATTCCAGTGCCGCCCGAACTGCCGGCGTCCAGAGCTTTTCCTTGAGATTGACCGATGACGACATATTCTGCCAGACTAAGTGACATTTCGAAGGAGTGGATCCTTATCGATGCCGAGGGCGTAGTGCTTGGCAGACTGGCGACATTCGTAGCGACACGATTACGTGGCAAGCACAAGCCCATATTCACGCCACATATGGACACCGGTGACAACGTGATTGTCGTCAATGCGGAAAAGGTGGTCCTCACCGGCAGAAAGCGTGAGCAGAAAATATACTATCGTCACACCGGATATCCGGGTGGTATCAAGTCCAGGACAGCGGCCGAAATCCTGGCTGGAAAGCATCCGGAGAGAATCGTCACAAAGGCCATTCAACGGATGTTGCCGAGTAACAAGTTGTCGCGCAAGCTGATGACAAACCTGCGTGTGTATGCCGGACCAGAGCACCCGCATGAAGCGCAGCAGCCGACCCAGGTAAAAGTCGGCGCACAGGGCCCCATAGGTAGCGGAGTTGCTTGAGCATGAATGATGCAGCAGTCGAAACCGAATCCAGTTCGCTGGCGACGGAAAACGTAGGAGACGAGGAAGCGGTCACCGAAAAGGAACCGATCCGGGACAGTCTGGGCAGATCCTACGCAACGGGAAAACGCAAGGATGCGGTTGCCCGGGTATGGATAAAGCCCGGAACAGGCAGGATTACGATCAATGGAAAGGACTTTCGATCGTACTTTGCCAGGCCAGTACTGCAAATGATCATTCAGCAACCATTCCAGATAGTGAGAGCCGAACGCCAGTTCGACGTGATGGCAACCGCCAGGGGCGGTGGTCTTTCCGGTCAGGCAGGCGCGGTCAAGCACGGCATATCCAAAGCGCTCCAGCTGTATCAGCCTTCCTATCGCCCGGCTCTCAAGGTCGTGGGATTTCTCACCAGGGATTCCAGGGTTGTCGAGCGCAAGAAGTACGGCAGGCGAAAGGCAAGACGCAGCTTCCAGTTCTCCAAGCGCTAGGAATTGTACCGGTCATCCAACCGGCACTCTAAAGGCGGTCCCGACCCCCACAGTCCGGCCGGACACATGCTCCGAGGATCACTGCGGCTAGTGCGCAGTCAAGGATACGCCGACAAGCGAAATCAAGTGTATGGGCCCAACGGTCTATGGCGGAATCGAGTGTTTCATTCTCAGGAACAAAAGGCTCGGCCGGGAAGCCTGATGTCGCGACCTGCGGAGGTATTACGGATGGGCAGCTGGCATGTGATGAGACTGCGTTGTTGAACTGGAACCGGAATTCGGTCAAAAACACCTGTTGGCTTTTTCAGTAGTGTCATAAACTCCGATGCAATGTCCGGAGCCGAAGGCTCATTCGTGGAAGGGGTCACGCTGAAGGCAAAGCCAACATGTTTCCTGTGCTGACAATTTCATCACGAAACAGGTTTAGGTCATGGCCGCGAAACAACGCAACATCGCAATTATCGGCGCCAGCGGCTATACCGGCGCGGAACTGGTCAGGATAATAGCCGGCCACCCCTACCTGAAGATCACGGCTCTGGTCGGGGACCGCAGCGCCGGCACCGCATATGATTCGGTTTATCCGGCATTCAGAACTCTCAACTTGCCCGTGATATCGGCCTTCAAGGACCTGGAGCTGGCCGACTGCGAGCTTGTGTTCTGTGCCCTGCCACATGGTACCAGCCAGGACATTGTCCGTCGGGCGGCTGAACACACCAGGGTTGTAGACCTGTCGGCAGATTTTCGATTGCGAAGCACGGAGCAGTACGAACGGTGGTATGGTCAACCTCACCAGGCACCGGAACTGCAGAAGCGGGCATGTTATGGCCTCACAGAGTTCTACCGAGAGGAAATTTCGCAAGGGAACCTGGTTGCGTGCACAGGCTGCAACGCAGCAACCGGTCTATATGCTCTTTTGCCTCTTGTTGAGGCAGGTGTTATCGATGTCGAAAGGATTATTATCGATTTGAAAACCGGGGTCTCCGGTGCCGGTCGATCAGCCCGAGTGGGCATGCTCCATGCCGAAATCTCTGAAGGCTTCCGAGCCTACAATGTTACTTTGCACAGGCATATGGCCGAATTCGATCAGGAATTATCGGCGGCGGCGGGACACCCGGTCCGCGTTGAATTCACGCCGCATCTGATTCCCCAGAATCGGGGAATCCTGGCAACTATCTATGTGTGGGGCGATCCTGAACAGGTGCACTCGGCGCTAGCCAGCCGCTATGCAGGCGAGAGGTTCGTAACAGTTCTCCCGTTTGGCGAGTTTCCGGCCACGCGTGACGTGCGCGGCTCGAACCAGGTGCATTTGGGTGTCGTACCCAACCGGACTTCACGAATTGCCAAGATATTTTCTACTCTTGACAACCTCACCAAGGGATCTTCGGGACAGGCCGTTCAGAATGCAAACCTGATGTTGGGTCTCGACGAGGATGCCGGGCTGAACATGCTTCCCTTCATACCTTGAGCATGTTTGGCACACGCAAGCGGCGAAGGGTCCAGATTTTTGCTGCATCGGCAGCGCTGCTCCTGGTCTCGGCAGCACTAGTTGGCTTTGCCCTTCGGGAAGGGGTCTCCTACTTCAGAAGCCCAGCACAGATTATTGCAGAGCTACCCGCGCCGACCGAGGTGTTCCGCGTCGGAGGACTGGTTGAATCGGGTTCGATCCAGCGCCATGGAGAGGGAAGAATCGGATTTGAGATTACGGATGGTTCAGCCCTGATAGAAGTTACCTATAAAGGCGTGCTGCCTGACCTGTTTGCCGAAGGCCAAGGCGTTATTGCGCTCGGGACATTCGATGGTACACAATTCAGAGCTACTGAAATCCTTGCCAAGCACGACGAGAATTACATGCCAAGAGAAGTTGTCGAGGCGCTCAAGGAGCAGGGTGTGTATCGGAACCCGGAGTGAATGTCGGTCGATGTGCGATCGTAGTCTGTTTGTGTGTCTGCAATGATGGTGGTGTTACAGCAGACGCCTATGTGCATGACGCGAGGCCAGTTCCCGACAGAATTCTGTTCGAAGGATGTGATGGAAAGTGACTGAGCTGGGCCATTTTGCACTCGTTGTCGCGTTTGCCGTGGCATTTCTCCAGGTGACTGTCCCACTTGTGGGCATTCGCCGCAGCTGGCCGCAATGGATGCGCGCCGCCGATACATTGGCCGTCATGCAATGTGTTCTTGTCATGGTCGCCTATGCTGCATTGACAACAGCATTCGTGCGTTCCGATTTTTCCGTAGCCTTGGTCGCGAGCCATTCGCACACTGCCAAGCCGCTCCTGTACAAGGTGACAGGCGTTTGGGGCAACCATGAAGGGTCAATGCTCCTGTGGATTCTCGTGCTGACAGTTTTTGGTGCCGCAATCGCCGTGACCGGGCGTAGTCTGCCTTCCGACCTGCGCGCGGCCGTTTTGGCGGTTCAATCTGCCGTTTCGGCTGCATTCGTTGCCTATCTGCTTTGGGCATCGAACCCTTTCTGGCGTCTGGCATTGCCACCACTCAACGGAGGTGATCTCAATCCGCTGCTTCAGGACCCGGGATTGGCCTTCCATCCTCCCTTGCTCTATCTGGGTTTCGTCGGGCTGTCGGTAGCATACAGTTTTGCTGTAGCCGGCCTGATCATAGGCAGGGTCGAGGTGGCATGGGCACGATGGTTGCGGCCCTGGGTGCTGGCCTCGTGGTTGTGTCTTACGCTCGGTATCGCTGGTGGGTCCTGGTGGGCCTACTATGAGCTGGGATGGGGAGGCTGGTGGTTCTGGGACCCGGTCGAGAACGTGTCCTTGATTCCCTGGCTTGCAACGACGGCGCTACTTCATTCGGTCATCGTGGTCGAAAAACGGGAAAGCCTTAAGGGCTGGACCGTATTGCTGGCAATACTGGCATTTTCCTTTTCGCTACTGGGCACTTTTCTCGTCAGATCTGGAATTGTGACGTCTGTTCACTCCTTTGCCAGTGATCCTGCGCGAGGCGTCTTCATTCTGAGTATCCTGACACTTTTCGCAGGTGGCGGATTGACATTGTTCGCGTTGCGCGCCCGGACACTCGTACCGCGAGATGCATTCGCCTGGATCAGCCGCGAGTCAGCGATTGTTGCCAACAATGTCCTGCTTGTCGTTGCCGCGCTGGTCGTCTTGATCGGAACCTTCTGGCCCCTGGTCGCCGAGCTGTTTTTCCTGACGAAGTTATCGGTGGGTCCGCCATATTTTGACCGGGCGTTTACACCCTTCGTTGTTGCGATCGCTCTACTTCTGCCCTTCGGAGCAACAATTTCCTGGCGCCGCGGTACCCCGCGGCGCACGGCAAGGCAGTTGCGAGCCCCACTAGTGCTGGCGCTAGCGCTGGCGACTCTGGTGTGGAGCCTGCAATCCGGCACAGGGATGCTTGCCCCAACGGGTCTGGCACTTGCCGGCTGGCTTGTAACAAGTGCGCTCCTGGAGATGGTACAAAAGGTAAGACTGGGTCGCGTGCCTCTCGCTGTATCGCTGTCGTGGCTGTCAAGACTCCCCCGACGGGAATGGGGCAAGGCAGCAGCACATGCCGGGCTTGGTCTTTCAATACTTGGAATTTCGGCGATAACTGCGTGGCAGACCGAAGACGTGCGAGTCGTGCAGCCCGGCGACAGCTTCGAAATCGGCGCCTACACGATAGGGTTTCATGGCGTAAGCGACGTCACTGGTCCCAACTATATTTCCACCAGAGGCAATTTCTCGCTCGCATCTGGCGACCGTTCGATAGCGGTGTTGCATCCTGAAAAGCGGCATTACATCGCCGCCGATTCGCAGACCACAGAGGCAGCAATCGACGGGACTCTTGCTCGCCATGTGTATGTTGTACTCGGCGACCGGCAGGAAAACGGCAAGTGGGTCGTGCGCGTCTATGTCAAACCTCTTGCCAGCTGGATTTGGTTCGGGGCTCTTCTCATGGCATTTGGTGCATTCCTGAGCCTGACTGATCGACGAAATCGCTCTCCCTTGTTGCCCGGAAAACCGGGCAGGCCGGTTCCGGATGTGGCTTGACAGGCGCATCCTCGGCCTTGTTGCTCTGGTTATTTTTCTTGGCGGAGAAATCTCTGCCGTAGAACCCGATGAAATCCTGGCAGATCCGAAGCTTGAACAAAGAGCGAGGGAGATCTCAAAGAATCTGAGATGCCTGGTTTGTCAGAACGAAAGCGTGGATGAGTCCGGCGCACCCCTGGCAAAGGACCTGAGAGTTCTGGTGCGCGAGCAAATCGTGGCTGGCCAGTCAGATGAGGCGATCTACGCCTTTGTCGAAGAGCGTTATGGCCAGTTTGCACTCTTCATGCCACGACGCAGCCTTGCCAATCTGCCGCTTTTTCTGTCCGGCCCGGTGCTGCTTGCAATCGGTTTCCTGATTGCCTGGCGATTTGTCCGTGTGCAGCGACAGCCGGTGGCAGGAAGCCAGGAAGACCTGAACGAGGACGAGAAACGGCACCTGGCACGATTGCATGCCTCAAACCAGAGCGACGAGTTGTGACCCTTCCTTACGAGGTTGCGATCGCCACGCAATCAGGCAGGCATTCGATCCGTCAAATCGCCAAGCCGGATTCGCCGTCAAAAAAGAACCCTTGCTGACTGGTTTTCATTGAAACCGCCTGATCTGGTTCAAGCGTGCAGTTTGCCTCGCGCTTTACAATGAGCTCTTGCTTGCCGACAGAGAGGGTCACAAGTGTTGCGTCGCCGGTCGTTTCGATTGCCAGGACGGTTCCGTGGAGTTCAGCGTCGGCCTCGTTCACCAATGAAATCGCCTCGGGACGTATGCCCAGAATCACCTTTCTGTGATCCCCTTTCAAGGGGGCTGCCACAGAGATCCCTGAAGCGTTGAACACACCGTTTTCGATCCTGCCGTCGAGTAGATTGCTGGAAGGCGACCCCACAAATCCTGCGACAAAGGCCGTACGCGGATGGTTGTAGATTTGATTCGGTGTTCCAATTTGCTCGACTTCGCCGTTGCGCATTACCACGATACGGTCCGCGAGGGTCATCGCCTCCAGCTGATCGTGGGTCACATAGATCGTCGAGGTGCCAATTTCATTGTGCAGGCGTTTGATCAGTCCGCGCATCGAGATTCGCAGGCGTGCGTCGAGGTTTGAGAGCGGTTCATCCATCAGGAATGCAGCTGGCGACCGAACAATTGCTCGGGCCAGAGCGACGCGCTGACGCTGACCGCCCGAAAGTGCGGCGGGCTTTCGGTCAAGATAGTCGGACAATTCCACCATCTTGGCGGCCAGGTGAATCTTCCGTCGCTGTTCGTTGCGCCCGACGCCGCGGGCACGCAGAGGAAACCCGATATTCTGTGCGACCGTCATTTGCGGGTAGAGCGAGTAGTTCTGGAACACCATCGCGACATCCCGTTCACGCGGGCCGAGACTGGTTACATCGCGTTGACCAATGTGGATGGTTCCACTGCTGGGTTTTTCCAACCCGGCAACCATCCGCATTGTGGTTGTCTTGCCGCAACCCGACGGGCCGAGAAGAACCAGGAATTCCTTGTCTTCAATGTCGAGCGAAAGATCCTTGACGCCGATCGTGTCGCCCCAGAACTTGCTGACGCCGGACAGCGAAATTGAGCTCACGAGCAATCCAGTCGTACTTCCTGTACAACATCCATCAGACGGCGTACGCGATCCACGTTGGTGATGTCCCACATCGTTCCGTTGTCTTTGAACGAGACGCCGACAATGGCCCCATCGGCGTGAATCAGAATGTCGGCGGCATTTTCGGGTGTTACCCCGCTGCCCACGAGGGTCGGCAGTTGCCCACCCTTGCGGATCAGAGAGATTTCACTTGCATCCGCGGCATGCCCGGTGCGCAAGCCTGTAGCTATGGCCACATCGGCTTGAAAGAATGCTACATCTCGGGCCTGCTCGACGATACTCCGATCGGCCATGATGGCGTGGGAACCGTGTTTGACATGCACATCCGCCAGGATCGCGATGTCATCGCCGTCGATCAGCCTGCGATAGCGCAGTGCTTCGGCAGCAGCGCCTTCGATCAGTCCCTCATTGGCGACATATGCATTTGCCCACTGGTTAACCCGGACGAATTTGGCGCCTGCGGCCTTGGCGCAGGCCAGCGATGCCTTGGCGGCATTGGCGACTATGTTGAAACCCACCGGCAATTCAATCTCGTTGACCACAGCGCGGCCCAGGACCGACATTGCGGTGACCGTTTCGAAGCCGACATTCTCGGGTCGCCGGAACGGCACGTCGCCGGCGTTTTCGATCAGTAACGCATCGACGCCGCCCTGTTTCAGCCGCCTGGCTTCCGCCAGACCGTGCTCTATGATGGCATCGATACTGCAACCGCGGGCGCGCGGTGAGCCCGGGGTCGGCAAGGCATGTATCATCCCGATTATGGGTTTGGTCACGCCCATCAACGCATCAAGTTTGTTGTCCCGGCTGTTCATCTACTCGGCCTTCTCCACTGTGTCCGTGTTCTCGAACCGCCAGATCCGCTGAGCATTTGTTCTGAAGACCATTTCAAGCTCTGTGTCGCTGAGACCGACCTCGCGAAGCTTGAGTTGTTCGACCGCTGTAGACTGGTACGGCGCGTCCGACCCATAGGTCAGCCGTTCGGCACCGACATTGGCGATAAAGGTCTTGATGTCATAGGGAAACGCCTGGGACATATCTGTTGTGATGTTCGAATATTCCTGGCAGGCGATTATGGCCTCCCACAGGAACGAATGCATGCCAATATGTGCAAGTACAAAGCGGACATCCGGATAGGCCTTGGCTGCCTGCGCCTGAAGATAGGGCAGATCGCGTGACGCATCGCCGGAATGGAAGAGAACAGTCAGATCATGTTCCCGACACTTGTCCAGCATCGGCTTCACCACGGACATGTCGTTCGGCCGGTAAAAGTCGTAACCTGCGACGAGCTTCAAGCCTCGACAACCCCATTCAGCCACGTATTTGTCGATCAGTTTACGTGTATGCTTTGCGCCGAATGCAGGGTTGATGCGAGCCAGGCCAGCAATCCGTTCAGGGTATTTCGAAGCTGCCTCGCCGACTTGCGTGTTCGACCTGTCGTAATCTGCGTCCCAGGGCGGACTCATCACCCGATCGTGTGGGAACAAGACACCATGGCTGGCATTCTGACCATCAAGAAATTCGATCACGCTGTCGGGCTGGCCGGCTATTAGATCCGGGCAACAGGTGTGCGCAGCGACGTTCGGATCGGTTCCATAATGGACATGCGTATCGATTACTTTCAATTCACGCGCCTTTCTCGAAGTAGATCCTGGCACGCCGCTCGGCTCTTTGGCGACCGACCAGATTGGTCTGGCAGCCCCACTTCTCTACGACGTAACTGGCTGCCGCAGCCGCAATGCGGGCAGCCTCCTGCAATGAAGCGCCCTGAACAATCAGCCCGATGGCGGTTCCGGCAAAGCAGTCACCCGCGCCGGTGGTATCCTGAACGCGTGCACAGGGGACAGCGTCACAGCAAAACTCTCCCTCGGCGGTTATCCAGCGACTCCCTTCAGACCCTCTGGTTACGACTAGTGTTGACAGACCTGATTTCAGCAAGTCCCTGGTCGAGGACATGTCCAGAACGCGAAGCAACGCATCGCACTCCCTTTCAGACATGAACAGATAATCTGCCGCCTGCAGGAACTTCATTGCCTCCTGATTGGCTGTTCCGACCATGCCGTTGATCACGGTCGTCTTGCCCAGTTCCCGCGCCCGGCGAATCGTGGCCAGTGTGTAGGCAGAAAACTTCTCGCTGACCGCGACGACCGTGGACCTTTCGATCTGCCGGAACGGTGGCACCCAGTCGCTTTGGTCTGCGGCCACGCCCAAGTGCGAAAAGCACATGCCGCGGCCACGATTGTCGGAGATGTTGTAGTTGTACCCGCTGTCGGCGTCACTGCGTACGTCAACTCCGCTCAGGTCAATGCCAAGCTCAAGCAGGTGAGCACGATAACCGTAGCGATTGAACTCCTCGCCAACCACCATTCCCAGTCCGACCCTGACGCCGGCCGCCGCGGCCGATGCAGCGAGGTTCGCCGAGCAATCACCGAAAAAACGGGTGTGCAACAGCTTTGACGGCATTTTGAGCTCGACCGTTTCGCCTTCTTCCGGGTAGTGATCAGCGCGCAGGATATAGTCAAAGAGCGCCCAGGCCCCGACAGAAAGAACGTCAAGCTCTGTCATTTGACTGCTCCCATGGTCAAACCCCGTGTAATGTGTCTTTGCAGGTAAATGGCAGCGATCATGCCCGGCAGGGCAGACACCATTGCCGCCGCCGCCATTAGACCCCATTTAATCTGGTCGAATGTCATGGCCTGCAATATCCCCATGGTGACGGGTCGAGTGTTCGGGCCCGCAAGGACCAACCCGAAGATCAGATTGTTCCAGCTGAAGATAAAGGCGATGATCAACGCGCTGGCAATTCCCGGTCCCGACATCGGAAGAATTACCGCACGCAGGGTCAGCAGGATGCTGGCGCCGTCGACCCGGGCAGCTTCCTCGATCTCGATAGGAATGTCCTGGAAAAAGCTCATCATGATCCAGATGACCAGCGGCAGGCAGATAAGCTGATGCGAGAGAACCATGCCCAAATAGGTGTCATAGAGCCCAATCTGTGTATAGATCAGGTACATCGGCAGGATGACCATTAACTCCGGTGCAAACCGAAATGAGAGGAACGTGAAGGCGATATGTTTGCGCCCCGGAATTCCGCTCCGCGCCAATGCATAGGCCGCGGGCACACCCAACAGCGCGGCAAGACACACGGCTCCGCCGGATATGATCATCGAGTTGATCAGGAATCTGACGTATTCCGGAAGTTCGCCAGCCCGAAGAGCGCCTTCTGCGCCCAGAATTGTTTCACTGTAGTTCTGAAGTGTTGGCGAGAAGAGAAATTTTGGCGGGTACGAAATGATGTCGCGAAAATTCTTCAGTGACATCATGAATATCCAGATGATCGGGAATACGAAAAACCCGATGAACAGGACCTGCGCCAACGCGACAGCAGTACCTTCAGCTAGCTTGACCGGTTTCATCGCCAACACCCGATCGCCGCTGCCACTTGCTCATCAGAAACATGCTCATGAAATATGACATGAGCCAGAGTACGAAAACCGCGGCCATCGCCTTTCCTACACTCGACCATCGGAACGCTTCCTCGTATGCCATGATGTGCATCGTGCGCGTAGCATTCAGCGGTCCGCCGCGGGTTGTTGCATAAAACAACTCAAAGCTCTTCAGGCTGTCCGTCACTCTGAACAGGGCAACGAGAACAATGAAGGGGACGATCCAGGGCAACTGTATGGCGCGGAATATCAGGAATGCTCCGGCCCCGTCGACTTGCGCAGCTTCCTCCAGCTCGGTCGGTATCGACTGCAAGCCGGCCAGCAGAATCAACGCCGCAAATGGCGTGAATACCCAGGTGTCGATCAAGATGACCGAGAGCAACGCCGTATCGACGTGCGAAAGCCATGTCTGCGGCAGAATGCCGACTTTGGACAAGAGCCAATTTAGAATCCCGCTTTGTGGTTGCATCATCGTCTTCCACATCAGCCCGGCCACGACAGGCGGGATCAGTAGCGGTAATACCAGCGTATTGCGCAGTAAAGGCTGCAACCAGTTCTGCCGTACCAGCAGAAGCGCGATGCCAAGGCCAAGCGGGATCTGGACCAATATCACGCCGGCGGTGAATGCCAGTGTTCTCAGAATGCTATCACGAAACTCGTCATCCGAGAACAGCTCGATAAAGTTCTGAAAACCAACGAATTCGCTGCTGGTGTAATACAGCTTGCGATCTGCGAAAGCCGTCATCACGCCCTGAACAAACGGGTAGAGCGCCAGAGCCAGCATGGCCAGTGCTGGCAGGAACAACAGGATATAGGTCGTCCTGGCAGACACCCTGCTGCTGGAAACGGAAACCATGGCGATGATTCGGGGGTAGGGCCTGAGCGGCCGCGGTCCTATGACCGCGGCCGAACAGGGCGATGCTCAATTGAACATTTTCCCGACATCGTCTTGCGCCTCACAAAGCGCAGTTCTGGTGTCGGTGCCGTTGAAATAGACCTCTTGCACAGCTTGTGCCCAGCGGTCCAGCATCCGGGTCAGCTCCGGATGCGGTGGGAAGCGCACTGCGGCAACTTCTGCCATCGTCGCAGTCACTTCGCTATACTGCCCGGGGGTTTCGCCCCAACTGTTGACCATTTCAACGACTTCGGCGCTTTCCCATGCGGATGCCCGTACCGGGTTCATGTTGCCTGTAAGATGTGTGGCAATCATCGTGTCACTGGATGTCACCCAGCTTAGAAACAGCCACGCCGCTTCCTTGTTCTTCGAAGCCGCATTTATCGACATCGACCAGATCCAGGCTCCTGCCTTGCGCGTGCCGTCAGGCCCTAGCGGTGTCGGTGCATAACCGACATCATCCGAAATCTGTGACTGACTGGGGTCCTGATAAACCGGTGCAAACAGGTCCGCCTCGTTCAGAGACAGAGCGTATTGGCCAGAGGCGAACCCCTGAAGCGCTTCATACCAGGTAAACGCGCCGGCGCCCTCGGGCGAAGCAGTCTTGATCAGGGTCACGAAGTCATCGGTGGCCCGCACGCTGGCATCCGAACAGATTTGCAGATTGCCATCTGCGTCGATCATTTCGACACCATAGGATTGAAGCATGGTGCCGAAGGTTAGATAGGGCAGGTCCCAGAACTTGTCGAAACGGGTAATCAACCCGAATTCCGCAGCGCCCTTGTCCAGCTGGTCGGCAATGGCCAGAAGGTCCTCATAGGTCTTTGGTACCTCCAGGCCAAGCTCTGCGAAGACACTCGGGCGATAGGCTAGCAGGTAGCTTTCCGTATTGATTGGAAGTGCCCAGAGCGGTCCTTCGCCAATGCCTTGCATCGGCACCCGGGTCCAGCGGTTCGAATTCAGGACACCCTGGAAGAAGTCACCGACATTGTAATCCGGGCTGGTCAGGGCCGCGTTGTCAAGGTACGCATCCAGTGGCTCGAGCCAGTTGGCCGTTGCATACTGCCAGTTGCTCAAGGGTGACGTCATGAATACATCGACATTCCCTGCTCGAGACGACAGGTCGGCAAGCAGCTTTTCGTTAGCCGCCTGTTCGGCCAGCACATCAAGCGTGACCGTGATGCCTGTCATCTCCTCGAACTCCGGCACCAGTGGCTTGAGCGCATCGACAAACGAGTGCGAAACCAGCAGGACGTTTACTGAACTGCCCTCCTGCTGGCGCCAGTCGAAGTCCTGCGAAACAGCAGCGGTTGCCGTACCCAACAATGCGACCCCGGCGAGTGCCGATACCCAGCTTCGAGGTTTCAGCATTTGGAGACTTTCTGATTCCATATTGGTATCCTCTCTTTACCTTCTGATGGTCCCAGGATAGCAGATCTACCCATCAGTCGTCTTGTATATGTTAGACAGATCTTTGTAATATGTGGACATTCGAGACCCGGAACAGGCGGATGATCCGTGGCCAATTCACCTGAAGCCCTGACCGTTGGCGTATTGCTGTTGGCCGATTACCGGCTTTCGACCGTTGCGACCTTTGCCGATACCCTGCAATGCGCGACTGAACAGCTGGGCAGGAATAAATGTCATTCCGTTCTGATGTCCCCTGCCGGCAAGTCAGCTGTTTCTGTTTGTGGACGATCGCTTACCACGGAGAGTGTACAACTCTGGCCAGAGTCTTTCAGTTACCTGGCCATCATCGGTGTCTATAGTGACCGTTGCGGCATGCCGGCGCACTCTATTCAACGCTACATCCAGTCGGCGGACCGGCTCAATGTGCCGCTTGTCGGATTGGGAAACGGTGTTGCAACACTGGCACGTTTTGGATTTCTCGACGGTCGTGCGGCTTGCTCAGCCACCACCGAGATGCCCGAGTGGATACAGCAATTCCCCGGCGTCCTGTTCCGTTCGGGGCAGCTGGTCGTCGACGATGGCAACAGGATCACATCGCTTGGTGGTGCTGTTGGTGGTGATCTGGCGGCACTGCTCCTGGAGCGTCATTTCGGGAGACGGCTTGCGCGACGGGCGGTCACCGGAATTTTTCTGGACCACACACGGCATTCGGCTGCCCCGCCTCCTTCGCGATTCAAGTCTTCCCGCCTCGCCGACATCAGGGTCGCGCAGGCAATCGATGTCATGGATGCCAACATTTCGGATCCATTACCGCTAGCCAGCATCTCCGGCATGGTCGGCCTGTCAACCCGCCACCTGGACAGACTGTTTCTGGCGGCAACCGGGAAATCCAGCAGTCGCACCTATCTGGCCATAAGGATTGACAGGTCCCTTGAGCTGCTGTCACAGACTACGTTGTCAGTTACCGAAGTCGCCCATGCAACGGGGTTTGTGGACGGTGCTCATCTGGCAAGAACGCTGAAAAAGTCCGAAGGAATGACTCCGCGCCAGATAAGATCCCGGCATCAGCGATGCACATCTCGTGGGCCCAACCCCACAATAGACTTACCCACGGCCACATGACTTCACACACTTGCATGCAGAACATCCTTGGCAGCGATGCCCGGCTTCACCTTAAACCTTTCGTTAAAGCCATTCGGACCGTATTCCCGCCAATGCGCAAGTTGGTTTGCGAATTAACAGCAATCCAGATTGCGCAACCTTGCCACCGAGGAAAGCTCGCCCGTCAGCAGGTTTCCAGGAACAGTATTGCCAACGCCCTGGTGGCCGCCAATGGCTGGTGGCAAGTTGTGCCACCAGGATGATCCGACGCTGCTTGAGACGCCCGGTGACTTTGTGGCAAACTGCCAGAACCGCGCAACAGGATGCGGAAAACAGAAGCCAGTTAGAAACGGGTGAGGCAGTGAAGTTCAGGCGACGACGAGGGAAAACGACCAATCGGGACACCGGGCGAAACGGGAAACGTGACCGCAATGTGGACTACGAAACTATAGAGGTCATTGCTGAGGACCGGATTGTAGCCATCGGTTTGAACCGCCCCAAGGTCATGAATGCATTGAATACAACCATGAGACTGGAGCTCGCGCATGCAGTCGGCGTGGCCTCGACCTATGCAAGGGTGGTCATAATCACTGGCAAGGGTGATGCCTTTTGTACCGGCCAGGACCTGGGTGAAGGCATCAAAGTCGCCGACCCAGACCTGGAACGTGTGCTCAGGGACGAATACATACCGCTTCTTAGGACGATCAGGCAGTGTCGAGCCCCGACCATTGCAGCTGTCAACGGGCCGGCCGCCGGTGCCGGAGCCAACCTGGCCCTGGCAGCTGATGTCGTGATCGCTGCCGAAAGTGCCTACTTCTTTCAGGCCTTTGTGGCTATCGGTTTGATGCCCGACGCTGGCGGAACCTGGTTGCTGCCCAGACAAATGGGTCTGGCCAAGGCCATGGGTGCATCGCTGTTTGGAGACAGGATCTCCGCCATTGACGCGAGCAACTGGGGAATGATCTGGGAAGCCGTACCGGATGACCTTTTCGAAGAGCACTGGCGAGCCAGGGCGGCTCAACTGGCGTCGGGACCTACCTGTGCCTACCGAAACATTCGAAAGGCCGTAAGACGTGCCTACCAGAACACCTATGAGGAGCAACTGCGCCTTGAAGCGCGGCTGCAGGGCGACCTTGGTAAAACCCGTGACTTTCAGGAAGGTGTACTGGCATTCTCCCAAAAGCGTGCACCGACATTCGAAGGGCGGTGAAGGAAAAACACCGCCGTGAGTTGCTATGAGCCGCGGTCAACAAGAAGGATCGCTTCCTCCGTCATGCGGCTGTTTGACGTGCGCCGTGTCAAGGCGCGTTTATCGAGTGGGTGCGAAGCCCGTGCAACAAGTGTCGCTTCGGTTGGGTGCAGCCAGGGCGGTTCGCGGAGGTAACGGTGGAGCCTGTTCGCGTCGATCGAATACAGCCCAAACCCGGTCATTTTCTTCAAACAGGTTCTTCCGCCGTCCAAACCTCTCGCCAATCCGTTCGAATTCGCAAACCGCAACGCCTTTATTGCTATTGTAATCGGTACGCCCTGACCACGTTTGATGGAAACCTATGCACCCTTTCAGGGTTTCCTTATAGCAGAGAAGTATTCAGGCTCTGTTTGTCTTCCTTCACAAAACAGGGTGAATTGAACCTTGGGCTCCCTTGTCGGCCTGTATCGCCAAAGTTTGCCTGTTCGCCGTTTTGCCAATTCATCAAGACTCAAGCAGTGCGGTTACGGGTTCATCGAATGGTACTGCTCCGTACCGTCCCTGTAGGTACCCTCGCTCTATGTTATCCCCCTTCCGCGTCCGAAAATCCGTTAGCGGGTACAATTCCGTAGCTCCTTCACTACTCTTCTGTGCAAACCAAAGCTGGTCCCGTCGGAGCACTTGGCACTTCATTAGATTGGTGTCGTGAGTTGTCGCTATGAGTTGCGCACCATTTTCATTCACTTCCGGAGAACAGAACATTCGCAGTATTGCGTCACACGCATAGGTGTGCAGGCTGGCATCTAGCTCATCAATGAAGACTGGTATTCCGTTATCTATCGCCTTGAACGATTTACTGAGGATTATCAGTAGCCTTCGTGTTCCTGCGCTCTCAAATTGCAAATCGAGATGCACCACTTCCCCGCCCTTTCCACGGTGAGATAGCTCAATTTCTTCGAATTTATCTTCGCCGTCCGGCATGACCCAATTGGTCCTGCCAATGTGCTTTTCAGTCCTGATCCGGAATTCACGACGCAGTGCTCGGGCTTCCTCTGAAACTTCAGTTTCTTTCTTTCGGTATCCGATAACTCCAGTGTTGATCGACTCCAGGAACTTAATTACGCGACCATCGATCCTATCCTCCCGGACCCAGGAGGAAGCCTCAACTCCTGGCACGGAAATCGAAGCGGAGAATTCTAGATCTTGAAAATACTTGTAGACCCGAGACAGACGTTCGTGACCATATTGCGCAGCAGCGGAAAGAAAAAGGCTATTTGGACGTGTGAGTCTGGCAATAATGCGATTCTGCCCCTTCAGCCAACGCCCGAACTCAAACTTCTGTTCCGCACGTTCATACAGTTTTCTACGGTGCGCCTTCGGGATCTCGTACAGCCACTCCGACGTGATTGCCTTGTCGGTTGTTTCAAATCCATAGTGATAGCGGATGTTATCTAGTACGAAATCGATTTCGAAGCATGATGGCTTTTCAGAGAATCTCGGGTCTAGCAAGAATTCGTGACGCGGCACCCGACTACCAGGTTCGCCCCTGGTTTGCGACCACAGGACTAGCTGCCTCATGGTTGATACAGCATCTACGAAGTTCGTTTTGCCAGATGCATTGGACCCGTAGATTACGACGGCTGGAACTACTGCCCCGCTGGGCACGGCCTTACAAGGGATCAGTCCATCGGTGCGATCCTCAAGCGATGACGCTGCAAACAACAGTTCCTGCCTCTCGCAGAAAGAAAGATGGTTCTCGACGGAGAAGCGCAATAGCATTTGAGTGGTCCTTCACTGCCCATCAATAGGCAGAGTTAGAGTACTATTCGTGGATCTTGTACAATTATCTGCCTATCTTGCATTCATATACGCCTAGCTGGGAGGCAACCCTAGGTGTAGTCCAGAAATTCTCATGATGCCATGTATCGTTCCTTTGTGCCTGCATGGCGGCGTTATTCGAAGAATCGTGTGAGCAGGTGAATGGAGGAGCGAAGGACTGGGACCGGAGCCGGCTAAGGAGGGCATTCGCCGACCATGTGCTGTAACAGGTGACGCCAGTTGTCAAACAGCACGTACAGGCACTGATTTCGAAGTGTCCGCCACAATCATGGCCGATGGCTGCATGGCCGCCAATGCCGGGTAACCCCCCTTTGTTGCCTGGAAGTTCCTCCTGCTTTGAAAGCAGAGCCGCGTCACATTCTCACATGACCATAGAGGAAAACCGCATCGGCATAATCCGGAACAAAAGGCCGATATTACGCTGACATAAAGTAGAAAATAACATCCCTGGCCGGCATAGCGCGCATCGCCGAGAGTGACCGGTCGCCATGCGGCCAGTTGTGCCCGGACACGGTCGAGCCAGGGATAGGCAGTCTTGTGCTCGCTGTCCTGTCTGGCTCCACCATTGCGTGCGGCCATGAACTCGCGAGGCGGTTGCAGCACGGTGGCATGTCCCGGTCCCACAGTGGTAGCAGCCAGCATGCGATGAAGGTACTGTTTCACCTCCTTCTTGAGCGACGGGTCGAGCATTGTGGGCCGTTGATTTCTTCGAACTGGACGTACTCGGTGTCATTGAGGGCGATCAGGCTATGTCCATCAAAGCCCTGCACTTTGGCCGGGCCGCCTTGTTGCTGCGTGTTGGCCATCAAGGACAGGAACAACTTGTCGAAAGGGTCTGCCGGCGCGCCGTCGGGCAGGTTGCGGATGTGATTGTCAGAGGGGATGCCCTCCAAGTTGAAAAGGGTGTGTAAGTTAGAGCGTGAATGTCGCTTCTCCAATGACTTCTGGAACCTGGGGAAAGAGGCACATTGGACAAAGAAGATGGCGAAGGCGGCCATGCCAACATCGGCCTTGGTATGGCGGGCGTTGTTGCCGGTGCGCTGGTCAGGCATGGAAGCGCAACGACAATACAGGAACTCCATATGATTCTCGAGGACTTGCATCCCCATGTTGAATCACAACGAGAAGGTATTGGAATCTCTTTTGGCGCTCTTGCTGCCTGAATTGTGAAAACAATGGGAATTATATACTTGACTATGCGTTGTTTTGACTTTAGTTCTCATTGCCAAGGAGGTTTAATCATGACAAAAATGCATTGTGTCGTTATGCAGTTCGGTCCCCCTCAAGCCGCTGATGGGCGGGCGACTTCTCATTCTCCTCTGCGTCTGACAGTTTCTCTTTACAAGGTTGCGACTCGAAAATAGCCCTCGCCACATCTTCTGGTGATGCATTAATTGGCGGGAGTGCGATGTTTTCATTCATTGTTCAATCCTCATCAACATAGTTCTTGGCTATCATGGGCGAACCGAATTGGCAAAATCGAACCCTGTTCCGCGGCGACAATCTTAAGTTCCTTCGGGCCATGAACAGTGAGAGCGTGGACCTGATCGCCACCGATCCGCCGTTTAACAAGGGCCGAGACTTCCACGCCACGCCGGACAGTTTGGCGGCGGGAGCCAGGTTCCAGGACCGATGGTCTTGGGAAAAGGATGTGCATCAAGATTGGCTGGACCAGATACGGGATGATTGCCCTGCAGTGTGGGAAGTCATCGACGCGGCAAACGCTGTGTATATGCGACCGACAAAGAAGAACCTGTCAAAACCAAGGGATGAAGTCGGCTCTGACATGGGCGCGTTTTTATGTTTCATGGCAGTTCGGCTATTAGAGATGCACCGTGTGCTCAAGCCGACTGGCAGCATCTACCTGCACTGCGACCCCACGGCCTCGCACTATCTCAAGGCCATCATGGACGCGATTTTCGGTTGGCGGCAGTTCGTGAACGAGATTGTCTGGTCGTACAGATCGGGTGGGGGGTCAAAGAGACACTTCGGGAAAAAACACGACACCATCTTTTGGTATTCTGTGAAACACAACAAACACACATTCAACACAGACGAAGTACGCATTCCATATGATGCCGTGATTGCCAAGAAATGGGAACATAAGTTTAACAAGAAAGGAAAAGTGTCTGGAGATGTCTGGGATATATCAAGACCGGCAAATCATTCTAATGAGCGGATAGGTTACCCGACACAGAAACCCCTTGCCCTCTACAAGCGCATTTTAGAAGCATCCAGCAACAAGGGAGATATTGTTCTCGACCCGTTCTGTGGCTGTGCCACGACACTATTGGCCGCCGAACGCTTAAACCGTCAGTGGGCAGGGATCGATATCTGGAGCAAAGCGCATGAGGTCATTCTCGAACGCTTAGAACAACATTGGCTGGTGACCCTTGGTAAAACCAAGCATAGCCTGCTCGATGAAAACGTGCACTACAGCACCGATCTGCCGGTGCGTACTGATAGTGGTGAAAAGGCCGTGCCATTTCTGCGCGTGAAGGTCCGTGTCAAAGAACCGGACGGGCCGCGCTGGACAAGAGCAGAGATGTATGAACACCTGCTTGAGCAGCACGGGCCGAAGTGCCAGGGCTGCAACCGCGTGTTCGATGATCCACGCTATCTTGAACTGGACCACAACACGCCGCGCAGCGACGGCGGCCTCAATCACGTCTCGAACCGCATTCTGCTATGTGGCCCGTGTAATCGGCTCAAGTCAAACACGTTCACGCTGTCCGGGTTGCG
Source organism: Paracoccaceae bacterium (assembly GCA_958296035.1). Lineage (GTDB taxonomy): Bacteria > Pseudomonadota > Alphaproteobacteria > Rhodobacterales > Rhodobacteraceae > MPNP01. Next base: position 2,013,058 of record OY282431.1, on the reverse strand, counting down.
GCGGCAGAACCAGAAGCGAGGCTATATGAAATGAGTAAGAAACCACAGCCATCACCGAAACCACAACCAAAAGCTCCTACACTTCCACAACCTATTCAAGAAAGAAATGGATAATAGCAGGGATAGCGTGGGGCCACTGAATGTGAGATAGTATTGTCAAAAACAACATTGCCGACATGATTGTAATGGTTGACATGTATTTCAAGCACTTGGCTTTTGGCTCGAGAATACTCCAATTTTCTCTGACAGCTCGTTTATATGCTTCGCCAACCCCTAATATCATGCCATCCGGTTCATAGTTGTACATCTCATTCCTGATGTCTGAAAGATCATGGGGGCGGCGCCATTTCGCAGGACGAACAACAATTGCTAGAATGCAGACTTTCGCAACCACTAACAATGCAAGAAAAATCAACAATGTGTTGATAATTATATCATCACTTTCTGATCCAACCGTAATGGCCCATCCATACATAGCCATTCCCAAAGCTGACATGGCTCCTGCTTTCACCGAGAATTCCCGATTCTGACCCTCTTGTGACCGATATTCTGTGCGGCCTTCGAGCAGGAGAAGATTTTCTACATGTTCGGTCATTTCCGTGCTCCACTCTCCAGCCCGCTGTCAGCGATCAGATCGGCATAGGTTAGCCTTTTCCCATCCATCATTGCAACTGTATCCTGCATCATCTTGGCGGTGTCGGATGACCGGAGATTGTGGCGAGTCGTGAACTCATCCACATATCGCTGCAGGTACTTCAGAGACATCTTGTGGTATGTCCCTTTGTGTGCTCGCTTGAACATCGCCCAGAACGACTCCACGCCATTCGTGTGAACAACACCTTTCACATATTCGTTACACGAATGCCTGACAGACTTGTGGCTGTAACCGTCAATGCCCGGGTAGCTGGCATGCTCATCTGTGTAGAGCTCTGATCCCGTCTCGACATTGTCTTTGATGAATCCCTGCAATGTGTCCTTTTCAGTACTCCCAACGACATTGGCCACAACACGATTTGACTTGCGATCCTTGATGCCAGCTACTGCAACCTTCCCGACAGCCCCTTGTCCGGTCTGGGTCTTGCGCTTGGCGTTGCTCATATTGCGTCGCTTCCCGCCCATGTAGGTTTCGTCTGCTTCTGCGGGTCCAATCATCTTTTCGAGACCAGACACATCCCAAGCCTTGCGCAGTCTTTGAGCCATGAAATATGCTGATTTCTGTGTGATTTCCAAATCTCGATGGAGTTTCATGCTCGATACGCCTTTGAGAGTTGTTGTCCAAAGATAAATCGCCATTGCCCATTTCTGATAACCGATATGGGATCGATGCATGACCGAATTTGTTTTGACGCTGAAATTACGCCGGCATGATCCGCACCAGTAGGGCAGCGGTTTGCGGGATGGAACAGATGATATTTTGCCAGATTTGCTGCATATTGGGCATGTTGATGGCTTGCCAACAGCACCCCATCGTTGCTTCTCGAACCACGCTTCTGCAACATGATCATTAGGAAACATGCGGGTTATTTCAATCAGGCTAATACCCTTTCTGAAATGCTTGCCTAGTGCTTTCTGCGACATTTCAAATCTCTCATTTTAGTTATGACATGAATATAGTCATGTTTTGCGCATAGTCAAGTATATAATTCCCAAAACAATCAGTGGATCAGCCCATAATTAGAATTGCTGGCCATGGCCTGAACCCCGAGCCATTCACGAACACCTGCAGTGCCATTAACAATTGTACAGATCCAATCGCCGCCAACGTCGGAAAACAAAGTGCCTTGTCTCCACTTCGAGTGCGGCTACAATTCACACTAGGGACGAATGGGTTGAACACTTTGGAGGTGCCTTGCTGAAGCACCGGGATCATTTCGGGTCTGACACAGAAATACGCATGACTGCATTGGAGCACGTTCAGAAACTGATGAAGATTCACGGTCAGCTGACATACCGGCAAATCAACAAGGGTTTCATGTTTGGAAGAAGGCGCATTCCGCTCTTCAATCGGCAACGCGGCATTTTCAAGCCCAGGCAGATGCAGTTCCTGATATCGATCAAGACCGTCGTGCCAAGACAGGGCAGAGAGGTCTGGTACAGCGATCAGGAGAATGTCCATCAGCAGATTTACAAAGGAATGGATTCAATCGACTATGCCTTCATGGGAAGCGACCCCGAGAAAGCGGAGAACCGCTGGCTGCTTAATGCGCATCAGCACCAGGTACCATTGATCTACTTTCTCGGCGTAGCCCCCGCCATATACCATGCGATTGTCCCAACATATGTCTGTGGGTGGGACCCGGTTGCCTTGAAGGCAAGGATCACATTCGGAACTCCCGAACAGGTCGAGGATAAGACTTATCCAGAGAATCCCGAACGTCGCTTTGCCCTTCGTATCGTGAAACAACGGCTGCACCAAAGTTCATTTCGTGAATTGGTGATTTCTGCCTATGGTGGGTCCTGCGCCCTTTCGGGACTTCGAGAGCGTCGTTTACTGGACGCGGCTCATATCGTTGCCGACAAGGAAGAAGAACTTGGCCAGCCGGTCGTGCCAAACGGATTACTGCTGTCAAAACTCCATCACGCCGCATTTGACGCAAATTTCATAGGAATTGATCCCGATTTTTCGGTTCATGTCTCAAGGCGACTTCTGGGCCAGCGCGACGGGCCGATGCTTGATGCATTGAAGCGGCTTGAGGGTAGAAAGTTGAAACTGCCCCGGAAGGTTGCAAACCGTCCTGACCGTAACCGACTGGCTGCCCGCTTCGAGCAGTTTCAGGCTACCAACTAACGCTGTACCATTACTACTGTTTCAAAGTTGACATCCCACTGAAGGGCAAGGGTGTCAATTGTATCACGTCAATCTGGGTGGAAGGTTGCCAGTCAGGTCCTGACGTTGCAAGTTTGCGGTCATTGAGGACCCTCCTTCTTCGGGGTTGGCTTGTAAGCCAGATTCTACGAAATCTGGCACCGAAGCCAATCCCCGATTTCCTGTGCGGATAGCTGAAATGTGACAATTCTATTGGCAAGTTGAAGCAACTGTCACGCGGGGCGCGAAAGGGACACAAAGCGGAGGTTCGAAAAGGCCCGAATCAACCGATCGGGGTAAAAGTGGGCAAATCTCTGTCGCGAAACGGGATGTTTACCCAACTTGAACCTGGAACTTGCTGGTCAGCGCCGGCAGGCGTTTCAGGAGACTGTCGGGTTCAGATTTGACCTTCAGGAAGGTTTCGAACCGGATTGATTGCGTGGCAGGCCGTCAAGCCAGGCAATTTCGGCTCCGGTCCGCGTACGCACGGCTGTACTCTGATTGGTAGTTGTCACTGGCTGGCGTACAATACTCTCAACCAGCTGCGGATTCCTTTGTGGAAACTCTCGATATCGTACTTTTCGTTAGGTGAATGTGCATTGTCATCGTCGCATGAAAATCCGGCAATCAAGGAGTCCATTCCCAGTATGTCCTGGAAAAGAGCGGCGACGGGAATCGACCCGCCGCAACCAACGAATACCGCTTCGATACCCCATTCATCTGCAAGCGCCTGCCTGGCACAGGAGATGAACTGGTTGTCAATCGACATTTGACAGGCTCGTGCTGTGCCATGTCCCGTGAATTCGACTCTGAAGTCTGGTGGAAGCTGCTCCTGAATGTATGACCTGAAGGCGTCTCGAATTGCCACCGGGTCCTGCTGATCAACGAGTCGAAAGCTTACTTTGGCTGATGCCGATGCCGGCAAGACGGTCTTGAAGCCGGCATCCTGGTAACCTCCCCAGATACCATTGACATCACAGGTCGGGCGCGACCACAACACTTCAAGAGGCATGCGGTTCTGCTCTCCGGAAGGAGTCTCCAAACCAACCCGGGCCAGAAAGCAATCAGTGTCGAAGTTCAGACTCTCCCATTGCTTCAGCATTCCAGCTGGCGGTTCGAAAACCCCTTCGTAGAACCCGGGTAAGCTCACCCGTCCATCGGCAGCATGCAGACCAGCCAGCATTCTCGCAACGACGTTGATAGGATTCTGTACCAGCCCGCCATAAATCCCCGAATGCAGGTCAACACGAGGTCCGCAGACAGTGAACTCGTCTCCTACCAGCCCGCGCAGCTGCGTGACTATGGCAGGCACACGCGAGGCGAACAGTCCGGTATCGCAAATTGCAGCAATACTGGCTCTGAATTCGGAGGCGTTTTGTTCAAGAAACGGTCCCAGAGATGGCGAACCACATTCCTCCTCGCCTTCTATCAGAATCGATACCCATTCAGGCACGGTGCCAGTCACACTTTTCCAGATCCTGAGTGCCTCGACAAAGGTCATCAATTGTCCCTTGTCGTCCGATGACCCACGGGCAAGAATGCTCTTTCGACCATTGATGTTTTCGATCCTGGGTGAAAATGGAGGCGATCGCCATTGATCCACTGGGTCAACGGGCTGCACGTCATAGTGACCGTAGAAGACAATCCCTTCTCCGGTTTTGCGACTGCAATGCGCAGCAACAACAGGGTGCCCCTCGGTGGGTCGCAATCGGGCGGCGAATCCCAACTCTCCAAGTTCGGCTGCCAGCCACTCGGCAGCACGCCCACAGTCTGGTCCATAATCTGGATCGGTTGAAATCGACGGGATTTCTAGCAGCGCAAACAGCCTTGCCAGGGACTCTTGCAAGCTCTTGTCCGCTTCGGACAGCATTACCTCAAGCATGAATTGACACTTCCAATATCTCCTGCCGAAACAATCGGCTGTTTGTCCGTTTGGGCGCCCGTGCATAAGCCACGGTGTCGCCACAATTCAATAGGATGGTCCAAGCAAGCGCCTCAACTGATCTAGCGTGCGACCATCGGCACAAACCGCATACTCGTATATGCAGATCGCCTGCCAGCCGGTAACAGCTTTCCCCCATTCATTGAAACTCATTTCGGCTCCCTGGAACTTAACCAGTTTGCCGTCCACAACAGTTGCTGAACTGTTGTCACGGCCTCTGATGGTCAGGACCATGCCGGTTCGTATCAGTTCGGCGTTGAACAGCTTGTCGGTTCTCGGCAATCTTCCTGTTGGCTGTCGATAACGTTTGTGCTTGCCAGGGTCGACATTTTGCCGGAAATTTGGAAAAAACTGACGGCTATATCCTGCTGCCAGTTTTGCAGTTGCAAGCCAGCGGTGTACCTCTTCGCTGGTCACTTTATACGAAGTCCCGCGACGTAGCCGTTTAACCAGCCAGTCTGGCCTTGAAGACAGAACGTCTTCCAGCGATGCTTCCAGCAAGCGTTCCCGCCACAAGGCTCTCCATACCTCATCACTTTGCTGGCTTGTCTGCATATCTTGCCCCAGCAATCGAAACAGGTCTGCCAGGTAACGGTCAGACGCTCTTGAGGAGAGCTTGACTTCCCAAAACAACTTGTTGCTCATTTCACCGGGAGCCGAAAGGCAGTACAGTCTGTAACCGTCACCATTGGTCACCAGGCACCATGTTGATTCGAGGACGTCGCTGTACGTCTCAGCCTGCAAAATCCACTCTTCATGGTCGATAGGCGTGTCAAGAGCTCGGCACAGGACGATCAAGTTGCCACTGCACTCGATCACGCTGATTCGTCGTCTTGGCTCATCGGACTTTGTTGTTTCGAACCAGAAACGGACCAAGAGCCGGTTATTCCAGCCAAGCTGTTCGAGCAGTGGCAAAACCAGGTCGTTTCTCGTCCCCACCTCGTCCAGCGGCGTTTCACACGCCAAGGTATCGCGAACCTTCTCGCGAAGCGAAGCCAGGAAGACCTGGAAGTCCAGCGCGTTGTATCCCCAGGCGGATGCAGGATTTTCGGATTGCACCAATTCAGATCGCATGGGTACCGATTTACATCCTTGCCTTCAGTCCCAGTACCGCCAATCTCCCTTACTAGAGAATCTACCTTACCAGGGCCGTTGGTTGTTCGTTTTGCTTTCTGTCGGTGTGACCAATCATGCATCTGCCAACGACGTAACTCGATTATGCCCGAATGGCGTATAGGAAAGAAACAAATCGATTGCGTGGCTTCGAATACCGATTCATGACCTGGTATTGCAAGACCATGTGTTGCCTGTTGCCTGTCACCGGCGACCGCCCGGATAGTGCAATCCGGTGGCTGCTCCTCTGATGTGGCGCATAGACCAGAAACAGGCACTGGCTTCTAATGCTGGCAGGTCGGGAGCTGTTCCGAGAGCGTCGCGTTATGGGTTTCCCTGCTTCGACCGTCCTCCCGCGCTTTACGTTGGAGGCCTGTCAATGGCTGGCAATGTTCTGTTCCATTCCAACTGGATCAGTAGCCTTTGTTCGACCTTTGCGTTCGATCCATCCACCTCCTAACACGCGGCTGCTACACGGGTCATAAAACACACAGGCCTGTCCCGGCGCAACGGCAAGTTCTGGCTGCACAAAAACGACAGACGCGGCTGTGGCCCCTTTGGGCACGACCACCGCTTCCACTGGTGGGCGGGTCGATCGCGTGCGCACATCCACTTTCCACTCTTTCCTGGATGAGAAAGGGCTGTCTCCCAGCCAGTTGATACCACGCAATTGAATCCGCTGACTGTGGAGGGCTGACTTGGGACCAATGACGATGCGGCGATCATCGGGCTCAATGCTCACAACATACATTGGCCTCGCCAGCCCGCTGATGCCCAGTCGCCTTCTTTGCCCAATGGTATAGTGGATTACGCCGCGGTGAGTTCCAAGCACGTTACCCTCAACATCGACGATGTCGCCGGGTTGCGCTGCCTCGGGCTTTAGTCGTTCAATCACATCTCCATAGCGGCCATCGGGAACGAAGCAAATGTCCTGACTGTCAGGTTTGTTGGCTACTGCGAGACCGTAATTGCTGGCAAGCCGCCGTATATCGTCTTTCGACCTGGCCGACCCTAGCGGAAAACGCAGATAAGCCAATTGTCGGTGCGTTGTAGCGAACAAGAAATATGACTGATCCCGTGAGCGGTCGACCGCACAATGCAATTCATCAACTTTTGCGCCCTCGATTCGTTGCACGTAGTGCCCGGTAGCAAGACAATCGGCGTCAAGGTTGATCGCGGTATCCAGCAATTCCCGAAATTTGACGCGTTGATTGCACCGGATACACGGAATTGGCGTGTAACCTGCGGCATAGCTTTCAGCGAACTCGTTAATCACGCTTTGCCTGAACACGGATTCGTAATCGAGAACATAGTGTGGGAAACTGTATTTCTCGGCAATGCGCCGCGCATCATGAATGTCGATTCCGGCGCAGCATGCCCCCTTGCGACGTACCATCTCAGCGTGGTTGTAGAGCTGCAAGGTAATTCCGACCACGTCGTAACCTTGCTGGTGAAGGTGAGCAGCAACCACGCTGCTATCAACGCCTCCCGACATGGCAACCACAACACGCGTGTCTGCCGGCGATTTGCGAAATCCAAGACTATTCTTAGCGCGATTCATTGCTCTAACTGACTTGCTGGCCTTTACCATCCCGAAAGACGGAAAATCTCATGATATTCAATGGAGAGTCTCAAGACGATACATATAGCACAAATTTGTGGCACATCAGCCCCGGATGAAACCTGACCTGGTCAAGGACTTCCTTCTCGTGCGAGATTGGATGTCTGAGCTCATGTTCAAGATCTTGATGCAAGGCCCACAAAAGGCAACACTGTTGAATGACGAATGCTGTTGGCAGTGGCAAAGGGATGATGCGTAGTGCAGTGACTTTGCTCAAGGTGAAGGTTGCACTGTTCCCGGCAGATCGACATGGCCGGTTTGTGGCTGACAATTGGATGGAGGTCACTCCCTGGCACCTCGGCGCGCCGCGGGTCGGAGCGATATTGGTAGGAAGGGTTTCGGCAATCTGCGACTCGAGGCTGTATGGAAGTGCTGCCATCGTGTGTGATTGATGTGGAGGTCGGGAGCTAAGGGTCTGTCACGAAACAACAGCAACAGTGTCGGGGGTTGGAAGAAAGGTGTAGTTCCATTCGCCGTGGAAGGCGGCGCGCCGGATATTCAGTGCCGCCATCTCCGCTTTGCTGATCTTGATGCCGGTCGGGTACACGTTCGTGTCTTGGTCACAATAGACCTTCAGCCCCGTCCTGGTCGTGGTGGCGCCGATCAGTTTGATTATGGTGGTGAGGCTGTACAGGGGTTTGCGGCGCCAGTTCTGGCTGATGAAGGAAAAGAGCTTGTGCTCTATCCGGTTCCATTTGCTGGTCCCCGGCGGCAGGTGACACACGCTGATCTCGATGCCAAGCTCGCATGCGAGCTTCTGCAGTTCGACCTTCCACAACCGGACCCGGCTCCCGTTGGAGCCGCCGCAGTCGGCGGTGATGAGCAGCTTGCGGGCCTCGGGGTAGCGCGCCTTGCCCAGGTGCTCCCACCACCGCCGGATGCTCTTGACCGCAAAGGCGGACGTATCGGCACTGATCCCGACATTGACCCAGCCGACATTGTTGATCACGTCATAGACCCCGTAAGGGATCGCTTTGCCCAGCTTCTTGTCCGCAAAGTCATGGACACGGACTTCCTCGGGGGACCCTTGCGGTCGCCACTCGCGGCCCGCATTCTTGAAATCCCCCACCAGCTCCTTCTTCTTGGTGTCCACGGAGATCACAGGCAGCCCGGCCAACGCATACGCAATCACCTGATCGTTGATGTGGTGGAACTGTGCATCCCGATCCGGATTCTCCGTACCCTCGCCGGTCTTCAAATTCCCTTGAAGCGTGTATCCTTGCTGCTTCAGAAGCCGACCCACAAGCGTATGGGACACCGAGAAGCCCTGCGCAGAAAGCGCCTCGGACATATGACGCAGGCTCTTCGACACCCACCGCAGCGGCCGCTCGGGATCACCACGAACAACCGGCTCCACAAGCGCATCAAGTGCCGCCTCAAGACCGTCCTGGACCTCGACCGCAGGCTTGCGACCGCCGCCGGGACGCCGCACCCGGCCCGATGGCGCCGATGCCTCCCCAAGCTCGGCAACGCCGCGGTAAATGGTCGAACGCGCCAACCCTGTCGCTCTCGAAACCAGTGTCACCCCGCCATGGCCAAGGGGCAGCGTTTCGGAGGCAACAAACAAACGGAGGCTCCTCTCATCCAGATGCGGCGCCAAAGCCTCGAAACGCTGCCGGATGTTTTCAATCGTATCCATGCCGCCAGTGAATCATACTTCGCATCCAAAGGGAATCCCTCAATGATTAAATGATTCGCCTGTTTCGCAACGAGCCCTTATCCTTGAAGTGTGGTTTGTAGTTGCGTCTGGTTCAGGTTTGTATTCAGAGGCATGTGTTTGCACATATCGGAGTCTTGCTTTTCGCAACGGAGTTTTGGGACAAGCCAAGGTTATGCCGCCGATCGCAACCAACGAAGCGCTGTTCGATCGACACTCGGCATTAGCTGTCTTGCCTAGCGCCGAGGTGCTGCATATCGAAACCGGCGCAATTACGCCGCCAGGCGAGACGGCGGACTTGCTGTTGACGACACGAAGCCGGATTGGAGTCGCGCCGGTTGAAGGGCCAGCTAAGCGGACAATGGACTTTCTGCATCAAGGGTTGCTGGCTGGCTACAGCAAAGAAGACCGGTTCCACATTATCAGTTACCTGCTTGCCTTCATTGTGTCCGCAGTGAGCGGCGAGCAAGCCGCCGAGCGATTCATATTTCTGCAAGGCGCGCCTGGAACCGGCAAATCGACTTTCGGAAAATTGCTTCAACACATTGTCGGGGAAGCAGGAACGACAATTGCCGCAACGAAACTCATAACGAGATTGCCGCCGCATCGCGAGTGGCTGGCCGGTCTGCACAAATATCGATTAGCAGTGGTCCGGGAACTGCCGGAAAAGGGTGCCCTGGAATCAACTGACCTCAATAGCATTGTGTCCGGTGAGACAATCAGCGCTAACTTCATGCGCGGCAATTCCTTCACATTTCAACCCGTGTGCAGTGTTCTGATCGAGGGCAACAGCCGACCGAAGATTGATTCAACCAGCGGCCTTTACAGGCGCCTGGCACTTATCGAGTGCAACCAGGTACCCGACAAACCTGACCTTGGATTGCTTGATCGACTGAAGACCGAAGCGGGTCAGTTGCTGCACCTGGCATTGCGCCTGCACGGTACGGACTGGCGCCATAGGTTAACCAGCATACCGACTTGTCTGCAAGCGGCCGTTGAAGCGTATCGGGCCGAGAGCAATCCGATGGAGGCGTGGCTTGCGGAATGCTGCAATGTTGACCAGGGCAACTTCCAGTTGATGGAACTGCAAAGCAAGCTGCTGGCCAGCTACAACCGGTACTGTGAAGCGAACGGTTACAAGCCGATGAATGCTAGCCACTTTAGCCGACAGCTAGGCAATCGCCTTCAAGACGGTAAACGCAAGCGGCGCATCAGCACACCGGAAGGGCGCGATTATCAGCGTGTAGGCATTACCTTGATCTGATTTATCCGCCAGGTTGCCCGCCAGGTTGCAACCGCACCGGCATTCACAGCACAGAATTTCCATAAGTGGCAGGCAATTGGCAGGCAAAAAACATGTTGCCTGCCAGGATTTAAGTGTTGGTTAACCAATATCTAAATCGACACGCTGGCGGACAAACCATGCAAATGTGTATATTACGCACACACGCGGGCGCACGCGCGATCGCGCGCACGCGGGCATGAGGGAGTCGGACTCCAGTGATCGAAAACAGAGTCTCGCGCGATCGCGCGCGCGCGGGCATGAGCCTTTAACTGCACATTTGCATGGCCTGCCTGCCAGGGACGTCCAGAGCGCACGTATATTGCCGTCTAGGGGACTTCATTGCCGGTTGTGGGCAATGCTAGAACAAGGCTGGTAGCCTCTGTGCTTACCCCCGCCAGTGCGGGGTATGTGTGGGCTATCCTTTATGGCACCGGCGAAAATCATCCTGCTGTGGCGTACCGGTGCGGGAGTTTCGGAGAAACAAACTATTATTGAATAGGCCTATTTGGGCCGTAACGCGATTGCGCCGGCAGGCCGTATGCACCATACAGCCAGCGCCGCCCTTACGGTGGCACAAGGCGAGACAATATCGGAGCAATCATGCGGGCAGTAATTAATGATGACACAGGAAATTGATCCATTTTGGCATTGGGTGGCCGCACGCCGAGCGCACGACACGCCAAACGGGGATTTTGTTCGAGACACACGTGATGTGTTGGCAGATGGTCGCGATCCGGGCGCAATGGATCGGTGTAACGAAGCCCGGCTGTGCGAACGAATTTGGCGAAAGATCTATCGGAAAGATCAGGAGGTCCGATGACGGGGATCCCTGCCTACCGTATATTGGCGATGCCGGACACCGTGGCAGGTAGTCACGAGTGCACACACTATTTTGAAATGGCCGGTTTTCAGTGGTTCGGCACCATGGCAACCGGCGCCAATTCAGGGCTGGCCAGGCGCGGCCGCCGCCGAACCGTCAAACTGGACGGCCGTTGACGATATTCGCAGCGGACTTGATTGCCAGCCAGGGATTATCCTCTTTCTGCCAATGATCATACGCGGCCAAGGCCAACGCACACCGCATCACGTGTTGAATGGTATGTTGAGTCCCGCCGAAGCTGGCGTGTTTGAGTAGCATTCCCCTCAAAATGTCTTGTGCCGTTACTTCCGTGTCTTCTTCGCTCATGGCATGTCCTTCCTTAGCTGCCAAATGTCTGAAATTCATACACTTCATATAGGACCCCGATTCTGGATAAGGGGGGTCGATTTTCGGGTAGGAGGGATTCCCTTTCCCCATAAATGTTGATTCTATGGGTTGTTCACAACAACAATCCAGAGGATCCCTCCCATGAACACATCTACCATAGCTCTCTTCTGCTGTCTCTACGATTTTGGCTGCGTCTACGAGGCATGGGAAAGACATCGCCTTGTCCCCACCACACGAAAACGCATCCGCAAGACCAAGCTCACACTGGGCGAGATGATGGTCATCATGACCCTGTTCCACCTGTCACCCTACCGCAACTTCAAACGCTTCTGGCTTCATGCCATAGAGGGCCAGTACAGAGACTGCTTCGGCGACCTCCCCGCCTATGGACGCCTTAAAGCCCTGATGCCAAGATTGCTGCCGCCCACCATGCTGCTGCTCCACCACCTGTGCCAAGGCAGCGAAAAGACCGGCCTGTATATCATCGACAGCACCAGGCTAGCGGTCTGCCACAACGCCCGCAGCTCGCGTCATCGGGTGTTCAAGGGGCTTGCCGCCCGTGGGCGAACCGCAATGGGGTGGTTCTACGGCTTCAAGATGCATGTGGTCATCAACAGCAAGGGCCAGCTGATGGCTGTGCAGTTCTCACCCGGCAATACCGATGACCGGGCACCGCTGGAGGCACTGACGGTCGGGCTCCAGGGCAAGATCCTTGGTGACAAGGGCACTATCTCCAAGGCACGCTTCGACCGGCTGTGGCGACGCGGGTTGCAGTTGCTGACTCGTATTCGCATCAATATGCGCAATTATCTCATGCCCATTGCCGACAAGATGCTGCTGCGCCAGCGCTTCACCATCGAGACCCTGTTCGGCACATTGAAGCGAGATATGGAACTTGAGCATACAAGGCACCGTTCCGTCGACAATGCCTTTCTCCACAGTGCGCCGTGTTAAGGCGCGTTTATCCAGCGGGTGCGAATCCCGCGCAACAATTGTCGCTTCGGTTGGTAGCAGCCAGGGCGGTTTACGGAGGTAACGATGTAGATTGAAGCACTCTGGTGGCAAAGGGCTGCGTTAGGCAGCTCAGCGACCACGCAGGCCGGAACGTGAGTGAACGCCGAGCAGGCCTCGAAAAAGCGTGATGCAAGAGCCGACCCTACTGTGGTGAGGGGAAGGCCGATGGCGGATCGGGAAGCAAGCGACAAGGGCACCGGTTCGTACTCGCCGGGGTAATGGCGCTGGCATGTGTGGAAGAGGATAGACATCGCAACACGGGAAGCCCTGTCTGGCGGTTGTGCACAGACCAAACCGGCGCCCCGCGAGGGGCAGGCCGGGCCGGCAGGGTGGCGGACAGGCCCGTAGTACCGGAGAAGCCGGGTAATGCCGGTGGAGGGAAGGGGCTTGACTTCGAGAGAGAGTAGACAAGGAGGCAAGGCATGACCACTGGTGAAAACCTAGCAGGGTCACAACGGGTTCGGAAACTCCAGACTGCTCTACATGCGAGCGCTACGGCGGATCCCGAGCGGCGCTTTCACGCCTTGATCGACAAGGTCTGGCGGATGGACTTTCTTCATGAGGCCTATAACCGGGTCCGCCGCAATGGCGGTGTGTCGGGGGTTGATGGTGAGAGTTTCGAAGCCATCGAGGAGATCGGTGTGGAAGGTTGGCTTGAGGAGTTGTCGAGCGAGCTTCGGGACGGGACCTATGTGCCGCGTGCGGTCCGTCGTGTTCTGATTCCGAAGAAGCAACCCGGAAAGTTCCGGCCCTTGGGCATTCCGTGCATCCGTGATCGGGTCGTCCAGACCTCGGCTTTGTTGGTAATGGAGCCGATCTTCGAGGCGGATCTGCGAGCGGAGCAGTATGCTTACAGGCCGGGGCGCAGTGCGCTGGATGCGGTGAACCGTGTCCATCGTCTGTTGAACACGGGGCATAGAGAGATCGTAGATGGCGACTTGTCCAACTATTTCGGCGAGATACCGCATGCCGAGCTCATGAAGAGCGTGGCCCGTCGCATAAGCGACGGGCGGCTGCTTGGACTGATCAAGGCGTGGCTGGAGATGCCGGTAGAAGAGGATGACGGCGAGGGCGGCACGTGCCGCACGAGGCGGGCTCGCAAGGAGAAGAAGGGAACCCCGCAAGGGGCGCCGATCTCTCCACTTCTAAGTAACATCTATATGCGCCGTTTCATACTGGGTTGGCAGGCGCTGGGCCATGCCTGGCGCTATAGTGCGGAGATCGTGAACTATGCGGATGATTTCTGCATCGTGGGTTGTGCACCGGCGGCAGAGATGCTGGCGGCGGCGGAGCGGCTGATGGTCAAGCTGAAGCTGGCGATCAATCCGCACAAGACGCGATGCCTGCGGTGTCCCGAGGACTCATTTGTGTTTCTGGGCTACCGCATTGGGCGCAACTATCGTCCCAACGGCAGGGGGGCTTACATTGGCACCCGGCCGAGCAAGGCGAGCGTCCAGGGCATCTGCAGTCGGATCAGTGCGCAGACGCATCGGCGTCATGTGGGACAGGATGCTGAAGAGATGGTGGAGCGGCTGAACCGGATGTTGTCCGGCTGGTCGCAGTATTTCCGTCTTGGACAGGTCAGTCCGTCCTACAGGGCGATAGATGCGCATGCCGCCGGGCGGCTGCGACGGTGGCTGTGTCGCAAGCACAAGGTACAGACCGGGAAGTATGTGCGCTTTTCGGAGCAGCAGTTGTGGGATCACTATGGTTTGCTGCGCCTTGTGCCGAAGACGAAGATGCTGCCGGGAGCGAAAGCATGTTCTCGTCGGAAAGCCGGATGCGGGAAAACTGCACGTCCGGTTTGATGAGCGGGGGTGAGGAAACGTATCTACGGTTCGGAACTGAGGCACTGGCACAGGGCGAAAGCTGCCAGCGAACGGCTACTCCCCGGACCTGCGGATGGGCGCGCCTCCCCTCGACTCTACTCCTGTCCTGCCTGGTCGCCTACACGCTGGGCAAGCCAGGCATCGCCATGAAGACGACCGGTCTCTCCACTCCACAATCGCCAGCACAGCCGACACCTCCGAGTGGGCCATGCCATGCCACCTGCGCTGTCCAGTCTGGTCACCTGCAGTTTGCACAAACCGGGCATCAAGGTGAAAAATAGACCCGCTTATCCATAATTCGGGTTATAGGGCAAAATAGGCCGATTTCATAAAGTGTGTTTTCTCGAAACTCCCGCACCGGTAGGCCGGATTAGGATAATTTTCGCCGGTGCCATAAAGCGTTGATGCCGGTTACGGACCGCTGACGGGATGCCTGGCCTGTGTATCGGTGCAACAATGGGTCCTCCTGGAAGGATTTGACATTGGGCGGTGTGTTTGTGTCGCAAATGCGCGAAAATTTTAGTTTTCTGGTATGGACTGACATGACTCATGGCAGAGTTACGAGGAGCAAATATGACGCCTGCTAGATTGATCAAATTGATCGACCAATTCGGGGTTGCCGACCTGTCCAGGGCTGCGAAGGTCAATGAGCGAACGGTTCACAGGTACAAAGCGGCCGGGCAGATACCCGAGACCGCGGAGGGCCAGCGCGTGGCTTATTGCCTGCTGACCAGGCAGGGCGCGACTGTCCAGGGTGATACCACAGCAACCGACACAAAAGCGGTTGATGATGTTTTGGACAGGGCCAGACAGAGCAAGATCATCCATGAAGCACAAATCATGCAGCAACGGGCGCGCAAGGCCAGGCTAGAGAATGACATTGCCGAGGGCAATGTTGTGTCTATCAAGGCCTTTAACAGGTGCATGTTGTCCCATGCCAGGCACTGGCGGCAAGGTGCCGACACAATCAGGCGAGCGGTGGAAGAGGTTGTACCTGCTGGTTGTCGACCGCTGGTTGTCCAGGTGCTCGATAGCAATCTGGAAAGTGTTCGCAAGGTTTTGATGGCTGATTGACCGGGGAACCGGGGAAGCGCAATGCCGAAGACGGCCAGGGCCGGGCGGCCAACGAAATGCACCAAGGCCGGGCAGCCGGGATTAGTCCTGCAACCCTGACCAACTGGAAGCAGCGGGGCGCTGACGGTGAACGGCCATTTGTGAAATTTATCGCAGCCATAGAAAAGGCCGAAAGCCAATGCGAACGCACGCTTGTGCAGCGCGTAATCCAGGCGGCCAAAGGGCCTAGTGTGACGCGCACCGAACGCACCGTGAAGCTTCCCAGCGGAAAGACAAGACATGAAACGACAACGGAGAGCAAGCCCGGCGATTGGCACGCCGCGGCCTGGTTGCTGGAACGGAGATTCCCCGAGCAGTTCGGGCGGCCAGAATGCCGGCGGATTGCTGGAACGGCCGCCATCGAGGGCGATGCCGAACCGCGTGAGGTTCGCGTCATATTTGTGGCGCCGGACGGTACCGAGACCGAGTCAACCGTTTGATGGCACCGGCCGATTGAGACCGCTACCCTGCACCGTGGCAGGTACCTTCCTGTGTGATGTAGTTTTCTGAAATCCGCCAACTTGGCGGATTTGGAATGTATGAATTTCAGACATTTGGCAGCTAAGGAAGGACATGCCATGAGCGAAGAAGACACGGAAGTAACGGCACAAGACATTTTGAGGGGAATGCTACTCAAACACGCCAGCTTCGGCGGGACTCAACATACCATTCAACACGTGATGCGGTGTGCGTTGGCCTTGGCCGCGTATGATCATTGGCAGAAAGAGGATAATCCCTGGCTGGCAATCAAGTCCGCTGCGAATATCGTCAACGGCCGTCCAGTTTGACGGTTCGGCGGCGGCCGCGCCTGGCCAGCCCTGAATTGGCGCCGGTTGCCATGGTGCCGAACCACTGAAAACCGGCCATTTCAAAATAGTGTGTGCACTCGTGACTACCTGCCACGGTGTCCGGCATCGCCAATATACGGTAGGCAGGGATCCCCGTCATCGGACCTCCTGATCTTTCCGATAGATCTTTCGCCAAATTCGTTCGCACAGCCGGGCTTCGTTACACCGATCCATTGCGCCCGGATCGCGACCATCTGCCAACACATCACGTGTGTCTCGAACAAAATCCCCGTTTGGCGTGTCGTGCGCTCGGCGTGCGGCCACCCAATGCCAAAATGGATCAATTTCCTGTGTCATCATTAATTACTGCCCGCATGATTGCTCCGATATTGTCTCGCCTTGTGCCACCGTAAGGGCGGCGCTGGCTGTATGGTGCATACGGCCTGCCGGCGCAATCGCGTTACGGCCCAAATAGGCCTATTCAATAATAGTTTGTTTCTCCGAAACTCCCGCACCGGTACGCCACAGCAGGATGATTTTCGCCGGTGCCATAAAGGATAGCCCACACATACCCCGCACTGGCGGGGGTAAGCACAGAGGCTACCAGCCTTGTTCTAGCATTGCCCACAACCGGCAATGAAGTCCCCTAGACGGCAATATACGTGCGCTCTGGACGTCCCTGGCAGGCAGGCCATGCAAATGTGCAGTTAAAGGCTCATGCCCGCGCGCGCGCGATCGCGCGAGACTCTGTTTTCGATCACTGGAGTCCGACTCCCTCATGCCCGCGTGCGCGCGATCGCGCGTGCGCCCGCGTGTGTGCGTAATATACACATTTGCATGGTTTGTCCGCCAGCGTGTCGATTTAGATATTGGTTAACCAACACTTAAATCCTGGCAGGCAACATGTTTTTTGCCTGCCAATTGCCTGCCACTTATGGAAATTCTGTGCTGTGAATGCCGGTGCGGTTGCAACCTGGCGGGCAACCTGGCGGATAAATCAGATCAAGGTAATGCCTACACGCTGATAATCGCGCCCTTCCGGTGTGCTGATGCGCCGCTTGCGTTTACCGTCTTGAAGGCGATTGCCTAGCTGTCGGCTAAAGTGGCTAGCATTCATCGGCTTGTAACCGTTCGCTTCACAGTACCGGTTGTAGCTGGCCAGCAGCTTGCTTTGCAGTTCCATCAACTGGAAGTTGCCCTGGTCAACATTGCAGCATTCCGCAAGCCACGCCTCCATCGGATTGCTCTCGGCCCGATACGCTTCAACGGCCGCTTGCAGACAAGTCGGTATGCTGGTTAACCTATGGCGCCAGTCCGTACCGTGCAGGCGCAATGCCAGGTGCAGCAACTGACCCGCTTCGGTCTTCAGTCGATCAAGCAATCCAAGGTCAGGTTTGTCGGGTACCTGGTTGCACTCGATAAGTGCCAGGCGCCTGTAAAGGCCGCTGGTTGAATCAATCTTCGGTCGGCTGTTGCCCTCGATCAGAACACTGCACACGGGTTGAAATGTGAAGGAATTGCCGCGCATGAAGTTAGCGCTGATTGTCTCACCGGACACAATGCTATTGAGGTCAGTTGATTCCAGGGCACCCTTTTCCGGCAGTTCCCGGACCACTGCTAATCGATATTTGTGCAGACCGGCCAGCCACTCGCGATGCGGCGGCAATCTCGTTATGAGTTTCGTTGCGGCAATTGTCGTTCCTGCTTCCCCGACAATGTGTTGAAGCAATTTTCCGAAAGTCGATTTGCCGGTTCCAGGCGCGCCTTGCAGAAATATGAATCGCTCGGCGGCTTGCTCGCCGCTCACTGCGGACACAATGAAGGCAAGCAGGTAACTGATAATGTGGAACCGGTCTTCTTTGCTGTAGCCAGCCAGCAACCCTTGATGCAGAAAGTCCATTGTCCGCTTAGCTGGCCCTTCAACCGGCGCGACTCCAATCCGGCTTCGTGTCGTCAACAGCAAGTCCGCCGTCTCGCCTGGCGGCGTAATTGCGCCGGTTTCGATATGCAGCACCTCGGCGCTAGGCAAGACAGCTAATGCCGAGTGTCGATCGAACAGCGCTTCGTTGGTTGCGATCGGCGGCATAACCTTGGCTTGTCCCAAAACTCCGTTGCGAAAAGCAAGACTCCGATATGTGCAAACACATGCCTCTGAATACAAACCTGAACCAGACGCAACTACAAACCACACTTCAAGGATAAGGGCTCGTTGCGAAACAGGCGAATCATTTAATCATTGAGGGATTCCCTTTGGATGCGAAGTATGATTCACTGGCGGCATGGATACGATTGAAAACATCCGGCAGCGTTTCGAGGCTTTGGCGCCGCATCTGGATGAGAGGAGCCTCCGTTTGTTTGTTGCCTCCGAAACGCTGCCCCTTGGCCATGGCGGGGTGACACTGGTTTCGAGAGCGACAGGGTTGGCGCGTTCGACCATTTACCGCGGCGTTGCCGAGCTTGGGGAGGCATCGGCGCCATCGGGCCGGGTGCGGCGTCCCGGCGGCGGTCGCAAGCCTGCGGTCGAGGTCCAGGACGGTCTTGAGGCGGCACTTGATGCGCTTGTGGAGCCGGTTGTTCGTGGTGATCCCGAGCGGCCGCTGCGGTGGGTGTCGAAGAGCCTGCGTCATATGTCCGAGGCGCTTTCTGCGCAGGGCTTCTCGGTGTCCCATACGCTTGTGGGTCGGCTTCTGAAGCAGCAAGGATACACGCTTCAAGGGAATTTGAAGACCGGCGAGGGTACGGAGAATCCGGATCGGGATGCACAGTTCCACCACATCAACGATCAGGTGATTGCGTATGCGTTGGCCGGGCTGCCTGTGATCTCCGTGGACACCAAGAAGAAGGAGCTGGTGGGGGATTTCAAGAATGCGGGCCGCGAGTGGCGACCGCAAGGGTCCCCCGAGGAAGTCCGTGTCCATGACTTTGCGGACAAGAAGCTGGGCAAAGCGATCCCTTACGGGGTCTATGACGTGATCAACAATGTCGGCTGGGTCAATGTCGGGATCAGTGCCGATACGTCCGCCTTTGCGGTCGAGAGCATCCGGCGGTGGTGGGAGCACCTGGGCAAGGCGCGCTACCCCGAGGCCCGAAAGCTGCTCATCACCGCCGACTGCGGCGGCTCCAACGGGAGCCGGGTCCGGTTGTGGAAGGTCGAACTGCAGAAGCTCGCATGCGAGCTTGGCATCGAGATCAGCGTGTGTCACCTGCCGCCGGGGACCAGCAAATGGAACCGGATAGAGCACAAGCTCTTTTCCTTCATCAGCCAGAACTGGCGCCGCAAACCCCTGTACAGCCTCACCACCATAATCAAACTGATCGGCGCCACCACGACCAGGACGGGGCTGAAGGTCTATTGTGACCAAGACACGAACGTGTACCCGACCGGCATCAAGATCAGCAAAGCGGAGATGGCGGCACTGAATATCCGGCGCGCCGCCTTCCACGGCGAATGGAACTACACCTTTCTTCCAACCCCCGACACTGTTGCTGTTGTTTCGTGACAGACCCTAAGGCAATGGATTCGCGGACAGACAAGACCAGCGCCGGCGTTGAGGCCCAGATG
This sequence comes from Paracoccaceae bacterium, assembly GCA_958296035.1. GTDB lineage: Bacteria > Pseudomonadota > Alphaproteobacteria > Rhodobacterales > Rhodobacteraceae > MPNP01. Next base: position 1,993,121 of record OY282431.1, on the reverse strand, counting down.
GAGGAATTGGTGGTACGGGTCACCGAGGCTGACCATGCTTACCACACCCTGGACAGCCCGATCTTGCCAGACTCCAAATACGACGCAATGAAATCACAGCTGAGGCAGCTTGAGGACGCGTATCCAGAGCTGAAGCGCGACGATAGCCCGACTGGCAGTGTAGGTGCGGTCCCCTTGAAGGGATTTGCCAAGGTTCGTCATCTCAAGACAATGTTGTCTCTGGATAACGCGTTCAATGAAAAGGACCTGTCCGATTTCGTGGACCGGATAAAAAGGTTTCTGAGCCTTGATCCGGCCACGGTCGTAGCGTTTACAGCGGAAAGGAAAATCGACGGTCTGGCGATATCGCTGCTCTACGAAAAGGGGACATTGGTCAGGGCAGCAACTCGCGGGCGAGGGGATGTTGGCGAGGATGTAACAGCCAACATTCGTACGATGTCGGCGGTTCCAAAGAACATTAAGAATTCACCGGACGTAATCGAGATTCGGGGCGAAATCTACATGACACGTGACGAGTTTGAGAAACTCAATGCGCAGCAAGCCCTGCAGGTCGAGAAGGACATGGCCGAAGGGAGAAAGTCCATGGCCAAGGTCTTTGCAAACCCACGCAATGCGGCCGCAGGTTCAGTGCGCCAGCTGGACCGCGAAGTTACACGCTCACGGAAGTTGAAATTCCTGGCACATGGATGGGGTGAGGTATCCGAACCAATGGCGCAGAGCCATAGTGAGGCGGTGGCCAGACTTTCGCAAATGGGTCTACCTGTCAATCCCGCGATTCACAAATGCCGTAACCTCGAGGAGATGTTGAACAGATATAACAGTGAACTCGCCGGTCGGCCACAGCTGGAATATGACATCGACGGTGTCGTTTACAAAGTCGACAGTCTGGTGCTGCAGGAAAGACTGGGAAGTGCATCGACGGCTCCACGCTGGGCAATTGCCTTCAAGTTTCCACCGGAAAAAGTCTGGACACGCCTGCTCGACATTGACATTCAGGTTGGCCGAACCGGCGTCTTGGCACCGGTGGCTCGGCTTGAACCTGTCGCTGTAGGTGGTGTGACTGTCGCCAATGTAACGCTTCATAACGAGGATTACATTGCGGGTCGCGATGCCAAGGGCGAACCAATACGCGATGGTATCGATATTCGTGTCGGTGATTTTGTGCAAATATATCGCAGCGGTGATGTGATACCGCGCATAGCAGCGGTAGACTTATCGAAGCGTGAAGACAGCTCCAGCCGCTTTGAGTTTCCTGCCGCCTGCCCATCCTGTGGTGCCGATGCACCGCGCTCCTCCACCGATTCGATGCGCCGCTGCAGCGGGGGTCTTGCCTGCCAGGCGCAAGCCCTCGAAGGTCTGAAGCACTTTGTGTCTCGGCAGGCTCTCGACATTGACGGTTTGGGCGAGAAGATCATTGAGGAGTTCTATCGCACTGGAGAAATTACCACTCCGGCAGATATCTTTACGATTGAGCAGCGACTCGGCAGAGCCGGCACTCCCCTAGAAGAACGAAAGGGATGGCAAGAAAAATCAGCCCAAAACCTGTACCGGCAAATCGAGGATTCGCGTCAAGTTGGCTTTGTTCAACTGCTGATCGCGCTAGGCGTTCGCCATGTCGGGGTCCAGACTTCAGAATTGGTTGCAGAACACTTTCGAACCTGGGATCGATTTCTGAATGCAATGCAGCAGGCACGCGAGCTGAGTGGTCCGGATTGGGAAGGACTCGTCTCCATTGATGGTATCGGCGACGTTACAGCGGCCTCACTCGTAGGTACGTTCAACAATCGCGAATTCAAAAGGATTGTCGATGATCTTATGCAGAATTTGGATATCAGCAGTTTTGAGGCACCGGATATGCCGGGCAGTCCACTGGCAGGAAGAGCGATCGTCTTTACGGGAACCTTGCAGGCAATGGCACGAGCCGAGGCGAAGGCAAGAGCGGAAGCAATGGGTGCTAGAATCTACGGGGCTGTATCCAATAAGATCGATCTGGTCGTGGCCGGCAAGGGTTCCGGAAAAAAGGGTGAAAGGGCACGCCAGCTTGGTATCGAAGTGATTGAAGAAGAAGCCTGGTTGCAACTGCTTGGTATATCGGCGACCGATCCTGAATTGGCAGAAGAACTGCCACTGCTCGCTTCTTGAGCACACGTTCAGCAGCGATCTGTCGCGTCAGTTGTGTGGCGACCATCGGCTGCAGAGAATTCGTTGAATTGTCAGATGGTCATGCATTGGTGAGGAGCCGGGACCAAGTTCTTGACAATTGAAGGAGGAAACAACTGATAGAATATAGGCACACGCGCAGTTGAGTCAGTCCAATAATCCTGATTCCTGCCTCTGATCGCTTATCCGCGAATGGTTGTGGTTCTGTCGCAACACGCCTATCTCCCGCCGCACCCCCTGCCCATTACCCAATTGTTGTCCGAACATTTAGTTTATGCAACGCACTCTCCGCCCCATGCTCCGCCGCACGGCGCATCACTTGCGAACCAGTCGCCAGACGCGTGTAGCTTTCCCACACCATCTGGCAACCCGGCGGACCATCATTCTTGCGGTTCAGAAAGCTGCCTATCCGCGCCACCGTAAGCGGTCAAACGAGGGAGCCCCGATTGGCTGTTGACGATCAGTCGCTGTTCTCCGCTCATCTGAAGCCGGTATCAAACCGCTATCAGAAGAGGAAAAAGGCCCATGGAGAACGGCATTGCACAGACATCACCCACGCCAGTGCGGGCGCCCGCTCGTAGCCGTGAACAATGGCAGGCGCGCCATGACACCTGGCAGTCATCGGCGCTGACACAAAGGGAATTCTGCGACACCCAGGGCATCCGTTACAAGACCTTCCGGAGATGGTGCCGGCGCTTCCGCAAGGACGCCGCATCGGTACAGACGGAAGCGGCCCCGCCGGGATGGGATATCGAACGCGCCCTCGGCCCCGATGTTGTCTTGCGGATACGCCGCTCATGATCGGGTCCGGCTTTCCTGACCGGCGCCACATCTGGCTGGCCACCGAACCCGCCGCCATACGCATGACCCATGACGGGCTTTCAGCCCTGGTTCGCAACCGCCTCGGGAGCCTGGTATGTCTTCCGCAATCGGCGGCGGACCATGCTCAAGGTCATCGCCTTCGACCAGGGCGGCACCTGGATCTGGTCCAGGCGCCTGGCGTGCGGTCTTTTCAGGGGGCTTGTCTCCGCCAGTCCGGCCGAGCCTCAACCTGTATAGGAGTTGGCCGTATAACAGTCAGCCCTGTTGTAAGGTGGTCGGGTGATCCATGAGCGGAGAGAGGTGATGCGCTGGATGAACGCATGGCTCTGAACAAATCCCTACACAAAGCCAAGAGAGCCGGCAAAGACGATGTCTACAGGCAGCTCCTGGGCATTGAGAATGAACTGAAACTCCACTCATGATGCCAAAACTGCCTTAGCGTTGTTTCTTGAACCAGAAACACTGGAGCCTCTTGCAAACTCGTATGATCAGTGGGTTCCTGCCTGATTATCATTGCTCTTGTGAGGCTCAGAAGGCCAGGGAATCGCTGCTCCGGTTTCCAGGTATATGCTAATGGTCCACAGACGGAGGAACACGGATCATAAGTTTGGAGACATAGGGTCCTGTGTGCTGACCGCAATTCCGGCACGATCCGCGCGCCTTGTTGGCGATTGACCTGGCGGCCACGAGGTCCTGTCTTCTGTGACATCGCTGGGACATTCAGGCAGCCACCCGATGCAATCTGCAACTGCAAAAGACGCCTTCACGCCAGAACAGGTTGTTTGGCTTGAGAAACGCATCAACGCGGCCTGGTCACAGGCCGAGCGGGGATTCGACAAGGCTACGCTGTCATACGCCAATATCAGAGGGAAGTTCTTGCCCGGCACGTTCTCCTGAATGCGCTCGTTAACGCACCGCTGAAGGTCTCGCACACCTATCCGTGTCATCCGTCCCCTGAGCGAAGTCAGCTTGCGATGCCAGCAATACCCTGTGTGATGGACGTTCCCCTTGCAGTGCACCTCGGATAGCACTACGGGCTCGAACGTTGAGAATTCGCCGTTTTGCCGGGTCTCCCGCCGTACATATTCTCACTCGATCGAGGGTGCCTGCATGGTTGGAACTCCGACCAGATAGGCGCCCGCCCCGACGCGTAGCGCGTCCAGAACGGCCGTCTTGCCGGTACCGTTGTCGCCCACCTGCACCGTGAACCGGGGATGAAACTCAAAGGTTGTCTCTTCGAAGTTCCTGAAATTTCTTACAGTGAGCCGATCGATACGCATAGAATTCGCCTCCCGGTCACGTCATCATGGTCCGGCAAACAGGAATCAACCAGCATAATTCCACAATTCATGACGAAGCAGACATTTTTCTGACGCGATTACGTGGACTCTGCCGTTTTGTCGTGCTGGACCTCGGCAACCAAGGCCAGTCGCCGGTGTCCGGCCGAATCCAGCAAGGGTGTGTTGAAGTTGGCCTAATTCCAGTGGCCATTTGTCCAATCCCCGAAGGAGATTTTCGTAAGTGGCGTTGGCAGTCCTAGCTCAACCTCATGGACAGCTGGATGCCTATTGGCCTGCACCAGGGCTGAGACTCGATCATTGAATAACCGAATTAGCTTGCCTCGGCAGCCTGTTGCCGTTGTGCCTTGTCGACTGCTTCCAGGGTAGCATCAAGCACCAGCATTATCGACGCATGACGGTTGCGGTAGTCTCGGGCAGGCAGCAGAACGGCAAGTTCTCCAAAAGGTTCCGATGGCGGACAGCCCTTGCTGGTCAACATGTTCCAGAGCTGCTTCCTGGCAGTCTGTATCTCGTCGCGGGTTCGACCGACAATATTCGCCCCGACAACCGAAGCTGCAGCCTGCCCCAGGGCGCAGGCTTTGACATCCTGTCCGAATCGACAAATCCTGCCCTCGCCAATGACGACATCAACCGTCACGGTGGAGCCGCACAGGGGCGATCGGACCTTGGCACTCGCGTCGCACGGATCAAGCCTGACGACATGCGGGATGTCGGCGGCCAGCTCAAGAATTCGTTGCGAGTAGAGCTGGATTGTTTTCCTGTCAAAACTCATTGCAACTCAGGTCCCGGATAGTGTTTCATCAAGCCAATATAGGTATACGTTGGTCACATCCAACTTTTCTGCCTTCGCCGGGTTCATGTCTGACTGCTCCGATGCAGGAATGACAGTCGGTATCCGCAGATCAACAAATCCTGCTGGTTACAGGTGCCCCGGTCATGGACACTTGCGAAGGTCAAGTGAAGACAGCAACGCGTCGGCATCCCATCCCATGTCCCTGTACCGGCTGATTGCCATTGCGTCGTGGCGTTTGGCCAGACGCTTCCCCGATGCGTCGGTAACGAGCTTGTGGTGCAGCCAAACGGGAATCGGCAGGTCCAGTAAGGCCTGCAACAATCTGTGCAGCGCGGTTTCGGCGAACAGGTCTTCTCCTCTGACGACATGAGAAATGTCCTGGGCGGCATCGTCAATCACGACCGCAAGATTGTAGGATGTGGCAATATCGCCGCGTGCTACGACAAAATCTCCATAATGGTCAACAAGATGGTCAGGGTCCAGATGGTGGCAGCCGGAGCGCAGTGGTCCTACATCCCGAAAGAACAGGACACTGACAGCATCCGGCCCTCCAAGACATTCTATCGCCTTGCGCATATCAATCCTAATTGCATCACCGGACCTGCGATTGGCCATCAAGCGATGGTTGCAGGTCCCCGGATAGCGCGGATGACGCTGCAAGCCGCCGGGTTCATTTGCCGGTCCGTGTAATGCTGAAAGCGCTGACGCAATGTCCTTGCGTGTGCAGCAGCACGGAAAACAGAGCCCAAGATCGGAGAGTTGTTGCAAGGCCGACTCGTAGGCCCTGGCACGTCGGGACTGGTAGAGTACAGGCGTCGGCCACTCAAGTCCCAACCACGAAAGGTCCTCGAAGATTTGATCACAGAAGTGCTCTCGGCAGCGTGTGAAGTCGATATCTTCAATACGTACCAGAAACTGACCACCGGCTTTCCGCGCGATGTTCCAGGACACGACCGCGGAATAGGCGTGGCCAAGATGCAGAAATCCTGTGGGGGAGGGCGCGAAGCGGCTTCGTATTGTTACCACTTTTCCTCTGGCTGTTCCCGGACGCGAGCGACGTGTGTGTAACCGCCCCCTAGCGTGGAGACAAACGGGGATTCCGATCTGGAAACCATCACAGGAATCGTTCAGGGCTCGCCATTGATGACCAGGGTGTCAGCATCGATTCTGGCAACCGAAACGATGCGTTCATCATCCGTGAGGCGCATGAGCCTGACGCCACCTGCGTACCGCGACTGATAGGACACATCAAGCGCCTTGCATCGAATCAGCTGGCCGCCATCGGTTGCAAGCACGATCTGATCCTTCGTCGATACTGTCATGAACGCCACCAGACCTCCTGACTTGATGGCCTTCAATCCTTGCCCTGTTCGCCCCCGCCGCACAGGAAACTCGTGACTGGAGGTCAGCTTTCCGAGACCATTCTTGTCAATTGCAAGGAGCAACTTTTCGGTGGCTCGCAGTTCACTCCAACGCTGCCTTGTCGTGCCGCCAGCTGCAGCCAGACTTGCTGCGTCCGGCTCCCAGGACGCGGCCATTTCGCCAGGTTCACCTTGACTGGAGTGGATGACCACATCGCTCGCCGCTTCTTGCGCATGTTTGTGCTCCAGACGGCGCAATGACAGGTAACCCTGAAGCTCGTCAGCCGTAATGCCAAAGTTGCGAACAATCTCCAGCGCAATGACCTCATCATTATCTGCCAGGGTTATGCCCTTGACGCCTGCCGATACCCTCGACTTGATCGAACGCGCCAGTTCCACCGGAAAGCGGTTGACCTTTCCTGACCGGGTTGCCACCAGAACGTCATCATCCGTAGTGCAAAGCCGCACGTTGACCAGAGACGCACCTTCGGCAATTGTGATGGCAATCTTGCCGCTCGCCATCACGCTACGAAAGAGCGACAACCGACTCCTCCGAACCATGCCGTTAGAGGCCGAGAACAACAGGTACTTGGACCGGTCGTCGTAGGCGTCTGGCGAAATCGGCGTGATTTCCGAAATCGAGATGCCGCTCTGGATACTGAGTATGCTGGCCAGTGGGCGGCCCCGACTGTACCTTTTGGCCTCGGGAAACTGCCACGTCTTGGTCTTGTAGACAATTCCGTCTTCAGCAAAGCAAAGCAGCTCGTCATGCGTGTTGGCAACGTGCACAGCGGTTACCAGATCACCCTCCGCGGTATAGGTGCCAATCAGTCCTCGACCGCCGCGTCGCTGCTGGCGCAGTTCGTCGACCGACATACGCTTGACGTAACCCGATCGCGTGACGATGATGACCATTTCACGTCGTTCGATGAGATCCTCGTCTAGCAGCTCGGAATCATCCTCAACAATGGCAGTGCGCCTGGGTACGGCAAATTTCTGCCGAACTTCGCGCAGTTCATTCGAGATTATGCCGAGAATGCGCTGTCTTGAGCGCAAGACCGCCAGACAGTCCTTGATACGAGATGCAAGTTTGGAAAGTTCGTTTGCAATCTCGTCGATGCCCAGGGCGGTCAGACGTTGCATGCGAAGATCGAGTATTGCCCTGGCCTGTCGATCGGACAGCCGATATGTGTCGTCCGCCTCCAATGTGTGAACCGGATCGTCAATGAGGCGGATATAGGGAGCGACGTCCGCCGCCGGCCAGACTCTCGACTTCAGCGCCTCGCGTGCAATGGCTGGCGTCTGGGAACTGCGAATCATGGCGATGACTTCGTCAAGGCATTTAACGGCCACGACAAGTCCGCACAGGATATGACTGCGCTCCCGTGCCTGGCGGAGTTGATGCGCCGTCCTGCGTGCAACAACTTCCTCGCGGAATTCAACGAATGCAGACAGGATTTGCATCAGGTTCATGACATCCGGCTGACCTCGGTCAAGGGCAACCATGTTGCTGAACAGCGTCGTTTGCATGCGCGTTCTCTTCCACAACTGGTTGAGAACGATCTGTTCGTTGGCATGCCTCTTGAGCCCGATAACGACGCGAACGCCCTGCCGGTCCGACTCGTCCTGCACGCTTTCGATGCCCTCGATAATCTTGGCGCGCGCCGCCTCGGCAATCTGCTGCACCAGGTCCGACTTGATCACCTGGTAGGGGATCTCCTCAATGACGATCGATTGTCGACCACCTGCTGTGGTCTCGATTGTCGTTCGAGCCCGTATGACAATGCGCCCGCTACCCTTCAGGTATGACGCCCGGATACCATTGTTGCCGAGAATTATGCCACCTGTGGGGAAGTCCGGGCCGGGCATCAGCTCCAGCAATGCATCAATAGACACGTCCGGATCCTCAATCAGTGCCAATGTGGCATCTATTGCTTCACCCAGATTGTGGGGTGGAATGGTCGTCGCCATCCCGACCGCAATTCCTGCGGCCCCGTTGACCAGAATGTTCGGAAAACGTGATGGCAGAACGGTCGGTTCCGTATCCTTACCGTCATAGTTTTCCTGGAAGTCAACCGTGTCCGCCCCGATGTCAGCCAACATGAAAGCAGCGGTCTCGGCCAGCCGCACTTCGGTGTAGCGCATTGCTGCAGCATTGTCGCCGTCCAGCGAACCAAAGTTTCCCTGTCCATCCAGCAGGGGAAGCGACATCGTGAAGTCCTGTGCCATTCGTACAAGCGCATCATAGATGGCCGCATCGCCATGAGGGTGGTACTTGCCCATTACCTCGCCGACCGGGCGGGCCGACTTCCTGTAGGGCTTTCCGTGAGTATTGCCGGCGTCGTTCATCGCGAATAGAATACGTCGATGGACCGGTTTCAGTCCGTCGCGCACGTCCGGAAGCGCGCGGGACACAATTACGCTCATCGCGTAATCGCGGTAAGCGGAACTTATCTCGTCAACAATCGAAACGACGGGAACCGGCTGTTCGCTTTCGTCGCCGGTATCAGAGGCTGATGTGTCTTCTTTGATCACTGTTCAAGTACACAGTCTGGGTGTTGGCACCGCGGGGGCGGCCGAAATAGCAGAAACAATTTGCCGGGTGTGGGCCGACTGGCTGTCGCGCTTCAAGAATTGGCAAAAAGGCGAGAATCCAGGGCCAGGTTCTGCCCACAGACGTCCTACCGGATCAGTTGCCCTCCTGGAACTACTTTTCCCGACTCAAGCCCAGACAGGTATTGACCCAGGCAGGTCCGCAACCAATCCTGCAGTCGGTTCTAAACATGCCATTCCTACTTCTGCCCCTGGCTGACATCAGTTGAGGACACGATTAAAAGGGCACCTCATCGTCCTCAATTTCTCCTCCATGGATTTGCGGTTCCGGACTCTTGGGTTGCGAGCGTGCCGGCTTGGCAAAATCCTGCCGGGGAGCGTAGCCCTGCGATGGCTGCTGCCCCCCAGTTCTGTAGGGCGCTGTTTGGGGAGAGCCTGAAGATGCTGATGTCTGCGTCCCTGTCGCCTCGTCGTAAACACCAAGCGGGGTAACCGAGCCGTGGTATGCCCTGACAGCCACCTCGGTAAATGTTCGTTCCTGCCCCGAATCATCCTGCCGTCGGTTGGTCTGCATCCGCCCCTCTACGTAGACAAGCATGCCTGCCTTGAGTTCGCTCATCACCGTGTTAATCAGAGGCGCAACGTAGACCGAGACGCGGTTCCACTGTGAAACCTCCCTTGGTTCGTTGGTATTGCGATCATTCCATCTTTCTGTGGTTCGAACTACAAATTTGCATACCTGCCCGAATTGAAGGTGTCTGATCTCGGGATCTTTCTCTGCAAACCCTATCAGGGTAACTCGGTTAACCGTATTGATCATAATTGGATCTCACATTGGATTTCGGGACGGAGACTATGACGCCGCTCAGGCGTAAGGACTAATCGGTGCAACTCGATTGGAGTTGGTCTTCGGTCCATGCGGCAAGCACCTGATACAATTGCATATGGTGTTTGCGATGTAAAGTTGAAGCACGAAGCAAAAAGCGTTTGCCGCGTAGCAAGCAGGAGATGGGAGGAAGGGTTAGACCGGTTTCACGAATATCCGGCGGCCTGGCAGGAACAAATTGGACATGGAAATTCAAATCAGTTGCGTCCATACCTGCTTGTCCTGCCATTAGATATTCGACAGATGCAGCATTTGAATACTGTCAGTTGGTCTCCGCGTGTTTCTTCGACGGCACAGCAGGAGTCGGCAGCCAACCTTCAGGTTTGGCAACGCGACACGGAACTTTCAGCTGGCCAACCGATACCGCCCCTCGGCTCTTCATCAGAATCGCGTTGCAATAGTCATGGCTGGAACCAGTTATATGAAGCATTTGGGAGTTGTCGGTGGTCAGAATCACTGCCCGCGGGAAGCCAAAAGGGGCAGCTGGTCTTCCTGGCAATGGGACTGCTGCCCAATCGACGTTGTGAGTGGGTTGGCGTGCATTTTCCTACTCACGCATTGCCGAAACACGTGCAGTCAGATAATTCCTGCTGGACTGCTCAGCAGATGTGAACAAGGTCAGGTCATGATAATGCGCTCCGGACGGGTAGATACGGGCCTTGGCGCATCAGCCGCCATTGGGAAACTGGCAGACAGGAACTTTCGGTGATTCATGACTGAGATGAAGAATATCAAGGTTCGAGGCGCGCGCGAGCACAACCTCAAGTCAGTCGACATTGATATTCCACGTAACAAACTCGTCGTGATTACCGGGGTCAGTGGGTCTGGAAAGTCTTCGCTAGCTATCGATACTGTCTATGCAGAAGGTCAGCGGAGGTATGTGGAGAGCCTTTCCGCCTATGCCCGTCAGTTCTTGCAGACCATGGAAAAGCCGGATGTCGATCACATTGAGGGGCTGTCCCCGGCAATTTCAATCGAGCAAAAGACGACGTCGCGGAATCCTCGATCAACCGTGGCGACGATAACCGAGATACACGATTACCTGCGTCTGCTGTTCGCCCGTACCGGAACCCCACACTCTCCGCTAACCGGAGAGCCCATCGTGGCCCAGCAGATTTCAGACATGACCGATCGGTTGATGGAGCTGGAACCAGGTACGAGGATACACCTGCTGGCTCCGGTTGTGCGTGATCGAAAGGGATCTTTCCGAACTGAATTGGAAGAATTCAGAAAGAAAGGGTTCTTGAGAGTACGCATTGATGGCAGCGATCTGATGCTCGACAATATCCCCGATCTGATGGTCAAGAACAGGCATGACATTGATCTGGTAGTCGACAGGCTTGTCATTGGTCCAGGCATCGAGGAGCGGCTTGCGGATTCTTTGCGCACCGGTCTCGACATGGCCGAAGGTATAGTTTGCGCCGAATTGATCGGCCGTACGCCCCCCGAGACGATCACCTTTTCGGAAAACTTTGCCTGCCCGGTGTCCGGATTCACGGTTCCAAAACTGGAACCAAGAATGTTCTCATTCAATACGCACGCAGGGGCCTGTTCGGCTTGTGACGGGCTGGGTCACAAAAAGGTGTTCACGGAACGAAAAATACTCCGTCCCGACCTTCCGTTAAAGATGGCTTTTGTACCCGCCATGTGGAAATTCGTGCACACCAACTCCACAGCACTGGCATATTTTGCAAAATGTAATGGCCTGGACCCGAACACACCCTGGAAAGAATTGCCGCCCCGGCTCAGGAAGGTGGTATTGTACGGACTGGATGAAGATGATGGATTTTCATACGCGGATGGCATCCAGCGTGGTTTCGGTTCAGTTATTCCGAATCTACGGTTGCGCTACGACACGACCCAGTCGGCTAATATGCGCACTCGCCTCGAACAGTTTATGGAACTTCGCAAATGCGAGAAGTGCAAGGGATTTCGGCTGAGCAAGGAGGCTCTGTCAGTCAGGATTGCAGGAATTCATCTTGGCCAGCTGCTGGACCAGTCAATTCTGGAGGCATTGGAGTGGATATCCGGGGCGCACGGCAAGCTGGGGCAGCAGCAGCAGAAGATTGCCGAAATCGTGCTCAAGGAGATTGCCGACCGTCTCGGATTTCTTGTAAGCGTCGGATTGGAGTACCTTACCCTGTCGCGTTCTGCCTCCACTTTGTCTGGCGGAGAAAGCCAGCGCATCCGACTTGCAAGCCAGATCGGTGCCGGGCTGACCGGGGTCCTTTATGTGCTGGACGAACCGTCAATCGGATTGCATCAACGGGATAACAGACGGCTGCTGGACTCGCTCGAGTCATTGCGTGACCGGGGCAATACCGTTGTGGTGGTCGAACACGACGAAGAAGCAATAAGAACGGCTGATCATGTAATCGACATGGGGCCCGGGGCCGGGATTCATGGCGGAACCGTTGTCGCTGCCGGCCCTCCCGAGGAATTGGTCGCGTCACCGAACTCGATTACGGCACAGTATTTGAGAGGTGAGCGAGAGATCGCAGTCCCCGAGAGACGTAGGACCGGAAATGGGTCCCGCATTCGGGTCAGGTCAGCAAATACAAACAACTTGAAAAACGTAGATGTCGATATTCCTCTCGGCAAACTGGTTTGTGTGACCGGCGTTTCCGGTAGCGGCAAGTCATCGCTGATCAAGGGCACCCTGATTCAACATATCAACAAGTGGCTTTGGCGCGGGCCAGATTTTGGCACCGTTTCGTACCGGGGTCAGGAAAAGGACAGGATACAGCGTTCCGTCGAGATTAGCCAGAGGCCAATCGGGCGGACACCGAGGTCCTGCCCGGCTACTTACACCAAAGTCCTTGACCCAATACGCAACTGGTACGCAAAGATTCCGGAGTCCAAACAGAGAGGCTATACCAGTAGCAGGTATTCCTTCAATGTGAAGGGCGGGCGATGCGAGAACTGCAAGGGCGAGGGTGTCCTCAAGATTTCAATGCTGTTCCTGCCAGATGTGTATGTGACGTGTGAAAGCTGCAATGGCCAAAGGTACAATCGCGAAACGCTTGCCATCAAATACCGGAACAAGAACATATCAGACGTACTGAAGATGACTGTTGAGGAAGCATGTTCGCTCTTTGCTCCGATTCCAAACATTCATGAAAAGCTCTTGTGCATGGATCGGGTAGGGCTCGGATACATGCGTTTAGGCCATCCGTCTCCGATGTTGTCCGGTGGTGAGGCACAGCGGATCAAGTTGGCGAGGGAGCTGGGCAGGCCTCACTACCAGAAGTCGGTTTTCTTCCTCGACGAACCAACCACAGGACTTCACTTTGATGACATTCGAAAGCTGATGCTTGTCCTGCATGAACTGGTGGATCTTGGCCATTCGGTCATCATTATCGAGCATAACCTGGATGTCATAAAGACTGCTGACTGGATCATCGACCTCGGTCCGGAAGGTGGCGACAGAGGTGGCTGGCTGGTGTGCGACGGAACGCCAGAGGCGGTGGCCAGGAATACCGATAGTTATACCGGACACTTTCTCGCCCCGTTGCTCGGAGACCGTCTGCATCAGGCAGCCTGAGAAGATTGGGTCAGGAAGAGCTGGGCCGTCAGAACGCTTTAATCCGTCGGCGCGAGTGGCCTCTGGTTCTGCTCCCGGCAGCCGTTGCTTTCGTTGCCGGCCATCAGTTCTAGCATAACTGCCGAAAAGTCTAGCTCACCCTTGCCCTTTTCTTCAACGAACCGGCGGTAGTACTCCTTTGCGGCCATCGAGACTTCAGGCCAAAAGTTGACCGACTCCGCTGCCTGTTCCGCCAGCAACAGGTCCTTGAGCATCAACCGCGCTGCGAAGCCCGCCTGATAACCATGATCGGCGGGACTCTCGGTTCCGATGCCGGGCAGCGGCGTATATGCATTGGATGACCAGCTGTACCCGGATGACTTGGAAACGACCTCGAAAAGGATGGACAGATCCAGACCCAGACGGTCTGCGAGCGCAAATGCCTCACAGGTTGCCACCATCGCCGGCGCCAGGATAAGATTGTTGCAGATCTTGGTGGATTGTCCGGCACCGACCTTGCCGCAATGGACAATACGACCTCCAACCACTTCAAGAACAGGCCGGACCCTGGAAAACGCCGCGGCCGGTCCACCGACCATGATTGTCAATGTGCCTGCGCGGGCGCCCGTAATGCCGCCCGAAACCGGAGCATCCAGAAATGTCACGCCTCTCTTCGCCGCACGCCTGGCAGTCTCCGTTGCGGCTTCGATCTCTACAGTTGAACAATCCACCCAGATAGTACCGGTTCCCATATGTGGCAGGATATCTTCTGCCACCTGGCGCAGCTCGCGGCCTCCAGGCAACATCGTGAAAACCAGATCTTGCCCACCAACCGCATTATGGCCGGACGGCGCCGGAACAATGCCAGCAGGGCAAGGCGCTGCGATGTCAAAGCCTCTCACATCGTAATTGTTTCTGGCAAGATTTGTGGCCATGGGCGCGCCCATATTGCCAAGTCCCAAGAAGCCGATTTTCATTGGTCGATGTCCCAGTTCAATGCCAACTCGCCCAGCGGTTCCAGAAAACGGTCGATTTCGTCTCTCCGGACCTCGCCAATGGATGCATGCATCCAGCGCGGTTGCGTTCCTCTTTCCATGATGCGTGCCCTGATGCCCTCCAGAAACTCGCCGTCCTCCGCCGAGCGATAGGTAAATCGATACTCGACATCCAGAGCATCCTCGATGCTTTCGGCTTGGCGTTGGTGGCGCACAATGTGGCACGTGCAAGCCATGGACAAAGGCGAATTTCGAGCCATGAGCTCGAGACTGCAGGTGGCAAACGGCGTACCGGAATCGGCAAGGCTTGCGGCTATCGCCGCCGGTGTGCCGGCCGAGAAGTGATGATCAATCTGGGACTGGTTTCTGGCGAGCGTGGATCGGGGCGTTTCAAGGCCATAGTGCTCGATTGCAGCGACACATCCAGTCTGCACAAGTTCTGCCTTGAGACTGTCCCATCTATCCATGGGGACATGGTAGTCTGCAAAACCCGCCAGAATTGCATCGGCGGCGTGCATGCGGCTACCGGTCATTCCCAGGTACTCGCCGAGGCGGCCAGGTGACCGGGCCAGAAGGAGGGAGCCGCCAACATCCGGGACGAGACCAATCGCGCACTCTGGCATGGCGACGCGACTGGACTCACCCACAATGCGATGCGAAACATGGCACCCCAGTCCGACTCCTCCACCCATGGTGTATCCCTGCAGGAAGCTGACTATGGGCTTGACGCAATTCGCCAGCTTTGCATTGAGCCGATATTCGTCGCGCCAGTACTGGCGGCCATAGGCAAAATCGCCGGCCTGCCCGGTCCGGTACATTTCGCTTATGTCGCCACCGGCACAGAATGACTTGCCACGCGCGTCAATTATGATGACTCGAACAGCGCAGTCTTTCAGCCAATCGTCCAGGCTGGCCTCGATCTGCTGGCACATCTCATGGGTAAGCGCGTTAAGCGATGCCGGGCGCTGCAGCGTGATGTGTCCCACATGGCCAGTCACGCGGGTCAACAGGTGCGACACTATCCTCTTTCCCGCATCAGGCTGCGAAATACGATCAAGCGCATGATTTCGTTGGTGCCCTCAAGGATCTGGTGCACGCGCAGGTCCCGAACAATTTTTTCAATTCCATATTGGGAAAGGTAACCGTAGCCGCCATGTAGCTGCAGGCATCCATCTGCCACCTGCAGGCAGGTGTCGGTAACCAGACGTTTGGCCATGGCGCAATGCTTGGTTGCTGCGAAATCACCCTGGTCAAGGTGCCAGGCACTGCTGTGCAGGAATGTCCGGGCTGCCGACAGTTCGATTTCCATGTCCGCGATACGGAATTGCAGAGCCTGAAACGAGTTAAGAGTTTTGCCGAAAGCACTACGTTCGCCCATGTAATCCAGAGTCCGGGCAAAGGCCTGACGTGCGCCTCCCAGCGAGCAAGCTGAAATATTCAGCCGACCGCTGTCAAGTCCGGCCATGGCATACTTGAATCCGGCACCTTCCTCGCCCAGCAGGTTGGCCGCCGGTACCTGGCAATCGTCGAACTGCACCTGTCGTGTGGGCTGGGCACGCCAGCCCATCTTCTCTTCGAGAGCACCGAAGGAGAGCCCTTCGCTGCCGACATCGACAAGCAAGGCCGAGATTCCACCCGGCGTCGGGCCACCGGTACGACACATGACCAGATAACAATCAGAATAACCCCCTCCCGAAATAAAGGCCTTGGTACCGTTAAGACGCCAGCCGTCTTTGGTGCGGTTCGCCGCTGTCCGGAGAGCAGCGGCATCCGATCCTGACCCGGGCTCGGTCAGGCAGTAGGAAAACACGATGTCCATGGAGGCTGCAGCCTCCAGGTAACGCTGCTTGAGATCAGTGCTGCCAAAGGCACCGATCATCCAGGCGCACATGTTGTGTATGGAAAGAAACGCTGCAACAGAGGGACACGCCATGGCCAATGCCTCGAAAACGAGTGCCGAATCGAGCCTCGACAACGCGGAGCCACCGTAGTTCTCGTCGACGCACATCGCACCGAAACCGAGTTCAGCGAGCTCTGGCCACAATTGGCGGGGGATTGTCCCCTGCCTTTCCCATTCGAGAGCATAGGGAGCGATTTTCTGCTGTCCGAACTCGTAGGCCATGTCAAACATCGCCTGTTGTTCTTCGGTCAGGGAGAATTCCACTGTCTCAACCAGTCAGCTGTCAACAATCGCAAGGGGCGAATCCAGGTAATCCAGTGTCTGCCCATACTCTGGGCGCCGAAAAGGGGCTGTCGGAGCTGAACCGCCTGCAAGATAGGTCACTCGATGGTTGGAAAGTTCAGCACGGCCCCTTCCCTGATTCCGCTAGGCCACCGTGCCGTCACAGTCTTGGTGCGGGTATAGAAGCGGAAGGCGTCAGGGCCATGCTGATTGAGGTCTCCGAATGCCGACTTCTTCCAGCCACCGAATGTGTGGTAGGCCAGGGGAACAGGAATGGGCACATTGACGCCAACCATGCCAATGTTGATACGATGGGCGAAGTCCCGTGCGGTATCTCCGTCGCGCGTGAAAATTGCGGTTCCATTTCCATACTGGTTGTCCATGGCAATCCCGAGCGCCTGCTCGTAGGACTTTGCCCTGACAGTCGACAGGACTGGACCAAAAATTTCTTCCTTGTAAATGTCCATTGAGGTCGTGACGCGATCAAACAGATGGGGGCCGACAAAGAAGCCTTCCTCATAGCCCTGAAGACTGAAACCGCGCCCATCAACAACCAGTTCGGCACCTTGCTCCACACCGGATTCAACAAGCGCCAGGACGCGATCTCGGGCGGCACCTGTAACCAGCGGGCCATAGTCAATGCTTTCACCGGCCGTGTAGGGGCCGACCTGCAGGGATTCCACGCGCGGTAAAAGGCGTTCGACAAGTGCATCGGCGGTCTGCTCTCCCACCGGTACAGCCACTGAGATGGCCATGCACCGTTCTCCAGCGGCACCGAAGCCTGCGCCGACGAGGGCGTCTGCCGCCTGGTCGAGATCAGCGTCGGGCATGACAATCATGTGATTCTTGGCGCCTCCAAAACACTGAACACGCTTGCCGGCTGCGCATCCTTGAGCGTAAATGAATTCAGCAATCGGGGTTGAGCCAACGAAACCGACAGCTTGCACGCCGTCGTGTTCCAGCAGGGCATCGACGGCAATCTTGTCTCCATGTACGACTTGCAGCACACCCGTTGGCAGGCCTGCCTCTACCATCAGCTCGGCCAGCATTACCGGCACCGTCGGATCACGTTCGGACGGTTTGAGGATAAACGCGTTGCCGCAGGCGAGGGCAGGCGCAAATTTCCACATCGGGATCATTGCCGGGAAATTGAACGGTGTAATTCCGGTAACTACACCCAGTGGCTGACGCATCGAGTACATATCGATGCCTCGGCCTGCACTGTCCGTGTACTCTCCCTTTAGAAGGTGGGGGGCACCTATGCAGAATTCCACGACCTCCAGGCCTCTCTGAATATCACCGCGCGCGTCGGGCAGCGTCTTGCCGTGTTCACGTGACAGGCAAGTGGCCAGCTTGTCCATGTCACGCTGCAGCAAGCCAACAAACTCCATCAGTACCCTGGCTCGACGTTGCGGCGAGGTTCCTGCCCAGGCCGGCTGCGCCTGGCCTGCCTGACGCACCGCCAATGCGATTTCGTCCCTGGAGGCGAACGGAACCGTGGCCTCGACCTGGCCCGTCGCCGGATTGAATACGTCTCCATATCGTCCCGATGTTCCCGGAACGCGCTCTCCGTTCAGAAAATGGCCAATCTCGCCCATTCTTCGTCCTCAATAAAAGTCTTCTGGAATCCCTGGTGCAACAGCAGAGGCCTCAGGCGAATTCTCCGGCCGACTGCAATTGCCTAGTGAAAGGTAATACACTGCGTGTCAAGGCATCAGACTTTCAAGACCGGCACGTGCCCTATTTCAAGGTACCCTCCGGATCAAACCCTCGCGACTGGAATCTCCGGGGATCAGGGCAGTTTGGTAAACAAAGTGTGATGGATTGTATAGGCTGCGTGACTTTCGTAAGCTGACGCCTATTTTCGAGGGTCGTGACAGAAGCGAACAGGGCACACCATGCGGGTTGGTCTCTATCCAGGTACATTTGATCCGGTCACCTACGGGCATCAGGACATCTTTCGGCGGGCAATGGTAATCGTCGACAGGCTTGTGGTCGGCGTCGCGGTCAATCTCGACAAACAGCCATTCTTCACTCTTGAAGAACGGGTCGAACTTATCAGAACCGACCTTGAGGATATTTGCCTTGAGTATGGTGGCGAGATCGTTGTTCATCCGTTTGAGAACCTTTTGGTCGATTGCGCCCGTGAGGTTGGTGCCAGTATGATCATACGTGGCCTGCGTGCTGTTTCCGACTTCGAATACGAGTTTCAGATGGTCGGCATGAACCGCGTACTTGATAACGGAATCGAGACAGTTTTCCTGATGGCCGATGGCAAGAGCCAGGCCATTTCTTCAAAGCTGGTCAAGGAAGTGGCCAGGCTGGGAGGCGATGTGTCCAGTTTTGTTTCAGCAGGCGTCGATGCTGCGTTGCAGGCCAGGTTATCCAGACGGCAGACTTGATGCAGGTAGCGGGGAAGGTATGTTGCAGAAGCAATGACCACCGCCAGGTTGCCATTGGCAAGTCGGCAGTGGCGCAAGACTGAATATATGTATTACCGGGTTGTTCCTGGAAAGGGATTTATGTGATGAGAACATTTCTGATCTGGCTCTCCGCAATGGTGTTTTCGGCAATGGCAGCAAGTTCCCAGGATACGGCTTCCAATGTTCTGGTCTTGGAAGTGGCCGGTGAAGCCAACGGTATCATCGAAATCGAACTCTACGCCGACGTGGCACCAAACCATGTGGCCCAGATCAAGAAACTTGCTTCCAGTGGTGCCTATGACGAAGTTGTTTTTCACCGTGTAATAGAGGGTTTCATGGCCCAGACCGGTGATGTCAAATTTGGAAAATTGTCGGGTGGCAAGCTGCAGTTTGCCGGCATGGGCGGATCGGATCTGCCCGACCTGGAATCCGAATTTTCGCAGATAGCATTCGATCGGGGCGTTGTGGGCATGGCGCGTGCTGCTGATCCAAATTCGGCCAATTCCCAGTTCTTCATCATGTTCGCCAACGCACACCACCTGACTGGACAGTATACGGTCGTAGGTCGGGTTGTCGGAGGGCAGGAAGTGGTCAACGCAATCAAGAAGGGTCGCCCCTCGGCAAATGGCGCAGTGGAGGCCCCGGATTACATAAGGCGGGCCTCTATCAGGTAGGCATATCAAGACTACCGATTAGGAAGACGGAGTTGTCTGGGCGACCACCGAATTGGTCGTGGCAGACTGACATATGAAAGAGGGTGTTCATTGAAAGTTCGAAATTCCCAACGATGGTTGGTTTGGAAAGCCCTGTCTTGCAGCCTTCTAGCCGCGAGCCTGGCAAGTTCCCTCCACGCTCAGTCGCTCGCATGGACGTCCGAATGGCCAAATACTGACTTTTCCCTGGCTTCGGTCGAGTTTTCCGAGATCATTTCTGGTGGTGTTTCCAAGGACGGGATACCGTCGATTTCCGCACCCCAATTCGAAGATGCCAGCGACCCGGAACACTTGCCTGCCCGCGAGCCGGTGATGACGCTCGAGCTTCCCGGCGAACGCCCGCGCGCCTATCCGGTACGCTATCTCTTGTGGCACGAGATCATCAATGATCAGGTTGGTTCAGTACCGGTTGCCGTTACCTATTGTCCGCTATGTAATTCCGGAGTGATTTTCGATCGCCGCCTTGATGACCGTGTCCTGACATTTGGCGTGTCGGGCAAGCTGCGGTTTTCAGACATGATCATGTTCGATCGCGAAACCGAGAGCTGGTGGCAGCAATCCCTGGGAGAGGCGATTGTCGGCGAGCTGACCGGTGACGTATTGACGCCGCTTGCCGGATGGACCGAGAGCTGGCGTGAATTCCAGCAGCGTAATCCAGATGGCCTGGTGATGGTGCAACCCGGGCATTCAAGACGCTACGGGAACAATCCCTACGCCAATTATGACACTTCGGCCTGGCCATTTCTGTACATTGGGGAGCCACCGCCACACGGAATCGCGCCGTTGGCCAGGGTTATCAGGGTCGGCAAGCGGGCTTGGACGCTGCAGCGATTACGTCAAGAGGGTATGATAGAGGAACACGGTGTTCGGCTGACCTGGAATGCGGGTCAGGCTTCAGCGATCGATACGCGGGCTATAGCAGAAGGTCGGGATGTTGGCACCGTACGTGTCAAGGACGCCGTCAGTGGCGAAGATCTGCCGCATGACCTGCTATTTGCCTTTGCCTACCATTCGTTATTTCCGGGCGGAGAATGGGCGCTGTAGGCAGTTTGCCAATGCCAGCCGCGCGAAGGAACGCATTAGGTCCAGGTCCAGGGCGCCTGGCATGAAGAGGTCATTTGCTGCACAGGATGATGTGCTTCTTGCGGCCGAGTGACAGCCTGGCATTGCAGACCACATCTTCTGCTCCAATCAGTTTCGCCGCGCTTTCAATTCTCACATTGTTCAACCGAACTGCTCCACCGGCAATGTGCCTCTTGGCAGCTTTTCCGGAACTGGCCAATCCAGATCTGACGAGAGCCTGCACGACCGACACCTGCCCGAAGTTCACCTCTTGAAGATCCAGTGACAGCCTCGGCAGGTCTGCTCCAGGTCCGCCGGCGACAAATACCTCCCTTGCAGTGTCGGCTGCCTGAATTGCAGCCCTTGCGCCGTGGGCCAGTGTTGTCACTTCGGTAGCCAGCCGGATTTTGGCCTCGTTTATTTCAGAGCCAGACAGCGCACCCAGTTTCTCGCATTCCAGAATGGGGATTTCGGTAAACAATTTCAGAAATCTGCCGACATCAGCATCGTTGACATTCCGCCAATACTGCCAGAATTCGTATGGCGAACACAGGTCGGCATTCAGCCACACGGTACCGCTGGCCGTTTTGCCCATCTTCTTTCCGTCTGCCGTTGTCAGTAGCGGAGAAGTCAGCGCGAAAACCTGTCGGCCACGAACGCGGCGCACCAGATCGACGCCATTGAGAATGTTGCCCCATTGATCAGAACCACCGAACTGTACACGGCAGTCGAATCGTTGGCTCAGTTCGAGAAAGTCGTAGGCCTGGAGAATCATGTAGTTGAATTCCAGAAATGACAGCGACTGTTCTCGATCCAGTCGCGTCCTGACGGACTCGAATGACAGCATTCTGTTGACCGAAAAGTGACGGCCGATTTGGCGCAGAAACGCAATGTAGTTGAGCTGATTCAGCCATTCTGCGTTGTTGGCGAGTATTGCCTCGGTTGGTCCGCTGCCAAAGCGGATGTAGCGCGCAAAAACCTTTCTGATGCTGTCGATGTTATCGGAGATTTGCTGATCCAGAAGCAGCGGTCTTTCACTGGCCCGGTATGACGGGTCACCGATGCGGGTGGTTCCGCCTCCCATCAGGACAATTGGACGGTGGCCAGTCTTCTGGAGCCACCTCAGCCTCATGATCTGGATCAGACTGCCGACATGAAGCGAGCTTGCCGTGGCATCAAAGCCGATATAGGCGGTCGTCGGACCAGCGCTCATCGTCTGATCGAGAGCTTCCAGGTCACTGCAATCATCAAGAAACCCTCTGTCCTGCATAGTACGCAGGAAGTCTGATTGCGGCTCAAATCTGTTCATTCAATGATTGCCATATACTTGCGGTGAATTCTCTCGGCCCCGGAGGCAGCGTACCATGTCTGCACAGCTGATATTCAAGTACAAGTACAATTCACTGACTCACTGACCCCGACATGGAATCGGCACGGGGACGTTGGTGGTTCCCCTTGCCACAAGGATAAGGAGGCCACCATGGTCAATGCTGTCATTCCCTCGGCGGGCAGGTGGAGCACAATTTGCGTGGCAGTGGAAATTAGCGACAAGAGCCAGTTGGCTGGTATCCGCTCCCTAGCGCACCGGCATGCACAAGCTGAAGCCAATGGATGTGGAGGTTCCAATGGGCTGGATTGAGAGGAGCCAGCAATTCTCGTTATGGGCTGATCCACTGACTTACTTCACAATTGAGGTAAGTAAAGCACCAAAAAGGTATCCAATTCCCTCTCGTTCCTGATTCAACATGGAGATGCAATTCCTCAAGAATCATATCGAGTTTTGAGACGCCGTTGCGCATCCATGCCCGACAAGCGTAAGCAGGCAAACGGCAAACGAGTATACCCTTGTTCTTCATTGACTGCCCTGTCATGATTTCCGATCATCAGCGGCAGTCAGCAGGCTGCTGCCGGCGATTGTTAGAAAGCCGATGTCTAGAGAAAAATACAGCGAGATCTTGAAGAGGGTCGCTGACAGCTTTGTCAACCCCTGACAAACATGCATCTTTGTGCAGATCCCCATTTACTCGCGGGATTTCAGGATTGCCGCCTCCCCTCCGGGCATCTGGAGGGCAAGAACGACGGCTTAGGCCGTCTTTTCCCCTTCTGCCTTGGGTCACGTCAATCTGGATGACAACTAGCGACAGATAACCTGGCTATGATGTTGGCGGGGGTGGCAGGTCTGCATTGAGTTCAATTTCCGTGATCGACGCGGCAGGCTGCAGGAAACCGGCTGCCTGGCCGCTCCGCTACTGTGATATTCCTAAGTACGGGTCGGTCAATTCAGCTTCTGCGATGCTTGGCAGCTGGCTATTGACAGTATCAATCCGGTTAAGAAAGCGGCTCGACGAATTAGGGTGTTCCACCGACCCGGGCATGTGATTGAGGGCGACCGGGGATTGCCTCCGGCGCCGGCAACGTGCTCGCAGAGGGGTCCTGCCCTCCCGGAATGTCATACCACTGAATGCGAGATTTGGGTAACGTGGCCGACAGCACCGTCACATCTACACTGGCAGCAAGTTGCCGAACGACTCGGCCGTACACGGAATCTCGTGGTCAGCCAAGTAGTGGCTCTGTGGCCGCTTCTGGTATCTGTCGGAGATCAAGGCCAGGCCGTGCTGCAAATTAGCCACGGTAGTGGCCCGCAACCTGATCGGATTCAAGTAGTCCGTGGCCTGTGAGGTGACCGGCGTTCCCCATGGCAACCGGGTCATCGGCCGATAGCAATATGGCGTGACAGCAATTATACCTGTGTAGTTGACGGAGCGGAAATTATCACAGGTGAGCCGCGTCGTTGAACAGGGCGTAAATTGAAGAGGGACGTTCAGCCTGAATAGCGGCACAGTGCGCAGAGACAATTCACAAGACCTGTCTCCTAACTATCTCCCTTCGTTCTTGCGCCTCGACAGCAAGATCGCCTTCGTGGAGCGACCGTGGCATACTATCGGACCTGCACCTTTCTCGGGGTGGGGTGTTCGCTCCTCGGGGCATGACGGAATCTCAGCTGCATGTGACTGGAAACGGCTCGTAGGCCAACTGCAATTGTTGTGGTCAGGGATGAGCAATGTGCATGGGCAGGAGAGCGCGGCATCATGAGCAAGGAAATTGGCACGAGGATTGACAGGCGCCCAATGTGGGCGGTTGGCTGCATGTCCGGTACATCAATGGATGGTGTCGACGCCGCTGAATTGTTGACCGACGGTGAAACTATCCTCGAATTCGGGCGGTCAGCCTATCGTCCATTCACAGAGTCCGAAGGCAAGATACTACACAAGGCCATGGGAAATTGGCGTGGTCCGGATGTTGAGGCGTGTGCCAATATAGTTGAGCAAGCCCATATCGAATTGCTGTCTGACTTCAGGCGAGCCGAATTGATTGGATTCCATGGACAGACCCTGGCTCACGACCCTGCAATGAGGCGGTCCTTGCAGGCAGGAGATGGGCAGGTTGTGGCAGATGCCCTGGAAATCCCTGTAGTTTGGGACTTTCGGTCGGCAGATTTACGTAATCGAGGGCAGGGTGCTCCCCTGGTGCCATTCTACCATTTTGCGCTTGCTGCAAGGGAGCAGATTGGGAAACCAATCGCGCTTCTCAACATCGGCGGTGTCAGCAATCTGACACTGGTCGACGCAAGGTATCCAGCGCCGGAAATGGAAGGCGCACTGATCGCATTCGATGTTGGACCTGGCAACGCAGTGATTGACGACGTCGTCCGGGGCCGCGAGGGGAAACGATTTGACTGCAACGGTGAAATGGCGCGCCGCGGATGTTCGTCTAATCCCGTTGTCGAATTGTTCATGCGCGATCCGTATTTTGCGCAACCTCCACCGAAGTCACTCGACAGGGGCCATTTTGCCCGGTTGGTCAGGCAAGTCGACAAACTGGAGACTAACGATGCGGTTGCAACCGTAACGAAGTGCGTATCAAGCGCAATTCTGGCTGCAGTTCAGAGTCTTCCCAAGCAACCTGCGCAGGTAATTGTGTGCGGAGGCGGGCGTCTTAACGAGACCTTGCTGAACCACCTGCGGGTCGACTCGAAATGTCCGGTCAGCAAAGTGGACGCCTGGGGGTATGACGGTGACATGCTCGAGGCGCAGGCGTTTGCCTTCCTGGCCGTTCGTTCGCGCTACGGACTTGCGCTCTCGGGGCCGGGAACTACGGGGTGTCGTTATCCGACCAAGGGAGGCAGGATCAGCTATCCACGCCAACTGACATCTGCCAGGCAGAGACGCCAGCGATAGAGGGAAAGGCTAACCCTGGTTGCGTTTCCAGGCCGCGAACATCGCGGGCCCTGCATATCGGGCCGTTGCTCCGAGTTCCTCCTCTATGCGCAGCAACTGATTGTATTTTGCCACGCGGTCGCTGCGACTCATTGATCCGGCCTTGATTTGGCCGCATTTCAGGCCAACCGCCAGATCGCTTATGATTGTATCCTCGGTTTCTCCCGAACGGTGGGACATGATGGTTGCATAATTGTTGCGATGAGACAGGTTGACGGCATCAATGGTTTCCGACACCGTACCAATCTGGTTGGGCTTGACCAGCAGGGCATTGGCGCACTTCCTTTCAATGCCGGTTTGCAGGATTTCACAATTGGTCACAAACAGATCATCACCAACCAGCTGGCACCGGTCGCCAATCTCGGCTGTCAGGTGCTGCCAGCCATCCCAGTCATCTTCGGCACAACCGTCCTCAACTGAAATGACGGGGAAATCAGCGGTCAATTTAGCGAGAAATTCCACATTCTCTGACACCGAGCGGG
Source organism: Paracoccaceae bacterium (assembly GCA_958296035.1). Lineage (GTDB taxonomy): Bacteria > Pseudomonadota > Alphaproteobacteria > Rhodobacterales > Rhodobacteraceae > MPNP01. The sequence continues at coordinate 1,967,588 of OY282431.1, read as the reverse complement.
TCTTGCCCTCGCCGGCAAACACATAGTTTCCGGAATCGAAGTACTCACTCGCCGCACAGTCGAGCGCCAGCGCAACTTGCTTCCCGCAAGTAAACCCGACCTGGTTGATTGCCCGTTCAACGAACTCCAGTGTCGCAAACGTGCTAGTCAGTGTTGGCGCAAAACCTCCTTCGTCGCCCACGTTGGTCGAGTATCCTGCCTGTGAAAGTTCACGCTTCAGGGCATGGAATATCTCTGCTCCGGCTGCCATGGCCAACGAAAAGGATTCAAAGCCGCCGGGAACAATCATGAATTCCTGTATGTCGAGAGCATTGCTGGCGTGACACCCGCCATTGATCACATTCATCAGCGGAACCGGCATGAGGGCTGCATCGCTGCCCCCCAGATAACGGTAAAGTGGTTCGCGTTGACTGCTTGCTGCTGCCTTCGCGACAGCCATGGAAACCCCCAATACGGCGTTGGCTCCGATGCATTGCTTGTTGCCGGATGTGTCAAGGCCACACAAAATGGCGTCGATGGCTTCCTGGTCGGTTGCACAATGATTCAATACAGCCGGCGCAATGATTTCGCTGACATTCCTTACGGCGTTGCGAACTCCCTTGCCCGCCAGCCTGTGCTTATCTCCGTCCCTGAGTTCGACCGCCTCCCGCGTGCCGGTCGATGCACCTGAAGGTACAGCAGCTCGCCCTGTCGATCCGTCAGCAAGAGTGACATCGACCTCAATGGTGGGGTTCCCCCGGCTGTCAAAGATCTCCCGAGCGTCGAGCTTCTCAATAGCATCACTTCCCGTCATGATCGTTACCCTCGTTGTTTATCGACTGACGAACGCCATACAGTTCGAGGCGATGAGCCTTCAATTTGTACCCGTGGCGTCGGGCAATCTGCCTCTGCAGCCTTTCAAGATCTTCGTCGAGGAACTCGATAACCTCTCCGGTTTCGACATCGATCAGATGGTCGTGGTGGTCTCGCTCGGCATCCTCGAATCGAGCGATTCCATCACTGAACTCATGCCTTTCGAGTATGCCGACCTCAGTAAGCAGATTGACGGTCCTATAGATTGTAGCGACGGATATGGTAGGATCGACTTCACTGACTCTTCTGAACAGTTCCTGCATTCCAGGATGATCTGCAGATCGCTCAAGCACGCCGACCACGACGCGTCGCTGTTCTGTCAACCGCATGCCGCGCGCCTCGCATCTGGACAGAATAGTGCCAGTCATACCATTGACCCCGGAAATCTCCTTTTGTTGCGGCGGAACGCATTCCTTGAGTCTTGCAGTGGCAGTCTATCACAATCGGCAGCCAAGGTCATGGTGCTATGAACGATTGATTCCTGACCGCCATCGCTTGCCCGCAGCCAAGTTGAAAAGGTGCCTTTGGGAACCGGGCGAAAAGAATCTACAATCTTCCGACCCGATTCTGCCGAAACTATTCAGGTTCCACAGAAGGTGCGGTGGACGACTTCATGCGGTAGGGGCGTGAGCTCCAGGTCTTCAGCACCCTTTTGCCTGATGCATGGATTCGCCAGAACCTTGCCCAGTCTGTGGACCAGTTCGTAGTCGCCACCAACAGCCAGATCAATTGCCTTCTGCACCTGATGGTTCCGGGCAATGTAAACAGGATTGATCCGGCGCATGCGCTTGCCGCGCTGGAAATCTTCAATACGCTCCCTTGTCAGGCGAGATTGCCAAACGGAGAGCCAGTCCCGGAACGCCTCAGGGTGGGACGAGAAGGCTGCAAAGCTATCGGTCCCCAATGAACGAGCACTGTCAGAGCACAGCGTTCGAAATGCCAGTGTGAAATCAGCCTTGGCTCGCTCCAGAGTATCCAGGAACGCATTCGCCAACGCATAGTCTTCAGCACATCGGTGATATAGTCCAAGCTTGCTGCACAAGATGGTCCGATGAGCATCCTCGAAATCCTTGGGGAACTGCCTGATTGCCTCTTCGGCCAATTGCACAGCCCGGTCCTCGTCATCATCCATGATGGGCAATAGCCCGACAGCCAGTTGAGCCAGATTCCACTGCGCTATGGCGGGCTGATTGCAGTACGCATATCTTCCCTGTTTATCGATGGAACTGAAGACCTTTGCCGAACTGAATCGATCCATGAAGGCACAAGGGCCAAAGTCAATGGTTTCGCAGGCCAACGACATGTTGTCGGTATTCATGACACCGTGAATAAAGCCGACTCCCATCCATTGTGCCACAAGTTGCGCCTGTCCCTTGACCACAACGCGCAGCAATTTGACGTAAGGCTGGCTGGACTCTCTCAGATCGGGATAAAGTCTTGCAATCACGTGATCGGCAAGGCACCTGATGGCCTCCACATCGCGCCTGGCAAGGAAGTACTGAAACGTTCCGATCCGAATGTGCGCGCGGGCAACCCTGGTCAGGACCGCCCCCGGCAATGCCGTCTCTCTGTAGACAGGATCCCCGGTCTCCATAACCGCCAATGCCCGGGTTGAAGGAATGCCCAGATGGTGCATTGCTTCCGAGACGATGTACTCGCGAATTGCCGGACCCAACCAGGCGCGTCCATCACCTTGACGAGAAAACGGTGTTCGGCCTGAACCCTTCAGCTGAACATCTCGCCTGCTGCCCTGGCGATCGAGGATCTCACCGAGGAGCAAGGCACGTCCGTCGCCCAGCGACGGGACCCAGAAGCCAAACTGGTGCCCGCCATAGGCCATTGCCAGCGGAGCGGCCCCCTCTGGAATTCGATCGCCGGATAGCGCTTCAATGCCGTTCGGCCCTGAGAACGCGTCCACATCAATTCCAAGTTCCTGGGCAAGGCCATGATTGCGAATTACGGCACGGGGTTTGGTTGGACGGCGTGGTTGAACCCGAGCGTAAAGACGTTCGGGCAATTCCACGAAAGTATTGTCAAAGTTGAACATCATGGCTGTAGCTCGGGTTCAGGTCGCCGCCGGTCCAGCTGTGCGAATAGCAACGTTGGCAAAACTGGATCGGCGTCAATCTATGGCAGGTTGGCGATCTTGCAGGTTAGCAATTCAAAGAATACATCCGCATCAGCACCGCCAGCAAAAGTGGCATTCGGCTGACGATCGGTAACACCCCACCAATCGGCCACTGTCATGCCGCGGGTCAATTCCGATGAGGTCTCGATTTCCACGTTGACAAATCTTGATTCGAATATTTCTGGTTTGAGCAGGTAAGCGATCACGCAGGGATCGTGCAGCGGTGCGCCTTCGCTACCGTATTTGCGTCGGTCGAACCGTTCATAGAAGGAGGTCAGATCGGCGATGGCTTGTCCTGTACGGTTGCCAATTGCGCGCAGGGCATCAAGGCGAGGCTTGTTCGACAGTACGTGGTGGGTTGCGTCAAGAGGTAGCACCGTAAGCGGAACACCCGAGCGGAATACGATATCTGCGGCCTCCGGATCAACATATATGTTGAACTCAGCCGCGGGCGTCACATTTCCGACCGCGAAATAGGCGCCGCCCATCAGGACTATTTCCGCCACTCTTGCACAGATATCTGGAGCCAATTTGAAGGCCACGGCAATATTGGTCAGGGGACCGAGCGGGCAGAGCGTAACGCTCTCTGAAGGTTGGCTGCGCAAGGTTTCGATTATAAAGTCCACGGCGTGCTGGTCTCGGAGTTGAATATCGGGGTCGTAGATTTCAACGCCGTCCAGTCCCGTATTGCCGTGAACGTCTTCTGCCGTGACCAGCGGACGCAGCAGGGGCCGGTCACAGCCGGCCAGAATGGGAATATCGGGGCGGCCCCCGAGGTCACAGACTATGCGGGCATTGCGCGCCGTCAGTTCCAGTGGCACATTTCCAGCAACCACAGTAATGCCGAGAACCTGTAATTCATCACTTGCCAGCGCAAGGAAAATCGCAACCGCGTCATCCTGACCAGGATCAGTATCAATTATGATGCTTCGGGAAGTGTTCATGGCTGTCTCCTCTGGCGCTGCCCGGACTGTGCTTACACTCATCCGTTCCGGCTCCTGTTTTCTGGCCAGGCGCAGCACCAATATCAGTGATTGTGGCAGCGCGCAAAACCTGCATCTGCAGCGACCTGGCGAGCGACGTTTCCACAGTTTCCTGATCTGGCGGGCAGTCCGAGGACTGCAGAGTATAGCCAGGGTAGCAAGTTACAGTCTCCGGGGCGGGTTCACACAGGATTGTCGACTCTTGAATCATGTTCCGCGGGAGCGCGATTGACTGTCCACGGCCAGTTCGGACTTGGCCAGTTCCCAAAGTTCATCCCGCCTTGCGTCGCAAAGATCGTCAAACCTCGAATCAGTTTCATTGAGGAGTTCTTCCACTTTCCGGAAGCGCGCCGAAAACTTGTCAATAGCGTTTCTCAAGGCCGTTTCGGCATCAACATCCAGGTGGCGTGCCACATTCACAACCGAGAACAGAAGATCGCCAATTTCCTCTTCTCTGGCCTGCGGGTCACCACTCTCGCTGGCCTCGATCAGTTCACACAGCTCAAGCCTGGCACTCGTGATGGCAGCCTTTTCATCAGCAAAGTCGTACCCGGCTCCGGATGCCCGCTGCTGGACCTTGTCAGCCCGCATGAGCGCAGGGAGAGCCGCAGCAATTCCGTCCAACTCGCTGGCACGGCAATTCTGCCGACGCTCACGGGACTTGTGCAGTTCCCAGTTCTCGACTTGTGCCCTGGCACTGGCGACAGGTGCGCCATCTGCAAATACATGCGGATGGCGGCGCACTAGTTTCGTTGTCAGACTCTCGACAACCGACTGGAAGTCGAACTGTTCGGACTCTTCTGCAATCCGAGAAAGAAAAACGACCTGCAGGAGAAGATCACCAAGTTCCGATCTAAGTTGGACGTGGTCCCGCGTCTGAATCGCATCCAGTACCTCATAGGCTTCTTCAATCATATGCGGCGCGATCGAGTCAAAATCCTGTTCAATATCCCAGGGGCATCCTGTTTCAGGGTCCCGCAGGCACCTCATGATTGTCAGCAATCGTCTGATACCGGTCCCTGGTTCACTTTCGGAATCGGCCGAAAGGGACGAAATAGTTTGGGTCAAGTTCAGGGCTCCATCGAAATAAGGGAAAGGCTGGCTTGGGTCTTGATGACCCGGGATGAAAACAGTCAATTGCCGGTGGCTCAAGAGCGGTCCCGACGATGCGCTGCCACTTAATGATTTAGGTGAGGAGGAGTCCACTGCCAGACCACTTGAACTTCGACGGCTTTCGAAAGAGGCCTCCGATTCCGGCGGTCGACACAATTGGAGGCTGCAGTGGATGTATTTCGAAGGTGTGACATACCCCACCGGCGTGTGCTCGTGTCGGCGTGGCCGAAGCGAAATTGCAGCAGCAACCGCGAGCATTTCCCAAGCCCGCAAGAGCGGACCGAAAGTGCCTTCGAAAGGCAGATTTGAAAAAGGTGTTGATTCTCTTGCGGATATTGCCAGGTGTCCAGACCTCGCTGGACGAGCGGTGGCGATTCGCGTCGTGCATTGCCCAACCAGACATCGTGCCAGGTCAGGTATGGCCTCTTTACTGAGAATCGTGTTGATTTCGTTGCATTCTTGTGTGGTGAAAGGTGAGCAGGTATGCTCATTTGCACAGAATCGAATCTGCTAGGAGAAACAAATGAAGCGATTGCTAGTTGTGGCGCTTGCGGTTGCCCTGTCTATATCAGCTGCGTCCGTACACGCGGCATGCGATGATGGTGAAATCGTCATCAAGTTCAGTCATGTCACCAATACAGACAAGCACCCCAAGGGTATTGCGGCCTCGTTGCTGCAGAACAGGGTCAACGACGAAATGAACGGCAAGGCCTGTATGGAGGTATTTGCCAACTCGTCACTGTTCAATGATGACGTCGTGCTGGAGGCGATGCTGCAGGGAGACGTCCAGTTGGCTGCACCATCTCTGTCCAAGTTTGAGAAGTTTACCAAACAGTTCAGAATCTTTGACCTGCCCTTCATGTTCAAGAACGTAGACGCTGTAGACGCATTCCAGTCTTCGGAAGCCGGTCAGGCCATGAAGAGTTCAATGACGCGACGAGGATTGCTTGGCCTCGAGTTTTGGCACAATGGAATGAAACAGTTTTCCGCCAGTCGGCCGTTGCTGGTTCCCGATGATGCCAGGGGCCTGAAGTTCAGAGTCCAAAAGTCCGATGTGTTGGTTGCACAGATCGAGGCACTGGATGCCACTGCGCAGCCGCTGGTTTTTGCTGAAGTCTATGGAGCCCTGCAGACCGGTGTTGTCGATGGCCAGGAAAACACGTGGTCAAATATCTACGGACGAAAGTTTTTCGAGGTACAGGATGGCGTGACCGAATCCAACCACGGCATCATTGATTACCTGGTCGTGACCTCAGTGGATTGGTGGGACGACCTTCCGGACGATGTCCGCAATCCGCTGGGGCAGATTCTGCGCGAGGTTACGGAGCAGCGCAATTCAGAGGCTTTCGCGGTCAATCAGAAAGCACGTCAGGCAATAATTGACAGTGGCGGTGTCATTCGCGAATTGACAGATGAACAGCGGACACAGTGGGTGACCGCGATGCAAGTTGTGTGGGAACAGTTTGTGGAAGACGTTGGCGCAGAGAACATTGCTGCTGCGCAGGAAGCCAATATGGTCAACTAGCAGGCTGTTTCAAGATTCAGTCCGGTGGCGCCATTGGTTGCCGCCGGATTACTGGCCTTGAAGCATGATCGTAAGGTCAAGGGGAAGGGATCGCAAAGCAATCATATGACGGCACTAATAAATCGTATCGAGGAAGTGTTTCTGGCCCTGCTCTTGGGATTGATGGTCTTGGTCACGTTCACCAACGTGGTACTGCGCTATGTATTCAATGACAGCCTGATCTGGGCTCTTGAAGTGACGCTGGTTCTGTTTGCCTGGTTTGTCCTCATTGGGATCAGTTACTGCGTCAGGGTCAATGCCCACCTGGGCGTTGATTTATTGCTCAGCAAGTTGTCGCGGCCCGGGCGCAGATGGCTCGGGCTCTTCTCTGCAACAATTTGCATCGCCTATGCGCTACTGTTGCTCAAGGGTGCCTGGGACTACTGGGCACCCTTTGCGGGGCTCTACGAGACCACGGGCCGTTGGTTCCCAACCGGAATTGACTGGAATACGCGTGACCGTGCCTGGTACGAAACTGACCAGATACCGATGCTGGATTTCTTGCGGTTCTTCGAGCCGCTGCTCAATCAGGGCGAAGAATACGAAAAGCTGCCGCGCTTTATTCCGTATGTTGTTCTTCCCATCGGTGCAGCACTACTGATTGTGCGACTGGTACAGGCACTGATCGCCATTTGGCGGGGGCGGCAGCAAATGCTCATTGTTAGCCATGAACTGCAAGATTCAATTCCCGGGCCAATGAAAGACTGAATAGATGTCCGTCGTACTTCTGTTCCTAATGATAATCGGACTGCTCGCACTGGGTATTCCCATCGCGGTCTCACTCGGCTTCTCGTCGATTGTCTTCCTTCTCCTGTTGTCAGATACGTCTCTGGCTTCGATCGCGCAGTCGCTCTATCAGGCGATGGCAGGACATTATACGTTACTCGCAATTCCATTCTTCATTCTGGCATCGACGTTCATGAGTACGGGAGGCGTGGCACAGCGAATTATACGCTTTTCCATAGCTGTTGTCGGCCACTTCCCCGGAGGACTGGCAATCGCCGGTGTGTTTGCCTGCATGCTGTTCGCTGCACTCTCGGGGTCCTCACCTGCCACTGTTGTGGCAATCGGCACCATAGTCATCGCCGGAATGAAGCAGGTTGGTTATACGGACGAGTTTTCCGCAGGGATCATCTGCAACGCCGGGACTCTGGGGATTCTGATTCCACCCTCAATCGTAATGGTCGTTTATGCCTCGGCGACAGATGTCAGCGTGGGGCGGATGTTCTTGGGCGGTGTAATACCCGGAATGTTGGCAGGTGCCATGCTCATGGTGGCGATTTACGTTATCGCCGTACGTCGCAACCTGCCAAAGGGTGAATGGCTGGGCTGGGCAGAGGTTTTTGCGTCCGCCAGGGAAGCCGGGTGGGGACTGTTCCTGATCGTTATTATCCTTGGCGGAATCTACGGGGGGCTGTTCACGCCGACCGAGGCAGCTGCGGTCGCAGCCATGTACGCCTTTGTCGTATCGATGTTCGTCTACCGAGACATCGGACCGATCAAGCGAACCGAAGGATCATCCGTTTGGCTGATTTCGAAACCATCGGCACTCGTCACTGCACTCTTTCACCGTGATACTGTCAATGCGCTGGTCGAGGCGGGCAAGCTGTCGATCACCTTGATGTTCATCATTGCCAATGCACTGATTCTCAAACACGTGCTCACTGATGAGCAGGTGCCCCAGCAGGTAGCGAGTGCTATGCTGCAGGCAGGTTTGGGCCCGGTGATGTTCTTGATCGTGGTCAATCTGATTCTGCTGATCGGCGGTCAGTTCATGGAGCCATCCGGCCTTATTGTTATCGTTGCTCCACTTGTGTTCCCGATAGCAATCGAACTGGGCATCGACCCAATCCACCTTGGCATCGTAATGGTCGTCAATATGGAAATCGGAATGGTTACACCCCCCGTTGGCCTGAACCTGTTTGTGACCTCTGGTGTTGCCAAAATGCCTGTTATGAGCGTGGTGAGGGCAGCACTTCCCTTCTTGGCAATCCTGTTCGTGTTCCTGATCATCGTCACCTATGTGCCCTGGATTTCGACATTCCTGCCAACCTCGCTGCTGGGGCCGGAAATCATAGTCCACTGACGGCATCACAGCTGTTCCGGATACCTGCAGCGATGGCTCAGGAGGCGGCGAGTCATGCCTTCAGAAGAAACGTTTGCCGGGCATCTAACCGCTGATTTGTAACCGTGGAAAACCGGAGCCTGGAAACCGAATCGGCAAAAAGCATAATCTCCGACGAACTACACATGAAAGGCGTATGCATTCGACGGCAATTCACAATTGAGGCAAAATCACCCTTGTCGAGTGTCTGCATGCACTTGCGCCACCTGGCATTGATGCGTGACTTCTTGCCGGGGCAGCTACCAGTTACAAATTGACTTCGACCCAATGCCAGTTGCGCATGCGGGTTCTGTGCCAGCTGCGCTGCCGCTTGGCGTATTGCCGAGTGATGGTTGCAGTTTCACATAATGCCTGATCCAGGCTGCAGCGGCCATGCAGGTAGGCCATGAATTGTCGAGCGCCGTGTGCCTGACATGAGGGAAGGGCGGGATTCCAGCGGTTATCCATGCTCTTGCACTCGTCAAGGACACCATGTCGGAGCATGCGATGCACGCGCGAGACAATCCGGTTGGCCAGGACTTGTGGATCACAGGTCAGGACAATGGCAGCGGCGGCATCCAAATTCACAAGCGGCCTAACGGGTTCCTTTCGCCAGCTGGAAATGCCACGCCCGGACGATTGCAAGACTTCCCATGCCCTTCTCACGCGCACTGGATTGTCGAGATCCAGGGTGGCACAGGAATCCGGATCCCGAGTCTGCAAGTCGCTGACAAAGAACTGCACTCCATACTTGCGCGAGAGCTCTTCGAATTGGTCGGATACCTGGGCCGAAATAGGGGGAATTGGCGCCAACCCGTGAACCAGGGCCTCGAAATATAATCCGGTTCCTCCCACGATAACCGGTCGTTTCCCATGCAGGCCGACCAGACTCTTCTCGATGTCAACGAGCCAGTCGCCAACCGAATACCGCCGGTCATGCACAACGTGCCCATAAAGGCGATGCGGTACTTTGGCCTCGTCCTCTGGTGTTGGTCTGGCGGTCAGGATGCGCCAGCAAGAGTACACCTGCAGGGCGTCCGCATTGATGACAACGCCTCCGAACCTGGCGGCCAGGTCCATGGCCAGGTGCGACTTGCCAATAGCCGTCGGCCCAGCTATCAGAATTGGCCCGCGGGCAGAGAATTCAGGAAGATTGTTTAGCCTGATTGTCTTGTGCCTCCCAGAGCAGGCAGTTCATTGTCATGGAATCGTCAATCATATAATTGCATGCCCATGATAAAGAAGGTCGGGCGACCGGGCTACCTTTGATAATATCTGAATTTCAGGGATCAGTTGCTTGACGCCAGGTACTGGTAATCGAATCATGCTCAAATTGTCCGGTGAGTCGCTGATGGGCCGGCTTGAGTACGGCATTCATCCTCCAACGGTTGTCGATGTGGCCCGTGAAATCTCGCTGGTCAGCGAGCTCGGGGTCGAATTGTGCATTGTAATTGGTGGGGGCAACATTTTCCGTGGCCTGGGGGCTTCGCGGCAAGGCCTGCCACGAACAACTGCCGACCACATGGGCATGCTTGCCACCATCGTCAACGCGCTGGCCCTGCAAGCTGCCATGGAGTCGGTGGGCCTCTCGACGCGGGTCATGTCAGCCATCCGTCTTGATGAAATCTGCGAACCATACCTTTACCGCCGTGCTGTAAGACACCTCGAACGAGGGCGTGTTTGCATCTTCGCAGCCGGCACCGGGAATCCGTATTTCACGACCGATACGGCAGCAACCCTGCGCGCCAGTGAACTTGGCTGCGACATTGTGTACAAGGGTACCCAGGTCGACGGTGTCTATGACAAGGACCCAAGGGCCAATTCCGATGCCAGGAGATACGAGACTATCAGTTATGAGGAAGTCTTCAGGAAAAAGCTATTGGTAATGGATGGTTCTGCGATTGCCATGGCCCGAGACAGCAACCTTAAGCTTGTGGTATTCTCGCTGAAGCCATCAGGAAATTTCCGGAAGGTGATCGAGGGCAGGGGGACGTTTACGACCATCGTCCCTGGCCGTAACAGTGTATAGCGGGTTCGGGCCAACCCGGATATTCAGGGACTGGACCCGGCTGAGGATATTCGGGTATCCTGTCAGAGCAACCGTACAGCAGGGGAGCCGACGGCCGACCCGGTGGCTGCCATTGCTTGTTATGCATGCCGACTGCGTCTAGTACCAACTTGCGCGGCGCGTAACTGGCAGTTCCGATCGGCAACTCTTGAGGTTTGGCGATCGACCCCTTGATGGTAATCAACATGGTCCAGTATCGATAAGGCGTATGCATAAATGCACACCGTTGCTTGCCGATTGATGTCCAGAACGGCATCATTCGCAGCAATAACCTTCGTGCAGGTTCATGGAGTGATTGATTTGCGGTTGGCCCGCTCCCTGTATTGAACCAATTGGCGGAGAGGACAGTGGTTACGCGACAATACCTGCCCTTGCAGCCAGGCAGAATGAAAAATTGCGTGAAGGATACACCACGATGACAATCGACGATTTTGAACTTGATCTGGATGATTTGGAGCGCCGAATGAATGGCGCAATTGCGGCACTGAAACGTGAGTTTGCATCGTTGCGAACCGGACGTGCATCGGCAGTCATGGTCGAGCCGATTGTTGTCGAAGCCTATGGCACGCGCATGCCACTTCCACAATGTGGAACAGTCAACGTCCCCGAGCCGCGCCTGCTGTCAATCTCGGTGTGGGACAAATCGATTGTGTCGAATGTGGCCAAGGCTATTCAGGATTCGGGGCTTGGCATCACACCGGTCGTGGAGGGCACCGTAATCCGCCTGCCAGTACCCGAACTCAATGAGCAACGACGCCTTAAGCTAACACGCGTCGCTGCGCAGTATGCAGAAACAACACGGGTTGCCATTCGCAACGTCAGGCGGGATGGGATGGAGCAACTTCGCAAGGCAAAGGTCGACGGGGTCAGCGAAGACGAGGTCCGGTTATGGTCGGACGAAGTCCAGGAAATCACTGACAGGTACGTTGCCGAGGTCGACCAATTGCTGGAGTCAAAGCAGACCGAAGTGATGGCTGTATAAGGTTGATGGAGCCAGAAATTCGTGCCGCCTCCATATTCCGTGGGCGGGTATCTGTTATTCCGCAGCATGTCGCCATTGTCATGGACGGCAATGGTCGCTGGGCAAGGAAACGAGGCCTGCCTCGCCTGGAGGGACACCGGGCAGGAGCCGAACGCCTGCGTGAAATCGTCAAGTGCTGTCCTGACCACGGTATCCGGTTTCTTACCGTATTTGCGTTTTCGACTGAAAACTGGAAGCGCGGGCGGCACGAAATCAATCGCCTGACCGAGTTGTTCCAGGCCTATATCGACTCCGAACTGGAGATGCTGCAGGACTATGGCGTGCGTATCCGATTCATAGGTAGTCGTCGCCGGTTAAGCCATACCTTGGTTGCCAGGATGGCAATGTTGGAAGAGGCAACCGCCGACAATCGATCGCTCTTGCTGACCGTAGCCCTGAACTACGGAGGCCGGCGGGAAATTGCCCACATCGTGCGTCAGGTTGCTGAGGCGGTCAGGAACGGAGAAGTAAACGTCGATCAGATCAGTGAGGACCTGGTGTCACGGTATGCCTACGCACCAGACCTGCCCGACCCTGATCTGATTATCCGCACGTCGGGAGAATTACGGCTGTCGAACTTTCTGCTGTGGCAGGCAGCCTATGCCGAGCTTGAATTCGTGGACACGTTGTGGCCGGATTTTACGGTAGCCGAATTTACATCGGTTGTGGAACGTTTTGCACGGCGCTCTCGCCGATTTGGTGCGCTATAGGAAATGGATCACTTGCCCCATAATTTCTCGGATTTTCCGGCCCGGGCGGCATCGGCCGTGGTCTTGGCACTATGTGGAGCACTAGCCGTTTATGCCGGTGGGTTCATCTTTCTCCTGTTCTGTGCGGTTCTCGCCGGTCTGATGTTCGCTGAGCTTGTTGGATTGACTTCCACTGAACATCCACCCTGGTTCCCGTGGGTGTTCGGCACTGTATGCGGTCTGACTCTGATAGTGGTCGCAGTGGCGGCAGGCCCATCGTTGGTCGGGTTGTTCGCAGCTCTTGCCCTGGTGCCAGCTAGCAGCTTTGCCATTCGCGGCCGCCGCCGCGAGTTCGCTCTGGCAGGAATGCTGATTTTTCTTTCAACATATGAGTTCTTCCTGCTGCGAAGTTTCATAGCAGACTCACTGTGGATGGTATCGTGGATTATCCTGGTTGTCGTGGCCACTGACATATCTGGCTATGTATTCGGGCGCCTGTTGGGAGGTAGGTCTCTGCCCGTCTGGCTAAGTCCCGAAAAGCACTGGTCCGGAATTATCGCCGGTTGGGTTTCCGCAATATTGGTCAGTTTCCTCTTCACGTCCATGGTGGGCGGATGGGCGCTTTGGCTCGGCATCGCGTTTTCGATGGCCGCCCAGGCAGGAGACCTGTTCGAGAGCTGGATCAAACGCAGGGCCGGGGTTAAGGACAGCTCGGCTCTGATACCCGGGCATGGAGGTGTTCTGGACCGATTCGACGGCATGGCAGGTGCAGGTGCCTTGCTGGGATTGCTGCATCTCATGTTTCTCTTCTTGAGTGTCTCTTGACTGGCTCGTACCGTGTGGGCAATTCGACCCTGTCGAGCCAGAGTTCGCCCGATGCCTATGAGGTCGGCCAAAGACAATGCCTCAACGGACCAGTCGTGTGCTGCCAGTCCACGCCTTGCCTGTTGCTGATGCTGGTGACTACAGCCAGATTGGCATGAGGATGTTTCGGTGTTGGTCGGCCGATGGGAGGACAATTGACATACCGACGAGCAATCGACCAGGGAAACTGTTTCGTAGCCCGATCGGCAACCGGTTTCCGCCCGGTGCCGTCATGGATGATCCCTGCAATTGGGCGTGGTTGCGGAAGCTGGAAATCATGCCAGTGTCTGTAACAGGAGGGCAAACCAATCCCCGCATTTGATTTGCTGGCTTTCATCGTGCTCGTTGCCATCGTTGTGGTTGTTCATGAGTTTGGCCACTACCTGGCAGCGCGGCTGTGCGGTGTCATCGCCCTGGAGTTCTCGGTTGGGTTTGGCCCAACACTTGTGCAGCGCCGTGATCGACGCGGGACCATATGGAAGTTTTCGCTGATTTTGCTGGGCGGATATGTGAAATTCGACAACCCATCAGCTTCGCCGCAGCGTCAGGGAGATCAAGCTTCCGATAACGGTCGCGGCGATGGCCGTTCCGGATTGACCGAGTCAGATGGCAAGCGTCCGGTTTCAGGAATGTACTTGCTGGCTGGTGTTCCGTTGAGGAAGCGGGTTGTGATTGTCGCCGCCGGTCCCTTGGCCAGCTTTCTGCTCGCGGTGGTTCTGTTTGCTGGAATGTTCATGCTTGAGGGGCAGGTACAGTCTCCACCGGTGGTGGAACACGTCAAGGCACTTCCCTGGGAGCATACAGGCTTGCAACCCGGCGATGAGATACTTGCCATTAATGGCGAGGAAGTCCACGAGATCTGGGATATCGTGACCTACGGACGGAACGCTGACCTCAGCGAACTGCCGATCTATACCATTGTCCGCGAGGGCCGAACCCGCAGGATTGAGGGGCCGTTTCCGACTCCAGCCATTGTGGCGGCCGTGGCGCCCGGCTCTGCAGCCAGTGATGCAGAAATAGAGATTGACGATGTCATTCTCACTGTCAACGACAAGGATGTGCTTTCATTTGCGCAACTGCAAAACGCGGTGGAGGCCGCAGGAGATCAATCCATCCAGCTTGAAATCTGGCGCCAGGGCAGAATGCTGTCCAAGGTGCTGGAAAGCAGAATTCAGAGCTTTCCGGACGGCGAGGGTGGGTATGTCGAGAGGCGACTGATCGGGGTTTCAATGGGGCTGGCATTCGACCCCGCCCTGCGGACACCGGGTCCACTGGAGGCTCTCGACTTTGGCGTTCGCCAGACCTGGAGTGTAGCAGCTGGTTCGCTGGCGGCAATTGGTGACAGCCTTTTCGGTCAACTGGGTGGCTGTGACGTACTGCACGGTCCGGTTGGCATTGCAAGAGTGTCGGGAGAGGTGGCGGCGCAAGGAATCGACAGGTTCCTGAGGCTTGTCGCTGTGCTTTCGGTTGTTATCGGATTGTTCAACCTGTTTCCCATTCAACCGCTGGACGGAGGGCATTTGCTGTTCTATGCCTACGAAGCAGCAACTGGAAAACTGCCGCCGCCAAGAGTTGCGGCAATATCGACCCGTATTGGCATCGCGCTCATAGTATTCCTGCTAATTTTCGCGCTTTATTTGGATTTGACATGTGATAGATAGAGTTATCAATTCCGAATCCAGCCAGGCGGAGATTTCGGTCGGGCCCTATGTCCGGTCGCAGTTGACACACGAAGGGGAGGCCCTTCGGCCGAATCCCGCGAAGCTGCGGCTTGGGAAATCGGAAAACTGCCTTGCACGATCGACGCTAGACTGTTGTCCGGTTAGTGCAAGTACCAATTGCGACATGGAGTGAGACGTTGAACGGTCTGCAGGCACGAATCTCGATTGTAGCTGTGCTCATCATTTGCCTGGGTTGGATTGGACTGGCCCTGGCGCAGAGTATCGATTACAGCAGGATCGAAGTTTTTGGCAATACGCGTGTTGATGCGGCAACAGTTATCAACTTCGCGGGCCTTCCGCTCTCGGGGAGAATTTCTGCTGCCGACCTGAATGAGGCGTACCGCAGGATCTCCAGCCAGGCCGTTTTTGAGGACCTGACAATCGTGCCAAGGGGTACGGTGCTGGAAATTCACGTTGTTGAGTTCCCCATCATCAAGTCAATTACTATCGAAGGCAATCGACGTGTCGACGAAGACGACCTGTTGCCGAGGATTCAGTCAACGCCAAATCGCGTATTTCAGCCTTGGCTTGCAGAGCAGGATGCAGCGCGTCTTGCCGATGTATATTTTGCAGTAGGCAGGCTCGCTGCCACCGTCTCGCCCAAGATAATCCGCCGCGAGGGCAATTTCGTGGACCTCGTCTTTGAAATCGAAGAAGGTCGCGTAACGGAAATCGAACGCATCAGTTTTATCGGCAACGAGGCCTATTCAGACAGACGTCTGAGGCGGGTTCTGGAGTCGAAGCAGGCGAGCATTTTGCGGGCCCTGGTGTCGAGCGACGTCTACTCGCCGGAGCGTCTTGAACTTGACAGGACATTGTTGACAGATTTCTACAGGTCCCGCGGCTATGTGGACTTTGAAATCCGGTCTGCCTCTGCTGAGTTCACTCGGGCGCGAGATGCCTTCCTCTTGATGTTCAACATTAGTGAAGGGCTGCAGTATCGCTTCGGAGAAGTAACTGCGTCCAGCAATGTCGAGGACATTGATGCCAACGAAATCCTGGAAGAAAGCAGGATTCGGTCGGACTCGGTATACTCTCCTGCTGAACTGGATGATGCCGTAAGGCGAATGGAATATTTCGCCAGTTCCAGGGATATGCCGTTTGTCCGTGTGATCCCCCGACTTGTCAGGGCGCAAGACCAGCGAATAGACATAGAGTTTCTGGTCGAGCGCGGTGAACGCATCGTCATTGAACGCATTGAAATTGAAGGCAACGTCACGACGCTTGACAGGGTGATTCGGCGGCAGTTCAGGATTGTCGAAGGAGATGCCTTTAGTCCGGGTGAAATGGCGCTTGCTGCAGCACGTATCCGGGCGTTGGGGTATTTCTCGGATGTCGAGTTTTCTGATGTCGATTTGCCTGGCAACCGCAAGATCGTGACCGTGGGAGTAGAAGAAACACCCACCGGTTCGCTTACCTTCGGTGCTGCCTACGGGCAGCGAGCGGGCGCGTCGATCAGTGTCAGCATTACCGAGCGCAATTTGCTCGGTCGGGGGCAGACACTGAGCTTCTCGTTAGAGACCGGCAAGACAGACAGGAGCTACTTTCTGAGATTTGTCGACCCAAGCATATTTGACAGGGAACTGGCGCTGGGACTGTCCATAGGCAGATTGAATGTTGAACGAACCGACCGCATTATCAACGTCAAGGAATCACAACTGGGCGCATTTGTCGGATTCCCGCTCAGCGAAACGTCGCGTTTGAGGCTCTTTGGTGAAATTGTCGAGCTAGATACTTCCAGATACACTGGACTATCTCAGATTCTAACCGAGGAAGTCGGTCCCGATGCACCGGACTACGGCTTGGGTGCGAGCCTGGGCTATGAGTATGAATTCAACAACATTCGTTCAGGTGCCTATCTTGACAGAGGGTTCATCGCACGTCTCGAGCAGGAAGTTGGTACGGGTGCCGGCGGGTCAGCGGTCCTTCGAACGCGGGGCCTGCTTGGTGCTCAGACCACGACATTCGGCGAAGAGGTCAAGCTTACCGGAGTGGTCGAGGCCGGCGCGGTTATGGCCACGGACGGCGGACCGGGGCTCCTGGACCGGTTCCAGATGGGCAATGACCTGATGCGGGGATTCGCACCGTTCGGCATGGGACCTCGCTCGGCGGTAGCCGGCAGTCGTGCCCTGGGCGGAAACTACTTTGCCGTGACACGCCTCGAAGGTCGCTTTCCACTTGGCGCGATTTCGGATGCCGGACTTGACGGTGGGGTGTTCCTGGATGCGGGTTCATTGTGGGGGCTAAGCCGTACGGAGGATTTTGGAACAATTCAAGTTGACGATTCTCTGAAATGGCGGGCTGCAGCAGGCGTTTCACTTTTCTGGTCGACACCCATCGGCGCCCTTCGCTTCAATCTGGCCCATCCGTTGCGCACTGTACCTGGAGACGTCACGCAGTCCTTCGAATTCGCTCTTGATAGCCAGTTCTAGGGCATGCGATCGGTCCTGACCTGCTTCCTTGCCAACCTTCTGCTTTGTGTTGCCGGGACGGCGGTTGCGCAGGAGGCCGGGCAACAACCCCTTGGCCCGCCCCCCCTTAACCAGAGCGGTCTTGCGATCATCAATTACAACTCGCTCTTTGACCATTCCCGCTTCGGAATCAGACTTGTCGAAGAGTATCGGGATGCACAACTTGCCCTGATTGCCGAAAACGAGTTCTATTCGGGTCGGTTCGAGATCGAAGAGGTCGAATTGACCGAATTGCGCCGGACTTTATCGGAGCAGCAGTTTGCCGAACATGCCGAAGAATTTGACTTGCGTGTCGAGGAGAGACGTCAGATTCAGGATGACAAACAGTCTATCCTTGATCAGTGGCGACGGCAGCAGATTGCGGGGTTTCAAAACCTGGCTGCACAGATTATCGGGCGGATTGCCGAGGTGGTGGGACTGCGCGGTGTCTTGCCAAGCAACGCGGTGATCTGGTACGACCCGGAGATTGACATCACCGAGATGGCACTGGTCGAGGTCAATCGCCTTCTTGCCGACGGCAAGGGGCTGCAATTCTACGTGCCTGCGACCAGTTTCGCCGGCATTGAAGCCGATATAGGGCAGCTTGAGGAAAACTTGGCCGACGCGCCGGCACAGTGACCGTCAAGACTCTGGAAAGTAGCCAAGGCTGGAGGCACCAACGCATGTCTGCACGTCCAAATCCTGGTCTGGCATCTGCAGACCTTATGCTTATCAAGCGCATGATACCACACCGGTATCCCTTCCTGATGATCGACAAGGTGATCAGCATGGAAAGGGGAAAATGTGCAATCGGAATCAAGAATGTCACCGTCAATGAGCCCTATTTTCAGGGCCATTTCCCGGATGAGCCGGTCGTCCCTGGGGTGACCATTATCGAATCAATGGCACAGACGGCGGCCGTACTCGTCAACTACACGCTCGACATGATCGACATGGACATCAGCATCTACCTGCTGGGCGTCAACAAGGCACGCTTTCGCAAGAAGGTTGTGCCCGGGGACGTACTCGAACTCCATGTTGAGGTGCTGCGAGGCGGTGGCAAGGTGTGGCGCCTCCAGTGTCGAGGACAGGTTGACGACACGACCGTGGCACAGGCCGAAATCATCGCTACCTGGGAACTGAATGCGGCTGACGACTGAACCATGCCAATACACAGGAGTGCCAGAGTTCATATGTCGGCGTCGGTCGATGATCATGCGGCAATTGGTGCAGGCTGCCGCATCGATGCCTTCGCGGTCATCGGCCCCGAGGTGACGCTCGCAGAGGATGTCCATGTAAAGTCGCACGCCGTCCTTACGGGCTCCACGACTATTGGCACCGGCACCGAAATATTCCCCTATGCCTGTATCGGAGAAATACCCCAGGATCTGAAATATGCCGGCGAAAAGACACACCTCAAGGTCGGTCGGCGCAACAAGATCCGCGAGGGGGTAACCATGAACACGGGAACCGGTCATGGTGGCGGCATGACACGCGTCGGCGATGACTGCCTGTTCATGACAGGGGCCCATGTCGGCCATGATTGCCAGGTCGGCGATGGTGTAATCATGGCAAACCAGGTGGCGTTGGGCGGTCATGTCGTCCTTGATGATCACGTCATCATCGGTGGTCTTTCGGGTGTGCACCAGTTTGTACGCATCGGTCGCGGGGCAATAATCGGTGCCTTGACAATGGTACGGCGCGATGTAATTCCCTACGGACAGGTAGAGGGGCCGGCAGGTGAACTGCGCGGAACAAATCTGATTGGTTTGCGCCGCAGAGGAGTTTCCAACCGCGAAATCGTGGCACTGCAAGATGCCTATCAATCGCTGGTGGAATTCGGCGGGCCTCTGAAGGAAGCGGTCGAATGCCTGCCGGAAAGCGAATATCGCAGTAATCAGCTGATCAAGGATGTTGTCGACTTTGTGCGCTCCAATTCCCGGAGACAACTCCTTGCGCCAAAGTGAGCAGAAATCATCCGGCGGAAGTGTCCAGCCCTCCTGTGTAGTAATCTGTGGCTCCGGTACCCTTCCGCAACTGGTTGTTGAGAAGCTGGAGGCACAGGGAAAAAAGGTAGAGTTGCTCACGCTTCCATTTGTAACTTCGGGTTGGCTCGAAGGACGGTCTACATCAGGGGTCAACCTTGCCAATTTTGAGGAGCTGTTGAGGGTCAGATGGGAGCAAGGCGCCCGGTTCGTAGTTCTCGCCGGCGCAGTGCGCCGCCCGAATTACGAGGCAGCAGACAGGGCCAGGGTCCTCGGCGATTCGAACCTCGTCCTTTCTAGCGGCGACAATAGCATTCTGACCCAGATCCTGGCGCGCATCAATAGACTTGGCTTTGAAATCTGGGGCGCACACCAAGTGGTGCCTGAGCTGATTCCCGCAAGCGGCCAACTGACAGATCTGCAACCATCTGACGCCGACCGGAAAGATGTTGCCAGAGCTGCCGAGATCGTTTGTACGCTTGGGCAGGTCGATGTCGGGCAGGCAGCGGTCGTTGCCCAGGGTTTGTGCATGGCTGTTGAGACCATATCCGGAACCGATGATATGCTGGCTCGCAGTGCCGAATTCCTGCCGCGATTCAGACCGCAACGGGATGGTGCGCGCGGCGTCATGTACAAGGCACCCAAGCCCGGTCAGGACAGGCGGGTGGACCTGCCAGCCATTGGTCCTGAAACAATTCGGCTTGCGGCACTTTCAGGTTTGGCAGGAGTGGCATTCGAGGCCGGAGGTGTACTGCTTCTGGATCGGGAGGCCGTCGTGGAAACCGCGCAGAGGTCAAGAATGTTTCTGTGGTCCAGGCCTACTGATCCATGAATGACAGACGGATTTTCATGTTGGCCGGAGAGCCCTCCGGGGATGCTCTCGGCCAGTCACTGATGATTGCTCTATCAAGGCTCCGACCGGGAATATCGGTCAGCGGCGTCGGCGGCCCTGCAATGCGAGAAGCAGGGCTGCAGAGTCTGTACCCTTATGAGGAACTTTCGGTCATGGGTATTGCCGAGGTGACAAGCCGGCTACCCAATCTGCTGCGAAGGTTGCGCCAGACGACCCGCGCCGTGCTGGCCGGCAACTATGATGCGCTGGTCACTATTGACAGCCCCGACTTTTCACTTCGCGTGAGTCGGCGGATCAGGCAGTCGGGTCGGTCTGTCAAGACTATCCATTACGTGGCGCCAACCATCTGGGCCTGGCGGCCGCGAAGGGCCGTCAGGATTCGGCAAGCGGTTGATCACGTGCTGGCCCTGTTCCCATTCGAGCCTGAACATCTCGAAAAGGCAGGTATTTCTGCGACCTTTGTTGGCCATCCGGTTACGTCCCGGCCGCCCGTGGTAGCCGAATGCGTGGCAAAACTGCGCCATCAATTCGGCCTCGGTGGCGATCGAATACTGGTGGTGTTGCCTGGTTCGAGGCTGTCGGAAACCAGTCGAATGGTGCCGGTGTTTACGGAGGTTGCGAAGTTGGTCAGCGCGGAGCACGACAATCTGCGCGTCGTTGTGGTTGCGGCCAGGGAAGTTGCTGCCAGCATAATGGCAACATGCCACCTTTGGCCCGAGGGCACGGTATTGTTAGACCCGCGACCATTTCCGCCGCATGAAGCAGAGGAGCAGAAGCAGGCATTGTTCGCCGGCGCCGACCTGGCTTTGGCGGCATCCGGTACAGTTACACTTGAATTGGCCATGGCCGGCACGCCGATGGTGGTTGCCTATGACGTGCACTGGATTACAAGGCTGATTGTTAGCCGCCTCTTGCTCGTGGATACGGTAACTCTGGTAAATCTCATTGTGGGGCACAACGCCATTCCCGAGTTTCTCGGGAACGCTTGCAGGCCAGGGTGCATTGCCGACGAGCTTAATTCGCTGCTCGCCGACTGGCGCCAGCGCCAGTCGCAAATTGCAGTTTTGCAGCAGGCAATGTCGCAATTGGGCAGAGGAGGAGAAGACCCGGGGCTCAGAGCCGCACGTGTCGTCTTGAACCAGATCGACTGAGATCAAGCAGGTTGTCGTTGGGTTCAGGGTCGGATCATCGCAACGGCGGAATGAAGGCTCTTTCGTCTCACGTCTGATGCAGCATTATTCGAAAAACAGTGAGACTGGCAGCAGGAACATACAGTCCCGTCCGGATTCGGCAACAGCATCGAATAGTCTTCGGGGTTTTGCGCCTTGCCCGTTTAATGGTGTAGTTACGAGTCCTGCTGTACCGGGAGGAGCAGGGCTGCCAAATCACCGCTGGGACCCGGAAACGCAGGCCGTGCTGCGCAATTGTGAATAGCGTCGGACATCTGGTGCAGAATCAAGATTCAGTGTTGACCTGTGGCGGCCTGTTGCCACAATCAAGGGATGCAGTACCAATCGCAAGAGTGCGAATAGCTGATGAAGACAAGGGACAGTTGACCAATGCACGACAGTCGACATGAAACCGGCGTCGGCAGTCCGGGTTTAACGGAAGAAACCAGCCAAGCATCCTTACGCCAGGTAGAGCTTTCCGACCGTTTCAATCTTTCTTGTCGGCGAGTTCTGCTCAACGGTACCCAGGCGCTGGTTAGGCTTGTCCTGACGCAAAGTGCAAGAGACAAAGCTGAAGGTCTCGACACCGCCGGGTACGTCACGGGATACAGAGGGTCTCCGCTTGGTGCTGTCGATTTTCAAATGAAGGCGGCCGACAGTTTGTTGGCCGATGCCGGCGTCAGATTTCAACCTGCGCTCAATGAAGATCTGGCCGTAACCGCGCTATGGGGCACACAGCAGGCCGAGTTGCGTGGCGAGGGCCGGCATGACGGAGTGTTCGGACTCTGGTACGGCAAGGGGCCCGGCGTCGATCGTTCGGGAGATGCGCTGCGGCACGCCAACATGGCCGGTTGCTCTCGTCATGGCGGCGTTGTCATGGCGCTTGGTGATGACCACACAGGCGAGAGTTCGACAACTTTGCATCAATCCGAGTGGACGATGATCGACAGTTATGTTCCAGTTCTTTCGCCGGCCGGTGTCCAGGAAATCATCGATTTCGGTTTGATCGGCTTTGCAATGGCCAGGTTTTCCGGAAATTGGGTCGGCCTCAAATGCGTCAAGGAGATTGTCGAATCGACGGCTGTCATTGACGGACATGTGGACCGAATGAAAGTGGTCCTTCCTCGAATTGATATGCCGACCGACGGGCTGAATATCCGCCTCCATGATTCTCCGGTACAGAGCGAGGCCCGGGTCATCGACTACCGGGTTGGTGCCGCCGAAAAGTTTGCACATGCCAATTCCCTGGACAAGCGGGTTCATGGTCAGGCGGGCGCCCGCATCGGGATTGTCGCCGCAGGCAAGAATTGGCTGGACGTTGTTCATGCACTCGAACTGCTTGGTCTGGATCATGTCGAGATGATGAGGCTCGGGATCACGAGCTATAAGATCGCCATGACCTGGCCACTTGACCGGCGAACTTTCTTGTCCTGGGCACGTGACCTCGAACTGGTCATTGTCGTCGAGGAAAAGCGGAAGCTGATCGAACAGCAAATCCGTGACTCGCTTTTCGATTTGCGAAACCAGACACGCGTCTACGGGCATCATCGAGGCGGTGGAAGAAAATTGTTTCCAACCAGATACGAGCTGACACCGGTGCAGATTGCGAGAGGTATTGGCACGGTACTTGAGGCAGAACGCTGCGGAGACTCGAGACTGAAGGGCCGGATAGAGAGGGTCGAGGCTCTCCATCGTCGTGAAAAAAGCGACGACATTCTTTCGAGGCAACCATACTTCTGCTCAGGTTGCCCGCACAGCACTTCAACCCGCATTCCCGAAGGCTCGCGGGCCTATGCCGGAATCGGATGTCACTACATGGTCCAGTGGATGGACAGGGATACTCTGGGCTTTACCCAGATGGGTGGAGAAGGTGCCAACTGGATTGGCGAGGCGCCGTTCTCGAAACGACGGCACGTATTCCAGAATATCGGAGATGGTACGTACAATCACTCTGGGCTTCTTGCCATTCGAGCTGCACAGCATGCCGGAGTAAACGTGACCTTCAAGGTACTGTTCAATGATGCCGTTGCCATGACAGGTGGTCAGCGGAACGATGGCAATCTGACTCCGCAGCGTATTCTCCGGGAATTGCAGGCAGCGGGCGTCGAAAACCTGGCTCTGGTTCATGATAGCAAGGAAGGCATCAACCTGAAGGATATTCCCCGCGGAATCCGCTGCCTCGAACGATCCAGACTCGACCAGGTGCAGCGAGAATTCGTTCAATGCGAGGGCGTGTCGGCAATCGTGTATGTGCAGACTTGTGCAGCTGAAAAGCGGCGCCGACGTCGACGCGGCACGTTCGCTGCCATTAGCGAACGGGTCTACATCAACACTGACGTATGTGAGGGTTGTGGTGACTGCGGCGTGCAGTCGAATTGCTTGTCAATTGTACCCGTCGAGACCGAGTTTGGTCGCAAGCGGGCCATCGATCAGTCCAGCTGCAACATGGACCTGAGTTGCCTCAATGGATTCTGCCCTTCATTCGTATCGGTCAAGGGCGGTCATCCCAGGGCCAGGACAACCCACCCTGTGAATGTGCCCCGGCTTCCTGAACCCGAACTGCCGGTAATCGATGGCACCCACAACACGGTGATCACAGGTGTAGGCGGAACGGGCGTCGTAACCATTGGCGCCGTAATGGCCATGGCCGCACATCTTGACGGCCTTGGTGTCGGAATGATCGAAATGGCGGGCCTGGCCCAAAAGGGTGGGGCCGTAACCGTTCATTGCCGCATGGCTTCCAGTGCCGAGGATATTTCGGCCGTACGGGTTTCGGCGGGAGAAGCCCACTGTCTGATTGGGGGTGACATTGTTACTGCTGCCAATGCGAGCACACTAGATCTGGTTACGCCTGGCCATACAATTGCAGCGATCAACAGAAAGAAGACCATTGTCGGCGAGTTCACGCGAAACGCTAACACAACTATTCCGGTTGACCGCCTTCAGCATCGAATTGAATCGGTCGTGGATCGCGACAGATGCCGATTTGCCAACTCTTCCAGGGCTGCCGAAGCCGCGCTCGGGGATTCGATCTACTCCAATGTGCTGCTTCTCGGTACGGCATGGCAACTGGGTGGCCTGCCGCTATCCAGACAGGCAATTCAACGGGCTATCGAACTCAACGGTGCCAGTGCCAAAGAAAACCTCAGGGCATTCGAACTGGGCCGGTGGATTGCCATTGATGCCGGCGTCGAGGCACGCGTTGCCGAAAGGACAACATCCGGAATGTCGCCACCAGTCGTTCTCAATCCCGTCGAATATCGGCGCCAGCATCTGATTGCCTACCAGGATGAAGCTCTCGCCCGGCGATACACTTCATTTGTGGGAAAGTTCGAAGGCTCGCGCCTTCACGTACATGTCGCCAAGTCCTACCATAAGGTTCTCGCAACAAAGGACGAATTCGAGGTTGCTCGCCTGCACCTTGCAACCAGGAAGAGGGTGGCAAGCGAATTCGCGGGCCACTACAGAATCGAGTATCACCTCGCCCCTCCGTTGTTGTCGCAACAAGTCGATGGTGGTCGTCCGGCAAAACATCGGTTTGGTCCCTACATGCACCAGATTTTCCGCTTGCTCGCCAGATGCCGGAAATGGCGAGGGACCTGGCTGGACCCGTTCCGGTATGGAAGCGAACGCAAGCTGCATCGGGAGCAGGTTGTCAGGTATGAGCAGGATATGCAGAAAGTGTTGGAATCAGGGGTCGCCGAATGGTCGGAAGCGGCCTTGATTCTTAGCACATTGCCGCTTTCTGTTAAGGGTTACGGGCCGGTATGGATGGAAAGCTACAAAAAGGCCACGGCGGAACGAAGCCGATTGCTGCGCCAACTTGATGAAGACAGTTGTCTAACAGCAACTGGTCAGACGGCCGAAGCGCTCGCAGCCTGAGACTAATTCCGGACGTCAATCTTGCGAATGAAGAATTCCTGACAATCCACCCCGAGGGTACTTTCAACGAGTTCCTGCCCCTGTTCGGCGCAAAAATGAGGGATATCAATGGCCGCCGCCGGATCGTCGGCGAGGACGCGCAGCACGTCTCCTGTCCGCATGCTTTTCATGCGTTTGCGTATTTTCAGAACAGGGAGAGGGCACAACAGGCCGATTGTATCAAGACTGTGAATTGTTGGCATGGCGGGTCGGGCCTGGCAACGATCGGCACCCGGTAACAGGAATGTCACTTATGTGTCGGCCGTCGAATGACTAGTTTCAGGATTTCGGTAGATTGACAATAGGACAATTATGGCTGGATTTGAACTCCTTGATGCGAGTCTGATTCCGTCAATGTTGATAGCCCTGCTTGCCGGCATGCTCAGTTTTGCTTCACCCTGTGTGCTTCCTATTGTACCGCCATACCTGGCCTATATTGGTGGCATTTCGTTTGCCAATCTCAAGGATGCCGACGCCGTCCGCGGCGACATTGTCTGGTCAGCTGCACTGTTCGTGCTCGGCCTGTCGGTCGTGTTCATATTTCTCGGGTTTGCGGCTTCGCTCTTCGGCGTGTTCTTTTTGGAGAACCAGGTTCTCTTTGGGCGACTGGCCGGCCTGGTCATCATGCTGTTCGGTCTGCATTTTCTTGGTCTGTTGCGCTTGCCGTTACTCGATCGCGAGTTTCGGTTTGGCATTGATCGTGTAGGAGGTGGCCCTGGAGCATTTCTCCTCGGGCTGGCATTTGCATTTGGTTGGGTGCCCTGTATTGGACCCCAACTCGGGGCTATCCTGTCGCTTGCTGCGCAGGAGAGTTCGATCGCACGCGGAACACTCTTGCTTGCTGTCTATGCTGCCGGCCTGGGTCTTCCTTTCATTGGTGTTGCGGTCTTTTTCCGCCAGTCCCTGGGCGTGATGGTGCGGATGCGCAAGCATCTGCCAATTATCGAAAAGTGCATTGGCGTGCTGCTGCTTGGCGTTGGCCTGCTCATGGCGACCAACCAGTTTTCACTAATCGCGTACTGGCTTCTTGAAGCCTTTCCGGCGCTGGCCCTTCTTGGCTAGTTGCATTGAGAAGGTACCGTATCATTCGGGCCCGGCTTCGAGAGCAGGATTTCGGCGTTTCCTGTCCTCAATCTGCCGGTCATCTCCATGAAATCAGCTTGCGATCCATCAACATCCAATGGTCAGAATGAGGGACCTATTGCAGAGAATGAACCAGCCTGACCGGTGAGTCCTTTGTAGTTCTGAGCCGTCGGTTTGCCGGACTGGTGATGATTTTGAGCTGTTGTGTCAGGATGTGTGCCGCGCTTCGGGACACGGCAGGGCGAAGGGACAATAGCGGCCGCATCGGCCCGGGCCATGCCCGCTCCCTCTGCCTGTAAGCTTGCAGACGAGTATGTCCTTGGCTTCTATTGACTGTCAGGGTGCGGATTGGCGAGGACAGTATCATCCAAGAGTTGCGGATCAGGCGGTTATGCGGGCGTTAGCAGGACACGCTAGGTACCCGAATTGAGTTAAATTAATCATTTGTTCTGTAACCTTTTGACCATTGAGCAGAGACCGACTGTGGGAACACTTCGTTTGCTGCGCCTTATTCCGAAGACAAAGACTCTGCCAGGAGCAAGAGCATGGTCCAATCGGGACGCTGGAGGCGGGAAAACCGCACGTTCGGTCTTGAAAAGTGAGGGGGAGTGAGGAAATGGATCTATGGTCCGGAACCGAGGCACTGGCATAGGGCGAAAGACGTAAGCAAAGTGTTACTCCACGGAGCTGCCGATGGTAGCGCTTCCCCCCTCGATTCCACCCCGGCAAAAAGACACTAAAGTCACCATTACGCGGCGGTACGCTAAACTGCAGTGCGGTTGGCACAGAACACGTATGCGCAGCTGGCATCAGGTCGAGGTAAGTTGGTAACTGGTCTCTGCTCCTCCTGTCCCAAGTCTTGAAATCGGCGGCAGCCAGCCGTAAGAGCTTAGCTCAGTGACATGGAATTGCTCGCTCCGTACGCGGTTGGTCTTACATGCCGACATACCGGATGAGTAATTCCTCGCCCGGGACTGAAATCTGCGAAGCACCGCAGTTCAGGCAAGAAAGCCCAGGTAAATATGAGCTTTGCAAGAGGATCGGCGTCGTTTACAAGATTAGGCAAATCAGTTCCACACAGTCAAAAGTGGAAAGGATAACGGTATGAATACACTGGAACCGACCACAATCGGGCTGTCGGCAGGTGCTCACGAAAAACTGAAGAGGCTTCAAGAGGAAAGATACTTCCGCGAACTACTTGATGGATACCGGTTTGCCATAGGACTTGCGCTTGCGCAGGGAGTAGAGCCGGCTGAAATTCAAAGGAGAAAGACTATCTTCAATGTGGGAACGCTTGACCCCGACCAATTCCTTAAGCGGTCCATCGTAGCGCTGTTGGGCAATCGTGCGCAGAATGTGTCAATATACAAAATGGCCGAACGTCTTGCTGAATGGGGAGTGAACGAACTTGCTTTAGAGGCAGAGCACGGTACGATCAACTTCGTTGGACTTCTTGATCAGGCCAATGAAAAGGCAGATGCCGGTTCATGATGGCGCACCAACTTCGCACCTATCTCATGTTGCGTTCAAGCAGTGGCAAATGGTCGGTCACGGTTTGCCGCGATCTGGGTGTAGTCATGAACTCATGGAATATGCGGACCGAGCCGGACTTGGACGTAGCTGTGCTGCATATCGGTTTTGATCGCCCTCCGTTGTTGGAATTTGAACAAATCGCAAAATCCCACCTGGGGTGCGTGCTGCTGACTGCTGCAGCAAAACACGCCTTGCCGAATTCGTTCGTTGCCTCCGCAACTGCTGTTGGCGTCGCGGCAAACACCGATGTGTTCGTAGGGTTGAAGGGGTAGGGATACGTGCTCGAAGACCCAACAGTGCGAACCGATCACGTTGAACCGCTGCAACCGGACTCCGTGACCCAAAGGCCGCAGGGCTGGATAACATCTTTTCTGAAAGAGAATCCTTCGGACGCAGAGGAGCTATCTGCACAAGGAATACTTGACGAAGCCACTTATCTTGATCGGGAAGCAGAACTGAAAGGAAGTGTCCGAGGCCGTAGCGGCCGGTTTCGGGCTCATTATCTTGCAGGAGCCAACTGTACAGACCCCTGCAAACTTGCCCAGGCCGCACCTCCGTGGCTGGCCGAGCGGGAGATCACCTCGATATTGCTGCCGGCGCGGCCTAGAAAATTCTTCAGAAGCATTAATATCAAGACTGTACGTGATCTTGCCGACTGGTCCATTGTAGCACTGTTACGCCAACCGTACTTCGGGCGACAGTCCATAAACGATACCTTGCACGCGCTCACTGCCGCCCTCAAAGAAGGTCCGCCTCGTGCTGCATCGGTTGTAACTATTCCAAAGCCCAGTTCTCGACAATTGGAACATTGGCCTTTGCACGGTAAACATATCGTGAACTTAGAGTCACGTAGCTGGATAACATCTTTTCTGAAAGAGAATCCTTCGGACGCAGAGGAGCTATCTGCACAAGGAATACTTGACGAAGCCACTTATCTTGATCGGGAAGCAGAACTGAAAGGAAGTGTCCGAGGCCGTAGCGGCCGGTTTCGGGCTCATTATCTTGCAGGTGCCAACTGTACAGACCCCTGCAAACTTGCCCAGGCCGCACCTCCGTGGCTGGCCGAGCGGGAGATCACCTCGATACTGCTGCCGGTGCGGCCTAGAAATGTCTTCAGAAGAATTAATATCAAGACTGTACGTGATCTTGCCGACTGGTCCGGCGCAACACTGTTGAGCCAACCGAACTACGGGCAACAGTCCCTAATCGATACCGTTCACGCGCTCCTGGCCGCCCTCAACGAAGGACCGCCTCGTGCTGCCTCGGCAGAACCCATTCCGCAGTGCAGATCTCTGCTGGCTGATTTTCGAAGGACTCTGTTATCATTGGAAGACCGTGAACGCGACGTTTTAGTTCGCCGACTAGGTTTCGAAACATCACAGCAAACGCTGCAGAATCTTGCTGAAAGGCATGGAGTGTCACGCGAGCGTATACGGCAGATAGCTGCCAGAGCGGTCGAGAAGTGGAAGCGCATGTCTACTTGGGACGACATTCTCGAGCGGAAAGTCTCCCGGCTTGTTATCGGTCGAGAATACCCATTGCCGGTTGCGGGTGTAGATGCCGTAGACAAATGGTTCGACGGTGTGTCATCACATCTGACTTTTTTCCGAAATTTGGTTAATGTTCAAGGCAATGACCGCATAAATGTGATCCGTATAGATAACCTTGACTACTTTAGCTTGATAACCAAAAAGGCTTGGGAGAGTACGATTTCCGAGGCAGCTGAGCTGTTGTCATCAGGGGTAGGACTGGAATGGAGTGAAGAAAACGCTCGCTTACTCGTGCACGGATTGCTACCGGACACTGCAAGTGAATTTGGGCGGGTATTGTGGGAAGAGTCGTCGCGCATTTGCCACTTCCGTAGAGCTCAGGATGGATCGCGCGTTCTCACGGGTTACGGTCGCGGTACAGATCAACTCGTAAGAGCGATTCTCGCGGAATCTGATTCGCCGCTGCACTTTAAGGAAATCGCCAGACGCGTGAACTCTAGAGCTGGGAAAAACCTGCGTTTGGCAACAGTGCACAGAGCTGCTCAAGAAGTTGGTTACCTCGTTGCGCGTGGTACATACGGGATTGCATGCCATTTGCCTATATCCGACGTGCAAATGTCCCAGATCCGCATTGAGGCCGAGGCGATCGTTTACTCGGAAGCGTCCAGCAGACAGTGGCACACCTCCGAAATTCTCTTGGAAACATCGGACCGAATGGGTGGTCGTATTGAAAACCTCGATAAGTATTTGCTTGAAATCGTACTCGCGGGATCGAGCAAGCTAAGATCTCTAAAGAAGATGACGTGGATTGCTGCTACTGCGGAAACCGACAATCAATCTCGCATTGAAATTCATAAAGCGGTGGTGGCGATTGTTCAGGCAGCAGGACATCCATTGAGCGCTGGTGAAATAAAAAAACGCCTTACGCCCGAGCGGGGCGTGAATGGGCCACTACAGATTTATCCAAGAGACCCTCTCATTCGCGTGCAGCCTAGCCGGTGGGGTATCAGCGGCAGGGATGCGCCAATTTCGTGAGAGCGACATATGAAGAGACACTTCCAGGTCACGCCGCCAAATGTCCACCAGATGGTTCTCAAATTCGACCGTGCCTGGCTGCTCATCGAACGCACTCCTAGAAAGGCCCGGAGTATCCGGGTCCTCGTTGACCCTTGTAATCTCCCGGCCTCGAAATGATACGTTTCAAACCGTCAAAATCACTGTGACGCAACACTAGTGGGAAGGCCCTTGGTGCAAAACAATTCACGCAGTGGTGTCCGCCGCCCTTAAAGAGCTCGATTCTGGATAAGAAGGGCCGATTTTTGGGTAGGACGGATTCCTTTTCCCCATGAATGATGATTCTATGGGTTGTTCCGATCAACAATCCAGAGGCTCCCCCATGAGAATATCTACCATAGCTCTCTTCTGTTGTCTCTACGATTTTAGCCTCATTTACGAGGAATGGGAAAAACATCGCCTAGTCCCCTCGACACGAAAAACGCATCCGCATGACCAAGCTCACACTGGGCGAAATGATGTTCATCATGACCCTTTCCGCCTACCAACTGAGTCAACACCGTTGCCAAGTTAATTGTCGCTAGTAGCCATCCAGATTGACGTGATACATGTTGCGGATCGAACATCTCCCGAAGCAACAATAATGTTACTCCAAACGTGACTTCTATGATGCTTCTCTTGCTCATGCCTGTTGGTTCAAAGAATAGGTCAGTTCGCAATGTAGCAACTCGATCTCGGCGGCCAGGGAGTTATGAGACTGGATTGCTTGCTAGGTACTGCCATGGCCCGCCTGTGACGATTTTCGATCCACCGCACAATGTGTAACTGAGGAATACGAAGTGCCGGCGGCAAATCAGGTTCCTCGTTATCTCGCCTTTCACGACCAGAGAGCGGGAACCGGGCCGACGGTTGGTAGAAAAGGCGCGTCGGCTACTCTCAGCCCCGTACGCGGTCCGATGAAGGATCGAACAATGGCTTTGCCGAGGCTAGGGCATCAACGCGGGATCCAGCCACTTCTATCTGATAGGATGAGCTCAGAACCTGTGGGCGTGCTTCTCCTCGGCACGGGACATATCCCAGGCCAACGGCGCTGCCGAGGTAGTGACCGTAACTGCCCGAACTCAGATAACCGACGATTTCGCCATCCCGCAGGATCGGTTCATTATGGTAGAGCAGGGGGGCCGGATCCTTGAGCTGGAACTGCAGCAGGGTTCGATCAAGGCCTGTCCGACGCTTTTCGAGGACTGCCTCGCGACCGATGAAGGCAGGCTTGTTCATGTCAACGGCAAATCCGAGACCGGCTTCCAGAACATGGTCAGCCGCGCAGATATCATGGCCGAAATGACGAAACGCCTTTTCGCTGCGGCAGCTGTCCATCATGTGCAACCCGCACAGGCGTAAATCGTGTGTGCTCCCGGCCTCCAGAAGGGTCTCAAACACATGCATCGCCATGTCTGAAGATACATAGATCTCCCACCCAAGCTCGCCGACATAGGAAATCCGGTGTGCCCTGGCCAAAGCCATGCCGACCTCGATCGTCTGCCAGGTTCCGAACGGAAAGGCCGTGTTGGAAAAATCATGAGGTGACACATCCTGGAGAAGGCGACGGGAATTGGGGCCCATGACCGCCAGCACACCTTCGGCCGCCGTGACGTCGACGATGACAACGCTGTAATTGCGCCTGTGCCTGTTAAGCCACGCCTGATCGGCGATGCAGGTGGCTGCGGGAGTAACCACCAGGTAGGCGTCGGAAGACAGTCTTGCTACAGTGACATCGGCCTCAATGCCACCCCGCGAGTTCAGGAACTGGGTATACACAATCTTGCCGACGGGAACCGAAAGATTGGCACCACAAACCTGGTTCAGAAACGCCTCGGCGTCCATACCCTCGACCCGCAACTTGCCAAACGAGGACATGTCATAGAGGCCGATATTGCGGCGTACGGCAAGGTGCTCCTCTCGCCAGTTGTCAAACCAGTTCTGGCGTTTCCACGAATAGCGATAGGTTCTTTCCTGTCCCGGCCTGGCAAACCAGTTGGCTCGCTCCCAACCAGCGAGTTCACCCATGACCGCACCGTGTTCCAGCAGGCTCTGGTGGAATGGTGTCCTTCGGATTCCCCGAGCAGTCTCCTTTTGTCTGAAAGGATAGTGATCGGCGTAAAGGAGGCCGAGTGCCTCACGTGATCTTTCAACCAGATAGCGACGATTGTTCTGAAATGGCTGCATGCGGGCGATGTTGACATCAAAGAGATCAAACGGCTGTTCACCATCCTCGATCCATTGTGCCAGCGCCATGCCGGCACCACCTGCAGACTGTATTCCGACCGAGTTGAAGCCGGCCGCCACGTAAAAGTTTTCGAGGCCCGGTACCGGACCAAGACAATAGGATGTGTCTGGTGTAAAGCTCTCGGGACCATTGAAGAATGTGTGAATGCCGGTATTCTCGAGAAGCGGCATACGGTCTACCGCCGCATCAAGTATCGGTTCGAAATGATCGAAATCCTCGGGAAGCTGATCGAACTCGAACCCTTCTGGAATGCCATCAATCGCCCATGGTTTGGCCTGTGGTTCAAAGGCACCGATAAGCAGCTTGCCCGCGTCTTCCTTGTAATAGGTACATTCGTCGGGCACACGCAGGACCGGTCGCCGGCCAAGCCCCGCAATCGGTTCGGTAACGATATAGAAGTGCTCGCAGGCCTGAAGTGGAACCGATACACCGGCCATGAAACCGACTTCTCGTCCCCACATGCCGGCGCAGTTAATGACCGTTTCTGCCCGCATGTGACCTGATTCCGTGCCGTGAACCCAGTCAACCCCGGTCACCCGGCTACCGTCGCGCCTGATCCCGACAACCTTGACGTTTTCGAGCAATCTGGCATTGCGCTGCCGCGCTCCCCTGGCAAGCGCCAGTGCTATGTTGGCGGGGTCTCCCTGTCCGTCCCTGGCCAGGTAGACCCCGGACACAACGCCGTCAGTGTTGAGTTCGGGGTAGAGTTTGCTGATCTCCGATGGTCCAACCTCGTCGACCTCGACTTCAAACGCACGCGCCATCGAAGCGGAGCGATTCAGTTCTTCCTGGCGCTCCGCGGTCAGGGCTACAGAAATCGAACCTGTTCTTACAAACCCCGTTTCGACCCCGGTCGCAGCACCCAGTCCAGCGTAAAGTTCCTGCGAATAGCGAGCCAGACGGGTCATGCTCGCCGTTGCCCTTAACTGCGCGATCAGTCCTGCAGCATGCCAGGTCGAACCACATGTCAGGCGCTTGCGCTCCAGCAGCACAACATCGTTCCAACCGAGCCTGGCAAGGTGATATGCCAAAGAGCATCCTATCACGCCGCCGCCAATTACAAGGGCGCTGGCTCTATCCGGAATCGCGGATTCTGTCATATATGCCGCCGTGTTTCTGTTAGTTCAATTGTAGGACATGAACTCAGACCTTGAGACGCTCGTTCATTGGATCATAGAGTTCATGGGGAGCCATCACCCTGGCCTGGTATCGGTGGCCAAAGATTTCGATTTCCACCTGTGTCGTCGGCTCCGCCAGGTCAGCACGCAGTATTGCCAGGGCCAGGGATTTGTTGAGGCGGTACCCCCATGCCCCGGATGTGGTTTCACCAACCACATTGTCGTCCTGCCAAATGGTCGACATATAGGGGGTCTCGAATTCAGTGACGTCGACCTCAAGGATCGCGAATTTTCGTGTGCTGCCCGCCTGGAATTCCGCCTGCAAAGCAGCCTTCCCGGGAAAGCTGTGTGCCTTGTCAAACTTGATGAAGCGTCCCAATCCGCTCTGCAGCAATGTGTAGTCGGTTGACAGATCGCCCTTCCAGACGCGGTAGGCCTTTTCAATTCTCAGCGAGTTAAGTGCCCACATTCCGAAGGGTTTGGCTCCCTGTGCCAGTATCGCATTGTAGATGGCCGGCATTTGCTCGTTGGTGGCATGGACTTCCCATCCGAGTTCTCCGGCATAGCTGACTCGCGCCAGTTCCACCGGCTGGTCGGCAACAATGGCCGACTGGATGCTGAGCCACGGCAGTTCGAAATTGGCTCGCGATATGGCCGCCAGCAAGCTGCGGGACTCAGGACCTGTGACAATGAGGGTCGAGACTTCGTTCGTATGGTCGGATAGTGACAGTTGTCCACTGGCGGGCAGGGAGTTGGAAAGAAGTTCAAAGTCATGCCACTGTGCTGCGCTAGCCGTGATCAGCCTGAATTCGTCATCATCGGAACGCATCACCGACATTTCGGTATGGACGCGTCCTCGGTGGTCGGGGAAATAGGCCAGGTTCATTCTTCCGACGCGAGGCAATGCGCCTGCCATGCGCCCGCTGAGCCAGTCGGCAGCTCCCTTCCCCGACAGTTTGAAGCGTGCAAATCCAGGCAGGTCGAGGACTCCTGCAGCATCGCGAACGGCTTCACACTCGTCCTTGATGCGAGGTTCCCACGGGCCGCACCTTTCGTAGGTAAGCGAGGCATCGATCGAAGTGTCGTCATCGCTGCCGGCAAACCAGTTGGCACGTTCCCAGCCGTTGTAGGCACCCATCTGGCCGCCCAGGTCAACCACCCGGTCATGCACCGGTGACAGTTTGCTCGGTCGTCCGTCGGGCCATTCCCGGTAGGGAAAATGAATGGCATATTCGTTGCCATACACTTCGCGGGCCTTTGCCACGCAATAGGCATGATCGGTATAGTCGGTATACCGTCGCGGGTCGCAGGACCACATGTCCCATTCGGTCTGGCCTTCGGTTACCCATTCGGCCAGAACTTTTCCGGCACCGCCTCCCTGAGCAATTCCAAACGTAAAGACACAAGCCTCGAATGCATTGGGAACTCCGGGCATCGGTCCGATCAGCGGCAATCCGTCGGGAGCATATGGTATGGGGCCGTTGATAACCCGGGAAATGCCTGCTTCGGCCAGCAGGGGAACGCGGTCCATTGCGTCATCGATGTACCATTCCAGGCGTTCAAGATCGTCCTCGAAAAGCTGGAACGAAAAGTCTTCCGGAAGCGGATCCTGTGGCTCAACCCAGTGGGCCCGGCAATCGGCCTCATATGGGCCCAGATTGAGACCGAATTTGTCCTGGCGCAAGTAGTAGGAAATGTCGACATCACGCAAGATGGGCAGTTTTCTTCCATTCGCACGGGTCCAGTCTTCCAGTTCGTCTATTTGATCGGTCAACATGTACTGATGGCTCATGGCAACCATCGGAACCCGGCGCCCTCCAAATGGCTTGAACATCTCGCCAACCCGCTGCGCATAATAACCGGCGGCATTGACCACAATTTCGCAACGAACGTCGCCATTCGGCGTGGATATGACCCATTCACCACGATCACGACTGACGCCGATAGCGGGTGTAGCGCGGGCAATCTTCGCACCCATTGTGCGGGCGCCCCTGGCAAGGGCCTGGGTAAGTTGTGCCGGATCAATGTCGCCATCGTAGGGATCGTACAAGGCGCCGGCAAGATCGTGGATCTCAGCGAACGGGTACCGACTGCGAATGTCACCGGCGGCAAGGATCTCGATATCCATACCCTGGTATCGCCCCATGCCGGCAGCACGCTCGAATTCTCTCATCCGATTCTTGCCGTGAGCCAGCCGCACCGATCCGGTGACATGGTAATTCATCGGGTAATCGACCTCCTCGCTGAGGCCACGGTACAATTCTGCAGAATAGCGCTGCATGTTCATTATTGACCAGCTGGCCGAAAACGTCGGAACGTTTCCAGCAGAGTGCCAGGTAGAGCCGGCGGTCAATTCGTTCTTTTCAAGAAGCAGGCAGTCTGTCCAGCCTGCTTTGGCCAGGTGAAACAAACAGGAGGCGCCAACGACACCTCCCCCTATGATTACGACGCGTGCGGTAGAGGGTATACTGGCCATTTCAGTGCTCTTGTTCCGGTTGTTGCATGGATCGTCAGCTGCCCGGTGTCACAGCTGCCGACCAAAACACTGCCTGATGGAGGAATGTCGTTGCGAATGAGACAGTGTCCAAAACAGTTTGGCTACACCGTGGACGCACGGGCATCAAGTCATCAGGACGCTGGCCCGATCATTAATTCAGGTCGGACGATCCTGTCGAATTCAGTCTCGGTGACGTAATCCAGGGTGACTGCTTCCTCACGCAGTGTCGTGCCGTTTCGATGCGCCTCCTTGGCAACTCGAGTGGCATTATCATAGCCGATGGTTGGCGCAAGTGCTGTAACCAGCATCAGCGAGTTGCGCATAAGCTGATCAATGCGCTGGCGATTCGGTTTGATTCCATCGACACAATTCGTGCGGAAGGAGTTTGCAGCATCGCCCAGCAGCCTGACTGACTGCAGGACATTGTACGCCATCATTGGCTTGTAGACGTTGAGCTCAAAATGTCCCTGGCTACCTGCAAAGCCGACACCGACGTCATTGCCCATGACGTGGGCGCAAACTTGAGTCAGTGCTTCAGTCTGGGTTGGATTGACCTTGCCAGGCATAATTGACGACCCCGGCTCATTGGCTGGCAGAATCAATTCGCCAAGTCCGCATCGGGGTCCGGATGCCAGCAAGCGGATATCGTTGGAAATCTTGTAGAGCGAACCGGCGACGACGCGCAGGGATCCTGACATCTCGACCATTGCGTCATGGGCGGCAAGGGCTTCGAACTTGTTGGCTGCCGGAACAAAGGGCAACGCCGTCAATTCGGCAATGCGGGCCACGACGGCCTCGGCCCATCCGGGGCGTGAGTTGAGGCCTGTGCCAACCGCTGTCCCCCCCTGTGCCAGTTCGTATATGTTTCCCAATGCTGCGGTCACCCTGTGGCACGACAATTCAACCTGGCGTGCATAGCCCGAGAATTCCTGGCCGAGCGTCAGCGGTGTTGCGTCCTGCGTATGGGTGCGGCCGATCTTGATGATGGGGTCAAATTCCGAAACCTTGCGCAGCAGGGATGCATGCAAATCCTTGAGTGCTGGAAGCAGGCTGGCATTGACTGACCGGGCTGTTGCCACATGCATTGCCGTGGGGTAGGTGTCGTTTGACGATTGCCCGGAGTTGACGTGATCGTTTGGATGTACGGGGGATTTTGAACCAATTTCTCCACCGAGGATCTCAATGGCGCGGTTGGCAATCACCTCGTTGGCGTTCATGTTGGTCTGTGTTCCGGAGCCGGTTTGCCAAACGACCAGCGGAAAGTCTTCGTCTCGCTGGCCCTCGTAGACTTCGCCGGCGGCAGTGACGATAGCCTGGCCGATTCCTGCATCGATAATTCCGAATTGCATGTTGGTCAGAGCGCAGGCCTGCTTGATCACGCCAAGGGCACGAACAATGTCTAACGGTTGGCGTTCCCACCCGATGCAGAAATTCTGCAATGAACGTTGCGTTTGGGCGCCCCAATAGCGATCGGCGGGCACATCAATCTCGCCAAAACTGTCTGATTCAATCCGCGTCTCTGCCACTGTCATCTCTCCACGTGAATTCCTGAGCGACCAGCCCTTTTCTAACCAACCACCACGCTTTGTCGATTACAATAATTCGCCTGCTTCAGCCCGGTCGGAGGCACGAGACTGTTGTTCAACGTGGCCGGAACTGGTCCAGCTTGATAACCTTGCCTTTTTTTCCTGTCTTGTCCTTGCCAGGTGAGGACTGCGAGCGATCGCTTCGCCCTGAAACACCTGTGGCCTGCGATTCGACATCCATGGTCTCGCGCAACTGCAGAAGGTCAAAGGTAAAGCTGACACCGGGGTCAGCAAACAGTCGGACGGCCGGAAATGGAACATAGACGTGACTGGGAACATCGCCGAAGTTCAGGGTAACGCCAAATCCGAGTTCGTCGACGGCGAGGTCTTCGAACCACTCCTGGAGCACAATGCGCATCTGTTCGGGATATTGTTGACGCAGGTCGTCATCTAGCTGCACATCGGGGTGATTGGTTGCGAAGTCAATGACGAACCAATGCGGGCTTGGCAACCCATGTTCAACAACGAAAGCAAGCACATCGTGTACCATGCCTTCCGCGGCCCTGACCATGGCCGTTCTGGTCATCTTTTCGTAATTCAGCCGATCCATCTATTGGTGCTCGCAACCATGTAGGTTTCCAGACGGTAGAGCCAACCGCCTCTCATGCACGGATTGCTCGGGTATATACGAATTTGCAGGCTTCTGTTGCCAGGTGCCTGCGGACCCCGCTGGAGCGATGCTAAGGGCTCCAGAGTCAGTTTCCAGCGTTTTTCTTGCCGACTACGCGGCTAGAGCAACCGGAGCACGATTGTCATTGGCAATTGTGCAGATTGGACCGATATCGGTGGTACCTCACCGAGCGAAAGCTTACACCTTTACGCGTCCGTCTATCCTGTTTCGACCCCGAAAAGCATCAATCTTGTGAATTCTGGTGGAGTCGCCGGGTACCGCCCCCGGGTCCGGTCCGTTTATTTCGTGCGCCTTTATCGCCATAGATCCTTTCGGAACAGGGCACGAGATAGGGCAACCGGCAGACAATGTCAATGATTATGAGACCAGCTGCCCCAATAGTGTTGCAATGAGGCGCGCAGGTCTCGGTCAATTGGAAAACACTGTCTACAGTTGCCCTGAACTGTTGCACCTGCGAAGCGATCGTTTCTTCGGCAATGGGCGCGCTACCAGTGTCCGACATTAGGCTTGTCTGCCCAATAGTTACTTCGTTCCAGTGCATTCCCTCGCTGCAGCAATTCAATCGACACATTGTCGGGTGAGCGGATGAACGCCATTCTACCGTCTCTCGGCGGGCGATTAATGGTAATGCCGTTCTGTTCCAGCATGGCACAAAATTCGTAGATGTCATCTACCTCGTAAGCAAGATGGCCGAAGTGACGGCTGTCAGACGGCAGCCCGTCGTCACCATCCCAGTTGAAAGTCAGTTCGAGCGGGCATTCATGCTGTTGGGGTGGTGCCAGGAACACCAGGGTGTATCTACCAGTTGAATTGTCAATTCGACGCTTAACCTCGAGACCGAGCAATTTGTAGAAGGCAATTGACTTGTCGAGATCCAGCACGCGGACCATGGTGTGAAGGTATTTGATCATCAGAACTCATCCTTTGAGAATTGTAGGCTATATGTGATTCCGGGCTTCGCTTGATATGCAACCTGGTTTTCGGGTCGCCTGGTGCACGCTTCCGGTCCGTTCCATCGGCAAGTGCCGAACTACAGGAAACACGGGGCTGGCTCGCTATAGCATCAAGATGTTGATCGCACGAACGGCCTGCGCAATCAAAGCGTCAAGTGTCTTCCGTTTCGCAGCAATGGCCTGTTCAGCATACAAATTGATGGCATTTGGCAAGACCGCTGATCGGTCGGCTTCGGCCGAGGTCCGGAATTGCTTCAATGGACCGATGATTCCTGCTATCAATCGCGCCGGGCAACTGACAGGTCTTGCCCAACGATCTGGAGCTTGCTTGATCCGGAGAACCGTTGATTGATTTGCAGGGCTACCTACGGTTATCCGTATACTTGTCATGTGTTTAGAACCCGAATTATGGATAAGCGGGTCTATTTTTCACCTTGATGCCCGGTTTGTGCAAACTACAGCTGACCGGGCAGGGCAGCGCAGGTGGCATGGCATGGCCCACTCGGGGGTGTCGGCTGTGCTGGCGATTGTGGAGTGGAGAGACCGGTCGTCTTCATGGCGATGCCTGGCTTGCCCAGCGTGTAGGCGACCAGGCAGGACAGGATGTGGAGAAAGGCATTGTCGACTGAACGGTGCCTTGTATGCTCAAGTTCCATATCTCGCTTCAATGTGCCGAACAGGGTCTCGATGGTGAAGCGTTGGCGCAGCAGCATCTTGTCGGCAATGGGCATGAGATAATTGCGCATATTGATGCGAATACGAGTCAGCAACTGCAACCCGCGTCGCCACAGCCGGTCGAAGCGCGCCTTGGAGATATAGCCCTTGTCACCAAGGATCTTGCCCTGGAGCCCGACCGTCAGTGCCTCCAGCGGCACCCGGTCATCGGTATTGCCGGGTGAGAACTGCACAGCCATCAACTGGCCCTTGCTGTTGATGACCCCATGCATCTTGAAGCCGTAGAACCACCCCATTGCGGTGCGACCCTGTGCGGCCAGTCCCTTGAACACCCGATGACGCGAGCTGCGGGCGTTGTGGCAGACCGCTAGCCTGGTGCTGTCGATGATATACAGGCCGGTCTTTTCGCTGCCTTGGCACAGGTGGTGGAGCAGCAGCATGGTGGGCGGCAGCAATCTTGGCATCAGGGCTACAAAGCGTCCATAGGAAGGGAGGTCGCCGAAGCAGTCGCGGTAATAGCCCTCTATGGCATGAAGCCAGAAGCGTTTGAAGTTGCGGTAGGGTGACAGGTGGAACAGGGTCATGATGAACATCATCTCGCCCAGTGTGAGCTTGGTCTTGCGGATGCGTTTTCGTGTGGTGGGGACAAGGCGATGTCTTTCCCATGCCTCGTAGACGCAGCCAAAATCGTAGAGACAGCAGAAGAGAGCTATGGTAGATGTGTTCATGGGAGGGATCCTCTGGATTGTGTTCGACAACAACCCATAGAATCAGACTTTATGGGAAAAGGGAATCCCTCCTACCCGAAAATCGACCCCCCTTATCCAGAATCGGGGTTATAGAGGTGACTGGGGATGGCGCTAACACCTGAGCAGGCTGCCGAGATTGAACGACAACGCAGCACCGTGACAACAACGTCGCGAGCGGTCAGTCCGGGACTTGAAGAGGTTCTCTATTCGGCGCACGAGGTACTTGACCACGGGTTTGTGCGCGTTATTGACTATATGGGCAACGACGATGCGGTCGTTCAGGCAGCACGGGTGTCGTACGGTACGGGGACCAAGAAGAAGCGTTCAGATGCTGGTCTGATTCGGTTCCTGATGCGCCACCGCCACACTACGCCGTTCGAGATGTGCGAGATCAAGCTTCACGTCAAACTGCCAATTTTCGTGGCCCGCCAGTGGATCAGACATCGCACGGCATCAGTCAACGAGTATTCAGCTCGCTATTCGAAGCTCGACCGGGAGTTCTACTTGCCCGCGAAAGAGCATCTTGCAGCACAGGCCGGGGCCGCCGGTCGACAGGGCAGGGGGAATATACTGTGCGATGAACAGGCTGACAGGGTTCTGGCCTCATTGAAAGGCGATTCTGCCTTGACCTACCAGCACTACGAACAGATGCTTTCCAGCGAAAACCAGCAAGGACTGGCGCGGGAACTGGCCAGAATTAACCTGCCGACCAGCATTTACACGCAGTGGTACTGGAAAATCGATCTGCACAACCTCCTGCATTTCATCAAGCTACGAACGGACAGGCATGCCCAGTTGGAAATCCGGCTCTATGCAGAAGAGTTGGCAAGACTGGTCAGGTTGTGGGTACCAACTGTGTGGGGTGCCTTCGAGGAGTATGAGCAGGGCGCCATAAACCTTTCCCGGTCCCAGGCCGAGTTGATAAGGCGGCGCGTGGCCGGAGAGCGAATAACTCACGGTGAATCCGGTCTGACCGCACGGGAATGGAAAGAATTGTGCGAAGTGTTCGACTTCGGGAGCTAAGCGACAAATTGGGTGACGTGAGATGAAACTTGCAGGAAAAGGTGGCGCCAAGACACTGATCCTGGACAACGTCGACCGCCACATCCTGTCTTGCCTCAATGCCGATGCCAGTCAGCCTCTCGAAAGAATCGCCAGTCGTATCGGTAGTAGCAGGAGCCGCATCTGGAACCGAATCAAGAAGTTGCGTCGTGCTGGAGTCATCACGCGCTACACAGTCGAAATTGACGCAAATTTGATCGGCTTCGAAGCCTGTTTCTTCGTTCTGGTCCGGACTTCCGAACATGAGCCCGACTGGCAGCACAAGTTCCTGGAAGTCGTACGCAGCCGACCTGAAGTAGTTGAAGCACACAGGCTTGCCGGAGATATTGACTACATACTCAAAGTCCGCGTGGCCAACGCCCGCGCCTACGACAAATTCTACCAGTCTCTGATCAAGGAGGTTAACATCTTCAACGTTACGGCATTGCTTTCGATGGAAGAGCTCAAATATTCCACCATGCCCGGTCTGGCACAGGAAAGGCCGCCTCATGATGCCTGACGATACGAAAATGCTGTCGGAGGGCGCCGGCATTACGGTGTCCCGTTGGGCGCAAATTCGTCGCCTGAAGGTTCAGGCCAGACTACGAGGCACCCGCGAAGCCTGCCTTCTGCTAGGCAGGCTGGCCGACGGCATCGGCAGCAATCCTGACAATCGACTACTGTGTGATTTCGAGATGCTCCTCAAAGAAAACGACTGTGATATTGTACACTGGGCTTTGGGAAGCGAGGAGCCACCGCAAGAATTCCGATTGATCTTGTCACGGCTGGCACACGAATCCAGAGACATTGTTGCTGAAAACACCAAAACCCGAACAGGAACACCATTACTGGACCAAAACTTGGAATGAATCGTCGCTTGTGTTAGGGTTCCCCCGGATGTTGAAGAGAAACTGTCGCGGACTTCTGGAGCCGTTCGGTGTTGCCAGTTGATGACCAGCCAAGCATGACCGCCCAACATCAGCAATCTTCCAAAAGGGGGAGCTTCGCACTGGGAGTCCAGCTGCGCGGATACCGGGCAAGCAAGGGAAAGTCCCTCCTCGACGTGCATAAGGAAACAGGGCTGCGGCCCTACATGATTCATGCCATCGAGAACGGTGACCTGGAGGCATTCAAGAACAAGTCGCTGATCTTGGGGTCGGTCCGCCAGTATGCAAGATATCTTGGGCTAGACCAGACCAAGATCCTGAAGCAGTTCTGTCAGGAAACCGGCCACACAGCCCTCATTACCGGCACGTCGACAGGCATCGATATGGTGCCACCGATGGTGAGGCACATTAATGAACTGTCAAATCAAGCTATTGCAGCCGGTTCGTATAGTTCGCTTGCACCTGATAGCGGCCGGACACTTTCAACATGGTCGGAAAGAATGCCGATCGCCGGAGTTAGCATTGTGGTGCTAGCCACGGTTTTGCTCGCCGGCGGCGGATACCTTATGTGGACGCTGTACGCTCAGGTGCAACAGTCTCGTGATGCCGTCTTGACCACATACAGCGCAGGGGAGCTGTTGCAGCCGGAAATCTCCCGCGCCAATCTCGCCGTAATCAATGGGCAGACAGTTGCCCTCGGTAACAACGATGATCTGCCTCGCATAGCTGAACTCAGTCCCGATGAAGTCTATGTGGAGCCTCTCGAGACCGAAATCCCGCCATCACTTTCGGTTCAGCTTGAGGCAGTAGAGGTTGATGCCGAGGAACAGTTGGCGGCTCCTGAACTTGCGGACACCGAGGTCGAAGCGAATGAAGTCGCTGTAAGCGAAACGGCCGGTTCCGAGGACGCTGAGGTCGAACAGGAATCAATTCAGAATTTCGCACTGATAGCATCCCAGCCCAGTTGGGTAAGGGTAAGGGAGGCATCTGGTACGATTCACTACGAAAGAATTCTTGAAACAGGAGAGAAGTACGACATCCCGATTGTCGACACGACTCTTCTGCTTCGAGCAGGGAATTCAGGCTCTCTCTATTTTATTGTCAATGGAGATCTGTTCGGGCCTGCCGGAACCGGCACGCGGGTCGTGAAAGACATCGAACTGGATCCGCAATCAATTCGGAATGGTTTCGGGCAGCTGCCTATAGCGTCCATTCCGGAAGAGATCGCCGGTCAGGCTGGCCTCAAGGTGGCGCAAGCCGAAAATTGACCGCAGGTGGCGGATCTGCCGATTGCAGGTACCTGCCAGGTACTGGTGCAGCCATCAAGCCCTCTGTAAGGACCTTTCTGCTGACACCAAATTGCATTAGTCTGGCGCCAGCACTCGTGCCGAGAATCACAATGACAACTAACGGCGGCCACATATGAACTTGCACGCCCTTCGACCATGGAGAACCATTGAACGGCGCACCACTCGGCAAGTGATGGTTGGCGATGTCGCAGTCGGTGGTGACGCACCAATTTCAGTTCAGACCATGACAAACACAGCCACGACTGACATCGAGGCAACGGTTGAACAAATCTCCGCCTGTGCAGACGCTGGCGCCGATATTGTTCGGGTTTCCGTTCCAGACCGGGCTTCGTCGAAGGCCTTCAGGAAGATCGTAGACGCGAGCCCGGTGCCGCTCGTTGCGGACAT
This sequence comes from Paracoccaceae bacterium, assembly GCA_958296035.1. Classification (GTDB taxonomy): domain Bacteria; phylum Pseudomonadota; class Alphaproteobacteria; order Rhodobacterales; family Rhodobacteraceae; genus MPNP01. Next base: position 1,922,862 of record OY282431.1, on the reverse strand, counting down.
TCATTTTCATTACCAGCGGGCCATCGAAGCAGCGGATGCAGGGGCGGCCTGCCTGCGTATCAATCCTGGAAATATTGGTGCCCTGGAGCGCGAGCGCAGTGTTGTAGATGCCGCTGTGGCTAATGGCTGCTCAATTCGCATCGGCGTGAATGCCGGCAGCCTGGAACGAAATCTCCTTGAAAAGTATGGCGAGCCTTGTCCTGACGCGATGGTCGAATCTGCATTGGCCCATATCAGGATTCTTGAGGATCACGGGTTTTCGGAGTACAAGATCAGTTGCAAGGCTTCAGATGTCTTTCTTGCCGTGGCAGCATATCGAGACCTGGCCGAGCAAACAGATGCACCAATTCATCTTGGAATCACTGAAGCCGGCAGCATGCTCCCAGGTACGGTCAGTTCGGCAATAGGCATTGGAAGCCTGTTGTGGGAAGGTATCGGAGATACGCTGCGGGTTAGCCTTTCAGCTGATCCGGTAGAAGAAGTACGAGTTGGCTTTGAAATTCTCAAGTCTCTAGGACTGCGTCACCGCGGCGTCACGGTAATCGCTTGTCCGAGCTGTGCCCGGCAAGGGTTTGATGTGATCAAGACGGTGCACGAACTCGAAGAAAGGCTGGCACACATCCGGGCACCAGTAACGCTGTCCATCATTGGGTGTGTCGTCAACGGCCCCGGTGAGGCATTCATGACGGACGTCGGATTTACCGGCGGAGGAAAGGATGCCGGCATGGTTTATGTCTCCGGCAAGGCAGCACGCAAGATGTCGAACGACCAAATGGTCAATCACCTCGTCGAATTGGTAACACGCAAGGCGCGTGAGCTGGAAGCTTCGGACAACAGGGCCATTGATGATCGTCAGGCAACTGTCCGCGTCGATGGCACGCCCTGAACCGGACGCCGGCACGACCCGTTTCTGGACGGCAGCGCAGCAGCATATGGAACGCATTGACAGCAGACCGGCGGGCGCAACAGCTGAGCGAGCGTATACGTCATGATCCCGCGCCAGCGACTTGAACAAGTTATTGCGCGGCAGCAGTGGATACAGGAAGAACTCCTGAAACAACCCGATCACAGGGTTGTGGCTGAATTGTCGCGAGAATTCAGCAAGCTACGCCCGATCGTCGCAAGGGCACAGCGATATTTCGACCTGCAGGAGGAAATCGAGGAAACCCGGCTATTGCTCGACGACCCTGAGCTGCGGCAGCTTGCCGTCGATGAGCTGTCCATCCTGTCCGATCAGAAAAGCGACTGCGAGGCAGAACTTCTGGAGGTGCTCCTGGAGTCCAGCAGCAATGACAAGAGATCGGTTGTACTCGAAATCCGGGCAGGAACCGGCGGCGAGGAGGCAGCCCTGTTCGGCGGCGTTCTGTTTCGCATGTACGAGAAGTATGCTGAACTGAAGAACTGGAAATACGAGCTGCTGAACTCCAGCGACACAACACTCGGCGGTTTCAAGGAAGCGATTGTCCTGATCGAGGGCCGTAACGCCTATGCCAGATTGAAGTTCGAGTCTGGCGTTCACCGCGTACAGAGGGTGCCGAGGACCGAATCCAGCGGCAGAATTCACACCTCTGCAGCCACCGTTGCCGTGCTTCCCGAAGCTGAGGAGATTGAGGTCGAGATCAAGCAGGAGGATCTGCGCATAGACACCATGAGAGCAAGCGGTTCCGGAGGCCAGCACGTCAATACGACCGACTCTGCGGTAAGAATTACTCACTTGCCCTCCGGAATTTCCGTCGTTTCGTCGGAAAAATCACAACATCGCAATCGAGCCAGAGCAATGACTGTGCTGCGGAGCAGGTTGCGTGACATCGAAGATGAACGGGCATCGCAGGAACGGGCATCCAGCCGAAGGTCTCTTGTTGGAAGTGGTGACCGGTCGGAGCGCATCCGTACCTACAATTTTCCTCAAGGGCGAGTTTCGGATCACCGCATTGATCTGACTCTCTACAAGCTTGCCCAGATACTTCAGGGCGACCTGGATGAACTCATTGATGCTCTGGCCTCTCATGACCGGGCCTCGCGCCTGGCGAACCTAGAGTTGTGAGTACCGCTGTTCCCGATCTTATGAACGATGCGACGGCGCGCCTGCGCGATGCCGGTGTCCACGGCGCAGGACGTGATGCCTGCGTGCTTCTCGAACATGTTGTCGGTTGCTCGCTGGCCAGCCTAAGCGAGGCCAGTTACTATTCGTTGCCTGCCCGGCTGCAGCACGCGTTCGAGAATGCAGTTGTACAGCGGACTGCAAGAAAGCCGGTGTCGCAGATCACGGGACAGCGGGAATTTTTTGGCCGGAGGTTCAAGGTAACGTCGGACGTGCTCGATCCCCGACCCGATTCCGAATCGCTTGTACTTCTTGCGCTGAGCAAGAACTTCAGGTGTATCCTTGACGTCGGCACCGGCTCTGGCTGTCTATTGGTTTCGATACTGGCGGAAAGAAGTGCGGCAATCGGTGCAGGTGTTGATATCTGCGAAAAGGCCTTGGCGGTCGCTCGACAAAATGCGGAGCGGAACGGTGTTTCATCGCGCTGTGACTTCAGGCACTCGAACTGGTTTTCTACAATCGATCGTAAATTCGACTTGATTATTTCAAACCCGCCATATATCGATAGGTATGAATGTGCTTCGCTAGCCCCCGAGATCAGGCTTTACGAGCCCCGGCATGCACTTACGCTGGGCGGAGATGGCACCGAAGCATTTCGAATACTGGCGAGTAAAGCGAAGAACCACCTTTATCCCGGCGGATGCCTAATCGTCGAGATCGGTTCGAAACAGTTTGAGCCAGTAAAGGGTATTTTTGCAGGGCATGGGTTTGATCTCGACCAGGTAAAGCGGGATTTGGATGGCAACATACGGGCGCTTTCGCTTGTGCCCAGGCCATAAAGGGCGCCCTAGACAAGCCGTTATGCTGTAGCGACCATGTCCGGAAATGAATGGTTCAGTCTCGCAAGTCGAAAGTCCGGAAGCGCTGTGAGGATGCGTTGACAACGACTATGACCAACTTGACCACGGGACGACTCTGGAATCTTTTCCCATGGTGGACGGCGAGAGAACATGTTCTTGGTAATACGAAAACGGGTGCCAGGCGGCCGGCCAGCGGTCAGTTGAGAGAAAAACGCAGGCTGGTATCCTCGCCCAGGCAGCGCTTGTCTGGCTGGTAACAGGGAACTCGACCGGGAGTATACACATGCATCTGTTGGCACCGGAACCCGGGACTTGAGTAAAACCTGCTCAAATATAGCGTTGCACAATGTCTGCAGCATGTCGCCCTCGCCGGGCAACCGTCCCGGCAGCGCGATGCAGCTGGCAAGGAATGAAAGCGCATAATGTACAATACTTATCATTCTCGTCGGCAAAGTTGCTGGCCAGAATCGGATCCCGAGGTGGTATCATCAATCTGATGGAAGACAGCAAGTTCGGTTGGGCCGCTGGGTCGGCGGGACTGCTGGCATTGTCACCTCCCTTACAACACGAGCCAACGTTGGACAGCATGGCAGGCCGATGCTGGCTCGGCAATTCAGCCTCAAACGCCAGGAAACACGACAGGGAATACGGAGAATGCAGGCATGAAGACAGGTAGAGCGAGAATGAGACACAAGAACAGGCGGCATCCGGGATACGGAACCAACCGCGTCTACGAAAGCTCAGGCCCTGACGGCAAGATTCGTGGAAATACACATCAGCTCGTCGAGAAATATCGCGCCATGGCAAGAGATGCCCGCTTGAGCGGGGATCAGATTGTCGCCGAGAATTACGCGCAACATGCCGAGCACTACGTCAGGCTGGCAGGTTACCTGCGCGAGCAGGAAGCGCAGCGCGCGGCACAGGCCAATGCACGGCATGGTGGAGCGAACAAGTCGAATGGCAGCAACCAGTCCGGTCATGCAAAGAAGCGGCATGCGCGTGCGGCGAGCGAAAACAGTTCGAAAGATGCGGGCGAAGCCGCAACTCTCTAGAGTCCGGGTCAGCTGTCTGGCGGGTGGAACGACTCAACCGTCCGGATTCGACAACCGCTGATCAACCAGCAATGCAGCCATACGTATGTAGTTTTCCACAGACAATTCTTCGGCTCTAGCTGTGGGGCTGAGACCACTGGCTGCAAGAACCCCCTCAATGTTGTGGCATAGGGGACGCAAACTTCTTCTCAACATCTTGCGACGCTGCCCAAAGGCGGCGCGAGAAATCTCCCGCAAGGCCTCAGTGCCGGCAGATGTCAAGGGCGAAGGTCTCGGCAGGATACGTACCAGCGCTGATTCGACCTCTGGTGCAGGTACAAATGCTTGCGGTGGGACGCGAAAGGCGACTTCCGCTTTCGACCGATACTGGCAAAGCAGGGACAGTCTTCCATAGCTCTTGCTTCCAGGTGATGCAGTGATGCGACCGGCCACCTCTCGCTGAAGCATGATGACCATGGCATGCCAGAATGGTGGCCAGGGTTCATCCTCAAGCCATCGGCCAAGAAACTTCGTTGCGACATTGTATGGTAGGTTTGATATGATCTTGATCGGCCCTTCAAGATGGTCGGTGGGCCGGACATGAAGCCCGTCGCCGACTACGATCTTGAGGCGATTGTCGGCGTGCGCGGCCAGGTCATCAAGGGCCGGGGCAAACCTCTTGTCAATCTCGACCGCAAGGACATTGCGGGCGCCCTCAGCAAGCAGGGCACGCGTCAATCCTCCGGGCCCGGCACCGATTTCCAATACATCAAATGCCTCAAGGTTGCCGGCTTGTCGGGCGATGCGTCGTGTCAGGTTGAGATCGAGTATGTAGTTCTGCCCGAGTGCCTTCCTGGCCGAGAGGCGATATTTCGCAATGACCTCCCTGAGCGGCGGGAAACAGTCAAGTTCATCCGCCACGACGTCGTCTTGTAGCAGCGATGCGGTGGGCGAGTTGCAAGGCAGCGATCAGGCTGTCTGGACGAGCCCTGCCTGTCCCTGCGATATCCAAAGCCGTGCCATGGTCGGGAGAAGTGCGAACAATAGGCAAGCCCAAGGTGGTGTTGACGGCTTCGTGAAATGCAAGTGTCTTGATCGGAATAAGTGCCTGATCATGATACATGCAGACTGCCAAGTCGAATTCGCGCAACCGTTCGGCACAGAACATCGTATCGGCCGAATGGGGGCCGGTTACATTTAGTCCCTGTTGGCAGGCAGCGGCTATGGCAGGAATTATTGTCAGTTGTTCCTCGTCTCCCAGTAAGCCACCTTCACCGGCATGCGGATTGAGCCCCATGACGGCAATTCTGGGGGCTGCGATTCCCAGGTCCTGGGCAAGGGCATGCGCACATGTCCTGATTATCGATGATAAATTCCGCTCGGTCAAACTGGCCGAAACCTCTCGCAGCGGTATATGCGTTGTTGCGGGCACGACCCGCAGCGATCGGCTGGCCAGCATCATGACTGGTTGATCAACACCGCAGAGGCTGGCGATGTACTCGGTGTGACCTGAGACGCCTGGCCGTCCCGCCGCTGCGAATACATGCTTGGCAAGCGGACCAGTACAAATTGCTGCAGCTGCCCCGTTCTTGCACCAGTTTACGGCGCGGTCTACAACCTCGACGATGGCAGGTGCATTCGCTGCATCCGGACGTCCAGGGGCAATCGGGCGGGGAAACTCGTGATGTATTACAGGTAGCCCAAAAGGCATGGCCTCGCTGCAATAGGCAGGCGACGATATCCGTTCTACAGGAATCGGCAGCCGATGCGCCTGAACATGCCGTGTGTCGGCAACCAGAAAAAAAAGTAGCCGCGGCGTCAGTCGACTCCAGGCCCTCGCAGCCAGTTCAATCGAGACGCCTGCCGGCTCACCACAGGTTAGGGCAACCGGCAGAATCACTTGCGAATGATAACAGAATTCGCCTTCAGCGTTGCAAGATGGCGACTGCTGTATGCTTCGAGGTTGGCGAGCAGAAGCCGTCGCCGAAGTTCGGTCCTTACTTCACGGTCCTGCACAAAGATTCGGTCGCACAGCATTATCAACAGGCGTGCATTCGGGCGTCCGGGTACATCTTGTCGAATGGCGACTTCACCGTTGTCAAGCCGGGCGGTCTCGACCGGTATCTGCGCATACTCTTCTGAATTACTCGCAACGACATACTTCCTGTAGTCTTCTTCGGCCCATTCCTGTGCTTCAATACCCAGATCGCTGCAACTGCTAACGCGTCGCGCAATCGAACCCGCGGCACCCGCCGCTGCCTCCGGGTTCTCTCCCGTAACCGTAAGCATCGCATATTCAATTACAGCAGGCCGGACGTTTTCCGTCACCTCGCGACGATTGTGAACGAAGAAAATGTAAAGGTGCTGATCGATTTGCTGCGGTGCTGAAACCGAGCCTGTGCTGGTGTTGCGCAGGGTACCGTGAATGGTCGGCGGCAACCTGGAAAGCGACATCCAGCCTACTTTGCCTCCGGAAGGACCTGAATTGGCCACTGACGCTCTTTTTGCAGCCTCGGCGAACCTGCTGGCAGAAGTCGAGTACGCGATGATCTGCTGAGCGACTTCATTCGCTCGCGCGCTCAGTTCCGGTGTCGCCGGCAACGCTATTTCCGAAATATCAAACTGTTCAACTCCCTGGGCGGGCTGGTATTCAACCAGATCATCCACCTCGCTGCCGCTGATATCACTGGCTTGTTCACCATAAAGTCGCGCAATGACCTTGCGCCACGCCAGTCCGGCTCGGACGAAATTCCTGAAGGTTCCAGGGTGCACGCCGGACCGGCCGAGCAACCGCAGGAATTCCTCGTCTGTCTGGCCAGAGCGTCCGGCATATTCAGCCATGCCGTCTCGAACTTCCTTCTCCGAAACGCTGATGTCGAGGCGATCGGCCTCCTGCAGATAAAGAATGTCGTTGATGAGCATCTTTTCTGCTTCGGCACGTGGGTTCTTGTCATCCGTCAAGGCCTGATTCATTAACGTAGCTTGCTCGATATCGTAATGGCTTACGCTCACGCCGTTGACCAGGAATGCTGTCGAATAGGGGCTGGAGGGCAGCCCCTGCGCAACAGCTGTGGACGCACATAGAATTGCAAAGAACAATGCTCTGATCATCATTTCTCTCAAATGGATGCGTTAGAGGCACGTCTCTGACGGGCCTCCGATTGCCTTGTTGAGGCCCTCGATTGTCGTTGTGAAGCCGATTGACGTCGATGGCTGCGGTGTTGTGGCGGTACTGAGTTCTCGTTCGACCTTGAGGCCGGCCCTGAGGCACTGGTGTGAATAGGTGAGACCGACGTCAACCGTCCGTTTGCCCTGGGCATAAACATCATGCTGCCAGCCACCATTGAGCACCCAGTGATCTTGAACCCGATACGATGCATCGAGACTCCACGATTTGGCCTTGTTGCCGTCAAAATTTTCACTAATCCACCCGTGGGCAAGCTTCACACCAAAACCGTCCCCTATATACTGAAGTGCGCTTTCTTCAATCAACGGTTCCAGGTCTTCGTCAAGACTGACGTGTTGTCCGAATGAAAGGCCGCCTTTGGATCTGATGCCGGCGAATGCGGCATAGTAGGAGTTTGGTCTTCCATTGGCGGGTTCCTGAAATCTGTCGTCTTCCATTCCCATGCGGAATATTCTTCCTGCCGCCAGCTCGAATTCGTTGCCGTCACCATCGAAGAGAGTGTATCCGAGACCGGCGCTGAGGCGCAGCCCCTGCTCGTCCTGCCCCAGCCCTGCCAGTCGGTCAGCGGAGGCAAGACTGCTAGAATCGATACTGACAACAGGTTGCTGCAACTCGGGTGCTGGCCTGGACTCGTCTGCCTTACTGTAGTGGAGGTGCAGTCCTGGCTCCAGCACTTCTCGTGTTTGTTTTCCGGTGCGGACCAGGGGAAGCGCAATTGATGCAGATACTTGCGGCCGGATATCTGCATGTTTGTGTTTCGCCTTTTCCTCTGTCCACTCTGTTGCAGTAGCATTCACAGCGGCGGCGAACTCGGCAATCAGTCCCGGGTCCAGAATTCGTGAATGTGAATAGTCCAGCCTCAGGTTGGCATGGAGCACATCGTCGTGTTCGACATGTTGAAAGGAGCGAACACCCATGGACAACTGGACCAATCCGGCGCGAGACCATGTCCTGTGACCGTGCCACTGCAGGTCGGAAAGTGATGACATTGGATCTTCATCATTGGTCTTTTGCCTGTCTGCCTCAAGCCCGATATATCGACCTACGGCATACTGGTGATCCGTCCTCCGGCCCGCTGTAACCACTGTCAGTTCATGTTCCTCCGGAAATATCTGGGCCAGTCCGTCTCCGGCATGTTCCGCGTTATCGGTATGCAGTGCCAGTAGCTTGCCGTCGTCACCCAGCTTGAGTCCGCCACGGAAAAGCTTTTTCTCCTCTGCAAACAGCTCCTGCGGATCATTTATGGCAACCTCGCCTGACATGGTAAGCCATCCACGATCAAATGCTTGTCGGTAATCGTAGCCAAATGAACTCTGGCCATCGGCTGACAACCCTGGTGTCAATGTTGCATCGGCATGTGGCCCCAGGCGCAGGTAGTAGGGAATCCTGATTCCGGCACCTGCATCGGAGTCGTAGGACAGCTCGGGGAAAAGCAGGCCGTTCGGGTTGGCTGAACGAGCTAACGGAATTGACAGCCAGGGCAAATAGAAGACTGGAACCGGTCCAACGCGGAGTTGGACACCACGCAGGTACAGCCGTTGTTCCTCCTTGTCTCTGACCAGGAGACGAGAACGAAAATGCCACACCGGGGGCTCACCTGACTCGCAGATCTGGCAAGGCGTAACACGTACATCACGAATGACATCGAATTCCTGCTGGCTGAACGTCAGGCGGTTGGCACTGATCTGGACATGCCTGTCGATAAGCAGCCTGACACCGCTGAGCATGCCTCGCTGAAAGTCCACCGAAACCTCTGCCAAATCGCTGGTCAGTACATTGCCACTATCATCCGCCCAGCGGATCGGGCCCTCGACCGTCAAGGTCTCACCATCAGATTCAAGTCGCGGACAGGTTAACACCTGACCATCTATCGTAACTACGACGTTTCCTTCTGCCAGGAACCTCCGGTCACCGTTTCTGAACGTTATTCTGTCGGCAATTACGGTGGGTGGCCCGGAACTGGGATTTTGGTCTTGCGCATGGACCTGTGACAGGGTTATCGGCAAAAGAAGAGCGCAGACCACGGTAGCGGTGACAAGCCGAAGCCTTTCCGCGGAGCACACGGCTAACCGGATTAGTTGCCAGATTGCGGTTGCACTGTACACTTGCGGTTCAATCCATCTGGTTCTGCTCATTCGCACCTGGAAACAGGGCTTTCGGCTTTGGTTCTCTCTCGCCGGACTGATTCCCGAACCACTTGCCGACTCCTGGAATCATCAGCACGAAGGCGTGCAACACATCGCACGCAGGTACTTTGCATGCCCGCACAGCCGGCCACACCGATCCGCCCGAATGGTGCATGGTTCCCGAAAGGTCACCTGCCATGGACGCAACTCGCATTGCGTCGTTAGCAGGTACCCGAATTCCCCGCGCGGTGTCAAATCGTTATTCGGATCTGCTCTGGAATTCTGCAGCACAATGCTACCCTGTCCAGATGCCGGATTGTCCTGAAACGGCCATTCGCGACACATTTGAACTGTGTTGCAGGACTGCCCGGACGCGGCATCGGGGAATTCACTCGACATACCGAATTGCCGCAAAGGCCAGAAGGAGTGTTGCAACCGGCACAGTCCAACTGGCTGACAGCAGTGGAACGGCGTCATTGATTCCCAGCACATAGGCAAGATTTCTCATGAAAAAGACTGCCAGTCCTGCCAGAATCGCGACTATGACGGTCGAAGGTATCTGTAGCATTGGTGCCGGCCTCAGGGCCCCGGCACCTCCCACGATCGTCATTGTGGCAAATACGACCGGTAACGATATCAGGGAAAAGATATGGACGAAGAGGTTGGCCCGGCGGAGGCTTGCCTGCTCCATGAATTCCACCTGCTGGCGCAATTCCCAGATGTGTATGCGTTCCTCGGCGGTCAGCCTCTGTACGGTCTCATACGCCGAATAGGCCGTGTGAAACTCGATGTGGTCGAGCTCGGTAGCAGTGGATTCGACATTCAGGATTTCGCTGCCGAGCTGCCACATCTTTACATCATCAAGACGCCAGCCATCTGGCAACCGGGTTACCTTGTCGGAAATCAGGTATTGTGCCGGGCTGCCGCGCTCATCTGTTGTTACGAAATTGGCCGACAGAAACCCTTCGGAATCTGGGTCCTGTTTCAGCCGAAGGACCGTTTGTTGTCCATTCAGTTCTTCGCGTATCCAGAGGTAACCGTCCTTTTCCACCAATACCCTTGGGTCCTGCTGAACCATGCTGCCTGTGGCGTCTACATAGACCTGTGTCGACCACAAGACCATCGGGTGAAGTAGTGTAATGGACACAATGCCGAACAGGGTAGCTAGTATCGCCATGCGCAGTATTGCACTGCGTCCGGCAATACCGATGGACTGGATTATGGTGAGTTCATTACTCCGTGCCAGGCGCAGCGAGGTATTCAGTGAGCCGAGCAGAACAATAATCGGCAGCAAGGAAAACAGCGCTTCGGGCACCTGCAACAACGCCAACACGGCAGGATGCTGAACGAAGCTGTCGCCAACATCTCGCCCGAACTCACGTTCCAGCTCCAGAAGGTAGGTCACGCACGCGAAGCCAAGAGTTACCAGTACCAGTGACCTGAAGAACTTGCGCCACAGAAAGAGGGTCAGCCGGTAAGCTGATTGGGGGCGAGTTTCTGCGCCCATGCTATTGTCTGCCCACTGCGTGGAGGCGAAACAGCAAAATCGCCACCGCAAGTAGCCCGACACCCGAGGCGGTATAGAGCGTCGGCCACAGGTCAGGCTCCTGCCCGACAAAGGCTTGCAGTGTCTCGGCTAGCAGGAAGGTGCCGAAGCCAAGCACCGCTGCAGCCAGACAGGCTAACGGTGCGCCATGACCGCGTCCGGTGATTGACAGCACAGGAACGGCACCCAACAGAACCAGAAACAAGGAATGGACAAGTTCCGAGTTGCGAAGATTGGTTTCGAGCCTGATCTGTTCGGTACCGAAGTGCACTTCACCGTCCGCAAGCGCTTCGTCGTCATGTAACCTGAAGGAAGTAAATTCCCTGATGCCTGGAATACGACGAGGTGGCGCCGCGAGGACCGCCGATAGGCTGACCGTGACGTCGTCGAAGTTCAGATTGGCTACGGTATGGTTTGTCTTGTTGAGCAAAACCGACTGGCCATGCAACATGACCAGATCCACGGAGTTATTGGCCCGGAGCATGTATGCCGACTCTGCGAAATGCAAATTCTCCCTATCCCCCGGCGCATAGTCGAAGACAATGATATTGGTAAGTTTCTGGTCAACTGTTATGTCATCGACAAAAATTGCCAGGTTTCTTCCAGGAAAGTTGAAGCGATTGGTGTGCGATGGCCCGATAGCAAAATTGTGAACGATACGATGGTTGAGTTCGCCGATTGCAAACCTGCTGTACGGGCCAACCTGATGGGCGTAGATCGCAACCAGAATTCCGACTACCGTGGCGAAGGCCAGGTATGGACGCAACAGCGTTCTGAGCGAAATCCCGGTGCTGTAGATTGCAGCAAGTTCGCGGCTAAGATGTAATTGTACCGTGAAGTAAGTGGCTGCAATGAAACCGGTAAGAGGCATTACGATCATGAGAGACCTGACCAGGTGCCACAGGGTCAGGGACATAAAGGTCTGCAGCGAGTGAATGTTGGGAATTACATAACTAAGAGAACGTACCGACTGGTTGATCCAGTAGGCTCCAGCCAGAATCAACGTAAAGAACAGAAACAGCGTCAACAGCCTTTTCAAGGTGTATCTGTCGAGCTCGCTCAAAAGCAGCACGTCTTTACGGTCTCCATCAAACATTATAGCAACCGCCAACACCTCCAATGCATTGGCGTTATTGGAGCAGCGACGGTTACAACACTTAGCGGTGGACCATGAATAGACTAGAATCAATACAGGTTGTAGGCCGAAAGTTGGGTACTGTGCAGTCACTGGAGGGTCAGTTCGTGTGCCTTGTCCAGCCAGGCGCGAATCTGGGTCCGGTGCTATCCCATATTGACGTGCGAACCGGGCGGTGGCTGACCGGTGTACTGGCCAGCAAGAAATTTGCCGATATGAAACCGGGCCAGATTCTGGAATGCTGGGGAGTAAGCGGCATTGGTGCAGAACGCTGCCTGGTGGTCAAATTGCCAGACAGACCGGAACCCATATTCATGCGTCGAACCGGCGCCAGGATAGGCAAGAAACTGACCGATTTGTCAGTTCTGGTCGAAGCCACTGCAGGCACCCGGAACCTGGATTTGGTGGTACAGGGAATGACTCTCGGAGGCTACAGATTTGACCGCTACAAGAAGGAGAAAACGGAAACGGGCCCTGCCGGCAAGTGGCGGGTCATGGCGCCTTCTCCCCCAACTCTCAACAAGAGGTTCGATGTACTGAGACCAGCGATTGATGGCGTCCACTTTACGCAGGACCTCGTCAACGAACCTGCCAATGTGCTCACGACGTGTGAGTTCGCCAGACGTCTGTGTCAACTGCGAGAACTTGGCGTCGAGGTCGAGGTAATCGACGAGGACGAACTTGAACGGCTGGGGATGCGGGCCCTGCTCGCCGTAGGGCAGGGTTCGGATAGCCCGTCAAGGGTTGTGGTCATGCGTTGGCGGGGCGGTAATTCTCCTCCGATTGCCCTGATCGGCAAGGGCGTGGTGTTCGATACTGGCGGAATTTCAATCAAGCCAGCGAGCGGGATGGAACAAATGACCATGGACATGGCCGGTGCGGCAACTGTAGCCGGTGTCATGAAATCCTTGGCGCTTGGAAACGCACCGGCCAATGTTGTTGGTGTGGTTGGGCTGGTGGAAAACATGCCGAGCGGGAGTGCTCAGAGGCCGGGCGACATAGTGCGCACGCTGAAGGGCGACACTGTGGAGGTTGTCAATACCGATGCCGAGGGGAGATTGGTTCTGGCCGACCTCATGTGGTTTGCTCAGGAGCGATTCAAGCCAGCGGCAATGGTTGATCTGGCGACGCTAACAGGAGCAATAATCGTTAGTCTGGGCCACGAGTATTGCGGTGCATTCTCCAACGACGATAGATTTTACCAGAAGTTTGAGGCTGCCGCCGCCTCGGAAGACGAAAATGTTTGGCGTCAGCCTTTGTCTAAGTCCTTCGACAAGATCATTGATTCCAAATTCGCGGATATGAAGAATATCGGCAATCGCTGGGCCGGTGCCATTACTGCTGCCCAGTTCCTCAAGAGGTTTGTGCGTCCCGAGCTGCCGTGGATTCATCTCGACATCGCCGGTGTGGCATGGACACCCAAGGAGTCAAAATTTGCACCGATGGGCGCTACGGGATGGGGCGTCCGGTCACTTAGCAAGTTGATCGTCGACAATTACAGTGACGCGTGAATCCGGTGACATCTACTTTTACCAGGTCAGGAGTAACTCCGATGACCTGGTCTTTACCCTTGTGCGCAACGCGAGAAAGAGCGGCTGGAGGGTCTGCATTCGCGGCGCTTCACCGGAACAACTGCAGAAAACAGAATCAAGACTTTGGGTCCAGACCAGCACACTGTTCTTTGGGGTTGGAGTGGCAGGCTCCGAATTCGACGCCGAGCATTCGGTTCTACTGTCAATTTCCGACACTCGTGCCAACAATCCGGACGCCCTGATCATTCTTCAGGGCGCGGTTGTTCAACCAGAAGAAATGCGGGGATTCCACCGCGTCATGATCGTATTCTCCGGTGAGTCAAGAGAAGCCACCAGCATTGCGCGCCAGATGTGGAAGTCTCTTGCAAGGCTGAACCTGCCAATGAAATACTACAGGCAGCAGGATGGTCGATGGAAACAAATGCACTCGACCAGTTCCGAAGCCAAGAAATCCCGTGCTGCTACGCAATAGCAGGACACGTTGGCAGGCGGAAGCAGGTCTGCCGTCCAGCACGAGGCATGGGTCTTGTGTTGCCAGCGTCGGCGCGTGCCCGGGAAAAAGAAGAACTTGTGGATGAATGGCGGATTGGTTTGTAGTTGGCAAGTGATGCGCAAGTCTGTAGGTGCGCCTCCGGTCTCCGAAACAGGTCCAATTGAAGAATGAAACCGTGACAGAGCGAACATTATCGATCATCAAGCCTGACGCCACGAGGAGAAATCTGTGTGGTCAGGTGACAGCGAGACTGGAAGCCGCCGGCCTTCGGGTAGTCGCCCTTAAGAGGTTCCAGTTAACCATTGCCCAGGCACAGCAGTTTTATGCCGTGCATGCGGAGCGCCCCTTTTTTGATGAGCTATGCGAGTTCATGGTATCGGGGCCGATTGTCGTGCAGGTTCTGGAGGCAGAGAATGCAATCGCCCTGAATCGGCAGGTCATGGGCGCAACCAATCCCGCTGATGCCGAAGAAGGGACGATTCGCCGCGATCTTGCAGTTTCCCTGACAGAAAATTCGGTGCATGGCTCAGATGCGCCATCGACTGCAGCCAGGGAGATCGCCTTCTTTTTTTCGGAAACCGAGATAGTCGGTTAAGGGCTGCAATCAGGTTCGAAGAACGATTGTGCTGCATATGCGCGAGCCGGAGCCAAGTGGTCGTCCACAGTCGAGAAGCCAAAGCCCTCTGTTAAACTGATAAGCACTCGCGGCCGTGCAATACCCGCGGACAGGAAGCCAGGGCGGCGTTGAAAGGATGAGACGGGTCCCTTCGCAGTTGAATCTGTCCATGTTGTCGGTCGGCGTGGTTGTGCCTGCCAGGAGCAATGCAGCGATCCGGTACAGATTTCATCAAATGGCGTCGAGCTGCTGGTCAAGGTAGCCATACAACAGCGCGGTGTGCCTGCTGATCATTCGCATGGCATCAACAGGTTTTCCCGAGGTCTTGCCAGTGAGCGTCCTGGAGACCCTGAGCTGGGCGCCGGCCAGGGTCGCCGAACAGGAAAGGTCGCAGGCACCAAATGGCCATGTGAAATGCTCGACATGTAACCGCACCGGTTGCCAGGGTGGCGGTGGATCATCTGGACGCCTGGCCTGAGATTGTCCGGACCGATTGTGTTGCCATGCTCCATGAGGGTGGCCGGGTACTAGATGTTGTCAGGTTCGTAATTGTTGGTCGGGTGCAGCTTGAACAGGCTGTCACAGGGTTCCGTGACCAGATGCATGCACGCCTGCTGGAGATTGATCCGGACTGGCCCGGCAAAGGGAATGGTCTGGACGGCAGGTCGTCTTGATGCCTCTTTTCTGTCTTGTTCAGTCCACCTTCGCCCTGCGAATTCTGACCGCAATAATTCACACAGCTGACTGGTCGGTGATAGGCTCAGGATTATACACTTCCGATCGCACGCCCAGCCCTTGCACTGCAGCCTGTATGGGCCTGTTAGTTCAGGTTTTTCCGGAAACGTTGGGACAGGTCTGCATCCGTATTCGTAAAGGCGATCGTTTTTCCCGAAAGGGTCAGTGACACGAGTTACTCCGGCATTATGAAATTCGCCAACCGGGAGGTAGCCTGGCTTGGTGGATAGTTGTCGTACAAGAGGCCTCCTGCAAACACTGTGGTGAAAGCTCGTGATTGGGAACCTCATGGACGGGCTGGATGCAGGTAGCACACTGGTGGCAAGTTAACTCCTGCGGTTGGGCCGACCCATGCTTGAGTGCATGCCGGTACTGTCGTTGCAGCAATTTGAGGGATACGGGATTATGCCATCCGGGGAAACCGCCCGCCAATGATGCCGGGCTATTCCTGTGTGATCCGTAGACAACAGAGCGCTCCCCGGCAGATCCCCGTCTGCCAGTCCCCCAGGTTGGAAGTGTCCAGTGCAGTGGTGTCTTGTCAGGCGACCTTTCTTGCTCAAGGGGCGTTCTGGCGGAACAGTTGAGATCTTTGACGGTTGGTTGTCACTCGAAAATGTTGTCAGACCGAGCCGGGCAACAGCCTGAAACGGGCCGCTGAATTCGGCCGGATTAGTCCGGATGGGCGAAAGGCGGAAAGTCCTGTCGTAAAGCGTGCTATGCCTTAGAGCCAAAAGGCAGGCTTGAAAGTTCAACCTGCTTGACATAACCCTGTTCCGGGCGGGCCTGTAGCTCAACGGTCAGAGCAGAGCGCTCATAACGCTTTGGTTGGGGGTTCGAATCCCTCCAGGCCTACCAACGCATTGGTCGAAAGTCGAATAGTTGCTTTCAGCCCGCCCAATTCCTCACTTTCGCCGAGGTCAAGTCCACCACCGTGTGTAGTGGCGATCTGGTTGACGATCGCAAGGCCTAGACCTGACCCTTCGCTGAGATTGAGATTTCTTGCCTTGTCGAGGCGAACATTGGGTTCGATGGCTCGCCGCCGGTCCGCTTCATCTATTCCTTCACCGTCGTCCTCGACGCAAAAGACGTGGAATTGGTCAACAATCTGCACAGTCAGGATTGCCCTGCTGGCATGTTTTCGAGCATTCAGGATCAGATTGTCGAGAGCACGGCGCAGGGCAAGTTGGTGCCACACGACTGTGACGTCATCCGGATAGCCGGGGCTGATACGCAGCTCCACAGCTTGTCCGGCAGCTTGTGCATCACCAACAATAGTACGAACAACCTCAATTGGCTTCAGTTCGCCGATGTCACCAATCTTTCCATGTCTTGTGTACTCGAGCACCTCTGAAATCATCTTGTCCATGAGTTGGATGTCCTTGACCAGTGCCTTTCTTTCCGGGCTCTTTTCGAGCAGTTCAAGTCCAAGTCGAACTCTGGCAAGCGGTGTCTTTAGATCGTGGCTGATATTGGCAAAGACGGTCGTCCGCTCCTGTTCCTGTTGCCTGATCCGCTTGCGCATTTCGACAAACGCGGTGGCTGCACTGCGAATTTCGCGGGCACCGGTTATGGGTAGATCAATGTCACGGCCACGACTAAATGCTTCCACCGCATTGCTGAGACGGCGAATGGGCCGCAACTGATTGCGCAGGAACAACAGCGAAATTACTGTCGTCAGGAGTGCCGCGAAGATGATCAAGATGAGAAACTGCTGAGGATTGGATGGAGTCAAGGCAGAACGGGGCACTTGAATCAAGGCAATCCCATGTCGGGTCAAGACGGCAAGTATCGGCTGCGACCCGGGTCCGGGTTCCAGGTCCACGCCAACAATGGCCGGTTCGATCCTGTGCAACACGTCAATCGCAATTGTTCCGGTCAGGTCGAACCATACCGAATGGTCTTCGACATTTGTTTGTTCCGAATTCGCAAACCAGACGCTCAAGCCAAAGACATCGGTCACATGCCCGATATCGTTTGCAGCAGCTTCGATATCGGGCGCCGTGTTAATTGTCATCAGCACGAGTTCGAGCTTCGGCTGGAAGCTGGCCACTAGCTGACGTGTTACGCGGTCAAAATGGCGTTGAACAAACATGATCGCCACGGCGAGTAGGATCATGGCAATCGGAAAAAAGAGAATGAGGTGAACACGGCCGGATATGCCGGGAGGAGAAAGTGGTTTCAACCATCCTGCAAAGTTTCGTTTGGGGGCGTGGCCTCGCATCTTTGCGCCTGTCTGGCTGCGCCTTTCGGCTTCCGGTTGGATCCTTGAATTTGCCTGACCCAACATCCATTTGCAACTGGACTGGCTGCATGCGGTCTGGTATCAGATCCGAAACACTCCGGCGTAGCTCAGTGGAAGAGCAGTTGACTGTTAATCAATTGGTCGCAGGTTCGAATCCTGCCGCCGGAGCCAGACTTTGCAATTCCAGACAATCCCGGTGGGCGCGGTCTTGCAGACCATAACACAGCACCGGACAAGGCTCGCCGTCGGCCGCATTGTCCATCCATGACCAGAATCTGGGATTTCTTCGTGCAGGACCGGGTCAGCGCCGGGAAACCAGACCTTTTCACCCTGTTGATTCACCGCGACATCCACGAGCCAGTAACAACATAGGGCAGGCTCGAAGGCAATTTGGGCGGCGAAGGCCGGATAGGCTTGGTGACCGGGCGTTTGCCCGCAGAGTCCCGGTGTAAAGATCCGTTCGCATGCGAGAGGGGTGCTCCTCAGGTCCCTAGGGTCACAATTGCTGCGGTGCATGGCCCGGGCAATCCCCGTTGCTGAGGTCAAGCCAAATGGTAACAGGACCGTCATTGGTGAGAGACAACATCATGTGGGCACCAAATTCACCGGTGTGGACGTTCAGGCCGGTTGCTCTCAACTCCCGGACAAGGTGATCAAAGAGTATTCTTGCAGTGTCGGGTTGTGCGGCGTCCGAAAAGCCCGGCCTATTCCCGCGCGCCGTGTTGGCAGCCAGCGTAAACTGGCTGACGGCAAGTATGGAGGCGCCAACATCCATGACCGAGCGATTCATTCGTCCCCGTTGGTCGGCAAATATCCGCAACTTCGCAATCTTGCCGGCCATGCGCTGCACTGTCGGCTTGCGGTCGCCTTTCATGGCGCAGACCAGTACTACGAGCCCGGTTCCGATTTGTCCTGTACTCCTGCCGTGCACAGTGACCCGCGCTTCACTTACTCTCTGGATCAGACAGCGCATGCAACCTTGGGCGCCTCGGCACCTGTCCCTGCTTGCGCAGACTTGACCAGGCGTCGGCAAAGTCGAAATTGGAATGAAGGAATCAATGATGGCATTGCTTACCAGAACTGCTGAACTCGACAGGTTTTGTAGGAAAGCACGAAAACACCCGTTTGTCGCCGTCGATACCGAGTTTATGGGTGAACGGAAGTATTTCCCAAAACTGTGTCTGGTGCAACTCGCCATGCCTGGCGATTTCGGTGAGACGGCGCTGGTGGATGTTCTGGCGCCCACTATGAAACTGGACAGCCTTCATGCGCTGCTCTCCGACAACTCGGTGGTGAAGGTCTTTCATTCAGCAAAGCAGGATATCGAAATCTTCTATCGGCAAACGGAGCAGATTCCGAGCCCGATATTCGACACGCAGTTGGCAGCCATGGTGTGTGGCTTCGGGCATAGCGTTGCCTATGCAACACTGGTGCGGCGCCTCGCCTCGGCTCGCATCGACAAGTCAGCGCGCTTCGCGGACTGGTCCAAGCGCCCTCTAGCGGCAAAGCAAATGGCTTATGCGCTGTCCGACGTGACCTACCTGCGGATCATTTACTTGAAACTGAAGGAGACTCTTGAGGAGAATGGAAGATCAGCATGGGTCGACGATGAGATTCGCATTCTGACTGCTCCCGAGACTTATCGTATCGATGTTGATCAGGCATGGAGAAGAATGAAGCTGGCTCATATCTCGGCCGACACGTTTTCCGTGGTCAAGGAGTTGGCAAAGCTGCGAGAGCAATTGGCGCAACAGCTAGATGTTCCCCGTCGCTTCCTGCTTTCAGATAGCGGCCTGATTTCTCTGGCAGGGTCACAGCCCAGGTCTTCAGGACAATTGAAGAGGGTCCGGTTTGCAGGCAACTCGCAGTTGGTACGCAAGTTTGGAACACAAGCAATGGCGGCAGTGCAAGCCGGTCTGTCCAGGAAGAATCAAAAGGGGTTCCCGGTTGAATTGGAGCCTAGAATACCGACCGAACGAGATGCTTCCAACATGTTGCGCCTACTGCGAAAGATCATTGCCAGGGACGTCGGAGTTGCTGAACAACTGCTTGCAAGCTCCGATGATATACAGGCGATCGTAACGGGTGACATGAATGCCAGACCGTTGCTAGGATGGCGTCGTGAAGTTTTTGGTGCCCGCGCGCTTCAGTTGTGTCGCGGTGAAATTGCCTTAACCCTGTCAAATTCCAAGTTCAGAATCGTTGACCTGGAATCTGAACACTGAACGTGTTCGAAGCCGACACAATTTCAATCTCCGATGCTCCAGTGAGGCGTTCTTGTGAAACTGAATGAGAAAGTGTCACCTCATTCCGCGCGGCTTCTGTCGCGTCAGAGGCCTCACCAAGCGGCACAATCTGGAACTCATACCTCAGAACGCCATTCGAATCTGGCAACTCCTCGTTTAGTGGTACCAGCGTGGACATGGTTGCACCGTCGTGACGCGTCGTGCCAACAATTATCAGCAATACACCGCTTGCCAGCCTAAAGGATTCTACCGACTCGATGCTATCAATTGTCGTACTTCCGGCGCTAGTGGTCTGTACGGCTTCATCGCTCGCAATTGTGGGGGTTTCGGGTTCGACTGAGGAAATCCTGTTTGGGAGAACAAAGAAACCGGATGAGCAACCGGCAAGTACGACAGCTGCTACCAGGATGCCGGCATGCCGGCAAAACAGATTCCGGAAACCGATATTACTGTATTGAAACCTGGCCATGCACATCCACATACTTCGTTCCAAAAGGTTGTGCCAGTGGTATACTGAAGTCCGTCAACCAAACTGCACACAGTCATGATGAGAAAGCAGGCGCAGTGGCTCCGGAAGCGTTCGAACAAATCGTAGAGGATTTTGCATTTCTCGGCAACTGGCAGGATCGTTATGGATATGTAATCGATTTGGGCCGGAGCATGGACACACTTGAAGACGCGCTCAAGGTACCGGCAACAAAAGTTTCAGGTTGTGCCAGTCAGGTATGGATAATTGCCATTGCTGACACCAGGGGCTCTCCGCCAATGTTCAGCTTTCGAGGCGACAGCGATGCACTTATTGTGCGCGGACTGATTGCCATACTCCAGGCACTGTATAACGGACGTAATGTCGATGACGTGCTCACTACAGACGCATTTGGAGAACTGGGACGTCTGGACCTTCAGAACCACCTGTCATCTCAGCGTTCCAATGGCCTGACCTCGATGGTGTCACGAATTCGCGAACTGGCATCCAGCCTTGCCACGGGAAATGTCAATGACAAGCGCTGCTGCATTAACTAGTTGCGGCCGGTGCCCCGGACACAGAGTTTTTCTTGCCCGACTTTTGGATATTGGATAACCGGGCCTGTTTCTACGCCCGGTTGCCGAATCGCCCGGTCAGCAGGTGAAGGGCTGGCCAGTGCAGGCGGCATGGTATGGCCCACGCGGCGGTGTCGGATGTGTTGTTGATTGTGAAGAGGGGCGATCGGTCATCTCCACTGTGATGCCTGGTTTACCCGGCACATCGGCGACCAGGCAGGACAGGATGTGACGAAAGACCCTGTTTACCGAACGGTGCCTCGTTGCCAAGGATCTTGGCCCTTGCGCCCGGCTGTCAGCACCGCCAGTGGCGCCCGGTCAGCGGTGTTGCCGGGTTAGAACTGCACGGCCATCAGCTGGCCTTTGCAGTTGATGACCACAGGCATCTTGTAGCCGCAAATCAACCCCTTTCTGGTTCGACGGTGTGCAGCAGACCTCCTGAGCAGGCGATGATGCATGGCATGCGGGCTTTGAGGCGCCCATAGGCGGGCGGGGTAACCGCAGCCGCTTCGGTACAGTCACCTTATGGCAAGAAACCGGAACCGCCTGAAGTTGCGGTCGGGCGAGAGTTGGAGCCGGGTCTTGGGGCGGCACATTCCTATCGCGGGGACAAGGCGATGTCTTTCCTGTTCCTTGTCGATGCGGCCAGAATCATAGTGACAGCAGAGGTGAGCCATGGTAGACGGGTTCATGGGAGAGAGCCTCTGGATTGTTGTCGAAAACAACCCATTGACTCATCAATTGTAGGGAAAGGGATTCCCTCCCATCAAGACCATGCCCCCTTATCCAGAATCGGTTTTTTGATATTCTGCATCGAGATCGAAGATGAATTTGAACTGTATTCTTGACCGTCAGGGCTGGCTGTTAGCCGATGGTGCCACGGCGACAAACCTGTTCAACATGGGTCTTGAGGCTGGTGAGGCCCCGGAAATGCTTAATGTAATGGACCCAGCCAAGGTTTCAAAACTGTACCGCAACGCTGTTGCTGCCGGAGCCCAGCTGTTCTTGACCAATTCGTTTGGCAGCAATCGGGCCCGCCTCCAATTGCACAATGCGGCTGACCGAAGCCGCGAGCTTTCGAAAGTCGCTGCATTGCTGGCCCGGGAAGTTGCAGATTCCAGCCCCGAATTGTGTATCGTCGCGGGTTCAATGGGACCATCCGGGGAAATTATGGGACCTGCCGGATCACTATCGCATTCCGATGCGGTGGAGTTGTTTCATGAACAGGCGACCGGGCTTGCTGAGGGCGGCGTGGATCTGCTGTGGATCGAGACGATGTCTTCGCAGGAGGAGTTTCTTGCTGCGGCCGAGGGGTGTCGGCTTGCCGGCCTGCCATGGTGCGGAACAATGAGCTTTGACACGGCTGGTCGGACAATGATGGGGATCAGTCCACCACAATTGGTTGATATTGCCGAGTCTGTTGTGCCTGCACCTCTTGCAATGGGCGCCAATTGTGGCTCCGGGATATCTGATCTCATGCAAGCGCTGATTCAGATTTGCGACGCTCGTCCTTCGAGACCCGTGATAGCTAAGGGAAACGCCGGAATTCCTTCCTTTGTTGAAGGTCGAATTCATTATGCAGGCTCCCCGGAGGTCATGGCCGATTATGTTGAACTGGCACGCAATGTCGGAGCCACCATCATTGGTGGATGCTGTGGAACGACACCTCGGCACGTCGAAAAGATGAGAGAACGGCTGGAGACGGCACCCATGGGTGCAAAGCCCCGGCTCGAAGAAGTCATTGCCAAGCTGGGCCCCTTGACCTACGACAACGCGCCCCGGACAAACAGACGTCGGAGCCGACGCCGTAGATCAGCGGGTCGGCGGCCTGCAAGGCACAATTAGGGAATGACATAGAACTGAACTTAGCACCTGATCCACAATGTTGTTGTATTGTCAGCGGTTTGCAATTACGGGCGCAGGATTGGGCTTTCGCATCTTGGGAGCGTTTTGATGGATGATTACGACGACCTTATCCTCTCGGAACTACCGAATGAGGAATTGGTTCCGCAGATGCACGATGACCTTTACGATGGTCTGAATGAAGAGGTTGTCGAAGGCGTAAATATTCTTCTGGAACGTGGTTGGTTGCCTTACAGGGTCTTGACCGAGGCGCTTGTCGAGGGAATGCGAATCGTCGGGATTGATTTTCGGGACGGCATTCTATTCGTGCCCGAAGTCCTGATGTCGGCCAATGCGATGAAGGCGGGAATGACTATCCTCAAGCCGCTCCTGATCGAAACGGGTGCCCCACGCATGGGCAAGATGGTCATTGGAACCGTCAAGGGAGATATCCACGATATAGGCAAGAACCTCGTGTCTATGATGATGGAGGGTGCCGGATTTGAGGTTGTTGATCTCGGAATCAACAACCCGGTAGAAAACTACCTTGAAGCAATCGAGACCGAAGATCCGGATATTCTCGGCATGTCGGCCTTGCTGACCACGACAATGCCATACATGAAGGTTGTCATTGATCGGTTGAAGGAACTCGGCATTCGCGACAATCTTGTAGTGTTGGTAGGCGGTGCTCCCCTTAACGAAGAATTCGCCCGTGCAATTGGTGCAGATTCGTACTGCCGCGATGCGGCCATCGCCG
Source organism: Paracoccaceae bacterium (assembly GCA_958296035.1). Lineage (GTDB taxonomy): Bacteria > Pseudomonadota > Alphaproteobacteria > Rhodobacterales > Rhodobacteraceae > MPNP01. The sequence continues at coordinate 1,899,432 of OY282431.1, read as the reverse complement.
TCGAGACTGCCAAGGAATACATGGCAAGAAAGCACAACCAACTCGTTGCTGCCGGTTGATCCGAAGAACAGACTGGTCACCGACAACCGACTTGCCGGCCGTGGTTGGCCAGACGCAGCGACGGAGCAGGTTCCAGGGACCAAGAAATGGTCGTAGCCGAGCACTCGAGAACCGAGACTTTCGCAATGGCAGAAGTACATAGTCCGCTACAGCTTTCCCCCGCAACAGAACGGCTAAAGGGCTCACCCTGCGAGAGAATACTCCTGCTGGCCTGTGGCGCACTCGCAAGGGAAATCATCGAACTCAAGCGGATCAACAATTGGGTGCATCTCGACCTGCACTGCCTACCAGCAAAATTGCACCTGTTCCCGAATCAGATTCCCGATGCAGTTGAGGCATCGGTTCTCAAGTTTCGTCAACACTATGACAAGATCTTTGTAGTCTACGCCGATTGCGGAACGGGAGGATTGCTGCAGGACAGGTGCAGGAAACTGGGAGTTGAAATGATTGCTGGACCGCATTGCTATGCATTTTACGAGGGGTTGGAATCATTCGACAGTCACCAGGAGAGTGAGTTGACGTCCTTCTACCTCACCGACTTTTTGGTCCGGCAGTTTGAGGCGTTTGTAATCAAGCCTCTGGGTCTCGATCGATTTCCCGAACTGCGAGACACCTATTTCGGCAACTACGAGAAAGTGGTTTACTTGGCCCAAAAGGATGATGCAGAGCTTGAGCAAGAGGCCCGCCGCTGCGCTCAATTCCTGGGGCTGGAATACGAGCGCCGCGTGACAGGCTACGGTGATTTGGAAAGAGTTCTCTCCCGACTCGAACCGTGAGACCTGCCGACAAGCGCGATGTACGGAAGTGGCCGTCTTCAATGTTCAGACAGGATGGCAGTCAGGAGAACCGACAAGTAGTCGATTGTGAGTTTCCAGCAGAGCAGGGCAATGGCGCAGCCCCTGTGCGTGGTTCTTGATCGAGAGTGCCGGATAATTATATTCGTGGGACGGAATTGTGGAAGGAAGACTAGCCAGGTGGATTTTTTTGAAGAGCGCCGAAGGGCGGCTGAAGCGCGGTTTGCATTCGGCGAGGAACTGCAGTTCAAGGCCTATGCACGCGCTGACAAGGAACTCGGGTTATGGGCATCCGAGAAGCTGAAATTGTCAGCTGACATGGCGCAGGTCTACGCCCTGGATACTGTTAAGGCTGACCTTGAGGAACCTGGTCCCGAGGATGTTCTCCAAAAAGTGATTAGTGACCTGGACGGCGTTGTCAGCGAGGCCGAGGTGCGAAGCAAATATACAACACTTTGCGAACAACAGCTGGCCGCAGTCCTCAACGCAAAATGAACTCAAGCCATACACTTGAAGTGTGCCAACAAGTGGGCTTGGGAGGCCGATAAGCAGTCTATGCGGATTAACGTGCCGACTACCAACTAGTGCACTCCGGCGGACAGTTTCCGGCGAGAAAAGACCATAATCGGGACTGCTACAAGGCGTGATGCGGCGGTCGATGGTCATTTATGGGACAAGCCGGCATCATTCCTATCAACCGGCGGGGCGAGTGCGCGACAGCCTTTGCGCTCGGGTGCCGACGAAGACGGCCTGTCGTAATCAATCCAGTCTTGAATCTGTTGCGGTATATGCATTTTCGACCCTGGTCAGAATCCTGTCAACCTGGCCCGCGTTCTGTTCATGGTCGAACACCTGATCAAGTCGCTGCATCGTAAGTCTGTCTCTAATCTCGGGTTGCGCGAGCAGGGTTTCTCGAAAATCCATTCCGTCCTTCGCTGACCTGGTAGCGCAGGACTGTACAAGACGATAGGCCAGGTCTCGGTTAAGACCGGTTTCAGCAAGAAGCAGCAAGACACGCTGAGATAGAATGCGACCGCGCGTTGCCGCAATGTTATTCTGCATTTGGCGCTCGTTGATTTCCAGGTTCTCGACAATGGAATTCATTCGCCACAGCGCAAAGTCCAGCGTGGTTGTGGCATCGGGTGCTATGGCGCGCTCAACCGAAGAATGGGTCATATCACGCTCATGCCAGAGCGAAACGTTGTCAAGAGCCACTTTGCAATTTGAGCGCACAAGACGCGCCAGACCGCACACATTCTCGGAGAGAATAGGATTGCGCTTGTGAGGCATGGCCGAGGACCCCTTTTGCTTGGCTCCGAAGGCCTCGCTCACCTCTGCGACCTCGGTTATGTGCAAGTGGCGCAGTTCGGTTGCCAGGCGCTCAAGGCTTGCGGCGACGAGTGCCATGGCCAGAAAGAACGCAGCATGTCGGTCACGCGGGATTATCTGGCTAGAAATAGGTTCAGGGATAAGGCCCAGCCGCTTGCAGACAAATTCCTCAACAAAGGGATCAACAGTAGCAAATGTACCCATGGCTCCGGAAATCTTACCTACCGCGATCTCTTCTCTGGCGCGGCGCATGCGCTCCGCATTGCGGCAAAATTCTGCATATGCCCGGGCCATTTTGAGGCCAAAGGTAACAGGTTCTGCATGGACACCGTGGCTACGGCCAATGCACAATGTGTGTTTGTATTGCTCTGACTTCTTCCGAAGGGATGAAGTCAGCGCCAGTACACCTTCGACAATCAGGTCGCCGGCACCGACCAGCTGGTAACCTAGGCACGTGTCAAGAACATCCGATGATGTCAGGCCGTGATGAATGAAGCGTGCTTCCGGTGTTCCGACGAGTTCCTCGAGGTACATCTGGAATGCTAGTGATTCGTGCTTAACCTCCGCCTCGATCTCACCTATGCGCTTGTTGTCGAAAGTGTTGGGCTCACAGGCCCACAGTTGCTCGGCACAGCATGCCGGAACCCGGTTTAGCTGTGCCATTGCTTCCAGCGCATAAGCCTGGATTCGGAACCACGTTCTCAACTGCCTTTGCCGAGACCAAATGCCGCGCATCTGAGGGCGGGAATATCTTGTCAACATGTGCTTGCCTTAACGTGTAGCCAAAGGTCGGGCCGAACAGGTACCTGTTGCCAACCGGGCGTAACCAAACAAATGCAATCGTTCGTCACTGCATGATCACAACGCCCTATGTACCAGTTCGGCTCGTCCAGGAAACCCTGTGGCCACAGCCACCTTCTAGGGGTGCTTCGGTCGCCTTGGTTTCCAGACCTTGCGCACCGGGTTGGGTGGCCTGCCCGATGGCCGTGATTGTGCCAATCTCGGGAGCCAGCACTGGTCGCATGAGGCTAATGGGAAACTCCACGGTTCTGCCGAAATGCATCCGACTGTTGCGGCCTATCGATACACTGGCCTCAACCGTCTTGATGGTAACAGCAGTCTCGGGAAGATTCTGAACCGCGGTTGGGGCGCGATTCGATCAAATGAATTTCGTGACGGAACATACCGTGGCAGGAGAGGCGCCTCGCCTTTCCATCGCAAAGGCAGGACAGGCGCCGGCAGTCAGGCTGCCAGGATCCCGCACTTCGGTCGGCACGGAGCAATCAAGGCAGTTCATTTCTGAATTCGTCCACAGCCGTGTTGTCCACCACTTGTGGCAAATCTGTAGAAGGTGACGAAGCCTCGATTTGGTCATCCGTCAGGGGTAACTGGCCTTGACTGCGCGGCGAATCTAGCTCCTCAGCGGAGCCACATAACTGGTGTCTAGATCCCATGGGAAGTAGATCCACGTATCCTGGCTTACCTCGGTTACGAAAATATCGACCATGGGCCGCCCCATGGGTTTGGCATAGACCGTGCAATAGGTGGCCTTCGGGACCAGGTTGCGTACCAACCGCAGTGTACGTCCGGTGTCAACGAGGTCGTCTACGACCAAAATATCCTTGCCATCGCCGACGAATTCCAGATTGGCGTGCTTGAGAATTGTCGGTTCATGTCGATCCTGGTGAAGGTAACACTTCACCGAAATGGAATCGACGGCCCGAATGTTCAATTCGCGGGCAATTATCATTGCTGGAGCCATACCGCCGCGGGTTACAGCAAGTATGCCCTTCCAGGCTCCCGATCCTGGAGTTTCCGTGTCGAGCCGCCAGGCAAGGGCTCTAACATCGCGATGCAATTCTTCCCATGTGACGTTGAACGCCTTACCCTGCGCTGCCAACACCTAGTTCCTGTTCTTTGTGGCATCGATGTCAGGCGCATCAACGCGTTTCATTCCAACAACATGGTAACCGGCATCCACGTGAAGTATCTCGCCGGTTACGGCCGACCCAAGATCCGAAAGCAGGTATACGGCCGATCCGCCAATCTCCTGGATGGTCACGTTTCGCTGCAGCGGAGAATTCAATTCGTTCCACCGCATGATGTAGCGAAAGTCACCGATACCGGATGAGGCCAGCGTCTTGACAGTTCCAGCAGAAATTGCGTTGACGCGGATATTCTGTCCTCCAAGATCTGCCGCAAGGTAACGTACTGACGTCTCGAGGGCAGCTTTCGCTACGCCCATCACGTTGTAATGGGGCATGACTTTTTCGGCACCATAATATGTCAATGTGAGCAGCGATCCACCATCGGGCATGCGCTCGATTGCTCGCCGGGCGACTGCAGTGAACGAGTACACAGAGATATCCATTGACATGGCAAAATTGGCAGCGGAGGTGTCGACATATCGGCCACGCAGTTCGTTCTTGTCCGAAAAACCGATGGCATGAACGACAAAGTCGAGCTTGCCCCAGACTTCGTCGACTCGCACGAATACAGCATCCAGCGAGTCCTCGCTGGCTACATCACAGGGTACAAGAAAGTCGGATCCGACAGACTTGGCAAGCGGTGCCACACGACGCCGAAATGGCTCGCTTTGATAAGAAAAGGCCAGAGAGGCGCCTTGATGATAACAGGCCTCGGCGATGCCCCAGGCAATAGACCGGTTGTTGGCCACGCCCATGATCAAGCCGCGCTTGCCGGTCAGAAGTCCCATATGTCCAGTGACTGTGTCCGCTTACATTGCGTTAAAGACTGGCCATGACTAATACTCTCTGTTGTAGCAAAATGGAAGCGGGACAACACCCCCGGGGAGAATTCCCGTGTAATGTGGATCGTCGCAAGAGCCGGGATCACAAGTGAGTCAAGATGAACATCCGATCACCCAATTTCGACGCTGGCTTTCGGCGGCCGAAAGCGAGGGGATAAGGGATCACAACGCCATTGCACTCGCAACTGCCGGGCCTGGTCAAATGCCCAATGTGAGAATGGTTCTGCTCAAGGGTGTTGAAGATTCCGGGTTTGTATTTTTCACCAACTATGAGAGCCCGAAGGCGCAGGAACTGACAACCGGCTGCGGCGCTGCATTCGTCATTTTCTGGCGGGAGCTCGGGCGACAGGTCAGGGTACGAGGACCAATTGAAAGGCTGGAACAGCACTTGTCTGACCAGTATTATGCAAGTCGACCCCTGCAAAGTCGTTACGGTGCCTGGGTGTCGCGCCAGTCTTCACCGCTCAAGTCGAAGGCAGATCTGGTTGCGAGCGCGGCCAAGGCTGCTGCCCGCTTTGGCATCGACCCGCCTCGCCCGCCATTTTGGGGTGGATACCGTTTGAGGCCACTGGAAATCGAGTTCTGGAGCGAGGGACGGCATCGGCTTCATGATCGATTTCGTTGGACGAGGCGTACGGTTTCTGCCTCGGAATGGACGACTTGCCGGTTGTATCCTTGATTGCAGCCACGCAACGCTGTAAGGTCCGCCCCACGGATGTTCACACCGCAACATACGGCAGTTGTGTGCAGTAATCTCTGGATCGAAGAAAATGATGGAACGTTGGACCATTGTTGGTGAGGTCAAATGGTTCAACGTCGCCCGAGGATTCGGCTTTGTTGTCTCTGACCAGGTTGAAGAGGACATTCTGCTCCATGCCAATATCTTGCGGAATTTTGGCCAGAATTCGATATCCGAAGGCACAAGAATTGAATTTGAGGTACAGAACTCGGAAAGAGGTCTGCAGGCTACGCGGATCATGGCGATCCTCAGATCCGATGCGTCAGGCAAACAGTCCGGTAGCGGGTCGAGTGATCATCCGGCAGAAAGCTTTCTGCCGGCCCGGGTCAAATGGTTTGATCCCCTCCGCGGATTTGGATTCCTGAATATCTATGGCGATACACGCGATATATTTGTGCATATAGATGTTCTGCGCAACAGCAGCATGTCCGAACTGCAGCCAGGAGAAGCGATAAGCCTGCGATTGGGTGAGGGACGACGCGGGTTGGTCGCCGAAGAAATCCGTCCGTGGAACAGTCGGATCAAATAGAGTCACCAGACCGAATTGTCGTAAACCCGGCAACGCGCCTGGTATCGGCACTTCGCGTATTCGTTGTCGTCCTGGCCTGGTTGCCACAGGCGGGCGCACTTGCCTGCGAGCAGGATATCCTTTCCTTGCGCGGCAGCTGGGGAATTGCCAGTTTCAAGGTCGAAATAGCGGACACGGTGGAGAAACGAAGGCAAGGCCTGATGTTTCGACAGCACCTGCGGCGCGGGACCGGAATGCTGTTCGTTTTCGATCGTCCCGGTCCGCAAAGTTTCTGGATGAAGAACACGAGCATCCCTCTCGACATGCTGTTCCTTGACGAAGCCGGTCGGGTGGCCTCGATCCACGAATCCGCGGTGCCCTTCAGTACGCGTTCCATTGTCGGTAGCGAATTGAGCAAATACGTTCTCGAGGTCAATGCGGGGGTAGTTAGCCAGTTCGGAATTGATGTCGGCAGCGAGGCCCGGCACAGCCGCATAGACCAGAGCGCGGCGGCCTGGCTTTGCAGTGAGCCCAATTAGGACTTTACTGGCAAACCTGCTTGCTTTATTCGGGCCGGAAGTCGGGGCGTGGCGCAGCATGGCAGCGCGGCGGTTTTGGGAACCGCAGGTCGTTGGTTCAAATCCAATCGCCCCGACCAGATTTGCCTTGTTCCGATGGTAACCTGTAAGGCTCTGGTTTGCAGTCCGGTGGGCAGGTGCAATTCTGAACGCGTGACAATGTGACATCAAGGCAGACATTGTAGCATGACCTGCACGAGGCAAGTCGTCCGTGTTCCTGTAGCATCGGGCGATGCCTGGCTGTTGTGTCTGGGGCTTCGACCTCTATTCCGTTGCAACATGCCCGGCGAGCGGCATGGTGGCCCGCGGCGCATGTCCATCAGGATATCGTTGCTGATCAGATTGTGCCATAAGCCCTGGAAGGCACGCGCAATTGTACGATCCCGGGCCCTGAGAAAATGGCGAATCATTGGCATTCCGCCAAACAGGAACCGTTGGCTGGTGCGCGGAACGAACCAGCAGTTTGCCACCTTGCCAGGGGATGTGAATCTCGTATCGCGTGCGCCAGGCTAACTGGCAACTGGACAGCGGGTGAAAGTCTGGCGGGAAGGGCGCCGCGAGACTAGCTGCTGTACCCGTGGGTGAAAGTCCCACCGGCGAAATACTCGGTTGGCGCCGTAGTCATATCCGACGGACGCAAGGGGTGACCCTGCGACCTGGAAGCTCGGAAGTAAAAGCCCTGGGCGGCTTGGGAAGACAATGTGCCTTTCCTGTCTGGTCAGCCCGGGGGGCGAGCAAAGAGCAGGGCCGTAACGAGAGTGAACGGATCAAGCGTCGGAAATGGACGCCTGCATGAAGCTGATAGGCAGGAATAACGGCGTTGCCAAGGGTTTCCTTTCTACCTGATGGCCAGTGCTCTACCCGACAGAAGGTCAACCACCACTTTCACCCCGAGCCGTGCGTTCGGCACCGTGAGGTGTCGGACGAATCGTCGGCAGGGGCGCGTGTGGGCAGGGCTCTAGAGCCCCGAAATAGATAGCATCGGCAGTACCAGCGCCTGACCCGCATGCCTTTCGGCTCCTGGCGCCGGCAGGTGCCGTGACCAACCATGCCACAGGCGGCCTGGCACCGGGACTTCGGACAGGGGGGAGGGGTTGCCTTCTTCCAGGCCCTGGCTGCTAATGTAGGCCTCGGCGGCAAGGCCGGTTTCATGGGCGACTTGTGTCATACTGTCACCGAGTCCGATGAGATCAACCACCTGGCCTCCCTGCTGGTGGGAAGCTGTGTAGAGGCTTGCTGCTTGAAGAGGTCTCCCCGGGACAGAAACCTTGCCGGATTAAACCGGTGTCACTTGAAGATCGGTAATGAAGTTAACCGGGAAATCTGGCCCCCCTGCTACTGAAATATTCCTAAAAACAACAGCGAACGCTTTCTCGAAGATCTCGGGGAGCGCCTGGCCGGTCATGCAAGCGCGTGAGCCGAACGCTGCGTCGGATCAGGGCGGTGTTGTATCAGAACAGGCACCGAGGCGTCCATGCGCTGGCGGCGTGGACGGGGAAGATCATCGCCGGCCGGCTACAATATTATGCCGTTCCCGGGAGCTTTTGCCATCTGCAAGACTTTGCGCAAGTCGTCAAACGCCTGCGCCTGCGAGCCCTTCGCCGTCGCTCGCAGAAGGACAGGACGTCATGGGACGAGGTCAGTTACATGATCCAGCTACCGTGGCCCCGTATCCGCATCGTACACCCGTGGCCGTACCGGCGGTTGGCCGTCATGACCCGAAGGCGGAGCCGGATGCGTTAACGCGCACGTCCGGATCTGTGCGGGGGGCGTCGGGCAACCGACGGCCCTGCCGCGACGACATCGAATGCCTCAAATTGACCCCAAGTGTCTACTTCTCGCAGGGACCGCTATCGGCCGCAAACCGACCTTTTCTGTAGGCCATCAGATGCGCCCGCGCAGCATCAAGTCGAGCCGACTGCGCCAACGACCGGTAGGTCAATATCGCCAGTCCGCCGCCGATGTTCCACTGCATTCCAGAGCGCTTCATGCGCTCCGCTACCAGCATCTTGTTAGCCGCCTCTCAGTTCCCGGATTTGCGTTTGTACTACTTATGGTGTTAAAAACCGCCTTGTCCCTACACGATGGCTATTTGAGACGGTTTCCAAGCTAGGCCGGATCTGGAGTCGGGTCGGCATTTAAGTCGTTGCATTTGGACAGCAGCTTTCAACGCACCGGGAAGGGCCAAAGGGGAAAGAATGAAGGTCGTGCGCAGGTACACGAGATCGGGAGCCTGCCCGTTCTCGACCCTTGAGTTTATGACCGCGGATTCGGAAATTCGCGATACCAACGGCAAGACAGTTTTCGAGTTGCGCCGAATCGAGGTCCCTGCCGCATGGAGTCAGGTGGCGACCGATGTGCTTGCCCAGAAGTACTTTCGCAAGGCAGGTGTTGCTCGCCGGCTGAAGCCGGTCGAAGAGCAAGACGTTCCATCATTTCTGTGGCGCCACGAACCCGCTATGGATGAGCTTGCAGAGCTTCCGGCCAGTCTGCGCTGGGGTGGTGAAACTTCTGCCAAGCAGGTCTTCAATCGCCTGGCCGGAACCTGGACCTACTGGGGATGGAAAGGCGGCTATTTTGACTGCGAGGATGATGCACGCGCCTTTTTTGACGAATCCAGATACATTCTGGCAACCCAACGTGCAGCACCCAATTCGCCGCAGTGGTTCAACACGGGCATAAACTGGGCATATGGAATCACCGGTCCCGAGCAGGGTCATTACTTCGTCGACGCGAGCGATGGAATGCTCAAGCGCTCGACATGTGCCTATGGTCGGCCACAGCCGCATGCTTGTTTCATCCAGTCGATCAGCGACGATCTGGTCACCGATGGAGGCATCATGGATTTGTGGTGCCGCGAAGCTCGACTATTCAAGTTCGGCTCTGGTACCGGTACCAACTTTTCTCGCCTGAGGGCTCAAAACGAACCGCTTGCCAGCGGTGGCAAGTCCAGCGGGATGATGAGCTTTCTTGCCATCGGTGACAGAGCGGCTGGTGCCATCAAGTCGGGCGGGACGACCAGGCGAGCCGCCAAGATGGTCATTTGTGACATGGATCATCCTGATGTCGAGGAGTTCATCAACTGGAAGGTTCGGGAAGAACAGAAGGTCGCTTCGCTGGTGGCCGGTTCTCGGGCGATTTCAAGGGAACTCGATCACATCTTCGAGGCCATCAACGAATCCAAACTTCCCAAAATTGAAGCGTGCGATCCGGAAAGGAATGGAACCCTGAGGCAGGCCCTGGCGAGGGCCAGGCGCGCCATGGTGCCGCGGGCCTATATCAATCGTGTCCTCCAGTATGCGCGTCAGGGCTACAAGCACTTCGACTTTTCAGAGTTCAATGCGGACTGGGAATCAGAAGCCTATGCAACCGTATCGGGTCAGAACTCCAATAATTCGGTGAGGGTCACAAATAGCTTCATGAAGGCTGTCGGGGACGATGCGGAATGGAAGTTCTATTGGCGTACCAGTGGTAGGGTAGCTCGCACGGTTCGGGCCCGGGGTCTTTGGGAGCAGGTCTGCCACTCGGCTTGGGCTTGTGCCGATCCCGGAGTTCAGTTTCACGATACGATCAACGACTGGCATACCTGTCCGGAAAGCGGAGAAATCCGGGCTTCCAACCCGTGCTCAGAGTACATGTTTCTTGATGATACGGCGTGTAACCTGGCCTCCATCAACCTTCTGGCCTTCTATCGTAATGGCAGCTTCGACGGCGAGGAATTCTCGCATGTGATTCGGCTGATCACGATGACCCTTGAGATCTCGCAACTGATGGCACAGTTTCCATCGAAAGAGATCGCCAGTCGGTCGCATCGATATCGTACGCTCGGAATCGGCTATGCCAATGTTGGTGGACTTCTGATGAACATGGGCATCCCCTACGATTCAGAAGGTGGGCGGAGCATGTGCGGCGCACTGACAGCACTGCTTAGCGGCGTTGCATATGCAACTTCAGCAGAAATGGCCGGTGAGCTGGGACCGTTCGAGGGATACGGGCCCAATCGCTCTGCAATGTTGCAGGTCATTCGCAATCATCGCAATGCGGCTTACGGAAACACCCGAGGTTACCACAACCTGGCTACGCTTCCTGTGCCGCTGTGTCAGGAGGACTGCCCCGATCCAACTCTGGTCGAACTGGGCCGACGCGCCTGGGACAAGGCTCTAGAGCTTGGCATCAAGAAGGGTTATCGCAATGCTCAGGTCTCGGTGATTGCGCCAACAGGCACTATTGGCTTGGTCATGGATTGTGATACAACCGGCATCGAGCCGGACTTTACACTTGTCAAGTACAAGAAACTCGCCGGCGGCGGTTTTTTCAAGATCATCAACCGCTCGGTGCCCAAGGGCCTGAAGGCCCTGGGTTACAGCGAATCAGAAATTTCCGACATCAAAGCCTATACGATTGGACGGGCAACCTTGCGGGGGGCGCCTCATCTCAATCACGAAATACTAAAGTCACATGGATTTCGTGAGCAGGAGCTGGATCGCATTGAGGGAAGTCTTGCCACCGCGTTTGACCTGAGGCTTGTTTTCACGCCGGAGCGAGTAGGAATGGGGTTTTGCCTCGAAACGCTCGGGCTGGAGCTGAGCAAGCTAAGGGACCCCGGCTTTAGGCTGCTAGATGCACTTGGATTTAGCGAGGAGCAAATAGCAGAAGCCAACGAGTACGTTTGCGGTTCGATGTCACTCGAAGGAGCACCGCACCTGAAAGCCAGACATTTGCCGGTTTTTGACTGCGCCAATCCCAATGGAAGGAAAGGAACACGCTGCCTGGGAGTCAACAGCCACATCAAGATGGTGGCGGCTGCGCAAAGTTTCGTCTCAGGGGCGATTTCGAAGACGGTGAACATGCCGGCAAATGCTTCCATTGATGACTGCAAGTCGGTTTACCTCTTGTCGTGGCAACTCGGCATCAAGGCTGTCGCACTCTATCGTGATGGCTCGAAACTCAGCCAGCCGCTGTCGTCGGCCATGGCAAGCCTTCTGGATGCAGCCGAGGATCTTGACAGTTCCGACAAGACAGGCGCCGCAAAGACCGTGGAACTTGCCCAGGCAATTGCCAAGTCCAGGGGAAATTCCAGTTCATTTGCATATCAACGCAAAAAGCTTCCTCAACGGCGTGTTGGCTATACTCAGAAAGCTGTCGTTGGCGGTCACAAGATTTATCTGCGGACCGGTGAATATGATGACGGTACGCTGGGCGAGATCTTCATTGACATGCACAAGGAAGGCACAAGCTTTCGGGCAATGATGAACAACTTCGCCATCGCCGTGTCACTAGGGCTTCAATACGGCGTACCGCTTGATGTATTTGTCGAAGCATTCGTGAATACCCGATTCGAGCCATCTGGCATGGTCATCGGCAATGAAACCATCAAGAACTCGATGTCAGTTCTCGACTATATATTCAGGGAGCTGGCCATTAGCTACCTGGACAGAACCGACCTTGCCCATGTCAAGCCAAGCGAGAATCGTTTTGACGAAATTGGCAGCGTCAACAAAAAATATGCCGAACAGACGGCACAACTGGAAGAGCAACTTTCGGCTCGTCAGCCGGCATCGGCAGGGTTTTATCGAGGGAATACTGCAGCACGGAACGAGAGCGATGTCGCCGTGAGCGCAGGGCAGGGGAGTACCCTGGTCGTGAATGGTAGTGGCCAGCAGGTGCAAGCCGGGAGGGATAACGTGATAGCGATTCAATCACATCGGTCAAACCCGGAGGAGCCAGGCATTAGCACCGGGGAGGCAGAACCGGCGTATTCAGGCGATGTGTGCCAGGAATGCGGCAACTACACGCTCGTTCGGAGCGGAACCTGCCTGCACTGCGTCAATTGCGGCACCACGACCGGGTGCAGCTGACCGCGGTTACGTGCCAGCCAGCTGGTCTTCGGCAGACCTTCAGTTAAACGCAAGCCGTAAGGGTTGATCGACCGGGACAGAAAATCCTGTCATACGCCCCGAGAGATTCCAACGACGCCGGTCCTGGCAAGTTCCACCAGTTTCAGTGGTCGCATCAGTTCCGCAAACTTATCGACCTTGTCGGAGGTGCCGGTAATCTCGAATACAAAGCTCTCCAGGGTCGAGTCGACAACCTTGGCGCGAAATATGTCGGCAAGACGAAGTGCCTCTACCCGCTGTGATCCGGTGCCTCGCACCTTGAGAAGTGCCAATTCCCTTTCGATTGTATCGCCGTCCACAGTCAGGTCATGCACTTCGTGAACGGGAACCATACGTTCGAGCTGGGCTCGAATTTGATCGATGACTGCGGGGTTTCCGCGCGTGACGATTGTAATTCTCGACCGATGGCCGGTGTGGTCGATTTCGGCCACGGTCAGGCTTTCGATATTGTAACCGCGTCCGGAAAACAGTCCTATTACCCTCGCCAATACACCAGCTTCATTATCGACAAGCACGGCGATGGTATGGGTTTCCGACACCTCGACAGGGTTTCTCAGGTCGTAGGCCGAGCGATTGGACACGCCTCTTTCCAGCTTCAGCGGGCTCATTACCGTACCTCCAACTAAACCAGAACCGAGCCGGCGCCACTGATCAATTCATCAGTCTCCGCTTCGACGTCCTCAGCAAAGATCATTCGGTTGTGTGGCTCACCAGAGGGAATCATCGGAAAACAATTCTCGTGACGTTCGACCACGCAATCGACGATGACCGGTCCATCGGTCTCGACCATCTCGGTAATGGCATCATCGACGTCTTCTGGTCGGGTGACCTGGATGCCATGGCAGCCAAATGCCCGCGCCATGAGGACAAAATCAGGCAAGGCCTCCGACCAGGAGTGGCTATAGCGCTGACCGTGCAGTATCTGCTGCCACTGGCGGACCATTCCCAGCCTCATATTGTTGACGATGAACTGCTTGACGGGCAACCGGTACTGGACGGCTGTACCCATTTCCTGCATGTTCATGAGCCAGCTGGCATCCCCGGCCACGTTGATAACGAGCGATTCAGGATGAGCGATCTGCACGCCGATCGAGGCCGGCAATCCGTAGCCCATCGTCCCGAGGCCTCCCGACGTCATCCAGCGAAACGGTTCATCCATGCCCATGAACTGGGCTGCCCACATCTGGTGCTGTCCTACATCTGTCGTGATGTAGCGATCCAGCCCCTTGGTCAGCGCCTCCAGCCGCTGAATGGCGTATTGCGGCTTGATGGTCGATCCGGAGTTATCGTACTGAAAGCTGTCCCTGAGCTTCCAATCCCTGATCTGAGACCACCAGTCGGCGACCGATTCTGTTTGCGTCCTGCCGCCCCGTTCCAACCAGGCCTCAAGAAGGTCCCGCAGGATGTGGCCGGCGTCGCCAACAATCGGCAGTTCGGTGGGAATTGCCTTGTTGATTGAAGAGCGGTCAATGTCGATGTGTGCCTTGTACGAGGCCGGACTGAAGTCACTGACACGCCCGGTGATGCGGTCATCGAATCTGGCACCGACATTAATCATGAGGTCACATTCATACATCGCCATGTTGGCTTCATAGGCACCGTGCATGCCGAGCATGCCCAGCCAGTGCTTGCCGCATGCAGGGTAAGCACCAAGACCCATTAGCGTCGAGGTTACGGGGAAACCGGTCTGTTCGACGAGCTGGCGCAACAGTTGGCAGGCCTCGAGGCCCGAGTTTATGACGCCGCCACCAGTGTAAAAGATCGGTCGCTCGGCCCGTTCAAGCAATTCTGCAAGCGTCTCTATGGCCTGCCTGTCTCCCTTGACCACGGGCCTGTAGCTGGTTGAATCCGCCTGCTCAGGGGGGACATAGTTTCCTGTCGCAAACTGCACATCCTTGGGAATGTCAACGAGGACCGGGCCCGGTCGACCATGCGTCGCAACAAAGAAGGCCTGATGTATAGCGTGCGGGAGGCGATCTGTGTCCTTCACGAGCCAGTTATGTTTTGTACAGGGCCGTGTAATGCCAACGGTATCAGCTTCCTGAAAAGCATCGTTGCCGATCATGAATGTCGGTACCTGGCCCGAAAACACGATGACGGGGACCGAATCCATCAGCGCATCGGTCATGCCGGTAACCGAATTTGTGGCACCCGGTCCAGAGGTTACCAGGACAACGCCCGGTTTTCCGGTTGATCTGGCATATCCTTCGGCTGCGTGTACAGCGCCCTGTTCGTGGCGTACAAGCACGTGCCGGATTTCGTTTTGCAGGAAGATTTCGTCATAGATCGGCAGCACGGCACCGCCCGGATAGCCGAATACGACGTCAACACCATTGTCCTTCAAGGCCTGAACAACCATTTTGGCGCCGGTCATGCGATGCATTGAGCTGCTGTCGTCGGTCTTTGAGGACATGTCCAACCTGTCTCCTGAACTGCATCGTGAGCCGCGGACGGCCCTTGGTATTCCTGATCAACCGCCGGACAATAACGGTTTGCCGACGCAAGCCTCAAAGAACATCAGTTTGCTCCAAATTTCAATTAAAAAGGGAGGTGGAGTAGCGTCAGCCGCATGGAACGCTTCGAAAAAGTCTTGCAGAGCAAACCATCGGCCTGGCAAAACCTGTCGAAAGGCGGCACCACCGTGGTGGTAAGTTCGATTTGGAGGTGACCAGGCGCAGCGACTCGCCGATGATCCCATTGTGTCTTGACGGATACGATCCCGGTTCGGCAGCATCCGGATACCTCTGCGCCGACCCGCACACTACTGACCCTTCATGGAGCAAGAACTGTGGACAGCCGACGTCAACCCGGCAGTTGAATCTGTCTACCCTTCAGACGAGCGAGCCGGTTGCAGTTCCGTCTTGCCAAGGAAAAACCGGCAGCGCTGTCAAACGCCGCCGGTTCTTTCGGCCGGTCCAGTTGAATGTCTTCAGGATTTGGCGGAATCGAGTTCCCGTTGTGTCATGAACTGGTCAAATTCGGCTTGATCCTTCGCCGCTCTCAGCCGTTCCAGGAAGTCCTCGAATTCCTTTTGTTCCTGCTTCAAACGGTTCAGTGTTTCGGACTTGTAGTTTTCAAAGGCCGTGTTTTTGGTGGTTCTCATTCCCGCGGTATTTTTGCGTGATCTGAAGAATTTCTTTCCCATGCGATTGCTCCATATCAGGAAGAACAGTACGGCCAATCCAATCGGCCAAGCGAAGATAAAGCAGACGACCATCAGCGCGATCCACGCCTTCCGCCCTTGCTGGTCCATCCAGCCTATTGCGTGCGACAGCCTGCTCTTGAGCGCCTCCATGCGTTTGTCCTCCAAATGCTGATCTTGATCATGTGGTTTGTGGTTGACTTTGATGTCGGTCGGTCGGGTGCCCCCGGGCTTCGAGTAACTTTCGGTAGTTGCTGTCATTGTTGAATCCATGTGTTTGCCCCTTTGATCAATGTTAATGTTAATAACATTAACACGGAAAAGGTAGTGCTGACAAGCGCAAGTTCAAGTCCGGGCAAGAAATTATTTTCTCTTGTCCGGAGCCAGCAAGCCGAGGCCGCGCAGATAAACGCCCAGTCCACTTTCAAGCAGGTCTTCGGCGCTGAACGGCGAGCGGGAACCGGCGGGGTTCCTCGCAAACAACTCTACAACGCCATGACTCAAGGCCCAGACATGATCACTGACCATTGATGGGGGAGGGCGCCTTTCCTTTGGAATATGTACCACCAGGTCTTCGGCAGCGCGGTGAAGGATGCCTTTGGCACGCTGAGCGGCATGGGCCAGCCCGGGGGTTGCATTGAGCGAGACACCGGATTCGAACATCAGGATGTAGTGACCGGGATAACGTCGTGCAAAGGCCAGGTAGGCGCGTCCTGTTGCCTCGAATGCAGAAAGCGGTGACTCCTGTGCGGACTTGTATGCATACTCCATCAGGTCGGCAAAGGTCTCGAATCCCTGCTGGGCAATCTCGACAAAGAGATCATTCTTGGACCGGAAATGACGATACGGGGCTGCTGCTGAAACCTGGGCTCGTTTGGCGGCCTCGGCCAGGGTGAATGCCTGTGGGCCCAGTTCCTCCACCAGCTCAAGCGTCGCCTCGATAAGCGTTTGTTTCAAATTGCCGTGATGGTAGCCCCGCTTAGCCACACGCAGTCATCCGTACCATGTTCCTGCGGCCGACCCCCTGGCAACTGGCGCTACCTGTTCGACCCGATCTTCTCGAGCTCGTACGGCGTTGTCTGGTAGATCTGATTGATCCAGTTTCCATAAAGTACGTGACCATGGCTGCGCCAGTGGTTGGCAGGCTGCCGTTCAGGGTCATCGTCAGGATAGTAGTTGCGTGGCAACTCGATCGGGCTGCCGGCATTCAGGTCCCGAGTGTATTCGTGATGCAGTGTATCATAGTCGTATTCAAAATGATTGAAAATGCCCAGGTAGCGATAAGTGCTGTCCTCCACGATGCACGGACCGGTGGCGGGTGAATCAAGAAGAATCCTGATTTGCGGGACATTATCCAGGTCGTCCGCGGTGCATTCAGCCCAGCGGCTTACGGGAACGATGCAGTGGTCCGAGAACCCCCGCATGTAGGGTGAGGTGCAGTCTGTGACATGTTGGCTGTAGCAGCCGAAAGTCTTGGTCCTCATCAAACGCTTGGGAATGCCGCGCCAGTAATAGAGGAGCGCCATGCCTGCCCAGCACAGACCGACGGTGGAATGGACATGCGTCTGAGCCCAGCGAAACATGTCGCAGAGTTCATCCCAATAATCGACCTTTTCATATTCGAGGTGTTCAATTGGAGCGCCGGTGATGATCAATCCATCAAACCTGGCGTGTCGGACCTCGGCAAATGTCTGATAAAATTCCTGCAGGTGTTTCTGTGGTGTCGTCCGACTCTCGTGGTAAGTCATGCGAATGAGTGAAAAGTTGATCTGCAACGGCGTGGCACCAATGAGCCGAGCCAGTTGAGTCTCGGTTTCCTCCTTCTTGGGCATCAGGTTGACGAGGCCGATTTCGAGCGGTCTTATGTCTTGTCGACGCGCTCTTTCGTTCGACATGACCATCACGCCTTCATTGCTTAGAACCGAGTAGGCGGGCAGATCTTTGGGAATCTTTATTGGCATTTAGGATCTCGAATTGATTTCAGGAAGATCGCCTGAACCGGAGGTCCAGGGCGTCGCCAATCAAATCCACGATTTCCCCCTCGCCGGCAACACCTTCGAAATCGCCGGCATCAACAACCACACCCCAGTAGCGGAACATGGCTTCATAGCGCGGTTGTCGCTGGGAAATGGCTCTAGCGAATATCCAGCGCACAAACTGATCGGGTTCAACATCATCGGGCCTGACGTCCATTTGATCGAGATACGCCTGCCAATGTACATCAAAGAACTCGGGGCGGTAGTACATCGGCTTGGGAGCCCTGAGGAAACGGCGCTTCATGCGTTCGGTATGCTCGTCGCTACCTCTGATCCAGACCAGGAGCAGGTGATCAGCAAGGAACGTCAGCAACCGGTCCTCACGGTCAAAGGGGTCAACTACCTCACAGATCGAACCTCCGGAATCGCAAACAAAATTGGCATAACGATATAGGTCGCGAGAGCGTTCAATGAAGTGGACTGTGTCTTCTAGCGCTGCGACCTCTGCCTTGCGGTGTAGTTCCTGGCGTCGCCTGTATTCGTTGATTGAAATACCACCCTTTTCAGGGCTGCCGGGCTTGCCCAGAAATGTCGAAAGAGGCTGGAGATTGTTGAAAGTGATATTGGACGCAATGTAGATCGAATCACTCATCAGCAGGCCGGCAAGAAAGGCGTTGTTCATTGCCTCCCGCTTGAAGTTGTCGACGATGTGCTCGCCCATGTAGCGTGTGCCGATGCGGTAATCGACGGAGTAATGGAACCAATTCCCAGCATCTCTGAGGATGTTGGAAAGGTAGGTCTTGCCAAGGCCGGACATGCCGAAGAGCAGGACACGCTTCTCCGTGGCCTCCAGCCAATGGTTTCGTGACCTGTAGATCACGGGCCGTCTCGGCTGGACAAGTCGAACTCTGATCTCATCGGTCAATGGGAAACCAGCTTGATCGCGCAACCGGCTTCAGACCGCCGCCTGCAAGGTGTTGGAGAAGGCAAGAGATTCCATTCAGCATGCTTTACCTGCGATCAAGATTCGAACGCCGACAGGCACACCGGATATATTGTGGTCAAGTTGGTGAAATTGCAACGCGTAGGGCACCAACCGCCTAGCGGCGTGGGTCATGGATTACCGATTCGGAGGCTCCACCTTGCCTTTGGTCGTCCGAATCACCTGCGCAGCCCCGGGTACGAGGCAGATTGGTGAACGGAAAATGCAATTGACGAGGAGAATCGTTCACTCCCATTCTATAGTTGCTGGCGGCTTGGACGTAATGTCGTATGTCACGCGGTTTATGCCTGGAACCTCGTTGACAATTCTGCTGGCCGTCTCGGACAGAAAGTCGTGGCTGAACCGAAAATAGTCGGCCGTCATTCCGTCTGTACTCGTTACCGCCCTTATCGCACAGACATGATCGTAGGTGCGCTGGTCGCCCATCACGCCTACAGTTCGAATCGGCAGCAGAGTGACGAATGCTTGCCAGATCTGATCATATAGATGGTGATTGCGAATCTGGTCCATTAGGACCGCGTCCGCCGCCCGAGCCAGAGAAACTCGTCCAGGCGTGACCTGTCCCAAAATGCGTATTGCCAGTCCCGGGCCGGGAAACGGGTGTCGCCTTACAAACTCCTCTGAAAGGCCCAGCTCCCGTCCCAGCGCACGCACCTCATCCTTGAAGAATGCCCGCAGGGGTTCAACCAGATCCAGACCAAGTTCGTCCGGTAATCCGCCGACGTTATGATGAGACTTGATCGTTTCGCTGGGGCCCCCGGTTACACTGACCGACTCGATGACATCAGGATACAGCGTTCCCTGAGCCAGGAAATCGAATCCTCCCGATTGTTGTGAAACTTCGAGAAAGACGTCGATAAATTGCTGACCAATGATCTTTCGCTTGTCTTCGGGGTTACTGACTCCTGATAATGCATCCAGAAAGCGTGCAGTTTCATCCAATTGAATCAGTCGCAAGTTAAAGTTGTCCCGAAAAAGCCTGAGGACCTGGTTTGCTTCACCGGCACGCAGCAAGCCGTGGTCAACGAAAACACAGGTCAACTGTTCAGGAACCGCCCGATGGAGCAATAGAGCAGTAACCGCCGAATCGACACCGCCGGACAGGGCGCAAATGACCCGTCCGTCTCCGACTGTTGCTCTCAACGCGGCGATGGCATCTTCTCCTGCTGCAGACATCGTCCAGTCGCGCTGGAATTCTGCCAGATCGGCAAAGTTACGTAGCAGGACGCTTCCATTGGTGGTATGATAGACCTCGGGGTGAAACTGCAAGCCGAAGAGGCGGCGCGATTCATCGCCGATTATGGCGTTTGGTGCATGACGCGATGCTGCCAGGGTCGAAAACCCTGAAGGCAGGTTGGTTACACGATCGCCATGCGACATCCAGACGGTTACAGAGGCCTTTGCGAAGAAACCCCTGAGCAGCGGGTGTTCGGTGTCCGCTACCGTGGCGTGGACCAGGGTACGCCCATATTCACGGCGCGCATCGTTCCCTTCAACCGTGCCTCCGAGTTGTTTGACCATGACCTGTTGACCGTAACATATTCCCAGAACGGGGAGGTCAAGCTCATAGAATGTGTCGGGAAGCCTTGGGAACTCCGTTGATACGACGCTCGCTGGCCCGCCGGAAAGTACTGCTGCCTTCGGCTTTAACTTCAGAAGCAGGGCTTCATCAATGAGGTTGGCAGGATGAATTTCACAGTAGACGTTGTATTCGCGGAACCGGCGCGCAATCAATTGCGTGACCTGGCTGCCGAAGTCGACAATCAACATAACTTCATGCGGTTTTTTGGCCATGAACTGTTCCAGCCTGTTGTCGTACAGAATATACTGCTGCCAGTTCACCGGGCGGCGTAACCGTCTTTTGTTGCTGGTTCTAGTTGAACACGCAAGGAGTTTCGAACAATTCCCGGGCACGGCCGGGTTCAGCCACGCGATTGCGAACAGATAGTCGGGTGCGCAGGAAAACGTCAACCCTTGAACGCATCGGATTAGGAGAGAAGTGGCATGACAGCGTCCAGACGAACGGCACGCCGCCGCAGAAGAGGTGGCGGCGGAGCCGCCCGACGCGCCAGGAGAACGGCGGTACGCATTGAAACGGCGAAATTCATTGAGCGGCGCATTCCCAATTTTGACTTGCTCAATGACGAGGCGCTCGAAACAATCGAGCACCAGGCTGAATGCATTCTTGAGGAAATCGGGGTGGACTTCATTGATAACCCCAAAGCACTCGAATTGTGGCGTGATGCCGGGGCAGATATTGACGGCGAAAGGGTTCGAATGCCGAAGGGGCTAGCACGCTCTCTTTGTGCCAAGGCACCGGCTGAATATATCCAGGCAGCCCGGGACCCGGCAAAGAGCGTCAGGATCGGGGGGAATTCTCTCGTCCTGGCCCCCGTTTACGGTCCTCCATTTGTGAGAGATGCCAACGGCGGTCGCCGGTATGCCACGATTGAGGATTTTCGAAATTTTGTGCGCCTGGCCTATATGTCCAAATGGCTGCACCATTCGGGTGGGACTTTGTGTGAGCCCACGGACATCCCCGTCAATAAGCGGCATCTCGACATGGTGTACGCACACATGACGTTGTCAGACAAGCCGTTTATGGGTTCTGTAACCGCCCGAGAGCGGGCCCGTGACACTCTTAACATGGCTCAGCTCCTGTTTGGCAAAGGGTTTGTTGAAGGCAACACTGTTATCACGTCACTGATCAACATCAATTCTCCGCTTACCTTTGATTCCATGATGATGGGTGCATTGGAAGAATACGCGAGTGCCAACCAGGCCAGTATCATCTCGCCGTTCATCGTCGGTGGTGCCATGGCGCCAGTCACAATGGCCGGAACTTTGTCACAGGTGCTGGCCGAGGTCCTTGCGGGCGTCGGCTACAGCCAGCTGGTTCGGCCCGGTTCACCGGCAATTTTCGGTACCTTCGTAACTTCGATCGACATGAACTCAGGCGCGCCGACCTTTGGTACACCCGAAGCAAGCCAGATTCTCTTCGGGGCGGGCCAACTCGCTCGTCGAATGAATCTTCCATATCGGTCCGGTGGTGGTTTGTGCAGCTCGAAACTTCCTGACGCCCAGGCGGCCTACGAATCGGCAGCAACATTGCAATCGGCGCTGTTGGGCGGCGTCAACTTCATGCTGCACGCCTGTGGCTGGCTTGAGGGCGGGCTTGTTTCCTCGTTCGAGAAGTTCGTGCTTGATGCCGACCAGCTCGGTGGCCTGCACAAGTTTTCCCAGGGGATCGATATCTCCTCTAACGGTCTGGCTATGGATGCCATCCGCGAGGTTCAGCCAGGTGGCCACTACCTCGGATGCGCACATACCCAGGCGAACTACAAGACCGCTTTCTGGCGCAGCGAAGTATTCGACTACAAGCCCTTTGAAACGTGGTTGGAAGAGGGAGAAAGAGACAGTCAGGCCTTGGCTGCCGAACAAGTCAGGAATTTGCTTGAGCAATACCAGCAACCTGCAATCGACCCAGCAATTGACGAGGCTCTGCAGGCCTACATTGCGCAGCGCAAGAATTCGATGCCTGACGCCTTCGCTTGAACCTCTCCAGCACCTGGTTGAATAAGCATGGCATTTGTCGACAGGTTACGTCTGGTTCCACCGCGCATCGGTCGTCCAACTTCCGGTCGATGCGAATCACTGGGCCAAGGGGCAATTGGCGATGATACAGCTGTCTGGCGCCAAATGGCGTCCCGGGCCGACCAGTGCAATGTCGAATTGTGGATAAATCCGGAAATTGCTGTGCGCCCTAACTCTACAAAGGCGCGGCACTGCAAGCCAGGAATCATGTCAATTCACCGGCACATCGCGCGTCCGAACCAAGTCCAACTAGCTGCATGCAATTCGGTCTTGCCAGATAGGAGAACGTAAGGTACCCGAATTCTGGAAAAGCGGGTCTATTGTTCACCTTGATGCCCGATGTGGGCAAACATCGGGGGACCGGACTGGACAGAGCTGGTGGCATGGCATGGCGCCTGGTCATCGGTGTTGCCGGGTGAGAACTGCACGGCCATCAGCTGGCCCTTGCTGTTGATGACCACATGCATCCTGAAGCCGTAGAACCACCCCATTGCGGTTCGACCACGGGCGGCAAGCCCCCTGAACACCCGATGACGCCTGGCACGCCGGCGTTGTGGCAGACCGCCAGCCTGGTGCTGTCGATGCTATATGTGCCGGTCTTTTCGCGGCCCTGGCACAGGGGGTGGAGCAGCAGCAATCCTGGCATCGGGGCCACAAGGCGTCCATAGGCGGGGAGGTTCGCCGAAGCCGTCCCTGTACTGGCCCTCTATGGCATGAAACCGGAAGCGTTTGAAGTTGCGGCAGGGTAACAGGTGGAACAGGGTCATGATGACCATCATTATGCCCCGTGTGCGCCTGGTCTTGCGGATGCGTTTTCGTGTGGTGGGGACGAGGTGATGTCTTTCCCATGCTTCGCAGAGGCAGCCACAAGCGCAGAGACAGCAGAAGAGCGCTATGGTAGATGTGTTCACGGGAGGGATCCTCTGGATTGTTGTAGATCACAACCCATGGAAACAGGCATTATGGGGAAAGGGAATCCCTCCTACCCAAAATCGACCCCCCTTATCCGGAATCGGGGTTAAGGTGCTCTCTCTTCTCCCGAACCGGCCATTCTTCAGTTTGTGTCGATGGCGTTTCGAGGCCCGCCGCTTCTGTGCTTCGAATTCCTTTGCCTGACAGGTCGGACTGACCCGTACAGGTCACAGAAAGCTGCTGGCAGGGTGTTGACCTGGCGAGGCCAGGCTGGTGCCCAAGCAATGTCGGGCACCAGCTCCTGACTACTTTGTAACGCTCCTGATTCCGATCAGGAGTTGAATTCGTAGGCACGCTCACCGTGCATGGAAAGATCCAGTCCTGTCGCTTCATGCTCAGGAGAGACCCGCATCGTCATGACCGCTTGAAGTACTTTCACAATAATCGCGGTTACCACGACAGTGTAGACTCCAACGATGATGACGGCACCAAACTGGGCAAGTGCGCTTCCGCCACCAAACACGATAATCATCAAGGTTCCGAAAATGCCCCCAACACCGTGCACGGCAAAGACATCAAGAGTGTCGTCAATTTTCAACCTTGCCTTCACGAATCCTACCGCAATCTGGCAAATCACACCGGCAACGGCACCGATGACAAGTGCTGCCACGGGGCCGACAAAGCCGGATGCCGGCGTTATCGAAGCCAGTCCGGCTATTGTGCCTGTTACCATGCCTACAAGCGAACACTTGCCGTACTTGATCCGCTCGTAAAGAATCCAGGTCAGGGAAGCCGTTGCCGCCGAAATGTGCGTGACTGTCAGCGCCGAGGCAGCCCCGCCGTCAGCAGCCAATTGCGATCCACCATTGAACCCGAACCAGCCGACCCACAGCATCGCTGCGCCGATCATGACGATCACCGGACTGTGCGGAGGCTTGGACCGATCCTTCCTGGCACCCAACACAAAGGCAATTACCAGGGCTGCAATGCCAGCGGTTTCATGGACCACCACGCCTCCGGCAAAGTCCTTTACGCCGACTTCTCCGAAAATTCCGCCATCTGCCATCATGCCTCCGCCCCAAATCCAGTGGACAACGGGAGCATAGACGAGAAGCATCCATGCACCAGTGAATACCAGTACGTAGGAAAACGTGATTCGCTCGACAAATGCGCCGACGATGAGCGCTGGTGTGATGACCGCAAAAGTCATCTGGAACGCAAAGAACAAGATTTCCGGTAAAGTGCCGCTCAGGGAATCCGGAGTCACGCCCAACAAGAATATCTTGTCTAATCCACCCCAGATGCCGGATTCACCGCTCCCAAAGGCAATCGAATATCCAAACGCCAGCCAGAGAATGCTCATCAGGCAGGCTACGGCGTAACATAGCATAAAGACACTGAGAACATTGCGTGCCCGTACCAGCCCGCCGTAAAACAAGGCTAGTCCGGGAAGCGTCATGAAGAGGACCAAAGCTGTTGCCACGATGATCCACGCTGTATCTGCTCCGTTCATTCTTCCATTCCCTCCCAGTTCGGGTAATCTCGCCGGGAGCAGGAAGCTCCACGACTGGCACTGTGGACTCCAAGGTCTCCGTATTCTACATTGAACATACTTCTTGTACAAATCTTCCCGGTGCCGGTGTGCTTACAGCCCAGGGGAGTTCAGTTGTTTGGAACTGGAGTTTACGAGAGCGCTTGCCCTGTCCCGATATGAAATTACCAGCCTGTCGGCCTGGAACTGTCAAGCTATTCAACTGGTTCGCAGGAAGATTTCTGCCAACGCGATCACGACAATCGCCGTCGCCACGCCTGCGAGTATGTCGTCGAAAATGATTCCGGTTGCACCAGGGAGTGCGTCCGCCTTGCCGATTAGGGAGGGCTTGTAGATATCGAGGACCCGAAAGAGGATAAATGCCAGAGCAACGCCAGGGAAGCAGAGCGTATTGTCATCGTCACCATGTCTGGCCGCATAGTGATAGAGTGGCAGCAGAGCGATCCATTGACCGACGAATTCGTCGATGATGATAGCCGAAGGGTCGCTCGATTCGAATTCTTGCAGTGCCGCCGACACGGCCATCCAGCCGAAAATGCACATGAGCACGACAGCTGGCGCGACGTGTTTCAGTCCGACGCCGGAATAACTGGCCACGACAGCGGTGATTACCGCCGCTGCCGAGCCGACCGTACCTGGAGCAACTGGAAACTGACCCAGTCCGAAAAGCGTTGCGATCAGTTTTGACACGGCCCTCTGACCACCGCAGTCGCGTGTGCGGCGATACCTTCCCTGCGACCGGCGAAGCCCATACCCTCGGTTGTAGTCGCCTTGACGTTAATTCTTGCCACAGAGGTATTGAGGACTTTAGCAATAACTGAGCGCATTGCGGAAGCATGCGG
The DNA here is from genome assembly GCA_958296035.1 of Paracoccaceae bacterium. GTDB lineage: Bacteria > Pseudomonadota > Alphaproteobacteria > Rhodobacterales > Rhodobacteraceae > MPNP01. The sequence goes on along the minus strand of OY282431.1, from coordinate 1,873,736 downwards.
GCGAATTTTCGGCTCCTCACATATGAGTGTAATGTCGATGTTGACGACCGCGAAACCCCTGTCTGCAACTCGCGATGCCGCATGGTGCAGAAATATCGTTGAGTCGGCACCTTGCCATTCTGAGTCGGTTGGCGGAAACCATGCGCCGATGTCTCCGTCACCCATGGCACCATAGAGGGCATCACAGAGAGCGTGCAACCCGACATCGGCATCTGAATGACCCTGCAACGAGAATTGACCTGAAATCTTCACGCCACAAAGCACAACCCCGGTGCCAGGGCAGCACCGATGCGCATCCACCCCGTGTCCGATGCGTGTTTCAAATCGCTGCGCGAGTGTGTCGTTGGCCCGGCGTAAATCTGCCTGGTGCGTAATCTTGAAGTTGCGTGTCTCGCCGGCCACGATCGTCACCGCCATGCCGTGCCCGGCTGCAATCGCTGCACAGTCATCGGCGCCTCCATTTCTGGTTCGAAACGCTTCCAGCAATTGTCGAAAGGCAAATCCCTGTGGTGTTTGGGCCCTTACCAATCCATCACGTCTTACCGCCTTGCGTAGGCTGCCATTTTGCAGTCGCCACAATGCATCTGCAACTGGCAGGGCAGGGATGACGGCATTTTCAACTGCCAACCTGTCCACAACAGACGAGATCAGCCGCGACGAGACAAGGGGCCTGGCGCCATCGTGCACAAGGACATGCGTAATGCTGTCCTGAGCCAGATGCTCGAGAGCATTGGCGACCGATGCAGACCGATTCGAACCGCCCGTGACGGTTTCCACATCCGTGCCCAGGGAAGGCCCTACCAGTCGGTCGAAGAGCGGAAAGTGCTGTTTGCCAAGTACAAGGACACACCGCGAGATGGCCGGATGGCGCCCAAACGCCTGCAAGGCATGAGCAACCATTGGCCGACCGCCTACCGCCCGAAACTGCTTGGGAAGAGATCCTCCAACCCGGCTGCCGGAACCGGCTGCCAGGACAACTGCGGCTATCCTCCGGTCGCTGTATCTTCCTGGACGTTTCTGCACCTGCTGAGGTTTAGATGCCTGCAAACCGTCCTCCTTCGCTGATCCTCGGCCGGAATTGACGATGATCCGGCAGGAAATACACGGAAATGTCCTGTTAATCCACGCCAGCGCCGCGCAACAGGGATCAAGATTGCATTGCGGAGTTCGCGCCCGGGCAGCCTGCGTGGGCCCGCAACACGCTCAGGTGCAGGCCACGCCGCCTGCATACGCCATCCATTGCGGTTGTTGTTTGGGATCCTGACGAGTTGATGTATAGTAAAAAGGGCTGATCCGGGAGCAATGCGGTGACCGGAACCCGGGAAGGCGGTCACAGGGCCAGGTGATCTTTCCTGGGAGCCTTGCCAGCCGGAACAACAGGCGGGCCGCAAGGGTCCGGTGTGCCCGGCAATTGTGGTACCGCAAGTCGTCCGTGAGGTTGCACAGTACGTTCACCGCCGAAGGCTAGAAGCAGCACTGAATGGATTTCGGGTTGAAGAGAGATTTTCCCACTTCCGCATATCGTCAGGCCAGCCGTCCATGAAATCCAATCTGGACAACCTTGCACGCCGCCTGCGCCGCCTGTTTCTGAAGAAAGTCTATCGACACGTCGATTACTGGGTTTCGTTTGCACTCCTGTGTTGCATTCCGCTGGCAACGGTGGCCACGGTCCTTGCCATCGTCGATTTTGCGCGGGGGGAGTATACCGATCGGCTGATCGTATTCATACTGTTCGATTTCGTGTTTTTCACCATCGTCGCGGCTCGATTGCTATTCGCCCTGGCCGGAATGGGCCGGCATCGGGACCCCGAAATCAGAACCCCCTTGCGGGTAACGCTCACCCGCGTATTTGCGCTTCTGGCCTTTGTTCCCACGCTTGTCATTGCAGTTGTCGCATCACTGGTGCTCAACGTCGGCATCGGTGACAGCCTGGCAGTCGAGGTCAAGGAAGAGCTTGACAGAGCAAGTACGGCTTCGGAATCCTACGCCAGCGGGAAGGTCGAAGAACTGCGCACCTATGCTACGGGACTTGCAGGGCTAGTGGAGCAGGAAATCCTGCGCTACCCTAACCTCGATCTCAGGCGCTACCGTCAACCACTTCACGTTCTTCAGTCGCAAATGTCAGGGAGCATCGGGCACGTTTTCATAATTGACGGAAATTGCACACTCATCGTACGCGGCGTGGCGAGTTACATGTTCAACTACCTGCCGCCACCTCGAAATGTCATGCGCCAGCTGGCGATAAATGTTGGCGACAATGATCAGAACGGCCATTGCGGGAGTGATCTCGACATAACCTCGACCGGTGAACCCTCTCCGCTTACCCCTGTCCTGGACGGCACGACTCATATCGGGAGCATTTTCGAGGACGAGTCAGGGACTGAGTTGATAGCCGTGATACGCCTCGACGTAACCTTTGACTACTACCTGGTGTCCACACTGGAAGTGAATTCTTCGATTCTGGAACTGCGGCGGTCGCTGGCTCGCAAGACGGCTTCGTCCCGTGATCTGGTTCAGAAGATTACCTACCAGGTGTTTCAGTACTCGATACTCTACATGAGTCTGGCGCTGGCGCTGGTGCTGCTCATGACGCAACTGGGATCCTTTTATGCGCAGCGTCTGAGCAGACCAGTCCAGGAACTGGCAAGGGCCGCCAGACAATTCGGTGAAGGCAATCGCGAGGTCAGCATCAACACCGCTGGCACCAATGAGATTGCCAGGCTTGGCCGAGCGTTCAAGTTGATGATTGATCAGCTGAACACCAGTATCAATGAACTGGAAAAGACCCGTAATGCGGCAGAGCATCGGGAACGCCAGTTTCGGGGAGTCCTGGCCAATGTTACAGCGGGCGTGATCGGCCTGGACGATGACGAAACGGTAGTATTCATAAACAGGTCAGCAGGTCGTCTGCTGCATCATTCAAGAATCGGTCACAGTGATGGATTCGACGGCGAGTTTTCTGGAACCGGAATCCGCCAACTCGTGCCCGAGTTTGCCAATATTCTTGACCAGCATGTCAGTTGGGGGCATGAGACCTCCCAACATCAGCTAAGGACATCAGCAGCCGGCGGCGTCAGCGAGTTCCTGGTCCGCGTCGCGACGCGTCGCACAAATGAAGGCGGTCGTGAAGGCTTCGTGATTGCCTTCGACGATGTCACGGATCTTGTCCGAGCCGAGAACAAGGCAGCCTGGACCAATGTCGCACAACAGATTGCCCATGAAATCAAGAATGCCATGACTCCTATCCTGCTCGCCACCGGGCAGCTCGGTCACCTGGTTGGTGGGCGGCTGGATTCACGGACTCAGACCATGGTCGATCGATACACTGGCCGCATTGATGACAGCGTATCAGGCCTGATACGCATTTCAGACGAGTTTTCCCGCTTTGCCAAGCTACCCGAGCCAAGACTCCAGCGCCAGGACATTTTGCCTGTACTGCGAAATGTGCTGGCCAGCGAAGCCGGCCGTGTTCCGAAAATCGCAATGGAGTTTTCGTGCGAATTGACGCGTATAGAAGTCAGAATCGACAAGGACCTCTTGAATCAGGCACTCACCAACTTGCTGAAGAACGCCAGTGAAGCAATTGCGACCCGAATGGCCAAGATGCAAGAGAGCCGTGTGTTCAGACCTCGAATTCGGGTAGAAGCTGAAACAACAGGTCGCTGGTTGCAGATTTGCATCATGGATAACGGTACGGGATTCCCGGCTAATCGGGACAGGTCGCATATCATCAGACCATTTGTTACTTTCCGCGAGGGAGGGACCGGTTTGGGATTGGCCTACGCTGAACGAATAATTGAGGGGCACAATGGTGAGATGACACTGCATGATGCCCCTGTATTCACCGATGACAATCACGCTGGAGCGATGGTGCGTATTCGCCTCTTGAGGTCGGTGGCGAAGACAGCCGAACAACATTAGGAATTCTGCAGCAAGGCTAGGTCAGCAAAAGCATGGATGACATTCTGATTGTCGATGACAATCCGCACATTCGCAATCTAATCTCCGAGATTCTCGCAGACAATGGATATGCGACCCGCTCCGCGGCGAGTAGCAGCGAATGCATCAGGGAGTTTCGACAAGCCAAACCAAGTTTTGTGTTACTCGATATCTGGTTGCAGGACCCGGTCATGGACGGGCTCGGTGTCATGCGTGAGTTGCGACGGCGAAGTCCGAGCACACCCGTGGTCATCATGTCTGCGCACGGCACTATCGAGGTGGCGGTGCGGGCCATGCGGCAGGGGGCCTTCGACTATGTCGAGAAGCCGATCGGTCTCGACCGACTGTTGTCCGTAGTCAAGAATGCGATGGAACTTGTGACCTTGCGGCGCAAGATCGATGTGTTGCAGTTGAGCGGTCCGGGGTCGGCGCATATTGTTGGTGAATCGGCGGTTTGTCGCAAGTTTCGAGGTCAGGTCGACAGGGTGTCCGATACAAATATGCACGTGCTGCTGGTAGGTCCCAGGGGGTCCGGCAAGGAAACTGCAGCCCGTTATGCACATGCCCATTCGGCCTATGCCTCGGGACCATTTGTTGCAGCAAATTTTGCCACCATTGAAGCCTCTGTTGCCGAGGCTTCCTTGTATGGCCGCGCCGACATTGATCAGGCCGCGGAACCAGGGTTTCTTGAAATGGCCCATGGCGGGACGCTGTTTCTCAAGGAGGTAGGATACATCCCGCTGGCGTTGCAAACCGGGCTGGCAAGGGCGATAGCCCGCCGACAGGTTCGGCCCGTATCCGGAAGTTTCGATATCAAGATGAAGCTGCGGGTCATCGCCAGTTCCAGCAAGGATCTTCAGAGGGAGATAGACCAGGAGCGCTTCAGCCTCGCACTTTTCCGGCGCATCGGCACGGTAACAATCCAGGTTCCGGCACTCAACATGCGTCGTGAGGATATACCAGCCCTGGCTGCCTATTTCCTGCGCCACCTGCACTTGTCGCAGGGATTTGCGTTGCGTCAACTCACCGGCGAAGCCGAAAAGTTCCTTTGTGAATCCGATTGGCCCGGAAACATCAAGCAACTCAGGAATTCGCTTGAGAGAGTCCTGATTGTCAGCAGTTCGGACAGTCCCATTACCATGTCCGAGATAGCCTCGGCAGTTACCAGAACTGCTGAAGGAGCCTCGTCGAGCCTGGACCGTCGCTTCATGGGCATGAAATTGCGTGATGCCCGCGAGGAGTTCGAGCGGGAGTACCTGATCAACCAGATCAATCGCTTTGACGGCAACATTTCGAGGGCAGCGGAATTTGTCGGCATGGAGAGGGCAGCACTGCATCGCAAGATCAAGGCGTTAGGTATTACAACAGTGCGCAATTCCTATGGGGGGCGCGTTGCTGCCAGCCAGCAGGATCAGTTGCCGTGAGGGTCGTTGTTCTTGGTGCAGGGACGGTAGGAACCGACATCTGTGCCTATTTGAGCCGAGACGACGAGTGCGACATAACCCTTCTGGGTGAAGGCGATGCCCTGGACGGGATTGCCAGCCGTTTTCCAAATATTGACGGTATCCGCGGCGACGTCGCCAGCCCGGTCAGTCTGGCCCAGGCCGGCGTTGCCGAGGCAGACGTACTCGTGGCCTCAACGCCCGACGAAAAGGCCAATATCCTGGCGGGCTATTTCACAAATCGCATGAACCGCTCGGCGCGCATAATCTGCCGGGTACGCAGCAGCGAGTACCAGAGCGTTCTTGCCCGAGCCAACGGCGGATTCGTGGATGTTCTTGTGAATCCGGAGCAGGAAGTTGCCCGAGCCGCCCTCAGGCTGATTGAGTCGAGGGACATGTTCTTTCGATGCAACATTTTGGACGACAAGGCGCAGGCCATCGGGCTTCGCATTGGAGACAAATCGAACATACTGAATACGCAGCTAAGGCAGCTGACGCCGCTATTCGAGGATTTGTCCGCATTAGTTGTCGGTGTCAGACGCAACAGGCGACTGAGGATTGCCGGGTCAGATGATGAGGTGTATGCCGGTGACCAGATATTTTTCACGGCTGCCAATCGTGACATCAAGCGTTCGCTTGAAATTTTCGGTATCGAATCGGCACGGCATGATCATGTCGTGATAATCGGTGCTGGTGACGTCGGCCTGGCCATCGCACAGGGGCTGGAAAAGAACTCACGAGGCACCAGGATAAAGTTGATTGACAGGCGAAAGAACGTTGCCGAGGCGGCGGCCGAGCAGTTGTCGAAAACGATTGTGTATCTGGGGGATGGCCTCGACGAGGAGATTCTTGAAGAAACTGGCATTTCGTCTGCCGACGCCATTCTGGCGGTTACCGAAGAAGACCGAACCAACATACTGGCGCTGGCAAAGGCTCGTACCCGCAACTCCCGCGCCTTGACAGCAGCGCACCTCAACGATGCCTCCATCTCGGACCTGGCAGAGTCAGTGGGGATCGACGTCACCCTCAACCCGCAGCGGACAACTGTTTCCTCCATATTGCCGCACGTCAAGCGGATGTTTGTGGAAAGGGTCAATATCATCGGGGATGACGAGGCCGAGCTGGTTGAGGTGCGAGTGTCTTCTGCGTCATCAATGCGCGGAAAGCTGATCAAGAATGCGAGTTTTCCGGACGGCGTCCTGGTCGGGGCGTTGCTGCGCGATGGCAAGATCAGGAAAATCCATCCCAATGTGAGACTTCGGAGGAGCGATCGTCTGGCATTGTTCATGATGGCGGACGGCAGCAGCGAAACGACAAGGTTTCTGCACTCGAATGCTTTCGCGCGTTGAGTTCCCGGTACTTGTTGCCGCGACATGCGTGGGCGGTCTGGCCATGCTGGTGCCATCAATTCTCGCTGCGACCGCCGGCGATGATGACACTGCTTCAGCGTTTGTTTTCAGTTCCATAATTCTTCTTATGGTGTCAGTGTTCTGTGCCATCGCGCTGGCCAACCGGCAGACGGAACTGACAATCTTTCGACAATTGGTTGGTTTGCTCGCTACCTTTGCCTTTGTCCCGCTCTTGCTGGCACTCCCCGTTTATCTCTTGACGGACGAGATGACGCTCGTCGATGGCTATATCGAGCTTGTTTCGTGCTTCACGACGACTGGAGCATCAGTCGTGGAGGTGTCGGCAGCTTCCGACATCATACACTTTTGGCGAGCGGAAGTTGGTTGGCTAGGTGGCCTCCTCATGTGGGCCGCGGCAATTGCAATTTACCGACCACTTGACTTTGGCGGCTTCGAGTCGGTCAAGCCCGGACATGCAGGTTCTGCAGCCTACTTCAGCAGTCCAAGAACCCATAGGGCGCGGTGTTATCTGAGCCAGAGCTTTGTCATGTTGGCGCCACTGTATACCGGGATTACAGCCGTCTTGTGGTGTCTACTGGTCGTAACAGGCATGGACCCGTTCCCGGCGATCATCTTTGCCATGTCGACAGTGGCAACGAGCGGCATCGGGCCGGGGCAATCCTCGTTGGCGGGTGCAACCGGGTATTGGGGCGAGTTGGTGATCCTGTTATTCCTGACCCTGGCCCTGTCGCGATTTGTTGTGACTGGAAGCATCCGGAACAGGAACATTTATCGATTTGCAACGGATCCCGAGATAAACGTGGCAATGGTTCTGGTCTCCGCAATTTTGGCATTGTTGCTATTGTTCGAGTGGCAGCAACTGGTAAGGGATTATAACTTTGCCGGGCTTAGGCTTGTCGCCTTCAATTGCTGGGGAATCATCTTCAATGCGCTGTCGTTTCTAACAACGACAGGATTTGAGAGTGCATTTTGGCCATTTGCGCATCAGGCGGGTGATCATCGGCTTCCTGGACTGGCGCTGATTACACTCGCCGTTGTTGGCGGCGGGATTGCCACTACTGCTGGCGGCATCAAACTGCTCAGGGTGTATCTGTTGTTCAGTCGCAGCCAGAGAGAGATGCATCGGATTGTATTGCCCAGGGCGACACTTTCTACCAAGCCGACCCGCCGCGTGCTGCGACCCCAGGGCGCATCACTGGCATGGATTTTCTGCGTGTTATTTGTCCTGAGCTTTGCAGTACTCTTCCTGTTTTTGGCAGCCCGTGGATTAGAGTTTGAATCGGCCCTGACAGTTTCCACTGCCGTGTTGACGACAACTGGTCCGCTGATCGAGGCTGTACTGGCAGATACCTTTGCGTTTCAGGATCTGGATGTGTTTTCGAGGCTCGTTCTTGCTTTTGCCATGATAGTCGGCCGCCTTGAATTGCTTGTCTTTGTATTCATCGCGGGAAGACTGGAATGGCTTGGCTGAGGATGTACGCTTACATCTCCGCAAATACTTCTGCACAGACATTTCTGCATTCAGTTGAGGTCGAGCCTGCCAGGGAGATGCACGGAAAATCGAAGACGTGCCGTTTGCCGGGAATCGACGCGATCCAGGCAAGTTGGCAACAGAGCGATAATAGGATGGTCTCCTTGAACGGTGCCTGGGGTTGTTGAACGTGCTCGTACGGTAGACAAACATCGGCTGCACCGGTATCACGGTTAGAAGTGAGGAAAGGAACAGATGGTTAATAGGAACAGCAGGCTGCAGAACGCGTTCCTGAATACGGTCAGGAAATCAAAGTGCGGCGTTACAATATTCCTGGTTAACGGGGTCAAATTGCAAGGCGTCATTGCCGGTTTCGACCTTTACTGTGTACTCTTGCGCCGTGAGATGCATTCGCAGCTTGTTTACAAGAGCGCAATTTCGACGATCATGCCCTCCGAACCAATTCGCCTGGAGATTGAACTGGATTCTTCGGAGCGCCGCATAGCCGAGGAAGAGGAATAGGCGTTTGCACGCTTGCAGGCTGCCACAGGTCGCCACAAATGTTCAGCGTCTCCGAGAACAGAATTTATTCACCCGTCAGAGCCAGGCGATTCCCTAGGTGCTGTCGTCCTGGTGATCAGATCTGCCACGACCAAACTCTGGAAACACTGTCCCGGATCATGGAATAGCGGGGCTATATTTCACCTTGTTGCCTGATGTAGGCAGACAGCAGGTGACCAGGCTGGACAGTGCAGGTGGTATGGCATGACCCACGCGGCGGCTTCGGCTGTGTTGGCGCCTGTGAAGTGGAAAGACCGGTCGTCTTCATGGCGATGCCTGGTATGCCCAGCGTGTAGGCAACCAGGCAGGACAGGAGATTAGATCAGTACTGAGATAGGACAAAATGACCAAAAGTGGGGGAAAAATAAAATAGCAGATTGGGGGAATTATAACTTAGCGTTGACAGGAGCCTCATAAGAGGTCCGATCGCTGTCACCCCAATGTGGGCGACATTCCGGGCGACTGGTCCGGTATCCTGCTCAGCGATGGCTATGCGGGCTATTCGGCCTGGACGGCGGTGACGTCGGGTGTGGTCTTGCATGCCTTGTGCTGGTCGCACACGCGTCGCAAGTTCGAGGGCTGTGTGAAGCGGGAGCCCGGGCATGCGGCCTGTGGGCTGGAACTGATTGGCAGGATTTACAAGGCCGGGCGCCGGGAGGGCGGGTCCGGGCCAGCCCTTTGCATCCGGCCGGGCCACGATGGCGGCCCCAGGATAGCCCTGTCCGCGGTCACCTGTGGAGCGCTGTTGTTTCCCAGGTAGATGCCAAAGTCAATTCCCGGATTGATCCACTACGGTATGGGACAATTTGTCCCGCTTTGCGCCGACAGCGTCAAAGGGTTGTGAACGCCTGCCGGGATCATCCGGAACACATCATCATCCGGCACCCGGCCGGCGGCCAGGGCGTACCGTTTACGTTGTCTTGACTTGATGATGTCGAGGCCGTCAAGCAGCGCCATGAGCCCGGTGGCCGAGAGCGGCTCGGCCGGACTGGCGGAGACAAGCCCCCTGAAAAGACCGCACGCCAGGCGCCTGGACCAGGTCCAGGTGCCGCCCTGGTCGAAGGCGATGACCTTGAGCATGGTCCGCCGCCGATGGCGGAAGACATACCAGGCCCCCGAGGTCGGGTCCCGCCCGAGGCGGTTGCGTGTTATATTGCACATTATTTCATCCCAGTAGCAGGGAATCTTGGCGAATTATTCTGAGCCCGATCTCACCCCGATCCGGGCGTTTCCTAGAGGGCCAAAATGGGCCGGTCAGAAATACGAGAGGCGGTTCCATGCACCGCCGCGGCGGACCATCTTCTCGACCATCACCTAGTCATTGAGATGCCCCGTGGGCCAAGCTTGATCAGCCGATCATCAACGCAGCTTCCAGCAATACCTTGCTGCACATCATTCCAACCCACATTGCGGCCCCAATGGGAACATCAAGAATCAAGACATCACGGGAATGATATGACCTACCCATCATGACAGGCTAAGAAAGAGATGTGTACATACGTCAGACAGTGGTCTCCCCGGTTCTCCAAGTCTAGCCGATGAAAGCGGATGCGGGCCATTGTTAACGCTTGCCCACGGTAACTAGTGCGTAAATGCGACGAATTACCGGATGCGCCTTCCAGACGGCGACTCAAACAGCAAAGCAGTGGAGGGGTCGAAGACCAGTGATACAGATGTGCCTGGTGGAATTTCTTCATCGCCCTTGGACTCAACGACAATTTTCTCACCTGTTGGCGTTCTCAGATAGTCATAGGACACGCCGCCGAGGTTTTCAGTCAACTCCACAACCAATGGTGACGGGTCTGGCTTGAGTCCAAGATTCTGTGGGCGCAAGCCGACCGAAACTGATGAACCGTTGGCAGGCAAGTTAATGCTAGTTGTCAGAGTCTGATTTCCAAGTGCCGGAATACTAACCCGACCATTATGGATTCTGCCCTCCAGAAAGTTCATGCTTGGTGAGCCGATAAAGCCACCGACAAACTTATTGCCTGGATTGCGGTACAGTTGCATTGGCGAGCCCGTCTGTTCTATGATTCCGTCACGCAGCACGACGATCTTGTCAGCGAGCGTCATGGCCTCGACCTGATCATGCGTTACGTAGATCATCGTTGCACCCAATTCCCTGTGCAGACGTGCAATTTCCACGCGCATTTCCACCCTGAGTTCGGCATCCAGGTTTGAAAGCGGCTCATCAAAGAGAAAAACGCCGGGTCCTCGAACAATTGCACGTCCGATGGCGACCCGCTGCCGCTGGCCTCCCGATAGCGCCTTTGGCTTGCGCTTCAGATAATCTGTCAATTTCAGGATATCCGCTGCCTCGCTAACCTTGGCTGTAATCTCGTTTCTTGCAACACCGTTCATCTTGAGGCCAAACCCCATGTTCTGTTCGACTGTCATGTGCGGGTATAGAGCGTAGGTCTGGAAGACCATGGCTATGCCTCGATCTGCCGGGTCTACCATTGTTACGTCTCGCTCGCCGATCTCTATCGAACCGCTGGTTGTTTCCTCGAGACCGGCAATCATCCTCAGGAGGGTAGATTTTCCACAACCCGAAGGTCCAACGAATACGCAAAACTCACTGTCCTCTACCTCAAGGTCTACACCGTGAATAACTTCTACGGGCCCAAAGCTCTTGGTCACGTTATTTAGGTTTACGCCAGCCATAGTTGTTCTTCCTTCAGACTAGTTCTGGAAACTGCCAATTCTTAGCCAAGTCTCCGATTCCGCGTGCCGTTTCCTCAAGAGCGGGCCTAAATGGGGCAAGGCTCTCGAAGCTGTGTCGTTGTACTGTGCTGGTGATCGAGACAGCCCCAACCACCTTGGTGTTCGTGCGAATCGGGCTGGCAATACAAATGATTCCCGGTTCGTGTTCCTCTCTGTCGAAAGCAATGCCTTCGGCTCGGACCGTCTTGAGTTCGCCAGCAAGTGCTTTTGGACAGGTTAGGGTGTTGTCAGTAAAGGCATAGTAGGATTGCTGCTTCAGAGCCCGTTCCTGATCTGTTTCGTCAAGAAACGCCAAAATAGCCTTTCCAACTCCCGTGCAGTAAGCCGGTCCAACCTTGCCGGTCTGGCTGAACATATCGATTTGGTAAGCCGGACTGCGCTTGTCGATATAGACAACCTGGCCATTCTCCATTTGTGCAAGGTGGATTGTTTCGCCGACTTGCGCCGAGAGTTCGTCCAGTTTCTCGGCGGCAATTGTCCCCAGGGAAGATTGCTTCCAGGCGTTGTGCGCCAGACAGACCAGGCGAAGGCCAAGATTATATGTATGCCGCTCGTTGTCATAGGTAAGCATGCGCTGGTTCGTGAGTCGGCGCAGAAAACGAAAAAGTGTTGCCCGGGGCAACGAACTCTTGGCGAGAACGTCCGTGAACCGGACAGGCCGACCTGCATCGGCTACCAGTTCCAGCACATCCAGCGCCTTGCCGATTGTTCCGTCATTTGGAGTATTTGTAGCCAAATGCTACCTCATTGAGAAGCCCGTTGACAACACTACATGAATCATGCCACTATCTCAATAGTTGACACACAATTTCATAATTTGGACACTACTGGAGAAATCATATGACCCGGTGCCTATTGCGTAGCGCGGTTGCAGCGCTATCGTCGGCGGTAATCGCGGCATCCGCATTTGCTGGTGAGCTAGTAATAAACACGGATACATCCGACCCTGCACCAAAAGCAGCCTTTGAGCAGCTGATTATGGACTTCGAGGCAGAAAACCCTGACATAACCGTCACATGGAATATTTTCGACCACGAAGGCTACAAGACCTCGATTAGAAACTTTCTGACCGCCGATGCTCCGGATATCGCGAACTGGTACGCTGGCAACCGGATGCTGCCATATGTGAATGCCGGCCTTTTCGAGCCGGTGGATGATGTTTGGGAAGAGAACGGTCTCAATGAATCCCTGATGTCTTCGGCAGCGTCTATGACAATTGACGGAAAGAAGTGGGGTGTGCCCTACACCTACTACCAATGGGGTGTCTATTACCGGCAGGACATTTTCGAGGATCTGGGAATTGCGGTTCCGACAAACTGGGACGAATTCAAGGCAGCCTGCGCAACATTGGCTGAAAACGGCATTGCTCCAATCACAATCGGAACCAAGTACCTGTGGACCGCAGCCGGTGTCTTCGATTACATTAACTTGAGAACCAATGGATATGACTTCCACATGGCGCTGACGAGAGGCGAGATTCCGTGGACCGACGATCGCGTGCGAGCCACCATGGACAACTGGAAGGAACTCGTTGAAGCTGGATATTTCATCGAAAACCATGCCGCCTATTCGTGGCAAGAGGCACTGGCACCGATGGTACAGGGTAACGCCGCCATGTACGTCATGGGCAACTTTGCGGTAGCACCGCTGCGCGAAGCCGGACTGACAGACGATCAGTTGGGCTTTTTCCAGTTCCCGGAAATCACGCCCGGAATTCCGGTTGCAGAGGATGCCCCCACCGACACAATCCACATACCGTCAAATGCATCCAACAAGGAGGACGCCAAGCGCTTCCTGGCCTTCCTGGCTCGTGCCGATGTACAGACAAAGATAAACGCAACCCTGGGACAGCTGCCCTTGAATTCGGCATCCGAAGTTTCGGACGATAAGTTTCTCCAGGCAGGATTCGCGATGTTGTCGGCTGCTGATGGCGGGATAGCCCAGTTCTTCGACCGCGATGCGCCTGCCGAAATGGCAAAGGCCGGCATGGAAGGTTTCCAGGAGTTTATGGTCAAACCGGAAAGGCTGGACACGATCCTCGAGAGGCTCGAAAAGGCTCGTGGACGAATCTACAAGTAAAGACCTGAGAGGCATCCCGCCAGTTGGGGCGGGATGCACCCCTGCAGCGACTGGATAAAGTAGAGCAATGACGACTTCTGCCCTGTCCCAAAGGAAGCTGGCACCATGGCTGTTCCTGGCGCCAGGCATACTGTTTTTCTTGTTCTACGTGATCTTCCCGATCTTCGAGTCGATGCAGATATCGCTCTACGCGTGGGACGGACTGGGCGACAAGACCTATGTGGGCTTCGATAATTATGTCGAACTGGTCGATGACGAGGCATTCTACACTTCGCTGAAGAATAACGTCATCTGGCTTGTGCTGTACATGCTGGCGATTCCAGCAGGCCTGTTCATAGCCCTGTTTCTCAACCAGACGGTGACGGGGATCCGTCTTTATAAGTCGCTGTTCTTCTTTCCCTTCGTCATCAGTCAGGTTGTTGTCGGGCTTGTCTTCAGTTGGTTCTACGATCCAAGTTTCGGCTTGCTGAATGTTGGACTGAAGAGTCTGGGGCTGGATCCGATTGCGGTTCTGGCTGATGAACGCTTCGTCACATATGGCATCATTGCTGCCGGTCTGTGGCCGCAGACAGCCTATTGCATGATTCTTTACCTTACTGGTCTGAATGCCGTGGATCCGGAACAGATCGAGGCAGGGCGACTCGATAATGCCCGGGGCTGGAAGATGCTCTGGTACGTCGTCTTGCCACAGCTAAAACCGGCAACCTTCATTGCCATTGTCGTTACCGTGATCGGAGCGTTGCGTTCGTTTGACCTCGTGTCGATCATGACTGACGGCGGACCATGGGGGTCGAGCCGGGTTCTGGCGTTCTACATGTACGAGCAGGCGTTTTCGGAGTACGGATTCCGTATGGGGTATGGTGCAGCAATTGCCGTCGTGCTGTTCCTGATAATGCTTGTCTATATCAGCGGCTTCCTTTTCAAGATGTACAAAGACGAACAGGAGAGATGACGTGTTTCCAGCCCCGATTGAAAGGCAGAACACGGCGATACAGACGCTGTACAAGACGGCTCTCCCGATCGCACTCCTGCTGTGGTTATTGCCGCTGATCGCTGTGGCGCTCACGTCAGTTCGTTCGGCCGGCGACATCACGGCAGGCAACTATTGGGGGTGGCCAACGACCTTCAACCTGATTGAAAATTACACGGCAATCTTCGAGAATACGCCGATCGGAAAATACATCCTGAACAGCTTCAAGGTCACGATCCCGACTGTGGCAGGGGCTGTGGCACTTTCCTGCATGACGGGATTTGCACTGGCGGTTTACGGTTTTCGCGGCAATATTCTTGTTTTCTTCATGTTTGTTGCCGGGAATTTTGTTCCCTTCCAGATCCTGATGGTTCCAGTTCGGGATCTGACTTTGCAGTTGGGCCTGTACAACACCGTAACGGGCCTTGCATTGTTTCACATCGCCTTTCAGACAGGATTTTGCACATTGTTCATGCGCAACTTCATACGTGCGCTCCCCAGGGAATTGATTGAGGCAGCCCGAGTGGAGGGGGTGAGTGAAATCCGCATATTCTGGTATGTGGTACTACCCCTCATGAAGCCGGCTATTGCAGCCCTGAGCGTGCTGATTTTCACATTCATCTGGAACGACTATTTTTGGGCAACGGTCCTGACCCAGGGAGCCGACACGCAGCCGATAACGGCCGGGTTGTATTCGCTGAATGGACAATGGGTTGCGGCCTGGCACCTGGTGTCTGCTGGTTCTATCGTAGCAGCCTTGCCCCCGGTTGCCATGTTCTTCTTGATGCAGCGCCATTTTATTGCAGGATTGACACTCGGCGCAGTCAAGTAGTCACCAACGTCTGGAACGCGTCCAACCGCGTTCCAGGACTGTTTTCACAAATCCGACGACCGCTGGGCAAGCCTGCCGATATTCTATCGGAACAGGTGGCAATCGTGTAGACAGCGGAGCGAAACGCAAGCCCTTGGCGAGACGTCCTCCCTGGATAGGTTCTGACAAGGGCCTTTGTCCGCCACATGATTCCAGGGCGATGATTGCACACGCCCGGCGGGGAACGCCTAGGAATTGAATGTCCGCGATGACGTGAATGCTGCTACCGCAAACGAGGCAGAGCATGATGGTCACCACAGACTGATTGACCGACGTCAGGGTGGTTTAGTGGCAAGTCGCGTTTTATGGCAGGCTTTGATTTAGAGTCTCCCGGGAAGGCTCTGTAACCGGGTCCACTTATCCCTCCATGCATGCTCGAACCCGGTTGCTCCGGAATTCTCAGGACCATCATCGTGGTCGACAGCAGGCTGCGCCTGAAGAACTGGGCTCGAACCTATCCCGAGGGCTCCAGTAACGATACGCCAATGGTCGACTGGCGCACCAGTTCTGTATCGAGTGTCATGGGGATGTACTCACCCCGGCTCCAGAGCCGGCCCAGATCATCGTAATGCCTTGACAGGACATGCCCGCTCTGGCCGGTCGAAATTATAAACCGCGAACTGTCGAGATCGAAGAAATCGTAAACAGCTCGGTATCCTGGTCCGTGCACATTGGCGAATGGCGAGAAGGCGTCCATGCCTGGATAGCCACGGTTGAGCGTGTGAGCGCCTCCCGGTGTTGGATGGTAAATGTTGAACAGCCATGAAAACACAATTGTATCGCCCAAGACGTCATGCCTGTGAATGGCTGTGTGAGCTGTGCCCCAATTCCACTTTGACATGTCCTCACCGAATGCAGCACTCAGCATTTCCAGCGCGTCATCGAGAGCCAGGCCGGAAATATAATCGCAGGTTTCCCGCTCGGATGTCTGACGAATGTCACACCATTGTGCCGCACCGTTGATATTCAGGAGTACACGCCTGACAAAAGCAGGTGCTGGTTCGTCAAATCTGGCGAAAATCGGGCCCAGCTCATCCTTGGCCAGCAGGCGCTGCAATGACCTAATCCATGCTGCATAGATTAACGGCGCAGCGCTGAGTTGATCCATGCCTCCATGCCAGTTGGCAAGCAGTTGCAGGGCAGCATTGCGACGTTGTGACGCTGTGTCGGCCGTTTCTCTGTCTGCCAGGTGCCAGAGGCTTCGTGCCATGTTGGGCAGCAACGTCCGGGCAGCAAGAGAAACCACATCATTTTGGAGATCGATTGTACTTTCAAGGCTATGGACGTCACTGGCATCAAGCTGATTCCGAAGACGTTGAATACGCAGAGTGTCTTCCCAGTCATAGCTCAAGTGAAAGGGGAAGGGGTGTTGAGACGTTTTGTTGTTGGTGTTGGCTACATAGCCTTCCGGTGGATTACGTTTTAGTGGAAGCAGGTGAGAAGGTAGAACACCTTGCCAGCGGTTCCTGTATTTCCACCCCTCCGACGGCGTAAGCCCACGTGTCTTGTGAAATATGCTACGCAATGGAACCGAGCCGATCACACGCTCGACTACATCGTCCTGATCCGCCACGATCAAATTGAACGCGGGCGCGGTAACCAGGTCGCCGGCCTCCAGCGCCTCATCCAGCGAGGTTGCTGTCATGACACCATATGCGCCGCTCATGGTTGTGTTGTTCTGGTTGAGAAGTGTCCAGGCGAGCGAAATCCTGTATCCTTCTGGCAGGATGTCGCCAATTCCAAAGTGCTCGGGACCAATTACAGGTCCATTCTCGGTCCACATCAGGCGAGCGATGTGGGGCTGGGCATCCTTTATGGGAATGTGTGTTTCTCGGCCGCGAAAATTCTCATAGCCGTTCGGCGTCAGGTGCCGGTCCGCGTTTTCCGGATCCAACTTTTCAAAGTACAAATCCTGATTGTCGACACGGGCATAGGTTAGTCCCCAGGCTATCTCGGCTGATCGTCCAAGTATTATCAGGGGTACGCCCGGAATTGTGGCGCCTATGACGCCGCCGTGCGAGAGTTCCAAACGTGCCAGCATCCAAATTGATGGCGCGCTAAAGCCCAGATGAGGATCATTGGCCAGAATTGAACTTTCGGCACCGGTCTTGTGGGGCGAAACAGCCCATGCATTTGATGCGCCCCCAGGCCCCTTTCCAAAAAGTGTTTGAGGCTGGAACAATCCTGCATTGACGTCTCCTACACTAGCCTGGCTTTCGGGAATCAGAGCCGCCGGATCGAATTGTCCTGAACCCCCTAGTTCTGCGGCGACATTTGCGAGCTCCACTTCTGGGTCCATGGGTAGAAGATCTGCTACCCTTGCGGCCGGCAAACGGTTGAGTGCACTTTGGCGTCGAATCTCGAGTTCCAGGTGATCTTCCAGCCTGACCCCCTGCAGGTTTAATATGGAAAGGCTGTCGGCGGGCGTCCACGGCTGGAACTCACTTCTGAACAGCAGGAATTCGGGTGCCAGTTTTCCTAGCTTGCCGCCGTTGATGGTATTCACCCAGGCGTTCACTCCTGCCGAATAGGCCTCAAGTGCTTTTCGTGTTTCCCGATCTTGCAATGCAACGGCATCGGCAGCCAAGCCGTACAAATCCAGGCTGCGCATCAGAATGTCCGTGTCGAGGGTAGAACTGCCGAACATTTCCGACAGGCGGCCCTGTGCGGCACGACGCCACAGCGTCATTTGCCATAGCCGATCTTGCGCATGCGCAAAGCCCAGCCCAAAAAATGCGTCTTCGTCAGAATCGGCTATGATGTGCGGCACATTGTGTTCGCTGCGCACGATTTCCACAGGGGATTGAATGCCGGAGACGCGGTATCTTTCCGAGTAATCAAGCTGTGATCGGGCGGCCAGAAAGTAGATAACTCCGGCACCAAGGGCGATCAGAACGACCAAGACACCGAGGGCCCTGGTCAACCACTTGACTAAAATGAGCATGGAATTGGTTGCATCCGATTGTCCATGTGTCAGAACTCCGTCAATACACCGTGATTCAACTACAGGAGGAATTGAGGCGCATGGCCAATTTAGCATTCATCGGACTAGGCGTCATGGGTTACCCAATGGCCGGTCACTTGGCAAGATCGGGGCACGAAGTGACCGTCTTTAACCGAACCCGGTCGAAATCGGAAAACTGGGTCAACGAATTTGGTGGAAGGCTGGCAGCCAGTGCAAGCGAGGCGGCCCGCGGAGCTGAAGTCGTCATGGCTTGTGTCGACAATGATGACGGCTTGAGGCAGGTTTGTACCGGAGCCTCTGGTGCCTTCGCAGGTATGATGTCTGGCAGTGTGTTTGTCGATCATACAACTGTATCGGCTGCGGTCACGCGAGAATTGCGTGAAGCGGCCGCCCAACTTGGAATTGGCTATATCGATGCGCCTGTGTCGGGTGGACAGGCCGGAGCTGAGAATGGCATTCTTTCCATCATGTGTGGTGGTGACGAACTCGACTATGCGCGTGTGGAGGATATTATGTCAGCGTATTCTCGCATTTGCAGAAGAATCGGTCATTGCGGCGCAGGTCAACTGGCCAAGATGGTCAACCAGATCTGTATTGCTGGTTTGCTGCAAGCTCTTTCAGAAGGGCTGCATTTCGCAGATCGAGCCGGGCTTGATGGCGCCGCAGTCGTCGAAGTCATTGCCCATGGCGCCGCCGGGTCCTGGCAGATGGAAAACCGTTTCCAGACAATGCTGGATGGTGAGTTCGAATTTGGCTTTGCTGTGGATCTCATGCGCAAGGATCTGGGCATATGCCTTCGAACTGCAGAAGAGAACGGTGCCAGTCTTCCGGTCACGGCACTTGTTGATCAATACTACAAGGATGTCCAGCATCTTGGAGGTTCCCGCTGGGACACATCAAGCCTGATTCAACGGCTTCGGGTACTTGACGGACGAACGAACACGTAGACGGAAGGACAGGGATTCCAGGTTGTTGTCCACGAATCGTGGTGACTCTGCCACACTGGCTAAGGGACATTTTTCTGACAGGCGACCTCAGTACAGTATCCCGGGGCAGGTCCCGGATTTGGTTCAAGAAAATGAGCTCTTGAAATCGGCCCGGTTCATCTTGAGTGCGCGGCGCCGGGCTGTTTGTCAGGCAAGTGTGAATAACAGCAACGAGGGGACGATTCCCGCACAGTTCGTCGGGAAAGGGTGGATCGCCTGGGAACCATCGGTCATGTCCAATGCTCCGCATCACAAGCAAGCGGTGTCCAAGACCACAATACACAGTTGGTAAAGGCATTCCCGGGCAATCAGGAAATGGCTTGTCAGGACGTGCCCTTGTCGAGGCGCGAGAATTTGGTTCCGCTCAGAGACGAACCAAATAAAAGTCCCGATTTTGCAAATGTAATACCTATCATTCCCTTCCTGTCGTGCCAGGAATTCACGGAATGTGAATTCGACTGATCAAGCATTACAAAGTCTGATCTTGCTCCGACCACAAAATTCTGAGACTGGCGAAACTGCTCCAGTGCAGCTTCGTCGGTGAATATCAGAATCTGAGAGGTTTGATGGGTGCCTGCCTGAAGGCCGAAGTTGAACTGGATGGAGGCATAGTAGTCGACCACCTCGTTCTTGATCTTGAGCACGCCCTCCCCATAGGCTCCGCCAAATACGAAGGCGGCCTTGGTTACAACGGGAATTATCAGAATCCCTGCTGCTTCCTCAATCAGGGGTCGTGTTTCCGGCATGGTATCATAAAGGTATAGGAGCGCCGAATTCGACTGCCTTTCCAACTCGGCGAGATAGTTGGTATTTGCGCTGGATGGAACTGGCAGCGACAATGCCAATAACCCAATCAACGCCAAGAATGCTGAGAATCTTGCCTGCACGTTCATGGTTCGAATTTATTCTTGTATTTGCTGCTTGACAGCACATAAGCACAAATCGAAGGATAAATCAAGGTGATCGGCGAAATTGGATACACATTTCGTTTTACGGCAGGGCTTTCCCAACCTGCGCCCATCCGGACTGATTCAGGCAAATTCAACGGCCTAATTCAGACTGATTTTCATCATGCCGTGACAGCTTTTTGCAACCGTCGGAAAGACTGTTACAAGACACCTTCCCAGACACCAGAATCGGGGGTTCCCGTAAAACCCATGAGGGCGGATCCCTGATGACCGTATCCATGCATGTCCAGGACCAAGTTGACAAGATCTCCAGCCGCATGGCCAACGTCTCCGCAACCGAACTGACCAGGGACCGCAACGGCCGCCACCACCACACTGCGTGCTCACTGCTGGGAGGCAGGCCAACCTGACGGCACCGGTGTGCTCGGCCTTTCAACTGTTATATTGGAGACTAACCTGGAAAGGAATTATGGCATTAATTCGTTGTTCCGGTAGTCCTTTGTTGCGCGCTGTGTCAGAAGTTGTCAGGTTGCCATGGAGGGGTCTTCAGACAGGCAATTGGGGCCTGTCCGGAGGGGCATGAATGCGGTTGTGCTGGTGTGTGTGGCGGCTCGCGGGGCAGCAGCGGCCGGCAGGCCATGCCATTTAGGGCAGTGTGACGTCTACGCCTTGCTGTGGCCTTGCCGGAATCGGGTCGCCATCATTGATCGCGCCAGCGCCTGCTCGGCTGCGGCGAGGCACAGATCCCCATTGGGGTTGCGCCAGTCCTCGTGTTCACACAGCTGGCGAGATAGTGAAGTCCGGGTGCAGTCCCCGGAAGTGAGCGCCGCCTTGAGCCAAACGGTCGCGGGGGCGTAATGTCGAAGTCCTATTCTCATGGAACCGGACATACACCGCCACGAAAGGCGAGTTTACTGTGTCGGGTTGAAAGGTGCTCGGCCCTCGACACTGGCATCGCCGACATTCTTCCTTCCCTGGCGCCCGACAAGCCGACACCCGAACTGGCATAACTTGAGTGAACCTTGCCAATCAGGGAAATCGGATGCCACCTGCCTGAGGCCAGAGTTGAAGCGACCGATGGTGACGCACGGCACATCGTGTACAGGAGGCAGCTCAGAGAAAATAGTGCTTGAACAAGCGCTGCACCAAATGTGGTCGCTTCTGGAACTGTTCCTCCTCCGCGGAATGGAAGGAGACTTCAGCAGCAGGAAATCCTGGCACAAGCCTTGAAGCACAGCCGCTGCCAGAAAACACGACAGCGACATAGCCGACCTCTGGCAATTCTGTAATCTAGGTGAGGCTAAACGTGCGAGAGGAATGGAGCCAAGGCTGGCCGGACATTGCCCATGGCCTGCGGCTGTACTCGGAATCCCAATCGCAAATGGTCCGTTGTGAGAGGTTGTCCCTGCCAGGGGCTGGAACTGGAAGCCCTTACGACCCAGCGGTCTGGTTGTTCGTCTGGCAGGCGGGACCTGCAATGTCCGGGAAGACGGATGCTGGATCGCCCGCTAACATGTGCTTTGGCCAAGCAACTGTAACGGGCCTGATCAGATTGTGTTGGGCTACCCAAAGCCAGCCATCAGCCAATAGTCAAATCGACGTTACATTGAGGTAATGTTCAGGGGGGGCGATGCATTATACTGGTCTAAAAGTCCATAAATCGTCCGGGGCGTTCTGTCGACTAATCGTAGCTGCGCAACATTCGTGCCGCAATTGGTGCAAAATAGGTGAGAATTCCGTCGCAACCTGCGCGCCGAAAGGCTATCAGGCTTTCCATAACAACCGATTCCAGGTCGACTATGCCTGCCTCGGCAAGGGCATACAGCATCGCATACTCTCCTGAAACCTGGTAAGCAAAGGTTGGAAACCCGAACTCGCTTTTTACGCGCCGACAGATATCCAGATAGGGCATTCCCGGCTTGACCATAACCATGTCTGCTCCCTCTTGAATGTCTCTGGCAACCATGCGGCATGCCTCGTCGGCATTTGCCGGGTTCAGTTGGTAGGTCTTTTTGTCACCGGTCAAAAGACCTTCTGAACCAATGGCATCCCTGAACGGGCCATAAAAGGCCGAAGCAAACTTGGCCGAATAGGACATAATAGAGACATCGGTAAATCCACACTCATCCAATGCGGAGCGAATGGCACCAACTCTGCCATCCATCATGTCAGAGGGACCAATGATATCGGCGCCGGCCTCGGCGTGTGAAACAGCCTGCTTCCGGAGACACTCAAGCGTTGGGTCATTGACGATGACGCCGTCAACGACCAGTCCGTCATGTCCTGCCAGGTTGTATGGGTCCATAGCGACATCAAGCATGACAAGCAGGTCAGGAAGCTGAGCCTTGATTCGGCGCGTGGTGCGGTTAATCAGGCTATCGGGGTTCCAGGCCTCACGACAGTCAAGAGTCCTCTTGGCTATGTCGACCTCAGGAAAGAGTGCGACACACTGAATCCCCATTGCCGCCGCATTCGATGCCTCCGCAACAGCAAGATCGATGGAAAGTCGCCTCACACCTGGCATAGACTGAATGTCGGTCGCCAGATTGCGGCCCTCGCAAATGAAGATAGGCCAGATTAGGTCAGATCTCCGCAGCGCTGTTTCCGACACAAGCTGACGAATTCCGCGAGAACCACGAAGACGCCGGGGACGATAGGAAGGAAAGCTTGGCAAAGAACGATTCATCGTGTTCCTCTCGGCGGCTATCGGCACTGTTGCGCAACGGGCATCCCGGTGGCAACTGTTGGCTTGTTTGCGTCTTCCGGCGCGCCAGGCCCAGCCTGGAATAAATCCCGCCTACAGCAGTGCCTGGCTGCTGGCGAGCAATCTTGCTGGTGGCGGTCCGGTGCATATTTGACCAAGGCCCATGCCGCCGACCGAGGTCGACCGGTTGCGACTTGCACTGCCAGGGCTATGGTGACGCCGCCGAGCAGTGGGCAATAATCTGGCATAGTTGCTGACAAAACAACAAACAAGGGGGTTACCGGAAACCTACTCAGGCCCGCTGGCCTGGCACCCGACAGTTTCCTGGCATTTTTATGAAGATTATCCCCCAGCCCGGCAAGCCCCGGAATGTATTCGGGGTTCCCGAAGGTGTTGAAGCGCAAGTTCTGTACAAGACAGTTCAGGACGGCAATCATGCTGCGCTGTTTGTCGCACGCGACCAGCGGCAAATGGCATCAGTTAGAGAATCGCTCCGCATCCTGTCAAATCAACTGAGACTCTATGAGTTTCCTGCTTGGGATTGCCCACCTTATACAAGGACGTCGCCCAGCCCGGCTGTGTCGTCGAGGCGAATCCGTACCCTGGCAGCAGCGGCTGGTGGGCAGATGGGCCGACCGGTCATAGTGTTGACCACAGCTTCAGCATTTCTGCAGAAACTTGCGCCTGTTGAACTCTTCGAGAAATATCGAATCTCACTCGTGGCAGGAAGAAACACGCCTGTCGGACCATTCAGGCAACTGCTTGATGAAATGGGTTACGTGCGTAGCCCCAGTGTCATGGAACATGGTGAGTATGCCGTTCGCGGTGGCCTCCTGGACATTTTTCCAGCGGGAGTCAGGCAACCGCTTCGCCTGGACTTCTTTGGCGATGTCCTTGAAGGAATCCGCCAGTTCGATGTCGCCTCGCAGCGAACTGTTTCTCATCTGGAGGCCGCAGAAGTCTTGCCGATTTCAGAAGTCATCCTGAATGAGGAAACGACGACAAGGTTTCGTCGGAAGTATCGTTCCGAAGTTGATATGGGACCAGGGCAGGACAGTCTCTACACCGCGGCGACACAAGGTGTACGGCTTCCCGGCATGGAACACTGGATAAACTACTTCTACACGCACACCTGTCCGTTGACCGATTATCTGCCCGGATTCGCAGTCTTTTACGACGACGGTGCCGATCGGGTTCTACGTCAGCAGTGGCATGCCGTCAGGAAGGAATACGAGGAGCGACTCGCAACTCCGGGTGTATCAAGCACTGACAGAACTGCCATCTGGGGATGCAGACCTGATCTCACGCAGTGCGATCCGCAGGAAATTTCCGAAGTGATTTCGGCATTTCCCTTCATTCAATTCAAATCCGAATCAGCTCCCGAGGGCAGCTGTGAACATGACGCTGGCGGACGGCCGATTACCGGATTTGAGCATCATCGGGCGGCCCAGACAGGAAAACTGCTCCATCATCTCGGTCACTTCATAAATGAACACAGACGCAAGAGAAATGTGGTTATTGCCTGCTGGTCGGAAGGGTCCCGTGAACGCTTTCTTCAACTGCTCCAGGACGAAAACGTCGCCGGTGGCGTCCTTGTCGAAAACCTGGCAGAGTTGCGGGAAGGTGGAGGTGGATTGGGCTTGATGGTTTGGCGCCTGGAGCACGGTTACACCAATCAGACGCTGACTGTCCTCTCGGAACAGGACGTGTTCGGGCAAAGGCTAGCCCGGCCAACGCAAAGAAAAAAAGGTATTCCTCGCTTCCTGACCGAAGGTGGCCAGTTAAGGGCTGGGGACCTGGTCGTGCATGTCGAGCACGGTATCGGTCGGTATCTCGGGCTTGAGGCAATTTCACTCGGGACCCACAGGCATGATTGCATCGTGCTGGAGTATTCTGGTGGCGATCGAATGCTCATTCCAGTCGAGAATAGTGAGGTGTTGTCCAGGTTTGGACCCAATAAGGCTCCGCTCGACCGCCTGGGCGGGGCCGGGTGGCAAGCCCGGAAAGCCCGCCTCAAGAAGCGACTGCTGTCAATTGCGCAAGACCTGGTCGATACCGCTGCGCGACGGGAACTCCAGGAGGCACCGCGAATGATTCGCGACAGCCAGTCGTGGGAAATGCTGTTGTCACGCTTTCCTTTCGTCGAGACTGAAGATCAGCTTCAAGCCGTCGAGGATGTGATCAGGGACCTTGAATGCGGTCGACCCATGGACCGTCTGATCTGTGGAGATGTGGGCTACGGGAAGACCGAAGTTGCAATTCGGGCGGCATTCATTGCTGCCATGGCAGGCTGGCAGGTTGCAGTGCTGGCGCCAACAACGCTTCTTGTCCGACAGCATTTTGTACAGTTCGAGAAACGATTGAGGGATTTTCCACTCGAAGTTCGACCATTGTCGAGATTGACGACGTCCCGTCAGGCGGCTGAAACCAGAAGCGGGCTGGCCTCCGGTACTGTGGATATCGCAATTGGCACCCACGCTTTGCTGGGGAAGCGGATCAGCTTTCAAAACCTGGGGCTTCTGATTGTCGACGAGGAGCAGAACTTCGGCGTGGTTCAGAAGGAACGGCTGAAACGGCTGCGGTCCGATATTCACGTGCTGTCGCTGACCGCAACGCCAATTCCCCGTACGCTGCAACTGTCCACAGCGGGTGTCAGGGACATGTCGATCATAAGTACCCCGCCAATCGACCGTCTGGCGGTTCGAACCTACGTCATGGAATTCGATCCCATTGCGGTTCGCCAGGCTTTGCTCAGGGAACACTATCGCCAAGGTCAGAGTTTCATTGTTGTGCCTCGGATCGGCAACATTCCGGCCGTTGCCAGATTTCTACGGTTGCAGGTTCCCGAGGTCGAGTTTCAATCTGCTCACGGTCAAATGAATTCCAGTGAGCTGGCGGCTTGCATGAATGACTTTTACGAAGGCAAGTTTGGCGTTCTACTTTCAACCACGATAATCGCTTCCGGGCTCGACATTCCTACTGCCAATACGGTCATAGTTTGCAACGCCGAGCGTTTTGGCTTGGCCCAGCTGTACCAGATCAGGGGCAGGGTAGGGCGGTCTGGATTGCGCGCTTATGCCTACATCACCCACCCGCCGGAACAACCGCTTAGTGATCAGGCATGGCGCCGGATCAAGACTTTCGCAGGCCTGGACAGTCTGGGGGCAGGGTTTGCAATTGCGTCACATGACCTTGATATCCGGGGGGCCGGCAACTTGCTCGGGGATGAACAGTCTGGTCATATTCGAGAAATAGGTTTCGAACTGTACCAGTCCATGTTGAAGGAAGCGATATCCAAACTGCAGGCAGAGCAGGGAGACGGCAGTCCGGTCAGTGTCGACGATGCCTGGACACCTCAATTGAAGATAGCTGTCGACGCCAATATCCCTGCCAAATACGTGCCTGACCTGGAAGTAAGGCTAGGATTGTACCGTCGAATGGCAGCCTTGAAGACGAGCGACGAGCTTGGAGCGATAAGGGAAGAACTTGCCGATCGATTTGGACCCATTCCACCGAGTCTGCGTACCTTCATCGACGTCCTTCACATAAAGAACATGTGCAAGGAAACGGGTATCACAAGCCTGAGTTGTGGTCCGAAGGGAGTTGCACTCAGATTCCACAAGAACTCATTCACGAATCTGGAGGGTCTGATTCAATACTTGCAGGCTCAGCGTGGGAAGGTGCGAGTTGAACGGGACCGCATACTGATCCGGCGCAACTGGCCCAATTCGAGGGACTATGTCAGCGGTTCGGTGAAAATCGTTGACCAGCTGCTCAGGATCAAGAACCAGACTTCCTGATTGATGCCCGGGTTAGTCTTTGGGCGAATTTCAATTGGATATACCGTCAGAAAACCAGGCCAAGCGCTACCTTGTCATGATAACCTTGCATGGCAACAGGTTATTCCATTTGCCGCAAGTCATGCCTTTGGCCGGCCCGGAACCCGATCCGATGGCCGAGTGCGGCGCTCGAAAGGCGGCTTTGCCCGGGCCACATGATCTGGTTCCCGGGCTCCGCATCATGCTTGCGATCCCGGTAGCCGCCGAGATGGACCACAAGCCGTACCGCATCGCCCAAGCGGTCGGGTAACCGCATGGCGTGGTCCTGCGCATAGTCCCGCAGAAAAGCCAGTTCGTGATCGGTGAACATCAGTTCCGGTTCACAATCGGGAATCTGCCGGCCAAGCAGCGTCATGACCATGATCCGCCAGGCAATCACCGCATTGATGGCAATCGCACGCTGCAGACGGTCAGCGGTGCGGAACAGCAGGAACTCGACCCGGCAGCCGGATTTGAGAATCCGGAAATAGTCTTCTATCCGCCAGCGCTGGAGGTAGAAGCCGACCACCTCGGCAGCCTCTGCGGCAGTACCGACCTTGAGCGTCGTCAGCAGGGACCACTGGACCGGGATCCTCTCCCTCAGGCGGTGCGGTCTCTCTGATGTGAACCGCCGACAGGCGTAGCGCCTCGGCGCCGGCCACCGCCGCGGTCGGGGGCAGGGTCAGGCGACGAAAGCGGATCTCGCAGCAGGCCAGCCGCTTGCTACGGGCGGGCCTCGTCTTCTTCCGGCTGGCCTTCGGACGAGCCGTCAGACCCTCGATCTCGACATCAATGCGGCCATCGGGCGCCCCGCCACGCATGGCGTCAAAGAGCTTCGGCCGGCCCTTGCCAAGCACCCGGTTGTGCCGCGCCCGCACCAGCAACTCGACCCGCGGACGCTGCCGCTGCACATCGAACAGCGCAAAGCAGTCGCCTTCCCGGTCGCACACCGAAATCACCCGCGTCTTGCGGCGCACCTGTGCGGCCTCGGAACGGGGCTTGAGAGCATCGAAGCCCAGCCGCATGACGCCCACAGGGAGACCGGTCCCGGTCACCGCCAATCTGTCATGACACGGTAGACCTAGAGACCGATGACAGGCCAACATGGAACTCCGGTGCTACACAGGTATGCGGCCTTTCCCACCCATGGAAACAGACCGTAGCAAATTGAAGTCAGGCGTTGTCCTGACCGAGACTGGCTAGGGCCCCGGGCAGCTAGCCAGCTTTGATAGCATAGCCCAATCAAAGAAAATTGGCTTGGCCCCAGATCCAGTGCCCTGGCCGTCGAGTCTGCGATTTCAATCTGACCGCAATGCTGGGTGAGCCCACCTGGAATTTCATTGTTGCAATGTAACCGTTCAGGACACAGCAATCGCCACAAGCCGACAGCTCGCTGCCCACATTATCACAGACTATCTCCTTGCGAGAATACAGTTCACGACGAGTGAAAGTGAGCCTTGGATAGTAAAGCAGCGAAGTCAGGTGATTGTGAGTCGCACTGGCTCGCATGCATGCTATTGCCGCAGAGAGTCCACTCGCCAGGTCATGGCGAGGAAAGGAGGCGCAGCATGGGATGTCTGGGGGAGCGGCGGACGGTGCTCGGGCAAAAAAGGGCCCGCCACTAAGGCGGGCACAAGTCGTAGAGGCAGGTTTCGTACAGGCGAGAAACCCGTCGAGCAGTGGGAAGTCTTTACTTAATCCATATATCGTTGACAAGCGAAAAGTTGATAACTAGCAGGAAACGAATTACTTTCGTTCGATTCACGGGTGTTGTTGCCAATATGAAACAAGCTTTCCGGTATTTTGCGTGCCGTGTTCTCCAGATTAGTGGACTGGTTTTGCTTCCAAAGCTGCTTTTGGCCATGCCAATGCATGGCATTGCAATGTATGGGAATCCGGCCTTACCTTCAGACTATGTAGCTCTTCCCTACTCCGACCCAACAGCTCCCAAGGGCGGCCAGATTATCATGGGCCAGGCCGGCGGCTTTGACTCCCTCAATCCGTGGATCGTCAAGGGACGGGCTCCCTGGGCAATTCGCTCGCTGGTTTACGAGCCATTGATGGGAAGAAACTGGGATGAACCTTTCTCACTCTACGGTTTACTCGCAGAAACGATAGAAACCGACGAGGAACGAAGCTGGGTCGAATTCACTCTCAGAGAAGAGGCTGCATTTTCGGACGGCAGTCCGGTGACCGCCGAAGATGTAATCTGGTCCTTTGAAATCTTGGGAACCAAAGGACACCCACGATACCGAACAGCATGGGGCAAGATAGCCAGCATCGAAAAGACGGGTCCCCGCAGGGTGCGCATATCTTTTGATGTCAACGATCGTGAACTGGCGCTAATTGTCGGACTGAGGCCGATCTTGCCAAGGAAACTATGGGAAGGGCGAGAGTTCGATGAGAGTTCACTCGACATTCCTGTTGGGTCCGGTCCGTATATTCTGGACGAATTCGAAACAGGAAAGTTTCTGAGTTTCCGGCGAAACCCGGACTACTGGGGACGCAACCTGCCGTTCAATCGAGGACGCCACAATTTTGATGAAATTCGATACGAGTATTTTGGCGATGGCGGGATCGTGTTCGAGGCATTCAAGGCAGGTGAGTTCACAACCTACCGAGAGTGGAATGGAGGCAAGTGGGAAACCAGTTACGATTTCCCGGCGGTGCGGTCGGGCGACATCGTAAAGTCGGAAATACCCCACAAGCGACCGTCGGGTATACGAGGCTTTGTATTCAACACAAGACGGCAACCACTCCAGGATTGGCGGGTTCGAGACGCGTTGATCCATGCCTTCAATTTTGAATTTATCAACAACACACTCGAAGGTGGAAACCAGAGGCGTATCCGGTCGTACTTCTACAATTCAGAATTGGGAATGAGTTTCGATGCCGCAACCGGCAAGGTTCGCCAGTTACTTGAGCCGTTCGCCAGTGAGTTGCTGCCGGGAGCGCTTGAGGGTTATCAACTCCCCCAGTCAGACGGCACGGAGCGAAACAGGAAGAACATTCGGCAGGCAGCAGGTATACTGGCTGATGCCGGCTGGAACGTCAACGATGCCGGTGTTCTGACCAACTCTGAAGGCACGCCTTTCGAACTCGAAATGATCTTGGTTCAGGGAGCATCCGAAACACTTGCCATTGCTACTATCTATGCCAAGGCGCTGGAGAGGTTGGGCATCAATCTGACACTCACGGTAATTGACAGCGCGCAGTATCGCGAGCGCACCAACGCATTCGATTTTGATATGGCGTGGTACAACCGGGGAATGTCACTGAGTCCTGGAAATGAGCAATACCTGTACTGGGGAACGGACGGCGTCTCAACGCCAGGCAGCCGCAACTGGATGGGCGTGAGCAGCCCGGCTGTAGAAGCGATGATCGGCACCATGCTTGCCGCCAGAGACAGGGCCGATTTCCTGGCTGCAGTCAAAGCACTTGACCGTGTCCTGACCAGCGGAAGGTTCGTCATTCCAGTGTGGTTTTCGAGTTACTCAAGGATTGCTCACCGCAAGGAGCTGAAATACCCAGATTATCTGCCTGTTTACGGTGACTGGATTGGGTTCCAGCCTGACGTATGGTGGTACGAGGAAAACCCCGGTTAACTGTGTTTCAACGCCGGAGACTGCTCTCGGTGGCCTGAAGCTACAGTTGTCAGTCGGCTTTAGCCGGATCTTCGGGTTGAGGATAAACCAGCCCGGCGGAAATAACCAGTTTGGCAGCACTCTCCACGCTCATGTCCAGCATGATCACGGTCGATGCCGGGACAAAGAGAATGAAGCCCGACGTGGGGTTTGGGGTCGTAGGCACAAAAATCGCAATCACGTCATCCTTCTCGCTCGGCACCCTGGTTTGCATCTCACCTTTGGCGACGCTGGAAACGAAGGCGATTGCCCAAATTCCAGGGCGTGGATACTCCACCAGGCATGCTTGCTGGAACAACTCGGTCCTGTCGGCAAATGCGGTCTCCAGGATTTGCTTGAGTGCGTTGTAGACCGTGCTTACGATCGGCAGGCGTGCCACGAGCATCTCGGCCCTGTTCACCGCCCAGCGTCCGATGAAGCCCTTCGTCAAGTATCCCACAATCACTGTAAACAGCAGGAATATCACGAGGCCGAAGCCATGGATGTCTATGTCAGTGTAGGTCGAAGGATTGTAGCGCTTCGGTACCAGGGGCAAGACCCACGTGTCTATCAGGCCGATTGCACCCCAGATAATGTATATCGTGAGTGAAACCGGTACGACTACAACCACGCCGGCCAGAAAATTCGTTCTCAGGATCGTCCACAATCCTGGTCGCCGTTTCAATTCGTCACTGGGCGTTTGGCTCATTTCCTTTGATACTTACTTGCTTGCTATTCGAATCCGTAACACAAACTTGAGCAACTTGCCATATTCTAGCACTATTGAACCATGACCTGTCAGGGCTTACCAAGAGTTGTCATATCGTTGATTAGCAGCGACTGGCCTGGTCAGCCACCCCGTTATTGCGCTTTCCCGAGTCACCGCTGACTATACTGTAATTCTGCTCGAATAGAGGCCATCCACACAGAACCCGTATTTCCGCTGCGTGAGGTCGAAGCCCGCTAGGTGCGCGCCTGGGATAAAGGGAAACGCCTGATCAGTCTGGCTCTGGTCGGCTGGCATGCCGGCGTTTTCTAGGTGGGGCCACAACCGCTGGATCAGCTGGATGCCCCCAGCAGCAGTTCGCACGTCTGTATCTGATCGCCAACCAAGACCGCTATGTTCTGCTCGGCCATCGGATTCAAGCTTGGTTAGCATACACAGACGAATTGGCAAGAATTCCAGCTTTTTCGGGAGGCGGATAGTCCATGAACGGACAACGCCTCGAACATTCGCAGCGCGGTCTGACTGTCGCGCCTGGCGGCAAGCCAAGCTAACGGGCCATTCGCAGATACGAGAAAGAGTAAGCAGGCAAACGAGGTCGTCCCGATCAGCGGTAGACGATCAGTATCTTTTCTCCGATCATCTGAAGCTGGTATCAAGCCGGTAACAGACTAGATGAAGACACATGGAGAACGGCATTGCACATACACCACCGACCCCGGAGCGAGTAGCCCGCTCGGCGTAGCCGTGAACAATGGCAGGCGATCCATGACACCTGGCAGTCATCGGCGCTGGCGGCCAGGGCATTCTGCGACACCCAGGGCATTCGTTACAAGACCTCCCGGAGATGGTGCCGGTGCTATCAATGGCTCACACCTTACACCATCAAAAGTGTGTGCCATTGACAGGCCCGCTTCCCGGCAAGTGCACGATCGGGTTCGATGTCCTGGACAGGGAGGTCGTGACTAGAGCAAAAAATGCTGCCATGCTCGCCGGGCGCATCTCCGGAAATTCGAGGACCGGATGCGCGCCACAAAGGAGTTACTCCACAGTCTGGAGATTATCGCTTCCACGGAGGGGAGCGACGATCTGGAGAATGAGAAGATCAGGCAGTTGAAAAGGCATAGGCAGGCAGCGGGTCCGACCTGTCGATCTGCCGCCCCTAGATTATTGCCCCCCTGACCTTGGCCGAGACCCATTCGCTCACCACAACTGCAGCTAGAATGACCACCAGGATAAGGCTGACTTGCGGCCACGCAAGGACATTCAGTGAAGCCTGCAACTGAAGTCCAATTCCTCCTGCGCCGACCAGGCCCAGCACCGTGCTTTCGCGAATATTGATGTCCCAGCGAAAGACCGCAATCCCGGCAAATGCGGGCAGTATCTGGGGAACGATTCCATAAGTCATGACTTGCCAGGGCCTGGCCCCGGTCGCCTCGATTGCCTCGACCTGGTTTTCGTCGATTTCTTCAATTGCCTCATAGAGAAGCTTGGCGCAAAACCCGATGGATCGGATGGCAATTGCCATGACACCGGAAAGTATGCCTGGGCCAATTATCGCGATGAGAAGCAATGCCCAGATCAACGAGTTGATGGACCGGGAAGAAACGATCACAAGCAGGGCAATCGGCCGCACAAACAGGACAGACGGCGTCGTATTTCGGGCCGCAAGAAAGGCCACCGGAACCGCCAGGCAAATTGCGATGATCGTTCCCAGCGTTGCAATGTTCAGCGTATCCCAGATCGGTTCACCGAGCTGGGTCACGTATTCCCAGCGCGGAGGCGTCGCTCGGGTCCAGATATCAGCCGAAATGCGCGGTGCATCCCACACAAAGAACCAGGTTGTGGCTTCGGATATCATCTGCCAGCAATAGACGAAGATTGCTGTCCCGACCAACCAGATGGCCCAGTGAAACAGGGATTGCGCCTGTGTCCGCCTCCGCCAGACCCTGGTGCCGTTTCGATCTGCTACCGGCACTACTGAACCCTTGCCCGGATGATACCCGAGATGTATTCCAGGGCCATGACAATGACTATTATCAATATCAGGATCGCTGCAGCGGTGTCATACTCGTACCGGTCGAATGCCGTGTTCAGGGTCGCCCCTATTCCTCCGGCACCTACCAGCCCCAGAATAGCGCTTTCCCGGAAGTTGATGTCCAGGCGATACATGCTCAGCCCAATCAACCGGGGCATTACTTGGGGCTGGACCCCATAATTTATCCATTGCAGCCAGTTGGACCCAGAGGCCTTGATTGCCTCCGCCTGAACCCGGTCCATGCTTTCGATATCTTCCGCCAGCAACTTTGACAAAAAGCCGATGGTTGCAAAGCTTAAGGTCAGAAAGCCTGCGAGAGGTCCAAATCCGAAGATTGCAACCAGCAGGATTGCGACTATGATCTCCTGAAGTGCCCGGCTGATTGCGACAATTCCGCGGCAGATCAGATAGACGGGCAGAGGGGCTATGTTTCTTGCCGCGCCCAGGCCGATCGGTATGGAGATGGCTATGCCTGCCACTGACGCGGCCACTGTCATGACGATGCTTTCCACCATGCCGTTCCAGATATCCGTTGATCTGGACAGGAAATCAGGACTGGCAAATGCCAGTATGAACAACAGGCCCCTGTCAAGGCCTTCGTAGACACGAAGCCAGTTGACCTCGATGGTGGCTACCGCGGCGACCAGGTAAACGAAAAAACCAATCCACAACAACCGCCGCAGCCATGCTCGCTGGATGAGAGGCGGCTTCCTCCAGCGAGTCCCCAGAACGTTGTTCAGCTCGACACTCATTCTGCGGCGGCCCCATGGTCATCATCCACAGGCCTAATCGTACTTTCCCAATCTTCCTCACCGTAAATCATTGTCAGGACATCGGGGGTCAATGAACCTGGTGCACCGTCAAACTCAATCGTGCCCAGGCGAAGACCGACAACTCGCTGAACGAACATCTGTGCAAGCGCTACGTCGTGGATGTTGATGATCGCTGCCAGCTGCCGCTCCTCACAGAGTTCGCAGATCAGTCGCATGATCTGGCGGGAGGTTTTCGGATCGAGAGATGCCGTCGGTTCATCCACTAGCAACAGGTCGGGATCCTGGATCAGAGCCCGGCAGATGCCGACCCTCTGGCGCTGACCGCCGGAGAGTTCATCGGCGCGCTTGTCTGCCATGGACAACAGGCCAACGCGGTCGAGAAGTCGAAATGCCGTATCTATATCCTGCTGTGGGTAACGACGCAGGAAACTCCGCCAGAAACCGACATATCCAAGCCTGCCGGACAAGACATTTTCCATGACCGTCAGCCGTTCGATCAGGGCGTATTCCTGGAATATCATTCCCATGCGGCGACGCTCTCTGCGCAAACCGCGTGAAGAGAGCTTGGTCAGTTCGACATCCTTGAGCCAGGCACCGCCGCCCGACGGCTCGACCAGCCGATTTATGCACCGAATCAACGTCGACTTTCCGGCGCCGGAGGGGCCGATAAGCGCCATGACCTGACCTTCAGGCACTTCGAGATCAATCTCCTTCAGCGCCTGATCACCTGTCTTGTAGGTCTTCGACAGATTCTCCAATCGAAGCACAAGCTCCCCCCGCCAAACTCTAGCAGATTAGAGGCGGCTCAATTTGAGCCGCCCACAAACATTATTCGCAAGCGTAGCTGACACCGTTTGCGGCATCAATCTTGCGGATAACTTCCCAGAACACCTGGTATGTCATTTCCAGGAATTGACCTTCATCGGATTTGGAGAATTCTTCTTCAAGCGTCGTGCCCTCCCATTCGAAACTGAAGAAGGCATTACGGATCCGGTCCTGCAAATCCGGTTTCAGGTTGTACACTACCCCGAATCCAGTGGTTGGAAATGTCTGCGACTTGTAGATCGAGATGACCTGCTCCGGCTCGACGACATCCCGGCTGATCATGCGGTGAAGGACGGAGTTTGCAATTGAAGCTGCAGGATAATCCTTGTTCGCCACGCCGAGGATCGAATTGTCGTGTTTACCCGAAAATACAGGTTCGAAGTCTCTTTCAGCCTCCATGTCGAAGTCACTCTTGAGAATCGCCGAAGGCGCCTTGAATCCCGAGTTCGAGGTTGGAGATGTAAAGGCCAGTTGCTTGCCACGAATGTCCTCGACCTTTTCGATTCCTGAGTCCGGATGGGTCAGGATTTCCATTTCGTAACCAAAATTCCCGTCCTTCGAGGCCATGATGGTGAACGGCCGAAAGCCTGCACAGTTGACGGCGAGCGGGTTCGACCCGGTGTTGAAGCCTGCTATGTGGAGGCGACCGGAGCGCATTGCCTCAATCTGTGCAGCATTCGACTGGACCGGGAAGAACACAATCTTCTTGCCGGTCTCTGCTTCGAGGTGCGTCAGAAAGTCTGACCAGGCCGTCGCATAGACAGCTGGATCTTCCACCGGTGTGTAGGCAAAGATCAGTGGATCTGGATCCAGCAGCATGCTTTCGTCGGTGGGAATGTCAGCGATCAGGTCTCCATCTGCATCGCAATAGCGATCGTCCAGATCTCCTCTTGGGCAATCTTGCGCCGATGCTTGAAATCCAGCCAGTCCGAGGCATGCAATCGTTGCTGCTGCGGCAAGATAATTCACTTTTGTTAATTTCATACTATGTCCTTCCAGACTTTGGACTGCCCCGCGGGGCCATCCCGATTATCCTATCAAGAGATGAATTCAGGGAAGAGCCGGCGAAAATTGCAATCGCCTCAATGGCTTGCAAAGCTCAAGGTCACAACCCTATCAATCATGTATATGCCAATCCACATTGCAATTGAAGGCCATACTGGTCCAGTCGAATTTTCACGCGTTTCACTACTGCTCCGTATTCTTGCGGAGGTTGGATATCTCCGACTGAACATTTGGCAGAACAGGTGAAGAAATGTGTGAGGCACTTTCCCCAACAGCATCAAACCTTGTGGAGTAGGCATCCGGATGCGAAGAAAATGGCCGGATGATTGCCGGGCAACACCTTCCTGGAGACGGCACGCAGCGATACGCGAAACGGTCACCGGATAGTTTACGGGCTCGAGCAACCACAACACGACTGGTCAGGGAAAGCAATTCGGCTGTACCAGGATCGCCCGGACAGCCTCCAGGCAATGTCATACGCTCCGTCCGGACGACCGACTATCCTGGACAATGGCTTTGCGGGTCTCAATTTCCCATGAACAATATCGAAGAATAACCTGCAGGTTGCAGGCAGGCACTGCTTTTGGTTGCGATTCTAGGAAGGCAACCAAATCTCCAGGCATCTGCGAAACCTACCAGAACGTGTATCGTTCATTGGGCGGAACACACTGGGGAAATGAGCTTCAGGATTCTGCCTCGCGTTCCGCAATCAGTGCTTGGTCGATCGCCCGCGCCCGCTTGTGCACCTCTCGCGATGCGAGGCGTTCGGTATAGTTCTTGAATGCAGCTCTCACTGGAAGAGATTTGAATATCAAGCCCCACTCGACATGGCTGCCGACATAAACGTCGGCCATCGTGAAGCGATCGCCGCAGACATATGCGTTCTGGTCAAGATGACCTTCCAGGGTATCAACAGTGTTCTCAAATGTACCATAGCCAAGCATGGGCGCCTTTTCTGCAGGTGCTTCCATGTCCAGAGCTCTGGACATCACAGCCTGTTCCAGGGGGCCAGCGGCAAAAAACATCCAGCGGTAATAGGCCGCCCGCTCACTGGCCTTCGGCCCCAATCCGGCCTCGGGGAAAGCTTCGGCGAGATAGGTGCAAATGGCCGCACACTCGGTTACGATCGCATCGCCGTGCTGGATCGACGGTACCTTTCCCATCGGGTTGATCGCCAGGTAGTTCGCTCCTTTCATGTCTTCGCCATATTCCACGATTACGGTTTCGTAGTCAGCCACGGTTTCCTCCAGTGCCCATCGCACGATCTGCCCACGGGACATGGGGTTGGTGTAGAAAGTAAGTGGTTTGGACAGGATAAGTCCTAACAATCGGCAAAAGGTATCTGCCGCGTACTACCGTGATAAACTCCTAACCGTCAACAATATACGATGATGCAGTCGGCTGTCCGGTTTGGCGGCAATTGACATGGCAGTGCGTCGGGCTAACCGGCCAATAGGCAGCGGGTGCAAGTCCCGCCGGGGGGATAAGGGTAACCAGCGCATCCACCCCTAGCTGTACGTCTAGTACCGAACCGGGGACAAGGCGTGTCTGGCGGCAACCCATGCTACACTGTGCCAGCAGAGTCCAGATCCAGCGTCGGCACTCTCATGAAAGTTTCCATCTCATGATTCCAGGTATCCAGACCTACACCATTGATACCCAGAGGCAACCCGGACAGCCTCAAGAAATCAACGGCCAGTCGATGCAGATGCACCATGCCGTTATTGGTAGCCACATTTCCTGTTATTTCTATCCTGACATAGGTATCTAATCGTGCCTCAAATGCGCAACGGCTTGCTTGCCGAGGAATAGCAGATGCGACAAACGGATAGTGAGAAAAGCTGCATCCAAATCGACCGTGACTCTGCGCCCCGTACATCCAGGAGGAATTCACGGTGACCGGTACAGGAAGCGTCAGCCCCGGCTCGATACGATACGAGGCAGACGAAAAACCTCCGACGGCGCTTGCTTTCGGTCTTGGCATTCAATTTGCAATCCTCATCGTCGGCCCTGTCGTGCTAACCCCGGCAATTGTTGTACGAGCTGCAGGTGGAAGCGAAGAATTCCTGTTCTGGGCCACTTTCGCCGCTGCCGCAATTTGTGGTCTCACAACGATGCTACAGGTCGTCAAAGTCGGTCGAATTGGCTCCGGCTATGTACTCGGGATGGGGACATCGGGAGCCTTCATTGCCATCTGCGTAGCGGCGATTGCAAAGGGAGGGCCGGCGATGCTTGCGACACTTGTCGCGGTTTCTGCACTGTTTCAGTTTGCGCTTGCCTGGCGGCTATCCCTGTTTCGAAAGGTCCTCACGCCCACAGTTGCAGGAACAGTCATCATGCTGATCCCTGTTACTGTCATGCCAATTGTTTTCGACATACTGAAACAGGTTCCAGAGGGAAGTTCGGCGTCGGCAGCACCAGTGACTGCGCTCACCACGATAGTTGTCATCGGTGTAATCGCGCTGAAATCAAGTGGCAAGTGGCGACTCTGGGCGCCGGTTATCGGGGTCATCATTGGATCACTGGTCGGCCTCTATTTCGGTATTTACGATATCGACCGGGTGTTGAACGCCGACTGGATAGGAGTTCCTGCCGGCGGATGGCCTGGATTTGACCTGAGTTTTGGGCCAGTATTCTGGGCACTACTGCCGGGCTTCATCTTTGTTACGCTCATCGGGGCAGTAGAGACGATCGGAGATGCCGTGGCCATTCAGCGGGTCTCGTGGCGTCGCCCAAGAGCGATTGATTTCCGGGCTGTGCAGGGTGCTGTCGCTGCTGACGGGGTAGGCAACCTGTTGTCCGGTCTCGCCGCAACCGTGCCAAACACGACCTATTCGACGTCTGTTGCGGTGACAGAGCTTACTGGAGTCGCATCCCGGCGTGTCGGAATTGTTCTCGGAGCCGTATTTGTCGTTGTGGCCTTCATGCCCAAGGTACTCGCCCTGGTATTGGCGATTCCGGGTCCGGTCGCAGCTTCCTATGTCATCGTCCTTCTGGCAATGCTGTTCGTGTTGGGCATGCGGATCGTGATCGACTCTGGAATCGACTATCGAAAGGGTTTGATCACAGGTATTTCCTTCTGGGCGGGCGTTGGTTTTCAGAACGGCTTGATATTTCCAGAACTGGTCTCCGGGTTTGCTGGGGGTCTTCTCGATAACGGAATGACAGCGGGCGGACTACTAGTCATTGCCTTGACAATGTTCGTGGAACTGACCGAGCCTCGCCGTCGTCTGGAGACCCCCTTCAAACTCTCTGAATTGCCCAAGGTCCGGGAGTTTCTCTCCAAGTTTGCCACCCGCAGCGGCTGGGATGACACAATGAAGCACCGCATGGATGCTGTTGCCGAGGAAACAATGCTAACTCTGCTGCGGCAGGACAGCGGAGACAAGTCGGAGAAAATCGAGAAACGGCTTCTTCTTACCATTCGACGAGAGGGCGGTGACGCAGTCCTCGAGTTCATTGCTGCCTCCGGTGAGCACAATCTGGAAGACCGTATTTCCATGTTGGGAGAGCGGACAGATGAGGTGACCGCGGAACGCCAGGTTTCACTGCGGCTGCTGCGCCACCTGGCCTCCTCAATTCATCATCAGCAATATTATGATACGGACATTGTAACGGTTAGGGTTGAGGGCAACGGTTGAGGCTGGTTTGTGCGCACACGTGTCCGCATTAGCCTGAATACCCCAGTCCCGAGGATCTCACCAGAATTGGTCAGGTCTGATTTGGGCTAATTTGCCCTATCAGAATGGGCCACAATGGCGTGCAGATTTCCGGCAACCCTTTCGTAATTCAGGACAGGCCTCTCCAACGGAGACCAGACCCCGCTCTACCCATCATGTTGGCTGCCCGATTCCCGGCTAACACGTTCCACCTGGCGATTTGAGCAATTACGTCCTGACGGCAGTGAAGGACATGAAGACGGAATAGGGGCAACATACCGGGTAGCCGAATTGAATTGACTTTGAGATATCACGCTATTCGCAATACTGTACTGACCCGGTGTGGATCCAGCACAGCGCATGCAGGTCGCCAACATCGAACTGACCGGCACCGTCGCTGAGCACCACCGTGCCGGCGGCAATGGTGCCCCAAGACCGCCCTCGGAGGCGAGGCGAATTGTACGACGGCCGACTATGCCACACCCCTCCAGATGGGCGTGCCACGCCCGCCGGCTGGCAAACCGCTTGTCCGCATGGGCCGCAAGAGTGGCAATCACCCCCTCTGACAACCCCTTGCCCCGCATATAGGCAAGCGCCGCTGCATTGACCGCATAGCCAACCGCACCGGCACACAAATGCTCCGGAATGTTGATACGGCTCTTGCTGCCACGCGTCCTGAAATGGGCAAACAGGTCATTGCCCACCACCGAGCAATAGCCGTTGGCCGCACGGTGACGGCCTCCGGTGTCGTCAACATGAACCCAGACGGCGCCGCGGCAGGCCCGCTTTCAACACCTCATCCGCCTCAGCCACCAGGCCCGCACTGTCCTCGTTCAGTATGCGCAGCACCTTGCGACACGAGACCGGCATTCCCATCGCCCGCAGCATCGCCGTGATGCGGGCCACCGTCGACTGGCCCTGATGATAGAGCATGAGCACAAACGCCTTCATGCCAGGCCCGTACTGCTCCCGGCCCGCGACAACGCCCGGCGGTATCGGTGCCACACTGATATTTTGCACATTATTTCATCCCAGCAGTAGGGAATCCTGGCGAATTATTCTGAGCCCGATTTAGCGAGAATCTGATATAAGGCGCCAGGGAACAGGTGCCCGGGGCCGGAACTGTCCGCTTTTCGAGGGTGTTCGCTTGCCCTTGCCCGACGCCAGACCGCTCGGCTTCATACCTGGCCGGGGTGGGAGCCTCCTGAGCCTCCTGATCTCGTCCTCCAGGGCCTCGACCAGCTCCCGGAGCTCGCTGAGCTGGGCCGTGAAGCCGGCAAGCTGCTCATCCCGTGTGGCAAGCTTCCGGTCACGCTCGGCAAGGTCGGAAACCAAAGCGGCATGGCTTTAACCCGAATACTGATAACGCCCCATAGAATCATTTAATGATTCAAAAGGGAATCCCCCGAGGTAAAAGATCTTTGGTGTCCACAACAAACGGATTGTCTTCCGGTCAGCGCATGTGCAGACATCGACTGAACTTACCAACCTTGGGAGTTGCCCCAATTACCAGGGGAGCCTCCACCAGAACCTCTCAACTTTCGGCGGCTGGAGGCAGGGTCATACACATCTGAAAGCAGACGACGCCTGCTACTTTCTTGGCGAATACACGGCACGACAGGGCTTTGCGTACAGCCAGACAAACCAGTTGGTCATAAATCTGAAGAAGCCCATCGACCAACAGGAGTTGCCCGAGTGGAACTTCAAGGAGCGCGCAATACGTCAAGCCGCGTGCGCGTTCAGAAAGGCATTGAGGCCCGGAGGCGTTGACCGTCTGACGTTCGTGCCAATTCCACCTTCCAGGACCACGGGCAACCCACTGCATGACAACAGGATCACGAAGTTGCTGAACTCGATACGTCCGAAGCCACCCCTGGACGTTCGGGAGCTTGTAATCCAGTCCGCCAGCGCGGAACCAGTGCACGGAATGGATGACCGACTTGGCCCCAAACAGATTGAGCGTTTCTACAGAATTGACGAGGGCCATTTGGCGACAGAGTTGAAGGCGTGTGTAGCCATTGTCGACGATGTCTTGACAACAGGGGCACGATTTCGAGCAGCCAAATCCGTACTGTCGGCCCGGTTCCCTGAACAGAGGTTCATCGGGCTGTTTCTTGCGAGGAGAGTTCCAGGTGCATCAGGCCCTTGACTTGAGTGCGGAGACCATTCGCTAGGCGGCTCCTATGGATACGGGCCAGAAATCCAGTGCCGAAATCCCGACAAACCGCGATTTTCGGCCTGCTTCATTCGGGTTTGCCCTGACCACTGCGCGCGCTGTCGCCTTGCTCGCGTGAGCGGTCACTATCAACTTCAGTTTGGGCTCAACTTGACCGTCAACCCTGAATTGGATGTAGGCACGCAGATCAGGCCCAATTGCCTGTCCAAACCAGGAAGGGCTCCAACTCGGTAATGTTTACAGATTTACTGATGATTGTTCCCTGCCGTCAGTGATAGTGTGCAGCTACCGAACTCGCAATTCTCGCAGCCAATCCGGCATTGGCAACTACCAACTTCCTGTTTGCCCTGATGGCTCTTCCTCCGGAAAGTTCCCGCACCCGGTCTAGCAGGAACGGTGTTACGTCTTTGCCACGAATATTTTGTTTCCTTGCTTCGTTGAGAGATGCATCGATCCAGGGTTTGATTTCCTCACGAGGTATCTCGTCTTCGGCGGCAATCGGGTTTGCAACCAGAATACCACCCTGGAGGCCCAGTTCTGTACGAAACTGCAGTGCATCGGCAATTGAATCGGGATTGTTAGCTGTCTGTGGTGATTGCAACCCTGAAGAGCGGGACCAGAAGGCAGGAAATTCCTTGCGACCGAATGTGATTACCGAAACACCAAGCGTTTCGAGAAGCTCCAGCGTATTTGAAATGTCCAGAATTGCCTTGACGCCGGATGCGACGACAATTGCTGAAGTCTGGGAAAGTTGAACGACGTCATGCGAGATATCGAGCGCCTCTGACCATCCCCGGTGAACACCTCCTATGCCGCCGGTTGCTATTACGTCGATGCCAACCAATTGCGAGCAAAGCAGCGTAGCAGCTACGGTCGTTGCGCCACTTCGCCCGGTAGCAAGGGCGAGCGGCAAGTCGCCACTGCTCAATTTCATGAGCCCGCGGGTCGTCGCGAACATCTTCAGTTGCGCGGCGGACAGTCCGACCGTTATAACCCCGTCGATTATACCGATCGTCGCCGGAATCGCTTCCTGTGCGCGCACTTCAGCCTCGACCTGGCGAGCAGTGTCAAGGTTGGCAGGGTAGGGGAGCCCCTGTGCGATTATCGAAGTTTCCAGTGCAACTACCGGTGTCCCGGCAACGAGCGCTTCCTGGACTTCGGGACCAATTTTCACACTGAATTGTCGCATTGATGATTCCCTATGACACCATTCAACGAAAACTCGCATCCCGCGGCAAGCGCGTCGCTGCGGTCCAGGCCAGCAAGCGACTTGACAATGTGGCAGGCGGCCAGGCGGTCTCCGGCACCGGTGATCTGGGCCGGTGCGGTTTGGCGCGGCAATACTGTCACAGCGCCTGTGGCATCGCAGTCGGTTGCAGAGCGTGGACCATCTGTGACAACCACGTGGTCAAATCCGGAATCCACTAGCTTTCTGGCCGCCCTTTCCGACGATGTGCAAAGTGCATCATCGGCCAGGAGGCAATTGGCTTCTTCCAGATTGAGGTAAAGTGTCGTGTCTTGACGTCCTGCAAACTGGTGCACTCCTTCAAGTTTATGGTTCGACGCCACCACAACACTGAGAACTGCTTCTGCAAAGACCTCGCCAAGTGCGATCAGCCTCAGGGCACTATTGACCAGGTTAGTGTCAACCACAATTCTGCACACGCCATCGCAAAACCGTTCGGGGACAAAGCGATCTTGTGCGCGGTGGAGCAACATGTTTCCGCAATTCTCGATAATTCTGCAATCTGCTACTGCGGCGATCAGCCGTTGTCTGCTCTCGATAGCCAGGTATGATCCAGAAGGATAGTCTTCGACGGTTACAATTTCGCTTGTATTGAGACCTGAAGCGCGCAATTCACCGCGAAGCCAGGCGCCTTCCTCATCCTGTCCGACCACGCTGGTCAACTCCACACTAGCCCCGGCTTCTTTCAGAGCTGCGGCAACGCGATATGCTACACCGCCCGCAGTTCTGGAAATTGAACCGGGTAAATCGTCTCCAGGACGAATGTCGGTTAGGCTCCTGCCCAGGATGTCGTACTGGAGCGAACCAATACACAAGAAATCGATGCACTTGGTCATATTGTCACTCGGCCTTGATGTAGTCACCGAAAACGCGGGAATGTTGCCGGTACATGTCATCAATTCCCGATGCGGCAATAGTATACCAGATTTGGTCCGCGGCAATCATACCTCCGGAAGAACCGAACAGAATTCCTCCTGA
The DNA here is from genome assembly GCA_958296035.1 of Paracoccaceae bacterium. GTDB lineage: Bacteria > Pseudomonadota > Alphaproteobacteria > Rhodobacterales > Rhodobacteraceae > MPNP01. Next base: position 1,829,881 of record OY282431.1, on the reverse strand, counting down.
ACCATCGCAAGGTACTTCTAATCAGGGCATATATCGGGAGTTTTCTCACCAGATTAAACCGTTTTTTGTACACTTTGGCAGGAACAGCATAGTCTGAATGTCCTACCGCCTGGGAGAGGCGGACTTCCGATTAGATTGCAACTGGCAATGTTCAGACTCATTCGAGCACAACGTCGGGGTCATTAGCTCCGCATTGGCCGTATGGAAAGAGAATTGGGCGGGGCTTTGCGTGCCCCTCGGCGATGATTGCAGACTCACATGAAGCGTACAAGCAAAACGGACTGTGCTGTCCCAATAGACAAGGGGGAGTCGAGGATGAGGGATCATGTTCAGAAATTTGCAAATTCAGCTTTTCCGAGCGTTCGAGAACCTAAGCGTTGATCCGTCAGGCAGGAGCAATTTCTTTGTAGGAATGAACAGTTCGGCGAAGATTACGCTACTTGAAGCACAGCATTTATTGGCAATTGGCAGGAACCCGTTAGGCGCATTCAATAGATACGCAGCAATTCTCATTATGGCAATTTTCTTGTCCTGTCAGCGGTTGTACCGGTTTTCGAGATTGCAATTGGGGCGGTGTGTAAGGACGCGCAGGGACCCAGGCCGGGTCACGGTGGCCAGCCAGATGTGGCGCCGGTCGGGAAAGCCGGACCCGATCATGAGCGGCGTATCCGCAAGACAACATCGGGGCCGAGTGCGAGTTCGATATCCCGTCCTGGCGGGGCCGCTTCCGTCTGTACCGATGCGGCGTCCTTGCGGAAGCGCCGGCACCATCTCCGGAAGGTCTTGTAACGGATGCCCTGGGTGTCGCAGAATTCCCTTTGTGTCAGCGCCGATGACTGCCAGGTGTCATGGGAGCGCCGGCCATTGTTCACGGCTACGAGCGGGCGCCCGCACCGGCGCGGGTGATGTCTGTGCAATGCCGTTCTCCATGGGCCTCTTTCCTCTTCTGATAGCGGTTTGATACCGGCTTCAGATGAGCGGAGAACAGCGACTGATCGTCAACAGCCAATCGGGGCTCCCTCGTTTGCCTGCATACGACAACTAGAAAGTGTGTTCTGTTTGGATCTAGGCATAGGCGGATGCTGCACCTCGACCGCCTGGCAGGCTGAGGTATGTGCGTTAAAGGAGGTGGCCTCACAGCCTGCTTTTGCTAAATGTCGTGCCCCGTCACATCCTCCATTGCCTCATTCTCTTCTCAATCTGCGTCGATAACATAGCTAGCGAACGGTGTCCCAGGAGGTGAAACAATCTGGTACCATCATTCCAGCATTGTACTCTGCTAGGCGGCATAGGCTTGCAACTCGCTGAATCGATAACTAGCTTACTGCGCATTCCACAGACGGAAGTTTGGGTGCCCGGCATATCCTGGAGCGTCCACCGGTTGGGGTTTGTCCCCGTGTTTCCGTCGAGGTCTAAACCGGAAAGGAGTTTTAATGGCAGTTCCACACTTTAGCCTTCGTCAACTGTTGGAGGCCGGGGTTCACTTTGGGCATCAGACCCATCGCTGGAATCCCAAGATGGCAGAGTACATCCACAGTCAGAAGAATGGCATTCACATAATTGATCTTACCCAGACCGTACCACTTCTGCAGTCCGCTCTGAGAGAGGTCGAGAAGGTTGTGGGGCAGGGCGGCCGGCTATTGCTGGTTGGTACCAAGCGACAAGCCCAGGCACCAATTGAAGAAGCCGCGGAGAGGTGTGCGCAGCATTTTGTCAACCATCGCTGGCTGGGCGGCACGCTTACCAACTGGAAAACAGTGTCAAACTCCATTTCCAGGCTTAAGTCAATCGACGAGCGAATTCTGGCCGGAGTTGAGGGACTCACCAAGAAAGAGCGGCTAGGTATGCTTCGTGAGCAGTCCAAGCTGCAAGCATCGCTTGGTGGAATTCGTGAGATGGGCGATGTTCCATCACTTTTGTTTGTCGTCGACGTTCGAAAGGAAGCGCTAGCTGTTGCCGAGGCGAAGAAGCTCGGAATTCCGGTCATAGCAATTGTCGACACGAACTGCTCGCCGGATGGAGTTTCTCACGTTGTTCCAGGCAATGACGATGCAATTCGGGCCATCAAGTTCTATTGCGACCTGGTTGCACGCTCTGCCATTGAAGGCATGGACCAATACGCCAGCCGGACTGGGCTGGATGTCGGTGAAGCTGCCGACGTTCTCGTTGAAGTGCCCACAGCCGAACCAGAGATGGAAGAGGAACCTGAACCAGAGGCTGAAATTGAAGCGGAATCAGAACCTGAGCCCGAGAAGGTTGAAGCTGAAGTTCCAGAAGAAGAAAAAGAAGAGCCAAAGTCAACTCTTGGCATGTCTCCCGAGCAGCTTGTGCCAATCATAAAGGTCTATGCCCAATCAGTTACAGCTGCTGGAAATGAGATATGGAAGCCGGTTTGCGATTGGGATGACGACACAATCAAGCTGGTACTCGGTGGAACTGACAACGCTACCAAGGCAATCTCGATAATTGAGAAGAGTTTGTCGGCTCGCTGACGCGGGGAACCAAGCCAGCGCTGGGGCATCGCAGGATCACTAAACCGGGAAACCAATCCACAATTGCGTGGATTCGGTTCACACAAATCGCGATGCCATCGGTGGATGATCGGCTAGCCGGGAATGATCGAGAACTCTCCTTCTGAAGCTTGTGTCCTGGAAGCTATTGGACCAGGTCGACGGGAAATGCGTTCCGAATTCAGGTATTGTACCAGATTGCAGGCACGATACCTGAGCAAGAATGCGATATATGTGAGAACTTACGGGGAATTGGTAAAATGGTGGTAACCGCAAAGTTGGTGAAACAGCTTCGGGAGAAAACCGGAGCAGGGATTATGGATGCGAAACGTGCCCTGGTTGCCAATGACGGCGACATTGAGGCTGCAACCGACTGGCTGAGGACAAAGGGAATGTCCAAGGCCGCAAAAATGGCCACTCGGAGCGCAGAAGAGGGACTGGTTGCACTCAGTGTCGTGGGAGGCTCAGGGGCTATCGTCGAGGTGAATTCGGAAACGGATTTTGTAGCGAAGAATACTGAATTTCGTTCTCTGGTCAGTGACATTGCCCAAGCTGCCCAAAGGGCCAACAGTCTTGAGGGACTTAAAGATCTGGATCTCAATGGGAAAAGTGTATCTCTCAGCATTGAGGAAAGGATCGCGACGATTCGAGAAAACCTTGCCCTGAAGCGCATGGCAAGGCTGCATGGGGACTCGATTGCCAGCTATGTGCACAAGGCAGTCGACACCAATGTGGGAAGAATTGGCGTACTGGTTGCGTTTCGAGGCAATGACGAAGACGGCACAGGAAGAAAGATAGCCATGCACGTTGCTGCAAGCCGTCCGATTGCGCTCTCGTCTGATGACATGCCTGCCGACCACCTTGATCGGGAGCGTCAGGTGCTACGCCAAAAGGCTCTGGAGTTGGGCAAGCCGGCGGCGATCGTCGAGCGGATTGTCGCGGGCGGCATCAAGAAATTTGTTTCTGAACATACCTTGCTGGAGCAGAACTACGTCGTCAATCCCGATCAAAGCGTTGGCGAAGCAGCCAGATCTGCTGGAATTGAAATTACCGGCTTCGTGAGGTTTCAGGTCGGGGAGGAATAGGATGCCAGCCTGATCCTCAGCGCTTGTCAGGAGATTGCGACGGCCGTTGCACCTTGATTAGCTTGCGCTCGGTTTACTTTCACCTGAATTTAGCAGGGATTGCATCGCCAGTAGAGCCAGCCTGTATCCGATTGAGCCAAACCCACAGATCACACCCACAGCAACCGGTGCAATAAAGGAGGTGTGACGAAAGGACTCCCTGGCATAGACGTTTGAAAGATGAACCTCTATGCATGGAAGACCTGAGCCCTGAACTGCGTCGCGCAACGCAATTGAAGTATGCGTGTATGCAGCAGCATTGATAATGATGCCATCATGACAGTTCATGGCCCGGTGAATGGCCTCAACGAGTTCGCTTTCACTGTTCGATTGCCGAATTTCGACTTCAAGTCCAGTATCCGAAGCCCACACACGGCAACTCGCCGAGATCTGGTCCAGCGTCTGGCTGCCATAAATCTCCGGTTGTCTTGTCCCCAGCAAGTTGAGATTTGGCCCATTCAGAATAAGTACCGAAGTCATGTCGTTGCACCCCCAAGCACCACCAAAGTCCAGACCTGGACTATTCTGCAGCAAGCGCCGTTGCCAGCACAAGGTTCAAGCTGACGCCTGAAACGGATCGTAACTGCCTTGTATTGTTGAGCCAAGACACGATCAACTTGCTATTGCTAGTGTAGCCCCAGGGCTGCATCGCGAACGAGTAAGACACTGCAGCGTTGATAGTGGTTTTGAGCGGTCGACCACAAATTCATCTGTCTTGCCAGGAATTCAATTCCAAACTTAACATAATATATATTATCGGACAAATAGGCACATCCTGCAGTGCAACTGGCGTTGAAAGGCCTTGCCGAGCCCCAGGATGAGGGCCCCGCTCGATTGTGCAGATTGGGTGTGGGGAACCTGGCGGATAGCCAATCCGTAGACTGCGCGGTTCCTAAAGGCCGGCGTGTATGACGTGCGGAATTAGCCAGTCTACCGGGCAATGTGAGTTGCCCTCGGGATTAAGAATCCGGGACGGGAAACTGACTATTCCTGCACAGTGTTTTCCGTTCCCGAAGCCTCCGTAGTCTTCAAAACCTGAATGTCCTGTGCGGAAGCAAGACGTCTCATCGCTTCAGTTCCTATCTGGCCGGGCAAAAGAATTTTGGAGACACCAAGAGGCCCGGCCCGTGGGCGCAGTGAAGCTGTCCAGGCGGACTGCGGTCGACCTTATACAGAATCTTCTGATATCGGATACTCTGGCAAAAACAGTACCCGGACGCATTACCAAAACTGCTACCTGTTGGTTTGGAACCGAAGATTGCATCTGGTGGTCTTGCGGCATCAACTTCGGAAGTCGGCGTAGTTCAGCCCAACAGCTCATTTGTAGTGTTCAAAGGTGCTGGAAGCGACGCTCCTGAATTTCAACATTCAAACTCTGCTGTGGCCGGCACGATATGCATAAGCCAAACCCTCGGATCAAGATTCACAAATCAGCTCGCGCGCTCGGTCGATTGCTTCTTTCAGGTAACTGATTTCGATCGCGCCTGGCTGTATAAAACCACCCAACCGGTCAAGAGTTTCACTCAATTCGTCCTGAAGGCCGAAATGCCGTTTGGATATTCCAGGAATTGTTGGTAGCCCGGTCACCGCCCAATGAGTGAGCGTCACCCGTCTTCGGACCAAAATCTTCGCCGCGCGCCGCCGAGTCAACAATTACCAGCCGCAAGAACAATTAGCGGCGGCAGACTGCTGCAATCTCTCCCTTTCTGGTAGCTTTCTCGGCGTGCATTACGTGGTATCCCTCTGGACAGGCTATTCTCTACCCTGGGTCTGTGCAGACAATCTTCCTGCAAGTTTGCCAACTTACGACACGTCCTGCCCATGTATTGGGCTCTTCCGCCTGCTCGGCCGGCGAGCGGATTGCAAAAGTCGGAAATGCCGAACTGACTGGATTGCAGCTTGGAAAATTCTCTTTCCCAACTTCCGGCGTGGCCAGGGACTTGCTTCCGATCTGGCTGCATTCTTGAGCCAGCGCCAGGTGTTGAAATCGACCACAACGAGTTAAGTGCACATCAACTAGGACCTGGATCAGAGCCGCTCTGCGAGCCCCCTCCCCTATGACTTCAGGAATTGGAATTTCTTGATATTGCCACATGATGCTGAGCGTTGGCCGATATACGCGGCAGCAGAAACAGCTGGAAAGGTTGCGAGTTAACTGTTCTCCATTCGCGCAGTCAGCGTTCATCGTCGCGTGTCGCTTTATTGGGTTGGCATAAAGGCAGTCTATGTAGTCCAGGACAATCCGGATGAAGGAAAACCGGCAGGCACCACCTGGTTCAGACCATAAAATGCCTAACAGTGGGCATATCCAGTTCCCCACACAGTACGAACCGGATCGCTTCCGCAGCCTTGGCACAGCCCTTCACAGGCGGCCAATGTACACATCAACTGTCTTGACCTCTACAATAGGCGTTACGCCCAGGTGCAGGCAAGGAGTAGCTCATGTGTCCACACGCGATACTTGCGGGCCGTTGAGCTTGGCTAGCATCCAGTCGAGACGCACAATATCAGAGTTATAGTCCCTTGTCTGAAAGAGCACATCCCACGCCGTCCGTAGATGCCAAGACATCGAAACCCTCGGCATGAACATTGTGGGACAGCAACTGAAGGTGGGCAAGATCGTCTTCGACAATCAACCCTATAGGGGCACCGTGTGTTTCTAACCATCTCCAGATCTGACAAGATAAGCGTGTTGATCGTCAAAATCTACAACAACGTCCTTTAGGCGATTATCGGAGGGCATGCTTCCGGAAACCATGTAGATGACCTGCTCGGCTATGGCTGTGGCATGATCTCCCATGCGCTCTAGATTCTTCGCAATGAACAGAAAATGCATGGATGAAGAAATATTGCGCGGATCCTCCATCATATGTGTCAGAAACTCGCGAAAGAGCGCATTGTACATCTGATCGATTTCTTCATCTCTATAGATCACGTAGTCTGCCCTCTCGGTGTCATTCTCGATAAAGGCTCTCAGAGAATTCTTGATTTGCGCCCGCACAGACTTTGACAAACGCTTGACCGAGCCGCTACCGATCGCCAATGGCGGCGCGTGGGCCAGCACCATGGTGCGCTTTGCGACGTTCTTGGTATAATCTGCAACTCGCTCAAGACTGACAGCGATCTTCATTGCTGCGATGACAGTACGCAGGTCAAGTGCTTGGGGCTGTCGAAGGGCGATCACATTTATTGCATCAAGTGAAATTTTTTCCTCCAGTTCATCGATCTGAAGATCAGCCGCCACAATGCGATCAGCACGTTCGAGATCTCGCCTGTTCAATGCCTTGGACATTTGCCGTATTGAGTTTTCAACCAATCCACCCATGGTCATCACTTGAGACCTCAGTTTTGCCAAGTCGGCATCGAACGCGGAATGAATGTGTTCCTGTTGCATTTAGACCGATCCCTTCAGACTGCCTTGCAATTTTCGAGTAAGGTGAAGACTGGAGATAAACCTCTCACGTTCCTAGTCATTCGTAACAAGGTTACTCGCATGATCACCTGCCAACAACCCTTCACAGCGTGCATCCTGCACAGTCCGGACCAGCTCACGAAGTTCAGAAAACACAACCTCGAAAGTGCATTGACAAGCCGCAGGTCGGTTATCCAATTCGCCCCGTTATGTAGCTCTCTGTCCGAGAATCCGAAGGATTGGTGAAGATGACGTTGGTAGCGCCAACTTCCACCAGGTGACCTAGAAGAAAGAAAGCCGTCTTTTTGCTAATGCGTGCAGCTTGCTGCATTGAGTGTGTAACTATGACGACCGAATAGTCGGCACGTAGATGATCGATCAGATCCTCAATCTGGGAAGTGGCGATCGGATCAAGTGCCGAACAGGGCTCGTCCATGAGCAACACCTCGGGCTGAGTAGCAATGGCTCTGGCAATGCATAGCCGCTGTTGCTGACCGCCGGACAAACTTGTTCCCGGCTCTCCCAAGCGATCCTTTACCTCGTCCCAAAGAGCGGCGTTGCGCAGCGACTGTTCGACTACTTCTGCGGTTTCTGACCGGTTGGTCACAAGTCCATGAATTCGGGGTCCGTAGGCTACATTGTCAAAAACGGACTTGGGAAACGGATTAGGCTTTTGAAATACCATGCCAACGCGGGCGCGCAGGAATACCGGGTCAACCGACCGATCATGGATATTCTGGCCGTCCAGAAAGATCTTGCCACTGACCCGGCAGCTTGGGATCGTGTCGTTCATTCGGTTTATGCATCGCAAGAAGGTCGACTTTCCACACCCTGATGGCCCGATAAGTGCTGTTACAGTCTTGTCCGGGAGATCGATTGAGACGTCAAACAAGGCTTGTATGGAATCGTAATGGACATTGACGTTTCTAACTGTCACCTTTGGCGGTGCCGCAAGGGAGTCGTCGGCCACTTCGATTGCGATTCGTGGATTCAAAATCTGATCTTTAGAAACTCAAAACTAATCCTCTGATCCTTGAAAAGGACCCTTGGAAGGAAATGCAGTACGAGAGAGTCTACAAATGGAATGTCCTAGTGGATACTCAATAGCATCCAGATTGCCTAACCGGGTCGGTTTATACCCTGTTCCTCAATTCAGGCAACCACGTCTATTGGAACACAGTCTTAACACTTTACTGAAACCAGACAGGGCTCTGGCCGCAAGCACAGTGTCCTAGCACAAAAGATCCTTTGCCAGCGGCAAGTGCGGGCAGCTGTGGTTTCATTTGGAAGAGCTCTTGGACTCTCCCTGCCAGGGCAATCAGCTCAACATACCCGAATTATGGTCAGGAGGGTCTACTTTTCGCCCTACTGCCCAATATGCCCAAGCAGCGAGACTTGGGCTGGAGGCATGGTATGGCTTGCTCGGCTGTGTCGGCTGCTTTGGCTTGATTCTCACCAAGACACTGCTTGCAATCCAGCGCATGAATCGCAGAACAACAGATGCCGTGGCGTCAGATACTGTCATCTTGATTGACGCAACCTTCCACCCAGATTGACGTAATACACCTTGTCGACTGAAGGGTGCCGAACAGGGTCTTGATGGCGAAGCCACGTCTTGTCAGCCATGGCCATCAGCTGGCCCTTGCTGTTGATGCTATATGTGCCGGTTCATTCGCGACCTTGGCAGAGGCTGTGTAGCAGCAGCATGTCGGGCGACAGCAGTTTTGGAATGCGGGCTTTGAGGCATCCATAGGCGTGCAAGTCACGGCAGCCGTTTCAGTACTGTCGCTCTATCGCATAGAAACCAGAACCGCTTGAAGTTGCGGTACGGCGAGAGATGGAACAGGGTCATGAAGGCCATCAAATGGCCCGGGGTGAGCCAGGCCTTGCGGTGGCGCACTCTTGTCGAGGTGAAGAGGCAGTGGCGTTCCCATTCGGTGTCGATGCGGCCAAAAGCGTTGCGACAGCATATGTGAGCTATGGAAGACGAGCTCGTGGGAAAGATTCGCGGGATTGTTGTTGTTAACAACCCAAAGACTCATCACTTATGGGGGGAAGGGATACCCTCCTGCCAAGAACATTACCCCCTATCCAGAATTGTGGTTACATGTGTGTTCAGGTTGGGGGCAACCTACCCCACCTGGATTCTGCATTCGAATATCGACTCCACACCTGCCAGGACTATTCTTTGTGCAACGAGATGTCGGCCACAATTTGCGATTCGAACTGATTCCAGATCCAGATTAATGTTTCCGGGTTACCGCATGGGACGCAATTATCGTCCCAACGGCAGGGTGGCCACTATTGGCACCCGGCCGGGCAAGGCGAGCGTCCAGGGCTTCTGTGGTCGGATCAGTGAGCAGACGCATCGGCGTCATGTGGGGCAGGATGCTGAAGAGATGGTGGAGCGGCTGAACCGGATGTTGTTCGGCTGGTCGCAGTATTCCCGTCCTGGTCAGGTCAGTCCATCCTGCGGGGCAATGGATGCGCATGCCGCCAGCGAACTGCTACTCCCCGAACCTGCGGATGGGCGCGCCTCCCCTCGACTCTACTCCTGTCCTGCCTGGTTGCCTACACGCTGGGCAAACCAGGCATCGCCATGAAGACGACCGGTCTCTCCACTTCACAGGCGCCAACACAGCCGAAGCCGCCGCGTGTGCCATGCCATGCCACCTGCCCTGTCCAGTCCGGTCACCTGCTGATTGCCCAAATCGGGCATCAAGGTGGATAATAGACCCGCTTATCCATAATTCAGGTTAGTCAGGCAGTTGTTGCGCGTAATCGAATAGACACGAATTCTACTTTCGTGCCTGGTCCACCAAATCGGTTTGTCAGATTTGTGGATTGCCAGATCCGGAAACTTCGAACTAACCAATTGCGTGAAGATAATTCGCGAAGAAAAGTGCTGGTAGCGGAGCTTGGTTCAAAGCCGTTCAGCTCCAAGCAGGCGTGGCAGGTTGCCAAGCCAACCCACAAGCCCGAACACACAAACGGAAATCGCAGCAAACAGTACCGCAACCGCGGCCATGATCGGCGTGTAGCCATATCGCAAGCTGTTGAAAATCTTGATGGGCAATGTTTCCGCCGAGAACCCGGCTACCATGTAGGCGATAATGTACTCGTTAAGACTCAAGACAAAGGCGAAGGCGAATCCCGACACAAGATAAGGGCGCACCAACGGGAACAGGATCGTGCGGAAGACTGTGCGGCGGTCGGCGCCAAGCGTTCGCGCGGCCTCAATCAACCTGCCGTCAAGATCCGAGAGGCCAATGGAAATGGTAACCAGCGGCAGTGTCACCAGAAAGATGCCATGGGACACAACCGTTGCCAGAATGTTGCCATACATCCCGAAAGAAATCCAAAACACCATGAAGCCCAGTGCAGATATTACCGGAGGAAGCATGAAAGGAGCTACTCCAAGACCGAACAGCGCACGCGACAGGAGCGAACGCGTCGACCACGAGTAAATCGCTAGCGGCAGTGCAACGCCGACCGCAAGCAGGCCTGCGCCGGTTGCAATCACCAAGGAATTGACAAGCGCACTGAACCAGTCGGACTGGACAAACAGCTCAGCGTACCAAGAAAGTGAAAAGCCTTGCGGTGGAAACACCAGTCGGCGCTGGGCGTTTACGGATACCCCGGCTACCACGACCAGAGGTGCAGCCAAGAAAGTGATGACAAAACCCACATAGAACAGGCGGAACAAGGCGCCGCTCATGTTCTCTCGCGTCCTAACAGCATGGAAACACCGACCAGCAGCAAGGCAATCAACAGAAAAAGCACTGCCATGGCCGCCGCAAAAGGTAGATTTGACTGAAATATTGCCTGATCGGTAATGTGCACTGAAAGTGTCCAGTGCTGTGGCCTGCCCAGCAGCTGGGGCAGAAGATACGCACCGAGTGAAAACACGAACACCAGGATCAAGGCACCCGAAATTGTATTTCGGGTCAGTGGAACAACCGTTCCTAGGAAGGCTCGAAGGGGCGACGCGCCAAGCATTCTGGCGGCCTCGGGGATGGCGGGGTCAAGTCGGGATAGTGCCGGATAAATCACCAATACCGCGTAGGGTAATCCAAGATAGGACAAGCCGAGCATCAATGCGGCCAACCCTGGTGTAAAGGCCCGTGGAGCTTCGAGAATTCCAACATATGCCAGAATGTTACCTATGCCAGCAGTCCGTGACAGCAGCGCTGACCACGCAAAGCCGATTATCACCTCCGAGAGCGACAGTATCGCAAGCACAAAAACAAGGATCACGGTCTGGCTGCGGCGACGAAGCTGAACGAGCATCCAGGCGAACGGATATGCGATGGTGACACTAGCGATGGAGGCGCCGGCGGCCAGCAGCAGCGAGGTTACAAGGACGGATCCAAAAAACGGACTCAGAAATCTCTGGTAGTTTGCAAACACAAAAGCTGGTTCAAAAAAGGCACCCTGAACACGCTCGAAAAAGCTGACCGCTACCATGATCGAGAACGGCACAACAAAGAAACATACTAGCACGGCAGTGGGGATGGCCGCGGTCAGAAACATGCTTCGTCTGCTGTGAACTTGAGTCACGGCATCAGCAAATTGCAATTGGGAAACTCGAAAGATATCCCAACCTGAACACCCGTCTGCAACGTGGTGCCCGCTGGCTGTGATGAGCGTATATCGACCGCGTCGATGGTGACTGAGATTTCAACGCCGGAACCGAGGTCCCGGACAAATCTGACAGTTCCGGCAAATTCGCCCTCGTTAGCGGCGCAGATTTTGACATGTTCAGGGCGTACCGACAGCAGCAGATCGCGACAATCTCCAGAATCAAGGGCGGCCACTAGGTCGGCTTGGATTTCAGATCCGAGGAGTTTGAGTTTGTTGCCCTGCCTGTGGCAAGGAATCAAGTTTGTCTTGCCGATGAAGCCGGCCACAAAGGAATTGGCAGGACGCCGATAGATGGTCAGGGGCGGGCCCGACTGCTGAGCCTTTCCTTGATCCATGACAATCACGTGGTCGGCCAATGTCATAGCTTCACGCTGATCATGTGTTACAAGTATGGTTGTGACGCTGAGACGTTGCTGCAACATGCGCAACTCAACCTGCATATGCTCTCGCAACTTGGCATCAAGAGCCGATAGTGGCTCATCAAGAAGGAAAAGCTTTGGATTTAGTGCCAGCCCGCGGGCGATGGCAACGCGCTGGCGCTGGCCTCCGGAAAGTTGGTGGATGCGACGCGCACCTAATCCCTTTAGACGAACCAGTTCCAGCATTTCGCCAACGCGCGAGGCGCGTTGCGCCCGCGATGCTCCGCGAATGGTCAACGGGTACGCAATGTTCTCGGCAACTGATAGATGCGGAAACAGGGCGAGCGACTGGAACACCATTCCGAATTCCCGACGGTGTGCAGGAATGCCGGAAAGGGCTTGGCCATCCATGTAGACTTCGCCGTTCGATGGTGTTTCGAGGCCAGCGACAATGCGCAGAAGCGTCGTCTTGCCGCACCCGGACGGCCCCAGCAGGCATGCAAGATGCCCGCTGGCAATTTCAAGCGATACGTTGGAGAGCGCCTCGAAGGTTCCGAACTTCTTCGTAACCTGACTGACTACAAGCCCTGCCATTCATCAGGACTATGAATAAGTCTCCCGAAGGCCTTCACACAGCAAGGTTCAACCGGCAATCAGTTCGGTCCACTTCTGGTTAAGCCAGTCCGAACGAAGATCATACATGTCGTAGCGCGGGAGAATTGGCGGAATGTCGCTGGCCACGGCGTCAAACTCATCATCAGTGAGATCAGTCAGTTCGCGATTGATGACCGGCGCGGTACCGACGAATCGAGACAGTTTGGATTGGATCTCCGGCTGGCACATATAATCAATGAACACCTGGGCTGCGTCCTGTTGCTGCGAAGCCCTGGATACGCTCCACGAACCGGAATCCAGGATGCCTCCCTCGGCAGGGAACGTTGAGCGAACCGGTTTGCCATCGGCGGCTGCGAGCCCGGTGACATCGTGGTAGTACTGGCCCATCGGGATTTCACCGGTTTCGAGTGCCTGCTGAAACTGTCCTTCATCTCGGTACCATAGGCGTACATTCGGCCTGACCTCGGCCAGCTTGTCCATGACCTGAAGGATGCCATCCTCGGTGTCCAAAATGGCGGTTCCACCGAACCAGGTGGATGCCGTTACTTCGAGCAGGAAGGAATTGCTTACCAGTGCCAGCAGCCCGAGGCTGTCGGCATTGGCAGGATCCCACAAGGTCTTCCAGGAGCCTGGCGCTTCAGGATAGGTGTCGGTGTTGGTGACCAAGGTAATATACCAAGATACGGCTCCGACGCCGCACACCGCACCGTCGTCATAACGGTGAACGAAGTGGTCCGGCACGTTTTCGAGGTTTGGCATAGCGCCTGCATCCAAGCGCGCCCACAGCTCCGATTTTTGCCCTTTGAGTCGGGGCGTCTGGGCCATCATGGAAACATCGGCAGGTGCCTGTCCGGCTCGGGCAGCCGCCTCCAGCTGCACCAGCCAGGCTTCACCTGTTGGCTCGCCAATCGACTCTACATCAATACCGGTCGCCGCCGTGAAATCTGGATAAATATAGGAGTCGAAGGAATCCTGAAAGTATCCCCCGTATGTTCCAACCTTAAGCGAGTGTTTGCCAGCGCTAAGTATAGTGGGTGCTGAAAGCGCAACGCCGGTTGCGATTAGGAACTTCCTGCGGGACAAATGTGATATCGTTGACATTAACAACTTCCTGTTCGTTGTTCTCATTGCGCACATTATGTTTTCAGACTCCACCATTGCAAGCAGAATAGGGTCTGTCCGCTTGCCAGTCGCCTCGCGCCAGGCTTTTGGCTTTCTTCTAGCGTTGGCGGCGCGAAGCGGAACAAATTGTCCCAAACCGTAGTGGATTAATCTGAGAAGTTACTTCTAGATTTACTCTCTCCTAAGAGGTTCACGTCAACACAAAGTGGGCTTGGCTTGGTGTTTGCTGCTTGTCGATGCACGCAGCGTGCGGGCCAGAAGCTACAAGCCTGGCGACACTTGCCTTTCAATCCTGACCTGGGGTTTGTTGCGTTGCAGGCAGGCTGTCGACGATCGACATCGTTTCGACACTGACATGGACGATCCGGCGGATAGCAGCCACAACGTCCTCGGGTCGATCAAACCATGCATTCGGATCATTGACAATGCCGCTCCTGGTGTCTGTCTTGACCTTGTAGCGATCAATGAACCATTCGAGCGGTGAGCGCCCGTTGACCACATAGGCGTGCGCTGTCTCGGGAATGCCGCGCAAGCGAATGCGACCGTTGATGATCAGTTCTGACCTGTCGGGATCATTCCTCTTGCCTGCAAAGCGCATGGCCTTGTGTCCGAGGCGGTAGTGCTTTGGCAGTGGCATGCCCTGACCCGTAAAGACCAGATCTAGCGGATACTCTGGGCAACTCTCATAGCCCAGATGCAGGTCAGCCAACTTTCGGCCTGCATTTCTGAATACCTCGAACTGGCGTGCTAGCGGTACCGCAGCCAACTCCTTCGCCAGGGCATTGGGGTATGCAGCCCGGAAATCCGGAGCGTGGACGATGCCGTAGACGTAGTCGAAAACAGCGTCCTTGTCGATGTCGGGATCTGGATAGTACGCTCTGAACCTTTCGAGCGCCTGATCGGTGATGTTATCGACCCTGTGCGGTTCCGGGGGATTGTCATCAAGCAGGCGAGGATTATCTGCACCGCCCGGTTTGGAAGCAAGCGGATCTTCGAACCTGTAGCGGGGGAAGCACTGGCCGAAGCTCATAAAGTGCAAGTCCGGCATGGTATCGACCATGAGGGCCGAGAACGGCTTGGTCGAGCCTATGCCCGGCACGCAGATGGCCCGGTTGTCGGTCTCTGCGGTCGGAAAAATTCCGTCCATCTGATACTTCATGCTGACTAGTTCATAGTCAGCATAGCAGTGCTGCTTTACAAATGGGCGGTATTGGGCCTTTCGGATATTCTCTGGCGTGTGGGATACTTCAATCCGTCGTTGCAGCTTTTTTGTCAGTTCTCTTTCCCAATGACAGCGCGACGAATGGCGAGCGGCGGCCTTTCTGGCCTCGGCAAGAGTGGGAACCTCGCCGAGTTCGGCGAAGGCGGCGCTGTAGTCCTCAATCATCCGGCGAGCATTCTGGGAGCAGTCCTGGCGAGAATAGCTGTACAGATACGCGTCGCGTGATGACGCGCAGCCGCGGCTGTATAGCTTGAACACAGTCCCGTCGGACGCTCCCTGCTTGGCGGCCTTCGAGCCCAGCGGCAGGAGCCTGTCAAAGCCCACCTCCCGCTGGTGGACCCAGTCATTGTGCCGGTCGGGCTTGATCTCCTGCCAATCCTTGATGCCCGAGAGCGACCCGGCCTCCCTCAGGATGCTGAACTTCTCTTCACGGGTGAGGTAGTCGCCTATGTCCCGATAGCGAATGCGGCAACCCTTGTGCTCGGCATTCGGGTTATTGACCAGAATCACAATCGCTACCGTGGCACTTGAACCGATACCAAAAACTGGCTGACCCTCAGCACGCCCAAGTTCACCGCCCTTCCATGTATGACCACGCAAATTCACTGCAAAAACCGAAGAGAATTCCTCTACTACGGAGGCGCGAATTCCCGCATCGACATTGCCCGATAGCCACGAACCATTGGTGACCATGCCGATCACGCCCCTGTCGCCAATCCGGTCCGAGGCCCAGCGGATCGCCAGCTTGTAGCTGTCATAGAGGCTGTTCTTGTTTGTCGCCTGCGAACGCGCCGCATAGGTGTCCGTTATGCGCTTGTAGAGCCCGGGATAGTTCTGCCCCTTCCCGACCCTCCAGGGCGGATTGCCGATGATCACCTGGATGTCGGCCTTCTTCTGCAGTTCGCGCCGGTCGGAATTGTCCTCCATGTAGTAGGACAACTCATCGTCCCTTTCATTGAGGGCAAACGTGTCGGTCAGGCAGATCCCGGCAAAGGGCAGGTATTCCTCTCTTCCTGCAACCTTGTGAAACACCGTCTCGATGTTGATGGCGGCGATGTAATAGGCCAGCAGCACCAGTTCGTTGGCATGGATCTCATGCCGGTACTTGCGCTCGAGAGCCTCGGGCGGAATCAGACTGGATTGAAGGAGACGCGTAATAAACGTGCCAGTGCCGGTGAACGGATCAAGGATGTGGACACCTTCCGATGCCAGACCCTCGCCAAATTCATCCCTCAACACGTCATTGACAGACCGATTGATGAAATCCACGATTTCCACCGGCGTATACACAATGCCCAGCATCCTGGTGGTGCGGGGAAAGGCCCCGCGGAAGAACTTGTCGTAGAGCTCTACGATGAGGTTTTGCCGCGCCACCGGATTGTCAATGCCCGCCGCCCGGCGGCGCACCGAGGCATAAAAGCCTTCGAGCTCCCTGGCTTCGCGCTCGATTTGCGCTTCATCTATGACCGATAATATCGCCGACATGGCAGCCGAGACCGGGTTCCTGTCGACGAATTTATTGCCCTCGAACAACACCTCGAATACGGGCCGTGTAATTAGATGTTGCGCCAGCATCTCGATCACATCCAGCTCGGCGATGCCTTCATTGAGATCGTCGCGCACCTCAAGCAAGAAATCCTGAAAGAACTTCCGGGCATCGCTGTCCGGCTGTGAAACCAGGGTGGATATCCGCGTGATATGCCGTTCGGCTATCCGGGCTATATCTTTCGCCCAATCCTCCCAGTACTCGCGGCGGCCGCACTTCTCGACGATCTTCGCCATGACGGCGCGTGAGAAATCATCAATGATCAGCGCCCGTGGCTGGAAACCGCCTGTCCCATTGCCGTTTGATGGCCCCGTTCCGTTCTCTCCACCACGAGAGCGACTCGGCAGATCGTCAATCGTTGCCGTCACGGCCTCCAGTTCGGCCGCGTCCGTTAGCCCCATAACGACGATTCGGTCGCTGACATCCTGACCGAGACCACCTTGATTGATGACCGCATCAAGCCGCTCGTCATGGGCTCTCAACGCATTCAGTATCTGCCAGACAACTCGATACCTCTTGTTGTCGTTGAGGGCCTGATCGGCGGCCACGCCCGGTGGAATGCCAACCGGCAGAATGACATATCCCATCTTCTTGCCACTGGCCCTGCGCATCACCCGGCCAACTGCCTGGACCACATCTATCTGGCTATTGCGCGGATGGAGAAACAGGATTGCATCAAGGGCGGGCACATCGACGCCCTCGGTCAGGCATCGCGCATTGCTCAGAATGCGGCAGACATTCCGGTCAGGCTCTTCCTTGAGCCAGTCCAGCCGTTTCCCCCGGTCACGGGCGTTGAAGGTGCCATCCACATGATCGATCTCGCATAGCAGTTCGGCTAGATCGCCCTCGGCACTCTCCTTCCTGTACTCACTGACAACTTCTCCAAACTCGTCGCGAAGCAGCTTGGAGCCCTTGATACTGTTGCAGAACGCCAGCGCTCGGTGCATTGGTTCGGGGCTCCTGGCGTGGTCGGGGGGGGGGGCCACGGATTCAAGCCCGACCTTCGACAGGGCCTTCCAGCATCCGACGATCTTGGTCGCAAAGTCGAGGACAAGCTCGCTGTCCGCAGTGGACAAACGTCGCTGAAGGGCCGAACTGACCTGTCCCTCGTCCATGGCCAGAACGATGACCCGGTAATCGGAGAGGATACCGCTCTCGACTGCACGCGCAAAACCGTGGTGGAACAGGACTTCGCCGTAGATCTCGGAATCGTCCATCGAGGCCAGCACGGCGTCTTCGTGGCGCGCCCTGGCACGCGCATTCTCTCCATAGATACGCGGCGTGGCGGTCATGTAGAGGCGCTTACGGCCGCGAACCACATCGTTGTCATGTACCTTCACGAAATTCGAATGATCCTCGCCGGCAAAGGTCACACCGGTGGTCCGGTGCGCCTCGTCGCAAACGATCAGCTCGAAGGCAGGCAGGTCATGGCTTGCCTGGGCAGTCTCGATCACCGAAATCGACTGGTAGGTTGCAAACACGACACGCATTGATTCGCTGGCAGCGGCCAGCACCGCGGCCGCCAGCTGAGCGGCATTGGTGGTTGCCGGCAGGGCGAGGTCGGTGACCTGAAGCTCCGCAACATCATTGCGACTGCGACGCCGCTTGCCGACCTGGGTGTCGGAGCAGGCCGCAAAGGCGGTGAGTGGCACTTCGCTGTCCGCACACCATTCACGCACGGTCTGCGCCATCAGTGCCAGTGACGGAACGAGCAGCAGCACATGCCCGCCAGGGCCGGCAATGGCCTCGGCAATCCGTAGTGCCGTCAGCGTCTTGCCGGTGCCGCAGGCCATAATCATCTTGCCGCGATCCGCCGTATCGAAACCGGCCTGTACAGCCTCAAGCGCCTCGACCTGGTCGGGACGCAGGATCTTCTTTGGCGGCCGGCCGATCTTGCCGGTGGCAGCAAACGCAGACCAGTCGACCGGACTGTCCTGCAGGTCGCGCAGGCCGATGCGGGTGGTTGGAATTAATTGGCCGTGGAGCATTGTCTCGGCCGGCGGACTCCAGGGTACATCCGTAGTCTCGACAACCATACGCTCGCAAAACCCGGTCTTCCCCGATGCCGAGAAGAAGCTGTCGATATCCCGCTTCATGATCTTTCTGGCGGCTTCGAAAAACTTGCACTGGATGGCCGCCAGACCGCCATCATGCCGTGTCGCCACGAGATCAATTCCGCTGTCGGTGCGATCCCGATCCTGCCGTCGGGCCCAGTCGCCATAGGGCTCGACCTTCCTGAAGCGGAGGGAATGCACCGGGTCCGCAACCAGCCATGCTGCAATCAGCTTCTCGAAAGCTGTACCCTTGTCTCTCTCGCTGAGAGCATTCTCGCGATAGGATTCAAGCAGGCGCTCCAGGGGGTCCATGGCTGTCATGGTCTATCCAGTATGGTGTTCACAACGCAAACTGCCTGTATAGCCAATAGTGTGGCATCATCCAGCAGGCAGCTTAGCGACGCCAACGCAGCAGTTTGGCCGATTCTGTTGCCAAGCAACTGGTCGGCGGGAAGTCCATTATCAAATTGCTGTCTCGCCAACCCGTCGATCTACGCGGGCCTGGAGCACAAGAGCCACGTTTCAGTTAACATAGCCGTTCATCACACCCTGATGTACATGGCCGCAGGAATGCTGGGCAAACCAGGCAACAGGGTCAACGCTTGGTATAAGTATCCATATCTTGGGGTTTCTTGTACCCTGTCCAAATGACCCTTGGCATTAAGTCACAGAACTTACCTATTGCTTCGCACTCGGCATTGCTGAGAGCAGGCCCCCTTCCCGAACCAGGTTCAAGGCTGAAGAACGAGAAGTTCCCAAATGCTATAGGCCAAATTTGACCTCAAATTTGCTCAGCTGGAGAATATCCTGATAGTCAGACTTTCAGGAGACCTTCATGGTTGCCCACAATTCTGTGTATTCTCCAAGGGACGGAACGATGAATCGTGCTGTCCAGTCCTAAGCCCCCGACCCCGCTCAAAGGATGCCAGTCAATGCGTTACAAGCAAACTGTGATCGATCTGGCCGAAACCTCTGCACAACCCACTGACACTCGGAGAGATTCCCTTATAGCGTAGGATCAGAAGTTTGAATTTCGAGATTGCAGGCTTTCAACGCTGCACTGTAAGGTGTTTGTGACAGCCGGGTCTGACATTTGATGGAGGACAATCTGACAGGTACTCGTTTCCTGGCCGCTTTGGGCCTGCTCCTGACATTGGCAGGGTGTCAGATAAACATGACGTCGGATCTGTATTCATCCGACCTTCGTGCTGCTGCCGATGGGCATAAAGGACTCACAACACCTGCAACCTTGTTTCTGCCTGTTACATCGGTTGACAAGTGCGCCGAGGAAACAGCGAAAATTGTGGCGATCATGCAGGGCATGGTTGAACCTTTCCAACCCAAGGGTTGCGAAAGACAGGATATGAACTCCTACATGCTGGCTGACATACAACTGCCTATCCTGGACTCAATGGACGCTTGGGAAAAGACGGACGCGCTTTTCGGCATCATTTCCCAACATCCCAAAGACAGTTCGCATGTCGCCGTTTTTGTTATGATGCACATAGACACCTATCAAACGCTGAAAGAACGGGTGATGAATGAATTCTACCAGACGCTCGATCTAAAGGAATCGACGATTAACCTGGTTCTCAACAACGACGAGCGTTCCGAAATGTCCGCGGTTTTCGACCACGCTTTTGTCAACGGCCAGCCCGTCATGGATATGACGTTCTCGGCTCCGACAAGCGAACAGGTCACGATCACATTGTCGGATGTCAGCGTCGATTTTCTTGGAAAAAATGGTTACGTCTGGGCCTTTTTGCTTTTGGGCGAAGAGCAAAGGAAAAATGTATCAGTCATCATCACCCAACACTAGCGGAAGCTGAAAGCTTGCCGAATTCTCACCTGAATGTTAACACTGACCGTTGTCCACACCGGGCGAGTTGGCGGAATGGTTACGCAACGGATTGCAAATCCGTCCTACACCGGTTCGAATCCGGTACTCGCCTCCACTTCCCAGTTCCTGTCGGCTTCTTCAAACCGGGTTCATTTCCTCTTGGCCTTCTCGGCCAGTCTCACACCAGCAGAAAAACTGACCGACTAGCTGTGAAGCGTCTTTCGGGGGCTCTGCAGGCGACTGATACCAGAGCATGCACGGTGTTCAATCTCCCCAAGACCCCTGCCATGTCCGGACAGGATTCGCATGAGGCTGACGAGCCATGGTTTTGTTTCCTAGGTCCAGATGGTGCACGCAGGCAATGGCGAATTCTTGCTCCCATGGACTCTGGCCGAAATCTTGGAGGTCCATGCGCGACCGTGTTTGGCTTCAGAGGGATTTGTGGAGATCGAAGCCGAGAAACAGGAGGTCCTGGAGGCTTCGCAGTCGGAACCAGAGGCGTCTGGCGGCGGGCTTGCTAACTCGGTGTCTTTGCCAAGAGTCGTCCTTCTCTGCTGTAAGCCGGCATGTCCGGCTGACAGAAGGAATTCTGCCTCCGTTGGGACCAATTAGGGCAGTGAGGTCATTCCTTCACGAGCAATCGTTCTTGCAGGCAGTAGCAAATTCAATTGTCATTTGAATGATTTCGAGTTGCAACGGTCAAGGTTGTTGAATCGCAAGTGCTGTATTGGAATCTCTCCCAAAGGTGGTCCATTCGGAACAATTGCCATTGTCTTGCAGGGTTTACCTTGACATGGAACGATACGGTCGCGTCAGCGGAAGCAACAGCTTGCGCTTCACACAGTCCTGATCAGAATTGGCCGTTGTTGAGTCCAGTTATGCGAACAGCTTCCTGCAAACATGCAACCCATCAATGAGTGCATCGATCTCCTCAATTGTGTTGTAAACCGCAAACGAGGCCCGACATGTGGCAGTAACACCCAGAAATTCCATCATCGGCTGGGCACAATGGTGGCCAGCTCTTACGGCGATTCCCTGCTGGTCAAGAATTGTAGAAATGTCGTGGGGATGGGCCCCACCCTCAAGATTGAAGGAAAATATGGCCGCCCGCTTTTCCGGGCGACCGTGGACATGCAACCAGTCAAGTTTCTGCAAGCGCTTGCTGGCATACTCAGTCAACTTACGTTCGTATGCCGAGATATTGTCCATGCCGAGATCGGAAACGTAATCGATGGCTGCCCCCAAGCCTATCATCTGCACGATTGGAGGTGTTCCGGCTTCGAGCTTGCGCGGCGGCTTGGCATATGTCACGTAATCTCGGGTCACTTCCTCTATCATATCCCCGCCACCCTGGAACGGCTGGAATTCCGCCAACCGCTCGCGACGCACATATAGCGCACCTGACGCAGTCGGACCGTACAGCTTGTGCCCGGTAAAGACGAGAAAATCCACGTTCATGCGGGCCACATCGATTTTGCCGTGAACCGCGGACTGTGATGCATCAACCAGTACGGGAATCCCCCGGGTTCTTGCCTCTCTGCCAATTTCGTCGACGTCGACAACCGATCCAGTCACGTTAGAGGTCTGGGTTATGGCTATGAGGGCAGTCTTGCTGGAAATCGCTTCCAGAACCCGTGCAGGATGGAGGTTGCCATTCTCATCCGGTTCAACCCACTTTAGAACCACGCCCTTGCGCTCGCGCAAGAAGTGCCATGGGACAACATTCGCATGATGCTCCATAACTGACAGAATGATCTCGTCACCAGCAATCATTCTTGGCATGGCCCAGCTGTAGGCGACAAGATTGATTCCCTCTGTGCTGCCGGTCGTGTAGATAATCTCTTCGCCATGAGAGGCGCCAATGAAGGTCCTGATGGTTTCTCGAACCTGCTCGTACTTGTCGGTCATCGCATTCGACAAGTAATGCAGCCCCCGGTGAACGTTGGCATACTCATTGTGATAAGCGTGGTTGATCGCCGAAATTACCGGCAGCGGCTTCTGGGCCGAAGCGCCGTTGTCCAGGTAAACGAGAGGGTGCCCGTTCACTTCGCGGTCCAGAATAGGAAAATCGGACCGGACTGCAGACACATCTATCATGATAGATTCACCGCTTCGACAGGCGGCGCAGCAAAGGTCAAGTAAAAGTACGCAAAGATGAATGAGCAGGAGAGTACGAGGCCTACCGTCGTGAAGAAGACCTTGCGGGCACTGGCAAAGCCATGCAGCACACAGATAAATCCGGAAAAGAGCCAAAAGTACAGAACCACCGAAATCGCGATGACAATGGTCGCCATTAACTGGCCCAGCAGCAATATTGTCACCACCTGTGCCAACTCGCAGAATAGCATCACGAATTGGAGCCAGACAATGATGGCCACCGTTTCGGTCAGGCTTCCCTTGCCTCCGAATAGCCTGCCGACCAGGTAAGTGCCCAATACGGTGATGGCAACGATCAGCGCCGGAATCAGGAGAGACTGAAGTGGCTGCGTGGCCATCCATGCCGTTTGACCCTCTTCAGAGGATGCAAACAGGCTTGCGATATTCGAAAGCACAGTGCTCATGATGATGACGAGGGCTGTTGCCTGCGCCAGCTCAACATTTGATGGCTGCAAATCGAGCACTTGTCTGGCACCGGCTCTCGGTTCCCTGACCGAGGTCCTTACCAGCGACAGCAGTTGTTGGAGCATTGCATTAGTGTCCCGGGTTTCGCCCGATTTCAGCCGGGCGGAGAGTTTGCCATTTCCTTGGGTCCGGTATTCATAACCCGTCTGACCTTCACTGGAATCCGAATTCCGGATCACCCGATAGTCGGGAAGCTTGTGCCAGACCGAATACCCACAAGCAAACAAACAGAAGAAAAACCGCCCACGACATTGTAACATATGCTATGTGGAGACCCGGTGCCACTCTTGCAATCCCCAGAACCAGAGTCCATGGTGCAACGACCAGCAATGACCAGAAGAGCACTATCCTGGACTGGTGCCAGGAAATCCGGCGCTGACCCAGGCGTAGCGCCAGAGCGGCCAAGGCCGCAAACGCGTAGAAAATCAGTGGCGCAATGATCATGATGGCCAGAAAGTAGCCGGACACACGCGCCTCGAGTGGCACAACTGACGATGGTGTCGCAGACAATTGGACCAGGCGCGGAAATTCTCCGAGAAAAAGGAGCAGGCAGCCTGTTATCAGATATATGAATGAACGTGACTCTTCTGGCGAGGCTAGCTTGTTGCGAAAAACCTCGCCAGGCCTGGAATAGGTTAGGACAAGATCGTTGGCAATGGTCACTGGTGGTGCCGCGCAAGCCAGTTGGCGAGAAGTTCACGCAAAGCGTCTGAAATGCGTGGATCGGCGATCTCGTCGAGTGCCTGCATCAGGAACGCCAATGCCAGAATGTCCTGGGCATGGGTTTCCGTGATGCCTCGCGAACGAAGGTAGAACAGCGCGTCCGTATCAACCGTACCGCAGGTTGACCCATGTGAACAGACTACGTCGTCGGCATAAATCTCCAGCTCCGGCTTGGCAAGAAACTGGCACAACTCGTCAAGAAGAAGGCCCTGGCTGAGCTGGTATCCATCCGTTTTCTGGGCACCTGGTTTCACGAGGATCTTGCCTTGAAACACTCCGACTGCTCCGTTGCGCAGGACTTTCTTGAATACCTGCCGGCTCTCGCAATCCTGCCCCGCATGGGTTACGAAAACCGTATCATCGTGGTGAAAGTCCCGATCTCCAACCGCAGCCCCGGCCACGTGTGCGCTGGCGCGGTCTCCGGCTAGCGTAACCACGCACTCATTTCGGGTCATGCTGCCATTGGCTGTCAGCGTAAATGACCGGAACACACTTTCGCTGCCCAGGCGCGCAAAGATATGGCCGGAGGACACGCGGTCATGTTCGCGACCCTGAACCTGGACATGGTTGAACTCGCCCCCGTCATCAATTTCAACTTCAATCACCTTGTTTATGCGGCTGGCAGGCGTTCCGGTTTCCATGACAGTCAGGCTGGCCCCGGCATCAATCCGGAATACATGATGTATCAATACGTCTGTTTCTCCTGGTGACGTCCGGTATCGCAACTCGATCGGTCGCGAGTTCTGTCCGTTTGCCCAAATGCAGATTCCAGTCTCGGCAAGCCATGTATTGGCGGACGCCAGAGTTCTCGGGACCGGAGACTGGGCTTCCAGTTCCAGCACACCATAGGTCTGGGAAACCCAGGAATGCTCGGGAAGGTCTGCCTGCCGGAGTATGCAGACCGATCCATTCTCGATCTGACATCTGGAAGGGTCAATGGCAGTTAGCTTACCGCTTACATCGATAATCGAACGGTCAATCGCAGAAAACAGCGAAAGCGGAGACAACGGTGCACCCTGCTGTGGAGTCGGCTGGTCAGAGGTCTTATGACGATTTCGTTCTCCTCGTGAACTTGCGTCCTGCCGCATCCCTCCACCAGGACCATTGAACCCCTCCACCGGTTCCCGAATGCTATTGAGCGGGGAAGGGTCAGTAAACTTCCAGTACTCCTGACCACGCTTTGGATATCCGGCCTGCGCAACAAATGCAGCTGCCCTGTTGCGTGCGGTCGCGAGCGGAACTTCGCTGGCAAGAGGAGAAGTGCTTGAGTTCATGACTAGCTTTTACTGTTTACTATAAGAATGGGGTCGTATTGTTCCTGGCTGGAAACCCGACGCATCATGCTTCACAGGCCTGCAACGCATTGTAACCGGTGTCTTCTACCTTGAGTGCGAGCTCGGGACCGCCGGTTTCCACAATGCGCCCGTCAACCAGGATGTGAACAACATCGGGTTCCACATAATTCAGGAGACGCTGGTAATGCGTTATCAACAGTATCGAGCGCCCGGGTCCCCGAAGAGAGTTGACGCCCGCGGCGACCTGGCGTACGGCATCAATGTCAAGACCTGAATCTGTCTCGTCGAGAATGCACATCTTGGGTTCGAGAATTGCCATTTGCAGGATTTCGTTGCGCTTTTTCTCGCCGCCTGAAAACCCGTAATTCACTGGTCGCTTCAGCATGTCAGGGCTGACGTGTAACTGCTTGGCCTTGCTGCGCACAAGCCTGAGAAACTCCGCAGCCGACCTCTCGGGCAGCCCGCGCGCCTTGCGGAGGGCGTTGAGTGCCGTGCGCATAAACGTCATGTTGCCTACGCCTGGTATTTCAACCGGATATTGAAAGGCCAGGAACAAGCCGGCTACGGCCCGTTCCTCAGGTTCCATTTCAAGAATGTCCCGTCCGTCTAGTTCGACTTGACCACCGGTTACCACGTACCCCTCACGCCCGGACAACACATACGACAGCGTTGACTTTCCCGAGCCGTTCGGACCCATGATAGCATGAACCTCACCATCCTTCACGCATAGATCAAGCCCGTTGAGGATAGGCTTCATTTCGTCCTCCAGTGCGGCGTGCAAATTCGAAATTCTCAGCACGTAACAAACTCCAATTCTTGACTTGTAACCTGTTCCATCACTTGAAGGTGGCCAATCCGGGTCGGACCTGCCGATGTACCTCGGCAAGAACGAACGGAGAGCTCAGAGATCTTCGCCGTCGAAATAGCTAACGGCGCTGTCCATCCGGCCCACAAAGCGCATATGTGCGCTCATGACATCCTTGCCTGGTCGGACTGCAATAGCGGCGAATTTATCACTATCAGGATACTCGCAAATGTCGGGGTCACGCTTCGTCGATATCGCCAGATACTTCAAAAGGCGACTACTGCTGCTGATAATCTGATGCGCGGTTGCCGGACCGCCTCTGGAAGCGGCACACAAGTCCCCTGCAGAAATCGTCATATCGCTTTCCCCATAGAGGTAGGTCCCGCTACCCTCGAGTATCAGGAACAACTCGTCATTGCCCAGGTGGTTATGGAACGGATAGGCCCGCTTCCCAGGTTCGACCCCGATATATCTGCAACCAATGCCCTGCAGACCGGGCAGCTGTCCCACAGGAGCCACCTGGGCTCCAGATCCCTGCAAATCCCGAGGCGTTGAATCGAAGGAGGCAACTTCCGCCAGGCCAACAACTTGCTTTGTCATATTGAACGATTTCCTGCCAAAACAAGCTATTGGGACTGTCAGAAAGCCAGGTCATGAAGCCGCCTGTCGGGACGCCCCCTCTAGCCGACCGACCCTTCAAGCGAAATTGCGACCAGCTGCTGGGCTTCCATTGCAAATTCCATGGGAAGGGACTGTAGCACTTCGCGACAAAAGCCGTTGACCACCAGCGCAACCGCTTCTTCCTCGTTCATGCCGCGCTGACGGCAGTAAAAGAGCTGATCATCATCGACCTTGGATGTCGTGGCTTCGTGCTCGACCCGGGAGGAATTGTTCTTGACCTCGATATAAGGAACCGTGTGTGCGCCACAATCCTCGCCGATAAGGAGACTGTCACATTGCGTGTAATTGCGGCTCCCCTTGGCCCTGGGATGGACGGAAACCAGGCCACGATAGGTGTTTTGGGCATGACCTGCGGAAATGCCTTTTGACACAATTCTGGAACGTGAGTCGGCGCCCAGATGGATCATCTTGGTCCCGGTATCGGCCTGCTGGAAATTGTTGGTAATGGCGATCGAGTAAAATTCACCCTGGGTCTCGCGGCCGCGCAAAATGCATGACGGATACTTCCAGGTCACCGCTGATCCCGTTTCGACCTGGGTCCACATCACGCGCGCCCGGTCGCCCCGGCAGTCGGCGCGCTTGGTCACGAAATTGTAGATGCCTCCCCGCCCCTGTTCATCGCCTGGAAACCAGTTCTGTACGGTCGAGTACTTGATGGATGCATCCTCCAGCGCCACCAGTTCGACCACTGCAGCATGCAACTGGGTTGTATCTCGCTGCGGAGCCGTACAGCCCTCCAGGTAGCTGACATGGGCGCCCTTGTCGGCGATAATCAATGTGCGCTCAAACTGACCGGTATTCTCGGCATTGATGCGGAAATAGGTCGACAATTCCATCGGACAGCGAACCGACGGGGGAACATAGACAAACGACCCGTCTGTAAACACGGCAGAATTCAAGGTCGCAAAAAAGTTGTCAGTGATGGGTACCACCGAACCGAGATATTTCCGTACAAGCTCCGGATGATCTCGAATGGCTTCCGAAATTGAACAGAAGATAACGCCCGCCTTGCGCAATTCGTCCTTGTATGTGGTTCCGACCGAGACCGAGTCGAATACCGCATCAACTGCAACCTGACGTCCGTCAACCGGGCGCTCGCCAGCGCCTTCGACGCCCGCCAGAATCATCTGTTCCTTGAGCGGAATCCCGAGCTTTTCATAAGTTGCAAGAAGTTTGGGATCGATGTCGTCGAGCGATTTCGGCTGCTCTCGCATACTCTTCGGTTTGGCGTAATAGTACTGATCCTGGTAGTCGATGCTCGGATAATTGACCATCGCCCAGGTTGGCTCCTTCATGCGCTGCCACCGTGCAAAGGCCAGCAGTCTCCACTCGGTCATCCAGTCAGGTTCACCGTTCTTGTCGGAAATGAGCCTGACAATCTCTTCGTTGATGCCCCGCGGGGCATAATCCATTTCAATTTCGGTGTTCCAACCATGCTTGTAGTGGCCACCCACCGATCTGACAGTCTCGACTGTCTCGGCGTCGACGCCTTCCCTGACTTGAACGTAGTCCATGGCTATTCTCCACGCAGCACTGCGTCTGCATCCTTTCTAGATAGGCTGGCCGCTCGGTTTCGATTCCTGACCCGGTTCCTGCAACGGCCCCAGGTCTCGGCAAATCGCAACACATCGGTCAACTCTGTTGCAGGACCAGTCGATACGCGGATGGCACAAGCCGCGAGATTGCGGCTGACGCCCATGGCGCGCAACACATTGCTAGCCTTGACCCTGCCCGAAGAACAGGCGGAACCAGCAGAAATCGAAAAACCCCTTAGATCCATATCTATTACTTGCGTTTCGCCTTTCCAACCCTTTGCTGCAAAACAGCTCGTATTTGGCAATCGGTCGGCGTCGGCGCCAAATAGGACGACATCCTCTACAGTGTCGGAAATCGCTGTTTCCATGGCATCGCGCACGCACCCGACCTGCTCCCAGACGCCATCCGCAACCTCCTGCGCTGCTGCCTCGGCGGCGGCACCGAAGCCGGCTATTCCGGCGATGTTTTCGGTCCCCGAGCGCTTTCCGAATTCCTGGCCTCCGCCTCTGATTCTCGGTTCAGGTCTCGAGCCACGGAAACAAACCAGCGCCCCTACCCCTTTGGGACCACCAATCTTGTGCGCCGACACAAACACATACGCGACGGTACGACTCAGGTGACCGATATCGATCTTGCCAAGGCCTTGTGTGGCATCACAAACGGCTAGACCAACCGGAAGATCCTGAATAACCCCGGTTTCGCTGTTCGCCAGCTGCACCGTCGACCGCCGCGGATCGGTAATGACGATCCTGCCATTTTCTCGGGTTTCCAGACCAGAAGATGTCCACGCCCGGACACATTCGTGTTCGACATCCGATGCCTGCAGATTCCGACCTGCCAGGGCAAGCGCGGCGGCTTCGGTGGCGCCTGATGTAAAGGTAACGTTGACCGGATCCGTCAGGAAGACTGCCGCCAGCTGTCGCCTCGCCCGCTCCACGAGGCCGCGGGCTAAGCGCCCCTCGAGGTGCACAGATGAAGGATTGCCGCAGCACGCCAGTGCTTCCAGCATGGCTGTCCTGGCTTCAGGTCGTAACGGGGCAGATGCGTTCCAGTCGAGATAAATGCGAGACTGCATACCGCATCATCTATTCATCGACGAAATTGAGCAGCATTGGCACTGCCGGACAGGGAATCAAACGATTGCCGACCACATCCGAGAGGCGGGTTTGGTGGAGATACACATAAACATTGGCTGACAGTCCTTCCCATAGGCGGTTGGCCAGGGACTGTTGCCTGGTTCCGGAGAACGCGCCAGACTGGCCGGTGTGTACGGTGACTGTCTTGATGGGTTCGTCAACTGCTTCCAGAATCTCTGAAATGCGAACCCTGTCGGCGGACCGAACCAGCCGATATCCACCCCCTGGTCCGCGCACAGAGTCAACGATGCCAGCTTTTCGCAGCTTCAGAAACAGTTGCTCAAGATAGGTTGGCGAGATTTTCTGGCGGGTGGCTATATCGCTGAGCGCAATGACTCCGTCTTCCTGAGTCTCTGCAAGGTGAACCAGGGCTACAACCGCATACCTTCCCTTGGTGCTCAGTTTCATTTCATAAGGGGCCGGACTTGTTGATTGACGAAGGCGGCAGGCGTGACTAAGGGGGCGGGTCGACCCCTAACCTCGTTCCAGGCGGACACAATAGGCGCATTTATTAGTTCGGTCAAGGGGCAGCGCCCCGCCATGAAGGAATAGTACTAATGCCTGAGATAAATTTTTCCGGCCCGGCGGGCCGCCTTCAAGGGCGTTATGAGCAGCAGGCGGATCCCAACGCAGCTGTTGCACTATTCCTCCATCCTCATCCGCGCCTGGGTGGAACGATGAACAATCGGGTCATCTACCATCTCTTTTACGCCCTTGCCGACTCCGGCATTACGGTGTTGCGGTTCAATTTCCGCGGCGTCGGGCGCAGTGAGGGTGAACATGAAGGTGAAGCAGGAGAACTCTCAGATTCTGCAGCAGCCCTGTCCTACCTGCAGTCGCGCAATCCGAATGCGCGGAGCTGTATCGTAGTCGGGTTCTCTTACGGTGCCTACATCGCCATGCAATTGTTGATGCGGCGGCCCGAGATTACCGGATTCGTTTGCGTTTCGCCGACCGTGAATGTTCAGGACTTCAGTTTCCTGGCACCCTGCCCTACATCGGGATTGATTGTTTACGGTGGAAAGGACCTGGTCGTAACACCTGACAAGATCGGTGAATTGGCGCGGGCCCTTCAGCAGCAACAGGAAGTCGACGTTGCCAGCGAAGCAATTGGTGGTGCCGGGCATTTTTTCGAAGGCGACCACATGCAGGACCTGCAGGCGATAGTCGTCAATTACATCCAGTCCAATCTCTACTCGAGCATTTTTTGAGAGCCGGCCCGGCGTTCCCCGTAAAGATCCCAGGCTCGCGCCTCGAATGCACCGGCAATCCGTTGCATGGCTTCGGTGAACACGACACCAGCGACCTTTCTCAGTATGGCGTTTCTGAATTCGAAATCGACTTCGAACACCAATTTGCAGTGATCATCGTCAGGCAGGAAATGCCATGTGCTTTCGAGATGCTTCAGAGGTCCGTCGAGATAACTAATGTCGATCTTGCTGCGGTCGTTGTGAAGCCAGACTATGGAAGATAGCCGAGCCCGATAAACCTTGAATGATGCGATGAGGTCCGCTTCGAGCAGATCGCGGTCCTTTCCCTTAACGTGTTTTCGGATCAGCGTCTTCTCGCACCACGGGATGAATTCCGGATAAGCCTTGATGTCCGCCACAAGACTGAAGACCTGGTCAGGCGGAAAGGGTAGCCTTCTAACTTCCCGATGGTGTGGCATTCGCGGCGCTGATTACTTGCCGAGAGACAACCTGATACCCATCACGTACCAGCGGGGATTCGCAAGAGCCGGCCCGGCGGCGCTGGACAGTGATGACATTTCGATCTTGGCAAGTGTCTGGAAACGCTCAGGCAAGGGCAAGATTGCGCGCTGCACGAAGTTTCCGAAAGTCCTCGTCGGCGTGATAACTTGAACGGGTCATCGGGCTGGCAGAAACCAGCAGGAAACCCTTGCCATAGGCAGCCCTTTCCAGCGAGCGGAACTCGTCAGGAGTGACGAAGCGATGCACGGGATGATGGTGCGGGGTTGGCTGCAGGTACTGGCCGACAGTCAGGAAGTCGACGTCTGCTGACCGCAGGTCATCCATCACCTGGAGGATCGACAGCCGGTCCTCGCCCAGACCGACCATGATGCCGGACTTCGTGAACATGTTAGGATCATGTTCCTTGACCCGGTACAGCAACTGGAGGGAATGAAAGTAGCGCGCCCCGGGACGAACCGTCGGGTAAAGTGCTGGCACTGTCTCCAGGTTGTGATTGAAAACGTCGGGTCCTGCCTCGACGACATTCCTGACGACCTGCGCGTCGCAGCGCAGGAAGTCGGGTGTAAGAACCTCGATTGTCGT
The DNA here is from genome assembly GCA_958296035.1 of Paracoccaceae bacterium. Classification (GTDB taxonomy): domain Bacteria; phylum Pseudomonadota; class Alphaproteobacteria; order Rhodobacterales; family Rhodobacteraceae; genus MPNP01. Next base: position 1,798,341 of record OY282431.1, on the reverse strand, counting down.
GGACGGTGACTTGCGCCTGATTGCCGTTATGGTTCGAACAAAGTGCGCCGCGCCACCGTCCTCCAGGTCGTCTCGGTCCACACTTGTCACCACCACGTGGCGCAGCCCGAGGCGTAGAACTGCGGCTGCAACCCGGGCGGGCTCAAAGATATCCAGTTCCTGCGGGCGACCGGTAGCAACATTGCAGAACGTGCAGCCTCTCGTGCAGATATCTCCCAGTATCATAAAGGTGGCATGGCCCCTGGACCAGCACTCACCAATATTGGGACAGGCCGCTTCCTCGCAGACGGTGGCAAGCCCGTGATCGCGAACAATCTGACGTGTATCACGATATCCCTTCGAAACCGGCGCCCTGGCCCGTATCCATGGCGGCTTGCGCGGTATCCTGGTAGCCGGACGGTGAGCCTTTTCCGGGTGCCGAAGCCGAGCAATGCTCTTGCTGTCCTGGTCCATCAGGACTCTCCTGTATGCTCAGTCGGCAATTCTGGTCGGCCGTCTCTATTGAATGCCAAGATGCCGGTCTATATGAACTTGTAGCCCAAATAGTATAGTTCCAAAAGATTTCCAACAAATGGTGGAAAGCCCGAAATGACCAAGAACACGAGACTGACAACGACGGCTGGAGCTCCGGTTCCCGACAACCAGAACGCCGTCACCGCTGGCCCCAGAGGGCCGCTTCTGCTGCAGGACTACCAGCTGATCGAAAAACTGGCTCACCAGAACCGTGAGCGCATTCCCGAGCGCGTCGTGCACGCCAAGGGCTGGGGCGCGTATGGTACGTTGACGATAACAAATGACATTGCCAAGTACACGCGCGCCGACATCTTTTCGGAGGTCGGCAAGCAGACGGATATGATTGCCCGGTTTTCGACAGTTGCCGGAGAACTCGGTGCAGCAGACCAAGAACGGGATGTAAGAGGATTTGCACTGAAATTCTATACGGATGAAGGCAACTGGGATTTGGTCGGCAACAATACGCCGGTGTTTTTCTTGCGTGATCCGTACAAGTTTCCAGATTTTATCCACACACAAAAGCGACATCCTCGCACCAACCTCAGGTCGCCGACGGCGATGTGGGATTACTGGTCGCTTTCACCGGAATCTCTTCACCAGGTCACGATACTGATGTCCGATCGAGGGATCCCGAGGTCTCCGATGCACATGAACGGATATGGCTCACATACGTACAGCTTGTGGAACCGGGATGGCGAGCGATTCTGGGTCAAGTTTCATTTCAAGACGATGCAGGGCCACGAGTTCTACACGAACGGGGAAGCGGCCGAGATGATTGGTCACTCCAGGGAAGGCTTTCAGGAGAGTTTGTTCAGCGCCATCGAACGGCGTAACTTTCCAAAATGGCGAATGTGTATCCAGGTGATCGAAGAGGAAGAAGCCGAGAACTTTCCATTCAATCCCTTCGACCTCACGAAAGTGTGGCCCCACGGAAAACACCCGCTGATCGAAGTTGGCATCATGGAACTGAACCGAAATGTCGACAATTACTTTGCCGAGATCGAACAGGTCGCATTCAGCCCGTCCAATATTGTTCCTGGTGTGAGCTTCAGCCCTGACAAGGTGCTGCAATCACGCATTTTTTCCTACGCTGACGCGCACAGATATCGTCTGGGCACTCACTATGAGGCACTGCCGGTCAATCGGCCGCGTTGTCCGGTCAACCACTACCACAAGGACGGGTTGATGAATTTCTTCGGGCAAACCACGGGGGCCGTCGATGCCTTCTACGAGCCCAATTCGTTCCAGGGCCCGGTCGAGGTCAAGGACGCAACTGAACCGCCACTGAGAATCTCGGCTGATGTGGACCGTTATGATCACCGTCAGGGAAACGATGACTACACACAACCACGGGCTCTGCACGATCTGATGACCGAAGAGGCTCGTGGCCGACTCTATTACAATACTGCCCAATCCATGCAGGGAGTCCCCGACAACATCATTGAGCGGGCACTGGTTCACTATGACAAGATCAGAGTCGAATACGGTAACGGTATCCGTCTTGCTCTGGCCGAGATCGCATCAACCAGATGATTCAAAGACAATGGGAGAATACAAACGGCAACTGAAGGCAGGTTGCCGTTAGACGAGCCCGATCGAACTCGATCCAGCCAGGGCGGAGATAGAAGACGGGCTGATGCCAGGCCCGTGAATTCTGCCCTGCCTTCCAGGAACTCCGAGCAGGATTCCGGCCTTACCCCTCGCCAGTGACAATTGGTCGGGCCGCTTGACGTAGAAGCCCTGCCGCAGTACCGGATGTGCCTTGCGCAAGCCATTCTCGTCAAGGCGTTTTATTCATGCTGCTGGCAGAAGAGACCTGCCATTGTCAGGACCTGACGAAGGGAATGCTGGCATACGAGCAGGTTCCCAAGAGCTGTTGACAATCAGTATCTGTACAAAGTCGCCCTACTTGCGCCAACGATACCAGCGGTTGTAGAGCGTCTCGGTGGCCCATACACTGACGGCGCATAACGCCAGCGCAGACCGTTGCGCTGGACAAAGATGATACCACTCGGGACCAGGCGGTCGTCGACCCGCGGAACGCCGCGTGACCTGGGGAAGAAGACCTGTAACTTGCTGACCTGTTGCGCGGACAACAGGAAGAGATCACGCATCGTTCTGCTCCCTGCCTGCTATAATTGTCCGGCACGGAATCAGACAGAATCGACGCCGTCAAGTATCAGGTATTAATGAGGGCTGACTCCAGGCCGTGTGTGGCACTTTGGCGATGCCGACGATTCGACGAATGTTGCCAATTCCAGACATTGCTTCGTACCAAATCTACGAGTTTCGGGACGCCACTCGCACGGACCCAATGGAAATTGAAAGTTGACAGTCCGTCCTGACGCGCAACCAGTCGGCACGTGTTATCAACAACCTGCAAATCTCGGATGAGCGACAACCTGGGCGCGTCCCAACGCAATCATTATTGCCCTGGTAAATGCTGAATAGAAAAGAGCGGGCGTTTATCGCCCCATAGGTGCCATCGACCAGTGTGGCCTCAAGATCCTCGTCCAGTTGCTGTTGTAGCACGATGTCTTCCTTGCGCACCGCAATTCCTACTCCCTCGTCAAGGTGGTTGCCTTCGCCAGCAAACTCGAAGCCGGAACCATCCGGAGTTTGTAGCCAACTCCAGAAACCAAGGCTGTCGCCAAATAGTGCATCTCCTTTCCCGCTGACTAATGCCGCCAGGTGTGATTCACTGTTCGCAAGGAGAATCAGGTTGGAGTTCACGGGAAGCTTCTCTTCAAGCCAATCCGAAGCGACCGCCGCGCCTATAGTCTGATCTTCAGGAAAGGCTGGATCAAAGTTCGAACCCTTGCGAGCGACCAAGCGCACGATGTTACTGTACTACCTGTCGGTAAAGGCAACTTGCTCGCGCTGCTTCTCGGTAATCGACATGCAGGAGATGTTTGCATCAAACTTTACAGCGCGCAGACCTGGAATGAGATCTTCCCAATTGTGACGGACAATGACGCTCCGGACATCAAGCCTGTTGCAGAGGGCCTTCGCTCTGTCGATATCGAAGCCAACAAGTTGACCATCACCGTCAATTTGGCTGAACGAAGGATAACCTGGGTCGACGGCTACGCGAAGTTCCTCCATTGCCCCAACTTCGGTGGGCAATGGAACGAGTGATACAAGTATGAGCTATACCGATGCAGCCAACCGTCCCATGGTCACGGCAATCCTTCGAGTTCTCGAGAGCTCCAGGATACCATGGAACCAGTCATGCGAATTCTGGTGACGATAGGAATCCAGGCACCGACATGAGATTGGCCTGGAGGTTTGCGTTGTTCCACTTGAAGGGGATCAAGGATCTGGCCCGGCCTTGGGTTCAATCACTCTCAAACCAGGAAGGATGGAGCCGATAAATCGGCAGAGAATTCACGGCCAGCGGGAACCAGATCCGGGTTATCGAAATCCTCGCGACGCGCAGCTCGCAGACACTTCAATGCCTGATTTGGCGGAACCAACCAGTCCGTGGTCGGGCAGTTTCTCCATTCTGTTGGAATCCTGCTTGAACTTGAAAGGACTGGTCCGGTCGGATTAGCTGACTGGAACGGGATGTCGTGGACTTTCCGATACCTGAGAAGTATATCCGCGCCCAATTTAACCGTCAGTGTGAGCGGGGCTCGAGGTTGCCAGCTGCACGCCTGCAGCCCGACCCGCAACGGATGCTCGGTGCCAGTTTGTTTGCCAAGAGATAGAAACACGCCTGTTGGAGCAGGAAGCATGAGCAGAATCAAGGTCGCCAACCCGATGGTCGAGATAGATGGCGATGAAATGACCAGAATTATCTGGGAGTTCATCAAGAAAAAGCTCATTCTTCCATACGTGGACATCGATCTGCTTTACTACGATCTCGGTATTGAGGAGCGTGACCGAACCAACGACCAGATCACAGTGGACGCTGCCCACCGGATCAGGGAGATCGGTGTTGGCGTCAAATGTGCAACGATCACGCCCGACGAGGCTCGCGTGGACGAGTTCAACCTGAAAGAGATGTGGCGTTCGCCCAACGGTACCATACGGAATATCCTTGGCGGCGTTGTGTTTCGAAAGCCAATCATATGCAGCAATGTCCCTCGCCTCGTTCCCGGTTGGACGCGCCCTATTGTCATTGGGCGTCATGCCTTCGGCGATCAGTACCGGGCAACCGATTTTCAGTTTCCTGGAGCCGGCAGAATCGTGTTGCGCTTCGAGGGAAACAACGGCGAGGTGATCGAGCGAACGGTATTCGATGCACCCTCGGGTGGCGTAGTCCTGGGAATGTACAATCTCGACCAATCCATTCGTGACTTTGCCCGTGCCACTTTCAATTACGGGTTGTCGCTTGGTTGGCCGGTATATCTGTCAACCAAGAACACCATCCTGAAAGCCTACGATGGCCGCTTCAAGGACCTGTTTCAGGAAGTATTCAACGATGAGTTTGCCGGAAGGTTTGAGGAAGCAAGGATCTGGTATGAACACCGGCTGATCGACGACATGGTCGCGGCTGCACTAAAATGGAGTGGTGGCTTTGTCTGGGCCTGCAAGAATTACGATGGCGATGTCCAGTCGGACACGGTCGCCCAAGGGTTTGGTTCTCTCGGCTTGATGTCATCAATGCTTATGACACCTGACGGGAAGGTCGTTGAGTCGGAGGCTGCCCACGGCACAGTGACTCGCCACTACCGGGAGCACATGAAAGGCCGTGCCACCTCGACCAACTCGGTAGCCTCGATCTTTGCATGGACTGGAGGGTTGCGCCATCGCGCCAAGCTCGATGACAACCGGGAGTTGGCACATTTTGCAGATTGCCTGGAAAAAGTGGTCGTTGACACAGTCGAGTCCGGCCACATGACCAAAGATCTGGCGCTGCTGGTAGGACCGGACCAGAGTTGGCTGACGACCATGCAGTTTCTGGACAAGATAGACGACAACCTGAACAAGCAACTTGCATAGGTCGACAATCGGCGTTCGTCGACCTGCCAGTGTTGACGCCCAGTCTCTGCAAGCCTGCTGCGCTGAAACGCCGCGCCCGGGAGCGCGGCCGGATCGTTGCCGTTAGATGCCTTGCAGCAAGACCAGATCGCGTTCCGAAGCCTGATGGGCGTAGGACAACGCTTCCCGATAGGTTTCAGAATTGTAGCATCGGCGCGCTGTTTCCATATCCGGGAATTCGGCGATCACGTTGCGTGGACGGCACGACCCTTCCATGACTTCGTACTCCCCGCCGCGTACAAGAAAACGTCCACCATGTGCGGCAATAGCCTTACCAGCCAGCTCTGCGTAGCGAGCATAAACCGCGGCGTCTGTGACATTGACGTGGGCGATCCAGTATGCACTCATTCTTCTGCTCCAATTTCCTGTCCGACCTTGTACAACATCTGCATCACACCGTTTCTGTCGGCACTAATGCGTTGAGCAATCTCGCGGCCTCCTCCCCGGGCAAAATCACGGCGGCCGCCGCCACCTCGACCTCCGAGCGCCTCGACAATCTGTTTCACCAATTCAACTGCCGAGAAGCGAGGACACAAATCGTCGGTTACACCGACAATTGCTGCTCCCTTTCCTTTCCAGCTCGCGACGACCACAACCACTCCAGTGCCAATGCGGTGCTTTTCCTGGTCGACAAATGATGCTGCAGCTTGAGGGGACACGGATTCGAGCAAATGGGCAGCAAATGTGCCACCAACAAGCTCGAACTCGATTGCGCTGCCACCGTCAACGAGTCTCTGACCGGTTGACTGGTCTTGCAGCTTCCTGATTTCCCGCCTTAGACTGTTTCTTTCCTTGATCAACGCCTCGACGCGTTCTGCCACCTGCCCGGCGTTTGATTTGAGCAGCACTGCCACCTTGGCCAGGCGATGATCCTGCCTGAATAGATAGTGTCGCGCCGCCGCCCCGGTTATCGCCTCGATACGGCGAATCCCGGCTGATGAAGCGGTTTCACCAATGGTCACAAACAACCCGATTTCCCCGGTGTGCCCGACATGGGTGCCACCGCAAAGCTCAATCGAGAACGTGTTTCCATCTATCCCGCGGCCGGCCTGCTCCTGTACTCCCATGGAGACAACACGAACCTCATCTTCGTATTTTTCGCCAAAGAGGGCTTGCGCACCGATGTCTCGTGCCTCCGCCGGAGTCATGAGGCGAGTCTCGACAGGCGAGTCCTGCTCGATATAGGAATTCACTGTTGTTTCGATTGCTTCAAGCTGTGCCAGCGACAATGGCATCGAATGCGAGAAATCGAAGCGGAGGCGCTCTGCAGAATTGAGGGAACCTCGCTGCGCAACGTGGTCACCGAGGTGCTGGCGCAGCGTCTCATTGAGAAGATGCGTAGCCGAATGATTCTTGCGAATAAGCCGACGCCGGTTTGCATCAACCAGGAGATTGACGTCGTCGCCGGTCTTGATGTAACCTGATGTCACTTTTGTACGATGGATGTGCAGCCCGGCAGTTCCTTTGGTATCCAGGACAAGAGCCGTTCCATTATCACTCGCCAGGTGGCCGCTATCGCCAACCTGGCCACCGGATTCCGCATAGAAAGGTGTTTGACCGACGATCAGGTCGACCTCGTCACCGTCATGAGCAATTTCAATTCGACGACCGTCCTGGATCATGACCCTGATTCTTGCTCTGGAAGTATCGCTGCTGTAGCCCAGAAACTCTGTCTTGCCGAACTCGTCCGCCAGCTGGAACCACAGTGCATCGTGGGATTCTTCACCGGAGCCCTTCCACTGGGCCCGCGCCCTTGACCTCTGTTCCTGCATGCAGGATTCAAAGCCGGCACTGTCGACGCTGCGATTGAGGCCCTTCAAGGCATCCTGCGTCAGGTCTAGTGGAAAACCGTAAGTATCATAGAGCCTGAACGCGACGTCGCCAGGCAGCGGTGCGCCGTCGGACAACTTGGCAACCTCGGCATCCAACAGGTGCAATCCGCGATCGAGTGTTAACCGAAACCGGCGCTCTTCGTGGAACAGGGTGTCGGTGATCAGAGCTTTTGCCTGATGGAGTTCAGGAAAGGCTTCTCCCATCAGGCGAACAAGTACAGGCACAAGTCGGTAAAGATGTGGCTCCCGCACACCCAAGAGGTTGGCATGCCGCATGGCCCGTCGCATGATGCGGCGCAAGACGTAGCCTCGTCCGGCCTTGGCTGGCAGAACACCTTCGGCGATCATGAAGGCTGCCGAACGCAAATGGTCGGCCATGACCCTATGATGAACATTCAAGGGCCCATATGGCTCGGTTGAAGAGGCGGACGCTGAGGCCTCGATAAGCGTGCGGAAAAGATCTGTTTCGTAATTGTCATTCGTTCCACAAAGCAGGGCTCCGATGCGTTCGAGCCCCATGCCTGTGTCTACCGAAGGCTTCGGAAGTCTGATCTGCTTCCCATCGGCAAGATTCTCGAACTGCATGAAGACAAGATTCCAGATTTCGACGAACCGGTCTCCGTCTTCATCGGGACTCCCTGGAGGCCCACCCGGAATTTCTTCTCCATAATCATAGAACAATTCCGTGCAGGGGCCGCACGGCCCGGTTGACCCCATCGACCAGAAATTGTCCGAAGTGGGAATTCGGATGATGCGGTGTTCTGGCAAACCGGCGATCTTTTGCCAAAGCACAATGGACTCGACATCTTCGTGAAAGACTGTGGCCGACAAACGATCCCTGGGAACGCCAAATTCTCCCGTGATCAAATTCCAGCAATGATCAATGGCCTGCTCCTTGAAATAGTCGCCAAACGAAAAATTGCCGAGCATTTCAAAGAAGGTGTGGTGGCGTGCCGTATAACCGACATTGTCGAGGTCGTTGTGTTTTCCACCTGCGCGGACACATTTCTGACTGGTCGCGACGCGCGGATAGCGGGGCTGTTCGATGCCTGTAAACCAGTTCTTGAACTGAACCATCCCTGAGTTGGTAAACAGCAGTGTAGCATCATTTCGAGGAACCAGCGGTGAGCTCTTCAGCACCTGATGGTTGCGGGTGCCGAAGTAGTCGAGAAACGTCGAGCGAATAAGATTTAGATCATTCATTCTGCGGGTGAATGTTCACGAGTGCCTGGAGCAAGTTGAATGGTCATGCCAACCAGATACAGCGTTCAGTTTAACAATGTACAGTGGATGATTGCCCACTTTTGGGAGGCTTGCAATTGCTCTTGGGTGCCGATCAATCGGCATTCAAGCCATGTGCTTCCCTTATCCGGGATTCGAGCTTGTCGGCTTGTTCGGGGTGCCCATCAAGAAAATTCATGGCATTCATTCTCCCCTGCCCTATCCGCTGGTCATCATAGGAGTAGAACGAACCTGCCCTCTTGACCAGTCCTGCCTTTACACCCAGTTCCAGAAGCTCGCTCGCCTTTGATATGCCCTTTCCATAGAGGATATCAAACTCAGCCATCTTGAAGGGCGGCGCCATCTTGTTCTTTACAACCTTAACCCGGGTCGAGTTGCCTAGAATCTGATCACGTACCTTGATTGCGCCAATTCGCCTGATATCAAGCCTCACCGACGAATAGAACTTCAATGCATTGCCGCCTGTTGTCGTCTCGGGTGACCCGAACATGACGCCGATTTTCATGCGGATCTGGTTGATAAAGATGACCATGCTGTTGGAGCGGTTGATGGAGCCGGTCAACTTTCGCATGGCCTGGCTCATGAGTCGAGCCTGAGTTCCTACCTGCGCATCACCCATGTCTCCCTCAAGTTCGCTACGTGGCGTCAAAGCGGCTACGGAGTCGACGACCACGATTGAAACGCCGCCTGAGCGAATAAGCATGTCGGTGATTTCCAGTGCCTGCTCACCGGAATCCGGTTGCGCGATAAGTAATTCATCGACATCGACGCCAAGCTTTTGCGCATAGGACGGATCAAGCGCATGCTCGGCATCGACAAAGGCCGCGATGCCGCCTGTTTTTTGTGCTTCAGCAACGGTGTGTAATGCCAAAGTGGTCTTTCCCGACGCCTCCGGGCCGTAAATCTCGATTATCCGGCCTTTCGGCAGCCCGCCAATTCCAAGTGCAATGTCCAGCCCAAGGGATCCGGTCGACGTTGCTTCTACATTGGCAAGGGCTTCACCCTGCCCAAGGCGCATTATGGCACCTTTTCCAAAACTGCGCTTGATTTGTCCAAGTGCGGCCTCAAGGGCCTCGTTCTTGCTCATCAATTGTCCTCATCAGTTGGGAGCGCAATCATGTACCGGGTGGGTACATTTGCGGGCACTGCGTTTCCCGAATTCAGTATCTGCCGGAAAACCAGCAATCAGGTCTTCTATGCATTACGGTCGCAGCGTAGCAGGCTAGGAGCAAAGCAATTTTCCACGAAAGTACCAAAGTGCGATTCGGCTACCAGTAGGATGCCGTTTGATCTGCTGGCAGAGGTATTGAGCCAAAGGCACCGGCTTGCTGAGACAAAGCCGTTCGAGACTCTGCCCTTCCGAATTCCCTGGCGGTAAGGCAGTGTGCCAGAAACCCAATGGCCATGCAATCAGAATTGCTCAGGGCGTAACCATCGAAAGGCCGCTCTGCCTCAACTCAGAAGCGTGGCACCTGACACGGACGCCAGGGTCAGCGCGGACTCAATCTGCCTGGCAAGACTCTGCTGACCAGTCGCTGACAGTCCACGAGTTCTGATTAACGGGCGCTCGTGGCCGTGCGTCTGTTCACGGCGATGCACCCCTTGCCAGAGATGTTTCGCCCCCTGTCACTGCAATCCAATTCACACGCAGGGTATGACCCATTGTCGCCCTCGCCCAAAATTCGGCAGTTGGCTGGCTTCAACTCTGTTTCCCGAACGGACCACGCGCCGGGAGCAAAACCCGTGGGTCCGGCCAGCTCTGCCAGGGGACTCACTTTGGCGTAAAGGCATATCCGGTTTTTCTGCGTTCAATGTAGCCAAGTGCCGGCGCCAGAATATGCCCTCCCGAGCAAAGGGTCTTTTCGTGAGCCAGTCGGTCCAGAATGCTCTGCCGCGTGGCAATTGCCTGCTCTCTGTCAACATCGAACACAGCACAGATGTTTGGATCCTGCAGCTGCAGGTAGGGCGAGTTGATAATGTCTGTAAAGTAAAGAAAAGTCTCACCTGCAGATTCAATCTGCACCCCTAGATGCCCTGGCGTGTGTCCAGGCATAGGCACGAGACTGATTCCCTGTCCTATGCCAGCGCTGGCCTTGACGCATGTCAGACGGTCCGAGTAGGCACTCAGCACACTCATGGCCAGACTGTGCATGTCTTGTTGGTCTTCCGTCAGCGAGGCTACATCCTGCCCATTCCAGAATGACCTCTCGGTCTCCGCTACCAGCAATTCGGCATTCTTGAAAACTGCCTCTCCCTCTGCAGTTATACAGCCGCCAATGTGGTCAGGATGCAAGTGAGTGATAACGAGTGTTGAGATTGCGTCGTTGGCGATGCCAAGTTCGTCAAGTGCATCGGGGAGCCGCCCGCCCGCCGGCCCGAACAGGTCACGCAATCCGGCGTCGACAAGAACTATTTTTCCATCCAGCCGAATTAGCAGCGCGTTGAAGTTTGTGTCCAGCGTGGTTCGACCGATGTTGGAGAGAAGATGTGCAATGGTGTCCGGATCGGTACCGGCAAATACTTCGGTACCGAATTCAGTTGCACCATCTGTCAGGACGGCAATGTCGATGTTTCCAATGGTATGACTAACAACATTTGTCATTTCAATCTCCGGATTCTTCAAATTCGCCGGCTGACAGTCGGCGTTTGCTTTTATTGCGCTGCACGCAAACTTTAGTTTGGAGGCAAAGCAATGCAAGCAGTTACCATTTCAACTCGGGTCTCGACTGTCCGGTCCTGGACGGGCAACCAGCTCCCGATGCTGGTAGGCACCCGGTTCTGACCGTAAGCCAACTCTGCACGCCGGTTCCTGCCTTGATCTTTCAGCGTGTTGCACCGGCCGGCGTCCGGCGAACTTGATTCTGATTTCCGATCAAGGACCTGATCGTACCGGAAGATCAGGGAATGATTGCAATAATCGCTGGCGACAAGGTCTCCCAAGCCAGGCTTTGCAGGCCGGGTATCGAATTGTTCTAGGGTTTTCCCCTAAATCCGGTGGCCAGCACGTATTTTTCGGCGCTGTCCTTGCGGCTGGCAGGAGGTTTCAGCGTTCGGACCTTGCCAAAGCAAAGCTTCAATTCCTTCTGCAATTGTCCCTCGGCTCCACCGGCGAGGACCTTGCATAAGAATGTCCCGTTCTGGCAAAGCGTCAGTCGCGCCAGTTCAAATGCAATCTCGCACAAACCAATGATGCGGATATGATCTGTCTTCGTATGTCCGGTCGAAGGGGCAGCCATGTCCGACAGCACAACATCAATTTTGCCACCTGTCGTCTGCAGAATATGTTCAAGCGCATTGTCTGCATGAAGGTCCAGCTTGGCAAACGTGACACCTTCAAGATCTTCCATGGGATTGATGTCGAAGGCAAATACCTTGCCGCAGGGCATTTTGGGCCTGCTGCTCGAGGCATTGGTTTCGTCAGCAGCAACCCTTGACCAGCCTCCTGGAACACTGCCCAGGTCAATCACCCTCAGTCCGGGGTACAGAAATCGTGATCGCTGATTGAGCTCCAGCAGCTTGAAGGCAGACCTGGATCGGTATCCATGCCGTTTTGCCAATTTGACATAGGGGTCATTCAACTGTCGGGACAACCACCGTGTCGAGCTTGTCTTGCGTCCCTTGGCAGTACGGACCCGAACTGCAAGTTCCCGCTGGCCGCGAAGAGCTGACCGCGAATTGTTATGTGATCTTGGCATTTATTCCGTCGACCGAAGAAGTCCGTGCGGCGCACCGGAACCAGACGTCTTGCCTTGTCCCCTACAGTATGCTGGCTGCCGGCAGCCCAGGCCCTGTTACCCTTATAGTGATTCTGCCGGTCCAATCTGTCATTTATGCCAACAACAATCAACAGGCGTTCAAGGCAAGAGCGGCGACCGACACGACATGAGCAATGAAGAATGGCAGGTTCTTCATTCGGTCGTTCCGCAGTAACACCAGGGCCAGGCTCGGTTACATGACCGAAAGGTGATGAAAGGGGTAGTCTTCGTGCTTCGCACCGGCATGCCCTTGCGTGTTCTGCCGGAGTGTTATTGTCCGTACTCGACCTGCGACAACTGTTACAACGCTACAACCGCTGGCGCAGGAACGGCACCAGGGTCTCTATTATGCAGAAAATCTAAACGTGAGGGGGACTTCCGGAGTTGTATGTCGCTAGGATCGAATAGTGCCCTTCCGATTGCAAGGATTTCTTCCAATGAGGACTGTAGAGATACAGCGGGAGGATTTCTGCGAGCAGTTACATTGGCAAGAACAGGGCAAGCAACGCAATCAACCAATCAATACACAGAGGCATCGGTCCAAACTCTGCTGAGAGCAACAGCACAAGGCACACAATTGCCAAAAGTAGTTGGAGGCGCGACTTTCGTTCCTGTTGGTTCAGTTCGCCCTTGAACGTATCGTTCTCGCGCTCAATCTCGGCCAGCAGTTAACTCCTGCAGCCTTGATCGCTTCGTCCTGTTTCAACCTAACTTGCCGTGGAGGGCAGTCCCTGACAAGCCCACAAGCAAACCTCCCACTATTGGGGGTACGACAAATTACTTACCTTCCATTAATTGATTGCAGCCTCTATATCCCTGATATTGTCTGATTGTTTGCTCCGAAGCAAAGACAGGTCGCGGAGAACCGGCGAGCGTTTCCATTCGAACGCAGCAAAGAAATAGTGGGCCTAATATTGCCCAACGACTCCAGGCCCTCGCTCGCTGGCGAAGACGTCAAGTCATTGATCCGGGGCAGAGGCCAGTTCAATTCCGGTAGCGATGATCGCCTGACGGCATGGTTTTCGGCAGGTTTGACCGACCAGGATCAGGCTTCATGTTGACAAGAAAGCGTTGCTTGACCGCCCCCTTGTCCTGGCGCGTGGGTTCATGCATCGTTGGCGGGTCCTGAACCCAGGCATGCAACCACCGAGATCGACATTTTCTGATAATCTCGATATAATCCGGCTTAACCTTCTGTTTTGCGGAGGCTCTTACGGCCGGTTCCGTTGTTCGCCGACGAAATCTTCAGGATTTGCGCATTGGCGCACTTGGGTTGTCCGTCGGCATGGGTCTTCTCAATCCCGTAGCCGAGCCCCTTCAGCCTCTGCGCCAGTTCCGCCCGGTAGATCGCCCCGATGGCCATCTTGCCCTGGAACAGGCCGTCATCGACCATCGTCCGCCACTTGGAATCCTCGCCCCGGACCATGTTGGTGATGACGGCATGCGTATGGAGCTGGGGATCGAGATTCCTTGACGTGTCATGGCGGAACGTGGACACGACCATCGGCCCCGTCGCGGGGTCGCGCAAGCGGGTCTCGACGGCGTTCTTCTCGAAGTAGCCCACGCCCTGCGGCGGCAAGGCGATCTTGCCGATGGACGCGACCATCGCGGCAGCCTCTCGGCGGAGACGGAACGGTGGGACTCGCGCCAATCCATACAGGCCAGACATGCGCTCGCGGACCGCGGAACAAGGGACGAACGAAGGGTCTCATTGTCCTGTCCGCAAAGGCCGCCCGAAATCCTCCCCGCAGGAAACTGCATAAGCCGCGACGAAGCGATACCAGCAGGATAGCAATATTGGAGACTGGGCGATGGCGGCAATCAACGTGAAGCAACTCGACGACGATGTGGTAAACCGCCTCAAGCGGCGTGCCTCGCCGAACAATCGCTCTCTGGAGGGCGAGGTGCACCACGTCTTGGAGTGTGCCGCCCACGACGACATGGCGGCGAAGCGGCCAGCGTTCCTGGAAGCATCGAACCAGCTGCGGGAGAAGACCAGGGACCGCAAGCAGACCCCGGCTGAAGTGCTGGTCCGAGAGGATCGCGACCAAGGACATCGCGACGACTTCTGATGCGCTTCGTGATCGATGCGAGCGAGGCGATCAAGTTGCTGGTCGACGAGCCCGATTCGGATGCCGCGCGGGCGATGTACACACCGCGCCCGATGGCTTCCGAGGTCGCCAATGCGCTGTGGCGCAAGCCGAGGCAGGGTCAGTTCGAGCGCACTGATGCAGGTGCCGCCATGGCTTCGCTGCCCGACAGGCCGCTGCGCTGGAGCGACGACGAGGCCGTCAGCGCGGACGCGGTTCGTCTGGCGCTGGCCCTCGACCACCCGGTTTACGACTGCGTCTATCTCGTGCTCGCGCACCGCATCGGGGCAACGGTGGAGACGGCGGACCGTCGATTCGTGACGGCCGCTTCACCGACCGAGCATGGCGCGGCCGTGATGACGCTGGTCGATTACATGGGAACGCGATGAGCGCGAATTTTTCGATCATCCTCCAGGCATCGCCGTTGTTGTTTTTGAGCATATCTCAGTAGCAGGGAGGTCAGATTTCCCGGTTAACGCCATTGCCGATGCTTAAGTGACACCGGTTTAATCCGGCAAGTACACCTCCTCCCAGAAAGTCACCGGTTAGAATTGTGCCTGTCAGCAAATGGCTGCATTCCGAAGCCAGTGGTTTTACCACCTTCTGGCCGCCATCATGCTTCCACTGCCGCAAGCGCTCCGTCAACTGAAGGAAGTGATTTCCAGCCGCCGGTTTCGACATCCAACATTGACATCATATCCACACCTGTACCCTGCATCCGGGGACAGCGCGAGCTGCCTGAACGTGCCGAGAGGACCTGTCCCTGAACCACCTGCATTGTTTGTATGGCCGACCTCCGGGTCCCGGGAGGTGCCGTCTGGTCACCACAATTGAAGTGTACTGAAAAAACACCCGGTGAGAGGCGAAAAACTGTCCTTTCTCGTTGCAAAACTACCGGAGCGCAACTAGCTGAAAACTTCCCACCGTGCCGATTGCCGGCCAACTTTCGCAACAGAATTCAAGCTCGCTCGCTGTACTGAAATCCAACCAGCTTGCAGCGAAAACCCTGCCGTGGGTAAGAGTCGAGTGCAGACCTTCGGTCGTGTCAGAAAAAGGGATGATAAGGCGCCATTGGCGGTTGGGGACATCAACAGTCGGCTGAAATTCTCGAGCCGACGTCGCACTGATTGAACCGGCATGCGAAAGGAATTCAAGCGATGCCAAGTGTAGCCGTGGTCTATTGGAGAGATATTCCCGCGCAGGTCATCGTCGGCAAGGGCCGCAGAGCAGCAAAGATTCAGCTCAGCGAGAGATTCGAGCAGGCAATTGACCGATGTGCAATGCGGAGCAATGCCAAGGACACAGATTCATACCTTTCCGAGTGGAACCGAAGAATAACCGGGGAGATCGAAGGTGACCCATTCGATATTGCCGCCAACGAAGCGAAGAGGCTGGAAGAGGCCTATGCCGCGCGGCGCCTTAAGAAGTTGGTTGATCGCGGTGGCTGGGCCAGGCCCGGAAACCAGGAGACGCTTTGATGGCTTGGCAGTCCATGCCAGTTTCGGCTTCCCCACAATCGCAGTCTGTACCCGTCGGGCATACGGGAAGACTTCTGGACGGATACTCGATCGAGGTAATGCCTCGCACGGCCGCGAAGATCAAGGATTTTCGAAGCCTGCTGCCCGCCGGTACCAGAATCTATGTAGCCCACATTGAAGGTACGCCGCTGAAGGAAATGGTCAGGACTGCGCGCCGATTGCGGCAGGAAGGGTTTGCTGTCATGCCGCACATCACGGCACGAACCCTGAGAAGCCAGAGCGAGCTCGACACGATGCTCGGCCGGTATCGGTATGAAGCCGATGTGAATGAGGCACTGATTCTGGCGGGTGGTGCCAGTCGGCGCCATGGCGAGTTCTCACACTCAATGGAGTTGCTTGGCTCGGGAGTCTTCGAACGCCGCGGCTTTGTCGAGCTTCATGTTGCAGGACATCCCGAAGGGAACCGAGACATCGACTCTGACGGTTCGACAACCCAGGTGGACCGGGCCCTGCTTGCCAAGCAGGATTACGCAGGCAACAGCAGCGCCAACATGACGATCGTGACCCAGTTCGCGTTTGATCCGGTGGCGGTATTTCGGTGGACCGAGCGCATCAGCAAGCTCGGTGTGCGTCTTCCTGTCCGGATTGGCGTGGCTGGCCCAGCCCGATTGCAGACGATGATGAAATTCGCGCTGGCCTGTGGAGTGGGAGCGTCCATGCGGGTGCTTCAGCGGCGCAGCCGTGATCTCTCCCTCCTCTTGCGGCCATTTGAACCCACGGACATGATCACGGGACTGGAAGGACTTTGGCGGAAGCATCCTGAGTCGAATGTGGAAGGAATCCATTTCTTTCCGCTGGGCGGCATCAAGGCGTGTGTCGACTGGGCAAACAAACAACCCACTCACGATGCACGTCGAACCAACTCAGGAGAAGATCATTGACCCGAACCACCGTAGAGTCCCGGTCACGAACCGCCATAATCGGATTTGACGAACCATTTTGTGTGATTGGTGAGAGAATCAATCCCACCGGACGCAAGTTGCTGGCCGCCGAGCTTGAAGCCGGCGACTTTTCGACAGTCGAGAAAGATGCCGTCGAGCAGGTGGCGTGTGGAGCGACCATGCTCGATGTCAACGCCGGCGTCGTTTACAATTCAAACCCGGATCCAAATCAGACCGAGCCGCCGCTCATGACCCGGTTGATAAAGCTGGTACAGCAGAGAGTCGACGTGCCACTTTGCATCGACAGCTCCGTACCCGGCGCGCTCGAAGCAGGTCTGGAAGCTTGCGAAGGCCGTCCACTGGTCAATTCGGTAACCGGTGAAGAAGACCGCCTGGAGAGTATCCTGCCACTGGTCAGGAAATACAATGTCCCGGTCGTGGCGATTTCTAACGATGATTCAGGCATCTCGGAGGATCCAGATGTACGTTTCGAAGTGGCCAGGAAAATCGTCGAACGCGCCCTTGATCATGGAATTCCTGCCTGTGATGTCGTCGTGGACCCACTCGTGATGCCGATCGGCGCGATGGCTACAGCCGGTCTTCAGGTATTCTCGCTAGTCCGGCGGTTGCGAACGGAACTTCATGTAAACACGACCTGTGGTGCCTCGAACGTTTCCTTCGGTTTGCCCAATCGCCACGCAATAAACGCCGCATTCCTGCCAATGGCCGTGGGGGCAGGCATGACCTCAGCAATCATGAATCCCGTCAGGCCCCAGGAGATGAACGCTATCAGGGCAGCAAATCTTCTGCTCAATCATGATCGAAACGGTGCCAATTGGATCAAGCACAACAAACCGCAGTCAACACGGGTCCAGTCGGCCAATGGTACCCGGCGGCGGCGTCGCAGGCGCCGACAGTAGTTGGTTCCGGAATTGTCTGTCAGGATCTTCGCGCAGTCATGCGGGCCATTAATCGTCAAGCAGCCCCCGGACCGTTGCCAATGCGCAAGTGTTATGCCGTTCATGCTTCCGCCATGGAAAAGTTCATGTGCTGCCTGAGGTTGCCGGCTTCAGCCAGGTCTCTTGAGCAATGAGTGATTCCGACCCGCTGGTCGTATTTTCGCCGTCCGGCAAGCGCGGGCGTGTTCCTAGTGGTACATCAATACTCGAGGCTGCGCGTATGCTTGGCGTGGACCTTGACAGCGTTTGTGGTGGCCGCGGTATCTGTTCCAGGTGTCAGGTCTTGCCCTCCTTTGGCACGTTTCCAAAGCTCGGTATCAGTGTTGCCAGGGACTCGATCTCGGCGTGGAATCAGGTTGAGGAAAGGTTTGATCGCATACGCGGACTTCCGTCAGGCCGGCGGCTCGGATGCCAGGCAAGAATCCTTGATAACCTTGCGGTTGACGTACCCCCCGAATCTCAGGTCCATC
Organism: Paracoccaceae bacterium; assembly: GCA_958296035.1. GTDB lineage: Bacteria > Pseudomonadota > Alphaproteobacteria > Rhodobacterales > Rhodobacteraceae > MPNP01. The sequence goes on along the minus strand of OY282431.1, from coordinate 1,780,075 downwards.
GACAGGTCGTCCGCAAGTCTGCCGATACACGACCTGTTTCCATGGACCCGGCCGTGCGACTTTACTATGTAGAGGTAGAGCCGCCGCACATGGATCAAGCCGGTGGTGATCTAGAGCGGCTGGAACAGGCCTTGCGAGCGCAGTGGCAGCTGGCCGATGTTCGGCTGGGTCTGGCACACCTGACTCGTCTGCAAGGTGTTCTCAGGGAGGGTGACTGGAAGATCACGCTCGCAATACACCGCGATCACAATCGAGGCTCTCCACGGGTCGTCGAACTCTGGCCTGGATTCTTTGGTGGTCCACTTTATGGTCTGGCTATTGATGTTGGCTCCACAACGATTGCCGCTCACCTGTGCAATCTGGAAGATGGTTCGGTAACGGCTTCGGCAGGAATAATGAACCCTCAAATCAGGTTTGGCGAAGATCTGATGAGCCGGGTTTCCTATGCCATGCTCAATCAAACAGGTGCCGCCGACATGACCTCTGCGGTAAGGATTGCGCTGTGCGGACTAATCCAGTCGCTTACCGCGTCCATCGGTGCGGACGAAGGGCACATTGTGGAAGCCGTATTTGTCTGCAATCCGATTATTCACCATCTCTTGCTGGGAATTGATCCCGTTGAACTTGGACAAGCGCCATTCACGCTCGCCACCGACGCGTCTGTTCAGACCCTCGCCCGTGACCTGGAACTGGTCGTATTGGGTGAAGGGGTGCCAATCCATGTCCTGCCATGCATCGCCGGCCATGTAGGTGCAGATGCCGCTGCAGTAATCCTGTCTGAGCAGCCACACGAATCTCCCGACAGAGTCCTGATCGTCGACGTCGGTACCAATGCGGAAATTGTCTTTGGCGATCGTCAAAGGGTACTAGCCTGCTCGTCGCCTACCGGACCGGCTTTTGAAGGGGCGCAGATTTCTGCCGGGCAACGCGCCTCTCCCGGCGCCATTGAACGGGTGGAAGTCAACCCGCGGACTCTTGAGCCAAGGTTCAAGGTTGTAGGATGTGATCTGTGGTCCACCGAGGAAGGCTTTGCCAATGCAACCATCCACAGCGGTGTGACCGGCATCTGTGGTTCCGGGATCATCGAAGCCGTTGCCGAACTTCGGATGGCCGGCGTCATCGACAAGTCCGGCTTGATTGGAAGAAGAGAAGATGCACCGTCAGCACGCGTTGTCGCCGATGGCCGGACCTGTTCATATGTACTTCACCGCCCGAGGAATGGGGGCGCGGCGCCGATAAAGATTACCCAGGCCGATGTCCGGGCAATCCAGCTTGCAAAGTCGGCACTCTATGCCGGTGCCAAGCTGCTAATGGATCATCTCGGAAGTTCTCGCGTCGACCGTATCGTGTTGGCCGGCGCCTTCGGGGCTCACATTTCGCCTAAGCATGCCATGGTTCTGGGCATGATCCCCGACTGCAAGCTCGACAATGTGTCCTCGTCCGGCAATGCTGCAGGAACCGGAGCCCGACTTGCGCTTTGCAATCTGAAAGCCCGGGCTGCCATCGAGGCAACCGTCCACAAGATCGAAAAGGTCGAAACCGCAATCGAACCCAGATTTCAGGAACATTTTGTAAACGCCAACGCACTGCCACATGCGGTAGACTCATTTGAACACCTGTCAAGCGTGGTTGACCTGCCGGATGTGTCCCATAACATCGCATATTCGCGTTTACGGGGCGGTGCAAGGCGCCGCCGCCGCCGCTAGTCGACGGTTTGCAACGCGTTTTGTCGGCCATTTTCGCGCCCGGTTCTCTTGATCAATTGACCTGGATGGGTTGTGTTTCTGGGCAGAGACAACTTGACCTACATAGTGTGATGTCCGTCCCCTGGAAGAATGCAGACTGCTCAGGCATCACTTGTCGAATTAACGGAGGCACGTCTTTTCGAGAGATCCGGTCGCGTTGAAAGGGCCATGACATCAGGACGTCCCGTGCGGTTGTGACGCCGACGATTCCGGAGCTACCGCCACCAGTGCCCTGGCTGCGACCGACCGGCGAATGGTGCGCCTGTGGGCCCTGGCCCTGGGACAGCAAGGACAAGCAAAATGCACATTGGTGATCGGCAGAGCTTACTGGAAAGTTTCGATGGACCTGCGGAACCATTTACTGTCGTAACAACGCGCCCGAGATCTTGCCAGCACGCTTCACCCAACGAAGGCGGGAATTGCCTGTCGATGGTAGCGCCGGGCAAGGCTGTTTGGGAAAACAGCCAGTCACGGTCAGATAGGCACTCTTCATTTCATTGTTGCCTAATGCCTGACAGGGCTCGAATCTGCCTGGCGAGCTGTATCGACGAGGCACTGAAGTCCATGTCATCCTCTTCCTGCAGCGCCCGACTGAACCGTTCGGCAAGCGATTTTCCCAGTTCAACGCCCCATTGATCAAAACTGTTGATACCCAGGACCAGGCCTTCGACAAGAACCCGATGCTCGTAGAGCGCGATGAGTTGCCCGAGGACATATGGCGTGAGGCGAGGATAGACCAAGGTTGTGGAGGGTCGGTTGCCGGGGAAACTTCGGTGCCTCGCGAGCAATTCGAGATCACAACCGGAATAGCCCTCAGCAAGCAGCTTTTGCCGCGTCTGGTCCACGTCCTGACCCGTTAGCAGGGCCTCTGACTGTGCAAGACAGTTGGCCACCAATTGGCGGTGGTGATGCGCCAACCCCGCCTCGTTGCCCGAAGCGCCAACCAGGAATTCGCATGGTACAACCTGTGTTCCCTGATGCAGAAACTGAAAAAAAGCGTGCTGACTGTCGGTCCCGGTCCCGCCCCAGACGACGGGTCCGGATGCCTTGTCAAGCTGCGCCCCGTCCATTTTGACCGATTTGCCATTCGATTCCATTTCCAGTTGCTGCAAATAGCACGGCAACAATGCCAGACGCTGTTCATAGGGAATGACAGCTCTTGTCGGATACCCGCAAACCTGATGGTGCCAGAGGCCGACCAGCGCCAGCATGGCAGGCATGTTGTCTGTCCATGGAGCCGACGCAAAGTGTCTGTCCATGGCGTGCCCGCCTGCCAGCATGTCGGAAAAATTCTTGCTGCCAACTGCGATTGCCAGGCCAAGTCCAACCGGCCCCCAGATCGAATACCTGCCACCAATTGACGAATGAAACGTGAATGTTTGGTCAGGCAGAATGCCGAAGTGGCGAGTGCGATCCTCGGCGTTGGATACCGCGGCAAGGTGCCGTGCAACGCAGTTGCTGCCCAGCGACGAAACCAGCCAGTCTCTTGTAGTCCGGGCATTGGTCAGCGTTTCATGGGTTGTGAAAGTCTTGGAGCAGATAACCACGAGCGCCGTTGATGGGTTGATCGACTTCAGCGTGTCGGCAATGTGGCCACTATCGATATTGGACATGAAATGAACTTTTGGACCATCGCAATGGTTCGAAAGCGCCGCAACGCCCATCGCCGGGCCAAGGTCGGAACCGCCAATGCCGAGGTTGATTACGTCGGAGAATCGTGAACCATTGCTGGCGACAGTTTGGCCGCATCTTACCTTGCGGGCAAAATCCATGACCTTGTCATGCTGCCGGCGCATGATTTGCCGTACGTCGCGATCACCGACGACAAGAGGAGGTCCTTCGAGGTCTCGCAGTGCAGTGTGCAGTACTGCTCGCCTTTCGGTACGATTGTGGAGGCTGCCATGGAAAACTTGCGCTCGTGTCTCCCCTACCCGACCTGTGTCTAGAAGTCGTACCAGCAGACCTCGCGCGTGCTCATCAAGGTTTGTCTTCGAGTAGTCGAAGTAAAGGTCGTCGCAGGCAACGGCAAAGCGATTGGCCCGGCTCCGGTCTTGTCCGAAAAGTGACGTAATCGGGCGTCGCGAAACCTGGTGCTGGTGTTTGGCCAGGTCGCGCCAGATGGAAGGCGACTCGACACTCCCTCGGGCGGCAAGCTGGTCCAATTGAGCCACTACCATTGCCGGTCACTCGGCAACACTGCGTTTGTAACGCAGGTTCGGCTGCTGTCTGCCCAAGGTTCGACGGTCCAGTTCAACATACGATTTCACGCCAACGACGATTGTCACGGTGCAGCAGCATCAACGAATCGTCGGGGCCGGATGAGCCTGGAAAGTAGCTGATTGGCTGCAAGTTGTGCTCGTTCCAGGTTTCGACAACCTTGTCGGTCCATGCCCAGGCAGCTTCAACCTCGTCGCTACGCATGAACAGCGTTTGGTCACCACGGACAACGTCCATGATCAGCCTTTCATAGGCGTTGGTGAGGTTTTCACTGCCAACGGCAAGCGTTCGTGCAAAGCTCATGTCAAGCGGCACATCAATCAGGCGCATACCTCCGGGGCCAGGTTCCTTGATCGTCAACCTCATGTCTATCCCCTCGTTCGGCTGCAGGCGAATCGCAAGCACGTTGCCCTTGAGTACACTCTTCGAACCGAAGATCGAGTGCGGCGGGTCTCTGAACACTACCGCAATCTCGGACATGCGGCATCGCATTCTTTTCCCGGTCCTCATGTAGAAAGGGGTGCCAGCCCAGCGCCAATTGCGAACCTGACACTTCAGAGCAATGAAACTCTCGGTCTTGCTGTCAGGCGTGTTGACGTCGTCGGCAAAACTCGCGGTTTCGGTGCCTGCAATGTATTGACCACGCACAATGTGGTCGTATTGAACCGTGTCAAGTGCCCGGATTACCTTGAGCTTTTCATCACGAACTGCATCAGGAAGGTATCGTGACGGTGGTTCCATCGCCACCAGACACAAGAGTTGCATCAAATGATTCTGCACCATGTCGCGCAGCGCTCCTGCGCGCTGGTAATACTCACCTCGTCCCTTGACGCCCAGCGTTTCGGCGACTGTAATCTGGACATGATCGACATATTGGCTGTTCCAAAGGGGTTCGAACAGAACATTGGCAAATCTGAGAGCCATCAGATTCTGGACGGTCTCTTTGCCAAGATAATGGTCAATACGGAATATCTGGGATTCCTGAAAGACTGCAGATAAGGCGGCGTTGAGTTGCCTGGCTGAGCGGAGGTCGAAACCGAACGGCTTTTCCACAACAATTCTGAACTTGTCGTGCACGATCCTGTGCTCTTTCAGACTTGTAATGATGTTCTTGAAAATGCCTGGACGAACCGAGAGATAAAGAGCCGTTACCCTGCCAGGGTCAACATATGCTGACAAGGATTTCCAGTCTTCCGAACTGGTGGCGTCAAGCCTGGCGTAGTCGACCATTTTGAGGAAGTCGCCGATACTCTGATGGTCCTGCATCTCTGCCAGGACATGGGTCCTGATCGCATCTCGAACGCACTGCCGGAAACGTGATGTGGATAACTGCGATCGTGCAGCGCCTACCAGGCGTGATCCCGGCGGCAATTGACCAACCTGAAACCTGCGATACAATGCCGGGAAGATTTGCCGCATGGCAAGGTCACCCGTGGCTCCCAGGAGAATCAGGTCGAACGGTTTAACCGGAATAATCTTATACATGCTTAACTCTTACCAGACGGTGCAATTGGCCAGTGCCTACTGACGCCCTGATCAACAAGGCGGCTACCAATAGATGTCGATCAAAACTCATTTGGTCCGCCCAATTATCATACGCATCGGTTTGTCGGTAACTCAAACCTGCAGGACCCTGGCCAGAAGTTTCAATTGCAAGCTGAGAGTTTCTGACCGGGCTACAGATGGACGCTCATCTCGCCTGCACAGGCGAATTGCATTGACTGCCGTGTCCACACGTCTGGACCAGCATGCGAAGTTGCGTGCGGGTGACCCCTGGCGTGGACAAGGAACTCTTTCTCTGCAAGAGCGGTTCAGATTCCTCATGCGCCACCAACCCGCACGGCATCAATGGGCATGAACGCAGGAACGGCGCTGCCTTGGGCAATGTCTTCAAATCCAGACACCTGGCGGGTATTGATGCAGGTACAGCTAGGTGAATTCACGGCCGGACCGTGATTCTGTAGCAAAACTGAATTCGACAACCGATTTTGCCGTTTCTTCTGGATGGATTGGAAACAAATGACCTCATTGGTTCAACTTGCGGTTGATGGTTTGGATGCACAGGAGCAGGACAGGGCCGCGGCAAACAGGTTTTCCAACCCTGACTACACTCTTGATGGTTCGCGGCGTGCCAAGGTAGACCTCGTCGAGCCGACAACGCTCTGGTTCAATACGGGCACCTTGTGTAACATTGCCTGCGAGAACTGCTACATTCTGAGCTCTCCGACGAATGACAGTATGGTTTACATCGCGGCTTCCGAAGTCGAGGATTTTCTCGACCAAATTACGGACCGCAATTGGCCGGTTCAGGAAATCGGGCTTACCGGCGGCGAGCCCTTCATGAACCCGGACATTCTGTCGATAATGGAGATGTCTCTGCAGCGCGGCTATCGCCTGCTTGTTCTGACCAATGCCATGCGTCCCATGATGCGTCCGCGTGTGCAACTCGGCTTGCTCGGGCTCCTGAATCAGTTTGGTGACAGCCTCACGCTGCGCATTTCACTCGACCACTATTCGATTCGCCGCCACGACCGAATTCGAGGCGCCGGTTCATTCAAGACAACATTGATGGGAATGGATTGGCTCCAGAAGCACGGCTTTTCAATGGCGGTTGCAGGGCGGACCCTCTGGAACGAGCTGGAACACGAAGCTCGGCAGGGATTTGCGGATCTGTTTCGTGAACACACCTATTCGATCGACGCCTATGATCCAGCCCAGACAGTCCTGTTTCCTGAAATGAATGAAAGCAGTGATGTGCCGGAGATAACCGAGAACTGTTGGCACATCTTGAACAAGAGCCCGAAGGATGTGATGTGTTCCAGTTCCCGGATGGTGGTCAAACGCAAGGGTGCCGAGCGACCGTCGGTACTGGCCTGCACCGTGATTCCCTATGACGGTGAATTCGAACTGGGGTCGACACTTGAAGAAGCCGAGGTCTCGGTGTCGCTAAACCACCCGCATTGCGCGCAATTCTGCATACTGGGCGGTGCCAGTTGCAGCCCCGGTGGAAAGAGTTGACCAGAGCAAGGCGAATGCAGCTCTGATGGTCAGGCCATGGAATCCAGTGTAACGCTTCTGACCAGGTCCGGGTCGACGCCGCTGAATACAAATGAGTCACCCACTTTGTGCAGCAGCACGAAGGACATGACTCCCGACCTCCTTTTCTTGTCCTGCTGCATGCACTTCCTGATTCTCGCATAGGAAGGCATTTCCATCTCAATCTGAGCAATGCGTGTCTTCATTCCCAAATTCTCCAGAAGCCTCCGTAACCGATCGAGGGTCGAAGGAGAACAAAATCCACAGCGTACCGAAAGGTCGAGTGCCAGCATACATCCTATTCCAACTGCCTCCCCATGACGCAACCGCGGGTCATAGCCAAATGCACATTCCAGGCCATGTCCAAAAGTATGCCCCAGGTTCAGTAATTGGCGGGAACCGGTTTCCTTCTCGTCCTCAGCTACCAGACTCGCCTTAATCAGGCATGACCTGCGTACAATGGCGACCATTGTCTCGGCATGGCTCGGGTCCAAAGCCATTGCGTTGGCTTCGAGCCAGGCAAAGAACTGAGCATCTCGTATCAATCCATACTTGACCACCTCTCCAAGCCCGGAGAGGAATTCCTGCCCGGGCAGTGTTGCGAGAACTGACACATCCGACACCACCAGGCGAGGTTGGTGAAACGAACCAACAAGATTCTTGCCGGTGTCGGAGTTTATGCCTGTCTTACCTCCTATCGCACTGTCAACCTGGGCCTGCAGAGTTGTCGGAATCTGTACAAATTCGATCCCGCGGCGCAGAATTGCAGCCGCGAAACCCGCCATGTCACCGATGCAGCCGCCTCCCAGGGCCAGCAGCATGTCTGAGCGCTCGACTTCGCGCGCCAGCAGCCACTCCACTGTCTGTCGAAGTACGGACCAGGATTTCAGTTTCTCGTTCAGCGACGGAAGTACCAACGCCTCGGTAGCAATGTCATGGCTGGACATACTGGAGACGACCTGATCGAGATACAACCGGGCGACATTCTCGTCGCTGACAATGACTGCACGGCGACGCCTGAGATGTGGAGCTACCAGTTCACCGGCACGGGAAATCAGACCACTGCCTATCTCGATTTTGTACGTTCGGTCGCCAAGGTCTACTGCGACCGTACTGACCTGGTCGCGGCCACCAATACTTGCAGAATTCACTTACATACCTTCTTGGTTACAACCTGCCACACCGCGTCAACGATCTCATCGGGAGGTACATTTTCTCCAAGCTCAACTATGACGTCAGCCTTGGCGTAATGAGGTTCCCGCTGTTTCATGAACCTCCGCATGTCTTCGAACTTGCGCCAGGCCTGAGACAACGGGCGCTGCTTGTCATTCCCAATTCGTTGCCAGATGACCTCTGGCGTAACTGAAAGGTAGACCGAGACTCCCGACTGCTCAATTAGATCGCGATTGCGGGGGAAAACGAATACTCCGCCGCCGGTTGCGATTACGCACGGCGGACGCGCAAGAACCGCGCCCAGAACCCGGTGTTCGCAGTCACGAAAAAAAGCCTCGCCATGTTCAGCGAATATCTGGGCTGTGCTACGATTCTCCTCACGCTCAACTTCAATGTCGGTATCGAAGAATTCGGCTTCCAGTCGTTCTGCCAATCGCGCACCGATAAGCGATTTTCCTGAACCCATCATGCCAACAAGGAGAAGGTGTTTTCGAAGTCTGATGCTGCTTGAAGTCATCTAGATGGTTTCAATGGTCCAGTCCGATAGAGTAGCTTCTGCCGGCCGTCGGTGCCAACGGAACACACCTGTGATGCGGTGTCATGCAAACGCGCTCCAAGTTCAATCATCTGTCGCAGCTTGCAAGTTCAGTGCTGGATTGCCGTGTCAAACCGCTAGACTTCAATTCCCTAATCCCGGGCTCGACCAACGCCATCATCAATGGATTCGCCTTATCCGAGGAATTGAGGGTCAGTTCCGGTAACTGAAAGCGATTCGAGCTGCCAGGCTACCAGTTTCCATTTGCATACAGGCATCTGTGACTGACTGGCGATCACGCCAGGCGTGACCACGAGGTCTGGCAATACAAGGGTTGGAGCCAACCGTGTTTCAGGACTGACACGAGAGCGGAGTGAGCACATTCCATTACCTGATAACGCCAACTTGAAGCACATTTGGAATCCTGCCGAATAGCGCGTACCAGGCTGGATAGCCTCATCCTGGAGCTTTCAAATGACAACCCAGCATGAATAGTTGTAATACTGCCAATAAATGTCACTACGTTGCAACCGAAAGGAACCCCGATGTGGCGCATCACAAGATTCGCGCTGGCTTTCGTGGTAGCATGTATCCTCGTCTTCTTGGGATATGGTTTGGTAAGTGAACCAGAGCCTCCGGCTCAAAGCCTGGTCTTGCCGGTTGAACTGAATGAAGACAGCTAGGATCTTCACGGTATCACTGCTAACCTGTCTGGCAACGACCAGCAGCGGGCAGGAAAACCGAACACCCGACTCAATCCTTGCAGAGGCATCGCGCTTTGGTGACATTGTGGAAGTTCAGGAGAGCGATGTCATCTCCAATGTCCTTCCCGACGAAAACCCCGATGCGATAGGATTGCTTCCCAGCTATGTTTCGGATCTTCCAACGGATTTATGGGCTGACTCCGAGACCTCCGTACTCGTCGGGCTTGTATCAGCGCAGTCGGCTGACGTCGTAGCAAGTGCCCAGGATCTCTTGTATCGGCTATTGCTTGCCGAGGCAGAGCCACCCCAGGATTCCAGTGGAGATGGCCAGCTGTATCTGGCTCGTATTGACAAGATTGTGGAGTTTGGTGCCCTACAACCCGCCCGGGAATTGCTGCAGCGTGGAAGACTCCAGAAGAGAGAGTTCTTTTCACGCTGGTTCGACATCAGCGTGCTAACGCGTTCGGAGCACAAATCCTGTTCTGCCCTGAACCAGAACAGGTGGTTGGCACCCTCGGTATCTGCATTGGTATTTTGCCTGCTGAGGCTTGGGGATTGGAAAGAAGCGGATTTCCTGTACAGGATGTCCTTGGCTACCGGTGTATTGCCGGAGCAGGAGACTAACGCGCTGGCCAAGCTATTGCAGCCAGAAGAGGCTATTGATGTGAGTGCCAAGATTCTGGCTGCCCACTCGCCGCTAGAGTTCAGAATTCTGGTTGATAGCGGTTATGATGTTGCCGCAAATGATCTGCTGAATTCCTACGGCTACCTCTATCTTCAATCGGGAACTGTTTGGCGGACTCGCACGGCAGTTGCCGAACGGCTGGCACGCAATGGTGTAATTCCGTTCGAGCGCTTGCTGGTCGTTTATGCTGAACACACGCCGCCAGCATCCGGAGCCCCCTGGCAGCGCGTGCAGATGATCACCGATGTCGATGCATCAATAAATGCAGGGGACCGGCAGCAGGCTGTGAAGAAGTTTGTTCAGGGCTTCGAACTGGCCAGGGATTTGGGCCTCGAAGTCCAGTTTTCCCGTTACTTCGTGCCAAGGCTGGCGAAGTTGCAGGTAGACCTGCACCAGGATCGGGAATTTGCGATTCCTGTCCTTCTTGCCAGAAGACTTCCTGGCCAGTTGAGTCTGATTCGGGAACATCTGTGGAAGGATGCAGCGCGGAGGGCCGTCTTCGACCTGGCCCACGACTTGATTCCGAGCGGCAATCCGCTAGCGGCTTCTATTCATGCCGGCCTGTCCCAACCGCTCGGCGCAGGCCATTTGAAAGACTTGATTGAAAAACAGAGGATTGGCGAAGCTCTGCTGAATGTCGTCCTCAAGGTTCAGGATATTGGTGAGTCCGATCCAGCCCGTGTTCGTGATGCTTTGGCAGCATTGAACCAGATGGGCATGTCCGACCTAGCCTCGCAGATTGCACTTCAGGCACTTGTGAAGGCTGGCGCCCTATGAACAACGAAAACAGCATAGAGTACTTCATTGAGGCAATTCAAGCTGAGAGATCGTCTTCGCTAAATACATGCGCTGCCTATGCGAGTGACCTGAAGGACTTCGCGGATCATGTTGCCAGGCGGCAGTGTCAGCTTGTCCGGGCTACCCGAAGCGATGTTATGGACTATCTGCATTCGTTGCGATTGCGAGGGCTTTCGGAGGCTACCCGCGACAGACGCCTGGCCGCCATCGGACAGTTTTTTCTGTTCTGCCGAGAGGAAGGCTGGCGTCAGGATGTCCCTACGCTTGATGTGTCAGGCGCCAGACGAGCAAGGGTTCTTCCCAGGGATCTGACGGTTGACGAAGTGCTGGCAATGTTGCGAATGGTCAGGACAACTGGCAGGACCGAAGGTGCCCGACTGCGAAACACCTGCATTCTTGAACTTCTGTATGCATCAGGAATGCGGGTATCCGAACTTGTTGAGCTACCCCGTACTGCCGTAGCCGGCGACCCCGAGATGCTTCTTGTTTCTGGAAAGGGTGACAAGGAACGTATGGTACCGCTGTCGTCGCCGGCTCGCGAAGCCATTCGCACGTGGCTGCGGCATCTCGCCACCAAGACAACTGTGCAGGGGAAAGTGTCATTGCCTTCAAGACGCTTCTTGTTTCCATCCACAGGTCGCACGGGACACATTTCTCGTGTAGCCGTATTCCAGCTAGTCAAACGAACGGCCATTTCGTGTGGAATTGATCCTTCCCGGGTTTCTCCGCATTCCTTTCGCCACGCATTTGCGACGCACCTGCTTGCCAACGGAGCAGATCTGAATGCTATTCGTCAGTTGCTGGGACATGCCGATATCGGCACTACAGAGATCTATACGCACATGGTTGAGGAAAGGCTAAAGTCTACAGTGTTTAAATTCCATCCCCTAGCACGGCGGGATGCTCCTGCCGTTCCGGATACGCCGGGCTGAACAGTGGCTGCTGTTTTCCAAAGGGTTTGAATTCTACTGTAACGCCGCCGTTTCCACGACTGTTTTTGAGGATTGAATCTGCGTAATGACTGAAGTGCCGCCGGTTGACCTGAACGCAACCTTCTGGATCACAACCTTCGTGATCCTGTTGCTGATTTGTGCTTCGGCGTTCTTCTCGGGATCGGAAACCGCTCTGACTTCGGTATCACGCGGCAAACTGCGCTCGCGTGCTGATCGCGGCGATTTATCGGCCGCAAGAGCATTGAAACTTACCGACAACAAGGAACGTTTGCTGGCAGCAATCCTGCTGGGAAACAATTTGGTCAATATTTTGGCTACCGCACTGGCAACTAGCATGTTGAGCCGTTTGTTTGGCGATTCCGGGGTAGCCATTGCTACACTGGTAATGACGATACTGATCCTCGTCTTTGCCGAGATTCTCCCAAAGTCCTACTCTGTTGCGGTTCCCGAACTGGCCGCCACAAGAGTCTCGCCACTGATGGGTATCGTCGTGCGGCTGTTTTCTCCGGTTGTTGGCGCGCTCCAGTTCGTGATTGACAGGTTGCTAAGGAGCCTTGGATTCAATCGGCCAGCTGGCGAGTCCATTAAGGACATTCAAGATGAGATCGTAGGCCAGATAAGCCTTGGCATACCGTCCGGAATGTTTGATCAACAGGATCAGGAACGTATTTTCGGTGCCCTGGACATGAACACCCGTTCGGTTGAGTCCATAATGCTGCACAGGTCGGAAATTGAGGTGCTTGATGCCGAATTGTCACTGCGTGAGGCAATCGCCTGTTGCCTGGCCAGTCCGCATTCGCGACTTCCGGTGTTCAGGGGTGAACGCGAGAACATTATCAAGGTAGCACATGTAAAGGATCTCTACCGGCTCTATTTCCGCCATACTGAACAGGCCGAAAGCCAACCCGCCGAGGATGCTGCTTTACATTGGATCGAACAGTTAGGAGATCCCTTTTTTGTACCGGAAACCACGACACTCTCGGCCCAGTTGCGAACCTTTCTGCAAATGCATGCACATTTCGCTCTCGTTGTTGATGAATACGGAGCGCTTCAGGGGCTCGTAACCCTGGAGGATATTCTTGAGGAAATCGTTGGCGAAATCGAGGACGAGCATGATCTCGAGGATGACCCGCCGCTGGTGAAGGAGTCGGACGGCAACGTGATGGTTGACGGTTCGATTTCCATTCGAGACCTCAATCGGCGCATGAACTGGGATATCCCGGAGGACGGCGCACACTCTGTTGCCGGGGCTGTTATCAATGAGATCAGATACTTGCCGGAAAAGGGCGAAGCTTTTGAACTGTTCGGGTATTCCTTTCAAATCAACGAACGAATAAGGAACAAGATTACCCGGCTCCGGGTGCGAAACCTCAAAATGCCAAGGCAATAGACTGCTCCGACCCGATTGGAGCCGGTGTTGGAAGCAACGGATTGGCCTGGACAGAAAATTCACATGTCACAGGACTTTAATATCCGGATTGAATCTGCGCGGCGTGAATTGGTGTAAATCTTTTGAGCCGGTATGTAGAATGATCGAGCTATCCAGACTCTTTGAACGAGAAACGACGCAAAATACATTCACACGAAAGGGCAATTCGCCATGAAAGTCAAAGGATGCCCTGGCTTGGTAAAGGGCTACGCCATCTTGGCATCGGCAGTATCGCTATTGGTAGCGGGAGTCGCAGTTGGCCAGGAGAACAGCCCGGAGACCGGGCAAACCAGGATAAGTCTTGAGGAAAAGCACTCGAATTGGACTGCAGTTTGTGAAACCAACGGTGAAATTGAAGCCTGTGGAATTCTGTACGTAGTTACTGACTCGAAAGAAGGCTTCCAAATTGCCAGGATCAGCATCGTTCCAACGCCTTCTGACAGCGAGTTTGCAGCCCGTGCGATAGTCCACACACCGTTGGGCAGCAATTTGAGGAGAGGCGTCGGGCTACGGGTGGACGGCAGGAAGGCGACCACACACGGGTTTGAGTTTTGCCTTGCCGACGGATGTGTAGCAAGAATTGGCCTCGCCCAATCCAGAGTGAATGAAATGGCTCGCGGGAGAATGATGCGCATGATCCTGTATTATGGCGACAGGGTGAATGAACCGCTGAACTACGACATTTCGCTAATCGGGTTTACGAGCGCGATCAAGGCCATTAGCAATCGATAGCCACCGATTCTGTTGAAGAATTCAAGGCAAGGGTCAATTAGTAGCCCAGTTTGCCCGCTCACACGGAATTCAGGACCAGCACCGCATTCAGGCCACCAAATGCAAACGCATTTGACATGACTACGTGCACTGGCATGGCTAAGGCCTGATTGGGCACCACGTTCAGATCACAGTTCTCGTCTGGTTCTTCGTAGCCGACCGTGGGTGCAACGATGCCCTTTGTCAGGGCAAGCGTGCAGGCCAGCAGTTCGACGGCTCCGGTGCCACCGATGAGGTGCCCGTGCATCGACTTTGTCGAGGAAACAAGCAGGTCAGCGGCAGACTGACCAAATACATGCCGGATTGCCTCGCACTCGATCCTGTCGTTTGCAGCGGTGCCTGTACCGTGGGCATTAATGTAGTCAATTTTATCGGTACCGAGTCCCGCATCACGCAGTGCGCCTCGCATGGTGCGCGCCGCGCCCTTGCATGATGGCATGACCAGGTCCTCAGCATCGGACGTCATGCAAAAGCCGGAGATTTCGCAAATCGGTTCGGCTCCACGTGACCTGGCATGTTCCATCTCCTCGAGCACAAAGACAGCTGCCCCCTCGCCCTGCACCATGCCACTGCGATTTGCAGAAAACGGTCGACAGGCGGTGCTGGACATCACGCGCAGGGATTCCCAGGCCTTGACACCACCAAAACAAAGCATGGACTCGCTGCCGCCAGCAATCATGACATCAGCGATGCCTGACCTGATCATGTGGAAAGCCAGACCGATGGCATGATTTGACGAGGCGCATGCCGTTGACACCGAAAAGGTAGGACCGCAGAATTGAAACTCCATCGAAACGCAGCTTGCGGCCGCGTTGTTCATCAGCTTTGGAACTACCAGAGGATGGACCCGATTCTTGCCTTCCTGATAAACATCACGGTAGCTACTGTCCCAGGTATTGAGGCCTCCCCCGGCTGTGCCGATCACAACGCCGGTCCTGCTGCTGTATGCTTCCGGATCAATCCCGGATTGGGCGATCGCCTGGCGAGCCGAGATCAGGGCAAACTGTGTGAATCGGTCGTAGCGATTGAGTTCTTGCCTGGTGAAGTGTTCTTCTGGCCGGTAATCCCGAACCTGACCGGCAATGCGAATGGTCAGTCGTTCGACGTCCCTTATGTCAAGGCCTGAAATGGCACATTTGCCCTGCGCCATCGCATCATGAGTCTTGCCAACCGAATGGCCCAGTGGATTAATGGTGCCCTGGCCGGTAATTGCGACACGGCGCATGGGTGTTTCAGCCGCTCTTGCCTGACACCAGTCTTTCGACTGCCTCGATTATGGACCCGACGCTGCTGAAATCAATTTCCGAACCATCTGGATCGTTGGCATTGAACGGGATGCTGATGTCGAAGAGTTCCTCAATGGCAAAAATTGATTCCACTATCCCCAGGGAGTCAATTCCGAGCTCCTCCAAGGTGGATTCAGGGCCCACATCTGACGCGTCCAAAACTGCTTGAGAAGCAATAATGTCGATAACCTGAGAATAGATCGAACTCATGTCAGGACTTCTGATCCTCCCTTCCAAACGTATCTGTCCTTGACACAAACTGTTCCAGACGAACGACACGCTGGACCAGCTGAGGCAAGCGCCTGATGGCCTTGTAAATGGTAATGTGCTTGCTCATTTCGATGGCTGGCGATCCCATTACAAACCGGTTGGACGGCACATTCGAGAATATCTTGGTGGAACCGCCTGCAACTACATCATTACCGATACGCACATGGTCCTTGACCCCGCACATTCCGGCTAGCACGACCCGGTCACCGATACTCGCCGACCCGGCAATCCCTACCATTCCACAAATCAGGCAGTCTTTTCCGACCACAGTATTATGGGCAATGTGCACATGATTATCAACTTTGGTTCCGGAACCAATGACCGTCGCGTCGAGAGTGCCCCGATCTATTGTCGTGCATGCTCCCAGCTCAACATTGTCACCAATCACGACCTTTCCAAATGAATGAATCTTGGTGTAGGCTGTTTGAGAATTGCGTCTTACCGCTCCAAAGGACTGTTTGGCGGCATCAATTGTCCCGCTAAGCGACGTTTCGTAGGAAAAGCCGTCGCTGCCTACAACCACGTTGCTTTGGGCTACAAAATTGTTCCCGATCTTGATCTCATGGCCAATTTGGGTGCCGGGAAAAATGAGGGCGTTCTTGCCAATACGGCTGAGCCGTCCCACGGTTACGTGCGATCCAATGTAGCTCCCGTCGCCAATCATTACGCCTTCAGCAACAATGGAATAGGGACCGATGGAGACATCTTTCCCAATTCCCGCACTACTTTCCACAATGGCTGTCGGATGGATTCCTTGCGCGTTGTCATGGCCGGTAATGAATCGTTCGGTTATCAGCGCAAATGCAAACCTGGGACGCCGGTGAAGAATGGCGGCCTCTAGGCCCAATGTATGCCAGTCAGTTCCCTCTACGACCAATGCCGCTCGTGCGGAGCTTCTTGCGAGTTCCTTTTCGAATTCCTGACTGAGGGCCACTGCCAGCTGGTTGTTTCTGGCGTTAGCAGGTCTCGCAACACCACTAACCTCAAGCATGGTATTTCCGGCAGCGGTAGCACCAATCTCCTCTGCCAGCCGAGAGATCGTGTAGGGCATGCTAGGTCCTCAAGATTGTGGCCAATGCAGCACCGTTAAATCCCCTGTAGTACAGGAACCCTGGAAAACAACCGTCGTGGTCATGAGGCCTGATTGTAGCCGGATAGAGCGTCGTGGACTGGTTTGTCTCGATCGTAGATGTCCCGACGATAGTGGATGCGACCATCAGCGCCGGACCACACCGTCCGATATGTAATGTGCACCGGAAACCGCGTCTGAAGTACAACTAATTCTTCGCTGAATGTTCCCTCGACACCAGAAATCAACGTGTCAAAATCGAGACCAATCTCTCCAAGCAGCATGCTGGCAAGTTCGTGGGACTTCTGAACTCTCACACAACCATGGCTATGTGCCCGGTTTTCAAGTTCAAACAGGTCCCGGTAGGGTGAATCGTGCAGGTAGATACTGTGTTGATTGGGAAACATAAACTTGACTGATCCAAGCGGGTTGGACCGCCCCGGCGGCTGAACGACGGTATATTGAAATTCTTCGGCAACACTCGGAGTGTCAAAGTTTATCCGGCGCCGGTCAATTAAGGCCATTCGCTCGGTGTCGATGAATAACAGGTCTGGCTCGGCGGCGGGATCTTCAATCAGTGCAGGGATAATCTCGTTGTCGACAATGCTCCTGGGAACATACCAGATTGGATTGACTACCAGATGTTCCATTTCATCAGAGAACTCTGGCGTCTGATGTGTTTCTTCGGCTTGGCCAACCACGACGTTCGATTCAAATATTGTCTTACCCCTGTCGACAAGGCGTGCACGATACTCTGGAATGTTGACTATCATGTAGCGTGCACCAAGCGACTGGTTCAGCCACCGCAATCGTTCTAGCCCGACCTCCAACTGCAGGATTTGATCGTCCACCGACACGTTGAGGGCCTCAATTGTTCGCCAATTGACAATTCCTGTTCCTTTCAACCCATAATCCAACTGGAACTGCCTGACGGCATTAGCGACCTTAAGTGAGTAGGTGTTCGTATGCTGGCGGTCAAGATAGCCCTTGCGAACGAGCCTGTCGCGAAGTGTCACGACGGCAGGTCCCTGCATGCCGATAGTGTAGTTGAGTTTCGGAACTGGAGCTCCCCAACCACCAGCTTGACGGACTCCGCGCAGACGCAAGAGTTCCTTTCTCAATTCGGCGTATTCGCGAATTTGGGGGGCAAGGTTCTCAAGAAAATTGACGGGGTGGTCTCCTGCAATACCTTCCATCAGGTATCGGGCCGGAATGCGCCGCCTCTTGCGGAGATGGATAAATTCTGATGTTGTTGAGGGCTCGACAATGCCGGAATGAATGATCTGGGCAAAGTCCAAATACAACTGGCTTACTGTGGCCTCTGCTTCGGCAAGCATTGCCGGACCACCGTTCAGTTCTATTGCCTCCAACTTGCCAAGTCCCACTGCAATTGGATCAAGTCCGTGGCTATCGGCATTAGACATTGCCTCGTGAAGGTATGCCAGCCGTTCAGTCGGAATTCCTTGCTCCGAAATCCAAACTGATTGAAAACTACGTTCCAGGTAGAAAGCCGTCATTTCTGGATCTGACTGCGTGTTCTCCTGCAGTACAAACCCATATGCCGAGCGCCAGCCAGGCTGGGGGTCTGGTGAAGCTGAGGCGACAACTACATGTAGAGCAGAGGCAAATGTTAATGCCGTACAGGCAATTGTGATGTGGTCTGCTATGGTTTTCAATGGCCTTGTTCCTAGGTCTCCACAAAATGGTGTCACTGTCCCCGGCTACACCAAATGACCGAAAATTTCAAGGATTTGGCTGACCGGGTACACATCTCGCAATGCGCCAGGACTTTCCCAATCTTTTTCCAACCGGACTGATTTAGGTAAGTTCAACGGCCCTTTTCAGATCGCTTTTCACCACACTGTGACAACCTCTGGAAAGTACCCGGAATATTGACAAAAGTCATTGTACCCAAGTACATTCGGGAACACCTGCAGAAAACGGCATCACCACTCAACTGGATGATGCTGCCCGCCGGCTACCGCACGATTAGTGCAGGTAGGATCGTATCCTAATGCAATGGCCATTGGACCGGCTATTGAATCATATACGGTGCTCCTGTCGTCATTGCCCGCACTGTTGCCAGCCTCTACGAGACGTGCCCGCTCCGGGAGCAGATGGAGGAGGTAGTGTACCATGACTGACGGTTCTGCTGTATGATGGTGGATGAAACCCGAACGGAGAGATCATGACGATCGATATTGAAGGCCTGCGGGAATTCATCGAAGCCAGGGATCGCAGCGACCCGCCCTACTTTGCCGGGCGAAAGGAGGTCATCGCCGACATCGAGACCGTCTGCCGGACCATGTGGCAGCGCCACACGGCCGGGGCGCCCCAGCACAAGGGCATGACCCGTATCATCCACGGGGCACCGGGTGCCGGCAAGACTTCGCTGCTCGGGCACCGCAAGCAGCAGTGGAGCCAATCCCGGGGCAGACCGGTTGCCGGAACCGGCCCGAAGCCGCGCATGTTGTTTCTTTCCGGCGCTTCCGTTGTGCAGCGACCTGCTGACTTCTATGCAAGGTTGCTGGTGGTTGTGGATCCCGACATGGCCGGGAAGCTGTTCCCTGCGGTTCGGAGACCAAAAGTCACAGCCGGTGGCGTTGCGGTGATAGGCAGCGGGGCGAGCATCCAGTTCGCTCCTGGTCGGGGCCCGGCGCCGCCTGAGATGCTTGGTGCTCTGGCAGCACTGGCGCCGCAATGGTCAGCGCCGGTGGTCGTGGCGATCGACGAGGCACAGAATATCGGTGGTGACCGTTATTCGGCTGCCGGGATCATTCTGCAGGAGTTGCACGACAACCGCAACGATCTCCCGGTGATGCTGGTGCTGGCCGGCCTCGGCGACACCGTTGACCGGGCGATGGAACTCGGCCTGTCGCGGCCGGCCCAGGGAACCGGCTGGACGCTCGGTTGCTTTGACGAGGCCGAGAGTGATGACCTGATTGCCGGCTGGGGCCGGCATTTCGGCCTGCCGGACGGGGACTGGCGGAACACGATGAGAGGCATTGCCGAAGACTGCGACCACTGGCCGGTGCATGTGCAGAATGCACTCATGGCCCTGGCCGACGAGGTCGTGGCGGCTGATGGAAAGCTTGAGGATGTCCAGTCATCGGTGGTCCGGGCCCGGAGCAGGAAGCGACAGCTTGCCTACTACCGGCAACGCATGAGCCCGGAGATCGAGGGATCTGCATATCTGGTGGGTGCGATGATGCGGGATCTGGAACCTGCCAGGGGCGTGATCGGGGTGGACCGGCTGATCCGCCAGCACTGTATTGACGAGTCTGGATGGCGGTTGCCGGATGGCATGACTGTCAATGACTTCACCCGTCACCTCATCCATCGGGGAGCTCTGCACAAGCATCTGGACACGGGCACTGTCGAGTGTCCGATACCGAGCTTCCGGGCCTGGCTGATCAAGCAGGGGGAACCGCCACACGAGAATGACCCGGAGCCCGATAGCAGGCCGTCACCGGGGTTCTGAGCGGCAGAGACCCGAACGGAGAGAGCGCATGACGATCGATATTGAAGGCCTGCGGGAATTCATCGAAGCCAGGGACCGCAGCGACCCGCCCTACTTTGCCGGGCGAAAGGAGGTCATCGCCGACATCGAGACCATCTGCAGGACCATGTGGCAGCGCCACACGGCCGGGGCGCCCCAGCACAAGGGCATGACCCGTATCATCCACGGGGCACCGGGTGCCGGCAAGACTTCGCTGCTCGGGCACCTTGCATGTAGACGGAACGATGGTGAGCCCAGGATCGTCAATATGCCTGGTCCGGACAGTCTTGAGAGTGGTGACGAACTCGCCGCCCTGCTTGCCGGCGCCCTGAAAGCCGGTCTGGATAAGACCGTTTTACAGCAATACAACCGTCATATGCAGTTGCAACTGGGGATAGGTGGGACGCATGTGCAACACGGCCGTGAGGTCAGCGATCCACGGCAGCCGGATCCTGTCAGGTCGGTGCTGGCTCATCACCCTGTGAAGAAATGGCAATATCCGGTGGTGCTGGCCATTGACGAGTTTCAGAACACGGCTGGTGACCGATTCTCTCCACATGCCCGCATCTTGCAGGCCGTGCACAATCAGAAATACCAGGCGCCAATCATGCTGGTGCTGGCCGGCCTTGGCGACACCGTTGACCGGGCGATGGAACTCGGTCTGTCGCGGCCGGCCCAGGGAACCACCTGGACGCTCGGTTGCTTTGACGAGGCCGAGAGTGATGACCTGATTGCCGGCTGGGGGCGGCATTTCGGCCTGCCGGACGGGGACTGGCGGAACACGATGAGAGGCATTGCCGAAGACTGCGACCACTGGCCGGTGCATGTGCAGAATGCACTCATGGCCCTGGCCGACGAGGTCGTGGCGGCTGATGGAAAGCTTGAGGATGTCCAGTCATCGGTGGTCCGGGCCCGGAGCAGGAAGCGACAGCTTGCCTACTACCGGCAACGCATGAGCCCGGAGATCGAGGGATCTGCATATCTGGTGGGTGCGATGATGCGGGATCTGGAACCTGCCAGGGGCGTGATCGGGGTGGACCGGCTGATCCGCCAGCACTGTATTGACGAGTCTGGATGGCGGTTGCCGGATGGCATGACTGTCAATGACTTCACCCGTCACCTCATCCATCGGGGAGCTCTGCACAAGCATCTGGACACGGGCACTGTCGAGTGTCCGATACCGAGCTTCCGGGCCTGGCTGATCGAACAGGGGGAGCCGCCACACGAGAATGACCCGGAACCCGATAGCAGGCCGTCACCGGGGTTCTGAGCAATGCCATCGTTCGATGTCTGGGAAGACTATGACGAAGACCACCGTCTGGTGCGGATCGGCGGGATCCGCACCGAAGGCCTGCATCGGCATGTCTACCAGTCCTGCTGTATGATGAGCGGAGAAATAAGAACGGATTGGAATGATGACGATCAATATTGATGCCTGCGGGAATTAGTCGTCAATCAGGCCGCCAGCACCGATGGCCGACCTCGGCGCAACGGCTGATGGTCAAACTGAAACTGGCGATCAATCCGCACAAGACGCGAGGCCTGCGGTATCCCGAGGAATCCTTTGTGTTTCCGGGTTACCGCAAGGGGTGCAATTATCGTCCCAACGCGCGGGGGGCCACTATTGGCTCCCGGCCGGGCAAGGCGAGCGTCCAGGGCTTCTGCAGTCGGATCAGTGAGCAGACGCATCGGCGTCATGTGGGACAGGATGCTGAAGAGATGGTGGAGCGGCTGTGGGCGGCCTACGGTTTGCTGCGCCTTGTGCCGAAGACGAAGACGCTGCCGGGAGCGGGCATGTGTTCTGGTCGGAAAGCCGGATGCGGGAACACCACACGTCCGGTTTGATGAGCGGGGTTGAGGAAACGTATCCATGGTTCGGAACCGAGGCACTGGCACCGGGCGAAAGCCGCCAGCGAACTGCTACTCCCCGGACCTGCGAATGGGCACGCCCCCCTCGACTCTACCAGACAGGTCGCTAGCGGGAATTGCTGACTGCTCGAAAGGTCTGCTCCCTTGGACGCTTGATGCATTCTTGTTCGCGGATTGACGTATAGGCAGGAACCACCCCATGCGACACCAATATCATCTCGAAAAAGTGGGCCTCAATTCATGGTCCTTTCGGTGATTCGTCCGTCAGTGAGCCTCGAAGAATGAAACTGGAGGGTCAGCTTCTTCTCGTTTACAAACACAAGGCCGTGCCTGCCGAAATGAATATTGATCAGCGTTCTACTCTGTGCCCCAACACGGCACGCCTGTGAGCGTCATTTGTGGATTGCGGACTGTTGGACCTCGCTGTCCGCTTTGGATTGATCCTGGCCTCGTACAAACTCGACAGGACCTAAGGCGACCCTGTTTTCGATTCAGCGACTCCTGATAAACTGTGCCTGCAAACCTGGCAAATGCATGAACTGGTCAATGACCATACAGCAGTGGCCCAGAATTCTGGACAAGCGACCGATCAGAGTATGCCAGGAAGTGGTAATTCGCATTGCATTCTGCGAAGCAATGGATCAAAAAGAGGTCCCCTTTGACAGGACTAGGCAGTGTGACCTGAGCGGTGCGGCCAAGCTAATAGCCGGCGGCAACGCCAGGTCGAGTTGTGGTAATCGTTAACCGATTATCGCGCACGAGCAAGAATTCTTGAATTGGCCAACATTGCTGCGACCGGATTTCCACAATCAATCGGGTCGCTATCTTGACACTGGTATACCAATAGTATATGTACAATTCTGATGCTGAGGGACACGTAGTGTAACGCTCGGATTGTATATTTTGTATATTCTCGGGTTTATAGATCAAGTGTGCAAAGAGAACTGCAGAAGCAGCAATGTCACATCTCCCCGGCAAAGAGTTGATTACGAGTGCTTACGAGTTGATTCGAATTTGCCCCAGAGCGAAGTAAATTCCCGAAGACAAAGTACTGTGGGCGTGCCTCCAACAATACAAGGGTCACAGAAGAGACAGGACTGCGAGTTGATATGAAAGAAGGTTGCGCTAGCCAGCAGAGTTGTCTTTCGAGACGAAGTTTTTTGGGTTCGACCTTAGGCGTAATGACAGTGGCGGCTGCCCCCCAATTCGCAGGAACACCAGCATTTGCGCGCCGCGCTGGTCGATATCGAAAATTGCGAATGTACAGTGCCCAGACCGGGGAAAGCATCGACACGATATATTGGATTGATGGAGATTACATCAAGGAGGCCGTGCGAGAGATTTCAATCTTTATGCGAGATTGGCGCGAGAACAAGGCCGTTCACATGGATATTGCAAACCTCGACATACTGAGCCTGGTCCAGATCCAGTTGGACACGGAACATCCATTTCAATTGCTAAGCGGTTATCGAACTCGTCGTTCCAATGACATGATTCGGCACAGAGGCGGAAGAACAGCCCGGAATTCCCTCCACATACGGGGAATGGCGGCAGATGTCCGAGTGACTGACAGATCGGTCTCGGTGGTTGCCAAAGCCGCAACAAATTGTCGGGCCGGCGGTGTGGGCAAGTATTCCAGATCCGGATTTGTCCACGTGGACTGTGGTGAACTGCGCACCTGGGGCCGATAGACCTGTCAGGTCAAAGTCTCTCGCTACCCTGGAATACCATTCTCGTCACGGCGAGATCTTTTCCCGCTCAATCATCCATTTGAGAATTGTTCAGCCTTCTGGCCAAACGTTGCAGTCCTTTCAGGGCCTGACCGTTCCGTCGCCGGATACTAGGTATTTGAAACTGGTCAGTTGATTTGTGCCTACCGGACCGCGAGCATGAATCTTGCCAGTTGCGATGCCAATTTCGGCCCCCATGCCAAATTCTCCCCCATCTGCAAATTGCGTCGACGCATTGTGCATCAGAATGGCCGAGTCCAGTTGCCTGAAGAACGATGCCGCAGTTCGCTCGCACTCTGTGACAATGGCGTCAGTGTGACCGGAGCCGAATTGGCGAATGTGCTTGATTGCGGCATCTACGCCATCCACAACCCGGGCGGCGATGGTCATGTCCAAAAATTCCTTGCCAAAATCCTCGTATTGAGCAGCCTGTGTTCCAGAGATCGACTGCAACGTTGAATCGGCACGCACTTCAACGCCGGCAGCAAGCAGGTCCTCTATTACAGGGATGCCGATTTCGTTCCACACCTGCCTGTCAATCAGCAAGCATTCCGCAGCTCCGCATATTCCGGGCCGCCGAGTCTTCGCATTGATCACTACCCGGCGGGCCTTGGCGAGATCGGCGTGTCGATCGATATAGACATGGCAAATGCCCTCAAGGTGCGCGAATACAGGTACTCGGGCTTCCTCCTGAACACGTTCGACAAGGCTCTTTCCGCCGCGCGGGACGAGGACGTCAATGAAGCGATTGAGCTTGAGCAGCTCGCCCACAGCAGCACGATCGGTGGTTGGAACAAGTTGGATCGACGCAGCCGGCAGTCCAGCCGCCTCCAGACCCCTTGCCATGCAAGCATGCAACGCTCGTGAACTGTTGTAACTGTCCGAACCGCCACGCAATATGACTGCGTTTCCTGATTTCAGGCACAAAGCTCCCGCATCAACCGTCACATTGGGACGGGATTCAAATATGACCCCGATTACCCCTAGAGGTGTCCGAACGCGCCGAATGCGCAGCCCGGAAGGTCGTTCCCAGCAGGCCAATTCCGTTCCGACCGGATCAGGTATCGCTGCGACCGATCTCAGCGAGCTCTCAATGCCACGCAGCCTGTCTGAATCAAGCATCAACCGGTCGAGCATGGCTGGGGAAAGCCCTTTTCGTTTTCCTGCGTTCAGGTCGTCACGGTTGGCAGAGAGAATGTTGTCCTCCTGCAGCCTGATCTGATTCGCGGCCTCTTCCAGTGCTTCGCGTTTGCAGGAATCCGATGCCTGTGCCAGTTGTAGGGCAGCAGCGGCTGCCTGCTTGCCAAGCTGCCATATAGTGCTGGAAATGTTGGTTTGGCTGGTATTTTCGATCACGCTTCTCTCCTCCAACTCACCACGAATAGATGCTCCCATGTGTCCGTCTAGAGCCAGTATGCTCCATCAATCCTTTGCTGGTCTATCCAGGGCGGTCGTCCATCGTACTAGATCATCGGCATGAATCAATGCCGCCTGTGGTGGATTCCCCAAGATCTCTTCTATTTCACGGGATTTGCGTCCCCTGATCCTCTCGATCTCGTTCGTCGAATACCGGGTCAGCCCCTTCCCCACTGCTTCTCCGCGCAGGTCGGTAATGCCAACGGCATCCCCCTTCTGAAACCTGCCGAATATCTTCTTGACACCTGCAGGCAATAGCGACCGTCCTGATTTCACAGCGTTCGAAGCACCGTCATCGATTATAATCGTGCCCTTGGACTTCAGTGAAGTGATCCAATGCTTGCGAGCGGTCTGGGGATTGCCGGCAGGCAGGAACCACGTGCAAGACGTGCCTTTCTGCAATCGGTCAATTGGCCGAAGCACACTGCCACGTGCAATTACCATTGCGCAACCTGCCTTGGTTGCAGTTCTCGCTGCCATGATCTTGGTTGCCATCCCGCCCTTGGACGACGTGGAACCCTGCCCTCCCGCAAGTGCCTCAAGTTCGGACGTGATGTGTTCCACAACATCCAGCCTCTCCGCCTCACTATCCTCCTTGGGATCCTTGGTATAGAATCCATCAACGTCGGACAGCAGAACCAGAGTATCAGCACCGGTCATTACCGCTACCTGGGCAGCCAGGCGGTCATTGTCTCCGTACCTGATCTCGTCGGTAGCAACCGTGTCGTTTTCGTTGACAATGGGGACAACTCCCTGATTCAACAGTGTTTCAAGCGTGGCCCTTGAATTGAGATACCGACGTCGATTGAAGCTGTCGTCAAGAGTCAACAGCACCTGACCTGTTCGAATTCCAAAGGGTTCCAATACCTCCTCATAGGCACGAGCCAGCCTGATCTGGCCAACCGCTGCCGCGGCCTGGCTCTGCTCAAGAGAAAGCTGGCTGCCATGCATGCCCAGCACATTTCGACCCAATGCAATGGCCCCCGACGATACAACAAGGACATCACTGCCAGATGACATGAGCACGTCGATGTCCGCAGCCAGGCCCTGGAGCCACGACCTGCGGATCAAACCACTGGACCCCTCGATC
Organism: Paracoccaceae bacterium; assembly: GCA_958296035.1. Classification (GTDB taxonomy): domain Bacteria; phylum Pseudomonadota; class Alphaproteobacteria; order Rhodobacterales; family Rhodobacteraceae; genus MPNP01. Next base: position 1,753,800 of record OY282431.1, on the reverse strand, counting down.
AGAATTGCCGAACCGATCTTGATGACAATTCGCTTGGTACTACCTAGCCGCATCACGGCGTCCAACTGACATGCTCTCTCGCCAGAATTCTACGCTCTCGCCGACGTTGTTCGCATACTGTTTCCAGAAGGTTGCGCAGACAGACTTCCATTCCTGTACCGGCAATTGCCGAAACACACAGTACCGCATCAGATGACACCAGTTTCAAATTATGGTGCCTTTCGGCCAGCAGTTGTGGTTCAACGGCATCAATCTTGGACATTGCAACAAGGCGAGGCTTGGTCAACATTTCACTACCGTATTTCTCAAGACTCTCGCAAACAACCTGGTAGTCGTGGACGGGATCCGTGCTGGTTGCATCGACGAGATGCAACAGAACCTTACAGCGTTCAACGTGTCCCAGAAATCTGTCTCCTAGACCGCGGCCAAGATGGGCGTCCTCGACCAGCCCGGGAACGTCGGCAACAATGAACTCCTCGTCAAACATGCTGACTGTTCCAAGGTTGGGATACAATGTCGTGAATGGATAATTGCCGATTTTTGGTTTGGCATTCGACGCCGACGAGAGAAAGGTTGATTTTCCAACATTGGGAAGTCCGACAAGTCCGACATCGGCAAGGACCTTAAGACGCAACCACACAATGCGTTCGATCCCGGGTTGCCCTTCGTTGGCTGTGCGCGGCGCCCGGTTTGTCGAGGACTTGAACCGGGTATTGCCAAATCCTCCGTTTCCACCCCGGGCAAGAAGCACTCGCTGGTTCGGCTCGGTCAAATCAAAAAGCAGGGTTTGGCAATCTTCGCTTAGCACCTCGGTGCCACAGGGCACCTTGATAATTGCGTTGGGTCCGTTTGCTCCGTGTTGCTGCTTGCCACGACCGTGACCTCCGTTCCCGGCAAACACGTGCCGCCGGTAACGAAAATCGACCAGGGTATTGAGGCCCTCTATCGGCTCGACAAAAACGTGGCCACCTCGCCCTCCATCGCCGCCATCGGGGCCACCAAACTCGACGTATTTTTCACGGCGAAAGCTTGCAGAGCCGTTCCCGCCGCTACCCGACCGCACTGTAATGCGCGCAAGATCAATGAATTGCATGATTGGAAACCGTTGCTCGGTTGGTTGGACCTGCCGGACAGGTCGCTACAGAACACGATGTCATCCCTGAGGTCGACTGCCAAAGGGCAACTGGAGCGTCACGGTCTCTCGCTGTTCTGCCAGCAAAGCCTACCGGCCCTGAAAGCAACTCCCGATTCAGTGCCTTCAGTTGCTATTCTTGTGGTGCGGGCGTGTATTGCCCAACGGCTCCAGACATTGCGAGGCGTTGAAGTCAGGTGTCTGCGACAACCGAAACAAACTTTCGGCCCTTGAAACCTTTCCTGAACCGGACACGTCCAGGTTCGGTAGCGAAAATTGTAAAATCCCGCCCTGTTCCAGTGCCATTGCTGGCCCAGAATTTATTTCCTCGTTGACGGACAATGATGTTTCCAGGAACGACGAACTCTCCTCCATACTTCTTGACACCGAGCCGTCGCCCGGCTGAGTCCCGTCCATTGCGAGACGAACCGCCCGCCTTCTTATGTGCCATCCGGAATCTCCTTCAAATCGCGGAACTTGCTGGTTCTGCCCTTCTATACAGAATCAGACATCCATCTCGGTTCAAGTGACAGTTCAAGTCTCAGTTCGACACGCTTCTGTAGCGGGCCACGGGTTCAACTTCGGGTCCTGATACCAGTCCCGGTATCCGCATGTCCTTGATCTCGTAGCTAATGATTACCTGCTTCTGACCACGAAGTGTGGCCGAGGAGTGTTTTCTTCTTCGTTTCTTGAAGCTGAGTATCTTGTTGGTGCCAAAAGCTACTGCAGTGATCCAGACGCAGGCATCAGTAATATACGGGGTGCCTATAATAGTGTGCTCGCCGGAGGCCAGCCGAACCTGGTCCAGCTTCAAGATGCTACTGTGAACCGACACATGATAATTCGATGCAATTACCTTAAATCTTGAACCGATTGATCCACTGTATTGTTTGCCCAGGAAATCGAAAACAACCCTTACATCCGAATTGTTATCTTCAGAATCATCGAACTGCACATTCGTATTATCATCAGGTTCTTCCACGGGTTGGCCTGCCACGCCATCAGAATTGCCGACGGCAGCATCCAGTTCGTGTTGCTCGTCACCGTCAGCACGCCGGACTCCCGTTTCAGCCCTCATGTCCTCCCCGACTGAATCGGGCTCTGCAGGAAGCTTCGTGACGTTGGCCTCGTTATCGGCATTTTGCTGGCTCATGGGTCGGCGCTCGTCGTCAATGTGCACTGATTTACTACGGGTCGACAGATCCCTTCAAACAGCGTCTCGGCTAGCCGGGGCAAAGTTTCAGTCTCGTTGCCCGGGCAGACCAAATGACTGTTCACAATTGGCACTGTTCCCGGACCTAAATAGGCACCTGTTGCACAGAATTCAATCTCGTTCCCACGGTCACCACTTTTTCTGGAACTTCTGGCGGAGGATAATTGCCAGGGCATTCATGGAAATCAGAAACGTTAGCAGGACAAGTATTGCGGCCGATGTTCTGCTGACAAATCCTCGCTCGGGACTATCTGCCCAGATAAAAATCTGGGTTGGAAGCGATGTAGCGCTGTCGAACGGAGAAGCCGGCGCAGATGTAATAAACGCATTCATGCCAATCAGAAGCAGTGGCGCAGTTTCACCCAGTGCCTGTGCCATCCCGATTATTGTGCCGGTTAGGATTCCAGGCATAGCCAATGGCAAGGCGTGTCCGAACACGACTTGCTGAGGTGAGGCACCGACTGCCAGGGCAGCTTCACGAATACTCGGAGGAACGGCCTTCAAGGCTGCCCTGGTTGCAATTATGATCGTCGGCATGGTCATCAGCGCCAGCGTCAGGCCGCCTACGACGGGTGCCGACCGTGGCAACCCGAACCAGCCAATAAAGACAGCCAATGCCAACAGACCGAACACCACGGAGGGCACCGCCGCCAAGTTGTTTATGTTGACTTCAATAACATCGCTCAACCGATTTCTTGGCGCAAATTCTTCGAGATAGATTCCGGCGCCGATTCCCAATGGAAAGGATATCATGAAGCAAACCAGCAGAGCCCAAAACGACCCGACGAGTGCACCTCTAAGTCCGGCCTGTTCAGGAAACCGGCTGTCGGCATTGACCAACAATCCAATGTTGATCGGTCGACTGATGACATTGTTCGCCTGGAGATGGTCAAACCAGGCAATTTCCTGATCACTCAGGCGCCTGAACTCCTCGGGAGTCTGACGAGATATCAGCCCTTTGTTCAGCTGGTCGTAGGGGTCTGACACCGGAACCTTCAGCAAGACGATCCTGCCTATCAATGCAGGGTTGGCTACGACGCGGTCTCGCAACTCGAATTCCCCACCCCGACTTAACAACCTTGCTGCGGTGCGGTGCAAACGACGATCATCGATTGGAGGGAGATGTTCAATCAGGGCCTCCTGGAGAATGTCGCGAAAGTTCCCGCGGGGCAGCTTCTGTTTATCAATGGTTTTCGGATCAACGTGAACAGCCAATTCTATGTGGGTTTGAGTCAACGCATGGAAACCGGAACTCACCAATGATCCGACCAGTACCAGCAACGTCAGAAAGGCAAGAGAAACGGCCGCCAGTCCAAGGGTCTTGATCAGGAACTGGGTCCGGTTGCGCCGTCTCAGGCCGTGCGAGATTGTTGCCAGGGATGTGGGAGGAACTGGAGTCATCAATCGGCTCTAATCGTAGAGCTCCCGGTATTTGTGAACAATCCGGAGCGCCAGGACGTTTATTGCCAGCGTCACGCCGAACAACATCATTCCAAGGGCGAATGCGGCCAGCGTCTTTGGATTGTCAAACGATGTATCACCGATAAGCAGGGTCATGATCTGCACGGTGATTGTTGTAACGCTGTCCAGCGGGTTGATCGTCAGCTTGGCGATCAGCCCTGCAGCCATGACAACGATCATGGTTTCTCCGATGGCACGGCTGACGGCCAACAGGACTCCGCCTACAATCCCGGGCACTGCGGCAGGAAAAACCACCTGCAGGACAGTTTCGGCCCGCGTTGCACCGAGTGCCAGAGAACCGTTTCTCAGGTCTTGAGGAACTGCAGACAGGGCGTCATCGGCAAAGGAGGAAATGAACGGGATTAGCATGATCCCCATTACCCCACCCGCCGCCAGCGCCGTATTGTGGGATACAACGACACCGAGCATATCGCCAAGATCGCGAATTGCCGGAGTGACCACCAGGACCGCAAAGAAACCGTATACGACAGTAGGTACGCCAGCCAGGATCTCGAGTATCGGTTTGCTGATGGCTCGCATGGGGCCTGATGCAAACTCGTTGAGATAAATGGCTGACATCAGGCCGACGGGAACAGCAATGAACAATGCTACGGCTGTTATGGTCAATGTACCCAGGAGAACCGGAATCCAGCCGAATGCACCCTGAGCCGCAACCTGATCCTCGCGAATGGGAATTTGCGGCTCCCAGTTCAGGCCGAACAGAAATTCGGTGACAGGTACATGGCTCAAGAATCGGCCGGTTTCCACGAGCAGCGAGGCAATGATGCCGATCGTCGTCAGTATCGCAACAATCGAACAGGTCATGAGCACCAAATAGACAATCTTCTCGGCGCGTCGGCGGGCATGAAACGCAATTGATACACGGGCGCGGCAGTAGACCAACAGCGACAGGACCAGTGCCAAGACGACCGCAATCAAGGCCCATTCACCGTATTTGTTCAGGCGCGTCTGGCGCTCGGCTGCCGCCAACATCCAGTCCTCGGGGGTTCCAAATATACGTCCGCCGGCAATCGATTTGATTTCGGAAAGGAGAAGTTGCTGTGCGCCCTTTTCGAGCGGCACCGCCTGGGGCAGCGCCTTTAGTTGCAGGTAGTCGATCAGAGGTCCCTGGAGAACAATCCACAACAGAACCAGAAGTTGTGCAGGGATCAAGACTACAAGCAGTGAGTAGAGACCGTGATACTCGGAAGTCGCAACCAGACGCCTACCCTGTTCATGCAGTTTCCTTGCGGCCCGCACATTCCAGGCATAGCCGCCAATCGCGGCAATGAACACGATTAGAACGGCAGCTGCGGAAATCTAACTTCTCCCGGCACGCATAAATGAATCAATGAATGGTGAGGTGAATCCTGCCTGCAAACGGGCTTTTCATTACTTGATTTCCAAAGTGGCGCCGCCAATGACATCATCCTGCAGCTTGGCGAGCTGCTCGTCTGTCAACGCGATCAGACCTCTTTCGGCCAGGTATCCGTATGGAGAAAGCGCGTCTTCGGACACATATTCCTCGATGAATTCCTGGAGGTGCGGAATCACTCCGCGGTGCGCATTCTTGGTGTAGAAGTAAAGGGGGCGGGAAATCGGATAAGACTTGTCACCGATCGTTTCCTCATCCGGTAGAACACCATCAATGGATACCGCATCCAGAATGTCCCTGTTTTCGAAAAGAAACGAGTAGCCGAAGATGCCCAGGGCTTCGGAATCAGCAATCAGTCGCTGGACGATCAGGTTATCGTTCTCACCAGCTTCGACATATGGCCCGTCCTGGCGCATACGACTGCAGTTTTCCTTGATCCACTCCCCGTCACTGTCGAGTCCCTTTTCGAGCACAAATGACAGTGACCTGCAGCCCGCGTGCATAACCAGATCTACAAACGCATCCCGGGTGCCGGAGGTCGGCGGAGGGCCATAAACAAGGATAGCCTGGTCCGGAAGTTCAGGATTTACGTCGGACCAGAGCTGGTTGGGATTGTCGACCATGCGACCGGCAAACGGCACTTGAGAAGCAAGTGCCAGAAAAATCTCGTGCAGAGCGAGGTCCCAGCTATGTTTGCCGGCTCGGGAAACTGCGATTGTCACGCCGTCGAATCCGATCAACGCTTCGGTTATGTCACTGACCCCGTTCTTCCTGCAAAGGCTCAACTCTGACTGCGTCATTGCTCTTGAGGCCCCTGTCAAATCGGGATACCGTTCGCCGATGCCGCTGCAAAAGAGCTTTATGCCACCGCCTGTACCAGTGGATTCAACAATTGGTGACGGCGCACCGGTCAGGTTTGAATATTGTTCGGCTACTGCCTGGGTGTATGGAAATACGGTCGAAGATCCTACGATATGAATCTGGTCACGGGCCCCGGCCGGAACCACGGACAGTACAAAAAGAGTGATCAAGATGACCTCGACGACTCGCATTCGCATAACAATATCCTTTCCAATATTCTTGCCCAACGACTCGATCCTGAATCCAGTTGAACCTTAAGAAGACGTATGGCTATGGCCCAGAAAAATGCGCATAGCGGTGCTTGGATATCCCTGTATCGAGCGCAATAACACGAACAAACCCCACGCAGGAGGAGCCAAGAGCCGTGCCCGTCGCCGACACTACAACACAAGGCAGGAATTGGCGCAATTCGCCGACCATTGCAAGGCCGACCACTGAGCAACTCGGACCCGGGGCCTTGTAATGGCGATGTCAGCCCCTACGCAACACCTGAAGGCTGATCCTGTAGCCAGGTCGACTGATGCGACAGGCAAGGCGGTCATCAAGCCGATCGACCTCTGGCTCCAGGACGAGACCCGCCTCGGCCAGCAAGGCATTCTGAAACGAATATAAGCCTGCCGGGGCACAAGGCCAAGGGTCAAGTGCGATTGCTGCTTCAAGTCCTGCCTTCTGTTCTCGGCAGCCTGTCCCGAATCCCTGAAGGATAGGAAGGCCAATGCACAGAAGGCGTGGCAGGCCTTCATTCAATACCCCGATCGTAGCGCATCGCCCGCGCATCAAGAGTGGGCCGTGGCCCCGGCTCCCTGAGACCTGCCATCGGTTGTTGTCATGTTGAACTGGAATTAGCAGTTACACTTCACAAGAATGCGACAATGGCATCGCCAGTATTGTAAGCTGAAGATTTTACATAGCCATCGACGCGATTCGACTTGCCCCAGGATATATGCCAGGGGAGTCCAATTTCCCGGACTTGCCTGGGGTTCCGGGGTGTAAGGCCTCCTCAAAGTGGATCTCAATCTTGGTCCGCACGGGAAAATTTAGTTGTAGCATGGTGGGCAAGTAATCTGTTATACAGCGTCCTGCGCTCGGGACGCGGAGAGATGCCGGAGCGGTCGAACGGGGCGGTCTCGAAAACCGTTGTACCTTTACAGGTACCCAGGGTTCGAATCCCTGTCTCTCCGCCACTTCGATACAGAACCGGGTACGCCGATTGCCGCACAGGTTTTGCCGTTCGTGCCGTTCAGTGCGGTGAGCAGTCCTGACATTGATCCGATTATGCGAACTTCACTTCATGGTCACCGGCCTCGACTTACCGGGCGAGCGTACGCAGTTCCTAAGGTGACTGGCAGGCGATTGCATGGAATGTCGCCCCGTCATATCCGGCAATTCGCGACATGCCTAGCGGCGAATGATTTCCATGGTCGCGGCAATTGCCACCGCTCTTGAGCCTGATCTTCTAACGGGCGGCGGCAGAGAACCCCTCGATCATCTGCAGGGATATGGTACGAGATGAAACCTGTCCTTGCGGGCCTCTCGGTCCGTACCTGATCATGAAGTGCCTTGAGATGGGTGACCCGGTTACCAGGTGCCGGCTTATCAAGGTCAGAGGTACCGGTCTCGATTGCATCGCACGGACGCTTCAACCGAAGCTCTGATTAGGTGGTCTGCCGGTTCAATTCCGCGACATCAGTGTGCGCCCCGGCCGGACAGGCCCATCCTCAAGAATCTTTTCCCGCCGCTCAGTTGCCAGCAGGCACTCTCCCAGGCGCCGGACGACGAAACTGTCGAGCTTGTCCATGGAGACCGTCCGGTCCTTGCAGCCGGTCTCACCCTGCCGGGCACTGATTAGACTGGTATGATAGCGATAGCGACTGCTCTTTCCGGTGCGGAGGGTCATCGCCTCCCCGCCGCCTGTCGCAGAAACAGATGCCGGTCAGTAGGGTTGACCCGGTAACAACGACCCTTGACGAGGTCACCCCCGGACGGCGCGCCTCCAAATGACTTGGCACCGCCTTGAAGACCGTGTGCTCCAGCAGTGGCAGAACCGGCGCGGTGACGATCTCCTACTGCTGATAGCCTTTGCCGGATTTGCTGCGTTTGTTGATCCGGTGATGGCCGATATAGGACATCGGGTCAGAATACGGTGCACCGGCCCGATCCTTGGCACCCGCAATTGCGGGTGACGATGGCCTCAAGGCCGGAGCGTACGTGCTCTTTCACGGCCAGGCGGCAGATGAAATCGCAAGCGGGCAAACGAGTAAGCCCGTTTGCCTTCGAGGCAGATGCGACGGGCCATTGCCCACCGGTTGTGGAAGGATTCGCGGGCCAGGATGTCGACGATTCCCTGGCCAGACTCGGCACAATTCAACGTGCACTGAATTAGTGATTGGGCCATAGTGCCGTGCCAGCTTCACGGCAGTCGGAACATTGTTCCAGCACTATTCCTAGCAACCAGGCAGGACAAGAGTGAACACCAGTTGCGCATGGCTGTGACCGGTATATTGAATTGTCTGCGAATCGCACATGCCCCATAGAATCATCTTTTGGTTCCAAATGGAATTCTTCTCACGCAAGAAAGTTCATTGCCGCAACGACCGGCTTGTTATCCGGTCTGCACATGTGCAGAACCTGACCGTACCTGGAATTTTCCGGGAAGTCGCCCTTTTCGCGGATTTCCGAACTTCGCATGGGTCTGGTGCACATCCTGTTGTTGCCGATCGAAATTGAGTGACCAGGTGCTGAGACACAGTCAATATGCTAGGCATTTATTTTGCTGCTAGACTATTAGGCGACCATGAAATTCAACCCGGATATGTGTCGCACTATATCTCCTCCTATCGCGGAGGCGCGCCGCTGGATCAAAGACTCCAGGAGAGATCCGGCACAGCCTCTCATCGACCTTTCCCAGGCCGCTCCGGTCGACCTTCCTGCGCTGTCACTCCGAAGACACATTTCTGATCTGCTCATGAAAGATCCCAGGGCCCATGCCTACGGTCCTGTGCTCGGAATGCCCGAATTGAGAGAGGAGATTTCCCGTCACTGGTCAGAATTGTACGGAGGCAAGGTGTCGCCTCGGCAGGTTGCCCTGACATCGGGGTGCAATCAGGCCTTTACAGCTGCAATCGCAGCCCTGGCGCGGCGCGGTGATGCCATCATGATCACCTCGCCGATGTATTTTAATCACAAGATGTGCCTCGACATGTTGGGAATAGAAGCCAGGCTGCTAGAGGTCGATCAGTCGATGCTGCCGTCATTGGAAGCTGCTGAGCAAGGCGTCGACAGTCAACTGCGTGCAATTGTACTGATTACGCCGAACAATCCTACCGGCGCTCAATATCCACCGGTTCTTGTACGGGGATTCTTTGAATTGGCCCGTCGTCATGGTCTGGCGCTGATTGTCGATGAAACCTATCGCGACTTCGTAGCCAGCAGCAATTCGCTGCACGACCTGTTTCAGGATGACTTCTGGGACGGTACACTTGTGCATCTTTACTCTTTCTCGAAGGCATACCGTCTTACCGGTCACAGGCTTGGCGCACTAGTTGCCTCACACCTGCTTTTGCATGAAATTGAAAAGTACATGGATACCGTTGCAATCTGCGCCAACCAGATAGCCCAACACGCAGCGTTGTTCGGGTTGCGCAACCTGCAGACCTGGCTTGAAAGGGAACGCACCCGAATCTCAGGCCGTCAAACCGCTATAGAGATCGGCTTCGATACGCTCGGAGACTGGAGATTGATGAAATGTGGAGCATATTTTGCATACGTTCGTCATCCGTTCGGTATTTCCTCTGAAGACGTGGTCAGGCAATTGCTGGACAAGGAGAGCCTGCTGGTCCTGCCCGACACAATGTTTGCTCCACGGGACAGCAAGCCAAGAGCGGTCGAGACCGGAAAACACCTTAGAATTGCGTTTGCAAATGTTGATAAAGCTGGAATTTCAGACTTCTTCAGGCGTATCGACAGGTTTCGGTTCCAGTAACGCCGGTTGCCTGGCATAGACCTGAAGCCCGCTCGCCTCGACCGAACGGCGGTTGCAACCAAGAGTTCAGAGGTCTAGTTACGCGCCCTACATCTGCCTCGGGGAAACAAGGATATGGCCAGAGCTGCACGTCGGCCGAAGACTGCAAACATACTCGTCTGGATTCTGATAGGTCTGCTTGTCGTCAGCCTGATGGGATTCGGAATCGTTAGCTTTACAGGTGCCGCCGGTTCAGTTGGCACGGTTGGTAAGGAGAAGATTTCGGTAAACGCCTATTACAGGGCTGTCCGCGACAGGATAAACCAGGCGTTACAAGCCGGAGCAAGGGATGTTCCGGTAACCGAGATTAGCCAGTTGACACTTCATGCGCTGGCAACTGAAGCTGCAATTGACAACGAAGCAAAGTCGATTGGTCTGTCGGTTGACGACAAGACTGTGCTTGATGCACTGCGTACGAATGATGCGTTCCTGGGCCTTGACGGAAATTTCGACCGGGGAATGTATGAAAGAACGCTGCAAAGTATGGGCATGACGGCAGCAGAGTTCGACGAGGAGTTACGGGAAGCCCGGGCGCGGCAGATTATTCTGACTTCAATTGCCTCCGGGCTCCAGCCAGATCCGGTATATTCCGAGTCAATTATTGGCTACAATTTCGAGTCCAGGGACGTGCGATGGATCGAAGTTGATGACTTGTTCCTGTCATCCGAGGAACCTCAGCCAACAGACGCGGAGTTGCGGGCGTTTTACAATGAGAAGAAGCAGTTGTTCACACTGCCAGAAAGACGCCGGATTACTTACGCCTACCTCGAGCCGGACATGGTGGCAGACACCACGACCGTAACTGACCAGCAGGTGCGCGACCTGTACGACTCACGAATTGACAATTATGTCAAGCCGGAAAGGCGAATACTCGAAAGGCTCGTATTCCCGACGCATGACGAGGCTGCGATTGCCAGGAACAGGCTTGATAGCAACGAAGCAGACTTTGACATGCTTCTGCAGGAAGCACAAATTCTTCCCCAGGATGCCTATGTAGGCGAGGTTGCCAGGGAAGATCTCGACGAACAGGCGGCTTCAGCCGTATTCGGGATATCTGAACCTGGGATTGTCGGCCCTGTACAATCGGCGTTCGGACCGGCGGTGTACCGCGTTATTGCCATTCTGCAGGCACGTCATGACAGCCTGGAAGATGTGCAGGCGGAATTGGAAAAGGAGCTCGCTCTGCGGCAGGCAACGGCACGTATCAGTACGGATGCCGAAGCATTCAACGATCTCCTGGCAGGAGGGGCTACTCTCGAACAGCTGGTTGCAGAAACCCCGATGCGCCTTGCAACTGTCGATTTTGACGAGATGGCATCAGGTCCCGTGCTTTCCGATGCGGCGTTTCGTCGGTTCGCCAACAGTGTTACCGAGGAACATTTCCCTGAATTGCATTTCCTGGCGGGCGGAGGTGTCTTCGCACTGCGCCTTGACCGGATTGTACCACCACAACTGCAAGATTTTTCCGCGGTCGAGGACGAGGTCAGTCTAGCCTGGTCAAGTGAGCGCAAGAGGCAGGAGAAGCTGTCCATTGCCGAAGCGCACAAGTCATCGCTAGAAGCAGGATCCGAATTCCTTGAGGCTGGCTTGCCCGGCGCCTCACTTGCTGCCAGTTTGGTGCGTGGCTCAGCGATTGAAGGTGCTCCGGCAGGGATTGTCGAAATGGCCTTTACCTTGCAACCTGGAATGGTCGGGGTTGTTGAAAGTGAAGACCGCGTTGCTCTGTTCAAACTTGAAGCCATCCATGATGCCGATACAGCGGACGACGGTACACAGAGTATTTCACGCTTTGTGAATGAACAGTTTTCGCAAACTGCCGGCCAGGATGCAGCCTCAATCTTTGCCTTGCAACTGCTGACAGAAGCCGGGTTGTCGGTCGACCAGGCGACAGTCAATTCCGTTCTTTCACAACTTCAGTGATGTTCAGTCGTGGTTACGCCCAGCTACGAGCAGTTTGCCTGCCGTTTTGCTGCAGGTTCCAACCAGGTTGTCTGCAGGCGACTCGCTGCGGATCTTGACACTCCGGTTTCGCTTTTCCTGAAGGTAACCCAGGCTCGAAGCTTCAGTTTCCTGCTGGAATCCGTAACCGGTGGTGAAGTCAGGGGGCGATACTCAATAATTGGCCTGGAGCCGGACCTGTTGTGGACGTGCAATAATGGTCGTGCCAGCATCTGCCGGCGCGATGGATCGGGTCGGTTCCACGATGTGGCAGAAAGTGCCGACCCCTTCACCTCGTTGCGTACGTTGCTAGCCGAAAGCCGCATCGAATTGCCAGAAAACCTGCCTTCAAGCAGTGCCGGACTGTTTGGCTACCTCGGTTATGACATGGTCCGGCTTGTCGAACATCTCCCCGACATCAACGCAGACCATTTGGGGACACCGGACTCGATCCTGATGAGGCCGTCAATTGTAATCGTCCTGGATTGGGTCAAGGGCGAAGTCATTGTAATCAGTCCGGCCTGGGCCGGTGCCGGCCAGTCAGCGCAAAAGGCTTATAAGGCTGCAGTCGGCCGCGTTAACGATGCCGTAAGGCGCATAAACCTGATGATGGATTACAGCAGGTTGCTGATGAGGGCATCGGCAACGGATGGTCAATCTCCGGTCGTAGCGGAGCTTGCCAAGGAGGAATTTCTTGCAATTGTCAGGCGCGCCAAGGAGTACATCACAGCCGGGGATGTTTTTCAGGTTGTGCTCAGCCAGCGTTGGAAACGACGCTTCGAGCTACCACCGTTTTCGTTCTACAGGGCTCTGCGTCGCACTAATCCTTCACCCTTCATGTTTTTTTTCAACTTCAGGGACTTTCAGGTTGTCGGTGCCAGTCCGGAAATTCTTGTTCGTGTATTCGACCGAGAAATCACAATTCGTCCAATTGCCGGCACGCGTCCGAGAGGAGCGACAGCGCGCGAAGACGAACAGTTGGCCATTGATTTGCTGCAGGACGCAAAGGAATGCGCCGAACACCTCATGTTGCTAGACCTGGGCCGCAATGATGTAGGTAGAGTTTCGCGCGTGGGAACCGTGCACCCGACCGAAAAATTTCAGATCGAACGTTACTCACATGTCATGCACATTGTTTCCAACGTCGTCGGCGAATTGAGCAAGGATCATGATGCACTTTCGGCGCTGTTGTCAGGCTTGCCGGCCGGTACCGTATCAGGTGCTCCGAAAGTGCGCGCTATGGAAATCATTGATGAACTGGAGCGGAGCAAGCGAGGAGTCTATGCCGGAGGGGTTGGGTATTTTTCAGTGGATGGCGATATGGACATGTGTATCGCCCTCCGCACTGCCATAATCAAGGACGGTGTTCTCTATATTCAGGCTGGAGGAGGAATCGTGTACGACAGCGATCCGGAAGCCGAGTGGACAGAGACCGTCAACAAGTCCCAAGCCCTTCGCAAGGCGGCCAGCGATGCAGAGCTGTTCGCGATATCAAGGGACGGCGTTGCAGAATCCGGGCATTGATGGTGACCGGCACGCACGCATGCATGAGCGTCGAGGACGGCGTGACAAACACTGATTGGCAGCGGACCCATGTACTTATTGATAGACAACTACGACAGCTTCACTTTTAATCTGGCACAGTATCTAGGTGAACTAGGCGCTGAGATCGAGGTCCATCGCAACGACGCCATTACTGTTCAAGAGGCTGTGGACTGCCAGCCTGCAGGAATTGTGATGTCCCCAGGCCCGTGCGGCCCCGAGCAGACAGGGCTTTGTGTTGAATTGACGCGGGCGGCCGTCAAGGAAAAAATTCCGTTGCTGGGTGTGTGTCTCGGACACCAGGTCATTGCTCACTCGCTTGGAGCCAGGGTCGATCAGTGCCATGAAATCGTGCATGGCAAGACCGCACAGGTCAATCACGATTCTACCGGTCTGTTTGCCGGCCTGGATTCACCCTTCACTGCTACGCGTTATCACTCGCTGCATGTGAATCGAAAATCGGTGCCGGCCGCGCTGGCCGTAAACGCCTGGCTGGATAACGGTGTGGTCATGGGTATCCGGCACCGCAGTCTTGCCATCTTCGGCTTGCAGTTTCATCCGGAAAGCATTGCAACCGACTGCGGGCACTGCATCTTGCGTGCCTTTCTTGAAATTTGCGAGGAAAGCGATGGAATATGATATCAGGTCTCTGATTGGCCTGGCTGCTTGCGGTCCGCTTACAGCCGATCAGGCAATTGCAGCATTTGACATCATCATGAGCGGCGGTGCTTCGGCGGCACAGACTGGCGGCCTCCTCATGGCAATGCGCGCCCGCACGGAATCGGTCGAGGAATACTCTGCTGCGGCAAGTGTCATGCGTCAGAAGTGCCGAAAGGTGGCAGCACCACCTGACGCCATTGATGTCGTCGGTACCGGTGGTGATGGCAAGGGAACGCTCAATATATCCACGGCGACGGCCTTTGTTGTCTCAGGTTGCGGCGTCCCTGTGGCCAAGCATGGCAACCGCAATCTTTCTTCCCGATCCGGTGCCGCAGACGTGCTGACAGAACTCGGCATCAATGTCATGCTTGAAGCCGAGACTGTCGAGAAAGCAATCGACAGAATCGGCATCGGCTTTATGATGGCCCCCATGCATCATCCTGCCATGCGCCACGTCATGCCGGTGCGCACCGAACTGGGTACGCGGACTATTTTCAATATACTTGGCCCGCTGACTAATCCGGCTTCGGTGCGCCAACAGCTGACAGGGGCATTTGCCAGGTCATTAATCCGTCCCATGGCAGAGACTCTCGACAGTCTGGGCTGCCAGAGGGCGTGGGTTGTCCATGGCGCCGACGGTACGGATGAGGTTTCAATTTGCGGAATCACCCACGTCGCCAGGTTGGACCGGGGCGACGTCAAGGAATTTGAGATTCACCCCGAGCAAGCCAATCTTCCAACGCATCCACTGACAAGTATCAGTGGAGGCATGCCCTCCGAAAATGCCCGTGCCATGCGTTCAATGCTAGCCGGAGAGGTCGGTCCGTACCGTGACGCCGTACTGCTCAACGCTGCTGCTGCCCTGCTGATCGCGGCACGCTGCTCGCATCTTGCAGACGGTGTAGAACTGGCACGCGAAAGCATTGACAGCGGCCGTGCACTTGCCAAGGTTACGGCCCTGGCAAGATTCACGCAGCAGGCAGGCTAGTAGTGTCTGCACTTGATGGCATCGTTGCCTACAAGCGGCAGGAAGTTGCGGAATTGCGTTCCAGGTTCAGCTACACTGAACTGGACCAGCGGGCCAAGGCTGCCAGCCCATTGCGCGGTTTCAGGCGCAAATTGTGCCAGCAATCCAGGGATGGGTATGGCCTGATTGCCGAACTCAAGCGAGCAAGTCCATCGCGTGGCCTTATTCGACCCGACTTCAGACCATCCGACATAGCACGTGCCTACGCGTCGGGCGGAGCTTCCTGCCTATCGGTGCTCACCGACCAGCCGAGCTTCCAGGGCTGTAGCCAATACCTGGCCGAAGCCCGAAACAGTTGCAGTCTGCCGGTTCTTCGCAAGGACTTCATGATCGATCCACTGCAGATTATCCATTCGCGTGCTCTGGATGCCGACTGTATTCTGTTGATCATGGCAATACTCAGCGACAACCAGGCAAGTGAACTCGAAGCATCAGCTGTCACTCTCGGGATGGATGTCCTGGTAGAAGTTCACAATCGACAGGAGCTGGAGCGAGCCCTGCAGCTTGAATCTCGCCTTCTGGGTATCAACAATCGCAATCTTCACACATTCGAGGTCACCCTGGACACCACACTCTCCATGATGCCGCTCGTTTCCGGTGAGTATACCGTTGTTGCCGAATCCGGCCTTGCAAACGCCGGCGACCTGGCGATTCTTGCCGAGGCCGGAGCTCGGTGCTTCCTGGTTGGGGAGAGCCTCATGCGAGCGAGCGACATCGAATCGGCAACCCGCGCACTCATCGCAAATCCAGTGCGAGTATAGTTGTGATGAAATCCTTCCTGACACATTTCAACAAGTCTGGTGACGCACACATGGTTGACGTTTCAGAAAAGAAACCGACCGCCCGCAAGTCCATGGCGGGCGGTGCTGTGGTCATGCGCCCTGAAACACTGCACCTGATCTATTCGGACGGGTCCCGCAAGGGAGATGTCCTGGGCGTGGCCCGCCTGGCCGGCATTATGGCTGCCAAGCGAACATCTGAACTGATTCCCCTGTGTCATCCGATTCCGATCACAAGCATTGAGATCGAATTCTCAGGGTCGACGGATGAAAGTCGGCTCGAAATAACCGCCAGCGTAACCACGGTAGGACAGACGGGAGTCGAAATGGAGGCGCTGGTCGCAGTGTCGGCTTCAGCCTTGACCGTTTACGACATGCTGAAATCGTCCGAGCGCAGCATGCGCATTGAAAATGTGCGGCTTCTCTACAAGGATGGTGGAAGATCGGGGAAGGTCGATTATCGATGATTTCCGTTGCTCAGGCCAGGCAGCACATCTACAGCCTCCTTTCGGTCACCGAGATTGAACGGATACCGCTCGCAGGGGCTGCCGGAAGAGTTCTGGCAACCAGTCTCGAGGCAACCCACAGCCATCCTCAAACCAACATCTCGGCGATGGATGGATTTGCGGTACGCGATGTCGACGCGGTTCCTGGCACGACGCTTGTGGTCGCTGGTGAAGTTGCTGCCGGCAACTGTAGCAGTGACTCAACACTGTCCAAGGGAACCACCATACGTGTTTTTACAGGTGCCTCGCTACCCTCGGGCACAGATCGTGTCATAATTCAGGAGCAGGTGACAATGCGCAATGGTTCTGTTGTCCTCGGCAGGACCCTGGAGAGGAATCGATTTGTCAGACCAGCAGGTTGTGACTTCAAGGCAGGTTTCTCGCTTGATGCTCCCCGCCTCCT
Organism: Paracoccaceae bacterium; assembly: GCA_958296035.1. Lineage (GTDB taxonomy): Bacteria > Pseudomonadota > Alphaproteobacteria > Rhodobacterales > Rhodobacteraceae > MPNP01. The sequence continues at coordinate 1,736,882 of OY282431.1, read as the reverse complement.
CGACCCTGCAGCACTGTCGCTGGCAGCAGCCATGAACAAGGCAACAGTCCCCGTCAGGCGTCGTCCGGACGTTGCGATTGTGCCCAGCGGTGATGAATTGGTCTATCCGGGTAATGAATTGGCTCAGGGAGCCGTCGTTGCGTCAAACATCTACGGCCTAAAGGCAATAATCGAACAATGTAGTGCCAGGGCAAGGCTGCTTCCAATTGCGCGTGACAACCCGAAATCCATCCGGAACGTATTGGAAATGGCGCTATCGGCTGACCTGATTGTCACCGTCGGAGGGGCCTCGGTCGGAGATTACGATCTGATTCACGATGTCGCGGGCGAAATCGGGTACGAGAAATCATTTCAGAAGATCTCGATGCGACCTGGAAAGCCTCTAATGGCTGGTCGCCTGAGCGGCGTTCCCCATATCGGGCTCCCTGGCAACCCGGTATCTGCACTGGTTTGTGGTTATGTGTTTCTGCTGCCGGCGATCGCAACCATGCTGGGCATGGAATCGAAGGGGCCAGCCTACAGTCGTGCCAGGCTGACCAGTCCAGTATCAAGCAACGGACCGCGCCAGCACTACATGCGCGCCCAGGTTACCGAATGCAGTCATGCTCCCGAGATTCGTGCTTTCGACAGACAGGATAGTTCGCTGCTTTCGGTCATGACGGCCGCCAATGCCTTTATCGTACGTCGACCGTTTGACCCTGCACGCAAATGTGGCGAGTTAGTCAATTACATTGGATTTGATCAGTTTGTACTATAATTGTTCCAGGCTCGTATATCGCAATTGCATCACGCCTCGTAGCGACTGACGACGGGAACAATGCTCACCAAGAAACAGCTAGACGCACTGGTCGTGATCAACCGCTACATCGAAGAACACGGCGTGGCACCGTCTTACGAAGAATTGCGAATTCTTCTTGGAAAGAGGTCGAAATCGGCAATATACCACCTGATCGTGGCGCTTGAGCATCGTGGCTATCTTCGCCGTATCAAGAATCGTGCACGGGCCATTGAATTGCTACGTCTGCCGCCCAGTGCCCAGATGGACAGGCAAGGTGTATACAGTGAAGGCAACCCAACCATGGCCGGAATTCGGTCGGCTGATGTAAGCCGGCCCGAAAGCATTGAGTTGGAACTGATGGGTCAGATTGCCGCGGGGTCGCCTGCCGAAGCCATTCATGACCCAATTGGCTCGGTAACCATTCCCGCGGACCTGGTATCGTCTGGAAATGAACACTTTGCCTTGCGTGTCGCGGGTGAATCAATGGTCAACGCAGGGATACTCAATAATGACATCGTGATAATCAGGCGTCAGCAATCTGCGGATTTCGGCTCGATTGTCGTAGCGCTGGTGCGAGGCGTGGAGGCCACGCTCAAGCGAATGCGCAGGAGTGGTGGTGGGATTCTCTTGCAGGCTGCCAATCCGGCCCTGCCGGATCAATGGTATCGTAGCGACGAAGTCGAGGTTCTAGGACAACTCGTCGGGCTGTTTCGCAGATACTAGAGCTTCAAGCGACCTCGAACGAATTTCTTGCCCAGTCCACAGGCAGGATCGCGTCGTTATGTTTCGCAATCAGCAATTGGCAAACTGATGTCGAGGTCCTGCGAGTTACGACCCAATTTCCATTCCCAACTCGCACGACTTCAGGATTTCCCTTGCCATGTCGGCAGAATGCCTCTGCGTTTGGGCAAAAAGCATGAATTGAGAGTACGATGAATAGAGTTGTGACCCGGTTTGCTCCCTCACCGACTGGTCTGCTCCATATAGGTGGAGCCAGGACAGCATTGTTCAACTGGCTACTGGCCCGTTCGAGCAGCGGGAGGTTTCTGTTGCGTATTGAGGATACAGATCGGGTCCGGTCCACCGATGCGGCTACCGAAAGCATAACTTCCGGATTGGCCTGGCTGGGACTGAACTGGGATGGCAGTGTTATCAGCCAGTTTTCCCGCCGTCGGCGACATGCGGCGGCGGCGCGCACGTTGCTGGAATGTGGGGCAGCCTACCGCTGCTTTTCTTCAGCTGCCGACATCGAAATGGCGCGGCAGGCATCGGGAAGCAGAAACAAGGGCTGGGTCTTTGAAAGTCCGTGGCGGGACAACAAACATGCAAAGTTACCTGACCGACCATATGCCGTTCGATTGCGGATGCCCCGGCAAGGAAGGGCAACTGTGGAAGATGTGGTTCACGGTTCCGTGGGGTGGCAGTACCGGTCAATTGGCGATTTCATCATTCTCCGTTCCGACGGTACGCCTACATACAATTTTGCAGTTGTTATTGACGACCATGACATGGGAGTGACACATGTCATTAGAGGCGATGACCACCTTGCAAATGCCGCCAAGCAGAAGGTGGTTTACGAAGCATGTGGATGGCGCAGTCCGACCTTTGCTCATGTGCCACTGATCCATGGCGCCGACGGACGCAAGCTGTCCAAGCGGCATGGTGCCGAAGGCATCGAGGATTTTCGCCGCCGGGGTTACCCCCCGGAAGCTATTCGAAACTATCTGGTACGCCTGGGCTGGAGCCATGGAGACGAAGAGTTCATGGATACCAGGCGTCTCCTGACGATCTTTTCAATGAAGGGATTTCGCAAATCCCCCGCCAGGCTGGACAAGAAGAAGCTGGCCTTTCTAAGTGGTCGCCATTTGGCGGTTTCGGACGACAGGTACTTGCTGGAAGAGCTTCAGAAATATACGCAGCGCTACGATAATCAGGCACTGGACAGAGTCCCGCCCTGCAAATTGCTGGAAGCACTGAACGTACTCAAGCGCCGAAGCAGGACGCTTGGCGACATCGTCGACAACATCGGCTTCTTGGAAAACAGGAACAGCGTTGCCCTTGACGAAAAGTCAACAGGCGTTCTGGCCACGACACCACCGGAACTGACAGCTCAGGTCGAGCAGGAATTATCAGACAGCACCTGGTCGCGCGATCAGCTGGAAGAAGCCTTGAACAGTACAGCGCAGAAGCTTGATATTGGGTTTGCGTCTGTGGCCCGGTTCCTGCGTGCGGCGTTGGTCGGCAAGATGAACTCTCCCGGTGTGTATGATGTCATGTTGCTAATCGGAAAGCAGACTACACTCGCGCGCCTGTCAGCGGCGCGTCGGAGCATGCCTTCTGATTGAACCGGCATCACCTGTCCATGGCAGACCGGATCGGCAATGGTCAGGATACAGGCGCCATGGTGGACTCGAATCCTGCCTCCCGGAGGTCGGCCGACAATTCTCGACGGCGGGCCAGCCTGAAGTGTGGCGGTCAGCTGACCACAAGCGGGTCTTGATCGACGATGTGTTTCTCTGCACAACCGACGCCCGATTGCCATGCCTGCAATCATGACCCGACCGCCTGCCCGTCATGCGCGATTGGCCATCATGCACTGCATGGGGACAGGCATTCTGACATCACATGTCCTGAAAATGACCTCTCCCGATGACCATGCACTGCGCTTGCTCAACAGTCAGATGACATGGTCAGCAATTCGGTGCATAGAGAAATCGTCAGCGGGATTTGCTGGAGAAACAGCGACGTGTTGATGTAGGGAACCACCTGAAATGAGGTGCTGTTCATGTCCGAATCAGGTTCGACCGGGTAAGAACAGCAGGCGGATGCCGCTCAACGAGAACACGCTCCTGGTGTCGCAACATGTTTGACCGATACTGATGCCTGTGATAGGCGGAATGCGTCCGGGGATCGTGTACCGTGCTGATATTCGTCCGACTGGACGGGTCATAGTGCGCCCTACAGGTTCAGCACGGCACCCAAATCTGCAGCCCCATATTTGAAGGTTGCCCAATTCGCGGTGGCTTGAGAAACGCCTCCAATACATGGTCCACACGCCAATTCCTTTCAGGAGACTGGTTCCTAAATTTCGGGAGTTACACATGACGCAATCTTCAGGCAGTGCAACTGTTTCGTTCGACGAACAGGAGTTCGATCTTCCAATGGCCTCGCCTACCGCGGGTCCCAGAGTGATTGACATCCGCACCCTGTACAGGCGCGCCAAAGTCTTTACCTTCGATCCTGGCTTCACATCGACGGCCTCATGCGAGTCGGCGATCACATTTATCGACGGAGAAAGGGGTATGCTTCAGTACAGAGGCTACCCGATTGAACAGTTGGCAAGTCAGTCACGATTTCTGGAGGTGTGCTACCTGCTCCTCTATAGCCGGCTGCCTACCAAGGAGGAATTCAATACGTTCAGGGATCGCGTAACAATGCATACGATGGTTCATGAACAGCTGATCAATTTCTATCGGGGCTTTCGCAGGGATGCGCATCCAATGGCCATCATTACCGGAGTCGTTGGTGCGCTGTCGGCCTTCTACCATGATTCAACTGACATCACCGATCCAGAGCAACGTGAACTTGCGTGCATACGGATGATTGCCAAGCTGCCAACCATTGCAGCCATGGCCTACAAGTACTCGATCGGCCACCCATACGTATACCCGCGCAACAACTTCGGCTATGCCGAGAACTTCCTGTACATGTGCTTCTCCGTGCCGGCCGAGAAATATGAGAGCTTCGACGAGATCAATCGCGCCATGGACCTGATTTTTCTGCTGCACGCGGATCATGAGCAGAATGCGTCAACGTCAACGGTCAGACTTGCAGGCTCATCGGGCGCCAACCCATTTGCATGCGTTGCAGCTGGCATAGCCTGCCTATGGGGACCGGCCCATGGCGGTGCCAATGAGGGATGTCTCCGCATGTTACGCGAAATAGGGACAGTGGACAGAATTCCCGAGTACATCGCGCGCGCCAAGGACCGGAGTGATCCTTTCAGGCTCATGGGTTTCGGGCATCGGGTCTACAAGAGTTTTGACCCTCGCGCCCATGTCATGAAGAACACAGCTGACGAAGTGCTCGATCTTGTTGACAGCAAGAACCGCCCGACCCTCATGGTTGCCAAGGAACTTGAAAGGATTGCGCTACAGGATGACTACTTCCAGCAGCGAAATCTGTACCCGAACGTCGACTTCTATTCGGGGATAATTCTCGATGCCATCGGCTTCCCGACCGAAATGTTCACACCTATCTTTGCGCTGTCCCGGACCGTGGGATGGATTTCGCAATGGAAGGAAATGATTGCCGACCCGATCCAGAAGATCGGCCGCCCTCGCCAGCTGTATACCGGTCCGGTCGATCGAAACTATGTTCCGATTGATGAACGATAACCATGGTGCCTTGACCGGTCGCCCGGAACCGCACAGCGGCGTGAAGGCCATCGGTTGTCAATCCGGATGTCGGCGTCGGCGTCGCCGGCTTGCGGACAAACGTCTGGGCCCCTGTAGCCCTTCGGTAATCAACTTGAACAGGTAATGTTCGCTGTATTCGGACTGGTAGTGTGCATGCAACACTCCCAGGGAGTGGACCATGTCAACATCGTCGCGCAGTGTCATTGCCCACTCCAGGAAGATGGTCCTGCATTCACTGTCACTGAGATTCTCCATAGCGAAGCCGTCTCTAAACAAACCCCTGGGGTCGGCGACTTCGACTTCCTTGTTCGACCGTTCCTGCATTTGTGCTCCCTTCTACCGCGGTGCCTGACAACCGGCGAAACAGTGTAGTGACCTGAGCCAGGAAGGCAATTGTCTGTCCGGGAAATCGCACCGGCGTGATCCTGATCAATGCAAGGCGCTTCCAGATACATGCATCGTTATAATCGGGAACTATCGAAACACTTTGCAGATTGCGCACCTTGACGCACCTGCTTCACTGGACTCCTCGGGCATGTGTGAGGAAAACTGCAGTCAACGTTTGTCTTCGATCGGTCCGAAAATGCTTGTTATGGCAGCCACGCTTGATTCACGTTCGTCGTGGAGTTGGGCAGCCAGTTCGTCAATGGTCTCCTGACCTGTCTGCTGCAAGAGAAACTGCATGGCTCCGGTGCCCGAGGATTGCGGAGAGAATCCGCCTTCCACGGTTAGCCTGACAGCTTGCAAAATACTCCTCAATGTACTGTACGCCCGTCGCAACACTTCTGCGCTATCGACCGACAACCACCCATTATCTTTGGCATCAGCCAGTTGGTCGGGCACAGCCCGGCGAGAAGATCCTACGGACAATGCGCCTGCCTGCGCCGTCAGTTCGATATCGAGAAGTCTCCCCTCCCCTGATCGTAATTCCCAGATATTGCCTTCCTGCGCAGCAGCTGTGTTGGCAGCCAGCCGCCTTCGCATTTCACTGACGTCTCGGACAATTGTTTCTTGATCGGTAATGCCGGCGAGTAACTCGAGCCTCAGGGCCTCAACTTCGGCAGCCAGTCCGGGATTGCCGGCAACAACCCGTGCACGCGTCAGGGCCAGGTGTTCCCATGTCCACGCCTTGTTCATCTGATAATGGCGAAAGGAATCGATCGAGGTTGCCACGGGCCCTTGCCGGCCGGACGGCCGCAATCTCATGTCGATTGCGTACAGTCTTCCCTCGGCCATAGGAGCTGACAAGGCACTGACCAGCGCCTGTGTCAGGCGAGAATAGTAGAGTTTCGTTGGCAAGGGCTTCTTGCCCTCCGATACCGACTGGTCAACCGGGTCATAAATCATGAGCAGGTCAAGGTCGGACTGGCAAGTCAGGGTCCCGGCACCCAGTGACCCCATTGCCAGGATAACGGCACCTCGGCCAGGTTGCTTTCCGTGCCGCTGACTAAAATCCCGCGTTACCTGTGGCCAAGTGCTTCTCAGTATCGATTCAGCGATATCCGTATATACCGACGCTGCCTGTGAGGCATCAACCAGACCGCGCAGGTAATGCACACCAAGGCGAAATTGCTGTTCGTGCATCCAGCGTCTTGTACTTCGCAGCACAAGCTCGAAGTCGCGCTCCTGGGAAATCATCTCCTTCAATTCGCATTCCATGAGCTCGCGCCCTGCAAAGGAGTCAAAAAAGTGACCGTCGAGGACGGCATCGAACACGGAGGCATGACGGGACAGGTATCTGGCCAGGCGAGGTGCAGTCGCGCAGGTATCCGCCAGGAGTTGAAGCAGTAAGGGGTTGGATTCGAAAAGTGAAAACAGCTGAACACCAGCGGGCAGCCCTTTCAGGAAGCCATCGAACTGGATCAATGCTTCACCTGGGTCTGCCGCCTGTTCCATGCAGGACAGAATCATGGGCTGGAGCCGGGAGAATATTTCGGTAGCTCGCTGTGTCCTGAATGCTGGCAGATGGCGCCAACGATCGATCATCTCGCGGTGCGAATCGGTCAGGAAGGAAACGTCTGCCCTGACTTCGTTCTGCTCGGATCTGGATGGCAGACATTTTTCGATGCCTTCATGCACTCGCGAGAGTATTGTCCTGACTTCGTCAAAGAATGGCTTGGTCCCCGTGTGGCCACTCAAGGCCGCGAGGCGTTCCTGTTCTGCATCATTGCGAGGGATTTCATGGGTCTGCGTATCGCGAAGCATTTGAGTACGGTGCTCGAGTTCACGTAACCTTCGATAGGCACCCTGCAGGTACAAGCTTGTATCCTCGTCGATCCAGCCTTCTTCAGCCAGCACCGGCAGCATTCCCAGGGTTTGGGGCACGCGCAGGCTGCGCCGCCGCCCACCTGAAATCATCTGGTAGGTCTGAACAAATAATTCGATCTCTCGAATTCCGCCTGATCCCAGTTTAAGGCTATAGCCGCTCAGATTGCCAAGATTTCCAGTCCCCTTGACCTGCTGGATACGGGCCCGCATGTCGTTGGCGTCCTTGACTGCAGCAAAGTCAAGATTGCGGCGCCAGACAAAGGGATGAATTTCATCAAGAAAGCGTTTTCCGGCCTCGATATTTCCGGCACAGGGACGCGCCTTTATGAATGCTGCCCGTTCCCAGTTGCGGCCGAAACTCTCGTAATATCGTGCAGCTCCGCCGGCAGACATGCACACGGGGTTGACCAGCGGATCTGGCCGTAATCTCAGATCGGTACGAAAGACGTATCCTTGTGCGGTTATTTCGCTCAGCAATTTACTCAGTCGCCGAGTTATCCTGATGAACTCGAAGCGGGCACCCTGAAAGTCTCCGGGGCTGTGGCACTCTTCGTCAAAAAGGACGATCAGATCGATATCCGAGGAATAATTCAGTTCACCTGCACCCATCTTGCCCATGGCAAGCACGAAGATACCGCCGAAAGCAGGATCACACCGGCTGTTACAGGCGATTCTGCCGCGCTTCATCGAGGCGGCCACCAGGGCCCTCAGCATCACGTCGACCGCCAGATCGGCAAAGCGTGTCAATCCTCCGGTCACTTGCTCAAGCGACCACGCTCCACCCAGGTCAGCCAGAGCGGTCAGTAATGCCAGTTGGCGCTTGCGTGTCCTCAGTGACAGAATTGCAGAATTGATGTCCAAAGTATCCAGTGGCGTGCAGATTTCGTCGAGAACCTCTTGCGGGTCCCGGGCAGGAATATGAACCAGCCAGTCCCGGCAGATTGAACTCAGGGAAGAAAGAAACGGGCTACAGCTTGTGGTGGCAGAAACGAGTTCGACAAATGCCGGACAGCTTGGCCTTACATCGTTCAGCCAGTCTTCGACTACGGGTATTCCATAACAATTCGGAATTCGGCGAATCTGGTTTTCGAGGCTTTCTCGCGTCATGGTCGCACCAATACTGAACTGTGCCTGTCGCTTCAGGATACAGCATTATGCCTGACCCAGAAACAGGAGAAGCGGATAAACCCGTCTGGATTGCATCATCGGTCCCGGCAGCAGGACTGGTTCAGTACGGGACTCGCCTGGAAAGCCAGAATTCGATGTTGTGGCAAGAATCACATTTGCGAAATGACCTGGACAATGCTGTGTTTCCCCGCCGGGACCCTATCCGGAATTCGAGGCAATGTGCACAAGCTGTACAAATTTCTCGTGCGCAATATCGTCCAAAATGCTTGCAAAACTGCTGCGGAACGACAACAGCCTCTCGTAGGCATTCAAGACTTGCAGCTGTTGCGCCGACCCTTGTATCGATACCAATATACCGACGCGGACAAACAGGATGGATTGGGACAAACTCAGACTTTTCCTTGCCGTAGCCGAGACCGGGCGACTCTCGCTTGCCGCCCAGCGACTGTTCATGAGCCAGTCAGCACTTTCCCGACAGATTGCAGCGCTGGAGGCAGAGTTGCCGGCCAAACTGTTTCATCGGCACGCCAGGGGGCTCTTGCTTACAGAACAGGGCAACATGCTGTTCGAGGCTGCCGAATCAATGCGGAAGAGTCTGGAAACTGCCTCCGCCCGGATTCGGGACACGAAGGATATTGCCAGCGGCGAGTTGCGTGTAACAACCACGGTCGGCTTTGGAACGCTATGGCTGGCTCCCAAATTGCCACGTTTCTTTGCTGCCTATCCACAGTTGAACCTGAACCTCATGCTGGAGGAACGAGTTCTCGATCTGGCCATGCGGGAGGCGGATTGTGCTATCCGTATGCAGGAGCCGTCCCAGGCGGACCTGATTCGTCGAATGTTGATGAACACCCGTTTGCGACTATATGCAAGCCAGGCGTTCCTGGCCTCTTCCGGAGAACCGCGGGACCTGTATGATCTTAAAAGGGTACGCTTGATTAGTCAGCACTTTTCAGCCCTGAAATCGGTAGCCGGAGCGCTGTATCTGCGCGAACTTGCGATGCCTGACGATCAGCAGCACATGATAGTCAACAATTACTACGGTGTGTTGCAGGGTGTGCGCAACAGCCTTGGCATTGGCGTAATGCCGGACTATATTTCCTACCACGTTTCTGACCTGGTCCAGGTCCTGCCCGAGCACGCGTCGGAACGGATTCCGATATATTTTGCATATCCCGTGGAGCTTCGCGACTCGTGCAAATTACAGGTATTCCGAGACTTTGTGCTAACCGAAGCCCGGCAATTTGTCAGGGGACAAGATGGCAATTAACAGGCCGAGACCTGGATTCGGTTGGCCAGTTCCCAGTCTTGCAGCCTTGTCACACTTTCGGAATCGCAAGTTATCCTTGTCGGTCATCTCCTTTGAAAGGATCGGGTGAAACAATAGGGCATTGGCGGGCAATGCAATCTCATTTTGGACAATCCACTGATTCAAAGCATTGCAGCAAGGCGTCCGACGCATTAGATTAGCGATACAATTGAAGGACTCTCCAAATGCCTATAGCCCAAAAGGAACTTGAGGAACTGATTCGCAGCGCTTTTCCAAGTGCAAGTGTAGTTGTGCGAGACCTGGCCGGCGATGGAAATCACTATGCAGCCGAGGTTGCCGACGAGAGCTTCAGGGGAAAGAACCGCGTGCAGCAACAGCGCGCCGTGTATGCCGCCCTGAAAGGCAAAATGGATGGTCCCGACGGCGAACTGCATGCTCTCGCCCTAACTACAAGAGTTCCGGAGTAATTCATGACACGCTCAGTACAGGACGAAATAAGGGATACCGTCACGACAAACAGCGTAGTGCTGTTCATGAAGGGATCTCGCTTCCAGCCCCAATGCGGATTCTCTTCAAGAGTTGCCTCCGTGCTCAATTACCTGGAAATCGACTACAAGGACGTCAATGTTCTCGCAGATCCGGAGGTCAGGGAGGGCATCAAGAGTTTCTCGGATTGGCCAACAATTCCACAACTCTATGTCAAAGGAGAATTTGTCGGAGGCTGTGACATCGTGACGGAGATGGTATTGTCAGGCGAGCTTGATGATCTGTTCAGTAACAACGGTATCGCATTCAGCAGCGATGCCTCAAAACGTATTCGCGATCACAACGCCTGAGAAATTCAGGCGTACTTTCAGCACATTTCGGATCATCAGGAAGCCGACAGAATCAATAGATGACGATGATTTCCATGTCCTGAACTTGCAGCCCCAAAACAGTATAAAGTGCCGGTTGCCGGCCATCGGCAGCGATGTTCGGTCCCGCATGAGTGGCGTAGTGCTACGCAGAGGCAAAGGGACTGATAGCCGAATGGTCCTGCCCTCTTGCGATATGATCCGCTCCTTGATTTACGTCTGTGAGAACTCGTTTGCCGATTGGAGGGAATAGCATGCAAAAAGTTCAGGGATTCGGCGGTTTCTTTTTTCGCGCCAATGACCATGAAGCACTTGCCAAATGGTACCTGGACCACCTTGGCATTAATCCTGCCCCGACGAACATGGATATGGAGCCCTGGATAACCGAGGCCGGGGCAACTGTCTTTTCACCCTTTCCCGCGGACACGGAGTACTTTGGGGCGGACAAGACCTTTATGTTGAACTTCCGCGTGGCCGACCTGGATGCGATGATTACGCAGCTTGAGTCAAGGGATATAGAGGTTTCTGACCAGAGTGAGACCGATGGCCTCGGTCGCTTCGCACGCATCTGCGACCCTGAAGGCAATGTGATCGAGCTTTGGGAACCCTTGGCATAAGTTTCGATTACGCGGGACTGTTGTCTCAGGATCTCGGCCTACTTTTGCGATCAACCAGGATCTCAAGCACAACTTTAAACCGAGATGCACGCTTCGGAGGGTAGCGAACCAATCTCGGGAGGATTGTTGCTGCCCGAATAACGTGAGGGTCAGGAGTTGGTTTCATGCCGGTACAATTCGAGCCCTGCCCTGGGGTCGCCTTTGTCCGTAGAACCCGTCCTATGGCAGTGACACGGTTCGGTTACCAGTAACCGCCGGCGATCCCTTTCGGACATCGATACTTGTCGCCTGAAGTGCTGCCTATCCGGGTTCAACTCCTCATTTGCAGGTTCTGCTCGCGTTCCCGGGCATTTCCGACCCAGCAATTGGCTGCGAGTGCATGATGACCTGATGCCGGAACATATCACAACCAATGCCAAGATTTCTTCTCCTTCGCAGTAGCGGCGGAGGGAGCAAAGAAGAACGCTGCAGGGATCAGTGCTGTGTGATCACAATAATATCAAGAAGTGGGGAAAAACGGTACGGTGAGCACGAAAACGGCGTTGACACGCAATATACTTGTGGAGAGTGCGGCCTTGTGTGTTTTGTCAGAATTGTATCCGCAATTCCTCGTTGTGCCCCGGGTTGCTGCCAAACACTGGACGGGACACCTTTTCAAAAAGTACAGGCGGACACTGATTGAGTTGTGTCCAACCTATCATGGTTGGCGATTGTAACGCCGCCATTGCCGAGCAGCCACTTTACAGCCTGGAAAACTCTCTCAATTGAATGAGCAGTCGCCCGAAGAGGAAGAAATGTGTCACTCCTCCCCTCACAAGTGGGAGAAGGCGCATCGGAATAGATTGGAAAAAACCTGGAATCGTGGCGGTTTGAAGTCGAAAATGACACTGCACTTGCCACTGTGTCGGAAGCTCAGGTTCGGATTCGGCTTGTCTACCGGAGCAGCCCGATGTTGGCCAATACCAGATATTGTGACAGCGGGACGGCGTTGCCAGGGATGGACAGTCGGCGGCAGGAAATTTGCACGGTCAGTTGTCACACTTTCGAGTTGATCTGCGTCTCCAGAGTTTCAAGGTTGGATGCAATCTCTTCCAGGGCCTCAGCAAGATTGGTCAAGGCCTCGGCTGCCCGGTCGCGGTCAATTCCTGGGGAAGTGTCGGATAATCTTGCTTGATTGCCTTGTATGCGGGGTGACTCGCTCGCCAGGCTCAATCCTGCGAGTGCCAAGACTTGGTTGCTGGATGTACTCCCAGTCCTCGCGATCCAGCTTCTAATCTCTTCATTTAGCAATTCTGCAGCTGACTCGGCTTCATTCGCCTCAACTTCGTCGCAAGCAAAGGTAAGCTGACGGCTTCCTACTACAACTTTGAATTCATGCATCCTGAGATGTCTCCAAAACTGACCGAATCGATGACATGATTTGTTGAACTTCAGCTCTATCCTGCTCTCTGGCAGCTTCCAGTTTGGACAACTTCTGTCTCAGCGTGTCGCATTCGTTGTTCAGTGTGTGAGCTTGCTTTGCTGTCACGTCCATTGCAGCAGATCTATTGGCCGCGGCGGCTTTCTCTTTCGATTTTTCGAGATTTGATTCTAACCTGGCAATCTTTCTTTCCCTTGCAGCCAAATCCGCCTTGTGCTTCTTCTTGCGTTGCTTGCAAGAAGCTTCCAGCCGATTGGCCTGCCTGGATATCCTTTTCAGTGCTTCCAGATTTCGCGTCAGCAGTCTATCGATATTGAGGTCGACGTTGTCGCGTTCGGTCATTTCCTACTCCGCATACCGGGGAAGACACAATTGTATCAGGGCGTTTTGACCCCCATTGTCTGCTTCTCGCAGGGACAATTGTTGGCCTCAAACTGATCCTTTCTGTGGGCCATCAGGTGCTCCCCGGCAGCATCAGGCGGGCCCAGAAAGCTCCAGTTGTTGGGCGACCCGTCAGCGATAGCAACCAGTTTCAGGTCCGCCCGCCGCCCGTTGATGTGCGTCTTCTCGGCAGCCAGCCACCGTTTCAGGTCCAGCTCGCCGCTCTGCGGCATGCGGCCATGGCGGATGGTCCGCAGACTCTTGCCATCACGGTCATGATACGACACCGTGGCACAAGACGCCTCCCGCCAGTCGACCGTCCTGTTGCCCTTTTTACCACGCAACGGCATCTTCCCGCCTAGACGCCGAATCTGACCCGCCAGCTGGCGCGGCGTTATCTCGGTCAGGAATAACAAGGCTTTCCTGGCCGCCCCTGCCGTCACGCCAGCGTGCTTGTCCAGCGGACAGTATCGCCGCGCCTCGCGGCAGCGGTAACAACTGCGACGGTAGTGTATCGGCCCCATCGTGGTCTGCACCTCGGTGCGTTGTGCCCCCGACCGGTACCGGCGCAGACCCCTGGTGACGATGCCCTCGGTAATGTCGGTCTCAGGTACCGCCATGTCCGCTGTGGGCTGTCGCCGGTCAAGGCAGTAAGCAATGAAGGCAACGAGCCCGTCGATGGCAGCACAGACCGGTGCCGGCAGGCAGGCCCGGATCTCGGGATTCAGCACGCTGCTGTCTGCCGGCTGCGCGGGCGTTGCCCTGGGGGCGGTGCTGTTCGCCAGCAGGAAGGTGTCAAGGGTGTTGATGACTTCAGCCTGGGAGCTGTGGGCCAGTCGGCTGGCGATGTTGCCAATCGGGTCTTGAAGTTGCATAGATGCAGTCATCGGGGACCGCCTTCTTCGGGGTAATTGACTATGCCAGATTCTACGGATTTTGGCACCGAAGGGAATCCCCGATTTTGTGTGCAGAAGGCTGAAATATGACAATATTTTCTGGACAAGAGAAGAGGCTGTCACGCGAGGCGTGCAAGGGGCCGAAAACGGGAATTTGAAAGGGCCCGAATCAGTTGATTGGGGCAAGAGTGGGCAAATGTTTGTCGCCATACGAGATGTTCACCCGCAGTATTACGTATCAATTGAATGTTGACCAAGACTTCAATACAGATTAGCCGGTATGAGCCAATCAGTTGAGACGAGTACTAGCACTATACGATTTCATTGGGATTTATAGCTGTTGCAATTATCTGACCAAAAGAAGCGCTTTCCGCGGCATTATGAGTGCGCAAATGCCATACGAGCGCTGTCAATGGACGCAGTCCAGAATGCCAATTCTGGACACCCGGGAATGCCGATGGGAATGGCCGATGTCGCCACGGTCCTGTTTTCTCGAATTTTGAAATTCTATTCCCGGTATCCCGATTGGCCGGACAGGGATCGTTTTGTCCTGTCAGCCGGCCATGGTTCCATGCTCCTTTACTCACTACTTCACCTATGTGGGTACGAAGACTTTTCGACGACAGAGCTCAAGAATTTTCGAAAATTGGGATCCACAACTGCCGGTCATCCGGAACGCGAAGCCGGAGGTGGAATTGAAACGACCACAGGTCCTCTTGGTCAGGGGCTGGCAAATGCCGTCGGCATGGCCCTCGCCGAAGAACGCCTGCGTGCGACATTTGGCCGCAGGCTGATCAACCATTGCACCTATGTTATCGCTGGCGACGGTTGCCTTATGGAGGGAATCAGCCATGAAGCAATTGGCGCGGCAGGCAGGCTTTCCTTAGCCCGGTTGATTGTCCTTTGGGACGACAATCGTATTACGATCGACGGCGACATTTCGCTGAGCGATCGCACAGATCAAATCAAGCGGTTCGAGGCCGCGGGCTGGTCCGTATTCAAGTGCGATGGTCACAATCCAAAACAGATCGCATCTGTTCTGAAGCGTGCCAGGCACACGCGAAAACCTTCGCTGATAGCATGCAGAACCTGTATCGGAATCGGCTCGCCGAACAAGCAAGGAACAGCTGCTGTTCATGGCGCTCCGCTGGGTGAAGAAGAAGTTGCCCGGGCACGAGAAGTTCTGGGCTGGCCCCACAAGCCCTTCGAAGTCCCCGACCACATCAAGTCGCAATGGAGGCAGATCGGAACCCGCAGTGCCGATCAGTACGTCCAGTGGGTCAAGTCTTACAATGACCTTCGACCAAACGTCAAAAGGCGTTTTGACAGGCTAATGGCTGGTGGTGCACCCAATTCACTGCGTCGAACGATCAGTTCGTTCAAGCGTGGCATCATGTCCCAGAAACCGACCATCGCCACCCGGAAGTCTTCGGAACTGGTTCTATCCAAAATCAATCGCATCATGCCGGAGTTGGTTGGAGGGTCAGCCGATCTGACCGGATCCAACAACACGAGGACCAAGGGACTCAAGAATTTTGGGCCGGGCCAACGCTCCGGAAGATACATTCATTATGGCATCCGTGAACACGGCATGGCAGGCATAATGAATGGAATGGCACTGCATAAGGGCATGCGTCCTTATGGCGGCACCTTCCTTTGTTTTGCTGATTACGCCAGACCGTCCATGCGCCTGTCATCATTGATGGGCCTCCCTGTTACCTACGTCATGACCCATGACTCCATTGGCCTTGGCGAAGATGGCCCAACCCACCAGCCGATTGAGCATCTAGCCATGCTGAGGGCGACGCCTAATATGAACGTATTCAGGCCATGCGATACGATTGAAACGGCGGAGGCCTGGTATCTGGCAGTTACTGCATCCAACACACCGTCGGTGCTTGCATTGTCACGGCAGGCACTGCCAACCTTGCGCAATTTCGGCAATCGAAAGGTGTGGTCGGCAAAGGGAGCTTACATTCTGGCTGATTTTGAGGGAACGCGGCAAGTTATCGTGATGGCCTCAGGTTCGGAAGTATCGGTTGCGATGGAGGCTCGTCGACAGTTGCAGGAAATGGGAATTGGTACGCGGGTCGTGTCAATGCCTTGCTGGGAACTGTTTGAACAGCAACCGGAGTCCTATCGTCGCAAAGTGCTTCCCCGTGGAGCGGTTCGTGTTGGCGTTGAGGCCGGAGTTCGACAGGGTTGGGATCGCTGGCTAAGTTGTGAGCGCGGACTGGATCGAAGATCCGGATTTGTAGGATTGTCTTCGTATGGAGCGTCGGCTCCTGGGGCGCAGCTGTTTGAGCGCTTTGGTATCACTGCTGAAGCAGTCGTTTCCACGGCTCGCGAGCTGCTGGACTAAAAGAAACCGTACCTGAATCAGCCTTGCGCCAAAGTTCAATTTCACAGACCAAGACCTTGGGGACGGACTAGTATGCCGGTGTCGAATTGACTGGCGAACAGGTCTGTTTGTCGAAGAGTTGATCAGGAGATCGAAGTGGTAGTCAGAGCGGGAATCAACGGTTTCGGCCGTATCGGGCGCAACATCTTGCGTGCCTCCTGTGAATCAAAACGGCCGGACATTGAGGTCGTTGCCATCAACGACCTCGCGGACCTCGGCACATTGGCGCATCTTTTCGAGTTTGATTCGGTGCACGGACGTTTCAATGGCTCAGTCAAGACCGACGGCGAATTCCTGAGCATCAATAATCACCCAATCAGGGTGTCTGCAAAGCGACAGCCCGAGGCGTTGCCGTGGGACGATATTGACATTGCGCTTGAGTGCACGGGGCGGTTTACAAATCGGTCCTTGGCATCCGGTCATTTGGAGAACGGATCAAGCAAGGTCCTGATTTCAGCTCCTGCAGCAGAAGTTGACCGAACCGTCGTCTATGGCGTTAATCATTCCATGCTGACGGACGCCGACATTATTGTGTCGAACGCATCGTGCACGACGAATTGTTTGGCGCCATTAGCCAAGGTCATTCATGAGGGCATAGGTATCCGGCGCGGCTTCATGACCACGGTTCATGCCTATACAGGTGGCCAGCCCGTACTTGATACGATTCAAAAGGACAGTTATCGGGCCCGTGCAGCTGCCATGTCAATGATTCCAACTTCGACCGGGGCGGCCCGTGCGGTCGGATTGGTCCTCCCTGATCTTGCCGGACTTCTTGATGGAGTCGCAGTGAGAGTTCCGACACCCAACGTTTCGGTTGTCGACCTTTGCTTCGAGGCATTGCGAGACACAAGCCCCGACGAAATTAACAACACGGTGCGAAATGCGGCAGATGGTGATCTGCGCGGCATTCTGGGCTATACTGACAAGCCAAACGTTTCGATCGATTTCAATCATGACAGCCGCTCGTCAATCTTCCACATGGATCAGACACGGGTCTTGGATGGAACGTTTTGTCGTGTTCTCTCGTGGTATGACAATGAGTGGGGCTTTTCGAACCGAATGCTGGATGTAGCGCTGGCCATGGGAAGTCTTGCCTGACATCGGTTCCCCACGTTACAAACCATGACCATTCCCAACCTTCGTACGCTTGATGATTACGATCTTGAGGCAAAACGAGTTCTGGTACGTGTCGACATCAATGTTCCGATACAGCGGGGCACGATTTCAGATGATACGAGAATCCGCCGGATCATGCCTACTGTACGTGACATTGTCGCCCACGGCGGACATCCGGTCCTGATGTCGCATCTTGGTCGACCAGAGGGTCGGCCTGTTTCCAGTCTTTCGTTGGGCCAGCTCATCCCACGACTAGAGGAGGTCTGTGACCTGAAAGCTCGTCTTGTCAGCGATCTTGAGGGCCCGACGGATGCCGGAATCAAAGTTGGTGAGGATTCCAACTGCCTGATTGTACTCGAGAATCTGAGGTTTCACGATGGCGAAAAAGGCAATGATCCGGCGTTTGCCAAAACACTGTCCAAGTGGGGCGACATTTACTGCAACGATGCCTTTGCAACAGCCCACCGGAGTCACGCTTCAGTGGTTGGCGTGTCTTCGTTTCTGCCCAGTTGCGCTGGTCGGAGCATGATGCAGGAACTCTCGGAGCTTTCAACTTTGGCCAGTCCGCAAGAACCGGTGGCAGCAATCGTCGGGGGAGCCAAAGTCTCGACCAAGATCGGTTTGCTTCGCAGCCTGGCAAGCCAGTTCGAATATTTGGTAATTGGCGGAGCGATGGCCAACACCTTTCTCATTGCGCAGGGTTATGGCGTCGGCAAATCGCTAGCAGAGCCTGGCAAGGTAGATGTTGCAGCCGAGATTCTGAAGCATGCCAGGAGAAGCGGTTGTGAAGTCGTGCTCCCAAGCGACATCACGTTGGTGGTCGAAAGCACCGACGGTCCAACGCCGATTGAAGTGAATGTTGATGAATGCCCTGCTCACGGCACAATCTACGATGTCGGAAGCCGAACTGTTCAGAAGATTGCGAGCGTCCTCGAAGAATGCCGAACCGTTGTCTGGAATGGACCGCTTGGGCTGTTCGAGGTACCGCCCTTTGATCGGGCAACAGTGATGGTCGCAAGAAGAATCGCCAAATTGACGCGGCAAGAACGACTCTCGTCGGTGATCGGTGGCGGCGATACAGTCGCTGCTGTGACACACGCTGGCGTAAGGAACGAAATGGGATATGTTTCGACAGCCGGCGGTGCGTTTATTGCGTACCTGGAAGGGAAGGAATTGCCAGGGATTGCAGCGATATCATGCAAGACTGCAGATACCGTCTGACATAATGCCGTGAGAGGCTTCGGCCTGGTATCTGGATCAACTGCTGGATTGGGTATAAGAGGCAGTGGCGGTATCGAGAAGTAACCGAGGCAGCCATGGTCCGACAAGTACTGATCTCGCCTCTCATTCTGGTTGGGTTGATTGTAGCATGTGGTTACATCTTCTACTCCGGGCTACAGGGCAACCATGGATTGATCCAGCAGCGCCAACTTGAAGACGAGCATTCCAGGTTGGTTGAGGAGTTGCAATTGCTGCGCGGCGAGGTTGCCTTCATGAAAAACAAGACCGAGCGCCTGTCGGAGAGATACCTGGATCTTGAGTTACTTGATGAACAGGCCCGAAAGGTTCTTGGACTTATTCATGTCGATGAAATTGTCGTGAACTGACTTCGTCAACACGCCCAAACATGGCGCATTTGCTAACGCTGCAAAATACTTGCGCATGGACGCGTTATGATCGACCGCAAGGTCGCACCCGTTACCTGAACAAGAAAGGAACAGTGCAGGAGTGATGCGATGCCCAAATGCCGCCGCCTGTAGCGCGCAGAACGTGTTGAGCCCGGCGAAGACTGCCAGCGGCTGCCGGCAACCGGTTTTCTGTATCCCATGAGGGCGGGCAGCAATCTGGCCGAATATAGTTCCTGGGGCCAGCACCCGGGGCTTGTTGCTGACACCCGGGTTGTCATTCGAAAGCATGCTTACATTGGACTGCCGTTGCGGCCGGGTGGCGCTTCTGGAGTCAATCCTTATGCTGAATCACTTGCCGAATGCTTCCACAACTTTCCGGAGGAGACCGAGGGTTATCGGTTGTACTGTTTGCATGAGAAGCACGACGTCGGGGAACCCGTCTCCGCAAGTATCGGTTGACCACAGTGACAGTGCAGGTTTCAAGAGCTGAAAATCCCGTTTTGAGTTAATGGAAAATTCGCTCTCGTGGATGTAGTATGGGATAAGGAATTGATTACGAACAATCTTGTCTGACACGTTTGCACAGGAGTTGCAGATCACTCCAGGGAAGTAGGATGTCCGGGAAAATGACGGAAACGAATGTTATACCAGACGCGTCAAAAGCCGAACTTCTTGGCTACTATAGAGACATGTTGCTGGTACGGAGGTTTGAGGAAAAGTCAGGCCAACTCTACGGCATGGGGCTGATTGGCGGCTTTTGCCACCTGTACATTGGGCAAGAGGCTGTCGTGGTCGGTGTCGAAGCGGTTGCCCAGGAGGGAGACAAACGCATTACGGCCTATAGGGATCACGGTCACATGCTGGTCTGTGGCATGGATCCCGGTGGTGTCATGGCAGAACTCACCGGCCGCGAGGGGGGCTTTTCCAAGGGCAAGGGCGGTTCGATGCACATGTTTAGCAAAGACCGGCATTTCTATGGAGGCCACGGCATTGTTGGTGCACAGGTGCCCATAGGTGCCGGACTTTCATTTGCAGATCGATACCTCGGTAACAGTTGTGTAACATTTACCTATTTTGGCGACGGCGCGGCCAACCAGGGACAGATCTACGAAACGTTCAATATGGCAAGCCTGTGGAAATTGCCGGTCGTCTTCGTAATTGAAAACAACCAGTATGCGATGGGAACCTCGTTGGCGCGGGCCTCGTCTACTGCTCAGCTATTCACTCGCGGCAGAGCTTTTGATATTCCTGGCGAGATGGTGGATGGCATGGATGTACTTGCAGTCAAGGCCCGCGCGTCAGCGGCCGCAAAGCACTGCCGCGATGGTCACGGGCCATACATTCTCGAGATGATGACATATCGGTACCGTGGCCATTCCATGTCGGATCCGGCGAAATACAGATCGCGTGAAGAAGTTCAAAGGGTCCGCACCGAAAGGGACCCAATCAACATGTTGAGGGATGCAATCCTGCAGTCAGGCGCCGCCGTGGAGGCAGAGTTGAAGGCCATCGATTCGGAGATAAAGATTGTCGTAAGTGAAGCCGAGAAATTCGCACGGGAAAGCCCTGAACCGGATGCTGATGCATTGTGGACTGACATATATCTGCCTTCGTAACCAGAAGGCAGGACTTCTTGAAACCTGACTTTGAGAGACTTTTATGGCTTCTCTAATTCTCCTTCCGGCTCTTTCCCCGACCATGGAAACCGGAAAGGTCTCCAAATGGCTTGTCAAGGAAGGGCAGACCGTCACCAGCGGTGACATTATTGCCGAGATCGAAACTGACAAGGCTGTCATGGAATTCGAGGCGATTGATGACGGTACGATCACCAAACTTCTTGTCAAGGAGGGTTCACGGGAAATTGCGGTCAATACGCCGATAGCGGAATTCGAAAGCGACGTAGCAGTTCCGGCGTCTGTCTCGCCTCCACCGGCGGTACCTGCCAAGAAACCCGACGAGGTTTCTCGGGGGCCAGCGGCCGCGTCGATGCTACAGGTTGCGGCACGCGATACAGAGTTGCCATCCGATGTTGAGTTCCGTTCACAAACCGTTCGCGAAGCCATTCGGGATGCGATGGCAGAAGAAATGCGGCGCGATTCTTCGGTCTTCCTGATGGGCGAAGAGGTTGCTGAATACGAGGGAGCCTACAAGGTCTCCCAGGGGTTGCTTGCCGAATTCGGGGCTGAGCGCGTGGTTGACACGCCAATCACGGAGCATGGATTCGCCGGCTTGGGTGTCGGAACAGCCTTCGCAGGCCTTAAGCCCATTGTCGAGTTCATGACCATGAACTTTTCCATGCAGGCGATTGACCATATCGTCAACTCAGCCGCCAAGACGCTCTACATGTCTGGTGGCCAAATGGGGTGTCCGATTGTGTTCAGGGGACCAAATGGAGCGGCCGCCCGTGTAGGTGCCCAGCATAGCCAGGACTATGCAGCCTGGTATGCTCACATTCCAGGACTGAAAGTTGTACAACCCTTCTCGGCAGCCGACGCCAAGGGATTGCTAAAGTCTGCGATACGAGACCCGAATCCGGTCGTAATGCTCGAAAACGAGATCATGTACGGACACAGTTTCGATGTGCCGGTTGTTGACGATTTCCTGGTGCCGATCGGAAAGGCCAGAATCTGGAGGAATGGTTCAGACGTAACGCTTGTTTCGTTCGGCATTGGTATGAAGCACACACTGGCAGCAGCAGATGAATTGAGCCAGCTTGGAATCGAAGCCGAAGTAATCGATCTTCGCTCACTGCGGCCGATGGATACTGCAAGTGTTATCGAATCCGTCAAGAGAACCAACCGGTGTGTAACGGTCGAGGAAGGCTGGCCTGTGGGCTCAATCGGCAACCATATCGGATCCGTGGTGATGCAACGGGCATTCGACTGGCTAGATGCACCAGTGCTGAATTGTACCGGCAAGGATGTTCCGATGCCATACGCTGCGAATCTCGAAAAACTTGCGCTGGTGTCGGTAGACGAGATTGTGGCCGCAGCCAGATCGGTAACCTACAGGTAGGAATCCAGCCATGGCAACGACCCTAAGAATGCCTGCCCTGTCTCCGACCATGGAAGAAGGAAAGCTGGCCAGGTGGCTTGTCAGCGAAGGCGATGTTGTGGAGCCCGGTGACCTGCTGGCAGAAATCGAAACTGACAAGGCGGTCATGGAGTTGGAGGCTGTAGATCAAGGGACAGTATTCAGAATTCTGGTGCCCGAGGGCTCTGCTGCTGTCAAGATCAACACGGCGATCGCAATCATTGCAGAAGAGGGCGAGGATGTTGCCGATGATCTGGCCAGCGAAACATCGCTACGCAACGCTTCGCCCGACGAGGTGAAACCGGCAGCGATCGAGGACAGTCTCCAGGTTGCCCCTGTCACCTCGGAGGACGTCTCAAAGGATAACAACGGTGCCCGTATTTTTGCTTCACCACTGGCGCGTCGGCTGGCGGCAGAGCACGGAATCGATCTGGCAGCTCTGAACGGAAGCGGCCCTCGAGGACGCATTGTCAAACGGGATATCGAGGGTGCCCTGGTATCCCCAGCCCGACAACCTGCTTCGCCAGCCATTTCTGAAGCATCCATGCCGTCAGGCCTTCGATTCGAACAGGTTTGTGCGATGTTCGAATCTCGGGACTTTGAAGTTGTCGAACTTGATGGCATGCGCCGCACCGTTGCAGCCCGCTTGACGGAGGCCAAACAGACCATTCCTCACTTCTACCTGCGAAGGAGGATCGCAATCGACCGGCTATTGGGGGTACGCGTTCGGCTCAATGACTCGCTGGCGAAGAGTGGAATCAAACTGTCGATCAACGATTTCATCATCGCTGCGGTTGCCAAGGCACTGCAAGACGTTCCGGAAGCAAATGTGGCATGGGCGGATGGAAAGATGCTTCGGTTCAGGACATCGGACGTTGCCGTGGCAGTTGCTGTAGACGGAGGTCTCTTTACACCTGTAATTCTGAACGCTGAAGGCAAGTCGATCGTGGCGCTCTCCGCAGAAATGAAGGATCTTGCACAACGGGCCCGTCGGCGTCGGCTGAAACCACACGAGTACGTGGGCGGAAGTTGCACGATTTCGAACCTGGGGATGTACGGCATCGAGAATTTTGATGCTGTGATCAACCCGCCTCAAGGCTCCATTCTGGCTGTTGGCGCAGGTTCTCGACAGCCAGTCTACAATGATAACGGCGATCTGGTTCCGAAAAGCATGATGGCAGTCACATTGTCGGTCGATCACAGAGTAATCGACGGCGCAGTTGGTGCCAGCTTTCTGGACTCAATTGTGCGGCATATTGAAGAGCCCTTGATGCTTATGATCGACGTCAGCTGACAGGTCAGGCGGTGCTTGCGACAGCTTCCGGAACGCCGGCGCTTGGATGAAAATACTGATCAGCCGTTTCAGAGGGCTCGGCACATCCAGCTTCACCGACAATGCGAGCCGGAATGCCGGCAACCGTCTTGCAAGGAGGTACATCCCGCAGCACAACCGAGCCTGCGGCAACTCGGGAACAATGTCCAATTTCGATATTGCCCAGGATCTTGGCGCCGGCGCCAAGCAAGACACCATCACGAACTTTGGGGTGTCGGTCGCCTGTTTCCTTTCCGGTGCCTCCCAAGGTGACAGAATGTAGCATCGAGACGTTATTGCCGACTTCGGCTGTCTCACCAATCACAATTGAGTGGGCATGATCGATCAGGAGCCCACGCCCCATCCTGGCCGCTGGATGAATGTCGACACCGAATACCTCCGATACGCGCATCTGGATAAAGTAGGCAAAATCACGACGATCATTCTTCCAAAGCCAGTTTCCCACACGAAAACACTGAACGGCCTGAAATCCCTTGAAGTACAGCATTGGCTGGTAAAAGGTCTGGCAAGCGGGATCTCGGTCGTAAACGGCAACAATATCGGCCCTTGCCGCCCTGCCGATTTCGGCGTCCTCGGCGTGCGCCTGGTCGGCGATTTCACGCAGGAGTTGTTCAGACATTTCCTTGGAAGCCAGTTTGATCGACATCCGGAAGGCCAGTGCCTGCTCGAAAGATTCGTGGTGGAGTAGACTTGTGTGAAATAGACCTGCCAATAACGGTTCTTTTCTGGTCACACCCTGTGCCTCGACACGTACTCTTGACCACACCGGATCGGTCTCTCGACCGGAACCGTCAATTCTGTTTGTCATTGAACTCTCCAGTTGACACACATTGCTGCGTTGGCGTCTTGCCAATGCGTTGCTGCTGCGGTCGCGAATCCTCCATTTCTGCAGGACCTGTTGCCTAGAATTGCCCTTCACTGGTTGTGGTAATCCGCCTGACCGAAGTCAGAGATCCAGACAATCGGGAATCTGGTCCGAAATATCGGCGACCAGCAGCTGATTTCAATTACTAACCTTGCGCCACTGCCTGACATTCTCTCTGTGTTCACTGTAGGTCCTGGCAAAGGCGTGTCCGCCCGACCCATCAGCTACAAAGTAAAGATAGTCACTTTCCTCGGGATTCAATGCTTTCTGAATGGAGGCAGCCCCAGGGTTGCAGATTGGCGTTGGAGGAAGCCCGACAAATATGTAGGTGTTATATGGTGATTCAAGCTCAAGGTCTCGCCGCAACAGGGAACGATCCAGATTGGAACGGCCTTCGGTAAGACCATAGATCACGGTCGGGTCTGCCTGCAGCTTCATGCCCTTGGCCAGTCTGTTGGCAAATACCGATGCAATCAGCCCCCTTTCACTCGCAACTGCGGTTTCCTTCTCGATTATGGAGGCCAGAATAAGCGCGTCCTGCCTTGACTTGACCGGCGCCGCTTGGGAACGGGCAAGCCATTCCGTTTCGAGAATCTCGGTCTGAGCCTCCTGCATGGATGCCAGAACGTCACTGGCCTTGGAATCCGGTTGTACGGCATAGGTCTGCGGAGCCAGGCTACCTTCAGCAGGAGTGCTTACCACATCAAATTCCAGAAAGAATGCGGACTGGAGGGCCTGAACCACCTGCCAGCTGGTTAACCCCTCCGCTATCGTAACCCGGTAGGCAACACTCTCACTATTCTTCAGTGTGCTGGAGATTTCACTCGGCCACGTCTCCCCAGCCATGACCTCGGCGAGCAATTCCCGCTTTCCTCCCGGCTGATTTATCCAGAACTCAAACCTGGCTTCACGGGCTGAGGCTCGCAAGACGACAACATTTCGATATGCCGATGCCTGCGGTGTCGTGAGAAGGTCGAGAATGTCGGCCATCGATGACCCTGCAGCCAGTTCGTAAGTGCCATACATGAGGCGGGAATCCAGGCGTTTCCAGGCGGCGCCAAACAGAAACACAAGCTCGCTGCTGATGGCTCCGGACTGTTTCAGTGATGCTGCCACCGAACCGATGTTTTCTCCTCTGGAGACGTCGAAGAAAATTGATTGGCGGAGCGGGCCGCCCGATTCAAAGTTCTGCCAGGCAAATAATATGAAAATGGCTGTCAGGCAGGCCGTCAGGACCGCAAAGCCCACGAGGCTACCGACGAGCACCCTGATGCGTGCCATGCCTAGACTCCGGCGAAAACGATTGACGCGTTTGTGCCTCCAAATCCGAAGGAGTTGGACATGGCAACCCGGACCTGGCGCTGTTTGGCTCGACCGGGCACAAGGTCAAATCTGCCGTCGTCGTCGGGTCTTTCAAGATTTATGGTCGGCGGAACAACCTGGTCCCGGATTGCCAGTACGCAGAACACTGCTTCGACTGCACCAGCGGCGCCAAGCAAATGACCAATTGAGGATTTGGTTGAGGAAACGGATACGCGTTCGACAGCCTCGCCAACAAGTCGCCCGATGGCTAGCAGCTCGATGGTATCGGCCATCGTCGAAGTTCCGTGGGCATTGATGTAATCAAGCTCTTCGGCCTTCGGTCCAGCCTGCGCCAAGGCGCTCTTCATGCATCGGTATCCTCCCGAACCGTCTGGAGCCGGGGCGGTTATATGTGATGCATCGCCCGACAGTCCGTATCCTATGATTTCCGCGTAGATTCTGGCACCACGCGCTCTGGCATGATTCAGCTCTTCCAGCACGATGACTCCAGCACCCTCGCCCATCACAAAGCCATCGCGATCCCGGTCGAAGGGTCGACTCGCTCGCTGCGGATCATGATTCCACTTGGTGGACAATGCCCTGCAGGCATTGAAGCCGGCGATCCCGAGTTCTGAAATCGGGCTTTCCGACCCTCCCGCTACCATTATGTCAGCACAATCGGCACCAATGATACGGGCTGCATCCCCTATCGCGTGCACACCGGTTGCACATGCTGTGGCAACAGCATGGTTGGGGCCCTTGAAACCGTGCCGGATCGAGACCTGACCCGAGGCAAGGTTTATCAGTGCTCCCGGAATGAAAAATGGTGAGATTCTTCGCGGACCACGCTCTTTCAACAGAACCGCGCTCTTTGCAATTGATGTGAGGCCACCGATTCCCGACCCGATCATTACCCCAATGCGCTCGGCCGGTACCGATGCTGTCTCACTCAGCGCCGCATCCGAAATTGCTTGATCTGCTGCGGCAATAGCATAAACGATGAACTCGTCAACCTTTCGTTGATCTCGACGTTCCATCCACTGATCGGCATCGAATGCGTGTTCCCCCGACTGCGGAATTTCTGCAGCATAGGTTGTGGCGAACTGGCTAGCATCAAAACGCGTGATCCTGTCGACAGCTGATCTGCCTCGCAGCAGGCCCTGCCAGGTTGCTTCCACCCCACATGCCAGAGGACTTACCAGCCCCAGGCCGGTAACAACGACTCGTCTCAATCTTTGCACCCCGGTCCAGTTCCGCAGTCGGCGGTGTGTTGTGAACGGCATTGGCGCGCAAGCTTCTGAAAGCAAGTCCTCATGGTCTCAGCACATCGGGTGCCCGGACAAGCCCTTTTCCCTCGGAATTAGGCAGGCTCGCAGGCATCCAATGCCGGCCGCCTGTACCGGGAACAACACTTCCAGGCCCCGGATTCCGTCCGGTCAATGCCAATCTTGCCTGTTCAATGCATCGCATGGCGGTCGTGTGCGGTTGCAAGCATCTTGTCTGCGGTACGATGAAACCGTCATTGTGCCGGCATCGTGACTACGACAACCTGCCACCTTGTCAACAGGGCCGCGCTTCGCTGCTGTTCCTGTCTGTCGGTCACAATCCGTAACCCGCCAGAGGCTCCGTTCGACACCACGCGGTTGCGCTGGATGTCAGGGATCGAGGGCAAGGGTCTGAGAGCAATTTCCTGATGAAAAGGGCCGCCAGTTCAGCGCGGTGTCAACGGTTGGAATCGCTCGTGAGATTCCCTGTCGGGCAATCGCCCTTGGACCGCTACTGCTTCGCCGGCTATTCGTCCATTGCTCTGGTGATGAAGTCTACAGCGTCGCTGAAGGTGTTGATCGACTCCGCGTCTTCGTCGCTAATCGAGATTTCGAATTCTTCCTCAAATGCCATCACTAGTTCGACCGTGTCCAGGCTGTCCGCACCGAGGTCCTGGATGAAGGATGCCTTGGCAGTGACCTTCTCCGACTCAACCCCGAGATGCTCGACAACAATGCTTCTCACGCGTTCTACGATGTCGCTCATGTACCTTCCTCAATTGACTTGACAGCATTAGTGGAAGCCGATGACATGCTTCCCAAGAAATCCACCGGCTAAACCTTTACCAACTCCCTGCTCAATGCGCGCAAGACTGTCGCGCCGAGAAGATCAGGTTGGAACTGCCGCGCTACAAACGCCGGTAATGATCAAGCGTACATAACACAATCGCTGCCAATAGCAAGCCGAATTGTAATCCGGGCAACTTGATTGTGGGGGCCGGAATACGGTTTTCATGCCAGGCCTGAGCCTGTGCAGGGCCGCAAGAAGACGCTTAGGCGCGCCGTTGGAAGAGTTGAATCCAGGTGTCCTGGGCATGCTGTCGGGTACGTTGTCATGCTGCACTGGCATGAATAGTCTGCGGACGATCAATGCCTCAAACCACTTGGTTTGCAGCGGTTCAAACGGCCCCGTATCCAAACTTTCATGTGACGGGGCGTCAGTCTCCCAACAGTTCCGCGCCCTTTTGCGTGCTTGAGCTAGATGACCGGGAAAACAATTCCACAAGGAACCTGGGCCGCCTGCTGTGGTCAAGGCATGGCCATTCCACCGTTGACGTGAATCGTTTGGCCGGTCAGGTATTCACCACCATCCGATGCCAGGTACAGTGCTGCCTGTGCAATGTCGCCGGGCGATCCCATTCTGGAAAGCGGAATCGAACCCAGGATGCGGCCTCTCTGCGTCTCCGTAAGCTTGCCTGTCATCTCGGTTTCGATGAAGCCAGGTGCAATGCAGTTTACAGTTATGCCGCGGCTCGCCACTTCCTGTGCCAGCGACTTTGAAAATCCTATCAAGCCGGCCTTGGAAGCACAGTAGTTGGTCTGGCCGGGATTGCCTGTCAAACCGACCACGGAAGTCACGTTGACAATTCGTCCCCACCGCGATCGCATCATGGGTCGCAGTGCGGCCCTGCACAGTATCATTGCTGCCGTGAGGTTTATGGCGAGCACGTCATCCCAACTGGTATCCGGCATCCGCATGAGCAGACCATCACGGGTTATGCCGGCATTGTTGACCAGAATGTCAACCGACCCGAGCGCCTTCACGGCCCGTGGAATCAATGTCCTTACATTTTCCCTCTGGTGGAGATTGCATGGCACGGCATGGACGCGTTCACCCAGCTCGTCCCGGAGTTCCGCAAGTCTTTCCTGGCGAGTACCCGAAATCACAACACTTGCACCCATGCTGTGCATGGCATGGGCGATCGCAGTGCCAATACCTCCCGTTGCACCGGTAATCAGTGCGCGACGTCCATCCAGGGAAAGCGGATTATCAGGCATTTTCAATCATCCTTCTGACTTGTTCTGGGGTTTCCACAGGGCGACATTGAATGGATCGGAAGGTCTGCCTGACAGTCCCGGAAAGAACCTTTCCCGTGCCGATTTCGAGGGCCTGCGAGACGCCCATCTGCTGCATGCGGGCAAGCGAGCCTGTCCACAACACAGATTCGGTTACCTGGTCAACAAGCAGACGACGAATGTCTGCGGCGTTTTGTACAGGCTCGGCAATTGCATTGGCGACTACCGGTATTTTGGCATTGGCCACCTCGGCAGCATCAAGCGCCAACCGCATTTTATCGGCGGCAGGTTTCATGAGGCTGCAGTGAAATGGTGCCGACACGTTGAGGGCAACCACTCTCCTTGCACCCCGTTCTCTTGCCAGTGCCGAAGCTCTCTCGACTGCAGAACGATGTCCGGAGACCACGACCTGCAAGGGTGTGTTGATATTTGCTATCGAGCAGACCTGATCCAATGCAGCATCGTTGGCAATGTCCTGTACCCTTGCCAGTTTCAGGCCCAGGATTGCTGCCATAGCCCCCTCCCCGACCGGAACTGCATGCTGCATGGCGAGGCCCCGGGTACGGAGCAGTCGGGCGGTGTCAGGAAGCGAGAGTGCACCGGCAAAGCAGTGCGCCGTGTATTCACCCAGGCTGTGACCCGCGACGCAACATAGAGACGCGAAATCGAAGCCTTCAGTTTCAAGTACACGCAAGACTGCCATTGAACACGCCATGAGTGCAGGCTGGGCATTCTCGGTGAGTTGCAAGGCCTGAGCATCGCCGTGCCACATCTTGAAGGACAAGTTGTCCTTCAGGGCATCATCCACTTCCTCAAATACACGGCGGGCGACTTCATAGGAGCCGGCAAGCTCCTGGCCCATGCCAATCCTTTGCGATCCCTGACCGGGAAACAATAATGCCTGTATCGGCACGCTACCCTCCCAACAGATGGTCGTTCTAGACACCGGTTGCCGGCGACATCTCACACGCGATTGTCTGTATTCCTTCCAGCCCCTTGTCCATGGCACTTCTAGTATCTATCTGAGACGCTTGGCGCATATCGGCAAGTAGCTGTTTGCGGTTGCAATCAACGCAGATACCTGTATGGCTGCAGCGCCGCAGATACACAAATTCCTTGTGTAATTCGAGTACACGAGCTGCGCTTGAACAGGCTGTTTTCACCTTGGCAGAAACAGGAACAATAATGCCGCTTTACGAATATGTATGTATCGCTCGTCAGGAATTGTCGACGGCACAAGTGGACAATCTCATGGAGCGGTGTGGCAAGATCCTCACGGACAATGGCGGAACCGTGGTTGGCTCAGAGTACTGGGGGTCACGACGGCTGGCATACAAGATCAAGAAGAACCGCAAGGGACATTATTTTCTTCTCAAGATCGAGTCACCTGCTGCGGCGGTCAAGGAACTCGAGAGGCTCATGCGGATTAATGAAAGTGTTATTCGGTTCCTGACAGTAAGAGTTGATCAGCATTCGGATGGACCCTCGCCAATCGACAAGGGTCGAGATTTCAGGCGCTAGATCCGGTCTCGGGCACACAGGTAAAGAGGATACGTGATAATGGCAAGACCAGCTTATCTCAGACGGGGAAGGGTTTGCCCGTTTTCAGGAGCCAATGCACCGGAACTTGACTACAAGAACGTCAAGGTCTTGAAGGACTTTTTGTCCGAGCGCGGAAAGATTGTACCCCGTCGCCTGTCGTCGGTGTCGTCCGGCAAGCAACGCCAACTGGCTCTGGCCATCAAGCGTGCACGGTATTTGGCGCTTCTGCCCTATGTGAACACATACTCGAGAAGGTAGGAAGAGAACAATGGAAGTTATTCTTCTGGAAAGGATACCGAATCTCGGCATGGTTGGAGACCTGGTGCGCGTGAAGCCTGGTTTTGCGCGCAATTACCTGTTTCCGCAGTACAAGGCGATCAAGAATAATCCTGCTAACCGGGAGATATTCGAGGAACGCAAATTCGAACTCGAAGCACGAGATCTCGAGCGCCGAGACGAAGCAGCGGCTATCGCCAGGCATCTACAGGATCGGGAATTTGTGGTGATTCGATCTGCCTCGGATACCGGCTCTCTTTACGGTTCGGTCTCCAAGAAGGATATTGCGCAGGCTGCATCCGAACAGAAACTTTCTGTGAGCAAGGAGCAGCTTGATCTTGAGCGCCCGATCAAGCAGTTGGGATCACACGCCATCCAGGTACTTCTTCATCCCGAGGTGGCTGCGACAATTTACGTGATTGTGGCAAGAACGATGATGGAGGCTGAAGAATTCAAGCGACCTGTCGAGACCGAAGCGGCCGACGAAGACGATACTGCCGCGGTCGAGCCAGAATCCGAAGTCTTCCCATAGGCCTGACTAGATTAGTCGAACCTTTCTGGCTACGCCCGATGAATCCCTGTCTGGGCCGAGCCATCTTTCTGACACGACAAGGATCGGCGCACCATTACCTGTCGGTGTTCCAGTGCTTTGGCGGCAGGCATGTGTTCGGCGTTGCAGGTTTCCTGCCAGAGGCGGACATTTCTGAAACGAGATGGAGCTTGTCCCATTGCCTGACGAATTGGCGACCCGGTCAATTCTCTGCGTCGGTGGCAAAGCAGTTGATCGGCAGGCGATGATCGGCGCTCGGGGCCAACGTGCTGCAGGTTCACGCCGTTCTCGTGCACCTCAACTCATGATTTAATTCAGAGTCAGGTCGTTGCCGTCGCGAACTGCCAATCTCGATTTGGTCATCGCGGTGCCGCGTTTCGGGCCAGTCAGTTTATTCCGCGGCAAGCTCGCTTCGATCTGATCTCGCTTTCCTGACCGCAATCCCGGCCTGTTCCAGCCGGTCTCGGATTGTCGTTGCTATAGCGATTGCCTGCGGCGTGTCACCGTGCACACAAACAGTATCGGCACCAAGCCAGACCGGATTGCCGTCAATTGACTGAATGGTCCCTGTTTCAACCACGCCAAGCACGCGCTCTGCACAATCTACGGGATCATGTAATACCGCCCCGCGTCTTGATCGATTTACGAGTGTGCCGTCGTCATTGTAGGCCCGATCGGCAAAGATTTCGGCACGAAACGGAATCCCCAACTCAATTGCAGCTCGCTGCTGCGCGGTCTCTGAAATGGTAAACACCGGGAGGTCTGGGAAGGCTGTAGAAACGGCACTGAACATCTTTCGGGCAATCTCGATGCTTTCCGAAGCGAGGTTGGCAAGTGCGCCATGCAGTTTGACATGATCGATTCCGAAGCCGGCCAACCTTGCAACGCCTTGCATGGACCCGATCTGGTACACGACGTCAAGTGCGACTTCTTCTGCATCGAATCTTTCTGGAACCTGGCGTCCAAATCCCTGCCGATCGTTGAAAGACGGATGGGCTCCGATTCCAACACCATGCTTCTGACACAGCTCAATGGTTTTAAGAATCGAGAGTGAATCACCTGCGTGAAATCCGCAGGCAATGTTTGCTGACGTTATGACCTGCACCAGTTCGGTATCCGGCCCCCTGATCCATGCCTCCGGGGCTTCTCCCATGTCGGCGTTTATATCAATCGACTTCAAAATCATCTCCCTTGACTGCACCGCTGATCAACGTGTGATGCATAAGATCTGACAGAGATGGCTGTCGAGCTGGCAGCTGACCTCTGCGCTTCGGTAGTCGGGCCATTGCCTCTCTCAACTCACTATGGGCCGTCAGTGCCTTGTTCAGTGTTGTCCAGGCAAAGCAGAATTCCTCGCCGGCCTGAAGCTGAACAAACTTGTGGAAATCGGCGCTGATTATTGTCGCTATTCTGGGATACCCTCCCATCGGCTGGCAATCGGCCATCAATACCGTAGCCTGGCCATCGGCTGAAATCTGAATATCACCGGCAATGGTAGGTGCCGAGACCAGTGACTTTCCCATTCCAGCGGCAAAAATGTGCTCGGTGCAGTTCAGGCGGGCGCCGATACGGTTTCTTGACCAACTGATACTGAATGCGGAATTGATCAGGGCAGAAATATCGTCCTCGGAGAAAAGAGGGGTCTGCGGGCCAGGTAGAATTCGGATTAGCCGTTCCTCAAAATACTCCGGAGTTGGCAGGCATAATCCGGAATCTGTCGATAAGTCGGATATTGGCTCCAGCACTTCGCCGCATTGGGGCGTCCAGCCCAGCCTAGCCATGATGTGGGTCGATCTTGATCCGAGTACAGGCGTGCATTCGATGCCGCCCTGCAAATGCAGATAACCGTACACGCCCCACCTGCATTGGCCAATCTCTACTACCTGACCAGCCTCGATAATGTGTGAACATCTCCAGGGTTGCGTCTGTCCACCTAGCTTCAGGACCATTGCAGCGCCAGAAGTTGCAATTGCCAGCCTGGAATGACTTACAAACCTGCCGCCTAGTCCGGCAAACTCCAGAGCTGCCGCATTCCTGTCATTGTCCAGGAGAATCTGACCTTCTACCAGGCCGGGCAGGTCCATGGCACCCCCGGTCGTAACGCCGTAACGCTGATAACCCGGACGTCCGCCATCCTGTATCGTGGCTCCTGGTGCCAGATCGAGAATCTTCAGTCCTTTAGGCAGCATTTTCGATCCGAGGCTGACTGTACTTGACCTGCTCCAACTGCTCTTCGCTGATAGCTTCAAACCTTACCAGGTCGCCGGGAGAAAACAGGAAGGGACACTGGAGTTCCGGTCGAAATCCTTTCGTCGGCGAAGTTGCAATTCTCCACCAGCCGGTTCGAATTTCGGTTGCTGCAAATACGGTTTGCCTGTTTGCAACCAGAACCGAACCCGCCGGCACCGGATTTGAATAGGTTTCCTTGCGTGGAACGTCATATTCCTCCGGCAACTCTGCCAGATAGGCTGTTCCTGGTGAAAAACCCAGACACAGGACATTAAGCCAGGTGCGCGAGTGGCAGGCAACAAGTGCTTCCTGGGTGCAACCAACATGCTTGGCCAGCGTGGCAAGGTCAGGGCCGTGGCGGCCACCGTAGACTGCCGGAATTGTCAGTTTGCGGCCGACCTCTGCCGTGTCCTCCCTGATCCAGGTCTGCCCTTCCAGTAGCGTCCGGCATTTCTCAAGCGCCTCCAGGGTATGAACCTGCTCGGTGTCAAACCGCACCAGTAACGAGCAGATCCCGGGGACAGTTTCTACAATACCTGGAATTGCCGCGCGCCGGATTTCCCTATCGAACCGCAGCACGGCCTGATTTGCCAGTTTGCTGTAACGGCTACCAAACGCAACGAGTACTGCATGGTCACCCATGAGCTGTGCACTTGGATTCACTCGAAACTCCTGATTCAAGATGCAACCTGGGCGGCAAACACTGGCATGGCCTGGTCAATTCAGTGCGCGGTCTGCTTGTGCTTCGGTGTGTGGCTCGGGGTCTGGGCCGGCAAACACAAGATTGGCACCGCTAGCGATGTTGTCAATGGACGAGTTGTTCGTTCCTTGCGAATGGCAGGGGAGGCCAGGCCGAAATCCGACCAGGCTTGCAACTGTTCATCGAACCGTTGCTACAATCCGGAAATTGTAATAGTGGAGCAGACTTGCAACCAATCGATATCTAATTCCTGAATTACAGGAGTATTCGGCATGTCAGAGTTTCAGCACAGGCTTTTTGATCCCCCTGAGGAGCTGGCGTCAAGAGCGCATGTAGATGCAGTGCGATACAAGCAGCTGCAGGATCTTGCCAACTCCGACTCCGAGAAATTCTGGTCGAACATGGCCGCACGTCTTGACTGGACGCGTGGTTTTACCAAAACCAGTAATGTCTGTTTTGATTATCCGGATGTAAGCATCAAGTGGTTCGAGGATGGCACCCTCAATGTATCTGCAAACTGCATTGACAGGCACCTCGAGAGCCGCGCTTCCCAGACGGCTATCCTGTGGGAACCGGACAGTCCCGATGAGGCAGCGAAAGCAATTTCATATCAGAAGTTGCATGATGAAGTCTGTCGCATGGCGAATGTGTTGAAACTATTGAATGTGGCCAGAGATGATCGAGTCGTAATCTATCTGCCTATGATTCCCGAAGCTGCATATGCGATGCTGGCTTGCGCCCGCATAGGTGCAGTGCATTCGGTGGTGTTTGCTGGTTTTAGTGCCGATGCATTGGCCAATCGCATCGTCGATTGCGGTGCAAAGTTGGTGATCACCGCAGATGAAGCACCGCGTGGCGGACGCAAGACACCATTGAAGGCCAATGCCGACCAGGCTTTGGAGAACTGTGGGGATGATGTCAGGATGCTGGTTGTCAGGCGGACTGGTGGTCAAATCCCGTGGGACGACGATCGGAACATCGACTACGATGTGGCCGTAGTCGAGGTTGCTGCTGATTGCCACCCCGAGGAGATGGACGCTGAGGCCCCGCTTTTCATTCTCTATACGTCCGGTTCAACAGGAAAACCCAAGGGTGTTGTGCACAGTTCGGCCGGCTACCTCCTTTACGCTTCGCTGACCCACGAGTTAGTCTTCGATTATCACGAAGGAGATATCTACTGGTGCACGGCTGACGTAGGGTGGGTTACAGGGCACAGTTATATCGTCTATGGGCCGCTGGCCAACGGTGCGACAACCCTGATGTTCGAAGGTGTGCCAACCTATCCCGATGCCTCACGTTTCTGGCAAATTTGTGACAAGTACGCTGTCAATCAGTTTTACACTGCACCGACGGCCATTAGAGCGCTGATGGGATTAGGTGATGATTGGGTCAAGGCATGCGATCTCTCATCCTTGCGCATACTTGGGACCGTCGGTGAACCTATTAATCCCGAAGCCTGGCGCTGGTATCACGAAGTGGTGGGGCGGTCGCGCTGTGCTGTCGTTGATACCTGGTGGCAAACTGAAACCGGTGGCCATCTGATTACACCGCTCCCCGGCGCAGTTGCAGCCAAGCCCGGGTCCGCAACCAAGCCATTCTTTGGAATACGTCCGGCGGTTCTCGATCCTGTGTCCGGCAAGGAAATTGCTTCTGCCGAAGCCGAAGGGGTGCTTTGTATCGCGGACAGTTGGCCCGGGCAGATGCGATCTGTCTATGGTGACCATCAGCGCTTCATGGAAACCTATTTCCAGCAGTATCAGGGTTATTACTTCACAGGTGATGGATGCCGTCGAGATGCTGATGGATATTACTGGATAACAGGCCGAGTTGATGATGTCCTGAACGTTTCCGGACACAGAATGGGAACAGCGGAAATCGAGAGTGCACTCGTCGCTCACCCTGATGTAGCCGAAGCAGCTGTCGTCGGCTATCCGCACAGCATCAAGGGCGAAGGTATCTACGCATATGTTACGTTGAACGCCGGATGTCCCTACAGCGAGGAATTGCGGCATGTTCTGTCGCAGTGGGTCAGAAAGGAGATTGGCCCGATTGCAAGGCCGGATCTGATTCAATGGGCGCCGGGGCTCCCCAAGACCCGTTCCGGCAAGATTATGCGTCGTATCCTGCGCAAGATCGCAGCCAACGATTACGGTGCCCTGGGTGATACATCAACACTGGCTGATCCCGACGTGGTAGCGCAACTTATCGAAAATCGAGTCAACCGCTAGTAGCGTAATGATCAATATTACGAGAATGGCGGAGCAATCCGAAGGGCCAGGCCGCGGAGGATCCTTCGCCCCGTGACTTGTCAGACTGTCACGATCGCGCCGTCGATATTGAGTGCCGATTTTTCAAGGCTTGGCGAAGAGTGCAAACACCTGGAAGCGGCTGCTTGTGACTGGATTCATGTAGATGTCATGGATGGGCATTTTGTCCCTACCCTGACTTTCGGACCGGCTGTCTGTGCGTCATTGAGAAAGCACGTTTCCTGTCCGCTGGACGTCCACCTCATGGTGGACTGTGTTGACCAAATGGTCGACGATTTTGCTGCTGCCGGCGCAGATATCATTTCAGTACATGTCGAGGCCGGACGACACATTCACCGCGTTTGCCAGCGGATTCGCGAACTGGGAAAGAAGTCCGGAGTTGCGATTAATCCGGGCACGCCTGCAGTGATGCTTGAAGAATTGTTGGATACGGTTGATCTGATCTGTGTTATGTCCGTTAACCCGGGGGCAGGTGGACAAAGATTCCTTGCGTCGCAACTTGCAAAAATCAGGCAGGTCCGGGACATGATTGGACACCGAGACATACTTCTCGAAGTTGATGGCGGGATCACTCTCGAGAATGCGGCCGAAGTTGCCGATGCGGGCGGCAATGTGCTCGTGGCAGGAACATCGGTATTTGCCCGGACCAGTTCTGATCCGGTTGCAGACCTTAGCGCCAACATCATGGGGCTCCGCCAGGCCGCTCAACCCGGAAACGCTCCAGACCGTTGAACAGGAGACTTGCAGCCGGACTTTGGCTGCAGACATGACGCTCTTGCCAACCAACAGAAGGAAAACCACATGGTTCTGACAACCACGCCGATCTGCGACTTTGATACTTCAGCGCCTGACTTTGAGCTTCCGGCAACGGACGGTTCCCGGTATCGGCTTGCCGATATCCGGGGGAAACACGGAACACTGATCATGTTCATTTGCAATCACTGCCCTTATGTTGTGTCGGTTCTGGATCGTCTTGTTGCAGATGCCAAGGCGTTGCAGGCCGAGGGAATCGGTGTCGCAGCTATTTGCTCGAATGATTCCACGAACTATCCCCAGGACTCTTTTGAAAACATGACCAGGTTTGGCAGCGACGCCGGGTTCTCGTTTCCCTACCTCCATGATGAGGACCAGTCTGTAGCCAGCGCCTACGGTGCCGTTTGCACACCGGACTTTTTCGGCTACGATCGCAACCTGGGATTGCAGTACCGGGGGCGTCTGGATTCAGCTGGCAAGAATCCGGTCGACGGACAGACTGAACGTGAATTGCTAGCGGCGATGTCGCAGGTCGTGGAAACCGGTAGGGGGCCTGAGAAGCAGACCCCGTCGATGGGATGTTCGATCAAGTGGAAGTAGTGCACCTCACCTGCTGATATCTCGGCACATCCAGTGGCCAGGGAAATGGCCCTGGAATTACCGGACGATTACGTTCCATTGGACATTTGGCGAGCGCTGGTTGGCAGGTCGCTGGTCGATCGGGAGACAGCCGGAAGGACGCCTCGGATAGCGATGTACGGCTTGCGCCTGGAAATGGAAGTTTGACTTGAAGACCCAGGTGGCAATCATCGGAGGTGGACCGGCAGGACTGCTCCTGTGCCGCAAATTGATGAGGCTTGGTATCTCCGCAGTCATTCTCGAACGCCATTCTCGGGAACACGTAACTTCCAGGATCAGAGCCGGAGTTCTTGAAGCTGGTACCGTGCGCCAGCTGCACGACGCCGGTGTCGCGCAAAGGCTGGAAAAAGAAGGTTTGGAACATAGCGGTGTTTGCCTGAGCGACGGCAGGTCAGCCTTCAGGGTCAACTTCAGGAAGCTGGCCGGGAAACCTGTCACCGTTTATGGTCAAACCGAGATTACCCGAGATCTTTACGACGCACTCGACAATGATGGAGCCGACATACGGCACAGATGCCCCGTGGTCGAAATCAATAACACCGATACAACCCGTCCTAACTTGCGATACCTCGCAAATGGCCGCCAGCATGTTATCAATTGTGACTTTGTTGTGGCTTGCGATGGGTATCACGGCGTTGGTAGAAAGTTTCTTCCGGAACACAGGAAGCGGGATTTCGAGCACTGTTTTCCATATGGGTGGCTGGGCATACTCTCCGAGACGCCGCCTATCCATGGTGAATTGATTTACTCTCGCAGCAAGCACGGCTTTGCCCTTGCTTCCATGCGTTCCGATCAATTGTCACGTTACTACATACAGGTTGCGGCATACGAGAAGCCGGAAAACTGGAGCGACGAAGATTTCTGGACCGAATTCCGGCGTCGCCTGCCACCAGCTGATGCCGAGCGCTTGCAAACCGGACCGTCAATCGAAAAGTCGGTTGCCGTACTGCGCGCCTTTGTTTGCAGGACACTCCGGCACGGTCGCCTGTTCTTGTGTGGCGATGCCGGCCACATCGTACCGCCGACCGGCGCCAAGGGGCTGAACCTCGCGGCGTCTGATGTTCACTATGCGTATAACGCCCTCTCTGACTACTATCTGAACGGCAATACAGACGCGATCGAAGCCTATTCGGGACTGGCGCTTGGGCGCGTGTGGCTGGCAATGCGTTTCAGCTGGTGGATGACCAACATGCTTCATCCTGAACCAGAGCAGAGCAGCTTTGCCAATCAGCTTCAGGAAGCCGAATTTGACCAATTGCGCAAACTTCGCAGCATGCAGAAGGTCTTCGCAAGGAACTACACGGGCCTGCCTTACTGAGTGCTTCCGGATTTTCCCGGAGTCCTCCCGCTGTAGCCTGGAATCCCCGGCACTACCGGGATCAGCCCCTTTCAATTGCGACCTCCACAAGGGCTTGTCTTTCTGCCTCGGTCACTTCCCGGATTGCAGATTCCAGGGCAGGCATCAGTTTTTCCGGCATGTCGACCCGAAAGGCTCTGGCACCACACGCTCGTGCCACCGCTGAATAATCTGGTGAAGGTTCAAGTGCCGTCAACGGAACCTGGTTGGCTCGCGATGCATATCCGTGTGGATAGAGTTCCATGACCGAGCTGCGTACGGCACCCCATTCCCTATTGTTCAGGACGATGGTCAGCACCGGCAGGTTCTGGGCACATGAAACCTGGTGTGCGGCAACCGGATTGGCAAACATGTAGGAACCATCTCCCATGGTCGCGACACAGAGCCGATGCGGATCGGCCAGCCTTGCTCCGAGCGCTGCTGGCAGCGACCAGCCCAGGCCGCCGGAAAAAGGCTCCTGAAACCAGGAATTGAACTCTTGCCTCCTCATCAGATCAAGGCTGACTCCAAGCTCCGAAAATACCGAAGAGGTGAGGCCTCGCAGCGCCTCGCCAAGTGCAAGCGAAACAGTGTCCTTGGTCAGGCTTCCACGCGACGTGGAGACTGCATCTGAGCGCCGTTGTGTACGAAGTTGATGACTACTCTCAGAGATCCTTGACCGACGATCCCGGTGTTCACTCGAATCCGGGGGCCTGGTCTGTTCAAGCTCACATTCGAGGATGCCAAGGATACGATCGGTTTCTCCGGTCAGGGCCAGATCGGCTCTGAAGTTTCGCACCGGAAAGCGGGAAAACAGCGGATCTGGTCCCAATTGTACAACCCTGGTCAATTTGCCAACAGGATGTGCATCCGGCCACCAGGGCGCCAGTGAATTGATCACCAGAACCAGATCTGCCCTCTCCAACCATGGTGAAGGGTTGGATCCGATAAAGCACATGTGTTCGGTGGACAGGGGAAGTGATGTGGCCCACCATGTACACACCGGAATTGCCCAGTTCTCGGCCAGCCGTTCGAGAATGCGAAAGCCTCGAAGTGTTGTTGGTCCGCGTTGCGCTACAATCAATGGATTCCTTGCTTTGGAGATCCAGTCTGCTGTCAGCTTGACATGTTGCCTTGAAGGAGACGAAACCGCCGCCGAAAACCGGCAGCCCTGTTGAGAATCATCGATACTGACGTCTTCACACAGAATTTCGCGCGGAAGCGACAGGTATACAGGTCCTTTCGGCGTGGAATTGGCTATGGCGTGGGCCCGGTCAATCAATTCGCCGATCTGTTCCGGGAAGCGCAACTCGTAGTCCCACTTGCAGGATTCCCGCACCAAAGCGGCCTGATCGCGCATTTCCTGCCCCCAGCCGATCGGCACGGTGCGAGCACCGAAGCGGCCTGTTTCTGTCACCGGAGTGCGGCCCGACATCAGAATTAGTGGAACGTTTTCGCACGCCGCATTGATCATTCCGGACGCGCCATTGGCCAGACCAACATTTGTGTGCAGCATGACGACAGGCGTTTGTCCCGAAAGCAGGTAGTAACCGTGTGCCATACCCATGGCCACATGTTCATGGGGCACGATAACAGGAGTCGGGAAACCCATTCCGAGATGCGCGGCCTTTGCCATGCCTTCGATCAGAGGGGGAAAATCCGTTCCCGAATTTACAAAGACCTGCTTGACACCAAGCCCATGCAGTCTGGCAAGAATGGCGCCACCGGCAATCATCGAAGTGTCAGCCCACTCCTGCCCGTCTATTCACGCGCAACATTCAGGCTATCCCGAATAGAGAGCAGGTAGCCATAGTGAAATGGCAGGGAACATTACGAGAATGACGACACGGACAATTTCGGCGGCAAAGAAAGGCGCAACCCCCTTAAACGTCTCGATCATCGGTGTGTCCTTGGCCATGGCCGAGATTACGAACACATTGAGTCCGACGGGTGGTGTAATCAGTCCAAGTTCAACAACAATCAACGCCAGTATACCGAACCAGATCTTGAGGTCCTCGGTACTCATGCCAAAACCCGAACCCTCGGCACCCTGATAAAGGCCACCATTTATGTCGACGAGGATGGGCCAGAAGAACGGGATCACGAGCAGTATCATTGAAAGACTGTCCATTAGACAGCCAAGAATTATCAATGCAAAAAGCAGGACGACTATAACCATCAGGGGTGAAATAGCTGAAGCCAGCACTGCTTCAGCCGCCTCCTGGGGCAGCCTTACCCTGGCCATGAAGATCTTCATCAATTCCGCACCCAGCAGAATCAAGTAGATCATCCCCGTGGTCGATGCAGTTTCCTTGAGCGACTCCAGCAACTCGAAGATTCCAAGCCGGCGGGTGAGCGTCCCAACAGCCCATACCAGGAAGACGCCGATAGCGGCGGCTGGCGTTGGATTGTACAACCCGGCGTAGATCCCTCCGAGAACGACCGCAAAAATCAACAGGACAGGGAAAGCTCCGACCGTTGCCAAGACAAACTCCCGACGATCTGTGCGTGCCCCCCGGGGGCCTGCCTCTGGTCGTACCAGCACATAGACAACGACGGTCAGGAGGAAGAATACGACAGCCAGCAAGCCGGGCACCATTGCCGCCAGAAACATGGTTACAATGTTGGCTTCGACCAAAATGGCGTAGATCGTGAGAACGACCGAGGGCGGAATCAAGATGCCTAGCACACCACCTGCGGCGACCGACCCGGTCGACAAGGCGCCGGAATAACCGTACCGTCTGAATTCCGGCAGTGCCACGCGGCCCATTGTGCTCGCGGTTGCCAGAGAAGATCCGCACACAGCACCGAACCCTGCACATGCGGCGATCACGGCCATTGCCTTTCCACCCTTAAGCCAGCCAAGCCAGGCATTGGCAGCACGGAACATGGCGCGAGACATACCTGCCCTCGTGGCAAGCGAGCCCATCAGTATGAACATAGGAACGATTGACAGGCTGTAGATTGAAAACTGCCCAAACGGTAGCGTCTTCAACTGGTTGAGGACCAGCGGCATTCCGTTCAGTACAGCGATACCAATTCCGCCGACGAGGATCATCGAATAGGCGATTGGCATGCGCAGGATAATCAGACCCAGCAGTGCTGCCAGACCCAGTATTCCAATTGTGATCGGATCCATTAGATGGCCCGCACCGCTCGCAAGTCCCTGAGCCCGTCGATGACGGATATCGCCGCTGCCAAAATTAGCAGGAACCACGACAGTACCGCTGGAACATATGCCCACCAGATCGGAATCTGCAGGATCGCAGTCGTGTTGCCATACTGCAGGCGACTCACCATACCGCCATACATGCTCCACATGAGCAACGATGCAAATGCGAGAGCCACACAGGCAGCAGCAAGTTTGAGAAGATTTACAACGAGGGGGGGAGCCTTCGAAGTGAAGATGTCAGCGGTGACATTTGCGCCAATCAACTGACAGTAAGGAAGAAACGAAAAAGCCGCAATCGCAACTCCCAGCTCGGTCAGTTCGAGATCGCCGGCAATTGGTTTCCAGACAAATTTCAATGCCACCGAGGACGTGTTGACGAGGACAACTGCAAGCAGAAACAATCCACCGAGAATTGCCCAGCATTCGATGGCGGTGCGAAGCCAGCTTTCCAGTGCTGATCTGCGTTCACCGCCACCTTCATTGTCAGTAGTCAATTGGCGTTGGCACTTATGAGCTCACGAGCCTTGGCAACAAGAGCAGCACCATCAATGCCCTTTTCGGTGACCTCTGCTATCCAGCGATCAATCACGGGATTCAATGCCTCAAACATTGCAGCTGTTTCATCTTCGGTCAGCACGATATGCTCGTTGCCAGCATCTACAGCTACCTTGATGCCAAAATCATCCGAGGACCGCCAAACTCTGCCGACCTCTGCCCACCAGTCACGTCCAGAGGCATCCTTGAACGCCTTCTGAACGTCGGCCGGCAGACTGTCCCAGCGCGCCTTGTTCATTGAAACCTGGAACGTCGTTGTTCCAAAACGTGCCATGTTGCTGCCTTCAATCTGATACTGGGTCTGTTCCTGAATCTTGAGCGGTGGTATGATTTCCCATGGAATGAAGGCGCCGTCCACTACACCCTTCTGCAAAGCCCCGGGAAGGTCAGGAACCGGCATCTGACGAGGCGTTGCACCCAGAGCTTCAATGATCCAGGCACCGGTTCGGGTCGGGATGCGCATCTCGGTGCCGACAAGGTCGGCCGGCGAACGAACAAGCTTGTTTCGCATGTGAATGCCCTGGCCGGCGTGAACATGAAGGAACATGACCTCCACGCCGGTGTATTCCTGCCTCAAGTCGGACTCAAACATGTCAAACAGGGCCAGATTGGCCGCCACAGGGTCACTAATGTAAACGTTGGGCAGTTCCATGACCTCGGTCCTGGGAAACAGCCCGGGTGTATATCCATTGACTGTCCATACCAGGTCGACAACGCCGTCTCGTGCCTGACTGATTAATTCGGGAGGCGTTCCGCCAAGAGTCATCGACGGAAATATTTCGATCTTGACCTGGCCAGCAGAGTTGGCCTCAACTTGCCGGGCCCATGGTTCGAGCATCTGGGTATGAGCCGGAGCCTTGGCGCTAAGCAAATGGTGAAGCTTGAAATTGTACTCCTGCGATACCGCAGATGCAGCTATCACGCCTGCGAATACCATTGCCAGAAGGGCGCATGTAGTCGATCGAAGAGCTCGCATGAAAATCTCCTGTTT
Source organism: Paracoccaceae bacterium (assembly GCA_958296035.1). Classification (GTDB taxonomy): domain Bacteria; phylum Pseudomonadota; class Alphaproteobacteria; order Rhodobacterales; family Rhodobacteraceae; genus MPNP01. Next base: position 1,692,823 of record OY282431.1, on the reverse strand, counting down.
GGTGGTGTCATTAGCGGCCATGATGGGCCGTCGAAGCCGGTTTTCTAACCGCCGGACTGCAGAATGTCCACAATTCCGAGCCAGGTACCAAGAGGGAGTGGTTCTCCTATGGCGACGGGAATGCGATGCCTTTATCCGGTCTGGTCTGATTCGGGCCTGTTCAACGGCCCGTTTCGGGCAGGTTTCCACCGCCAGCTGACAGTTTCTGCCAGTGGCACAAGAGCTGTCACACAGGGATCGACAATTGGGCATAAAATCGGGAGTCCGCCAAGCCACATCAGTAACCAGGTGGCGACGTGAATTGACACCATGACCTGGCAAGGAGGCACTCCCGATGACCAGGTTAAGGCAGCTTATGGCCGAACTGTGCAACATCCTTGACAGGCTGCTACCCATAGTGCCGCCGCGCTGGTTCAGGCGGCGTCGCCGGGAACTGAAGGCACCGTACGGGATGGAAAAGGCGGTCCGGGCCCTTTGCCACCTGCGCCAGCGGGCCACGACGGCGCTCGGCACCTTTCGCAAGAACCGGCGGCGGATGCAGTAGGCGCGTTTGCGAGCGGCGGTTCTGCCGGTCGGCACCGCTGATGTGGAGAGCACCAACAAGACGCTGGTTACGGGCCACATTAAGGGTTGCAGACACGAGCCAGGAGTCGGACCGTTCCACGGTCCTCAAGACCCGGTCCTTGCGATTCTCATGGCGAGCTGTGCTGCCCAAACAAGCGTCGGTGGACTACATCTCTCTCGGGACCGGAGATCGGGCGAAGCTCCGGAGATTGTCGCGTGGCACGACACCAGACAGCACTGACCTGGTTCAGTTCTGGCGCCTGTCAGCCTCATTGTCTACCAGTTTCCCGACCCATTGTGTGCGCAACCCGCGGCCATGAAGACCGTTCGGCGACCAGCGTCATGTCACCGGACGGATGGACGGCGAGGCTTGACCTCCTGCCCTTCAGAGTCAGGTTCGTCATCGACGATTTCCGATGGAAATCCAGGCGCCTGAATGCGCGTTCCCGATCTTTCCTCAAGCCGCCTGATGACATTGGGCGACCATTCACGCCGGCCATAGCGTTGCATGGCGTCCGAAAACACTTTCAGCATCACTGGCGACAATTCGAGCTCTATCCCGGCACGTTCAGCAATATTGCAGAACAACTGCATGTCCTTCAAGACCAGATCCATGGTGAAGTTTATATTCCGGCTTCCATTGAGGATTACCTGCCCCTCTGTTTCGTGCACAAATGAGTTTCCGGACGAGATTCGAATGGCTTCGTAGGTTGTTGCCAAGTCCATGCCGGACAATTTGGCTGTGGTCATTGCCTCGCAAATGCTGAGGAGATTGGCACTCGCAAGGTAATTGGTGATTACCTTGAGAACTGTAGCCGAACCGAGAGGACCGGTATGCAGAATCTGCCGCCCCATGGTTGCCAACAGGGGTAACAGGGTGTCGAAGACATCACGCCGGCACCCGGCAAAGATTGAGATATTCCCGGTAGCCGCACGATGACACCCTCCTGACACCGGACAGTCGGCGGCCATGCCTCCTCTTTCCTCCACGAGGCGTCCAAGCCTGCGGACCTCTCGTTCGTCGGTTGTGCTCATTTCGCACCAGATCTGTCCTGGTCCAAGAGTTCTCAGAAACCCGTCATCGGAGAGCGCCACCGAGTTGGAGATGTCGGGTGAAGGAAGGCATGTAATTACTATCTGGCACTGACGGCCCAGCTGGGCAGGCGAGCGTCCCCGCCCTGCCCCTTGGGCCACAAACTGGTCTACAGCGTCCTGATTGATGTCATGGACCATGAGCTCATGGCCCCGGCGCAGCAGGCTGCCGGACAGTTTTGCTCCGACATTTCCCAGTCCGATGAATCCGATCGTCATGATCAGGCCTCCAAGAATCGGCAGTAGGCTAGTTCTGCGCTGTGACCAAAGACTTTGTGGCCGTCACGCACCCAATAGTCTTCAATCACTGCGAGGCTCTGCAAATGCAAGGCAATTCGGCCTGGCAGGGCCAATTGACTCACGACCGGCGTATTGGATCTGTCCACCTGCCTTGAAGAGGCGTTTCAATTCAGACGTGTACCTGAGAATTCTGAACCGGAAATCTGGCGGGTGTTGGCGGAGGAGGTGGGATTCGAACCCACGGTGGAGTTTTACCCCCACGTCGGTTTTCAAGACCGATGCATTCGACCTCTCTGCCACTCCTCCTGCACCGATCTGAGATATGCTCCGATTGCCCGGATGCAACCTGATCGCTGTATCGGGCGACGATTGTGGCAAGGCATTGCGAATCAGCAACGGTTGGTCACACTTGCCCGCTGCTTACGGCAAGGCCTCTCCAGGGTTCGGAAACACGGCCACATTGAGTACAGATTCTGGCGGCTTTATGTTAATGCAGGGTATGCTAAGACTATCTCTAACGGAATCAAGGCGGTTTGGAGAACATGCGATGAGGCAAAGCTGGATGATGGCCATGGCGTTCGTTCTGGCAATCACTGCAGGCTCCAGCCATGGCTTTCAGACAAGTGCCGTGTCGGCACTTGTCGTTGATCACGACTCCGGTCTGGTATTGTTTGAGAAAAATGCGAATCAGCCTCTGCCCCCGGCGTCGCTCTCTAAACTCATGACACTTTACTCGGTCTTCGACGCGCTGGAGGATGGCCGCCTGACGCTGGACGAAAGGCTTCCGGTGTCCTCAAATGCCAAGAGCAAGGGTGGATCGACGATGTTTCTCGACACCCGCGACCGGGTAACCGTTGAAGACCTGATTCGCGGTGTGGTGGTCCTGTCAGGTAATGATGCTTGCGTCGTGCTGGCCGAGGCACTGTCACCAGATGGAAGTGAAGCTGGATTTGCACGTCAAATGACAGCTCGTGCCCGGGAACTGGGTCTGCAATCCACGACGCTTCTTAACTCGACGGGGCTACCCGAACCCAACCACCTGATGAGTGCCCGAGACCTGATCGTCCTCACCACGAGGCTGATCAACGACTTTCCCGAATATTACCGGTACTTTGCCGAGCATGAATTTGCATTCGATGGGCGAGCACCTGCCAACAGATTCAATCGAAATCCGTTGTTAAAAAACTCCGTACCTGGTGCTGACGGGCTCAAGACCGGTTACACAAGCAAGTCCGGATACGGCATTGTTGGCTCGGCTCGCCTGGATGGTTCACGTGTTTCCTTTGTGTTGCTCGGTTTGGAATCCAGCCGGGAACGAGCTCAGGTGGCCGAAGAAGTTGTTGGCTGGTATCGTCGGCAGTTCAAGATTGTGACGCCACTCTCGGTAGACGAATCCGTGGTCGACGTTCCTGTTTGGATGGGGAAACAACCCATGGTAGCAGCTGTTGTCGATCAACAGCTCCGCTTCCCGATATCGTATCAGAACACGGAACGACTGACTGCCAGTGCAAGAATTGACCCATATGTAGAGGCACCGATCGAGGCCCGACAACAGATCGGAACCCTCGTCCTTGATGTGCCGGGCTTTGAGCAGCCGGTAACAGTACCCCTACTGGCAAGGGACAGCGTCGAGCGCGGGGGATTGTTCACTGCGTCGATCTATCGGATCAGGTCCCTGTGGAGCAAATACGCGCTTCCCTACTTCGATCCGTCTCAATGAGCTTGCCGGGCACATTCATCACATTTGAAGGGATCGACGGTTCGGGAAAATCTACTCTGGCACGCCTGCTATGCAAGCAGTTGCAGGAACTTGGTGTCGATGTGATCCTGACAAGAGAACCCGGAGGCTCCCCAGGCGGCGAAGCGGTCCGAAAACTGTTGCTTGACGATGCACATTTCCGATGGTCCCGAGAGGCTGAAATCCTGCTTTTCAATGCCGCCCGACGGGATCATGTGGATAAGGTCATTGAGCCTGCGTTGCGAACCGGCAAGACCGTGATCTGTGATCGATTCGTCGACTCCACTCGCGTTTATCAGGGCTTGCGATCGCCTGATATGCTGGCATGTATTGAATCCCTCCATCGAGACATGATCGGACTTGAACCTGACCTTACGTTTGTGCTTTCGGTAACACCGTCCGTAGCCGTTGAAAGAGCTCGAACCAGGAGTAAGGAAGATTGGCGACTGGAGCAGTTGGGGGAAAGGCGTATGCAGGAGATTGTAACGGCATTCAGAAAAATTGCCGATACCCACTCCGACCGATGCCACGCAGTTGATACGACATCCGTCCCTGTCGAAATCCTGGCCGAGAGAATCCTCGACACTTGCCTGAAGAAAATGCATGCACGATAGCGAAATTGTAGAGGCAGACCAGGTTCCTGGCGCTTGCCATCCCCGATTTACATTTACGCTGGTCGGGCAAGACGAAGCCGAAAAGCGTTTGCTCGACGCCTACAATCGAGGTCGGCTGAATCATGGATGGCTAATTAACGGCCCCAATGGAGTCGGCAAGGCTACACTGGCCTGGAGGATTGCCAAGTTTCTGTTGGTCCGTGCCCGCACCAGTCCCGGGCCTGAACCGTGTCCGGCTGTATCTCTGCAAGTCGAACCCGATGAGTCTGCCATCCGACACCTACTGGCATTGACTGAACGCCAGATCATGCTTCTGCGGCGGAATACCGACCCGGATTCCGGGCGGGTCGATCCCCAGATCACTGTCGCTAGCGTTCGGGAATTAATCAACTTCTTTTCTTATACATCGGCAGATCAGGCAATGAAGATTGCCATTATCGACTGCGCCGAGGAGATGAACCTCAGTTCGGTCAATGCCCTCCTGAAGCTGCTAGAGGAACCGCCGCGGCAATCGCTTCTACTCCTGGTCTGCAATTCGAGATCATTGCTGCCCGAGACCATCATCAGCCGTTGCCGGATCGTAAATTGCCGCCCCCTGCCGCATTCAGATGTGGAAAAGCTGCTTCACATCCAGACTAATGGCACTTGCAGGAACTCGCGAGCACTTGTTGAATTGTCCCAGGGTTCGATCGGCCAGGCTATGCATATTCGACACGAGCAGGGCGTCCGCCTCTATCGCAGTCTCGTCGAGACGCTTGCTTCATTTCCGGACTGTTCAGGACATCAGATTGTTCAGCTTGCCCGACAGGGTAACGGGTCTGAGGGCATGCAATTTACCGAGCTGTTCTCGTTTCTCATGCTCTCCCTGATTCAGCGAACTGCAAGGTATGCTGTCGACGAGGTCTTGAACGCTGAAATTGTACCTGGCGAACGCCAGGTCCTCCTGCACCTGGTACAATCCTGCAATAGTCCTCAAGTCTGGGCCGACACCTTTGGCGAGCTAGCATCCATGATGTTCGATTCCCGGAGGGTCAATATCGATAACTTCTCGACCATTGTTGGTTCCTTCACCCGTCTGGAGCGCGTTGCAACGCGCAGCGCCTGACCACCAGCCGTGTCTGAAGTCCCACAAATCGTCGACAGCCACTGTCATCTGGATTTTCCCCAGTTCTCAGGCCAGTTGGACCAGATTCTAGACCGAGCACGGAAGTGCGGGGTGGCACGCATTTTGACAATCTGCACCCGACTCTCCGAGGTCTCACACACGATGAGCATTGCCGAGGCATACCCGGAGGTCTATTTCGCGGTCGGCGTTCACCCTCAACATGCAATGGAAGAGAAAAACTGTAGTGTCGAAGACCTGTTAGCGATTGCCTCGCACCCGAAAATGGTTGGAATTGGCGAAACCGGGCTGGATTACCACTACACAGTGGCGACGGCCAGCGAACAGATGCAACTCTTCCTGGTTCACATCGAGGCTGCACGACGTTCCGGATTACCCTTGATTGTTCACTCGCGCGACGCAGATGAAGATATGATTGCAACGCTGCATGCCGAGTATACACGAGGGCACTTTTCCTGTGTCATGCATTGCTACTCATCGGGGGAAAGGCTTGCCCAGGCGGCATGCAGTATGGGATTCTACGTTTCAATGTCGGGTATTGTCACTTTTCGAAATGCTGCAGAACTGCGCCGAATATTCTCGACAGTACCGGCAGACCAGTTGTTGATTGAAACCGATGCGCCCTACCTTGCTCCTGTACCGCGGCGAGGTAAGCGGAATGAGCCGGCATTCGTGCGCCATGTTGCCGAGGCCGGCGCCGAGCTGCTGGGGTTGGATTACGCAAGCTTTGCTGCGCTCAGCACCAGGAATTTCCTGCGGTTATTCCGGAGGGTGGATGGTTTCGATGCTGGACCGGCCTCATGACAAGGCGCCTGCGTTTTACGGTATTGGGATGTGGTTCATCGGGTGGCGTTCCACGCATTGGCAGAAACTGGGGGCAGTGTAATCCACTAAACCCGCGCAACCGCAGAAGACGATGTTCGCTGCTGATTCAACTCTTCGAGCGAGCCGCACAGACAGCTGTCCTGGTAGACACGTCACCAGACATGCGGGAGCAGCTTCTTGCTGCCAATGTCGGTTGTCTTGACGGGGTGGTCTACACGCACGGTCATGCAGACCATGTCAACGGACTGGATGATCTCAGGATGGTATATCATGTTCGCGGCTCTCGAGTACCTGTCTGGGCAGATAGAAGAACGGCCCATGCATTGCAGCGGCGGTTCAATTATGCGTTTACTCAACCCGAGAACAGCTCCTATCCGCCAATTCTAGACCTCCACCCGCTCGGTCAATCACTGCAAGTTTCCGGCGCTGGCGGGACAATTTCAATTAGGGTGTTTCCGGTCAGGCATGGTAGTATCGACAGTGTAGGTCTTCGTGTGGAAGACCTTGCCTATGTGCCGGATGTTTCGGCGTTGTACGAGACTTCATGGGAAGCACTTGAGGGTATCGATTGCTGGATAGTCGATGCGTTGCGCAGACGTCCGCACCCAAGTCACACACATTTGGCTCGAACATTGAAGTGGATACGCCGCGTCGGACCGCGGCACGCCTACCTCACGAACATGCATATTGATCTCGACTATGAAGCGGTGGACGCGGAAACGCCTGAAAACGTCAGTCCGGCGCATGACGGGCTAGTTATAGAATACGAGGTCTGACTTGCAGGTACTGGTCGACGTGACACTGCCGGTGTTCCTGATCATCGGTGCCGGATACTCTTGCACTGCATTTCGCATGCTTTCTCATGAACAAATCGATGGTCTGATGAAGTTTGCACAAGAAATTGCCATACCGATCCTGCTCTTTCGCGCTATTTCACAGCTTGATCTGACCAAGGACTTCGACATTTCCAGCCTCGTTTCGTTTTACTCTGGAGCGTTGATCTGCTTTCTGCTCGGCACATTCGCCGCCCGCGTGGTGTTCAAGCGTTGCTGGGAAGACTCGATAGTTATCGGGTTTACCGCCCTGTTTTCCAATTCGGTACTTCTGGGATTGTCGGTGGCTGACCGGGCGTTCGGGGCACAGGCACTTGCCGGAACCTATTCCATAATCGCCTTTCACGCCCCGTTCTGCTATTTTCTGGGCATCGTTTCATTTGAACTGGTTCGTGCCAGACAGGCGATCAGCAATAGCGCTGTCGCTGCCAACATCGCAACCAATATACTCAAGAATGCCATACTTCTGGCAATGGTTGCGGGCTTTGCCTTCAACCTTCTGAAGATTCCATTGCACGACGTCATTTCAGCACCAATGGATTTGCTGGCCAAGGCAGCACTTCCTACCGCACTTTTTGGATTGGGGGGCGTGCTTTATCGCTATCGGCCAGAGGGTGACCTCAAGATCGTGCTTACCGTGTGTGCGATATCACTTCTTGTTCATCCCTCCATAACCTGGGTTTCCGCCAAGCTGATTTTCTCTTCGGCTCAGGTTTTTGTTCAGGCGGCAGTAGTTCCCGCCGCAATGGCACCGGGTGTCAATGCCTATATCTTCGCCAACATGTACAAACACGGGGAGAGAATCGCCGCAAGTTCCATACTGATCGGCACATTGCTATCGGTCGCTACGGCTTCCATGTGGCTTCTTGTATTGAGTTAGCGCTGTCGCCACAGCGGCGATGGCGGTCAGGAACTTAGCCCCCTCAAGCGCTGCGACCTGCGCCTGAGAAGTTCGACGAGGGTCAACAGGATTACGGACAACGAGACCAGGACGGTTGCCACAGCAAGAATGGTCGGACTGAGTTGCTCGCGCAGACCGCTGAACATTTCCCATGGCAATGTCTTCAGCTTTGCCGAGCCTACGAACAGAACAATGACCACCTCGTCAAACGACGTAATGAAGGCAAACAAGGCTCCCGAAATTACGCCCGGAAGAATCAGAGGCATCTGGACCTTGAAGAATGTCCTGACAGGGCCGGCTCCCAGACTAGCCGATGCCCTTGTCAGGCTCTTGTCGAAGCCGGAAAGCGTTGCCGTAACCGTTATGATGACAAACGGAACACCGAGTACAGCATGCGCCAGTACAACGCCGAAGTAGGTCCCCTGCAGACCGATTCTGGAGTAGAAGAAGAACATTCCAGCTGCCGAAATAATCAGCGGGACTATCATCGGGGAAATCAGGATAGCCATGATGGGATGTTTGAACGGCATATGTCCCTGGCTGAGGCCGATCGCTGCCAGGGTTCCCAAGGAAACAGATACCAGGGTTGCAACGGGGGCAATTCTGAACGAATTGTACATGGCAACCTGCCAGTCAGGACTCTCGAACAGGTTCCTGTAGTGGCGAAGCGAGTAGCCCTCGGGGTCCAGGCTCAACATCTCGGGCGTAAAAGTGAACAGGTTACCGGCGTTGAAGCTGAGTGGAATAATTACGAGTATCGGGAACATCAGAAAGATGAACACCACGCAGCAGATTATTCTGAACAGATAGTGCCAGGTCTTGTCCCAGGTTGAGGCGTATGCCGGAAAGCCCTTCATACCTGCTTATCCGAGCTTCACGTTGTCAATGCCGACCATGCGGTCGTAGGTCCAATACAGGATTACCACAACAGCCAGCAATATCGTGGCAAGTGCTGCTCCCAATCCCCAGTTGAGTGAACTGGAGATGTGGTAGGCGATCCGGTTTGAAATAAATGTTCCATTGTTGCCACCGACCAATTCGGGGGTGATGTAGTAACCGATCGCCAAAATGAACACCAAGACCATTCCAGCCCCCATTCCTGGCAGAGACTGCGGAAAGTAGATACGCAAGAACGCCGTAAGGGGAGTGGCACCCAGAGACCGTGCAGCCCTAACAAAGGACGGCGGGATAGTTTTCATTACAGAGAACAGTGGGAGAATCATGAATGGCAGCAAGATGTGGGTCATGGCAATAATCGTGCCGGTCTGATTATTGATCATTGCCAGTCTGTTGGCATGGTCGATCAGGCCGATGAATACCAGGGTGTCGTTAATGACCCCCTGCTCCTGCAAGAGCACCTTCCAGGCAGCAGTTCTCACCAGCAGGGAAGTCCAGAATGGAAGGAGTACCAGTATCAGAAAGAGATTGGCGTAACGTGTCGGCAGCCCGGCAAGAAAATAGGCGACCGGATAGCCAAGAATAAAGCAGGTCAGTGTGATAATTATTGACATGGCAAATGTCCGCAGGAAAATCTTGATGTACAGACGTTCCTGTTCGGGTCTTGCTTCCACGCCATCATTTCCCTTCTTGAGGTCGACAGCGTTCAGGAAATACCCCTCGGTCAGACGGGGAGAATAGCGCTTGATTGTCGTCCAGACATCTCGGTCCGCCCATTTGTTGCTAAACTCAAGAAACGACTCGCGATATTCAATTGGTGGGAACTGATCCCTGATTGCCATGATAGCCGACAGGTTTTCACGGTGCAGCGGTGCCAGACCGGCTATCACGTCGGCCGGCGAGGCCAGCAGTTCGGCCAGCAGTATTACATGAAAGGCGTTGTTCGGGTCGAGCTTGGAAACATCATTGCCTCGACCAATGTGATCTTGTTGCCACTGGCGGAAGGCGGTTGTTGTGACCGGCAAGGCAGCCTGCCGCTCCAGATCGGCTACCAGGTCTTCCCAGTAGTCCAAAGTCGACCAACTCTTGTCTAGATCGACAAATAGCTTCTCGTATTCCTTGGATCCAATATTTCGAATCTTCCGTCCTGTGCTGCGGAAAAGCGAGGCGATACCAGCCTTCTCATAATTGAGGCGGGAGGCGACCCTGGTGTGATTCTTGACATCGGCCGCTATTGACAGGTCGATATAAAGTGCAGCAAAAAGTCTATCCCCCGGCTGCCAGTTGTCATCAATCTCCTCGGCACGGAGGATTGCGACTGTACGGGGCAACGTATCACCGACTAACTGGTTTTCCACCGACCGGAAAAGCATATCGATGATTGGCCCCACGAAACTCAACAACACAAACAGCAGCAACGGTGCTACCAACAGGAATGCCCTGAGTTTCTGTATTCGCAGGGAACGCTTGACGCGCCGCCGTAATGAAACCTGGTCAGTGGTCACTTTTACTCAGCAGAATTGTCGGTTCGAACGGGCATATGACATGCTGTTCAACCCGGAATTACGCTGCAGGCAGCCGCATGGCTGCCTGCAGATTGCCTGGAAGATTAATTTGCCAGCCAAGCCTGGAACTTGGCGTCCAGATCGTCTCGGTAATCAGCCCACCACTCGAAATTGTACACAAAGATGTTCTTTGCGTTGTCCGGGTCAGTCGGAAGATGCGGACCCATTTCAATTCCGAGAGTCTCGTGTTTGCCTACCAGTGGTGCCGAAGACATTCTTGCCGGACCATAGGAAATGAACTTCGCCTGGTCCGCGAGTCTCTGGGTGTCGGTAGCGAAGTGTAGAAACTTGACAACTGCCTCTTGGCGCTCGGGGGTCAAACCGACCGGTATCACCCATCCGTCAATATCAAACACCTGTGCGTCCCAAAGGATTTCTACTGGTGCGCCATCAACGTTGATCAGGTCGAACCACCTGCCGTTGTAGGATGAGCCCAATTTAATCTCGTTGTCAGCCATTTGCTGGCGGGGTTCAGCCGCAGAGGACCACCAAATGGTCTCATCCTTAATCTTGTCGAGTGTTGCGAAGGCCAGATCCTGCCCCTCTTCGGTTTCGAGAACATCGTAGACATCCCCTTTGGCCACCCCTGCACACAGAAGTGCCCATTCCATGTTGTTGATTGGACGCTTTTCAAGAGCCCGCTTGCCCGGGAAATTCTCCAGGTCGAACATGGCACAGATGTCTTGAGGAACACGCCCTTCCCATTCCGGGACATCAGTTCGATATGCCGCAACCGTCGAGTACACAATTTGAGGTATGATGCAGTCGGAAACCAGGAGGTCGCCGAAATCTTCACTTGCCGGTGTTCCGTCGGGTGCCGGGGGCAGCATCTCATCAATATCGACTTCGATTGCCAGGCCTTCGTCACACAGGCGGATAGCGTCCGATGCGATAGAATCAACCAGGTCCCAGGTCAGATTGCCGGCTTCGTTCATGGCTCGCAATTTGGGAACGGCTTCGGGCGCACTCTCGTCGTAAATAAAATTTACGTCTGGGTTAAGTTCCATGTAAGGTTCATGGTACGCCTTGACCTGCGACGCAGAATAGGCTCCTCCCCATGATACCACCGTCAGATCAATGGCCCATGCAGAGCCAGCAAGAAGCAGGCTGCTGCACGTGACGGCAACAAGTTTTGTCAATCGTTTCATTTAGTTCTCCTAGTTCAGGTGTCGGCGGGGCCAATCCATTCAAGTGGATGATTCATTTGGCTGGTCCATTCAACCTGTCCGGTTGCCCGCGTGACTGTGTTGTGGTTTCAATTCACTTCCAAATGCCGGTCCAGCCCAGCCTCGCAGTCAGAAATTATCAAAGCTGTATTGTATATCAAGATCCAGAATCCGGCTGCCCCAATTACCAGAAACTGGCAGTGCAACCAAGTGATTGAGGCCGGTCTTTGGCATGCTGCTTACTATGCCAGCATGATTCATGTGCAACCTATCCTGCTGCAAGACTGAGATGAGCCCTCCGCTGCAAGAACGAGGCAAACCCATGACTACGCCGATGTCCTATCAGGCGTTTTGATCCCGGCGTACTACAAACAGCGGGAGGATAGCCAGCAAAGAGATACCTCCCCGCTACGGCGCACGCCCGGAGCGCGAGGTGCGAATTCATGCTGTGCTTGATGACCCGACGACAGAGCAAAACCTACAGGTCGCCTGGCATGTCCAACGCCCTGCAATCTTCTGAATGCCATCCGATCCTGATCTTCTGACCAGGAAAAAGACGCACCTGGTTCGGAGTGTTTCTCGACTTGACAACTATCTCGGAGTCCCCGGCCACCTTCAGCCGAGTTCGGAATATATCACCCATGTAGATGAACTCCAGTACCTCGGCTGTGACTTGCACGGCGTTGGGAGGCAGCAGCGATACATCGGTAACTATACGCTCGGGGCGAATTGAAATCAGCGTGCTTTCACCTGGCTGCGAAACACATACCCCCACGGCATGGACGGTTGTTCCGTCGCGAAGCGTGACGTCTACCCTATCATCGTATGCTGCTGAAACTGTTCCGGCCAGCGTGTTGTTTTCACCTATGAACTGAGCAACGAAACTGTTCTCGGGTTGCTCATAAAGCCGATCCGGTGGCGCGAGTTGCTGGATTCTGCCGTCATTGAACACAGCTACCTGGTCCGACATTGTCAGTGCCTCGGTCTGGTCATGTGTTACATACACAACGGTCACTCCCAGCCGTTCGTGGAGATGCTTGATCTCAAACTGCATGTGTTCACGCAACTGCTTGTCCAGAGCGCCAAGCGGCTCGTCCATCAGCACAACATCAGGTTCAAACACGAGGGCCCTAGCCAGCGCAATGCGCTGCTGCTGACCACCTGACAATTGGGCAGGCCTCCTGTTCTTGAAGTCTCCCATCTGAACCATATCCAGTGCAGCTGCCACCCTTTCATTCTGCCGAGACTTGTCCACGCCTCTTACCTGCAGCGGAAAAGCAAGATTTTCCGCCACGGTCATATGGGGGAAAAGGGCATAATTCTGAAACACCATGCCAATTCCCCGCTTGTGAGGCGGAATGTGGTTGATTGGCTTGCCGTCAAGGGTAATGGTGCCGCTGGTCGCAGTTTCGAATCCGGCGACCATCATCAGGCAAGTTGTCTTTCCGGAACCCGATGGCCCAAGCATGGTCAGGAATTCACCCTTGCCGATGGAAAGATTAAGATCCTTTACAACCAGAATCTTTCCATCATAACTCTTCTGAACATTGGTGAACTCAACAAACCCGTCAGTGTTTCCTGCCATGATTCCTTTCCAATTTCTCCGGGATTCGTCCTGTCTCAGAATCAACTTCCGATTCAAGCCAAGGTAAGTACTTGCCCAACAGCGGTCACAAGATCAAGCACCTGCACGCTAGGCCTTGCTACCCTATTCCGTAGCCCGAAGAGACAGTACTACCTGGAGAAACTCGCAATTTGCCTGGTTGCAGGTCCAATCTGACAGGCGAAACTGATGGTGCGGTCGAGAAGACTCGAACTTCCACGGGTTTTATCCCACAGCGACCTCAACGCTGCGCGTCTACCAATTCCGCCACGACCGCAGGGTCAGTACAATTCTTGATGTAGATTACCGCAACCAAGCGGAATCCTGGGAAGCCGAATACTCACTAACCCGATCGTAGGCAATGCATTTTCCAGGTCAGAACGCAAATCCGTTCGTCGGTATGGCCGGCAGAGACTTCAAGCAAGAAAGCCGTTTGCCTATTTGCCGTCAAGCGGCAGTAGTTTACGGAACTGTTTTTTCTGCTGTTCCGGATTGAATCTTGCACTGGAGTCTTGTCAGCAATTCCCGCTAGCGACCTGTCTGGTAGAGTCGAGGGGGGCGTGCCCATTCGCTGGTCCGGGGAGTAGCAGTTCGCTGGCGGCTTTCGCCCGGTGCCAGTGCCTCGGTTCCGAACCATGGATACGTTTCCTCACCCCCGCTCATCAAACCGGACGTGCGGTATTCCCGCATCCGGCTTTCCGACCAGAACACATGCCCGCTCCCGGCAGCGTCTTCGTCTTCGGCACAAGGCGCAGCAAACCGTAGGCCGCCCACAGCCGCTCCACCATCTCTTCAGCATCCTGTCCCACATGACGCCGATGCGTCTGCTCACTGATCCGACTGCAGAGAAGCCCTGGACACTCGCCTTGCCCGGCCGGGTGCCAATAGTGGCCCCCTGCCGCTGGGACGATAATTGCGCCCCATGCGGTAACCCGGAAACACAAAGGATTCCTCGGGATGCCACAGGCCTCGCGTCTTGTGCGGATTGATCGCCAGCTTCAGTTTGACCATCAGCCGTTGCGCCGCCGGCGCACATCCCACCATGCAGACATCATCCGCATCGTTCACTATCGCCAAACGATTGTGCCAGGCATGGCCCGGCGCTCGCCAGCCCGGTATGAAACGACGCCTATGGATGTTGCTGAACAGGGGCAAAATCGGCACCCCTTGCGGAGTTCCCTTTCTCGCCTTGCGAACCCGGTTCGTGCAGCACTTCCCAACCCGCCATCGGCCTTCCCCTCGACACAACAGGGTCGGCTCTCGCATTATCATTTTCGAGGCCTGCTCGGCGTTCACGCACGTCCCGGCCCGCATGATTGCTGGGCTGCCTGACGCAAACCGTTGCCACCAGAGTACTTCAATCTCAATCGTTACCGCCGCAAACCGCCCAGGCCGCACCCAGCCGAGGCGACAATTGTTGCGCGGGATTCGCACCCACTGGATAAACGCGCCTTTACGCGGCGCACTGCATTGACTTGCTGACCCTGGCAAAGTTCCGTGCAGCAAGTCATACCACGCCATTGGCGACCTGCAAGAGGTCATTGTTGCGAGGGTCCTTTATCGATTGAAAGACGGTGTCAGCAAATCTCGAATCGTTGCTAGTGTGTTCGGCAGGATCATGCTGGCCAGGTTGAACCCACGAGAAGCAGCTGGCCGCATTGGGTCCTGGATGGCGGGATTCCGGTTGGATGATGTTTGTGCTCGGGGACCACAGGTGTACAGTCGACTTGACGGCAACCGGGTTGTGCCGGATATAAATTGCCGTTTGATCCCCGGCGCAGATCTACCTGTGCCTTCCATTGATTGAGAAGCGTAACAGTTCTGTCCTGACCCCGAATAGATGAAAGTGCCTCTCGAATCCCAGATCCTGGCCGAAGCCAGGCCATGTAGGATAGGAAGCCGCGAACTGCCCTACACAGAGACTGACAACGCCAATTGCTCTATAACGCAGGCATGCGCGAAAAAATTCCCGTGATTTCGCAGGCTTGCGAAGAAAATGTGCTGTGTCTGCCTCGGCTTTCCTGAAATCTCTCCTGAGAAATGTCATCTGGCAAGGTGGAGAGGTAGAGCATTCACGAATTTGGCTCTTGTGGCGAATACATGGTTGAATGGATGACATCTAGCGAGCCTGTCGACTACCCGATAGCAGTTCATGCAATGGAAGAGCGGGTTGGAGCGATCCGCAGCGGACATGCGGACGAGGCCATTTGGTTGCTGGAGCATCCGGCAATCTACACCTGTGGCCCCAACAGCCGTCAGGATGACCTGTTGAAGCCTCAGACCCTGCCGGTCTTCCGCAGCGGGCGTGGTGGACAGTATACATACCATGGCCCCGGCCAAAGAGTGGTCTATACAATGCTTGATCTTGCTACTCGCGGGCGGGACTTGCGGACATTTGTCAGCTGCCTTGAGGCATGGATGGTCGCCACTCTTGATGAATTCGGTGTGAAAGGCCACACCCGCCGCAAGCGCATCGGTGTTTGGGTAGAGTCCGGTCGGCAGCAGGAGAGAAAGATAGGGGCGATAGGCGTCCGCGTCCGCAAATGGGTTAGCTATCACGGGATGTCGATTAACGTATCGCCGGACCTGTCGCATTATGATGGAATTGTCGCGTGTGGACTGGAAGGTTATGGCGCAACAAGCATGCAAGACCTGGGCGTGGAGACGACAATGGGCGAAGTAGACAGCGTCCTGAGGAAGACATTTGGCCATTCCTTCCACGATCTTCGAGGTTGAATTCGACTGGTATTCTATGAGCCCAATACAAATGCACGGTTGAGGAATCTGCGCAGATACCGTAAACTGCAGGCAGATCGGGCATGAGTCCGACGGTTTCTTGAGGCGCAGTGCAGGCCAGGGACAGGACGGCAATGGCGGACATCACAGCTCACGCCGACGAGCATTACGAACAGGCTGGGTTCTTCACCCGCTGGTTCATGTCAACGAACCACAAAGACATTGGCATCCTCTATATCGTAACCGCGGCATTGGTCGGTTTCATATCAGTATTGTTCACCGTGTACATGCGGATGGAACTCTACGAGCCCGGCGTACAGTACATGTGCCTGGAAGGCGCGAGCCTGGTTGCCGCCATGGTCGACAACTGCACGCCCAATGGGCATCTGTGGAATGTGTTGATCACGGGTCACGGCATCTTGATGATGTTTTTCGTCGTGATTCCAGCATTGTTCGGTGGTTTTGGAAACTATTTCATGCCCCTGATGATTGGTGCCCCGGACATGGCATTCCCCAGGCTTAATAACCTCAGCTACTGGATGTTTGTTGCTGGATCCTGCCTGGCTGTTTCTTCGGTGTTGGCGCCGGGAGGCAACGGCCAGACCGGATCGGGAGTCGGCTGGGTTTTGTATGCACCGCTATCAACACGCGAGGCCGGCCTGTCGATGGATCTAGCAATTTTTGCTGTTCACGTGTCGGGAGCCTCGTCGATTCTCGGTGCAATAAACATGATTACCACCTTCCTGAACATGCGTGCGCCGGGCATGACGCTGCACAAAGTGCCGTTGTTTGCATGGTCGATTTTTGTAACCGGGTGGCTGATACTTCTGTCTCTTCCTGTGCTGGCTGGTGCCATCACCATGCTACTCACCGACCGGAACTTCGGCACGACGTTCTTTGATGCAGCCGGTGGAGGCGATCCAATACTCTACCAGCATCTGCTGTGGTTCTTTGGACATCCTGAAGTCTACATTATTATTGTGCCGGGATTCGGTATCATTTCACACGTCATTTCGACGTTTTCCAAGAAGCCAATTTTTGGCTATCTGCCGATGGTCTACGCGATGGTTGCAATTGGTGCCCTCGGCTTCGTCGTCTGGGCGCACCACATGTATACGGTGGGCATGAGCTTGACGCAGCAGTCCTACTTCATGCTGGCGACGATGGTGATAGCAGTGCCCACGGGCATCAAGATATTTTCCTGGATTGCTACAATGTGGGGAGGCTCAGTCGAGTTCAAGACGCCGATGCTTTGGGCGTTCGGGTTTTTGTTCCTGTTTACGCTCGGCGGAGTTACGGGAATAATCCTCAGCCAGGCAGGTCTCGACCGAGCCTACCACGATACCTACTACGTGGTCGCTCACTTCCATTACGTAATGTCGCTGGGAGCGGTGTTCTGTATTTTTGCCGGAATCTACTACTGGATAGGCAAGATGTCTGGTCGTCAATATCCCGAATGGGCTGGAAAACTGCATTTCTGGACGATGTTTATTGGGTCCAACCTTACGTTTTTCCCACAACACTTCCTCGGCCGCCAGGGCATGCCACGGCGCTACATTGACTACCCTGAAGCATTCGCTTTGTGGAACAAGGTGTCTTCGCTGGGTGCTTTTCTGTCATTTGCGTCGTTCGTTTTCTTCATTGGCGTCGTGGCCTACACATTGCTCTATGGACGGAGAGTCGAAGAGCCGGCCTACTGGGGCAAGCATGCAGATTCGATGGAGTGGATTCATTCCAACCCGCCGCCGCATCATACATATGAAACACTCCCCAAGCGCGAAGTCTGGGATCGCTATCCACAGCACTAGAGACTTGTCGGGAGCCGGCGTCGGGACGGAGTTTGTGGCCGGGATATAAACGCGGCCCCTGCCCCGACAGGCTGAGCCGATGTCAGCAAATTCGAACGCACTGGATGCGATGAAATCGCAAGTGTTTGCGGTCGCACGAACCGGTGCTCCGCTGCCCTTGAGAGTTGACTTCGCCGAGCCAGGCGCCGCGGCAGTTCCGTGGCCAGACAGCCGATAGCCGCCGATCCTGTTTCTGACTTACGACCTTCCGAACGAAGCCAGCCGAATGGCTGACCTAAACGCCCTGACGCCGGACCGACTGCTTTAGTGTTGAGCAGAGAGCATCGTTCACGAGTCTGCCGGTCCTGTCGAGATCAAGTTGCTCGCTATAACGAACGCGTAATGCCTTGATTACCCTGCCTCGATCACGGATACCCGTGGCACCGATTTCATTGATGATGTCTTCGACCGCCTTCTGATGTTCAAACTGAGAAAGCGTGCGTGGTAGCAACTCGTCGATCACCGAAATCTCAAAACGGTCTCTAGCGGCCAGATCAACCCGCCAGTGTTCCTCGAAATGTTTGGAACTTTCGAGGCGCTGGCGGCGCATGTGGCGCAAAATGCCAATGATTACTGCATCTGGAATACCGTCGAGATAACCCTTGCTCCGTTCGGTAAAATCCTTGTGATGAACGGCCGCATTGATCAGCCGAAGCACCGCCGTACGGTCCTTGTTGTCCCCCTGTTCGGCATTGTTAAGTGCTTCTTCTATTTTTTCCCTTACTTGGCCCATCTGAACCGGATTCCAATCTTCAAGCCTGTAACTGGCTTGCACGGCCCCGCTGCATGCAGGATGTCCCGTGCAGCCTAGCACCACTTATGTAGTACTGCCTCTACCTCAATTAAACCTGGACCTCCTTTAACATCGGAACTCGCTTTTCCAGTAACGGTTTCCGATAGGTGCCATTTGTACTGTGCTCAGGTTATGACCCTTGAATTTGTAGTCGAAAAGACGCACGCGTCTTCATTGACCGCGCACAGGCTACAAGTCAAGGGACAACCCAGTTCTGTGTGCAGACATGAGCCACCTACAAGACTGGCGACCATAACCACATAATACGCAGCTTACATTGCTGCGGAGATGGAAATCTGAACCGTGCTCCCTACCTGCTCGTGCTTTACCTAACATCCGGAGAGGATTCCAAGGGCGGCAGATTTGATATCGAATTCCGTCGAAATCTCCTGTCAGATTTCTTCAGTGAAAATCGATGGTCTCCACATCGTGCGAACCGTCGTCCGCCCAACGGGAACAGACGCGCTACTGCACATTGATCCGACTGTTGTGTTGACCGATGCGGTCGCCTCCCAGCCGATTGCCTGGTTGCGCGGCCAAGTCGCCAAGCGTCGCCGCACTGTCCAGTAAAACCAGACGACAAGCCGCTGGTCTGGCGAAGCCCTGGTATGCCGCGATACGGCGCCCCTCGAAGAAGCGTCTCGTCTTCAGGTCTCTGAAGTTTCGGATCATGTGTGCGGACTGTACCCTCCGCTACGAATTTCGTAAAGGGCTCCAGCCTTCAAAGGGAAGTGTTTCTCGTATGGCGTGCGCCAGGCTTACTGGCAGTTGGACAGCGGGTGAATTGATCGTGCTTGAGTCTATTGCCACCGTCAGGTCAGAGGTTGCGACATGCGCTCGAATGCGCAATATTCGTGCCTGGGTCGAAGCAGAATTC
This sequence comes from Paracoccaceae bacterium, assembly GCA_958296035.1. Taxonomy (GTDB): domain Bacteria; phylum Pseudomonadota; class Alphaproteobacteria; order Rhodobacterales; family Rhodobacteraceae; genus MPNP01. The sequence goes on along the minus strand of OY282431.1, from coordinate 1,673,409 downwards.
TGCACGCCGACGGTCTTTTCATCACGGGACGAAAAGTAAGCTCAAATGGACAAGTCTACCAGGGAAGCTACAGCGTGCCTGCTGATCGAGGGTGGTACGCTTCTATATGGACAGGGCTTCGGCGCCGAAGGATGTGAAGTTGGTGAACTCTGCTTTAACACTTCCATGACGGGGTATCAGGAAATCATGACCGATCCTTCCTATTGCGGTCAAATCATAACCTTTACATTTCCCCATATTGGCAATGTCGGTGTCAATCCCGAGGATGAGGAACGCGGAAAGCCCTCAGCTGCCGGAATGATTTCTCGATGGCTGCCGACGAAACAGTCAAACTGGAGAGCACGAACCGATTTGGCTTCCTGGATGGAAAGCAAGAACCTGATCGGGGTGGCTGGCATTGATACGCGGATGCTCACGCGCAAGATACGGAGTATGGGTGCACCGCTAGCGGCTATCGAGCATCGCAAGAATGGCAGCTTCGACCTGCCGCATCTCGAATCGCAGCTGGAGGCGTTTCCAGGTCTGTTTGGACTCGATCTGGCTCTCAAGGTTACCAGTCGCCGACCATTCGACTGGAGCAATTCGATTTGGAAGTGGCCGACGGGTTACCAGCCCGCAGGTAACAAGCGCCATTTTGTTGTGGCAGTAGATTACGGAGCCAAGCACAATATCCTGCGATGTCTGGCCGATGTCGGCTGCGAATCGAGAGTAGTAACCGCCGACACCTCGGCGCAGGAGATATTGCAGCTGGAACCAGACGGACTGTTCTTGTCCAATGGTCCTGGAGACCCTGCTGCCACCGGTGCATATGCCGTTCCCATGATCAGGGAGGTAATTGAGCGGTCGGATATTCCGGTGTTTGGCATCTGCCTGGGACACCAGATGATGGCGCTGGCACTCGGTGGCAAGACGGTCAAGATGAATCACGGTCATCACGGTGCAAACCACCCTGTCAAGGATTTGCGCACAGGAAAGGTCGAGATCACCTCAATGAACCACGGGTTTACGGTCGATCAGGATTCCCTTCCGGCGCATGTACTCGAAACACATATTTCTCTGTTCGACGGCACAAACTGCGGTCTCTGTGTCAAGGACCGGCCTGTGTTTTCTGTCCAGTTTCATCCCGAGGCCAGCCCGGGCCCACAGGATTGCCACTATCTCTTTCAGGACTTTGCACGGCTAATGGATACCGATTCATGACCGGCAGCCACTGGCTGCCGAGGCCAGCGTTCGTAACGCAGCCGGCTATCCTGAGCTTCCTCCTACAGTCAGACCACCAATTAGCGTGGTCGGCAAGCCGACGCCAACCGGCACCCACTGGCCATTCTTGCCACAATTTCCAATACCCGGATCCAGAGCCAGATCATTTCCGATTGCCCGAATTTTGGTCAGCGCACTGGGTCCGTCGCCGATCAGTGTTGCATTCTTGATCGGTGCGCCGATCTTGCCATTATGGACACGATAGGCTTCAGTACAGGAAAAAACGAACTTTCCGTTGGTAATATCGACCTGCCCTCCACCGAAACCGACCGCATACACACCGTCCCGAAGTTCACTGACAATTTCCGCCGGTGTCGCTTCACCGGCCAGCATGTAGGTATTTGTCATCCGCGGCATTGGAGCGTGGGCATAGGACTGCCGTCGACCGTTACCTGTCGCCACAACGCCAGTTAGGCGGGCATTCTGTCTGTCCTGCATGTATTTGATAAGGATGCCATCTTCGATCAGCGTGTTTCGCTGTCCTGGAGTCCCTTCGTCATCAATAGTGATTGAACCGCGGCGGTCCGCCAGGGTTCCATCATCAAGAACCGTAACACCTGCCGAAGCAATCCGCTTGCCCAGGAGTTGCGAAAATGCTGACACACCTTTGCGGTTAAAGTCTCCTTCCAGTCCATGGCCAATGGCCTCGTGCAAGAGTATGCCCGGCCAACCGGGTCCCAGTACAACATCGTATACTCCTGCCGGAGCTTCCACAGACTGGAGATTAACCGTGGCAATCCGGATCGCTTCCCTGGCCAGGGCCTGCCAACCTTCCGGCTTCATGAGCGTTGCTGCAGGAACACGTCCTCCCTGTCCGGCATACCCGGTTTCACGGCGCCCATTTTCCTCAAGAATCACTGCAACCGAGCAGCGAGCCATCGGTCTGGCGTCGCCCACCCGGTGGCCATTTGCGCGCAGTATTTCGATTTCCTGAAACGAGGTGGCGATGTTTGCCGAAACTTGTACGACCCGTTTGTCAAGTTGGCGTGCAAAACGGTTGATTTCCTCAAGCAGTTCCACCCGTTCAGAAAATGCTGCTTCTGCAACCGGGTCCTGATCTGAGTAGAGCTTTCGGTTGGTAGACTGAGGAGGAGGTTCAAGAATGCCTCCTCCATCTCGAACAGCCAACCGTGCGGTCTTGGCAGCTTTTCGCAGTGCACTTTCGGAGATATTGCTCGCATGCGCATAGCCAGTCGTTGCGTGCCGAATGACGCGCAAACCAAATCCCTCATGCGCGTTGTAGCTCGCATTCTTGACGCGGTTGTCATCAAACAGCAGATGCTCGGAACGATGGCGCTCAAGAAAGAGCTCACAATCGTCAGCGCCTGCCGCTGCGTCCTGCAAGACTCGCACCGTCGCCTCACTGTCGAGATACGATTCAAATGGCCTGAAATTGCTTGCGGAGGACCGATCCACGCTGCCCGAGCTATTCGACACCTGTTTCATTCTCGGACTCCTGACAGAAATGGTTCCAGCGCGATATTGGATGGCAAGCTGGCAGTCGTTGCCAATTGTGAGCCAGTCAGTTCTGGTTCTGATCGACAAGCTTGCCTTCAGAAATCCAGGGCATCATTGCCCTTAGCTTGATGCCAACCTGTTCAATTTGGTGCGCATCATTTCGCCTTCTGATCGACTTGAATGACGGCTGTCCAACTGCACATTCACGCATCCATTCGGAAGTGAAACGTCCGGTCTGAATGTCATCAAGAATCGAGCGCATCCGTTCCTTTGTATCCTTGTACGGCAGAACCCGCGGGCCCGAGACATACTCACCGTATTCGGCGGTATTCGAGATCGAATAGTTCATATTGGCAATGCCACCCTCGTAGATCAGATCTACAATGAGCTTCACCTCGTGGAGGCACTCAAAATATGCCATCTCGGGGGCATAACCTGCTTCCACCAGCGTTTCGAATCCGCAACGGATCAATTCGACCATCCCACCGCAAAGGACCGCCTGCTCACCAAACAGGTCCGTTTCACATTCTTCCTTGAAGTCTGTCTCAATAATCCCCGAGCGTCCGCCACCAATTGCCGAACAGTAGGACAAAGCAATCTCTAGCGCTGTGCCTGTTGCATCGTTATGCACGGCCACCAGGCAGGGAACACCTCCACCCTTTACAAATTCTCCCCGAACCGTGTGGCCAGGCCCTTTTGGTGCAATCATTACGACGTCGACGCCTGGTTTTGGGTCTATCAGGTTGAAATGGATGTTCAAACCGTGCGCGAATGCGATAGCTGCTCCTGGCTTCAGATTGTCATGTACATGTTTGGCATAAGTCTGTGCCTGCAATTCATCAGGCATTGTAAACATGATCAAGTCGCACCAGGCCGCTGCCTCGGCGATACCCTTGACTGCCAGTCCCTGGGCCTCCACCTTGGCAGTCGATTGGGAACCCTCGCGCAAGGCGACCGCAATGTTTCGGGCACCGGAATCACGCAGATTGAGTGCATGGGCATGGCCTTGTGAGCCGTAGCCCAGGATTGCAATGCGCTTGTCCTTTATAAGGTTTATGTCGCAGTCCCGGTCGTAATAGACACGCATATCATTCTCCACTTCAAACTGATCTGCCCCCTGGTTTTGTGTGGCGGGGCGTTGCTGCCCTAATTGACACAACAATTCAGGATCGCAAGCATCCTGCATTCCCTTGACCGTCAGCAGGTGTTCCAGTCGGTTCCATGCAGGAGACTCCGGCTCGGACCTCCCACTACAACCATCAGGTCAATGCCTTCACCGCCCCTGCAGGACGGTTCCCAGACTTGTTCCCATGCCGAATTGCATCAGCAATCGCTTTCCGGTAGCGCTTGCACCGATCCCCCGTAGCGCAGACTCCCGCAACCGACGCGCCTTGGCACTGGTCGTCACCGATGCCAAATTCAGGACGGTGGTACCGGCAAGTCGGCAAGTCACCTCGGGAAAACGCTCGCGATGGTAGCGCTGCAGTGCCAATTGCCGGCCCGGGTCCTTTCCAGTCGGACCGATACTCCGGACAAGCGACTCAATATCGGCAATGCTCGTATTGAATCCTTGCGCACCTATTGGCGGAAACACATGTGCGGCTTCTGCAATCAGGGCAATCCGCGGTCCGTAAAACCGCTTCGCCAAGTGACTGGAGAGAGGCCAAACTCTGGGCTGCTCGACCAGTGTGATCTGGCCCAGCGTCTTCCTGGAGTGCTCCATTACGATGCGTTCAATCTCGGAGCACCTGTATCCAGCCAGCTCGTTAGCCATGGGATGTTTCGCGATCCATACAATTGCCGAAGTGAATTTGCTGTCTCTCGCCGCGACCGGAACAAAGGTCAGTGCGCCACCAGGAAAGTGAAACTCCAGCGATGTGTCATTATGATCGAATTGGTGCTCTACATCGAATACGACTGCCCCAAGGCCGAGCGTAAGGGACCGACAGCCGATGCCGGCCAGTTGCCGGGTCCTGGATCTTCTGCCATCTGCGGCAACCACGAGTGCGGCCCGTATCGTCGAACCGTCCTGAAGTCTCGCAATTACCTCGGCCGTGCGCCTGATTATGTCGGCTACGGAACCTCTCACAACATTGAGCGGTGTTTCCCCGGCAAGCGTGCTCAGGATTGCCCGGGAAAGAGTACGGTTGGAAACTGACCATCCAAAACAGGATTGTCCGATATCCTCTGATCTGAATTCAACCTCGTAATCATCGGCTGGGTCCGAACCTTGGCAGCTGATTATTCGAATCCCCCTCAACGGAGCAGCTTGAGGTTCTACCTGGTCCCAGATCTTGAGTCTTCGATAGTACTCAACCGAATTCTCCAACAGTGCAGTCACGCGGTTGTCGTGGCCAGGTTCAGCAGCAGCAAGTGCAGGGTCCAGTCTGGGATCGACACATGTCGTCCGGTATCCCTGCCGCGTCAGGCCAAGTGAGCAGGTCAGACCTGCCAGACCTCCGCCAGCAACAAGAACGTCTGTAGAAAGTTGTTGTGGCGTCACCACCTGTCCGAACGCTTTCCAGTACCGACCTGAATTCTGTGGCGAGAGTGCCGCTCAATCAGGTGCAGGAGCTGCTGATTGTCTTGCAAATGTCATCGACGATGCGGGTTATACCCTCGACATCGGGTCCTTCGACCATAACCCGAATTACCGGTTCGGTTCCAGACTTGCGGGCGAATACTCGGCCGCACCGGCTAAGCTCAGCCTCGTAGCCGTCAATGACCTGTCTGACATCAGGATTTTCGAGGGGTGATCTTGGTCCGACAAACTGCACGTTCTTGAGAACTTGTGGCATGGGTGTGAACACGTTGAGGACTTCGCTGGCCGATTTGCCCTCTTCAACCAGTATGGCGAGCACCTGCAATGCCGTTATCAATCCGTCGCCGGTCGTGCTGTGCTCGGTCATGATCACGTGACCGGACTGTTCACCTCCCAACGAGAAATCGCCCCTTAACATTTCGGTTACGACGCAGCGGTCGCCAACATTGGTTCGCTGCAATGCGATCCCCATGCTCTGCAAGTGCTGTTCAAATGCGAAGTTGGACATGACTGTTGCTACAACGGTATTGTGTTTGAGTTGGGCTTTCGACTGCAGGCGCCCGGCCAGCAATGCCAGAATCTGATCGCCACAGGCAGTCTTGCCGTTCTCGTCGATCAGGACAACTCTGTCGGCGTCGCCGTCAAGGCATATACCTATATCAGATCTCGTTTCGTGAATTCTCCTGGCTGCCTGTCGCGTATCGGTTGCTCCACACTGCAGATTGATATTGGTGCCATTCGGTGACACGGCGACAGGAACGACTTCTGCCCCGAGCTCCCAAAACAGGTCGGGCGCGGCCCGGTAGGCGGCGCCATTTGCGCAGTCAAGCACAATGCGCAGTCTGTTAAGTCGAAGCGATTTTGGAAAGGTGGTCTTGGCAAATTCAACATATCGACCCAGCCCGCCGTCAATTCGTGTTACGCTGCCAATTTCTGACGGCGAAACCAGTTTGGCGTCTGCATCAATGCTCTTCTCGACGAGCTTTTCCTGTTCGGCCGACAGTTTGTAACCGTCGGGTCCAAAGAACTTAATTCCATTGTCTTCAAACTGGTTATGTGAAGCCGAGATCATCACCCCCAGATCTGCTCTCATGGACTTTGTGAGAAGCCCGACAGCGGGTGTCGGTGTCGGACCCAGGAGATGAACATTCATGCCGACTGCTGTCAGACCGGCGGTCAGCGCATTCTCGATCATGTAGCTGGATAGTCGGGTATCCTTTCCGATTACCACGCGATGTTGATTGGAGTTGTCTCTACGAAAATGTCTGCCGACCGCCATGCCGATCCTGAGTGAGCACTCGGCGGTAATAGGAAAAGTATTGGACCGACCTCGAATCCCGTCGGTGCCGAAGTACTCTCGTGCTGCCAACTGTCTGACCCTCCGCGACAAAACAATGAACAAGAAAGGGAGATGAGGCCCGGATTAGCGGTGTTTTCCAGAGCCTGATTGCAAGTACGACAAAGCGACGTAGGGCGTCAATTCGAGGCGTAAAAGTTATGGTGGCCGATTTTCCTGACAAATGTCAACTCGCTGGCCCATTCTGGCCTGACATTGTTATTGTGAAAGAACTGCGCGCTCCCGACGACACTATGCATCTTGCCGCCCAGCACCTCATCAACAAGATCTGCGATGCTGGCATATAAATCCTCGTTGACGACCAGCTCGGGCAAGCCATCGCACACATAGCTGAACTGACAGCGATTGGCGGCACTATGGCCTTCGAAAACCACGTCACAAATGGAGTTGGGAAATCGCCTGGACTTGACTCTGTTCAGGATGACTTCGGCGACCGCTATCTGTCCCTCTTTCGGTTCACCTCGTGCTTCAAAGTAAACTGCCTGAATAAGGCAGGCTCGCTCCAAGGGAGAAATGCGCTTGGTTGGAACTTTCATGGTCGTTAAAGCCGCAACTCTTAATACAGGCATCGGCCCCCGGATCCTGTCTCTTTTCCTGTCTCCAAGATGATCAGGAGATTTTGCCATCATGGCAACTGTAGTTTCCACTTTGGCGGAGGTTACTGCAAAAGACTGCGGCCGTAATCTGGGCTCTGTCCTCGGCTGCGCGGATGAAACAGGAGGAGGTACCGGGTTAACAATCCACACGGATTTCATTCCGGCGCGCTCCGGGGGCAACCGCAAATCCATTTGATCACTGACAGGGGTAGACAGCTTCTCTGCGGCAGCATAGTCTGAATTGACAGAAGACACCCCCTGGTGCCAGGTATTCGCTTCCAGCCAGGCCTCGTTCAGTGCAGGGATCTGCAAATTGTCCTCGGTTCCAGGACTCTGACCATTCGAAGCGACATCGGCGGGATCGGCGACAGCGAAGGACCCGCCTATCAGCAGTAGGGTGCAAATGAGGCTCGCCCGTACTGCGAGAATTATCGGAGATTGCTCGACAAATCTGCGATTCGACTGACACTCATGTGCCGATAGCATCAGGATTCTCGTATTTCTTGTATTTTGGGTCGTTCGTGCGTCTGCTAACCATGTATTTGCGGCTTGTCAATTGCCGATTCGGCAATTCAGTAAACTTTGATCATTATTGGACATCACTCGAATCGGACAGTTTGGAGGCTAGGTCGTAACCCGCCCCCTGCTATTCCCCGGACAACATGGCCGCTTCCCATAATGTGGCCGAAATGGCCTAACTTCACTTCGTTTGCGTTGTTGTCAGGATCTTGCTTCAGGGGCACTACCATCGGCCTGGAATGCCTGGCGAATTACGGCCTGCGCTGCTGCCAGACGAGCGATTGGCACCCGAAACGGAGAGCAGGAAATGTAGGAAAACTCGGCATTCCGGCAAAACTCAATGGTGTCGGCACTTGCCGCGTGTTCGCCGCAGAGCGACAAGACAAGGTCCGGGCGCGTGGCAATACCGCGTTCCACCGCCAGTTCCATTAGCTCACCTACGCCCTTGCGATCAATCCTGCTGAAAGGGTCTCCCGGGTAAACGCCGCGCCGAATGTATTCGTCAATAATGCGGGAAGAGTCATCTCGACTTATGCCATAGGTCAGTTGGGTCAGGTCATTGGTTCCGAAGCTCAGGAATGTGGCATTTACCGCAAGCTCTCCCGCCCTCATAGCGGCACGTGGTGTTTCCACCATTACACCGAGCTGATATTCGAACCGGTTGCCGGTTGATTTCCATACTTCGCTTGCAACCTGGTCAAGCTGTTCCTTGACGAGTTGGACTTCACGATTGGCGGAGACCAGGGGTATCATGATCTCCGGAGATACGGAGATGCCCTGTGAGGTTGCCTTGGCTGCAGCTTCGAAAATGGCCCTCGCCTGCATTTCGTAGATTTCGGGCACCGCAATTCCTAACCTAACGCCGCGCATGCCCAGCATTGGATTGAATTCTTTCAATTCCTCGGCGCGCGCGGTCAATTGATCTAGCGAAAGTCCGAGGGCCTCGGCAAGCTCCGTCATTTCCTCATGATCACGGGGCAGGAACTCGTGCAGCGGTGGGTCAAGAAGCCTTATGCAGACCGGCTTGCCTGGAAGGGACTGGAATAGCTCAAGAAAGTCACTGCGCTGGATTGGCAGCAGCTTGCCAAGTGACTGGCGACGCTCATCAGGTGTCGCCGCAAAAATCATCTCTCGCATTGCGGTCAGGCGAGATTCGGCAAAAAACATGTGCTCGGTACGACACAGGCCAACGCCTTCGGCACCAAACTGGAGAGCAACCCGGACTTCATCCAGCGTATCGGCATTTGCCCTGATGCCAAGGTCCCTGTACTGGTCAGCCCATGAAAGGTAGGTCTTGAAGAACCTACCATAATCAGGCGGCAAGGTTTTGGCCGCCCCTTCAAGCACAACCCCGGCAGTTCCATCAATAGTGATCGTGTCGCCCTCACGAAAGATGCAACCGCCACGGGTAATCAGCGCACCGCTCTGAGGCCAGAAGTCGATATCCAGTGCTCCGGCAACGCACGGAACTCCCAACCCCCGGGCAATCACGGCGGCATGACTGGTCATCCCGCCGCGCCCTGTCAGCACACCTTGAGCAATGTGCATGCCCCTGATGTCCTCGGGCCCTGTCTCGGCGCGCACGAGAATGCAGTGTCGAGCCTGTGCCGCCTGCGCCTCGGCAGCAGCAGATGAAAACACGATTACTCCCGTTGCTGCTCCGGGGCTGGCCGCAATACCTCTCGCAACTACCGCATTTGTTGCGTGTTGGCTCACCTGAGGATGCAAGAGAGTTGACAGGTGTTCCGGGTCGATGCGGGTCAATGCTTCCGCCTTGTCAATGGCCCGGCGTTCTACAAGATTGACAGCAATTCGAATTCTGGCAGCGACGTTTCTGTCTACCGGAGCATAGTCAAGTACGTAGAGCGTTTTCCCGTCATCAACACTCTGCAATTGAAATTCGTCTGCCAGCCCTACCCGTAACTTGTCGTGAACCGCACTGACCTGCTGTTCAAGTTCGAGTGTCTGTTCACTATCGGCCGCAAAATCGGCCTGTCCCGGCCTTGTGCACGCGGAAAGCTGAAAGTCGGATTTGCCTGTCCTGGGGTCCACGGCATGACTTGTCCAGGTTCGAGGACCATCGCACTTACCGTTGACAACGAGAGTCTGAATTATCAGGCCGAGCCCGACGTCCTCGGAATATCCTCGGGCCGCTCTCAACAGGCGTGCTGAACGATTGTTCCACTCCCTGGCCATCGTGCAGATGACTGCGTGCAACTGGTCGCTGCGGCATTGAGGGAACTCACAACCGACAATAGCCTCGTAATCGCCAAGCAATTCAACGGGGCCAAAACCCAGCTGTCCGTCGCAGTCGCCCCGGTGTTGAGCTGGAGGTCCGACCTCCACATTCCTGGTACGAGAGGCATAGCTTCCAATGTGATGCACATACATTCGCTCGGCTGCGTACTGGCCGACCCGACGACGAAGTCGCAAATGAAGCTGATCATTCAATCCAACATACAGGAATGCGTTGACACCGCCACAACCGGTGTAGCGCGGACTGGATCGCACAGCCAAGAGCGATGGTTCTGGAAAGTGTTTCAGTATCGGTTCCAGATTGGCATCTTTTTCGCTCACCAATGATGTGACTGCACCAATTGACAGTGCAACGGTACGCGGAAACCGGATTCCGAGCGTATTCAGCTGGGCTAAGCGGACTGCTCGTTCGCCATACCTGCAGGCACGTGGTATATTGAATTTGTCAAGCAGCAACGCATCCATTGTCGGTGACGCTTATTTCCTGTTCAAGTCTTGACATGCTACCAGACAGTTGCCTGTGGGCCGGTCCAGCCAGGACAAGCCTTGCCCGCAGACCTTTTATGCTGTTGGCTGTAGTATAGAAAAATCTGCCAACTGCGAACATGAACTTGCCAGCATAGCAAGCATTGCCAACCGGTTGCGTCGAATGGTCAAGTCTTCGACGTTTACCATGATAGACGAAAAAAATGTTTCAAGTGGCGAATTGATATTGCACACAGCATCCAGGGCTTCCGCAAATGCCACCACCGCAAAATTGCTGTTGACGCGGTTGACCAGTCCATCAAGAATTTCCAGCGCTTCATACAGCTGTCTTTCCTGTGCATGCGTAAACAGTGCGGGCTCCACTTCCCCGGCCAGGGCCTGCACAGAAAAACCAGCGGCACGCAGGATTGAGACCGCCCGAATATAGGGTTGCACCAATGTCGTCCCTCTTCCACCGTCGATGACACTTTGCAAACACGAAATACGCTGTCTGGCCTCCACTAGATCATCAAGATCCATGGTGCCCAGGCAGGCCTCTATTGCCTGAATGTCCATTCCTTGCTGGCGCAGCAAAACGGCAAATCGTCCCCTAACAAATGCAAGAATGTCATCGGCAGCTTGTTCTTTTGTTTCGCTGGAATAGCGCAGGCCATTCAGGGATTGGTCAAAGTGGTTAGCGATGGCGTCCACCACCAGTTTGCGGAGAGCCAGGGGAAAACCCTGTTCGAGGATGATTCTTATGATTGCCAGGGCAGAACGACGTAGTGCGTGTGGATCCTTGGAACCTGTTGCACGTTCCCCGGCCAGATAAAATCCGGCAAGATGATTAATCCGATCGGCCAGGGCAACGGCGCAGGCTACTACGCTCCCCGGCAACTTTGAACGGTCACCGGAGGGCAGATAATGTTGCTCGATCGCCGTGCATACTTCGGCTTCTCTGCCGATAATGTAAGCATAATGGCCTCCTATTATGCCCTGAAGCTCAGGGAATTCAACGACAACCTGTGATACCAGATCTGCTTTGCAGTAGGACGCAGCCTCGGTTGCAGCCTCGACGTCTGCTCGCAATGAAATGGAGATCGACCGTGCCAGCCGTGTGATCCGATCGGTTCTCTGCAACTGTGAACCCAGAACAGCGTGATAATTTACGCCGCCCAATCGTTCTCTGAATCCATCCAGGCCACAATTATTCACGGCCATGAGGTCTGCTTCATAAAAGAAGCTTGCATCTGCCAACCGGGCACACAAGACACGCGTGTTGCCGGCAAGAATTGTCTCTTTGTGTTCGGGAGTACCCACCGTATTGGCGACAGTGACAAAGTGTGTCACCTTTTCTTCTCCGGGCACGCGTAGAGCCAGATACTTTTGATGGTGACCGATGGCGGTCCGCAAGATCATGTTCGGGAGGCTACGAAACGCATCAGGGATACGACCCGCCAATACATGCGGCCATTCCACAAGTCCCGCGATCTCCTTGATCAGGTCTTCGTCTGGCCAGACCTCCAGTCGGTGGCGTCGCGCAATCTCCTCTGCTGCCTCTCTGATGTATCGTCGGCGCTCATCGGCACGCAGCATTACCTTGGCCTTGCGCAAGCTACTTTCATAGGCTTGAATTGAACAGACTTCGAACCGTTTCGGAGCCAGGAAACGATGACCGGAAGTCTCCAGGCCGGACCGAATGCCTGCGATTTCCAGGTCGACAACCTGGCTGCCGTCCCTGTCCTGTTCCAGAAAGCACAGTACTGAACGTATTGGGCGAATCCATCGAAAGTTCCCCGAACCCCAACGCATTGATTTGGGCCAGGTCAAACTCTCGATAGAACTGCACAATTGCTCACTTGCGATCTCTTGCAGTTGTACACCGGGTTTGACCACGACTGCGAAATAGTAGTTTCCCTTGCCAGTTTCACGCACCTCAAGCTGCTCAGGTTCAATGCCGACGGCTCGCGAGAATCCGAGCAAAGCTTTGTCTGGCGCACCTTTTCTAGGACCTCGACGCTCGTGGGTGGTCGCAGGAGACGCAGCAGGTAGTCCCCCGAGCACGACTGTCAGCCGTCGCGGTGTTGAAAATGACATCGACGTGGTTGACGGAAACCCTGCCTTCGCAAACTGTGAAACAATTACGCGTTCAAGCTCGCTTGCACCCCATTCCTGAAGACCTGCAGGAATTTCCTCACAAAGGATTTCTAGTAGGAGGTTTGCCATTCATTTCTCGAGACTACGGTGCGGCTCTTACCGTTACAGGTGTTTTACATCTTGCGGGTCTAGACCATCAGCCGGTTCCACCGGCTTCTGTCTTCAGGTAGGCTGCTGCGCATCGACGGGCCATGTGCCTGACCCGGGCGATCAGCAGTTGGCGTTCGTTGGGAGACACTACACCCCTGGCATCAAGCAGGTTGAAATAATGCGAAGCCTTGATGCATTGATCATATGCCGGGTGAACCATGATAATCCGCTCGCCGCTTGAGGGGTCGGTTTCGGGCTCGCTCAGTATACGGCGGCATTCCTCTTCTGCCTCCTCAAAGTATCGACGAACCTTGCCGGTTGAACATACGTCGAAATTCCATCTCGAGAACTCGGCCTCCGATTGCCGGAATACGTCGCCATAGGTCAAAGGAACTGGCGCTTCCGGGCTGTTGAATGGCATCTCCATGACATGGTCAACATTCAGCGCATACATGGCCAGGCGCTCAAGCCCATAGGTTAATTCACCTGAGACTGGCCGACACTCATGGCCGCAGACCTGTTGGAAGTATGTAAACTGTGTGACCTCCATTCCGTTGCACCAGACTTCCCAACCGAGGCCCGAAGCGCCCAGCGTCGGACTTTCCCAGTCATCCTCGACAAATCTGATATCGTGGCTCATCGGGGCGATGCCGATTGCATTCAGCGAGCCAAGGAATTGCTCCTGCAAGTCAGGCGGAGACGGCTTTACTATCACCTGAAACTGAAAGTAGTGCTGCAGCCGATTGGGGTTGATTCCGTAGCGGCCATCTGTGGGGCGTCGTGATGCCTGCACATAGGCAGCCGCCCATGGTTTTGGTCCCAAAGCCCGCAGCGTGGTTGCCGGATGAAAGGTTCCTGCTCCTACTTCCATGTCATACGACTGCAGCAGAACGCAGCCGCGACTTGCCCAATAGTTCTGCAGTTCCAGTACAATATCCTGAAAGCATCTCGGATGCTCATTCATGATCAGGCTCAACGCGCTTTTCTTTGCCCAGGGTTGCATCAATTCGTGCCGAATGAGAAAAACTGCGCGCTTGACGGGTCCGGAACTGGGCGACGCATCGCGCCGACCGGAATACAAAGGGCGGACAATTTGCTCAGCGTGAATCAGGTCTTGGTGCCGGCAACTGGATGACGCCAGGAGCTGACTGTCGAAATGGAACTGCCGGGCTTTAACCGCTCTGCAATATGGGGGCAGTAGCTGTAGTTCAAGCAAATTCTGCCGCCGTCGACAAATGTCTGTCCGGGATTTGCCCGTGCCATCTAGCTGAACCAGGCGGATGATGGAAACTCCGCTGTCGGCCTTCCGGTGGTACTGATATTGAATTCAGTCGAGCTGCCTGTCGAGGGCGGGAATATACCGCGCATCAGCTGGACAGGAAGGTAAGGCTTGGCGGCGCGATTTTGCACATAGCGTTTGTTGATGTTTGAATTGCCAGGTACTATACGCCCGTTTCCATCAAAGCCTGAATTCACCACACTCTTGAGTGCGTACTGTGGCTGGTAGCCATGTTACTCAAAGATGGTTCAGGTTAAGTAGAATTGCGCCAATTCCACGACTTGCCTGTGGGCAATATAGGTCTGGTGCCCGGTTGGTTCAGGAATACGCGGTGAACAGGCACGCATTGCAGCACTTTCTTGTGTTTTTGTCACTACTTGTATTGGTCGGCTTGCCGGTCTTGTCGCAGGATGCAGCCGAAAACGAACCAGCCCCAGGGCTGTGGACAATTGCTCCAATCTCCAGCCTCTCCAAGACACAATTGGCACTCCTCCACAAGGGATTTTATCAGGGGAACGTGGACGGTGTTGCTGGAAGTCAGACTCGACGGGCCATAAATCAATACCAGGCAATGATTGGCCAGGAGCCTGGTGACAGACTTACGGAAATCCAGGAACTTGAACTTCTTGAAGACTTTGACGCGCAGTACGGGTGGTTGAGAATTGCCGAGATCCGAGATGCCGCCAGTGGGATTCGCTTTCTCATTCCCACAGGAATCGTCGATTACAGCTCAAACCAGTTCCCCTTTACAATCTTTGGCCCAATCAATGAGTCAGGTGTTCACATTGCAGCGATCAGCTTGCCCGGAAATTGGAAACGGCTGGAGTCTCTGTACAGGAGTTTACGCTTCGAATTCGAATTGCCAGTCCTGGTAGGTCAACCTGAAGCGCAGGAATTCACAATTTCGAAGGTGGATAACGGCTTGTATTCGTATGCGCATGCTGAACTCAAGAACGGTTACATCCGTGGCATGGTTATTCGATGGCCACTTTCAGACGGCACACCAATTGCCTGGATAGCTCAGGCTTTAACACATAGTGTCAGTGCCTTCGACAACACTGATGCAGACTTGGGGCTAGCACAGCAGACCCACACAGAGCCGGAACCAGAAACCTACAGGTTGCTAGACAATTTTTCGAAACCAGAGCCAATGAATTCGTTCTCCGGGTTCTTTGTTTCCGACAAGGGCGCGGTTCTCACCAGCGCCCGAATGATCAGCAATTGTCAAGAGATCAGTATAGAGGGGCAGCAGAGAGTCGAAATTCAGGCTGTCAATGCCGACACCGATCTGGCTTTGCTCGTTCCATTGAAACGTCTCTATCCATTTCAGGTCGCTCGTTGGGCCAGCCATTGGCCGAAAGGGCCAGGCAGGGTGTGGCTGGGTGGATACTCGCACGGTAATCTTCTTGGCCAGCCAACCGTTGCAGCAGGCGTCTCAGTGGCAAAGACAACGAACACAAACCCATCAAGATATCTGGTGGAAGTTGATGCTCGGGATGGAGATTATGGTGGGCCTATTATTGGCAGGTCGGGAGGCGTTATCGGCATGCTGATACCGAAAACGGCAAGTGACCTGAAATTGCCTTCGGATACTGCAGTGGCAACAGGTGTCGAGGCCATTCGCAATTTCTTGAACGAACTCGGCATCGAAATTGTTGAATTCGGTCCCGACAAAGTGAGTTCTTCGGCAGAGCTTGTACGCACAGCCTCGTCACTTCCGCTGCTGGTACAATGCCACTAGGCCGTCCGGCGGCAATCGGTTGCAATTGTCAGCTTGGCAAAGGCAAAAGTCTTGTCATAACCTGCAGTCCCTGGTGCATGATGGCCATATAGGCCACCTTGACGATGATCCTATACTCCTGCTCAGGAAGCTTGTTGCCCATCGTCTCGGCGATGGTTGCGCCATAGTCAACGCGGTCATTCATGGGCCATCCGATGTCAGTGTGGAGCCTGATGAAGGCAGGGCGAGGCAGGCAGTGTGATTATTCAACTCTTGAAACTTGTAGTAGCGCGCCGAAGGCAGTCAGCCGCTCTATAGCGCGAGCAAGTTGTGATTCCCCCATTGCGACATTTTGGTACCCACACAGTCCGGCTATCACCAATTTCTTGCCGGAACAATTGTTGGCATGCAGCGGGCCTTCACGGTGGTTGATCCGCCAGTCCCACGCGGCGCAAAACAACCCGAGCGATCAACGCTCTGAAGGTCAATATCGCCTGACTTCCCCCTCATATTCCAGCGCACCGGGCTGTCGAGAATACCCTGCACAGCGTTCTGGAGGTCACCATGAACGAAGACAATCTGGGCAGTCGGACGGGCCCTGGCCCGAAAATGTGGCGGTGATGGGGTGGTTGAAGTTCAAACTGGTGCGGATGACAAAGGACAGGTAGACCAAGTCCATGCGCGGCCAACTCAAGTGAGCCGGATGGGATCGCCACTACGCGTTGAAGCTGCCAGGCACTTGGCCGAATTCGGGAATGACCAGGAGGCGATACTCCCGGGCGGCGAGGCTGAAACGGGTGCAAATTGACTACTCCCCGTGATAGGCACCTTACCCCTGTTGCCGATTCCGATGTTCAAGAGGCTTCTCAAATGACCACAGACAAGTATTCCGCCGACTCTGAACAGATTTTGGCCGCCCTGGACGAGATCGAAAGGACAAGCCCGAATCCAACCGACGGCAAATGGCTGGAGCGGATGACGGCTGACTGCGCCACGCTAATCGCCGAATGGGACGTCAGTGGCGCCTGGCTCTGGCAGGATTGGCCCGACCGGCAAGCGCATTACCCGGACACGCCGGACATCGGGATCGACGTTGTCGCCAGGCGGGGCAGCGACGGCAAGTTCATCGCCATACAGTCCAAGTCCAGAAAGCTGGACGAGAATGGACGAGGAGCAAACATCACCAAGAGCGAGTTTGACAGCTTTCTCGCGGTCTCAGGCGATGAGACCTGGGCAGAACGTTGGCTGGTCGTCAACGGCGACATCCGGCTCAGCGGCAACGCAGGAAAGACTGTGGGGCGCAAGCCTGTGACGCTGATCAACATCGAGAGCGACTTCAGGAAGCAGCTGGACAGGAATCGACCAAGACAGCCTGAAGTATGCCCGCATTGCGAAGGCAGCGGCAGTCGCCAAACCCGCGACTGCATGCAAGGAGACGCGATCGAAACCAGCATTGTACTTCTGCGGCGACATGCCGAAGCAAGTGACAGCGGCAGAGCCAGGGGGCGGATCATCCTGCCTTGTGGTACCGGCAAATCCCGCATCGCGTTGCGCATCATTGAGGAACTCACTGCGCCGGGACAGGTTTCGGCCGTGCTCTGCCCTTCCATCGCGCTTGTGGCCCAGCTCCGAGGTGAGTTTCTTGCCCATGGCAGGGTTCGTATGAACGCTCTCGCAGTCTGTTCCGATGAAGGTGTCGGACGGACCAGGAACCTGGCCACGGATCCGACGGTGGATCTCGGACATGCGTCAGCATCGGAGGTCAAGGGGCTTGTGACGACCAAGGCCGCCGAGATTGGCAAGTGGATCAGCGCCGTTGCGACGGAGGGAAACCGCATCGGCGTCATTTTCGGCACGTACCAGTCCAGCCACCGCATTGCCGATGCGCTGAGCGACAGTGGTCGGGAAGTTCAAGTGATGATTGCCGACGAAGCCCACCGGACTGCGGGTCTCAGGCGGATCCCGAAACTAACGGAGAAACTCCTGGACTTCACAGTCTGCCATGACGACGCGCGTTTCCCCGCGAAATACCGCGTCTATCAGACCGCGACGCCGAGAGTGTTCAACTCTGGCAGGAGAAGCAGCCGATCGCAAATGAGCGATGACTGGGTGGTCCGGGACATGGCAGATGAGGAGGTGTTCGGGCCTGAACTCTACCGCCAATCCTACGCCGTCGCCGTCGCCAATGGCTGGCTGACCGACTACCGGATCATCGCCATCGGCGTTAATGACGAAGACGCCTACAGGACCGCCAACACTTTGGCTGCGGGCAGCAGCATGAAACTGTCCACTTCCCATTTTCTTAGGGGCCTTGTGCTGGCCATGGTGATGGGCGGGGCATTGCGCTCCAAGGGCGTGGATATCCGGTCCTCGATCAATTTCATGAACCTGATCGCCAGGTCAAAGGAAATGACCGATGCCCTGGGCAAGGAGGCGGTGCGAGACTGGGTGCAGAGAAGGCTGGACGCCGCCAGTGCCGATCAAACAGTGGCGGACTATAGCCTGGAGCACCTCGACGCCAAGAGCAATGTCACTGAGCGGGAACATGCGAAGGCAAGACTCATGGGCGGGACGGACGAGAGGCCGCACGGGGTTATCAATGTCGGGATCTTCGGCGAGGGGGTGGACGCGCCGTCGCTTTCTGCCGTCGGGTTTCTTGAGGCCCGCAAGTCGCCTGTCGACGTGATTCAGGCCGTCGGGCGAGTGATGCGGCGGTCGGAGAACAAGGAAATGGGCTACATTATCTGCCCGATCCTTATCCCGCCAAACACCGATGCCGAATCCTGGCTGCGCAGCAGCGGTCCCGAAGATGGCTGGCGGGAGCTCGGGCAGATACTGTTGGCACTCAGGGCCCATGACGGTCGCATCGAAGACAAGCTGTCGGATCTCATGCAGCTCTACCTGCCTGCTCCGCCCGCGAATGACGTCGCTACGATGATCACCATCGGCGGCGAGGGCCGCCGCGTCCGGCATTATGGACATGTTGGCAAGGTCGGAACAGCGGAATGCGATGTCGAGAAAGTTCTGGTCGGCGAAGCCAGGCCCAAGGACGTATTCCGTCCGTTGGATGAAGTCCTTCCCCCCCCCCCCCCAAATTGACGGCAATTCATCGCTCGTAGAACCGTCCTCGAGACAGATTGCCGGACGCATCTTGAGCGGCAAGCGGCGCGAAGACGGCTGCAACGAACTGCGCGAAGCCGGAGTGGAGCGTATTAAATCGAAAGCGAAAGCGGACGGAACACCTGGGCCGGTCGATGCCAACAAGTCGAAGAAGACGGGCCGGAAGATGGTAAATGGCCAGGCCGGATGGAAGCTTGACCGGCGGCAGCGGGCGAAGAAGCGCGAGGCCCGGGCGGACGAGCATATCAGGAGTCTCTTCGACGAAGTTCACGATGTCGGCATCACCGCCAATCTCCTCTCCCGGTCGGGGCTTGCCCGTAACCGTGCTGAGCGCGACGTCAACATCCTTGAAGACTGCATCAGGGAGGCGACGCTGTGCCTCAAGGGTGACGAGCTGGACGCGCTTCTGGACCGGCACTTTGGACTGGACCAACTGGATGACAAGAAGCGAAAAGAGCAGGCCGACGGCTGCACTATCGCCTCGCTGCTCCTTATGAACGCCGCCATGCTGCATCAGCGGATCGCCGCCGGCGGCTGGTTGTCCGGAATCTCGGGGATGGGTGCAATCAAGAACGCACCGGAGGCGATCAAGGAGATTTACAGTCAGTGGAACCGTATCACCCGGCATGACTTCCTGCCTGTCATCGAACCGGCGATTGACATCATTAAGGAGGTGCTGAATTCCGGCAGGCGAACAGGGCTGAACCGTACACTCCGGCATCTTGCGGGCGAGGCCGAGAGCATCGCCGAAAACTATGCCGATCTCGGCGCCGACCATGCCGGACCACTTTTTAACAAGGTGATGGGCAACCAGGCATCGGATGGCGCCTATTTTACGCGCCCACCCGCGGCCGCGCTGCTGGCACGCCTGACGCTTGATGCCGCGGGACAGATCGCGGACTGGGAGAAGGAAGCGACCTGGAAGGCGCACCGGACCGCCGATCTCGCCTGCGGTTCGGGGACGCTTATCGCCGCCATGCTCGCCGAAATGAAGCGGCGGGCGAAAGAGCAGGGCGCCGACAGGAAAAGGCGGGCGGAATTGCAGAAGCTGGCGGTTGAGGAGGTGATCGCCGGTCTTGATTTCAATCCGGTGTCCCTGCAACTGGCCGCCGCCCAGATGACAGCAACCAACAGGAATATTGCCTACAGGAAGATGCAATTGCATCGAATGCCATATGGACCGGCGGGTGATCGTGTCAGGGTCGGTTCGCTGGAATTACTTGGCCAATCACGGATCGTTCCCAGAAAGGGGAAGATGGACATTGGAGATGCGAGCCTGGACTCGGCGCAGGTGCAGATGTCGATCGATGATCCTCTGCTTGAAGACGCCGTTGACGCCGCGAGGAATGTTCGCATCGTCATCATGAATCCCCCGTTCACGAACCGCTCGAAGATGGGCGAAAAATTTCCGTCAAAGACTCAGAAGGCCGTGCGCCAGCGCGCGGATGCACTGGAAGCGGAATTTGTACAGAACGATCCGGAGATGAGGGGTTTCGGAGACAAGAACTCGATCAGACCTCTGTTCGTTGCGCTCGCGGACAAATGTCTCGATCCCGCGGAGGGCTTGCTGGCGATGATCAACCCGACGATCGCGCTGACGGCCACGTCGGGGCGGCAGGAGCGCATCGTTCTCGCCAGGCGCTTTCATATCCATACGCTGCTCACCAGCCACGACCCTGGGCAAATCAATCTCAGCCAGAACACCTCGATCAACGAGAGCATGATCATCGCAAAGCGGCACGAGGGGGTTAGACCACCGACCCGCATCATTAACCTCGACCGGATGCCTTTGGATGAATCTGAGGTAGAGGAATTCCACCGATGCATGTCGGAATGTACTACGGGTGTGATCCCGAATGGCTGGGGCGAAGTGTCTGAATGGCCGGCAGAAAGTATTTTGGCGGGAGACTGGTCGGCGGCGGTCTGGAGATCACCGGAACTCGCCTCGGCGGCGGCACGGATCGCGAATAACGACAGTTTGCTCCGGCTTAGTGATCTCGAAATGATGCCTGCCGCGACGGGCCAGTTGCTGCGCGGCAAGTTCGAGAAGTCGACTCCTGGTATACCCGGGAGTTTTCCCATCCTGAAATCCAAGGGCGCCGACGGTCAGGCCCGCATCCAGAGCACTCCCGACGAGTGCTGGATTCCCAAGAAATGGAACGCATGTGGAGACTTGATCGATGATTATGAGCACCCGGACACCAGAAAGATCCTGCTCAAGGCTGGGCACCTGCTGGTTACTGCCGGCCAGGACACAAGCACGGCTCGCCTAACCGCGGTTGCCAGCGAGGACAGGCACATAGGAAACGGCTGGATGCCGGTATCCGGCATGATGCCGAAACAGGCGATGGCCGCCGCCGTAGTTTTGAATTCGACGGTTGGCCGACTGCAACTCATGCAGAAACCGGGGAGAAAGCTGGCATTTCCAACCTACAGTGCCCAGGAAGTTGCGAACCTCAGAGTGCCCGATTTGGGCGACGAGCAGATTTGTACAATTCTTGCCGATTGCTGGCAGCGCACCGCCCATATGAAAGTTCCGCAATTCCGAGACGGCGAATGCGAGGTTCGTCGTCTCTGGGACGAAGCTGTGGCCGACGCTATGGGATGGGATCTGGATCGGCTTTCCGAATTGCGACAGCTGCTGCACGACGAGGCGTATGTGAGGGGGCTTGGCCGAGAGCAGTACGGTGAGTGATCACATCCGGGGCAGCTTGGTCGGTTTGCCTATACTGCAGGCATAGGCAGTGGGAGCCTACTACAAAAGGCAGCGCATGCCCAACTGAATTACTAATCCAGAATTCCGCTTATCCGGAATGACTGCTCACAACCGTCCCTACTCTATGTCGCTTCGCCCAAACGCGAGTTCGTGTGTTGTTGAAACAGGCCATGAAAACGGCTATTGCTGGCTTTGGACGTCACGCGGGCGGCCTCCGGCATCCTTTCTTGGCGTTGCCTCAATCATGCCACATGTCTGTCTCCATGCCCGGGTTCAACACAATTCTTCGTTTTTCCGCCCGTCAGAAACCCAGACCAGCATGATGCGCAAGATCTTCAATTTAGCAGACGGTTAGCAAAAGGATGAATTCGGCGATGAATGGCAAGAATTCTCACATTTCTATCTTGGGAATATTTGTTGCTGATGCAGCTTTTCGAGCAAGCCGGCCACCGCGGATGGGAGAGACGCTTATTGGCCTCGGGTTCAATCTGGGGCCGGGAGGAAAGGGCTCCAACCAGGCGGTGGCAGCCGCAAGGCTTGGTGCCAGCGTGAGTTTCATATCCAGACTGGGGGATGATGCATTTGCCAGACTGGCCATTGATCTTTGGGACAACGAGGGAATCCAAGCGCTTGTCGAACATGACAGCAACAGCTTTACGGGTGCTGCCTACATATATGTCGATGATCAGACAGGCGACAACGCTATTATTGTCGTGCCGGGCGCTGCCAGTGATGTTAGCGAACAGGATGTCGAGCGGCATAGGAATTCCATAGAGGGGTCCAGCATCTTTATGACCCAGCTAGAGACCCCGGTTAGTGCTGCAAGGCGAGGGCTCAGAATTGCCCGGGAAGCAGGTGTAACGACCATCCTCAATCCGGCTCCGGCCGCGCCTGTCGACAGTCAGCTACTAGCGCTTTGCGACTACCTGATACCCAATGAGAGTGAAGCCAGTCTCTTGACAGGAATGGATGTCGTATCACCGCAAGATGCAGGTGTGGCGGCCACGAGCCTACAAGAGCGTGGAGCCGGCACAGTTATCATCACACTCGGCGAGAATGGGGCGATGTACTGTGATGGGAAAGTGCAGGTTCATGTGCCGCCGGTTCGTGCCGGACAGGTAATCGAAACCACCGGCGCCGGGGATTGCTTTTGCGGTGCGTTTGCCTGGGCGCTTGATGCAGGTGTCGAACCACTGGAAGCAACAAGATATGCGTGTGCAGCTGCAGCAATATCTGTGACCAGACCAGGAACCGCTCCATCAATGCCCACTAGAAAGGAAATAGCAGCCCTGCGTAGCAATCCTGTCAGCAATGGAGAATAGACATCTTGTTGTCTTTCAATGGGCCCACCCTCCCCTGCGTATTGCACTGCAATCAATGAGGATTGGATTGCTGGAGTTGCCGTGAGGGAGTTTTCGCAACTCGGCGTCAAGAACTATCTCTTCTCCTGCTCGTAGCAGGAACACGTTCGCAGGCAAACTTTCCACTGAGGCTGTGGAGAGACCCTTGCCGGCATCAAGTTGCCTAACAAGAGCGCCATTTGTCGACCAAATCTATGTCCAAAACCACAGAGACTGCCTTCAATTTTCAATTGGCGGCCGTGCTGCGCGGCAAGCATCCGAGGTGGCCAGAACTAATTGACGCAGAACGGACAAGTGTCTTACAAGAATCTTCCAGTCTGCAGCCTGACATTATAGTTGATTGTCCCGGTGGACTCTCGATCGCAGTTGAAACCGAATACTCACCAGCACATACTGTCGAGGAGGACGCGCGCAAGCGTATTGGGAGTGTGTTGAGTGCTACAGGCGACTCGATTGAACAGGCGATTGCGGTTCGAATCCCCAAAGTGTTGGCAAGTGCCCCTCAATCGGAGTTGGAGTTTGAAATCGAAGCTGCGACTTTTGAGTATTGCGTGTTTTCGGACAATCCACAAACACCCGAACGCTGGCCAAAGACAGGTTGGCTTGAAGGCACTATCGATGATCTCGCAAGCTGCATCGAATTGGCCGCACTCTCCGAAAACCGCGTTGCACAGAGCATGGGTATTCTAGAGGATGGAATAGCTCAAGCCGCCGGCAAATTACGCAGGGCCTGTGGAGGTCGGCCCGATACACTGGATAGAATTGCTAACGTACTCCACCAAAAGGATGGATTACAGACATCCAGGATGGCGATGGCAATTCTTGCCAATGCACTATCGTTTCACATCGTGATCGCTGGAGCCCATAAAATCGAAACACTGGGCCAACTCCAAGGCCTTAACCGGCAATTGTCGAAAGATAAAGTATTGGGAGTTTGGTGTCATATATTGGACAACATAAACTATTGGCCCATCTTCAAGATTGCATCGGACATATTACTTCCAATCCGCGATGGCACTGCCCAACTGCTGCTTGATAGGTTGGCAACCGTTGCTGCCGAACTAGACAATATCGGAGCTACAAGCCAGCATGACCTAAGTGGTCGGATGTTTCAGCGCTTGATTACGGATCGAAAGTTCTTGGCCACTTTCTACACTCTTCCAAGCTCTGCAGCCCTGCTTGCCGAACTAGCAGTGGCACGGCTCGGAATTGACTGGTCTGATCCTGACGCGATCACTTCCTTGCGCATTGCCGACTTTGCCTGCGGTACCGGTGCATTACTCAATGCTGCTTATCATTCGATTCTCACTCGCTATCGGCGAACAGGCGGTGACGACAGCAAGATCCATTCACAAATGATGGAACGCGTTCTTGTGGGTTCCGACATCATGCCTGCGGCTGCTCACCTCACTGCATCCGTGCTGTCGAGCGCACATCCGACAATAACATTTGATGAAACATCTATTATCACGCTTCCCTATGGCAGGCAGACTGAAGACAAGAACAGTGGTGTTGCCATTGGTGCCCTCGACCTAATTACTGACAAAGAAGCGACATCTATATTTGAAACAGGTCAAACCCGTCTTAAGGGTAAGCGTGACAGTCCTGCAGGAAAAGAGGACTTGCCTCCTAACTCATTTGACCTTGTCATCATGAATCCTCCGTTTACACGGGCCACAAATCATGAGGCTGCCGATGCACCGCCTGTGCCTTCGTTTGCTGGCTTCGACACGTCGGAGCAGGAACAGGAGTTCATGTCATCACGTCTCAAGAAGATTCGCAAACCTGGAATGGCGGGGCATGGAAACGCAGGCCTTGCGTCAAATTTTGTTGACCTCGCGCACGCCAAGGTAAAATCCCCTGGCGGAATTATCGCTCTTGTGCTTCCAGCAGCGATTCTTCAGGGAGTTTCATGGGCGGCGGCGCGTAACCTGCTCTCCAGTTATTACAAGGATATCTCCATTGTCTCCATAGCTGCCACGGGCAGTACAGACCGAGCCTTCTCGGCCGATACAGGAATGGCCGAGGTATTGGTAATAGCAACCAGGCGCAGGGACGCCAATGGGCAGGAAGACGAACCAGTCCAATTTGTGAATCTCATGCAGCGCCCCCAGACCATTTTGGAGGCGGTTACAATTTCCAGATCCATCTGCCGGGTGCCACGCGAAGGGAGCGTCCATCCGGTATTGTTTGGCAGGAATGCAACTGGTGGCCACATAATTTGGAGCACAATTGGCAATACAGGTTCTGCGGCTATTCTAACCGCGAGTGTAGCCAAGACTGCGTCCGCGCTGAGACTGGGAAAGCTACAACTTCCTCGGCTAAATCAAGCTTTGCCACTTCCAGTCACAACACTAGCCACCTTGGGTGACAAAGGCCTCCTCGATAGGGATATTGTGGGAAAGGAGAAATCCCGCCAGCATGGCGGTCGGCGAGGACCATTTGACAAACAGACGTTAG
The DNA here is from genome assembly GCA_958296035.1 of Paracoccaceae bacterium. Taxonomy (GTDB): domain Bacteria; phylum Pseudomonadota; class Alphaproteobacteria; order Rhodobacterales; family Rhodobacteraceae; genus MPNP01. The sequence goes on along the minus strand of OY282431.1, from coordinate 1,648,053 downwards.
ACTTCACAATGATCCCTACCTATCCAATGCTTTGGAGCCACAACGCCAAAAGAGAAAAGAGGATGATTGTTGAGGCGGATAGCATGGGTGTGGTGCGCACTGGATGCAGAGAACGTGCCAACGAAGCTTGGACAAGAACCGCATCCCAGTTGCATTTTAACCGGGATTTTCGAATCAATTCACAGCCATTAGCGGCGTGCTTAACGCCTCAGGCTACAATTGGAGGAAGCGCGTGGCCGAATTTTGTCTGCTACAACAAGTGCTGGGAAACTCCACTTGTACTATGGGCCAATACAACGCTGGGGCTAATTGCCTTTTGGTGGATTGGAACCCGTCAACAGGAAGGTCGGGCGAGATTGACCATTTCGAAACTCCCAAGTCTCTCTGTTATTGATCCCAGAGAGCTCACACCGACACAATTGGACACGGCCACTCGCATATTTGATGAGTTTCAGGACCAAGAATTGTTGCCGGCTAACGAAGCCCACCGAGATTCTGTCCGGCAGGCACTAGACCTTGCCATGTTGATCGACCTTTTGGGATTGCCGAAAGATGTACTTGAACCGCTTGATCTTTTGCGAAGGCAGTGGTGTGCTGAACCTTCCGTTCACGGAGGCAAGGGAACTGCCCCAAGCAACTAATTCCGGCAATATTCTAAACCCCGCAATTCCCGCTAACGACCTGTCTGCACATTGACTTTCTGACCATGGGATAGGTCCGTGTAGCAAGTCATACCACTCCATCGGCGTCCTGCAACAGGGCACCGCAACCAGGGTTCAAGTGTCAGCGGTGAAGGGAATGTCAATAACACTTTTGCCACCAGCTCCGGCGGGTCATGACCCAGTAGTAGATCTCCAAGTCGGCTATGCGGAAGTCGAGGAACTTGCTCCGTAGTCTTTCCCACAGCGTCCGGTTAGAACCAGCCCGCCGCTGCATGGCCCCAAACAAGGCGCAACGCCGGCTGAACGCCCGTCAAGGGTCATGCGCTTGTTGGCGGGTTTCGTAGCCATCCAGATGCCGCTGCTGGGAATGCCGGACCCGATCATGAGCAGCGCATCCGCAAGACAACATCGGGGCCGAGCGTGAGTTCGATTGTTCAGCGTTGACACTTCTCGGTGGATGAAAAGACCCGGATCCAGGCACCGGGACGGACGCAGACGCCGCTGCCGATGAAACCCGGACAGGCCGGGACACGAAGCCACGACGACAAGCGTAACGGAACCACCTGCCTGATGGCAGCCCTCGACGTCGCCACCGGCAAGGTCATTGGCCAGATGGTCCGGCGGCACCGCTTGAAGGAATTCCGCCTTGATGCCGACCCCGCGCTGCATGTGATTGTGGACAATCAGTCGGCCCACAAGTCAGCCGAGATCCACGCCTGGCTGAAGGATCACCCCCGCTGGACATTCCACTTCACGCCGACCGCCGCTTCCCGGACCAGTGCTGTCGAGGGCTTCTTTTCGAAGCTGGCCAGGCACCGGCTCAGGAACGCCATCTTCAACTCGCTTGATGCGTGCATTGCGGCGAACAAGGGCTACATCAAGCACGACAACGCCCACCCGTTCCAGTGGAGCAAAGAGCCCGAGGCGCTCGTCGCATCGTGGAAAAGAGGTCATCAGAAGCTGCAGGAAATGGCATCATCTGAATGAATCAGACCACTAGAAAGCGAGCGAACGGCCGATAACGCTACCATAGTCATGGCCCCGTCAGCACCGATTGTGGCACCTGTTTCAAGGAGTTCCTCCAACCCCGTGAAGCGTGAGCGAATGATTGCCAAACTTCTTGACATGAAGGCTGGCCTTGACCCGGTAAGGCCCGAACTGTCGAGAGTTGAACTGGTCTTGAGAGCGTCAAGCCAATTGATTGCCGATACGCTTATGCAGGCACCGAGCACAACAATCGTAACTACCGGACCACTTACAAACCTTGCCCTTTTCCTTGTTCGCTATCCCGCGCGACGGCATCGAATTCAGCGCGTGGTTATGCCGGGTGGCGCCTTATCCCTGGGTCAATCCGCTCACCGGTCTGATCGCCGTCGATGGTATAGCGGCTGGCGATGTCATGGCGGTGCAGTTTCAGAAACTGGCACCTGCACGCGATTGGGGTGTTTCTACCGTTTCTCCCAATTTTGGCCTACCCTCGGGCACGCGTGCCAAGCCGAACCTGCAGCCGGGCGTCAAAGAGCAGGTTTGGATGTGGTTATTGAGCGAAGATCGGACAGTTTACGGGTGCAATTCCCCAAGCAGCGAACTTCAGGTCTCCTGTCGGCCCTTCCCGGGGACAGTCGGGGTTGACCGGCCCATGGCGAGGTAAGGTTGAGTGTGACGCCGGGAGACTTCGGTGGCAAACTTGACCTACACGAACTAGGCGCCGGAACAACACTCTATCTTGGTGCCAGTGTAAAAGGCGGGCATTTGTATCTCGGAGATGGGCACGGCGCCCAGGGAGATGGAGAGATTTGCGGAAACGGCAATTGAAACTGCGCTGGCAAGTGTGTTGGCCATTGACCGCCTCTCTCGGCCCCGAAATTTCGACTGGCCCCGTATCGAAACCGATACTCACATAGGTGTCATCGGTTGTGGTCGGCCATTGGAGGATACAGCTCGCGTAGCAGCATCCGGTCTCATCCACTGGATTTGCGCAGTTGGCGAATACCAGCTTGCGGATGCCCATCAGCTCGTATCCCGAGCCTGCCGGCTGAGAACTGGTAATCTGGTCAATCCGGCGTTTTCGGTTTTGTGTTCGCTGCACAAGGCTGATTTTGTTCAGAAACGCCCCATAATGGTCAACCTGCACAGTCGACTTGCGACGGCCACGAGCGGTTCCAACAAAGAACCGTTGTAGCATCTGCCCTTCCCGACCGGATTGAAAATCCGTGACGCGTAATCTTCGGGTCATGAGAAAGGCGTTCCAGACGGAGGCAGGAGTTCAGGACTGCGGATTGCGCGCCAGGCAATAGACTTTTCAACCAGCATTCTGCTCTTGACGTTTGCGCGTCAGGCCAGACACACAATTGTGTTGACTATTCCCCATGGAGTCAGTTAGTTCGGTAACTTGACGAACTAACTTCGGTCCCGTGACGAATCATCAGAACATCTCAAGGCAAATGTCACAATGTGCTGTGGTGCAGGCAATAGCCAACTGTGGCCCAATCTCCCGCGCCAGTGTGGCCAAGATCACGGGTCGCTCAAAACAGACCGTGTCTGAAATTGTTGCAAATCTGGAATCGACGGGCTGGATTCAAGCTGTGGGCCATACCGAAGGTCATATCGGGCGACGGGCCATAGTTTATGAAATCTCTCCCTCGGCTGCATATGTTGCGAGCGTGGATCTTGGAGGGGCAAGGGTTCGGGTAACCCTCTGTGATCTTACGGGGACAGTTCTGACAGAACTGGTTGAACCAACCAACCCAAATGGTGGCATGGCCATCGTTGACCAGATTGCCAGAATGGTTCGAAGTATCACGGCCCTGGCAGGGAAACCGTATGATGATCTGCACATAGCTGTTGTCGGAGTGCCCGGTGTTCCTGATCCGGAAACCGGTGCAATCATGATGTCACCAAATATCTGCAATATCGACAGGATTGATCTTGCCGGAAATCTGCGTCGGCAATTGGACGTCAACGTAATTGTGGAGAATGACGTCAACCTTGCGGCGCGTGGCGAACACTGGCTAGGCAACCATGGTGAGCAGGACGACATCGTTTACCTTTCGGTGGGCACAGGCATAGGCGCAGGAATCGTTGTTGGTGGTCAACTGTTGCGAGGCCGAAACGGTGCGGCCGGTGAAGTAGGTTTTCTTCCCTTTGGCGCCGATCCATTTGATCCCAGCAGCCTCAAGACCGGGGCACTTGAGCAGGTGGCTGCGACCAATGCGATAATTCGGCAGTACCTGGCCCGAACTGGAGTACGAAAAACCGTATCGGAAATATTTGATGCTGCAGAAACAGGTGAAAGCAATGCGCTTGAAACGCTGGATTCTGTGGCAAGACAGATCGCACGTGCCACCGTTGCCATCATCGCAATCATTGACCCGTCGGCCGTTGTTATTGGCGGCTCCATAGGCCAGCGGACAGAATTACTGGATAGAATTACACATCAGGCGTCAAAGTGTTTCCCTAGAAAGATCAGAATTGAGAAGACAAGACTCGGCGCCCATGCTGCTATTGCCGGAGGTGTGGTGACCGCCCTCCATCAATTGCACGTGTCGCTATTTGCAGCTGGTCAGAGCACGACTGAGATCATCATACCTCCATCAGAAATCGAGAATTTCGTTGCAGGTGCTGCATGACAGCCGACCTTGCACGTAGGCTCGCTGCGTCACAAGATTCAAATGCAGACCTGGAACTGCTCCGCAACGCAATTGCTGTGGAGAGCATCACCGGCAATGAAAGCGGATTTGCACGGTTCCTGAAGAGAGAGATGGAGAAAATAGGATTTGAGACAGCCACAGGCGAGTTTCGGGATGGACGAGAAAATGTTTGGGGCTGGAATTCAGGGCACGATTGCCGTCCGCATCTTGTTTTCGTAGGCCATACGGACACTGTCCATGTGCGCGGCTGGTCAGAATACTGGCAAGGTGATCCACGCTCCGATCCGTTCTCCGCAACAGAAATCGATGGTGAACTCTGGGGGCGCGGTGCCTGTGACCTCAAGGGCGGGATTTGTGCCGCAATCGCAGCAATCCGCCTATTGGGTGATGTGGGTCTTGACCTGGCTGGCAGGATAACATTTGCTTTTGTTGGCGATGAGGAAAGTGGTGAATGCGGCACCGGCGTGAGTGCTGGAGCCAAGGACCTCGTACGTCGGATCAAATCCGGGCATGTTCCTGTCCCGGACTTTGCAGTTTATGTCGAACCGACCAGGCTCGATGTCTACACGGCTCAGATTGGCTTTTTCATTGCCGAGATAACCGTAACAGGCAGGTCGGCTTATTTTGGTCGACCTGAACTCGGAGTCGATGCTCTAAGATTTGCCCACGCCTTGCTGAAACAGCTCTGGGATCACGACGCACAGCTGGCTGCAGGCCCTTCACATGATCTGGTTGGCAAATCCGCATTGCTTGTCACCGGCATGAACTGTGGTGGCTATATAGCTGTCCCTGGGAAATGCAGGATATCGCTGATCCGCAAGTTGCGGCCGGGAGAAAAACTCGATGATGCAGTGGATGAATTCGAAAGTTCAGTGGCTTCAACCCGCCGCATGGACGGTATTTCCATTTCGATTGACTATCCTGCCGGTCGAGATCATCCCAAAGGCGGGTCACCTGTCGAGATACCAACGGATTCTGTTCCAGCATTGCTGTTACAAGAAAGCATCCAACAAATTTCCAACAAAGACTGTCGAATAGGTGGTGCCCCGTACTGGTCGGAAACACCTTTCCTTGTCAACGAATTGCAATGTCCTTCAGTGTATTGCGCACCGGGCGACATTTCGGTGGCGCATACCTTTGAAGAGCGCATTGGTATCGAGGAGTACCTAGCTGCAGTTCGTGGATTTTCCTTGTTCGCCGCAAGATTTTGTGGTGTCGACCAACCCTCCCAAGACATCGGTAAAAGGAGAAAATTATGCGTTTCATGAAACAAATTATTGCCATTGTTGCGTACTTTGGACTGCTGACCAGTTTCGCTGCGGCTGAAACAATCGGTCCAGGTGGTGAGTCGGCGACACCGTCCTCATCGGTGGTTGTCAGTGACGACCAAGTTGAAGCCGTGCAGGCGGGCAACTATACCGCCGCCCTTCTCTGGCACGATCAATCGGACTTTGTTAACGCGGTTACTGCTGGAGCAAGCGACGAGTTTACCCGATTGGGGATTGAAGTTGTTGCCGTAACCAGTGCTGGTTTCGACGCCGCCAGGCAACGAAGCGATATTGAAACAGCATTGGCCAAGAATCCCAGCATAATCCTGTCACTTCCGCTGGATCCTGTTACGTCGGCTGCCGCATTTGAAGAGGCAAAGGAGGCCGGTGTGGCGCTTACCTTCCTATCAAACCTGCCCTCCGGTTACATGCACCCTGACGACTATGCAGCCATCGTTACCGATGATCTGTTCCAGATGGGAAAGCAGGCTGCCGACGCACTTGCAGAAGCGATGGGTAGTTCGGGGACGGTCGGATGGATATTTCACGATGCCAATTACTACGTGACCAATCAGCGTGACAATGCATTCAAGGCCACCATCGAGAATGATTATCCTGACATCTCGATAGTCGCAGAGCAGGGAATTAGTGATCCTGCGAGAGCCGAGGACATCGCCAATGCCATGCTTTTGAAGAATCCTGACATTGGGGGCATTTATGTAACCTGGGCTGGTCCGGCCGAGGGTGTCCTGGCTGCTCTTCGGGCCAATGGTAATGAGACAACCAAGATAGTTACGCTGGATCTTTCCGAACCGATTGCCCTCGACATGGTACGCGGTGGAAATGTTGCTGCAATTGTGGCCGATGAAGCCTATGAGCTCGGCAGAGCAATGGCCGCTTCGGCAGCACTCGACCTCCTTGGCGAGGATGTTCCGCCATTCATCGTCGCTCCGGCAATTACGGTAATGGCAGACAATGTGGTTGAGGGCTGGCATCAATCGCTTAATATTGACCCGCCTTCAAGTGTCACGTCCGCTAACTGACATGAAATTCGAGGGCGGACAGGCTTTGCAGTTCGCCCTCAATTGCGGACAACGCGGTTCGACAAGTGTTCCAGTTGATTTCGAATTTGAGACAGCTCAATCTCGAAAGGAGTTTGATATATTTCGGTTTTCTCGGGATATTTCTGTTTTTTGCGGTCGTACTGCATGATGATGGCTTCCTGACAACACGAAACCTCACCAATATTGTACTTCAGACTGCGCCGATAACGGTTATGGCAATCGGCCTGGTCTTCGTCCTGTCAGCTGGTGAAATAGATCTGAGTTTCGGCTCTACAGTTGCGGTGTCAGCCCTCACGGCCGCAGTCGCGATGCAGAATTCGACGATGATTGTCGGCGTGCTGGTAGGGCTTGGAGCCGGAATAGCGATTGGTGCTTTCAACGGCGTGCTGGTAGCCTATTTCCGGTTGCCATCCTTCCTGGTTACGCTAGCCACAATGGGTCTATTTGCCGGGATTGCTCGTTCATTCACGAACCTGCGTTCTATCCCGGTGATCAACGACAGTTTTACCGGGTTTTTTGGATCAGGGAAGCTCTTCATGGTTCCCTCACTGGTAATCTGGACGATAGTGGCTGTCTTCATAGGTCATATTATCTACCGCAACACCCGTTTTGGGGCGCATGTGCTCGCGGTGGGTGACAACGCCCGTGCGGCACAGGTTTCAGGCATAAAGGTTCCTAGAATCAAGTTTGCTGTACTTGTGCTTTGTGGAGGGATGGCCGGACTGGCAGGTTTGCTGTATGCCGGCCGGCTGCAGGCGGCAAAATACACACTCGGCGAGACTGACCTCATGACAGTCATTGCGGCAGTCATCGTAGGTGGAACGGCACTCTATGGCGGCAAGGGAACGGTCATAGGCGCATTGTTTGGTTCCTTGCTCATGGGCATGCTCAATAATGGACTCATTCTCATGGGGCTTGCAGTATCCGATCAGATGATCGTCCGGGGAATTATCATCCTAGTGGCGGTGTCGGTTTCGCTGAGGGGTTCCAGATACTAGCTCGGGATTAGGTCACATGTTTCTAGAGTTGCTAATTCGTCGCAATCCGTCATTTGTCGAAGCCGCGATGGCATTGCACCAGCAGGGTTATGTGCCTGCCAATTCCTATGTAATTGACCTGGACAGCGTTGAAAGAAATGCAAGTGTGTTTCAGGAAGAAGCAGGAAAGTGCGGGCTTGCCACTTTTGCGATGACCAAGCAGGTGGGCAGGCATTCCGGTTTTTGCCAAGCGGTCAAGAGCGGAGGAATCGACCGATCTGTTGCCGTGGACATGAACTGTGCAATCGCCTGCAACAAGGCCGGCCTCCCCACCGGTCATCTCGGCCATCTTGTACAGGTGCCAGGACAGGAAGCTGAGTTTGCCGCCAATATTCTGAAACCGGATTATTGGACCGTCTTCTCCCATACAAAGGCAAAAGAGGCCGCCACTGCATCCTGCAGGGCAGGCAGGGTACAAAACCTTCTGGCGCGTATCCAGGCGAAAGGTGATACATTTTACCGTGGACATGAAGGCGGATTTGATGCCGACCGTATTGTTGACGTGGCAAGACAGATTGACTCACTCGACGGCGGGCGATTTGCAGGCATAACAACTTTCCCGGCTCTTCTCTATGATCACAAGACTGGCACGGTCCAACCCACACCCAATCTGGCTACCCTTCAACGTGCTGATCGTTTGCTTAAGGCCGCTGGATATACTGACATGGAGGTCAATGCGCCTGGTACGACCTCCTCTGTCGTGCTCCATGCATTGGCAGATGCGGGAGCGACCCAATGTGAGCCTGGCAACGGGTTGCATGGAACAACACCGCTTCATGCGGTGGAGGATTTGCCGGAAGACCCGGCAGTCCTGTACCTTACCGAGGTGTCACACAAACACGGTGGCATGGCATACTGTTATGGCGGTGGCCTGTATATCGATCCAGTGTTTCCAAAGTACCAGGTCAGGTCATTGGTTTCATCCGAACCCACCGTATGCCGTTCAGCACTGCGAGACGTCGAAATCCCCGATTATTCAGCGATTGACTACTACGCAATGATCGATGCTTCACCGCCACGAGAGCCTCATTCCGGTGATTCTGTCGTTTTTGGATTTCGTGGCCAAGCGTTCGTGACCCGAGCATTTGTAGTCGGCATTCGGGGCGTTTCCGCTGGTTGCCCACGCGTTACCACCATTGAGAATAGTTTTGGACAACCAGTATTATGGCCGGGAAACCCGCAATAATGACGACTTCAGAACCAGCACTGATGCTTAGAAACATACACAAGACCTTTGGAGGACTGGTCGCTATCCAGGACTTCTCGCTTGACCTGTTTCCAGGCAGTGTCGTGGCGCTAGTCGGAGACAATGGAGCAGGTAAATCCACACTGGTGAAAATAATATCGGGTGTCCATCGGCCCACCTCTGGCGAAATCAGGCTGGATGGCAAGACTGTGAAATTCACGGATGCCAGTTCTGCCCGCAGCCTCGGAATCGAGGTCGTATATCAGGACCTGGCACTTGCGGATGAACAGCCGGTCTACATGAATCTATTCCTTGGCCGCGAGCTGACCAAGAAACCATTTGGATTACTTGACAAGGAAGGGATGAGGAGAGCGAGCCAGGCGCTGGTCGATGACCTGAATGTGCGAATACCATCGGCCGCTTCCACCATACGTGATCTCAGCGGTGGCCAAAGGCAGGGCATAGCCATTGCCAGAGCAACACACTGGGCACGAAAACTTGTCCTGCTAGATGAACCAACTGCCGCTCTCGGCGTTGCCGAAACCGCAAGGGTTGAGGACCTCGTTCGGTCCCTGCGAAAACGCGATCTTGCCATTCTGATTATCAGCCACAGTCTAGACCAGGTGTTCCGATTGGCCGACCGAGTTTGTGTTTTGCGCCGAGGAGAGCAGGTAGGCATTCGGGAAACCCGGCACACTGACCAGAATGAAATCATCTCAATGATTACAGGTGTGCGTTGACCGACAGCAGGTATCGGACTTGCATCGCCGCGGAAATTGCCGAGATCCCTGCTATGCTTGAACGCCAGCTTGAGAATGACTTCAATGCATACTGGGATGCCGGTGCCAGCCTTCGCGAGAGGGGTTATCATGGTATGGTCACCTGTGCCCGCGGCACTTCAGATCATGCAGCCACCTTCTTCAAGTATCTGGTCGAAACCCGCACTGGCCTGCCTGTGGCTTCACTCGGTCCATCGGTGGCATCCATCTATGGCACAAATCTGAAACTTGACGGTTACGCCTCCATCGCCTTTTCACAATCGGGAGGGAGCCCGGATCTTGCAGCTCTGCAGAAAGCAGCCAGGTCAGGCGGCGCACAAACAATTGCGATCCTGAATGTAGCTGACAGTCCACTAGGTCAGGGAGCCGAGATCGTATTGCCGATCCATGCCGGGCCAGAACTTGCTGTTGCGGCTACAAAGTCCTTCATAGGCATGATGTTCGCATCACTTGGCATGGTGGCAGGCATGACGCAGGATGCAGGTCTGAAAACCGAGTTCAAGCATCTTCCGGAGCTGGCTCGCCAAGCATTGAATTGCAGCTGGACGTCAGCTCTTGAACCCATTTCCCGTTCAAATTCTATCTTCTGTATTGGACGCGGTCCAGGGTTGGCCGTTGCCTCCGAAGCGGCGTTGAAACTCAAGGAGACCTGTCATCTGCACGCCGAAGCCTATTCTGCAGCCGAGGTATTGCATGGGCCGGTTGCGCTGGCGGATGAAAACCTTTGTGCTCTTGCCTTCGACGCAAGCGGTCCCGCAGCAAGGTCAATCGCTGTGGCTATAATGAAAATGCGCAGTCAGAATGCGAAGGTATTCAAGACAGGCACGCGAAACGCAATTGGCAAACTGCCGATCCCGCAAGATGGACATGAGCTGTTCGATCCACTTCTGCAGGCCGTTGCTTTCTACCGTTTTGTCGAAGAGCTCTCATTCAAGCTTGGGAAAGACCCGGATGCGCCAACCGGATTGCGGAAAGTCACCAAAACCCTCTGAAACCAGCGACCGGCTAGCTTTAGGGTGTGAATCCCAAATAGCGACACATCCTAATCTCAAATTGACCCCCATTTTCTACTGCTCGCAGGGACGGCTGTTGTCCTTGATCTGACCCTCTCTGTGGGCCATCAGGCAGTCCCGCGCAACGTCAAAGCGACCCGACTGGTCATGCATCCGCCCCCGGTTGGTCCGCACATAGCCCGCAGATATGCGTCTTCCCGGCCGCCAGCCAGCGCTTTAGATCCAGCTTTCCACGCTGCGGCCTGCGGCCAAGGCGGATGGTGTGCAGACGCCTGCCTTCACGGTCATGAAACGACACCACGCCGCCCGCCAGTCGACCGTCTTGCGGCCCTTCTCACCGCGCATCGGTACCATCACGCCATCAAGCGAGATTGCATGACTGACCGCTTCTTCCGGGATTACCGCAGTCTCCCGTATCCTGGCCAGAGCCGCCGCCCACGCAGCATGCAAGGCGCCGGCCAGACGCTGCAAACGGCTCGCCGATGGACATAGGCCCCCTATATGCCGAAACCGAACCGCCAGCTTGCGTGGCGCTATCTCGGTCAACAAGGACAGCACAACCCTGGACGCCGGCGCCGTCATCGCCCCGGCGGTCACGCCAGGGCGTCCATCCTGCGGACAGTATTGCCGCTTGTCGGGGCTCGGGTGCGGCCTGGAGTGTAACGCCGCGCGGTTGCAGACCGGCACCGGGCATGTCGGCCAATTCGGCTTCGGTGCTGTGCGCCAGTCGGGTGTTGTTTTTGGGAATATCTCAGTAGCAGGGGGCCAGAATTCCCGGTTAACTTCATTTCCGATCTTGAAGTGACACCGGTTTAATCCGGCAAGGTTTCGTTCCCAATGAGACCTTTTCAAGTGGAAAAGCTATCACGCAAGGGAGGAAAGGGGCAGAATACAGGGGATTGAATAGGCCCGAGTCAGCCGATTGAGGCAATAGTGGGCAAATCCTTGTCGCTATATGGGGAGCACTCCCTTAACTTTACAGCGCTCTGGAACATGTCTACCTGTTGTGACACACCTAGCTCGATATTCGCTCAATCTGCAGTTCTTCCGGCAGGCTGAAGTACAGGCCGGCCTGGCTATCGATTGCATCAACTGGATTGTTTTGAACCCAGAAATTGTTGTGGTCTGAACCCTTTCATGTTAGTTTCCTGTCCAAACGGAGAGGTGGCCGAGCGGTCGAAGGCGCACGCCTGGAAAGCGTGTAGGCGGGAAACCGCCTCCAGGGTTCGAATCCCTGTCTCTCCGCCACTGCGGCATAGAACTGCGCACGCCGATTGCCGCCGTGGTTTTTCTGTTCGTAGCATTCACGATGGTGAGTCAATCAGTCTTGGGTCCGATGATGAGTGCTTCATGGTCACCGACCTCGACCTGCTGGGCGAGCGAGCAGAGGTGGTCACGATGGCAACCAAAGCACCCCTTGAAGTCGGCCGGCAACCGCCACAGCAACCAGTTGGCGAGATTGAAACAGATCACTGTGGGAAGGATCAGAACGAGGCTCGTGCAATGCACACAGTCGAGCTGGGCCAGCCGCCCTACGCCATCCACTGATCGCGAGCGGCGAGCCTGAGGGACGAGGCCTGGAAGCCGAGGGCGGCCAGCGTGTCGTGCTTTGAAAACGCGAGGTAGTGCATCCGGCAGCTGGCGAAGATGGTCACTTCAGAAGATATTCGTCGGTGATCAGAATGGTCCCGATGCGGCGGTGTTTGCGATCGGTGACCAGCCTGATGCGCAGACCGGTGTTGTCGGATAGACGGGGGGCTGGCTGGTTTGCAAGGCGGAAGCGGCGTATGTGGCGAGGGCCTGGCGATTTCAGTTTTCCCCTGTGCAAACCCAATTCCAGCCCGACGCACATTTCAAACTGCTCCAACGAAATCTGTGTTCGCTGTCAGTCTGCGAGGCGGTTCAGTCGGTAAGCGATTTCGCTGATTGTAATAATCGTTGTGCCGACAGGGCGCTCTGCGATGGTTTGAAATCAATGTTGAACAACTGGCGCAGATTCCGGCCGCATAAGTTCAGATACGATATTGGTATCAAGCAGGATCAATTCTCGAGTGTCTTATTCAAGGCGCGGCACTGGCCTGTCGGAGTTTCTTGCAAGCAGGTCCAGTTCAATTCCCTGACTCGTGGAAACCAGCGCTCGGGACCTCTTCCACAACTGGGAACCGGTTAAACTGCCAATGGCGTTACGCAGAATGACCCCGGCCTCCCCTTCCATGGAATAGCCATGCCTGGCTGCGCGAACGCGCAGACGTTCTTTCACAGCATCGCCTAAGTTTTGAATTGTAATACTTGCCATGAGAATTCTCCTCTGGGGAGCATTCGATGTGTGTCGTGTGTCACAAGAACGGCACTGCCAGAAAATTCGACATAGAGCACAAGGAGCATTCAGTGTCGACAACCAGAAGAAGTGCCATGATCATAGAGCCATAGTGAAACTGCGGTACTCATCTTCACCGCATACGGCCTGCCGGAAACCCACAAATACGCCGCTGACGCGATCAAAGACGAACCCGCGGATGAAGCCGAAACCGTCACTGGCCGGCTGCTTGATCCAACGCGCCATCGGAAACTTCAATCCATGCAGGAATGTCCCAGACCGACGCAATCCTGGAGAACCTCGCGATCAAATAGTTACTTGCAATTCCTTGCGAGGAAAGACAGATACAAAATGAGTTACCAATAAGGTAATTGTCAAGTATTACCAGTCAGGTAACTGCGTTGTGAAAGTCATCTCGACAGAAAGGATCGAACGCTTCATCGCAGATCACAAGCGCGGGCAAGAGGCGGCTGGCGCACTTCGCGCCTGGCACAGGGAGGCCAAGGTGGCGAAGTGGGAGAGCCCGGCAAATCTGAAAGATCAATATCCCAGGGCCAGACCAGTTGGAAAAGGCAGGGGGGCAACAATCTTCAATATAAAGGGGAACCATTTCAGATTGGTAGCAAGGATCAACTATCAGGCTGGAGTGGTTAGGATCGAGTTTATCGGCACCCACCGTGAGTACGGTAAAATCGACGCAGGAACAGTCAAATGGAAAAGCTAAACATCAGACCAATTAGAGATTTCGGAGACCATGGCCGGGCCATGGAGCAAATTGATGTGCTAATGTCTCTGGATGATCTCTCTGACGATCAAGTGGCTGATTTAGAGGTACTAGCCATCCTGGTAGAACGATTCGAGAGTAAGCACTTCCCGGTAAAGCTTCCATCTCCAGTCGAGGCGATCGAGTTCCGTATTGATCAGCTTGGCATAAACAGAAGCCAGCTGGCGAAATTGATCGGCCTGCCCAAGTCGCGTGTCTCGGAAGTTCTCAATGGCAAACGGACACCGTCGTTGGCAATGATGCGGGCATTGCATGAACGGCTGGGTATCCCGGCGGAGGTGCTGCTCGGAAAGGCCAAGGCAAGAATTCCGGCACCCTGCCCTGATGTGAACTGGAAGTCGTTCCCAATCAATGAAATGTTCAAGCTTGGTTGGCTCGGCGATAAGAAACCCAAAACTTACGAGACCGAGGAGTGTATTCGAGCCTTGATGGCGTCGGCGATGGTCTCATCTCCTCTGCTTGCTGGTGTGCAATTTCGCGGTGCCAAGAACAAGGAGCCGGACCCCTACTCTGTCAACGCCTGGTTAATGAAGGCGATGGGCGATGCAATCTGCTTTGAATCTGGGTACGATTTCAATTCTAGGGATGTCGGGCACGATTTCCGTCGGGAAGTTGCCAAGCTCAGTTTGTATTCAGATGGTCCAAGACGTGCCTTCCAGAAGCTAAAGCATGCGGGGATAACAACTGTCTATGTGCCCTTCTTGCGGAGGACCCATATTGATGGTGCTTGTTTTAGGCTTCCGAGCGGCAAACCCGCAATTGCTTTGAGTTTGCGGTACCACAGACTCGACAACTTTTGGTTCACGCTGCTGCATGAATGCGTTCATGTCGAACGTCACTTGTCTGAAGATGGGATTTTTCTTGATGAAACCGAAGGTCAAACAGGTGCGTTCGGTAACAACCCTGACGTGGAAGATGAGGCTAACGAACTTGCTCGAAGTGCCCTCGTCCCAGACAATATCTTTAATGAATTGGGCCGTGTTGCGAGCAGTATCTCAACTAAGGAAGTGCGAGCTTATGCCAGACGCGCAGATGTGCACGAGGCAGTGATAGCTGGCCAGGTACGCCTAATGACAGGCCGGTACACGCGTTTCTCAGGTCTGGTTGGCCAGGGAGAAGTCGCCAAGGCACTTCGGTGTGTGCGGCCATAGTTGGAGACGGTGCCTGCAAAGACCTCCGCTATTGGACTGCGAAGTCGCCCCACACGGGACATTCTCATCGATATTCGAATTCAACTCGGCCGGATTGTCTTGCGAGCGACGAGTTGCCCCGTCGATGCAATCTCACCTGTTCTGGATGATAGTGAGACTGGAGGGGCGAATTGGCGAAATGATGCCGAATGCCTGCAATAGGACGCAGAGAGCGAATGCGACCCAAATGGAATGAATTTCGAAAGATGATCCGGTACCACAGCCTGCACATACGACATCAGGACAATCCGACCTCGGTCCGCGCCGTTTGCGGCGTAATGCCTTGCCGCCATCCCCAGTGCCAAAGTGGCTGTCAGGCGTATATCCTGTATTCTCTCATGGTAGGGGAATACTCTGCCGGACCGAAATCCTTGAACCAGTTTTCGTGCCCATGACAACCCGTGGTTCGAGGTGATGACAGGGATTCCACGGCGCCAAAGAGAGGACGTCAACTATGTCAGACCAGATGGATATTCACTCGCCGGTTGCGCCGTCCTTTCTTGACGATCTTTCCGAATCGAACACGGCCAATTTCACCTGTAGATGACACATGTGTCCCTCCACATGGCTGCAGGTCGACAGTGTCGCCCCCGGTACCAATTCTGATTAGACGAACCTCGCCAGCACCGGTTGGCGGTCGGACCGACATCGTCTTTACAAGATGGGGGTTTGCCGCAAGCTCTTCATCGGTAATCTTCTCAGCCGAAACCGGAAGATCCTGCTCTATATAACCGTTGAGTCTTCGCTCGATTTCAACCCTGTCGGTCAGTGCTTCCGGCATGTCAAAGTCAAGCCTTCCTTTGACAGTTGTGATTGCGCCACCTGTTACTGGAAGTGGAATGACTACCGACAGAAGGTGCAATGCCGTATGGATGCGCATGTGCAGATGTCGCCGTTCCCAATCCAGCTCCTGTTGCACGGTTGTATCAGGCGGCGGCAGGCGATCACTGCTACCAAGGTAAATTGCAATCTCTCCGGAGGCAGACTTGCGCACATCCTGCACCCTGCCTGTTCCTCCGTCCCAATGAATTTCTCCGCGGTCACAAGGCTGGCCTCCGCTGGTCGCGTAGAACAACGTTTGGTCAAGTGTTAGCTGCCCACGAGAAGATACCGTCAGCACCCTGCCTTCGGCAGACTTCATGTATGGCGAGTCTAGAAATAAATGACGTGTCATGAGCTTAATTCCGACAATTTCCGAGGGTTTTGAACATTCAGCGCTTCCGGGTTCTTTAGCCAGATATCTCGCTGAGGGAACGGGATTTCGATGCCTTCCCTGGCAAATCGCTTGCAGATCTCGAGGTTGACCGAAGTGGTTACGTCGAGAATGTGACTTATATCCTTCAGGTATACGCGCAGCTGAAATTCAAGCGCGTCGCTGCCAAAACTCTTGAACACAACGAATGGTTCCGGGTCAGCGACAACCAGCTCTTCTTCTTCGGCAATTTCGAGCAAAATTCTTTGAACCCTTTCCGGGTCGGTCCCGTATGCGACTCCAACCGGCAGGGTTACCCGCCCAAGAGTATTGCCCAGGGTCCAATTCTGTAGTTGACTGGAAAGCAGGTCCGAATTGGGGACGACGACCGTGGCCTTGTCAAAGGTTTCAATGTGTGTGGACCGTACTGAGACCTTCCTGACCGTCCCCACCACACTTCCACATTCGATCCAGTCACCTTCGTTGATAGGCCTTTCACTGAGCAGGATTATGCCTGACACAAAATTGGAAACGATTGTCTGCAGACCAAAGCCGATACCGACGGATAGGGCCCCCGCGATTATTGCAAGGTTGGTCAAGTCAAATCCAGCCAGCACGATGGCCGCTATGATCGACAAACCGATGCCGGCATAACCACCGGTTGTAACCAGTGCTGTCTGGGCACCCCTGTCGAGGTTTGTATTGGGAAGCACCGAATTGCGCAGCAATACCTGCGCCAGCCGTGTCAGAGCAATACCAACCACCAGAACGACCACAAGCGTAACCACAGAACCGATGGTGATCGAAATGCCTCCGATTTCGACTCCCTGTTGGCTCCAGGCCAGATAGCGAAGGAGATCTTCAGCGCTCAATCCCCACGACAGTGCAACCGCAATCATACCGCCAATCAATACCAACAACCCGATCACCAGGGATGCCGGCCCCCTGATGCTGATCAAGAAGTGATCGTTCAGAAGTGTGGCGGCTATCACGTAGATGCCCATTAGTATCTTGAACATCACGAACGTTGTGCCGATAGCAAGCAGTGACTTGATGGTTGAATACATGAGGTATGATGATCCGGTTGAATATCCGAGAACAGCGAATGCGCCCGCTACCAACGGAACAATCATGGCAATCCGCGCAAGAAGAGCCTGCATTTGGAAACGTGATACTGATATTTCGCCCGACCTATTGGCAATGACAGCGAATTTGAGAAGCAACTGACCAATTCGATATAGGCAGTATCCGGTCAGCAGCAGAACCGGGAACTGCAAAGTGGCATTGACTTGCGCTGATCCCGACCTGGCGACCGTTGCTAGCATTACCCAAAGCGCGAGAAGCCCTGCCAGGGCGACGCCGCTGGACCTCAGGGCCTGGGCCTGACCTGCCTCCAATTCGATGGAAAAAACGCTCTTGCCAGAATCGTGCTCCAGCGTCCTGGCCAACCAGCTTGCAACCAGGAACGCAAGAGCTGCTCCGGGTATTGCAGCAAAGAATGCCTGACTATTGAAAAACAGCAAATCGGTCGATTCAACAGCCCTGACCAGGGCATAAACAGCACCTAGCGGACAAAAGACATTGGCAATTAGGCAAGCCAGTTGCTGGACCGCAAAATCGGACACGGACAACACCTTACCTGGGAGCCGCCTGACCAGGTTCATCACCCTTCCCCGCAACGGAAAGAGCAATAATGCACCGAGCGCAAACCAGAGAAGGCTATCCGGAAGATTTTCTCTGGCTGCCTTGCGCTGCGTGGCGCTTTCTAGTGAGTTGCTGATTTCGAAAACCGCTCCTGCGAGCCTTGAGGAAACAAACCCGGCTGCATCCGCCCAGTTTGCCGGTAAAAGTGGTGTCGTCACACGGCTTCGAATGGATGCGCTTGCTCTCTGAGAAAGGAGTTCGCTGATACGCTCCAGGTCACTACTGGATTGCTTGATGATTTCCTCGGCAATGAAGAATTGTTCCGATGTTGTAACCAGCCTGGCCAGCAGGCTGGCTC
The DNA here is from genome assembly GCA_958296035.1 of Paracoccaceae bacterium. GTDB lineage: Bacteria > Pseudomonadota > Alphaproteobacteria > Rhodobacterales > Rhodobacteraceae > MPNP01. The sequence continues at coordinate 1,629,909 of OY282431.1, read as the reverse complement.
GGAGTGACTCCAAGATCTCTGACCGTGCGCCCAGCTTTGCCTCGCTATCAGCAATCGCTGCCAGTCTTTGATTGATTTCCAGAATTTCCTGCTCGAGTGGCAGGAGATGACCGTTTGCCGTCGCTCTCGAATCTTCGATCTGTGACCGCAAGATCTTCAATGCATCGCTCGAAGCCGCGCCCGAGCCAAGCAACAATTCGACGCGTTCATGGAAAGTCTGCCAGTTCTCGAAATCCAGCTTTTCATCCGGGATCGTCTGGCTTTCACCAGCTGTAGCCACCATCCCGATGAATAGGCAAAGGAACGCAGTCAACGCAGAGAATCGTGAAGCTGAAGCATTCAAGAGCCTTGCCCACCGAACCCTGTCATCTTCCAAACTCGTACACTTTATTCTTGTTGCGCTTCGACTACTGTCCATCAGACACCACTAAGGTAATCGGATCCGCTGAGATGGTACGCTATCATATGACTGCCGCACTAATACAAGGCCAATTTCCGCAATTGAACCAGGCTTCATCTGTCAAGAGCCTGCCGACGGGTCACCCATCCGGTGCCACCAGAGTCTCCGTGTTGCACCAATTGCAGCGCACCTCGTGAACACATTCCGTCTCGCTGCACGTTCTGCCCACACAGATGCCAGGATTTCTTTAATTCGAATTGCAGGAAGAAAGTTACAATGCGGGCAATCCTGTAGTGCTGGCAGCAGCCGGTTCACAGAACCGGACACGGCAAAGGCAGGGCTAGGATTTCGCCTTGCCACCGATGTATCACGTCAATCTGCGTAGCGACCAGGCCAGTGAACCTGGCATTTAATGGACAGGCCGCATGTCCCGTGGCGTTGAAGCAGCGCCTGAACATGACATCGACAGGTCGGGGTGCCTGTGTGAATGACTTGAGCCCCGGTTTACCTTCGTCGCGCAGATTGGGCTGTACGTGGCACCGGGCACGTTGATCAATCCCATCGTTTAGCGCAACGCTGAAACATCGTCCTGAACAGTGACGTCGGGAATGCAGTCCTGTTCCTTCATTAGCCAGGAAGGTTCAGGAAGGTTCCTTTCAGCCAGGAAAGAAGGAGAAAAAAGGCGGGATTGGTAGCGCGTCCCATAGTCACAAAGCACCGTCACGATTGTATGGTTGGGCCCCAATTCACGTGCCATGCGTATGGCACCTGCAATATTGATGCCCGAACTGCCCCCCAGGCACAAACCTTCCTGCTGCAATACCTGAAATACAACCTCAACAGCCTCACGATCTGAAATTCGGTATTGAAAGTCGAGAGCCAGGCCCTCTAGATTACCGGTAATACGCCCCTGTCCTATACCTTCCGTGATCGAAGTTCCCTCGGCCTTCATTTCGCCGTGCGCATAATAATTGTAGAGAGCAGCGCCAAATGGATCGGCGAGCCCAATTGCAATATCCGACCTCTTTTCCCGTAAGCCAAACGCCACACCGGCAAGTGTTCCACCTGTTCCTACCGCACAGACAAAGCCATCGACCTGGCCTTCGGTCTGCGACCAGATTTCCTGAGCCGTCGTATCAAAATGCCCACGACGATTCGCCAGGTTGTCGAACTGATTTGCCCAAATTACGCCGTCTGGTTCTGTTGCCATCAGAGCCTGAGCAAGACGGTCGGAATACCTGACAAAATTATTCGGATTGCGGTACGGAACAGCCGGAACCTCAATCAGTCTGGCTCCGAGTAATCGCAATGTATTCTTCTTTTCCTGGCTCTGGTTTTCGGGAATCACGATGACGGTGCGATAACCCAGTGACGCGCCCACCAGGGTAAGGCCAATGCCCGTATTGCCAGCCGTGCCCTCGACGATTGTTCCGCCGGGAGCAAGCAGCCCCTTCTCTTCTGCATCGCGGATGATTGCCAGCGCAGCCCGATCCTTGACTGACTGGCCAGGATTCAAGAACTCGGCCTTGCCATAAATGTCGCAGCCTGTTGCCTCGGAAGCATATCGAAGCCTGATCAGCGGTGTATTGCCGATTGCCTCGGCAAGACTTTCACATTTGTGCATTGGCTTCTATTGTAGCACGTTCTTCTCGCGACACGGCACCCAACTTGTTACTCATCGCAAGGACGGTGTTGGGCAGCACCATTTCGCGCCCTCCTGTCGACGCCGAACAGAATGACTGGTCCTGGCGTGGTTGCCACTGTCTCCGGGCTCGATCAATTGCCATGCGCAACCTTTCGAGCCCTTCGCCAGCGGTGCAAGACCAGCTCTGTATAGCCGTTGGGCTGTTCGAGGCCGGTAAATACAAGGTCTCGGGCCGCCCGGAATGCCTCTCCGTCAAATCCTGGCGCCATGGGAGAATAGGCCAGATCATCCTGATTTTGACGGTCGACGACTTCTGCCATTTCCTTCATGAGTTCAACAACCTGATCGGCGGACACGATTTCGTGTCGCAGCCAGTTGGCGATGTGCTGGGAAGATATACGGCATGTTGCCCGGTCTTCCATCAAGCCCACGTTGTTGATGTCAGGAATCTTCGAGCAGCCAATCCCCTGATCAACCCAACGCACAACATAGCCAAGAATACCCTGCAGATTGTTACGCAGTTCCTGACGGATTTCGTCCTCGGACCACAGATTACCGCCCGCAAGCGGGATACTGAGGATTGCGTCAAGATCGGCTCGAGGACCTTCACTTGCCAATTTTTTCTGGCGATCAATCACGTTGGTCCTGAAGTAATGGGTGGAATGCAGGGCAGCCGCAGTCGGGCTGGGAACCCAGGCCGTGTTTGCGCCGGCCATTGGATGTTCGATCTTGGTTTCCAGCATGTCCCGCATAAGGTCGGGCATGGCCCACATGCCCTTACCGATCTGGGCAGAACCGCTTAGGCCACAACGCAGACCCGTGTCGACGTTCCAGTCCTCGTAGGCCGGCAACCAGCTGGCAGTCCTGATGTCTGCCTTGCGCATAAAGGGTCCGGCTTCTCCTGAGGTGTGAATTTCGTCGCCTGTCCGGTCCAGGAAGCCAGTATTGATGAACGCAACCCGGTGCCTGGCTGCCTTTATGCAGCCTGCCAGATTGACCGTTGTCCGCCGCTCTTCATCCATTATGCCGATCTTGACCGTATAGCGGGGCAATCCAAGAATATCTTCCACACACGCGAAAATCTCGTCGCAGAGTTCGACTTCGGCAGGTCCATGCATTTTGGGCTTGACCACATAGACTGATCCCAGGGTCGAGTTGTGCCGCGTCCCGCGGAGGTCATGCATAGCGATCATGACGGTGCACAGCGCATCCAGGATAGACTCGCTGATTTCGCTGAATTCAGCATTCCGGACCATGTCAGTGGGCACATGAGCTGCAGTATTGCGAACCAGTAGCAGAGCCCGAGCCTTTAATTTCCCAGGGTTGCCGTCAGGTTTCAGGAACTCCTTGTCGGCGCGAATCCGCCGCGTAAAACGTCGGCCGGCCTTGTCCACCTGCGCGGTCAAATCACCTTTCATGACCCCTAACCAATTGTGGTAGGCAAGCACTTTGTCTTCAGCATCCACAACGGCTACAGAATCTTCGCAGTCCATTATTGTGGTTACGGCCGACTCAATCTGAACATCACATATCCCGGCCAGATCTGTCTGACCAACAGCCTGTGTAGGGTCAAACACGATTTCCAGATGAAGACCATGCTTGCGCAAGATGATGCTGTCAGGAGTGTCCGGCGGACCAGTGTAGCCAGCAAATTGATCGCCAGACCGGAGCTCTTCGGCCCTGCCATCGCACTCAACCATCAGTTTCCCGTCGGCAATCCGGTAACAGCAGGTATCGAAATGCGAGCCTTCCCTGAGCGGAAAAACCTCGTCCAGAAATCTCTTCACCCAGTCGATAACCTTGCTGCCGTGGCCGGCATCATAACCCGCACGGATCATAGGTGATCCGAACACATCTGAACCGTAAAGTGCATCATAAAGCGAATTCCAACGCGCATTGACGGCATTGATTGCAAATCTTGCGTTGGTGACAGGAACGACTAACTGCGGGCCCGGGATGGAGGCTATTTCCGGGTCCACATGGCTGGTATCAATCCGGCAATCACCAACTTCGGGTACCAGATAACCGATCGAGACAAGAAAGTTCTTGTACCGATCGATCCCTACATCCCTGTTTCGATTGGCGCGATGCCAGGCGCTGATCTGATCTTGCAGCACTATGCGTGTCTGCAAGAGATCCCTGTTTCGTAATTCAAACCGAGAAATCAGGGAGGAAAGACCCTGCCAGAAGTCTGTCGGATTGACACCCGTGCCGGGTAATGCCGCGTTTTCAACAAACTCCGCCAGCCGGTCATTAATTCGTAGACTACCGCGCTCCACATATCCCATGGGTGCCTCCTGTATGAATTTGCACAACTGTGGACCCGAACCGCCTCCAATTCATCACATGAATTGCATGTTCAGATGACAAGAAATGCTTCCTCAGGCGTTGACATCAATGACAACCCGGCCGCGAACTTTTCCTTTCAGGATACCGGAACCAAGCTCTGGAAGGTCTGCGAGTGTCTTTACAGTCGTGATTTCTTCCAGTTTATGCCCCGGCATCAGCCCTGCAATTCGCTTCCAGGCACGTTCACGTCGTTCAATTGGCTGCATGACACTGTCAATGCCCAGCAAGTTTACGCCCCGCAGCAGAAACGGAATAACAGTCGCAGGAAGAGTTGCTCCCCCTGCAAGCCCGACTGCAGCAACCGAACTGCCATATTTCATTTGGCCAAGTACCCGCGCCAGCATTGATCCCCCAACTGCATCAACACAACCAGCCCAGGTTTCTCTTTCCAATGGACGCTTGGTGGTCTCTGCAATTTCGCTGCGTGCAATTATCGAGGTTGCGCCAAGAGACTGCAAATATTCAGATGATTCCAGGCGACCTGTAACCGCGCTGACACTATAGCCAAGAGCAGCCAGAAGCGAAGTTGCTACCGAACCAACCCCGCCAGTCGCCCCGGTGACCAGCACCGGTCCCCGTTGCGGTGTCAGGCCGTGATCTTCCAGGGCGTCAATAGCAAGCATGGCGGTCAGCCCTGCTGTTCCGATCGACATTGCACCCTTTTCATCCAGACCCTCGGGAGTCCTGACCAGCCAGTCTGCCTCTACCCTTGCCTTTTGTGCATATCCTCCCCAGCGGGCTTCGCCAACCCGCCAGCCGGTCAGAATTACCTTGTCGCCAGGTGAAAAGCGGCTGTCGGTCGAGTCTTCCACAGTGCCCGAAAAGTCAATTCCCGGAACATGGGGATAGTTTCGTACCAGGCCACCACCGGGACCTATGCACAGGCCATCCTTATAGTTAAGGGTCGAGTAGGCAACCGAGACAGTCACATTTCCTTCCGGAAGGTGATCTCTCGTTACCTGCCGGACTGACGCAGACTTGCGCCCTTTCTCGTCCCTGTCGACTACCAATGCGTTGAATGCCATCTTGTACTCCAATGAAGTTGATTTATGAGAAGAATCCAGAGCGGACCGTCGCCTCTGCGGTTGCATCTGGCAGCTCCACCTCCAGGCAGGTTTCGGCATCCCAGTAGGGTGCCTCGACCATCGCAATCGCTACATTCTGATTGTGGTCCCAAGACCATGTCGCGGCGGTTACTTTCCCGGCAAATTCGCCGTTCTTGCTCAGCCGCCAGGGGTCCTGGCAATTGGGAACCGGCGGACCGGAGATCGAGAGTGAACGTATCATACGTTCCGGTCCTTGTTCTCGGATGCGCTTGAGGGGCTCTAGCGCCAGGCAACGATCCGCATTCTCCAGATCCAGGTATTTTCCCAACCCGCATTCATAGGGATTATTCTTGCTGGATATGTCGCCCCCAAACGAAAGCAATCCGGCCTCGACCCGTTCTGTATAGTTCGGAGACCCCGGTCCGACATCGAGGTCATGTCCCGCGTCCATGAGTGCACGCCACAACGTCATGCCGTTTTCCGATCCGTCTACATAGATTTCGTAGCCACCCTGTCGCGAGTAACCGGACCGGGATACAAGGTAGTCCCTATGGTCAAAGCCAAAGCGATCAAAGCCAAAAAACCTGAGTCTGACAACCTCTGGCCCGAACACCCGTTCCATCAGCCTGGCAGACAATGGACCCTGCACAGCCAAGGGCGAAACATCGGGTTCGTGGATATCAACGTCCAGACCCAGCCCTGCTGAAAGACCCTTTATCCACAGGATCAAATCGCTGTCGGCAATCGACACCCAGTACGAGTCGCTTGCAAGTTTAAGTATGAGCGGATCGTTGAGGACCCTTCCAAACTGGTCTACGGCGGGCACGTAGTAACAGCGCCCTGTTACCATGGTCTCAATAGAGCGAGGGAAAAACAACGACAAGAGGTCGGCAGCATCCCGGCCGGAAACGGCAACCTGGCGTTCGCAGGAAACATCCCAAAGCTGTACTCTTGTTTTCAGATGTCTGTAGTCTTCTTCAGGAGATCTGTACTGTGTCGGCAGCAACATGTGGTTGTAGACGCTGCACGATACGACACCGGCATCCACGACTCCCGGCCAAAACGGAGATGTTCGGACTCGAGGCGATGGGCTGAGTTTCAGAAAGGGCGCCAAATTCGCCATCACCGCTCGGGGCCGCGCCAGTCGATCGCACAGATCTCAGCCGATCTGCCATCAAAGTCCCACACTCTTCCGTAGGCCCTCACTCGGCCCATTGTTGCTGTAGCTACTGTTATGTCGCTTCCCATCCAGTACTTTGTATTGGTGGCAACAACATCCTTGCTTGGGTCCCGACCCGCAATCGGAACAATTTCGCCCTGTATCCGCCGGCCTACTCTTAACCGTCTTGCAGGACCTTCAGTTTCGAATTCTACCCTGGCGCGTTCGGCGCCCAGGAACTCTGACACCAGAAGCTTGAAAAGCCCTGTTGTTCCTTTTGCCTTTCCCGTCAGGATCTGGGTAAGGCCATGGTAGGCTCGATGGCTCGAACGATCATCAATAAAGACGCCTGCCTTCCAGTTACCTCGTGCCATGATCCCCGGAATTTCAAGCACCATGCCGATATTGAGCCCCGAAAGCGACTCATTGCCATAGGCCCCCTCGTCAATCCTGATTCCGGCCCATGCCTGGCAGTATCCTTCCGTTGGCGGATGCCGCCCCAAACTGACGACACACGGACAAAAGATCGTGCAGTTGCAGTTGAGGATAAGTTCTCCTCGCACGAACCAGGGAATCTGCCCGCGGTCCGATTTGGTAACTGTCGGGTGGCGCGAATCGATTCTGCTTCGAATCGCAATGCGATCGGGTTTCATTTTTCCGGTCATGTTGACTCCTACATCAAGCTAACGACGCAATCGCCACTACAACTGAAGCAGCGACCAACAATCCCCCCAGTGGTCTGGATACAAAACGTCCTAACGAGGGGAGCTTCTCGACTGTAATGATCAATGTTGCCAGACCCATTCCTGCCAGCGACATCAAACCCGAGATCAGACCGATGGCCATCAGAAGCCAGCAGCAGGCGACGCACCACAGTCCAAACCCGATCCCTGTTACAAATTCACCGGCAAGACTGGTTTCACCGCGCGCCATAAACACGACCAATGGATTGCGACAATGTAACAGGCAGCGGTCCTTGACAGTCGAAAACTGGTACAGGCCTGCTGCGAGCAGCAGGGCAGCGCTGGCCACACCGCTAACAGCCATGCTCCAAGAATTCCGAAAGCTGAGCAAATCCAGATTGATCTGGATGATCGTCATGACCATGCCAAAGCCAAGCCATACCGTCAAATATCCGCACACCAGGAAGATGGCTCCAGGCCTTGAACCGGCTCCAGCACTTCGCAAATCGTCATAAACGTGAATGACTGGCACCATGCTCGGCAGCATCATGGCTGCTGACATAAGCATCCACATGGCGGCCATAGTCTCAATCGAATGGGGGTGGGAACGAACCATCAACAGACTGAACCACCCGACGGGATCAGACAGCACTGATGGCGGAACGTGCGCAGTGCCGACGCCAAATGCGAATAACAATAGCCAAGATAGCAGCACAAACCCGTAAAATACGATCCAGTGCCACGAGCGCATCGGCCAAAAGACAGGGTAATTCGATGAACGCGTGTTCATGGCAGACAGCACAATGTTGAGGTCTTGACTGACAACTGGCCCAGATTCATACTGCTACCCCTGCCCTGCTTATGGTCGGCAAACGAAGCAGCGCCAGTTATCGTGCTGCTATCAGGATTTGGACTGTGGCGCGACTGACGGGGCTCGAACCCGCGACCCCCGGCGTGACAGGCCGGTACTCTAACCATCTGAGCTACAGTCGCCCAGTCCGAAATACAACGCGAATTGTCGGGTGCGTTGCTATCCATCCAATGGCCCGATGTCAAGCCAAAACGTCACCGGAAAGCACGGGCACGGCAGAGCATTGGGCATTGAGGCTGGTAACTCTACCGGAGTGAGGGAAAGCAACAAAGGAGGACTTGAATGCCTGACTGCGGTGCAATCAGGCCTGCCATCTCGCCGGCTGAGCCGGTCCACTTCCACGGCCGCGAAGTGCTGATCTTCATGCTCTGCAGAGCAACTCTGCCTTACCGCATGTCGACACCGCCTGACCTGTTGCTGTCATGAAGGGCACTCGGTTGTTCGGCACAGTTCGAGAACACGCGCATTAGCTTCGAGATTCTATCGTGGCGGCAAACAGGCGGTGCCAGTAGTGTCTGTTCGAAACAAAGTGGTGGGTGATGAGAGGTTCGAACTCCCGACCCCTTCGGTGTAAACGAAGTGCTCTACCGCTGAGCTAATCACCCTCCTGATGTCCAAAAAAGGCCCGAACTTGTCCGGCGGAATCATCACAAATGCATGATCCGTCGAGCGTCTTTTACCCACAACACCCGATGACGACGGATTTCCTGCTTTCGATGCGCCTGGGTAAGTGATTCTCAAGACATGAGACAGGCGTGGTGGGTGATGAGAGGTTCGAACTCCCGACCTCTTCGGTGTGAACGAAGCGCTCTACCACTGAGCTAATCACCCCCGTCAACGTCAATTCCACACAACCTCCAATCCTGTTCTACCTCTTACTGTTCAATAGAACTAGTGCTCGGCAATGCTTTGAACTTCATCCCCGCCAAGTATCGAAGAAGGGGCCAGAACATCACCCTCGTCAAGCTCGTCTTCTACGAGAGGCGTTGGCTGGCGCGTCAGGGCCAGCTTGAGAACCTCTGAAACGTTACTGATGGGCTGAATTTCTATCTGGTTCTTGATGGCATCCGGAATTTCAGCGAGGTCACGCAGGTTGTCCTTGGGGATGAGAACAAGCGTGATACCGCCACGAATGGCCGCAAGCAGCTTTGCCTTGAGGCCACCGATGCGAAGGACGCTGCCCCGTAAAGTTACCTCCCCGGTCATCGCCACCTCCCTGCGAACAGGAATTCCGGTCAGGACTGACACGATTGCCGTAACCATTCCGACACCGGCAGATGGACCCTCTTTCGGCGTTGCCCCCTCCGGAACGTGAACGTGAATGTCGGTCTTTTCGAATTTCTCTGCAGGCACTCCGATTTCTGCTGCAATTGATCTGACGAAAGTCGAAGCTGCTGAAATCGACTCCTTCATGACATTGCCCAGCGTACCAGTTGTGCTCATCTTTCCCTTTCCGGGGATGGCGGACGCCTCGATCGACAACAGGTCTCCACCGGCCTGGGTCCAGGCTAATCCAGTGGCAATACCCACCTGATCTTCCTTCTCTGCCGAACCATACCGGTAGCGAGCCATGCCAAGAAACTTTTCCAGATTTTTCAGGGTCAAATCAACTCGTCGCGCTTCGCCCTTGACTATCTTTGTAACAGCCTTGCGCATGAGTCTGGCAATTTCGCGCTTGAGATTGCGGACTCCGGCTTCCTGTGTGTGCGTCCTGATAATTTCCTGAATTACAGTGTCCGGAAGCCGGAATTCCTTCTTTGCAATTCCGGTCTTGCCCAGCAACTCGGGAATAAGGTGCCGTTTCGCAATCTCCAGCTTTTCGTACTCGGTGTAGCCATCAAGCTGAATTATTTCCATGCGATCCCTTAGCGGCATCGGAATGTCGTGAAGATAATTGGCGGTGGTAATAAACATCACCTCGGAAAGATCGTAGTCAACGTCAAGGTAGTTGTCATAGAACTTGTTGTTCTGCTCAGGGTCCAACACCTCAAGGAGGGCACTGGCTGGATCGCCCCTGCCGCCCGCGACCTTGTCGATTTCATCAAGAAGGATCAGCGGATTGATCGACTTGCCCTTGCGAAACGACTTGATGATTCTGCCTGGCATGGCACCGACATAGGTACGACGATGCCCGCGGATCTCTGATTCATCATGAATGCCGCCGAGCGCAATGCGCACAAATTCTCGGCCTGTGGCTCGGGAGACCGACTGCCCAAGCGAAGTCTTGCCAACACCGGGTGGGCCAACCAGACAGAGAATAGTGCCGCCCACGCTGCCCGTGCGCTGCTGAACGGCGATGAATTCGATGATCCGCTCCTTTACCCGGCGTAATCCAAAGTGGTCGTCGTCAAGAATTTTCTCGGCCAGCTCAATGTCGCTTTGTATGTCAAGCTTAGTCCCCCAGGGGATGTCAAGCAGCCAGTCCAGGTAATTGCGCGACACCTGCACTTCGGGACTGTTGGGACTCATTGACCGCACTTTCTTTAGTTCGGACAGAGCCTTGCTTCGTGCCTCTTCCGAAAACGCGGTGGCCTTGATTTTTTCTTCGAGCTCATCAAGTTCAGAAACTTCTTCCTTTTCTCCCAGTTCCCGCTGGATTGCCTTCATCTGCTCGGTCAGGATGTGTTCGCGCTGGTTCTTTTCGAGCTGCGTCTTCACCCTCTTCTTGACATTCTTTTCGAGGTCGATGATCTGCAATTCGGTTTGCAAGAGATCGAGCAAGGTGCTGAGACGTTCAGTAACGTCGTCGAGGGCAAGAATTTTCTGTTTGACGGTAACGCTTGACACGATCGTTCCGGCTACCATGTCAGCCATTCTTCCCGGATCGTCCTCGTTCTCGACCTCACTCTCCAATTCGCCAGTCAATACTTTCTTGGCCGAGGCATATTTGACAAAAATCTTCTTTACGGCTTTGAAATAGGCCCGTAGCTGCTTCGATTCGTTGAAGACTTCATCCACTTCCTCAACCTTGACCTCGAGAAACGAGGTGTTGTCAACCCAGTCGGTGATCCTGACCCGCCGGGTCCCTTCCACCAATACCTTTATCGTGCCACCTGGGATCTTGAGAAATTGCAATACAGTGGCCACAACGCCAACATGGTGGACCTCGTCGGGTCCAGGATTGTCAGTGCCTTCGTCGATTTGGGCGCACAGAACCAGTTCCTTTGATCCGTTGACTACACTGCTCAATGCGCGCACGGACAACTCTCGTCCTACATAAAGCGGAACAACCATCTTTGGGAAAACGACTATGTCCCGTAATGGAAGTAGGGCGTAGGTTTTTGAACTTTTCATCATGACCTCGTTGCTCGCCGCTGCTGGAGGCATCGCGGCGCGGGAAAGCTATCAACCAACAAATTGGTTACGCATACATGTCAATTCAATACTCATGGATGTCACCGAAATCGAAACTTCTCCTGTCAACCGGGTCTACGCTGCGGCAACGGTCCAGCTTCCCGTTGCGAAATTCGTCTTGAAACTCGCAAAATCCTGTTGACGTACTGCCTGCCGGATGGCCGCCATGAGACGTTGGTAGAAGGTCAGATTGTGCCAGGTGAGTAGCATCGAGGACAAGATTTCGTTGCACCTGACGAGGTGATGCAGATAGGCTCGCGAGTATCGCGAACATGCCGGGCAGTGACAACCCATCTCCAGGGGGCCGTTATCATCCGCAAACCGGGCGTTCCTGATGTTGATTGTTCCCCGACGCGTGAATGCCTGGCCCGTGCGGCCAGACCTGGTTGGCAATACGCAGTCAAACATGTCGACGCCCCGCTCGACAGCGCCGACGATATCGCCTGGCTTACCAACGCCCATCAAATAGCGCGGTTTGTCAGCCGGCAACAAATCGGCAGCATAATCAAGTACATCGAACATGGTTTCCTGCCCTTCGCCGACCGCCAGTCCGCCAATCGCATAGCCGTCAAACGTCAAGTCTGACAGCAACTCGGAACTCCTTTCACGCAACCCGCGAAAGACAGACCCTTGCTGGATTCCGAACAAACAACCCTCGGAGTAGCGTTCAAAGACATTTCGGCAGCGCTCCGCCCAGCGCATTGACAGCAACATTGATTTCTCGGCGGTGCGCCTGCCGACCGGAAAACTCGTACACTCGTCGAAACACATGACAATGTCCGAACCCAAGAGACCCTGGATTTCGATTGACCGTTCTGGTGATACAAAATGCCGCGAGCCATCGATATGGGAACGAAACTCGACGCCCTCCTCGGACAATCTGCGCAGGCCCCGCATGCTCATGACCTGAAACCCTCCAGAGTCGGTCAGAATAGGGCGATGCCAATTCATGAATGTGTGCAACCCTCCCAATCGAGCAATGCGTTCAGCAGTCGGACGCAACATCAGGTGGTATGTGTTTCCAAGGATGATCTGTGCACCCGTGGCTTCGACACTCTCCGGCAACATGGCCTTTACCGTCGCTGCCGTTCCCACAGGCATAAATGCTGGCGTGTCTATGGCGCCGCGCCTGAGCCTGAGGCGTCCAGAACGGGCACGTGCCTCGCGTGCATGTATTTCAAACTCGATCACTTCCACCTCCGGTGCCTTGTCTGTCTTGCCATAGGCACCGCCCTATTGGAAGGGTTAGACCGGGGAGTGAATCTCGCATGGTAACATTCTGGCGTTTCGTCAGGCCGCCATTGCCGCCTGCTCGCAGGGCCGATTTTGGTTCGCCCAGCCACCGCTCCTCGAGGCCATCAGAGGCGCCCACGCAGCATCAATTCGACCCGATTGCTCCAGCGCTCCAAAGCTCAGCACCGCTTGTCCAACCGGCCGTCGCCACCGCATCCCGGCATCCCTTCATGCGACCCATTACCAGCTTCTTGTTGGTGCACTCCACATCGCCGGTGCCGGTCGGCAAGACCGCCGCTCGCAAACGTGCATACTGCATCCGCCGCCGGTTCTTGCGGCAACGCCGGCACCATCTCCGGAAGGTCTTGTAACGGACACCCTGGGTGTCGCAGAATTCCCTTTGTGTCAGCGCCGATGACTGCCAGGTGTCATGGGAGCGCCGGCCATTGTTCACGGCTACGAGCGGGCGCCCGCACCGGCGCGGGTGATGTCTGTGCAATGCCGTTCTCCATGGGCCTCTTTCCTCTTCTGATAGCGGTTTGATACCGGCTTCAGATGAGCGGAGAACAGCGACTGATCGTCAACAGCCAATCGGGGCTCCCTCGTTTGCCTGCATACGTTTCAAGCGCATTTGCGGACAGGCCCATTCCAACCAACCGGATTAGCCGGAATTGCCATTTCGAGGGCTTCTGGACGGCTTTCACTGGCTTCCCTGCAGGCGGGCGGTTGAATTGGCGATCGGCACGCCTTTTCCATCAATTCTGACACTCCGAAAATTGCTGTCATATGATCCACCGGAATGTTATGAGAAATCCTGGATGATCCACAACACAGAGCGGCGGGCAGATGAACATGGAAACTGCGCGGCACACAAGGAAGACTTCAACGCGCCTTCTCTTGTGGCTGGTGGTGGTTGCGATCAGTGCGGTCCCGGCATGGGCCGAACCATCATGCGATACCTGGAATAGCATGGTGTTTTTCAGTCGGGCAACGGTGGATGACGTCGAGACTTGTGTTCAAGGCGGTGCCGACCTGGATGCGAGGGACGGGAATGGAGCGACACCGCTGCACTGGGCAGCAGCCTTCAATGCCAATCCCGAAGTTATCACTGCGCTGATCACATCCGGTGCCGACCTGGATGCGAGGAACGGGGATGGATGGACACCGCTGCACGCGGCAGCAGCCTTCAATGCCAATCCCGAAGTTATCGCTGCGCTGATCACATCCGGTGCCGAGCTGGATGTGAGGCAAGGGATTGGATTGACACCGTTGCACGCGGCGGCAGCCTTAAATGCCAATCCCAAAGTTATCACTGCGCTGATCACATCCGGTGCCGACCTGGATGCGAGGAACGAGGATGGACTGACACCGCTGCACATGGCAGCAAGCTCAAATGCCAATCCCGAAGTTATCACTGCGCTGATCACATCCGGTGCCGAGCTGGATGCGAGGGAAGAAGGGGATGGATTGACACCGCTGCACGCGGCAGCAGGCTTCAATGCCAGTCCCGAAGTTATCACTGCGCTGATCACATCCGGTGCCGAGCTGGATGCGAGGAACGGGGATGGATGGACACCGTTGCACATGGCAGCAAGCTCAAATGCCAATCCCGAAGTTATCACTGCGCTGATCACATCCGGTGCCGAGCTGGATGCGAAACTGGTTTCTGGGGAGACGGCCTGGGACCTTGCGCAGGACAACGAAGCGCTGCACGGCACAGATGTATGGTGGTTGCTCAATGAATCCAGATTCAAATGACAGAAGCCTGTTGGCATGGACCATGTTGCACTGTTGCTTCGCTATGAAGCCCCTGGGAGAGATTTGCAGGGCATTCGGCGGTCAACCCATACCCCACGGATTTGCAGGAATTGACGCTCTGGACGCTTCTGACAGGGGTTCTTGACCGGCCAATGGTTACCACATATCCTTGTAGACCATGACCGAACCCCCGAACAATCACCAACTCGCTCGGGAAATCGCCGTGCTGGAGGAACGCATGAATACCCACCAGACAGATTACAAGACCGCGCTGGAGCGCATGGAACGCCGGATGGCGGAACGCGACAACCGGATGGCGGAACGCGACAAGTCGAATACCAGATGGACGCTGGGAGTTGTCTTCGCAGTTACAGGAATTATCATAGGGGCAATCGCTGTACTGGATTGAATAGCCCAGGGGCAATCGCCGCAGCGGTCGGGTTGTTAGGCCAGACCTCTTAAGTGTCGACTCAATGAGCAACTCGAAACCTTCGCTGTCGCATCCCGCATCCCGCAGTTTGATCTTTGGTGCCATACGGCCCGGGCTTCCCGGGCATGGCGATGATTGGCGTGACAGAGAGGCTTCAGATCGCCGCCGGCATGGGCCATGATGCACTGCCGGTTCGCTCTGCAACGCCTGTCGAGGGACAACGGGCTTGCGTCCCTTAACCTGCGATCCTTGCGAGCGCACAATAATCGGACAAAGTTTATCCGTTTTCTGGTTCAGTGAAACGTTCGCCCTGGATGGCCTGTGCTGCAAGCCGGTCATCTCCGGACAGCAGAACCAGCTTGTCGGCTTCGTTGCGGTCAAGCTTCCAGTCCGTGACTACTGCTAACGCACTCTCGGTGATGACGGGATTTAATCCTGGATTCATCTGGTCACTTATAAATCGGCCGGGTAGACACTACCGTGTTTTCAGCATCCCAAAGGGTAATTCCTGTCGACAAATCGAGGCCCCGCGTGCAGGACTGAAAACCATTCAAAAGTGGTTGTCTTTCCATTTTGTAAGAAAATGGCGACCGCATGATGCTGTCCGTGGATTTGTGCCTGGCAAATCGCACATAACCGCTGCACGGATACATGTGGCCGCCGAGTGGGTAATCTCAGTAGATATTGATAACTTCTTTCCGACAACTCCCGAATGTGAGATTCGCGCCGCGTTTACTGCTATCGGATATAGGACAATTGAGAGCCTCGAAGTGCTGCTCGGCCTTTGTTGCTATAAGCGTCGACAGCCACAGGGAGCACCAACCAGTCCCGTTCTTTCAAACATTGCATTAGATCGAATAGATCGGTCCAAATCTCGAGAGGCGGAACGATACAAGGTGAAGTTCACACGTTATGCAGATGACATAGTGTTTTCAGGCAAAGGAAATCCTCCAGAAGGACTTCTTGAAAGCGTTGATGGAATATTCTCGGGCACTCCTTGGATGCTTTCCGACCAAAAGCGAACTGTCGCCCAGTTACCCGGGCGCCTAAAGGTTCATGATCTCCTAGTCCACGGCGAGAAAATCTGCTTTACCAAGGGCTGTAGGAATAGACTCCGCGCATACAATTATCTCTATAATGCAGGCAGAATCCCGAAGAAGGATATAGCACGGATACGTGGACACCTTAACTACGGATCACAATTGAAGTAGCAGTACCATTTGGGCGGGTATCGTTTGATCAATGATCGCACTGCTTCAGCAGTTCCAATTGTGTTATGGTATCTGCCTCTTCGCCGGAAGAAGTGGCGCCGGTGCTTGAGTACGAAGTGGTAAGGATTATATGTAAACTATCCAGACGATTGGATTCCAGGAAAGCATGATGAACTCGAGCGAATTCGGATACGTTGAAGGCACGCCGTTGATTCGGCAGTCCAGCGTTGACCATCCCCTCTACGAGTCCGTCGTGGCAGCGTGTCGCTCGGTCTACGACCCGGAAATTCCGGTTAACATTTACGATCTTGGATTAGTCTATACGATCGATATCAATGACGACAGCGACGTGAACATCACCATGACCCTTACAACTGCCGGATGTCCGGTTGCAGAAGATATGCCGGGTTGGCTGGCAGATGCTGTCGCTCCACTGGAAGGCGTAAGGACTGTCAACGTGGAGTTGACCTGGGACCCTCCCTGGGGGATGGAAATGTTATCAGACGAAGCTCGACTTGAACTCGGTTTCATCTGACAGGCCATATCGGACAAGAGATACACAAGATGTTTGCTGCCCCTGGAAATCAGGCCCTCACACTTACCGAGAGCGCCGTTAATCAAATTACAAGGCTAATGCGCAAGTCGGGCAACCTAGGCTTGAAAATCGGTGTCAAGAAGGGTGGATGTGCGGGGATGGAATATACCATGGAGTTTGTCGACCAAATCGATCACCACGACGAGGTCATCGAACAGGATGGTGCCAGGGTCATCGTCGCGCCGATGGCACAAATGTTTCTCTTTGGAACGCTCATAGATTACCAGACATCCCTGCTGGAATCGGGTTTTCGATTTGAAAACCCGAACGTGGCCGACGCCTGCGGATGCGGGGAATCCATCAGCTTCAAGATTTCCTGATGCCTCTTGCACAGAACTCTTGATCCAGGCGGCCCTCAGCCCAGTAATTTGACACGGCCTATTGCCATTTGGCGTCCAGTTCATGCACAACACATTGTAATCCTGGTCTGTGTTGAATCCCCAACGGGCCCGAGAAACCCGGAGATATTGCATGAGACGGAAACTTGTTGCAGCAAACTGGAAAATGAATGGCGATGATGCGCTGACCGAGACCTATTTGCTGGCACAAAACAAGCTGGAGGCATCTCCTTGCGACGTGCTGATCTGTCCTCCCGCAACCCTGCTGCGCTCATTGTCCGAAACATTTCGAAACACGAACATTCTTGTCGGTGGACAAAACTGTCATCACGAGGCAGATGGCGCATTCACCGGGGAAATATCAGCAAGTCATTTGCGCCAGTGCGGCGCCAGCCACGTGATCCTGGGACACTCGGAACGTCGCCTGGGTCAGGGAGAGGACAGCCACACGGTCGCCAGGAAAGTGCGCCGGGCGCGGGAAGTTGGTCTTGACATCATATTGTGCATTGGCGAAACCTTCCAGCAGCGCGAGAGTGGGCTCGCCCTCGATACCCTGGAGGGGCAGCTAGTGCGTAGTCTGCCGTCCGAACAAGTCCGGCCAGAAAGCCTTACAATTGCCTATGAGCCGGTCTGGGCAATTGGTACCGGCCATGCTGCTTCATCAAACGACATAGTCGAGGTTCATTCCTTCCTGCGACAGAAATGCGTTGAACTGCTCGGCGGGGTTGGAGGAAAGGATGTACGCCTTCTGTATGGCGGCTCCATGAATCCTGGAAACGCTGCCAAGATACTGGCACTTCCCGATGTAGATGGTGGATTGATCGGCGGCGCGTCCCTCAACCCTGGTTCCTTTGCAAGAATCGCGGCGGCTTCCGGAGGCAGAAGTCACTGATAGACTGTGGCAGACCCGTGTCGCTTGATGGTGGCTTCTACTTGCCGTGCAGCACACCGTCTTCAGAAGTGGATTGCCCTGCCAAATGCGCTCAAGACGCTCTCGTGCATCATCTCGGACAGGGTCGGATGCGGAAAAACTGCGTGCATCAAGTCCTCTTCGGTGGTCTCTAGCTGGCGTGCGATGACAAACCCCTGGATGAGTTCAGTGACTTCGGCACCGATCATGTGTGCACCAAGCAGTTCGCCTGTGCGCGAATCAAAGATCGTCTTGATCAGCCCTTCTTGCTCGCCCAGCGCAATGGCCTTTCCGTTTCCCACATATGGAAACCTTCCGACACGGTAGTCAAGCCCACGTTCTTCAGCCTGGCTTTCGGTCAAGCCAACCGAGGCGATTTGCGGCATGCAATAAGTACACCCGGGGATTGACTCGGGACGCACCGGATGAACGTCTTTTCCACCGATCTTTTCGGCAACAATGACACCCTCGTGACTTGCCTTGTGCGCCAGCCACGGAGGCCCGGCCACATCACCAATGGCATGGATACCGGCAACGCCGGTGCTACAGAATTCATCAACCCGAATGTGAGTCCTGTCAATCTCCACGCCAACCGCGCCGAGGCCCAGCCCCTCGGTATTTCCAACTATACCCACAGCTGAAATCACTGCATCGAACCGATCCTTCACGTGTTTTCCACCCTGGTCCAGCGTTACCTGAACATCGCCCTGACCGATGTGGACCGTCGCCAGCGATGTCCCTGCGAACAGGTGCATTCCCTGTTTCGTGAACTGCTTCCTGGCGAATTCCGAAATCTCCTTGTCCTCCACTGGAAGGATGGTTTCGAGGACCTCGACCACTGTGGTTTCAGCACCCAGTGTGTTGAAAAAACTTGCAAACTCAATGCCGATGGCGCCGGAACCCACGACCAGCAGCTTGCGAGGCATTCTCGGTGGCTTCAGAGCGTGCTTGTAATTCCATACAAGCTTGCCGTCTGCCGGCAATTCAGGGAGCTCCCTGGCACGCGCGCCCGTTGCAATGACAACGTTCTTGCTTGTCAGGCGACGTTCACCCCTTTCTGTGTCTACAATTACGACATCGGGAGCAGTCAGCCTGGCCGAACCAAGAATTGTTGTAACGCCGTTCTTCTTCAGCAGGTACTTGACACCGCCGGAAAGTTGTTTTGCCACTCCCCGGGACCGCTTCACGATGGCATCTAGATCAGGCTCCGGTGGGGCTGCCTGAACACCGAATTCACTGGCTCGTTTTATCAGATGCACAACTTCTGCGGACCTGAGCATTGCCTTGGTCGGAATGCAGCCCCAATTCAGGCAGATTCCTCCAACTCGGTCTCTTTCGGCGATTGCCACCTTGAGCCCGAGCTGCGCGCCTCGGATGGCGGCAACGTAACCTCCCGGTCCGGCACCGATAACGACCATGTCGAAATTATCGCTGTTCATTTGTCCCCGACTCCCATGCGGTCTGCAACTGAACCTTTACCAATCCTGCGTTAAGCTGCGGTCCAACCGGTTCAGCGGCTGATCTCGCGTCCGGAGGCGCAGGTCTCAGAGTCCATTCGGAAATTATGCTGAGTGATTTCAAGAGGTTGATACTTTCCGTGTGAGCTCAAATCATGGAGAATACGATGCGTTGGACTGAAACCGCTTGCCCCCGCTATGACAGAAGCAGCCGGAGTTATGCAAGTGACTCAGATGATGAATGGATTCTTGTTGCACCCTACATGTCGAAATCCTGCAAGCGTGTCCGACCGCGCAACACCGCTACGCAGTATGTCTCGGATGCCATCCAGTCCATAGAGACGACGGGGAGCCAATGGACGCTGCTGCCGAAGGGTAATTGTCCGCCTTTCACGGCAGTCCTGTACTTTTCTTTCAAGCTCCAGAACGCAGGCACGCTGGGCGTTCGCAACGTAATAGGGGCAACTTCCAGGGATTGTAGGTACGGTTGAGTTCTGCGCTTGCAGTGACCGGAAGACAATCCGTTTGTTGTGGACACCGAAGATCTTTTACCTCGGGGGATTCCCTTTTGACTCATTAATTGATTCTATGGGGCTTGGGTGATTCGCACAGTTATCATTATTGGGGTTATAGCCATGCGGCATTGGTCGCCGAGCTTGCCGCGCGGGAGCAGCAGCTTGCCGGCTTCACGGCCCGGCTCAGCGAGCTCCGGGAGCTGGTCGAGGCCCTGGAGGACGAGACCAGGCGGCTCAGGTAGCGCCCGCCCCGGCCACGTATGAAGCCGAGCGGCCTGGCGTCGGGCAAGGGGTCATCGCGGTCGGGCGCCGGTGGTCAGCAGGGTAAGGGCAAGGGTGACCGGAAGAGGGGTCGCGGTCGGCGCTCCTCTGACGAGCGGCTACGCAAGCGCACGCAGGTGGTGAAGGCAGCGAAGGTGCCGGCCGGTGCGGTATTCAAGGGCTATCAGCCGCACACTGTGCGGGAGGTTGTGTTGTATGCCTAGGAGGTGACCTGTCGGCGGGAGCAGTACGGGCCTGGCATGAAGGCGTTTGTGCTCATGCTCTATCATCAGGGCCAGTCGACGGTGGCCCGCATCACGGCGATGCTGCGGGCGATGGGAATGCCGGTCTCGTGTCGCAAGGTGCTGCGCATACTGAACGAGGACAGTGCGGGCCTGGTGGCTGAGGCGGATGAGATCAAGGTGTTGCAGGCGCTGGCCTGGAAGCATGGCTTTTGCAAGGCACGGGACCCGCCTGCGATGATGACCATGGAGCGATTTGTGGTGCTGACCGCCGGCCTGGCAGGGTTTCATCCATCGAAACGGCAGCCGCTACCGGGGACGCAGAAGCTGTGGGAAGGGTTGCAAATACTGTCAACCGCGGTGTTTGGTCACCGGGCCTACATGGAATGGGAGACGCAAGGGAAACACGAATAAAGTGTGATACATTGATAGGCTCCAGGCCCCTGCATGTTGAGATCAATGCGTTTGTGCGGCAGCGATACCTGGGGCAGGGCCGGAAGGCGGTCTATTTGGTGCGTCCGGATCAGGTTATCGCAGGGCGCTGGCTGCGCACCTCGGACGACGAATTGAGATCAGCGATAAAGGAGGTTTACGAAGGCAAGCGATGACTGCCGAACTGAAAATGAACCGCGCCCCGCCCCATGTGGATGAGTTGTACCAGGATTTGCTTGGTTCGTTCGAGGATCTGTCGGATGACCAGAAACTTGAATATGCGGTCCTGATGCTCGTAACCTTGAGCAATCAGATTGGCGACAGGAAGGTGGTTTCCGAAGCAATCAGGCTTTGCCGCCATGTCGTCCGGAACGGACCATAGACCGGTGACATGACAGACCAATTGCCTGACATGACACTCGAGAGGGAACTTCGCTCTCGCGGCTACCGGTCTATCGCCGGTATTGATGAAGCTGGCAGAGGTGCTCTCGCAGGTCCTGTGGTGGCGGCGGCTGTGGTCCTTGACCTCGCCAACATCCCTGCTGGCCTGAACGACTCGAAGAAGCTGTCCTGGAAACGGCGTGAGGAACTCTACGAAGAAATCCATGCCCTTGCCAGGGTTGCCTTTGCCTCAGTTAGCACGAGAATGATCGAAGAGATCAATGTACTTGCCGCGACCATGAAGGCCATGACGTCTGCATGTGGAAAACTGTCTTCTTCTCCTGACTACGTGCTGGTCGACGGCAACCAGTTGCCACGCGACCTTGGCTCTCCGGCCCACAGTGTAACCCGCGGTGACACCCTATCGGTCTCCATAGCTGCGGCGTCCATCATCGCCAAGGTGGAGCGTGACCGTATGATGATCCGTCTGGCCGAGGATTTTCCGGCCTATGGCTGGCACCGGAACAAGGGCTACGGAACCGCCGGCCACATGGAGGCGATTTCTGCAGCGGGCATCACCTGCCACCATCGACGAACCTTTGCACCGGTAAAGGCATTCGATGTTCAAGACAGGCTGTATTGAGGGTTTCGCATTGCGACGGTCAATACATCGCCTGCCTGGAGGATAGCTTGGATCCTCCGCTTATCCTGTTTCTGGCACTACTTGCCGACGGCGCACTGGGCGAGCCGCGCTTCTTGTGGCAGCGGGTCCCGCACCCGGTCGAGCTGATGGGCAGGCTGATTACCTTGGGCGAGGAGCGGCTAAACCACGGCAGCCACAGGAAGCTCAAGGGCATCCTGCTCCTGGTTCCCCTGTGCCTGGGTATGGTTGCAATCGGCTTTGTGCTGCAGCAGGTTTCACTGTTTGGTTTGGTCGAGGTGGTCGTGGTTGCCATCATGATCTGTCAGAAGAGCCTGGTCCAGCATGCCAGGGCGGTTGCAAGTGGCCTGCGCCTCAGCCTTGCAGAAGGCCGCGCTATTGTCGCTCGTATCGTCGGACGTGATACTTCCGGACTTGACAGGAGCGACGTCGTGCGAGCCGCCGTCGAAAGCGTGGCCGAGAGCTTTTCTGACGGCATTGTGGCGCCTGCATTCTGGTACCTGGCTGGCGGACTGCCGGGGCTGCTGGTGTACAAGCTTGTCAACACCGCCGACAGCATGGTCGGATACAAGAATGAACGGTTTGGCGATTTTGGCTGGTCGTTTGCCAGGCTTGATGATCTTCTCAACTGGATCCCTGCTCGCCTTAGTGCCGTTCTGATCAAGCTCTGGAAACAGCCTCTCGCGGACTGGAAACGCATTCTCGCAGATGCTGGCAAACACCGTTCGCCCAATGCCGGATGGCCCGAGGCAGCAGTTGCCCTGGTACTGGGCATTTCCCTGTCCGGACCGAGAACCTATGACAGCGAGGCCCGCGATTACCCCTACATCAATGAACCGGGTCGCCACCAGCTTACGGAAGTTGATCTTGACAACGCAATCCTGCTCATCCGGAAGGCGTGGGCCGGATTTTCGGGGCTAGTCCTGCTGGCAGCATTACTGATCTGATCGACCGGAAATCCGACAACACGGTCCATCGCAGGCATCTGCCAATCTGAACGGCAGGCTTGCCTGGTCGAACCGTCAGCCCATGCGTTTCCCAATCGCAGTGTCGGACTCGATCCTTGCATCGGCGGGCAATTGGGCGAAGCACACTCTCATACCTGCGCTAACATAACTCGATCCTTGCATCGGCGGGCAATAGACCTGGAATTGCCGCCACCAGCTGTGCAATACCTCGCCGATTCTTTGCATCACTGGTGCAATGCGACTATTGCGAATCCTGATGACGACCAGAATACAGCCATTCATCGAGCCCATACCGAAGTCCAGGAAAACCTCCTCGAACACGGTATATTCTTTCGAACGGTCTCTTGAGGCACCGGATCTTGAATTGTTGCCGGACCTGGTGCCCAATGCACGGCTCAGGATGGACGGCCTGCACTTCCTGTCCCTGTTGCCTGAAACATCCATTCCGGTAGCGTTTTTCGATCCACAGTATCGGGGTGTGCTTGAAAGGCTGAAATACGGCAACGAAGGTCGCACGAGAGGCCGGCGGCGGCTGGCGCTGGCACAGATGTCGGAGAAGGTTATCGGCAACTTCATTGGTGCCATCGGTCGTGTGCTGATCCCATCGGGCCATCTGTTCCTGTGGGTCGACAAGTATCACCTGTGCACCGGCATCGCCAACTGGTTCGATCACACCGACCTGGAAACTGTGGATCTGGTGACCTGGGACAAGGGCACGCTTGGTATGGGCTACCGTACTCGCCGGCGGGCAGAATACTGTGTCGTGCTGCAAAAGATCCCGCGCAGGGCGAAGGGTGTCTGGAAGATTCACAACATTCCCGACGTTTTCAAGGAAAGACCCTTCAACAAGGCTGAACACCCACATTCGAAGCCGGTTGAACTCCAGGGCCAGTTGCTGAGAGCGGTCAGTCACCGCGGTGACTTCATCGTGGATCCAGCCGCCGGTTCGTTTTCGGTAATGCAGGCAGCTATCAACTACGATCGCAACTTTCTGGGCTGCGACGTGAACGGCTGAAAGCCTCCACCGCCATGTGGAATTGTGCGGTGTGGCTGTCAAGGGCCCACTGGACTTCGATTTGCGTCAGCAGTTGTAACGAGGATCGCTCGTCAGCATCAGGTCGCATGGGCCCGTCGACGAAGTTGGCTATCTACACAGAGACTGGTGGTTTCCTGCCCCGCCCGAAATCGGTCAGTAGCCGAGCCGCTGACACTTACTTTGGCATGTATAGAGATATGGGTTCTCGGGAATTTCCATTCCTGGCACCCCGTCACGATTAACCCTATCCCAAGGGGAACCCTCTCATGCCCATGCTTAACCTGACAGTCGCCGGCAGGTGCATCCTCCCGGTGGGACAGTGCCGACATCTGTGACCACGCCCACGCTGCGCCCGAGGTCAGGTCCGAATGTGGCCACAATCCAGAGCCAGGACCCGCCAGGCTTTGAAGCTCTCCGGCCACCACTGTTTACCACCCGCCGAGACCACGCGCAGACCACGGTACCGATGGCGAAAGCTACCGGAGAATAAGATCAACCTCATGGCGGTGACATGCCCTGTACACGTCCCTGCAGACCAGGATCGGCGTCGACATCCGGTCAACGTGACCATACCGCATCACAAACAGAGCCGACCCGTACGTATAACAACCGTTGCCGACAACTGCACTGCTGCCGCCTCGCCTTCAGACTTGGCCAACCTCCCTTGGCTGCTCCTCGCTGAATCTGGGGGCAAGCCCCAGATGCGTCAGGGGCCCGACCAGCATTCCCTCTATGCGGGCGACACGCTCGGCGAGCCCTGAAATATCCTTGCGCAGTTCCGAGATATCCTCACGCATAGCCTCGTTGCTGGAGTGCATCTCGTCGCGCAAGGCGGCAATGCTGGTGTTCATGTCCGTACGCATAACCTCGTTGCTGGAGTTCATGTCCTCGCGCAAGGCGGCAATGCTGGAGTGCATCTCGTCGCGCAAGGCAGCAATGCTGGAGTGTGTCTCCTCGCGCAGTTCGGTTATGTCCTTTTTGAGCGAATTCATGGCATTCATCTGCCAGCCGAAAAGCAGGACAATGATGCCACCAAGGGAGGCGATAATCAGAAGTGTATCAGACATTAGCTTGGCTCTAGCACTTTGCAGAATCAACTTCAAGAACAGACTCTGATGGCTGATGGCGCACCGAAAGAGCCGGCACAAGGCCACCAGCCGTCCCTGTGAAAAGTAGGTGAATGTGGTCGGATTGAGGCCAAGATGTCGTCGCGGTAGAGCCGTCGGTTGCGCGACGCCCTTGCATCGATCCGTACGTGCGCGTTAACGCATCCGGCACCTCCATCGGCTCATGACGGCCAACCACTGTTCCGGATTCCTCCTTACAGCTTGCCCTATCCGGTCTGCGCCTGCAAGCTCCATGCCCTCCCCGCACTGCCGTCGACCAAATGCTCCGTCACGGCCTACAAATAGCGAGTGAGACGGTTCATCGCTAGCCGGCCCTCGATTGACACGACCGGAACAGATGCTTGTGTCAGGTTGATATCCGACGATTTCGATCGCCGGTATTGGTGGTTTCCTGCCCCGCCTGAAATCTGTCAGTAGCCGAGCCGCTGACACTTACTTTGGCATGTATAGGGATATGGGTTCTCGGGAATTTCCATTCCTGGCACCCCGTCACGATTAACCCTATCCCAAGGGGAACCCTCTCATGCCCATGCTTAACCTGACAGTCGCCGGCAGGTGCATCCTCCCGGTGGGACAGTGCCGACATCTGTGACCACGCCCACGCTGCGCCCGAGGTCAGGTCCGAATGTGGCCACAATCCAGAGCCAGGACCCGCCAGGCTTTGAAGCTCTCCGGCCACCACTGTTTACCACCCGCCGAGACCACGCGCAGACCACGGTACCGATGGCGAAAGCTACCGGAGAATAAGATCAACCTCATGGCGGTGACATGCCCTGTACACGTCCCTGCAGACCAGGATCGGCGTCGACATCCGGTCAACTTGACCATACCGCATCACAAACAGAGCCGACCCGTACGTATAACAACCGTTGCCGACAACTGCACTGCTGCTTCAGGCCTGGCCAACCTCCCTTGGCTGCTCCTCGCTGAATCTGGGGGCAAGCCCCAGATGTGTCAGGGGCCCGACCAGCATTCCCTCTATGCGGGCGACACGCTCGGCGAGCCCTGAAATATCCTTGCGCAGTTCCGAGATATCCTCACGCAAGGCCTCATTGCTGGAGTGCATCTCGTCGCGCAAGGCGGCAATGCTGGTGTTCATGTCCGTACGCATAACCTCGTTGCTGGAGTGCATCTCGTCGCGCAAGGCGGCAATGCTGGTGTTCATGTCCGTACGCATAACCTCGTTGCTTGAGTGCATCTCGTCGCGCAAGGCGGCAATGCTGGTGTTCATGTCCGTACGCATAGCCTCATTGCTGGAGTTCATGTCCTCGCGCAAGGCGGCAATGCTTGAGTGCATCTCGTCGCGCAAGGCGGCAATGCTGGTGTTCATGTCCGTACGCATAGCCTCATTGCTGGAGTTCATGTCCTCGCGCAAGGCGGCAATGCTGGAGTGCATCTCGTCGCGCAAGGCAGCAATGCTGGAGTGTGTCTCCTCGCGCAGTTCGGTTATGTCCTTTTTGAGCGAATTCATGGCATTCATCTGCCAGCCGAAAAGCAGGACAATGATGCCACCAAGGGAGGCGATAATCAGAAGTGTATCAGACATTAGCTTGGCTCTAGCACTTTGCAGAATCAACTTCAAGAACAGACTCTGATGGCTGATGGCGCACCGAAAGAGCCGGCACAAGGCCACCAGCCGTCCCTGTGAAAAGTAGGTGAATGTGGTCGGATTGAGGCCAAGATGTCGTCGCGGTAGAGCCGTCGGTTGCGCGACGCCCTTGCATCGATCCGTACGTGCGCGTTAACGCATCCGGCACCTCCATCGGCTCATGACGGCCAACCACTGTTCCGGATTCCTCCTTACAGCTTGCCCTATCCGGTCTGCGCCTGCAAGCTCCATGCCCTCCCCGCACTGCCGTCGACCAAATGCTCCGTCACGGCCTACAAATAGCGAGTGAGACGGTTCATCGCTAGCCGGCCCTCGATTGACACGACCGGAACAGATGCTTGTGTCAGGTTGATATCCGACGATTTCGATCGCCGGTGATGCCCGATGCTTCGCCCTGACAAGTGCTACCTGCTGTTGTGAACGGGCAAACGCGAGCACGCGGCAATGGCAGCATTATGAAACGCCAGAATGTCACCATAGCAGACCCAGTGGTGCCAGCCCTGATAATTCCGTGTCTGGAAGTTCAATCAGGTCACTTGGTCGGATTCTGCCTCGCGCACCGCGCCGACCTCCCCCATGTAGCCGCGCCGATTCATCCAGTCCTGCTCAGCGACACTCGTCTGTCGGCCCAGCGCATCGTTTCGATAAGGAAAGCGTCCGAATTTTTCGATAATTCTGCGGTGCGCCTTGGCGTGAATCAGGTTTTCCTTGCCTGCATCACCGAGCCTGGAAACTATGAGATGGCTGCATCTGTCCTGGAGGTCAAGATCTTCCGCATGCATGTAAGGGAGGTAGAAGAACATTCGCCTGCCCACCGCAACCTTGCGGTCAAACCGACGCTTGATGGCCTCACCCGTCACCGTCAATGCTTTCTCATCGCTTGCAAACGATCGCCTGTCGCCGCGGAACATGTTTCGGGGGAATTGATCGAGAACAATCACCAGAGCCAACGCAGACTCCTCGTTGTCCAGCCAGCGATCCAGAGTCCCGTTACGGGCCTGCTCCCAAAGACCCCGGAATCTGTTGCGGACCTTGTCATCCACATCGTCATCCTGCATGAATTGCTGCTCGGGTTTCAGTTCGTCGAACCAGAACGCCAACACCTGTTTCCAATTAGCCAATTCTCTTTCTCCAATCTGCTCAATTCCGTTTGCCTGCCCGTTCGAACTCGCGAACCATGAAATGAAGGGCGATGCCGAGCCCAATAGGCGAAATCCCATGCTGAATGCCACTTGAAGCATAGGTGTAGACTCTGCAATCCTCCGCAACCAACGCCTCCTGCGCCTCCTGCAGCGACTCAAATGGCACCACTGGATCGTCCTGGTCGTGAAGCAACACGACCGGAGGCCGGGAACGAATTTCCCGGTGCAGCATGGCAGGATTGTTCAGGCGGCCGGCAAAACCAACGATGCCCGCAAAACAATGCTCACTCCGCGGAGCCAGATCAAGGGCAATCATCGTGCCCTGGGAGAAGCCGAACAGGATGGTGTCGCCGATGGCAAGTTCACTGGCCTGCAATTCCTGCATCATGAAGTCGTTCAGGCAGTATATTGATTCCTGCAGCGTGCGCCCGGCCTTGATTGCCGAACTTCCATCGAAGGCAGGGAGTGAAAACCACTGGAGTCCATCTGGATTAAGGTCACATTTGTGGGGTGCGTTGGGCGCCACGAAAAGTGTATCGGGAAGAGTCTCCGCGAGTGAGTCGGCGAGACCAAGGAGGTCGGCGCCGTTGGCGCCGTATCCGTGAAGAAAGACAACCAGATTCGATGCCTTCCCCGATAACGGTTCCCGCCTTTCGCACGTCAAGGGCTGCATTATCGAATTCCCTCTCTTTTCTTGTAAATTCTGTACAGTTTCCACAATAGGTATGCAGCAACGCTTCTCCAAGGTGACCAGGCCACAGCTATTTCTCGAAGCTGTCGTTCGGTTGGTCGTTCCTCCAGTTCCAGGAGGATGCGCGTGGACTCGCGCAACGCAAGATCCCCCGCCGGGAGTACATCCTGCCGCCCGAGGCAAAACATCAGGTAGATTTCTGCGGTCCAGACACCGACGCCCCGCATCGCACACAGACTGCGAATTGCCTTCTGGTCGGACAATCCCGCCAAAACCCCGAAGTCTGTGTCGCTTTCAGCTATGGTCTTGATGTATTCGACCTTTTGCCGTGACAGACCACAATTTCTGAGTGCTTCAATTGTCGCAGACTGAAAGTCCTGGCGACTTTTTATGCCGGCATTGTAAAGACGCTTTCCGATGGCATCAGCCGCCCCTACCGATAATTGCTGGCTGACAATGATTCTCGCCAGGGATTCAAAGCCGCCACCACGAATTCGTGGCTCGGGCATCCCGGCTTCGCTCACAACCGCTGCAAACCTGGGATCAATCCTTATGAGTGCCTCGACACCCGCTACCAGATCTTCTGCGGATGCAATTGGTGTTTCGGTCATGGTGCCGCCTCGAAAAGGAACACGAAAACAAGGTTCCGGGCATTGGTTTCTCGTCCAGGTTCGGGCGCCCGGGGAGCCGAAAGAAGGACCGCGATTGCCAGTCCAGACGCATTGCCTGCAAGCAAGGGTAATCGACAAGCCCGGCTTCTTGTATTCATGACCGCTCCTTATGAGCCCTGATCAATGTCATGCAACTGATTACGTTCTGCCCATTATCGTGGTATGATGATATTCATTGCCCAGGCGGGGACAGCCGCCCCTGCCCTGCCCTTGTCTAAGAACCGTAGTCAATGATGTTTCAATCCATCCCTCGGGAAAAACGTAACGTCATCGTACTCGTGCTCGTGCAGGCAACGGCAGGCGCCCAAATGCCGATTGTGTTTATCGTCGGCGGACTGGCAGGACAATCACTGGCTTCCAATGTCTGCTGGGCCACGCTACCCATCTCCCTGATCGTTTTCGGGTCGATGACCACGGCGCCCTGGCTCAGCACCCTGATGCAAAAATTTGGTCGCCGAACTGGCTTCTGGTGTGGCTGTCTTGGCGGCATAACCGGTGGTCTCATAGGTGCATACGCCCTGGTGATCGAATCCTTTCTCCTGTTTCTGGTATCTGGGTACACCACCGGGATTTATATGGCAGCCAACGGCTTCCTCCGTTTTGCAGCGGCCGATTCGGCGTCCGCCGAATTTCGACCGAAGGCAATCTCATATGTAATGGCCGGAGGCTTGCTTGCAGCGGTGATCGGTCCACAATTCGTCAAGTTGACCCATGATCAATTCGTCATTCCCTTTGTGGGCACCTATCTTGTCATTATCGGCCTCAACCTGTTGGCCGCTCTGTTCGTACTGTTTCTCGACATCCCGCTAGTCACCGGAGCAAGGACCGTTGCAAATGGTGTCAGGAGCTATCGCGAACTCCTGCAACAGCCTCGCATTGTCGTTGCCATTATCTGCGGCATGGTATCCTATGCGCTAATGAATCTGATGATGACGGCGACACCGCTTGCAGTTGTCGGGTGCGGGTTCACGGCCAACAATGCAGCTGACGTCGTATCTCTCCATGTACTCGCGATGTTTGCTCCCGCCTTCATTACCGGCCATCTCATTGCCCGGTTCGGTGCTGAAAAAGTCGTCGCTTCCGGACTTGTTCTGCTTTCCCTGGCCGGCATTACGGGATTATCCGGCATTTCATTGTACAATTTTTTCGGGGCCCTGGTCTTGTTGGGTGTTGGCTGGAATTTCAGCTTTATCGGGGCTACCGATATGCTGATTAGTGCCCATCACCCTCACGAACGAGGACGGGTCCAAGGCATGAATGACATGATTGTGTTCGGCTGTGTTACAATTGCCTCGCTGTCATCAGGGACCCTGATGAACTGTTCAGGAGGAACAGCAGCTTCGGGATGGCAGTCTGTCAATTGGGCCATGATTCCGTTCCTGAGCCTTGCTGCCATATCACTGCTCTGGCTTGCACTCTTTCGGCCCAGAAGCGGTCGCCCGGCCGGCAGTTGAGGCCAGCTGCACTTCGTTGGCTGGGCAACAATGCAAGTTGCGGCCCAACAGGCGGCCAGGCCCAGGCCAGGGTCAGGCGAAATTCTCTACGGGACGCACCTTCTCATTGTCCAGCTTCCACACAATTGCTTCAACCAGCGCCTCGAAGGAAGCGTCGATGATATTGGCCGAAACACCCACGGTAGACCATCTGGTTCCCGACGAATCGGCGCAGTCAATTATGACCCGCGTTACAGCTGCTGTGCCGGTACCATAGATTCTCACCTTGAAGTCGATCAGTTCGAGGTCGGTGATATGGTTCTGGTAGGGACCGAGATCGCGTTTGAGAGCCTGGGACAATGCATGCACCGGGCCGCTGTCACGGCCGCGGCTCAAACCCTCCGATGCGGATAGCATACGTTCTTTTCCAATCAACATGACAACCACGGCTTCCGAAGACGTCACGGCCTCCTCTGCCACCGACCTGTCCCGCTCGACGATGACACGGTAACGCTTGATATTGAAATATTCTGGAAGCAGTCCCGTCATGCGCTTGACCAGAAGCGTGAACGAGGCCTGCGCCACATCATAGGTGTAGCCCTGTGACTCACGACGCTTGACCTCGGCCAGGATTTCGCACTTGCGGGACTGCGGCAGGGAGTCCCCGGAAATTCCGATCCTCTCGAACCAGGGTTCCATGTTGGCGCGACCTGCCTGATTGGAAACGGGAATATCTCTCACATTTCCGACGCGTTCTGGCTCTATGTGCTCGTAAGTAGCGGCATTACGATTGACGGCCGAAGCGTGCAGGCCTCCCTTGTGGGCAAATGCCGAACTGCCAACATATGCCGCAAACTTGTCGGGCTTGCGATCCAGGATTTCGTCTAGTGCCCTCGAAACTCTTGTAAGCTTGGCAACGTCCTCTGATGTCGCCTGTAACTTGTACAACGAGCAGTAGGGCTCCTTCAGCGCCAGTGTTGCGATCAGTGTAACAAGGTTGGCATTGCCACATCTCTCTCCCAGACCATTCAAGGTACCCTGCACCTGCCTCGCACCACTATCGATGGCTGCGAGCGCACCGGCTACCGCGTTTTCGGTATCGTTATGAGTGTGAATGCCGACGTCACTCCCGGGAATTCCTGCCTCGATTACTGCCCTTGTAGCCTGACCGATTTCATGGGGAAGCGTGCCACCGTTGGTGTCACATAGCACAATCCATCGTGCACCTTCTGCGTGGGCTGCCCGAACACAGGCCAACGCGTATTCGGGATTGTCGCGATAGCCGTCAAAGAAATGTTCGGCATCGAATATTGCCTCTTTTCCGGCCGCAACCACACGCTCGAAAGACTCACTTATGCATGCCAGATTCTCTTCAAGATCGACTTGCAATGCCTCGCGTACATGAAAGTCATGGCTCTTTCCGACCAGGCACACTGCCGGTGTGTCTGCAGCTATAACCTGAGACAGGCTTGGATCATTTGCAGCCGACCTGCCGCTGCGCTTGGTCATGCCGAACGCCGTCATCCTCGCGTGTCCGGTCTTGGGCAGGCTTGAAAAGAATTCTGCGTCCGTATCGTTGGCGCCAGGAAAGCCGCCTTCAATGTAGTCGACCTTCAGGTTGTCCAGCAGCAGGGCAAGCTCGCGTTTTTCAGCAACACCAAACTGAACCCCGAGTGTCTGGGCCCCGTCGCGCAGAGTTGTGTCGTAAATGTACAGCTTTTCTCTGGTCATCAGTGCTGCATCCCAACCTTTGCCATTCGGGTCAGCTCCCCCAGTGTCGTGTCAATTGCTATCATTTGTGCATCACGGGCACCGACCGGTTGAAAGTGGTATCGGGAGCCCGCTTTGCTGTCCCGCACGATGATCCCGACGTCACCGAGCTGATTGCGAATTCTGTCCGACAGGTCAAAATTGCGTTGGTTGCGGGCCTGGTCACGCAACCGCATGACTTCCATTACCGACTTCCTGAGTTGGTCGGAAAGGTCATCGCCTAGCAAACCCATGAATACTGCCGATGCCTTCAATTCAGCCGCCGATCCGTCTGCTGCAAGACGGTGCAGGACCGAAATTGCGCCAGGAGTATTGAGGTCGTCGGCCAGTTGCTCCAGGACCTCGCGGTGACAGTTGCGGTCCGATTCGTCAATCCCGGCCGTAATGTGGCGCCACTCACCGAGAATCGACCGTGCCTCCTCGACACGCCTGTCGGTCCAATCCAGCTGCTGCCGATAGTGCGTTCCAAGCAACACTAGGCGTATGGTCTCACCAGCGATGCCTTGTTCAAGGAGTTGCCTGACAGTCAGGAAGTTTTCAAGGCTCTTGGACATCTTCTGACCGTTCACCCTTATCATGCCATTGTGCATCCACAACCTGGCAAACTCTGCCTCGGGATGCGCACATGCACTTTGCGCCGCTTCATTTTCATGATGCGGAAACAACAGGTCGGAACCGCCGCCGTGAATATCAAAGCTTGTGCCAAGCAACCTGGAGCTCATGGCTGAACACTCGATATGCCATCCCGGACGCCCGCGACCCCATGGACTCTCCCAACCGGGAAGTGTGTCATCCGAGGGTTTCCAGAGCACAAAATCCAGTTCACTGGTCTTGTATGGCGCGACCTCAACCCTTGCCCCGGCCCGCATATCACGCGGTGAACGCCTCGCCAGAGAACCATACTCGGGATAGCTCCTCGTATCGAAGAGAACATGACCTTCCCTTACATAGGCGTGTCGGCGAGCTAACAGCTCGCCTATCATGTCAACCATTTCCCTGACATAGTCGGTTGCCCGTGGTTCGTGAGTGGGCGGCAACACGCCTAGAGCAGCCATGTCTTCGTGAAACCAGTCGATGGTTTCGTCAGTAATGCTCCTGATCGTGTCCAGCAGCGATGCCCCGAGGGAATTGTTCAGCTCCAGGGCACGGGCGTTGATCTTGTCATCAATGTCGGTGATATTGCGCACATATACGACCTGTTGTTGGCCATATTGATGCCTGAGAAGAGAAAACAGAAGATCAAACACGACCACAGGCCGGGCGTTTCCAATATGTGCGCGGTCGTACACTGTAGGGCCACAAACATACATTCTGACCCTCTCCGGCTGCAGGGGAGTAAATGTCTCCTTGCGTCCGGTTCTAGAATTCCACAGAGAAATTTTCATCCATTTGCTTTCCAGGT
The DNA here is from genome assembly GCA_958296035.1 of Paracoccaceae bacterium. Taxonomy (GTDB): domain Bacteria; phylum Pseudomonadota; class Alphaproteobacteria; order Rhodobacterales; family Rhodobacteraceae; genus MPNP01. Next base: position 1,596,129 of record OY282431.1, on the reverse strand, counting down.
CACCTCACGGACCGTCCCGGTTACAGTTCTGCGTGGAAGATTGGATGCTGGGCTGACCAGCGAATGTCAGTCGACAATGCAGAATTCACATATAACAGCATCAGACATCATGCGCCTGCGCATGCCCTAATTCGCTGCCAATTGCAATGCGTTCCTCTTGTGAAGGAACTGGTCGCCATGCCCGGTGCTCCGCATTGGTCAAGTTGCACGACCAGCTACAGTCATTGTGGCTTTGGCAGGTCCTATCTGCCCCGGCAACGTCCCTGTCTGGTTTCGGGCTGCCAGTCGACTGTACCAACTGACCTGGGAAAGAGTAATCGTACGAGGCGGTTGCAGGCAATTGTGCCCGGAACCCATTGGCCATTCAAACGCATCTGCATATGGTCTAGATTTGTTTGAGGGTTGCAGGCAGGGTTTCCAGGAGACAGGTAGTCATGATGGATACGAGCGAATTTGCCAAATGGTCGGCGTATGCAGCAAGGTGGAGCCGCGACTATCATGACGGCCTGCCTGGTCGACCTGTTCGTGCACAGGTTCGCCCGGGGGATGTCGCTTGCCAGGTCCCGGCCGTGCCACCCGAAGAGTCCGAGAGCTGGGAACAGATCATTGCAGATTTCGAACGCTTGATTCCGGATGCGATGACGCATTGGCAACACCCCAGGTTCTTTGCCTATTTCAGCGCCAACGCTTCCTTTCCGTCGATCCTGGCCGAACAGTATATCAGCGCCATGGCCTGCAACTGCATGCTGTGGCAGACTTCTCCAGCTGCAACCGAGCTTGAGGAGAAGATGACTGACTGGTTTAGGCAAGCGGTCGATCTGAACGAGAGATTTTCCGGACTGATTCAGGACTCGGCAACGACTGCAACTCTGTGTGCAGTCCTGACAATGCGCGAGCGCGCACTTGCCTGGCAGGGAAACGACATCGGCCTCCATGCTTTGCCCCGACTGCGACTCTATGCGACAGCCGAGAACCATTCCTCCATAGACAAGGCGGCCAGACTCGCCGGTATCGGGCAAGAGAACCTTGTCAGGCCTGCAACCCGATCCGATCGATCGATGGATCCAGACGCACTTCACCGTTGCATCAGGCAAGACATTGACAGCGGATACCTGCCAATTGGAATTGTCGGCTGTATCGGGGGTACCGCTGCCGGCGCATGCGACCGGCTGGGCGAAATACTTGCCGTAGCCTCGGAGTTCGACCTTTATTCGCACATTGATGCAGCCTGGGCCGGATCAGCGATGATTTGCCCGGAGTTTCGTTACCTGTGGAATGGAATAGAGCGCGCCGACTCGATCGTGATAAACCCGCACAAATGGCTTGGTGTGCAGTTCGACTGCTCCGTACAATTTTGTGCAAATCTTCAACTTCAAGCAGAAACCGTTGGTCTCCGGCCGGATTACCTTGCAACAGCCGGGCAGGATCGCGTTACGAATCTCAATGAACTGACCATACCGTTGGGAAGACGATTTCGTGCCCTGAAGCTGTGGTTCGTCATGCGCTCCTTTGGTTTGGCCGGATTGCGATTGCTGGTTCGCAACCACGTCGCCTGGATAAGGGAACTGGAATCACTGTTTGACGCCGATCCTGACTACGAAGTTGCATTCAGGAGTCCGCTGGCCCTGTTTGGCTTCCGCCTCAGCGACAATTTCAAGGGCACAGATCGACTAACCGGTGAATTGGCTGCCCGCATCAACGACGACGGAAGAATCTACGTCACCTCGACCCCAATTGATGGTCGCCCAGCGATCCGGGTTACTGCCGGGACTTTCGCAACTTCACGACAAGATGTTCTATCTGTCCACGATATTGTACGGCAAGTCACCAGGAGCGTAGTCGACGGTCAGAACCGGGACGACTCCTGTGGCTGATTGGCCAAGGATCATCCTGTCCTCTGATTGCTACCCTATTCGCCTCTGGCCAGCCAGGTGTTGAAACGCCGCAATCGCAACGCCTCGGTGCTCGCGTACCACTCACTGTCACGACTCAATGACCGCTGTCCATGTTTTGGAGAATTGGGAAGATGGTCAAGCATCGGTATTTGTACTTCGCCGCCAAGTCCGACCCTGGCCAGTCCTGATTTCCTGGTTGGACCATAGGGAATAAGTTCGGCCAGGGCGGCAAGCCGCGCCGGAGATGTTGCAAATCTCAGCAGTTGCTTGGCTTCCTCGACCTGTTCAGAACCACGGGCAATGCCCCAAACCTCGAATCCCACCAGTCGACCGTCCCAAATGATCGATATTGGAATTTCCTTTCGATAGGCAGCCGCAAAGAAGCGGCCGTTGAAGCCACTTGACATTGACACCTTTCCCGATGCCAGCAGTTCCTCCGGTTCACCGGCATTTTCCCACCAAACGATGTGATCACGGATTTCGTCCAGCCTCCTGAAGGCAAGCCTCAATCCCCGGTCCGTACTCAACAGATCATAGACCTGGTCTGCAGGGACACCTTCGGCCAGCAATACCCACTCAAGTATGTCGTTCGGACTACGCTGGATGCCTCGCATACCCGGGAATGACTGGATGTCAAAAAAGTCCTCAATACGGCTGGGCTTCACGCCCGGGAACATTTCGACATTGTAGCCGATAACGGTGGCAAACACGTTTTGGGCCACCGAGCATGGCCGAAAGGCGCCGTCCACAAAGTCATCGCGAATACTAACACCCGGGCTGGCAACCACGATCTCTTGTCCGCGTATCGGCAGCAACAATTCGGCATCACAAGCCAGGATTGCATCGAACTCGGTCAAGTCAATCAGGTCCCAGCCCTCCACCGACGCGCGTTCTGCGATGCTGCCAAGCGAGCCATCGAACGCAACAACTTCGATCTCGATTCCGGTCTCCTCGGTGAAGGGCTCGAAAAGGGCCTGTCTCTGGGCATTTTCATAGGAGCCACCCCAGGAAACTACCGTCAGCGGTTCAGCCGCTGCGGTTGCAGAAGCAAGAAGATACAACACAAGGCAAAGTCTAAACGGGTGCATTTTCCTCTCGCCGAATGTCGTGGACATGTTCGAGATAAGCCATGATTATAGCCGACTCCGTGACCACTCCGAGCAATTCCCCTGTTCGTGAATCCACGATGGGCACCGCATCGCCAACAAAGTTAGCGAGCGATTCCATTGCCTGAAAAATTGTTGTCGACTGGGAAAACGATACTTCTGTCGGCTGCACCAGCTCCCCAACCTCCACGTCGCCGTTGGCAATAAGGTCACTACGATACAGCTTCCCCACAAAGCACCCCTGCCGATCCGTGACAAATACCTCGCTCCATTTTGCTGGCGTAACACGATTGAGGACTGCCTGTCCTGTTTCATCGCTGATTGCACATGGATACTCGCTGCGCGCGTAGTCGGTAACACTCACTGCCGCGAGCCTGGCATATTCACGCCCTTGCGATAGATCTGTACCCTGATTGAGCAGAACGACATCAAACAATGATCTTCCGAATATCCGGAAGGCAATGAGGTTGGAGAATACAACCGTGACCATGGCACCAATCGTGAGATCGTAGTTGCGGGTAAGTTCAAAGACCACGAGTATGACGGTAAGAGGAGCGCCCATGACCGGACTGGCAATCGCCATCATTCCGCAAATCGCATAGGCCACGACCCCCGAATTGGGAATTGATTCTGTCAGATCCAGTACGTTCCAGAACAGTGCCCCGAACATGATCCCGATCAAGAGCGCCGGGCTGAAGATGCCGCCAGCAAAGCCAAAGCCCAAACAGATGGCTGTCAGTATGATCTTGGCTGCAACCAGTACGAGCAGTTCCGGAGCAGAGAATGCGCCCTCGATCGTTGCAAAACGGAGAGCGGCTGTTCCAATGCCCAGAACGTCGGGAAGCCACAACGCGGTCAGGCCAACCGCCAAACCCGCGCATGCGGTACGTATGGGAGCAGGTACGGGGAGTTTTGCCGACACACGCCCGCAATACATGACCAACTTCATGAAGATCACAGCGACTGCCGCCGACAACGCTCCCAGAAGCGCAAATAGGGCAAATTCATGACCGAAGCGGACGCCGTCAAATGTGACCAGGAATAGTGCTGGTCTGTCGAAGATGACGTTGGTCACCACGTAACCCATGGCCGCGGCAATAGTCGTTAACGAAAAGGCCCGCAGCGAGTAGTGACGCAGCACCACTTCATGAGCAAATACAAGACCGGCAATTGGTGCATTGAATGCGGCTGACATTGCCGCTGCCACGCCACAGGCGACAGCCATGGTTGGCAAGGCCTTGATGTCGACCTGTAAACGGCGCGCAAAGTTCCCAACCAGGGCACCCAAATAGACAACAGGGCCAAATTGTCCGACCGAAGCACCGGCCCCTAGCGAAAGAATGGCCGCCAGGGTCGAGATCAGGCCTGATCGCAGATCTGGCAGATCGGTTCCCATCTGTGTCGATCGTATCACTTCGGCCGGACCCACCGGGCGCCGCAGAGGGGATGCGAACATGAGCAGGAGTCCGACAACCAGCCCACCGAGCGTTGGGACGATTAACGTCGCCGCTATAACCAGGTAGGGAGTGCTTTCATACTGGACGCGAGTTCTCGGCGAGATCAACAGAACGCCGTTCAACCAGCTGACCGCATCCACAAATGCGATGGCGGCCAGAGCCGACACCAGGCCAACTACGATGGCACAGACCGAAAGCGCTATAATCCTGTTTACCGAACCACCGGCAAACCACTTGTGTGTTTTCGCTTCAGTGGTCATGCGCGTTCAAATCCTGCGGACCATTGTTAATACTGCGACCTACGCATACCATTCCTGCAAAGCCTACCCATGATTTCCACAGCCGGTTTCCATGCCACAGGCCTCGCTGTGTGGAGCGGCAACTCCGACCGTGTAACGAATTTCAGCATAGCTTCTGACTGCCTTCCAATGGCCAGACGGCGCAGCACCGGCAAACGGGATGCAGCACCGGTGCAACACTAACCAATTGATCGCAGAATGGAAAATACGGTGTGGTGCAGGAGGGTATAAGTCTCAGCTCGACTTTGTACAATCTTGCTACAGGTCGGGGCCAGTCATGGCGCTGGTTGACGCTTTAGGGTATGCCCGGTCGTATTTGCCCGAGACATGCTCTGCTCACGGCTTCGATAGCTGAGTGCCAAATGTAATTCCGCATGCTCGAAGGCGGGTGAACAGGATCTGGTCTGGTCGGCGACATGCCGAGTCGGCTACCGAGACCCCACCAGTTGTCGCGGATTCGGCGCGCCATCTCCCTTGCAGCAGGGTATCCATGTCAAACAGCGGTGCGGCGGCGATGGTCGCCTCAATGCTCGGCTTGAATCCGTGAATTTCCGAGATTGCTGTCTTCAGCCAGGAGTCCCGGGCTGGCTCCGGGTTGATGTCATAGGCAGGAGACTAAATCCAGCGGTCGTTGCCTGTGTAGATGAATCCGTGATTAGGCAGGTGATCGTCAACATTTGACACCAGGATGGTGAACATCAGCCGTTGATGGAGTTTTGCCATCTGTGCCAGCACATTATGGCCATGCTGGCGAATTGCCTCGGCGATGGCGACATGGTCGCCTGTACCTGCTCTGGAAACTTCAAGTAACGTCTGTGCTGACATGAAGTGACGACGACGGCCGTCAGATAAGCGGTCGAATCGACGGATAAGTGCAACCGGGTGGCCCCGCCAGCATCCAGTTGCCGAGCTTCAGCTGCGCGAATTGTTACATCCCTGGCAAGATGAAGCGCGAGAACCTCGCCCGTTGCCAACGGAAGCCTGTCGCCGGACCTCGGCAATTTGGCAATCCATAGCGTACCCTGGTCATCGACAACATTGACCTCAGGTCTGGTGCCGCCCAACGAACCGGCAATCTGCATTAGTTCGGTGCAGTGTTGCTCATTACTTGCAGGGGCGACCTCGAATTACCGGGCCATTGCAACGATCCCGTCTATCGAGGCGAGGTCAACAATTCCTTCGTGGTGGTGCGAGAGCGGTGCCATCTTCGCTGAAATATCCAGGTGCTCCTGTACGAAGCCAGTCATCGGCTTCCAGGAGATAATCGAGCTCGTCGCACCGGCCGGCCCAGGCCGCGGCGGATTATCGCCCTGCCCCGGGAATCCGGTGTACCATCCATCATCACAGGTGGCAGAGCGGATCCACCAGCCCGATCTGTATAGTGGAATCTGCTATCTCGAAGCGGAAGTTGTGGTGATACGGAAAAGGCATCGTGGTCAATCTGCCAGTTCGGATCGTATGTGAAGACAGAGTGTTCACGCCGGCCATCTTTGTCGTGGACGAGTTCGCCTACCGGTCTGGCCGCCTTGCCAAGCCGCACCAGAACCCGTCTGAACATCAGAATGCACGACCTTCGGGATCTTCCGCATCAGGTCTCGTCTGCCTGATGGTGGCGGCCGGTCGCGGTGCATTCCGAATCCGTTTCGGCAGGGAATGGCCAGTAATCAGCAGTGCTGCATCATCACTGCCGGGGTCCATCAGACCAGATAACCGGTCGAGTTCACCCAACGCCTGTAATGCTGCAGCGACATTACCGATCGATACACCAGGGTCTCCCTTTTCAAGCCGGTTAAGGGTGGCTCGGCTGACTCCCATGCGGGCAGCGAAATCTGTCGTCGACATGCGACGGACCCGCCTGGCCCGGTTTATGTCGGCCCCGAGCCCCCGTATCGCTCGAGTGATGGCAGGTCGTGAAGTTGTCATTGACTTATTTATGTATCATTACCTTGCTTAACCTCTTATATATGCATCATTAATTCTGAGCTACACTATATTTCTTGAAGTGTAGGATCCGGTACACTACCGGCTTCCCCGTTGCTCTTATGCCTCTCTTCACTTGCTGGACCTGACATCAGCACGCGCCGTGCATGGATTGCGGCGGCGACAACAATTCCATATTGTCCAGGCATCTGAGTAGCCTCCAGCACTCGGTCACCCGGTGAAGGTGTCGGAATTCGGCAATTGAGCGCAAATCAGTGAGTGGATGGGATAAGCATGGTTTCACGTATTGCCATTGATGTCGGCGGCACTTTTACCGACCTCGTTCATTATGATGATCAGACAGCCAGCATGGCGGTCACGAAAATTCCCACAACACCGGCTTCTCCGGAACAGGGCGCACTGACCGCCGTCCGCCAGACGCTAAGCAAGGACCAGATACAGACCTCGCAGTTTTTTCTTCATGGAACTACTGTTGGACTGAATGCGCTATTACAACGCCAAGGTGCACGGGTTGGACTACTGTGTACAAGGGGATTTCGTGACATTCTCGAAATTCGACGGGGCGATCGAGACGAGATGTACAATCTGTTCTGGGCACCTGCTCCACCACTGGTGCCGCGCCGCTTGCGCCTGCCGGTGACCGAGCGCGTCAGGGCAGATGGAATCGTTCACATTGAAATCGACCCCGACGACGTTGCAGCAGCATACGCTGTTTTCGTCAGGGAGGAGGTGGATACCATTGCGATTGCCTTCCTGAATTCCTTTGCCAATCCAGACCATGAGTGCGCGGCCGAGGCAGAGTTGCGTCGTCTAGGATTTGAAGGGCCGATCTCTCTGTCACATCGAATTTCTGGTGAGTACCGTGAATACGAGCGTACAACCACGACAATTATCGACGCCTTCGTGCGCTCACGCATGACCCAATATCTGGGTCAGCTCGGAGACGGACTGAAAGCTGCAGGTTTTGAAGGCAATCTTCTGGTAACGCGTTCCGGTGGCGGCTCATTCACTTTCGGCGAAGCGGTCGAGCGACCGTTCGAGACAATCATGTCAGGGCCGGTGGCAGGTGCCGAGGGAACCGGAGAACTTGCCCGGCATCTCAATATTGGAGATTTTGTTGCAGCCGACGTGGGTGGCACCAGCTTTGATGCTTCCCTGATCGTCGGTGGCCGTCCCAAGCTGCTGTATGAGGGAACAGTGGTTGGCCTGCCCGTCCAGACGCCCTGGGTCGATGTTCGGTCTATCGGGGCCGGCGGCGGTTCGATAGCATATGTTGATGCCGGAGGTCTCCTGCGCGTGGGACCCCAAAGCGCCGGGGCGGTTCCTGGACCTGCTGCGTATGGAAGAGGCGGCACGGCTCCAACGGTTACCGATGCTGCACATGTGCTTGGGCTTCTGGGCGAGGGTGAACTCGCGCATGGCATTTGTCTGGATCGCGACCTGTCCCGAAGCAGCTTGAAGCCGGTAGCAGACCAGTTGGGATTCTCGATCGAGGAAACAGCCCGTGGCGTCATTCAGATTGTTACAGCCACCATGGCCAACCTTATGCGAGAGATTACTGTCGAACAAGGCAACGATCCACGCCAATTGTGGTTACTGGCGTTTGGCGGTGCCGGCCCCATGCTGGCCACCATGCTGGCCCGCGAACTTGGGACGCGTGGGGTGGTTATTCCACCGCACGCCGGCAACTTTTCAGCCGCCGGTTTGCTCGGCGCCGACCTGATCCAGGCCGCTGCCCGAACCCACATCATGCGTCTGGATGATCCAGGTCTTTCTGTTGCCAACAAGATTCTGCAGGAGATGTTTGTCGAACTCGAAAGCCGCCAGTCGGCCAGCTTGCCGGCAGCACCAACCCGTCATGTCGGCCTCGACATGCGCTATCGTGGACAGGAGCATTCCATAACAGTTGAAATGGTTTGCGATGCCAGTGGATGCATTTCGTGGGATAGCAGCGAAGTTCTCGAAGAGTTTACACATGGTTATGCGAGCAGTTTTGGCGTTACCATGGATGAAGCCGTGGAGATTGTGTCGATGCGTGCGACCATTCGCGCTCCACTGCCCAGGCGACGGTGGTCCGGACAGTCTGATGCTGCCGGAGGCCCGCCGGCCATGAGCGTCAGGTCATGGTCTATTGCACACCGCGACTGGAAGGAGTTTTCGGTGCTACAACGCATGCAGCTTGCAGGTGACAGTACCCTTCGTGGTCCGGCCATCATTCTCGAACCCACTACGACAACCTATCTGGACAGTGGACATCTTGCCAGGGTCCATGACTCGGGCTGTCTGATCATAACCGAGGAGCAAGCCGATGATGCGTAGTGAATCGTCGTTATATTTGGCGTCAGCCCAGCGCCAGGCACCTTCGGCACTTGTTGACCCTGTAACTACCGAGGTTGTGCGACACTCACTGAACTCGGCAGCGAACCATATCAAACGGACCCTGGTTCGAACTGCCTTTTCTCCCGTCATCTATGAAGTGCTCGATTTTGCGTCGGCTATTTATGATGTTCATCTCAGGCTGCTGGCACAGGCACCAAGCCTTCCGCTTTTCATGGGGACAATGAACTTTTGTGTGGAAGCCGCCGTCGAATGTGCCGGCGGTGTTGAAGCTCTGGAACCGGGTGACATCCTTTTGCACACCGACCCTTACGGTACCGGTTCGCATCCTCAGGACGCGGCTGTAATTCTGCCGGTGTTTCTGAACAACAGGACCCTGATCGGATACACTGCAATCAAGGGGCACTGGCTCGATATCGGGGGCAAGGAACCCTACTCTACCGATACCGTTGACGTCTTCCAGGAAGGAACAATTTACCCTGGCCTCAAGTTCTTCAAGCGCGGTGAGCGTGATGAAGAACTGTTCAGGATGATCCTGGCTAACACGCGCGTACCAAAGATGGTGGCCGGTGACATCAATGCCCAGGTTGCCGGAGTGTTGGCAGGACAGCGCGAACTGTTGCGCGTCGTCGAAAGATACGGCCTCGAGAAATTTGAAGAAAGTGTCGAGGCAATGTTCGATCACGGGGAAGCCGTGGTTCGTGAATATTTCGAAAAGATCCCCGATGGCCGATATGTGGGTCAGGGAGAAATGGACAATAACGGAGTAGACGAAAATCGCGTGCCATTCGAGGTGTCGGTCGAGGTCAAGGGTTCTACGGTGCGCGTCGATTATTCGAAGGCTCCGGACTCACAGCCCGGACCGATCAATTGTCCGCTGCCGTCGACCGTATCTGCAAGTCGCGTCGCTATCTCCATGCTTGCAGGTGGTGGTGAAGCCCCTTGTGAAGGACATTTCCGACCCATCGAAGTGGTTACACGTCCTGGCTCAATGTTTCATCCGTTTTCACCCTCGCCTTGTTTTCTTTATGGTTGGCCGGCCTTGCAGGCGATCGAGGTGATCTACAATGCGGTCTCCAAGGCCATGCCCAAAGCGGTGCCGGCCTGCAGCGGAGGCGACCTGGCAGCGTTGGTATGGTGGGGCGTTCGCGAAGACAGCGGTGAACCATGGGCCGACGGTTCACCACATCCGGTTGGCGCGGGTGGACATGCGAGCGGTGATGGCGCGACAATGATGCATGCCGCCGAGGCGGCGACGCGGTTTTCCGCTACCGAAATCTGGGAGGCCAAGAATCCCTGGATACTGGAAAAGGTCGAACTTGCGCCGGATAGTTGTGGGGCCGGTCGATACAGGAGCGGGCTCGGGGTGGACTTGAGCTTTCATATGCTTGAGGATTCCTACGTTACGTCTGCCATTGAACGCAGCCACAACGCGCCCTGGGGACTGGTAGGAGGAAGGTCGGGCCGTCCCAACAGCGCCCGCCTGAGGTTTGCCGATGGCAGTTACGGTGATCGGTTTGCAAAGGCGACTCGTCTCAAGGTGCCGAAGGGTGCGACCCTTGAGTTGTTCACCGCTGGAGGAGGAGGCTATGGCCCACCCGCGGACCGCGAGCCGGCCGCCATCAGACGGGATTTGGCAGAAGGCTACATCACCGAGGCATACGCAAGACAGCACTATCCTCATGCCTTCGACGACGGTGACGGCAGCACCTGAGCAAAGTTGCAGGCGACTCGATCAAGGTAATCACCACCAGGAAAGTTCAAGTTGTGGGTTCGTCAGCGGAGTCTCGCGCCAAGGAATTTGCCGCAGTGTTGCGCAGCAATTTCGACCTATCACTTTCACTATTCGTCCTGTTGCTTCTGGCGGTTCTGGCGCTGCTCGGCCCAGTATTCTGGCCCGTAGACCCCCTCGCCATCAGTTTGCGCGAGACACTGCAAGCACCGTCTCTCGCTCACCCCATGGGAACCGACCATATCGGCCGTGACATATTTGCGCGCTTCAACTACGGAGCCAAGATCTCGTTGACGGTCGGCATTGTCGTGGTGGTTACCGGGGCCGTGGTCGGCGGTGCAATTGGGCTAGTTTCGGGCATTGTCGGCGGACTTCTGGACAATGCTCTCATGCGTTTCATGGATGCAATCCTGGCGTTTCCACCATTAATACTTGCCATGGCAGTCACAGTTGGCCTGGGAGGTGGATTGGAGACCGCTGCGTTGGGCATCATGCTGACATCAGTACCCTACTATGCCAGGCTGATTCGCAGCGATGTGATCCGTATTCGCAGGCTTCCGTTTGTCGAAGCAGCAGTGGCCTCGGGAGCCGGCATAACGCGGATCATAGTTCGACATATCATTCCGCACACGGTGTCGACATTGCTCGTGCAGGCTGCTGCACTGTTTGGTTACTCGGTGCTGGCGCTTGCTGCACTGGGATTTGTTGGCCTGGGAACCCAGGTTCCGACCCCGGAATGGGGTGTGATGATCACCGAGGGGCTTCAATATGCCTTGACAGGACAGTGGTGGATTGGCGTGTTCCCCGGGTTTGGACTGCTGGCAGCTGTAGCCGCTACCAGCATTCTTGCTGACAAGGCGCGCGATCTGCTCGATCCGCGCGGGCAGTACACGCAGTTGTAGGGCAGGTACGCCATGGTCCATTCGATACTGTCAAGGCTGTCAGGTTCCCTTGCGGCGATTATTGGGGCGTCGGCTATCGCCTTCCTGTTTCTGCGTGTCCTGCCCGGAAATCCGGCACGCCTGATTGTCGGGCCGCTTGCCAGCGAAGAAACATTGCACGCTCAGATGGAACGAATGGGATTGCACGAGCCCATTTATGTCCAGTACTGGCGCTATATGCGGGACTTCGTGACTGGGGACTGGGGGTTTTCATACGGCGCTGGCCAACCTGTCCTGGTTCAGTTCCAGTTACGTTTTCCTGCCAGCATTGAGTTGGGCATCTATGCCTTCATATTTGCGTTCTTGGCCGCGGTCGTACTCGCCTTGCTGGCAACCTATCGCCACCGCCCGGTCATGGACGCAACCGTGCGCATGCTGTCGATCTTTGGCATGGGCATGCCGCCGTTCTGGCTGGCACTGATATTGCTTGTGGTTTTTCACGAAGCGCTGGGAATGTTTCCGGGACCCGGAGCGCAGCTCAGCAGAGCTTTGACACCGCCACCAGAAGTGACCAGGTTATTGACAATTGATGCATTGATTGCAGGAGAATTGCGTACATTTGCTAACGCATTCCAGCATCTTGTACTGCCTGCAATTGCACTTGGCATGCTGCCCTTTGGCTATCTTGTCAGGCTGTTGCGTGCCAATCTTCTGGATGTCAGGAACGAACCATTCATACTGGTCGTGAGAAGCAAGGGGATTGGATACTGGGCCGCAACCGTTCGCCATGCCTTGCCCAATGCCTTTCTGCCGACACTTACTGCTAGCGGCATGATCTTCGCACAATTGCTGGGCGGCAGCGTCCTGGTTGAAAAGGTCTTCAACTGGCCTGGCATAGGATCGCTCGTGGTCGATTCCATTTTGCGCAAGGATTTTGCTGTCGTTCAGGCGTTTATTATTGTCAGCGCCGTTCTGTATGTCTTCATAAACGGACTGGTGGACTTGCTCTACGGCATCATAGACCCACGAGTCCGGGGTTAGGTGATGCGGACATGCCAAAGTACGAAGTCAGGTAGATTCCGTGGCAACTGAGCCGGAGCACGTTCTGTCGGTTCGCGACTTGCGAACCGAGTTTCATACCGAGAACGGCATATTTCCTGCGGTGCGCGATGTCAGTCTTGACGTCTATCGCGGCCGTCAGGTCGGCATAGTGGGAGAATCGGGTAGCGGCAAGTCTGCACTGGCACTTTCAATTCTGGGCCTTGTCCGCCCGCCAGGGAGGATAATGTCAGGACAGGTCTTGCTTAACGGCCGTGATTTGTGCCTCCTCAAGGAGACTCAACTCAATTCCGTGCGCGGTCGTGAAGTCTCTCTGATCTTTCAGGATCCTATGACCGCCCTTGACCCGGTCAAGACTATTGGCAAGCAGATTTGCGAGGGTATTCTCCACCACAATCGAGGCACTTCCAGAAGAGAGGCCCGCAGGCGTGCGATACATTTGCTTGAGGACGTCGAGGTCCCCGCCGCAGCGCAACGGATGAACAGTTATCCACACGAGTTTTCCGGAGGTATGCGCCAACGCGTCATGATTGCGATCGCTATTGCCAATGAACCCGATCTGATCATTGCCGATGAGCCGACGACTGCGCTGGATGTCACAACACAGGCGCAAGTGCTGGATATCTTCGAATCACTTGTTCGTTCACGCGGCACAGCAGTGATCCTGATTACACACAACCTGGGTATCGTCGCCGAGTTTTGTGACGAGGTCAGGGTTATGTATGCCGGTCGGATTGTCGAAAGTGCTGACACAAGAACTCTATTCCGAAATCCCGTGCATCCCTACACGGAATCCTTGCTGCGGTCGGTTCCCCGTCCTGATCAGGCCCATGACGGAAAGCTGTTCTCCATTGCCGGACTGCCTCCCAGCCTGGCACGTCTGCCGGCAGGCTGCAGTTTCGAGCCACGCTGTATTGCCGGGCGCGGCAAACCGCTTTGCCAGGAGTCACGCCCGAAGACCACCAGCGTTGGCGAGGTGCATGCGAGCCATCTGGCTGAATGTCACTTCGCAAGGGAACGTCACGAGGCGCAGTCGTGATGACGCAGGTTTCGGCAAACAAGAGACATCAAACCGAAGGCAAGGCATGTGAAGGCGCCGACCGCCAGGTCCTTCTCAGTATCAAGAACCTGGTCAAGGACTTCATTCTTTCGCGCCAGGGGCTGGGGCGCCAGAAACAGGTCCTACGCGCCGTAGACAATGTTTCTATTGATATAATGAGTGGCGAAACCTTCGGGCTCGTCGGCGAATCTGGCTGCGGAAAGTCGACTATTGCGCGTTGCCTCATGCTCCTCGAACGACCAACATCCGGCCAGGTCGTGTTTTCGGGCGAAGACATCCTTGCCCTGTCCACGCTCGAGTTGCGGCGCGTTCGAAGGCATATGCAAATGGTGTTTCAGGATCCGCACGCATCTCTTGATGCGAGGATGCGTGTCCACGACATCGTTGAGGAGCCGTTGGTTATCCATGGTGCTGGCAATCGTAACGAGCGTCGCCAAAGAGTTGCAGAAGTTCTGGAGCTGGTGGGCATAGATCCTGCCAGCGCAACACGAAAGCCCCATGCCTTTTCAGGAGGGCAGGCACAGCGCATCGCCCTGGCCAGGGCACTGGTGTTAAATCCTGATCTGCTCATACTTGACGAGCCCGTATCTGCGCTCGATGTTTCCATTCAGGCGCAAGTCCTGAATTTCCTGCAAGACATTCAGCAAGAATTCTTGCTTACCTATTTGTTCATCGTCCATGACCTCGTGGTCGCAGAGTATTTCTGTGACAGGGTCGCAGTGCTTTATCTTGGTGCAGTTGCGGAGCTTGCCGACAGTCAGGAACTGTTTCGCAATCCTCTTCACCCTTACACGGTTTCGCTGGTTTCTGCCGTTCCGGTTCCCGATCCCGAACGGCCACGGCGCGGTGCCAGATTGGTCTTGTCCGGTGAAGTTACTCCGGTTGGCCAAAAGCAGCAAGGTTGCAGATTTCGGGCTCGTTGCCCGCTGGGAGGCGGGCGGTCAAGGTGTCTGCAACATGCTCCTGATCTTAGGGAACACACACCGGGCCACTGGGTGGCCTGTCACTTTCCAGGTGAATTACGCACGCCGAACTGAACCTTCGTCCTCGCCGCCGCGTGGCAAAGTCCGCCAGATGGATGAGAGGGTTGCGCTCACCGATCCGAGATTTCCTTGTCAACATATCCGGTTGCTTGCCAGACCCTGCCTCTGCCGCCTTGAAATTCATCGCGGCGCCCGGAACTGCACCTTGCCAGAATGCGCCTCACAGTGTCGGTAGAAAAGGGGAAAGAAGGCGATGAGTGCAGGCATCGGGTTTCAGGAGACCTTCTCCTCCGGTCTCCTGTGCTCTATCGTGCACTACTCAGTTTTTCTTCCGCCCGGTTTCTGTACACAATATCTCCCACTTTCACCGACCGGTGGAGGCAGGACAATTATTTCTTGTAAACGGCAAATCTGTTGGCAGGCAAGTTCAACTCCGATACATGGCAGGTCGAATTCATTGTCCCGGGCGACACGCAACGAACAATAATTCGGACAGAAAATGTTCTTGCCCAGGCGCGTTTGTTCCCGTGCATGACTGTCTGATCTGCTGCGTTCCCATCGTTTACCGGGTTGTTGCACAACTTCATATTCGCTATTGCGCTAGCGTTCTGGTTGGCGTTTCTCAATTGTGCCAAGCAACCGGACCCTGCGACAACCCTGCCAACCCCAAGGAGAAGCAATGCGCTACCACAGGCCAGAAACGTTTGAGGAGGCCGTCCGGCTGGCTGCCGGAGCACCCGGCGTTACGCGCTTTCTGTTGGGCGGAACAGACGTCCTCGTCCAGCTGCGATCAGGGATGGTAACGCCTGACGTAATGATAGATTTGAAGGGTATCCCCGGTATCAGCAAGGTTATGCGAACTGAAGACGGGGGCTGGTGCATTGGAGCCGCAGTACCGGGATCGAAACTTGGCGCCAACGCCGATCTGGTTGCCGATTGGCCTGGCGTTGTCGAAGGAATAGAACTCGTGGGTTCGACCCAGATCCAGAGTCGGGCGACATTGACCGGGAATCTGTGCAACGCCTCTCCCGCTGCCGATGGCGTGCCCGGACTGGTTGCCGCGTCGGCCACCGCGACAGTGGTTGGCCCGCATGGCTCTCGCATCGCAAGGGTTGAGGACATTCCTACCGGACCGGGATCAACGTCACTTGAGCCGGGAGAGGTAATATCCGGAATCAACCTGCCGCGGCGCGGTGAAAACGGTGGCGATGCCTACCTGCGCTTTATTCCGCGCTCGGAAATGGATATCGCGGTGGTTGGCTGCGCCGTAAACCTACGTCTCGACGGTGATGCCGTGGTTGAGGCGCGAGTCGTACTTGGCGCTGTTGCTCCCACAGTACTGGTGCTTCCAGATGCCGCCGAGTTGCTGGTCGGAACAGCTCTCGGTGAAGGTGAGCTTGAGAAACTGGCCGCAGCGGCATCTGCTGCATGCAAACCTATAAGTGATAAACGCGGTACGATCGAATTCCGGACAGAAGTTGCCGGAGTTCTGGCCAAAAGGGCTGCCAAGATCGCCTATTCTCGTGCAAAGGGATAAAAGATGAGTAGGATTCATGTGACTGCCAGGGTCAATGGTGATAAGGTCGAGTTTCTCTGCGACCCGCGCGAGACGCTGCTTGACGTGCTTCGAGACAATCTTGGTTTGACCGGCACCAAGGAAGGCTGTGGCACGGGCGACTGCGGTGCTTGTTCTGTTACTGTAGATGGTCGACTGATATGTTCCTGTCTGATGCTGGGCGCCGAGGCGGAGGGCAAGGAAATTGGCACCGTGGAAGGCATCGCCAATGGCGAAGAACTCCACCCGTTGCAAGTCAAATTCATTGAACACGCAGCACTGCAATGCGGGATATGTACGCCTGGCATCCTGGTCGCGGCCAAGAATCTGCTTGAGCACAACCCGGCACCGAGTGAGACAGAGGTTCGATATTGGCTTGCTGGCAATCTGTGCAGATGCACTGGTTATGATAAAATCATCCGCGCCGTACTGGACACGGCGGCAGAAATTAGGGCGGCAAACTGATGGCCTTCGACAAACTCAATTCAAGTGACTTCAAATACATCGGCACGCGCCCCGACCGCCCCGATGGTGTTGACAAGGTCACCGGTCGCGCAAATTACGGAGCAGATGCCTATGCGGCTGGAATGCTGCATGGCGCGATGGTTCGCAGCCCGCATGCCCATGCAAGAATTATCCGGATTGATGGGTCAAGAGCACTTGCGCTAGCCGGCGTAAAAGCTGTGGTCACCCGCGCCGATTTTGCCGAGGATGTTGAGGGTGAATACTGGAACGTCCTTGATAACGTAATGGCAGGAGAACGGGCACTGTATCACGGACATGCTGTGGCGGCAGTGGCGGCGACGTCCTCTTTGATCGCCCGCGAGGCCGTGGCGCTGGTCGACGTCGAGTATGAGGTCCTGCCGCACGTCACGGATGTTGACGAAGCCATGCAGCCCGACGCGCCAGTCATCCGAGAGGGTCAGGTCAGCACTTCAGTACCTGCTGGCCTATCGCCGAATGTTGTCGGTTATTACGAACACGGTCACGGCGACCTCGATGCGGGATTTGCCGAGGCAGACCTAATCATTGAACGGCATTTTACTGTTGAAGCGGCCCATCAGGGCTATATCGAGCCGCATGCCTGTCTGGCACAACTTGGCCCCGATGGGCGTGGTGAACTCTGGTGCTGCACGCAGGGTCAATGGTTCGACCAGAAGTTCTGCGCGGCCCTGCTTGGGATCGAAACATCAGCACTTAAGGTCACTGCGTCCGAGATTGGTGGCGGGTTTGGTGGCAAGACCACTCAGTTCATTGAACCGGTTGCCCTCGCACTTAGCCGCAAGACAAACCGACCGGTCAAGGTGGTAATGAACCGTTCCGAGGTATTCAAGGCCTCTGGACCCACGTCATCTTCATCAATGGATGTGAAGATTGGCATGACCAACGACGGACGGATCTCGGCAGCTCAGGGGACTTACCGGCTGCAGGGCGGAGCATTTCCCGGGGCCTGGGCCATGCTAACCGCGCAGTGCGCCTTTGCACCCTATCAGATCAATCATGTCAAAACGACGGGCTACGACGTGATGTGCAACAGGCCAAAAGTGGCCGCCTACAGGGCACCGGGTTCGCCGATAGCTGCCTTTTCAACGGAAAGCGTGATTGACGAGCTGTGCAACCGGCTTAGACTTGACCCGATGGAGGTGCGACTCAAGAACGCTGCCAGGGAGGGAACCAGATCTTCCTATGGTCCGATCTATCCCAAGATCGGTCTTGTCGACTGCCTTGAAGCAGCAAAGGCTCATCCTCATTGGACAAGCCCATTGAAAGAAGGGCATGGTCGGGGAATTTCATGTGGGTTCTGGTTCAACTTTGGCATGGAAACTTCTGTCAACCTTATGCTCAGCGAAGACGGATCGATTCAGATCACTGTTGGCACCCCGGACATCGGTGGAAGCCGTGCCTCAATTGCGCTGATGGCAGCCGAAGAGTTGGGAATTCCTTACGAGAACATTCGCGTAAACATTGCAGACACAGCGTCACTTGGGTTCAATGAAATGAGCCACGGTAGCCGGGTCACCTTCGCCTGTGGATTGGCAACAGTTGAGGCGGCACGAGACGCCACGGATAAGCTCTGTGCCCGTGCAGCTGCAAAATGGGGGATTTCAGAGGAAGCCGTAAAGTGGCGGGATGGCTGCGCCATACCTGCCGGATCGAACGCCGGAGAATTCGACCCGCTACCAATCGAGGAAATTGCCGGCCGGATGGGCCGGACTGGCGGGCCTATTTCGGGCCACCATTCCGTAACTCCCGACGGAGCAGGCCCGTCATTTGCGGTTCACATCGTCGATTCGGAAGTTGACCCCGAAACCGGGAAAACTGAAATTACTCGCTATACGGTCGTTCAAGATGCAGGAAGGGCAATCCACCCTTCCTATGTTGAAGGTCAATACCAGGGCGGTGCTGCACAAGGTATCGGATGGGCTCTGAATGAGGAGTACATCTACGATGAGCAGGGGCGCCTTCAAAATGACGGCTTCCTGGATTATCGCATCCCTGTTGCCAGTGATCTTCCGATGATCGATACGGTAATCGTGGAGACACCAAACCCCGGCCATCCATATGGCGTGCGTGGTGTAGGCGAAACGTCAATCTGCCCCCCGCTTGCAGCAATTGCGAATTCCGTATCCAATGCTGCGGGCGTTCGGCTGACTCACCTCCCCATGTCACCGCCACGGATCTTAAAGGCGATGAAGGAACGGCTTGGCTGAAGGCGTTCACTCCAGCAACAACGGGCTTGGCAGTAGACTCGTACTTGCCGTGCCCGGAACCTGGCAGGCAACGATCGCTCTCGTGGCAAGGATTAGAAATGACGGAGTTTGCGAGGCGTAGCCTGTAGAGACCTCTGCAGAATTGCTGGCAAGGCCAGGAAAGGACCTGCAGTAACCTGATCATCTTCAGTCCGGTGTGCCAGGTAATCTTCACTTCAATCCAAGGGACATTCGTGACCTGGCTTTCGAAGCGGGTCTGCATTTGTGAGGTGCCGCCTGCTTTGTCCGGAAACTGATCGCTGAATATGCAGAGAAATGTGTGCCGACATGCGTAGCCAAACGTCCAGCGCCCGCGTCCACTGAAGCATAGAAATTGATCTGTACCGGTTCTACAGACGTTACAGTTTCGCATCTCAGGGCATCATGGTTCTGGGCTTTCATGAGCATCCTGCGCGCTATGCAGTTCAATTCCGGGACGTCTGGCGCGCAACTGCGAATGTCCGAGTTGATACAGTAGTCATACCCGACCTCGAAAAACTTCCGAAACACGATGACGAAGACCCTGAAGCCCAGCTCCACGGCAAGCCGCTTACAGCGCTGCTGGCTGACGGGTCCGTTTATCGGGTCCGCTTTGAATTCCTGGGGTGCGGCCTCGCCGCACTGGCAATAGCAAGAATCGCTGCCAAGACTTTGTCGCTACGCACAATCAGATCGTACGGACAATGCTGCTTTCCATTTGAACTGGCAACAGATCTCACAACGTCGAGCCGAGTCTCACCGTGAGCGGCAGAATGGACGATGCATTGGTGCCAATGGAACTCCGTCCCCACAAATGGGCGCTAAGAGTGCTAATCCCCTGGCAGCATGGACAATTAGCGGAGGGTGAGGAGGCTTGGTCGGTTGGATGGTATCCTTCAGTTCATGACTAGCAGGTCAGCAGGGTCCGCCGGGCAGTTTCCAGCACCCTCGCTATAAGGCGCGGTAGGAACGCCACCGCCCTTTCTTCCAATACAATAGCCTGGCAGGCTTTTACCTATCAGTGCTGCCATCTGCGCCCAGGTGCGCATGGGAGCCTTGCAAACCTCACATGGATTATTGGTTCATAAACCAAATGCGGACATTGCCCTGGCATGTACCATCGCTACGGTCATCGACCTGACCGGGTCTTTCCCCAATTTGCTCAAGATTTCTCCCTTTCTGAATTCCTGATTACCAGCGCGATTGCCCTGACCGCATATCATTTTGCGGAACGCGAATCGGCTTGGCTGGATTTGACTTTAACCAGAAGCGCGATTGCAGAAATCTTGACGCCCCATAAGGATAGACCATCCTGAGCACTCCAAGCTTGTCGCGGCCTGACAATTCAAGGTGTTGCCTGCGCACCCGAGACATCACCTGCCAGGGGATTTTCTGCTAGGCGGTCGATCAACCTGCAACGATCAACACCGCTCAGCAATTTGTCAGCCTGACGGATAAGTGTTGATGTCTCGGCAACGGAACGCATTCTATTCACGACACATCCTAAAGTGCACCCTATACATCCTGAGACGCATCACGGATCGACTTTCAACTCTCGATCCAACGATACCGCATAAGAGCGTCGTCCCAAGCTTGAGCAGAGGCGATACAGTGCGTCCTTGGCAAATCTGTGACATGCACTCCTGGTAGCGCGTCCCAACGGTGTATTTCGAATATCCTGTACACCGAGTGCAATTCCAGTTCACAAGCATGGAACCAGGAACTATCTGAGAATTCTCGCCTACCTGCTGCCGAGATAATCCCGAAAATGACACCCCGCGATTGTGCTGGAAATCTTCAAAGGGTCGCTGACCGGGCCAATCGTGTTCAGCCTAGGGTCAGCCCTCTTTGATACTTGATACTTGACGGCGTCGCTTCTGTCTGATTCCGTGCCGGATAATTATAACAGGCAGGCCATTCACAACCTCTTAACGTTGTCGGCGCAAAGCGGGACAATTTGTCCCATACCGTAATGGATTAATCTGAGAATTAACTTTTAAATCTACTTGGGAAACAGCACCAGGTCACGCGGCGTTCCGCGGGTCGACGACTGCCTGGTCCCGAGTGGTATCATCTTCGTCCAGCGCAACGGTCTGCGCTGGCGTGATGCACCGGCCAGGTATGGGCGTAGAGGCGCGCCTGGCCGTAGGTCTGAGGGAGTAGCAGTTCGCTGGCGGCTTGCGCCATGTGCCAGTGCCTCGGTTCCCGGCCCTGGCCCGTGTTTCCACACCCCTCCTCGTCAGACCGGGCGTGCGGGTTTCCCGCACCCGGCTTTCAGTCGGGATCATGCCTTCGCCCACGGAAGGCTCCTGGTCGTGGACGCAAGGTGAACAAGGCCATACGTCTTGTGGAGCCTGACATCCGAAAAACGCACCCACTTGCCGGACCTCACCTTGTGCTTGCGACAGAGCCACGGTCGTAGCCGCTGCGCAGCGTGGTAGTCGATGTAGCGGTAGGCAGGACTGACCTGCCCCAGCGTGAAATAGTTCGCCCCGCCCGACTTCATCCGGTTGCGTTCCTCTACTTTCACCTCCACAGCCTCGCCTGCGGACCTGCGGTCCGTAGCCTCGCTGATACGGCGCCAATGCCCCGGACGATAGTTCCATCCGCTGCGAGTGCCGAGAAACTTCATCGGTTCCCCGGGACATCGGAGGCATCTGGTCTTCTGTGCGTAGCTTCAGCCTGTCCATGATGTCGGCAACCGCAGTCAGCATCCCTGCTGCCGGCGCCGCGCCCGATACACAGAAGTCATCGGCATAATTGACAATCCCGGTACCGAAACCGCTCGGCATGGCCGAATACTTTCCAGCCCGGTATGAAGCGGCGCATGGTGATGTTGCTGAACAGCGGGGAAATGGGAGAACCCCGAGGGGTTCCCTTGCTTTCCTTGCGCGCACGATTGGTGCGCCGCTTGCCGCCACTGCCGGCATCTCCAGCCATGACTTGATCAGTCCGAGCAGGCGACCATCGCTGATGCGACGGGCAAGGCTCTTCGTGAGCCCGGCATGCGGTCTCTCACCGAAGGCGTTGGAAAGGTCGGCGTCAACACCCTCGCTGTGGCCCCGATTCAACAGATGATGAACACGCTTGACCGCATCCTTCGCACTGCGTCCCGGCCGCTAGGCGTATTGCTCCGGCTGCAGGTCGGCTTCAGATATCGGCAACAACACAGGCATTGCCGAGGTCTGTGCAACCCTGTCCTTTGGCAGTTGTGGACACGAGGTGTTTCAGGTTTTGCAAGTCTGACAACTTCCGCATATGCTCTGCCGATTCCAAAGGAGAACACAGAGGTGGAACAAAATGAGATTCGAAAAATACTTGTACGACTTGCGGCGTGTCATCAGTGTTGTGGCTGTTTGTATCATCGGCATTTCGGGTATTGCCAGCACAGGGAAAGCACAGGATGATCCGCTCATTGTCAATATGGGGCAGGCACCTGCCACACTTGACCCCGCCTGGGGCTGTGGTATCGTTGAGGTCGGCTTTGTGCAGAATTTCTACACCCGACTCACACAATACGGAACCAGGCCAGGACCCGACGGAACCACTGAAATCGAGGTCAAGAACATCGAACCGTATTTGGCTACATCCTGGGAAATCAGTGAGGACGGACTGACCTATACATACAAATTACGCGATGACGTTACTTTTGCCAGTGGAAGACCTGTCACTTCCGAAGATGTGAAGTACTCCTGGGAAAGAGTACTGACCATGAATGGCTGTGGAGCCTACGTTATATTGGACGGCTTCTATGACCCACCTCTCATCGAATCACTTGAAACACCGGACCCATACACGTTGGTCGTCAAACTGAGCCGGCCCGATCCCAACCTCCTCCAGTTGCATGCTCAGCCATGGTCATCGGTTGTTGACCGGGAAATCGTGGAAGCCAATGGTGGTATACAGGCGAATTCACTGAATGAGTGGATGTCCAATAACGTAACTGGACCAGGGCCCTTCATTCTGGAGGTATATGAGCCCAACACGAAGGCCATATTGGTGGCCAATCCAGACTTCCCAATACAGCCTGCATCAAAGAAGATCGAAATCAACTTCATCAATTCTGACCCGACATTGCTTCTGCAGGCACGATCCGGAGAGGCTGACGTAACGTTGGGCATGACCAAGGCATCAGTGACAAGCCTCGCGGATAACGATGAAGTTCGCATTATTGCTAACGACCACGCAATTTCAGAGCAGATCGGCCTTCCAAATACCAAAACCCCATGGGACAACCTGAAAGTGCGTGAAGCGGTCAGCTACGCTGTACCCTATGAAGAAATCAGGGACAGTATCGCTTTCGGATATGGCACTTTGTTCGGTGGCCCTTTCATGCCGACACTGGGCGAGTTCACGCCCGGCTTGATCGATATTCCGACCTATGACATGGAAAAGGCCAGGGCACTCATGGCCGAGTCCGGCGTGCAGACGCCGATTGATGTTGCATTGAATATTCCGGAGGGCAACACGATTGAAGAGCAGATTGCAACCGTAGTTCAAGCCACCTGGCGCGAACTTGGGATCAACGTGACCATCAACAAATTGTCTGCCACGGATTACATCGACAGTCTCGAAGGACACACGGCACAGACCTATATCCGTCTGGATGGACCCGGCGTACCCGAAGCAGGGTACTTCCTGGGCTACGATATGACCTGTGGTCTTCAATACAACCTTACGGAAGTATGTCTCGAGGAAGCCGAGAGACTGCTGGGAGAAGCGCGTGCGACAATCGTTCCAGAAAAACGGCAGGCACTGTATGATGAAATCGCCACAATCTGGTCAGCTGCGACTCCTAAGATTCACGTTTATTCGGACAAGCATACCACAGTCCTCAACAAACGTGTGACCAGCTACCATTTCAATTACGAAATCGATTTTCGTCAATGGGCCAAAGAGTAGTTGCTGACCAGGCAGGACAGGTTCTGGCCGAAACCGGCCAGGCCTCCAGCTTGGCGGGGCGGCCGATCTTACCTGATGGCCGCCCTTATCCTATTGTGGCAGCCTGGACCACGAGACCCGGACCTGGTCATGAATTCGTGGCGTCATGATCTGATGCAAGACATTTTCCTGCCTCAATGGGTTTGTTCCTGCACGCTGTTTGGGTTTGAAAGGAACCTCATTCTGGTCGAGCAACAAGACGGACGAATTGACAGGCGTTTTTCATCCGACACCGGCAATTTAGAAAGTGACATGATTTTGCGCCCTGGGCGCGGCGTGTCTGGCGCAGCTGCAACCTGAGTCAAATCAGTTGCAGATGTACAATTCCTGGCATTGCCAGCCAGATACCAATAGCATTTGATTTTTGGCGACGCATCGGGCTGACAGAACATGGCACTCAATGAAACTGTGGCGATGGTGACAGCTCGCATTGGCGAGCGTAGTCGGATTGCAAGGCACAATTACCTCGACGCGATCGACCGGGCCGCCATGAAGCGGCCTCGACGTACGCATCTAAACTGTGGCAATCAGGCTCATGCTTATGCTGCATCCGGCAGTTCCAAACGTCGGTTGACGCAAGGCAGAGCAGCCAATCTAGGAATTGTCACCGCATACAACGACATGTTGTCGGCGCATCAGCCTTTTGAAGATTATCCTGGCCTCATTCGTGAAACAGCTCGGCGTGCCGGGGCTACAGCACAAGTCGCAGGAGGAGTTCCTGCCATGTGCGATGGCGTTACCCAGGGACAACCAGGGATGGAACTGTCACTGTTCTCCCGCGACGTGATCGCATTGGCGACCGCGGTTGCCTTGTCACACAATACCTTCGACGCAGCTGTGTATTTGGGAGTATGTGACAAGATTGTACCAGGATTGGTAATGGCAGCTGCTTGCTTCGGACATCTGCCAGGAATTTTTCTTCCTGCGGGACCGATGACGTCTGGGCTTGCCAATGATGAGAAGGCACGTGTTAGGCAGGACTTTGCTGCAGGCAAGATTAGCCGCCAACGCTTGCTGGAGGCCGAATTACAGGCTTATCATGGCCCTGGCACCTGTACCTTTTATGGCACTGCCAACTCCAACCAGATGCTGATGGAGTTCATGGGGTTGCAACTGCCCGGTTCATCCTTTGTCAATCCACATACACCAATGAGACACGAGCTCACGGTCGCCGGGGTAAGACGCGTCCTGGAGTTGACGACTCAAGGCAACCAATACCTTCCATTCGGAAAATTGCTGAACGAAAGAGCATTTGTAAATGGCATCGTCGGGCTCATGGCGACCGGTGGGTCGACCAATTTGGTTATGCACATGACAGCCATGGCCCGCGCCGCAGGTATTCACCTGGAGCTGGAGGACTTCAGCGACCTGTCCCAGGCGGTACCATTACTTGCGCGTGTCTACCCCAACGGACTGGCAGACGTGAATCAATTCCATGCAGCAGGGGGACTAGCATTGGTTTTTTCCGAACTTCTGTCAGCAGGGTTGTTGCATGACGACGTGGACACTGTATTCGGTCAAGGTCTAGCCGCATATTCTAGCGAGCCACAATTGCACAACGATCTACTCGAATGGGGAAAGCCGACCGACCGATCACTTGATCAGGCAATTATCCGCCCATTCTCCACGCCGTTCAGCAGAAATGGTGGAATCAGACTTCTCGAGGGAAATCTTGGACGCGCGCTGATCAAGGTTTCGGCCGTCAAGCCCGAAAACCACGTTGTCGAAGGTCCGGTACACATCTTTGCCGACCAGTATTCTGTCAGGTCTGCCTTTGCTTCCGGCCAATTTAATTCAGACTCGGTTATCGTTGTTCGATTTCAGGGCCCCAAGGCAAATGGCATGCCGGAGCTCCACTCACTTACTCCTATGCTCTCGGTTCTGCTCGACCGCGGTCTCAAGGTTGCTCTGATTACTGACGGGCGTATGTCCGGAGCCTCGGGAAAGGTGCCAGCTGCAATTCATCTCTCGCCAGAAGCTGCCGAAGGCGGATTACTGGCCAGGCTGCGCGATGGTGATGTAGTGCGTATTGATTGCATCAGGGGCAGAATAGACGCGTTGTCACCAGGTATTTCTGAACGACCGGTCGCGGCATGCCCGAAAGATGAGCGAGATCTGCCCTGGATCGACCTGTTCAACAGTTTTCGCACCAGTGTCGGACCAGCCAGCAGCGGTGCGTCAGCAATTGTTTAGGGTCAACCTGTGAAACCGGACGAATCGAGTTCGTACATTATTGGCAAGTGCGCCGATTCCCGGGTAGTCACTACACTGACCGCTGACAATCTGAGCGGTCTGAACATTCTTGCAGAGGAACTCGTGTCGGCAGGCTTGCCGGTCATCGAGGTCCTGCTTCGTACATCCGAGGCTTTGGATGCTATTTCATTGCTTGCTAGGGTTCCAGGCTGCATTGTTGCCGCAGGTAGTGTGCTGACTCCACAGCAACTTGCTCAGGCAAGGTCCAATGGTGCCAGTTTCGCGGTATCTCCCGGAGCAACAGACGCACTCATTGCAGCTGCTGCCGACTGTGAGTTGCCCCTTCTTCCCGGGGCAGCCACGGCTTCGGAGGTCATGAAGCTTGGTGAGCATGGATTCCATTTCATCAAGTTCTTTCCGGCAGCAACGAGTGGTGGAGTTCCTGCACTGCGAGCTCTGGGCGGTCCCATGCCACAGATAAGATTCTGCCCAACGGGAGGAATCGGTGCCGACAATTTCGAACAGTATTTGTGCCTGAAGAATGTCGCTGCAGTCGGTGGGTCGTGGCTGGTCAGTGGTTCTGCATTCAGGCATCGGCAATGGGCTGAAATTGGCAAGGCGGCTCGTCGGACCGCCAGACTGGCCAAAGCAAAATAGAAGCTTTCCTTTCGGATCAGGCACGGCGATCCATTCCGTAATTTTCCGGCCTCTGCTGGGCAGACCCAAACTGAAGGAATGTGTACACGATTCATAATCTCGACAGGCCGAACCAGCTTTCAGGTCAAGCCTGAGGTTCTGTCTTTTTTCGCTCAAGATTCAGTGTGCAGGTCGTTCCCATCTTCACCGAACCTTTTCCACAGCCTCTGTTCCACGCTGTTGGGAAGGAATCCCCTCCTAATCGTGCGTCAGACTTAAGGAGACGAAACCCGCCAGAGTGTATAATTCTGCCGAAACTCGGGCGGCGGAAACAGCAACTTTCTCACCTATCGCAACCTGCTCAATATTCTCAATCAGAACGCACCACTGGCGATCATGGCTTGCGGCATGACGCTTGTTATCATTGGCGGTGGATTTGATCTTTCCGTGGGCGCGACCTTTGCGGTCAGTGGCGTGAGTGCCGCATGGGTCGGACTCCATGTCGATCCTTATCTCGGACTGGCTATTGCCCCCCTGGTTGGTATCTCACTGGGTCTTGTAAACGGAGCTTTGATAACGTGGCTGAACGTCCATTCCTTCCTGGCCACAATTGCCACCAGCCTAGTGTTCAAGGGGACGGCAATCGTAATCTCCGATGGCCGCCTGATTCCGGTCAGAACTGACGATTTTTCCTGGCTTGGTCGCGGCAAGATAGGCGGCATTTACATTGCCGTTATTGTGCTGGTGATCTTCGCGATTGCATTGACCTTTCTGCTTACCCGGACGACCTTTGGACGTCGGGTTTTTGCTGTGGGAGGGAATGAGGAAGCCGCAATACTATCGGGCATCCGGACCAAGCGTGTCAGAATCATGACATTTGCAATTGCCGGCCTTACAGCTGGCGTGGCAGCAGCCATTTCCGTGTCACGGATTTCGATGGGCCAGGCTGCAGCTGGCACCGGGCTCGAACTGCAGGCAATTGCAGCCGTAATTCTCGGTGGAACAAGCATTTTTGGCGGTGCTGGCGCCGTGTGGAGAAGCCTGGCCGGCGTATTCTTGCTGGCACTGATCAACAACGGTTTCAACATTCTCAACGCCGATCCCTTTTACCGAGACCTTACGACCGGCATTGTTATACTTGGTGCCATCGGCATCAGTGCATCGGGCAAGAACCGGTAAGAAGCGATATCGGGAACACAGCAGGTCTTCGCTGCATGAAAACACTTCTATTCTGGTGTCGCGTCGGATGGCAAGGCTTCGGTTTCAATTGAGAATTTCTGGTACGGCAACGGCACCATATGTGGCAGGGGGCGAAAAGGCCCTGGGTCTTCCCCCAGGCTCGGGAGAGATAGAAACTGCAAATGGGGCTCTTGGTAGCGCAGCAGGTAAAGCGCTTCGTGTTTGAGGCGAAGCGGTTACTGGCAGCCTGAAGCAGTTTGTTGTGGAACGACGCTCAGGTGTTCAATTGGCTTTTGTTGGTGAGCATTACCTGAGAACCGTCGGAGTACGAGAATCGCGCCCGCTGCTTGTCAATGCATGATCCTCCAAATATCATCGCAGAAAGTGGACGGTTTCGAGCCTGCAGCCCTGCCTGCCTGGTAAGTATTCAGCCCCAATTAGCCAGATGACGTCGAAACTCCGGGAACTCGTCGCGTGACAACGGTACGGCCATGACATCAACCGGAATGAACACCCGGCGGAGGGTACTGGGAGACAGGCATGTCGATGCTGCCATCAGGCGGACAACCTCGTTTGACGAACCATTCCAGGAGCTGATTACCGCCACAGCCTGGCAACGGGTGTGGTCACGGCGCCAGTTGACCTTGCGCGAGCGCTCACTGGTGACAATCGCCCTTTTGGCAGCACTTGGGCACGATGAGGAGGTTGCCATGCATGTCAGGGCAACCGCCAACACCGGAGCCAGCGAGGAGGACATAACCGAGGCACTCCTGCATGTCGCAATATATGCTGGCGTTCCGGCAGCCAACCGGGCCTTCAAAATCGCAAAGACAACTCTCGCTACCATGAAAGCCGATGACTCAGACTGTGCCAGTTGAACTGGATGACGTTGTCGGTGGGAGTTTTTTCCACCGAGAGTTTCATCGCCATCCACCTGCTCTGGCGCCGCGCTACAAGAGCAGCATAGCCCGTTCGCCGAAATTAGCGCTTGTTTCCATACCGAACAGCCTGTCAGAGCTTTCCGGCCCTTTGTTCGGACATGACACAATCGGACCTGACGATAACGATCTTACGGTCAATTTTGCGAAGCCCGGCAGTCGGCCGGCCCTGGGCGAGCGAATTATAGTCCATGGACGAGTCCTGGATGAGCGAGGTATCGGCATGTCCGGCATGTTGGTTGAAATCTGGCAGGCAAATTCCGGAGGTCGATATCGGCATATCAAGGATGGCTACGCTGCACCACTTGACAGCAGCTTCGGGGGTTGCGGGCGGACAATAACCGATAGCCAGGGCGGGTACGAGTTCCGAACCATCAGGCCTGGCGCATACCCATGGCCTAACGGCATCAACGACTGGAGGCCATCACATATTCATTTTTCGCTCTTCGGCACAGGCTTTGCCCAGAGACTGATCACACAAATGTATTTTGAGGGCGACCCGTTGATCCCGCAATGTCCGATTGTGAATGCAATTCCTGATCCGAAGTTTGTCGAACCCCTGATTGCACGTATGGACCGTCACAATACAATTCCAATGGACGCTCGGGCCTACAGGTTTGACATTATATTGCGGGGGAGAAGGTCGACGCAATTTGAAGGCCAGGCGGGATAGACCGAATGGTTGTTCTTGGTCGAGTACTCCATGAATCCCCGTCGCAAACTGCGGGCCCCTACGTCCATATTGGTTGTACGCCTAACTATATCGGCCTCAAGGGCATCTATGGTGGACATGACCTGGGAGAAAATCTTGTCGGTGAAGACACGCCCGGTCAGCGCATCAGCATTTCCGGCTGTATCTTCGACGGCATCAGGACCCCGATCAGGGATGGAATAGTCGAGGTCTGGCAGGCCGACCACCTCGGACTCTTCAATTCACCAGTTGAAAAGCGTGGAAAAAGCGCCAAGGGCTTTGTCGGATGGGCGCGGCGTGCAACCGACCCGTCGACCGGAGAGTTCTCGTTCTTGACAGTCAAGTCAGGGGCCACACCGTTCACTGACGGCAACATGCAGGCACCATTCATATCCTTTTGGATCGCGGCACGAGGAATTAATCTCGGATTGCATACTCGTATGTATTTCCCGGACGAGATTGAAGCCAATCAAAGAGATCCGGTTCTTTCCAGACTTGAACACTCTGGCCGTATCTCGACACTGCTTGCCAGGGAAGTATCCGAAAACGAATATCGCTTCGACATACATCTCCAAGGCGAAAGAGAAACCGTGTTCTTTGATGTGTAGTGAATATCAGAATGCTGGCAGGAGACCTGTAACTCTGAAGATATACTCGGAAAACCGCCACAAGCTGAAGGTCACCAGGGTGTTCCCAATTGGCATCACCGCGGGTGTAAGCCGTTGCATCCGGCGCAGGTAGCAACTCAGGAACTGTTACAATGAAGCTGGTGCAACCGTTGGAGCAGGCTATCAGAAACAATGTGTGGAACGGCTGCTCGGTTGCATTCGAGGGCTTTACACACCTTATTCCATTTGCTGCGGCGCATGAGACCATCCGGGCCGGCTTGCGAGATCTAACTTTGATGCGCATGACGCCCGACCTCATATATGACCAGCTAATCGGCATGGGAATTGCCAGGAAATTGATATTCGCCTACGCCGGCAATCCCGGTGTTGGACTGCTGAGAAGACTCAGGGATGCCGCAGAGAACGACTGGCCTAACAGCCTTATAATTGAGGAACACTCACATTCGGCAATGGCGAACGCTTATGAGGCCGGTGCCTCCAACCTGCCTTTTGCAGTGCTCAGGGGCTATCTTGGGTCAGGTCTGGTCGACGTCAACCGTAACGTTGGTTCAGTGACCTGCCCGTTTACGGGAGAGGTCCTGGCTGCCGTTCCTGCACTGCGTCCTGATGTAACCATCCTTCATGCACAGAAGGCCGATCGTCATGGAAACGTATTGCTGGAAGGAATAATCGGCGTTAACAAGCAGGCCGCACTGGCAGCAACACGGACCGTCGTAACCGTTGAGGAAGTGGTCGATGACCTTCATTGCCATCCCAATGCCTGTGTACTACCTGCCTTCACGATCGACGCCATTTCCATAGTCCCCGGTGGTGCACACCCCTCCTATGCGCTGGGCTATTACGAACGGGACAACGGCTTCTACCTTGCCTGGGATGCCATCTCCCGGGACCGCCAACGTTTTCTCTCGTGGATGGAGGACAACGTGATCAGTGCGACGCCAGAGACATTCTTGAAGCGCATTCCTGGTGAAAGCCATTAGATCGCCATGGAATACACCGCAGATGAAATGATGATCGTGTCGGCCGCCAGAGCCCTGAGCAACAGCGATGTGTGCTTTGTCGGCATTGGCGCGCCATCAGCAGCATGCAACCTGGCCCGTCGCATTGGCGTGCCCGATGTCACACTGATCTACGAATCCGGAACCATTGGTGCCGCACCTACCCTGCTGCCGTTATCCATCGGTGATGGTGAATTGTGCACAACGGCTCTGACGACCGTTTCAAGTCCGGAAATGTTCCGGTACTGGCTGCAGGGCGGATGGATTACCGTCGGATTTCTCGGCGCAGCGCAACTCGATCGGTTTGGCAACATCAACACGACCGTCATCGGACCCTATCATAAGCCGACCGTGCGGCTACCTGGTGGTGGCGGTGCTCCAGAGATCGCAGCCTTGAGTCAGAAGATCTACATCGTCATGAAGCAGTCTCGCCGGAGTTTCGTGGAGAGAATTGATTTCATGACATCATTCGGATTTGGCACGGGCGGCGATGATCGCCAGAAACTCGGAATACGAACTGCAGGCCCCCAGCTACTTATAACAGATCTGGCAATCTGGAAACCGGCCAGGAACACTAACGAGCTTCAGGTTGTGTCGCTTCATCCCGGTGTAACACGGCAGGATGTAAACGCTACTGTTGGTTGGAAGGTCAAGTATTCCGAAGTCGTGACAGCAACACCTGCACCTAAGCTGCGTGAGTTGAAGATCTTGCGCGATCTGCAGCGCCGTACTCGAGAAGCGCATCGGGGCCAACGGGTACGAGACTAAGCCATGAGCAGGTCGTATATTTGTGACTACGTGCGAACTCCTATTGGGCGTTACGGAGGCGGACTGTCGTCGGTACGCCCTGATGATCTGTGTGCCCACGTTCTACGAACACTCATTCAACGCAACAGCCAGCTTCCTGACCAAGACATTGACGAAGTCTGGATTGGTTGCGCCAACCAGGCTGGAGAGGACAACCGCAATATCGCCCGTATGAGTCTTCTCCTGGCCGGTCTGTCCGTCTCCGTTCCGGCTGCCACCATTAACCGCTTGTGCGGTTCCGGCATGGATGCCGTACTCACCGCTTCCAGAGCTATAAGCGCCGGATTTGCAGAAATTGTCTTGGCCGGTGGTGTGGAAAGCATGTCCAGAGCACCGTTCGTGGTAGCAAAAGCCGACACAGCTTTCTCCCGCCGGGCAGAAATCCATGACACGACGCTCGGTTGGCGGTTCGTCAATCCATTGATGGACAAAAAATACGGTACGGACTCGATGCCCGAAACCGCTGATAATGTAGCCAACGAATACTCAATTACGCGACTCTCTCAGGATGAGTTTGCTCTGGCAAGTCAGCGGAAGGCCGCGGCAGCCATCGCCAGCGGTCGGTTGGCTGCTGAAATCACGCCAGTTACAACAAGAAACCGCAGGAAAGGTGTAGTTGTAATTGCCCGCGATGAGCACCCCCGCACAACCTCGGCTGAAAAGCTCGCAGCTCTGCCTACCCTGTTTGCCGCGCAAAGTTCGGTAACTGCGGGAAATTCATCAGGTATCAATGACGGAGCAGCGGCCTTGCTGATTGCTTCGGAAAAAGCAGTCAGGCGCTACAGCCTGGAACCGTTGGCCGAGATTGTCGGCGGATGCTCAGCTGGAGTACAGCCGCGAGTCATGGGCATCGGCCCGGTCTATTCTACCCGGAGATTACTTCGTCTTACCAAGTTGACAATGGACGACTTCGATTTGATCGAGTTGAACGAAGCCTTTGCCAGCCAATGCCTTGCTGTTATGAAGTTGCTGGGCATTGAGGCTAACAGCGAACGCCTCAACATTAACGGTGGAGCCATTGCGCTTGGCCATCCGCTCGGCATGTCGGGGGCGCGCATTGTTGGAACAGCGGCGTTGGAACTGGCACTTTCCAAGCGCAAGCTGGCACTGGCAACCATGTGCATCGGCGTTGGTCAAGGAATCTCACTTGCCATGCGACGATGTTGAGATGCACTGCTATCCACATGGTTCGGCATGGATGTCCAGTCTTCTCGGTGATCCGGAAATAGAAGAGCTCTTCAGCCCCGAGAAGCTGCTTGGCCATATGTTGCAGGTCGAAGTTGAGGTTGCATCCATACAGGCCAGGATAGGTCAGATTTCCAATTGTAGTGCCCGACAGATTGCTAAGGCGGCACATGAATTCGAACCGGATGTTGCACGGTTAACCAGAAGCACCGAGCGGGATGGAGTTGTTGTTCCTGAGCTGGTCAAGCAATTACGCGAGAAACTGTTCGGTCCGGCATGCAGTGAGATCCATTTCGGGCTCACCAGTCAGGACATTATCGACACGACCCTGGCCATGGCAATATCTGAGCTAGTTCCACTATTGGTTCAGCGTCTTTCGAGCCTGCTCGGGTCGCTGGATCGACTGAATGCTGACTGCGGCAGCAAGGAGATCAATGGGTACACGAGGATGCAGCTGGCCAAGCCCATTAAATTCGGCCACCGAATCGGTATGTGGCAGGCCCTCCTGGTCAACCAGCGCAAGGTACTTGAGAACAGGGGAAAGCAAGCAGCACGCGTGCAGTTGGCGGGCCCGGTGGGAACAGGTCAGGAACTGGGCTGCTCTGCCACATTGATCAGGTCCGAATTGGCCGCCACACTGTCTTTGAACAGCGACGATCAGTCCTGGCAAACCAATCGGCTTGCGCTTGCTGAATTTGCATCTGCCTGCTGTGCTCTTTCTTCATCAACCGGGAAAGTCGGAAAGGACCTGGCTCTGATGGCTCAGCTCGGAGAGGTTGGATTCGTCGGAGGTGGCAGCTCATCATCCATGCCACACAAATCGAACCCGGTGGGCGCCGAAACCATGATTGCCCTTGGGCACTATGCAGCGGTCCTGTTGCCGGGCATGCACAATGCGGTCATGCATGAGCAGGAGCGTTCGGGAGCCATGTGGACGCTGGAATGGATCATCTTTCCACAGATTTGCCTGATTGCAGGTAAATCACTCTCGACCGCCGAGCGAGCGGTGTCCGCGATTCGATTCAAACGGTAAGGAGACTGGGTCCCACCTCCAATTGGAGGTGAGCAACGGTGGTGGAGCCGAGGGGAATCGAACCCCTGACCTCGTCATTGCGAACGACGCGCTCTCCCGACTGAGCTACGGCCCCTCACCTGCCATATAGTCCTCACATCACCGCGCCTCAACCGGAAACGACATCGGGTGCAAATCTCGTATCGCGACAAGGATTCGCCCCAATCGGCTGATTCTGGTAATTTTGAACCCCGTTCCGAATCCCCGTTTACGCCCCGCGTGACAGTTTCTTCAATTTTCCAACAACACTGTCACATTTCAGCCATCTGCACAGGAAACCGGGGAGGCCCCTCAGTACCAGGACTCATAGAGTGAGGCATCAAACCGTAACCGGAAGGAGGATACCCGATGACCGAAACTATGCGATTTCAAGACACGATCAGCAACATTGCCCCAGCACCCAAGCCCAAATGGCCGCTTTCCTTAACGTCTTCCCGCAACCGCACACCGTTGCAGCCGAGGCAGATCCTGAGCAACCGCCAGAGGCGATCTGCGTGCTGACATCCGAGAGGCGAGTCCGCCTGCCGGTGATGGCCTGTTGCATCCTTGAAGACCGCGTTACCTTCTCGCTTCCCTATTTCGATGTCTTGCAGCATGGCATGATGCATCCCGCCCGGCTGGAGGAAGCGTTGACGCCCCGCCGCTGTCCTTTCCCAACCTCTTGACGATGTCGGTGCAAAGCAGGACAAATTGTCCACCACCGTTGTGGATTAATCTGAGGATTTACATTTACATCCACTTGGGAAACAACACCTGTAGCCGGGATCATCCGGCACCCGGCCTGCGGCCCCGTCAGGGGGCCAGGGCGTACCGTTTGCGTTGTCTTGACTTGATGATGTCGAGGCCATCAAGCAGCGCCATGAGCCCGGTGGCCGAGAGCGGCTCGGCCGGACTGGCGGAGACAAGCCCCCTGAAAAGACCGCGCTCCAGGCGCCTGGACCAGATCCAGGTGCTGCCCTGGTCGAAGGCGATGACCTTGAGCATGGTCCACCGCCGATTGCGGAAGACATACCAGGCTCCCGAGGCGGTTGCGAACCAGGCCTGAAAGCCCGTCATGGGTCATGCGCATGGCGGCGGGTTCGGTGGCCAGCCAGATGTGGCGCCGGTCGGGAAAGCCGGACCATCTGTTTGCCACATCCCAACATGTCGATATATCATCCTTACATCGACATGTTTGAGTGAAGTGTCGATGAAGTCGACATGTTCGGAACATGTGCCGACGGGAGCAGGATACATCTACATGGCGTTCGATCCCAATCGACCCTTTAATGACCTTCCAAACCTACCACCGGCTTCGGAAACCGAGACAAAGGCCGTTCTTCGGAGTTGCATTGCGGCGCGCGTAGCACTGGCGGAGCTCCGCGTCTCAGGGAATCTCATCCCGAACCAGGCGATGCTGATCAACTCGATTCCCCTGCTCGAAGCACAGGCGAGTTCCGAGATCGAGAATATCGTCACGACAGCCGACCGACTGTTCCGCTATGCCGACGACGCGGCGAGTCGAGCCGACCCTGCAACCAGGAAAGCAATGCGCTACCGCACCGCAGTACACCGCGGTTTCGAGATGCTGAACCAGCGGCCGGTTTCGACCGCCATCGCGGTCGAGGTCTGTCGAACGATCAAGGGCGTGGAGCTGGACATTCGCAAAACGCCGGGCACGGCATTGGTGAACGATGCAACCCAACAGGTCCTCTACACGCCGCCGGCAGGAGAGGACGTTCTCCGGTGCAAGCTCGCCAATTGGGAGTGCTACATTCACGAGGCCGAGGCGATCGACCCTCTGATCCGCCTTGCAGTCATGCATTATCAGTTCGAGGCGATCCATCCGTTCGTCGACGGAAACGGCCGGACCGGACGTGTGCTGAACCTGCTCTATCTCGTCGACAAGGGTCTGCTTGATGTTCCTGTCCTTTACCTCAGCCGACACATCATCCGGAACAAGGCGCCCTATTACCGGTATCTGCTGGATGTGACGACCCGACAGGAATGGGAAGCATGGATACTCTTCTTTCTGGAGGCTGTCAGAACGACGGCGGAATGGACGACAAGGAAAATCCGCGCAATCCGGGAGCTTCTCGACGAGACGAGCGCCGCAATTCGACGGAGGATGCCGAGGATCTACTCCCGGGAACTGGCGGAACTGATCTTCGTGCATCCCTACTGCCGGATCTGCGACGTGGTCAAAGCGGATATAGCCAAGCGCCAGACGGCCGCTGTCTACCTGAAAGCTCTAGCGGCCGAAGGCCTCCTTGAGGAGACCAGGGCGGGCCGCGAAAACCTCTACATCAACCGGCCGCTCCTGGCGCTTCTGGACGAGCGGGCGCGGACAACCGCGACAGGGTAGCCTGAGTAACCCGACCCCTCCCGCCGCGCGCCACGCAGTTCTCCGCACCTGGACATTGACCAACTACTCGGCGTTGTCATTTCCATAGACTCCACACGGCGTCTCTTAAGGCAGGTGGCTACCAATCCAGGAGATCGCACTATGTCGGAGGAATCACAACGGCACAACCACAACAGAATTCACCTGGCGCGCAATGACAAACATCTCCCGCTCTGCCCGCACACGTACCGAGTCCAGCCCAACCTCCTGCCAGGCATTGTCCTGCTTCTAGGACCGGAACCTGAACACCCTTTTCCAACTCCCTCGTCTGACCTCGACCTCCCAGGCGCGCGTGTTGCTGCGCACGACAGAAACCACATCCCTTATCGATTCAATTCGCCTGCCGTTAATCCGGAGCAGGATATCACCACTCATCAGCCCAATGCCACTTAACTGTTTCGGGACCTCAACAACCATTATTCCCCTGGCATCAAGAGGTAATTCGAACTCGACGATCGTCGCCGGATTGACATTGCAAATGATCAGGCCCCGAAAAACTGTAAGATAATCGATCGTGGTTGTTTGTCTCGGTGGATTTTCCGAAGCCAATCCAAGCCGGGCGTTGATTGTGCGCGCTCTGCCATTGCGCAGGATACCGAATTGAACGGTGTCCCCGGGCCGTCCGATTGCTATCCTGTAACGCAATTCGGCGGGTGTGTGGATATCACGGTCTCCCACCCTGATAATGATATCACCTGGTCTTAACCCACCTGTCCACAGTGGGCTTTCGCGATGTATGGTGCCAATGACCACGCCGCTCGGTCTTTCCATCCCCAGGTCTTGTGCCAGCGAACGCTCGACCCCCATCGCATCAATTCCTGCCCATGGCACATTGAATCGCTGGGCGCCGCTGCGCGCTTGTTCAACAAACACCTCGACCAAATTGGATGGGATGGCAAATCCTATGCCGCGCAGGTTGCCCTCCTCGGTCTGGATCATGGTGTTGATGCCAACCAGGCGACCCTTGGTATCGACCAGTGCGCCGCCTGAATTTCCTGAATAAATGGGCGCGTCGGTCTGCACAAAGTATCCGCTCGAAGCTAGAAAACCTGATACAATTCCGCTCGAAACAGTCTGTCCGATTCCGAACGGATTGCCGACTGCCAAAACCAGTTCGCCGATCTGCAGTGTATCGGAATCGCGCATCGTCAGTGTTTGCAGATTCGCGACTTCGTCCAGCTTCAGTACAGCGAGGTCAAAGCGCCGATCAACGAGCACGACACGGGCCTCGACCTCTCGTCTGTCACTGAGTTCGACGAGGATTTCGAGAGCGCCCTCTACAACGTGGTAGTTGGTGACCACATATCCATCGGAGCTGGCTATAACGCCTGAACCCAGTGAATTCTCGACACGTTGGCGTACCTGGCCATGTTGTCGAAAAAACCTCCAGAAAGGTTCGTTGGCAAACGGGCTGGTCCAGGTTTCCACAATCCGCCGCGCCGAGATGTTGACCACGGCCGGCAAGGCCGTCTGTACGACGTCGACGTAACCACTTCGCAGCTCTGTCCCCGAGTCAGAGGGATGACATTCAAGCTGGGCAGGGGTGACCAGCAGCACCAGCAACCACAGACAGCGATGCACGTCGAAGAGGGGGCGCGCAGATAGCCAGGAATTCAGGAAGCCCATGACAAACCGGTCGCAGACGGCGCAACAGGCCTGCACGTTGCGTCAGGCCATGCTGGCAAGCGCCTAGGGAGCCAAGACACAAACCAGATTTCGATCGCCATAGACATTGTCAACCCGGTTGACGGGCGGCCAGTACTTGTCCGTTCCAGATACACCGTAGGGCATGGCTCCCTGCCGACGCGTATAGGGTCTGTCCCACTTGCTCAGCATGTCGTTCATAGTATGAGGAGAATTCGATAACGGGTCGCATCCCGGCTCGTACTTGCCATCTCGAATGGCTCGGACATCATCTGCGATCTCGAG
Source organism: Paracoccaceae bacterium (assembly GCA_958296035.1). Taxonomy (GTDB): domain Bacteria; phylum Pseudomonadota; class Alphaproteobacteria; order Rhodobacterales; family Rhodobacteraceae; genus MPNP01. The sequence continues at coordinate 1,557,514 of OY282431.1, read as the reverse complement.
CATTGCCCTGATGAAACGATCCAGTTCCTGCTTGGATTCCGACTCCGTCGGCTCGACCATCAGCGTTCCGGCGACTGGAAAACTCATGGTCGGCGGGTGGATACCGTTGTCAATTATTCTCTTGGCGATATCGTCGATGGTCAGCGTCGTTCCGGCAACTGTCCGGCGAGTATCAACGATACACTCATGGGCAACCAGACCACCCTTCCCTGCGTAGCATATCGAGAAGTGGGGACGCAATCTGCATGCAATGTAGTTGGCGTTGAGGATCGCCATGGTTGTCGCCAGTTCAAGGCCACGTCCACCCATTAGCAGGATGTATGCCCATGAAATCGCCAGAATGGAAGCTGAACCGAATTTGGATCCTGACACTGCACCTACTGTGCCATCCTCGGCCAATGGGTCGGTCGGCAAGAATGGTACGAGATGTTTTCGCACGCCGATCGGTCCCATGCCGGGACCGCCACCGCCATGGGGAATACAAAAGGTCTTGTGCAGATTCAGATGGGAAACATCAATACCCAGCTTGGCAGGCCTTACCAGCCCGACCATGGCGTTAAAGTTAGCCCCGTCCATGTAAACCTGGCCGCCGGCTTCGTGCGAGATGCGCACGACATCGGTTATGGATTCCTCAAAGACACCATGGGTTGATGGATAGGTCACCATGCTTGCTGCAATTCTTCCTCGGTGCGCCTGTGCCAGTTTTTCCATATGCTGAATGTCGATGGTGCCGTCGTGACTTGTGTTGATCTCGACAACCCGCATGCCAGCGAGCACGGCAGATGCGGCATTGGTTCCATGGGCTGATTTTGGAATTAGACAAATGTTGCGCTCGGACTCACCGTTACTTGCGTGAAAACCGCGAATGGCCATCAAACCTGAAAACTCGCCCTGGGCACCTGAATTGGGTTGCATGGAAAAGCTGTCAAAGCCGGTCAACTCGCAAAGACGCAACGCCAGGTCCTCGATCATTTCGTGAAAACCACGCACCTGATCTTCGGGGGCGTAAGGATGCGCCTGTGAAAACCCGGGCCATGTCATGGGGATCATTTCGGTCGTGGCATTCAGCTTCATGGTGCATGATCCCAAAGGAATCATGGTGCGGTCGAGTGCCAGATCACGGTCTGCAAGGCGACGGATAAACCTCGTCAGCGATGCTTCGGAATGGTTCATGTTGAACACCCGATGTCGCATGAATCTCGACCTGCGTTGCAACTGGGCTGGCATGGAACTGCGATCAACTGGCAACTTCAGCGGTGCCTCGACACCAAATGAAGTGCACACCCGTTCAACAATTCCAAGGGTTGTCAATTCATCAAGCGATACACCGATCTGTGTGTCGCTTAGACGCCGGAGGTTGATCTTGTGAGACCTGGCTTTGGCAAGGATGGCGTCACATTCACTGCCGGCTCCAATGTGCAGTGTATCAAAGTACTGTTCGGGTCCGACACTGAAGCCTCCTGCTTCCAGGTGCTCCTTCAGGGTAACGGTTGCCGAATGAATTCTCTGCGCAATGGCTCCAAGGCCGACTTGCCCGTGAAAAACGCCGTAAAGACATGAAACGATCGCCGGCAGGACCTGGGCAGTGCAAATATTGGATGTTGCTCTCTGGCGACGAATGTGCTGCTCCCGTGTCTGCAAGGCCAGACGATATGCTGTCTGTCCACGGGCATCTCGGGTCACGCCTACAATGCGACCCGGAAGCTGTCTGATATACTTGTCCCGCGTTGCCATGTAACCGGCATGTGGTCCTCCAAATCCGGGCGGCATGCCAAAACGTTGCATAGACCCTACGCAAATGTCTGCGCCCATTGCACCAGGTTCCTTCACCAGCGGCAACGCCAGCGGATCAGCTGAAACCGCCGCCACTGCACCAGCCTGCTTCAGTCTGGTTATGTGCGGGGTCAGGTCACGCAATTCACCACGTGTTCCGGGATATTGAAAGATCGCTCCGAATACGTCGGTCAAATCATCAACATCCGCAAAGTTCCCAACCTTGAGCCTGACTCCAAGTGGCGCAGCTCGCGTACGCAAGACAGCGATGTTTTGCGGATGGCAGTGCTTATCGACAAAAAAGAGTGAGCGTTTTCCACGTACAATACGTCGTGCCATGAGCATGGCCTCGGCACAGGCCGTGGCCTCGTCGAGCAACGACGCATTGGCAACTTCCATTCCGGTCAGCTCGCATACCATGGTCTGAAAGGTCAACAGGACTTGTAAACGGCCTTGGCTGATTTCCGGCTGGTAAGGTGTGTAGGCTGTATACCAGGCCGGATTCTCAAGAACGTTGCGCTGGATGACCGTGGGCAGTACCGTGCCGTAAAAGCCCATGCCAATTAAGGAAACAAAGTCCTTGTTTCTTGCCGCGACTTCGCTGAGCCGTTGCAAGACTTCCTGCTCAGTCATCGCAGAGCCAAGCCGTCCGGTTACAGAAAACTTGTGCTTTGCAGGCTCAAGGCTAGACGGAATGACACTTTCGAGCAGTTCATCAATGTTCGAAAAGCCGACAGCTGTAAGCATTGCCGCTATTTCGGAAGGCTCCGGCCCGATGTGCCGAAGCCTTGCAAAGTCATAGGGCGCATAGCTGCTGAATCTGGACATCAGGAAATGAGCATCTCATATGAATCCTGGTCAAGAAAGCTGTCATAATCTGTCGGGTCATCCGGCACCATGCGGAATATCCAGCCCGCTCCTTGTGGCTCCTCATTGATTAGGCCAGGGTTCTCCTCCAGATCAGAATTAACCTCCACAATCTCGCCAGACGCCGGCGCAACGATCTCTGAAGCGGCCTTGACGCTTTCGATTATAACGGCTTCGTCGCCTTCCTCGACGCGCTGCCCCTCCTCCGGCAATTCTACAAAAACGACGTCTCCCAACTGTTCTGCAGCATATTCCGTCACCCCTACCGAGAATTGAGAATGCTCCAGAGCTACCCACTCGTGATCTTTCGTATATCGCATGAAATCAATCTATCCCTTGTGCAGATTTGTCTTTGTGAACTGTCTTGAAGTGATGCCCAAAGGCTGAAGCTTTCCTCTTGCCCTGAAGTACAGTGTGGTATCCGACGTAATGCCTGCGTCGACATAACCCATTGCAACCGGATGGCTGACAGTAGCACCGAAGCCGCCTGATGTCACCACTCCGACCTGTACGCTGCCGTCGCGGTCAGCAAATAGCTTGTGTCCTGCCCTGACCAGTATGCGGCCGTGGGGAAGCAATCCGACCATTCGGCGAGGAGGCCCTTCCGCCATCTGGCGAGATATGAGCTCGGCGCCCGGAAAGCCACCTTCCTTGGATCCTCCGGCACGCCGCGATTTCGACACCGACCAGGCAAGCCCGGCCTCGACTACCGTTGTCGTCGTGTCGATGTCTGCGCCATAGAGGCTGTAACCGGCCTCAAGTCGCAAACTGTCGCGTGCCGCCAATCCTACGAATGTGACGTCTTCACGGTCCAGTAACGCCCGCGCCAGATTTTCGGCCTCTGCATCGGGCACAGAAATCTCGAATCCGTCTTCACCGGTATATCCGGAACGGGCAATCCACAGTTCACCAAATCTGCTTGGCAGCGAACAAACTTCCATAAAGCGCATTTGGGGCAGACTGCCAAGTGCTGCGCGCAGCACAGCATGTGACTTTGGTCCCTGAAGGGCAAGCATTGATCGATCATTCAAGAGAGAAACATCGCTATCTGCGCCCATTGAGCGTTGCAGGTGGCTGGTATCACTGTGCTTGGTGGCAGCGTTGACCACCAAGCCAAAGTATTCGTTCCATCTGGCCACAATGAGGTCGTCAATTATGCATCCGTTGGCAGTTGTCAGTAGCGCATACCGCTGTCGTCCAACGGGAAGGTTTTCGAGCTCGACCGGCATCAGCGATTCGAGATTGCGGGCCGTTCGGGCAATCATTCCATCGCGCGGCCTGACAAGGATCTGCCCCATGTGACTGACATCAAACAGACCTGCACTTTCTCGCGTCGCCCGATGCTCCTTGAGTGGACCGCTACGATAGTTCAGCGGCATGCTGTAACCGGCAAATGGCACCATGTTTGCGCCACACTGCCTGTGCAACTCGTAAAGCGCCGTATGTTTGAGATCGCTCACTTCAGCCCTCCAATTCAAACTGGTGCCGTGTCGGGTTCATATTACCGGTGTTTCTCTGCTGGCTGCACTTGAGCAAATGATCTGCCTCATCACAAACTGTCCATCCTGTTGACAGCCTGAACCAGCGGCATGACATCCGCCATGCTGGGACCCCGGCGTTTGCCAGTAATAGCGAGTCGCAGCGGCATATAGAGTGCCGCCTTGCGGCGCCCGGTTCGGCGTCCTACCTCCTCTGTCCAGTTCTTCCAGGTCTGGTCATCGTACGGTGGGTCAGGAAGAAGGTTCAAGGCCGCGCCGACGAACTGTTTGTCACTATCACAGACTCCTGCATCGGCACCGTCTCTAAACACACGCCACCATTCAGAGGCATCGGCAATGCTGTCAATGTTTCCGCGTATTGCTGACCAAAAGCGCACAGCCAGCCTGTCTGGCACACCAATTTCACTGATCATGTCCGAGACACTCGCATACGGCAAGCGCCGGTAAAATTCGGGCATCATTGATGCCAGCTTTCGATTGTCGTAGCGTGTCGGGTTGGCGTTGAAGTCGCCAATTCCAAAGCAATCGACGAGTTCGTCAATAGATAGCGAAAGCTGCACATCTCGCGAAGACCCAATGCTCGCCAGCAGCGACAAGACAACCTCCGGCGCAATCCCCTGGTCTCTCAGGGCACCGATAGATACGGCACCCGATCGCTTGGATAATGGTTCACCGGCCGGGCCTGTCATCAGGGAATGGTGAGCAAATGTGGGGCGATTCCCCCCCAGTGCCTGCATGATCTGTACCTGCGTGCCAGTATTGGTAACATGGTCGGCCCCCCGCACGATGTGTGAAATATGCATGTCCAGATCATCGACTACTGATGCAAATGTATAGAGAAATCGTCCATCGGCCCTCACCAGGACCGGGTCTGATACGCTCGACGAGTCGATCGAAACGTCACCTTGAATAAGGTCAGACCATTCAGTGCGGGTACCATCCAGGCGAAATCGCCAGTAACCCTGACGGCGCCCGCGAAGCTCCTGGCGCTCGGCCTCGCTGAGTGCCAGCGCGGCTCGGTCATAAACCGGCGGCCGCCGCTGCTTCAACTGCAGGCGACGCTTGAGCTCAAGTTCCTGAGGGGACTCGAAACACTCGTACAGGCAACCTTGCCCGACGAGGTAATCGAATCTATCCCGATACCGATCCAGACGCGTAGATTGTGCAATTTCCGCATCCCAAGGCAGGCCCAACCATTCCAAATCGCGCCGTATTGAATCCTTGAACTGTTGCTGCGAGCGAAGCTCATCCGTGTCGTCAAACCTGAGAAGGAACTTTCCCCCTGCCTTCTTGGCAATGAGAAAGTTGAACAAGGCGGTCCGTACGTTGCCCACATGCAGGTGGCCCGTCGGTGACGGAGCAAACCGGGTAACCACGTTGCCCTTCATCGCACCATCTCGCTGGAAGTCATGACCGCATTCCCCTAGTGACTCGCTGCTCTTGACCGGTACGCGAATATCGTCTTTCTGGCTCGCGTACGGCCCTAAACCAATGCCAATCAGGACAACCTGCGGGCAACACGGCTACGGCGCGTTGGCCATCAGTCCTGCTGAACCAATTCTCAATCTATCTGTCCTGAGTCACGCCACACATTGACGATAGGATACCTGCGGTCAAGCCACAATGCCCGCCCTGTCAATCTGACACCCGGAGCAGACTGAAACCGTTTGTATTCGGCACCATAAATCATCTGCTCAACCCTCTTTACGGTTTCCATGTCGAATCCTTCTTCGACGACACGCGAAACCGGCTGATCTCCATCAATCAGCTTGTCAAGAATCTGATCAAGAATGTCGTAGGGAGGCAAGCTATCTGAATCCTTTTGATCGGGACGCAGTTCAGCTGTTGGTGCCTTTTCGATAATGTTCTGCGGAATTACCTGACCGGACGGACCATTCATCCATTCCCGGTGATGCCGATTGCGCCAGCGGCAGGTCGTGAACACTCTGCTCTTGTAAAGATCTTTGATTGGGTTGTAGCCCCCGGCCATGTCTCCATAGATCGTGGCATAGCCGACCGCGGCCTCGGACTTGTTGCCCGTCGTCAGAAGCAATTCCCCAAACTTGTTGGAAATGGCCATCAGCAGCAGACCGCGCAAGCGTGCCTGCACATTCTCCTCGGTACTGTCAGTCGCCAATCCGGTAAACAGTGAAGCGAGGCTCTCGGTTACTGCCTGTTGTGCCAGACCTATGTCGATCTCCTCGAATCTGCTCCCCAATCGATCTGCCAATTCCCTGGCATCGTCCCGCGACGACTGGGAAGTATATCTGGAGGGGAGCAGCACGCATCGGGTATTGTCGGCACCAAGGGCATCTGCGCAGATCGTTGCCACAAGCGCGCTGTCGATGCCCCCGGAAAGACCGACCAGAGCCGCACGAAACCCCGATTTGCGGGCGTAATCGCGCAGACCGTCGGTCATTGCTCGGTAATCCTGTTCGTATTCACCAGGAATGCGAGCCAGTTGACCCTGGCGGGCAAACCAGCCCTGATTATTCGTGGCAAACTCGACTATCTCTGTGCGTTCTTCGAAAGGTGGCAACTGAGCAGCCAGTTCGCCCCCGCGATTTAGTACAAAGGATCCTCCGTCAAACACCTGATCATCCTGGCCACCGACCATGTTGAGGTAGACGAGCGGCAAATTCGTTTCGACAACACGCGCTACCATGGCATTGATGCGACGTTCCATCTTGCGACGATAGTAGGGTGAGCCGTTGGGAACAAGAAGGAGTTGCGCGCCGGATTCGGCATGCATCTCGCAGACATCCTCGTACCAGGCATCCTCGCAAATTGGATTACCGATGCGTAGAGGTCCAATTTGGTAGGGCCCCTTCAGAGGCCCCTTGGCGAATTGCCTCACTTCGTCAAACACCCCGCGGTTTGGCAGATGATGTTTGAGAATTGTTGTCTTGATGTCACCTTTGGCAAGCACAAAGTAGGCATTGAAGATGCGACTATTCGTCAGGCAAGGGCCGCCGATCCCGATTCCAATTCCGTGGGCGTGAGTCTCTGCAAGCCTGCGTACCCACTGCATGCAATCCTTTACAAATGCGATCTTCGTTACAAGATCCTGTACCGGGTATCCGGCAATAAACATCTCTGGAAAGGCGATCATATCGGAGCCGGAATCCCGCGCGAATTGTGTCGCTTCAGCTGCCTTGCGATAGTTGAATTCGAGAGCTCCAACCGTAGGATTGAGCTGCGCCAGAGCCAGTCGAAATGTCTTAGCCATTCTTGATCCAGCCTGTAGTCTTACTCATGCCAACGCCGACAGGCTCGATTTACTCCGGCTTGTGCAGAGGTCATCGTTAGTGCTCTGGATTGGCTTATCTTGATAACTATGCAGGCAATCTGACTTTTTCCATACCTTCGGCCGTCACTTGAAACCGGATTGGTTTCCGGCTGAGGATTTCACAAAAGCCCTTTTGTACGTTTTTGTTCAGACAATCGGAGCAGTTCTTGGGTGGAATCTGCCGTTGTTTTCGCATGGCTCTGGAAACATCACCTGTGCGCATCTGTTCGGTCTGCCTGCTGGCCTGCAACCAGGCTGCAGCAGCCAGAAACTTGTTAACTTGAGTCCCCTCCGATAACCCGTTCAACACCGCCGACAGCCCCGGTACATTCGCCGATGGCTGTTCGTCATTGCCTTCAAGCGGCCCTGCGGCTCCACTGGGCTGTGACAGGGATGTCAGTTCATGAACAATCGCGGGCAACCTCGATTCGAGAAATTCCTCGGAACCGGAAAACTCAATCGAAAATGAATCGCATTCGAATTTAAGCGTGGTGTCCATAAACACCCTTCGAACCTGGCCTGCAAATTCCCTTTGCAACGATTCCAAGATACCCGGCGATCGCCCTTACTGCGCTTGGGTTCACCAACCTGCAGGCCATGTTGAATTAGACAGCTGAAGTCGCCATGCAGGCCGTCGGGACGGCTTGGTGATGCTCGTCGGTATAGAAACTAGAAAGGGTTTGGTCAAAATGCAACCTCAGCCATTTCCAGCGTCGTGTCCGGACCCCTGGGGAGTGAATCTGGCATGGCTACATTTTGGCCTTTCATCATGCCGCCGCCACCGCATCCCGCAGCCCTTCATGCGACCCGTAACCAGCATCTTGTTGGTGCTCTCCACATCGCCCGAGCCGATTGGCAAGACCGCCGCTCGCAAACGCGCATACTGCATCCGTCGTCGGGGCCCGCTCTCGCAGGTGACGAAGCGCACGGATCACCGTCTCCACACCGTTCGTGTTGTTTCCTAAGTAGATCCAAAAGTAAATTCTCAGATTAATTCGTTACGGTATGGGACAATTTGTCCCGCTTTGCGCCGGCAACGTTAGAGGGTTGTGAAGGGCCTGCCGGGAGGCGATCTGGCTGCTCAATTCCAGGTGTTGGCTATGCCCATGGGGGTGTTTTCTGACCCGCTTCCTGTGCTCTGACCTATGCCGTTTATCGCCGGCAGACCGTTTCGCCAGTCCTTGCGGCCGCGCACGATACGCGGCGCATGGTCATCCACACGCTTGATGACATCCTTCAACAGGACCCGCTGGCAGTGCCTGCCAGCCTCGGCCATGTCAGTCTCGGCGGTGACACTGTCAGCCAGGTCGGCGGCGTTTCTGCCCCGTTCGACCCAGGCCTCGGCGCTGTCGGGTGGCAGCCTGTCATGGATGTTGCGAAGTTCGGCATCAGGTTGCATGGACCGGGTCATCGGGAGTGCCTCCCTGCTTGATCATGGCGTCAATTCACGTCGCCATTCTTATATTTGTAGTGGCCTGGAGGACGCCCGATTTTGTGACCCTTTGTCGAGGCCAATGTGACAGTTTCTTGTGGTGCTGGCGAAAACTGTCAGCTGGCGGTGGAAAACCGCCCGAAATGGGCCGTTGAACAGGCCCGAATCAGGTCAGAGCCGGTAAAAGCACCATTTTGATGGCACCATGGGAGAACCACTCCCCCAAAGATTGACGAGATTGGACAAACGGAAGAATTGCATATACTGAACTCGCGCCATGATGCTTAACACTCGTTTTTCATGAAGCCTCAGCTATTCAGAATTCTGGCAGCGTTGGCGTTGTCCACTTTAGCCTCGGTGTCCTGGGCACAGGATGAGCTATCAGCAGTTCCGGAACAAGGTATTTATGTAGGTGAATACCTGGATGGTCAAAGGCATGGATTTGGCACTTTCCGCCTGCCTGACGGCTATGTGTATGAGGGTGAATGGACAGATGGCTTCCGCACCGGCCGCGGCAAGATTACCTATGCTGATGGTGCCATTTATCAGGGTGACGTTGTCAACGGCGATCCGCACGGAACCGGCAGGATCACATATACCTCAGGACTGGTCTACGACGGAGACTGGCAAGACGGATTGCGATCGGGGACCGGAGTCGAAAAAACTCCTGACGGGTCGGTCTACCAGGGCGACTTCGTCAGCAACGGGCGCTACGGTACCGGCACACTGACCAAACCGAATGGGCAGATAATTTCCGGGCAGTGGAAAGATGGCTCACTGGCTGGACCTGGAACCATCTCCAGCCCTGCTGGCGACGTTTTTACAGGCGAGATCGAGAATGGACTTCCCAGCGGAACAGGCAAACTCACGACACCGTCCGGCTACCGCTATGAAGGCGAGTGGCAAGACGGAATGTTTCACGGCAAAGGATCCGAGAAACATGCCGATGGTGAAACCTATGTGGGAGAGTTTCGATTCAATCGCCGTCACGGTCACGGCAAACTGACGCGAATGAACGGTGAGTTTTTCGAAGGAACTTTCGTTGACGGAACACATCTGGCTGGCGAAGGAAAACTCATTTACTCCGATGGCTCCCACTATACTGGAGGCATTCTCCAGCAGCTCCCGAATGGGCACGGCACCCTCGAATTTGCCAATGGGACGATCTATTCTGGCGCATGGAGCGCAGGTGATTTTGAAGGACAGGGAGAGTTGTCTTACCCGTCTGGCACCGTTTACTCAGGAACCTGGAAAAACGGACAGCTAACCGGCGAGGGCGAGGTTCAATATCACGACGGCAATCTCTACAAGGGGTCTTTTGTCAACGGAAAACGCCATGGACGTGGTATTTTCCAGTCAAGGCAGGGATTCCGTTATGAAGGTTCTTGGGAGAACGACCTCATGCATGGTGCAGGCATTGCCTCATATGCCGACGGCACAAAGTATGACGGGCAATTTGTAGCCGGCAAACGGGAAGGCTATGGCACGTTCATTTACCTTAATAACACGATGTACAAGGGGCAGTTCAGGGATAATGATCCTTGGGGTGATGGCGAGGTCGTGCCGGCCCCGCCCGAAAGCACGAACTAGCATCCGTTATTTCCCGGGGACAACGGTCCTTGCCTTGCGACAAATCCTACCAAACCAGGCAAGGCCAGCGCGCGAGCGGCCACGCTTCACTTGCAACGAAAGTTTGCGACACCCGGCAACAGTGCAACCTGGACTCTTGTAAACCATCCAGGCCGTACGTGTTCGCCAGACCAGCACAACGACTTTATCTGACCAAAAGACCTCCATGCTGCCGGCCATGTAGCTGAGAGCGGAATGTAACCAGGCGACCGGAATTGACCTTCGAGAGTATCGAATTTTCTTGGATGGGGGCGAGTGTGCTCAGCCCAGTAGCCGTTGCCTATATCCTCTCCACAACACTAGCCGATTGCTCCCGATCGTAATCACCAGCCTGCGATAGAGCTGCCAATGCCGGGACCGACAGTAATCGATCCAAACCGCCGACACTGGATGTCTTGGCCACGCCGACATGACAAGACCCAACAAGATTTTGGAGGCGCTCAGAGGCCCGGCACGACCGATGGATGGAATAGAGCCCGGATTGACTCCGACCTGCAATACCGCATTGACCACGAATTCCTGTGATTTCGGGCCGAATATTGATGCTTGCATGTCTTCAGAGTGCGGGCTACATGATCGGCCATGAGTTGTTTCGTAAAATACGGTATCTCGACAGAAGTCGCGTCGAGATCGGCAGGATTCGCCCTACTGCTAGGTTGCCTCTGAGCGCGCCACCGCAGGTGCATCCGCTCAGGGGTTTCAATTGCACCGCCACTTCGAAAACACTCCGATCTTTACCAGGACATTTCCATGACCATCCAGCACTCAGGCGGAACCGAGCGTGTTCTGATCTTTGATACTACTTTGCGCGATGGCGAACAGTCTCCCGGCGCAACCATGTCTCTTTCTAGCAAGCTGGAAATTGCTGAATTGCTCGACCTGATGGGTATAGACATCATCGAGGCTGGATTTCCGATTGCCTCCCAGGGCGACTTCAAGGCAGTTCAGGAGATTTCTCAACAGGTCAAAAGGGCCACCGTATGTGGTCTGGCACGCTCCTCTCCCAGCGACATAGACCGGGCCGGCGAAGCCTTGAAAATGGCAAGACGACCGCGCATCCATACCTTCATTTCAACTTCCGCGCTGCACATGAAGTACAAGCTGCAGATGGACCCGGAAGATGTCATCGAGGCCGTTGACAGATCCGTGAGGCAGGCCCGGAGGTATTGCGACGATGTCCAATGGTCGCCGGAGGACGGATCTCGTACAGATCACGACTTCCTTTGCCGGGCCGTGGAAACAGCCATCAAGGCGGGTGCCAGGACCATCAACATTCCCGATACTGTCGGCTATTCGGCTCCCGTGGAAAGTGCGGCCGTCATTCGCATGTTGCGTGAACGCGTCCCCGATATCGACTGCGTGACCTTGTCAACCCACTGCCACAACGACCTTGGTCTGGCGGTCGCCAATTCCCTGGCAGCAGTCGATGCAGGGGCAAGGCAGGTCGAGTGCACCATAAACGGGCTCGGTGAGCGAGCCGGAAATGCTGCACTGGAAGAAATTGTCATGGCCATGCGGGTGCGCCAAGACATCATGCCATTTCGAACAGGTGTCGAATCCAGTCGAATCATTCAGGCCAGCCGGCTGGTTTCCCAGGCGACCGGCTTTCCAGTGCAGTTCAACAAGGCAATTGTTGGGAAGAACGCATTCGCCCACGAGGCCGGTATCCACCAGGATGGAATGATCAAGCACGCCGGTACATATGAGATCATGCGCCCGGAGGAAGTAGGGCTGCACGAATCCAGTATTGTACTTGGCAAACATTCAGGCCGGGCTGCAGTGCGCAAGAAGCTGCATGAACTCGGATATGAGATCGGCAACAATCGTCTCAACGAGGTGTTTCGGCAGTTCAAGTTTCTCGCCGACCGCAAACGCGAAGTCTATGACGACGACCTGATCGCGATTATGCAATCCTCCGATTCACAAAATGGCAGTGCAACCTTGGCGGTCGAATACCTGCGCGTTGTGTGCGGAACAGAATCGCCGCAGTCAGCGCATATCAGGTTGCGGCTGGACGGGACGTGCCGAGAAGCCCGGGCATGTGGTTCGGGACCAGTCGACGCAGCCTTCAATGCGGTTTCGAAGATTTTCAGCCATGAGGCGCGACTGCAGAACTACCAGGTCCACGCGGTTACCGAGGGCATGGATGCCCAGGCAACGGTGTCGATAACGCTTAGCGAGCACGGGCTTATTGTTAATGGACAGTCTTCCAATACCGATACTGTGCTGGCTTCGGTAAATGCCTATGTTGCAGCCCTCAACAGTCTTGTTCGGCGACGGATGGCGGCCCAGAGTCAGGAATTGGCAAGCCTCTGAGCCTGGCAGGCTTACAAGCAGCGTTGCAAGCAGGTCCGTTATTGCTACTATGAAGGAACATCAACTTGTGGCGGATTGTCTTATGTCCTCGAACAGTGCTGCGGCGCAGGTTGATCGGCGACATTCGTAGGACCAGGTAACGTCAGCTACAAATGGTTTCTGGTTTCGTAGGCAAGTATGTTCGGCCCGCTTAGTTCGTTGCTTACCCATGACATGGCGATTGACCTTGGAACCGCCAATACCCTGATTCATGTCAGCGGTTCAGGAATCGTCGTCGATGAGCCCTCTGTTGTGGCCTACCATGTAAAGGATGGTCGCAAACGAGTCATTGCAGTCGGCAAGGCCGCCAAGGAGATGCAGGGCAGGACGCCCCGTTCAATTCAGGTCGTGAGACCGATGCGTGACGGCGTAATTGCGGATTTCGCGGTCGCCGAAGAGATGATCAAGTACTTCATGCGGCGAGTTGACCGCGTCTCGGTGTTCGCTAAACCAAAGGTAATCGTTTGCGTGCCCCATGGGGCTACGGCAGTCGAAAAGCGGGCAATTCGCCAGTCTGTGCTGTCGGCCGGAGCGCGCACTGCCGGGTTGATTCCAGAGCCTATCGCAGCGGCCCTCGGGGCTGGTCTCGAAATTCTTGGTCCGCAGGGCTGCATGATTGTTGATATCGGCGGAGGAACCACCGAAGTTGCGGTTCTCTCTATGGGAGATATTGTCTACGCCACCTCGATACGGGTCGGCGGCGACTACATGGACGAGACACTTGTCAACTATGCCCTGGATGAGCTCAGCATTCACATGGGCTACAGGACTGCCGAGAGAATCAAGAATTCGCTTGGAACGGCAAGGATCCCTGAAGATGGCGCCGGCGAAAAGGTCAGCTTCCAGGGTCGATCAAAGGACGGCGGCCATCCTGCAGAAGTTTACATTTCGCAGCGCATGATTGCAGAGGCACTACGAGACCCGGTCGACCAGATCCGGAGGGCTGTTTCAACGGCCTGTCACCGCATTCCACCCGAACTGTCGGCCGACCTGTGGGAAAACGGCATCGTCCTCACAGGTGGGGGTGCCCTTCTCAAGGAGATCGACATTGCGCTTCACGAGTACAGCAAGCTCACCGTGACCATCGCCGAGGACCCGCTGAAATGTGTCGCCACCGGCACCGGGATCGCGCTCGCCATGGGCAAGAGACTGGGACCAATAATCGACTTTGAAAGCTGACCTTTCGGGAGCGCGACGTGACCAACCCATATTCGAGGTCACGGCGGGATGAGGTCTATCGCAAGGCATTTCGCCGTGTTGTGACCGGACTGGTTGCCATCGTACTGATCGGCGTTTTCCTGTTGTGGAGGATTGACAACGATCGCGTAGACCTCCTGCGTTTCCGCTTGGTCGACAGCCTTGTTCCCTTCATTGAATTTGGTCTGAAGCCCGGCGAGTATCTCCGCCAGGGCATTGGCATTATCCGCCATGTGGCACAGGCCCGGCGGAACGCCGAAGAACTCGCTCTGGCACGACGAGATCTCGAACAGTTGCGTGAAGTTATCCGCGTCTTGCGCCACGAGAATTCGTCTCTCAAGAAGCTCGTGGACCTGGTTGATGTTCCTGATGAGACCTCCATTTCGGCACCGGTGCTGGCCGATACATCATCCCCGTTTCGAAATTCCCTGCTGATCGGCATTGGAAGTGAAAACCGCGTCGAGCCCGGCTGGCCCGTGACCGACGGCGACGGAGTCGTCGGCAGAATTGCGGATGTTTCACGTACCGTTGCTCGCGTCATTCTCCTTACCGATTCATCGAGTCGAATTCCGATCAAAATCCTGCCTTCGGGCACCCGCGGCCTTGTGGTCGGTGACCACACATCGCAACCTCTCGTACAATTGCTGGAGCGAGTTGGTCGGGCCAACCCTGGAGACCGTGTGGTGACGACCGGAGAAGGGGGTGTCTTTCCTCCCAACTACCTGGTCGGTACACTGGCATTCAGCCCTTCCGGACGCGTGCGCGTATTGCCCTCGGCTGACTTCCGTGATCTGATCCACCTCAAAGTTGTCCGGTATCGTCCCAGAGTTTTCGAGAGCACGGAACCCCGGCTCCTGACCAGAGAAGATCGATAAAGCCCAGTCTGGAGAGGCCGTAGAATGGTCCGACGCGGCCTGAAATTCATTGCTCGGAACACGCTGCTGACTGTGCTGGCGATCCTGTTCACAGCCCTCGACATCCAGCCTGCAACGCTCTATGCTGTCAACTTCTCCTTCCCGAACCTCGTCTACTGCCTGTTTTGTGCCTGGATCCTTCACACATCGAAAGGGCCTTCCCTGGCAATGGTTTTGGTTACCTTTTGTGTACTTGAGATTGTCTACGGCCTTCCACCCGGGTTGTGGACGGCATTGATGCTCGTCGCCACCGAAATCGTCCGCGCCAAAGGCCCGCGACTGGCCGCTTTCCACTTTATCGCTGAATGGGCCCTGGTCGCCGGACTGTTTGCGGCAGCCTTGCTGCTGTTCCAGCTGGTTCTATTGCTTACCTTTTCCCAGGCGATGACGACCTTTGCCATTTCGAGCTATCTTGTAACGACTACGATTTCCTATCCAATCATCGTTGCATTGACTGCGATTATGTTCAGGATAGGAAAGGGTTCAGAAACCCAGTACCGATAGAGAAACCGTAGCGCCTGATGTTCGTTCTGTTTTCCAACAAGAAGATTCGCAAGGTCACGACCAGGCGCGCGCTCCTGGTTGGCGGAATCCAGGCGGCGCTTGTTTGTGCAATTGGAGGGAGACTCGCTTACCTGCAGACAAGGGCGGCCGAAAACTATTTCAACCTCGCCGAGTCCAACCGCATTGACTTTCGACTTGTCGCTCCCCAGCGCGGCCTGATTACTGATCGCAACGGTATCGTGCTGGCCGAAAACAAGAAACGGTACCTGATCACGATCGTACCTGAACAGGCCAATGACCTGCGTGAGGTCCTGTGGCGCCTTTCAAAGATCGTTCCGATGTCAAAGGCGGAAATAGAGCAGCAACTTGACCGTATCAAAAGGCACCGGGCCTACACGCCCTTGTTGGTAGCAGATGATGTTTCATGGGAACAGGTCGCCGCCGTGTCGGTCAATTCACCTGCCCTGCCCGGCGTATATGCAGACTACGGTTCAGAACGCGTTTATCCGGTCAGCAATGACTTTTCGCATGTCGTCGGCTATGTCGGCAGGGTCAGTCAAGCAAATCTTGACGACCCGAATGACAAGGACCCGCTCCTGCACTTGCCAAGATTCCATTTGGGAAAGACCGGCGTTGAAAGGAGCCTCGAAAAGGAGTTGCGTGGCAACAGCGGCACCCAAAAGATCGAGGTTAATGCCTTTGGCAGGGTAATCAGGGAGCTCGACCGAGCCGAACCGGTTCGCGGACAAGATGTCCAGTTGTCACTGGAGAGTGAACTGCAGACGTTCGCCAACGCCCGACTCGGCTCGGAGGCGGCATCGGTTGTCGTTATGGACGTGATAACAGGCGAAATCCTGGTCATGGCTTCAACCCCGAACTTCGACCCCAATCGATTTGTGAAAAGGCTGACTCACGCAGAATATCAACAGTATCTTGATGACGATCGTGCACCCCTCTTTGATCGCTGCTGGCAAGGCCTGTATCCTCCGGGATCTACAATCAAGCCTGCAATTGCACTGGCGGCATTGCATCACGAAAGGATTGATCCTGGAGAGCAGGTGACCTGCGATGGTGCAATTGAACGATTTGGCACGCGATTCCACTGCTGGAAGAGTTATGGCCATGGCAGAGTCGATCTGCCCAGGGCTATTTCCGAATCGTGCGACGTCTATTTCTACAAGCTCGCCGAGCGCCTAGGATTCGAGGTCATTGCAGAAACTGCCAAAAGATTTGGACTTGGTATTGCTCCCAGACTGCCTGTGCCTGGTCCGGTTAAGGGCGTTGTACCCGATGAAACGTGGATCGAACAGAATGTCCGGCGTTCTCCACGACTGGGGGACCTGCTCAATGCCTCAATTGGCCAGGGTTATGTCCTGGTCTCTGCTCTTCAACTGGCAATAATGACATCTCGCCTTGCCACGGGTCGCGTTGTGGTTCCTCGACTGATAAATTCACTCGGTGGAACAAAAGCACCTTCCGTAGACTTTCCACCGCTTCAGGATAAACCGGAGGGACTTGAGCTGATTCGCGGTGCCATGTTTGATGTTGTTAACACCCGCCAGGGAACAGCTTACTCTTCGAGATGCATCGATTCGCGACACCTCCTGGCTGGCAAGACCGGCACTAGCCAGGTACGCAACATATCCCGTCGCGAGCGCGAACGAGGTGTAGTCCAGAACGAGGACTTACCGTGGGAGCGGCGTGACCATGCGCTATTCTGTGGATATATACCTGGCGACAAACCGAAATACGCGGTGTCGGTTATTGTTGAACACGGTGGGAGTGGCTCGAAAGTGGCCGCTCCGATTGCCCGTGATATTCTGCTGCGGCTCCGCTATGGCCACCTGCCTCCGCTTACCGCTTATCCGCCAGGTCAGCGCCAGAAGGTAGCCGAGTTGTGGCAGTCGCTGCAGCTGATTGATGACATCCAAGAACTCCCAGTCCATTCAACCGCATGAGTCTTTACAGCTCCTCCGATAATGCAGGAATGGCGTGGTTCGAACGCCTGAACCACATCAACTGGCTGTTGATATTTTCGTTGTGCGTACTTGCCGTTCTGGGTTTCGTGGTGCTCTATTCTGTTGGGGGGGGCGCTGCATACCCATGGGCCCTGCCGCAATTGCAAAAGTTCCTGATTGGCCTTGTGCTGATGCTCATCATAACGCCAATTCCGGTCAGCTTCTGGAAACTCTTTGTGTTCCCGGCCTATCTGGTTTGCATCGGCTTGCTAATACTGACCGAAATTCTCGCAGTGCCAGGTACCGAAGCCAGTCGCTGGCTCCGGCTCGGGCCCGTTCAATTCCAACCTTCCGAGCTGACCAAACTGGGCGTCATCGTCGTTCTAGCCGCCTATTACGACGCCATCGGAACTGACAAGATATCGAAGCCGCTTTGGGTTGCGTTGCCACTTTTACTCATTGCCTTGCCGGTACTGCTGATTGCCAATCAACCGGATCTCGGAACGGCAGTCCTGGTAGCCATCGGCGGCATCATCGTGATGTTCGTAGCCGGTGTCAGCATATTCTATTTCATAGCCGGGGGATTGCTGGCTGTCGCAGGCGTGTATCTCGTTCTGGTCAGCCGTGGATCAGCTTGGCAAATACTCGAAGACTACCAATATCAGCGTATCGACACGTTTCTGAGCCCCGACCAGAACATTCTCGGTTCGGGTTACCACATAGCGCAATCAATTATCGCGCTGGGATCAGGTGGTGTGACGGGTAGAGGCTACCTCAACGGAACGCAGAGTCGCCTGGGTTTCCTCCCCGAACGACATACAGACTTCGTGTTTAATACACTGGGCGAGGAATTCGGCCTTGTTTGGGGGCTGATTCTACTCTTTTTCTATGCCACCATCGTGGCCATTTGCATATACATGTCGATTCGTGCGCGCCAGCGTTTTCATTCACTACTAATCTTCGGCCTCGGTACCATGTTTTTCCTGTATTTTTCGATCAACCTGGCGATGGTCACAGGAATGACTCCGGTCGTGGGCGTGCCGCTGCCTTTCATTTCCTATGGTGGCTCGGCGACGGTAACCCTGATGATTGGCTTTGGATTAATGCAAAGCGCCTATCTCTATGACCGGACGCAAGAAAGATAGGTATGCCCAGGAACATTCTGTTTTCCGCCCATCAGAAACGCCATCGGACATGGCTGCCGGGTCTCGGCAAGGAATTGAGCCGGCAAAATATCGAAGCGGAACTGGTTGTAGAACCCCCGGACAAGGATAGCGTGCACTACATTATCCATGCCCCGGACGGGCCGGTTTCAGATTTCTCCGGCTTTCGCAACCTGCAGGCTGTCCTGAGTCTGTGGGCAGGCGTCGAGGAGATTGTTGGAAATCCGACCCTGAAGGTACCCCTGGTGCGAATGGTGGACCCGGGTATGGTCGAAGGTATGGTCGAGTGGGTGACAGCCCAGGTCCTGCGCTACCATATTGGAATGGACGCGCATATCCGAAATCGGAGCGGACAATGGCTGAAACATCTTTCACCTCCATTGGCTCGGCACCGCGTTGTCGGTATGCTTGGTCTCGGGTCTCTGGGACAGGCCTGCCTGCGGTCGCTCGCAAGCCTGAACTTTCAATTGCTGGGATGGAGCCGAACGCCCAAGTCCTTGCCGTGCATCAGGACCTACTGTGGCGAGGCGGGTCTCAGGAAGGTGCTTGCGGAGGCAGACATTGTTGTCCTGCTCGTGCCGCTCACACCGGCAACCACCAATTTATTCAATCGAAAGAGCCTGGCCTTTGCCAAGCCTGGTCTGTCGATAATAAACTCCGGTCGCGGAGCGCTGATCGACGACGACGCACTTCTTGATGCTCTTGATTGCGGGCGAATCTCTCATGCCACACTTGATGTATTCAGAATCGAGCCGCTGCCGCCGGAACATCCCTTCTGGGCCAATGAGCGGATTTCCATCTGGCCGCACATTGCATCGGAGACCCGTGTTGAAACCGCTGCGAGAATACTTGTGCGCAACATTGCCAGACACATGAATGGCGGCACCCTGGAGAACGTTGTGAACATACAGCGGGGTTACTGACTGGTTGGCAAAGCCCCTCCCCTCGCCCGTTTTGTGCGGATTTGGAAGAATTCACTGCTCTCCCCTGTCCTGACAGAGCTGAAACGCAATGGTGCTCGCCGCACCTGTGAACTCTCGGGTGGTTCGAATCGCGGCCGTCTAATGAATCTCGCTGTTGATTCTGTCCACGCCGCCCAGACGCGACCGCTGGTGGAGTGCATTCCAGCCTATTCTGTTGCTACGCCGGCGACATTGTTGGCATCCATGAACCTGGAAATGCGAGGATCACAAAACACGTTGTGCTGCTCGATTGGCCGATAGAGATCAAGCCCCTCCAGCCGCGTACACCGGCTCAGCGCCACGTAGGTTTGTCCGTAGGCAAACGCTCTCCTGAGGTTGATTGCCATGCGATCGAAGGTCTTGCTTTGACTCTTGTGAATTGTGATGGCCCAGCAAAGGCGGAATGGAAACTGTGTATACGTGCCGACCGGTACCGAGACTATCTTGGATGACACCATGTCGTACCTGCAGTTTTCCCAGGTATGCAATCCGACAGTGACGCGTGGGCCATCCTTTATCTGAATCGTGACCTTGTCGGCGCAATCTCTCCCCGTGACATTGACAATGATGCCCAGGGAGCCGTTCACCCAGTCCCTGTCAGGATCGTTGGTCAGCATCATGACCTGCGCGCCGACACAAAACTGCAGGTCATGTGGTGCCCTTTCGTGCTCCTTGCTGCACACACCTGTTGTTACAGCAACACTGGTCCACATACGCTGCTTGCCGGCTATAGCGAACAAGCGCTCAAGATTAATCTTGTTGGCCGCTCGATTTGACCCGGTCAAGACGACATAAAAGCTCTCCTTGGGAAACTCCCTGTAGTTTGTCACCCGCTGGTTTAGGATCATAAGGTCCTGCTTGTCTGCGACTCCCTCTCTCACCCTGTTCAAAAGCGTTACGAAGCGGTTGTCCAGCTGCCGGAAAATGCGTGTGAGGTTGAATACCTCAATCCGACGTAGTGGATGACCATCATCCTGATTGAAGACCTTGGCATCAAAAAAGTACTCGGATTCATAATTGGGTTTGCCATCGAACAGGCCTCTTTCGTTGTTCAGAACAACAGGAGGCAGCTGATACAGGTCGCCAAAAAATACCATTCGAACGCCTCCGAACGGAACCCCTGGGACAGGACCATGCCTTTCCAGGAACACGTTTATGCAATCAAGGAGATCTGCCCGGAGCATCGAGGCTTCATCGATTACGATCGTCCTGAGTCCCTTCATCAGCCGTCGGAAGCGCCCCGGCAGCCAACCCGTCGACATCCTGATGACATCAGGCGTAATGTTCGGGCGAAACCTGAAGAAGCTGTGAATTGTCTGTCCTTCCACAGTAAGCGCCGCTACACCGGTGGGCGCCAAGACGACCGGGCGATCGGCACAGTTATCGCGGTAATACCTCAACAACGTTGACTTGCCGGTCCCGGCGCGACCGGTCACCAGCAGGCTCGAAGAACCATTCTTTAGCAACTGCAAGGCCTCCAAATATTCCTGGGTGATCTCGATTCTATCTGGTAGTGTCATGATATGCTGTCGAACTCCTCAAGATTTCTAGCCTTGCAATTGCCCGTCTCCTGCAGGTACCCGATTCTGCACGGCAACGCTGGCGACTTGTATACTCTTGCACTAGGGAGTTCCTAGATGAAAACGACAAGGACTCAATCGCCGGGAAAACCGGTTCCGCATCGACAGTCATCCCGACACGTTACGACCCGGTGCATCTCGTAGCGTACCGAGGGTTTGGTCATATCTTCCGGGCATGGGATTCTGGACCTGCCATAATCGGTCGAGTGGCGTATTGGAGCAGTTGTGTTGCCTTCCAGATTTTCTCGAGTCCCCTGGAATTCCTGTCACCGTATTTCGCCGGATCGGTCGAAGAGCCCGCATAGCCCTCGCACCTGGTTGCGCCAAGTCTTGATTCCCTCAGCACAATCGTTGGGGGGAACAGGGCACCAACGCCAGGGCCGGACAGACCGCCGATGGACTGGCACACCGTTATCACCGGCCCCCACTATTGTATTCGACAGTTAAGGAACAATCCGTGCAAACGGATTCTGTGTGGAAATCTTGCCAGGGGCACTCCACCTGGCTGGCGACCAAAAAACCGATTGGCAGATGCTGTTCAAAATAATAAATGATAACAAGATTGGAGTGAATGTCGTCCCAGGGCCTGCATCAGCTGGTCATGTCGCAGTTCATTTCGAAGTTCTTCACTGCAACCAATGACAGCGTTAGGCACAATGATCTGGGCATTCATTTCGAAGTATTCCCTTCTCCTCATCACCGGAGCGCTTTCTGCTCTTGTCTGGGCCAATATCTCACATCACAGTTACCATGAAGTTGTCGAGTTTGTACTTTGGGATTACGCCCTGATCGGTCACTTGCACGCCGACGAAGCTGGACATCTTCATCGTACGCTGACACTGCATTATCTGGTCAATGATCTGCTTATGGCCTTTTTCTTCGCACTTGCCGGCAAGGAAGTCTGGGAAGCTGTCGCACTGAAGGATGGATCATTGAGGGGCAAAAAGTCGTTGACGCCGCTGTTCGCGACAGCGGGAGGCATGTTCGGACCGATAGCCGTCTATCTCGGTCTTGCAGCTGTTTTCGGGTCTACAACATATTCGGCGGTTGCCAATGGATGGGCCATTCCAACAGCAACGGATATCGCCTTTTCCTACCTGATCGGAAGAATTGTCTTTGGAGCTGGTCACCCTGCGGTCAGCTTCCTTCTTTTGCTGGCTATCGCTGACGACGCCGCTGGACTTATCATACTGGCAGTGTTCTATCCCTCGGCAGAGCTTGTACCCGCGTGGCTGCTACTTTCCCTGGGGGCAGTTCTGATTGCCTACTTCCTGTTCAACTGGTTGCCAGTTCATCTTGACCGCGGGGATTCCCGAAAACCTGTATCCGCAAGGGTCCTGAAGCGCTTTTCCTACTGGCCCTACGCGGTAGCCGGTGCCTTGTCCTGGTACGGCTTCCAGGAAGCTGGCATTCATCCGGCCCTTGGCCTTCTTCCTGTCATCCCGGCCATTCCGCACGCCGATCGTGATTTTGGCATCCTCGTTGACGCCCCCGGTCACGCAACCGACCTCCTGAACAGGATAGAACACTTCCTCAAGCGGCCCGTCGAAGTCATTCTGTTCTTTTTTGGACTGGTCAACGCCGGCGTCGTGCTGTCAGCGTTCGGAATCCCCACCATTCTTGTGCTTGCAGGCCTGATTGTCGGCAAGCCGGTTGGAATATTCCTGTTTGGATGGTTTGCCGCCGTTGTCCTTCGATTCGGCGTACCTGAAGGCATGAAGCTGGTGGATATACTTGTGTTAGGGTTTGTGGCGGCAATCGGCTTCACCGTTTCGTTGTTCATTGCCACCGTCGCATTTGATCCAGGCAGCGTACAGGACGCGGCCAAAATGGGTGCGCTGTTGAGTTTGGCGGCAGCCGCTATTTCCATCGTTGCAGGTATTATGTTCCGTGTCGAGAAAAAGCATTAGGCAAACCGTATTGCAGGGCTTCGAATTCTTGCCACATTCAATCCAGTGAAAACTGTAGCTGTCGGCGATCTCCGCATCGCCAACAATCTGCCCCTGGTTCTGATCGCGGGTCCCTGCCAAATCGAAACCGAAAGCCACGCGCTTTGTATTTCAGAACGGCTCATGGAAATTGCCCGCCAGGCGGGGGTCGGACTGGTCTACAAGTCATCCTTCGACAAGGCGAACCGCACCGCATTGGGTAGCCCGAGAGGCGCCGGCATGGAGGCAGGCCTTGAAATACTTGCGGCAGTCAAGGCCGCAACCGGCTGTCCTGTCCTGACCGATGTGCATGAGGTCTGGCAGTGCAAGCCGGTTTCAGAAGTGGTCGATATCATCCAGATTCCGGCCTTCCTGTGCCGGCAGACAGACCTGATCACAGCGGCCGCGGAAACCGGCTGTGCACTGAACATCAAGAAGGGGCAGTTCCTGGCGCCGCGGGATATGGCAAATGTTGTTGCCAAGGCGACGGCAACAGGCAATGATCGGGTATTAGTTTGTGAACGCGGTGCCAGCTTTGGCTATAATACCCTCATTTCCGACATGCGCAGTTTACGCATCCTCGCGGCGACCGGTTACCCGGTGGTCATTGATGCCACACATTCGGTACAGCAGCCCGGCGGATTGGGGACCCGTTCCGGGGGACAGCGAGAGTTCGCACCAGTAATCGCACGCGCTGCGGTAGCAGTTGGGGTTGCGGCAGCATTCGTGGAAACGCATGAGAATCCGGACCATGCCCCAAGCGACGGACCCAACATGCTTCCACTGGATGACATGCCGGCATTTGTTGAAACACTTGCCGAGTTTGACCGTTTGGCGAAAGCAAATCCGTTTGGGTGACTGGGCTGGATGCCGGAGCAAGTGGACGGTTCCGTGACCGGAATCGACGAAGGCTGGGCAGTTTACACCACACCTGCGATAGCCGGTACGGGGTTTCGGGACTATGACGCCCGGTGGCTTTTTCCCGACGAGATAAACCTTTCCGGTGTCAAGGCGGTTGGACGCGGTATTGGTAATCTCATGCATCACAAGGGCATCGACCCGATCATCGTCATCGGGCATGATTTCCGCGAATATTCGGAATCTGTCAAGAATGCCTTGATCGTCGGACTGCTGGAGGTCGGCATCGGGGTCCTGGATATCGGCTTGGCATTATCACCAATGGCCTATTATTCCCGGCTTCATCTTGGCGTTCCCTCGGTCGCCATGATCACCGCATCGCACAACCCCAATGGCTGGACAGGAGTCAAGCTAGGCTTCGTTCATCCTTTAACCTGTGGTAGCCGTGACATGCAGGCCCTGCGCGAGAAGACGTTTGAACCGCATGAAAGCCGGCGCACCGGAGGCTTTTATCAGGAGGTAACCGGAGTTCGTGAAGCCTATCTGTCCGACCTGGCAAACGAGGGGCTTGTCCAAAGAAGACTGAAGGTCGTTTGTGCTACAGCGAGCGGCACTGCTTCAGCCTTCGCACCTGAACTTCTGTCCCGGATTGGGCTTTCGGTTATTCCCCTGCATACAGACCCTGACTACGCCTTTCCCCACTACAATCCCAATCCTGAAAGTGTCGAGATGCTCAAGGACATGGCACGGGCTGTTGTCGAACATCATGCTGACCTTGCCTTCGGGTTTGATGGTGATGGAGATCGCCTTGGTGTCGTTCACAACCAGGGGGAGGCCGTTTCTGCCGACAAGATGGGACTACTAATGGCGCGCCATATGGCCAAATCCAACCCAATGGCGCGGTTTGCGGCAGACGTGAAATCTACGGCGCTGTTTGCAACAGATCCGCTCCTGAACGAGCTTGGCGCAATTGTTGAGTATTGCCGGACTGGTCACAGCCACATGAAGAAGCGGCTGCTGGAGACCGGTGCACTCGCAGGATTCGAGAAGGCTGGTCACTTCTACTTCTCAGAGCCCATAGGACACGGATACGACTGCGCCCTGCAGGCAGCAGTCATGGTCTGCCGGCTGCTTGACACCCATCCGGCTCTTTCGCTTTCTGAATTGTATGAGCAACTCCCCAAGACCTGGATTTCACCCACCATGTCTCCCTACTGCCCGGACGACAGGAAACACAGCGTAATGGAGATCTTGAGCCGTGCATTACATCGCATTGCCGACGATGGCGGTCACATGGCCGGGCGCAAGATTGTAGAATTGGTCGAGGTTGACGGTGTGCGACTTGTACTCGCCGACGGGTCCTGGGCATTGGTCAGGGTTTCCTCAAACATGCCCAATCTGGTCGTTGTTTGCGAAAGCCTGCGGAGCGCCGATGACATGCGCAGGATATTTGTCGAATTTGATGCCATCTTGCGTGACACTGTCAGAATTGGCCCATATGACCAGTCGATTGAAGTTGACGCAGACTGCAGAGCTGGTTAGGCTACCTGCCCTAAGCTTGGGCGACCTGGTTGCTGCTTTTGAAAGTTGGGGTGTAGCCAAGAGGTAAGGCAGCGGTTTTTGGTACCGTGTACCGTAGGTTCGAATCCTACCACCCCAGCCAGTACTGCGGCTCCTGGTTTGTCGCCTCTGGCCCGCTGAGACAGAAAATGGTAGCGATTGCGTCACATGCTTGGATTGATCCCCAACACCTGGCCGGTCACCCGCCGTGGAGGCGGCGGTCCAGAGTATTGACCTCCTGTCGGTTATTGTGCGGATTGCCGATTGTGCCGGGATGTACGCAAGTCTATGTACGATTATCCCGAGGTCGGGTTGGCTCAGGAGCCTGCTCTTTCACCTGCCGGGACAACACGCTGATGCGCAGCCGGTTTCCAGGCTGTTGCCGCACAAAGCAGGCCGACAAACTAGAACGCAGGGGAAAGGAGATCAAGTGAGCACGACTACCAAGCAGAAAGGCAAGTCGAAGGACTGGCACCATAGTCCTGACGTACCAATACCGCTCTCACCCATACTTGACTGGCCGCCAAAACCACTCTTGTGGTTGAAATGGATCTCCCGTTATTGGCTGGCCATCAGTTCGACCACGGTGCAACTGGTTCTTGCCTGTCTCGTATACGCCCTGCTGATTCCCGAACCTGAAGTCATGAAACAGCTATCTTTGGCCTGGATCGCGCAGGTCTGGCTTCGGAATGTTCTTCTTCTTTGTCTGGTCGCGGGCGGTCTCCACTACTGGTTCTACAGTCTTACGGCACAAGGCAAGAAGCTCAAATACGATCACAGGCAACTGGCGAAGGATAGCGGCATCTACAAGTTTCGCAGCCAGGTCCGGGACAATATGTTCTGGTCCCTTGCGAGCGGCGTAACCGCGTGGACAGTGTACGAAGTCCTGTATTTCTGGGCGGCTGCAAACGGCGTTGCGCCAGGTATAAGTCTTGTCGGCAATCCGGTCTGGTTCGTGGCGTGGATGGTCCTGATTCCGGTATGGTCCAGCTTCCACTTCTACTGGATCCATCGCCTGTTGCATTGGCCGCCGCTTTACAGAGTGGCGCATAAGGTCCATCATCGCAACATCACTACTGGCCCGTGGTCGGGGATTTCAATGCATCCCGTAGAGACGGCGATATATTTCACATCGGTGCTGATTCACTTTGTGGTGCCGTCGCATCCCATTCATGTCCTGCTCCATTTCTATATCCAGG
Source organism: Paracoccaceae bacterium (assembly GCA_958296035.1). Lineage (GTDB taxonomy): Bacteria > Pseudomonadota > Alphaproteobacteria > Rhodobacterales > Rhodobacteraceae > MPNP01. Next base: position 1,530,847 of record OY282431.1, on the reverse strand, counting down.
GTCTTCATCCGGCCTTCTCACATTCCGGTTTTGAAGCTGTTCTGATTCAGGACAAGAAAAGGCTCAATTCCGGTGACTTTTTCCACCAGCTGCATCATCGATATTTCGAGTGCAATTACGGTACGTCAGAGATGCCCTGGGACAGAATTTTCGGGTCATTTCATGACGGAAGTGACGAAGCCACAACCGCAACCCGCCAGCGAAAACGACAAATGTACGTGCGCTGATCGGTCTTCTGCCTATTCTTTGCGCGCCCTTCGTCCTTGGCGCGAGCCTCACTTCCGGCCGCTAAACTGCCGGAAGTGATTTCCCTGTCAAGCCAGGCCCTGGAGGATCAGTATTGATCCGTCCAGATGTGTATTCTGCGGCGTGGACAGGCCGAATGTGTCACGGATACCGTGGCGGCACAAATGTCTGATCGGACATTGGCGGACGAACATACCCCATCGCTTCCTTCCTATCCGGAAGTATGATTGGTGCAGGGGTCAGGTCGTCATACGGAATCATGGTGAGGAGATGACTTATGCAATTCAGTCTTGCATGCTTCTTGAAATCGGCGTCGACGACGAACCATGGCGCCTGCTTGATATCGGTATGGGCAAACATGCGGTCCTTGGCCATTGAGTACTCTACCCATCTGCTTCGGGACTCCAGATCCATGGGGGACAGCTTCCAGCGCTTGTGTGGCTCGACGAGCCGGCTCGCGAATCTCTTTTCCTGTTCCTCATCGGAAACAGAAAACCAGTACTTGATCAACTGAATGCCCGAACGAACAAGCATCCGCTCGAATTCCGGGCAGGAGCGCATGAATTCGCGATATTCCTCTTCAGTACAGAAATCCATAACGCGTTCGACACCGGCCCGGTTGTACCAGCTGCGATCAAACAGGACCATTTCCCCTGCAGCAGGCAAGTGAGCGCAGTAGCGCTGAAAATACCACTGCGTCTTTTCTCTCTCTGTGGGAGCCGGTAATGCCGCAACCCGGCAAATCCTCGGGTTCAGGTATTGTACGATGCGTTTGATTACACCTCCTTTGCCAGCAGCGTCTCGCCCTTCGAAAATTACAACTACTTTCAACCCGCGCTCTTTGATCCAGGCCTGCATCTTGACCAGTTCAACCTGTAACTGAAAGAGTTCCTTGTTATAGGTCTTGTTGGCAATCTTAATACGTTTCATGGCAATTTTCCTGCTTTGGTTTCGGCGTTGCAGCCAGTTCTGAGGTCGAAGGTGGTCTATTAGTATACAATCCGCTCCCATGCGAGTCGTTACCGGATGCTCAGGGGTACATCTCGTATCGCGTTAAAGAATTGCCCACTCTTGCCTCAATCGACTGATTCCGGCACTTTCAAACCTCTGTTCTTACCCCCTTTCACGCACCGCGTGTATGTCGAACCAACTGCATACGGAGGAAAGGAAGCGATCCCATGCCATTGCGTAAGACGCCCTTTGTGTGCTGAAACCGATTTCAAGACCTGTTGTGCATGGGCTCCCCGGTGCCGCCAACAAATCAATTGCGCGCACAGGCCTTTACAGCGGTGATTTCGACTTCGACCTTGAATTCCGGTCTTGTAAATCCGCTTACTATGACAAGGGTCGAGGCCGGCGGACAGGCCAGCTCTGCCACCCATAGGTCTCTCACGCCCATATAGTCCCTCATGTGCTCTCGTGATGTAACGAAGCCGGCAATTCGAACCACTGCCGACCTGTCCAGCCCTGCTTCGGCAAGAATGGCATCTGCGCTATCGAAGCAGATCCTAGCCTGCGAGACTACGTCGGGCGGAATTTCGCCTTCGCCGGAAACGCCCAGCTGTCCAGAAGCAAGAAGCACACGCTCGACGTTTTCGACCAATACGGCATGGGAGTAGTTGCCAAATGGTGCATGGATGCAAGCTGGATTAACGGGCCTTCCACGTTGTGCGTTCCTGGTTTTCGGCATTTCGGTCAACACTTCTATCCCAATTTGGCAGCGTGAAGTTATTGTGAATGGAAAACGGCTGAATCATGTGCGGTCAACTGAAGGCAATGTCCATGGTTCCCATTCCCGAAAAAGTAGCGGAAACCGAAGATCCGGAGGCCACCGGCACCGGTTTGGTCGATGAACCGGTCAGAATTATGTCGCCCTTGCGGATCCTCCCACCATTCTTGCCCAGTCTGCCAAGGTGATTGGCCAACCACACAATGGCGTTGGCCGGATGACCAAGTACGTCATTGGCGCGTGCCTCGAACTGATTCTTGTCCACGCGCAGACTTACGGCGATGTCTGCAAACGCCAGGCTCCGGGGGTCTACGCCTACTGGCGACAGGACAAACCGACCTGAGCCAGTGTTGTCAGCAACAATGTCACGAAAGTCGGCGGATAGCCCCACTCGACTTTCCACGATCTCGAAGGCGGTATAGACCTGGCTGGTAGCCTCCAGCACGGAAGAGCAGGTCAATCCGCTGCTAGCAAGATCCTGCCCCATTTCGAAAGCGAGTTCGGGCTCAACCAGGGTCTGGCAATTTACCTTGATAGGCAATTTTCCAGTGCCGGAAACTCTCATCGTGTTGACCAGAAATCCAAATTCGGGGCCATCAATCCCGAGCAGCATCTGGACGGCATCGGATGTGAACCCGACCTTGTAGCCGATCCGGTGCGCTCCGGTAGCGACAAGAATCTCGAGCACGGTTCGACGAATTCTAGTGGCATCGGCCATGGTCATGTCCACACGGTTCGAGATGTGCTCCAATCGCGAATCCGTCTTGATGGCCGCCACGATCTCGCTTGCGAACTCCCTGCAAGCTGCATCCGAAAGTCTCTGGTCCGGCATGCCTAATCCCCTTCACAACCGCTACCTGCGACGCCGACAAAGCTATGTCCGACAAGGTCGGTGGTAATACTGGCATGCCTGAGTTGACCAACGCATGCTTGTATTCATTGCTCTATCCGGAAATAGCAATATATTCCCGGATGCGGACCGCAAGCACTTTGCTTGCCGAACCGCGAAGGACAAGATGCTACATAGAAAGGAATTATCGTGCGCAGAATTCTATTCGCAGGATTGATTAGCTGCCTCATGACCGGCTCTGCAGTTGCGCAAGACCTGAAAAAGGCTGCCTTCGGGACCAACTGGCTGGCACAGGCCGAACATGGCGGTTTCTATCAGTCAGTTGCCGACGGCACGTATGCAGGGTGCGGGCTGGATGTGACCATCGTGCCAGGCGGCCCCCAGGTAAACAATCGCGCTCTTATGCTGGCAAACAAGATACAGTACCATATGGGAGGCGACCTGCTGCAGGCGTTCAGTGCTGTTGAGAAGGGGATTCCCGTCGTATCAGTTGCAGCAATTTTCCAGAAGCATCCCCAGGTGATTCTGGCACATCCCGGCAAGGCAGAAACCTTTGAAGATCTCAAGAACCTGACCCTCTTGATCGGAGATAACGGCTATCACTCCTACTATCGCTGGATGATGGCGGATTACGGCTTCACCGAAGAACAGCGCGTTCCCTATACATTCAATCCGGCACCATTCCTTGCCGATGAGAATAAAGGAATGCAGGGATACCTGTCATCGGAACCCTACGTTGTCGAGAAGGAAGGTGGCTTCACACCGAAGGTATTTCTGATTGCCGATGCAGGCTATTCAACCTATGCAACTACGATCGAGACCTTGGCGGAGACAATCGAGAACGATCCGGAGAGTGTCAGGTGTTTTGTCGAGGGATCGATCAAGGGTTGGTACAACTATCTGTATGGAGACCGGTCTGCCGCCAATGAACTGATCAAGACGCATAATCCGGAGATGTCGGACGACAAGCTCGATTACGCGGTATCCAAGATGCTCGAACACGGAATTGTCGATTCCGGTGATGCCTTGACATTGGGTATCGGTGCCCTGACCGACGAAAAGGTTGGCGGCTTTTATGACAAGATGCGAGCAGTCGGCGTGCTGGAAAACGAGGTTGACTGGCAAGCGGCCTATTCGACCCAGTTCGTGAACCTGGGCGTCGGGATGGATCTGAAATAGCCACGCTCCGGAATTCCAATACACAAGTGAACTGGCGGCCGTTCAGTCGCCAGATCCGTTAGTTGTCCCATCAATTTAACCTGCGGCGAAAGTGCAAGACAGCGACCAATCCAATGGCGATCTGTTGCTCGCCATGCAGGGAGTCGGCAAGACGTTTGGAACCGACGTCGAGGCTCTCAGAGACATGTCTCTCGACGTGCATTTCGGAGATTTTGTTAGCCTTTTGGGCCCATCGGGATGCGGCAAATCCACAGCCCTGCGGATAATAGCAAACCTGATCAGTCCAACCAGAGGACGCGTGGTATGGAGTGGCGACAATCGCCAAGGCTCCGTCGGGGTTGTTTTTCAGGAACCGACCCTGATGCCCTGGGCTAGTGTTGCCAAGAATGTCTGGCTTCCTCACAGGCTTTCCGGGATCTCCATGCGCCAGGCACGACCAAAGATCCAACAGTGTCTCGAGATTGTCGGGCTAGAAGATTTTTCCGACAGTTACCCTCGGGAGCTGTCTGGTGGAATGAAGATGCGCGTTTCGATCGCCCGGGCGCTTGTAACCAATCCGCGCGTCATTCTCATGGATGAACCATTTGCCGCGCTGGACGAAATCACCAGATTCAAGCTCAACTACGATCTCTTGAAGTTGAAGGAAAATGTCGGCTGCACAGTCATTTTCGTAACGCACTCGGTTTTTGAAAGTGTGTTTCTGTCCAATCGGATTGCAGTGATGGTTGCGCGGCCCGGCCGGGTCTTCGAGGAGGTAGCGGTAGACGAAGGATATCCCCGCGACGAATCCTTTCGCACGTCGTCGAACTATGCAGCATATTGTCGGAAGGTCTCCGAATCCTTGCGGCAGGGAATCGAGGCAAGCACCTGACGCAGCCACATTGCAAGTAGAGAAGACATGGCACAAATCTCCGAAAAACTCCTGCCATCCAGCACCAGGGCACGACAGCACGAGACAATCGTCGATGAGGATGAGTACCGCCGCCAGCGAAGAGCGAAACTGGAGCGAATAGGAAAGTGGCTAATGCCACTGGTCGTGCTGGTCCTCATGATCTGGTTTTGGAACCGCATCGTCACAGTCAATGAAATCCCGCACTACATTCTGCCGGACCCGGTTCTCGTGGCCGCCACGCTGGCTGCCGATCTGGCACTGCTGTGGCAGGCATTGCTTGTGACCCTCAAGATTACGGTGCTGGCACTGCTGGTTGCGGTAATCGGCGGTGTCGGACTCGCAGTCTTGTTTACGCAATCGCGCTTTGTAGAGATGTCACTGTTTCCCTACGCAGTTATCCTTCAGGTGACACCCATCATCTCGATCGCCCCCTTGATCTTCATCTATGTCGACAACCGAACCGTTGGTTTGTTGCTTTGTGCGTGGATCGTCGCATTTTTTCCTGTTCTTTCCAATACGACACTTGGGCTGAATTCAGTCGATCATAACTTGCGTGATCTCTTCCGTATCTACGGCGCCAGTCGCTGGCAACAACTGCTGCACCTGCAATTGCCATCCGCCCTGCCCTATTTTCTGGGCGGGCTTCGTATTGCCGGTGGCCTGGCCCTGATTGGCGCGGTAGTTGCAGAATATGTTGCCGGCACCGGAGGCATCGGCTCGGGACTGGCATTCACAATCCTGGAAGCCGGCTATCGCCTTAACATTCCTCGCATGTTCGCTGCCCTGCTCCTGATTGCAGCGACGGGTGTGGTGATCTTTCTAGTCTTGTCACTCCTCAGCCATCTGCTTCTTCACAAATGGCATGAGAGCGCGGTCAAGAGAGAAGTGTAGTGGGTTTTCTTGCCCTTCCTTCCACAGCGCATTACACAATACGCAACCTGTCGCAGGCCCTCCCAGGAGCGGACGGAACGAACCACTTTGTTCGCCGCGACCTGACCGTCCGCGATGGACTGATTTGCACACAGCCTTCCGCCCGGTGGGTCGATGGCCGCGGAGCCCTGGTTCTGCCGGCATTTGTCGACATGCATACGCATCTCGACAAGGGACACATCTGGCCGCGTACCCCTAATCCGGACGGCACCTTTGCAGGTGCGCTTGGTGCCGTGCACGACGACAGAAACCGCCGCTGGTCCTGTCGTGACGTTCGGCAACGCATGGAGTTTTCGCTCGCCTGTGCATATGTGCATGGGACGCGCGCCATTCGTACGCATCTGGATTCAGCTTCGCCGCAGCACCTGATATCGTGGCCGGTTTTTCGCGAGGTAAGGCAGGACTGGTCGGACCGCATTGAATTGCAGGCGGTTACGCTACTGTCCATCGAAGAAGTCGACGATGATGGCACATTTGTGGAAATTGCCGATTTGGCCTCGGCTTGCTCGGGGGCCCTGGGCTGTGTAACCTACCCGTGCGGCGATCTCGAAAGCCGATTGCAGGCCTTCTTTGCCATCGCCGAGCAACGCGCAATGGATGTCGACCTGCACGTTGACGAGACACATGACACCGCTTCGAACACATTGCGAATCGTTGCAGAAGTAATGCTTGACTCCGGATTCTCCGGTCGTGTGACTGCCGGTCATTGCTGCGCATTGGCCCGTCAGCCAGAAGATGTTGTCGAATCGACAATCGATCTAGTGGCCGAGGCCGGAATTTCCGTGGTTTCACTGCCCATGTGCAATCTTTACCTCCAGGACCGCTGCGCCGGACGGACACCGCGTTGGAGAGGCGTGACACCGGTACATGAACTTGACTCCCGCGGCGTGGAAGTTTGTTTTGCCTCTGACAATACCCGAGACCCCTTTTATGCCTATGGTGACATGGACATGCTGGAGGTGATGAGAGAGGCAACCAGAATCTGTCACCTTGATCATACGGAGCGTCCATGGCTGAAGGCCTTTTCACAGCGCCCGGCGCAGGTTTGCGGGTTTCGACGGTCAATGCTGAGACCTGGTGACTCCGCAGATTTTATCATTTTTTCGGCCCGAAACTGGACTGAACTTCTGGCCAGGCCGCAGAGTGATCGAGTTGTGGTAAGGTCTGGAAAGGCAATTCAAAGAGTCTTGCCCGAATACAGCCAGCTGGATGAATTGATGAGTGAATTATGAAACCGAATATCGAAGGCGCCAAGTCGGATTTGCTCGGGCTGGATGTCGTAGACCGTGGCCCGTCGGTAAGAGCGAAGAGCCGCGACTTCTTCTGGTACTCGCCGGTCCTGAAGGCCAGGCTTGACCATATTACCGCTGATTTTGTTGTCTGTCCTCGTAACGAGGATGAAGTTATCAAGGCCTTGTCGATCTGCTATAAGCACAACGTTCCCGTAACCTTGCGCGGGGCAGGCACTGGCAATTACGGCCAGGCAATGCCGCTGGCAGGTGGTTGTGTCATGCACATGCATCACATGTCAAAGGTCAGGCAGATCTTTCCGGGTCGCGTGATCGTTGAACCGGGCTGCCTGATCAGGGATATCGATGCAAGATGCATCGCAGATTCCGGGCAGGAAATCCGCATGTTTTCCTCTACCTGGTCAACGGCCTCCATAGGCGGATTTATTGCCGGGGGCTCAGGTGGCGTTGGGTCGTGCACATGGGGACAGCTCAGGGACCTGGGAAACATCATTCGTCTGCGGGTCGTGACCATGGAGGAGACGCCCCGCATCCTGGAATTTCGGGGAAGCGAATTGCCACGCGTATCTCATGCCTACGGCACCAATGGCGTGATTACAGAAATCGAACTGCCGCTTGCACCGGCGTATGACTGGGTCGACATATTTGTCGAGTTTGGTGACTTCCTCGAATCCGTGGCCTACACGGCCGATCTCGCCAATCAGGACGGGATACTGATCAAGCTGGCGACTCCAGTTGAGGCGCCCATATCCCACGCATATTTCCCGCGCGTGCGGCCGCACGTCACTCCTGAATCCAACCTGGTTGCATTGATGGTGGCTCCTCATGCCATGGATGCATTCATGACCTTCACCGCTCGGTGGAAGACCGCTCGAATTCTCTATCGCTCGGATAGTCACGACTGGAAACGTAGCCCTGGCCCCGTGTTTGAGTATGGCTGGAATCACACAACCCTGAGAGCACTGCGAATCGATCCGACGATTACCTATTTGCAGGTGCGCTACGGCTTCCCCGAGTTCATGGAGTTGATTGCCGAGGTTCGGCGAATTTTTGGCCAGGAAGTATTGCAGCATCTTGAGGCTATTCGGGAAAACGGCAAAATCATCTTTGCAGGACTGCCACTGGTCAGGTTTACGACCGAGGAGCGACTTGATGAAATTGTCCGCATACATGAGGACCTTGGCTGCATGATTTTCAATCCGCATCGGTATACGCTGGAGGAAGCGGGCCGACAGACGGTGGACCAGAGACAGCTTGAATTCAAGAAGCAGGCAGACCCCAAGGGGTTGCTCAATCCGGGGAAAATGATTGCCTGGCACGATCCCGACTGGAAATACCAGGAAATGTACACCTATCCGGATCTGCAACCGGCACGGTGATGCGAGCGCTCATTCTCTTCGCACACCCGGTTCCGGATAGCTTTTCGGCATCCTTGCACAAAATTGTTGTTGACACTCTTGCCGAACGCGGTTGGTCGATTGACGACTGCGATCTTTATGCCGAGCGCTTCGATCCGGTTTTGAGTAAATCAGAACGTCGCAGTTACCATGATGTGCCCGAGAATGTCCTGCCAGTGGGGGATTACGTGGCGCGTCTGCGGAATGCAGAGGCACTGATACTGGTCTTTCCTGTATGGATCTTTGGATTTCCTGCTATCCTCAAGGGCTTTTTCGATCGTGTTTGTCTGCCTGGGGTCGCATTCCGGATGGTCGGCGGAAAAGTGGCTCCCAATCTTCAGGGCATTCGCAAATTGGCTGCAGTTACCACTTATGGCGGAACCCGAATGCGGGCCATGCTGGCAGGAGACCCTCCCCGCCGCGTGGTAACACGCTCGGTCAGATTCTATTGTCAGCCCGACAAGATGCGCTACCTCGCCCTCTATGACATGAACCGCGCAACTCCTGACCGACTGCAAGCCTTTCAGGAGCGCATAGCTGTCGAGTTCAGGAGTTTCTGATGCAGGCGCTGGTTGTCTATTGTCACCCCAGCAAGGAGAGCTTCACTGCGGCTGTACTGGAGGTTGTGATCAGCAGGCTGCAGTCGCAGAGATTTGATGTTCGTATCCGTGATCTTTACGGCGAAGAGTTTGACCCCGTAATGACTGGCCCCGAACTGGCAGGTTATCTTGACACCGACACAAATGCCCAGTCACTCGAGTTGGATGTCGAATATCTCCTGTGGTGCGATACCCTGATATTCATTTACCCAACCTGGTGGTACGGCCTGCCCGCCATGCTCAAAGGCTGGCTTGATCGCGCCATGCTGCCTGGCGTTGCCTTTCACCTTCCGGAAGCCAGTAAAGGCTCCATCCGGCCCGGATTGCGCCATATTGGAAAGTTGGCGTTGTTCACGACCTGCGGTGCCAGCTGGTTGCAAACCCAGTTTATGGGAGCGCCTGGCAAACGCACGATCATGCGTGGGGTAAGGCATTTGTGCGCCCGGAGGTTGCATACCGTATTCGCCGCCCATTACCGGATGGATTTTTCGACCGCAGAAAGTCGTGCCAAGCACCTGAATACGGTTGGACACAAGATGGACCGGTTGCTCGGGTAACGCAGGATGTTGGGTTCGGCCGAACTCTCGGAGGATGTATAGGGAAATATCATGTACCGTTTCTGGATGGATCTTGCGGCCGCCGAATTCAATGAAATCGATGTCACGCGGATAATCGCTGTCCTGCCGACCGCTGCCGTTGAGCAGCACGGCCCCCACCTTCCGGTTGGGACTGACACGCTGATTGCAACCGGAATGCTCGCCGAAACCGCCAAGCTTCCGCCACGAGTTGCCGAGTTGCGCGTGCTGCCCGTTCAGGCTGTAGGCAAGTCGAACGAGCATGTGTGGGCCCGCGGTACAATTACCTTGTCAGCAGCCACGGCGCTGAAGGCGTGGACTGAAATAGGTGAGTCAATACGACGTAGTGGCATCAGGAAGCTCATCATGGTCAATTCCCATGGCGGTAACCTGGACCTGGTCTCAATCGTTGCCAGGGAACTCCGGGTGAAATTTGGAATGCTTGTTGTCAAGTGCCAGTGGGGCAGTTTTGGACATCCGGATGGCATGTATTCAGCACATGAACGCCAATTTGGCATACATGGAGGTGATGTTGAGACTTCGTTGATGCTACATTTCCGCCCCGAACTGGTAGACATGTCACAGGCCAGGAATTTTACTTCAACGGCCGAATCCGATCCGGTATCGCCAACCGGTGTCGTAAGCTATGGCTGGAGCGCCCGCGACCTTAGCAACTTTGGCGTCGTAGGCGACGCAAGCGCTGCCAGCTCGAACAAGGGTCAGGAAACAGCCCAACATCAGGCTCTCGGCTTCTCGCGGCTTGCCGACACGGTAGCCGCTATGCCTCTGGACAGGTTTTCAACGGCTGACAGGCCGGACTAGCACAACGTCGTCTTTCGGGACTTTTAGCGGCTATCCAGGCTGGACAAATATGTGGCTACTGCGTCAATATCCGGAAGGGATACATGCTGCGAAAATGTAGCCGTAACAAGAAACATCGCGCTGTCTTCACTGACCGCTCCTGACCACTCGTCAAGTGCATTCAATATCTTTTCCTTGTCAAGTCCGGCGATGGCTGGTGCAGCCTTGGCTGTCGGGGACAACGGGGGACTCCCTGCAAGAGGACGATCACGCAGCTCGGCCAGAAACAGATTTCGGGGAGTATGGCATACTCCACAATGGCCGAGCGTGTTGACGATATACGCTCCGCGATTCCATTCAGCGCTCTTGCTTGGGTCAGGCTCGTACGTCTCGGCAACATGGAAGAACCGCTTCCAGATACCGTTGAGTCCCCTAAGGTTGAAAGGAAAGCGCAAGTCATGCGGACTGTTGGGAGACCGGATCGGTTCCAGCGTATCGAGATAAGTTTTCAAGTCCAAGAGATCGGGCAGTGTACTTCCTGCGTAGGCGGTAAACGGAAACGAGGGATAGTAGTGGTTGCCATCCGGACCAAGTCCCAGAACCATCGCATTCACAAAGTCCGACGACGACCATCTCCCGATACCAGTTTCAAGGTCCGTCGTGATGTTGGGCGCGTAAAACGTCCCGAATTTGGTTACCAGCGCATTGCCACCAGCGAGTGTTCCTTGCCAAGGGCTCTCGGCTGAAGTCACTTGATGGCAATGTGCACAGCCGCCCAGGTAGAAAACATCCTGTCCTCTTGCGGCGTTTGCTTCGAAGCTCTCAGGAAGCAATTTCGAAATGTCGTCCTCATCCAGAGGTTCAGGCCCGGAAAGCAGGATCCAAACAGTGAACGATCCGACGACCAGAAGAACTGCGGCGATTGTTACACTTGCCAAACGGATGCCAGCCAACGGCGTCTACGACTATTTGCGGTAAGCTGAGTGACAGGAACGGCAAGTTTGACCCACTGGACCCAATCCGGCCTTGAGTTGTTCGACATCGGCAACCTCTGAAAGGGCCGTTGCTGCCATCCATAGATCATTGGCCTTGCTCGTGAAGTCATCTCGATTCATGAGAATACTGTCCATTGCATCAGTCGATTGGCCAACGATACTCTCGTCGGGAAACAGGTACGGAATTGTCAGAGCCACGACGGCTATGGCATTTGATGAGGTGCGTGTCTCTTCCTTGCTAAACGGCAGCTTGCCACTGGCCTGCTGGCTCAGCACACGCATATGAGACCCGATGAATTCCATAACATGGTGCCGAGCGAAGATTTCCGGCATCGCCGCAGACATGTTTTGAACATGGGCCGCTGAACTCACGGCAACAATTGTGGCAACAAATACAATCCCCAAAGTGCTTTTCATCTGGCCCCTCCGCCAGCCACCGGTTTTGACAAGATGCTCTTCGGAGCCCGACTTTCTCCAGACCAGTCAGATCACCTCTGGCAACCCATAATATCTGCGAGAGGCCACCAATTCAACTGCTGTTGAATCGGTGTTGATTTGCCGCGCAAGTCATTTGGATTGCAGCTCCCTCCCGATGGATCACCCTGTCGCGCTGCCCCTTTCAGGACAATTTGCAAAGGCCGATCAATACCGGTTCCTTACCAACTGCAGCACTGGCCAGCAAAGCGCCGCCTGATGCGATGTATGATGCGGGATTTGACAGACATGGACCGAAGGGGTTCGACAACAGCCAGATTGAGACACATCATGTCTCACGCCGGATATGGAGGTCAATACAGGAGATCGGAGGTTTTCTGATGATCTCTACCACCCGTGCTGGTGACACCCCCAGCTGCAACCGGAAAACAGAATCACATTCATCACCGGAAGACCTTGTCATTTGGCAAGTGTTGGCAATGCAATGGAGATGTCGAGCAACATCTGTACGAATTATCTGTGATGCTTGCCCCAGCAGACTGTCAATTCAGGAGGGAACAAGAACTGTGCCGTCTTACCCCGAACCGAACGCGCACCCGGCGTTTCGATATCCTTAGCTGGCTGGAGAGCAAGGTCTTCGGGAAAACCTCGTCGATGGCAAGAAGAGCCTATAGCTGGCTAATGCGTCTGCCGCCGAAGGTTCCCGCGTCGCATTCATGCCTGGTCCGGACGATGTCGTGGCCAACTTCAGGAATCGCCCGGACAGCGTGGAAATAGCGAGAGGCAATGCAACACCTCCCATGTGAAGCAAAGGTCAGGGCGGCTGTGCAAACGTCTGTGCAAAGCGATCGGCATACTGATCGCTGTTTCCGACCGTGTGAATCGATAGATTTCCGGTGAGTACCTTCAATCTGTGAACCAGCGACTTGCTCACAGGGTCGCTGAACGTTGCCGCGATTTAGGAATTGAGGTTGTCCTTTTCTCTGGAGACAGCGTCACAATCCCGGATGCCGAAGAAAGGGAATTATATCGAATAGTAACAATTTATCGCTTGACGCGGCGACTCGGAAACCCCACCATAGAATCTAACACCAAGACTATGGAGTGGAAAGTGGGGAGCGAGCATGAGTCGAATGACGACACAACAGAAACTGGACTGCTTGCTTAAGCAATTCGACACCCTCGCTCGGTATCAGGGCGACGGCGTGGTCCTGAACGAAAATGATGTGCAACTTCTGATGAAGCAGTGCAGCTTCATAAACACTAACGAGATTGGCTTTTACATCCGGTCGCTTGACGAACGACGCCTTATCGTCTCGGATTGTTCTGCGGACAACACGATCTTGCAAGCCACCATCACGATTGACGGATACTGTTATCTAGACAAGCTGAAACGCCTCTGACGGCTGGCCTTCACTCCCCCGCCTGGCGGACTTTTTCAATCTCTACCGGCTGAGTGAACGCTCTACGGAGCATCTCCATATCTGCGCCAGGCATGTCGATCTGTTCTTTAAGTTTAGACGCGTTGGGTTGGTAATTACGCGGTGGTAGCGTGATACGGCGTTCATTGTTTCCTCCCATATCTGTGAATTGCCAATTTGTCTCTTATCTTTTTGCCATTGTAAGGGTCCAGCATTGGAGGCATAGGAGGGTATCGGTTATCGAAATAGTTTTCTATCGACCACAAGTTCATTCGGCTATATTCTGTTGCGCCTATTTGGAACCTTCCAAACTCTGCGACTTCTCTTGCTGCAGCTTCCGAGCGCACATCATTTAGTGAGATATAGCATCCAAATGCAGCATTATCTCTCTTGGTTACATGCAGAAAATCTCTCAAAGAACTTAGATTGAATTTCCCACCTTTTGCTTGCGCAAGTGCCAGCCGTGATTGAAAATTGTCTGGCTTAACTGCAATTTTCCCTTTTCCATCTACACCGCCATCCCCGACTTGCTTTGTATTTGGTATAAATCCTGGCAATCTAGTTACCGCCCAGCTCTCAAAGTTGAATGGGCTATCTCTTGCTAGCAATCTGGCGGAATGAAGATCGGCTGGAATGCCTTTGGCCGGTATACCTAAGTCCAGTCTTTTGCCCCTTATGAGCTCAATTGCAAAAGCAGAAATATCAATCCCGACAAACTTTCTGCCTAAATTGTGTGCTGATTCAATTGCTGTTCCGCAACCGCAAAATGGATCCAATGTTATATCGCCAGGCTTGCTGGATGCCTCAATAATGCGGTTTAGCAAGGCAAGTGGCTTCTGTGTGGGGTAGCCAAGTCGTTCTTTAGCCATATTGTTAAGCGATGGGATATTCCAAACATCAAGTGCGCCTTTCTTCTGCCCTTGCATTCTAATAGACGTTGCTGGAACCCAAGGCTTGTTAAAGTAATACTCATCACCTCGGGAATAGAACAGTATAATATCATGCTTCTTGGAATAGAGACGTTTTGACGACCCACCAAGACCATAAGTCCACACAACTTCATTACGAAAGTTATTTTGCCCGAAAATCGCGTCCATGACAGCTTTCAAATAATGACTGGCTGTCGGGTCGCAGTGCAGGTAAATTGATCCGGTAGGCTTTAGTAGCCGGCGCATGTGCACTAGACGTTCAGCCATGTATGTAAGATAACCAAGCATCCCACATTTACCCAACATTGTATGAAAACCGGAAATGGCTTTGTGTGCAGGGTGCGCTACTGCATTTTCAATGCGCGCGAGTCTATCAGCAGCTCCTTCGTCCCATGCCCATGTATCGTTAAATGCGCGATATTGAGCATCCACTCCGCCGGAGCGGTTGCCGAACAGAATATTGTACTGTGATTTGGAATTGAATGGAGGATCAAGATAGATCAAGTCAACGGACTGATCATCCCATTGTTCCATCCAATCCAAACAGTCGCCGTAATAGAGAGTATTGGTAGAGAAAGACACCTACCCCCCCCCCCCCGAGCGGCTGAACTCAGTCCATTATCCTCAATCAGCTGATCGTAGGTCATCCTCTTGCCTTCCATGCCAGTCACAATGCCCGCCATCTGGTCGATTGTATCAGAGTCTCTGACATTATACCGACCTACGAACTCATCCACATATCGTTGCAAGTGCTTCGGAGACATCTTGTGGTATGTCCCCTTGTGCCCTCGCCTGAACATCGCCCAGAACGACTCAACGCCGTTTGTGTGAACTCGGCCGCGGACATACTCGCCAGCCGAGTGATTGACCGTATCGTGAGCTCTGTCCAGCCCCCTGTAGGCCGCGGCGTAATCGGTATAGACTTCCGTTTCTTCGCCTGTATTGCCTTCCACAAACCCTTGCAGCGTGTCCTTGTCGGTTGACTGAACAACCTTTGGCTAAAACATTGTTTGTCTTTCTGTCCTTGGCGCCGACAACGGCTGTCTTGCCAACAGAGCCCCAACCTGTCAGTGTCTTGCGCTTGGCATTGGACATGTTCTTGCGCTTCCCCCCGACATAGGTTTCATCAACCTCAACTGGACTTGCAAACAGATTTCTTTCAAGCTCATAAACCTTGCGAAGTCGTTGCAACATAAACCAAGCGGCCTTCTGGGTAATACCAAGCTCTCTATGCAGACGCATTGATGAAATACCCTTGATATTTGTTGTGAACAGGTAAATGCCCACTGCCCAGTGACGAAACTTGAGCTTTGATCCTTCCATGACTGTGCCAATCTTTACCGAAAACATCTTTCTCTTTGGACAATCTCGGCGACGATGAGTTTGGGACGGATGCTTGATCTAGCTCTGTACATTTGATGATTTGCAGTACGGACACATTGGGCCATCTGGCCATCTTTGCGCCGCTATCCATTTCTTGGCATGGTCTTCATCTGAGAACATGTGAGCCACTTCCAGAAGTGGTTAAACCCTTTCTGTGTGATTTGCCTAGAGCCTTTCGGGACATTTCTAATCCTTATCGGGTCATAGATATTGTCAAGCGACAATGTTACTAATCTATATAATTCCCCGAAGAAACGCTATTTCACCTGAGTCATTGCATCTGATCAAAGCGTGGCCACCCTTATCGCGCGCTGTCTCACCGGGGACAAAAGAAAATTTCCTCCGCTCCTGGTGGACATGTCGGCCAGGAAACATAGTCAGTATACAAGACCAGAGCAACAACGGACGACAAGACCACGACAAGAATTGTTCCAGACCTGTGGTAAAGGTCAACGCCATGAATTTCATGACTGGCAGGTATTGCCAGGGTGAAGTCTGGCACAGTTGTGTCGTCAGCAAAGGAGCTTGCACGCCGCACAGGGAATAGCGATGTTGGTCAACTATGGAATCGCATACTTGTAATATCAGGACCGTCTCTGCGGACGGAACGCAATTCGTTGCCCAGGAGTTGGCCACCCGGCTGAAGTCTACTGATACAATTGTCCTGTCAGGGAGCATCGGTGCCGGGAAGTCTGTATTTGCGCGTGCTCTGATTGGAACACTTCTCGCGTCGACCGGCAAGAGTGAGGACATTCCTTCTCCTACCTATACTCTGGTCCAAGCCTACGAAGCCAACTTCGAGATTTGGCACATAGATCTTTACCGGCTGCACGATGCCAGCGAGGCAGTCGAGCTCGGATTGGAAGATGTACTTGGAGACGTTCTCTGCGTGATTGAGTGGGGAGAACGAATCGAACATTTGTTGCCCGCATCCACCATTTGGGTCACGTTGAAGTCCTTATCGGAGCACCCTGATGTCCGCCTTTTGAGGATTCGCACCAATGACAGCCAGGTCGCAAAGAGGATCGCGGGCATTGCCGCTTCCCGGGACTGAGCGTGAAGAATTGATTCTGGACTTTCTGAAGGTCTGCGGCTGGGACCTCGCAGCGCGGTCACCGCTCGCTGGAGATGCCTCTCCGCGGCGTTACGAGCGGTTGACATGTCCACGCTCCGGTGCGACGGTTATTCTGATGGATGCTCCCCCTTCTGATTGTGGTTCTCAGCAACAGTTTGTCTTCCTCACAAGGTACCTGCGATCCCACGAGTTAAGCGCACCCGAGGTCTATCATGCGAATATCGAGGCCGGCTTGTTGCTCCTGGAGGATCTCGGCGATGACCTGCTTGTTCGCATCGCCAGGCGGGGAGCCGATTCCGAATGGCGCAGTTACGAAGTTGCCGTCGATATCCTGGCTTTCTTGGGTCAGCAACAACTGCCTCATGGTATCCCCTTCTATTCAGCCTCCATACAGTCTGATCTCGCCGCGCTGTCGCTGGACTGGTATTGTGCTTCCGCTTGTGGATTGTCTGTATCCACAGACCAAAGGAGTGAGTTTACCGAACTGATGCAGCGTGCATTGGGCAGGCTCGAACTGGCAAGATTCATTCACAGAGACTTCCATGCCGAGAATCTATTGTGGCTTCCAGAACGCCAGGGATTGGCACGAATTGGAATTCTGGATTTTCAGAATGGATCAATTGGCAGCCAGGCATATGATTTCGTTTCACTGATCGAAGATGCGCGACGAGATGTAGATGCCTGTCTGCGACAGCACCTAACCCGGCGCTATGCAAGGAAAGCTGGAATTGTAGTCGAAGATCTTGAGCAACACATTGCCATCTGCGGACTGCAGCGCAACTTGAGGATACTCGGTGTTTTTGCACGCTTGTGTTTGCAGGACGGCAAACGACACTACGCGAACCTGATTCCGCGGGTTTGGACACATCTTGAAAACGACCTGGCAAATTCAGATGCGAGCGAACTTGTTAACTTTGTCAGGCGGCATATTCCGCGCCCCGCCCCTGAAGTTCTGACCTATCTCAGATCGGAAATCTGATGCAACTGCAGTCAGCCATGATCTTTTGTGCCGGTTTTGGCACCCGATTGGGCAAACACGTGGCCGACAGGCCAAAGCCACTCGTCAAGCTGGGCAACATGACAATGCTGGACCGGGCCTTGATCCAAACCCGAAGTGCCGGTGTCCGTAATCATGCCGTAAATGCGCATTACCTGGCATCTCAAATCACGGAACATCTTGCCACTGAATCCGACGTCCTGGTCTCTGTTGAAGAGCCGGATATTCTCGACACGGGCGGCGGTCTGAAGTTGGCGGCCAACATGCTTGTGCAATCCGATGTATTCACGCTGAATCCTGATGTGATCTGGATGGATGGCAATCCATTGGTATGCCTCGCAGATGCCTGGAATGGATCAAGAATGGATGCACTGCTCATGCTTGTGCCCACGACATCGACCCTAGGTTACAATGGCAAGGGCGATTTTCGAATTGATGACGGCGGATATCTTGAACGCTGTGATGAAGATGAGACCGGGCTAGTTTACGGTGGTGCACAGGTGATCAATTTGCGGGAAGTTGTCTCGGTGCGGCGCCAGGTATTTTCGCTAAACCTGGTTTGGGACATTCTTGCCAGGAAGAAACGCCTGTTTGGTCTGGTGTACGACGGGGAATGGATTGATGTAGGAAATCCCGAGGGACTGGCTATTGCAGACCAGGCTTTATCGAGCGAACAGTCAAGCCAATAGCGCAATATTGACGACAGATCCGCAAATGCGAGGTTTTCAACTGAATGTCGCATCGGCGGCGCACACACCGGACAGCTGATTTCGCGAGCATATCCGTGGTTTCGTTGCGCGCAGACCAATGGCCTGCACGGCCCAAATGCTGTTGAAATTGGCAAGGTCTTTCACAAGGAGTTGTCCCCGCGAAGGAACCCACGAATGTCGAGAAGTATTTCGTCCTATCTGTTTGATAATGACCTGTCATCTTCGACCCCGGGCGCAAGTATCCTTGCTCATTCCCTGAAAGGATTTAGGGCCTGTTCTTTCGTGGAATCACTATCCTGCCGCCGATTCGTGCCGATGGCATGCCCTCAGGACCGTGCGACAGGTCCATTCTTCAAGCTTGTCCTGACATCTTCGATTACCAGCTTTCCTACCGAGGAACCCAATGGAGTTGGTCCGCCATTTCCACGGCGCAGTTACGATTCAATGAACACACCGGCCCAAGAGCAGCGGTGTTACCACCTTGCCGCGCCATTGGGCTTCAAACTGCGCATGTCTGGCAATTCCTGTGCAAACTCCATATGCACGTTTTGCTATTTCGCTACGAAACTTCTCTGGCGCCGACCGACAAACCAGACCCGAATGGCACTTGAGGTCTTGTTATTGCTGTCCTTCGCCTGTGCCGTCGAAGCCATTCTCTTTGCATCTCGGGAAATGCATCCCGGAACCTGCCAAATTGCCCCCGTACATCCTCCACCAAATCATCGATTCGAAGTAGAGGCTTAAACATTCCCAAACTTACTCGACTAGATTGAATTCGTCCTATAGAGGGTCAAGTCATAGCAAAGCATGGCAGGACATTGTCATTTTGTGACGAAAGGCAGCATTGTTGGAAGTTGAACCATTCCGGGTCAATGACAAGTAACTGCAACTGGCACTGCTCAAGTTTATCAATAAATCGGCTAAACTGAATTTTGAAAGGAGTATTGTAATGAAAATCTTAGGAAAATCACGTCTGATGGCAGCTACAGTGGCGTTCTGTATTGCTGGCTCCACGGCCGCCTGGGCTCAAACTGAAATCCAGTGGTGGCATGCCTTTACAGGCCGTCTGGGCAACTTGCTGGCGGAGCAGGTCGACAAGTTCAATGCATCACAGAGCGACTATGTCGTTGTTGGTAGCCATAAGGGCAATTACTCGGAGACGCTGAATGCGGGCATTGCGGCATTTAGAGCCGGTGAACAGCCGCATATTCTGATGGTTTTCGAGGTTGGCACGGCGACCATGATGGCGGCCGAAGGAGCAATCAGGCCGGTCTTTGTAGTTATGGCTGACGCTGGAGTCGATTTCGATCCCGACGGCTATCTCGGCGCGGTCAAGGGCTATTATACGACCACAGCGGGCGACATGCTGTCCTTGCCATACAACTCGTCAACACCGGTACTCTATGTAAACCGCGACCTGTTTATTGAGGCCGGCCTGGATCCCGACATGGATCTTTCGACCTGGCAGCAAGTTGACGATGCGCTGGCAGGACTCAAGGAAGGTGGAGTCACGTGCCCACTGACTACTGCCTGGCAGAGTTGGGTGCATCTGGAAAATTTCTCGGCCTACCACAACGTTCCGTTTGCAACCCAAGAGAATGGGTTCGCCGGACTGGATACTGAATTGGCATTCAACGGTCCTGTTCAGGCCAAGCACATCGAAACCATGGGAAACTGGACCAGGGACGGCAAGTTCATCTATGCCGGTCGTCGCAACGAGGGTGGCGCCAATTTCCGAGGAGGTGAATGCGCCTTGTTCACCGAAAGCTCGGCTGGCTATGCAGGCGTGAAGGCCGAAGCGCAGTTCGCATTCGAGATCAGATCACTACCCTACTGGGGCGGAGTCGAGGGAGCACCACAAAACACGATCATCGGTGGATCATCCCTGTGGGTGCTTGCCGGGCACGATAGCGACGACTACAACGGTGTTGCTGACTTCCTCAATTTCCTCTCGACATCCGACATTCAAGCCAAATGGCACCAGGATACCGGATACCTGCCGATTACACTGGCAGCCGCAGAGCAGACCAAAGCCGAAGGCTTTTATGAAGCAAACCCAGGAACCGAGATTGCTGGCATGCAGATGACCGCCAAGGCACCAACGTCCAATTCCAAGGGCTTGCGCCTGGGTAGCTTCGACCAGATCCGAGGTATCATTGATGAGGAACTGGAAGCCGTGTGGGCAGGTGACAAGACTGCTCAGGCCGCACTCGACAGCGCCGTTGAGCGTGGCAACATGTTGCTGCGACGTTTCGAACAAGCCAACCGCTGACGCCTTTCGCGACTCGGTAACAGGATAACATTCCCGGAGCCGCCACTCTTGTCGGCTCCGGGAGCATGGTGTACCGGTAGACCACGCGTCGGGTTGAATATCGATTTCCGGCCCATGAACGAGAAGTACCGGACCACACCTATCATACAGAACATACGTCACTGGTTGAGGCCGCCGGCAAGCCGTCCAGAAATCCAATGTCCCAGATGCATGACATGCATCTTCCTGGCGAACCAGTGCTTGTGACAGGCTGAAGACATGGAAAAGCGCGTCAGATTTCGCGGCTGGTTGTTGCCAACCCTGCTTGTTGTCCCCCAACTCGCAATAACTGCCATCTTTTTCTTTGTACCGGCCGGCCAGGCCGTATGGCAGTCCCTGTTCATTCCTGACCCCTTTGGCCTGCGCTCTCAATTTGTAGGGCTTGGCAACTTTGTTTTTCTCTTGTCAGACCCATTCTACCGCGCAAGCTTCGTAACAACCGCTATCTTTTCGGCTTCGGTTGCATTCGTTTCGATGGCAGTCGCACTTTGGCTCGCAGTTCTTGCGGACCGGCTGATAAAGGGTTCAGGTACTTATCGTACCCTGTTGATCTGGCCCTATGCGGTTGCACCTGCCGTTGCAGGTGTACTGTGGTTGTTCATGTTCAATACACGGGTCGGCCTGGTGTCGTGGTATCTTGGCCTACTGGGCTATGACTGGAACCATACGCTAAACGGTGAAGAGGCTATGGGCCTGGTGGTGATTGCCTCAAGCTGGGGACGAATAAGCTACAATTTCCTGTTTTTCCTCGCCGGACTTCAGGCAATTCCAAAATCAGTCATCGAAGCAGCAGCGATCGACGGGGCCAGGTTTTGGAAACGTTTCTGGACTATTGTGTTTCCCCTGCTCTCACCTACCACATTTTTCCTGCTGGTCGTGAATGTGGTCTATGCGTTCTTCGAGACGTTTGGCGTCATTCACACGATCACTAGCGGCGGGCCGCAGCAATCTACAACCATTCTCGTATACAAAGTCTTCTCCGATGGATTTGTTGGACAGGACCTGGGGTCTTCTGCAGCCCAGTCGGTGATCCTTCTTGTTGTGGTCGGCATTCTGACGATTGTTCAATTCAAGTATATTGAACGGAAGGTTCACTACTGATGGGCGGCATGGTCGAGAAACGCGGTGTTTCATATTGGCTCATTCATGCCGGGCTAATCCTTGGCGTTGCCATAATCTTTTTTCCAATCTGGCTGGCGTTCGTTGCATCGACTGTTGATCAACAGGACATCATCCGGCCGCCCATGCCGCTCTTGCCCGGCGATCAGTTCCTGGAAAACTATGGACGTGCTTTGACTTCGGGTGTGAATGCCCCGGTTGCCCGCATGCTGCTCAACTCTTCCGTCATGGCACTGGGAATTGCATTCGGCAAGATTGTGATCTCGTTACTTTCAGCATTCGCTATAGTTTACTTCAGATTCCCCGGCCGACGCCTGTTCTTCTGGTTGATCTTTCTTACGCTGATGCTGCCGGTTGAGGTTCGGATTGTACCAACCTATGAGGTCGCCGCGAATTTCGGCATGCTTAACTCCTACTCCGGGCTAATTCTTCCGCTGATTGCCTCGGCAACCGCCACGTTTCTGTTTCGGCAATTTTTCATGACTGTCCCTGATGAGCTAGCCGAAGCAGCGCGGGTTGATGGCGCTCGTCCCATGCGGTTTTTCTTCGACATACTCGTGCCAATGAGCAGGACGAACATTGCCGCCCTGTTCGTGATTCTGTTCATCTACGGATGGAATCAGTACCTTTGGCCACTTCTCATAACAACGGACCCCCAGATGAACACCATTGTCATGGGCATCAAGCAAATGTTTCCTTCAGGCGATGATTTGGCGGACTGGCCGGTTATCATGGCGACATCACTTCTTGCCATGATCCCGCCGGTTGTCGTCGTTATCCTGATGCAGAATCTTTTTGTCCGGGGCCTAATGGAGAGCGAGAAATAGCAGATGGCAGCGATAACGCTAGATAGTGTCCACAAGAGTTTTGGCAGGACCGAGGTAATTCACGGCGTATCAATCGATATCCAGGACGGTGAATTCATTGTGATTGTCGGCCCTTCCGGATGTGGGAAATCCACCCTTCTGAGAATGGTGGCAGGGCTGGAGACTGTTACCAGAGGAGAAGTTCGCATTGACGGTGTGTGTGTAAACGACGAGGAGCCCATGGATCGGGACATCGCCATGGTGTTTCAGAACTACGCACTCTATCCGCACATGTCGGTCTTCGACAACATGGCCTACGGTCTCAAGATAGCCCGAGTACCCAAATCGGAGATCCAGAGACGCGTGAATGTGGCGGCAGAGATGCTGCAGTTGGAAGCGCTGCTAGAAAGAAGGCCGAGAGAATTGTCGGGCGGGCAGCGTCAGCGGGTTGCCATGGGCCGTGCCATTGTCCGCAAGCCCAAGGTATTCCTTTTCGACGAACCGCTCAGCAACCTGGACGCGAAGCTCAGAGTACAAATGAGGCTTGAAATCAGGGACTTGCAGAAGGAACTGGGTGTCACCTCGCTTTATGTTACACATGACCAGGTTGAGGCAATGACACTTGCCGACAGAATGGTGGTAATGAACAAGGGCATTGCTGATCAGAAAGGCGCTCCTCTCGAAGTATATTCTGACCCCAGGACTGCCTTCGTCGCCGGCTTTATAGGCTCGCCCGCAACCAACTTTCTCCCAGTGGAGGCAGCCACTAACCCACGGCATGATGCATCCCTGCTCGGTGTCAGACCAGAGCATGCAATAACCTGCACACCTTCGGAAGGCCGGATCCAGGGGCGGTTGATCTACGCCGAGGCGTTGGGAGCGGAGACATTGCTCCATGTCAAATTGGCGGATGGAATCCTGTTCACCGTTCGACAGGCCGGGACGGACCCAATTCCTTCCGAAGGGGCTGAATGCGGCATCATTTGGGATCAGCGCCATCAGTTGATGTTCCGGGCAGATGGCATCAGGTGCGAAGAATAGCGGCAATATACCTGACAGTCACATTGACCGGCGGCGAGGGTATTCTCATCCCTGGATCACCATAGGAAATGTGTGGTGTATCGACGCATGAAGCCAACAGCCATGCAGACCACAGTTCCACTCTATATGACATTCCAAGGGTCTCGCAGCTAGCCTACAGACTAGCACACAAGAACCATTGGGCCGCGTAAGCATCACGCGCTCAGGCCCTGGCTTTAACGATCATGTCCATGTTCATCCATAACCCGCTGCGCAGCGACACTCTCAGGCTGCTCGCTTCGCATTCTGCCAAAGTCTGTTGGCAAGATACATTGTACTAATGCCAGA
Organism: Paracoccaceae bacterium; assembly: GCA_958296035.1. GTDB lineage: Bacteria > Pseudomonadota > Alphaproteobacteria > Rhodobacterales > Rhodobacteraceae > MPNP01. The sequence continues at coordinate 1,506,850 of OY282431.1, read as the reverse complement.
CATCACGATCACCGTTGCCGTGCACTTCGCCTGTCCTTGTTTTCCTGAAGAATGTCCCCGTCGGGAATGACGCTCCTTTCTTGTCAGGAATGTAGTGCATGGCCCATGCACGCTTTTCCCATTGCGTTACCGTTTCCAGGGGGGGCGTGCTGTCCGAAAGGGCCTGCACCACTCTTGCTACCAAATAACAGCCCGGTTCGTCTTGTATTGGCCTGATGGCTTGAAACACATTTGCCCGCACTTGGCAGGAGCCAAAACGGCTTACCGTGTGGCAAAATTATCGATGAACCGGCCCCAAACCCCTTACTTCGATCCTTCCGAACGCGCGCGGAGCCCATGTTGTCCCAGGCACAGCATGTGGATGATGTATGAGAGTTTCTGTAAATCCAGGTTGGTGAGCTGCCGCCCGGACTGCTCACCCATTCGCTGGCAACGGCAAGCACCGACGCTGCCACGGCTTTAGCCAATCGGAATGGAGGCGGTCTATTGCAGGAAAAGATCGTCGCGCATCAATGTTACAAAGGGAAGCAAAACGAATAACGGTAACCACGTTTTCTTGATCGATTGCAGCCGCACAAATGTGACCGTGAGATGCAATCCCATTCTGGATCGGGTAGATCGAGTCATGGAGCATAATTCCTGCCAGCTTGTACGCACTAGAAACTGGCAGGGCATTCGGACCAGAGTCTGGAGACTTCCAGATTGAGCGCGCCTTTGCAGCGGTCCGTTGCACTTGTGCCAGTACCACATTCTGCCGGCTTCCGATTGTCCTCCTGTCCCGTTTCTTATTTGCCGATGTAACCGAACCTCGGTACGGTTCGGCACAGTCTACTGGAAACGGAAATTGTCATGCATGAGTACGTCAAACACCCCAACTACCCACTTCCGGAACCAATTGCCCATAGAGGTTATTCAGCCAAACACCCTGAAAACACCATGGCAGCAGTTGAGGCGGCTATAGTGGTCGGTTTCAACAGCGTGGAATTGGATGTGCAAGTTACGTCTGATGGAGTTATGGTACTGCTTCATGATGAAGACCTGTACCGTGTAACGGGCTCGCGTGCATTGGTTGAACAAACCGAATGGGCAGAGATTTCCAGACTGCGTGTCGATGGAACCGATCCGATTCCAAGATTTGAAGAGGTGATGAGTTCGTGGCCAGACTTGCGCGTCGTCATCGACTTGAAATCCGATAGCGTCGTCCCACCACTTCTGAGGTTCCTCGGGTCCTCCTCCTGCTGGCATCGAGTGTGTACGGGAACCTATGGCGGCAAGGGCATGGCTGCTCTCAAGGCAGAGTTCGGAGACAAACTTTGCACCGCCTTGCCGATGAGGGAAATGATGCGGTTGCGGTTTGCCAGCTATGGGTTGCCAACCTGGCGTTTTTCAGATGACTGTATTCAGGCACCTCCCCAAAGACACCGGATGACAATACTCGATCGACGGTTTGTCAAGGCGGCACATGCCCGGGATCTGCCAATCCAGGCGTGGACGATAAACGCCCGTGACAAGATGAATCACTTGCTGGACATCGGCGTTGACGCCATCATGACCGATGAAGCCGAAATTCTGAAGGCTGTCATGATAGAGCGCGGAATCTGGCGAGACTGATTTCGACACTGTGGTGCGGGTAGACGCCTGCATGCGGCACGGTTCGATTGGAAACCGCCATCAGGTCAAGGGCTCAGCCTCAACTCCTGTCGGATCAGTCATCCACACTTCATGTTTGCTGTAGCATAGGCCACGCCTTCAGCCGGCCCGGGCGCTGTGTGGAGCCGTAGATACCTTGAGCCGATACTCAGACCCGTTCTCCTGCGGTCTGGCCAGTTGAAGTGTGCTTGCCTGCTTCTCACCAACCCATTCCATTCCCGGCATTGACCGATGAAATCTTGGCTGCACTTACAAACCGTCAATGGTGGAAGTCGCGACACGGCCCGGGCCGTTTCAGGATGCGCGTGCGGGCTTGCAGGCTGTCCTGGAAGCCTGCCCCGTCCCCTCGAAGCAGAACGCATCCTGTCGCTTCCTTAAGATCAGGGCAACACTTTCCGGTTGAAAAGAGCGGCGAGAGAGCCCTTAGGTGCGGTCGACTGAACGGTTGACCGAATTAGAGGCAACGCGATCAATTGTGCGTGCCTTAGCCTCGAATCTGGATAAGAGGGCATTTCCTGGGTGATAGGGTTTCCCTTGCCCCATAATGTTTGAGCCTATAGGTTGTCCACGACAAGAGTCCTGTGAGCCCTTCCCCTGAATAAATCCACCATGGCTATCTTCTGCTGTCTACACGAATCCGCTTTCGTGTAAGAGTTGTGGGAGCCGGCTTCAACCCTCGATTGAGATGTTTGCGGACCGTTTTTCGGGCACGTCCAGTGGCACGCGCCTATTCGCTGTCGCTGTGTCCTTGCCGCTTCAGTTCGTGCAACTTCACAATATTCTCCACGCGCAATGCCATTGGTTTGCATTCTGTCGGGCCTCAATTCTGGTGGCCGCAGAGGCCCGAAATATCCAGGGAATTCACCTTCACCGTGGCGGAGAAAGGCTCCTGAAATGGGGATTGTTGTCTTAGCCTTTTTGGGGGCTTCTGGCTTAGGAGTGACAGGTGCCTCTGGGAAAGCCGACAGCCGGCCTTCTGGGCCGGACCCCTGGCAAAGAGGGTTACATCTCCAGGATCTACTTCGGGGCCGGTGGAAACGCGGTTTGCAGCTGCTCTCCCGTATCCGCAAGAACACGCGCAAGAAACCTGAATCCGATGGCCGACAAGGTGCTGCCTGGCAAACACTCCGCTATCGAAACATTGTCCGGCAAACTGAAAGGAAACAAGGAACTGGAGCCAACGAGGCACGGTACCATCAATAGTGCCTTCCATCACATTCTGTTTTGCCTGGTCGCCAACATGCTGGGCCAGACAGCCATCCGGATGGAAGAGGCACCCGTTCATCCAGGGTCCTGGATGCAGCTGATTCGTCCGAGTGGACCATACCCTGCCATAAGTCCCGTCCTGTCCGGTCACCTGCTGCCTGGATCAACCGGGAATCAGGGTGTCAATTGGGGTTCCATTATTCAGGATTTGGGCAACCTTGTGGAGCGAAGCAGTTTTCTGACATGCTCCCCCAGGTCATTTGCGATGAGAAGCACACCGTCGCGGTTGGGATGCAGCTGGTCTTCCTGCAAGTACAGTTGACGTGTCTTGTCTCTCTCACCCATGGCATCAATGGCAGCAAAGAAGCGCGGATAAAGCAGCACATTGTATTTTTCGGCCAGCGCCGGGAAGATTGATTCAAAGTCTTTCTTGTACTCAGGTCCAAAATTGCTTGGCGCTTCGTGGCCTATCAGCAGTGTAGGCAGATTTCTGGAGGTCAATTCGTCCAGAATCCGGTCCATGTTGCGTCTGCTTTCTTCCGGATAGATCCCCCTCAGCAAATCATTGCCGCCAAACAGAACAATTACCGCATCAATATCCGGCGTCAGTGTCCAGTTGATACGAGCAACTCCGCCAGCAGTCGTATCCCCGGACACACCTGCGTTGACGAGACTGACGTGCTCGCCGTGATCGATCAGCCATTTCTCCAGCTGAGCGACCAGGCCGTCTTCCTCATAGAGATTGTAGCCGTGAGCCAAACTGTCACCGAATACCGCTATGGTCGGTGTTTTGGCCAGTGCGCCGACGGTCAGTGACATCATAGCGATCGTCATGAGCACTGGCTTGAAGAAGTCTGTCACCGGTCCATATGTTAGGTTTGTTCTCACTGCCAAAGCCCTTGCATGCCTTCCAGCGCAATTTCACTTGAGAATGTTGACCTCACTTTGAACGGCAATGCGGGTCCGGTCAAGATCATCAAGCATGTTTCTCTTGTTGTTGAACAAGGAGAGGCAATTGCCATAACCGGGCCATCCGGTTCGGGGAAAACTTCCCTTCTGATGCTCATGTCAGGTCTCGAATCGGTGACATCCGGCCGAATCGTTGTGCTTGGCAATGACCTCGGCAAGATGAATGAAGATGCGCTTGCCCGATTCCGCAGACGCAAGGTCGGCGTTGTGTTCCAGTCGTTTCATCTCATTCCCACAATGACAGCCCTCGAAAACGTCGCCACACCGTTGGAGCTGTCGGGTGTCGGTGATGCCTTTCAAGTTGCCGAGAATGAATTGACTGCTGTTGGCCTGGCGCAGAGGATCAGGCACTACCCGGCACAGTTGTCGGGAGGCGAACAACAGCGCGTGGCCTTGGCGCGCGCCTCCGTGGTTCGCCCTAGAATCCTGTTTGCCGACGAGCCAACCGGCAATCTGGACGCTGCCAACGGCGATGCAATTCTCGACCTCATGTTTGAACTGCACCGGCGACATGAAGCTACTTTGGTTCTGGTAACACACTCCACTCCGCTAGCCGAACGTTGCGAACGCGTGGTTTCGCTGTACGATGGCCGGATCGATAGTGTGCAGAATTCGTGACTTCAATGGGCTTGCGTCTCGCGTTCAAGATTGCAATGCGCGAACTGCGCGGTGGGCTTGGCGGCTTCCGTGTGATGCTCGCCTGCCTGGCACTTGGCGTAGCATCAATAGCGGCGGTCGGAACCGTCCGCACCAGTATCGAGTCAGGACTTGAGAGTGAGGGAGCTCGCATACTCGGTGGAGATATAGAGCTATCCCTGACGCATCGTTTCGCCAATGCGGCTGAACGCATGTGGATGCATGATCAGGCAGACCTTGTATCTGAAGTCGCGGTTTTTCGGTCAATGGCCGTGGTTTCGGGTGATGGTATTGCAACCAGAGCTCTGACCCAGATCAAGGCCGTCGACGATAATTATCCCTTGATTGGTATAGTAGAGCTCGACCCTCCCTTGCAACTGCACGAAGCATTGGCCGCCACGGACGGCTTGCCCGGTATCGTTATCAAGCCTTCCCTAGCACAGCGTCTGGGAATCGGCATCGGTGACACACTCCGACTGGGAGCAAACGAATTCCGCCTCAACGCACTGATTATCAAAGAACCGGACTCGACAGGCGGTGACATAACCCTGGGCCCTCGATCAATGGTCCTCACCGAAAGTCTGGAGGGTTCCCTGTTGATGACTGAAGGCACACTGTTCCAGTCTCGCTACAGGCTTCTGTTGCCTGCAGATGCCGATATCCGGAGCATTGCTCGACTTGCGGAAACCAGCTTTGCAGAATCGGGTGCTCGCTGGCGCGACAAGGAGAACGGTGCCCCTGGAATACAAAGATTTGTAGATCGGGCAGGTACCTTTCTCGTACTCGTCGGCCTTGCCGGGCTGGCTATCGGTGGCATCGGCGTGTCGCTGGCTGTTTCGACCTACATAAGGAGAAAAACCGAAGTCATTGCCAGTTTGAAGACGCTTGGCGCAACGCAAGGGACTGTTTTTGCGGTCTATCTGATACAAACCGGTCTTGTCATGTTGTTGGCGCTGGTGATCGGACTATTGCTTGGTATGAGTATCCCACTTGCCCTGGAGAGCACTATCTCCAGCAGACTGCCCGTGCCGGCCAAAGTGGGCATCTATCCGGGGCCACTCTTGGAAGCGAGCCTTTATGGTTTGCTTGTGGGCTTGATCTTTTGTCTGTGGTCGTTGTCCGCGATCAGTCGCGTTAGGGCAGCTACCCTATTCCGTAGCGCGGTAGACAACGTAAAAACCATTCCCGGACCTGTCCTCGGGAGCACCCTCTTGCTGCTGGCAGGGCTTCTGGTCGCCTGTATTGCCGTATTTTCGGGTAGCATGACACTGACCCTGTATTTTGTGCTTGGCATTACCGGAACGGTGGCAGTTCTGGTAGCGGCTACCATACTTGTGCGAAGGGCAGCACGCAGCCTGGCGCGGTCCGCTGTCGCAGCCGGTCGCCCTTCACTACGCCTCGCCCTGGGATCAACCTCCGGACCATCAAGTGGTGTGTTTTCGGCAATGTTGTCGCTTGGCCTGGGACTTGCCGTCCTCGCAACAATCTTTCAGATTCAGTCCAACCTGATCGGCGCGATTTCTGATGATCTTCCCGAAATTGCACCGTCCTACTTTGTCATCGATATCCAGAATACACAGATTGATGAGTTCAGGGACCTGGTGCAATCCATAGCTGGCGTGTCCAAACTCGACACGGCGCCCATGTTGCGCGGTGTGATTACGCGCATTAACGGCCAGCCAGCACGTGAGGTCGCCGTCGACCACTGGGTCTTGCGTGGCGACCGTGGCGTCAGCCACGCACATTACCTGCCTGAGGGCACGACCCTCGTGCAGGGATCATGGTGGCCACCGGATTACGACGGCCAGCCACTGGTGAGCTTTGCTTACGAAGAGGGCATGGAACTAGGGCTGAACATTGGAGATCACCTGACAGTCAACTTGCTTGGCCGAAACATCGAGGCCGAAATCGCAAGCTTTCGAGAGGTAGATTTTTCCACAGCCGGGATGGGTTTCATCATGGTCATGAGCCCAAACGCGCTGGAAGGTGCGCCACATATTCATTTGGCGACGATCTACGCCGATAGTGAAGCAGAGGAGACTGTCTTCCAGTCGGTAACCTCGTCCTTTCCAAACGCAACAGCTATCAGCGTCAAGGAAGGCATTGACAACGTTGTCCGGATTGCCACAGGGCTTGTGGCTGGTATCAACTACGCTGCACTCGCCACCCTTGTTGTCGGCTTCGTTGTTCTCATAGGCACAGCGGCCAATAGCGTGTCAGCACGAGTCTACGAAGCTGCAGTCATGAAGGTTCTTGGAGCAACCAGATGGGACATTCTTCTAGGTTTGACACTACGCTCGGCTATCCTCGGCGTATCGGCAGGAATTGTCGCAATTCTGGCCGGTGTGGCTTGTAGTTGGGCGGTGCTAGTGTTCGTTATGGAAGCAGAGTACAGTTTTTACCCGCTATCGGCATTGGCAGTCGTTATGGGTGGAATATTTATTTCCCTGTTAGCAGGCATGATGTTTGCCTATTTCCCGTTGAGTGCCAAACCGGCGCGAATACTACACGCCAGTGAATGATCCTTCTTCCGACCAACCCGGCAGTTGCTGACCCAAAGGCCGGATCGAAGACTGCGAGCCTGATTCATGCAGCCATTCTATGCGCTGGATATCGAGACCGCCAATAGTGCTAACACGGGAATCTGCCAGATAGGCATTGCCTACTTTCGCAACGGCTGCGTCATGGAGACATGGTCGCACCTCCTTGACCCGGGATGCGAATTCTCTCCTGTCAACGTCGCCATACATGGCATTTCCGACGCCATGATCCTGGGCATGCCATCCCTGGCTGATATACATGGCGAATTGCGGGCATGGCTCGACAACCAGATCGTTGTCAGTCACAAATTCTTTGACCGGGACGTATTGTCCGGTGCCATGCTAAGGCTAGACCTTCCGCCTTTGCAAACCGTGTGGCTGGACAGTTGTGCGATTGCCCGCTTTGCATGGCAAAAGCGGCGCCGGGGCAAGAGCTTTTCACTCGCGGCGCTGGCTGGTTGGCAGCGTATCGAATTTCAGCATCACGATGCCCTCCAGGATGCTATCGTAGCCGGGAAGATCACGGTGCGTGCGTGTGCAGATGCCGACATAGCTCTTGACGAATGGATTGCGCACACGGACGGACGCCCCCTATCTGCCACGTAGTGCTTCACATGGGGGCCGTGGGGTGACATTCATCTGATAACTGCTTGTGCTGGCAATGTACCCGGATGAAAGTCTGTTGTAGGCGTGCCTGGAAAACCTAAATGCTGTCTTGACCGACAATCCACGGCTCTGGCCACCAGAACTCATCGACATTGCTGGCCACCCCAATCCAGTCAATAACCGCGAATAGACCTGACCCGTATAACGGCGTTAGCACACCGTGCCAGGTTCCTCTGCGAAAGTTAATGCCTTGATATCGGTCTGTTAGGAAGGCTCTCGGATGGCCGCGGGGTTGACCACCCATGTCTTCATCCACGATCACAAGGAACGGCTCTCCATCGAGTGGCAAGAATGTTTGCGGCCCCAATGGATGGCGCTCAACCATTTTGAATACATACGGGAGTTGATGCAGCCGAGCCTTGAAAAGGCTCACGCCCAGCCGTCCTGAGGGATCGTGGCCAAGTTCAGCTAGATCGCTGAACCGCAGACACATGCCCTGATTGATCACTCTCGGTGAAGAAAGCCTGAAGTCAATGACGTTACCGAATGTGTCGAACGCGTTGGCATCAAGATTTTCGATTTCAATGGATCTCATGGACGGCGCCGGCGACCAGGTCCTGCTTCGAACGAGGCATGTCGATTGACGTCCTTGTACAGCAGATACCGGAATGGTCCGGGTCCACCTGCAATACATGCCTGGGGGCAGAAAGCACGCAACCACATATAATCGCCTTGCTCTACTTCGACCCAATCCTGGTTGAGGAGATAGAGTGCTCTTCCTTCCAACACATACACCCCGTGTTCCATCACATGCATTTCAGCGAATGGAATCCTGGCACCCGGTTGCAAGGTCACAATATTGACGTGCATATCATGCGACACGTCATCGGGATTAACGAAACGCGTCGTTGTCCAGTTTCCACGAGTCCCCGGCATCGCTTCCGGCTGAACATCCGCCTCGCTTAAGACAAACGACTCCGGAGCACGGACTCCCCTGACGGCTTCGTAATTCTTTCTAATCCAGTGGAACGTGGCTGTTCCGGTCCATAGGTTCCTGATACACCAGGCTTCATTGGCAGCCAGATAGACGTAAGAACCAGGTGTCAGTTTGGCGTGCGCCGTATTGTATTTGAGATCGAGAGCACCGGAGGCAACAAACAACACCGACTCGACGCCGTCCATGTATTCCGGCCGGTCGCTCCCTCCACCCCCTTCAACTTCTACTATGTAGTGTGAAAAGGTTTCTGCAAATCCGGAAAGCGGTCGGGCCAGCACCCACATTCTGGATTTTTCCCAGCCTGGCAATCTGCTTGTAACACAATCGCGTAGTGAAGACGCGGGTATAATTGCGTAGCAGTGGGAGAACGAAGCACGCTTTCCGATTATCTGGTCCTGACCCGGTATGCCCCCCGGTGGATTTGCGAACAGTTTATCCTGCATGAGGTTTCATCTAAATGAGATCGCGATACTGACAATGACTGAGCCGCAGCAATACGCCAGCCAGCTATTACGATCAATGCCGGGACCGGAGGTTCTGTGGCCCCACCAAAGTGTTTTGCGACCGGGGAGCGATAGAAATTCTGTCTTGGATGAGATCGCGGCGCGTCAAGGGCCGTTTGTATCGTGCCTTGCCACGCCAGCCGCCAGATAGTTGACTAGAGGTTTCAGTCCTGAACAAGTTACAAGAGTTGACAACATTTCTGCCGCGACTTCCCGCGACGCTGCACCTGCTTTCTCACTGCTGCGTGGTGACCGGGGCAGACAGAAATGAATGGATTGCTCGACGTACCGGGATTGGAAGCCTATTGAACTGGTCGGTGTGGATCTGTCCGGAAGAATCTTCTTCCGGCACACAGGTCAACAGCGCGTCATCCCCGGGAGCTGTTCATGGCAGCCCCGCCGCGGTTAGCATGGCGATTTTCCTGTCGTTGACTAGAACGGCGATGTTCTGACTGGGAGTTTCCAACCTGAAGACCCTGGCCTGCCAAATCGCATTGGCTTCGATGCTTCTTCTAGCAGCATGCAAGATGAACATGTCTGCGGAACTTCACTACTCGACCATTCAAAGCACTGCCTTGGGCGCAATTGGTTCTACGACACCGGTCCGAACTGGCTTCCAGATTCCAGGGTTGAAAGTGTGTGACGACTTCGCAGCCAGGGTCCTGGCAATCATGCAGGACATAGTTGCTGACGTGGAAGCGAGTGGTTGCCAGATTGAAGGAACAGATTCCTTTCTTTACGTGAACTTTGACATGCCCTATTCGAAGGATTTGGACATTTCCAATGCGCTGTTGGGTGTGACCTCAATACCGCACGAAGACACAATCCTGGTGAGAATTCATCTCGACAGGGACAAGTACGTGACCCTGGTCAGGAGGATGAACGACGAGTTTGACCAAACCGTTGATCTTGCGACCTCAAGGATGGCGATAAGGGTCATTAACAACAGCCAGACCCCAATCAGGCTAATTTCCAGCGAGGCTTTCATCAACGGCGTTCCAGTTCCTGCCTATAAAGGCTCGACGATAAGGCTGGAGGCAGCACAGAGTGTATTGCTTGTTCCGTCGAATGTCGGCACAGCCACACTTGTACGGGAGGGTGAGCTGCAGCTTTTTGAAATCCCGAGGCAATAATCGCCGATTTCTGAGAAACCGTTGCCATTCGGTCCGCATCTGAACGACCATCGGGCCTGCCACCGGGCTAGCGTTCTGTTTCAATAATACAGATCGCTATCGGCTCTGCACAAAAATGTCATCGACACGAATGCGGGCGATACGCTCGACCTGCCGGCAAGCTTCCTCAAGTTCCTGAGACGCCGGATTCTCAAGCCGCTCCAGAAAGGCCTCAAGTATGGTAGCCTTGGTATGATCCTTGACAGCAATGATAAAGGGAAAACCGAACTTTCCCGTATACCGGGCGTTGAGATCTTCGAACCTGACCTGCTCCTCTTCTGTTAAAGCGTCCAGACCGGCAGATGCCTGCTCTGTTTCAGATGCCCGGGTCAGCCTCCGGCTGCGTGCAAGCTTTCCAGCAAGGTCTGGATGGGCCCGAACTACTTCCATCCGCTTCTGGCTCGTTGCCGACCGGAAGGCCCGGCAAAGCAAGTTGTGGAGTCCTGCTGCAGAATCATGTCCAGCGCTTGTTTCGAGCAGAAACGCTTGTTCGGCGACCCAGGGCGAATGCTCGAATACACCACCAAATGTATCGACAAATTGTTTCCTGGACATCTGCGTTGGACTGAACCGCGGGCATGTCTGCCCTATTTCGTGCTTCCAGTGGTTGGCGATGTCGATTCTACGCGCTAACCAGACCTTTTCATGCGACTTGATGTAGTCGACAAAGCGGGCAACCGCTTGCGCCCTGCCCGGCCGTCCCGCTAGTCGGCAATGCAATCCCACCGACATCATCTTTGGCGAACCGGCCCTGCCTTCCTCGTACAGGAAATCAAAACTGTCTTTCAGGTACTGGAAGAATTGTGCTCCTGAATTGAAGCCTTGAGCAGTGGCAAAGCGCATATCATTTGCATCTAACGTGTAGGGAACAATCAACTGCGAACCACAGTCGAATGTCCTCCAATAAGGCAGGTCGTCCGCATAGGAATCAGCCACGTAGTCAAAGCCGCCGAATTCTGCCGCCAGCCTGACTGTGTTCATGGAGCAACGCCCTGTATACCATCCGAGCGGTCTGCTTCCCGTGATTTCGGTGTGCAGGGCAACGGCATGTTTCATGTGGGCCCGTTCCTTGCATTCCGAGAAAGTCCTGTATTCTATCCATTTTAGTCCGTGGCTGGCGATTTCCCAGCCCGCCCTGATCATGGCCGCCGTCTGTTCGGGCGATCTCGCCAATGCCGTGGCTATGCCAAACACAGTAACAGGAACTTCACGCGCGGTTAGCAGGCGATGCAGGCGCCAAAAGCCTGCTCTTGCGCCGTACTCGTAGATGCTCTCCATGTTCCAGTGCCGCTGACCGGTCCAGGGTTCCGCGCCAATGATTTCCGATAGAAACGCTTCCGAAGCCTGATCACCGTGAAGAAGGCAGTTCTCCCCTCCTTCTTCGTAGTTCACAACAAACTGTACAGCTATTCTGGCGTCTCCGGGCCATCTAGGATGAGGCGAAAGGGAACCATAACCGTGCATATCCCGTTCGTATTTCTGGTTCATGCGTGACATCTCTCCAATTGTTGTGTCTCTGCCAGCGGCGGTAGGAGGCTCACATAGTACCTTCCGGCCTATTCTGGTATTCCCTGTCCTGCCGGCAACAGTCGTACAACCGCGATAGTTGGGCCACGAGGAGATCGTCCGTTGTTCCGGACCATACCTCCAGTGTCGGGAATACTGGCCTTCATGGCGTATGCCCCAGTTTCGCGGGCTCGGAACGAACTAGCCAGTGAGCCCGACTGACCGCCGGTAATCACAATCCGGTCAATGGCTGCGGCCACAAGAGTTCAATCCACTTTCGCTTCAGAATACCCTATTTCTCCAGCCTTCTGAACTCCCTTGCTCTCCTGCCTGACGGAGGCACAACCACAAATCCCTGCCTTGCTGGCACGCAGTCTTCAGGTCCTGAACGTACGTCGCTGGCAAACGGTTAACAATGACTGCAAGCGAAAGTATAGTGCTGCTGTGCGTTTGGATGTCTGCAGTCGTTAAATGGTTCTACGAAATAAAGCACTTGTCGAGCAATGGTACGAGAACGGCTGACTGCATCGTTACGGGGGCGTCCTGACCACAATACCATTGCCAGCAAAAAGGAAACGTAAAAGCAATGGACATGGATACGACCGGCAGCTACAGCAACGGTGAGTCACAAGACGTGACCTCGGAAAACCGGGGAGATTTAATCCTCTCAGAATCCAATATCTTCGACCAGGCGTCAATGAACGCCTTTCTCGACGGCTTTCCCGATACCATCGAAAAAAGCGAACTACGTCGCCTGTTCTTGCTCGAAATTGCTGCACGCATCAAGGGTGGTCGAGCCGCAATCCGGAAAGCCTGCATCGACGAATTCAAGATCAATCCCTACGCCTCGCTGTCAGCAATCAAGTCATACTCGCTTCTAACCGATCGGGTCGTATCCAATATTGTTGATCTGGCTGTCGGGCGATTGAACCCCGAACCCGGATGCAGGGAACCTTTTGCGGTTCTTGCTGTAGGCGGTTATGGCCGTGGAGCCATGGCGCCACATTCGGACGTGGATCTTCTATTTCTCGGGGATGACGCTCGCGGGGATTGGTTCGGCAAGACCATAGAGGTAGTACTCTACATGCTGTGGGACCTTAAGTTGAAAGTCGGTTACTCAGTCCGAACCATCAACGATTGTCTGCAGCTAGCCAAGGAAGATCTGACGAGTCGGACAGCTTTGCTGGAATGCCGTCCCTTTTGGGGTTCAAGCCAGCTTGCCCAGAAACTCAACGACCGCCTGTGGAAGGAGCTCTTTAAGGGGTCCGGCCCCGAATTCGTTGAAGCAAAACTCCTGGAGCGCGAAAACAGATACAAGAAGCAAGGCGGAAATCGATATGTCGTTGAACCAAACGTCAAGGAGGGCAAGGGAGGTCTCCGGGACATTCAGACCCTCTTTTGGATCATCAAGTACCTATACGGTGTAACGGATGCCATAGACCTGATGGACCTCGAGTTCTTTTCCATCGAGGAATACGAGAAATTCATCAGCGCTGAGTCCTTCTTGTGGTCAGTCAGGTGCGAGCTTCATTCACTTGCCGATCGTCCTCAGGATGTCCTGCATTTTGATGCCCAGTTTGAGGTTGCAAAGGCCTTGGGATATTTCGATGTAAAGGACCGCCGCGCTGTCGAACACTTCATGCAGGACTACTTCCGTTATGCCACTGATGTTGGTGAACTAACGCGGATTTTCCTGACCAAGTTGGAGGAGCAGCATGTAAAGAAGCAGCCCCGCCTGGTTGGCTGGATAAAGCATGCTCGCCTGCGGTTCACCATTCAGCTGCCGGAGGAATATGTCGAGACGAAGGGACGATTGAACATTCGTTCTCCAGAGCAGTTCATTAAGGACCCGCTCAATTTCATGCGTCTGTTTCAAACGGCTCTCGAGACGGAACTGCTTCTTCATCCCGATGCCATGCGCCATGTGGCCAATAATCTCCATATCGTCGACGATCAGTTCCGCAACGATCCCAGGGCCAACGAGATTTTTCTTGAGCTATTGCTGAACCACGGCAACCCGGAGCGGGCACTGCGGCGCATGAATGAAATCGGCCTGTTGGGCGCTTTTATTCCCGAGTTCGGGGATATCGTTGCCATGATGCAGTACAACAATTACCACCACTATACCGTCGACGAACATACCATCCAGAGTATAGCCGTGCTGGCCAAGCTGGAACGCGGCGAAGCCAAGGAAGATCTTCCTCTGGTATCAAGCATCGTCAAGCAAGGTATCAATAGGCGGGTAATCTATGCCGCTCTGCTGATGCATGACATTGGCAAGGGCAGAAGGGCCGACCACTCGATCGTTGGTTCCGAAATTGCGGCCCGTCTCGGACCTCGCCTGGGACTGGATGAGCATGAGACAGAACTGGTGGTATGGCTGATTCGCCACCATCTCCAATTGTCAGATGCAGCACAAAAGCGAGATGTGCAGGATCCCAAGACAATCAAGGATTTTGCGACCCTTGTTGAAAACCGAACAAGGCTCAAACTCCTGACAGTGCTGACCGTTTGTGACATCATGGGAGTAGGCCCCAATGTCTGGAACAACTGGAAGGCACAGATGATCCGTGACCTGTACCGTCTGACACATGCCGCACTCACCGAGGGACTCTCAAGTCTGGAAGTTCAACTTGGCGCCGATGAAGCCAAGGCCCGGTTTGCCAATCAGATGGTCGGCTGGTCCGCAGACAAGATACAACGAGAGTATGAGCGACACCCTGCAGCCTATTGGCGAAGCCTGTCAACAACGACTCACAAGGCATTTGCCGAAATGCTTGAAACAATTGGCGATAGTCCGGGCCGGGTGACTTTCCTTCTTGATACCCCACGAGATGCCAATCAGGTTTGCATTGCCATGCGTGAGTCGCGAAAGATGTTTGCCGAACTGGCAGGGCTGATGGTCCTTGTCAACGCCAATATCGTTGACGCAAAGTACTACACCACCAGGGATGGATTCTTGACAGCGGTGTTTTGGCTGCAGGATGTTTCCGGGAAACTGTATGAAGAAACGCGCATGGACCGAATTCAGGACGGCGTCAGGGAGCACATTTCCAATCCCGACCTGTTGGAGCAAAAGCTCAGCAAACCCATTCCCTTGAGGTCCAACCGTCTGGCAAGAAAGGCACCGACCCTATTCGAGGTACCTACAGAAATCACTTTCGATAACGAGGGTTCAGAGTTTTACACCATTATCGAAGTGGATACTCGGGACCGCTCCGGACTAGTCTACGGTCTAGCAAATGCTCTTTTGCAGGCTCATGTGGGGATAGTGAATGCTGTTATTGCCACCTACGGATCCCAGGCCGTGGATGTGTTCTATGTGAAGGATCGATCTGGCTTGAAGATCTTGTCGGAAACTCGCCAGAAAATGATTGAAACAAAGTTGCGAGAAGCGATTGAACAGGGTCATGCAGGAAAGGCAGTGGCATGAACCAGGAGCTATGCGGTGGCCAAACAGTATCGGGCCTCAGAACACTTTTACTGGTCAACAAACCGGACTGTGGACGATGGCTTCACTTGTCGCCGCCGTGCTGGGGCAACGGCCTGACAATAGCCGGAGAAGGAACAGCTGCCTGACAAGACCAGGCCGCAGCGACAGGTCGAGCAGCGTAGCAATGATCTGGAAACCACTCTTGGCGGCAGGGGGCCATTCGTCACGTCAACACGGTCCTGCCTGGCCCAGCCACGCCTCGCCACCGTGTGAGGTCATGATAGCCAGAGAGGCGCTTGCCCGAGAACTCGGTTGGATGGTGCCTAGGCGTTGCTCGCCTGCCTGACCGGCGAACCTTGGCGCCATCGGGTATCTGACACTTCTGAGGAATAAAGCAGTGACCAGGGTTCCAGAACCGCAAGACCTGCAAATAGTGATCTCCAGGGCAGGATCCCTGATCCGGGTGTAGCTTCCTGCACAGAATTGCACTCAGCCGTGCTTGCCAACACTCTGTACCTGACAAACCGATCGACGTCCGCACTGAGCGGACCGTCTGGATGGCTCAAGGAATGCAACAATTCCCGGGTGCCGATGGCACTTCGTTTCCGCGCGCCGGCGGGAAGTCCAGCGCGGGCCACAGGCGCCTCGACAGGCGTTCCGCAACAGCAGATTTGACAATGCACAGATAGGCGCGGGGTACGCTCGTCCTTGCCGAGGTTAACCCTTTACCGCTCCAGCTGTCATGCCGGTAATGATCTGGCGAGATGCAAAAAGTGTGAAGATTATGGGCGGAATAGCCAGCAACATGCCGGTGGCCATGATCACACCCCACTCAACGTTGAATTCAGACATGTTGTTTACGATCAGGATCGGCACGGTTTTCGTGTTCCTGTCTGAAAGTGCTGACGCCAGCAGGTATTCGTTCCACGCGATCCGGAAAGTAAAGATCGCGGCCGCTGCAAGGCCGGGCTGGATTAGAGGTACAACGATCTGAAAAAACACCTGAAACGGACCTGCACCGTCTACCTTTGCCGCCTCTTCCAATGAGCGAGGCACCTGAACAATAAAGCTCTGCAGAATCCAGATTACGAATGGCAAATTCATCGCAATGTAGATCAAGATAATTCCGGAGTGTGTGCCCGCCAGGCAGACATCTCCACGACCGCCCAGCGTATCACGGATAAATGAGCCTACCCAGGTCTCCTTGCCGATGCAGAATTCGTTGTTCCAGAGGCCGAATACCGGTACCAACAGTACGGCCGGCGGTACCATACGCACCATTAGCGTTGTTAGTGAAGCTGAGTCCCTGCCCATGAAGCGAAATCGGACCAGCGCATAGGCAGCCATGCAGCCGATTATGAGCGTCAACAGCGTCGAGATAAGGGCAATAATCAGGGAATTGATGAAAGCACCACCAAATTTGAGACTGCAGAAGTCCAGATGATCAGGCTCGTACCAAAGAATGTCGCAAAGGGCGGTTTCGTAGTTTGAGATGGTAGGCAGGAACAAGAGACCGGTGGTGCCACCGATGATGTCCACATCCAGCTTGAACGAGTTGACGAACATCAGGAAAATTGGCCCGACCGACATAAAGATCAAGGCAAAGAGAAGGGCGTAGAATGCCGGATGTTGGCGCTCTTTTTGCATGGTATCAGCTCTCTTCCTGGACCTGCCGGGCCAAACGTGCGGTCCGTGCTTCTTGGATGCGGGTAAACGCAAGCATTGCAAGCGTCAGGATCAAAAGAAGAATAAGCAGATAATTTGACATAGCTGCCGCGGTTCCGAGTTCACGAAACTCGGTGGCGGTTCGGGAAATGCGCAAGGCAACGATCTCGGTTGACAAGCCAGGACCTCCTTCGGTCATCACGAGAATTACTTCCAGAACCTTGAACGCATCAATCAAGCGAAGAAGTCCGGTCACTACCAGGACCGGCATCATTAACGGCAGCTTGATGTACCAGATCTGTTGCCAGGGTGTGGCACCGTCAATGCGCGCAGCCTCAAGTGCTGAACGGGGCAAGGACTGCAACGCTGCGAGTGCAAGAATGAATATAAAAGGAGTCCACTGCCAGATATCGGCAATAATCACGCTGAGGAGAGCATTCTGACCTAGCCAGTCGACGCCTTGCAGCCCCATGGACTTAAGTGTCCGATTGAAGGTGCCAACGGTCGGGTGGTACATGTACCTCCACATCAGGCCGACCACGACTGGAGCGATCATCATTGGCAGAATGAAGAGGGTTCGGAGAATTGACATGCCGCGAAGATTGCGGTCAAGCAGTAGGGCCAGTCCAACGCCGATTGCCATTTCTGCAATGACAACGGAACCCGCAAATATCAGTGTTACGCTGAGGCTTTCATGGAAAGCCGGATCGAAGAACAGGGTGATGTAATTCTTGATCCCGACAAACTCCGTTTCCGAAATATTCTGGCTCGGGTCCCAGTCACGAAATGAACCATAGATCATGTACCCGAGCGGATAGAGCAGCGCGATTACCATTATTACCCCTGCCGGGGCCAAGAATGCATATGGTGTGACCCGATTTAGAAAGTGGGCTTTCACGTGTTCCTCCGCTTGGGCAGCGAGGCCCGGGAGACCCCGGGCCTGGCAGTCGAGGTTCTATTGCCAGGTATAGTAGCCGGCGTCTTCCATGATTGCCCTGGTGCGCTCAGCTACTCCGTCAAGTGCAGTCTGAATGTCCAGGTCCTCGGTCAGCACCTTGGAAAGCGTTGTGCCAAGGTCGGCGTTGATCTTACCCCACACCGGGATAATCGGACGCCAGTCCGGGTCGGCATGCTTCAGCGCTTCACCGAAAGTTGCCATGTGCGGAAATTTCGCGTTCACATCCGCGTCGTCGTGGGTCGAGAATCTTGAGGGATTGCCACCGGCCAGCGCAACGAGTTTGTCGCCCTTCTTGGAGGTAAGCCACTGCATCAACAGGAACGCCGATTCCTTGTGCGCTGCGTTCCTTGGGATACCAATGCCAAAGCCGCCAGTCTGCGATCCGCGGCGCACGCCCATCGGATGCATTGCCCATCCGACCTTGCCAACGACCTTTGACTTTGACGGATCATTGATCTGGCCTGCGACCACGGTTGTGTCGAGGAACATGGCTGTATCGCCATTCAGGAACGAACCAAGTGCTTCGCCGAAGCCGAAGGACGACGCACCTTCAGGACCGCAATCCACGATGGTTTTCAGAGCGTTGGCTGCAGCAACACCCTGCTCGTTGTTTACGATCGGGTTCCACTGGTCGTCGAAAACACGGCCGCCAAGCGGAGCAAGATGCAGCAGGAAGGCATGACTTGCATGGTGACCTGAAGCCGCACGCGAACTGAGACCACCCATTCCGGGTTCGAGTTCAGGAATCTTGCAGGCAGTTTCAAGCAATTCGTCATAGGTTTCCGGAACCTTCAGCCCATGCTTTTCGAAAATGTCCATGCGGTAGCCTAGCACGGACGTTTCTGATCCATACGGAATCCCGAACAGAGAGCCGGTCTTGCCTTCTAGGTAGCCCTTGTTGCCACCGGCAAAGCCAATGTTGTACACATATCCATCAATCAGATCGTCTGGATCGTAGGCCGGATCGGAAAGCATGGGATTCATGAAGTACCGAGCCAGGTTTTCCAGTTGATCTGCAAATACATAGTCAGCTTTCGAGAAGACCACATAGGCGACCAGATCATAATCTCCCTCGTCCTGACCAAGTTCGAGCGTCTGACGCTCACGCATTTTCAGGTACGGCAACTGGTCGACTTCGACCTCGATGCCGGTCTCCTTGGTGAACTCGGGCAAGATCCTCATAACAGCATCAAAATGCGGATGAGCCGGAAAATTAACGTACAGCGTCTCGCCGACGTACTCGTCATACGGACCGGCCAGCGCCGCCGTCATCAGCATAACAGCTGACACCGCACCAGTTATGGCCCATTTCAAAGCTTTCAGCATCAAATTGTCTCCCTTGTCTTGCTGCATTGCTTGGCACTAGAGTGCCGATTCTGTTGCGCGGTCAAACAGGTGAATACCTTCGGTTCGAACCGCAAATCTGAGTGTCTCACCCAGCGCGATTGGAGTTTCGGACTTCAACTCCACTGTTACATTTGTGCTGCCACAGGAGCACAACAGGACCGATTGAGCGCCAATGTATTCTGAAACGATAACCTGAAGGTCCAGAGCCCGATCTTCGGCTGCGTTCGGATCGTAATTGAGGTCGGAAGGCCGAATGCCCAGGGTTATCTTACCGGAATTCTTGCCGATCTGATTTGATATTTCTGCCGGAATGGCGATACCGAAACCATCGCCCCTGGCGACTACTATGCCGCCTTCTTCCTGCAGGTCAACGTCCATGAAGTTCATGGGTGGCGAGCCGAGAAATCCCGCCACGAACTTGTTGGCTGGTTGCTTGAACAGTTCCTCGGGTGGACCCTGCTGCTGAATATACCCGCCATGCATCACGACAATCCGGTCGGCGAGCGTCATGGCCTCAATCTGGTCGTGGGTAACATAGATCATGTTCTTTTGGACACTTTGCCTCATGATCGCCAACTCCGCCCTCATCTGGCCCCTGAGCTTTGCATCAAGGTTTGAGAGAGGCTCGTCGAACAGGAAAATGTCGCTGTCCTTGGCCAGCGCCCGTGCCATGGCAACCCGTTGCCGCTGTCCACCGGACAGGGCACCTGGCTTTCGGTGCAGGAATTCGCTCAAGCCGACGATTTCCGCAACCTCCCTGACCTTGGCCTGAATTTCCTCCTTGGGCCGTTTCTGAAGCCGCAGCGCAAAGGAAATATTTCTTGCCACATCCATGTGCGGGTAAAGTGCGTAGTCCTGAAAGACCATGGCAAGACCACGGTCCTTGGGGTCAAGGTGACTTACCGGACTGCCTCCGATAAAGATCTCACCTTCAGTTACGGATTCCAGCCCCGCAACCATCCTTAATGTAGTGGATTTTCCGCAACCGGACGGACCAACCAGAACAGTGAATTCGTTCTCGGCCATATCCAGATCTATTCCGTGCAGAACCTGCACATCGCCATAGCGCTTAACAAGCTTTTCCAACCTGATTTCGGGCATTGATTGCCTGCTTCTCCAAGTGATCCCCCGTTTGTATACAAAATCAATTCAGTATATGCAAACACCCTATTCAAGGAATCTTACATATTCTAATTGCGGACCCGTATGCCAAGATCTAGCGTATCAAGTACTGGCCATAACAGGATTTCAGCGGCGCAGAGAATTGGACAGGCGCTGCTGGAGGAAATCAGCGCGGGTGAATTGCGCCCCGGACAAAGACTTGAAGAAATTGGTCTGGCACATCGTTTCGGGGTCTCGCGCACACCTGTTCGGGAAGCGCTATCGCGCCTGACAGCGCAGGGCATTCTTGTTCAAGGGGAAAGACGCGGGGTTTTTGTTGCCCAATATACACGCGAAGAACTCAGCCTTATTTTCGAGGCCATGCATGAAATCGAGGCCGCCTGCGCACGTGTTGTTGCACAAAGGCTCGGTTTATTGTCCCGGACCGAAATCGAGGCGGCGCAAGCCGAGTGCGTAAAGGCAGCTGAAGCAGGTGACCGCACAGCATATCTCCGCGCCAACGAAGCATTCCATATGGCGATCTACAGAGCAACTGGCAACCCGTACCTGAGAGAAATTGCCTCGGAATTCCGGCAACGAACCGGGCCATTCCGTGCCAAGAAATTCGATGGACCTGAGAGCTTGCTGTTGTCGGCGCGTAGCCACCAGGCCCTGATAAATGATATCTTTTCTGAAGATTCGGCTGCTGCATCAAAAAGTATGCGAGATCACATGACTACAAGCTTTATTCAGGCTCTGAAAGCAAATTAGCGCTGATCTGAACCTGCAATTGAGCCGTAATTGTTCCGACACATGACTTTTGTATACAAAGTGTGAAACCGGAAATCAGGGGGAGCGAATCGACCCGTCAGGGATGGACCAGTCTCCGTCTAGTCGACGCCATTGGACCCATTGGTCTTGCAGAGATCCTGGTCCGTCGGGCAGGACTTCAGTTGAGGCATAACGACAGCCTGCAAATGCCTACCAGGTCACTCTTGCAGGCGACACTTCGTGAATCTCCTGTGAAACAATGGGTTGTAAACGGGTAGGCCAAACTGATTTGTTGCCAGCAAACGCAGCTTCTGCCAGCAGTTCATTATAGGCTGATTCACTGATTTTGTTCACATTTCAGGCAGCAAGTACGCCAAAGAGGATTCCGGTTCCCTCTCGTTTCAGATTCAACATGGGGATACAGATCCTCGAGAATCATATCGGGTTTCTGAAATTCCGTTGTGCTTCCATTCCCGACAAGCGCACCGGCAACAACTCCTGCTAAACCATGGCCGCCTGCCACTCCCCGCCAACCACTACCAGGTCAATTGTTGCGAGTCGTCACCCCCAGATTGACGTGAATCAACAGCCGTCATGGCTGCCCTTGCTACTCTTGCGGCACTGGCAGATTTAGCGCCACGACTTGTTATATCGGTTCCCCATGGCGCGGCCGCAATGGCCACACACCGTCGGCCATGCAGCAAGGCCGGCTATCATCGGGTTCTTCAGAATGGCCTGAACACGGCTGTAATCTGCATCCTGCCAACCTAATCGACCACGCCAGCGAACCGGAACGCGAACCCCGGCGTCGAGAAACAGTTGCGCCGCCGCACGCGCTGTCCTCGCCTCCTGAAGAGCGCTGAAAACACGCTCGATCGCATCCTGGACCTGCCGGTGGGTGTGAATCCCAAGTAGAGACACACCCTAATCTCAAACTTACCTCTTTTCTACATCTCGCAGGGATGATTGTTGGCCTCAAACTGAGCCTTCCTGTGGACCATCAGTTGCGCCCACGCAGCATCATATCGACCCGACTGCGCCAACGACCAGAAGGTCAGTATCGCCTGCCCGCCGCCAATGCTCCACCGCATGCCAGAGCGCTTCATGCGCTGCGTTACCGGCGTCTTGTTCGCCGCCTCGACAACGCCCGGTAATGCATCCGCCCCCGGTTGGTCCGCACATAGCCCAGCACCGTCTTCAACGCACGGCGAGCCTCGGCACTCCCGGCCCGTGTGCACTGATAGTGCTAGGCGCGTATCATTTTCTCCACACCCTGACGGTCTTCCAGCAAATTCTTCTTATGCCGCTTGAGCCACGCCTCCGGCGAGCGCGCATGGGCACTGGCCCTGGTCAGATGCTGGCATGCATGCCAGTAATCAATCCCCTCATGGCCCGCCCCCAGCGTGCCTGGAAAGCTCCAAAGTCTAGTATCGCCAGCTGCATGACTATGGAGATACTGACGATTTGCGCGTGATAACAAGCGTTTATCAAAATGGCCTGGAATGATTTGTCATTGCCAATGCAGCCTGTTTAGCGGCACCTTGAGCACCAGGTTGTCATCATTTCCACGCGGTATTTCGCCCGCCCGCATGTTCACCTGCAAAGAGGGAATGATGAGCCTTGGCATTTCCAGTTCGGCATCGCGTTTGGTACGGAAGGCGATGAATTCTTCGCGGGTCTTGCCGCCGCCCACATGAATATTCGTGGCCCTTTCCTCGCCCACCGTGGTGGACCACGCAATTTCGCGACCGTTTGGCCCATAGTCATGGCAGATAAAGAGACGCATCTCATCGGGCATCGCCAGCACCTTCTGAATGCTGTCAAAGAGCTGTCCTGCATCGCCTCCCGGAAAATCCGCGCGTGCAGATCCGCCATCGGGCATGAATAGCGTGTCGCCGGTAAAGGCCGCATCACCGATCACATGCACCATGCAGGCGGGGGTATGGCCGGGTGTTGCCATAGCAAAACCCTGCATTCTGCCAACGCTATAGGTATCGCCATCTTCAAACAGCGCATCGAATTGCGAGCCGTCGCGCTGGAACTCGGTGCCTTCGTTGAAGATCTTGCCAAAAGTATCCTGCACTTCGATGATCCGGGCACCAACCCCGATCTTGCCGCCCAGCTTTTCCTGAATGTAGGGCGCAGCGGACAGGTGATCTGCGTGAACATGGGTTTCGATGATCCATTCCAGCACAAGGCCCTGGGATTGAACCTCCGCTATTAGCTGATCTGCGCTGTCGGTTGAAATGCGTCCTGCTGCGTAATCCAGATCCATGACGCTGTCGATAATTGCACAGGCTTTCGTCGCCGGATCGGTGACGAGGTAGGTAATCGTGTTGCTGTCATCATCAAAGTATCCCGTGACTCCGGGATGTGCGTTCATGTCGATTGGATATTCTGTCACAATTCTCTCCTCAGCTCATTCTTGTCCGATTATGCTGCGTAACATGGGGTTTCAATCATGCGCTGGGTCCTTTCGGGTGGCACTCTCAACCTGTCTTGTTTGGTGACAGGGTCGCAGCCGGCATGATCGTCAGGTGTGCGCTGCAGGATTATCTGCCGTTTCCGGTCTGATGCGGAGTGTTGGGAAGTGCCAGCCAGAGATAGGTCCGCATGGCGATGATAGAGGCGGCGAAGATGAAACCGGCAATCCGGTGTTGGCCCAATCCGAGCAATTCAACACGCCGCTTGACAGATAAGCATAGAGTAACAACACGAACTCAAGATTATCAACTCAGGCGGCCTTGCTGGGTTTGATCCCTGAGACATCAAGCCTTGATGTGCAGGCGCCAGATTCCAGGCCTGTCAATGTCCTACACTCGACATGACCAAGCGTTGACAATGACGATGCCATGCCTGTCAACGGGCTGGAACGGGTCATCGAAAACCCCCGCAACGGGCATCGCATGCGCTTTGCCTTCATCACCAGTCTCGACATTGATGCCAGCCATGTCGGCGAACGGGCCGCCTGTGGCCGCGCCCGCTGGAAAATAGAGAACGAGGCCTTCAATACGCCAGGGAATTTCGGCACCAGTCTGTTGCACAGTTTCGGGCATGGCCAGGACACGCTGTCAACGGTGCCGGTGACGCGCAACCGCCTGGCCTTCGCCATGCACGGCATGTGCGACATGGCACAGGACCTGTGGCAGCAGGCGCGCACCGTGGCCGGCACCCGCAAGGCGATGGTCCAGCACAACTCGATCATCACCCGATATCACCTGTTTGGCAACTGGACCGAGATGCTACTGGTCATGGCCGGCCGCAAGGCCGTCCCGTCGCTGCCAAGCGTTCGCCTCCGGGAATTCCTGCGGTCTAGTCAGGTAATCCTGGCCGGGAACCGCGCATTTTTCGTCTCCACATTGATTCAGGTGGTGCAGTCACATGCGTTTCCTGGAAAGCTGGTCGCCAGGAACTTGTGAGATCGATCAGGACCTGCCTCGGCTCCGAGCTCCAAACACTCGTTCCACATGACAGTTGGCCGTCAGCGACAAGACCGTCTGGACGGCAAATCCGGGTATGCCTTTTTCGGAACAAGGTAATGATGGCAAATTCCAGTTGCCATCGGTCAAAGCGGCTGTTATCGCCGCTCGCGACAAATTTTGAATACAAGGAGAACCAATGACAAGTAGATTTACCCGGACCCTTGCCGTAGCCATTCTGAGTAGTACAGCCATGGTCGGCAGTGCTTTTGCTGCAGAGTGTATCGCACCGGCCAACCCTGGCGGCGGATGGGACTTCACGTGCAGATCAATCGGCAAGATAATGCACGACATTGGTGTGGTGGACAAGCCGGTCCAGGTCACCAACATGAGTGGCGGCGGCGGCGGGCTCGCATTCAGCCATGTTGTGAACGAAAGGAATGATGACGGCGAGTTGATCGTTGCAGCTTCCTCGGCCACTGCAACTCGCCTGGCACAAAACGCATATGGCGGAATGACCGCGGATCAGGTTTCGTTTCTTGGCGCAATCGGCGCCGACCCTGGCGTTCTTGTGGTTGCAGCCGATTCCGAATTTGCAAACCTGAACGACTTGCTTGATGCAGCAAAATCCGATCCTTCTTCCGTAACCTTTGCCGGCGGCTCGGCCACAGGTGGTTTCGATCATCTCAAGGTGCTCATGGCTCTGCGAGAAGTTGGGTTCACGGATGTTCGAAGTGTCAAGTATGTCGGCCTTGATGGTGGCGGTGATGCGTTGACCTCGGTGATCGGGGGCCATACCCAGGCCATGACCGGTGATATTTCGGAAGTTGTCGGCTTCTTGAAGTCAGGCGATGTCCGCGTCGTAGCCGTGTTTACCGAGAACAGAATTCCCGGCTTTGATGACATTCCCACTGCAATGGAACAAGGTGTTAATGTCGTGGCGGTCAACTGGCGCGGCCTCTATGTGCCGAAGGGCATTTCACAGGCTGACTACGACCGTTGGTCGGATGCACTGGCGCAGGTCGCTGCCTCTGATGAATGGGCAGAAACCATGGCCGCCAACGGACTCGCACCGTTCACCAAGGTTGGAGCCGAATTCCAGGACTACCTCGCCGGCGTGATTAACGACGTTCAGATGCTGTCTCGTGAAATCGGTGTTATCCAATAAAAGCGACCGAATATTCGGTCTCGGAGTAGTTGCTGTTGCGCTTGCCTACCTGGTGAGCGCAACGCAAATCCCTGCAGGCTTCCTTTCCGATCCTGTCGGATCGCGCACTTTCCCGTACATTATCGGTTCCATCGCACTCTTGTGCGGCATCCTGATCATTCTGCGACCGGATGAGGATCCATCCTGGCCGGCGTGGCCGACGGTTGCCAGAATTGGATCGGCACTGGCCGTAATGTATGTGTTTGCAGTGATCCTTCGCCCGCTTGGCTTTATTCCCTCGGCCTTTGTCGCTTCGACAGTTATAAGCTACCTAATTGTGCCGCGCTTACTGCAAGCTCTGCTGACAGGAGCCGGCCTGGCTGTGGGCCTCTTCTTCATTCTCAAATACGGTTTGGGCCTAGGTATCTTTGCCTTCGGCAAGATGCTGGCATTCTAGGACAATTATAGCCATGGACCTGCTCGCAAACCTGACGCAGGGATTTGCGGTCGCCTTGACCTGGTCGACTCTGCTGCTTGCCGTAGCCGGTTGCTTTGCCGGCACAATCATCGGCTCCCTGCCGGGGTTAGGTCCATCCAATGGCGTGGCAATACTGATTCCACTGGCGTTTTCGCTTGGCTTGGATGCTACCGAAGCACTCGTGCTGATGACCTCGGTCTATTACGGTGCCATGTATGGTGGCCGAATTTCATCTATTCTGCTCAACATTCCCGGCGATGAACCTGCCCTGATGACGACTCTGGACGGTTTTCCCATGGCTCGGCAAGGGCGGGCAGCCGATGCCCTGGTCCTGTCAGGTGTTGCGTCGTTTGTCGGAGCCTTTCTCGCCACGGTAGGCCTCATGTTGCTTGCCCCGGTGCTGGCCCGTGTGGCCTATCTGTTTGGACCATCCGAGTATTTTGCACTCTACCTGCTGGCATTTTGTACCCTGGGTGGCCTGTCCTCCAGGAACCAGGTCAAAGCGGCCCTTGCTGCAGTTACAGGGCTAGGAATTGCGATGATCGGCCTTGATAATCAAACCGGGCTGCCTCGCCTCACATTTGGCGAGTTGCACCTGATGGACGGGGTAGACTTCCTGGTTGCCATTGTTGGACTGTTTGCTGTCTCGGAAATTTTCTTCTTCATCGAGAGCCATGGCAAGGAGTCGGCTATTGGCGTCAAACTCGGTCGCATTACGATCCCGGTGAAAGATATCGTGGACAGTATCTGGACCATGCTACGAGCAACCGTAATCGGATTTATTGCCGGGGTTCTGCCAGGAGCCGGAGCTTCGCTGGGCAGTTTTCTTGCCTATATGGGCGAGAAGGCGATCTCCCGTGATCAAGAGACATTCGGTACTGGCAACCCGCGTGGTGTCGCCGCGCCGGAAGCTGGCAACAATGCAGCCGCAGGGGGAGCACTGGTACCAATGCTAACCCTGGGAGTACCGGGATCAGGCACGACAGCGGTCTTGCTTGCACTCTTGCTAACACTGAACATCACGCCGGGACCGACGCTGTTTTCCGATCGACCCGAGGTTGTTTGGGGTCTGATTGCATCGTTGCTGATCGCCAATTTCGTGCTGCTCATCATGAACGTGCCGCTCGTACGTTTGTTTGTACATATCCTTTCTGTACCGGCCTGGCTGCTTCTGCCGGGCATCATGCTGGTTGCCTATGGCGGGGTGTATTCACTGTCGGGTAGTAGTTTCGACCTGATCCTGATGACCGCATTCGGCCTGTTTGGTTATATTTTCCGCAAGCTCGACGTCCCGACTGTCCCAATCATTCTCGGAATCTTGCTGGGCAACAATATGGAAGACAATTTGCGTCGCGCCATGATCATTTCTGACGGGGACTGGACCTATCTGTTTTCATCAGGCATCGCTGTTGGACTGTGGATTGCAGCAATTGCAGGCTTTGTGGCCCCGATTTTCTTGCGCCAGTTTCTTAGGAAGCCCAGCCAGCCCGACAGCAATGCATGACCAGGGTTTTGGTGCCCTCAGGAGCACTGGGGCTGGCCTTTGATCGAAATGCCCTCGCCGCCGGCATTTCGAGTCATCCCGACATTATTGCCATTGACGGCGGTTCTACCGACAGTGGCCCCTTCTATCTTGGTAGCGGTCAGTCGAAGTACTCGCGTGCTGCGATTGCTTCAGATTGGCGGCTCCTGATGGAAGCTCGCGCCCGCATTGGGGTTCCTCTCGTTGTGGGCAGTGCGGGCACATGTGGCACAGACTCAACGGTTGGCTGGATGACAGACATCACGCGGGAGCTTGCCCGTGAACTAGGTCAACAATTGAGAGTCGCACTGGTTAAATCATCGGTGGACCCCGCTTATCTTGTTCAGGCCTGGCGCGCCGGGACCATGGCCGAACTCGCCGATGCCCCTCCCCTGAGCGCGGCTAGACTGAATGAGCTGAGCAATGCGGTTGCATTGATGGGTGTCGAGCAGATTTGTGCTGCCCTGGAAACCGGAGCCGACATCATCATTGCCGGAAGAGCAACCGATACGGCGACCATCGCAGCGCTACCTATCCGGAACGGAGACAGCCCCGGCGCAGCATGGCATGCTGCCAAGGTTGCAGAATGTGGTGCCCTGTGCTCCACGGATCCTCTGAGCGGCTGTGTTCTGGTCGATGTCGATGATCAGGGGTTCGAGGTGGGAGCGCTGGCCGCTCAGGCACGCTGCACTCCCGATTCCGTCGCTGCACACATGCTATACGAGAATGCTGATCCATACATCCTTCATGAACCGGGCGGATTCCTGGATGTTTCCAAGGCATCCTACGTCGCCACCAGCAACGGCCGGGTCAGGGTCACAGGATCCAGTTGGATCAGGTCCACCGCCTATCGGGTAAAACTGGAAGGCGCATATCTGGCAGGCTATCAGACCACGATTCTGGCGATATTACGCTGCCGCCGATATGTGAAACACGCTGCGGAATGGGCAACAAGACTCTCGAGACTTGTGAAAAACAGGATATACACCAGCATGCAACTGACCGATGACGACTTTGACTTTGAAACAAGACTGATAGGTATCGACGCGGCTCTGGGGCATCTCGAGACCGCTTCTGTTAGTCCCGTCGAGGTTGGAGTTTTGGGCATCGTTACTGCATCCTCACAAGAACTGTCCCTGGAAATCGCCCGCCTGATCAATCCCTATATGCTGCACATGCCGCTCAAGCACGATGAGAATCTGCCAACGTTCGCCTTTCCATATTCTCCCGCGGAAACGCCGCGTGGCGCCTTGTACGAGTTCGGCCTGAATCATACCCTCGAGCTGGATGATCCGATGCAAATCTTCGCGGTCGAGGTCTTGCAAATTGGACCCGGCCATGAC
This sequence comes from Paracoccaceae bacterium, assembly GCA_958296035.1. Lineage (GTDB taxonomy): Bacteria > Pseudomonadota > Alphaproteobacteria > Rhodobacterales > Rhodobacteraceae > MPNP01. The sequence goes on along the minus strand of OY282431.1, from coordinate 1,477,881 downwards.
TGATTGCCGCTTCGTGTTGGTGAATTCCTCATGACCGGACCTGTCTCTAAGCGTTTGCGGATCAGGTCCAAGAATGCCGGCCCGTTCGCGATAACTGTAGACATCTTTTGTCCGGATAATTCGACCTTTGTTCGTGTCTGCAACAAGTTGGAAATTTCCGTGGTTGCGGCACTCTACGCGGTCCCCGTTGACACTGTACGACGTTATGAAGTTTCTGCACTCAATGTTCTGAAGTTTTCTTTCACGCGACCGGTGGTACAGGGCAGCCGCTTTGACCGGGACATGCATGGCGCACAATTTGCTGTATTGCTCGAAGAGCTCGGACGCCCCTGACTCGTTGGGCACGCGCCCGCAGGAACTGTCGGTCAAAAGCCAATTCCTTGTCCGTCAGCGGTCATTCGATTGACTGCTCGACACGCTGCGTCAACATTTTGGCCAGCGAAGTTCCCAGGCGTGCTGCATTGAACCTCGGCCCGGAAACCGAGCCAGACACGGATTGCACGGCCCCGAGCGGAAAAAATTCTCCGGTTATGGACAATGTATGATCGGTGAGCTCTGACAATGCTGCCACCGGCAGGTCACATGAGCCGCCCAGCGCCTCCAGGAATCCTCTTTCGGCAGCTGCCATGTGGGAAGCACCTGTATCATTGGCCAGCCTGAATGCTTCTCTCAAGGCTCCATCGTCGCACCTGCGTTCCAGGCATATAATCCCCTGACCAGGTGCTGGCAGCATTGTGCGTGCGGGAATAGGATGGACAGGAAAGTCATCGATTCCCAGACGCCTTATGCCTGCCAATGCAAGAATTATGTGATCGACCTCACCTTGTTTCCATTTTGTCAGGCGTGTGAGGATATTGCCGCGCAAATCGACAACCTTGAGCCTTGGCTGTAGCCGAAGTAGCTGCATTCGCCTCCGCAGACTGGAGGTGCCGACCGTTTGGTCAGCTTGTAATTCGGCAATTTTCGTGGCTGTTCTGGATATCAGAGCGTCTCTTGGGTCCTGACGGCGCAAGAAGCAGTCGATTACTAGCCCGTCCGGCTGTTGCACAGGCATGTCCTTGAGCGAATGGACTGCAACGTCAATGCTATCGGCTAGCAGTGCCTGCTCGATTTCTCTGCAAAACACTCCCTTGCCACCGATGTGACGCAGTGCACGATCCTGTACCCTGTCACCGGTGGTCGTTATGGTAACTATACGGGAAGCGGAATATGGCAATCCCATAGCTTGACAAAGCGTGTCCCTTGCCTCCCTCGCCTGAGCAAGTGCCAGGCGAGAGCCACGACTTCCAATTCTGAGTTCCAAGACTGGCACTAGCCTTCCTTATCCTAACCCGATTTCCCGAACCCATATAGCCCTTCTTGCAAGCCCGGGAGGCTGGCATGACTCGATCCTCTTGAGCGTCCGACCGCCACAATCCAACTCCAGTTGGCCAATACCCTATCAAATGCACAACAGGATTACATTGCTTGAAATGTCGGCATTGCAGCCTCACATTCGAAGTTCCGGCTTGCAAGATTCAATCCAGAGTTGAGGAACCGGGCGCCTATTGTCCTCTTTGAACAGGTGACTTGCCAAATAGTGAAGAATGCCTCGGTCAGCCAACCGGCCGCTTCCAGGAAGCCAGTCTTACAGGCCCTGGCTGGCGAAACATTAAGCACACCTCCGATCTGGCTAATGCGCCAGGCAGGGCGATATCTGCCCGAGTATCGCCAATTGCGAAAACAGGCCAGGGACTTCCTCACGCTTTGTTATACACCTGAGCTGGCAGCTCAGGTTTCTCTCCAGCCTATCCAAAGGTTTGGCTTCGACGCGGCAATTCTATTTGCGGACATCTTGCTTGTACCTCATTCCCTGGGCACAGGGCTTAGATTTGTTGACGGACTTGGCCCAAGACTGTCTCCAATAACCGGACAGAAGGACGTCGGGGCCTTGCGTCCAGTCCAGGAAATCGACGAAGTACTTGCGCCTGTTTATGAAACTGTCGCGATTCTTTCCGATGCCTTGCCCAGGACGACCACTCTCATAGGTTTTGCCGGGGCGCCGTGGACTGTGGCGACGTACATGATCGCAGGACGAGGTGTGCCAGGACAGATTCCTGCATTGCGCTTCATTGCCGAACAGCGAGACTCTTTCGACCATCTTCTCGGCATCCTGACCAAAGCAACAATTCACTATCTGCAGCGGCAAATCCTGGCCGGCGCTGAAGTTGTTATGTTGTTTGACAGCTGGGCTGGTTCACTGGTTGGGGCCGAATTTGAAAGGTATGTTGAAAAACCAACCCTGGAGATCGTGCGGGCCTTGAAGAAAGTACATCCCGAAGTGCCGATAATAACCTTTCCGCGCGGAGCAGGACAGCGCCTGAGGCGTTTTTCCAGATCCTGCTGTGGGGATTGCATTGCACTGGATGAACAGACGGACCCGCTTTGGGCTAATGCCCAGATCGACGAACGCATTTGCATACAGGGCAATCTGCATCCAGAGGTGCTGATTAAGGGCGGCAGCAAGCTAGTCAGAACGGCACAATCGATTTCTGACAATTTTTCCGGAAGACCGCACATTTTCAATCTGGGACATGGCATCCGGCCTGGCACGAGTATCAGACACGTCGAAATCCTTGTGCAAACGGTGCGGGAATATCGTCCCGGCAGAATTGGCAGCCCTTTAGTCTGCAGCCCGCCCGTGCACGGTCACAAGTAAGGTATCTCTGGCGCCTGGACCCTGTATGGCTCCAGTCAGATGTTCGTCGGTCTAGCAAACACAATTGAGAAGGTGAGTTGGTCCTGTGACAACAAGGCTATTGCCACTTTGCCAGCGGCGGCAGACTCATGAGAACCGCATCAGCATCGTGCCCTGATGCAAGGCCGAAACGAGTTCCCCGATCCAGGATCAGGTTGAATTCCACGTAGAGTCCTCTGTGCAATAGCTGTGCTTCACGCTCATCCACCGTCCATTTCTCATCACAACGGCGTTTGACGATTGGCACGTATGCTTCAAAGAACGTTCGTCCTACATCTCGTGAGAACGCAAAATCACGCTTCCAGTCACCGGAGCTGAGATCATCATAGAATATGCCACCCACCCCGCGTGGCCGCCCTCGATGTGTTACAAAAAAATACTTTTCTGCCCATGCACTGAAGCGCTGATAGTACCCGGCTTGGTGACGGTCACAGACAGCCCTCAGTTGATTATGAAAAAATCTCGCGTCGCCTTGGTTCTCAAGGCAGGGATTTAGATCGGTGCCGCCCCCAAACCAATATCCAAAAGGGGTCCAGAACATTCGCGTGTTGAGATGCACAGCTGGCACTTTCGGGTTTTGGGGATGGGCCACCAGTGAAACACCGGAGGCCCAGAACCGGGCATCATTGGCCATGCCCGGCAAGTTCTTGCGCGATGAGATGGTGTCTCTCATGCCGGGCTCCAGTTCACCGAAAACCGTCGATGCGTTAACGCCGACCTTTTCGAAGACGTTGCCATTGCGCAAGACTGACATGGACCCACCACCACCATCATGCGCGGAATGAGTCTGGCGTTTTGTTGTCCTTACCTGAAATTCGGCTGTACGGTGCGATCGACCGCTCCTGTCTCTGTATTCGTGCTCAATCTCTTGAACAGCGGAGCAAAGCCGATCACGCAGAGAGAAGAACCATTTGCTGGCCTTGGCCTTCCTGGTATCGAAATTGACTGATGCGTCAATTCCCTCAGAAACCCGACCTTGCCGAGACGAATCACTGCCTGTCGACAGATGCACACTTTCATCGGCCTTGGTCTTCACTGGAGTTCCCGGCGCCCGATAAGTGCGGCAGCGATTGTTCCGGAATCCAGGTAATCCAGCTCGCCTCCCATCGGGATTCCTCTGCCAAGCGAAGTTACGGAGATTTCAATGCTCCGCAGCTGCTCGGCAATGTAGTGTGCAGTAGCCTGCCCTTCCACCGTAGCTCCAAGCCCGAGAATGATTTCGGTTGTATTCAGAGCTCTCACCCGATCGACCAGGCGAGGAATTCCCAGTTCATCCGGTCCGACGCCGGTTGTAGTTGACAGAACGCCTCCGAGTACATGATACAATCCTGTGTACATTCTGGACCTTTCCAAGGCCCACAGATCGGCTACCGATTCAACAACGCAAAGCACGCCTCTGGCCCGGTCCTCGGACGTGCAAACATCACAAAACCGTTGAGTGGCCACGTTTCCACACCCGGTGCAACTGACAACCGAATTCTGAAATTCAGCCATTGCTGCAAGAAGCGGATCAAGGTGTTGCTGCCGATTGTTGACGAGATGCAGCACGATCCTGCGTGAGGACCGCGGCCCCAACCCTGGCAGCCGAGCCAATTGCTCGATCAATAGCTCAACAGCGTTCTTGCTTGCCACATTTTACACCCTGTACAGACGCCGGAACCGTGAGCGGCATATCTTGATCTCCCCGGAATTGTCCAGAATCATGACCAGTGCCACCGTTCTGCAAGCTCAGAAAGAGTTTGACCCGATACATGTCCATATTGCGCATCGGCCTGACGGCAGCCACCCTTTCAGCCTTGATCGGATTGCAATTTCGCTACGGCATTCGGGAATTCTTTCAACACCGCCATACTCAAGGGATGAGCTTTTGCGGTCTCAATATCGATTGAAAGCTGGTCTGCAGGTTCGACATGCTCGTCACTTCCTACGGGATCGGGTTCGGGCTGGATTGGTGCGGCTCCCCCGACAACCTCATCTGCCTGAACAGTGGTATCCGGGACAGACTTGGCCTCGGAGCCATTGCCGCACTCGTTATCCGATGTTGTCTGCAGCGGTTCAGTCTGTGCTGATCCGAATTGCGGTTGTGCTCCCGTGGACTCGGTTTCAGGAGCCTCCCTGTCGGCAGGTGGTTTCAATTCCTTGTGGACAACTTCGCTGTCCCGTGACCGGGAGATTGGCGAACTTGAAGTCAAATGACGAACCAGGTCTCCGGGCACTGGCAGTGCTGCAACATGCGTCAATCTGATGATGGCCATTTGTGCGACCATCAGTGCCGAGGGAGAGTAAGAAATCTCTTCGATAGACTTCAACAGCATTTGCCATGCGCGTGCAAGCACTTGCAGGTCCAGGTTCTTGGACAGGTGCAGGCTTCGAGTGCGTTCATCTGGGGAAAGAGTCGGATTATCCAGGGTCCGTGGCGAGATCTTAGCGACAGACAGCAGGTTTGCAATGTCCGCCAACTCCTGCAACAGACTGAGCGGTTCGGCACCTTCCCTGTATTGCGCATCGAGTTCAGATATCGCTTCCTTGGCCCTTCCCTCCATCATCAATTCAAAGAGATCAAGAATCCGCCCCTTGTCCGCCAGAGCCAGCATTTTGCGAATTGGGGACGCCTCGATATTTCCACCCGTGAAGGAAATCGCCTGATCAAGCAAACTCAATGCGTCGCGTGCCGATCCCTCGGCAGCTCGAACAATCAGTGCTATTGCGTTATCAGAAATCCTGGCCCCCTCCAGTCTGGCGATCCTCTGAAGGTGTCCTGACATAACCTCGGGCCTTATGCGGCGCAGGTCAAACCGCTGGCAACGAGAGAGAATTGTTGCCGGAACCTGGTGAATTTCGGTTGTGGCAAATACAAACTTCGCATGTGAAGGTGGTTCTTCAAGTGTCTTCAACAGCGCATTAAATGCGCTGTTCGACAACATGTGAACCTCGTCGATGATGTAAACCCTGAAACGCGAATCGACGGCCTGATAGGCTACCGACTCGATGATGTCGCGAATATCAGCCACACCTGTTCTCGACGCCGCATCCATTTCCAGCACGTCGACATTGTGGCCGTTGCTAATGGAATTGCAGTTGGCACACCTGCCACATGGGGCAAATGTCGGTGCACCGCTGTCATCCAATCCTGTACAGTTCAGGCACTTTGCCAAAATTCTCGCTGCGGTCGTTTTCCCTACTCCCCGCACACCAGTCAGAATGAAGGCATGAGCAACTCGTCCTGACGAGAACGCGTTTCGCATGACCCGCACCAGCGTGTCCTGGCCAATCATTTGGTCAAAGGACTGGGGTCGATACTTTCTCGCAAGTACCTGGTATGGGCTCTGGTCTTCACTCGGGTTCATCGGGTTCCGGCCTTGTTGGCTGGCGAAGGGCTGGAGTTGGCTTGATCAGGTCCAACGGCTTGAATTCGCCTGGTCGGAAGCGCGTTGCTCTCCACCCCCTGCTACACGGCTCCACCTTATAGGAAAAGTGAGCCAATTCCCAAGCCTTCAAGAATCCATTTTGGTTTCATCTTCACCAGACTCTGGCACATTTTCCCGCCGCGCCTGGATGTCGGGTGAGGCTTGGCCAGCTGTCATGGTGTCTGAACTGTTTCGCCGTGAAACATAGACGGTTTTGCCACAAGTGCTCATACGGGCTGATCTATGCAATTGTACCCGCATTTCATTCTCCGGTGCGCCTTTCGAGCGCGGCCTGAGCTTCAATTCCTTGCCGCCGGCATAGCTTTTCACGCCAAGCCGGAACCGGAATCTAGTCATGATGATCGGAGAAGTGAAAATGGCAACTTCATGATCAAGACATTCGATATTGTCGGTGGAGTACAACCTCGTGATATCCCGAGCTTCCCCAAGGTCTGCCGCGAGCAGACAAAGGCGGGCCTCCAATCCCTGTTGGGAACCGGCGGCCCCTTGTACGGGGTCCGCTCGGAACTAGCCCCCTGCTATGCGCCGCACACCCCGGATCGGAAGAGAGTAGAGCTGCCACGTTGAAGCGCAGTGAAAACATGACGTTTTGACCCGACATTCCTGCCGCAACCATCGCTGGAAGCAGTTCAACCGACAACAGCGGATGCGTCTTGCGGGTGTAACTACGAAGAAGCCTTTGTTGCGTTTACACGAGCCTCATAGGAGTATCCGACTTAGCAACGGACTCCGATGTGCCGGCACCCGGTTTGGCAATATTGACAGTACCTCTCTATCACCTTTTCAAATCCAGTCGGTGACATTGCCACGCGGGGTCTGGGAGCAAGCATCGGCACGGCATGCGCAATGCATGGTTCCTGATCATAGCATGGACCCTATTGTTCAGGGCATTGTCACAAATTCTGTTTCCAGTTTTGCAATTGGGATTCGGAATGTTCTGAACCACCTGTACCAATCTCGGCATGTGCGTAATTGTAACGGGTTGAACCTGCTCCACATTGACCAACTGCACCTAGTTCTTCGGCCTAATGGGTTCCTGAGATCGACCCGATTCCTTAAGGCCGTAAATAATCAGATACGGGGAAATTCCATATTCTGTTGCAGCTCTCCGCAACCGATGGCCACGTTGCAAGATTCCTAACCGACGCTTGCCAGTCCAAGGGCCTGATGACTATCCAATTATCTGGAATATGCGTTAACCGCCCACTATTGATTGGGTATCGGGTCAATCAGGACAGGAGAGAAAATTGAACGTCAGGCCAATATCAGCTGTTGAAAACCTCAGATTGGCGGTGCTTGTCAGCGTCGCATTCGTTTTTCCTGTATGCGCAGCTTCGCTCCAGGCAGCAGAATTCAATCTACGAATGCAAGCCAACATGGGACCAAAACTAACACCTTACATCGCTCTCGAAAGGGAGTTCGTAGATGGAGTTAGGAAAATGAGCGCGGGACGTGTGGAAATTACCCTGTTCCCAGTCGGCACATTGTATCCGGCTGCAGAAGGACTTGATGCCGTTGCCAACGGAATTGTGGAATTGGGTATGTCCACTGGATTCTACTACGCAGGCAAGATGGGCCCGATTGCCTCAATGGAATCAGGATTGCCTGGCGCCGAACGAGATCCGATAGAACGCAATGCCTACTTCTATGAAAAGGGCTTCATTGACATTGTTCGTGAAGCGTATGCTGAACATGGGGTGTACTATCTGGCGCCAAACCTTTCGTCACCTTGGGAACTCGTTTCGAAGGTTCCCCTTCGCAACAAATTGGACTTTGCAGGCAAGAGAATTCGAGCCGGCGGCATCGAAGCTGAATGGTATAGTTCGCTTGGTGCCGAAAGCGTCTTTATCAGCGGATCCGAACTGTACACCTCGTTTGCCACCGGAGTGGTTGATGCCGTGCGGTGGGGAGATGAGTCACAAAACATGGCACAGGGACTGCACGAGATTGCCAGGTATTACATCAAACCTGCTCCGATGCCGGCGCCCAACAACCATATCCTGGTCAATATGGAGACCTGGAATTCGCTTCCTGATGACATTCAGGCTATCCTGGAAACTGCTGCCCGACAAACCTCGCTGACCTACATGACATTGACTCGGGCAGGAAACGCAAGGGCCAGAAAGGCGTTGGAACAAGCAGGTATGGAGTTTATTACAATACCAGTTGCGGAGTGGCTGTCGATGGAGCGCGTGGCGCGCGCCATCTGGATCAAATACGCTGAGGAAGGAGAACGAGAGGCAAGAGCAGTGTCCCTCCTCCTGGAATTCCTTTCCGAACTCGGGCGCTGACCAATCCGGGAATCTCCTGCAAGGCCCTCAGCCCCGAGGGAGTACCACGCTAAACAGGACTTAGCTCGACCTCATTCCTGAATTAGCTACGTCACGAGCAAGTTTGGTTGCTGAACATCTCCCGGTGCAGTTGAAGGGTCCGGAAGACCGGGAAGGAAACCGGCACCCTAGATTGTTGTGGGACCGACACTAGTTCCTTTTCCACTGAGCCTCTTGTAAAACTCGTACGATCAGGGGGCTTTCGCCAGATTATCAGCGTTGTTCGACAAACAGGCCCCGGCCAAGGGATCGCCACGCTAGCATATTAGTTTGGTCCACCAACCACACACGGAGGAAGTAATCCTGTGCCATTGCGTGAAACACTCCCAACTTGCTGGAACCGAATTCAATGTAATTGCCCGCATCACGATGCCGCAACAGCATCATGATTGGGTTCGCAGCTATAGTCTTGCACGCAACTCACAGCGTAGACCCAAGTGAATCTATAGCATTGGCGGAAAACTCTTCCCGACCAGGATGCGGGTCTGTCCGGTCTTGTCGGGAGAAACAATAGGGGCTGTCTATCTCAGTCTCCGATAGCATTGATGTATTCACGACCATTGATGTCTTGATCGATCAGCTCTTGAGCCAAAGATGATATGGATGCACTCCTCATCCGGATTTCCGAAAAGGCAGGCGCGATTTCGCCTGCCTCCTGTGAGCGACCGGAGAGTTGCAACGTTAGCTTGTCCCTAGGCATTCCAGGCGCAACTTGCTCGAGTTCTCGACACCGACACTGGCAACGTCGTCTGCGTCACCATGTGCACCGTACGACGCGCCGCAGGTGGCGTCATCGCCCCGCACACAGCCCCAGCCGCACATCCACCGGACAGGACTGCCGCTCGCCACGACGCCGTTAACGCGACCGCCGGCAGGTGACCTTGCCCAGCGTCGTGATCACCGTCTTCGGTGACACCGATGCACGGCGCCAGATCCTGCCGCCGCGCACCATACGCGGCGCATGGTCATCCACACGCTCGATGACATCCTTCAGCAGGACCCGCTGGCAGTGCCTGCCAGCCTCGGCCATGTCAGTCTCGGCGGTGACACTGTCAGCCAGGTCGGCGGCGATTCTGCCCCATTCGACCCAGGTCTCGGTGCTGGCGGGTGGCAGCCTGTCATGGATGTTGCAAAGTTCGGCATCAGGTTGCATGGACCGGGTCATCGGGAGTGCCTCCTTGCTTGATCATGGCGTCAATTCACGTCGCCATTCTTATATTTATAGTGGCCTGGAGGACGCTCGATTTTGTGCCCCTTTGTCGAGGCCAATGTGACAGTCTTTTGTAGTGCTGGCGAAAACTGTCAGCTGGCGGTGGAAAACCGCCCGAAATGGGCCGTTGAACAGGCCCGAATCAGGTCAGAGCCAGCAAAAGCACAGTTTTGATGGCGCCATGGGAGAACCACTCCCCTCCCGACGGCTGGAAGTTTGTTTTCTGCGGAAGGGCGAGTATTATGGTTCGTGAATTCATGAGCAGAGGAGATTTCAATATGACCGCTATTCACACGCGAAGACCTGGCGATCGCGTTAGTCGGCGACGTGTTCTGCAGTATGGGGCGACCCTTGGCGGACTGGCAACAATGTCATCGTACATTGGCGTGACGTCGGCTTCGGCCAACGGGGCAAGCGTCAACATGCAATTGGGCTGGCTTGCCAGCAACGGCATCCTCGGCGAAGTTGTTGCAAAGCGAGAAGGCTACTATCATGAGGCTGGCATCGAGCTTGAGGTAACACCTGGTGGACCTGGGGTCGACGGTGTGGCATCGGTGGCCGCCGGCAGGGCAGGGGTTGGACAACTCTCGTCAAGCCCGTCCCTTATGCTAGCCAGATCGGCTGGCATACCGGTTAAGGCCTTTGCAGCCGGATATCAAAAGCACCCTTTCACCTACTTTTCCCTGGCCAACGATCCAATTCGTACGCCAGCCGATATGATAGGCAAGAAGATTGCAACACAACCGACCGCAATGATTCTGCTTCGCGCACTTCTGGCCAGGAATGGCATATCAGAGGACCAGGTTGAGGCCGTGAATATGGGTAGTGACATGAATCAGCTCATGACCGGTCAGGTGCAGGCAGTTACAGGGTGGCAAACCAACACGAACGCGCTCAAGATTCTTGGCGAAGATCGCATCGACCTAATGTTGTGGGATGCCGGCATCCAGCTATATGCCAATGTCTACTACACTACGGACGAGATGTTGAAAGATCATTCCGATGTTCTTGCGCGGTTTCTGACCGGTTCGGCACGCGGCTGGGGCTTTGCCCGCAGCAATCCTGAGGCTGCCGTCGACCACCTCGTTGCCGAATACAGGAACCTGGATCGTGACAGCGAGCTGGAAGCAGTAAATCCGGTACTTGGATTTTCATTCAACGATGTAACTGCGACCGAAGGTTGGGCAGCAATGAACCCCGCCAACTGGCTGGACCAGATTGACACCTACGCTCAACTGGACCAGTTCCAGGGTGCCACGCCGACGCTGGAAGAAGTCATGACGTCGGACATCCTCGACGCAACCGCTGATATTCGTAAACAGGTAGGTTGACAATACAGGCCGCAGTGTTGCCAGGACATTCTGGAAACTCCGCGATCTCGATTGAAGAATTGGCGGTCCGGTTCGGCGACCCTCTGAACCGGATCACCGCCCTTGAAGACATCACGTTCGAGGTCCCGAAAGGCAGCCTGATAACCCTGGTTGGGCCATCAGGCTGTGGAAAGTCCACGCTGCTTCGAGCGATCGCCAACCTCGTGGACGCCGATCAAGGAAAGATCACGGTCTTTGGGCGTACGCCCGAGCAAGCGCGCCTGGCGCGGGACTTTGCCTTTGTCTTTCAGGAATCCACGCTGCTCCCCTGGCGAACGGCACTTGAAAACGTCCTGCTTCCCTTGGAAGTCGGGCGCCGTCAGGACAATATCGAAAAGCATGCGGAACCAGCGGAACTGCTGGAACTTGTCGGCCTTTCGGGTCGGGAGGGAGCATTGCCGCACGAATTGTCCGGCGGGATGCAACAGCGTGTATCGATTGCACGGGCCCTTGTTTGCCGACCGCGAGTATTGCTGATGGATGAACCCTTCGGGGCACTCGACGAGATTACACGCGACAAACTCAACGAGGAATTGCTGCGGATTTGGAAAGATACGGGCACGACCATCGTTTTCGTGACACACTCCATTCCGGAAGCTGCTTACCTTGGCCAAAAGTGTCTGGTTTTGTCAAGGCACCCCGGAAGGGTGCTGGAATTCATGGACATCGAGTTTTCATCGCCAAGAAAGCCGGCAATTCGCGATACTTTGGATTTCGTGCAGGTGACCGGCTGCCTCCGGACACTGCTGGCAGAAGCAGGACGCGTCTGAATGGCTGGACAGGAGCAGGCAATTGCTGATTACATAGCGGAGCAACGGCTCCGCGTGTGGCGCAACAGGCTGCCGTCGATTGGCACAGCGATCGCGCTGTTGCTCCTGTGGCACCTCGTGGTGACTGTATTCGGGATTCCGACCTACATTGCACCCAGTCCTGTCCAGGTGGCAATGGTATTCGTTGAAAAGGGTGATGTTCTCTGGATCAACTTCCTGCCGACCCTGTTTGAGGCGATGGCCGGCTTTATTCTGGGAAATTCGGTTGCCGTCCTGCTTGCCATCTGGTTCGTTCACAGCCGCTTTGCGGAAAGAGCTTTCTACCCGATCGCAGTATTTGTAAACACGATCCCGATCATTGCCATTGCTCCCATTCTTGTACTCATTCTCGGGAATGGCTATGCGCCGAAAATCGTCATTGCGTCGTTGATTTGTTTCTTTCCAACCCTTGTCAACATGGTTCGCGGCCTCAAGGCTGTCAGCCCGCAAATGTTTGAACTGATGCAGGTTCTTTCGGCAAGCAACCGCGAGATCCTGTGGAAAATCAGGGTACAGAGTTCGTTGCCGTTCCTGTTTGCTGCCCTCAAGATTGCCTCAACCACTTGCGTGATCGGAGCAATCGTCGGCGAATGGATCGGATCGAATTACGGACTGGGCTCACTGATCATCGAGGCGACCTACAACTTCCGTTCGCCGATGCTTTATGCAACGGTCATACTGGGAGCCAGCATGGCTGTTGCAGGATTCGTTTTAACGACTCTTGCTGAGCGCCGTTTCGTGAAATGGAAAACCGGCTCCGTACACTAACAGGGAAAGTGCAAGGAAGATGAACTTACTGGAAATCGTCAAGCGCAGGGCAGCATCTGTCCCTGTTGTAGATTCAGCCGACGTTGTCGTCGTCGGAGGTGGACCGGCAGGTATTGCAGCAGCTGTTTCGGCAGCCCGGAACGGCGCGTCGGTCGTTCTTTTGGAACGCTACGCCTATCTTGGCGGACTGGCGACTGGCGGAATGGTTCTGGTTCTCGACGACATGCACAACCAGACCGAGATTTCGGTGCGTGGTCTTGCCATGGAAATAATCGACAGGATGCATTCCCGGGGCCTCTGTGTTTACCCTCCTGAAAGCGACCGCCGGGACTCCGTGCGAGGAACTGCCGAAATCTGCCGCAAATGGTCTCGCTGGGGAGTTTGTGACTTTCATGTCAATTACAGGCCGCATCCGGTTGTGTTTGCCGCTGCGTTCGATCCAGATGGATTCAAGCAAGCCTCGCTCGATATGGTTGGTGAGGCTGGTGTTCGGCTTCGTCTGCACAGTTGGTTTCAGTCGGCGATTGTCGAAGATGGACGTGCCACCGGGGTGATAGTTGAATCCAAGCAGGGCCCGCAGGCGATACGCGGAAAGGTAGTCATAGACGCAACTGGCGACCTTGACGTTGCTGCCAGCGCTGGCGCACCATTTTCTGACGGATCGTTCATCGTCACAACTGTGTCGCGAATTGGCGGCGTTGACACGGACCTTGCCGAGAAATTTCAATTCGAAGAACCGGACAAGTTCTTCAAACTCGAGCGCGAGGCAAAGAAGATCATCCGCGGATGCTGGGACTACTGGTGGCTGAAGACACCTCTGCCAGGAATTGTCTGGTGCAACTGCCCGCACATGATCGGATTTGATGGCCTGAAGGTTGAAGACTTGACCGCGGCGGAGTTCGAGGGGCGCAGACGAATGCAGGCACTGCTGGAGTTTGCACGCCAGAGGGTACCTGGTTTTGAAAAGGCGTACTTTGTCGATTTTGCTCCTCAGACCGGTGTCCGGCAGACGCGATTGCTGGAAGGAGAATATGTCGTTACAAAGCAGGACGTGCTGGAGCGGATTCACTTCCCCGACAGCGTCTGCCGTGGCCGGGACTATTATACGCCGTACCGGGCTCTGGTTCCGAAACAGGTTGACCAGTTGCTGGTCGCCGGGCGCCATTACTCGGCAACTTCGCAGGCACAGAAGCTCAGCAGGGAAATTCCTCCCTGCATGGCCATGGGTGAAGCGACCGGCATAGCCGCGGTTCTGGCGCTTGAAGCAGGTATTACCGTTCGCGATGTGGACGCAGAAGCCATTCAACGACAAATGAGAGCGCAAGGAGCGGACCCGGGAGACAAGCCTGCCGCAAACGCCCAATTCCTGGAGGCTGCATGATGAACAAGGACAGTCAAAATCGGCAGGTTCCACTTCCACTCGAAGGGGTACGTGTCCTGGACTTCACACAGGTTATGCTGGGGCCATGCTGTACACAGGTACTTGGCGACTATGGCGCCGATGTGATCAAGGTTGAGAGGGTCGGGCTGGGCGATTTGTCTCGCTGGAGTATCGGGAGTGATCCGGATGGCGGCAACAATCCCGTTTTCGCCAGCCTCAACCGGAACAAGAGAAGCATAACGCTGGATCTTAAATCGGAGGCCGGCAAGAAGTCGGTCAGGCAGATGATCTCGACCATTGACGTCGTGGTCAACAACTTCAGGCCAGGCGTAATGGAACGTATGGGGCTTGGATATGAGGACCTGCACAAGATCAATCCGCGAATTATCTTTGCTGTCGGAACCGGCTTTGGTCTGGCCGGTCCCTATGCTGATAAAGGAGGCCAGGACGTCCTGGCACAAGCCATGAGCGGTGCCATGCATCGCCGGGCCGACACCAGACAGCCGGTTTCCATCTACCCGACGGCGCTCGCCGACTATTCAGCGGGAATGCACCTTGTGCAAGGGATCTTGCTTGCCCTCTTGCAGAGGCAGAAGACAGGTGAAGGACAGCAGGTTTCGGTTTCTCTCTTCAACTCGATGCTTGCCATGCAAATGCAGGAGGCGGCGATGTTGATGATGCGCGACAGGGAGTTGAACTGGGCTGCGATGCCTCTGTCCGGCGTTTTTGAAACCACTGACAGCAATATTGTCATGATAGGTGCATTCAAGAGGAATCCTCTGCGCAACATTTGCCAGGCACTGGGGTTGCCGGACCTATCGGAAGACGGAAGGTATGCCACGCTGGAGGAACAGACCAGGAACCGGGACGAACTCCAGGCAATATTTCGCGAACGATTTGCCGGCAATTCCACGTCCCACTGGCTGAAACAGTTGGATGCCGTCGACATCCTGTGTGCGCCGGTGCTTACGCTCGGTGAAGCATTGTCGGACCCGCAGACAGAATACAACAGGATGATCGTTAATCTTCCTCCCACGAAGGGCGGACCGGTCCGACTTGTTGCTTCGCCCATAGACATGTCAAACGCACCGTTCAGTGTCTGGCTTGCACCTCCCCGATTGGGAGAGCATACCGAAGAGGTGTTGGACGAGTGTACAGCCTCGGCGGCCGCATGAGCGTAGAGTTTGAAGTCTCTTGTGGTGTAGCGCATGTCAGGCTCAACCGACCCGACCGTCTGAACGCCATCGATCAGCAGACTGAGCGCGAACTTGACGCAATCTGGTCAGAGATCAATGACCGGAGTGGTATCCGTTGTGCTGTGCTCACCGGGACCGGAAGAGCGTTTTGTGCTGGTGCCGACATGAAGGAGGAGGGTCCTGAAGGCATTGCCTACTGGAGTATGACCGGACGCTACGGGTTTGCAGGAATCGCCTGCGGTGGCCGCTTGAACTGCCCTCTAATTGCCAAGGTCAACGGTTTGGCATTCGGCGGGGGATTTGAGATCGTGCTTGGATGCGATATTGTGATTGCCTCCGATTCGGCAACCTTCGGGCTTCCCGAACCGCGCGTAGGCAGACTTCCCTTGGATGGAATGATCGTATTACCCAGAATGATCCCGCGAAATCTCGCTCTCGGCATGCTCCTGACTGGCCGAAGCGTTCCTGCGAAGCAGTTGGCAATTTGGGGGCTGATCAACGAGGTCGTGCCAGACGAGTGTCTGGATGACACGGTCAATTCGTGGATCAAGGACATTCTTTCATGCGCGCCGCTTAGTCTTAAGGCAATTAAGAGATGTGTAAACGATACAGCCGATATGAACGTAGCCAAAGCCAGGAGGCATCATTCGCTGTCGCTGGCAGAGGCACTTGGCAGCCTGGATGCCCAAGAGGGTGTAAACGCATTCAGGGAAAAACGAGTCCCTGTGTGGACCGGGAAATAGTCGGATCATGACATACGTAATCAACGAGGCATGCATTGACATCAAGGACGGAGCGTGCGTCGACGTGTGCCCGGTTGACTGCATTTATGAGGGTGGACGCATGTTTTATATCCAGCCAGACGAATGCATCAATTGTGCAATATGCGAGTCGGTTTGCCCCGTCGACGCCATTTGGCACAAAGAAGATCTACCGGAAGTTTCAAACGAATTCACAAGAATAAATGCTGAGTTCTTCGGAGAGAGCGTTACCGGTTGGGGCGAGCCTGGAGGGTTGACACCGGAGTACCGCACAGAGCTGGACCATCCCGAGGTGAGCTGTCGGCCTGCTGACCCCGCCGCTGGCGATTGAACAATTCAGGCGAGCGCTCTGGTGCTCGACGCCGTCAATGAAGGAGTCGATCAATTCACAAGGCATTTGAAATACCGAGAATGGCGCCCTCCCCCGCAATCCAGGATAGTATCCCGACCTGCACTGTCAAGATCACCAGTTGTGGTATTCGAGGAATAATAGCGGCAGCTTGTCGGTCGGCCGAGTTGGTTTTGCTGTAGGATTTGACGCGGTTGCATCGCGTTACGGGCATGAGAGTTGTTGATTCGCTCGGAGATTTGTGAGTGTTTTCCCAGATCGTCCTGTCTGGGCTGAGACAGTCTGTTCAACTTTGGACTGGCAACTCTGGAAGTTCTGAGGCTGGGACGATCTGGCGCAAGCCTTTGCCGCGCTCCCTCCGCGAAAGCTCGGCCGTATCGAGTGACGCCGCTGTGACGTCGCCAGTGTCTCACAGCTGTTGGTCCTGACTGGAGTTTTCCGATTGATGCTTATCGACGATTCTTCCTTGTCAGCTTTTTATGCTGCAAGACATGATCGGCAATTCATTGGGAGGATGTTGACCGATGGGAACGGCATGACCACCTGGCGAACAAGGCCGACCTGAAAGCAGGAATCCAGCCCAAACGCTTTCCGTGAGGATAGTACCTTGAACATGAACCTTGCTCGCGCTTGCGCCTGCGGAGGTTTGCTGCCGCTTGTCGAATTATCACAAGTCCCTCTTCTGATGATATAAAACACCACTTTGAGAGCCAGCCTGTTATCTTGTGCCGTCATGGCCATCCTTTCGATGGTCAGGACATCACGGTTCTCGGCAGCCGTCGCCGTGAGGGCTCCGGCCGGCTGATTGTTGAGGTCGAGTTTGCGGACGGCAGCCGTCAGTGGATGCCGGCCGCCTGGACGAGTCTTGAGCGGCGTTTGGTCAGCGATCTTGCAGTTCATGGACTGCTGGCGGATTTCATGGCATTGGCGGATCTTGTCAGTGCCTTGAGACGACGGCAGGAAGATGGCGCAAGATCGGGAACGCACCCTGCTGAGCCTGCTGGAGTGGCGGGAGCAGCAGCAGCGCTGGGAGTCGATACCGGAGGAAGCTCGCCAGGCGTTCATAGAGGTGCTGGCAGATCTGATGATCCGTGTGGCGGCTCGGGAGCAGGACGATGACGGAACGGATCACGGCTGACCATCTGTCGCGCCTTGCCATTGTCTACGTGCGCCAATCGAGCCCGGGTCAGGTTCAGAACAATCGGGAATCGACCCGACGGCAGTATGCGATGACCGAACGGGCCCGGGCGTTTGGCTGGCCCGAGCAGCTTATAGAGACGATAGATGGCGATCTCGGGATGAGCGGTGCGGTTGCGGGGTTGCGTCGGGGTTTTGACCAGCTGTGCCGGAAGGTTGAACTTGGTCAGGTTGGTGCGGTGTTCGGGATTGAGATGTCGCGTCTGTCTCGCAACCAGGTCGAATGGGTTCACCTGGTGGATCTTTGCTGCCGGACTGGCACGCTGATTGTCGAGGACAGTCACGTTTATACCCCGGGGCGCAATGATGACGATCTGATCCTGGGCATCAAAGGGGCCGTCAATGCCTCGGAACTGTCGATCATCAAAAGTCGTCTGCTCGGCGGGCAGCGCAACAAGGCGAAGCGTGGAGCCTTGTACAGCAATCTTCCGGCCGGCTACGTGCTGGCCGGTGAGACGCTTGTCAAGGATCCGGACCAGCAGGTCCGGGATGCGATCGAGCGTGTATTCAGCGCTTTTCAGGAGGCGGGGACGGCTCGTGCGGCGGCGCAACTTCTGCGTGACGCCGGGGTTCGCGTTCCGGTTTGCAGGTCTGGTCGCTTGCGTTGGCAGGAGGCGGACTACAGCCGTGTTCAGGCCCTGCTGAAGAACCCGAAGATGGCCGGCGTCTATGCCTGGGCCCGTCGGCCGGGGCCTTTGGTTGGTCCGCATCGCGAGAACTGGCGGATATGGATTCCGGATCATCATGAGGCTTATGTGGACCTTCGGACCTGGCACCGTATCCAGGACCAGCTGTTTTGCAACCAGGGCAAGCGGCCGCAGGACCGTGGTGCGCCGGGCGCCGGGCCGGCTTTGCTGCAGGGCCTGGCGGTGTGTGGCCATTGCGGCCGTGCCATGGGGAGCCAGTATAACAAGTCGTGGCGTTATATCTGCCGGCGCCGCACGAGTTACAGGGGCAGATACGACAGCTGTTTTTCGATTGGCGGTGTTCGCGTTGACAAGTTGGTCGCCGACAGTTTTCTGGCCGCGGTGGGCTCGGCAGCCATGACGGCGGTGCGGGCGGCGGAAAAGCGTGTTGTTGCCGAGCGAGAGGCCGCCCTGCGCAGTCATCGCCTGGCGTTGCAGCGTTGCCGTTACGACGCCTCGCTGGCCGAGCGGCGCTATCGTCAGGTTGACCCCGACAACCGGCTGATTGCAGCGACGCTGGAACGGGACTGGGAGTTGGCCCTGCGAGAGCAGGCGCGTGCCCGGCAGCAGCTTGATGTGGCCACAGCCGAACACTCACCCGAGCCGGACCCGAAACGGCTGGCGGCGTTGGGCCGGGAGTTGCCGCGACTGTGGGCGGCAGAAGAGACCACGGCGCGGGATCGCAAGCGACTGCTTGCCTGCCTGCTTGATGACGTGATCCTGAGCATCGACCGGGAGGCCATGCAGATCCGTGTTGTCATGCATTGGAAGGGCGGGCGGAGCGATGATCACCACATGCCGGTTCTTGGCGGCTTTCGGAAGGTCACGCGTGACGATGCGGACACGGTGGATCTCTTGCACCGGCTGGCGGCGTTTTACCCGGATTGGGAGATCGCCCGGGTTCTCAATCGTCAGAAGCGGACAACGGCCCGGGGGTTGCCGTTCACGGCCGCACGGGTTGGCGACTTGCGACGCCGTCATGGGGTTCCCGTCTGTCCGCCGCCTGAGCCTGATGCGTCGGGCGCGCCGGTGCTGAGCGGAGCCGAAGCCGCTGCCGAGCTGGGTGTGACGAAAACAACGCTTTACCGCTGGGTCCGCAAGGGGCTGCTGCCGTCGATCCAGCCGGACGTTTCCGGTGCCCCGATGCGCATCCGCCTGACCGATGACATCCGGGCCCGGTTCTGCCCCGAGCCGCCGGACGGCTATGTTCCACTGGCCACGGCCGTGGCCCGTCTCGGCGTCAGCAGGCAAACGATCTGGACGCGCATGCAGGCCGGGACGTTGCCGGCCATCTTTGTCACCCTGGGCCGGAACCGCGGGCTCCATGTCCGGATCAGCCCTGACCTGGACACCCCGCTTCTGGCCGGACTTGCGTGTCCGGACAGCGGGCAGGTCGGGGAGGGTTGACATGCATGACCAAGCCATTGCATCGGCAGGGATAAGGCTGCTGCTGCCGGCCTCCGCAAAGCTGTCGCCGGGATCATGGGTGAACCGTTTACAGGCCTCCTGGCGGACAGGCCCTCGATCCCGTCGGCAGGTTTTTTCCGCCCACCGGCATTGTCACACCGTAAACACGGCCCCGAGGCCGAAAAGGCACGCATTGTCACACTGTCAACACAGCGCCGAATTACAGCGATCAAGATCATGTGATGCCACCTTGCCGCCCGCATTCGGCCTGTCGGAGGGCACCAATCAGGATCATCAGGGTCGCAAATATCAAGGCAAGCCATGCCGTGCCGATGTCCGGAGGGCCCTGAAGCCTCCAAAACCCCCATTGTCACGGGGTAAACACGTTACCGCGCCGCGAAGGCCAAACGCATCTGACGCCAGTTGTCATACATATTCGATATGTTAGTGGTCACCAGGCGCGACGATCAGGATCATAAATAACAAGGGGAGCAATGCAGAAGCGATGTCCAGAGGTCAAATCCAGATACGAAACGGTTCAGGTATATGAAGGGCGCGCATGACAGGTTGTATTGATTCGGGATACCCAAGACCGAGAGGTCACGTGTACTGTCCGCGCCACAAATGCGGGCTGGCAGGAATCTGGATTGGTCGCATATGATATTGGTGTTGGCGGCCGGCTTGCGCTCTTTGTCTATGATCGTGGAAACTCTAGCGCAGGACCCACTCGAGACGACCATGGTATCCATATTGAGGTCGACTCTTCTTACTGGACAATGGTTGGCGTTTTTCGACGATGTATCAGCATTATTATCCATGACTACGGGTTGCATAAATACGAAAAGAGTTCGTCCCATACATCAGGAGAGACCGAGCGATATGTTGGCATTCTTCACCAATGCGCTACAAACTTCGGCACCATGTCAATGCTAAGTTAAAAGTGCTCAGTTGTGCTATGTTAAGAATGCCCAGTTTTGCTCATGTAGTGATCCCCACTTGGGGTTGTTTTGTGCTGTCTTGGTGCTGATTTAATTGTCCGTCATTGTCGCTCCCTTTTGCGGCTTCGGCGCCGGAGGAATGATCGTCGCATTGGTCCTGACATGCTCCGGCATCAGGTCACTGTGCTGGCGCAACCGGTAGCTGGATCCCTCAATCGGAATGACCACGGCGTGATGCAACAAGCGGTCGAGCAAGGCCGTCGCCACCACCGGATCGCCAAACACCTCGCCCCATTCCCCGAAGCCCCGGTTCGAGGTCAGGATCATGGCCGCCTTCTCGTAGCGCGCCGAGACCAGTTGAAAAAACAGATTGGCACCGCCCTCCGAGACCGGCAGGTAGCCGATCTCGTCGACGATCAGCAGGGATATGCGCGCATAGAACCGCAGCTTGCTCACCAGCCTGCCCTCACGGGCCGCCTGTGCCAGGCTCTCGACCAGCTCGACCAGGGTTGTCCTGTAGACGCGTTTGCCGGCCTTGACGGCCCTGATCCCGAGAGCGCAGGCAAGATGGCTCTTGCCGGTGCCCGGTGGCCCTAGAAGGTGAACCGTCTCATGCCGCCTGATGAAGTCGAGCTCGGCCAGCGCCATGATCCGATCCCGGTCCAGCGAGGGCTGGAAGGAGAAGTCGAAGCCCTCCAGGGTCTTGATCGGGGCCAGACGACAGGTCTTGAGGGCCATGGCGACGCGCCGATCCTCCCGCCGGGCCGCTTCTGCGGTCAGCAAATTATGGATGGCCTCTATGGCCCCCAACTGACCGCGCTCCAGCTGCCTGACAATCGCATCAAGCTCCTCCAGGGCACGCCGCATCCGCAGGCTGACCAGGCTGCTGCGAATGGCGTCCAGCATCCGTGCTGTCATGGCCGGTCTCCCGAGGCAAGGCGCACCCCGACCTGACCGTAAAATGACAGATCACGGACAGCGATGCGATCCACGTCCTGCCGAATACTGTCCACAC
The DNA here is from genome assembly GCA_958296035.1 of Paracoccaceae bacterium. Taxonomy (GTDB): domain Bacteria; phylum Pseudomonadota; class Alphaproteobacteria; order Rhodobacterales; family Rhodobacteraceae; genus MPNP01. Next base: position 1,456,299 of record OY282431.1, on the reverse strand, counting down.
TGTCCCGAACCTTGGCCCGCCGATGGGTCGGGTCGGAGACCACACGCCCGCCGCCCTCTGGCGTCCGGTGTGTGGCCACCACGGCACCGTTGGCGTCAATGATGCACAAGCTGTGAGGGTTCACCTGCACCTGCACATGACGCCCTGTGAGGCCGTCAGGCGCACTGTAGAGGTTCCCCTCCACCGAGACCATGCCGTCCTTGCTGACCCGCCGTCGCGGCAATGTTATGACGCCGTTCCATGGCATCGGGGGCAGAGGCAGCAAGGCAGGACGCGCCGCCTCGTAGGCCTCTTTGACGATCCGACCGGTGGTGGCATGACGGCGTCGGTTGGCGACGTCGTCACGCCAGTCGTTGAACGGCCCGTTCAGATCATCCAGATTGCAAAATGTACGACCGGGATAGAAGTCGGATCTGACATAACCGAAACTTCTCTCGACCTTGCCTTTCGTCGCGGCGCGGTAAGGCCGACAGGCCCGTGGCACCGAGCCGTAATGACCGAGCATGTCGACATAGGCCGGGTTGTCGCGCACCGCACCCTCGCTAGCGGTGCCACTCACAGCTGTTTTCATGCGGTCAGGCAGGATTTCAGCCGGCACCCCGCCCATGGCCTCGAAGGCATGGATGGGCATGCGCAGCAGGGTCTGTTGCTTCTGGTCGGTGCAGAAGCGTCCCCACATCCAGCGGCTTGCGCCGAGGACCATGGAAAACAGCCACACCCGCTCGACGGCGCTGGCTGTGCCACTGAAGTCGCACTTGAACTCGGCAAAGTCGACCTGGGCCTGCCGCCCTGGCGGCGTCTCGAAGCGGGGGACGAAGGTGGTCGGTGGTTGTGGCCTCACCCGGCGCAGGAATGCGGTTACGGTTGCATAGCTGCCGTTGTAGCCCATGGCACGGAGGTCACGGAGAAGGCGGCGGGCGGTGATGCCCGGCACCAGCTTGATGCGTTCGGTCAGGTCGTCCTCGAAAGGCTCGAGCTGCCGTGGCTTGAGGCGCCTGCGGCGGGTCGGAGTCGGGGCCTTCAGCCCCTGTTTGAGATATTTGCGGACCGTCTTGCGGTCCCGTCCGGTGGCACGTGCGATGGCGCTGATGCTGTATCCTTGCCGCTTCAGTTCGTGTATGTTCACAATAGTCTCCAGGCTCAAAGTCATGGGTTCGCCTTCTGTCTGCCGCTGAAAATGACGGCAGCAGAAAGCAGAAGTTACGAAAGATTTCACCTCCAATGAGGAGGTGAAAAGCTCCTGAACTGGGCACTTTTATTTTAGCCTTTTTGAGCACTTTTAACTTAGCATTGACACACCATTCTCCATCTGCGAAGGCAACTGTTGCTATAGACAGCCTATTCGACTGCTGGGATCAAGTAATTCCAACTCCTATGAAATCGCTGTTGCGTCCACCATCGGTGGATTATCGACCAGGTGACGAGGAAGTGAGGCAGGACCCTGCGAAGCACTGGCTCCGTAGGCGGGATTGAAGGCCCTATAATCGGCGCCTATGAGACCGCTGTAAGAGCGTGTCGTCCCTTGTCTGAGACATGGGGGATGGAGACACAACACAGTGCCGCCTTGGGAATTTGCACCGCAAGGGTGCCGGAGTGCCAGTTGATCCAATTTTTCTTATTGCTGGACCAGTCTGGCTGCGGAGCAAGGGATTGAGAATACCAGGGATTTGCAAAATGATTTGTAACAATCCTAAAGCCCAACTCGCAGAAGCGCGGGCCATGTTGGGAGAGCGGGTGCTCGGTCAGGAGCATCCAATAGTCAACAGGAGGTTCCTATTCCAGGACATGGACCCGCCGGACCGGCACATTAGGAATGAATAGGTGTCATCGGACTGCGGTGTGGAGTTTATGGTGAGCGAGTGTACCAAGTTTTCGAGCGCAAGTCTTGGACGCCTCGGAGGCCGACATCAAGGTGACCTCCAAGGACACCGATAATCATGAACCGCCCTTGTGCAGGACCCGAACGGCCCGCGCAGACGAAATCCGCAACCATCCCCAACGCGTGGTTGCGCGTGCAACCTCTGCTCCTAGAAAAAGGCGAAGGAAGGACACTGATCGACTGCGGGGTGTTCGTGAGTAGCCATCCATGACCACACTCGCTGAAGCACTGGCACCATCTCTAAAACGTGCGGTAGCGAATGCCCTGTGTTACAGAAGTTCCTGGGTTTCAGCTCCGATGATTGTCAAGTGTTATCAATATCTTGCCATTCATCACGGCGACGAGCGGAAGCTTGCCTTGGGGTGGGTGGTGTTTGTGCAATGCCGTTTTCCATGGACCCTGTCTCCATCCGTATTACGGGTTTAACCGTCTTAAGATGATCGGAGGACAGATGCTGATCGTCAACAGCTTACAGGGACATACTCGTTTGCCCGCTACGACAAACCAGGCGGCGCCATTCGGCTCAAGGCCTTCAAGGGACGATTATTGCGGCGGAATCATTTGTTCAAGCGCAGTCGCACTGGTCAGCAGGGTTGGCTTGCAACCCGCAATCGGAAATGCAGCTTTGAGTTTCCCGTAGGGAAGGCGGGCCCATAACCTGTACAGGCCTAACCTGCGTCCACTACCAATCCAAAAAGGGGCAGACCACGTCTGCCCCCAATTAATACCTGAGTGTGTCTGGTCAACTTGTTTGCCAGATGGCGTCAACCAACGTTGATATCAACGGTCTCGTCCTGGTCCTCACCTGGCTTGGAAATCGTCAACTCAAGAATTCCATCCGAGTATTCGGCCGAAATTCGTGACGGGCTGATGGCACGTCCGAGGTTAATACCACGCACATAGCGTCCTACCCTTCGTTCGTGCATGATCCATTTCCCGTCAGTCCGCTGCAATCCTCTGGCTTCGGCGCTGATCGACAAGGTGCCATCGCTGTACTTGACATCAATGTCCTCCTTGAGAACACCGGGCAAGTCCATCATCAGGATGTATGCGGACGGTGTCTCGTACACGTCGACTGCAGGAACCCTCGGGCTGCGCGCCGGACCCTCTGGCGACGCTTCTCCAAAGACTCGCTCAAGTACATTTTCATGGTGGTTTCCGGACAGAATTACAGTTCCGAACGGTGAGGCTATGCGCTGTGCCATCGACTATTCTCCCGCAGTGGCTTTACTTTGCGAAATCGCAATGTTGACATCTTTGCCTTCATCCAACTCATCGGCTGGGTAGTCCTCATTTAGCCACTTCATGAACGAAAGCACCATGAGGACCAGAATAACCATGAGCGGCAGAGCTACAACAACCGAGGCTGCCTGTAGCGCGCTCAAACTGTCCTTCCCACCCGCAAACATCAGCGACAGGGAAACAGCGGCAAGGGCAATGGCCCAGAAGAATCTGTGCCAGCGAGCCGGCTCGACGGCCTCGCCACTGTCTTTGGTCGCAACCGTAGCCAGTGTGTAGGCCGAGCTATCGAGTGTAGTGGCTCCGAATATGAAGGCCAATACGATGAATACAACGAGCAACGGTATTGTGAACGGAATGGTACGTCCACCAAACTCCTTGATTGTAGCAACAATCGCCTCGGGAGCGAGTCCATCGGAAACCATTGCGCTAAGGTCCAGCACGCCTTCCAACTGGAAGAACATGGATCCGTTGCCAAGTACCGCGAAGAAGACCCAGCATCCGAACGAACCGCCGAGGATCTCTACAGCGATCAGTTCTCGAACCGTACGGCCGCGAGAGATGCGCGCCACAAACAGGCCCATGAACGGAGCGTAGGCTATCCACCAGGCCCAGTAGAAAATAGTCCACCATTCGGGGAACGTTCCCCCGGCGTCGACATATGACTTTCCCTGGCCTGCCGCTTCGATAAAGTTTTCAGCCTTGGCAACCGGGTCTACATAGAAACTCATTTCTATAAAGTTCTGAACCAGCAAGCCTACGGAGTTTGTGAACGTGTCGAGCATGAAGATTGTCGGCCCGAACAGGAATGAAAAACCAAGCACAAAGATGATCAGCCAGAGGTTGATGTCAGACAGCACCTTGATGCCCTTCTCCAGACCGGAATAAACGGAGAAGCCGAAGATGGCCGACCAAATGGCAATAACGATGAGATCAAGCTGGAAATTGCGCTCAACGCCGAAGAGATCTGCCAAGGCAGCTGACAGCATCGGTGTCCCCAGGCCGAGTGAAGTGCCGACACCGCCAATCAGGCCGAACATGAAAAGCACATCGATCATTTTGCCGACAGTTCCGTTGGCATGACGACTGCCGATCACGCCCTCACAGGCGGCGGATAGCCGCAACACAGACCTGCCCTTATTCCAGTACAGATAGGCAAGCGGCAGGGTCGGTATACAATAGACTGCCCAGGCGGTGAAGCCCCAGTGAAACAGCCCGTACATGGCCGCCCATTCGGTCGCTTCCTTGGTTCCGGGTTCGATTCCGAAGGGCGGACCCGAATAGTAATACGCCCACTCGATCGTGCCCCAGTACATGACGCTGGCACCAATGCCGGCACAAAACAACATGGCCACCCAACTGGGCAGCGAAAATTCGGGCCGCGCATCCGGTCCGCCAAAGCGGACTTTGCCGAACCGTCCCAATGCGAAATAGCACAATATCCCGAACGTTCCTATGGTGAACCACAAATAGGCCCAGCCCAGAGTCTTGGTCGACCACGACAATGCTCGGCCGAGCACTGCCTTTCCCTCTGCTGGAAAAAAGACCAGCGGCGCGGAAAACAGTACGATGACGACGAGAGCCGTCCAGAAGATGATTTTGTCTACTTTTGGTCCTTGCATGACTTTCTCCGGGTTTGAGCTTTAGAAACGGCCGACATGAGCACCTTCATTCCCGAAATCTCGAGAAGTGAAAGTCTCAAACCTCGGACGAATACTGTCCATATTCTGTGCCCACCATTGCGAGTCGAAACGCAGCGCGTTGGCAAGATTGGCTTCACTCGTCGGTAGCATGGCATCCATTTCAGGTGGCACAATGGCTGCTGACGATTTCCGTGCTGGACCGTAAGAGATGTACTTCACCCAATCCGCCAGCTTTCCTGTGCTCGTCGCGTATTTGACGAAATCAATGGCTGCTGCCATGTTTCGTGATCCCTTGGGAATTGCATAAAGATCGTACTCCCAAATTTGTCCATCCCAGACAATACGAATGTCGCGGCCATCCTCGACAATCGGTCGGTACAGGCGGCCGTTCCAAGCCATGCTCATCGCTACCTCACCACTGCCCAGCATCCGGGCAGGCTGTGGTCCCCGTTCCCACCAGACGATGCTGGAACGAATCTCCTCTAGCCTGGCAAAGGCACGGTCCAGGCCGTCGGGTGTACTAAGCATGGCGTAGACATCGGAAGCTGCGACTCCATCCGCCATAAGTGCCCATTCAAGAATGCCGCGTGGATCACGACGAATGCCCCGTTTGCCAGGAAATGCTTCGATGTCGAAGAAATCCGCTATGGTTGTCGGGGCTGTCTCGTAAGTGTCGCCGTTATGTGCATAAACGGTCGACCAGATCAGGTTGCCGACGCCGCATTCATGCAGGGCTCCGTCACGGAAATCTTCCAGTGCCGAGGTGCCGTCACCGCCTCTGGGAAGCGTGTTGGGGTCAAAAGTCTCTAGCAAACCTTCGCTGCACGCTTGAATCAGGTCTGAATATTCCATGTCGATGACGTCCCAGGTCACGTTTGCAGCTTCGACCTGGCGGCGGATTTCCTCTATCCCGCCATTATACTCTACCATCGTAGCGTAGGCCCCGGTTCGATCTGCCCAAGGCCGCAGCAGTGCAAGCATTTGGGCGCGTGCCGCGCTGCCTCCGAAATTGACCAGCGTCAGGTCCGAGTGCGCGGAGACCGTTCCAGGCGATGCCGATATAAGAACGCCCGCCAGCAGGCCAAACAGTCTTCCAATCAATTGCTTCATCATCTGTCCCCTCTTCTCAGAGCGCGTGCTACGCCTTCCACAACGGCATAACGCTTGCGTTATGGTGCCCCCTTACAAATCTGTAAGTCGGAGTACAAACGCAAAATCTCTTGATCGGGCTTTTTCTGCCGCGAACTTTCCGGCATAACAAATGCTATCGGACGGCATAGGGTGGACGCTACTTTTCAGTTGCACTGGATTTGCACGGATGACCGGACGGTTTCCGGATTGTCTTGCTGTCTTGTCCTTGCTGGCGGGCGAACAGGGAACCAGCCACCGGAGAGCGATCGTCTCTTGGGCTGGATGTTGGCGGGCTATTTGATCATCAAGACGTCGGTGAATTTGCTAGTGACCATCAGTTTGCCTGCTAACCGGGCATCGGCTGCGGGGTCTCCTGCATCATCGGTGCCAAAACCGCACAGTATCACCTTTGGGTCGAGCTCCACGATCTTCAGAGGCAGGCGCACCGCAACTCCTGCGGTTGATATAAACAGGCCAGAATCGCTCGGGGACAGCGCCGACTGCCCATCTATTGCGCTCTCAACCAGCAATGTGCGGGGCCTCTTGTGGTGCCGTATCCAGAAATCGCAACGGGTCTTGCGCGAGTCCGGTACCAGGCCTGAGAGACCCGCCGGGGTTGCGTGCCGCAAAGCTCCAACCCGGTATGATGACCGCCGGCATTTTGGCGACGGTCGGCGGTAATCGCGCGCGCGGTGACAGTCACCGACCGGTGGCGGCTTCAGCTTGCAGACCGCTGGCAGCCAGTGACGCACCGAAACCCGCCAAGCGCGCCGTACCACCCGGAGCGGGAAAATGCAGGCCACGGTGACGATTCTCGGGTAATCCATGAGTTGGGCCCACCTGGCAATGTTACTGCCGCACGAGCCACGAAGGCCAGTTCTTGCTTTTGCAATCACGTGCACACAATCACATATAATTGCCCAAAGTAACATTTGGTCTTGAGACTGAAGTTGACGCATCGCGATACAGTGTGACTTTGTGAATCATGTATTTGGACAGCGTAGGGCTGTTTCTTTGTTGCCTCTGGACCAATCTTGCAAGACTATCGACAGCTGGACAACCAATCTGTGGGAGCCAAATTACGGCACGATTGCAATCAACGCATTCCTGTTAACGGTCCGAAACATCTGGTTGAGGATATTTCTCCCTCTTCCTCCTGGGCATACGGGGATTGGGTTGCAGTACTCGGTCCAGGCTGTGAACTCATTCAACCGGTTTGCGATTCGCCTGAGCAGGAAGCGACTAATGGCCAGTTGCACCGTCGACAGGACATGGCGTGCTGTCTTGTCGTAACGCCTCGCAACCCGGCGGAACGCCTTGATCCTCCCGCAGAAACGCACAACAGGATGGCGCTTCCTGTCGGTCTCGCGACCGGATGAACGCGGCGACGTCCGGTTGACTTTCGACACCATGACCGCACTGGCACCGGCCACCCTGATCTGCCCGAGAACAGCATCGGTGTCGAATCCCTTGTCGCCAGGCACCGTTTCGTTCGGCGCAAGAGCGGCCAGAAGCGCCCCCGCCCGCCTGCAGTCAGCCGCCTGGCCCGGGGTAGGAACACGGTCTTCACCTTTTCGTTCCTGCCAATGCCGGGATGGATCTTCGTCGTCCCCGTCTTCGCCCAATAATTCCTGAAGTTTCTGCATGATCAAGGCCCAGGTGCCGGTCCAGCGTCAGCGGTTTTGACGGTTGTCGCAGCGTGTGTACGGACCATGGTGCTCCGGCAGATGACGCCACGGCGTGCCGGTGCGCAGCACATAGACTATCCCGTTCATGACCTTTCGGTCATGCAAGCGGGCCAGAACCCCGGTACTTTTGCGGAAGAACCGAACGACGACCCTGCCATTCTTCGTCGCGCTTGTCGTGTCTGTCGCCGCTCATGCCTTGAACGCCTGTTGACTGGAGTTGGCATAAATGACAGATTGGACCAGCAAAATCACAATTATGGGTACAGGCTCTGGGCTGCCGGCAACCAGCATACTGCCGGGGACAAGACAAAAAGTGGCGAAAAGTCCTTCTAGCGGGTATCCATCGTGAGCCCGTCGCTACATTCTGGCGGGCTGACAGGAATAATGGGACCATGAACGTGCCACGATGGTAAGATCCGCCAAGAATCGCGAAGATTCACGTTGGCGCATGTCCTACTCTAACAGGAGCCTGTACGGCGGTGAACAGGGGCAAGGTTCATGCACATGATGGCCATCGTTTTTCTTCGTCGACTGAAATGCAGCATTGAACCCGGGCTGGTAGTACACGCTTGGCGCTTTGCGGTCGCACTTCGGACTCGCCCGTTATTGATGACCCGGACAATTCGAGTACAACAATCGGGATCAGCTCCTGGACCGCGGCCAAGCGAGAACTGTTCAAGGAGCTTGCGTCCATGGTGGCATGAAAATTGTGACCAGGCTGAAACAGATGCCACCATTTCTGTGCAGTAAAGAAGTCGCTGAGATTGTAACCGTACCTCAAGCCGTTTCAGAGTATAAGCCTCTGCCTGGCGTATTGCCTGTGGAACCTCACCGGGGACGAATATCCGGCGGTGCCAGCGGACTGTCAAGAGCATACGGGGCAACATTCACATACCGGACAAGAAGCGTCCATTGCGATTGGCATTGCGAGGCACAACTTCGTGGGGATAGAACCAGCTCGGCACATAGCTGGCTGCCGGAGGATAGTAGCTGCCCAATAATAGCGGGAGCAGAACCCGGATTCCGGCCACAGAACACATCGCATGGGTCTTTCCGCGGTGCTTACCTCAGCGGGAATGATTGCCCTTGGCAGAGGGCATTCGCTTGCTGACCCATTCCGTGCGAGGTGCCCGCAAACTGGCATCTGCCATCGACACACTCAACGCGCGGATTGGCGTAGCAATTTCCTATCTCGTCTATGTCATCATGGCAATCATCGCCTACGAAGTGGCTGCGCGCTACATGTTCAACAAGCCAACTCCCTGGGCGCACGACCTTGGTGGATGGTTGCAGGTCTTCTACATCTTTCTGGGCGGTGCCTGGGCTCTTCAGCGCGGCTATTTTGTACGCGTGGATGTTTTCTATAGCAGATTTTCTCCTCGGCTTAGAGCTTGCGTTGACTTGTTTGTCGGGACCGCACTCATGGCCGCATTTGCCTGGGCCATGACGACAAGAGGTCTGGATTTTGGGATCAAATCATTTCGCCTTGGAGAGGTCCCGCAACACGGCGCTTGGGAAGCGCCAGTCTGGCCATCCAAGATGGCAATTGTTGCAGGCATGTTACTCCTGTCACTGGCATGGTTTGCACGGGCAATCAGATCTGCCATCCGCCTGTTTGATCTACCTGAAGTTGTGGATGAACACGATAGCACTTCTGACCAATGATGAACCCGCTGACATTCTCGCTTGTCTATTTCGCAAGCATGATCCTCTGTCTCGGGATTGGCGTCCCAATTGCAATCGCCCTGGGCGGCTTGAGTGCGATTATGGTAGCCGTATTCTGGGGTCCGAACGCGCTGTCAATGCTGGTCCTCAGAGCCTACGGGACCACGTCGAGCTTCGAATTGCTGGCCATTCCGCTGTTTGTGTTTATGGCGAATATGCTTGAGCGCAGTGAAATTGCCGATGACCTTTACGAAGCCATGAGCAAGATTGCCGGCGCTCTTCCCGGTGGACTGGCGGCCGGCACGGTAGTCATCTGCACAATCTTTGCTGCCATGTCCGGGATCAGTGGTGCAGCGACTGTTACCATGGGAATTCTAGCTGTGCCGGCGATGATGGCGCGCCGTTATGACACCCGATTGGCCCTGGGTTCGGTCGCTGCCGGTGGCTCTCTGGGAATCCTGATTCCACCTTCAGTAACCATGATCATCTATGCCACAGTTGCCCAGGTTTCGGTTGGCAAGCTCTTTGTAGCCGGCGTCTTGCCGGGACTCCTGCTCGCATTCTTCTTCTTGCTGTACATTTTCGTTCGCGCCCGGCTGCAACCGGAATTGGCTCCCGGACTTCCGGAACATGAGGTTGTCGGCTGGCGGGAACGAGTCTCCTCGCTCAAGGCGCTCATCTTTCCTATCGCACTCGTGGTCACCGTGCTTGGTATGATCCTGGGAGGTATTACAAGTATTTCCGAGGCTGCCGCGGCTGGCGCTCTGGGCAGCGTGATCGTAGCGGTGATTAAACGTGGCTTCCGATGGCAAATGTTTCATGAAACGGCTGTCAACACACTTCTGGTATCAGCACTCGTCTTCTGGATCGTGATCGGTGCTTCGGCATTTGCCACGCTCTTTGCAGCAATGGGCGCAAGCAATCTGATCAACCATATGGTCCTGGACCTGGGGCTGGACCGCTATGTCATCCTGGTATTTATGATGGTCCTGCTGCTTGTCATGGGGACGGTCATGGAAACCACCGGGATCATCATGATTGCTGTACCCGTCATGACACCCATCATTCTTGCGCTCGGATTTGATCCGATCTGGTTCGGAATCCTGTTCATAATCAACATGGAGATTGGCTTTCTCACGCCACCCTTCGGCTACAACCTGTTTTACCTGAAAGGTGTTGCTCCTAGCGGCATACAAATGGTGGACATTTACAGGTCTATCGTTCCATTCGTCCTTCTCATGATCGGCGGGCTCGCAGTCTGCATCGCGGTACCCGGAATCGTCACCTGGCTGCCCGCACTTGTCTTTGGGTAGCAGCATCGCTGCCCAGCCACTAAAATGGGCAAGGAATTCCCCGCAAGGTCTGGACCTTCATCTCCAATTTGATGCCGACATGCTTCACTACGTTCGGTTCATTGCAGGAAATGTCCCTGAAGCAGATGCAGCAATTGCGGATGCGGTAAAGTTTCTTGAGGGTTCCATGGTCAAGTAGTAGCCCGCGCTCGGACGGCAGACTTGAGCCAGTGCTGCGGGGCCGACTGAAGTGGGCATGGGTATGGCTTCCCCAGGGTCTTCCAATCCCTCGCGGTCCGAGCATGCTTCAAGTACAGTGCCGCGCTATGGACAATTGGTCACTCTTGTAAGCCTGACGCCTGAATTGCCTGGACAACAGGTCAGGGTCATCCGGAAAAGTCTGCTGGCCGGTGCAAGCGGGCCCAGAGACGAGGAGAACGCGCCCACAATCATGCCAGAGATGATGACGCTGCTCACTTGCTCCGGCAGCACAAAGGCAACCCGAATCTGAATGGGTCACTTGCAACAGAAATTGAGGTTTGCCATGGCCTTTCTATTTGCTGCGTCGCTCGATTGAGATCGACGAGAGTGGCTATTGTCCACAAATCAAACTGTTGGCGTTTCTCGGTGCCCGTTGATCTGCAATGAAGCCTATGTTTCGACTGCCGATGTCTCGGGATGTGTCCGCTCAGCCGTGAACTGTCGGCACCAAGTGGGTGTATGAATTTCCTGGAGGAGGTAAGACATGGTCAGCCAGGCGCGAGTACTGGCGAAGAGGACAAGGCAGTGCTTTTCAACGCCTTGCCAGTGACGCTGAAATCCTGGCGGTAGGTAAACATTTCAGTTGACGAGTCATTGGGAAAAGGGAATGCCACAGTTCCGCACAATGCCTCCCCTTAAAACGGAATCGGAACTGATTCCCATATGGCTTGATCGGAAAGGGTTTGCAGCTTACCCCCATTGGACGACCTGCCTGATGTGCGAATGCTGTTTTCATGCGGCACATCTGACACCGCGGGTGCAGCTCTGCCGGGCCGAGATTTTCAATCATGCATCAAGGCGCTGCCTTCCGGCAAGAGACAGGAACTGCAGCACAGCGAGTCTCGGTAGCACTGGTGCTGTCGCGTGAACTACGAAATGGTACACCTCAAGCGCAACATGGCGGAGTATACAGGATGCCAAGTTTCAAGAGAAAACTGTCGCCACAGCACCGGCTGAGGATCGCACTCCACAATGGACAACACTGGCTGGTCGAACAGCTCCTTAACAGTCAATCTGGACTGGCGGATGATAATCTTGCCTTGCAGCTTGCCCTGTATAGAAAGGACGCCGTTTTGAGGGCCCTTGATGCCAATCCTACCCTGGCAACGAAGGAAATCGATGCGCGTACACCCCTGATGCATCTTGCCTTTTCACGGCATATCCAGGCATCGCCAGAGTGTATCCCTGACATGCTCCAGATTGCAGTGGCGTTGCTGGACCATGGCGCCGACCCCAATGACAGGTTTGTCCCCGATCCCTCCGAAACGTGCGCTCTGCCCGTGCTTTATGGCGCGTTGTGCCATGCTGACAACACACCTCTGGGCCAACTCCTTCTGCAACGCGGGGCCAATCCAAACGACGATGAATCTCTATATCACGCTACCGAACTTTCGCACCTTGGAGGGTTGCGATTGCTACTTGCGCATGGTGCCAATCCAGTTGGAACCAACGCATTGCTGCGGGCACTTGATTTCAATTGGCATGATGCCGCCCGACTTCTTCTGGCTCACGGGGCCAATCCGAATGCCGACGTAGTTGCCCATCCTTCCGGTCAACCATCGCTGATGGTTCCGGCACTTCATCAGGCAGCAAGGCGCATGTGTGGCGCCGAAATGATTGACATTCTGGTCGAATCCGGCGCCGATATTGAGTTGGGACACGATGGCCGCACGGCCTACGCCTATGCACGCATTTACGGCAATGCCGAAGCTGCACAGGCTCTTCGCCACCATGGCTGTGTAACCTCGTTGACTGAAATTGAACAGTTTCTTGCAGATGCTGCCGATGGAAAGCCAACCGGAGGCAGGAGGTTGCCTTCCAGCTCCCCAGGTGAAGAAATTCAGGGATTGCTATTCAACGTTCTCCACTTTGACGACAGGCTCGACCACTGTCGGCGGCTTGCGGAACTGGGATACCCAACCGACACACCCGGCGATATGGGCCTGACACCCATTCATATCGCCGGATGGGAAGGTCATCCCGAGATTGTGCGCTGGCTATTGGACCTTTCACCTGATCTCCAGCATACCAATGACTATGGAGGAAACCTCGTGTCGACAATTATCCATGGTTCTGAAAACTGTCCCTTGCGCCAGCGTCGAGACCATATAGCCTGCATGCAGCTGGCGCTGGATGCCGGGGCCGTGATCTCCGACCTCGACATCGAATATGCCGGGAACAGGTCAATGTTCGAGTTTCTGGCCGATCGGGTTAGCAATGGTTCAGCAAACTTCATTCAGGAACTGGCCACTTGAGGCGGTCGTGAGAATCCGCTCCAATGTGCCGGATGTGTTTGTCCAGCTACGCCGCTCGGGATGGAAAACGCGGCAAGCTGACCAGTCGGCCTGCCCCTGCACTCGCGCCTTGTTGCAACAACGGATTGCACTACAGGACCCGGTGCTCTCCGATGCGGCCGGCTTCCGAATCAGGTCAACTAGATCAGGGAGGTGTACGGCGCCATTGCCTTCCAGGTAACCTGCCTTCAGTTTGCTGACCCTGTTGTCAGGCGGCTGCAGCCTGAACGAGGCCAGCATAGTCCCTGACCCTGACCACCCGAGGCCCAAAACAGTCGATCAACCGGTCACGGCGCAGTTCGGACATTCTTCGACTGACAGTTTCGAGCGTAAGTCCCAGGAACTCGGCCATATCCAGCCGCGACAGAGGAATCCAGAGCTTCTGATCCACATCTCGGACACGACGCTCGTTCAATCTGGCGTTGTTCGCAAACAGAAACAGTATAAAGCTGGCCACCCGCTCGCTTGAGGTTTTGCGGCCCAATACCGACATCCACAACCTTGCGGCATCAAGCTCATCCATTGTGATCTCCAGCAGTCGCCTGTTGACATGCAGACTGCGCTGCAACAGTGCCTCGAAATCCTGGCGCTGGAAACAGCAAAGGAGCAACTCCGAACGGGCTCGAATGTCGAACACGCTGCGCGATCGGCCAGGTCGCCCGATGAAGTCGCTCGGAAGTAACAATCCAACATTTGACTGACGCCCGTCAGGCAGGGAGCGCGTGATCAGCGCCACACCCGAAACTATAGTTGAGACATGGGACATGCGCTGGTTGGCACGTCCCAGATACTCTCCATTTGCAACTGTTCTGTAGCTCTTTATCCGGTCGAGAAACGCAAGCTCGCGTTCGTCACAAAGACAACAGACTGCGTTGTGCCGGATCGGACAGCGCTGGCAACTTGTACGCGTTCCGTCAACCATGTCGGATGGAATTGCCAAATGGACATTTCGAACAAGGATGCGTTCCCGGACTGGACAGGTCCTCCGGATTCACTAAACGCCGCCGTGCCTGCTCAGATAAAGGAAACACTTTCGGATGTAAGTTCGAACGCTGCGGCCATGAGAGTCCGTGTATATTCGGCCCGGGGATTTTCGAAAATCTGGCCGGCCTCGCCGCTTTCGACAATATCCCCATCCTTCATGACGATTATCTTGTGTGCAAGTGAGCGTACAACTCTGAGGTCGTGGCTTATGAACAGGTAGGAAATATTATGTCTTCGCTGCAAACTTAGCAACAAATCGACAATTTGAGCTTGCACTGTGCGATCAAGTGCTGATGTCGGTTCATCAAGCACGACCAGTTGCGGGCGAAGGATCATGCTGCGCGCAATAGCGATTCTCTGCCTTTGACCGCCTGAGAACTCGTGTGGGTAACGATCCATCATGTCGGCCGAAAGGCCGACTTCATTGAGGATTTCAACTGTCCGTTTGCGGCTCTCTCGCCGGGCCAGGTTTTCGTGGACCCTCAGGCCCTCCGAAATGATCTGTTCCACGGTCATGCGCGGCGAGAGTGAACCATAGGGGTCCTGGAACACGATCTGCATGTTCTGCCTGAACGGTCGCAGGCGATTGCTCTTCAATCCGCTCAACTCGGACTTGCCAAAGCGGATACTGCCATCTGCGCTAACCAGCCTCGTGATCGCCAGCGCCAGGGTTGTCTTGCCCGATCCGGACTCCCCGACGATGCCAAGGGTTTCTCCCCGGCGCAAAGAAATGCTGGCCGCATTTACGGCGCGTACATGCGACACGGTACGCTGCAGAAACCCGCGTTTGATTGGAAACCACACTCGCAAATCCTTGGTCTCTATCAGCGTTTCGCCATCTTCTTCGATCTCGTCGGGTTGCCCTGATGGCTCGGCAGCCAAGAGCATTTTCGTGTAGCTGTGTTGTGGTTCAGAAAAAATCCTCTGGCATGTATTGGATTCGACGATGCGCCCTTGCTGCATGACGCAGACCCGATCTGCAATTCGGCGAACAATATTGAGATCATGCGTGATGAAAAGCATCGACATGTCGTGCTGCTGCTTGAGGTCTGCCAGCAATTCGAGGATCTGCGCCTGAATGGTCACGTCAAGCGCAGTGGTTGGTTCGTCGGCAATGAGAAGTGACGGATTATTGGCCAGGGCCATGGCAATCATGATGCGTTGGCGCTGGCCACCGGAAAACTGGTGTGCATAACACCGTAACCGCGAGCCCGGGTTCTCAATCCCGGTTTTCTCGAGAAGTTCGACCGCCAATGCCCGGGTCTGCAAGTTTGTCAGATCCTGATGCACGCGAAGGATTTCGCTGATCTGCTTCTCCAGTGTATGAAGCGGATTCAAGGAGGTCATAGGCTCCTGAAACACGAAACTTATTCGATTGCCGCGCGTCTTCCTCAACTTCTCGGAATCGGCGTTGACCATCTCCGACCCCTCAAACCTGACTGATCCTTCGATCTCTGCACTCAAGGGAAGGAGACCTACAGTTGCCAGTGCCGTGACTGACTTGCCCGATCCCGATTCTCCAACCAGCGCTACGGTCTCGCCTCGGCGAATAGCGAAGTCTATTCCCTCTACTGCCCGAATGGACTTCCTGTCCTGATGGAATGTAACCGACAGGTTCTTCACATCGAGAATCAGCTCTGTCATGTGAATGTCTTGCGTGGGTCAAAGGCATCGCGCACGCCTTCAAAGATGAAGACCAGGAGTGAGAGCATGATGGCAAATGTGAAGAAAGCCGTAAAGCCGAGCCAGGGGGCCTGCAGATTCCGTTTGGCCTGCTGCGTAAGTTCGCCAAGCGACGGCGCCGTACTGGGCAACCCGAATCCCAGGAAGTCCAGCGCAGCCAGTGACCCGATGATGCCCGTGATGATGAAAGGCAGCAGGGTAATGGTCGCCACCATGGCATTCGGCAATACGTGTCGAAACATGATGGTCCTGTTGGTTACGCCCAGAGCCCTCGCTGCTCGCACATACTCGAAATTACGGGCCCGCAGGCATTCCGCTCTGACGACCCCAACCAGAGCTGTCCAGCCAAATATCGTCATCAGTACAACCAGCAACCAGAAATTCATTTGCCAGATGGCAGAAACGATAATGATTATGTACAGCGAAGGCGTTGCCCCCCACAGCTCAATGAGCCGCTGGAAGAACAGATCAATGAGGCCCCCGAAATATCCCTGTACGACACCTGCAGAAATGCCAATGATCGTTGTGGTCAACGTGACAACGATGGTGAATGCAATGGACAGCCGGAATCCATAAATGACCCGCGCCAGGACGTCACGGGCCGTGTCATCCGTTCCCAGCACATGTAACCAGTCCGGCCGCGAAGGTGCTTGCATGGCAAGATCGCTCACCGTGTCGTAGGCATAGGGAACTAGTGGCCAAATCATCCACCCACGATCGAATGCACGACCGTCGATGCTGCCGTCGCTCGCATCATCAATCAGTAGTTGCGGGTCATAAAGGCAATCTTCCTCGCCGCCTGTAATGATCAGGCACTGGACTTCGAGATCCTTGTAGACTGCCTCGGTGCGAAATTCTCCGCCAAAGTCCTGCTCGGAGTAGAACTGGAGCACTGGCGACATGTAGCGACCCTGATACTTGACCAGGATCGGTTTGTCGTTGGCCAGAAACTCGGCAAATAGAGATATGCCGAACAGGACCAGGAAAATGTGAAGCGACCAGAAGGCTCGTCGATTGGAGCGGAAATTATTCCAGCGGCGCTGCGCAAGTGGAGACAAGGTTGTCATGTTTCTCTTGTCTCGAAATCAATGCGCGGATCGATCCAGACATAGGTCAGATCCGAAATAATGCCGACCACCAGACCAAGCAGTCCGAACACATAGAGCGTGCCAAAAACCACCGGGTAATCGCGGGCCACAGCGGCCTCAAACCCCAGGCGCCCGAGGCCGTCAAGCGAAAAAATGGTCTCGATGATCACGGAGCTCCCAAAAAACACGGCCACAAACAGACCGGGGAAGCCGGCGATGACAATCAGCATGGCGTTGCGGAATACATGCCCGTAAAGCACGCGCCGCTCGGTTAGCCCCTTGGCCCTGGCAGTCATGACATACTGCTTCTTGATCTCGTCCAGGAAGCTGTTCTTCGTCAGCAGTGTCAAGGTGGCAAATGCGGAAATCGTCGTAGCAACTACCGGCAGTGCTATGTGCCAGAAATAATCGGCAATCTTGCCAATCAGGCTGAGTTCCTCGTAATTGTCTGAAACCAGGCCACGGAGCGGAAACAGCTTGAGATAGGATCCTCCGGCAAACAGCACGAGCAGCAGGATTGCAAACAGGAATCCCGGAATGGCATAACCGACTATGATTGCACCCGACGTCCAGGTATCAAATCTGGAACCATCCCGAACTGCCTTGTGGATACCCAACGGAATGGAAACAAGATAGGCAATGAGCGTCGACCATAGTCCAAGCGTTATCGAAACAGGCAACTTCTCGGCGACCAATTCAAGCACGCTGATCGACCGAAAGTAACTCTCCCCGAAATCAAATCGCATATAATTCCATATCATACTGACAAAGCGCTCCAGAGGAGGCTTGTCGAAACCGAACTGGATTTCGAGCTCCTTGATGAACTCCTCGGGCAGCCCGGCGGCGCCGAGGTACCTTTCGTCGGTGGTCACGCTGCTATTGTTTAGCGTAGCGTCATCCCCCGATCCGGATATGGCTGCAAACACATCGCCTTCGCCTTGCATTTGTGCCAGTATCTGCTCGATCGGACCTCCTGGCACGAATTGTACCAGGGCAAAATTGATGACCATGATGCCCAGCAATGTGGGTACCACAAGGGCCAACCTACGCAGAATATAGGCACCCATGGCGCAACCCTTCCAAACCAGTCCTCAGAAGGCGCCTGCTTCTTCCAGTTCAGCAGCGCGGTCCTGATCGAACCACCAGAAATCCAGGACACCGAGACCATATGGTGGAACTACTTCGGGACGTCTGAAGATGTCGTAATAGACTACCGTATGGAAGTCACGGTACCAGTGCGGCACCCAGAACTTGAGCGATCGAAGCACCCTGTCGAGTGCCCTCACGGCAATCTTGATCTCGTCTGCGGACCTGGCTGCGATCACATGTTCGATTAACTGGTCAACCGCTTCATTGGTCAGGCCGCTTTCATTGAATACGCCGTTAACATGTTCCGACGAAAGATACTGCCTCAGCCCGACACCCGGCTCGAAACCAAACCCGAATGAACCCGTGATGATATCCCAATCGCGGTCCCGTTCGCGCTGTGTGTACTGCGCAACATCGACGAGCGAAAACCTGGCATTAACTCCCAGCTGCTTCAGATTCTCCACATAGGGATTGATCACGCGGGCGAAACTGTCGGACGCCGACAGGAATTCGACATCAAGCGTGTCTCCAGCGCCGTTGCGGCGCATACCGTCATCGCCGACGATCCACCCGGCTTCGTCCATCAGTCGGGACGCCTCTCGTAGGTTCTTTCTGTCTAGACGACGTGATCCTGAAATCGGCGCCATAACAGGATGTTCGGTGAAAACCGATTCCGGTAACATGTCCCGGAGAGGATTCAGCAACGCAAGCTCGGCCTCGCTGGGCAATCCTGTAGCCGCAAGATAGGTGTTTTCCCAGAACGAGTTAATGCGCTTGTACAGATCGTAGAACAGGGTCTTGTTGGTCCATTCAAAATTGAACATCAAACCCATTGCCTCTCGCACGCGGGGGTCCTGGAATTTTTCCCGACGCAGATTGAACAGGAAACTCTGCCCACTGCCGACATCGCCGTCCGGGGGCGTATCACGCTTTGCCCAGCCGTTTTCGATGGCAGGGAAATCGTAACCGGTCGCCCAGATCTTCGAATTGTACTCGGCACGAAATGTATATTCACCCGCCTTGAAGGCCTCGAAAGCAGAGTTTGTGTCGGCAAAATACTCGATCCTTATTGTATCGAAATTGTGTCGACCCTGATTGCCTGGCAGATGGTAACCCCAATAGTCGGGATTGCGGCGGTAAATTATCTGCCTGTTGACGTCCATTGAATCGAGCACATACGGGCCCGAGCCAATAGCCGGCTCTAGCCGCGACTCGTCTAGCTGTGCACCGGTTTCCTCGAACCATTTCTTGGAAAAGACTGGCAATCCTCCGACCAACGCCGGATAATCACGGGTTGTCTGATCCGTGTTGAAATTGAACCTGATCCTGTGTGGACCAAGAATCTCGGCTGACGCCACCGCTTTTTCCAGCTCGGCGCGAAACGACAGCAGCCCACCGTTGAGAAACAGCTCATAGGAATAGTAAACATCCTCGGCGGTAACAGGTGTGCCGTTCGAAAACCTGGCTTCGGGACGCATCTCAAACTCTACCCAGCTCCTGTCGACGGGATAGGTGAGCGACTTCGCCAACAAACCGTAAGCGTCGCTTACACGATCAAGAGTTCCTTCCAGAAGGGATTCAAAGAAGATCGATGACAGCGATCCTGCCAACCCCTTGCGAGTGTAGGGATTCATGGAATCGAAGCCACCATAGGCCCACATGGCGATCTCTCCACCCTTGGGTGCATCGACATTGACATAATCGAGATTCTCGAAGTCTGCCTCGTATCCCAGGTCGCCAAATGTTGAAATCCCATGCGATACGATGATGTCCTGCTCGTCCTCCGATCCGGTAGCCGGCCCCGCCAGCACGGAAATCACAGCGAGACCGGCAACGGCTATCCTGGTTGCTTTTCCGATCGATTTCATCTCTTGCCTCCTCTCGGGATAACGGCTTGAATTATGCGCGGATGCAGTTTTCTGCAAAATCTGCCGTAACATATAAGCTTCACTGCTGTCGCGTCACAAGACCATTTCAATAATGTTAGTCAGTCGTATTCCAAGACTTTGCGCCCTGTCAATGGTCATTTTCGGCAGCGAGCCGGTTTCGCCGACTGGAATTTCTCAACCTCCTGCTGGCACCTGAATCTGCACTCGGGATTCGAATTCCGGACCAAGAAATCCCTGCACGATCAAATGCTGGTGCAGGTCCTGACCCCGTATCCGCCTGACGACATCGTCTGGTTGCAGAAACCGGGCACCTGCATCCGTTCGTTCTGCAGTCAAGCCATACACGCCACGAGGTTGTGCCCGGCAGTCGGCCCGCCATTGCCAGGTGCCAAGTATCGTTCCTGCCCGAAAGGCCGGTGGCAATTGGGAGAGTGCCGTTTTTGCAACCGGAAACGGCACCGCTGTCTTGCTACTTGAAACCTTCGGCGTTTTCCACTGTAACCAGGACAGTTCCGGTATCAATCACCGGAGGTAAACTTTCGACACCGATGGCACCCATATTTTACGGGTTTTGCGCCACCGTCGCTGACATTTTGTCAGCCAGTACGCTGGCTGCGGCGTCGGGATTGGCGTCGAAACCAACCACAAACACATCGTCGAGCATGTCGGCGTTCTTCAGTGCTTCGATGGCACCATGTCCCATATTGTCAGTGCTCGCAAAGACGGCCTTGAGATTCTGGTCGCCTGTGATGATGTTCTCCATCACTGCCATGCCCCTGTCACGGTCCCGCTCACCCGTCTGCGCGGCAACTATATTGAGCCCGCCAGCGTCAAGGCCGGCGTAGGATCCATCAGCTCGGGCCTTGCCCGTGGACTGGGTGATGATCCCTTTAAGATTCGCCACATCCGAGCATTCGGTTACATTGTCACCAATGTGCCTGGCGGCCAATGCTGCACCCATCTCGTTATCCGTGCCGATATAGGTGATTCCATCGTTGGAACCCTTCGTATTGATGAAGGCCACAGGTGCACCGTCCGCTGTTGCTTCGTCCACGACCGGTGCCAGGGCATTGGGATCGGGAGGTGGCAGCACGATGCCGCCAACACCCTTTGCCAGCTGATCTTCTATCTGTGCGATTTGGGCCGGCACTCCTGATTCCGTGAGCGGTGAAAGCACCACGATTTTGACACCGGGTTCGGTGTCCTGTTCTTCAGCGCCACGCTGGACAGCTGCCCGGAAGGGATTGCCTGCTCCGGGCCCCCTCATGCTGACAACAATTGTTTCCTACGCCATGGCAAGTGACGAGAATCCGAGCACAATGCCAACCACCATGGTTGCCAGTGCAAGACTCTTTTTGGACATGGATTTCTCCATTCAGGTTCGTTTTGGTTTAGGAGTTCTTGTGGAATTGCGCCAGGGGAGGTCGGTTACGTTGCTCTGTGCTGCTGGCCCAGGCTGCTAATGCCTGGTTCCCAGGTCCCTCCGCAAGACATCAATGAAAACCGCCAGCGCAATAATGGTACCGATCAGGATCTGCTGCCAGAAAGTACTGACGTCATTTAGGTTGAGGCCGTTCTTTATGAGGACCATGATCAGCACCCCTCCAGGAATGCCCAAAACATGGCCACGACCACCAGCGAAGCTGGCACCGCCAATAATGACTGTAGCGATGGCTTCAGGTTCCAAGCCCTGTCCAGCATTGGGAATTCCCGAACTGGTGCGGCTCGCCATTGTCGAACCGGCTATTCCGGCCATGAAACCGCAAATCGAACAAACGATTATGAGCGTACGATCGACATGGATCCCGCTGACACGGGCCGCTTCAGGATTGCCGCCAATCGCATAGATCCGACGCCCGAATACGGTGTGCTGAAGCACAATCCGGAAAATGAAGTATACCGCTATTGTGAAAAAGAGCACGACCGCGAGGTTGATTCGCGCTCCATCAATTCCACCAGGATAAATTCTCGCCGAGCCCAGAAACCTGACCGGGTCTGGCAGGCCCGCGGGCCATGAACAACTTGCCGAGTGTCATGATGAATGGATGAGGCATACGCAACCTGGTGATGCCGACTCCACTTACAAATCCGGCCGCGAGCCCCATCATTGGCGACAATACAAGCACGACGGGCCACGAAACGTCGGCTGCATTTGAAACCGCCAGTTTTGTCATGCCGAGGACCAGCACGGAACCCTCGGAAAGGTCAATGCCGGCCGTGAGAATGACCGCAAACATGCCAATGGACAGCATGGCGTTGGCGGCCTTCTGCCTGAAGATATTGGTCACGTTTCGCCAGGTGAAGAAAACATCCGGCTGCAGGGCCCACATGACCAGGCACATGACAAGAATAACGATCAGGAAGCCAAAACGATCCAGGCGCGGCATCACCTGACCCGCAGCGAGTCAGTCGCTGCCTCCGCTACCGGGACGGCCTTTCGGTGCTACCGGACCTGGTCATGAGCCAGACCCGCCGTATTATGCTTGGTTCCCATGATCCAGCCGATTACTTCGCCGCGCGTTGTGTCGCCGGGTTCGGCTTCGGCTAAGTTTGCACCGTGGTAAAGGGCAATTGCCCGATCGCGGACATAGAAAATGTCATCCATGCGGTGGCTGATAATGACTATCGTAATTCCGCGCTGCTTGAGGCCGATAATCAGGTCGAGGACCTTGCCTACTTCGTTTACGGCAAGTGCCGCTGTCGGCTCATCCATGATCACGACCCGGGCCTGAAAGGCAATCGCCACCGCCTGACGCCGTTCTCCTGACAGCTGCTCAACCCTCTGTTCAACGCTCCTGGCATGGATTTTCCGGTTGCTCGGATGGTCCCTGGCTTTGCGCAGGCCGGAGAACCATGATCGAAATGGAGTAACATTCCTCCGAGTACACGGCGTGTTGGTTCGCGACCCATGTATATGTTCCCGGCAATGTTCACATTACCGGCGAGACCGAGGTCCTGATAGACCATTTCTATACCGAGGTTACGTGCATCGCGCGGACTTGAGAAGTAAACTTCCTTGCCATCGAATATCAACGTTCCCCCACCAGGCGGATGAAGACCGGACAACACTTACATTAGTGTCGACTTCCCGGCACCATTTGTCACCCACGACTCCCAGAACTTCACCTTTCCACAGGCTCAGATTGACATCCTGCAATGCTGTGACGGCACCAAAGTACTTTGTAATCGCGCCTGCCTCGAGAAGCGGTGGCGGGTTTCGGTCAGGCATTGTGTTAGAGGCCTCACACACTCCGGCAAGCCTGCCAGCACCCTGCGACCCTTTGCAAGACCGGGCTGCAGGTATTACCCGGCGCTCAGCTTCAATTTCCGGATCTTGATAATTCCATGGATTCCAGACGGGCACCGTTGCTTGAGCTGACCCGGATTGTCGTCTCCGTCCTCCGAGGATGTTCTGGTCCCAATGCACGAGGGGCTCGACAAACTATATTGCGAGCACTCTTTCACACCCTCAATTGGTGCGCCCTGTTCATTGGATACGCAAGGGATAAGGATTCATCCCACCCCGCTGCGGACCGCGATATCCATCCCCGAACTCGCGGCCTGTACACCTTCCGGATTGCAGGCAAAAGCCTTGAAGCCAGTGCCAACTCGCCTGAGGTCTACCGTAACGCCATCAGGTATGCGATGAGATTGGCCCGGTCTTTCTCTTTCTTGAGTCCGGCGAAGCTCATTTTTGTGCCGGGAAGATACTTTCTTGGGTTTTCGACAAAGTCACTAAGGTCCTGGAGCGTCCATTCACCACCATGCGAGGCCATCTGTTTTGAATAAGCAAAGCCTTCAGTAACACCTATGGCGCGGCCGATTATCTGGAACAGGGATGGACCAACGGTGTGCTCGCCCTGTTCAAGCTTGTGGCACGCTTTGCACTTGACGAACACCTTCTCACCCTTGCCGGCATCCGCAGTTGCAAGAAGCTCCTCTATACTAACGGTTTCGCCGGTCGACTCGGGTTCAACCATCATTTCAGCGGCCACCATTTCCACGACGCCCTCGCCTTGCCCGCTGACGTGATAGAGCTCTTCAGCAGCCCAGTTCACGAGCAGGAAAAACAACAATGATCCGCACAGGCCCCCAACAATCTTGGTACCTGTCATCGTGTCGACCATACCTGTGCTCCAACCCCGGGATCGAATTTATCCGCCGCACCGGCGGCGGTATTACAGTCTTCCAATCCCCTTATGCAACCTGTAGTGGCAGGTCGACAAGCTGAAACTATTGGGGGACAGGCCTTGGCGACGAGGTATATCGCCTATCAGGGCGAACCAGGTGCATACTCGCACCAGGCGTGCGAACAGATGGTTCCTGATCATGTCGCTTTGTCATGTCCTACCTTTGAGGAGACTGTGGAGGCTGTCAATTCAGGCCGGGCCGAGTGTGCCATGCTCCCGGTTGAAAACTCGACCTATGGCAGGGTTGCCGACATCCATCGACTTATTCCCGAATCCGGGCTCTACATAACGAACGAGGTGTTTCTTTGGATACACATCAACCTTCTTGTCGTGCCGGGCACTGCAATTGATCAGGTCAAGACAGCATTGAGTCACACTGTTCTCCTCGGCCAGTGCCGAAAATTTTTCTGCGCCCATGGCATCAAGCCGCAGGCATGCGCCGACACGGCCGGAGCTGCGCGTCGCATAGCGCAGCAGAATGACCCTTCGTATGCAGCGTTGGCATCCAAACTCGCCGGTCGGATTCACGGTCTGGAAGTTGCACTTTCCAGCATTGAAGACGAGATGTACAATCGCACGCGCTTTGTCGTGATGTCGAGAGAACTTCAGAACATACGGCGAAGCAACCGTATGTTAACCTCGTTTGTGTTTGCCGTACGCAATATTCCTGCCGCCCTGTTCAAGGCACTGGGTGGATTTGCGACCAACAACGTCAATATGGTCAAGCTGGAAAGTTACATGGTTGGGGGGTCGTTCAACGCTACCCAGTTCTTCGCCGAAATCGAGGGCCATCCGGATGAGCAGAGCGTCAGTCTGGCAATGGAAGAGTTACAGTTCTTTACCGATTACCTGAAGATCATCGGCATCTACCCAGCCGCAGAGCAACGCTACGACTAGCCCGGCCCGTCGGCCGGACTCCTTCCTTCCGAACTCGACACGACTGCGTTCTCGCCTGCAGTGGCGCCGCCAGGGCCGATTGCACAGTTCCTCTGAACTGGCACCGACATTCTGGAGGCTGACAGCAGACCGTTTTGATCGTTGATCAAACTGCGGTCTGGTTCCTGGACCTGGTTGCAGGCCAGGCGAGTCCTGCGGACGGTCTATTCGAGTCGATCCGTCACCCAGCCATGCATCAGATAGCTCGCTATTGACCCTCGCGCAGGTGGCCGCATTGACGGCATATCCTTGCATAACAGCGACAACACCTGACTTTTGTCCAACCACTTCGCATCTTCGATTTCTACCGGGTTGATTCGAACCCTGCTACCAAGCGCCGAGGCCCTGCACCCGAGCATCAGTGAAGAAGCGAATGGCCATGGCTGCGATGTAACGTAGGCGACGTCGCCAACTTGTACGCCGGTTTCCTCCATGGTTTCGCGCCGCACGGCAGCTTCTACGGTTTCTCCTGGCTCGACGAAGCCTGCCAATAGCGAGTACATGAGGTCAGGCCAGTGATGGGAACGCCCCAGCAATAGCTGTTCGTTCCGTTCGACAAGCATGATGACAACCGGGTTAGTACGCGGAAAGTGATCAACTCCGCATCCCGAACATCTGCGCTGCCAACCCTCGTGTGTTGCCATTGTCGCTTCTCCACATCGGCCACAGTACCTTGCGTTACGGTGCCAGTTCAGCAGCGCTTTTCCGGTAGCAGCGATTTCGGCCTCGTCGGTGGACAAGCTGCCCATAAGCCCCCTGAGGTTCCGAAACGTTGCTGCCTCGGGTAACAGCGGGTGGGTATGGATCATTGCATCGAAGGGGTCATGGTCCTCATGGCGGCTGTCATCAGGGTCTCCACAAATCTCCACGACAAATATCGGTATACCGGCAAGCTGACCGATATAGGCATAAGGATCGGCTCTGCATTCGGGCCCGCCGCGCAATAGCGAGTGTTTTGCAGAAAGCAGGCAAAGGCTGCCATCATCGTCGGCCAGGGGCATGCCCTTTCGGAAGGGAAGTATTCTGGCGCGATTGCCGCCCAGTAATTCCTGCATTGGCAATTCTGATTGAACCGACCCGCCTGCCCGCCTGAATGAATTGCTGCCCTTGAAGGCCAGAAGCGCCCGTTCCATTGCCTAGTCTCCACCTTACCCCTCCACAGTTCTCCCTGGAGTCGAGCAACGCAAACTGCATGCCGGTTTCATCAATGTCTGCATACGGCGAATTGCGCCATTCCGGGGCACCGATCAACTCACCATGTCGGTATCCGCCATTGACGGTAATTCACCGTTGAACTGAACGCTTTACTGCATATAGAGTAGCCTCCACAAACTCATAGTAGACTTGGCAAGATTGGAGAACAGGGAATGCGTTCACTGATTTACACGGTTGCTGCTGTCCTGCTGTCCTGCAGCATGTCAGTCGCGCAAACGGAAATTACCTTTTCGCTCGACTGGAAATTCGAGGGTCCGAGCGGGCCGTATTTTTCGGCAATTGACAATGGCCACTTTGCAAACGAAGGACTAAGTGTAGACATCTGGGCAGGCCAGGGTTCGCTCGATGCCATTCCCAAGGTAGCTTCCGGCGCCGTCCCCTTCGGATTTGCCGACATTAACAGCCTGGTCAGGTTCCTTGACCAGAACCCCGGGGCACCGGTCATCGGTGTAATGATGATTTACGACAAACCACCATTTGCTGTGGTCGGCCGCAAATCCCTTGGCATTACAGTGCCCAAGGATCTCGAAGGGCGCATTCTAGGTGCGCCTCCGCCTGACGGAGCCTGGGCACAGTTTCCGGCATTTGCTTCCGCCAACGATCTCGACATGGAGAAAATCACTGTCGAACCGGTTGGATTCCCGACTCGAGAACCAAATCTTGCCGAGGGCTTGGTGGATGCAGTTACAGGCTACTCATTTTCAAGTTTCCTGAATCTGGTTCGTCTCGGCGTGCCTGAGGAAGACGTCATGGTCCTCTTGATGTCTGATTACGGCCTTGAGTTGTATGGCAACACGATAATTGTCAACACTGATTATGCAGCCGAAAATCCGGGCACGGTTACAGGTTTTCTCCGCGCCGTAGTCAATGGATGGAAAGATGCCATCGCCAACCCGAGGTCAAGCGTAGAGCATATGGCTCAGCGTAATCCTGCGGCTGACATTGATCTTGAGACCTGGCGTCTGCAGCTGGCAATCGACGCTAACGTCAATACCGAATATGTGAAGGCAAACGGACTCGGCGCAATCGATGATGCACGCTTCCAGCGTTCGCTCGCCCAGCTGGAGCAGAATTTCGAACTCGTTTCTGCCCCGGATGCTTCCCTGTACTATACCGACCAGTATCTACCTGACGCATCGGAGCGGATGCTACAGTAGCATCTTCTTGTAGAGCGGCGCCTTTGGGCGCCGTTGCCAACGTGGAACACTAAGTGAGCGGCACGCAGGAGGGGGGTGGCATTGCCCTGCGCAATGTCACTCATTTTTTCGAAACGCCTGATGGGCCTTTTCAGGTTCTCGACGACTTTACCATGGTCGCCGAGGTCGGATCTTTCCTTGCTCTTGTCGGACCTTCCGGCTGTGGAAAGAGCACGGTCACACGTCTAGTTTCCGGTCTCCTAACGCCGAGTAGCGGCGATATTCTCCTCGGAGGCAGCCTGGTTACCGGCCCTCGCCCCAACGTAGGCATGGCCTTTCAGAATCCGGTCATGCTGGAGTGGAGAGACGTTGTTGGCAACATAATCCTGCCGCTGGAAATCGTGGCGCGTGATATGCCCCAAAAGGCACGCGTCGAGCGGGCCCGCGAGCTGCTGGAACTTGTTTCACTGTCAGGATTTGAAAACAAGCGGCCATCCGAGTTGTCAGGGGGAATGCGTCAGCGTGTTTCTCTCTGCAGGGCACTGGTACATCGTCCCGACGTCCTGATTCTGGATGAACCGTTCGGAGCGCTTGATGCATTTACAAGGGAGGAGCTGTGGCTAGTCATGCAGTCACTGCGCAAGAAGGAACAGTTTACCTGCCTGCTGATTACACATGATTTGCGGGAATCAGTGTTCCTCTCCGATGAGGTGCTAGTCATGTCGGACCGGCCAGCTCGGCTCCAGTACCAGACGACTATTGAGTTGGGTACGGAGCGATCTCTCAAGGATCTATATTCCGTGGAGGTGACCGAGTTGCTCGCTCATCTTCGCCATCAGATCGAAGTCGCACAAGGCAGGATCGGCAGCGAAAGCCAAATTATCGACTCATGAATGCACTCGGCCGTATCGTAGTTCCCATTGTCGCTGTCCTGATCTTCCTCGGGATCTGGGAGTGGATTGTGTGGGTTAACCAGTGGCCCAATTACAAGATGGCGTCACCTTCGGATCTTGGACCTGCTTTCTGGAAGTTCAAGCATCTGTTCCTGCAATACGGATTTGACACGTTGTGGAGAACCGTCGCTGGCCTGGGTCTATCGATTATCTTCGGAACAGTTATCGGCATGATCATGGGCTTTTCCCGCGTCGTGCGTGAAGGGCTCTATCCCCTCCTGATCGGGTTCAATGCGATCCCAAAGGCCACAGTCGTCCCCGTAGTCGCACTTATCCTGGTCGGCAGAGACGATCTCAACACCGTCTTGATTGCCTTCCTCATATCATTTTTCCCGATTGTGGTATCAGTGTCCATCGGCCTATCAACACTTGAACCGGAATACCGCGACATTCTTCGGTCACTTGGTGCATCCAAGATGACTATATTCTGGAAGATAGCGCTTCCGAAGACTCTACCGGAGTTTTTCGGAGCACTGAAAATTGCCGTCACGCTGGCGTTCATCGGAACCAATCTGATGGAGATTGTAGAGCCACATGGCAAGGGGCTGGGCCATCTGTTTGATAGCGGGAAGATAAGCGCAAACTACCCGCTTATGTTTGCAGTGATGATCGCCCTGGCATTCCTGGGAATCGCGCTCTACTATATAGTCGTGGTCCTTGAGCAAACCTTTGCCGGGTGGGCCGAGCGCGGCTGAAAGTTTTGCCGATTGAAGAACGGCAACAGAATCTTCTCCCAAAGGAGATGCCGATTGTGTATCTACCGGAACTGATGCACTCTCGGTTATGGCCAGCTAGCCTACCGACCGCGAGTTCAAGACGTTACCCTGTGTCCTGCAGAAGATCGGCTGAGCAAGCTGCAGGAATGATCTTCGTTGACCAATGTAATGTCCGTCCGCTCCAAATTTCTCAAATGGAAGATCACTTCCTGGCAACCTCTACATCCAGGGACAGCACAGTTCCTATCTGATGTAGATTACCTCGCATTCATACTCCCGATGACGGATATGGGCACAACTCCGCTTGGCAGCAGATTCCGACATGCCAACAAACTTGAGTATGTAGCCTTGCCCGTCAAACGTAATTAGCTTGCGAGCTGGCAGGAAATCCTTGTAATTTATCAGTACGACGGCGGTCGCGCGGCGGTTGGCCCGATCTGTGGTAGGAAATCTCCCCAGCGAAACGCCAACGTTCCATTCGGACGTACTGCCGGCCAGAAGCGAAAGCGCTTTCGGTCTTTCGGCCGGTGGGCGCAGGCCACGGTTATCCTGTTCAACGCTTTCCATGGAACCGCCAACCTCAATTGCCTCTGCAGATTCGGGTTCTGCTTCTGCAGCAGTGGCAAGTGACGCATTCTGCACGTCGGCAATCTGCTCCTCAATGTGTGGACGCAATATCGGC
Organism: Paracoccaceae bacterium; assembly: GCA_958296035.1. GTDB lineage: Bacteria > Pseudomonadota > Alphaproteobacteria > Rhodobacterales > Rhodobacteraceae > MPNP01. The sequence goes on along the minus strand of OY282431.1, from coordinate 1,426,646 downwards.
ATCGTCAACTGAATCGAGCCATTCCCTGAAGTCATGATTTTGCTGTAGACCGGTCGTTTCGGTGGTAAGTGCGCCACAGACTTCTTCGCCTTGCGAAAGCCCCGGTTCAACAAATCTGCAACATGATTGTTTCGCGACTGTGTGCTCTTGCCGCCGAACACCGTAACAATGAGTCTGACATTGCCGCGCTTGGCGCTTGCGACCAGATTATAGCCTGCCGCCCTGGTATACCCGGTCTTGATTCCGTCGGAGCCGCGGTACGATGCAAGAAATCTCCGGTTTGTACTACGCACCGTTTTTACGCCCGCATAAGTCTCTCTGCGCGAAAAGAGATTGTAGTAGTCCGGATAATCATACAGCAGATGGCGCGCCAATATGCTCATGTCGCGGGCCGACGATAGTTGCCCGGCCGCAGTCAGCCCATGCGCATTCCTGAATGTTGTATGCGTCATTCCCATACGCCGGGCCACGCGTGTCATCCGCTTCGCGAATGCCTCTTCGCTGCCTCCTATCGCTTCTGCAATTGCAGTGGCTGCATCGTTGGCTGATCTGACGGCAGTTGCCCGGATCAGGTATCGCAGTGCAATGCGTTGTCCTGATTTCAAGCCTAGTCTGGACGGTTGCTCCGAGGCTGCGTTTCGTGAGACCCTGACCTTGGAGTCAAGAGAAATCTCGCCGTTTTCGACTGCCTCGAAGGTCACGTACAGGGTCATCATCTTGGTTAGGGAGGCCGGATGCAACTTGGTGTTGGCATTTGATTCATAAAGAATCTCGCCATTCCGTGCATCTATGGTCATACCGGCATAAGGTGCGGAAACCGCAGATGACACGACAAGCACAACTGCTGCCAGAGCTCCCAGGAGAACTCTAGGCAGTGTGCCAGCAATTCTAGGACTGGCTAAATGCAACACACCTGTACTTCCCTTGCCGGGCACTACGCCCCCTAATCAGCGATTCTGATATCCAGTTCCGGGACTTTTTGGTTTTGGTTTTAATCCCGGCTGCTCACCAATTCATTTATCACCAGTACTGAACCGTGTAAAGTGGCGGTGTCGCGCGCCTGCGCGCTAACACAAGTTCCGGATCAACCACACCGGGGCGATCCAGTGCAGTGTGGTCCAGGGCCAGATTTCATCCCGCGAGGGAGGCCTGGAAACTGAAGGCACCTTTGGGACTGCAATCTCACCCGGTACTCGGACCTTTGATTGGTCTGCCTGATTGCACAGCCTGTCCGCTGCGGGGGCGTTTCGAATCCCGGTGAACGAATGAGGGGGTATGCAGGAGCAGGATGTCAGCCTCTGCTGCAGGAGATGGCACCTGAAGAATAGCTAACATAGCCGAAGTCACTCGAGTGCGCCCCTGCCATCGCAACCCACGGCCTCTGTTGTCACAAGTTCACGGATTTCTGCAATCTGGTCGGGAAGTTGCAGGAATCTTTCAATCTGCCGGTACTTTGCCGAGTCGGAAGGCAAGTCGTCATGCTCCAGTTCCCAGCCAAATTCATAGGGAATGTGAATTGACCACGCACCAATCTTGAGGGCCGGTACAATATCGAAGCGAAGCGAGTTTCCGACCATGACGCAAGAAGCTGGATCACTCCCCGACCTCGTGAATATTTGTCGATAGACATCCGCTGTCTTGACACTGACGATTTCGATTTGGCGAAAATATTTTGAGAGTCCAGACAGCTGAATCTTTCGTTCCTGATCGAGCAGGTCACCCTTGGTAATGAGGATTGTGTTGTAACTCCTGCTCACAGAGGAAATTACCGGTTCAACATCGGGGAGCAGTCTTACGGGATGGTCAAGCAAATCTTGACCCAGCTTGATGATCCTGTGAATGTCACCGGTTCCTGCGTTTGAAGCTGAGATTTCGATGGCAGCTTCGATCATTGACAGCGTGAACCCCTTAATTCCAAATCCGTAACGGGCGATGTTCCTACGTTCACAATCGAGGAGGATTTGCTTGACAACGGTCGGCTTCGCAAAATTCTCCATCATGGAGAGAAACGAGTCCTGCGCTCTGTTGAAGTAAAGATTGTTGTGCCACAATGTATCATCAGCATCGAATGCTACTATTGAAATCATTGACTGTACCATGGTCGCTAGTTGCCGAATCCCTTGTCAATACGCTAAGTTCGGTGTCAGAGACTATCGGGAAACTTTCATGCTGATGCACAGGTTGAGCACAATTTCCAACAATGTTGATCAGGACCTGGTGTCCGGGACAGGCGCGGAAACCGTTACTGTCACCAAGCAGAAAACACTTAGGCCTGCCTTGTTCAAGGTACTGATCCTCAACGACGATTTTACGCCAATGGAGTTCGTTGTTGTTGTGCTCAAGAGTATATTCGGAATGTCGGAGAGTGGTGCCACGCAGCTGATGTTGGCGATCCACCGAACTGGTGTTGGCGTTGCCGGCGTATTCCCCTACGAGATCGCTGAGACCAAAGTCCACCATGTGCTTGAACTCGCCCGGCAACATGAACATCCATTGCAGTGTCAACTTGAGGAAGAGTAACGGCCTGTGCCTGTTGTAGGATCCTCTGCCAACTGTGGGAAGGCATTGCCTTGCACCCGGTATGGTTACGAGAACTCCTCCTGGCTTCACGTTTGGTGTCTGTGCAGCCTTGTGGGTTGCACTCGCCGTTTCCTGGAATCCTGCAATGCGCCTATGATTGGAAGGCGATCGTCCTGTCGGAACTTTAACCGTGATCTCGCGATCGTCAGATAGGATGCCATTGCAATGTGCTATTCCATTAGAGGAAAGTGCACCATCGTTACAGGAGCTGCTTCAGGCGTTGGCCAGGGAATCGCGCGGTATTTTGTGGAGAGCGGCGCCAATGTGATTGCTGCCGACCGGAACGGAACGCTCCTCAAGGAATTATTCGGTAGAAGCCCACCTGCAGGAACAAGCTATTTCGTCGGAGATCTTCGGCACAAGCTGACGCGCCTCAATCTTATGTCAGCAGTAAATTCAGAGTTTGGCCGCCTAGATGTGCTGGTTAATGCAAGCCGTGAATTTAGACAGACGGCGCCTAGAGAACCCGCAGCTGAAGTCCTGGACACAATGCTGGACCAGAACTTGCGGCTCCATTTTTGTATGGCCCAGCTTGCTGCTGGAACATTCATGAAGCAGGCAGAACCAGGCAAGGGAAGCAGGACAAGAATTGCAGACGATAAAGGCCCGATAGGCTCAATCATCAACCTCTCATCAATTGCCAGCCAACGAACGCGTCCGGAATTGCTGGAATACTCGATCAGCAACGCGGCACTGAACCAGGCAACGCGCGCGCTCGCCGTGTCTCTTGCCAGGTACCGTATTCGCGTGAACGGTGTGGCTTACGGAACGCTGCGCAAACCCAACCTGGCCAATGTGCTTGTCGACCTGGGCATGAATGCAGACCGCGAGTCTGCGCGGTCTGAAATCAAGCGGTCGATTCCTTCCAATCGACTGGTTGAAGCCGAAGAAATTGCGCACCTGGTGCGGTTCCTGGCATCTGATAGCACACCATACCTCACTGGCCAGGTCATCACTGTAGACGGAGGTCGAACTCTGCTAGACAGTTCGACAATGCTTCGACCCTGAATGCGCTGCAAGCCGAGGCCTCCTCCTGTGAGTAGGAAGCCCGGTTGCCCCTGGAAACTGGCCGCAGCTAGGTTTCGTCCAACAGCCGGAAGGATTTGAGTCTCGAAATTGTGGTCTGGCGGTCGTCGCCATCGACGTCATCTGATTGTTCGAGTGGCGAAGTCTGCGCCGCGTGCTGCTCCTCCGTGGCACTTTTCTCGTGGGCCAGGCGTTCTTTGGCAGCTTTGACGGCTGCATCAAGATCAGTCTGCTGACACAACCCTAGTATCACCGGATCGGTAGGATGGATATTGCTCATGTTCCAGTGTGTGCGATTTCGAATTGCATCGATTGTATTGCGCGTGGTTCCGATCAACTTGCAGATACGGTAGACGCTCAGTTCGGGATGAAACCGCAGAAGCCAGGCGATTGCAGCGGGCTTGTCTTGTCGCCTTGCAACTGGCGTATAGGGCGTGCCCTTCCTTGTCTTTCCCTCCCTGATGACAGGATTGTCCTTCAGCTTCAGTTCGTATGAGGGGTCCTGTTCACCTTTAGTGATTTCTTCTCGGTCGAGTTGATTCTTGGCAACCGGATCAATGCCAATAATGTCCCTTGCCAATTCATCGTTAGCAATTGCTTCGACTTCAAGAAGGTGTAGGCCACAAAATTTGGCAATCTGTTCGAAGGTGAGGCTCGTATTGGTGACCAGCCAGACGGCTGTGGCCTTGACCATTATCGGTTGCATACTCAAAATTGATTCTCCGTACTTCAGTACCAAAGTCTTGTGCTGGCGATTTTAGCCTGCCGCCAATCCAGCAGGTGGGATCGTCAAACTCTCAATACAAGCTTGCCCATGTGCAGCGAATGTTCCATTGCCCGGTGCGCATCTGCGGCGTTTTCCAGGTCGTAAACCGAGTCGACTATCGGGGCGACCCTGTGCTCGTCAAGAAGCGGCCAGACATTCTTGAATAGTCTCTTGGCAATATCGCTCTTGGCTTCATCAGACTGGGGCCGCAAGGTACTTCCGGTAATGGTCAGCCTCCGCACCATGACGTGTGCAAAATTGAGGGTGACCTCCGACCCGGCAATAAACGCAATTTGCACTAGGCATCCATCATTGGCTAGTGCTCGAATGTTTCGGGGCAAATAGGGACCGCCAACCATATCAAGAATGACGTTGACCCCCCTGCCCTCTGTCCGTTCCCGTACAACTTGGACAAAGTCTTCGCTCTTGTAATTTATGGCTAAATCTGCACCCAGCTCCAGGCAAAAGTCACACTTCTCCTTTGACCCCGCGGTCACAAACACCGTGGCACCGAATTCCCTGGCCAGCTGAATCGCCGTGCTGCCAATTCCTGAACTGCCTCCGTGGACCAGAAGTGAGTGTCCTGCCCTCAACCCTCCACGCATGAACACGTTTGACCACACCGTAAAGAACGTTTCGCATATCCCTGCTGCTTCCCGAAAATCCAGATTCCGGGGAATCGGCAATGCATGATTCTGGTGCGTCAGGGAGTAGTCTGCGTAGCCGCCGCCCGGAAGCAAAGCGCACACCTTGTCTCCAGGCTTCCACATCGTGACCTTACTTCCAACCGCGCTCACAGTGCCGGCCGATTCGAGCCCGGGCAAGTCGCTTGCGCCACGGGGCGGATCATAAGCGCCCGCCCGTTGAAGCAGATCTGGTCGATTGACACCGGAATAATGGTTCTTGATCAAGATCTGGTGTTCAAGAGGTTCAGGCACTACCCGCTCAACAGACCGCAGCACCTCAGGTCCTCCAGGCTCACTGATCTCGACTGCCCGCATGCGGGCTGGCAAGCTAGTCATGAACCGGCCTCCTGGTCCATCCGGGAAACTCTTGGCGCCGGTCTGAGGGTTTTGAAATCGTTCTGGCCACGTCTGCTACGCGATTGGTGAAGGGACGCAGCGCCCGGTTGTTCCTGACCCTGGCCTTCAGTTTTTCGAATCCCATGACGTCGGAGATTCTGCGATCGATAAACGCGCGGGTCGACTGGAACCCCTCGCTCTGATCACCAATCCAGTATAGCACGGTCGCCGCCAGCACTCCGGAAAGCGTTGCCCGCTTAGAATACCAGTTGGCATCCTCGGACACATCCCCCAGTACATTCCAAATCCGGTCGGAAGTCCCCCACAAGAGACTGCTGCCAAGTATCAGGTTGGTCGGCAAAGCATACAATGCCGTGGAGCGACGTACGACCTGCTGGTGATCCGAATTGACAAGTATGCGTTCCCATACAGCCTCGGCCACACGTTCGCTAAATCTCAATGCGGACAAATCGCGCGCCAAAAGGCGTCCTTCCATACGTCGATCGCCCCTAACGTGATAATCCCTGGCCAAGTCTGCCGCACCGCCCGGACAGATCTTCAGGGCTTCCGCCTGATCAATACCTATATCCAGGGCGGCACTCGCCAGACACCTGTCACCCCATCCATCAAACGGCACATAACAAAGCGCCGCCTCAAGGAGCAGGGCGCGAGGCTCATCGCCAGATGATTGTTCAATGTTATCCTCGTCGTGTTCCGGCATTAAGAATCCTGAGCAATGATCGGCATTCCGGTGGGTCCGAAATTCAGGCGGTGTCTTCACCAGCTGATTCGAAGGTTAGCCTGAACTATACCACATGCAAGACTTGATGCTAGCACTTGCGCATGCTTTACAGGGAACGTTCATCGTTCTTATGCCTGAGTACAGCAGGTTTCGACCTGCCATTGGCAGCGGGACGACTGGTATCTGCAAGGTAGGCGACAGCTTGCAACCGGGAAGAGTACAGATTCAGGCCCTGCTCTACCCGACCAGCGGACACGTACCGCGGGTCCGCGTTAGGCCTGTCCGGTTACGAACGCAAAGCCCAATTGCCCGATTATACCTGTTGTTGAGAATCTTCAGGGGTTGGTCTATGTTGCGGGAAGCCTTCGGCGTTGCTTTTCGACAGGTCACGCAAGCAAGAATCGGAAATCCATGCAGTACAGTTTCCGACCAAAACTCGTTGCCGGCAATGCGAATCCGGAATTGGCGCACAACATTGCATCAAGCATGTCGGCCCAGCGAAGCCAGAAAATTACCCTGGTTCCGGCTCGTGTTGAACGTTTCAACGATCAGGAAGTGTTTGTCGAGATTTACGAGAATGTGCGTGGTGAGGATATGTTCATTGTGCAGTCGACCTCCAAGCCTGCCAATGACCACTTAATGGAACTGCTCATCATCGCTGACGCCCTGAGAAGGTCGTCAGCAGCACGAATTACTGCGGTGATTCCCTATTTTGGATACGCCCGACAGGACAGGCGTACCAAGGCGCGAACGCCTATTTCAGCCAAACTCATTGCCAACCTGATCGTTCAGTCAGGCGTCGAGCGGGTTCTGACGATGGATTTGCATTCCGCTCAAGTTCAGGGATTTTTCGACATTCCGGTCGATAATCTCTACGCTTCGCCGATATTCGAACTTGATATCAGGGAACGGTTTGCCGATCATATAGACGAGCTTGTTGTAGTTTCGCCGGATGTAGGCGGTGTCGCTCGTGCAAGGGAGCTAGCCCAACGAGTTGGCGTGGATCTGGCGGTTGTGGACAAGCGCCGCGATGCACCCGGTGTTGTCTCAGCAATGTCGATCATTGGCGGTGTCGAAGGTCGCCGCTGCATATTGGTTGACGACATCTGCGACTCGGCCAGCACCTTGTGCGTGGCCGCAAAATTGTTGATGGACCACGGTGCGGTGGAGGTTCATGGATACCTGACGCATGGCGTAATGTCGGATTCAGCGACGCAGAAGATTGGCTGTTCGATTCTCAAGAGTGTGGTCGTGACTGATACAATCAGGCCGAGTGTTCACGTATTGGAGTCAAGTAAGGTGCGGGTGTGTTCGACTGCACCACTATTTGCCAGAGCCATGTTGAATATAGCCAGCGGAACATCCGTTTCGAGCTTGTTCGAGGCAGAAAACATTCGCTGGTTGTTTTCCGGAAAGAAACTTCCGCTTCTTGTGAATAGAGGTCGGTCCGATTCATAGTGGTTGAACCGCAAACCAGGCGTCATGCAGCAGACTCGAGCCCTGCGGCCAGTCACACAAGAGGTTATCCCGGAACTGGAATTTGATGACGGTTGGCGATGTCACCACGCAATAAATTGGAGGTACAATTGTCGTGGCAGATCGGGATGCTCTCGTTGGGCATTGACAGGCCATACTCAGGTCGGTGCTTCTTCATCAGTGCTTGACCGACTGTATGGGTGTTCTCCACAGAGAGATATTTCTTTCATCCAAATGCAGGCGGTCGAGCTTTCGAGCTCGTGTCAGATTGATAGATCGTGCTGCGGCCGATGCATCTGAGGGTGCCGGCTACTTGGCGGAATGATTCGCAAAATTCGTTTGCAGTGGCCATTGGTCAGCAGGGACAATTCTCAATGCGCCCGGGGCTGACGTCTGGCGCAACCTTCCTGAACCTGCAGGCGACCATTAACCTTTTGCAAATTTCGGATAGAACACCTCCCATGCCCTGCGATAATCCCTGATCCGATCAGGCAGTGTAAACGGCGCCTCGTAGAGTGTCGTGCACGCCACAGGTCCACCTGGCAAGGCACCATAGCTGAAGTGTCTTGCAACGCGCCCTTCTGCCATGCCCCGCACTCGATCCCATTCCTTCCTGTTCGCCAGGCCGACCGTGCCCGAGGACCGGCAGGTCCACACAATCCTGCCGTTCCGGTCATACCAGGTATCACGATCATAGCCTTCCAGTACCGGAAACATCATCCGATAGACCTGCACGAGATCCTCGAAAGTGAGACCAAGCGTGACAGCGACCAGCACGTCGATCTCAAGTTCGGCCTGCCGCCGTGCATAATCCGTTCGCAGCCCTGATATACGGGACCATTCTCCGCTATCGACATCCGGCAGGCGGACATCATCCGATGTCCAGGGGTCGGGCTCAAGCCGGGATGCGTTACGGTTCCAGAGTTCCCGGTACCAGGAGGTGAGGCAACAGAGCTGCAGGGCGCGAAAGCGTGCCGTGTCCGGCAACGTGACCCATGGCAGTGCGTTCAGCGTAGTTTCCTTGACATGAGTAAAGCCCGACACCTTGATCTGGAAGTCCATCGGCAGCGATGACCACAGGGCTGATGCTGTCAGAAGATCGGCATCGCTGGCAAAGGCCGCACTTTCCACGGCGTCAACATGTGCAATCCCCGGCGGATAAAGGGCCGGAATCAGTGTCCGTTCGTTGGTGGCATTGACTCGTCTTCGGAGAAACACCCGATAATAGTCGGTATGCCTCGTCCCTTCATCCCACGGGATGACCGGCAGGTCCTGCCGATAACTCTCGATGTCATCGCCGGGCCTGTAGACAGACCGGGGCAGATAGTCCTCGGGCAGGCCCTCGAGATGCAGGGGCTCAAAGTCCGCTTTTGTCGCACCCTGCCGCGGCGACTTCGCGAGCGGATTGGCAACGAAGAAGTTGGGGCCGGTCAGCACCACCTCTTCGGGCCTCGACCTGAACCCCGGCTCCCGGCGAATGCGTCCGCTCTTTTGGGCACCGGTCTCGTGCCACATGCTACTGACCACATAGCCCTGCGTGCCGCTGGCAAGCCGTTCGGGCAGCCGGGACAGCTTCTCGAGGACATTCAGCACCTTTTGCGAATGCGGTGCCGGCATCCGCGTGGACAGCACCGCCTTGTAATCCGGCCCCTCCATGAGAGCTGCAAAGATCGAAAGCGTATCAGGATCGACATCGATGATGCGCTCGGCATGACCGCGCAGATCCCGTTGGCCCCTTTCATCCTTTATGGCCGGCACCGCATCGCCAATGCCGTCATGCTCGAAACATGCGTCGAGCGTCTGCGGCAGGAAGAGGTTGAACACGGCCCTGAAGTCTGGCCGACCGGCCTTGCCGCGATAAATGTTGACGCTGTATTCGACATGGTGATCTATGTCGGCAAACATCCTTGCCTTGATCGAATTCCTGAAGTGGAAGTGAAAGGCCAGGCGTCCGTAGATCGCCTGACGCAGCTTCGTGTCCCTGGTGCCGGTAAAGTGCCCGCCGGGATGCAGAAGACCGATGATGCCAGACGGCCTTGCCAGACCAAAGGACCGCTCGATAAAGCACTTGTAGAGATTGGGCTGGTTTCCCCTGTTGAGCGGATAGTTCTGCCCACTCGCCAGGAAGCTGCGCATGCCTGCAAATGAACGAAAATCCGCCAGATACTGCTGTCGCCATGACGGGTTGGCCAGCAGTGCCTTGCGCCTCTTACTGGTCTCGAAGGCAGTCGTGCTGCGAATGGCCAGGGACGGATCAAACCTGGCCAGATGCAGCTTGTCCGTCCAGCGCAGCACGTCCGGCAGCCGGGCTGCAAATGTTCGGTAGTGCCTTTACCGCCCGGTTGTCCCGGAATTGCGCCGCAAGGCGGAGATAGTCGTTAGCCAGTCGGCCAGCCGCTGCTGGCCAACCCTTCCCTACAGGGCCGAATCCAATCAGGTTGGTTTCTCCTGATCCAGTGCAACCTTGCCACAAGCACCTCTAGTATTGTCTAACCAAAGCTTACTGGGAGTTTCGGCACGGCGTTCGCGAGGCAAAAAACTGCTTCCTGCGATGCCAACGGGACGTTCTCTTGCCGAGCGTAACGCGCCACAGCGAGGCTCTGTTTGGTTCGGTACCAGCAACACAGTCAGGCCATTAGTGCCTGGCCAATTCGGCAACTGTAGCCCGAAGCCGGATTTAAAGAATGCTTAACAGGAGACAATCCGGCGAATCTCGCGCCGATGATCGTTCTCTTGATCGACAACTCCGACCGGATAACACATCGGTATCTTGTCAGCCCTGGCTGGATGCCAAGGCTAGTCTGTCAGCAGACTCCGGAGGGAACGAGTTTCGGCGAGCCGTTTTTCCGCAAGGTCTCGGCTGCCTCCCTCCATGCCCTCAAGCGCACCTTCAGCCACAGAAACAAGCTCCACAAATATTTCCTCGGTGAATTCGCCGCGTCGGTAGGCAGTTTCAGCAAGAACAATCACGCCATTTTCAGTTATTTCGACAAATCCGCCGGTCACGATAAACTCGCCCGAATCCTCACCGTTGCGCACACGCACGATGCCTGGCTTGAGCGTCGTCATGAGGGCAGCATGATCGGGCATGGCTGTCATGTCGCCTTCGCTGCCAGGAATGTCGACAGCCTGCGTCTCAAGCGATGCCAAGCTGCGCTCCGGTGACACCAAGTCAAACTGCATGGTCACTGTGGGTTCCTGCTTTCGAGCATCTAGAGAGCCTCTTCTGCCAACCGATGTGCCTTCTTTTCGACCTCTTCAAGTCCACCTACCATGTAAAAGGCTGCTTCCGGAAACTGGTCGCACTCGCCGTCGACAACTCTCTTGAAGCTGTCGATCGTGTCACTCAATTCGACCTGAACCCCTTCCGTTCCCGTAAATACCGCGGCAACATCGAATGGCTGCGACAGAAAACGCTGCAACTTGCGGGCTCTTGCCACCGTAATCTTGTCGTCTTCGGACAATTCATCCATTCCGAGAATAGCGATGATGTCCTGCAAGGACTTGTAGCGCTGCAATATTCCCTGAACATCGCGCGCTACCTTGTAGTGTTCGTCACCGACAACTTCAGGGTCAAGAATTCGCGACGTCGAATCCAGCGGGTCGACCGCCGGATAAATGCCGAGTTCGGAAATTGACCGTGCCAACACGGTCGTGGCATCAAGGTGCGCAAACGAGGTTGCCGGGGCCGGGTCGGTCAAATCGTCGGCGGGAACGTAAATTGCTTGCACCGAAGTAATCGAGCCGTCACGTGTTGACGTAATCCGTTCTTGCAACGCGCCCATGTCGGTTGCAAGTGTCGGTTGATAACCAACCGCCGACGGTATGCGGCCCAGTAGAGCCGAAACCTCTGAACCGGCCTGCGTAAAGCGAAAAATGTTATCAACAAAGAATAACACGTCAGTGCCGGACTGATCCCGGAATTGTTCGGCCAGAGTCAAACCAGTCAACCCTACCCGGGCCCTCGCCCCGGGCGGCTCGTTCATCTGTCCATAGACTAGAGAGACCTTGGACTTCTCCAGATTGTTGATGTTTATGACACCGGATTCGATAAACTCGTGATAGAGGTCATTGCCCTCCCGGGTGCGCTCGCCGACACCCGCGAACACTGAGTATCCGGCGTGGACCTTTGCAATGTTGTTGATAAGTTCCTGGATCAGAACTGTCTTTCCAACCCCGGCTCCCCCGAAGAGGCCAATTTTGCCCCCCTTGGCATAGGGAGCCAGCAGGTCAATGACCTTGATGCCGGTAACCAGCACCTCGGTTTCGGTAGATTGCACGGCGTAAGCAGGTGCAGGCTGGTGAATGGTACGGAATTCTGCCGCGACAACCTTACCCTTTTCATCAACCGGATCACCGACAACGTTGATGATTCTTCCCAGGGTCTCAGTGCCGACCGGTACAGAAATCGGACCACCCGTGTCAGTTACGGTTTGACCTCTGACAAGCCCTTCGGACGAATCCATGGCGACGGTACGCACCGTGCTTTCACCAAGGTGCTGAGCAACTTCGAGGACCAGTCGCTTTCCCCGGTTTTCGGTTTCGAGCGCATTGAGAATCTCCGGCAGATGACTGTCGAACTGCACGTCGACGACAGCGCCTATCACTTGCGTGATATGTCCAGAATACCCCTTCCCGGAATTCTCCTGCAAGATTCCACCTGCATTATTCATGTCTTTCTCCGGAGTTCTATAGTGCTTCCGCACCTGAAATTATTTCGATCAGTTCCTTGGTGATAGCGGCCTGGCGGGAGCGATTGTAAACGATCGTCAATTTGTCGATCATGTCACCCGCGTTGCGAGTGGCATTGTCCATCGCCGACATGCGCGCACCCTGTTCCGATGCAGCGTTCTCGAGCAGCGCCGCGTAAATCTGGTTGGTAATTGCCCGCGGCAGCAACTCGACAAGCAACTCCTGCTCATCGGGTTCATACTCATAGAACCTGCCGTGGCCGGCGTCCTCATCCATGGGATTATCCACCGGTACCGGGACCAACTGCAGCGCTGTAGGTACCTGTGTAATGACGGACTTGAAACGGCTGAAAAACAAGGTTGCCTGATCGAATTCTTCTCGGTCAAACGAGGCGAGAAGATCGGCCCCAATGCGCTGTACCATGCGGTATTCAATGCTGCGCATACCTGCCAGACCGACATGAGAAATCAGGTGGCCTTCGAATTCTCGCCGCAACTGCTCGCGGCCCTTCTTGCCGATTGTCATGATCTTGACTGTCTTGCCCTCGGCAAGCAGTTCACGTGCCTGGCTCCTGACCAACCGGACGATTGAAGAATTGAAGTTTCCACACAAGCCGCGTTCGGCAGTAGCAGTGATCAGCAGATGCGAATTGTCGCGACCCGTTCCTGCCAACACTCGCGGGGCCGAATCCGTTCCGACTACTGAGCGGGCAAGATTGGCAACGACAGCATTCATGCGCTCGCTATAGGGGCGCGAGTTTTCGGCAGCTTCCTGCGCCCGTCGCAGCTTGGCTGCTGCAACCATCTGCATCGCTCTCGTGATCTTGCGTGTCGACTTGACACTCTCGATGCGGAGCTTGAGATCCTTTAGGCTTGGCATCTGTCTCTATTCCGGCGTGAAAGCCTCAGGAGAACGATTCTGCAAAGGGGGTAATCGCCAGGTCGATGGCATCCTTGAGCTCTCCTTTGACCGGTCGGTCATTATTGGTGATGTCACGAAGGAGGTCAGTACAGTTAGCCCTCAGATAGCTGACCAGGCCCTGCTCGAAACGCACGACATCGCCAATGTCGATGCTATCGAGATAACCAGCCGTACCAGAATAGATCACACACACGATTTCGGCGTTGGTCAGTGGAGAGTATTGTGGCTGCTTCATGAGTTCGGTGAGCCTGGCTCCGCGGTTGAGGAGTCGTTGTGTTGCCGCATCAAGATCCGATCCGAACTGCGCAAAGGCTGCCATTTCACGATACTGGGCCAGTTCCAGCTTGATTGTACCGGCGACCGACTTCATGGCCTTCGTCTGTGCGGCCGACCCGACTCTGGATACACTCAATCCGGTGTTCACAGCCGGCCTGACACCCTGGTAGAACAATTCCGTTTCCAGGAATATCTGACCGTCGGTAATCGAGATGACGTTGGTCGGGATGTAGGCAGACAAATCGCCGGCCTGCGTTTCGATGATCGGGAGTGCAGTCAGCGAGCCTGCCCCGAAATCACTGTTCATCTTGGCAGCTCGCTCAAGCAGGCGCGAATGGAGATAGAAGACGTCTCCTGGATAGGCTTCACGGCCGGGTGGGCGACGCAGCAACAAGGACATCTGGCGGTAGGCCACGGCCTGCTTTGACAAATCGTCATAGATTATCAGGGCATGCCTGCCGTTGTCGCGGAAATACTCCGCCATGGCGGTTGCTGCATAGGGAGCAAGAAACTGCATGGGGGCCGGGTCCGACGCGGTTGCCGCAACAATGGTACAATATTTGAGCGCATTGTTCTCGGCAAGCCGCTTGACCAACCGTGCGACAGTTGATCGTTTCTGACCTATAGCGACATATATACAGTACAGCTTCTTTGATTCATCGTCACCAGCGGCATTGTTGTAGGATTTTTGGTTGAGCATGGTGTCGAGCACAAGGGCAGTCTTCCCCGTTTGTCGATCACCGATAATCAACTCGCGCTGGCCACGGCCAATCGGAATCATGGCGTCGACTGACTTGAGACCGGTGGCCATCGGCTCGTGAACCGATCGCCGGGGAATGATGCCTGGCGCCTTGACGTCGGCAATATCCCGCTGGGCGGCTTCGATCGGCCCCCGATTATCGATTGGGTCTCCAAGGGCATCAACAACCCTGCCAAGAAGTGCATCTCCGACCGGCACGTCAACGATTGCCTTGGTCCGCTTGACCGTGTCACCTTCCTTGATGTCACGGTCGTCACCAAATATCACGATACCAACATTGTCGACTTCGAGATTCAGTGCCATACCACGGATTCCGCCGGGGAACTCAACCATTTCGCCGGCCTGGATGTTGTCGAGACCGAAGGCGCGGGCGACTCCATCGCCAACGCTCAAGACCCGGCCGACCTCTGCAACTTCTGCTTCCTGTCCAAAGTTCCTTATCTGGTCCTTGAGTATGGCAGAAATTTCCGCAGCCTGAATACTCATCTATCCAACCTCTTGCATGGCATTCTTCATTCGCAGCAACTTCGATCTCATCGAATCGTCAATCATTCGCGATCCCAGCCTGGCAATCATGCCGCCGATCAGACCAGGGTCAACTGACATTGAAATGTCGACCTTTTTCCCGACTTTGCTCTCGAGAACTTCGATGACCCTGCTAACCTCGGCTTCGCTTAACGGGCGTGCGGAGATGACCTCGGCAGTCACCACACCCTTGTGGTCGTTGATCAGCTTATCAAGATGATCAAGCAGCCATGGCAGAGCGAACAAGCGCCTCCTGCTTGCCATGAGGCCCAGCGTATTTGCAAGGTACTGGCCAAGCTCCATTCGGTGTGCAATCCGCTGGATCGCATTTGCGACTTCGGCACGGTCGTAAATCGGAGATGTGGTCAGGTTCTGCAAATCGGCGCTTTCGTTCAGCACATCGCGCAGTGCTGCGACATCTTCCTCCAGTCGATCGACCGAGTCGGTCTCCCTGGCCAGTTCAAACATGGCGGTCGCGAACCTAGCGGCGATTCCTGCTGACAGTGACGCGTTTTCAGCCAACCTCTACCCCATCTCTTTCAGTTCTACATCGCAGCGCGTTTTAACACGGCAGCTCCTGTCAGCGAGTCTGGCTGCGACGGATTTCAGTTGCCACCTAATGCGAGACTCAAAGTGCGCGCAGAACGTCTTGACCATCATAGACGACCACCCTCACTGCTGCAGGGCATATAAATTCTTGGCCGGTCAACATCAAGCAAACTTCGATATCCAGTTGGCATGAAGACTTCAGAATCTTCTTGCCGACATGACCTCAGGCCATTCCCTGCGGTTCGTGTCTTCCGCAGCCGAAGATGTTGCCAAAGATGTCAATATGGCTGGACGGCTGGCCAGCTCAATTGACAGTGCCGGAGTGATTGGGCTCCAACCGTTGTCAGCGGCCCGACGCCGGCTCCGGGTTTGGCGTACCAACCCCTCGCAACATCTCGATGCCGCTGCGCACGGCAGTGCTCAGGCCCGGTCGCATCTTTGCAAATACACGCTTCCTGGCTTCCACGATATTGACACCGCCAACATGCCTGAGCACTGGCATTTTCCCAATTCTGTCGAGACGCTTCATTGGTTCGGCATGCTTGCCAAATACGGCCGGAGGCGAGAATAGCGTTGCCCGGCTACCTGTCAGGTCGAAGCGATGGCTGAGAAGCAATTGTTCAATCCCTGCCAAGGTGAATGCCCTTCCCGAACCAAACGGTGTCGCGGGATTTCGTGCCCACAGACCAGCCCGATTGGTAACAACAAGAACAATTCTGCCTTCTGGCGCAAGCACCCTCCAGCATTCCTTCAGCAATGCTGATGCGTTCGGGGAATTCTCCAGACCGTGCATGACAAGCATGCGTTCTGCAAATGAAGTGGGCAGAGGCCATAACTGATCAGCCACGACCACCGAACCACGCGCCAACCCGGACCGACAGTCCGGCGATACGAGGGAGGATGGCAGAAGGTCCACAACTCGCGAGGCTCTTGCGTCCAGCGACGAGAGAATAGGACCAGCACAGCCGTATCCAACTATATCGTAGTGACGGAGATCAGGCCAGAGAATCCTGATTTCCTTCACCAGAACCACACGAACCTGATGGCCCAGTTGCGACTCGAGGTAAAAGCGGCGAATGCTGCCTAGCGACGGCTGTATGTCGGGTTCTTGTTCCTGCAACGGACTTTCTTCAAGTTATAGGCGGATGCGAGCCAATTCTCTGTCTGTACCGCATGGCAGCGATAGGTTGCGAGTCGGCGGTAACCGCCAGGAAAACCACTTTTCCGCAAACAATCTCCCAATAGCATTTCGTTTGGATAAGTGCATCGCGGATTTGGGCAGTGATGGAAGACAGGATTCGCCGACCAGGTCGGTTGAAAACAGGAACCCCGGAGACCTGGAGAATGCATCCACCATTTGCGCGTGAACCTGCCCCCTCTTAGTTCAAGTGGACCTTGCCCACATCTCAGGGTAGGCTGAACCTCTTTGTACACACTCATGTCGGATCCATGGCGACGGCATACGCTGGTTTCTACCGTCGATATCCTGGGAAAACAATTTTCATGGCTCCAGTGCGCCTGCCCTTACAATTCCTACAGGTCTAGCTTTATCGTCGAGCCTTCACCTCGCTTTCCTCGGACGGATGGTTGTGCACTCGGCTGTCGTTACTCGCACCCTCCCGGAAGTTCATGGCGGACACCAATCGTTGGATGCAACCTTCCTTCCACATGGCAATCAAACCAGGAATTGACTCTTGCCTTTGTTGCCTGCATGTAGTTTGGTCAGAAAGGTTAACTCGTACGAGGCTCACCAAGAAATGACAGTAGTAGATTTGGGCGCTGGTCGGGCATCATGATTTCAGAAAGCCTGCAAGATGCACTGACGAACGGTCAGGAACTGGCACGCAGGGGCGGAAATTCGGTGATTTCGCTAGCCCACCTGGTACTCGCGCTGACCAGCGAGAAAGATGCTCGCCATGCCATGTTGGCTTGTGGTGCCAGTCCTGACTCAATCGCCCGCAGCCTATCTCAATTCCTGGTTGGTCATTGGAACGGTGCCGGCGAGGATGATCGATCTGATTTACAAAGCATTGAGCCGGACGCGGCCTGCAGGGCGGCGCTCGAGCAGGCCACGATGCACGTCATGTCCCACCGCAAGGGTGACGAGATTACCGGTGCAGATGTTCTGATGTCCATCATGCATCTGTCAGCCGATGACGGTACCAGTCATGTACTGGAAATTCTGCACAACGCCGGCGTTACCACATTTGGGTTGAAGCGGTTCCTTGCACATGGAGACGCGGTAGATGAACGTTTCAGAGTATCGAGAAAGGTTCGCGGGTCGACTTCAGGGCGAGAAAGTCTGCCACTGTCGCCATCCCTGATAGATGCACTCAGGCGTGTACTGAACAGTGAGGATCGGAAAAGACACGGTTACCTCACACTCGACCACATGCTGCTCGTATTGCTGCACGACCCCGAGGCACGCACGGCACTGCAAGCCTGCGGTGCAAAACTCCCTCAAATTCAGCAACTGGCGCGTGACAGTCTCCGGCTTGAGACTGCTCACATCGACGAAACGTCGAATGAAGTCACTGATGATCACCGTAGTGAGGATGACGCAGGCGAGGATGACAACCCTCTTGTCGCCACAATTGCAGTGGCAAAGGTCATGCGACAGGCGTCGGCGATGGCCTCGGCATCGCAAGTCCGCAACCACGTTACCGGGGTCGATGTGCTCGTGGCCATTTGCGGCGAGCACAAGTGTCATGCTGTAAGAATCCTTCAGCATGCCGGGCTACAATTCGATGCGCTGCAAGAATATGCAGCGGCCTTTGGCAAGGAGAAGCCGTCACCCCAGCCGACTGCACCTGCCGAAGTGGAAACCGGTGCAGCGGAAGAGCCGACGGCCCTTCAACTCTATTGCAGGAATCTGAACGAATTGGCGGCCAGTGGCGGCATTGATCCACTGGTCGGCCGCGCAGCCGAAGTGCGCCGATGCTTCCAGTCTCTCCTGAGGCGCAACAAGAACAACCCATTGCTGGTTGGTGACCCCGGCGTGGGAAAGACTGCCATTGTCGAGGGCATTGCCAGGATGATCGACAAAGGTGATGCTCCCGAGCCAATGAGCAAGGTGACACTCTTTGCGCTTGAGATGGGTGATCTTGTCGCGGGCACAAAATACCGGGGAGAGTTCGAGGAACGGCTGACAAACGTCGTCAAGGAGATCAAGGCTCACCAGGACGCAGTCCTGTTTGTGGACGAGGTCCACACCATCGTGGGTGCAGGCGCAACCAGCGGTGGGTCCATGGACGCTTCGAACATTCTCAAGCCAAGCCTGCAAGATGGGTCCCTGCGCTGCGTTGGCTCGACTACACACCGCGACTTCAAGCGATACATGGAGAAAGACCGAGCCCTGGCGCGCCGGTTTCAGAAAATCGATGTTTGCGAACCATCGACAGACGAAACAGTCAAGATCCTGAAGGGTCTGAGGGGGCGCTTCGAGCGCCACCATGACGTGCGCTTTTCCGAATCGGCACTGGTCCGGGCTGTCAATCTGGCCGACACCTATATTCACGACCGACGCTTTCCGGACAAGGCTATCGATATAATTGACGAAGCCGGCGCAGCAAATCGGCTGCTTCCGAAATGGCGTCGCAAGAGGTCAATTCGTACCAGCGATATCGAGGCGGTTGTCTCGGTTCAGGCAAGAATTCCTTCGCGCCAACTTTCCAAGTCCGACGCATCTCTGCTCATCGATCTGGAATCCTCGTTGAAGGAGGTCATCTTCGGCCAGGACAGGGCAATTGCGGCTGTTTCCAGTGCCATCAAGCTTGGCCGCGCCGGCCTGCGAGAGCCTGGCAAGCCAACGGCCTCTTATCTTTTCTCGGGTCCAACAGGCGTCGGCAAGACCGAGGTTGCGCGCCAGCTTGCGACGATGCTGAACGCCAGTCTGCTACGCTTTGACATGTCGGAATACATGGAAAAACACTCGGTTTCCCGATTGATTGGTGCGCCGCCCGGTTATGTCGGCTTCGATCAGGGCGGGCTGCTCACTGATGGCGTTGACGAGAATCCGTACTGTATCGTCCTGCTTGATGAAATCGAAAAGGCACACCCGGATGTTGCCAACCTGCTGCTGCAGGTCATGGATTATGGAAAACTGACCGATCACAGCGGTCGCACCGTGGATTTCCGTAATGCAGTCATCATAATGACGACAAATGCGGGTGCCGCTGAACAGGCGAAGTCTGCACTTGGATTTGGACGGCAAGGACGCAGTGGCGAGGACATGAAGGCCGTCGAGCGCATGTTTACACCTGAATTTCGCAATCGACTCGATGCAATTATCACCTTCGATTCGCTTTCGCCGTCAACTGTTCTCAAAGTGGTGGATAAATTCATCAGAGAACTGGAAACGCAACTGTCAGACAAGAATGTACAACTTGAGCTGAGCGGCTCTGCTGCCAATTGGCTGGCGGACAAAGGATACGATCGGGTAATGGGCGCCAGACCGCTGGCCAGAATCATCCAGGAAAAGATCAAGCAGCCACTTGCTGACATGATCCTGTTTGGCGCTCTCAAGAAAGGCGGAATTGTTCGTATCCTTGCCAAGGACGATCAGCTTGAGTTCGTGGTTCGGGAAAAGCACAAGCCGCGACTGGAAGAACGGCGCGTTCCACTTCTCGGCAAGTCCTGATTCTGTGGCGATTCATGCGTGAACATCAGCTAACCGCCAGGAGTCAGCAGATCGAAGGGCTTCTTGACAGCGGCCCAACAGACCATTGGTCTATCCCGTCATGAGTCTCGTACCGAAGGAAAAGTCGAGAAATCTGGCGACCGCTTGTAGCCTGGCCTAGTTGTGCTCTCGTTGAGCATTGCTTGGCGGCAGCACGTATTCTACGCCTACAGTCCCCGAGATAATGCAGCGCTCCGTGAAGTCACTGCGTTATCAATTCAATTCCCGAAAGTTTGTGAGATCTGTCAGGTCACTTGCCTTGTCCC
Source organism: Paracoccaceae bacterium (assembly GCA_958296035.1). Taxonomy (GTDB): domain Bacteria; phylum Pseudomonadota; class Alphaproteobacteria; order Rhodobacterales; family Rhodobacteraceae; genus MPNP01. The sequence goes on along the minus strand of OY282431.1, from coordinate 1,406,367 downwards.
ATTGTGTGAAAGCCAGGGTGCAGGTGCGAATATGCGCAGTGAGTTAAGGATTTCCTGCCCGTACGGGTAATGGTTAATCGGGACGGCGCGGTGTTCGCTCAAGGTGGAAAATCTGTCCACGCCGTCCCGTCTTGCAATTTGGTTTCAGGCGCCGTCCGGCTGTACTCGCCGAGTTGCGTGTGCTCGACCTACACGGTGTAGGATTGAGCCAGTTCTGCCGTTGCCAGCTGAGATTTGCGGACAACCTCCGAATAGGCAAGCAGGTTTTCAGAAGAAGCTTCGGCTGCTTTGGAGGCAAAGTCTTGCCATGCAGAGAAATTGTCGGTTGAGTTTTCGCGTGCGGCCGACAATTCCCTGAGATTGTCGAACGCCGCCTTTGTCCACTTTTCATTGATGCTTGCGGTATCCGAGGCGGCAGTCAAGGCTATGTTTACGGCCTTTTCCCAGGCATCCGTTGATTTCTTCATGGTTTCTCCCAGCTCGGAGCCAGGAGGGGTATAGGGAGCGGAAACCGCTTGCCAGAAAGCGGCCACATCGTCGAATTTAGTCATTGGCGTTTCTCCAAGTTTACATGTTGTACAGTTACCTGAACCGCTAGGTAGTGCCGCAGTGCAGCAATTCAAGCTAATTTTGCTGCACTGCAGAAACTTTCCTGACCATTTTGGCAGTTAATCTTGGTCCAGCCTTGATACCGCGCGATTTCCTGGCAGGTTTGGGGCGAGATTGCCCTGAAACGGGCAACATAAGGCCGAGCCCGCCTGGGGAACTACTGGATTATTGCCAACAAGGAATTCTCTGCCAACCTCGGGAACAACGCGCCCGATATGGCCAGAAGAAGTTAGCCAAGCATTCAGCGATCTGCGGTCGATCTGTTGGGCTGTCGTTGCAACAACTGATTTCCTATAATCGCCGTGCTGACAGGGCCATTTCTGCTTTATCTATTAAATGTCCGCAGAGTAAATCGGTGTTGGTAGCCGAGAAGTCCTAATACAATACTTCCACTCTAATCCGGCAGATTCGAATCCGTGTTTTCCGGTTTTTCCGTTTTCTCGACGAGTGCACATTCCATGTACCTGGTTGAGGCTGCTCGGCTTTGACGAATGTGGTTCACGGTTCATTAGTGTCAGGAACCGGTCTTGGTTCACCGTCCTGAGTTGAGGCAGGTGGTTTCTGGCCGAGATGACAGATTGTATCTACAAGATCGATTATATGGGTACAGACCCTAGCCAAGATACTTGCAAGGACAATGCAATGAAGATTACATGGTATGGTCACGCCTGCTTTGCACTCGAATCCTGCGACGGAATCCGTTTGTACACTGATCCCTATGACCCGGACAAAGCTGGCTTCAAGCCATTTGCCGAGGCTGCTGACATCATCATAAAATCAAGCAGCAACGACGATTTTCACGACAATGACCACCTTGTTCCAATGCGCAACGGCGCAGTTGTAGTCGATGCTTTGGAAGTCGCTGTCAACGCCGGCACGACCACCGCCCACGGGATCGAAATCCGGGCCATCGAAGCGCTCGAACACCACGATCATCCCAAGGGTCATCCTGACAGAAACGCCATGTACCGCTTCGACGTGGATGGTATCTCATTTGGGCACATGGGTGACATGGGGAATGACTTTTCCGAGGCCCAGCTGGAGTTTTTTGAAGACATTGACGTCCTGCTGAGCCTGGCAGGAGGGTTTCCTGTAATTTCGCTGGATGTACTGGCACAGGTTATTTCACGATTGCGTCCTCGCCTCGTAATTCCGATGCACTTCAGAACCCTGTGCTACAAGCCTGCGGATTCTCTTTTCATTACGGAGTTCCTGAAACTCTTTGACAAGCAGGACGTCAGTTTTGCCACAAGAAGTTCCGTTACACTGGACAAGGGCGACCTTCCGAATAGTACGAGGGCCCTGGTCCTTGCCTACGTCTGATGGTCGTCGATGCTTGCGGACCGTAGACCAACACGAACCGCTCCGTAACCCTGCACCCTATTCTTCTAGTCGCCACTCAGGACCTTTGACGTGATTGATATCGCTGTACTCGGTTGCGGCCGCATCGGCCGCATGCACTGCCAGAATATTCACGACAGCCAGAATTTCCGTCTGGCCGCCATTTATGACATCGATCCCGATGCAGCATCGGCTATGTCCACGCGATTTGGCGCCAGAGTAGCGGGTTCTGTCGAGGAGGTCCTTGGGGACACTTCCCTTCGTGCAATTCTTGTTGCCACATTTACCAGCTCGCATGCACAGTTGATTGAGGCGGGTGTCAAGGCAGGCAAGGCAGTCTTTTGTGAAAAACCCGTAGACCTCGACCTTGGCCGCGCAATTCGATGCAAGATGGCAATCGAAGACTACCAGCCATTGGTTCAGATTGGTTTCAACCGCCGCTTCGACCCGGGTCACGCGGCGGCGAGATCGCAATTTCAGACGGGCACCATCGGCGAACTGTATCAGATACTCATCACCTCCAGAGATCCGTCACCGCCGCCGCGCAGCTATGTACAAGGGTGCGGAGGATTGTTCAGGGACATGAGCATTCATGATTTCGACATGGCACGCTATTTGCTGGACGAGGAGCCAGTCGAAATTTTTTCCATGGCTCAGGCACTGATTGACAAAGATCTTGAAGCTGATTTGGGTGATTTCGATACAGCAATGGTTTTGCTTCGAACGGCAAACGGGAGGCAGTGTTGTATCAATAATTCGCGGCAGGCTCTTTACGGCTACGACCAGAGAATCGAAATTCTTGGCGAAAAGGGAATGATTCAGTCTGGCAATAGAAAGCCTCACGAAACCACGACCTACACCGCCCACTCATCCGAAAATGCCAGCCCCTACCTCCATTTCTTCATTGAACGATACTACGAGTCATTCGCTCTGCAACTTGAGGCATTCGCAGAGACAATAGAAGACCTGCAGCCCAGGGGAGCAACATTGGAGGACGGCATCAAGGCGTTGCAGTTGGCTGAAGCCGCGAATTTGTCCCTGACCGAGCGACGTCTTGTGCACATTGACGAGGTTGTATGCTGATCTGCGCCTTCCGATCTGATCCTTGCAATATTGGCTGCTAGGGCTGGGTCAGCTTGAACTCGATGCGGCGATTTCTGGATCTGGCACTGGCGCTGGTATTTGGCGCAACAGGCCGATACTCACTGTAGGCAGCCGCTGCCAGCCGCTGGGGAGGAAAGCCAACTTCATCAACCAGGAATCTGACCACGGAAAGTGCACGTGCCTGGCTAAGTTCCCAGTTGCTTGCAAATGGAGCACCCGGAAGCAACTGTCGGTCGTCAGTATGCCCTGAAACACTTAGTACCCAATCAGTGCCCCGAGGGATATCGCGACTCAAGTCGAGAATACGTTGTGCAACAACTCTGATTTCTTCCTTGCCGGCTTCTGACAACTCGGCTTCGCTGGTTCTAAACAGAACCTCGGACGAAAAGACAAACCTGTCGCCTACTATCGAGACACCTTCCTGCCCCTCTACAATATTGCGAAGCCTAGCCAGGAATTCTGACCGATATCTCCTCAGGTCATCGGCCTCCGACTCGATCTTCTGGCGTAGCTGACGCTCCAGAGCAGCCTTGGCGGCCAAGGCCGAATTAAGTTGTGAGCCAAGATTGGTGATCTCGGCATTCTGATCCTGGGAATCGATTGACGCCCGCTCGAGAATGTCGTTTAGTGCCGACACCTCTTCTCGAAGGCTCAAGACCTCAAGGCCAAGCGCTTCGTTGCCCCGCTGAAGTTCCTGCTTTTCCTTTTCGCGATCCCGTGCCTCTGCGTCCAGTTCCTGTCTCAGGAGTGCGATTTGTCCTTCCAGAACAGCAACCTCGCCGGAAACAGCCTGTCGCTGTGCAGACTGCATGCTGGCCTGTTCCTCAAGTTGGGAGTAACGAATGCCGAGGTTGCGATGTGCCTCTTCGGTTGAACTAAGTTGAACAGACCTCTTTTCAATTTCACGCTGCAGCGCAGCGTTCTGGCGTTTCAGGTCAGCGACCGTTTCATCCAGTACGGTGACCTGTTGCTGACTCTCTGCAGCAAGATTATTGAGTCGTTCGTTTTCGGCTGACTGTGCGGCCAATTGCTTGCGTAAAGTGTTCTGGCGTCCTGCAGTATCCTCTAGCGCACGCTCGCTAGCGTCGAGCAAACCCGACAGCTGTTCAGCTTCTTCCAAAATCTTGATATTCGATTGGCTGAGCCTCTGGTTGGCAAGTTCCTGGTCCTCAAGTCTCGCTTGTTGGCTTGCCACGAGCCTGGAAATTTCTTCGTTCCGCTGGGAAATCTCTTCTACCCTCTTGCCAAGTTGCAGATTGGCATCTTTCTGGTCGGCAAGATCTCCGAGCAATCCTTCATTCCTTACACGCAGACCTGCAAGCTCATTGGCAAGATTTGATCTCTCTAGATTCAGCTCCTTGTTCCTTGCAGCCAATTCACTGACCTGATCTCTTTGGCTATCGGCGAGCTTCTCAAGTCGATTAGTCTCGGCACGCTGCTGCATCAGCAATTCGTTTATTTGTTTTCGTTCTGCCTCGTTTGAAGCTGCGCTTTGCATACTTGTTGCAAGCATTGCCTGAATGCTGTCTCGCACTGCTTCGGAGTGTTGCAGGTCTTGCGCCAGTTCGTCGTTCCTTGTTGCCTCTTTCTCCAGTTGGAACTGCAATTCCTCTACCCGCGATAAGGCTTCTTCAAGTGATTTCCGTGTCGACAAAATGGATTGCTGCTGAACTGCCAGCTGGCTCTCCTGGGTACCAACTCGTTCAGACAGGTCTCGTAACTCTGATGTGGCCCGCTCGAAGTCTGTGCTCACCAGACTTGCTGCTTCCCTCGCATCTGCCAGTTCCTTCGACAATGCATCGTTTTGAAGTTGGCTAGCGGCGAGTTCATCGTTGAGCCTTGAATTCTGACGCTCCAGTTCCCCACCCCTGGCGGATATTTGAACGTTGTCCTCGCCTAAACTGTCGGCAAGTTCCTCAAGCTGGCCGGACTTGGTCCGTTCCTGTTGCAATAGTTCGGTCAGATGCTTGCCCTGGGTTTCATTCGCTGCCGCAATCTGCCTGCTTTCGAAAAGCTGCTCTCTGGTTTCTTCATTTTGCTGCAATGCCAAGGCCAATAGCTGTTCTAGGTTGGCCTCGGAGGCTGTTGCTTCCGACAATCTTTGTCCAAGCATTTCGTTTCTGGCCAGTGCTTCGCCCAGACTTGCGGAAAGCTGGCGAGATTCAGCCGACAACTCAGCCCAGTCCTGCTGGAGATTCTCGATATCTTCACCGCGTGTTGTCAGCTGACCGGAAAGCCCGTCAATCTGGCTACGCAAGTCAATCACACTCTGTCGTTCAAGCGCGAGCGTTTCCTCCAGTTGATCGACCTCTTGCGCCAGAGTCTGGTTTACACTTGTAAGTTCCTTCAACGAGGACAGTCGTTCATCTGCCAGCTGCCGTTGCTGGCCAAGAGAGAAACGCTCGTCTGCCAGGCGAGTGGACATCTCCGACAGTTGCTCTCGAAGGCCGGTCATCTGCCCATTCAACTCTGCCAGCGAGCCTTCCAGAAGCCTGATCTGCCGAACGCTGGCAACCGCTTCGGAGGACTTGGTTGCAAACTCGTCCCTTAGCGTTGCCAACTCCCCGAGCCTGGTTTCCAGTTGACCTTGAACGTCCTGCTTCTCGCTGATTTGATGCGCTAATTGACCGCCAAGCTCTGCTATGGCCTCATCTCGCGAAATCAATTCCTGGCGGATATAGCCCAATTCTGCCAGTTGTTGTTCATTGACAACGATTTGATCTGCCAGGTCCTGGCCAAGCCTGGTTGCGCCCAGTTGTTCCCTGGCAAGCCTGGCTCGCAGGTCATTTATCTGCGTACTCAGCAATTCGATCCGGGATTGCAGGGACCGGTTGGCCAGACGCTGTTCTTCGAGCACCTCTATGTTGCCTTCGAGGTCCTCACCGCTTTCAGTGAGCCGTTCCTCCAACTGTCGAATTTCCGACTGCTGCAATTCGTTTCGGCTGGAGAGGAGAAACTGGAAGAGGAGAAAGACTGTAATCAGGAAGATGAGAACTAGCAGCAATGCTGTCATCACATCCACAAACCCGGTCCAGATACTGGAGGAATAGTTTCGACCTGACCGTTTGCTCATCTTTCAGGTGCTTGTCCGGCAAGCCTGAACACAGGCCATGGTGCATCCGCTTCTCGAATCACCCACCCTGCCCTTTGCTCCGTAGTGTATGGCAACCGGCCAGGTTGACCATCAGTCAACGCCAGGGCATCGCATTCCAGGCCTTCCGCACCGCCAGTTGTCCTGTTCAGGGCACTTCGCAAATCGTCATCCTTCGGACATCGACAATAATGCCGAGATGACCCTTTCTGCCCTCCCAATCTGGCTGGGCCAGCTCCGATTTGACTGTTGGAGTAACCCCTAGAATCATGATGGCGAGCAGTGTTGTGACTTCTGTAGCCAGATTCGAATGACTGTCGTTGTAGCAAAACCGCCCACATTACCAAGAACGCACCGCTCGGCTGCCCGTGGTTTCCTGCCACTCGGCAACCACATGAGCCAGAAGGCAATTCTGACCAGTGCACCCCAGGCGACCAATTGTCGGGTTCCTGAATTAATGCCCGCGGGTACCGCAGTTCCGGTTGGCCTATCGTCTGCTTCCCTGGCTCCCGCAACGCCGGGCGGCGCCACTGCTCGGGATGCCGACTTTCCACCATTTTTACTTTCCGTGCCGACGACTAGCGACGTGCCTTGAACAACCTGGAGCCGGACAGACGAGAATGCTCTCCGTCCTTATCGACCAGCGCGCTCCTGATATCCACGTTTTCCTCGACCAACCGAATCAGCTGCTGTTCCATGGCTCGCAGTAACAGCTTGGTTTCATCGTCAGCCATTCCGTTGGCCAACTGCTGTAGTGAATTCGCAATCTCGGACTGGCGTCCCGAAAGTTGCTGCAACCGCGCTAGAAGTTCCGTGTTTTGTTCCTCCACTGTAGCGCGCTGCTGTAGAGCACTTGCCAGTTTGCCGACCGATGCATTGAGGTTGCGAATTTCAACCTGGGAGGCAAGACGGGACTGCTCCGAGGCATATATGGATCGACGCAATTCCTCGATTACGCTGGCTAGACCTGTACCGACTCCGCTACCACCTCCATCGTCATGCAATGATTCGGACTGGCTTGTACCAATTCTGGTAATCCTGGACAGCCACTCTTCAAGTTGACGATAGAAGCGATTTTGGCCGTGCCCGGCAAGCAGATCAAGCAAACCGACCAATAGCGATCCGGCAAGCCCCAGAAGTGATGACGAAAAAGCAACGCCCATCCCTCCTAGCTGCGATTCAATTCCGCCTACCAGGCTCGCAAAAACATCGAGGGACCCATCTTCTTGCTGCGGCGAAATTGATCTGATTGTATCAAGAACAGCAGGCACCGTATTGGCCAAGCCGTAGAACGTGCCGAGAAGTCCCAAGAAAATCAGTAGATTTCCGATGTAGCGCGATATGTCCCGGGACTCATCCATGCGAGATGAAACCGTGTCGAGGATCGTTCGCGACGACAATGTCGAAAGCTGGGTGCGGGACCCGGAACTGCCGAGCAGGCTTGCCAGTGGCGCCAATAGTCTTGGCGGTCGAGACCAGTGTTCTCGGATTTCGGAATTGATGAAGCGCTCAATCCAGATCACCGACCACATGACCTGGAAGACTTGCCAGAAGCAGGCGAAAATTCCGAGCACAAAAACACCGATGATCAGACCATTCAAGTATGGTGACTGCAAAAAGATAGTTTCGAAACGGTCCCAAAAGGCTACAAAGCCTGCCGCCACGAGCGCAACGCCCACAACCATCAGAAAGAGTGAACGCGTTGGCTGCTCGAAACTCTCCAGACTGGCTATCTGGCGGTCTGGTATCATATGCGATCCATCGAACGTGACTGCCGAAATCAGACGGACATCATGACTTGTCGTGGTACCTTAAATGCAGCTTGTTTCCTGCCCAGCAAGATAAAGAACATCTGGCGTAATCCTCAAACTCCGATATCGTGCAGGGTACACCGCCTCTGCAGCACCGGGCATGGGCATGTGCGGACCATCAATGCACTAGAATTATCGATCAAAAGGGTCAAGCTCTATATAGGCGAAAATCATGCCAATTCACTTGAAGTTGTCCAAATCATTTTCCGATGACCAGACTTCTGTAGAGAACAGCCGAATTGGCGTGACCTGAGCCAGCTGTTCGCGCAATTCAGCCGAAACGCGGATGTTGCGCGGAAACAGGCAGCGATCAGCTTTGCCCGGAAATCCCGCACTTCCTAATGGCTGCCAGGTGTGTGATTTCCGGCACCCTCAACCGGGTCTCTGCGAACGGCCTCCTTGAATGCCAGAGGCCAACGGAGCACAGAAGGCACCGAAAAAGCCTGCCTAGAGAGATTTCAAGAGAACAGCAAGGCGCTAGCCTGCACCGAGGCCGACAGCCAAAATGGTTACATGGACGATGTCCGGGCTCTGATTTCGGAAGCATCCTCTGGCTCCAGGTTGCGTCCGACGATGTCGCGCACCATCGAGTTCAGCAAGACCAACTGCGGATCATCTATTTCAAGTTGCTTCAGACGTGTAACAGTATTGTTCAGATACTCGGCGTTGGAACCCCGGTCTCCAACCGCCGATGCAATTATCCGCGCTTGTTCGACCAATGGCAAATCTCCGCAAAATTGCTCATGAGATGTGTCCATGACAAAGGTTGTGGCTGTTGCCTGTCGACCATCCGCCAGATCGATCACTACCGCACTTTCGAAATAGGCAAAGGAAATCAGTTCTCGCTTTCTCAGGTAAGACAGGACTGATCGGCGCCGCTCATTCGCCACTCGAAACGCCAGCCCCTCACATTTTCCGCCCCCACAAGCTACCAGTGCCAACACGAGCCCGGGGCGTTCGGGCGTCCCCCTGTAGTGGTAAGACCTCATGCAGAATGATCGAACATGTCCATGAAGGGTTGCAGGAAGTTGCTCGATGGCTTCAAATCCAGTCTGCCACATCAACGATCCATAGCCGAACACCCACAGTTCATCGTTCGTCATTTGCTATTTCTCGCCAAGCCAATCAGATACAATTCACAGGCTCGACAGAAAGGGATCCAATGCCATCAACAAAAGGTAGCCGTATGATTCGAGTGCTGATTTTCGGAGTCATGGCCCTTGTCATCGCCTGGTCCGGGTACTGGCTGATCGGCAGCAATAGCCACAAGAAATCCGTGGTGGAACTGCTGGAAAATTTGAAACAGCGGGGTTGGGTCGTCGAATACTCTACGGTAACCGTGCGCGGTTTTCCGAACAGGTTTGACACTCGAATAGAGAATGTCAACCTGAGCCATTCATCAGGCAAGGTCACATGGCAGTCGCCCTGGATCGACATCCTGCTGCTTAGCTATAATTTCAGCCACGTGATCCTGGTCCTTCCACCGCCACTGGAATTTTCCATCAGTGACAGGAGGCTGTCGCTGCCCGCACAGAAACTCACGGCAAGCATTGAGATGTCATCGTCGGAATCATTTGCCCTGGAGCAGCTAATCGTCGAGATTGCGCAAGACGAGACCGCCGCAGGCGAAGGGGCCAGCGGAGCGAATGGTGAAACCATACTCGCTGTTCGGACACACCCCGACGCCAGGAACAGATATGATATTTCCTTGCATACAATGGAGAGCTTATCAGGCGGGCGGCCGAGTCCCGCAGCCGGAACGCCGGAGAACCTGGCGGCCCTGATCCCTTTGTTGAACATTGACGCGGTCGCAGAACTAGCATCGCCGGTCAACAGTTCCAGTTGCACCGAACAGCGGGTTGAAGTGAAAAGGCTTGAAATCAGGTCGGCAGGCTTTGCAACCGAGACCTTCGGAATCGAGGTGCGCGGCAACCTCGAGTCAATTGACGAGCATGCCCTGCAAGGCAGCGTACACAGTACTATCCGAGGCACCAACGAGTTGGTCTTGTTATTTGGGACCTGGCTGGACCTCCCGAAAGCGCAGATGATGCTCCTGAGCCTGGCGCTGCGAGCCATGTCAGGCGATTCATCCAGCGTGGATGTTGATCTGGCGTTTTCGGACACCGGCATTCGGATTGGCAGGTACCTTGAGATCGAACGGTTTGTGCCGGCCACACTCTGCTGACATTCTGTGCCCGTGGCTGTTCGTTAGCCTTGAACCCGCAATTTTGTCGGCACCAGGTTGCTCCAGCCTGGCAACTGCAAGAACGTCAGTAATTCCCGCTAACTATTATGCAATTGCGAGGATGATGTCTGAGCGCATTTGGCAATTTCCAGCAAGTCACACTCATGGTCAAGAAGTCTACTTTCACTCAACCACAACATGACACCGCAACAGTGCTGCCATTTCAACACCACCGCCGCCCTCTCAACACAGCCACACAGCGCCGTTCGTAAACACCAGACACCTGCGATAGATAATTTGCAGAGCAGTGAGCCTCTTGCAAGAATATTTCAGAAGTCCACATTCGAAGCCGTCGCGCCATCATGATGACGGCAATTGCATCACCTTCGGCAACCGCCGGTCGTCTACTGGTGGTTTTTTGCATCTTGCGCGTGGATTCGCGCTTTTCCCGCCAATAGCCCTGTCAGGAAGACGTGCGTGATCGCACCGTCCGCTGAAAATGAGGCCGGTGGCAGTCAGATCGACGATCGCTGTCCGGTCAGGTGGCCTTGGCCGGTCAGTCGGGAGCCGCCAGGCGCAGCAGTTGCTCGGCGGTCATGGCCAGGACCCCGAACATCATGTGGCAGTTGTGTGTTATATCTCACCAGTGCCAGACGGCTTTTATCGCCTTTCCTGTTCTTCTCACCGTCGCCGCCAGGTTGTGGCCGGCGTCGAGATTGCGGATGATGTCGTCCCGCCATGCAGGTTTGTTGCGCGACTGCGGATGCGTCTTGACAAGCGCAAGGCGCGTGCGGTCCTGGTCGGAAAGCTTGATCGTCGGTCTCGTGCTCCCGGCCATTGCGGCTTTGCTCCCTCTCCAAAACCGTGCGATGGACATCAGGAAACAGTGAATCACAATCCAGAGGAAAATGGAATCGTTTCGAGGTGGACACAACACTGGCCAGTTTTCAGAATTTGCTGGGCGCCCTGTATGGGACTCAAAGGCGCTCGGTCAAACTCTCATCCGTTGGACAAACTCCAGAACCCTCCGCATTAGGAAAACAAACTCCGCATCTTGTTTACGAGACATCGCACATCCTTATAATAGATCCGGACTTGCGAAATCGTGAGTTGCGTGGCGCGCCCGTGTGCAATGTTGTGGCGTTGCGACACAATGCTGTTCACACTACTCTCTATCCGTCCTTGCGAGAATTTCTTGAGTTCATCTCTGGCATCCCTGTCGAAATCGCCAATTAGTTCCAAGATCTTGTTCATGTTTGGATTCCGGAAACGCTTCAGTACCTTGCCGACATAGCCCACAACATTCTTGCTGGCCCGGTTTCTGGTGTAGTTCAGCGCAGCTTCCCGGCAAGCCGATTCCAGGTAACCAGACACCCAGACCGCAACCAGTTGGGCCAAATAACTCAACATCTCGGGTGACTTTTTATCTTTGTCACAGTCTTGGAATACCGATTGTATTGAGTTTTCCAGTCGCTGCCTGTCTTGGAAGCTCATGAAACAGACTCGAACTCGCATCGAGCCAGCTCAATTCTTCTATTCACTCTATCCTTGTTAGTGGTCCCGATTGAATACAATTCCTCACTCTTCAACTTTTCAAGAACTCGCTTGTTGGCCTTCCTAAGCGACTCTGGATCCGTAATCGGGCCCTTCCTGACCCTGTGGGCCAAGCCGACCAACACAGCATCCGCAACCGAAACATTGAGATTCCGCGTCGGCCTCAATGCCCGGCCTCCCAAGATTTCGGCAACAGACTTGATTGTATTCTCGAACGAGTCCCTAAAATTCTTGCATAACTCATCGGGGGGATTCTGATGCTCTTGCATGAATTTATTGAGGAATCCTTTCATCGGCCGTTGATAGCCTGAGCCATGATGAAATAAAGCGAGGAAACGCAGGATGATCTCTTCGTCTTTCTTACGTGAGTTCCTTGTACCATAGATCTTTCGCCAATCGGAATTCCGCGCCAATTGGGCGAGCAGATCGTTAAGTTTTCCACGATAAACACATGCGCGAATTTCCTGCGGATGAAGCTGATTTCCACCCGTATTGAGGCGCTCGAAAACCGAGTAGATTGAACTGCGGTCACCTGACGGATGATCTTGCTGGAAAATAGTCGCATGAATTATGGCATCATCAAGTCTCTCTTGGTCCTCTACATTAAGTGTCTCATAGGTCTTCTTGGAAAACTCATCCTTAACTCCAGAAAGTTTGAAGATCCTATTGTCAAATTTTCCATCATAGAATTTCTGCAGCGACAACAATCGCTGCTGACCGTCAATGACCATCAATTTGCTGCCTTGTTCCTTGAACAGGAAGACTCCGGGGACTGGCAACCCAAGCAACAACGATTCAATGAACCGCGAAGCCTGTATGAAAGTCCAAACAAATTTCCGTTGAAATGACGGCACGTAAATTCTGTTGTTATTGAGACGCTTTACCAATCCATCTACCGGCATGTCGGCGCCGAAGCTGGTAATGTGAAAGTTATATGGGAGCCTCTTTCAAAACTATTGAGTTCAATGTTGTTGTAGCATCATGATGACTGAAGTTGCATTGAATTCTATGGTCTCAGGCCAGAGACGAACGATTTTCGCATTTTGAAGGCGGATTTGCCGATTTGGAACAGGAATGTCCTGCCAGGGAGACACGCCTGACCGCACCGTCCTCGAAAAAGAGGACAGTGGCCGATCAGCCTGGTGGCCGCTGTCCGGTCAGGGGGGGTCTTGCAGGTTAGTCGGGCGCTGCCAGTCGCATCAGTCGCTCGGCGGTCATGGCCAGGACGCCGAACATCAGGTGACAGAACACCTTGGCATGCCCCTGGACCCTGATAAAGCGGCCACCGTAATTGTCCTTCAACTGTCCGTTGACACGCTCGACTGTCGAACGAACTTTGTAACGCTCGGCGGCCGGGTCGGTATGGCCGATACAGCGCCTGGCAAGGGCTTCAGTCTTGCGGTGCGCTTTCAACGCCTTGTTGTTGCGTGGATTGACATCAATGATCGGGACATGGCCCGATGACCGGCTGTGCTCGGCGATGTCCTTGCTGTCATAGGCGGCGTCCATCAATTCATAGAGATGATCAATGCGCTCGCCGCTCATCACTGACAGTGGAATGGCCGCCTGGCTGTCATGCATCGAGGCCGAGGTCAGAATGCAGCTGATCGGCACCTCGCCGTCTGCCGCATCGATATGAAGCTTGTAACCCTTCCAGCTTTCGGAAAACCCCTTGGAGTTCTTCTTCTTGCCAACATCGCAATGCACCGGCAAATCGGCCAGCATGGTGTCAAGATCCGAAACACGTTGCTTTTGCAGTCGGGTCGGTGCCTTGATGACCTCCTCGCCCTTGCGCGGCCGACCAGGCTTGCGTTTGGGCTTGACCGCCTTCCTGGCACTGGCCTTCACCGTCTTCGACGTCTCACGCCCCTTGATCGCCGTCGCATCCCGAGAGATGTGACCGACACAGGTGTCCGCATAGGCCACCTTGATCAAGGCCTCATGGATGCGTTCCGGAATGCGGTGCTCGGCAAACGCCGCAAAGCTACGGGAAAAGGTGGCCTCGCTCGGGATCTGCCTGACCGTCTCCCAGCCACACAGGCGGCGCAACACAGGGTCATTCTGGACCCGGTCGATCAGGGCTCGCGTCGTCGAAAGATTATACACCGCCTTGGCAATGAAGGCGCGGGCAATGGCGGTACGGCTCTGTTGCGGACGGCCGGGGCTGTGGCGGGAGTTGCAGTGGACAAAAGCCTCTGGCGGGGCAAGATCAATCACCGCGATCATACGGCGATGGTTCTTGTTCAGCGGGCCAAGCGTCTCGGCGAGCGAAGGACAGAGAACGTCTTGAAATCGGTGCCAACACGTTGTAAGTTCTGCACTCAATGGCATGGGATCGTTTCCTCCGTATTCGGTTCGTAGAACATACTGTTATACAGGAGCAGCGATTCCTTGCCTGGGCCTGATCGGCAAAAAGTGCTGATAATCGGGCAAAAACCCCCGGTTCATAAGAGTTTTGCAAGAGGCTCATGGGAGTGGGATCGTTTCATCATCCCCAATTGGGTCATCGACTTTTTCTGTTTCCACCCGATGGTCCATCAGTTATCTTGCTTTATTGGTTTGCCCTGGCCGGGGAATAGGATAGCTGGCCCTAAGTGACAAGGACGTGGGACTTCGGCTCGTCAAGAGAATATAGAGGCCGTAGCTTGTCGGCTCTCCATTGAGAATTGTCATGACCACAATCCAGAGTCGCACGTCGCGAAGGCTTTGCTATACTCGCGCTGTAGCGGTGCATCGGGATTGGACCGGCAATATCCAATCATTCGCCTGTCTATTCTTGCCGGAAGCACGGCGGGGATTGAAGCCATCTGCCGCGCCTATCTTACCCGGCAGCAGACGTTGTCATCTGTTCAGCGTTCAATCAGAATTTCAGGCAATTCAGAAGGTCGTCCTGAGCAGGTGACGAGTAGCTTTTTCCTGGCCCTTGTAGCCACCACGAAAAGAAGTCGCGGCTCATTGCCCCTGAATTTCTCCCAGGCTGCTTCGTCGAGTGACTGGTCAAGTCCTATTTTGAGTGGAATAATTCCCGTGCCCCCCGCAACAATTTCCACTGCCAGGAATTCAAGACCCTTCGCCCGGTTCATTGTCGCGGGCCGAACTCCGTGGCTCCGTTCATCATCCGGCTGATTGCGCTTGATCTTCGGAATCTCAATACCCCGATCCTGCAATCCCCACCTGAACTTCTCCAACACGCCGTTAGTTCGAACTATCACGTACATTGAGCAGTTTTCGACCGGTTACGGCCCGGAATCGAAGCTCTTGATCCAATCTTCGAGAGCCTTTAATTTAGTTTGCCGGTCGGGAAGGCATGATACTTCAGGGTCGAGGCCTTTCTGATCGACCAGGGCCTGATGCTGCGCCCAGTTCAATGCCCTGCGCCAGCGAGCTGGTTCCAACCGGGCACTGTGGAGAAAGCTCCGTGCCATGTTAATTATGTTCCGCAAAGCCGACTGGGAGGTCTGCTACAGGGCCATGACGCGCCGGCGTAGGCAGCGAAAGTATAGACCACTTTCCCTTCACCCCTGACGCTCGAATCCTGGCCATGACGTATCGAAACCTTGCGGTGCCCTGTTGCAGGTCGCCGATGGCGTGGTATGCTTTTCCACACGGACCTGTGCCAAGGTCAGCAAGTCAATGCACAGACAGATCGCTAGCGGGAATTGCTGCAAGAACGTGTGATCGGCGCATTGATGCTTGATCTTCGGTCTTGATCAGAGTGCATGCGTACATGGGAACTGTTGGGCCCCGAACCTGGACAGGCAGAGCGCGACCTAGGTTTCCTGTTGCCTTGGTATTCTACCGAAGTCAGGTGCTCCGGTATCCTGTCCAGCCTCGACAATTCCCTTTCGGATGGAGCGTGTTCTCTGGAAATATTCGAGCAACTGGTCGCCCTGCCCTGTCCTGATAGCACGCTGCAAGGAGAACAGTTCCTCGGTAAACCTTCCCAGTATGTCCAGGGTTGCTTCCTTGTTGGACAGGAAAACATCATGCCACATTGTCGGGTTCGAGGCAGCGATACGCGTGAAGTCCCTGAATCCCGCTGCCGAATACTGGATTACTTCTGTCTTGCTGACTCTGTGCAGATGATCAGCTGTTCCAACCATCGAATAGGCAATCAGGTGTGGAACGTGGGATGTCACGGCAAGCACCAGATCGTGATGCGTCGGTTCCATATAGTCTACCTGTGCACCAAGTATCCTCCAGAATTCGGCCAGTCTCTCAACCGGTTCCTTAGGCGAGTTCGCAAGTGGCGTGATCAGGCACCAGCGATTGACGAACAGTTCGGCAAAACCGGCGCGCGGTCCCGAGTGCTCTGTTCCTGCCAGTGGATGGCCGGGCACAAAATGCACGTTTGCGGGCACATGAGGTGCTACTGATTTAACAACGTAGCTCTTGACCGACCCGACATCACTCAATGTTGCGCCAGGCTTCAGATGCGGCGCAATGATGCGCGCGATCTGTCCAAAGGTTCTGACAGGTGTGCAGAGCACAACCAGGTCGGCATCCTCTACGACCTCCTCAAGGGAATTGCACATGTGGTCAACCAGACCAAGCTCGCAGGCAACCTCCCTTGTCTGCTGCGACCGGGTGTACCCAACCAGAGATCGGGCAATTCCGTGCCTGTGGATACCATGGGCCATCGAGGACGCAATCAGCCCCATGCCTATCAGCGAAATCTTGTCGTACATCTTTGTGAAGACTGCCCGTTGATTGTCGATCGGTTAAGGTATCATCGATGAAAACATACTTTGTTCAAGAGATTCCCCGTGTGCGGAGTCTGTCGATCAGTTGCATGATCAGTTCTAAAGGAAGTCATGAGGGTCTACATCTACCGTCAACCGGATGCTTCCGGGAATTTTGAATTGCCCAAGCCAGCTTGCTGTGGCAGCCTGTACCGCCATGCTGCGCTCGGCCTTGATCAGCAGGCGGAAGCGCACCCGTCCCCTGATCCGCATGATGGGTGCCGGTGCCGGCCCAAACAGTTCGGCACCGATACCATCAAGCGGCCCGCTGAGGCGAGCCATCTCCATCGACAACGTCCTTACCGCATCAATGTCGGAACCGGAAACAACGATCCCTACATATTGACCGAAGGGCGGAATTCCGGCAATCTCGCGTTCGGCTGCTTCGGTAGTCCAGAATTTCTCGTCGTCGCCCGAAACGATTGCCTGCATAATCGGGTGCTCGGGTTGCCAGGTCTGCAGCAACGCGACCCCCTCAAGGTCAATGCGCCCTGAACGCCCTGCAACCTGTCGAATCAGTTGAAAGCAGTGCTCAGCCGCCCGGATGTCTGCGCCCTGCAGCCCCATATCGGCATCTATTACAGCTGCAAGCGACAAGTGCGGAAAATTATGTCCCTTGGCAATGATCTGTGTCCCGACCACGATGTCCACATCTCCGGATGTAATGCTGCCAATCCTCTCGCGCAGTTGATCACCGGCGCTCACAAGGTCTGACGACAATACTTCCAGCTTGGCGTCGGGAAACAGGCTGGCCACCTCTTCGGCGAGGCGCTCGACTCCTGGCCCGATCGGCGCCAGCTTCCCTGCCACGTCACAGTGGGGACAGGTTTCGGGAACAGCTGTACTCAAGCCGCACTGGTGACATTGCAATTCCCTGACAAAGCGGTGTTCGGTCAGTGTAACATCGCATTCCGAGCAGCTAATCTGGTGCCCGCAAGCGCGACAAATCGTCAGCGGAGCAAACCCTCTGCGGTTCAGAAAGAGCAGGGACTGCTGATGTCTTCGCAGGCGCAACTGGATTTCACCGGCCAGGACACGCGAAATCCATCGTCCCCGCGGAAGGCTCTCGCTACGCATATCGATCGTGTCGACAACCGGTGCGGCCGCAGAACCATAACGCGTGACCATGTCCAGACGCCCGTACTTTCCGTCCCTGGCGTTGATCCAACTTTCGAGTGACGGCGTAGCTGACGAGAGAATGACCAATGAACCACTCATGGAACCACGCAGCACAGCCATGTCCCTGGCGTGGTAGATAACTCCTTCGGATTGCTTGAATGAGCGATCATGTTCTTCGTCAACCACGATCAGACCAAGATCGGTAAATGGCAGAAACAGAGCCGAACGTGCGCCAACCACGAGCTGTGCCCTGCCGCTACCGACTAGCGTCCACACTCGCTTCTTGCGCGCCTTGGTAATTCCGGAATGCCACTGCAGGGGCGGTGAACCAAAACGCTCTGCCACGCGCTCCAGAAACTGGACTGTCAGTGCTATTTCCGGCAACAGCACCAGCACTTGCCTCCCACTCCGAATGGTTGCTGCAACCGCTTCAAGGTAGACTTCGGTCTTGCCGGCCCCGGGAACACCCTTGAGAAGCACAGTTTGGTAGGTTGCTTGCTGAGCCCTCGCCACGAACTGGCGCGACACGTCCCGTTGCTCGGCGTTGAGACGCGTTTTCCGAGCTTTTACGTTGAGCTTGGGGAGACGGTAGGAAGAAGGAACCGCATCGGCAACAATCACGCCCTGCTTCCTGAGGCCCGAGATAACCGACGCTGTGGTCTCGGCCCGCTCCTGCAACGAAGCTGCAGCAAGGCCCCGGGCTCCCGCCTGTTCCAGCGCTTCGATGACGCGCGCCCTCGGTGCTGTCATTCGCTTGGGGCTGGTTCCTGAAAGGCGAAATGTCAATCGTGTTGGAAGGGCTTCGTTGGATTCAGGAAGACGTGTAAGCCTCAGCATGGCGTTGACGGATGCCAGGTTGTAGCCGGCAGCACGCTCAAGAAACTTCATGAACACCGAATGCATCGGAGGCACGTCAATCCGACTCTCGATGGCGCGCACCTTGTTTCGGTCGAGGGGTTTGTTTCCTCCCTTGTCCCAGACGACGCCTACGACGCTGCGTGGGCCGATCGGTACACGGACATAGTCTCCAACGGAGACGCCGCCATCAGGTGCAAGATAGTCAAATGGTCCATCGACAGGCAACTTGGTCATGACCGAAACCCTGTCACCAGCTGCAAACGACCGGACCAATTCTTCATCCCTGGGAGGTCGATTCATCAGGACTTGATCTTTGCAGCATTCCGGTTTGTAGAAGGACTGCAACGGTACGCCAAAGGCACTTCCTCAACCGCCGATCGACCCCATGCGGCATATGGGAGATTCGCTAGCATAAGGGCGTCAAGTGAAAAGCGACCCGAAGTCAGCATAACCGATTCTACTGCCGCTGCATACATGACAACCCCGATCGACCATACTCTTCGCCTTTACGCTATCTTGCCTGACGCTGCCACCTTGAAGGGCGTCGGTCCCCGGCAGCTGCAACGGCATCACATGACCGGCAGTTCCGGCATCATTGACGGACGCGTCTGAACAACAAGAGGGCAATTGACGGGGCACGACCAGGGGCGATCTGCAATTCGACGGGCCAGACGCCCCGGGCCTTGAATCTCCGCAGCAGGCATCCCTATTTGACCTGTCGGTGAAATGATTTCCAGGCCGGCCGGCCACTTCCTATTGGTCCGTGGCCCCATTATTGACACTGCGATGCCAGGCGCGAATGAAGCGCATGGTGCAATTCGAGCTAGAATACGGTAATCAGTTCCAACACTTCATACAAAACGTAACAGGACCACAACCATGAAATTCTTTGTCGATACCGCCGACATTTCCGAGATCGCGAGGCTCAACCCTAGCGGCCTCGTGGACGGAGTCACGACAAATCCGTCCCTGATCATGAAATCAAACCGGGATGTACGTGAGGTGCTGGCTGACATCTGTGAACTGGTCAGTGGTCCAGTCAGCGCTGAAGTTGTGGCCACGGAAACCGAACAGATGATCCAGGAGGGTCAGGTGCTAGCTGCAATTGCGTCCAATATTGTTGTGAAGGTGCCGCTGACCTGGGATGGTCTGAAGGCCTGTCGAGCACTTTCGGACCAATCGATCCGGGTCAACGTCACGCTTTGCTTTAGCGCTAACCAGGCATTGCTCGCCGCCAAGGCAGGCGCTGCCTATATCAGCCCGTTCATTGGCCGACTTGACGACCTGGGGCTGGATGGCATGGACCTGATTGCTCACATTCGCCAGATATACGACAATTACGGTTTTGCTACTGAAATTCTTGCTGCATCCATTCGCTCGCCCTTTCATGTCATGAGTTCAGCTCTCGTTGGTGCAGATGTCGCCACAGTACCGCCGGCTGTGCTCCGCAAACTCGCCAAGCATCCACTTACAGACAAGGGCCTTGCCAGCTTTCTGTCCGACTGGGAAAAGACAGGCATGTCGATAGTCTGACCGGGGACCGGAACAGGAAATGGCCAAACCGGAATACACTGCCAGCCGAATTCCCTCGCCAGGGGCAGTGCGAGCTGCCATTCTGGCCAATCCCGATCTGGTCTTGAAAGATCTGGAGATAATTCGGGTGCTGGCTGGACCGCAAGCGGTCCAGCCTCAGGAAAATGTAATAGATCTGCGCGGGGTGGCGCTGCGAAAGCTGGAAAGTCGCCTGCAGGAACTTGAGGAAACTCACCGAATGGTGGTTTCCGCCGCCTATGCCAACGCCGCAACGACACGGCGTATCCATCGGGTTGTCGTTGCACTCATGAAGTGTTCCAATCTGCAAGTGTTCCTGGACACACTGGAAGCTTATGTCCCAAATCAGCTTGGAGTCGCTGCCATCCGCCTCCTGGTCGAGAGGCCCCCGCAAGCCAGATCACCACTGCACCGTCTCAGGAATCAGGTTCTTGTGAATCGATCACCCGGATCAATTGCCAGATTCCTCAAGCGTGCCGCGTTGCATTCCGAAAAAAAAGTGCTGTTGCGCGAGATTCCGGGTGGCAGTGCAGATGTCTACGGAGACATAGGATCGCAAATTCGCTCTGAAGCTGCCATACCGCTGGATTTCTTCCGGCACCCATTCAAAATGCTGCTGCTGATTGGAAGTGTCGATGGCAACCAGTTCAGCCCGCTTCAGGAAACCGTGCTTCTTGAGTTCTTCGGAAATTCTGTTGTATGCCTCCTGGAACAACATCTGGCATGAATACAACAATATGCACATCTGGACAGTTGATCGAAAACTGGCTGGTGGCGCGGGCCGCAGTCGGTACCGATTCCGCAAATACGGAAAACAGTTACCGCAGCGACCTGACCGCATACATGGCCTTCCTCGCCCGCTATCGCGGCAAGGAAATCTCGCACCGTGACCTCGCTGCGACCAGTCGGCGAGACCTCCGTGCCTGGATGGCCTACGAACGCGGACAGGGCTTGAAACCCAGATCGCTGGCCCGCAAATTGTCTGCAGTAAAGGGCTTTTACAGGTGGCTGTCACGAGAGTACGGATTTGACATTGCTGATGTCGAATTGACCAGGGCCCCTCGCTTTGCGGCCCGGTTGCCTCGAGCTCTGACACCGGAAGGCGCCTGCGACGTCATCGATCAGGCCGGAAACGATTCTGAAAAAGCCTGGATCAATGCAAGGGACGTGGCAGTGCTGGCCTTGCTCTATGGTTGTGGCCTGCGGGTAGCCGAAGCGCTCTCAATCAGGCGAGGCGATGTCCCTGTCGGGGAGACCATCCGTATCGTGGGCAAGGGTGGTAAAGAGCGAATAGTTCCAGTCGTCAAATTCGCTCGGGAGGCTGTGGAACAATACGCCCGGCTTTGTCCCTATGTGGTTGAACCCGAACAACCCCTGTTTGTTGGAGCCAGGGGCGGCCCATTGAACTCGCGGCAGATTCGACGGGTAGTTGAACGCGCCCGCCATTCACTGGGATTGCCTGCCACGGCGACACCACATGCGCTCAGGCACTCATTTGCAACCCACATTCTCACCGCCGGCGGTGATTTGCGAGCCATCCAGGAACTTCTTGGACACGGCTCACTCTCGACCACCCAGTCCTACCTGAAGGTCGAGTCGACTCACTTGCTGAACGTCTACAAGTCCAGCCATCCGAGGGCTTCCTGACAAAGAAAAGTATCGGGATTTCATCTCCGCGGCAGACTGACAGGTGCTCAGCCATGCACGGTACTTGACGGGCAGAGGTCGGCAATGATGCAGTTCTGGCAATCCGGTTTGCGGGCCGTGCATACATAGCGGCCATGGAGTATGAGCCAGTGGTGGGCATGCTTCTGATAGGCGGCGGGAACCTTGTCCTCAAGCGCACGTTCCACTTGCGCCACCGTCTTTCCCGGCGCGATGCCGGTGCGGTTTCCGACCCGGAAAATGTGTGTGTCGACGGCCTGTGTCGGCTGATCGAACCACATGTTCAGGACCACGTTTGCGGTCTTTCGCCCGACGCCGGGCAACGACACCAGGGCGGCCCGCGATGCGGGGACCGCGCTGCCATAGTGATCACGAAGTATTCTTGACAGCGCCATCACGCTGGCAGCCTTCCTTCTGTACAATCCGATCGTCCTGATCATGTCAGCGAGCCTTGCTTCACCAAGTTCCAGCATCCTTTCCGGCGTATCCGCCTCGGCAAACAACGCCCGCGTGGCCCGGTTGACGCCGACATCGGTAGCCTGTGCAGACAGCACCACGGCAACGAGCAATGTGAACGCGTTCACATGCGCCAGTTCACCCTTGGGCTCGGCCCTTTGTGTGCGAAAGCGCCCGAAAACTTCACAGATGCGATCATACTCTTGTGCAACTTTCATTGATCCGCCCAAACTGAAGAATCCGCCCGGAAAATGATTAGGGGCAACCTGCCTGAATAACCCGATCGTTCGGGTTCTGCACATGGGTCGACGGCGAGACAACTCACTTTATGCGGTTCCCGCGAGATCAGTTGCCCGACGAGAGGCCCTGCAGGGGTTATCACGAGCAGACCGGCGTTTCGCCTTCAGCCTCATGGCGCCTGGGGCAGCTATTGCCACACCTGGATAATCAGATTGTCCTTTCCAGACAGCTTCTGGAAAGCGACCAGTGGTTTGCCGATAGTGTATTGAGGAGAGCCAGGGATCGTAAGTCAGTCAATTTCCTGCGCAGCGGGAACAGGACCTCCCACAAGCTTCCGAACCATGCGCTTCTGCCACCAGGTGCTCCAGACTCGGAATGAATCTCTCGAGGCCCACAGGTTTCGATCGCAAGGCAACCGCCGGAAAGGAGGAAATGGAGGTACACTGCCATCCCGATAGTGCTTGCTCTCTGCTGCACGCAACTGGCATATGAAATCGGTTTCGCAATCTCCGCAAATTCTTAACTCGCATCAAGAAGACGGCCTGCAGACTGGACGTGCGGCAACTCTTCAATCGCAGGAGCGACAGGACTCCAATTCCGCTGGGAATCGCCATATCAGTCAAGGATGGATTTGTCGGCAAGCATTTTCAGCCTGTCCTGCTGTCGATTGCGCAAGATTCGGAATCCGCAATTGTGATAGATTGGAGCATATTCTTCCTGCCAGGTAAGACTCATGAATTTTGACGACTCTCAATCCTACCACTACCGCGTAATACGCTGTGCCATAAGACAGATTGACGATGCCGACCGACCGTTGACACTCAATGAGCTTGCCAGCCGCATGTCCATGAGCCCTTCACATTTTCAGCGAACCTTTAGCCAATGGGTTGGTGTCTCTCCGAAGCGGTATCAACAATACCTGACCCTCGACCATGCCAGGCAGTTGCTGCAAGATCGGTCGACCACACTCGATACAGCACGCCGGGTCGGACTGTCTGGAGCAAGCCGCTTGCATGATCTTTTTGTTTCCTGGGAGGCAATGAGTCCCGGCCAATTTGCAAGAGGTGGTCTTGAGCTGAACATTTACCATGCATGGTTTGATAGTCCCTTCGGTGATATGCTTGCCATGGGGACCAACAAGGGACTCTGTGGCCTGGCGTTCGCAACGCCCAGGAGCAGAAACACAGTCTTCGATGATCTCGCCGGTCGCTGGCCATTTGCACGTCTGGTTTCTGATCGAGAGCCCATTGAGCGATGGGTCGAGGGTCTGTTCAAGCGCCGGAACCAGGCACAGGCGATTCTTGTTGGTGCGCCATTTCACATCAAGGTCTGGGAAGCATTGCTGGCCATACCTGAAGGACGGGTAACGACATACACCGACATTGCACGTGCCATCGGTCATCCAGCAGCTGTACGAGCTGTTGGTTCGGCGGTGGGCAGGAACCCTCTCAGCTGGCTCATTCCCTGCCATCGCGTCTTGAGGAAGAACGGAGAGTTGGGAGGATACCATTGGGGACTTCCTGTAAAGCGTGCCATGCTTGCGTGGGAAGCGGCAAGAAGCGAAACAGAAAACGCCGTGGTTTGATAGGATAGCAAGTCTCCGAAGATGTCACGGTACCGCCGGCAAATGTGGAGTACATTGAAGGTCTTGACCGGGCGGGCTTGCAACCTCCGAATGCGCTTTCAGAGGTCTTTTTCGAGGATTGGGTGTTGGTAGAATTGTCAAGAGCAATACAATTTGCGTCTGAAGGTGGCTTGCACCAGCTTCGTTCACCCTGGACAGTGATCTTGTGCATTCCTGTCTTCGTTTTCTTGCTGGACCCCTCCTCTCTTCAAGCAGTGGTGAGCTTTGCACTCGGGGCGTTTTTCGGAACCGTGCCGTATATCTTTTTTGCGGTGCTGATGGTTTCGTATCTCAAGGCTGCAGGCGCTGAGTCTGTTATTGCCACTGCCTTCGAAGGTCGTGAGGGGCGCATGATCTGCGCCGCGGCACTTTTGGGCGGGCTTGCACCATTCTGTTCCTGCGAAGTTATTCCATTCATTGCCGGTCTGCTGGCAATGGGTGCCCCGCTCTCGGCAATTATGGCATTCTGGCTGTCCTCACCATTGGTCGATCCGCCCACGATACTGATAACAGCCAGTGCGCTTGGATGGGACTTTGCGTTTGGAAAGGCCGCCGCAGCAATTGGTGTCGGATTGTTCGGCGGCTTCATAACCCTGTTTCTGACGCGCCGCCGCCTGCTCCTGAACTCCACGCGAGAGTTTGCTGGTGCGGCCTGCGGATGCGGCCAACCCGCAGATGATACCGGGGCCGCCTGGCGTTTCTGGACCGAACAACAGCGAATTTCCATATTTGTGCACGAAGCAAGGACCAATCTCCTATTCCTCGTCAAATGGCTGGCCCTGGCCTATGCGATCGAAGCCCTTCTTGTTACCTACGTACCCGCCAGTCTGGTTGCGTCGCTTGTTGGTGGCAGCGGCGTCAGATCAATAGTGATCGCCACCCTGGTGGGAATGCCCGCATATCTGAACGGTTATGTTGCGCCTCCTTTTGTCTCAGGCCTGATTGAACAAGGAATGACGCCGGGTGCCGCTATGGCATTCTTGGTTGCAGGTGCCATTAGCTCGATTCCTTCAATGATTGCGGTATGGTCGTTAGTAAAGCCAGGCGTATTCATGACTTACCTGGCATTGGGATTGCTAAGCGCCATACTGTCGGGGTTGATATTCCAGGCGGTCGTCTGACTGCCACCTCATAGTATCTGATATTCCGCTTCGTGAGGTCGAGGTTCACCTCGTGCGCAGCATGGAGGCGAAGAGGTGCTGGAATGCGCTGGTCCGGGCCCACCACTACCTGCCCTGGCACCGACTTTTCGGCAAGGCCCTGCATCATGTCGCCGTCCATGACGGCCGCTGGCTGGCCCTGATTGGCTGGCAGGCCGGGGCCTTCAAGGAGGTCTTTGTTGTTGCGTGGATTGACATCAATGATCGGGACATGGCCCGATGACCGGCTGTGCTCGGCGATGTCCTTGCTGTCATAGGCGGCGTCCATCAATTCATAGAGATGATCAATGCGCTCGCCGCTCATCACTGACAGTGGAATGGCCGCCTGGCTGTCATGCATCGAGGCCGAGGTCAGAATGCAGCTGATCGGCACCTCGCCGTCTGCCGCATCGATATGAAGCTTGTAACCCTTCCAGCTTTCGGAAAACCCCTTGGAGTTCTTCTTCTTGCCAACATCGCAATGCACCGGCAAATCGGCCAGCATGGTGTCAAGATCCGAAACACGTTGCTTTTGCAGTCGGGTCGGTGCCTTGATGACCTCCTCGCCCTTGCGCGGCCGACCAGGCTTGCGTTTGGGCTTGACCGCCTTCCTGGCACTGGCCTTCACCGTCTTCGACGTCTCACGCCCCTTGATCGCCGTCGCATCCCGAGAGATGTGACCGACACAGGTGTCCGCATAGGCCACCTTGATCAAGGCCTCATGGATGCGTTCCGGAATGCGGTGCTCGGCAAACGCCGCAAAGCTACGGGAAAAGGTGGCCTCGCTCGGGATCTGCCTGACCGTCTCCCAGCCACACAGGCGGCGCAACACAGGGTCATTCTGGACCCGGTCGATCAGGGCTCGCGTCGTCGAAAGATTATACACCGCCTTGGCAATGAAGGCGCGGGCAATGGCGGTACGGCTCTGTTGCGGACGGCCGGGGCTGTGGCGGGAGTTGCAGTGGACAAAAGCCTCTGGCGGGGCAAGATCAATCACCGCGATCATACGGCGATGGTTCTTGTTCAGCGGGCCAAGCGTCTCGGCGAGCGAAGGACAGAGAACGTCTAAAGCGGTGCCAGCAAGTTGTAAGCTCTGCACTCAATGGCATGGGATCGTTTCTCCGTATTAGGTTGGTTCGAACGTACTCTTATACAGGAGAAGCGATTCCTTGCCCGGGCCTGATCGGCAAAAGGTGCTGATAATCGGGCAAAAACCTCCGGATCATAAGAGTTTTGCAAGAGGCTCCATAATATAACGACATCATACTCTCCCCGGTTTTGGCCGGTTTGCGCAAGTATTCCGGATGGAGTGTCTCATGCTGCAGACGTCTTCGTGCTGCAGGGACACCACACGATCGTGGTGCCAAGCTCTTTTCCGGTTCGGTTGCCAACCACCTGGTTGGCTCCGTGACCCAAATCCCACTTCTCAAAACAACGACACTCCGGGGAGGCAGAACCCATCTATAACAACGGTCCCATTTCTGGTGAACCCAACCGTTAAACGGTCTGCCATTCCCGGTTTCCTCCGCGACCGCGTCCGGCCGATGGTGGAATCTCTGTATTCCTTCAATCTCAACGGATGATCGCACCATCCGGTGGCAGGTTTGCGATGACCACAATGACAACTCTGGCCAGCTGACATCAGCTGTCCGGGACCCATCTCCACATGGGCCGGTCAGGCCATGGCTATGTTCACATGTCGAGATATGGGGTGATCGGTTGGAAGTTTCAGATGCGCTTGACACATATTGATACTTTGTATATACAACATCGATTCAGGCAAGGAGAGGATGCACGCAATGATACTACGAGGCAAGAATTCAGAATGCCTGACACAACAACAAAACTGTTCGAGTGGAACGAGGAAAAATGTTCCTCAGCACTTGTGAAACATGGCATCGATTTCAAAGATGCAGTGAGAATCTTCGATGGGCGGCCGGTGGTGCTTGCACCATCGAAATATCCGGACGAGGAACGCTGGATTGCCACAGGCAAGCTGAGCGGACAGATGTTCTCGGTGGTCTACACCTTCCGGAACAACAGGATCCGGATCATCACTGCCCGAAGGGCATGGAAAAATGAACAAAGAGAATATCACGAGAATCACCCTGGAGGATGCAGTCCGCCGGAAAGGTGAGGGAAGAACAGACTGGGAGAGGCTGCGCCGAGAGGAGGAGGCCGGCATTGAGCCTGAGAAAGATCCCGATGAGGGGGAGTTCGACTGGTCGCGGGCCCAGGTCACCATGCCGCGTCCGAAACAACCAATCTCGCTGCGCCTGGATGCAGATGTCATCGAGTTCTTCAAGTCGCAGGGCCGGGGCTACCAGACCCGCATTAACGCGGTGCTGCGCAGCTACATGAAGGCACAGCAGGGATAGGCTGCATCCTGCACCGGCACTCAGCTGAAATCAGGAGTCCGGGACCTATCGATATCCCTTACTTGAGAGACTCTTGCAAAACTATTGAATTCAATGGTGTTGTAGCATCATGATGACGGGAATTGCATTGAATTCTGTGGTCTCGGGCCAGGGACGAACGATTTTCGCACTTTGAAGGCGGATTTGCCGATTTGGAACAGGAATGTCCTGCCAGGGAGACGTGCCTGACCGCACCGTCCTCGAAAAGAGGACAGTGGCCGATTAGCCCGGTGGCCGCTGTCCGGTCAGGAGCTCTTACAGGTTAGTCGGGCGCTGCCAGTCCTATCAATGTCCCACACTTGACACGAACAAGAGTTTGTGCCATGTTCGGCGATCATGCAGATTGGGCTCCGACAGTTTTCCGCCGATACCGTACAATGGTTCAAGTCAGCCTGTAAACAGGGGACGCACGCCCGCGCCGAGCTGACCCGCAATCTGTGCCGCCGCGAGGCGTGGCTCGACTACCGCGGCCAGCCCAGCCTCGCGGCGGCCCGCAAGGTGCTGCCTCGCCTGGCCGCCGAGCTCGACGTTGCCCTGCCGCCCCCGCGGGCGTATACTCGCACTGTCCGCCGCCGGCCGGCCGCCGACTATCCCGACAAGACACTGTCCTGCACGCTGGCCGAACTTGGCGAGGTGCAGCTGGTTGCCGTCGAGACGGCCGACCGGCATTGCTTTGCAGCGATGATCGAGAGCCACCATCCGGCCGGCTGGCGCCCGGCGCCGGGCGGCCTTTTGCGCTACTGGATCGTGTCGTCCCGCCACGGCCGGCTGGGCGGCCTCAGCTTCGGGGCTGCCGGCTGGCAGTTGCGCCCCCGCGATGCGGCCATAGGCTGGCGCTGTGATGCCCGCCGGGCGCATATCGACAAGGTGCTGATCAACCGGCGCTTTCTGATCCTGCCTTCGGTTCGGGTTGGCAAGCTGGCCTCGCAGGTGCTGCGCCTGGCGTGCGAGCGGGTGGCCGGGGACTGGGCGTTGCGCTATGGCGTACGGCCGCTCCTGGTCTACAGTTTCACGGGTCCGGGTTATACGGGGCTGAGTTATCGGGCCGCTGGCTGGCGGTGCTGCGCCGAGCGGAGTTCGGGTCGGCGTTCGGGTGTGCGGCGGGCGGTGTGGCTGAAGCCGCTGGCGGCAGGCTGGCGGGCGGGTTTGTGTGCCGAGCCGGCGCCTGTCCTGGGGTGTTATGGTCCGCTGTACTGCGAGGGTGCGTGGGCGGAGCGGGAGTATGGACGCAGCAGCTATCCCGACGGCCGCGTCAGGCGCCGTCTGGCGGCGATGGGCAAGGCGTGGCTGGAGCGGCCCGGGGAGCCGTTGCCGGTCATCTTTCCGGGCCAGGCGGCGCAGAAGGCGGCCTATCGGCTGCTGTCGAATGCGAGGGTGCGCATGGCACACATATTGGAGCCCCATTACGAGGCGACGGTGGAGCGCTGTCGGCGCGAGCCGTTGATACTGGCGCTACAGGACACGACGACGCTGAACTATGGCGGTTTGTCGTCGACGACGGGTCTGGACGCCCTGGGCGGCGGTGGCAAGGGCACGCGCGGATTGTTGGCGCATTGCGGTGTGGCCGTCAACGGGGTTGGCCGTCCGTTGGGCCTGTATACGCTGGATGCGGATTTTCGGCGTGCCGAAGGCAAGGACAGTGGTCGCTGGGTGGCGGGATTGCGGCGTGGTCAGGCGCTGTCGGCGGCGTGTCCCGAGAGCCGCGTGGTGAACATCTGCGACCGCGAGGGTGATTTCTGGGAATTGCTGGAAGCGGCGCGCCAGAGCGGTGCGGAACTTCTTGTCCGGGCCAGCCGCTCGGCGCGGCGCCGCGTCTTGCTGTCTGAAGGCAAGAGCGAATGTCTGTGGTCGTATATGGGCCGGCAGCCGGTGCTGGGGCATCGCAGGATCAGGCTTGCGGCCAGTGGCGGCGTGCGGCGACGGAAGGCTCGCAAGGTCCGCCTGGCGTTGCGGGCTGCGTATGTCGACCTGAAGCCGCCGGTGAAAGTAGGTGGTCCGCCGTTGCGGATGCTGGCGGTGTCGGCCCGCGAGGTGCGCAGGCCGACGGCAGCGGTGCGGCGGCCGAAGACGGTGCTCAGCTGGCTGTTGTTGACCACCGGGGGATCAGCTGATGCAGCGGGTGCCGAGGAGGTGGTGCGTTTCTACGAATTGCGCTGGCGCATTGAGCGTTTCTTCCATGCCCTGAAGACCGGCACGCGCATCGAGGACCGCAAGCTGGACCGCGCCGATGATCTCGGGAAGTGTCTGGCCTTCGATGCCATCACCGCCTTTCGGGTCTGGGACCTTGCCCTGCTGGCGCGGGAGAAGCCCGCCGACCCGGCGGGCAAGTATGTGCCTGCCGACGAGATCAAGGTGTTGCAGGCGCTGGCCTGGAAGCATGGCTTTTGCAAGTCGCGGGACCCGCCCGAGATGACCATGGAGCGGTATGTGGTGCTGACGGCGGGCCAGGCGGGGTTTCATCCCTCGAAGCGGCAGCCCCTGCCGGGGACGCAGAAGCTGTGGGAAGGGTTGCAGATCCTGTCAGCTGCGGTGTTCGGCTACCAGGCCATGCGGGTCTGGGAGGCGCAGGGGACGGTTTGAGAAAGGCCTTCCGGGCGGCCCCTGGACCCGTCAATGCCCGGGGCCGGTGATCTTTGCCCTCATCGTCGCCCGGCAACGCCTGACGTTCCTGCATGAGAGCGGCCCCGGGGCCGGTCCTGCTGTCAATGCTAAGTTATAATTCCTCGTTTCTGCTAAGTTAGTGATCCCCACTTTCGGTCGTTTCGTGCTGACGTGGTCCTGATCCGATCGCCCTTCCTTGCCGGTCTCTCTCGCCGCTTCGGCGCCGGCGGCATGAGCGCGGCATGGGTCCTGACAGGCGCCGGTTGACTGCCGGGGGCAGAGATGGCAGTCTGGACCCCTGTCATCACTACAGGGGTCCACCAGGCCCTGATCTCCAGACACGCCACAGCCTTTTGGTCATGTCAAGTGTGGGACATTGATAGCTGCCAGTCGCATCAGTCGCTCGGCGGTCATGACCACAATGCCGAACATGAGGTGGCAGAACACCTTGGCATGCCCCCGGACCCTGACAAAGCGGCCCCCGTAATTGTCCTTCAACTGTCCGTTGACACGCTCAATCGCATTCAATTCGGGCGCGTAGGGCGGCAAGTGCAATAGCGACAGATTGGCCGGAACCTCAAGACCGTTGGACCGGTGCCAACTGGCCCGGTCCATGACAACCACGGCATGATGGCCCTCTTGAACCGCAGCGCTGATATCGCCGAGATGGCGGTTCATCTCCTCGGTGTTGGACCGCTCGCACAGATGTGCGGCGGACAGGTGGTGTTCGGGACAGGCGGCCGAGAACAGCACGCAGTATTTGTAGCGGTGATCGCGCTTGACCCTGGGTCTGGTACACTTGCGCGCCCATATGCGCCGCAGCATGCCCTTCTGACCCATGCGGGTTTCATCCTGGAACCAGATCTCGATCGGCGTCTTGTCCGCCTTGCCAGCCGTCACCTCGGCCACCCGGGCCTGAAAGGTGTCGCAAAACGCCTTCTGCGCCGCCACATCGGCCTTCGGATGGATCGGACAGGGCGATATCCAGCGAAACCCTATACGACGCAACACCTGGCGCGTCCCCTCCAGCGTGTAGTGAACACCGCACCTGTCCTTGATCATCGCCGCAATGTCACAGAGCCGGAACCGGGACGGCGACGCTGCCTCCTCCCCGGGACCAGCTTCGATGTGCTCTTGCAACGTCTCAAGCTTCTCCGCCGACAGGCGACACTTGCTGCCGCCGCGTGGCTGCGGGCGCAAACCCTCCACGCCGCCCTCGTTGTACAAGCAGATCCAGTCCCGCAGCGTCTGCGCACCCACGCCCTGTGAACGGGCGACCTCGGTGCGCTGCAGCCCGGACATCGCCAGGGCCACGCCCAGTATCCGACGCTCCCAGAGCTTGTCCTTGCAATTCTTGGCCAAATGCTCCAGTTCTTCCCTGGTGTGGTGGTTCTCGTTGATGGGTACGGGTCGCATCGTAACTGCTCCTCCTGCATTGGATTCTTCGTCGTTTCTAGAGCCCGATACAGGGCTGTCCGAGCACCACCATACGCTATTCTCTGCACTGGTCCCATGAGTCATTTTGAACCTGCATTGGTATAATAGCCCATGGGATGAATCGGAGCGGTGCAGCACGGGCAGCTGTCGAGGCTTGCCTTCCGGTGCAGCTTGGGCGCAATGTAGTCTTGGAGAGTGCGGCCCTGAATGTCATATCGGATTTGCATATGTGGCGCCTTTCCGCTCCCCGGGACGTCGCCAAACATCGCACGGGGAAACCTTTTAACAGGGTACAGGCGGGTACTGGCGAAACAGTGCCCGCCCCTGTCATGGCCGGCGGCTGCAATGCCACCATTGCCTGGCAGTTTTTTACTGCTTGGGAGGCTCTACGACTCGAAAATGTGACTGCTTGGAAAGAAGAACCGTGTCACATTCTCACGATGATTACTGGAGAAAATCGGAACGGCGTAATCCGGGACAAAACCCCGGAATCGTGCTGGATTAAAGTAGTAAATAACACCCCACAAACTCGACCTCGACAATCAGCCGGCCGGAGCCCTCACGGCGACGGCTGCTGAGAACCGTGATGTCCTGACCATCGAAAGGATGGCCATGACGGCACAACACAACTGGCTGGCTCTCAAAGTGGTGTCTTATAGTAGTAGAGAAGGGACCTGTCGTGTATCCATTGCATGCCAATGCCCGGCAAAGCCTGTGCGCAGATTCAGTCCCCCACGCCAAGAAGGGTGACAAGGAGGCCGCACTCCCCGATGCCCGGACCCTGGGCAGCCTCCATGACCACCTTGCCGTCATGCCGGATATCCGCCAGGTCCGGGGACAGCGCTACTCCCTGGCCTGCTACTTCACCATCATGATCGCCGCCCGGCTCGACCAGGAACCACACGCAGTCATCGCCGCTGCAGCGCTTCGATCCGTCGGGCACCGAATCCGGTCACGAAGTGCTTTTGAGTCCACAAGGTTCAGACGTCGAAGGATGGCTCATCCGCGAATCTCCTCAGCACGTTTTCGGTGATCTGTGAGACGTTGTTATCCCCGTCGTTCCAAAGCAGCGAGCCGCACCAGGCAATCGAGCCGGTCGAGAACACGGCACCGCCTGACGGCGTCTCGTAAAACGCCAGATCTGCATGGATCCTGTCGTTCTGGTCGCCGCCGAGATTGGGCGGAACGACACCGAATTCTTCGTTTGCCAGCATCACCTGCTGGGTGTGGTTCTCTGAGGTGGCCAACCGCAGGATGTTCGGCGGCGAGCCGAGTTCGGCCGTGATGCAGTCGAGTTCCAGCCCGGCCGCCCCGCCGCCGATCAGGCCGAAATCGCCAATGATCTCGTCGTCGACGCCCTCGAAAATGAAGGCCGCCCGAGGGTTCTTGGAGTCCGGTGCACGGCGGTAATAAGAGCATTTGTCGAAGCCCTGCGCTATAAACCCGAGCCCGCAGATCTCGTTCGGGGCATGACCGCGGCGGCGGTAGAGCCCGCTCTGCTCACCAGTAAAGGAGTGGTAGTACTCGCCGGGTTCGGCCATCCAAGTGCGGATGCCGTCCTCGGCGCGGCGCACCTCCATCAGTCCAGGCATCTCGTCGCTGAACGCCACGTGCCAGTAGAACCCGTTCGCGCCCAGATACATCAGCCGCCCACCGTGATCGATCCACGACCGCAGCCCGTCCCACATGGCAGTGGAATAGTATTCCGGGTGGGTGCCAGTCAGGACGACCCGGTAATCCTCCAGCAGATGCGCACCCTCGTGGTGCAGGTCCTCGTCGGTGATCACGTCGTGGTCGAAGCCCTTGGCCTCAAGCCAGGCCAGAAGATGCGTGTCAGCATTGTACTGCCAAAGCGCCGAACCGTGTCCGCCGAGCCAGCTGTGATATTGCGAGGTAAAATTCAGCACCGGCCGGAGCCGCGAAGAATAGCACACGCCCGAGCCGTCCAAGTGGCTGTCATAAAGCGAACCGCCGATCTCAGGGTGCTCGTACATGTACATGTCCGCATGGCCAAACTCCAAGAGCCGCCCGATAACGCGCTCGGCCTCGCGGGCAGTGATGTGCTCGCCGTGGTTGGCATAGGCGATGTAGCTGGCCGTAGGCGCGAGAAAGGCGATGCGGTCGCGCTTGCCGGGTACGCCCGCGGGCCGGGGCGGTGGGCGGATGAAGAATGGCATGTAGTAGTCACGGGTTTCCTCACGCGTGCTCTTGCCGCATTTTATCCGCACCGCGTAGGCGCCGGAGCAGAAGTTCTCGGGGATGGTCAGGGAAAAGGACGGGGTCCAGTTCGCGTCGTAGAGGTCGTCGTGGTGGAAATGCACCGCACCGTATTGGTCGGGCCGCTCGGTCCAGCGGTGGAATGCGCCGGTCCAGTTCCAGCCCTTCATAGCGCGCGTAGGGGCGTTCAGGAGCGTCCCGTGGTTGTCGTGGCCGGAGATGTCGGTTGCGGAGACGCCCGACTGAGCTTGCGTGAAATCCCAGTGGGCCAGCAGCACGGCGCCCGGCTTTGCGCCGGACAGAAGCCGGTCATGAACCGCCTGCGGGTGCAGGCCGGCCAGCAGCGCTGGGCCGTCGATCTTGCCATTGAAATGGGCGCCGACCGAGCCGTCAGCGCTGGGGCACCCCGCAACCGTGATGCTCGCGGTGTCAGGCGGCCGCATCGGGGGGAGGGTTCCCGAGGACCGCCCCTTGTCACGGATCAGCGCATAGTCCCGAAGCGGGCATTGCGTAAGCTCCCCGGCACCGGTATCGGCATCGAAAGTGAAATGCACCGCGTACCACTGACGCTCGAGCATCGGTGCATCCGACAAGTCGATGCTGCCGCTCGCCGCTTCCAGCGTCAGGATTCCGCCCTTGCGCATCAGAAGCCGCAGGCGATCACCATCGGCGGTGCCCCAGCAAAAGATAGTCTGATTGTCGCGGGCGATCAACGTCGGCCAGATCATCGCGACGAAGGTCAGCTGCCGCGCCCGGGCCAGCCCTTTGACCATGGCGGCCATGTAAGAGCCCGCGTTCGTCGTAAGCGGGCAAACTGGTACGTCATCGAGTCATTCCTAATCGTGAATACAGTGCTCGTCAACATCTTGCATAACTTTGTTAGAGACACAATAAGGGCTAGTTAACTTCCATATATTGTGGTTCTAGAGAATATTTCTGCTTGACACCTCTGCCCCTTCGTGCTAGAGAACGTCATGCTCAAGTTCGACAGTACATCACCGTATCCAGCCCCGTTCGGGCCGCTTTTCCAGCCCCGAAAAGCGCCATCGGGAGGTCGGTCATGACACCGAAACGGGCCCTCGAAAAGGCACTGGCTGAACGGAATGCAGCACGAAAAGACGTCACCTCTCTCACACAAGAAATTGCCTCTCTCAGGCGTCAGATAGAGTGGTTCAAGCGCCAGCTCTTCGGCGCCACATCCGAACGGCAGACGGTCAGGACGCCCGAGCAGGGACGCGACATGTTCGAGGCCGCCGGCGTCGAGTCCGGCGCCGAGACCGCCCCGTCATCCGATGATGACGCGCAGGATGACCCGTCGACTGGTGCCGGTCAGGCCGAGGAGAAGAAGAAACGCAAGCGCGGCAAGAAGAAGCGTGGCTCTGCCGTCAATGACAGCGGTCTGCGCTTTGATGCCGATGTTCCGGTCCAGGATGTGTATCTTGAACCGGAGGGTCTTGACGGCATTCCCGGGGACGAACTCGAGAAGGTCGGCGAGCATGTGGTCTGCAAGCTGGTCACCCGTCGCGAGACCTCGCACGTCGCCCGCTTCATCATGCCGATCTACAAGCGCCGCGAGACCAACGCCTTCCTCCCGGTTCCGACGCCCCCGTCGGTCTTCGAGAGCAGTTGCGTCGATGTCAGTTTCATCGCCCGTATGCTGATCGACAAGTTCATCTGGCATATGCCCCTCAATCGCCAGCACCGGCGTCTGTCTGCGGACGGCATTGAGGTCAGCCGCTCGAGCCTCAGGGGCTGGGTGCGACGTGCGATTGACCTTCTCTGTCCGCTGGCCGAGGCGCAGTGGCGCTCTGTCCTGGCGAGCGATGTCATCATGATGGACGAGACATATCTCCGGGCCGGCCGGATATCACGGGGCAAGATGCGCCGCGGCGTGTTGTGGCCGGTGCTGGGCGACCGGGGCGAGATTGTGTTTCATTACCGGCCCGATCGCCAGCACCATCATGTGGGGGGCATTCTGGGCGACTGGTCCGGGGTTTTGCACAGCGATGGCTATGGGGCTTATGCGGCCTGGTCGGAGGCGATGTCGGGACGGGTTGCGCATGCGTTGTGCTGGGCGCACACCCGTCGCAAGTTCGAGGGCTGCAAGGATCATGAGCCCGAGCATGCGGGGCGTGCTCTGGCGTTGATTGCCAAGATGTACCTGACCGAGCGGGAGGCGCGTGCGGACGGCACATCGGGGGTTGCGTTGCTGGCTGCCCGTCATAAGCTGCTGGCGCCGGCGATGGCGGCCTTCTGGGAGTGGCATGGGACGATGCTGGCGCGTGACTGGTTGCCGAAGGATCCGTTCTACCAGGCTCTGTGTTATGCCGGAGAGCGGCGTGCCGGGCTTGAGGTGTGTCTGGGTCATGCCGGTGTTCGTCTGGATACCAACGAACTGGAGCGCCAGATCCGCCCCATAGCGACGGGTCGCAGGAACTGGCTGTTTGCCTGGAGCGAGGCCGGTGCCCGCGACATCGCCACCATCCAGTCCTTGCTTCTGACCTGTCAATTGCAGTGTGTTGATGCCTGGACCTGGCTGGTCGATGTCCTGCAGCGTGTGGCCCTGCATCCGGCCCGGCTGGTCGAGGAGTTGACGCCCCGCCGCTGGCCAGACGTGTTTGGTGCGGCGCCCTTGGGCTCGGTTGTCAGTCAGCGGCCCTTCGGCGGTTCGGCCGGCGTCTATACCCCGGACCCGGAACGGCCCTGTGCATCTCCCCGGGCCGGCATGGCGGCGCCGGGATAGCCCATTCCGATGTCACCTCTCAAGCGGTCATGGCGACAATCCTGACCACACGACACATCCCTGACCTGGCCTGAGGCGAGGCCGGCCGGCCCGGCGCCGTCAGGCGGCCCGGGCGTACCGTTTGCGTTGTCTTGACTTGATGATGTCGATGCCGTCGACCAGC
This sequence comes from Paracoccaceae bacterium, assembly GCA_958296035.1. Lineage (GTDB taxonomy): Bacteria > Pseudomonadota > Alphaproteobacteria > Rhodobacterales > Rhodobacteraceae > MPNP01. The sequence continues at coordinate 1,369,700 of OY282431.1, read as the reverse complement.
GCCATGAGCCCGGTGGCCGAGACCGGCTCGGCCGGATTGCTGGAGGTGAGCCGGGTAAAGAGGCCGCTCTCCAGGCGCTTGGACCAGATCCAGTAGCCGCCCCGGTCGAAGGCGATGACCTTGAGCATGGTGCGGCGTCGATTGAGGAAGACATACCAGTCCCCCGAGATCGGGTTGCGGCCGAGGCGGTTGCGCACCAAGGCCGAAAGCCCGTCATAGGACAGGCGCATGTCGGCGGGTTCGGTGGCCAGCCAGATGCGGCCCCGGCCAGGAAAGCCGGACCCGATCATGACCGGCGCATCCGCAAGACAACATCGGGCCCGAGCGTGAGCTCGATCTCCCAGTGCGGCTGTGCAGCTGGTCCGAGATTGACAAAGGGCGGCGTGACCGGGGCGGCGGCCGTGTGGCTGCCGGTGTCTTTGCGGAAGCGCTGGCACCATCTCCGGAACGTGCTGTAGCGGAGACCCTGTGTGTCGCAAAAGTCCCGGCGTGTCAGCTCCGATGATTGCCAGGTGTCATAGATGTCCCGCCACTGATCACGGCTCCGCACAGGAGCGCGCTGTGGGGTGGGTGGTGATTGTGAAATGCCGTTCTCCATGGGCCTTGTCTCCATCTGTTGTCACGGGATTGACCGAATTCAGATGATCGGAGAACAGATGCTGATCGTCAACAGCTAATCAGGACGTACCAGTTTGCCCGCTTACCGTTCGTCACCTGTCGCGCGCCGTCATAGACGCCGTCGATCGCGCTCGGGATGCTCTCGAACTTCAGGCCCGGCCCGTCGGGGTTGCAGTCGCCGCAGATTACCCGGACGAGGCTGGCTTCATAGCTCTGGTTCTCCTCTGCGGAGACGTGGAACGTGACACTCTCCCCCGGCGCGGCTGAGTAGCGATCAGGGTATCCAAGCAGTTTCAGCATTCGCTGTCTTCCAGGAGCGGCACGTCGCGCGTCGTGCTGATGGCGTGGCCGGTATGGGCGCGCCAGCGGGTGCAGAACACAGCCCATTCGGCGTCTTCGCGAGTGGTGAAGAGCTCTCCTTCCGAGTGCAACACGATGGGCTCGTCGCGGTCGGGCGGCATCGTGCCCAAGATCCATTCCTTAAAAGGCACCAGTGTGACCAGCACGATCTGGTAGCCGGAGGGGTCATAGCGCAGGAGGTTCAACACCCGCATCAGGTTCGGGCTGTGGTGGCCCACTGGTGTCTTGCGGAACTCTTCGGCGAGTGGCAGGTCCTTGACCGGGTCGATCTTATACATCCAAAGCGGGCTCTCGTGACACAAGCTCCATGACTTCGTCCAGCTCGCTGATAGCGGCGTCGGCAGGCAGGTCGGGATTGCAGTAGCTGACCGTACAAATTCCGGCGGCACGGGCGCTGAGGATGCCGGTAAGGCTGTCCTCGATGGCCAGTGTGCGGTCTGGTGCCAGGTCCAGCCGGACGAGCGCGGCCCGATAGAGCTCGGGGTGCGGCTTGCCTTGCGCCACATCGTCATCCCAGAGGACAGCTTCGATGGTCATGGCGTTTGCCACCCTGACGCGGCAAGCGTTTCATAGGTGTCGCGAAACCGCCGATAGCCCCGGTCGTAAAACGAGGCAAACTCGCCCCGCGGCTCGACACGGTCGCCATAGGCGACATAGTTGTCGACGACGTTCCAGTCCTGCGACAGGCCGCTGCCGATCATCGCCATCATGGCGGCGCCGAGGCAGGAACCAGGATGGCCTTCGAGCAGCTGCACCGGGCTTTGGAGCACGTCGGCGCAAATTTGCATCCAGATCCGCGACTTCGACCCGCCGTCCGATGCCACGTAACGTGTTGTCGGATGCTTCATGTCACCCAGCACCTCGATATGGTGGCGGAAGGCATAGGCGAAGCCTTCCAGCAGGGCCCGCCATATGTGGCACAAGTCGTGGTTGAGGCTGAGCCCATGGATGATGGCGCGCGCCTGCGGATCGTGGATCGGGGTCTTTTCGCCTAGGAAATATGGGATGATTTGCACGCCGTCGGCGCCGGGCACGGTCTCGGCTGCGATCTGGTCGAGATGCTGGTGCAGCGTTAGCCCGGCGGCACAGGCGGCATGATGCTCTCCCTGTGCGAATTTCTCGACGAACCAGTTCAGTGCCGTGCCGCCCGATGCCATGCAACCGTTGGGCATGTAAAGGCCGGGTATCAGGTGATAGTCAAGAAACATGCGTGGGTCGGGGCAGGCCACTTGCGTGGCGATCAGGATGTCTGCCGAGCCGCCGAATTTCAGCAACACATCGCCCGGTCGGTTGATCCCGGCGGCAAATCCCGAGGCGATGTGATCGGCCGCACCGCCGACGACAGGCGTGGCCTGGGCAAGTCCAGTGGCAGCGGACGCTCCCGCGGTGACTGCGCCCAAAACGGTGTGGGACGCGATTTTCGGTGGCACCGTTTCCGGGGCGATATGGCCCAGCAGGATCAGGTCCTCCGATAGATTGCCAGTTGCCAGATCGACGAAACCCGCCTCCAGCGCCCAGTTCTGCTCGACCGCCTTGCGGCCTGTCAGTTTCCAGTTGACAAAGTCGTAAGAGCCGAAGACGGTGCCGATCCGCGCGAACACATCCGGCTCGTGGCGCTCGATCCAACGCAGTTTCGGGGCGATAAGCTGCTGGTTTATTCCGTTCCCTGCTTGCCGGGTGAACGCATCCTGGTCCAACTCCTTTGCTAGCTCTTCGACCTCGGCGCCGCAACGCCCGTCGCTTTGCTGGATCGACGGGCGCAAAAGCGCGTCATCGCGGCCCAGGATCACAAGCGCCGGCAGCATGCCGGTCACGCCGACGCCCTTGATTTCGGCAGCGGATATGCCTGCCTGACCCATCAACTCTGGCACAAGGTCAGTGACATTCCGCCACCACTCCTCGGGGTCCTCCTCGGCCCAGCCGGGTTCGGGCGCGTAAAAGGTAACCGGGCGCATGGCCTGCGCCAGCACCCTGTTGGGCAGGGCGATGAGAATTCCGATTGTGGAGGTGGTTCCGATATCTAGACCGAGGACGCAATCCATGTCTTATTCAAGCCCGTTCACCACGTCCATGAATCGCTTGACACGGTCGCCATCGACTTGGTTCCAGGTGTCGCCATCGAACTTGAAATGGGTGCCGACGATGCAACCCGAGGCCACCGACATGACGTCGCCTACGTTGTCGATGTTGACGCCGGTATTGGCAAAGACCGGCACCGCGCCGTCGATGGCCTCGGCCACCCTGCGCAGGTCAGCGCCGTCGGAGGGCTGGCCGGTGATCGGGCCAGACACCAGGATGGCATCTGCCAGAGAGGAAAAGACCGCGCTTTTGGCCCGCAGCCCGATCTCGCGCTGGTCCAGCGAATGGGCGAATTCGGCGTTGATGTTAAAGAACAGTTTCATGTCGCCGCGGTCGAGATTGCGCCGCATCCGCGAGGGCCTGGCGCAGTTGGGTGCCCAGATACCCATGTCCGAGGCGAAGACGCCGGTGAAGATTTCGCGCACGAAGGATGCGCCGGTGGCTGCACCGATCGCGACTGATGCGGTCGGGTCCCACAGATAGTTCACACCGAAAGGCACTGTCAGCGCCTGCTTTGCGGCCGTCACGACTGCGGTCATCATTGCGATGCTCTCGGGCGTCGCCTCGAGCAAATAAGGTCTGTCATTCTCGTTGCCGAACATGATCGCATTGACGCCGCCCGCCTGAAGCTTTTCGATGTCGCTGATCACGTCGTTGACCAGCTTGTCCATACCACCGTCCGTATCATAGAGCGGCGAGCCCGGCATTGCACCGATGTGCGCCATCGAGATGACGACATTTCTTTCCTTTAGGAAGTCGAATTCCACGCTGTGTCCTTTCCTTGAGATCGCTTGTTCAGTTTGCAATCAGGATTTCGACGCCGGCTGTGTCGAACACGACTTGAAGGTTCGGACCCGGAGCGTCGTTCGAGATGACAAGATCGACCTCGCGAAGCTCGCAGACTCGCGCCACCGACATGCGGCCGAACTTCGAGCTGTCGATCAACACGACCGTTTTCTGCGAGCCCTCGATCAGGGCGCGTTTGATCTCAGTATCCTCCAGGGAATAGTCGTAGAATCCGGATTCCGACACGCCGGAGACACCGATAAAGGCAATGTCGAAGTGAAGCTGGTCGAAATGTTTGACCGCCAGCGGTCCGACGACCGATGGTTCGGACCCGTGTATCTGCCCGCCGGGCAGATACACGCTGGGCCGCTTTTCGCTGAGGTAGGAGGCGATACGGAGGCTGGTGGTGTAGACGCTAAGCGTCATGCCGGACAGCACGGCCGCCAGTTCGAATGTTGTCGAACCGATATCCAGCGCGATTGCCTGGCCGGTGCTGACCAGGTCGGCCGCCGCCCTGGCGATCGCGATCTTCGCCTCGCGATCCCGGCCGGTGCGCGCGCCGATGTGCGGCTCCACCAGATCCACTGCAGTTGCACGTTTCTTGCGGTTCAGGCTGACAGCGCCGCCGTGTGTGCGCTTGATCTGGCCGAGCTTGGCCAAGCGGTCCAGATCGCGGCGCACAGTCATATCCGAGACACCGCATTCGACCGCAATGTCCGGAACCGATACGATACCGGTTTTATTCAGCGCCTCCAAGACGAGCTCCTGCCGCTGGATCGCCTGAAGCTTGGTGCCAGTTTTCATTCTACGCCTCCGTGTGCGTGTCTGTATGTTTATGCGCGCAAGTGGAGAGAATCAACCCAATGCGATCAGTGAAATAATAAAGTTTGTTGTATAATGTTGCTGTGTGTTCTTTGATGTGCTATTAGTGTGGGCACTCGAACGTCGCAGAGTATGAAGAACATGATATGCGGAAAGTGAACAGGGTGACACTCGTCACGGGGTCTGGCAGCGGTATCGGACTTGCCAGCGCTCGCGCCTTTCTCGAAATAGGCGACCGAATCATCGTCTCCGACACAACACTGAACAAGGCGGAAGCAGCCGCTGACGCGCTTGGGGGCGATGCGTTCCCAGTGGCCATGGACGTCACGGACGAAAGCTCGGTAGAGCAAGGCTTCGCCTTGGCTCTTGCCGAAGCGGGTCGGATCGACGTTCTGCATGCAAATGCTGGGGTGTCCAGCATGCAGCGGGCCATCAATCTGGAACTCGCAGACTGGGACTTCAACTTCGACGTCAATGCCAAGGGAGTGTTTCTAACCAACCGTGCGGCGGTGCGGCAGTTTCTGAAACAGGGCGATGGTGGTGTCATCGTGAACACGGCCTCGCTTGCGGCAAAGGTCGGCGCGCCTCTGCTAGCACACTATTCCGCGAGCAAGTTCGCCGTGCTGGGCTGGACCCAGGCTCTCGCACGCGAACACGGGCGAGATGGCATTCGCGTTAACGCCGTCTGCCCGGGATTCGTCACGACGCCGATGCTGGAACGCGAGATCGCCTGGGAGGCGGAGTTGACCGGAATGACGCCGGACGGGGTTCGGGCCTCTTACGTGGCCCAGACCGCTCTCGGGCGGCTGGAAACACCAGAGGATGTCGCGGACGTGGTGACGTTTCTGGCGTCGGAACAAGCCCGGTTCATGACCGGCCAGGGCGTGAATGTCACGGGGGGCGTCTATATGGGATGAGTTGCCGGGGCTCGAACTGCGACCCGAAACCCCGGCGAATCCACAATCACGAAATCATGAACTTGAAAGGAGATATTCATGAAATTGATATATTTGGCAATACTGCTTGCCAGCACGATGGTGGCCACGCCGCTGGCGGTGTTGGCTCAGTCCGGGCTGGAACCGACGGGCGACGAGACGATATTTTTCCGCGGTTGGCCCTACAAGCCGGATGTCGTCGACGACAATGTCAACCGGTACAATGCCTCCGTCGGCGGCAATGTCGATTATCAGACCGTCACGCATGGCGACTATCCGTCGCTCATGGAAAAGTCGCTGATCGCCGGTGAAAGTCTCGACATCATCTACGGCAACCCGCCGACAGCCGTGCGGTTTTACGAGGCCGGCTGGATCGCACCTGCCGACAACGTTCCGAACATCGATGCGATCCGCGACGACATGTACGACAATGCCAGCTATGCTTTCAGCTATGACGGCAAGCTCCTGGGGCTGTCCTACTTCCTTGCGGTTCGCGGCATGGTGTTGGTCAACACCGACCGACAGGCGGAACTCGGCCTGCAAGACGCCCAACCGGCGAACTGGGATGCGTTCTACGACCAGTTGCTCGAGTTGAACGCGCAGGGCGTAAAGGACGTCTACATGCCGCATTGGTTCAACGAGTTCTATGGCATCTCTTGGGCTTATATCTGGGAAGTGTTGAATCGCGGCGGCTCGCAGATTGACCCGGAGACGCTGGCCCCGGCCCTGACGGTCGAAGGCCCTGCGGGCGAGACGCTGCGCGACTGGAAAGCGATCTATAATGCCGACATGGTCAACGAGGAAGTGCTGTCGTTCAACGAGGCCGCGATCGTCGATGCGTTCGGCTCGGGCCGGTTTCTGTACTCGACGCAGGCCTCCTACAACCTCGCGGTGTTCAACGATCCTGTGCAGTCGCAGGTTGCCGGCAAGACCAGCTTCCTTGGATTCGAGGGCGCAGGATGGGGACTGCTGGACTCGGCCATGTATCTGCGCACTTCACGCGATCGCTCGGACGCTCTTGACGAAGATACCCGCCGGTTCCAGAGCTGGTATGGCTATCGCGATCACGAGGGCAACGTCGCCGTCGGCCAACGCTGGGCCAACAACTCTATGCTTTTTTCGGCCTACAAGTCGGTCATGGAAAGTGACGAGAGCAAGGCCGCGTTCCGTCAGGGCCTGGCAAGCGACGAGGACTATGATCGCCTGCTGACGCTCTACGCAAATGCACCGCATCCGCATATGTGGAAAGTGGTCTGGGCCGAGGAGTACAACGCGTTCCTGCGCCAGCGTCTGGGCCGGTTCCTGATCAACGATGAGCCCGTAGAACAGGTCATCGCAGATCTGAACGCCGACATCGAGAAGCTGAACAAAAAGCACGGTTTGAACTGAGGCCGATCAAATGCTTGCCACGCGGACCGTTTCTGCGTGGCAAGCCAGGCCGAGGCCAGAATCCAGAACGAGGCTAAGTTGGCGCTGAAACGCAGAGAGCTTTCCAACCGGCAATTCGCCATGCTTCTGGCGTTGCCGGTGATCCTTTTTTTTGGTCATGGTCATGGCCTACCCGATGGGCTATGCAATCTGGCTTTCTATGCAGGAGGTTAGCTTTTTCGGAGGGTTCCGAACAAGTTTTGTCGGCATCGAGAATTACCGCGAAGCGCTATATTCGGACAATTTCTGGTGGTCGGTTCGGGTGACGGTGCAGTTCGTCTTGGTTTCGGTAGTTCTGGCAATGCTGATCGGGCTGGGGTTGGCTTTGCTGATGCACCATGTGCGGCGTGGCCGGGCGCTTCTGGGCGCGATCATCATCCTGCCCTGGTCGATATCTCTTTACGGCGCCGGGGTCATGTGGCAATATCTTGCGCGCGGCCAGAGCGGGGTGGCCTCGTCGCTGATCAACCGTATGCTCGGGCGCACCACGCCGGACACTGCGGTCGAATATTCGCTTATTTCCAGCGAACAGATCGTCAACCTGCTTGCGCTCGGCAACGCCTGGAACCTGGCGCCGCTGGTTGCGTTCTTCTTGTTGGCCAATCTGAAGACGATCCCCGAGCGGCTCTATGACTTGGCGCGGGTGGACCGTCTGAACGTTTGGCAGCGATTCCTGATCGTCACGCTGCCGCCACTGCAATACACGCTCTTCGTGTTCACGACGATCACGCTGATTATGTCGATGAAGCTGCTCGATTTCATCTTCGTGATGAGCGCAGGCGGGCCCGGCGACGCCTCGGCCACGCTCACCTTCCGCCTGTTCGACCTGGCCTTCCGCCAATCGAACTACGGGCTGAGCGCGGCGATGTCCTTCTACCTGCTGTTCCTGATCATCGGGTCGGCGCTGGCGCTGTTCTTCTTCTGGGGCCGCCGTCTGGAGGATACGTGATGAGACGGACTTCTCTCTCTCTTGGACTGGCGGCGCTGGTCGCCGTGATCTGGACACTGCTGCCGATCTACTGGATCCTGAAGACCGCCTTCATCGCACCCGTGGATGCGGTTGCCTTCCCGGCACCGCTCTGGCCCTCCAATCCGCATTTCGCGGCGGCCCACAACATATTCGGCTTCGGCTACACCGATGCCGACGGGCGCGAGTTTCTTCCCGCCGGCCAATCCAAGCAGGTCATCAACGGGTTGAAGAACAGCGTGATCGTCGCGTTCTTCGTGACCGTCATCACACTTTTGATCATCGTGCCTTTGTCCTATGCCTTCGCCCGGTTCGAGTTCCGTGGCAAGACGGCGCTTCTGATGACCATCCTGTTTTCGGTCGCGGTGCCACCGGTAAGCACGCTGATACCGTTTTTTATCCTGTTCATAAAACTAGGGTTGACGGGGACTACGCTGGGACTGATCATCATCAACCTGACGATCACCGTGCCCTTCATCACGTGGATGCTGATCGGCTATTTTCGTAACCTGCCGGCGGTTGAACCACTGGCCCGCGTCGACGGCTTTTCGCGGCTGTCGACGCTGATTTTCATCGTGATCCCGATGGCTCGAAGCGGCATCGCGGTGGCGGCGATCGTGTCTTTCCTATTCGCCTGGAATGAATTCGTTTTCGCCACTCAGTTGGTCAACGGCACACCCGCCGCGACGCTGCCGACGGCCGTTTCCGGGTTCCTGTTCCTGCAGCCACAGCCGGGGCTGCTGTCGGCGTCGCTCTGGATTTCCATCATCCCAGCTGCGCTGGTCGCGTACTTCCTGCAGCGCCACATCGCCGAGATGAACCTCGTCGAGCCGGTGAAGTAACCCAAGGGATCAAAACTGCATGTCAGGCATCGAAATCACCAATTTGCGCAAGTCCTTCGGGAACGTTAGGGCAATCAAGGAACTGACGCTGACCATCCCCAACGGGGTGTTCTGTGTCTTTCTCGGGCCCTCGGGCTGCGGCAAATCCACGATGCTGAACTGCGTCGCGGGGCTGGAAGACGTCACGTCGGGCACGATCAAGATCGGCGGGCACGATGTCACCAACCTGCCGCCGCACGCGCGCGACATTGCCATGGTGTTCCAGTCGTCGCTGCTCTACCCGCATCTGACCGCGCTGCAGAATATCAGGATGAGCCTCAAGAACTCCGATACCGACGCCGTCGAGGCGAAGCGGCGGATCGATCATGCGGTCGGCATCCTCGAGATCGCCTCGGTTCTCGACAAGAAACCGAGCGCCATGTCGGGCGGTCAGCGCCAGCGAGTCGCCATGGCCAAGGCCATCGTGCGCAATCCCACTGCATTCCTGATGGACGAGCCGCTGGCAGCGCTCGATGCCGCGCTGCGCCAGTCGCTGCGGCTGGAGCTTGTGGTGCTGCAAAGGCAGCTTGGCACCACCACGATCTTCGTCACCCACGATCAGGTCGAAGCCATGACACTAGGCGATTTGATCGTGGTGATGAACGATGGGCGGGTCGAGCAGATCGGAACCCCGGACGAAATCTACAACAACCCGGCCACGAAATTCGTGGCCGGCTTCATCGGGTCGCCGCCGATGAATTTCTTCGAGGGGCAGGTCGAAGACTCCAACAACGGGCCCACCCTGAGAACGCAGTACGGACCCATTGCGATTCCACGCCATCTGTTCGACCGGATGGGAGGAAGCGCGCATAGCTTGGGCGTACGCCCGCAGCATATCGACATCAACCGTACGAAAACCGACGGGTCGATCCCTGGCACGGTTTTTGCCATCGAGAATCTCGGCAAGGACTCCGTGATAATCCTGCACGACACGGCGGGCCATGACTACCGGGTTCTGGTCGACCCGGATCACGGCTATACGGTGGGAGAATCGACCTACATGTGTCTGGATCTCAGCCAGGCGCACTTGTTCTAGGGCGTGGCCGACCGACTTGGAATCATTGGGGATTCCCTTTGGGACGGATGTCTGATTCGATGCGCGCATATCGATCAGGAGGCCCGAGGAATGCCCAAAGGCTAAGCTCGACTTTGTACAATTTCCCCTCAGGTCCACGCCCAGAAGATGTCGGTCGTGGCGATCTCTTTGAGAGCTTCGTCATGCGGTAGCGCGCGGCCGCTCCTGCCACCCCTATCACTCCTCCGGCGCTGCCGCGCCGAGAGAGAGCACAAGACGCCCCCAAGTGGGGAATACCACATTAGCAGGGCTGAGCACTTATAACTTAGTATTGACACAAGCGGGGAGACCAACCTGGCATGGACAGGCGGCTTCAGGTCTGCCGAGGAACAGGAGGTGGCGGCTCAAGGGGGACACTTTGTGTTCACAGGGCCAGTTCTTGTCTTGCTCGTGCTGGTTCTATTGGACACGATAAGAGGGGGCTGGCTCTATTGAGGTCGATGCGGCTGTTATATTGGAGATTGTTTTGAACAGGAATTACGGCATTAATTCGTTGTCCCGGTAGCCATTTGTTGCGCACTGCGTCAGAAGTTGTCTAGGTGCGTTGGCGTGGTTGTCAGGCAGCCCTCTGGCCTGACCATCGCCGTGCCATGACTGATCCCGATCCCGTTATGCGGCGCATCGAAGCCTTCAACAGAAGGATAGGCGGCGGCGTAACCGTCCACAAGAGACGGGACGGCTATACGCTCACCCTGACCGCCACGCAGACGCCGATCGCACGGCTCAGGCCGGAGGGCTCGGGCGACAGGATGCGTCTCTATTACTGGTCCTGGCGCAACCGGTGGAAGGATGTTGGTGATATGGGTGGTCTCGTGCTGCCGCTTGACGAGGCTCTCGAAGAGATCGCCACGACCGACATCTTCTGGATGTGGACCTGAGGGGAATTTGTACAAAGTCGAGCTGAGGCGCACAGAAATCATGACATTCCTGCCGCAACCGTCGCGCAATGCAGTTTTACCGACGGAAGGCATAGGCAGTGGCCTCAGTCAAGTATTCCGGCCTTCAGTTGTTGAATCATGCTTTCACGCATCTTGAACTTCTGCGGTTTCCCGGTCACGGTCATGGGCATCGACACGGTTACCTGAACATAATTGGGCACTTTGAAGTGTGCCATGCCCTGGCGACAAAACTCTTGGATTTCCTCGGCCGTGACTGAATTTCGGGAGGCAGGAATAATCCACGCGCACAATTCTTCCCCCATGACTTCGTCCGGGATTCCGAATACCTGCGCGACCTGGACCTGCGGATGGCGGTAGATGTACTCCTCGATTTCCCGTGGGTAGATGTTCTCACCTCCCCGAATTACCATGTCGGTGATCCTGCCAGTGATGCGACAGTATCCCAGGTGATCGATAACTCCCAGGTCGCCAGTATGCATCCAACCCTCTGAATCTATGCTTGCGGCAGTGGTCTGAGGATCGTTCCAGTAACCCTTCATGACCGAATATCCACGTGTACACAGCTCACCCTGTTGTCCGACCGGCACTGTCCTGCATTGTCCGTCAATGATCTTCACTTCCACCTGCGGATGAATTCGTCCGACCGTCTCGACCTTTCGTTTCAACGGATCATCAACGTGGCTCTGGAACGAAACGGGGCTTGTCTCGGTCATACCATAGGCAATTGTAATTTCGTGCATATTCATGAGGCTTATGACCTTGCGCATAATCTCCATTGGACAGGGCGCACCCGCCATGATTCCTGTCCTTAGTGAAGTTAGGTCACGCCGCTGTTCGTCGAGCAGATCAAGCATGGAAACAAACATGGTTGGCACGGCGTAGAGTGCTGTACACCGTTCGCTCTCAAGTGCATCCAACGTGGCCTTGGCTTCAAAATATTCGGCCGGAAAGACCATGCAGGTTGCACTCGTTAGGCATGCCAGCGACCCCATTACCATTCCGAAGCAATGATAGAGCGGAACCGGAATGCACAACTTGTCCTCTTGCCCGAGATGCAGTGTCGTTGCCACGAACCGGGCATTGTTGACGATATTTCGGTGAGTAAGCGTGGCGCCCTTTGGAGCGCCGGTGGTTCCGCTTGTAAACTGGATGTTAATTGCATCTTCCGGTTCGAGAGTTTGTGACACGTCGTCAAGCTCGTGTCTTTGGCCCTTCGCGCCGAGAGCAATCACTTCCTCGAACCTGTACATTCCGGTGACAGTGGACTGCCCTGTCTGTATGCACAATCTGAGCTCAGGAAGCTTGCAAAGCTGCAGGTTGTGCCGCGGCGACGTACACAACTCCGGTGCCATTTCCTGGAGCATGCGGACATAGCAGCTCGACTTGAACTGCTCTGCAATCACAAGCGCCCGAACTCCAACCTGCTTGAGTACATACTCGGCTTCCCGAGACTTGTAAGCCGGATTAATCGTGACGAGAATCAAGCCTATTCGGGCAGTTGCGAATTGCACTAGCAACCATTCAGGGCTGTTCGGTGACCAAATCCCAACGCGATCTCCTGGCTTCAATCCCAGAGCCCGCAGTCCGGCAGCGACTCGGTCCACCTCTTTGGAGAACTCCCCAAATGTCCAGCGCACACCGTGTGATACGAAGACCACCGCTTCTCGCGTTCGGTTGCCGTCAATGGTTCTCCTGAAAAGTTCTGGAATGGTCATCTCCCAGATTGGCGAACTCTGATCGCCTCGAACAAATGACTTACCCTCGATGGGCAGCATGATCTCTCTTTCTCCCTACGCCGAACGGTCTCAATAGAAGATTGAATTCAGCTCGTTTCACCGACTCTGAAGTCCAGATCCTGGCCATGGCCGCGGCTCCCCAAGCTCCGGTTTCGGTATGCCTGACCATGATTCGAGCAGGCCCTTCCTCAAAGACTCTCACATGCGAAAATCTGATCCGTCAATAGTAGAATTCCATTCCCATTGTCACATGCACCCGGCGCCGCGTCCCTGTCCCGGCAAGACTACTGGATTTGCGAAAGTCTTTGACAATCTGGAACATCGGGGCAAGCTCACTGCGTTCAAGTCATTGGCTATCACTCGACAGCCGCAAGTTGATGTAAAGCGCTTGCCGCTGAATGGACTGTTTTTCTGCTCGAAGTCTTGCTGCCCTGCCCGGACCGCACAAGACTTGCCGAGGGCCAGGCGTATTTTCCATAACCTCTGAACACGGCAAGAACTGCCTTACCAGGCTGGTGGATTGGATCAGGCAGCAGGCAGACTGTGCAGCTTACAGGCCGCTATCCTCAAACCGTCGCAAGTGCAGGCAATCATCAACAATCACGCTTGTCGGGGAGATCCGGTATTCAAGATCAGGTCAAAGGACGCCGGCTGGCTGATCCAAAGTATAGGACCGTAAGGTCTCTTGGACCGTGCGGGCGATTCTGGCACGCCTCGGGTCGTTACCTTGCAACCTCTTGAACGAGACTCTGCCATTGCACACAGTTTGGCAGGTGCTGGGTCTGGCTGACTTGACGGTGGAGACCTGAACGAAGTCGGCGGACGAATCCTCTCCTGTCAACTTGCCGCGATGCAGTCTCCATTTTCCGAACCGCAACTAGAGACCTTTCTGGAGATTTTGGTCTATTGCCGCAATGGAGCTCGCTGTTGCAGCCCGCCTGTCGTCCCGATCCATCGAGCTTGCAATTACTTCGGCCGCGACGTCTACCGCGACTTCGATCGATTCATTTCGAATGCGCTCGATTGCCTCGGCCTCGGCAACCGCAATGCGCTCTCTCGCGTCGTCCATGCGTCGAACCGCCAGATCCCGTAGAGCCTGCTCTGAGTCTTCCCTGGCCCGTATTGCCTCGGCAACGGCCCGCTGTCGAATCTGTTCGGCATCAACAAGAGCCTTCGCTCTGTGCTCTTCCGATTGGGACAGCCTGCTCTGAGCTTCGTTCCTGATGTCTATAGCCTCATCAATGCGCCGACGGATGACATCAATTCTGCCGTCGATCAGCTTGGCAACAAATCCTGGTGCCTTGAAATAGATAACGCTTGCAACAAACAGCAGAAACGAAACCGTGACAATGAAATCCGTATTGCCAAGGGAAAAGAATGGACCGCTGGCAGCATGGACCGGACTTGTGCCAAGCAGTGTTACAAGTGCTGCCAGGTACAGTCTCATTGCTCGGTCCGCTCCATTCTGGCCTCGGTTGCCGCTTCAATCGACAACTCGGCATTTCTCCCCGGAACAAATGTCTCTACGATCTCGAGTGCTGTCTGTTTGGCAACACTCCTGATGACCTCGGGAGCTCTGTTTTGATAACCTTCTATTCGTTCAGTTGCGGCCGCCATTTCGACCTCAATCCGGGCATTGACAATCTCGATGGTCTGCTGCTGTTCGCTCTGTATATCGTTGCGCGCTTCAGCAAGGGATTCCGCGGCGTCGCGTCGCGCTTCATCCAGAATGGTTTGGATTTCTGATTGTATGCGATCGGCCGACCGGCTCATTTCGCGCGCATCACTAAGGTCATTCTGGATTCTTCGATCACGTTGCGTGATGATACTGTCAATGCGCGGGATGGCGACACGACCGACGACCAGATAGATGGCCACAAGGAATATAACCAGCCAGAAAATCTGATTCGGAAACGCGGAAAAATCCAGCTGCGGAATACCTGCCTGTTCCGCCGACTGTGCCAGGTCGTTCTCAGCCGCCATAGCCACCTCTCTCAAGCCACATCAATTTCACCAGATGCACGCGATTGGAAAGCCGTTGGCTAGAGCGCAAACATCAGCAAGAGTGCCACGAGGAACGAAAAAATTCCGAACGCTTCGGCGAAGGCAATCCCGATGAACAGCATTGCTGTTTGCGAGGCCGCAGCTGACGGGTTTCTCAAGGCGCCTGAGAGGTAATTCCCAGCGACGTGACCAACGCCGATCGCAGCGCCGCCCATACCGGTACAGGCCAGGCCGGCACCAATCAGGGCTCCCATAGTTTCGAGGTTACCTTCCATAACAAGTTCTCCAGGTGTTGTTGGACTGACAATAAATCTTGTGACTAGTGTTGGGGGTGAAGTGCGTCCCTGAGGTAAACGCACGTCAGTATAGTAAATACGTATGCCTGAATGAATGCCACCAACAACTCCAATGCATACACAGCGGCTATAGCCACCACGGGTACCACGGCTCCGACACCCAGCACCCCGGCAAAGGCCGCGAAAACCTTGATCATGGCATGACCGGCCATCATGTTTCCAGCCAGCCGGATCGAATGGCTGACCGGACGTACGAAATAGGACATCAACTCGATAACCGCCAGAACAGGCCGCAGCGGCAATGGGGCGGCCGAAATCCAGAACAGGCCAAGAAACCCGAGGCCGTGCTTGACGAATCCCAGAACAGTAACTGAAATAAACACGGTCAGCGCCATCGACGCAGTCACCGCGATGTGAGATGTCGTGGTGAAACTCATGGGAAGCAAGCCTAGCACATTCGAGAACATGACGAACATGAAGGCAGTCATGATCAACGGGAAATACCGCAGCGCGTCACGGCCTGCGACTTCCTGGACCATGTTTCTCACAAACATGAAGACGAGCTCGGCAACCATCTGGAAACGGTCAGGAATCTTTGCCCGCTTGCGCGTGCCGACCACGAGAAAGAGCAGCGTACAAAGCAGGGCCAACGCCATCCACAGCGTAACGTTGCTCGGCGAATACCACTGGAGCGTGCCATCCCCAAACAGCGGGACAACGGTAAACTGATCCATGGGATGAATCTCAAGACCGCCGCTGGAGGTTTCTGCCACTTACCTATTCCCTTTCAGAACCCGTTGCGAATTCGCTTACGATCCCGACGAAGCCTGCCGCGTAGCGTCGGAACTGCCAATCTCTCGCGCCGTTCGCAACATGAGTTTGACGCCTGCCGCAAAGCCCACCAATGTCAGGATGACCAGCAATACGGGTGCCGTGCCAAACAAATGATCGAGCCCAAATCCTGCGACAACTCCCATTCCGACTCCAGTTACAAGTTCGATTATCATTCTCCAGGCAATATGCACCTGACTTACGGCTCCCTGCTCTTTGGGACGATCTTCCATTTCGTCCTCCAAAGCGCGAATTCTGCTTTCCAGGGAACTGGCCCTGTCGCAATCCGGCAACCCCGACATCCTTATCCCGGTCTCCGATCAAGGTTCGCGAATATGCGGATGAGGCCAATCTGTCAAGCTTCCCGGCAATGTGGGAACGTCGACGAGAAACAGGCTCTCTGTCCTGGAAACCACAGGTTCAGTAGTCTTGGGAGCCAGTCGGCCATTGATATGCAAGCCCTGTTGACCGGAAAATGCCGGCAATTGAACTTTATTCACACCTGTTCACCATCCTGGCCCAACAACATGATCAACGCCACGATCGTTATTAGCACGCCAACCAGGATCGGCAGCGGTGGCAGTGCATTACCGAAAGCGAACTCCCACAGGATGACCCATGACGGAGTCAGATAAGTGTAGGCCATGACCTTGGCCGAAGGCAGGCGAAGCGAAGCGAAGTTGACAGCAACAAAGGTTAGAGTCGTGGCGATGAGTGTCACATATCCAATCGTTACCCAGACAATCGAGGGCAAGTGCAGCCACTGGGTCGAGGTAATATCCCGCCAACCGTAGATCAGCAGGATGATACTGCCAGTAAAAACCATGCCGAACACGAAGACAACTGGAGGTTCTCCCCTATTGGCAAGGCGCAAGAACGGCGTGTAAATGGCGTGAGCGACGCAACCTACAAAGAAAATCATCTCCCCTGTCCCTACCCTGAAGGCAAGAAAGGCCTGAAGGTCGGCGTCGAAGATGACCCATAAGGCGCCTACAGCCCCTATACTCAGTGCTATGGACATCCTCTTCGTCATTGTCTGACGCAGCAGGATCCATCCAAATGCCCCGGACATGAGTGGCGTCAGTGTAAAGACAGTGCTTGTCGAAACCGCCGAGGCTGTCTTCAGGGCAATGAACATCAGCACGAAATAGGTCGCCATAAGGCAACCGGCGACGGCATAACGCCAGCTTGCTTTCAGATGACGCCACTCCAGTTTGCGCCAGAGCGCAACGACTGTGCCGAGCAAGATCGCTGTGAAAAGGAACCTCGCTGATGTGATGGCAACAGGACTTATCAAATTGGCGACCTGGCTGCCCAGGCTGAAGGAACCGGCAATCCCGAAGGAAAACGCCAGCATGGCAAGGTGCCCCTTCCTACTTTCAGACATGCTGCTGGATTTCTCCAAGCTTCAAGAAGCGGTACCACAGGTCCAAGAGTGCAGAAATCAACAGCCCGCCTGACTCGCCCCGGTATTCACTGCGATGACGTGACACTGTTATCCTCTTTGTGCCAAGACAACTCTCAGCATTCCTAATTGTACCGCAACTGGTCTTGGAACGACGATCCCGTGGTTCCACTCGAAAATCTATCGAGTGACCGGAATTCACCCGATTGACAAGGGGAAGGGCCAGGTGCCCTTCGAAGAAGAAGCAGGAAGAGCCGCTGTCAACTTGGTCGTCAAACGTTCGAAAGTGGTTGTGACCGCCAGTCATACCCGTCCCGGTCATCAATTTTGCACGAGTTCCATCTGACGGCCATACATCAAACCGGGCAACATACCGTTCAGTAATTCAACCCTACTTGCAGAAAACGGACTCTTGCCACTCTGCGCATTGTCATGCCTCGTCGCAGCCTCACGAAAATGGATGGCTAACGTTGGCCTGACGTCAATGTGACAGTACACAGCCTCGTGCCCAATTGAAACCTCCGCCGGTTGCAATCTGGAAGGGGTTGCGTCCTCGCGGGCCTGCCTGCGGATGCAGATCTCGGCGCCAGGTCCGGTCTCATAAATGGATAGGGTCATGCCGTCAGCACGTTCGGTGAGTGGGTCTTCTTGATCTCCGCGCTGGTCTGAGACTGCGTGGAGGCCTTCCACTTGAAGAGGTCGCCTGGGCAAGAAATCCTTGCCAGATTAAACCGGTCTCACTTGAGAATCAGTAATGGAGTTAACTGAGAAATCTGACTCCCCTGCCTTTGGGATAATCCCGGGAATAACAAGGACGTGTAGGTAGCGGGTGACGAAGCGTCGCGGTGAGCCTTGGGACGTGCAATAACGATGCCATCAGCATTAATGACGCGCCCGTCGGGAACTTCCGACCCCCGGTCCACACCAGCAGACCATTCGATCCTATCGATGGCATCCCCGCCCGTCAGGTTCACGGCCAGGCCACCGCAATGCTCTCCAATCCCTATTATGCGCTTGGAAGTGGGAACTCCCCGCGGGATGTCCGTCGCCGGCACAGGTCGGGGCACGGAGCCCCCAGGCGCTCTCACTCAACTTGGGCACAGGCCGTATTTGGCCTCCAACACATCGACGAGACAACCAAATTCGGGAACGCAAGCCAAGGCCGCAACCAAGCGTTGCCAGGTGACGCGCCGTAACAACCCGGCTTTACGGCAAGCCTCTGTTGCTGCCACCCATTGCCGCTTGGCCTTTCCGTGCCTAAGAAACTCTGGATTGCGCGCGTCGTAGATGACCACCGCATGCCCAGCCGGAACTTCCGTCGCCACATCGATATCAGTTGTGGCTGCCAACACATTCCGCACGAGCTGATACGACGCCCCAAACGGGCAGGGACTATGGTCACGGTCCGCTGCCCAATCGAACAGGTCGGGCAAATGCTCCCAATAGCGGATTCCCTGTTCCGTCAGTGAGCACCGCGTGCGGCGGCCCTGCTGAACCCGGTAACTGCCATCGCAATACCTGGGGGCCTCGGGCTTCAGCCCGGGCCGCGAACAGGTACCGAATTCCTGTTCGGTGAACTTGCATTCCACGGGAACCCGAACATGCCGCCCGCGAATTAGAACATCGACACTTGTTGGCCTCGGCTCCTTAAGCGTACGCACCTCGTGCTCGAGCTCCATTGCCACTCTGTCGGTATCATTGCCAAACGCAGGCCGTCCGCACTCCGCTTCCACCGACAGCAGGACATCCAGTCGTTCGAAGGCGTGGATTGCACCAAATACGCTGCAGGTCAAAGCTTGGGAACTTTTGAGGCTTCGAAACCAGCGGTGTCATGGAATTTGCGACGCGGTCTCGCGAATTCGACGCGTCCGCGCCATATCCTCGGGCACGAGGACATTCTCCAGGACGTGTTCAACGGCGAGAACGGGCGGACCGTTCTCCCGGCGTTCGCCATCCAGCTCACCCCTGTGATGTCGATCAGCCCAATCCCAAAAGGACTGACGGACAGACTTCTCGTAATCCACGTAGTTGGCGGTCATATCCTGCCTCACTTCCATATCCCCGCTGCTATTGCAGCGTCGTGATCGCATGATTGGGTGTCGACGAGCTCGATTGGAATGTCCTCCAAGCAATGTTTCGAGACTTGTGCGGCAGGGCCCGGTCACCCCACCCCAGATCTTTCCAAGGCGTCTTCCGACATGTCATTCGGACTTACTAAATGGTGGAGCCTCTTGCAAAACAGGCTCATTGCGGCCTCCGCCGGCCGGAAACAACCGGATTGTTCTTGGGCTGGGCCTGGGCGAGAGGCAGCACATGTGGGGATCACTAACTTAGCAGAAACGAGGAATTATAACTTAGCATTGACATGGGTTAATGATGGTATCGAAAACACAAGATACCGGTGACCGCCCCATGACGCCCGAAGCCGGCATCAGCCGCTTGTCCTGCCTGTTTCAACCCACTCCCGTTCCCGAGCCCGAGGACGACGGACCGGGGACGGAGCGCTGCAGGAACTTCCTGCAGGTGATCGACATGGCCGCCTGCGAGAGCCTTGCCTGCATCAAGCGCTACAGTGGCATCGGGCGGCCCCCGAAGGACCGTGTTGCCATGGCCCGGGCCTTTGTTGCCAGGGCGGTATGGAACCTGCCGACAACGAGCGCCCTTCCTGACCGGCTGAGGGTCGACAAGTCGCGGCGCCGGATGTGCGGCCGGGTGTTTTCCGGCGAGGGTCCGAGCGAGGTGACGTCTTGGCGTACGTTCCGAGGTGGGGCATGAGACGATGGTCAGGCAGGCGTATGATGGTCACTTGGTGGGGCATGTTTCACGGGATGCAACGGCGACAGAGGGTCGGGAGAAGGCGAAGCCCGGGGCCGCCGGCAGGAGGCGGCAGCGGGACGGGAGCCTGCCTGATCGGCAAGGGCGGCAAAGCCTGGAGGCGATGCTGGCCGCATTGCCATACAACTGCGATGTGGGCAGGAAGAAGGGTTCGAAGGGACATTGCATGACCTGGTGCGGTGACAAGTTGCACCTTGACGTCGCCGATGGCGGCGTTCCGCTCAGCTGCATCCTGACCTCGGCCTCGCGGCATGACAGTCAGGTGGCGGTGCTGACCGGCGAGCGGGTGGCGCATCTGTATGCGTTGATGGACAGTGCCTATGATGCCAAGGCGATCAAGGCGTATTGCGAGGCGTCTGGACAGGTGGCGATCATCAGGACCAACCCCCGCCGCAACAAGCGGCTGAAGGAGGTCCTGGCCCGTGAGGCGACGGCGCAGCGGCACGCCAGTCAAATCGACCCGGCCAGCCTGCGCTACCGATTGCGCAGCACTGCGGAGCGGTGTCAATGGCCGTCTGAAGGACGAATTCGGTGGCCGCAACGTCTATGTCCGCGGCCCTGCCAGGGTCTTCGCCCGCCTGATGTTCGGCAGTGTGGCACTGACCGCCGACCGGTTGGGTCGTCTGCGGCCCCGATGCCGGGACGGGGACCTCCGGTCCGCGGTCCGCCGGTCATGATTCGGGACCGGCGTATCGAGGCGCGTCCTGAATTGGAGACAACAGCGACAAACCAGGACAATCTGCACTGAAGTGGCTGTGGAGCGTCTCCAACGATGCATTTCCGGTCTGACCACTGGTTTGATCCCCTGAACGTGCCTTCATTTTGCAAGAGGCTCGGTGGAATAGCGACCACAAGTCGAAGGATGACTTCCGCAACAATCCAACGGAAGTAGGTGGTGAAGATTCGGATGATCAGTCAATGTATAGTACACTTACGAAAGCACGGATCGTTCTGGAACTGCCCAGTCCCGTAGGTCCTGGTTGGCGAATAGCGCGAGCATAGCTCGCGATTGGCACCCGCGGGAGCTGTATGTCGTATCCCTCAAGCGACCCAGGTCCATCAGGGATCGCTCACATTGAAAATTCCCGCCATCGCGCGCCTTGCGAAGACGGCGGACGTTGTCAGGGAACTGTATAGTGTTGCTGTGCAGATCATCATTGCGAAAACTGAAATATCAGAAGTATCGTTGAAGAAGCGCGTAATCGGGCGAGTCATTGTTGAAAATTGGAAAGCCGAGTCTCTTGCAGGAATATCGCAGCAATTCCACATTCGAAACCGTTGCGGCATCATGATGAGGGCAATTGTATAACATTCGGCGACCGCGGGTCGTCATTCGGTGATTTGCACCTGCTAACTGTGGGATTGCGTCCTTTTCCTACCAATGTCCCTGCCAGGGAGGCGTGCCTGATCGCACCGTCCTCGAAACAGGGATAGCCACAGTTCGATTGATGTCCAATGGTGTCAGGTGACGCCCGCAGCTCAGGCGGATTCCGCCAGTTGCAACATCCGTTCGGCAGTCATCACCAGGATGCCGTGGTGTCAGATACCGTCATCTCGATTGACGCAACCTACCAACCAGACTGACGTGATACACACGTTCCACTGTCGAGCGGAACCTGCAGCGCTCCTCTTTAGGGCCGACAAAGCCGGCGCAGCGGCGGGCAAGGGTCTCCGTCTTGCGATGCTCTTTGAACGCCCTGGCGTGGTGCACTTTGACATAATTGATCGGCACATGACCCGATGCCCGGCTGCGCCCGGCGATGTCCTTGTAGTCATAGGCGGCGTCCATCAGCTTGTCGACAAAGGCCGTCCGTCAGCCGCTCATCGCAGCCAGCGGAATTGACTCCTGGCTGTCATGCAGCGAGGCCGAGGTCAGGATGCAGCTGACCGGAACCTCCTCGCCTTTGTGCGGACGACCGCGCTTGCGCCTGGGCTTGACCGCCTACTCGTCCCCCCTGTCTTGCTGTTTCAGGGCTTTCTCTTGCCTCCCTATCGCCGTTTCGTTCCCGAGAATATGACCAACACATGCATCCCCATACGCCAGTTCAATCAATGCCTTATGAAGGCACCCGGGAACACTCGGCTCAGCAAACCCGGCAAAGGCGCGCCGAAAGGTCGACTCTCTCGGCAGGTGCTCGACAATCTCCCAGCGCACAGCTGGCGCAACACAAGGATCACCCTAGAAACGATCAACAGGAGACCGTGTCGTCGCCAGGTTGTACACCGCCTTGGCAATGAAGACTCTGGCCAGAGCCATGCGACCGTGTTGCGGGCGACCAGGGCTGAAACGGGCGTTGGTACAGTGCGACGCCAAGGGTTTCGGGATGATGGCCCTCGAATCCGCCCGGGACCTGCTGCGCCCGCTCGCGCACTGCCTGACTATTCGCGGCGCTGCGGCACTCGCCGCTGTTCGGAACCGATCGCGGCCAGTCGAGGGCGCCTGTCGAAGGGCGCGGCATTCTCAAACTGCACAACGGCAGGGCGATTGACAGCCTCGAAGCCTGGTTACAGGTGGCGAGAGGACTCAGATACTGGTTGCAGGGCAAGTATATTCGCAAGGTGTTCTTGAATGTCTCGGTTGTAGTAGAAGTGGTCTGGTCTGCGCGCCTGATGGCGATGGGCAGGGTGCAGCATCCTTGACATACTCCTTGCCGCGGCGGCGGGGGCAAGTGTCTGCCTGGTGGAGACGGATTATGAACGGAATTTCCGGAGGCTTCGGGAATTCAACCCCCTTCGTAATACAGCAAAGGGAGACGTGTGATGTCAGACGCAACGATTCCACCAGCCCGATGTCAGCGAATATTCTCGTGAAGGGCCGTATGCCAGGTCGAATGCGGTGGGGCGGGAAATTCCTTCCGGTCTCGGCTTCGGCTTGATCTCCCTTGGATCGTAATCTGGAAAGGAACTTGGTACCGCAACGCTCAAGGCACCTTTTAACCTCCTGATATTTCAAACACCAGGAGTCCATTCACCTCGGACAAACGAGACGCAAGTATCGCAAGAAGGGATTTGGGTAGCTCGTTGAAGACGAATTTCAATCATTGTACGAAACCCATCCTGCGGCCCATGGTCATTGACGCAATTCATAGCGTACACTATATCAGCCGAACACTTGCGTGGTCCCATGCATATCCTGATCTGGAACCGACCTAGAGCGGTTGTAGTGGTTCCGCATGCCCATTGTATACACTGATCACAATATCCTGCTGGCCGGAATCTCAATACATGTTTGAATCCATATCGGAACGATTTTCTTCGGCATTCTCCAGCCTGTCTCGCAAGGGATCCATTAGCGAAGAAGATGTTGCTGCGGCAATGCGCGAGGTGCGTGTCTCGCTGCTTGAGTCCGACGTGTCCCTGCCGGTTGTCAGATCTTTCATTCGTACCGTGCAGCGTCGAGCTACGGGACAGGCTGTTCTCAGGTCGGTTACACCGGCGCAACAGGTCATAAAGATTGTTCACGACGAGTTGATCAGCGTGTTGTCTGGAGACGACAGGGAAAGCAGCGATCTCAAGGTCAACACTCCCGTGGCCACAGTCATGATGGTCGGGCTTCAGGGATCCGGCAAGACAACAACGACAGCCAAGGTTGGAAAGATGCTTGCCCAGAAACAGGGCAAGAAGGTGCTTATGTCCTCTCTCGACACCAGTCGCCCAGCCGCAATGGAGCAATTGAAAGTGTTGGGTGAGCAGGCCGGCGTCAAGACGACGCCACTTTCATCGGGGTTGTCAGCCGTTGAGATCGCAGCGCGCTCCCAGAAGATGGCAACGTTTTCAGGATACGATGTGCTGCTTCTCGATACCGCCGGTCGTCTGCATGTCGACAGGGATCTCATGGGAGAGATGGTACAAGTCCATGAGCTCACGAACCC
This sequence comes from Paracoccaceae bacterium, assembly GCA_958296035.1. Classification (GTDB taxonomy): domain Bacteria; phylum Pseudomonadota; class Alphaproteobacteria; order Rhodobacterales; family Rhodobacteraceae; genus MPNP01. Next base: position 1,345,871 of record OY282431.1, on the reverse strand, counting down.
TCGCGAAACACTGCTGGTGGTGGACGGATTGACCGGCCAGGATGCTGTGAATGTAGCAAAGGAATTCACTGATGTCATAGGAATCACAGGCATCGTCCTGACCAGGATGGAAGGCGATGGTCGAGGTGGCGCGGCGCTTAGCATGCGCGCAATCACGCACAAGCCCATCAAGTTTATCGGAACCGGCGAGCGGCTCGATGACTTGCAGCGCTTTGACCCAGCCCGGATAGCGGGCACTATCCTTGGCATGGGAGACATCGTCTCGCTCGTTGAGAAGGCTGCCGAGACGCTTGAGAAGGAAAAGGTCGAGCGATCATTGAAGCGCTTCGGCCGCGGCAAGTTCAACATGAACGATTTGCGCTTCCAGCTGGAAAACATGAGAAAAATGGGTGGCGTGCAGAACGTACTGTCCATGATGCCCAAGGGACAATTGCCCAAACTGGGCGATGGCGACGTTCAGCAACTGGACCTGGAGATGAAAAGGAATTTGGCAATCATCAACTCGATGACCAAAAGGGAGCGTGCCAACCCTCGAATTATTCATGCCAGCCGCAAACGGCGTATTGCATCCGGATCCGGGCGCGCTGTTTCGGATGTCAACAATCTTCTCAAGTTGCAAAGGCAGATGGCAAGTCTTGGCAAGCGCGCTGCCAAGAAAGGCCTGCTCAGGGAAGTTCATGAAACTGCGATGGGCCGTGCGACAGGCAGCGCAAGTCCAGCAATGCCTACACCCCCGCTCGGCGCGATGAGACCTCCGGTTTCATATGGCAGATCCTTTCGACGGCGATGATGCTGCCAGCATGGCCCGACTTGAAGGTCTGATGCTACGGGGGAAACCGCGAATCGCCCATCTTTATACGAGGATGTCGCCTTGACCAATGACGCGTCGCAGGCCATGGCGCTTCTGAAACAATATAGGGAATCGATCGACAGACTTGATGCAATTCTCATCTATACGTTGGCAGAGCGCTTCAAACAAACTCAGGAAGTAGGAAGACTAAAGGCAACCCACGGTCTTTTACCTTGTGATCCGGAACGCGAAGCCTGGCAGATCGAGCGTCTTGCACAGCTCGCAATCAGCGCCGACATGGACCCAGAATTTGCCCGCCGGTTCATTCGTTTCGTGATTGATGAGGTCATCAAGAATCACAACTGTCAACGCAAGACACAAATTGAGAACTGAAAGGAATTAATTTTGGCGATCCGAATTCGTCTTACCCGCACAGGGGCAAAGAAACGTCCCCAGTACAGGATTGTCGCTGCCGACAGTCGCATGCCTCGCGATGGTCGCTTCATCGAATTGCTCGGAACCTACAATCCGCTTCTGCCCAAGAATCACGAGAATCGGGTTAATTTGAAGATTGAACGCATCCGCTACTGGCTAGGCCAGGGTGCGTCACCTTCAGACCGGGTTTCACGCCTGCTGGAAACCGCTGGTGAGCTCCCGCCCAGGGAACGTAACAATCCCACCAAGGGATTGCCCGGTGCCAAGGAACTTGAACGTCGGCAGGCTGCCGACGGAGGGGCCTGACCGGACTTCGACAAGCAGGTGGCCATCAAGGAATGCCGACACCTGGAGCCAGCACGTTTTCCGAGCCGGCAAGCGATGAGATAGCGCTACCAGGCCGTCTGGTTTGCGTTGGCACGTTTGGGGCACCACACGGTGTACGCGGACTTGTCAAATTGCAAAGCTACTGTATCCGGGCAGGTGACATCGTGCACTATAATCCGCTCTATTCCCGTCGGGGCGGTCAGCGTTTTGAACTGGAGATTGTGGCCGAAAAAGCCGACTTTCTCGTGGTTGGGGTCAGCGGCATTAACAGCAGAGAGGAGGCTGGGAAACTTACCCATACACGGCTCTATGCTCTTCGCAAACTATTTCCAGAGTTGGAGGAGGACTCCTTTTATGTCATCGATCTTATTGGACTCCAGGCATGCAATTCGGACGGATTGCAGTTAGGACGAATCAAGTCAGTGTACAATTTTGGTGCCGGTGACCTGCTTGAGCTCAGGCTCGACGATGGCACAGAAGTAATACTTCCGTTCAATCGCGACAACGCTCCCATGGTCATGGTCGAAGAGGGGCAAATCGTCATCGACAATCTGGCCGCCTACAGGTAGCGCTACTACCCTGCCCTCTTCCCAGTAATGACTTCTGAATTCTTCAACGCGATCAAGCCGATTGCAGCGAGTATGCAAATGAGCACTGAACTGTACAGCTTCTATCCACTTTATGATCTGACTGCCCTTCACAAGGGAAATGGGAAGCAGGATGTGCCGCTTCGACCTGAGGCATTTGTCGTTCAGAGGAAATGCCCCGGGGCCGCTGTGCTCAGCAAGGCCGAAGTCTTTCGGTTGAATTCCCCGCCGTGCAACAAACACACGTATAATGACAAATGTTGGTTCCGGTCCGACGCATCGGGCCGCAGCGAATGCCGGCATTCAAGAAGGCCAACACCACCTGGCTTCTGCATTGCGTGGCGTTCGACCAAGGATCGGCGCCTGCCATATTTGGGTTGGACACACCAGGACGCGGATCATGTCGATTGATTCCAGGAGACCGAAGCCGCCTTGGCAGGCTACGGTAATCACTCTGTTTCCTGAGGCCTTTCCCGGGGTACTGGCCTGTTCGAACATTGGCAAGGCACTTGCCGCCGGGCTGTGGTCCCTGAATACCGTGGACCTCCGCACTTTTGGCGTTGGCAAGAGCAAGAGTGTTGATGATTCTCCGGCCGGAGGTGGCCCCGGTATGGTCCTCATGCCAGAGGTTATTGCAGCCGCCCTGGCCGAATGCTCCAGGGCTGGTGCCAACGAAGACATACTGTCAACGCAACAGTGGCCGATTGTCTTCATGTCACCGCGCGGACGTCCCTTCTCTCAGAGGCTGGCCCAAACCTGGTCGGAACTCGACGGCATTACCATCATTTGCGGCCGCTACGAAGGAATCGATGACCGTGTCCTGGCATGCTATCGGATAGATGAAGTTTCAATTGGTGATTTTGTACTTTCGGGTGGTGAAATTGCGGCCCAAGCCTTGATAGAAGCAACAGTTAGACTTATACCTAGCGTCTTGGGGAATCGGGATTCCGTGCAAGAGGAATCATTTTCGGATGGATTGCTCGAATATCCCCAGTATACCCGTCCTAGAGTTTGGAATGGCTACGCTGTGCCTGACATCCTGACTTCGGGCCATCATGGCAGGATCGCCCGTTGGCGTCAGGCAATGTCGGAAGAACTTACAAGGGCGCGGCGACCTGACCTTTGGCAACGATACTGCAGCATGCAGAAAATTGAGGAAACCGGCAAGGCCGACGAGTGATCAGTCGCGCAACCGGCAAGATCAAGGAAACGACGATGGATGTAATCGCCAAACTTGATGCGGAACAGGTCAGTGAACTTGGCCACACAATCCCGGATTTTCGGGCTGGAGACACGATACGAGTTGGTTTCCGCGTAACCGAGGGGACCAGAACCCGCATTCAGAACTATGAGGGCGTGTGTATTTCCCGGAAGGGCGGGGGCGGCATTAACGGCTCGTTCACTGTCCGCAAAATATCCTTCGGCGAAGGTGTCGAGCGCATGTTTCCGTTGCACTCGACAAATATCGACTCAATAACGGTCGTCAGGCGCGGTCGGGTCAGGCGCGCCAAGCTCTACTACCTGCGGTCCCGGCGTGGAAAGTCAGCACGTATTGCTGAGAGAACCAATTATCGACCCAGAAAGTCCAAGTAAACTGCGGAGGATCGGCAGCATGAAAGAGGGCATTCACCCTGATTACCATGATATCCGTGTCAAGTTGACCAACGGTGAACACTTAGCCATGCGCTCCACCTACGGGAAGAAAGATGATGTGCTGACGCTTGACATCGATCCTAGCGTGCATCCTGCATGGACCGGCGGAGGAACCCATCTGATGGATACTGGCGGTCGGGTCTCCAAGTTCAGAAAGAAGTACAAAGGATTTGGCTTCTGACGATTCCGGTTTCTGAGAAAGGCCCTGACGCTGCTCAAGCTGTCAGGTATAGATCTCATGGACATTGCAAATTGCTTCTGCGGTAACCGTCCCCGTGGACGGTGTATGTGGAAAGCTAGAATCCACGTCAATTGACTCGCTCGCCCTTCGTGAAGCCTTTGCGGCGGTAGTCGCGCCACACCAAAAGGTCGGGCTCAATCTCGTTCACCGGCACAATCGGCAACCTCAAACCGATCCTTTGTCTTTGTAAATCCAGGTCCACACCCGCAGAACCGGATCAGCACATTCGGCCAGTACTGTTCTAGGCCACGGCAGCGCAACTGCCAGGGTATCGCTGGTACGGATTACCAAAGCTTCGAGGTCAACAGCAACTGGCCGCCCCTTTGCATGCACGACAGACGCAGACAATGTCCTGCTCCTGGCGTGAAGAGATTAATGGCAAGCCGGGGAGTTGGTGCGCTGGAGAGGATTCGAACCCCTGGCCGCTTGATTCGTAGTCAAGTGCTCTATCCAGCTGAGCTACCAGCGCACACCCCGCAGGTAATCATCGCGCTGCAGATTCGCAAGGCACATGGACATGTCCGTTAACCAGGATTGCACATTTTGAGAGTGCTTTTCTGCCTAATCCTGCCATCGTCACCTGGCTCCGGAACAAATGCCTTCCTGTCCTGTCAACGGCAACACTATTGTCACGGTCGTGCCGGTTTCGTCCACGTGAACACCATCTTCGACATGTCGTGATCTGATACTGATTTCACCTCCCTGCGCCCTTGCAAGCCTGTCGGCAAGAGACAATCCAATACCCTGGTTTCCATCCGGCTTCGAGGTCTCACCTTCGACAAAGAGTCTTTGACGCATTTCGGCCTCGATACCTATGCCGTTGTCTTCGACGACGACTCGAACCACTCCAGATGTCCTGTCGAAAAAGAGGCCTACCTCAAGCCTGTTGAGGACATTGCCTTTGCCTCTGAAGGATTCGACCGAATTCTTGAAGATGTTGCGAAGAATGACAGCAATTGAAGCCTTGTCGACATTCAGGGGAGGACACCAATCGTCATCTGCAATCGTTGAATGGTCCGGATGTCCTTTCATCCAGCCGACGTCGGAAGATTCCCCGCCTTCTCGCAACTGCGCAAATACCGCAGCATCGTCCATGGCTTCCTCAATCAGTCCCACAAGTTGATGGATACCAATGTCCTGCCTGTGCAAAGTCGATTCATCGAAGCCTGCAAAGTCTATGATCATGGCAACTTGCCGTACGGCCTCCTGGAAACAGCGGGCGACATGTTGCTTTGATTCAACACTGCTCCCATCCAGGTGGGCGAGCGCGGTTGCGCCAAGGCCTGATATCTCGTGCAACTGCCTCTTCTTGGCACGCTGCAGCATGTTGCGTGTCACTGTTCTGGAGTGCAACTCGTCCACCGCCTCGGAAATCCTCTTCAACTCGTACAATCCGGGCTTTTCCTCGTCTCCCGAAGGACCTGGGCGTGGCTTTTCACCAATGTTCTCAATTCTCCTGACGATATTTTCAAGAGGCCTAACAATCGTGTTTCGAATTCCCAGGAACACCAGGACAGCATTTAGAAGGAGCAGGAATGCAGCTATCAGCCAGGCCTGGCTCAGATAGCCGATTGTAAGTGCGCCCAACCTGTCGTCCATGCGAATTGTCAAGTCCACCCTGTAAATACAATCACTAGTGGCGGATTCGGGCAGTTCCGACTTGATCAGGATATTGCTCCCGGGACTTAACACAGAAAGCCCGGCCAGCCGCAATGCTGGAAAGAATTCATGCTGAAGATCAAGTACATGATCCGCGCTCAGCTTGCCTTGTTCTTCAGGACTGACAAGCATGAAGCTAATGCGTGGACAAAAGAGATCTGCCGGTGAATCTTTCGGAACCAGGCTGAGCATGAGCAAGTCGGCGCGCTGTCCGAACAGTCCCTTGACCAGTACATCCAGCAACATTTCGACGTCACCACTATCGGTCAATTCCTCCGGGTTGGCCGGAAGCTGTTCCGGGAGGATGCTGAACTGGAGCGTATCCGCCGAGTCCGAATCCGCGCGGTGAGAGCGATCGTGGATTGACAATGCGCTGTCGCGCACAAGATTTGCACCGGAAATGAATTTGTCCAGTTCAAACCAGGAAACGACACCATACACGATGACGAATTCCACGAAGGTCAGGTATGCGATTGTGTACGCCATGCCACGGAACGAAACTGTTCGTCCGACATCGAGAATTCTCGATATCCGGTGTCCCGAAGCAAATCTCACGATGCAACGTCCCCTGTTGGGTAAACGCCAGGCCCTGTGCTGTGTTAAAACCTCTGGACCAGACGCACGACCCTCTTGACGGTCGGATTCTCGAACAGGCGTTTTGAAAAATATGCGCCAGCAGCTCGCTTGTTGACCTCACCAAGCGTCGGATAGGGTGCGACCATGTTGGCAATGGCCGTCATCTTCAATCCATTTGCTATTGCTAACGCCCACAACTGGATCAATTCTCCGGCTTGCACCCCTACGATTGAAGCGCCAACGGGTTTGCCACCAGCAACCAGCACTCTGATTTGACCGATGCGGTTGCCTTCGGCGATGGCTCGATCATTGTCCTTGTAGTCGAAGGACACCGACTCAAGCTTTCTGCCATGAATCTTCTTGGCTTCCTCTTCCGTCAAGCCAACTTCGGCGATCTCTGGATCTGTGTAGGTTGTAGACGGTATATGATCCGTCCTCGCTTTCGCTGGCAGTCCCAACAGCGCTGATCTGATCACAATGCCGGCGTGGTACCCTGCGACATGGGTGAACTGGGCTCCTCCGGCTACGTCGCCAATGGCATATACCTTGCTATTGCTGGTTCGCAGCGACGTATTCACGGAAATGCCTGCCCTGTCTGCCTTTATTCCGGCGCGCTCCAGGTTAAGCCTGTCGAGATTGGGTTGGCGACCAACTGCCATCAAGAGATGGGACCCCTCAAAGACGTGGCCGGAATCGCTGATTACCTGCACAGCGCCGGACTGGCCCTCAATACGGGCTGCACTTGTCCTCTCGTGAATTTCAATGCCCTCACTTTCGAGCTGATCAATCACTATTTTCGCATGGGGCTTGTAGCTGCGATTTAGTGCCGTGAGTCCCTCGATTACAACAACCTCACAGCCTAGCCTGTGATGGGCCTGTGCGAGTTCCATTCCAATTGGTCCTGCCCCAATCACCAGCAATCTTTGTGGTCGTTGTCGCAACTCGAAAATCGTTTCATTGGTATAATATTCGATCTGGTTGATCCCCGGAATTGGCGGCACAAATGGCGAGGAGCCGGTGGCGACCACAAAGCGACGTGCCTTGATTCGATTGTCGCCCGCTGCAACTTGTCCAGGACCGACAAATCTTCCGTATTCCTGGATGACTTTGACACCCAGCCCTTCAAAACGGTCCACGCTGTCGTGAGGTTCAATGGTGGCAATTGCAGAAAAAACATGCTCCTTGGCTGCGGCGAAATTTACCTTGGGCACCACAGGAGCGACTCCGTACGGTGCGCCTGTTGTCATTGCATGCGCATGCTTGGCAGCAGCTATCAGTGCTTTCGAAGGAACACATCCGTAATTGAGGCAGTCGCCTCCCATTTTGCCGCCTTCAATCAGTACAACCTTGGCACCCATCTGAGCAGCGCCAGCTGCGACAGACAGGCCGCCTGAGCCGGCACCGATTACACAAATGTCGGCATACAATTCTGTCGTCACTTCAGCTCTCCTGGCCACGTCGAACAATTCGGATAACTATCGGCAGCGCCGCCAATGCGCATAGGCCCAGAATGGGCCCCAAAATGTACCACTCGAAAATAATTCCAAGATTTGGTGTGCCGCCGCGTTCGAACACTTCACCAAGTCCGACGCCTACCCAAGTGTAAATTACGGTGCCAGGAATAATCCCGAAGAAGGTAGTAAAGGCAAAATTCCTGAAGCGCACGCCTGCCAGTGCCGGCACGAGGTTGGCCGCAAAAAAGGGAATCGCCGGTACCAGCCGAAGAAGAAATAGCACGCTGATTTCGTTGTGGCGCAGCCCGTCCCGCATCTTGCCGATAGTTCCGGAGCTTTCATCAAGCTTGCTCGACAAGTAGTCCCCCAAACCCATACGGGCGGCCAGGAATATGGCGGAAGCACCAATGGTGGCACTCAGCACGTTGTAGAGTGCGCCCGGGAAAAGCCCGAACAGGAACCCACCGGTCAAGGTCGCAGCGGTGGCCCCGGGCAAGGAAAAAGCTACCACTGCAATGTAGACCAGAATGAAAATCAGCGACGTCATCAGGAAGTTGCTATCCCTGAATTCGACAAGCAGTTGGCGATTGTCCCGCAAGGTACTGAAGCTCAATTGGTCGCCAAAGGCGATAAAGCCCACTACTGCCACCAGGGCGATTACAGCTATAGGTATCAGTCGACCAATTCTCATGCCGCTCTGCTCGCTCTTGTCTGCCATGGAGACCTCTATTCAACTGTCGATTGTGATACCCGTCGATACAGACGGGAACAGATAAAGTGATGCTGTTCCTATAGAGTCCCGTTAACAATTGAACAAATGACAGTCGATTTACTGTATCTGAGTATCGAACAATTCATTTGCCAGACAATCTCACGACCGTTTCCGGAGGCACACCGGTGGTTCGAAGGTTCGTGCAGAAACGGAGCTCAGCAACTCACTGACATGTCTCAAGTGGCTCAGCTTGACCTGCTGGAGCGGGCATTGAGAAGGTACATTGCTGGACTGCTCATGGAGTACAAGCTCAACTCTTTGGCCCGGTGATGCGCAGTCGTAAGGATTGGCGAACCGGGAGCGGGTAAGAAAACACGCCCAGGGCCGTCGCAGCAGGCCATTCACAAGCTTTTGACGTTGTCGGCGCAATGCGGAACAAATTGTCCCACACCGTATTGGATTAATCTGAGAAATCACTTTCAAAGCTCTTGTGTGGCTCCTGTCAACGCAACGTAGGCTTGGTTGGCACCTGGATTGTAGGCTTCAATTCCTCTCTGCAATCCTGATACCGATCCAGTCGGTGCGACGTACCAAAGGATGGAACCCATCTGTAACCCGGTACTGAATGCTGCAGACCAAGCACTGTTTTGGTTACACATCCACCCGGCATCCCGGTTGAGCCCCTCGGGGAGGCATTTTCCTTGTGTTATTTGCGACCTTACGTCAAGCCGCCAGCACCGCCCCCTCAATTCGTTTCCAGAGCCTCTGCAAAGCGCGGAATGTCGGCCCCTTGACCCACCCCCACCTGGCAGGAGAGATGGTTACCAGGCAGAACGGAATCTGTTCGCATTCCTGGACTCGAGACTTGGCGTCCAGTTTCTGCATCAGGCGGCAGTGCGCCATTGACTTCTGTATTTTGGCATTGAAAGGGCATTCTCAGGCACTAGATAAACAGGTGGTTTGATGGAACCGGCGCAGTGCCTGTACAGGCGATCTTGGCACGCCAGGCGAGGCACAAACGGCGGTCTGTTCCACTTCCCAATTGACGGTTGTACTTGTCTTGGGTAGGTCTGTCGTTTGCCCAAGAATGCCAGGGAGGCCATAATGAAACGTACATTTCAGCCGAGCAATCGCGTGCGAAAGCGACGGCATGGGTTTCGTGCCAGGATGGCCAGCAAGGCAGGCAGAAGCATACTCAGCCGGCGCAGGGCACGGAGGCGCAAGAAGCTGTGCGCATGAGTAATGATTGCACATTCTACGAGCGTCGCATCTAGGCAGACATCAACACGACAGTCGGCGGGTCAACACCAGGGACAACGCTCGAGGCCAAAAGCGTCGAGCTTACATACACTCAGGCGACGCCAAGACTTCGTGCGGGTAGCCCGCGGCAGGCGTTGCACAACGGGCGGGCTTGTGTTGCAGGCACGTCGGCACGGCGGAGCATATGAACGCGACGAGGCCCGCGTTGGCTTCACATGTTCGCGCAGGATAGGCTCTGCTGTCGTCAGGAATCGCTGCCGGCGAAGGTTGAAGTCGGTGGCACGGATTGTGCTTGCAGAGCGGGCACAGGCAGGCTGGGATTATGTCCTAATTGGCAGGAGAAATGTGACCAATGCACGCCAATTCCCTGATCTGGTCAGTGATCTGCACCGGGCGATAGACCGGGTACACCGCCGCCGTCGCCAACCGTGATGAAAGTAGTATCGATAATCCTGGCGACACGCGTGCGAAGCCGTATGGCGCCTCACGTGTATGTGCTTTCACTTCCCATTCGATTGTATCGCCTGGTTGGTAGTCCATTTGTTGGCATGCACTGTCGATTCCAACCAACCTGTTCTGCTTATGCCCTGGAGGCACTTGAACGGCATGGTGCAGCAAAGGGTCTGTGGCTTACGGCGCGCCGGCTGGCACGGTGCCATCCATGGGGAGGTTGCGGAGTGGATCATGTACCCGAATAGGCGCCGAACAACATGCAGTCGGCTTCAATGCTGGACCGACGAAGTGCGCTGTTGTGGCTCCGGACGGCATTTGCCAAAAGGCGACGTTTCCACGATCCGACGGACTCAGGCTGAGACCTGCCTGACCGGATCCAGTCGAAGTTATTGAACCCAGCCCGAAATCCTAAGTCACTAGCGACCGCATTTCATGGACGAACAGAATAAGAATCTGCTTATTGCCACAAGCCTCAGTCTCCTGGTGGTAATCATATGGTTTATGATTTTTACTCCGGCAGAACCCCCTCCCCCCTCTGAAACCGATGTGCAAACCGCAGACCAGCTGGCCGATCCCGATGTAGCATCGGTTCCTCAGGTCGCCGGCGAAGGCAGCGCCAACTTTACTCTGGGTTCCCAGACTCTGAATCTGGACGATGCGCTTGCCAGTGCCAGCCGAGTCAAGATCGAAACGCCGGCATTGACCGGATCAATTTCGCTTGAAGGCGGACGCCTCGATGACCTGTCACTGACGCAATACAATGAAACGCTGAAAGAAGAATCCGACATTGTTCGTTTGCTGTCTCCTTCCGGTGCTGATCATGCTTACTATGCGTTGTTTGGCTGGGCGCCGGCCGGGTCAACCGGCTTCCAGGATGTACCCAACCCACGCACGCCCTGGGAGCTTGAAAGCGGCACGATAATTGCGCCGGGCCAACCGGTGACTTTGGTATGGGCAAACGACTCCGGGCTCGTATTCCGTCGGACACTGAGCATCGATGAGAATTACCTGTTTACAGTAATCCAAAGCGTCAAGAACAACAGTTCCTCAATTGTACGCATGGCACCCTACGGCTTGATCGCAAGGCATGGCGAACCAGCCAATCAACAGAGTTTTTTCATCTTGCATGAGGGCGTCGTGCGCATGTCGGATGGTCAGCTCGACGAGATCGACTATGACGATGTGCCCGATCTGACCTTCGACTCTGCCGAAAGAGCCAATCTGGTCAAAACCGAGGTTCAGCAGAACGGATGGGTGGGCTTCACTGACAAGTACTGGATGACGACCCTTGTGCCGGAACCCTCGACCCAGTTCACGTCTGTTGCCAAATACACGGAACGAACTGACATCTACCAGACGGAAGCCCGGCATCCCACAGTTGAAATCTATCCGAACTCAGCGATCGAGATTCGTACGATGCTCTTTGCTGGAGCCAAGGAATGGCAAACCATCAAGAACTATGAAGAGATACATGGTATCGAAAGGTTTGTGGATTCGATCGACTGGGGCTGGTTCTTCTTTCTTACCAAGCCGATATTTGCGGTTCTCTACTGGATCAACGGCATCATTGGCAACATGGGGTGGTCAATTATCGCCCTCACCTTTGTCATCAAGGCAGCCCTCCTGCCACTCGCTTACAAGTCATACGTGTCGCTGGCCCGCATGAAGGATCTGCAGCCGGAAATGGAAAAGATCAAAGAGCGGGTGGGCGATGACCGCAAGAGGCTACAGTCCGAAATGATGGCGGTGTACCGGGCCAAGAAAATCAATCCGGCAGCCGGGTGCCTTCCGATCCTGCCCCAGATTCCAATCTTCTTCTCGCTGTACAAGGTGATTTTTGTTACCATTGAAATGCGGCATGCACCGTTTGCCCTTTGGATTCGGGATCTGTCGGCACCAGACCCGACCTCGATCCTCAATCTTTTTGGTGCGCTGCCATGGGGTGCGCCTGATCCGGGAAGTCTCGTTTCGATCATCTCTCTGGGCGTGCTGCCGATCCTGCTTGGAATTTCGATGTGGTTGCAGCAGAAGCTTAATCCAGCGCCGACCGATCCGACTCAGGCAATGGTATTTGCCTGGTTGCCCTGGATTTTCATGTTCATGCTTGGGCAATTTGCAAGTGGCCTCGTCATTTACTGGATAACCAACAACATTATCACATTTGTGCAGCAGTACCTGATCATGCGCAGTCAGGGTGTCAGACCGGACATTCTTGGCAACATAGTGGCCGGAATCAGAAAAACCCGACAGGGTGACAGTAAGTCTCCGGCGCGTTCCAGCTCGCCTGCAAGGCAGGCTGACTCCGAGAATCGTCCGCCGCCGGATAATTCAGGACGAAAGAAAAAAGAATCCCGCCGCAAGCGCCGCCGGGCGAAGGGCCGCAAGGGGTAAGTGGATGATGGCAATGCCGAGCTGCAAGAGTCGATCAGCGCCTTGACTTCCATGCCAGTCCCTGAGCACGTGAGTATCCCGAAAATCGAGATTCGTGCCCGACCGGCACCGGTTCCGTCCAATTCGGAGTTGGAGGCCGGACGAGTATTCTTTGCCGAGGGTGCAAAGTTTGTCATGAGCGTCGTCGATGCTGCTGCAATACCGCCCCCTGACCGACCCGAGGTGTGCTTTTGTGGTCGATCCAATGTCGGGAAGTCGTCACTGATTAATGCGCTGACCGGTCAAAAGAAGCTTGCAAGGACGTCCAGGACACCCGGTCGAACACAACAGCTTAACTACTTTTCGATTAGAGACTCCCTTTACCTGGTCGACGTGCCGGGCTACGGGTATGCCAGAATGCCAAAAAAGATTCAGAGGCGTGGCCGTCAGCTGCTGTTCAATTACCTGCGCGGAAGAGCGGCGCTCAGGCGCGTCTTCCTGCTGCTTGACGCTCGCCATGCAGTTACCAGCACTGACCAGGCCTTTCTTGATGCCATGGCTGAAAGTGCAGTGCCAATGCAGTTCGTATTGACCAAGAGCGACCTGACCAACAGGGAGTCAACAAAGCGAACCCAGTCCAGGATATCCCAGGCCATTGTCGACTTTCCAAGTCTGCACATGGAGGTGATCTCTACCAGCAGTCGTCGCATGGCAGGTATCGATATGCTAAGATCCACGATTGCATCCCTGAAATGACTTGACCCTTCAAACGCCAGGTGTTTGATACCTGCCCGGTAAACCAGGATCCGGTTGGCCTGACGAAGGATTCGCAAGACTTCGATAACCAGTATTCTTTGGCGGGATAGTACATGTGAATACCATGACCCGGGAAACCAGGCGTATTTGGCAGCAAACTGGCAAGACGCTCGTTGGTGCTCTGCCCTACATGCAACAATACGACAACGCCGTGATCGTAGTGAAGATTGGTGGATACGCATTGACCGATACCGATGCACTGACAAGCTTCGGCCGAGATGTGGTTCTGATGAGACAGGTTGGCATCAATCTCGTGATCCTGCATGGTGGTGCACCCAAGATTAACAGCATGCTCAGCCGTCTTGGCATCGAGACCCGCTTCATTAGGGGAAAACGTGTATCCGACCCTCAGGTTGTCGAGATTGTCGAAATGGTCCTTGCCGGTCATGTCAACAAGCTGATTGTGCATGCTATCAATCATGAAGGTGGAAGGGCAGTTGGGATTTCCGGCAAGGATGCAGGCTTGCTCAACTGTCAGTTGGCTGATCCGGAATTGGGTCAAGTCGGTATACCAAGCCGAATTGACGTCCGTGTGATCAACTCACTTTGCTCAAACGGTTTTATTCCCGTGATTGCACCACTAGGTCTCGGACCGAATTGCGAGACCCTCAACGTCAACGGCGATACAGCGGCCGGCTGCATCGCCTCAGCCCTTAGTGCCGAGCGCCTCATGCTTCTAACCGACGTGGACGGGGTACTTGATGAGGCCGGACAACTTGTCACACGTTTGACCACGGATCTTGTGCAGGAAATGATTGGACAAGGCCAGATCAGCGGCGGTATGATCCCAAAGACGGAAACGGCGATTGAGGCAATATCGCAGGGTGTGCGTGCGGCAGTAATCCTGAATGGCAGGACACCGCATTCGATGCTGCTTGAACTGTTCACAGAACATGGCGTTGGTACCATGATCAGCGATGATCCCGGACCCCAATGACAGTTGGGAGAATGGGTAGTCCTGATTACCGCGATATTGCATGTTTGGTAAGCAAGCATCATCTTGAGATCTTTGGTGGAGTGCAAGCCAATAGCGAGGACCCTGTTCCTCCGGATACCCGCACTGTCCTGTTGCTGGGACCTGCTGAACCAGGGTTTTGGTCGTTTGTTTCCTCCCAGCACGAATTCAAGGATGGACTGGCCAACGCGCTGGATCGCTGGTCAAGACGTGCCATCAATTCACTGGCCGCGGAGACCGAAGCAGCTTCTCTCTTCCCGTTTGGAGGGCCGCCCTATCACCCGTTCACGCGTTGGGCCCTACGCAGTGGACGATGCTGGCAATCACCGATGCGGATGCTGGTTCATGATACTGCCGGCTTGCTTGTTTCATTCCGCGGCGCGCTGTGTCTGCGTTTCAAATTGGAATTGCCCTCTCCCCCAGAGGACAGCCCCTGTACACATTGTATCGATCGGCCCTGCCTGGGCTCTTGCCCCATCAATGCCCTGACGCATGAGCAGTATGATGCGGTGGCATGCCAATCCTTCGTGGCAAGTTCCCGAGGACTGAATTGTCTGGCAAAAGGCTGTGTAGTCAGGCGTAACTGCCCTGTCAGCGCTTCCTATCGCAGGGATCAACGCCAATCTCGTTTCCACCAGGAAGCATTCTTGAAAAGGAGCCTGTGACATGCGACTGATTGTTGTACGACATGCCAAATCAGACTGGTCCAACCCGGTTGCAGGGGATCATGACCGAGCACTGGCAAGGCGCGGCATAAAGGCATCAGCTCTCATTGGAGCCTGGCTTGCCGAACGCGGATACTGTCCGCGTGAAGTCTTGTGTTCGTCGGCCCGCCGCACAAGAGAAACGTGGGCGTTGCTTCAGGAACACCTTCCAGAGACCGACAGCGTCGAGTATGAACGTGCCCTTTACGGTGCGAGCCACGACACCATTCTCAATCTGGTTCGGCTCTCGGCAAACTCTCCGGTTCTTGTTCTTGGTCACAATCCAGGAATAGCGATGTTCTCTGCCGTGATGTTGCGACGGGCACCTGAGCACGCGCGTTTCTATCGCTTTCCCACCTGCGCGACAATGGTGTGCGAGTTCCCTTCCCCCAACTGGCAATCTATCCGGCTGGGATCCGGAACATGCCTTGATTTCGTGGTTCCCCGGGACCTTGGATAAGTCGGCTGGAGTTAGTGGCCCAGTATCTGGCTCAGAAACAGCTTGCTTCGCTCACTCCGCGGATTGTTGAAGAACTCTTCGGGTGAATTCTGCTCTACAATCTGCCCCTCGTCCATGAATATGACGCGGTTGGCGACCTGTCGAGCAAATCCCATTTCGTGTGTAACACACAGCATGGTCATGCCATCGTTGGCCAATTCAATCATCGTATCCAGCACCTCCTTGATCATTTCGGGATCAAGTGCCGAGGTCGGCTCGTCGAACAACATGATACGAGGCCGCATGCACAGCGCCCGGGCAATGGCTACTCTCTGCTGTTGACCACCGGATAGCTGACCCGGAAACTTCAGGGCCTGATCCGGAATCTTTACCTTTTCAAGGAAATGGAGAGCCGTTTCTTCTGCATCCTTCTTCGGAACCTTACGCACCCAGATCGGAGCCAGTGTACAGTTCTCCAGTACGGTCAGATGAGGGAAAAGATTGAAGTGCTGGAAAACCATGCCAACTTCGGATCGAATGCGATCAATGTTCTTGAGGTCTGATGACAACACAATGTCCTCGACAACAATCGTCCCCTTTTGATGCTCTTCAAGACGATTGATACATCGAATAAGCGTTGATTTTCCTGAACCCGAAGGTCCGCAAATAACGATTCTTTCGCCCAGATTCACGGACAGGTTGATGTCACGCAGAACATGGAAATCGCCAAACCACTTGTTCATGTCCTGGATTCTGATGGCAGGCCTGGCACCGTCCGTGTCTCCGGTGTGGTCCGCGCTCTTGTCTTGCAACTCATTCATTCGGGATTGTCCATTCTAATGGCCGGTCTCCAGCCTCTTCTCCAGGTGCATCGAATAGCGCGACATCGCAAAGCAAAAGATAAAGAACAAGACAGCGATGAACGCATAGAGCTCCCATACAATGCCGTTCCAGCTTGAATCAGCCCGGATGGCGTTGGACAAGCCCAGAGGATCGAGCAAACCAATAATTGAAACAAGCGTCGTGTCCTTGAAGAGGCCTATAAAGCTCGACACGATACCAGGAATGGAGATCTTCAGGGCCTGCGGCAAGATGATGAGGCGCATCGACTTCCAGTAGTCGAGCCCGAGCGCAGCCCCCGCCTCGAATTGACCAGCTGGCAACGCGGCAAGTCCACCTCGAATTACCTCGGCAACATAACCAGACGAAAACAGCGTCACGACAATGACGACGCGGAGAACAATGTCGAAGCTCGTGCCAGGCGGTAGAAAGATGTTGAGCAGGGTCGAAGCGACAAACAGTAGTGTTATCAGCGGCACCCCTCGGATGAATTCGATGAATCCAACGCTGATTGCCCGCACGATGACCATGTCTGATCTTCGTCCAAGCGCCCAGACTATTCCGAGCGGCAGCGATGCCACGATACCCGTTACGCCAATGATCGTGGATAAGGTGAAGCCACCAAACTGATTGCTGGCCACCGCTGGCAATCCCAGTGGAATTACGCTGTGCAGCACCCCCTGGAGCGGTGCCACAGCAACCATCCACCAAAGGATTGTTCCGACTACGATGCTTGTTACCGCGACCAGAAGGCCATATCGTTCGCTCAGCACCGTGAGCAGGAAATAGGCCGCCGCCAACCCACCAACAACAAGTACAACGCCCCAGATGCTGCCACCCCAGAGAAGCCAGTACCCGAGAAACGGATAGATGCCGCTGAAGATCAGGAGCTTTCTAGGCACCCGGGGAAACAGAATTGGAGCCAGAGCAATCAACATTAGCACGAATGTCAGATTGGGTCGCCAATAATATTCTGCAGGATAGAAGCCATAGATCAATTGCAGATAACGCTCACGAATGACCGCCCAGCAAGCACCGGAAGCATGTTCGCCATAGGCAGCCTTTATGGAAGCTCGACACTCATCAAGTGAATTGGCTGTCCAAGAAGATCTGATGGCCCAGGGCAGGAATTGCCAAAGAACATAGGCAATCAAGGCCAGGAAAAGTACTGTCAGTGCAGAGTTCAGCCGGCTACTGAACAGATTTGTTCGCAGCCAGCCGACAACTGTCCTCTCGGAAATTGGCGGCGCAACAGCGGGCACCATCGTGGTGCGGACAAAACCGGTACTTTCCACTCTATCGTTCCTTGATCTTGACCTTGGCATTATACCAGTTCATCAGCGAGGATACGCTTAGCGAAATGGTCAGATAGACGATCATCAGAAGCAGAATACACTCCAACTCACGACCGGTCTGGTTGAGCGTTATACCGCCAAGAGTTCCTGTGACATCCATGTACCCTATAGATATCGCCAATGAGGAATTCTTGGTTAGATTGAGAAACTGGGAAATCAGAGGTGGGATTATGATGCGCAAGGCCTGCGGCAGAATGACAAGGCCCATCGTCAGGCGCGGGCGCAGTCCCAGCGAGTAAGCGGCCTCGGTCTGTCCCTTTGACACAGCCTGAATACCGGCCCGAACAATCTCGGCAATGAAGGCGGCTGTATAACAGGACAGAGCCAGCCACAGCGCAATCAGAGAATTGCGCATGTAGATGCCATTCTTGAAGTTGAAGCCCTTTAGCTCAGGGAATCCGAGGTGAAATCCCAGCGCAAAAAGTAGTGCAAGTGTTGGTCCGGTGATCAGCAGAATACGCACGTGCCAGGTTGCCGGACGCACTCCGGTATCTTCCTGAATTTGCTGTGCCCGACGTGACACCATTCGTGCTGCCACTATGCCCCCGACCAGCACGACGAGAAGTGCGACCAGGTCCACACTGATTTCGAAGATACCGCCTACGCTCAGGTCACCAAGACTTCTGGTGAACAACGGTTCGGGCACATACCAACCTCGATTGGTGATGGCTACCGAATCCCAGAGCAACATGGAAGCTTCGGGATTGTCACCACGAAAAGCTGTAGGTCTCGGCAATGACTCGATGAGTATTGCCATGAAGAACACGATCCACAGCAAGACAGGTACATTCCGGAACAATTCAACATAGAATGCCATCAAACGCGAGACGACCCAGTTCCGCGAAAGCCTCAGGATGCCAATCATGACTCCCAATACGGTTGCCAGGGCGCAGCCCAAAACGGCGACCAGCAGCGTATTCAATAGGCCGACAATGGAAGCTCTAAGGTGTGATGACTGAGAAGTATACTCAATGAGGCGCTGATTGATGTCGTAGCTTGCGGGGATCCCGAGGAAGGACAGGCTGACGCCTTTACCCAATGTAGCAAGATTGTTCAGCGTATTGTTGATCAGCCACGCGAAGAACAGCATCAGACCACACAGCACGACGACCTGAATCGTAGTTGAACGATACCGGGAATCGTTGAGAAGCATGCCAATTCTGAACGACGTTGCTGGAGCTCCAGCAACTGTGTTCGTGGTCATCTAGCCAGGCGCTCCATTCTCAACAGCTGTAGGTACTGGGCAATATTTGCAATGGAATTGATATCAATCTGGTGGGGCAAAAGAGAGAAAAACGGGAACCGCTCCAAGGCGGCTCCCGTCCTTAACAGTTTAACGGAATGGGGGCGAGTAAAGTAGTCCGCCATCCGTCCAGAGTGCATTGTAGCCTCTGTCAAGGCCAATCTTGGTGCTCTTGCCAATGTGCCGCTCAAATATCTCGCCGTAGTTGCCCACCGATGCGATTACTTTTACGGCCCAATCATTATCCAGACCAATATAGGAAGCCAGTTCGCCCTCAGCTCCCAGCATCCGTCGGATTTCGGCGTCGTTCGTTTCACCCATGGACGATACATTATCCATGGTAATGCCTTTTTCCTCAGCCGTAATCAGGGCATTCAGCACCCAGCGAGCAATATCGCCCCACTGGTCATCGCCATGCCGCACGAGGGGACCAAGTGGTTCCTTCGAGACGATCTCTGGAAGAACGATAAGTGAATCGGGGTTTTCGTGCGCGGCACGGGTTGCCGCGAGTCCGCTTTGGTCCGTCGTGTAAACGTCACAGGCTTCGGCGAAGAACTGCTGCTTCGCTTCGGCGTTGGTCTCTATCGGTACGGGTTCGTACGCCATATCGTTGGCACGGAAAAAGTCGGCCAGATTCAGTTCTGTAGTTGTGCCAGTCTGGATGCAAACTGAAGCACCATCCAGCTCATGAACCGAAGTCACACCACTCGAGGCGTGCACCATGAATCCCTGACCATCATAGTAGTTGATTCCGGCGAAAGTTTGTTTGAGGTCGGTGTCGCGGGAGAAGGTCCAGGTCGTGTTTCGTGAAAGCACGTCAACCTGTCCAGAACCAAGAGCTGTAAATCTTTGCTTTCCGGTCAGCGGAGTATACTCCACTGCATCTGGATCACCTAGAACCGCGGCGGCCATCGCCTTACAAAAGTCAACATCAAATCCTTCCCAGTTTCCGTCTGCATCCGGAGATGCAAATCCGACCAGTCCGGTATTGATCCCGCACTTCAGCACACCGTTGGCGCGTGTATCGTCCAATGTCTGGGCATGAAGCCCAATGCTCATTACAAAAAACAATGATACCGTGATTACCAGGTTCCTAATTCTTACCATAAGCTATACTCCTGAGGTAGTTTCGAATAGGGACGCTGCTATTTGGAATCCAGGAAAGTGTCAAGGCGAGGTCAGTTGGCAGTTGCCATTCCATTGGATAACCAATGTGTCGCTTGCACCCGCAAGGCTGGATTGTCGAAGCTGAATTGCTGGTCCAAGCCATAAACGTATAGTGCAGCTCCGAGCGACTTTGAAACCATCCAACTCTATGGATCTATGGATATTTCACGCTGCACCAGCTAGAATCACAGCGATTGATCACCGGTAGCGGAGTTGGAGTTGTGGAAAAGGAAAGCACATCAAAATGTTTCGGAGGAAACCAAAGTGTGTTCTCCCATCGCTCCAGTTGCTGCAACTGTACCATGACATTCGGCCTCTTCATGCCCGAGCACGATCGGCCGGTGCCATTGCTCTGGTACTTGTCGGGCCTGACCTGCACGCACGAGAATGCGATGACCAAGGCCGGCATGCAATACTGGGCCGCAAGGCTTGGATTGGCGGTTGTTTTTCCGGATACCTCCCCGCGAGGTGACCAGGTTGCCGATAGCGGCGATTACGATCTCGGTCAGGGCGCCGGGTTTTATGTGAATGCCACTCAAGACCCTTGGTCCAGTCATTTCAACATGTGGGATTACATCACCCAGGAGCTGTTCCAGCTGCTTGTCGACGAGTTTCCCATCAGGTCCGATGCCCAAGGAATAACAGGGCACTCAATGGGCGGACATGGCGCATTGACAATTGCCCTGCGGAATCCGCATAAATTCAGATCTGTTTCTGCCTTCTCTCCCATCGCCAACCCAACCCGTTCCGACTGGGGGAACAAGCAGTTCAATGCCTACCTTGGTGATGATCACGAACTCCGGGAATTGCACGACACAAGTCTACTGGTTGAACGCCTCGGATATCCAGGGCGAATTCTGATCGACCAGGGTGATGAAGACCAGTTTCTCCACCTGCTTAGGCCGCAAGCCCTGCGTGATGCCCTGCAGAGGCGGGCGCAACCGGCCGAATTCAACTTGCGAAACGGGTACGACCACAGTTATTTCTTTGTGGCCAGTTTCATGGGCAATCATGTGTGCCACCACGCAAACATCTTGAAAGCACTGTGAATTGCGTTACGAAGCTGAGTGCTTTCTGATCGCATCAATGAGTTTGCATCCAGCCAGGAACGACCTCCTTTTGGCTGCCAGAGCAGCCATCGATTCGTCGTCCTTTCCCCAATGCTCGAATTGCCACGATTCGTCGATCACCGACAAATCCCAGATCTGCTCGGCGGAAGCAAACGAACGCATATAGGCCAGGCCAAGGATTGCCGAGCCCGTTGTGGTGACGATTTCGGCTAGCCCGGCCAATTCGAAAGGACAGTAACAACTGATCTCTTGACGAATTTGATCAAGACTGGCCTCAGGCTGCACAATCGGAAGCATGCCGGTAACGCTCTTGAGCGAAATACCCAGGCTGGTCCGCGCCCAGGCCAGCACCGGGTCCCAACCCGCCCTCTGACGCTGCTCCAGACCGCTTGGTGACGCTGCTCGGTAGCACAGCAGGTCTGTAGCGCCATACTCGGACACTATTTCGCAAACTGTTTCCTGGTCCGGAGCAATGCGGTCGAGTGCCGTGTTGCACATGTTGGTGATGGGCATTGCTTCAGCATTCATTTGGCCCTTCAGGCTATCCCACTCCTTCTTGACCTGCATTGCAAGGCGCCGAGTTGGCAATTTGAGCGTACGCTCCCCCGGTGTCCTGAAAACTTTTCCGTTAATTCTTAGAACCCAGCTATCATTCGATGGAACCACGACCACCTGAAGCTGCAGGCCACCGGGCATCCCGCCGTTCATACCCGCGGCAACCTCAGGCAACGACTGCGAAGCTCCAACTGACTACTGCCCATCTCTGCCCGTCCGATTCTCGTCACGACATGACAGTATCGTTAGTGGACTCACTGTCCAGATGTTTCAGTGGCCAGCCGAAGGTGTTGCAGGTTTCAACGAAGTAATCCGGTGGAGGGGCGGCAACTCGTACCCGTCGGTCAAGAACCGGATGAACGAAGGAGAGTGACAAGGCATGGAGATGCAGCTTTGTGCAATTGGCAAGAAAACCTGAATTCCGTGCATGCTTGCCATGACGGCCCGTGCTCTGATGGCGGTACTTCCTGTCTCCGACAATGGCATTCCCAATCATTGCCAAATGAGCCCGGACCTGATGCGTTCTTCCGGTTTCGGGATAAACCGCAACCAGTGCCGACACCATTCCTGCCCTGTCAAGCACCTCATACCGGGTAATCGCCTGCCTCAGCTTGGGTGGGTTACCCATTGCTCCTGTCTTCTGACAGACAACCTTGTGTGAAGGTGAATTGTTATCCTTGCCAAGAGGAAAATCGACAGTACCGCCCAACGGTTCCGGCACACCGGACGTCACTGCCCAGTAGGTCTTCCTGACTTGTCTGGAGCGAAACAGTGCCCCCATTGCGCGGGCTGCCACAGTTGTTCTTGCCAGCAAGAGAACGCCAGAGGTGTTGCGATCCAGCCGATGGGTCAGTCTCCAACGTTCAGAGTGTCTTGCGGATACAATTTGTGCAATTTGGTCTACGCTTGTTTTTTGTCCTGTTCCACCCTGCGAGGCCAGACCGGACGGCTTGTTCAATGCCACAAAACTGTCATCCGAGAATATTATTCGCTTTTGGAAAGTCTCAACAAAGTGATCGGGAATCCTGCGGTGCAAAGCGGGGGAGCTTGTGCCCGGAACCGGTTGGCTTTGTATGGGCGGGATTGTCACCGTTTGCCCCGCTTGCAGCCGTGTCGAGGGCTTGACTCGAGAACCATCTATCCGGATCTGGCCCTTTCGGCACATTCGCTCGATTAGGGACTGCGTAACGCTGCCGCATGTTCTTCGTACCCAGCGGTCAAGACGTTGGTCCGCTGCGTCTGCGACGATCTTGTGTTGTCTCAATTCGATCAAGCAACGATACTCCGTGCCAGAGCTACGCCCAGGAAAACTGCTCCAATGGCGAGTACTGCGGAACCGATAGCGAAGGCAAACGCCGATTCTGAGCGACCGTCTGAAATCAGGCGCCAGAACTCGAGGGAATAGGCCGAGTAGGTCGTGTACCCTCCCAGGAAACCGGTAATCAGCAATGGCGAAAAGCGATCCAGCTCTCTATTTGCCAGGAGCACGACTGCAAATCCTACGGCAAGCGAACCGAGTACATTGGCGACGGCCACGCCAACTGGAAAATGCGCGCCGACCAAACGCTGGGCCCCTGCAATCGTTGCATGCCTGCAAACAGCTCCCAGAGCTCCGCCAAGTGCAACCTGCAAGACTGTCGCTAACATTCAACTCTCCATCGCGTGGGATTCGGCAGGAATTGGGAGTGCCGGGAAACCCGTCAGCATGCGTCCTGGACCGAACGAAGCCAAATTCAATAAGGCGCGTCAATATCTGACCCGTCATGAATTCCGTTCTGGAAGCCCCCTGGCTGCGTGTACAGGATTTCCGTATTCCATCAGTCGTTGCAAGGCTCCTCCCATGGCTACAAGGAGTTGGCCCGTTACAGCGTGATCCTGCGAAGCTTCAGCCTGAATGCCGTCCGGGACTCTCAAGGTACCTGATGCCGACCGCCACGCCGGTCGTCCCCGGACTCTGAGCACGCAACCCGGCCAGAAACCGGCATTCCTGCCAGGAAACAAGTCTGGCGCCTGCCGATGACATCGGCCTTGATTGATGGCAGTTTACGAAATTCGCGCCAGGTGTTTCACTGGCATGAACAGATTCATGCATCGAAAACAATGGCGGCAGAAACGGTTGAAAGGGCAGATCATGAGTATGTCAATGGGACACGTTCGGCACCACGACGCTACACGATGCACGAACGTGTTTAGCCAGTTTCGGCCTGATGCCGTTCCAGGTCCTCGGCGCCCTTTGCTTCTTCATCACGATCCACCAACTCTACAAAGGCCATCGGCGCCATGTCCCCGTATCGATGTCCTGCTCTTATGACCCTGGTGTAGCCACCCTGTCTCTCGGCATAGCGAGGTCCCAGAACCTCGAACAATTTCATGACGTGCTTGTCCTGTTTCAGACGAACTGATGCCCGACGACGGGACGCAAGATCGCCCTTCTTTGCCAGAGTTATCAGACGTTCTACTATCCGTCTCACCTCTTTTGCCTTGGGCAGCGTTGTCTTGATCTGCTCGTGCTCGATAAGTGATCCCGACATGTTTGCAAACATCGCATTGCGATGTTCGCTGGTACGATTCAGGCGTCGATATCCACGTCCATGCTTCATTGCTTTGTTCTCCGCTACTGGGTTTGAGAAAGGATCGGTGCGCCGAAGATCGGCCCTGTCCTGCTAATTCGCCGAGCTCGAGAAAGGTTAGTCCTTGGCCGCGTATTGCTTGACAAGAGTTTCAATGTTTTCCGGTGGCCAGTCATGGAGATCCATACCGAACGACAGGTTCATTATGGAAAGAACCGCCTTGATTTCGTTTAGTGACTTCCGCCCGAAATTTGTCGTCCTCAACATATCGGCCTCGGTCTTTTGAACAAGGTCCCCAATGT
The DNA here is from genome assembly GCA_958296035.1 of Paracoccaceae bacterium. Lineage (GTDB taxonomy): Bacteria > Pseudomonadota > Alphaproteobacteria > Rhodobacterales > Rhodobacteraceae > MPNP01. The sequence continues at coordinate 1,321,338 of OY282431.1, read as the reverse complement.
AAATGATGTTTTCGGTTTTCAGGCAGTTGGCGGATCGCACCGAAAGCTCGAGGTCCTCGACCTTCTTCACCAGCTCCAGATTGAATTCCTTCTCCTCCTGGACATCGAGAGTTGGCAGCTTTTGCGGCTCCTCGAAATCGACCAGGTAGGTACAGTACTCCTGCATGATCCGTGCCGCCAGCGCCACTGCGTCCTTCGGAATAATTGATCCATCGGTCCTGATAGCCATGCTAAGCTTGTCGTGATCCAGCGCGTCATCCATTCGGGCAGGCTCAACCCGGTAGGAAACCTTTTGAACAGGAGAGAACATTGAATCGATTGGAATGAAGTTTATCGGCAAGTCATCGACACTGTTGCGTTCGGCAGGCACATAGCCCTTTCCCGAATTGACAATTAACTCCATCTTGACCGATGCGCCTCGGTCAAGGTGGCAAATGATGTGTCGCTTGTTGAGAATTTCGATACCGGCCGATTCGGAAATCATGCCTGCTGTAACTTCTCCAGTCTGGCTTGATTCAAGGAACAGGCGCTTGGGGCCCGGGACGTCCATTCTGACAACGACGCCCTTGAGATTGAGAACAATGTCAATGACGTCGTCACGGACGCCGGGAATTGTTGAATACTCCTGCACTACCCCGTCAATCTGTACGGCCGTTATGGCAGCGCCACGGATCGAGGAAAGCAGTATTCGCCGCATTGCGTTTCCAAGCGTCAGCCCGAATCCCCGCTCTAGCGGCATTAGTTCTATGGTTGCCTGGTTGACGTCGGCTCCCGGCTTTTCAATTATCCGAGGCCTGGCCAACAGCTCCCAATTCTGATGGATCATAATGTTGCCTCCATACGTGTCCGTGGCCTGACCCGCGGCCGCGAATGTCCCGAGAATGTTCGCTGAAATGGCGTGGTTTGTAGGGCCGGCCCCTTAGACCCGGCGGCGTTTTGGTGGTCTGCATCCATTGTGGGCGATCGGCGTGACATCGCGGATCGAGGTGATGTCGAAGCCCTGCGAGCCAAGAGCGCGCAGTGCGCTTTCGCGTCCAGATCCTGGACCCTGCACCTCAACGGAAAGTGTCTTGATTCCGTGTTCTCGCGCTTTTCTTCCCACATCCTCCGCTGCCAACTGGGCAGCGTAAGGTGTGGACTTGCGTGAGCCCTTGAAGCCGACCGCGCCGGCACTGGACCATGCAATGGCGTTGCCCTGCTTGTCAGTTATCAGAATCTTGGTGTTGTTGAAGGACGAACTTACGTGAGCTACACCGATCTGAATGTTCTTGCGTTGCTTACGCTTCAAGCGAAGTGGTCTGCGCGCCAAGTTCTGTCTCCTGTTACTTCTTCTTGCCAGCGATCGGGCGCGCGGGCCCCTTTCGCGTTCTGGCATTGGTATGCGTTCGCTGCCCTCTCACCGGCAAGCCTCTCCGGTGACGGATGCCGCGGTAACTGCCCAGATCCATCATGTGCTTGATGTTCATCTGAACTTCGCGTCGCAAATCCCCCTCGACCTTGAAGTTCCGGTTGATGAACTCTCGAATCGTCATGATCTCGCCCTCGGACAGCTGGTTCACCCTCTTGGCAAGTGAGATTCCTGTCTGCTCGCAGATATTGATAGCTGTAGGCTGTCCGATACCGTATATGCTCGTGAGTGCAATCGGCACTCGTTTGCTTGTGGGTATATTGACTCCGGCAATCCTGGCCATGCTTGGTGTTTCCCTCCACAAAGTACGCAGTTCGAACCAATGGCGAAAGCACGCGTCACCAGTCCGGCAATACGCGCGCGGCCCTGACGGATCCGCAAAGAGGCAGATTTTTCGTTGACGGCCCGCTAGTCAGAGCAGGCTGATTAGCAGCCTCAAGCAATTGCGTCAATGGCTGGCTGGTTGAGAGCCAGTATATTCTACGCGTCAGAGTCCGTACAGATGTAGGAACTGTATACGCGGCAATCAAGATACACTTTCATTCTGGTCCGGGCGACGCCCGAACAATTGCTCGCGAGGACCTGGCCGACAATCACACGACCGCCGAAGAACCAGGTATGACGGGTGGCGAACTTTTGCGTGGCACGAGGTTAATCGGAACAAATGCCTACCTGGGCTATGTCCAGTTTTCTGGGCCAGGAAGGTTTCCGGTTGGGTTGGCGGGGTTCAAGCGCTACCGACTACCACCCAGCCCCTGCAGACCTCGCAAAGAGGGCGATGAAATTGATTTGCCTCTACTATGGGGCAATAGGATCTGCGTTGGCCTTCTAGCAACGAATTCAACCACAGGAACCATGCGGCTGAGAGGATCACGTCTTTCCTGAACCCGGCCCCGTCGACGCAACAACCTGCGGCTCGCCCAACCTTCCTTCGTTTGCCTGTGACTGGGCTGTGGCGACTGCCACACATCTGGACCTCGTCAGCACATTTCGGACAGTCGGCAGCGCTTCGTCTCAGCTTGCCCGGAGGCCTGCGAATGCCGTGGAACCTGGAACCTGAAATCTCAAGGCCGTATTTGGCTGGTGTCTTGCCTGCTGCTGGCAATGCTTCCGAAGCGAATCGACATGTGGTCACCGGAGACAGCCAACATACACAAGAGAGTTGCGGCCCCCGGCCGACAGGCTTTGAGCTTCCGCTGCTTCTGTCCATTGTCTATGTGCTGCACTGCGTCACATGGAAATGACTTCCACACACAGTTGGATTCAAATCTCGAATGACGTGAAGTTGACCTTGAAAACGCGCTCGTGCTTGAGTACAGGTCGCTTGCAAAAACGCACGGAACAGACCTTTTCCTGCCTGCCGGAAGATGCATTATTAGACCGGGAGCAGTGCAAAGGGCTCGTTCGGCTGACCGAAGGCACAATTCGTGTCACCATGACGATTTGTCATTTGGCCGATGGACTTTCGGACTGGTGCTCCGCGGATGCGTTCCAGTGTCACTTTTGCGGAATTGATTTCTACAGGAAAACATGGGATGGGCATCGAAGAGGCCATCGCACAAGGGCAAACCAACGGTTTGTTTCCGCTGGAAACGCCGGCCCGTGCAGGAAACGGGACATTTCTCAACGCGTCCCAAAACGACCCGAATGAAATCAAGCTTGACTACAGTGATGTACTGCTTGTGCCGGGGACACTCACATCTGTATCCAGCCGCAAGGATGTCACTCTTACAGCCAGCATCAGCTTCGAGAACCGGGACGCCAATTCCTATTCGGGTGTGCCTGTCATGGCGGCCAACATGGACGGTGTCGGCTCAATATCGATGGCAAAAGCGCTGATCGCCCACCGAATATTTACATGCCTGGCAAAGACCTACTCTGCCGATGTCCTGATAGAGTTCTTTCAGTCCGACCCTGAACTGCTGGACTTTTGTGCCGCCACGATTGGACTTCGATCCACAGACATCTTGCGGTTTCGCAGGATTTACGAATCCATCGGCAATCTCAAGTATGTTTGCCTGGACGTTGCCAATGGACATACGCAACGGTTTGTTGATTTTGTGTCCCGCTTTCGAGAGGAATTTCCGAGGATAGTCGTAATCGCCGGAAACGTCGTTACTCCGGAACAAACCGAGCTTCTGGCCGAGGCCGGAGCCGACCTGATCAAGGTTGGCATTGGCGCCGGAAGCGTTTGTGAAACTAGAATCAAGACAGGAGTCGGCTATCCGCAGTTTTCGTCGGTTCTTGAGTGTGTGGCGATTGCCCGGGAGAAGAATGTCAGGGTCGTTGCAGATGGCGGGTGCACCTGCCCGGGAGATGTTGTCAAAGCGCTTGCTGCGGGAGCATCGTTCGTAATGCTTGGCGGCATGTTTGCAGGTCACCGGGAAGGAGGAGGAAAAATAGTCACGAGGCGGTACTTTGGCGATGAAGTTGACGCGACGGGCAGTCGTATCGTCCTCGAAAAACACTATGTCGAGTTTTACGGAATGAGTTCGCAGTTGGCCAACGAAAAACACTTTGATGGCCTCAAACCATGGAAGACCAGTGAAGGAAGAGAAGTACTCGTTCCTTTCAAGCCTTCACTAGACGAAACAGTTTACGACCTCCTGGGCGGACTCAGAAGCGCCTGTACCTATGTTGGCGTGGATAGCGTCTCCAAGCTACCAAACTACTCCAGATTTGTTCGTTGCCACGATACACATAACAGGGTGTTCGAAAACCTGTAGAAACCTTTTCAAAGGCAGCAGGAATCTTCTCAACTACGGACAGGTTTTCTTCGGGAGGGCGCGCAAACGGGAACACCCGCAAGACGTTTAATCCCCTGCGGAGTCCTCTGCTTTAGCTGAATTTGGCACCAGCCCAAACATGACCGGCACTCCCGTCGGCATCCATCTTCTGCAGGCCATTCATTCGCCGAGCCCCTGAAATTACTTGCTCGGTGACCGTCATGCTATCGAACGTCGCGCAATTGCCGGAGGCCCCGCGCCCCAGCAACTCGCACCTGTGGTCGGCTGCTGCCGGCAAGCAAATGGAGCAATGGCAGCACAATCGCATAAACGATCTCACTGCGCCATGACCTGTTGACCGTAACTTCGGTCTTTTGAAAAAGACAGAGCAAACTTGCGGCGACCTGCAACAGCTAACCAGTGTTCAACATGTCATGGTCAGGGTTCAAACGTCGGAGATGGAAATGATGAGATTTGTATTTCTGGTCTTGCAGCCGGCATGGCCATGGCCATGCGCTATGACAAGGCCGCAGGCCTCCCGGATCTGAAGGCGGAAGTCAAGGAATTTGCTACGTATTCTTTCCCACAGCGCCAGGTTGAAACCATAGTCGGTGCATAGCCCGGCCCCGGCATCCTCCACCTGCAGCGTCTCGACCGCATTGCTCCTTTCGATGTGGGCAAACAGCGCCCAGTGATCGCCGGGCTTGGCGGTGATCACACGGCGCAAGTCCAATTCCCAGAGCAATTCAAGGTGGGCGCAGTCGCAAACTGGCCGTCCTGGATGACAATGGTGCGCAGATGCGGGTACTCACGCCGAAAATCAGCCACCAGTCACTGAGCAACCCTCCAGGACCCTGCCGCAATGCAGGGCCGCCGAACATTCCGTGGTGGGACTCCACAATCCTGTAACGCAGCAAGCCGCCCGTGGCCTGACGCCAGCCGGCCGGATGATGGCTCCTGATCAACGGCGGAAGGCACTGTCGGCCATGTCGACCGGTGCCGCAGCGGGCAGTGCATGTCCATGGCTACTGCCAGCCGGGCCAGCATCTGGCGCGCCGAGGCGGTGCAGGGCTGCTCCCTGCAGTCGAGCCACGCTTCGCGTGGGCACAAACTGCGGGCCAGTGCCTGTTCACAGGCCGACCTGACATTGTACGGTATCAGCAGAAGACTGTCGGAGACCAGTTTGCATAATCTCCGAACATAGTAAAGTTCACTGCACGTGTTGAAAATGGGCCGTTGGTAGTCCACCGCCGAGCGGTTGCATCAATTACACAAATTTGAATGCCCAGCGTGTTTTCCGAGGCTCCGGGAGCTGGCCTTCACCGGGACAGGCTGTCGTATTTGACGGGCAATCAGGAGTGGCGGATCTGTGAGAATGCTGCCGGATGATGCTGGTCCAATCCGGATCGTCATGTCAATTTGCGGCTGGTGAGGTCAGGTTGCGAATTCCATTCGCAAAGCACTGCTGCGAGGAACAGACATGAACATCACTACTGACTGGATCACATTGGGAGGGATCCTCGCGATCTTCTCATTTCTGTGGGTCCTGCATAGAGACATGGCTGACCTTCTTGAACGTATGGCGCGCCTCGAAGGCTTGTTTGAAGGGTTCATCGGAAAAGCGCGACAGAGCAAAGTCCAATGCTCTGTGGCGTTCACATGCTGGATCAAAATCGCAATCCTGCGGGCGCGACTCTATAGAAGCTGGCCTGCACCCGCTTGTGCAAGCGCTTATGACCGCGCCCCGGGGCTCAAGCCCGTTGCAGCTCGTAAGGCAGCAAGGAACAAGGTTTCTGCCGACAAAGCTGGCATTCGTGTTTCGAATCTGGTCAAGCGTTCCTGATTTTCGGAAGTTGTGTTTGCCCGCGAACTTGATGACCTAACGCTGCAGGTGCTTCGGCGGATTTTCTGGAAGGTGCCCAAATAAGCGCATGAGCATCGACCAGTAGGATTCGATACCGTTGGTATGAGCCATTCCGTTCACGTATCCGGAGGCTCTACGCCTTATGGTTTCATGCGGGTTCGGGATGCTCTCGCAGGACGCAGCGTCGTCGATGTAGACCACTGTATCACATCAATATGGGTGGCCTTGTCGGTTGACTGGACAACCTCGGCGTAGACCTGCCTGGCCCCGACGACCGCCGTCAGGTCCACAGGCCAGATCCACTCGGCATTCTTGCACTCGGCGTTCACTCGCGTTCCAGCCTGCACAGTCGCTGAACCGTACAATGCAGATTCTTGACACCCGCATGCTTCAGTCCATGTCGATACTTCTATCTCCTGCCCCAGCTGCTACCGCCTGAAGGGACAACTGACGGGTAGGATCTGGACCCACCAATAAAACGCGCCCATCAAGGCGCACTGCGGAATTCGGGATAAGCAGCAATGAGTTCAGCATGAACCAGACCGCTGCCTGGCACCTGATCAACCTTAAGTACGGAAATGTACGCAATCATCCCAGGACAGGAACCGAGTCGGGGACCCTCACAGTCAGGACAGTTCTGACCTTTGGTCGGGTGCGTCACATCGGGCAGTCAAAGCGGCTCAGCCACCCGGCAGGATGCCTCGATTACACCAGGTGGGCCTTCCTGAGACCATAACACCGACTGGATGACCGACAGACTCCAACTATTTGGTCGTCACGAAAATCCACACCCGTCGACACCGAACCGGGTCACACAGAGGTTTGCCCTCACAATACTTCCGGCGACCCAGACGCATAAAGCTTCCTGACTTCACTGAAATGTCGTTCGGCCTGCTCTGGATAGTCTTCCAGCTCCTGGGAAATCTGCCGAGCCATCTCATCGGACATAATTCGCAACGGACGACCGGTTTGCAGGGCCTTGATGTAGGTCTCACTGGCCCGCTCAAAGTAGTACAAGCGATTGAACGCGTCCGCTACGCTTTCTCCAATCACGAGAACCCCGTGGTTGCACATTACCATGACCTTGTTTTTCGGATCGACAAGCAAACCCGCACAGCGCTCTCCCTCTTCCTCGAATGCCAACCCACCTATGCCATCATCAATGATATGTCGTTCGAAGAACATGGCTGTAGCAAGATCAATAGGCGGCAAGGTTGAATCAGCGAGACATGCTAGCACCGTGGCATAGGTAGAATGCACATGCATTACACAGCGAGCATGCGGACACTGGCGATGAATTGCACCATGCAGACCCCAAGCCGTTGGGTCGGGAGCACCTGGCTGCCACAACGTATCCGGTTCATGAGCATTCAGCAGCAACAAGCTGGATGCACGAATGTTGAGGAAATGAACCTGATTAGGATTAATCAGAAACCTGCTGCCATCGGCACTTACAGAGAGGCTGAAATGATTGGCCACCCCCTCCTGCATCCCGAGCGACGCAGCCACCTGGAATGCAGCTGCGAGATCGATCCGATGCTGACGGATCGCTGCGGATTCTATACCAGCCAGTTCAACAACATCTTCCATGTCAACTCCTTGCCTCTATCCAGTGCATTAGCAACAACCATCCTCAAGCGCGACTAGAATGCGATCAGCACTGGCAGCATTCTGCGGATACACGTCTCCTATTGCATTGAGAAGATCTCCACATTTGCCCGGTTAAATTAAATCGGCTGCATTCACTGCAATTCACACCCGTAGCTGAAGCCTGTATCACGTCAATCTGGGTGGAAAGCTGCGTCAATCAAGCAACAAAATCAGGAGTTCCCTTCAGCATGCCTGGCCCTGATTCTGAATCAGATGCCACTCCCATACTGGCAAGGTTCGAGAAGTGCTTTGCCAACAGATTGGTCAAGTTCCCGCGAGATGAAAAACGTTTGATCGGCATTAGCTCAATATCACCTGGAGTTCGAAACCCTTGATTGGTCGGCCACCGATCAATGGCCGACTCCACAAGGCAGGTATCAGGGTGCAACCGCCTGCCTGAGATACGGCACGGCTACGGCATGCAAAGACTGTGGCATGTTCCTCCATTTATTGAGGGGCTAATTGATCAATCGTCTATTGGCCTTCCTGTCCCGTATCCCAATGCACTTGATGGGTTTACCGGTCCAATGCAAGGCCAGGCGGCAACAGCGGAGCCCTACTCAGTCTTCCGCATAGTGTCGGACCATTTCGAAACAATCTGTTCTAGTCCGTACGGATTAGCAGACAAGATATCTGTCGGAATCCCTCGGAAACAACAGGCAGATGAACTTCATCATCCAGCTTCTGTGCTTCTGGTATGACTTTGATCGTCCACCGTCCTCGATAAGGGAAGAGCCTTCAGAAAGGATCCGCGACACCTGCCTGATGAACCAGAACAGCTATATGCATCGGCATGAGAGCAGAACCGGGGAGTTTTAACATAGCACTGACATCGTCACCAAGGTGGCCCTCCCAGAATGGCAGGGCCTGACCCACACGCGCATGGAACGTGTTGTCGATGACCTCCTCAAGTGACAACGGTGTCTTCCTGCTAACGGAGGAAACGGTGTCAATAACATCTTCTGGATTGCAACCGCGGCTGAGCAACCTGGACGATAGCGCTTCTGTTTTCCCCTAGAATTGAAGCGAGCTGATAGACGGTTGTACTCTCACTGGTTTCCGGGCAACCGTAAAGCAATAGTCAAGAAGCTCGCTCTCGCTCGACCATCCGCATAACGTCCTGATGCCGTGAATCAACAATTGTCCATGCCAGATGCAGGTTCATACGGACGACCCTGTCAGGCAACAGTATTCTGGGGTGCGACTGGCTGCTTCGCGTTAGGCACTGAACCACCTGGCGCGCTAGGTCGTGTGAACCCACTGCTTCGAAACGGTCGCATACTGGAATTCTCCGCCGGCGGCCTGCCAGCAACTTTTGCGGAGACGGGGCACCTCCCTGCGGTGATCTGGAAACTGCCCTGCATCCGATACAGAAACCCGGTTAGTCGCTGGTACAAGCTGCACCTTGTGCGTCCTGTTCCATTCGTCGAATGTCGAAACCGAAAAGCAGAACCTGCCGTTCTTGCTCAATATGCGGCGGTCGCTACGGCTCAGCCGATCTCAGTCAGCGGTGCCGAGAGATGCGCTGATCCGGGACGCCACCTGCTCGATTGTTCCACTATCAATGAACTGCAGCAAACCGGCCTTGTAATAGTAACCGGTTAGCGGGGCTGTCTTCTGGTAATACTCCATAAGCCGTGTACGGAGTGATTCCTCATTGTCGTCCTTGCGTTGCTGCAAGCCGCCACCGCACTTGTCGCACACACCACTTGCCTTGGGTGGCCTGGTTTCACGATGGAACATTTCACCACAATTGCCACAGGAAAGCCTCCCGACGATGCGCGCCACCAGCATTTCGACATCCACGGTCAATTCTAGCACCGCATCCAGGGCAATGCCGAGTTCACCCAGTACAGTATCCAGGGCATCGGCCTGTTTCAGCGTGCGCGGATAACCGTCGAAAATGTAACCGGCCGCCTGGCTGACGGCCAGCTTTTCTCGGATCAATGATATCACAATATCATCAGTCACCAATTCGCCGGCATCCATGATTGCTGCTACCTTATCGCCAAGCTCGGTACCAGAACGCCTGGCTTCGCGCAGCATGTCGCCGGTTGACAACTGAATCATACCGCATTCTGACATCAGTATGCGCGCCTGAGTTCCCTTCCCGGACCCCGGGGGGCCCAATAGAATTATGTTCATTTTCGTCTTGAAACCCCTCTACGGCGGCGCTTGTTGCCACGTAATTGTGACTTCTTGATCAGTCCTTCATACTGATGCGCCATTAGATGTGACTGGACCTGGGTAATGGTGTCCATGGTCACTGATACAACGATCAGCACGGACGTACCCCCGAAGTAGAACGGAATGGCCAGCTGCGAACGCAGTATTTCGGGTAACAGACATACTGCCGAAAGGTAGGCAGAGCCCAGGACAAGTATTCTCGTGACCACGTGATCAAGGTAGTCGGCGGTTTGTTGACCCGGCCTGATACCCGGGACGTAACCGTTCTGGTTCTTCAGGTTGTCGGCGACATCCTCAACCTTGAAAGAAACATTCTGGGTGTAAAAGTAACAGAAGAATACGATCATGGCGACGAAAAAGAGCAGATATAACGGCTGGCCAGGTCCAAAGTAGGCAAGCATCGTCGACATGAACGCATTGGTCGAATTGCCAGAAAAAGTCGAAATCGTCGTCGGTAACAGCAGAAGGGAAGATGCAAATATCGGTGGAATTACGCCGGACGGATTGATCTTTATCGGCAGGTAGGACGATCCGCCTTCGAAAACCCTGTTGCCGCGTTGTCGACGCGGATACTGGATGTGTATTCGCCTCAACGAGCGCTCGATAAAGACAACAAACGCGATGACTGCCACCACCATCACCAGGACTCCGATGATTACCACGGGCGACAATGCGCCTGACCGCCCCTGACTGAAGAACTGGGCCAGCGCAGAGGGAATCTCTGCAATGATTCCGGTGAAGATGATCAGCGAAATTCCGTTCCCTATGCCACGCGAAGTGATTTGTTCGCCGAGCCACATAAGGAACATTGTGCCGCCTACCAATGTAATGACGCAGGAAATCCGGAAATACCATCCGGGGTCGACGACCAGATTGCCGGCTTCCAGGCTGACCGCGAGGCCATAGGCCTGGAATGTCGCCAGAAACACGGTTCCATAGCGCGTAAACTGGTTTATCTTCTTGCGTCCCTGCTCACCTTCCTTCTTGAGTTGTTCGAGCCGGGGGATCATGGCCACCATGAGCTGGACGATGATCGATGATGAAATATATGGCATGATACCGAGCGCAAACACGCCCATGCGCCCGATGGCGCCCCCCGTGAACATGTTGAGCATGCCACCGATGCCGGTCGATGCCGTGGTTACGAAGTCCCTGAGTGCCTCGGTGTCAATGCCCGGGACAGGAATGAACGTTCCAATCCGGTAGACAATCAGAAGGCCCAACGCGAACAGGATTCGCTGTCTGAGCTCCGTTGCCTGGCCAAAGGTCTTCCAGCTGAGGTTGGAAGCCATTTGTTCAGCGGCCGAAACCATAAATTACCCTCTCAATTAAGCCTCATGCCCGCAGGTCACGACCCGAAACTGTTTGTCGGCGCCGTATCCAGAATATGCGCGACTATCTGTCGCCGAGCTTCAGCGTGCCTCCCGCTGCTTCTATGGCTGCCTTTGCAGCAGCAGATGCTGCCTGGAGTTCAAGTGTCACGGACACATCGAGCTGACCGTCGGCCAGCAACTTTATACCACCCCGCTGTCGTCGAACCAGACCGCTTTCGACCAACACTGCGGCATCAATGACTCGATCGGCATCCAGTTTTCCGGATTCCACACCATACTGGATCGTGCCCAGATTGATTGTTGCGTAACGCACCTTGTTTCTGCTCCTGAAACCACGCTTGGGCAACCGTTGGTAAATCGGCATCTGACCGCCTTCAAAGGCACCCAATGCGGTTCCCGATCGGGCTTTCTGTCCGTTCATACCGCGCCCTGCAGTTGTACCGGTCCCGGACCCTGGCCCCCGGCCAACCCGCTTGCGGCGCTTGCGCGCGCCGGGAATGTCTGCCAGTTCATTAAGTTTCATTCTACATTCTCGCTATTTTACTTCCTGGCGGGGCACCAGGTCGCCGGCCGGTTGCAATGATGTGGTAACTCCCTGTCGGCTTTCACCCTCGCTCTTCAACAATTCTGGCAAGATGGGGAATCTTTCTGACCATTCCGCGTATTGCAGGCGTGTCCTCCAGTTCCCGGGTCCGATGCATCTTGTTCAGGCCAAGTCCGATCAGTATTCTGCGCTGCTTCGCTGGTCGCCGAATGGGTGACCCGATCTGCTTGACCACAATTGTCCTGGCCATTCGATTCTCCCTACCTTCGGGCGCTGTGCATTTGAGCTTCAATGCGCCGCATGGAAATTTTCTTGCCCCGGCGGCGCCCGATCTCACGGGGGCTGGAAATCTTCGACAGCGCATCAAGCGCGGCCCTGATCATGTTATATGGATTTTGCGACCCGATGGATTTGGCAACTACATCATGAACGCCAAGCATTTCGAATACAGCTCGCATTGGTCCACCGGCGATGATGCCGGTTCCCGGTGGCGCCGTGCGCAGTATCACCTTGCCCGCATCATGTCTGCCTTCCACATCGTGATACAGGGTACGCCCTTCCTTGAGCGGTATGCGGACCAGGTTTCGCCTTGCCTTTTCGGTTGCCTTGCGAATGGCTTCGGGAACCTCCTTGGCCTTGCCCTTGCTGAATCCGACCTGACCCCGCTGGTTGCCGACCACCACCAGAGCCGAAAAACCGAAGCGTTTGCCACCCTTGACGGTTTTCGATACGCGGTTTATTGCGACCAGTCGATCACTGAATTCCGGCTGCTCGTCTCGGCGTCGCCGATTATCGTCTCTTCTCATTCCTCAATTCCTAGAAGGTTAGCCCGTTGCCGCGTGCGGCGTCTGCGAGTGCCTTGACCCTGCCATGGTAACTGTAGCCACCACGATCAAAATAACAGGTCGTGATGCCCTTGCCGACAGCGCGCTCGGCAATTGCAGTTCCAACTACTGTCGCCGCGGCCTTGTTGCTGCCCCTTGGAAGTTCCAGGCTCCTTTCCAACGAGGATGCGGCCACCAGTGTTGTTCCGTTTTTATCGTCGATCAACTGGGCGCTGATGTGGCGGTTTGATCGAAAGACCGAAAGCCGCAACCGACCCTTGTTGCAGGTCCGCAATTTGTAGCGGACACGTGAGCGACGTCGTCGAAACAGATCGAGCTTCTTGCTTGCCATGGCTTGCCTCTATTTCTTCTTGCCAACCTTGCGATAAACAAACTCGCCGGCATAGCGAATGCCCTTGCCCTTGAACGGTTCCGGCGGTCTCCAGCTCCTGATATTGGCCGCTATCTGACCTACCTGCTGCTTGTTGATTCCTCTAACCACAATCCTGTTAGTGGATGGTGTTTCGATCGTGATGCCTTCCGGTGCCTTGATATTCACTTCGTGGCTCAAGCCCAGCGTAAGATTGAGCACGTTGCCACTTACCTGCGCCCGATAACCGACACCACTGATCTGAAGTTCCCGACTGAACCCCCTGGTTACACCCGTGATACTGTTGGCGATCAGACTACGCCAAAGCCCCCAGTGCTGGCGGGACAGCTTGCTTTCAGACACCGGGGTGACGACGATCGAATTGTCGAATATCGAGACGCTGACCTCCCGCGATGGCGTAAGGTTCTGGCTGCCTTTTGGCCCGGTTACACGAATGGAGGCCCCGTCCAGTTCCGCTGTAACCCCGGACGGAATGGGTACCGGTTTCTTACCAATGCGCGACATCTCTAATCCCCTAAAAGACCGTACAAAGGACTTCGCCACCAATATGCGACTGACGCGCCTGCTCGTCAGACATCACGCCCCTGGGTGTCGAGACGATGGCCACGCCAAGACCCTGCCGCACAAAAGGCAAGTCACGAACACCTGAGTACACGCGGCGTCCTGGCTTCGATATTCGCTTCAATTCACGAATTGCCGGCGCGCCCTCGAAATACTTGAGGCTGATCTCGAATTCGGGATGCCCGCCCTTCCCATCGACTGCTTCGTAGCCGCGAATGTATCCTTCTGCCTCCAGCACATCCAGCACCCATCGCCTGAGCTTCGAGGCTGGCGTGCGAACACAGGGGCGTCCTCGCAACTGGCCGTTCCGGATTCGTGTCAGCATATCGCCAACAGGATCGTTGATTGCCATCTCTGTCCCCCTACCAGCTTGACTTGACCATGCCGGGAATCTGCCCGGAGCCGCCCAGTTCCCTGAGCGCGATGCGTGACATCCGCAACTTCCGATAATAGCCGCGAGGCCGGCCGGTCAGTTCGCAGCGATTGCGAAGCCGGGTCGGGGATGAATTGCGCGGCAGCTTTGCCAGTTTCATAGTTGCCTTGAACCGATGTTCCATCGGCAGGCTGCGATCATTGATCACTTCCTTCAATTCAGCGCGTCGCTGAGCGTAGGCTTCTACCATTCGCCGACGCCGACGCTCCTTTTCAATCATTGCCTTCTTTGCCATATTGAAAATGGTCCTCCGGATTTAGTTGCGAAATGGCAGGTTGAACTTCTCAAGGAGACTCCGGGCCTCGTCATCCCGCCTTGTCGTCGTACAAATCGAGATGTCCAGACCGCGTATTTCATCCACCGCGTCGTAGTCAATTTCAGGAAACACAATGTGTTCCCGCAATCCCAGGGAGAAATTGCCATTGCCGTCAAATGACTTGGCAGACAGCCCTCGAAAGTCACGGACCCTGGGCAACGCCACAGTTACCAGTCGGTCAAGAAATTCATACATGCGATCGCTTCGTATTGTCACCTTGGCGCCGATGATCATTCCCTCGCGCAACCTGTAGCGGGCCAGGGACTTCCGGGCCCTGGTTGGAACCGCTTTCTGGCCGGCGATGGTTGACAGATCCTCGGCTGCTGCCCGCGCCTTCTTTGAATCCTTGACCGCCTCGCCAACCCCCATGTTGAGAACGATCTTCTCAAGCCGGGGAATCATCATGTCGTTGCGAAATCCGTATTGCTCTTTCAGCACCGGCTTGATTTCGTTTTCGTAAAGCGCCCTCAGGCGCGGCTTCGTGCTAGCCATCAATGCGTGCCCCCGTCCGCTTCGAGTACCGGATTTTCTTGCCATTCTCGACGCGAAAGCCGACTCGGGTCGGCTTGTGGTCCTCGGGGTCGACAATTGCCAGATTGGACATGTCGATCGGCATGTTCTTGGCTAGCCGACCTCCCGGTTGATCCTGTGTCTGCCGCTGGTGCCGGATTGATATGTTCAAACCGGTAACCACGGCACGGCCGGTCCCCGTATCGACGCTCTCTACAACGCCGGTCTGGCCAAACTCGCGTCCGGCAATGGCTATCACGGTATCTCCGGTCCTGATCTTGGCAGCCATCAGAGTACCTCCGGTGCAAGAGAAATGATTTTCATGAACTTACGGCCGCGCAGCTCTCGTACAACCGGACCGAATATGCGGGTACCAATCGGCTCGTCATTGTTGTTGAGAATGACCGCCGCATTGCGATCGAATCTGATCGCCGTGCCGTCGCTGCGTCGCACTTCCTTGGCAGTACGAACGATCACAGCGCGCCGGACATCACCCTTCTTGACCCGGCCTCTCGGTATGGCATCCTTGACAGTGACAATTATGATGTCACCCACGGAGGCCGTCCTGCGCTTCGACCCCCCGAGAACCTTGATACACTGTACACGGCGGCCACCGGAATTGTCCGCCACATCCAGATTGGTCTGCATCTGGATCATTGTTCATCTCCCGACCCTTGGGGACCGATACTCTTGGCCCCACGGTTTCGTGCAGGTCGCCCCTCTGCCCTAGCGGGCGGTTGCAACCTCCAGCAATTCCCAACTCTTGGTCTTTGAAACCGGAGCACATTCCCTGATGCGAACAATGTCGCCAGTGTGTGCAGTGTTTCCGACATCATGAACCTGGTATCGTTTCGACTCGCGGACCGTCTTCTTCATCAGCGGATGCCTGAAGCGGCGCTCAACAAGTACGGCGATGGTCTTGTCACTGCGGTCGCTGATCACGCGTCCCGTCAATACTCTTCGCGGCATGAATTCCAAGTCCCTGTTAACCTTGCATTTGGCGCAGAACCGTCTTGATCCGCGCTACATCCCGTCGCACCTCACGGACGCGAGCGGTATTCTTGAAGCTGCCATCTGCAACCTGAAAGCGCAGGTTGAAGGCCTCGCGCTTGAGCTTGAGCAACTCGTCCGTCAACTCGTCCACGGTCTTGTTGCGAAGTTCGGCGGCATCCAACATGTTCCTATTCCTCTGTTCTCGAGCACTGGCGACCGGTGCTACCAGTCTTCGCGCTGAACGACCCGCGTCTTGAGAGGCAGTTTCATGGCTGCCAGTCGCAGAGCTTCTCGAGCTACACTGCCCTGTACGCCGTCAATTTCAAACATGATCCTGCCCGGCTTGACCTTTGCAGCCCAGAATTCAACCGAACCCTTGCCCTTGCCCATGCGAACTTCGGTTGGCTTCTTGGAGACCGGAACATCAGGAAATATCCTGATCCAGACCCTGCCCTGCCTTTTCATCTGACGTGTCATGGCGCGACGCGCCGCTTCTATCTGGCGTGCCGTCACGCGCTGGGGCTCGATGGCCTTGAGTCCGTATGATCCGAAATTCAGGTCCGTACCACCTTTGGCACGCCCATGAATACGTCCCTTGTGCTGTTTGCGGTAGCGAGGTCGTTTTGGTTGCAACATGTCTGAATTCCCGATCTATCTGCGTTTGGGCGTGTAGCTGCGGTCCCGCAGTTCCTGTTCCCGACGATCTCGGGCGGAAGGATCGTGCTCCATGATCTCGCCCTTGAAGATCCAGACCTTGATGCCGATGATCCCGTAGGGAGTCGACGCCTTGGCTTGGCCGTAATCGATGTTGGCACGCAACGTATGCAACGGAACCTGGCCTTCCCGGTACCATTCCGTGCGGGCGATTTCGGCTCCTCCCAGGCGTCCGGCCACATTAATGCGCATGCCCAGGGCACCCATCCGCATGGCGCTCTGCACCGAGCGTTTCATGGCGCGGCGGAATGCCACCCGCCGCTCGATCTGATGGGCCACCGACTCGGCCACCAGAACAGCGTCGGTTTCAGGGCGCTTGACCTCGGCGATATTGAAGATCAGCTGCGACTTGGTGAGTTTCTCGAGTTTCGCCTTGAGAGGCTGGATCTCAGCTCCCTTGCGGCCAATGACTGCACCCGGGCGCGCCGAGTGCACGGTCACGTGACACTTCTTGTGGGGTCTTTCGATGACAACGCGACTGATTCCCGCATGTGCACATTCCTTCTTGATGAACTGCCGTATTTTCAGGTCTTCCTGCAACAGTTCGCCAAACTCGGGCCTGTTTGCATACCAGCGACTGTCCCAGGTCCGGTTGACCTGAAGACGCATCGCAATTGGGCTTACTTTCTGTCCCATTAGGCCCTTTCTCCCATCTCGCGAACAATGATCGTAATTTGTGAGAAGGGTTTGTTGATGCGAAACGCCCGCCCTCTGGCGCGAGCACGAATGCGTTTCATCACGAGGTTCTTGCCCACATGGGATTCTGCAACATACAGTCGATCAACATCCATTCCTTCGTTTTCTTCGGCATTGGCAATTGCCGAATTCAGGACCTTGAGCACGTCATCGGCAATCCGACGTTTGCAGAACTGCAACTGTGCGACTGCCTCCTGAACCGGCTTGCCGCGTATCAGGGCAGCTACCAGGTTGAGTTTCTGCGGTGAAACCCGCAGTCGGCGGCAAACAGCCCGTGCCTCTGGTTCGCGGCGCCATCTTGGTCTCCGAGCCATGGTTATTTTCGCCTCGCCTTCTTGTCAGCCGTATGTCCGTACCATGTTCTGGTCGGGGCATACTCACCGAATTTCTGACCAATCATGTCCTCGGTCACATATACCGGAATGTGCTTGCGGCCATTATGCACGCCGAATGTAAGACCTACGAACTGGGGCAGTATGGTCGAGCGCCGCGACCAGATCTTGATCACTTCCTTGCGCCCTGACTCTCTTGCCCTTTCGGCTTTCTTGAGGACATACATGTCCACAAAAGGTCCCTTCCAAGCTGATCTTCCCATGCTCTAGCGTCCCTTCCTGCGAGCGTTGCGCCGCCGCAATATCAATCGGTCGGAGGGCTGACGGCGTCGCGTGCGCATGCCCTTCGTTGGCTTGCCCCATGGCGTTACCGGGTGACGCCCGCCGCTCGACTTGCCCTCGCCTCCGCCGTGTGGATGATCGACCGGGTTCATCACGACTCCCCGAACAGTTGGTCGACGACCGCGGTATCTACTGCGCCCGGCCTTTCCCAGATTGATGTTCGAGTTGTCCGGATTTGAAACGGCGCCAACCGTCGCCCGGCATTCCTGGCGGACCATTCGTACTTCGCCAGACGACAACCTGAGTTGCGCATAACCGCCGTCTCGTCCCAGGAACTGGGCATAGGCACCGGCAGCTCGCGCCAGCTGGCCTCCCTTGCCTGGCTTCATTTCGACGTTGTGGACGATCGTGCCTACTGGCATGCGCGAGAACGGCATGGCGTTGCCAGGCTTGATATCCGCCCTGTCTGATGAAATCACCTGATCGCCCACGGCCAGTCGCTGCGGTGCCACGATATATGACAGTTCGCCGTCCTCGTAGCGCAGGAGTGCGATAAAGGCAGAACGATTTGGGTCGTACTCAAGACGTTCGACACGAGCCGGCATGTCTGTCTTGCTGCGCCGGAAATCAATCTTGCGATAGAGTCGCTTTGCGCCACCGCCGCGATGGCGGACTGTCATGCGTCCAGCATTGTTTCGTCCGCCCGTTGACGACAGTCCTTCGGTAAGGGACTTTACCGGCCGCCCCTTCCATAGATGGGACCGGTCAACCAGTACCAGCCCTCTCTGGCCGGGCGTTGTCGGATTGTATGACTTAAGCGCCATGCGCTCGCCCCCCGTAAATGTTGCCTGGCGCCGGCTGCAACCAGATCATGCGTGTCGCCCGGCCGGCGGCAATCTCAATCATGCGCGCCTCGAAATATCAATACTGCTGCCTTCGGCAAGGCGTACATAGGCCTTCTTGATCGTCTTGCGGCGTCCGCTGATGCCACGCGTCCGCTTGACCTTTCCCTTGAGCAAGAGCGTGTTTACCTTGACGACATCAACACCGAATATTGCCTCGACAGCCGCCTTGATGGCCGGTTTCGTTGCATCCTTCCGCACCTTGAACACGACCGTATTGCCTTCCGAGGCCGCCGTGGACTTTTCGGTAATCACAGGCCCTTCGATGAGATCGAAATGCTTGACAGTCGGCTTCATGACAGTCGCTCCATGAGGCGTTCGACGCCTTCCCTTGTTATCAGCAGTCTTCTGCAGCGCATAATGTCCAGTACATTGGCGCCGGCTGCCGGCAATATATCCAGATCGGGTATGTTGCGGGCGGCACGGGAAAAATTCTTGTCGACCTGATTGCCGTCGATAATCAGTGTGCGGGAGAGGCCGCGTCCATGCAGGAGTCTGCTAAGATTCCTTGTCTTCGGGCTTTCAACCCTGGCCTCTGTCAGTACGTAGAGGCGCTTCTCGCGCGCCTTGTCAGAAAGTGCATGCCTGAGGCCCAGTCTGCGGACTTTCTTCGGTAACTTGTGGGCGTGACTCCTCGGGACCGGACCAGCATAGACTCCACCCTTGCGGAACAGCGGCGCATTGCGGTCGCCGTGGCGGGCTCGGCCGGTTTTCTTCTGTACCCAGATCTTGCGCCCCGAGTAGCTTCCCTCGGAGCGTGTCTTGGCCTTGTGGGTGCCCTGCCGGCTCTTGGCACGCTGCCAATTGACCACTCGGTGCAAGATGTCCGCCCGCGGACACAGGCCAAAAATCTCGTCGGGCAGTTCATACTGACCGGTTTCCTCGACCTGAAGATCAATTAATCGCACCTGCACTAGCTTGCTCCTGCCGCTGGGCTGTCGGTCACGGCACTCGTGGCACCGGACCGATCGTCCTCAAATCCGGATTGCTTCCTTATTGCCGCCGGGAATGGGACATTGTCCGGAAGCTGTTTCTTGAGCGCGTCCCGGACGGTAACCCAGCCACCGCGAGCCCCGGGGACGGCGCCCTTGACAAGGACCAACCCTCGTTCGGAGTCGGTCTTGACGACTTCCAGATTCTGTGTCGTGACCTGCACATTGCCCATATGCCCGGCCATCTTCTTTCCCTTGAATACCTTTCCGGGGTCCTGGCACTGTCCTGTTGAACCATGCGATCGATGACTGATGGACACGCCATGGGAAGCGCCCAGCCCGCTAAAGTTATGGCGCTTCATGCTACCTGCAAAACCCTTGCCAATTGAGATCCCGGTTACATCCACGCGCTGGCCCGGGAGGAAGTGATCGGCGATTATTTCGGCACCGACCTCGATCAGGTTTTCCGGTGACACTCTGAACTCAACCAGTTTGCGACGCGGCGCCACTCCTGCCTTTGCAAAATGACTGCGCATTGGACGGCTGAGACGGCGGCTAGCTTGCCCGGCTCCCAGCTGAACCGCTGTATAGCCGTCTCGAGAGGCGGTCCTGTGCGCTACAACCGTAACATTCTCGAGCTGCAGGACAGTGGCTGGCACCTGCCGACCATCCGCCTTGAACAATCTGGTCATGCCTAGCTTTCTGGCAATTATTCCGGAACGCATTGCGGACACTCCCCCTACAGTTTCAATTCGACTGCGACACCGGCAGCAAGGTCAAGCTTCATCAGCGCGTCAACCGTTTGCATGGACGGGTCGATGATGTCGATGACACGTTTGTGGGTACGTATCTCCATCTGCTCGCGCGACTTCTTGTCGATGTGCGGCCCGCGCAGCACAGTATATTTTTCGATCTTGTTCGGAAGCGGGATCGGCCCGCGCACCTGGGCACCGGTATTCTTTGCGGTCTGCACCAGTTCCTGCACGCATGCATCTAGCACCCTGTAATCGAACGCCTTCAGCTTTATCCGGATGGAAGCCATTCCGTTATCTCCGTGTTAGAACAAGAAAACGGGCGCTGCAGCCAGTCTGCGCGCCCGCCTCCTTTACTCAATAATCCTGGTTACTACGCCGGCACCCACCGTCCGTCTGCCTTCACGGATTGCGAAACGCAGCTTTTCTTCCATCGCAATCGGGTTGATCAGCCTGACGAGGAAGCTCGTGTTGTCGCCGGGCATGACCATCTCGGTATCAGCGGGCAACTCGACGGTTCCTGTCACATCGGTGGTACGAAAAAAGAACTGTGGTCGATAGTTCGTAAAGAAAGGCGTGTGCCTGCCGCCCTCGGCCTTGGTCAGCACATAGACCTCGCATTCGAACTCGGTGTGCGGCGTCACGGATTTGGGCTTGCACAGCACCTGGCCTCTCTCGACACCGTCACGCCCGACGCCTCTCAACAAGGCGCCGACATTGTCGCCTGCCTCACCGCGATCAAGGATCTTGCGGAACATCTCCACGCCTGTACAGGTTGTCTTCGACGTCGGACGAATGCCAACGATCTCGACCTCGTCACCAACCTTCAGGACCCCTCGTTCGACGCGTCCGGTGGCTACGGTGCCGCGGCCGGATATCGAAAATACATCCTCAATCGGCATCAGGAATGGTTGATCCATCGGTCGGTCCGGCGTCGGAATTGACTCGTCGACAACCTCCATCAGCGCATCAATACTCTGGCGGCCGATTTCCTCGTTGGTGCCTTCCATGGCGTGCAAGGCCGAACCCATGACGATCGGGATATCGTCGCCGGGGAACTCGTACTCGCTGAGCAATTCGCGAATCTCGATCTCAACCAGTTCAAGCAAATCTTCGTCATCAACCTGATCAACCTTGTTCATGTAAACGACGAGTGCTGGCACACCGACCTGTCGGGCCAGGAGAATGTGCTCGCGTGTCTGCGGCATCGGGCCATCGGCCGCGCTGACCACAAGGATTGCGCCATCCATCTGCGCGGCTCCGGTGATCATGTTCTTGATATAGTCGGCGTGCCCCGGACAGTCGACATGGGCATAGTGCCGAGCCTCCGTTTCGTATTCGACATGGGCAGTGGAAATTGTAATGCCGCGTGCCTTCTCTTCGGGCGCCTTGTCAATCTTGTCATACGACTGGAACTCGCCGTAATGTTTCGTGATCGCTGCCGTCAATGTCGTCTTGCCGTGATCCACGTGCCCAATCGTACCAACGTTGACATGAGGTTTTGTGCGTTCAAACTTTGCTTTGGCCATCCGGATTTCCTTTCAGCGTAACTCGTCTTTCTCCCCGGAAGAGATGTCAGGCATATCTCGCCTGAATTTCCTCGGAAATAGTGCGTGGAACCGATTCATAGTGTGAGAATTGCATTGTGAAACTGGCGCGCCCCGATGTCAGTGAGCGCAGATTGTTAATATAGCCAAACATGTTGGCGAGCGGTACGAGGGCGTAGATGGCGGTAATTGCCCCGCGCGGCTCCTGGCCCTGTACCTGGCCGCGGCGTTTGGTCAAATCACCATTGACGCCACCTGTGTACTGCGCCGGCGTGACGACCTCCACCTTCATGACAGGTTCAAGCAACCTGGCGCCGGCTCGCTGAAGACCCTCGCGCATGGCAGCGCGCCCGGCCAATTCAAACGCCATAACCGACGAATCAACCTCGTGGTAGGCACCGTCCAGCAGCTTGACGCTGACGTCTATCACCGGAAATCCCGCCACCGGACCCGACTCCATTACAGATTGAACGCCCTTTTCGACGCCTGGGATGTATTCCTTGGGAATTGATCCACCGACAACCAGTGATTCGAAACTGAAGCCCTGCCCCGTTTCGGTCGGTTCAACCAGTAACTTCACGCGCGCGAACTGGCCGGCACCGCCGGTCTGTTTCTTGTGTGTATGGTCGACCCGGGCAAGACGGGAGACTGTTTCCCGATAACCCACTTGCGGGGCACCGATATTTGCCTCGACCTTGAATTCACGTTTCATGCGGTCAATCAGGATGTCGAGATGTAACTCGCCCATTCCCTTCATGATTGTCTGACCGGACTCGGGGTCGGACTCGACACGGAATGACGGATCTTCCGCTGCCAGACGCTGAAGCGCCTGCCCCATCTTTTCCTGATCCAGCCTGGTCTTTGGCTCGACTGCAATTTCTATGACAGATTCCGGAAAGGTCATGGTTTCCAGCACAACCGGTTCGGTTGCACTGCACAGCGTATCACCGGTTGTCGTCATCTTCAGTCCGGCCAAAGCGATGATGTCGCCCGCAAACGCTTCGTTGATCTCCTCGCGGTTGTTGGAATGCATCATGACCATGCGGCCTATGCGTTCCCTTCGGCTCTTGGTCGAGTTCAGCATCTGCTCGCCTCTCCTGATGGTCCCCGAATAGACACGGGCAAAGGTCAGAGAGCCGACGAATGGATCATTCATCACCTTGAATGCCAGCGCTGACAGCGGCTGGTTGTCATCAGCGGTGCGCTTGATGTTGCGTGTTTCAGTCTTGTCGCCAGGCAGAAAACCGACATAGGGCGGCACGTCGAGCGGACCAGGCAGATAGTCGATTACGGCGTTGAGCAAGGGTTGGACGCCCTTGTTCTTGAAGGCCGAGCCAGCCAGCACCGGGACAAAGCACATGTCAAGTGTCCCCTTGCGAATCAGGCTTCTCAACGTTTGCTGATCCGGCTCTTCGCCGTCCAGATAACGCTCAACGGCCTGATCATCCAACTCGACAGCTGTCTCGACCATACGCGCTCGCCATTCGGCGGCACTGTCTGCATATTGCGGGCGGATTTCCTCGACTTTCCAGCTTGCCCCGAGGTCTTCTCCCGACCATGTCCACTGGCGCATGGTCACCAGATCGATTATGCCTTCGAAACTGTTTTCGGCACCGATCGGCAGTTGAATGACGAGCGGCACGGCGCCGGTGCGGCGCCGGATCATGCCGACGCAATTGAAGAAATCGGCGCCAATCTTGTCCATTTTGTTGACGAATACAAAACGGGGGACCTTGTAGCGGTCAGCCTGCCTCCACACCGTTTCGGTTTGCGGTTCGATGCCCGCATTGGCATCCAGTACGCAAATGGCGCCGTCGAGTACGGCCAGTGAGCGCTCTACCTCGATGGTAAAGTCAACATGGCCCGGCGTGTCGATGATATTGAATCTGAACAACTCCGATTGCGGTGACTTGCCTTCCTCGGTGCGGGCCCACAAGGTCGTGGTTGCGGCCGACGTTATCGTGATCCCGCGTTCCTGCTCCTGTTCCATCCAGTCCATGGTGGCGGCGCCGTCATGAACTTCGCCAATCTTGTGGGACTTCCCCGTGTAATAGAGCACCCGTTCGGTTGTCGTTGTCTTTCCGGCGTCGATATGCGCCATGATTCCAAAGTTCCGGTACCGGGAAAGCGGGAATTCACGGGCCATCGTTCCAGCTCCAAAAACTGAAGTTACCAGCGATAATGGCTGAAGGCACGGTTGGCCTCAGCCATCTTGTGGGTATCTTCCCGCCTCTTGACAGCCGCGCCCCGTTTGTTCACGGCATCTATCAACTCACCGGCCAGGCGTCGCTCCATAGTGTACTCGGTACGCTTTCGAGCCGCAGCGATCAGCCAGCGAATTGCCAGAGCCTGTTGTCGAACCGGTCGAACCTCCACCGGGATCTGGTAGGTCGAACCCCCGACCCGCCTTGATCTGACCTCGATCGATGGACGGACATTTTCAAGGGCCTCGTGAAATGCGACAACCGGATCGCGTCGCAATCGCTCCTCGACTTCCTCAAGGGCGCGATACACGATGCCCTCTGCGACTGCCTTCTTGCCGTCATGCATCAGATTGTTCATGAACTTGGTCAGGAGTTCATCGCCATACTTGGCATCGGGTAGAACTGGCCGAATCTCGGCTCGGCGGCGGCGAGACATGTCTCAACTCCTCACTTTGGTCGTTTGGCGCCGTATTTCGAGCGCCGTTGTCTGCGGTCCCTGACACCTTCCGTATCGCGCACGCCGCGCAGGATGTGATACCGGACGCCAGGCAGGTCCTTGACCCGTCCGCCTCTTATCAGAACCACCGAGTGCTCCTGCAGATTGTGTGCTTCGCCGGGAATATACGAGATGACCTCAAATCCGCTGGTCAACCTGACCTTCGCAACCTTGCGCATCGCCGAATTCGGCTTCTTGGGCGTTGTCGTATAGACCCTTGTACACACGCCTCGACGCTGGGGACAACCAAGCAGATGCATTGACTTCTGACGCCTTACCTTCGGCTTTCGTGGCTTTCGGATAAGCTGTTGAATTGTTGGCATCGTGATTTTCCGTCCGTTCCAGTCATCGCAAGGCGCGCGCCATTGCTGGGCAACAAAAAGTGGATTGCCGCCGATCGGCGACGCGGGTTTCAGAGGATCGTGGAAAAGATTCCAGGATCTTGATTAGAGATTAAAGTGACGTTCTTGCCCGTAACCGGGAAATCGGCTTCAGGGGTCGCTCTACATAGTCAACCGGAGGTAACAAGTCAACTGCAAGTCCCGTTGTAACACCGGGAGAACGCTCATTTACGCGTCATTTGCTGCCAGCCGTTGCTAGCCTGGGCCTGAAGATCCCAACTTTGATTCAATCTGCCGGCTGGTGAACCGACTGCAACAATGATTCCAGGGACAGGGTACTGGCTATTCCACCTGCTGGCCTACGGACACGAAGTAGAGTCGTTCGGGATCATAAAGCTCGCGCGCCACTCTGTTGACTTCTACCAGTGTCAGTGCCTCCACCAGGCTGTTGCGCTGTGCGACATATGAAGCCGGCATGTCGAAATACTGCATGTTTGCGAGTATCCTGGCGATCGTTGCGTTGCCATCGAAGCGCAGAGGATAGGAACCGATCAGATACAGCTTGATATGATCAAGTTCCTCCTGCGTTATACCACTCCTGGCAATGCGGCGCCATTCGTCCTGCACGACCGCAATGGCTTCCCCGGCTGTTTCGTTGCTGCTGGCAAACTGTCCCCACACGATGCCAGCGTTCAGAAGTGTCCGCAATCCAGAATAAATGCCGTAGGTCAGTCCTCGCTCAACACGCACCGAGCGTTGCAGGCGGGCCCGGAATCCCGAGCCGCCAAGAACCTGGTTCACAACGTAGGCAGCCAGGAAATCGTCGTCGTTGAAGCGAATCCCTTCATGTCCGAACACAACCTCGGACTGAGGCGATGGAAACTCGACATGTGTCCGCCCGGCAATGGTCCGGATCGCGGGGGCAGCAGGCATGTCGTGCGCGGTGCCGGGGAAACCCTGCAGCAGGTAGTCGACAACCGTGGCCAATTCATCGACCGTTATGTCACCGGCCGCGCCGACGACAACTCTGTCTCGGGTCAGTGCTCGCCGGTGAGACCTGCGCAGAACTTCGGCGTTTAGGCCCGCTACTGTCTCAGAGGTGCCCTCAATCCCGCGCGCATAGATGTGGTCACCAAACAGGATTTGCCGAAACTCCGCATCGGCAATTTCCTCCGGATCCTTCAAATTGGCCGCAATGATCGCCTCAACCTGCTTGCGAACCCGCTCCACTGCAACCGCGTCGAAGCGGGGCTGGTGCAGAGCGGCCCGCAAGAGGGCCAGGGACTCATCCCGGTTTTCGGTGAGAATCTGCGCGCCAACCGAAACCGATTCAACCTGGGTGTCGAAGTCGAACCGCGCCCCCAGCGTTTCAGACCGTTCGCTGAATTCGACCGCATCCATTTCGGCAGCCCCTTCTTCCAGAAGCGCCATCATGAGATGTGTCGCGCCGGCTTCCGTGTCCGGATCACCGGCCGCGCCCCCCCGAAATCGAAGCTCAATGGCTACAAACGGAATCGAGTGGTCCTCGACGAGCCATCCCGAAGTGCCCTCCGGGGTCTCGAACTCCTGTATGTCAATTGCCGCCAGTGCACCCTGTATCCAGAGGAACAGAATTGCCGACCACCACAGTAGTCTCATAGTCATGATTCCATCTTATCGTCGAGCAGCCTGGCGGTCACCGAACGCCGGCGATCCAAAAGCAACTGTGCGGCCTCCAGAACATCCTGTGTCTCAACCTTCTGCAGCGCCTCGGGCCATGAAAGTATCTGTTCCACGGGAATTCCTTGCACGAGGCCCCGGCCAAACTTCAGGGCGCTGTTCATGGATTCGTCGAGCTCATAGATCTCGCTGTAACGTAACTGAACCTTGATGCGCCGGAGGTGGTCCTCGTCAATTCCCTCCTCCAGCAATGCCTCAAGCACTCCATCCAGCGCTTCCTCGGCCTCGGACAGTGAATGTTCCGGTTGCGGGACTACATACAGCACCAGTCTTATGGGCCGCGTCTCGCTGCCCGAGTAATAGGCACCTGTGAAGGCCGCCAGTTGCTGTTCCAGTTGCAGAGTCTTGCCCAGAATAGAAGTAATGCCCGAACCACCGAGAATATTGGCAAGTACTGCCATTGAAGCCAATTTGTGCTGATCTCCCTGATAATCCTCGGGAGCAAGGTAAGAACGGATAACAAATGGGTTGGATACCCTGCTGTCCCTGATAGTCAGACGGCGCTCCGCAATGTGTGGCGGCTCCGTGGTAATCATCCGCTTCGTGCGACCTTCCGGGGCCTCAAGGACGCCGTAGTGCCTTTCTGCGAGCTCTCGGACCTGCTCTACCGTAACATCGCCGCTGATAACCAGAATGGCATTGTCGGGTCGGTAGTATCGGCGATAGAAACTTAACACGTCGTCAAGGCCAAGTCCCTCCATTTCGTGCCGCCAGCCAATCACCGGCCTGCCGAAGGGGTGATTCATGAAGAGCGCCGCCGCAATCTGTTCATACAGCAAACTCGTAGGGTCGGAATCAATTCGCTGGTTGCGTTCCTCAAGTATGACTTCACGCTCTGTATTAATTTCGGCCTGGGTCAGAACCAGACCTTGCATGCGGTCCGCCTCCAGCCGCATGATCTCTTCCAGATGGTCCTTGAAAATGCGTGCGCGGTACATCGAATAATCATGGGAAGTCGAAGCCCCGGATCTGCCACCACGCATGCGAATGCGTCGCTCAAACTCACCGGCCGCAACCGCCTCGGTGCTCTTGAACATGAGGTGCTCAAGAAAGTGGGCCAGACCGGACTTGCCCGGCGGGTCGTCGATCGAGCCGACCCGGTACCACAATGTATGATTGACAACAGGCGCACGGTGGTCTTCGATGACGACGACTTGCATCCCGTTGCCGAGATAGAATTCAGTTACGTTTTCGGCCAGTTGCGCCTGCAGCGGCCCGGTCCAGAAAAGTACTGTCGCACTTATCGTCAGACTGAACATCCAGCTGCGCAATAATGCACAAACATCAGCTACAACCGATCCGCAAGCAGGAGAATTCCTGGTTCGAGAAGCCGGAACAGTTGGCGGGCGCCGTCGTCGGCACGGAGACATTTCCAGTTTGGAACTCCAGTTGAAGGTCGGCAGGCGCGAAACCGACTCGTGACTTGTCATGAATTTCCCCTGTGTGAAAAACACATCTGTACGCTCTTGCGTCTTGAGTCGCCCTTGACTACCGGGCGCCCGAACCGGGTATGCGCGTCGAGTTGATACCGGCGCTGCTCAGGCGTCGGGACTCCGTCACTGGGTCAAGAAACATTGGCCTGTAAGCCCTGAAATAGGTGCTGTAGGAGAACATTCGTTCGACAAGACGGGCACCTTTTCCCTGACGAAAAGCCAGGTCCTCGCTTGCCAATGTCTCCCTGATGCCGGGTTCCATGCCCAAAGTGGCAATATGAGTCATCAATGGCGCATGCTCCACGGCGATACCTGGATTGACCTTGTCTTGCGGAATGCCCCCCAGCAATGCCACAGCGCGGTTGCCTGGATCCACAAGCCTGGGATCTGGTGCACCCGGAGTCGGTTGCGGAAGTGTTGCTGTCCGCTCGGTCGGTTTGACGACGGGCGGATGTACAACGACACTGAATTCATCGGGCCCAGAAACAGAGCGATACTGCACGAGATCCGGCATTTCATCGTCGCGAGAACAGCCGGCTGCAATGACCAGCATGGTCAACACTGCACATGTTGGTCTTAAAAGGCTACTCATCAATGGTCCCCGCAAGCTTGCACCGCGTGCACATACCGCCTTCGGTACAAGAGTTCAACTTTGGTTACGGACGTGTTATCGACCGCAGCGGGAAATGCTCCTGACGGGTTGGCTGTCGGGAAAGTATGGTTCGTGACCGGCTTTGCCTGGTTAACAGACCCAGGCAAGGCGTTGGTTCGAAAGCTGCCTCGAAACCGCCGCTTACTCGACCCGACAATGTTCTTTCTCCATCCGGCCCACGTGCCAATGCCCGCGGGCCGGCCGCCGCAGGTCTTGCAATCCGCAAGACAGCGCCAGGGCGTACCAGGCTCTGCGACCTCCCGGGCACGTCATTGCAGCCCGAAAACCGCACACCGGGATCCCGGCAACCGTCTCGATTCCGTCAATGGGCCTGTTTCAAGACCTGTTTCTGCCCCTTACTGACGACGGCGGCCAGCCACGCGCCGGAATCCAGCGAAATCAGGGTTGGCAGCTTTATCGTGACCGTTCACTTCACTGCGTGGCCACCATTTCAAGATCGCTGTCATCTTCCACCTCGAATGCACTATCGAGGTCGCCTTCCGAGGCAGCCCACGACAGCTCCTGAAAGTCCTGGTCCCCGAGAAGATTGGATTCCAGCTCCAGCTGTCGCTGCAGTTCCTGCTCCTCCTGCTGGATCGCCAGTTCATGGTCTCGGTCTGCCGCCAGCTGGCGCAGGTCGCTGACTGCCCGCCCTGTACCTGCTGGAATGAGGCTGCCGACAATTACGTTCTCCTTGAGGCCGTTAAGCTTGTCGACACGTCCCCTGATGGCGGCATCGGTCAGAACCTTGGTCGTCTCCTGGAACGATGCCGCCGAAATGAACGAACGCGTCTGCAGTGCAGCCCGTGTGATACCCAGGATGATCGGTATGCATTGCGCGCCCTTGTCTCCACGCTTTTCGGCCGCCTTGTTGATTCTGTCAAAGTCCACCACGTCGACGATTTCGTTTTCGAGCAGTACGGTATCCCCGGGGTCAGTAATCTTGCGCTTTTGAAGCATTTGCCGAACAATCACCTCAATGTGCTTGTCGTTGATGTTCACACCCTGAAGCTGGTAAACCTTCTGGACCTCCTGAATCATGTAGTCCGCCAGCGCCTCAAGTCCTTGAATCTGCAGGGTATCCTGTGGTGATGGCGTGCCCTCGATCAGCAGGTCTCCCTTGCGTATGGTGTCACCTTCCTGAACCGAGAGTCGGACACCCTTGGGAACCTTGTAATTGCGTTGCGTTCCGTCTTCGTGTTCAATCTGGATGATCCGGGTACTCTTGTATTCCCGTCCGAATCTCACCCTGCCATCGATCTCGGTCATGACCGCCAGATCCTTGGGGTTTCTGGCCTCAAACAGATCGGCAACACGAGGCAGTCCACCGGTAATGTCTCGAGTATTCAATGCGCGCACAGGTATTCGGAACAGCTGATCTCCGGCTTTGACCCTGTCGCCATCATTGACTCTCAGGGTGGCATCCATTGGTAGCGGGTCTATCGACAGATTGCCGCTTTCCAGCCGGGCCGGCGCACCTGAATCCTCGTTAACGACGACGATGCACGGCCGCAGTGTCTTGGTATCTCTCCACTCTGTCGCCAGTTGGGGTCGCAGAAACAGTCTGAACCCCTTTTTGACCTTCTGGCCATCCCGTGCAAAGACGGTCGCGCCCTTGGGGATTTCGGCCTGGTCGACGATTGAACCGTCAGCGGCGGTGATCTCGAGTCTTGTATCGACCAGCGCAGTAGGACGCCGGGACGCCGGCACTTTTTCGAGGGTCCTGGAATCCAGAATGACCTGGCCTCCGAACTTTGCCTGCCGGCTTTGAGGTTTGCTCGCTGGCAACCTTTCGACGTAGTACTCTGCTGCCGACAACGCGTCGAACAACGTGTCGCCGGCCTTGACCTTCTGGCCATTGCTGACGCGCAATTGCACGTGCTGGGGTGCCGGATGCTCGTAAAGTTCCTGCCCTTGTTCGTTGACAATCGTCAGTTTGGTCGTGGCATTGGTTGTAATCAGTGCTCCGGTCGCATGGGCGTGAAGTTCGGCACCATCAAACCAGACGCGTCCACTCGCCTGGGCAATATTGGAACCATGTGTCTGCGGACGCAGTCGTGCCGGTTTCTTGCCTCCTCCTGCATCAATTACAATCTTTTCCGTAAATCCCGACTCCTCGTTAGTCCTTTCGAAAATCGTGGTTCCCTGGATTAGATCGACATATCGTGCCAAGCCACTGCGCTCGGCATAAATGGCTGTCGCGTATGGGTCCCATTCATAGAGTTTAGTACCCGGCGTTACCTTTTGCCCGTCGGAGGCAAGCAAGGTGGCGCCGTACGGCACCCGCTGGGTCAGACGATCGCGGCCGCCGGTATCGCTAATGATGATCCTCATCGAACGCCCCACGACAATTGTCCGCCCGGACGGATCCTCTAGTGTCTTGGCATCCTGGAAGCGCACCGTACCTTCGTGGTTGGCCTGCATATAGGATTGTTCGTCTGACTGCTGCACGACGCCACCTATGTGGAAGGTACGCATCGTTAGCTGGGTTCCGGGCTCACCGATCGACTGGGCTGCCATGATTCCTACGGCTTCGCCGACATTCACTTCCGAACCGCGGGCCAGGTCACGTCCATAGCACTTGCAACAAACGCCATCCGACACCTCACATGTTAGGGGTGAACGGATTCTTACGAATTGAACGCCGCTGTCCTGAATCAATGCCGCACTTGGTTCGTCTATCAAATCGCCGCTCTTGGCCAGCAGCACGCCGTCGCTGTCTGCCACGTCCTCGCAAACAACCCTGCCGACAATGCGATCGGCAATGTTGACGATGATTTCGCCATCAGTGACAGTCGGGCTGACCAAAATACCCTTGTCCGTCTGGCAATCCCGCTGACGAACTATGCAATCCTGAGCCACGTCGACGAGGCGCCGGGTCAGATAACCGGCATTGGCCGTTTTCAGCGCCGTGTCTGCCAGACCCTTTCGAGAGCCGTGCGCCGAGTTGAAGTACTCGGCAACATTGAGGCCTTCCTTGAAGTTCGAAATGATCGGTGTCTCAATGATGTCTCCGGTTCCCTTGGTGATCAACCCCCTCATGCCGGCCAGCTGTTTCATCTGGTCTCGGGAGCCACGGGCGCCGGAATGGGTCATCATGTAGATTGAATTGCGTTCCTTTTCGAAGGAACCATCGAACCTGCGGGCACTGATGGCATTCTCCATCAGCCCCTGGATCCGGTCCGTGCAAGTTGACCAGGCATCCACTGTCTTCTTGTAGCGTTCGCTTTCCGACAACAGCGCCTGATGGTGCTCGGTTTCGAACTCCGCGACCATGTGCCGGGTTTCTGCAACGATTTGCTCCTTCTCCGAAGGAACAACCATGTCGTTCTTGCAAAATGAAATTCCGGCGTTGCATGCCTGGCGAAACCCGATCCCCATGATGTGGTCGCAGAAAATGACCGATTCCTTCTGCCCGCAATGGCGGTACACGGTATCAATGACATCCTGTACTTCACCCTTGCGCAGCTCGCGATTGACAAGGTCAAACTGAATCCTGGAATTGCGTGGCAAGTGAGACCCCAGCAGCACACGACCGGGTGTCGTCCGATAGCGCCGGAACTCGAGCTCACCAGCCTCGTTCAGTTGCTGAATCCTGGCTTCGATACGGGCGTGTCGATGCACGACCCCGGCTGCCAGAGCGTGTTCGACCTCCTGCACCGAGGCAAAGACCATGCCCTCGCCCGCCATGCCGCGGCGTTCGATGCTCGTATAGTAGATACCGAGAATCATGTCCTGGGACGGAACGACAATTGGCGACCCGTTGGCTGGTGACAGAACATTGTTGGTCGACATCATCAGAACCCGGGCCTCAAGCTGGGCTTCGATGGACAGCGGGACATGAACTGCCATCTGGTCGCCGTCGAAGTCGGCGTTGAATGCCGAGCACACAAGAGGATGCAGCTGAATGGCCTTGCCTTCGACCAGCACCGGCTCGAAAGCCTGGATGCCGAGCCTGTGCAGTGTCGGCGCCCGATTGAGCAGTACAGGGTGTTCGCGGATGACTTCATCAAGCACATCCCAGACCACTTTCTGTTCCTGCTCGACCATGCGCTTGGACTGCTTGATGGTTGCAGACAGCCGGTGATGGTCAAGCTTGTGAAATATGAACGGCTTGAACAGTTCCTTGGCCATCTTCTTTGGCAGGCCGCATTGGTGCAGCTTGAGCTCGGGGCCCGTAACGATGACCGAGCGGCCGGAAAAATCGACGCGCTTGCCAAGCAGATTCTGGCGGAACCGGCCCTGTTTGCCCTTGAGCATATCGCTCAGCGACTTGAGCGGACGCTTGTTGGTTGCGTTGGTAATGACGCGGCCGCGCCGGCCGTTGTCCAGCAAGGCATCAACTGATTCCTGCAGCATGCGCTTTTCGTTGCGCACCATGATATCGGGTGCCTTGATATCGATGAGTTTCTTTAGACGGTTGTTGCGATAGATTACACGCCGATAAAGATCGTTGAGATCTGACGTTGCAAAGCGACCGCCTTCCAGCGGTACCAGCGGCCGGATCTCCGGCGGTATGACCGGCAGAACCGTCATGACCATCCATTCCGGCTTGTTGCCTGATTCGATAAAGTTCTCGACCAGCTGCAGCCGCTTCTTGAATTCCTGGGTCTTTTGAATGCTATTCGTGCTGCGCAGGTTTTCGCGCAGGGCCGCACTCTCGCTGTCGAGGTCAATGCTCGACAACATATCGCGAATTGCTTCAGCACCAATGGATGCAGAAAAACTGTCTTCGCCATGCTGATCACGAGCGTCCAGCAGTTCAATCTCGGACATCAACTGGCCCGTGCTGAACTCATCAATCATCCCCGGATCAGTGACCACGTATTTTTCGAAATACAATACGCTTTCGAGATCCTTGAGCTTCATGCTCAGCAACGTGCCAATTCGGCTCGGCAACAATTTCAGGAACCAGATATGGGCCACCGGAGCCGCCAGTTCAATGTGACCCATGCGCTCACGTCGAACCTTCTGAACCGTAACCTCGACCCCGCACTTCTCACAGGTTATGCCACGAAACTTCATGCGCTTGTACTTGCCGCACAAGCATTCGTAATCCTTGACCGGTCCGAAAATGCGGGCGCAGAACAGACCATCGCGCTCGGGCTTGAAAGTCCGGTAGTTGATGGTCTCGGGCTTTTTGATCTCGCCTTCCGACCACGCCAGGATGCGCTCGGGCGAGGCTAGCGAAATCTTGATTTCGTTGAAGGTGCTTGAGGGAAGTTCCCGTCCTACACCAATGGCGGGTACAAATTTGTTCATCGTTTCCTCCGCCCGGCTATTTACCGGTATGCGATTGCCTGAGTTCCATGTTCAGGCATAGCCCGCGCACTTCCCTGACCAGTACATTGAAGCTCTCCGGAATACCCGTCTCGCAGGTATTTTCACCCTTGACGATGGCATCGTAAACCTTGGTTCGGCCCGCCACGTCATCGGCCTTCACTGTCAGCATCTCCTGCAAGATGTGGGCAGCGCCATAGGCCTCCAATGCCCAGACCTCCATTTCCCCAAATCGCTGTCCGCCGAACTGGGCCTTGCCACCTAGTGGCTGCTGGGTAACCAGCGAATAGGGTCCGGTCGACCGAGCATGGATCTTGTCATCTACCAGGTGATGAAGCTTGAGCATGTACTTTATGCCTACAGTAACAGGGCGGGCGAATTTTTCGCCGGTCAGCCCATCATACAGTTCCGATTGCCCAGTCTCATCGAATCCGGCTCGCAAGAGGGCTTCGTCGATTTCAGCTTCCTCGACTCCGTCGAAAACCGGCGTCTCGATCGGCACTCCGTGGCGCACGCTGGCAGCGGAGGCAACGATTGCATCACCGCTCATCGCGGCGAAATTGCTCGCATACGCCTCGTCGCCGTAGGCATGTCGCATTGCGTTCCGGATTTGTTCGTCAATCTGCGCCGATGCGCCATTGTGCTCCAGTGCACGAAGGGCATCGTCGATGGGTCTTGCCAGGCCGCGCGATGCCCAACCCATGTGAGTTTCCAGAATTTGCCCGATATTCATGCGTGAGGGAACACCGAGCGGGTTGAGAACGATATCCACTGGCGTTCCGTCGGCCAGGAACGGCATGTCCTCAATCGGAACAACCTTGGATACGACGCCCTTATTGCCATGGCGACCGGCCATCTTGTCTCCGGCCTGCAACTTGCGCTTGACCGCAACATATACTTTGACGATCCGGAGAACTCCTGGCGGAAGGTCATCGCCTCGCTTCGCCTTCTCGATCTTGTCCTTGCAGCGTGCCTCAAGAGCCTCTCTCTGAGCTGTATACTGCGCTTCAAGCTGTTCCCGCGCCTTGGCGGCCTGGTCGTCGCTAACGGCAATACGCCACCACAAATGCCTTTCCAGCGAGGCGAGCCCGTCCGGTGTGATTTGCGTACCGCGCTTGAGGGGCTTGGGAGCCCTGGCGACGGTCTGACCCAAAAGCTGGTTGTGCAGACGGTTGTAAATCGTGCGACTCAGGATCGCCAGTTCGTCCACGAGGTTCTGCTGCAGCCGGGCAATTTCCTCGCTCTCGATTTGCAGGGTCCGGTCACACTTGGCAATACCATGACGGTTGAAGATCCGAACCTCGACCACGGTACCGGAATCCCCGGGAGGTAATCGGAGCGACGTATCCCGTACATCTGAGGCCTTTTCACCGAAGATGGCCCGAAGCAGTTTCTCCTCCGGGGTCATCGGCGTCTCGCCCTTCGGCGTGATCTTGCCAACCAGTATGTCGCCCCCCGCCACTTCAGCGCCAAGATATATGACACCGGCTTCGTCCAGGTTGCGAAGTGCTTCCTCGCCCAGGTTGGGTATGTCGCGGGTAATCTCTTCCGGTCCCAGCTTGGTGTCGCGGGCCGATACGCTGTGTTCCTCTATGTGAACAGAGGTGAACACATCGTCGATGACCAGGCGCTCCGAGACGAGAACCGAGTCTTCGAAGTTGTAGCCGTTCCACGGCATAAACGCGACCAGGATGTTCCTGCCAAGCGCCAATTCACCCAAGTCCGTCGATGGACCGTCCGCAATGACTTCGTTGGCAGAAACGACATCACCGACCTTGACCAGCGGGTGCTGGTTGATGCAGGTGTTCTGGTTGGACCTCTGGAACTTGCGCAGCCGATATGTGTCCACTCCCGGATCACCAATGCTCTCTGTCTGGTGAGCACTGATGACTATCCGGTTGGCATCGACCTGGTCGACTATTCCGCCGCGGCGCGCCACAATTGCCGCTCCTGAATCCTTGGCGACCACCGATTCGATACCAGTCCCGACGAAGGGAGCCTCGGCCTTTATCAAGGGAACCGCCTGGCGCTGCATGTTTGAACCCATGAGTGCCCGGTTGGCATCATCGTTTTCCAGAAACGGAATCAGTGATGCTGCAACCGAAACCAGTTGCATTGGCGATACATCGATCATGTCGACGGTATTCTTGAGGTTCATCTTGAATTCGCCGGCCGAACGAGTTGAAATCAGTTCATTGACAAAATTCCCGTCCTCGTCGACGCGGGCGTTCGCCTGCGCAATGACCTTGTTAGCCTCCTCCATCGCCGACACATACAGGACGTCGTCACTCAGCTTGCCGTCATGCACCATGCGATAGGGTGTCTCGATGAACCCGTACCTGTTCACTTTGGAAAACGTGGCCAGAGAGTTGATAAGCCCGATATTCTGGCCTTCCGGCGTCTCGACGGGGCAAATGCGACCGTAATGCGTGGGATGAACGTCCCGGACCTCAAAACCGGCTCTCTCCCGGGTTAATCCACCCGGGCCAAGTGCAGAAAGACGGCGCTTGTGGGTGATTTCCGAAAGCGGGTTGGTCTGGTCCATGAACTGGGAAAGTTGGGAGGATCCAAAAAACTCTCGAACCGCTCCAAAGACCGGCCTGGCGTTGATCAGGTCCTGTGGCATCATCTTGTCGATTTCAACCGTAGCCATTCGCTCCCGTACGGCCCGTTCCATGCGTACCAGACCGATACGACACTGATCTTCCATCAGCTCGCCTACGGAGCGGACGCGCCGATTGCCGAGGTGATCGATGTCGTCGATTTCACCGTCCCCGTTGCGCAGGGCCAGCAGCGTCTGCAGGCAGGCAACGATGTCTTCCTTGCGAAGAACTCGTACCGAGTCGCTGACATCAAGTGCCAGTCGCTCGTTCATCTTGACCCTGCCCACAGCCGAAAGATCATAGCGTTCGGGGTCGTGGAGCATCTGGTTGAACAATTCCAGTGCATTCTCCAGCACAGGCGGATCGCCCGGCCGTATTACGCGATAGACTTCGAGCAGCCCGGTCTCACGATTGTAGCTGCGATCAAGGACCATCGTATCCCGCATGTAGGGACCGACATTGACGTAGTCGATATCAAGCACCGGAATTTCTGTGTATCCGTGGTCGATCAGAGTCTTCAGAAGTCCGTCGACGGGATTTTCATTGGCGTCGGCGCTACCGGTGATCTCGTCACCTGCCTCGGCAAGAACCACCCCGTTTTCCTCGTCGATAAGGTCACGGGCAATGAACCGGCCAATTATGTTGGTGGTTGAGGTTTCAAAATCCAGCAGGCGTCCTGCCTGCTTCCAGCGTTCGATCAAGCGCCTCGAGATGCGGGCGCCCTTGGTCAGCACCTGCTCGCCGGTGTGGCGATCAATGAGGTTGTCCTGGGTGACCGTTCCGGCCTTGTCCTCGTAGGAATAATCAGCAACCCACCGGGTCCTGCCGGCGACATGGTTGGCCACAAGGCTTACGCCCTCCGAGCAGGCGCAAATACTGCAACGCTCGCCCAGTCCTGTAACCATGTTCAGGTCATAGCCGGGATCTGCTGCGACTTTCTTGGTTAGTTGCGAATGGCTCTTGTCAGCCACCTCATCTGGTTCGATCAGACCATGAAGAAGCTGGTCATAGTTGAAGCAGTAGGGCTGGGTACCGTCATGGATACCAAGCGAGCGGTTCCGGTTGAGATTGATTTCCTCACCGACCGTGATGACGATCTTTCTGTTGTCGGGATCAATGATGTCAAAGCTCGGCTTTCGAAACCGCCACACTCTTCGTTGCATTTCGACCGAGAGAAGGTCGCCGCCAGGCAAGACCCTGCCAGCTGCTCCCCGCCCCGAGGCCAGGAACTCACCGGCACCGATGTTCTGCTCGGGTTGCACGTAGATCTGGCCACTCTCAGCCACGAGCCTCAGTGCTTCGGACTCTGTTTCGGGATCCAGGTAATCCTCTTCAGTCAACATCCTGAGAACCGGATCAACGGGGCGGCACAGGATCCATCCAACGTACTTTTCGAGCATTCTCAGCCGGTGAGCAGTAATTTTTCGATTCGCCGGACAGACTACCGCATCGGTCTCGTGCTGGATGATAGGCAGGGTTGGCACCGTTTGCTGCCAACTGTTGCTTTCGAAAGACTGGAGGAGATACTTCCCGTTCTTGGTCAGGCTTTCACCTGAATCGACCTCGATAGTCTCCTGGAGGGTCAGGGTGACCGAAGATGACCTATTGCTGCCGTCATCGGTCTTGGTCGTCTGGAATGAGAACATCTCCATCGGGAAGCACAACTGCCACCCCTCGCGTTCGCACAGGGCTGCATACTGTTTTCGGGTAACCTTCTTGCCTGCCCTGACCAGCTTCTTACCGGTGTCACCCTCCACAATGTCGTATTTGGGTGTTGACAGTTGCCACCGGTCGGCCACGAACTCGTCGACCAGAAACTTGCCATCGGCCGAGACCTTTCTCGTTGAAACGGGCGCTTCTCGATTGACGGCCAGCAACTTGAAGCTTTCGTCCTGATCCTCCTGGCCTTCCTTCGGAGCCATTTGGCGCAACAATGGGTTGAGAGGAATCCAGAGCTCCCAGTTGTCAAGATTCTCGACTTTTCTGAACTTGGCTGGGGTAAGCTTTTTCCCTTTCGCCGCGAGCAATGCATTGCTGTGGGCATCGAACAGGTCGAACCGTGGCGTCACCCGGTTCCAGCGAGCAGGAATCAGGTCCTCGACGAGGTAACGCCCATCCTCAGAAATGCGCCGGCTCTCGCGCACCGATCCTTGCACGAATGGATTGTTTGGAACCAGGTCCGGCATGTCGGGCGCCAGGCTTGTCGGATTCAATTTCGGCGAATGATCTATCCTGACCAGTTTGCCGTCGAAATCTATGTCTGCCAACAAGCTTGCGGTCAACGTCCGGCCAGCCGGTGCCACGACCTCTCCGGACGACACCAGGATTAGATCGTCGATCGGTGTGCGGTTCATCCAATGTTGCCTGCGGAACGTGAATTCCCAGGCCTGGCTGCTGATCTCGGCCCGAAATGTCGAGGAATGGTAGAAGGAAGACATGATTTCTTCCTGGTCCATGCCGAGAGCAAAAAGCAATGTTGTGGCCAGCAGCTTGCGTTTGCGATCGATGCGGACATTGATGAACTCAATCTCGCCAAGTTCCCGGTCCTTGCGCAGATTGAATTCGAAATCGATCCAGGCCCCGCGGCCAGGCAGAATCCGGCAATTGTACAGGCGCTTCCCCGACTGGTGCGTCGAGTAGTTGAAGAATACGCCGGGCGACCGATGCATTTGCGAGACAACCACGCGCTCGGTGCCATTGATGATGAACGTTCCGTTGTCGGTCATCAGAGGTATATCGCCGAGATAGACACGCCTTTCCTTGACATTGCGAATCTGCCGTGCTCCGGAATCGTTGTCGACGTCGAAAACCGTCAAACGAAGATTGACCTTGAGAGGGGCAGCAAAGCTCACATCACGCCGCTGACACTCGTCAACATCGAACTGTGGTGGTTCGAGTTCGTAGCCGAGAAAATGCAACTCGGAAAGGCCATTCGGATCTCTGATCGGAAAGACCGACTGGAATACGCCTTGAATACCCTCGCCATCGGTTGGTTCGGGCCCTGTTCCGGACCTCAGAAACCTTTCATATGACACCTTCTGGATTTCAATGAGGTTCGGCATCTCGATAACCTCAGGAATCTTGCGGTAGGATCTTCGAAACCGTTTTCGTCCGGCGGCATTCTCAGTCATTCAAGCCAGTCCTTGTTCTATGATCGTGAATGGGTTGGCGCGGCGGACCGCTTCGAAAGCGGCCCGCGAGCATTGGAGTCCGAATCGGCCGGCTGCAGGAGGCCCGTCACCGGGCTTTTTCCCAGGCCAGGCCGGCGCAATGGCCGACCTTCGGTGGCGCCAACCGGCGCCTCCGACAAACTTTGGGCAGTCGAACTACTTGATTTCAACTTCGGCGCCCACGGCCTCCAGTTTTGCCTTGATTTCTTCAGCTTCAGCCATTGGTATTCCCTCCTTGACTGCTCTGTCTCCGGCGTCGGCCAGCGCCTTGGCCTCGCGCAGCGTCAATCCGGTAATTTCCCGGACCGCCTTGATTGCCGGAACCTTTTGCGGCCCGGCTGCCCTGAGGATCACCGAAAACTCGGTTTGCTCCTCCTCTTCCTGGGCACCTTCTCCCAATCCGGCCGGACCGGCCATCATGACGGCACCGCCGGCGGCGGGTTCAATGCCGTATTTATCCTTCAGAATTGTCTTTAGTTCCTGCGCCTCCAACAGCGTCAGTCCGACAATTTCCTCGGCAAGCTTGTTCAGGTCTGCCATTTGCTCTCCACTTTCCAGTTGTCGTGTCTCGACGTCACGCCACGACCGTTTGCAACGGCCCCGGCTCGAAATGCTTACGCCGCCGCCCTTTCTTCCACCTCAGACAATATAGAGGCGATGTTTGAGGCTGGCGCCCCGACTGCACTGGCGATGCTGGCTGCCGGCGAAAGGATGCAACTGACGAGAATCGAAAGCATCTCCTCCCTCGAAGGCATTCTGGCCACGGCCCTGACACCGTCCGCATCAAGGAGGCTGCTGCCGACGCTACCGCCGACAATGACCAGCTTCGAATTTCCCGAGGCATATTCGTCCACCACCTTGGCGGCAGTCACTGCGTCCTCCGAATAGGCCAGCAGCGTCATGCCGCGCATGAAGTCGGCAATGCCCTCGCAGCGCTTGCCGACCAGTGCAATCTTGGACAGCCTGTTCTTGGCAACCCGTACCGAACCTCCGGCCTCGCGCATGCTGCGCCGGAATTTCTGCATGTCCGCCACCGTCAAACCGGCATAACGCGCCACAACAATGACGCCGGAGCTCTCAAAGATCTGGTCGAGCTCAGCGACCACCTGTTCTTTTCGGGCTCTATCCACAGTTTTGCTCCAGTCCCGGGAGGGGCACGCCCCTCCGTCTACAAGTTACCGGGTCATGACCCGGCGGTGATGTCCTTGACTATTGGGCAACACGACACCATCCGAAAGGCAATCCCTCGAACTGATTCCACTGTTTCCCATCTCAGGCAGGATTTCCTGCCCGAAGCTGCGACTCCGGGCATACCCACCGTCTCGGACAGAGAGGCGGTCGCGATCGACCGCCTTGTTCCGCTGCCTGTCAGGCAGCCGAATTTGTTCAAAATACGTCAACAGATGCCAGGTCTACCTCGATTCCCGGTCCCATCGTCGAACTCAGGTATATCTTCTTCACGTAGGTGCCCTTGGCTCCTGCTGGCCGAGCGCCGACCACCGCATCGACAAAGGCCTTGAAATTGTCGACGATCTGTTCATCCATAAACCTGGTGCTTCCGATGCCGCCATGAACGACACCTGCGCCCTTGGTACGGAAATAGACTTCTGACTTGGCAGTTTGGACCGCACCTGCAACGTCCATGGTAACCGTGCCAAGTTTAGGATTGGGCATCAGATTCCGGGGACCTAGAATCCTGCCGAGGCGTCCAACAAAGCGCATCATGTTAGGCGTCGCAATGCAGCGATCAAATTCGATCCTGCCCCCGCTGATCGTTTCCATCAGATCCTCGGCACCGACAATATCTGCACCTGCAGCACGTGCTTCCGCTGCCTTGTCACCACTAGCAAACACTGCCACGCGGATCTTCTTGCCGGTCCCATTTGGCAGTACCGCCTTGCCGCGCACGACCTGGTCCCCATGCCGCGGATCAACGGTCAGGTTCATTGCAATCTCAACCGACTCGGTGAACCTGGCGGTTGCATGCTCCTTGACCCCCTTCACTGCCTGTTCGAGTGGGAATGGTCCACTCCCG
The DNA here is from genome assembly GCA_958296035.1 of Paracoccaceae bacterium. Lineage (GTDB taxonomy): Bacteria > Pseudomonadota > Alphaproteobacteria > Rhodobacterales > Rhodobacteraceae > MPNP01. Next base: position 1,279,507 of record OY282431.1, on the reverse strand, counting down.
GCAATACTTTCACGGGCATTGCGGATGCGTTTCCCTCGCTTGGCCATGACGCTATCCCTTCACTTCGATGCCGATGGACCGGGCGGAGCCCGCGATGATCTTGACAGCGCCTTCAAGGTTGTTGGCGTTGAGATCCTTCATCTTGAGTTCGGCTATTTCCCTTACCTGTCTGGCGGTGACCGAGCCTGCGATCTCCCGTCCCGGTGTTTCAGAACCGGATTCGAGCGCCGCAGCCTTTTTCAGATAGTAGGACGCCGGGGGCGTCTTGATATCCATCGAAAACGACCTGTCGCTAAAATAGGTAATGATCGTCGGACACGGTATTCCGGCCTCCATTTCGGCAGTTCGGGCATTAAACGCCTTGCAGAATTCCATGATATTGAGGCCGCGTTGCCCCAACGCTGGCCCGACTGGTGGGGCCGGACTTGCAGTTCCGGCGGGTACCTGCAACTTCAACCGTCCATCGACTTTCTTGGCCATGAGAACCTACTCTCAGTTGATGTGTGAATGGGGAAGAATCAATGCTTAGCCGCTCTTGGAAACCTGATCGAAACCAAGTTCGGTCTGCGTCACGCGACCGAAAATTGACACGCCGATAACCACTCGGGAATTATCCGCGTCCACCTCCTCGACCATCCCGTTCCATCCTTCGAACGGACCATCGGTCACCATGACTTCATCGCCAACCTGGAAGTGGATCAACACTCTCGGCTTGGTTTTTCCTGCATCGGCGCGACTGAGAACCTCTTGGACTTCGTCCTCACTCAGAGGTGTCGGCTGACCCGGCGGCCCAAGAAACCCGGCAACGCGGTTTATGCTGTTGACAAGGTAGAAGGCTTGGTCGGTCATTTCCATCTTGATCAGGATGTAGCCCGGCAAAAAGCGCTGCTCGCGGGAGATTTGCTTGCCGCGACGAATTTCGAAGACCTGCTCAACTGGTACCACCACGCTTTCGATCTGGTCCTTCATGCCGGCTCTGTCGACGGCGGCGCGGATTTGCTCCGCGACCTTGTTTTCGAAGTTCGAAAAAACACTGATCGCGTACCACTTCTTCGTCATCTCGTGTGTCTCGGTTTCCCACACAATTCAATTGCCCGACTGCCAAGATGGGAAGAGGTGCCATGGATTAACGCGCGCGGAGGCCGCATGTCCATGCGTGCCAAATGAGGCACCTTTAACTAACCCAGAAATCGGTTTTGTCAATAGCAGTTTTCAGATTAGGCTGGAGTACACTCAAAACAGGCCAAGCAGTCCGGCCAGCCCGAGACGAATTACCTGGTCAATCAGAAAAAAGAAAATGGACGCCAGGGTTGCCATCAGAAATACCCAGGCTGTCGTGACCAGGAGGTCGCGGCGACCGGTCCAAATGATCTTGGACACCTCGTTGCGGACCTGCTGAACAAACTGTAGCGGAGACGTTTTGGGCATACCGGGCTCGTTGACGGGAAGGACGCTGCAGATAATGGCGTATAGCGGCTTTGTCAAGCCCAACCATCGTCCGTACATGGTCATGATAATCCAGTGATTGTGCTGACCTTGTCAACCGCGAATGGCTTTGTGAACCATTTCTATCGGGCCTTGCCGATCAACCCCCGACAACCCGGTGAACTTCGAACCATGAGGATGGCAGGCGGTTTCCGAGTTGTCTGGCAATAGATATCGAGGCGGCAATTGGTTGCCCGTTATTGACCGGAGGTGAAAATTGGCAATAGGCAGCAACGATTGGATGGTCCCGACGACATGGCACAGGGAGGTCGCCCGAGGCTGTACTGCGCGTCCCTTTCTGAACTTCACTTGTACGGGCTTGGCAGTCGAACACACCTCGCCGGCATCAACGTCTTGTAGTGTCCTCGGGGCTTCAGCACCTGACCGGTGCGGCGTGGAACCGCGGCACGCACATCCCTGACAGGACAGACAACCGTGATTTGCAGTCCGGGAGGCGACGCCGGGTCTGGTGTGGGTCTGGAGGTCGACGGCGGCCGTCAGCAAAACAGGGCAATTGGCTTGGCGCCGGGTCTTGATGGCTGAACAGTTCTGGTTCACGGATCAAGCGGATCGAACAACCACTCTCTTGCCGTGTCATTCTCCTTTGATCCAGACCCGGCTACTGAAGTTGGCCCGTCACTTACCTTCCGCCAGTTTGACTGAAGTTTCGAATGCCTTCAGCTGGATGCAGCATCCCAGCCTCTGGTCTCCAGGAATACAAACCGGAATTGGCGAGCTGAAGCCGCATACGGTTTGCCTGCCATTGGCAGTCCATTTACGGGCAGCCCCGATATTGGCCCCTGCAAGTCAATTGATGCTACAGAAATCGGCATGGGCTGGTGACCTTCGCCTTCCGGGCAGGACACCCCCGACGTAGTGCCAGCACCTCTACGATTCCGGCTGAATGCCTATCGACATGAAATGGCAGGGGTGGAGGGGCTCGAACCCCCGACCCTCGGTTTTGGAGACCGATGCTCTTCCGACTGAGCTACACCCCTTTGTTTCAATCTAGAGTAGGCTTGCCGAGACAATTTGGCAAGTGACTCGACAACAGGACTTCCAGTGCTTGTATGCCGTGTCCCTGGAATCTGGTTCGAAGTGGCAGGTTACGTGGCGCTACTGTGAATCGACAACCAGACTGGCAACTGGCAGCCTACCATGTAATATCCTTATCGGTGGAGGAACTACACTCTGCTTGAGGCGGCGGGAAATGACAAGAGTTGCGCAGTCGACAACATATTGCCGGCGATTGAGATTTCTGCCTGGCAACGCCCGGGGGTTTGGTTCGTGGTTCATCTTCGAATACAGGCAGTTCGATAGAAGTGGCAGCACAGTTTGCGACAAGTATTGAATTGGAATCCGCCCTGTCGCTTGCGAACCGACTGAAATGTGCCAGAAGGATTACCCTGCATCGGGAGAAGATGCGCATGGATTTGTAAGGAGTTGAACTATCCAGCGAGCGATCATTGCCATTCTGCGAGGCATCACGCCCAAGGAAGTTCTACCGGTGGCAGAGGTACTGCTGCATGAGGGAATATCGATGCTCGAGGTCCCACTTAACTCTCCTGCAGCCATTGACAGTATTGCGGCACTGGCCTCCGAACATGGCGGTCAGGCAGTGGTCGGAGCAGGAACTGTATTGACGACCCAACAGGTTGGTCACGTCGCCGCAGCAGGAGGGCAGATGGTTGTCTCACCCAATTGTCGAGCCGATGTCATTGCTGCCACCAAAGTAGCCGGAATGACTTCGATACCAGGCGTTATGACGCCAACAGAATGCTTCACGGCACTGGCTCACGGCGCCGATGCTCTGAAGGTGTTTCCTGCTCATCTGGTTGGTCCCAAAGGCCTGAGGGCTTTCAAGGCGGTACTGCCGACCGGCACCAAGACCTACGCCGTCGGTGGCGTGACTCCTTCCTGTCTTGCACCATGGAAGGAGGCCGGGGCCACCGGATTCGGAATTGGAAGCGAATTGTACCAACCCGGCCGAACCCTGAGAGACGTGGCAAGAGTTGCATCGACTATTGTTGCCGCCTATGACAAACTGGTGCCTCGGCACTGATGAGGCTTATCACTTATGCCGCTATGATGCCGAACTCGGCGTCGGCCGAATCTTCGACAACGCACTGTTGTTTCCCCTGGGGGCAAACTATGACACTGACAATTCAGCCGGGCAATTCGAAGCGGGCAACACGCCTCAGGCCGAACCATTTGCGCCGGGCGATGTTGGACCAGCTGCGGAGAGTTCGGTATCTGACCAACGCATTTCATGACCATGAGCCCGTTGGGCGATGACGCAGTTGGGCTAACGCCGTGCCACCACGAACACCCTTGCTTGACCGGGTTACGCAGCCTGCAGACCTCAAGAATCTAGGCATCCACCAATTGCAGCAGCTGGCTGGCGAGTTACGAGCCGAAGTGATTGATGCCGTTGCCGAAACCGGCGGCCATTTGGGAGCGAGTCTCGGCGTTGTCGAGCTTACTGTGGCAATTCATCACGTTTTCGATGCACCAGACGACAAGATTGTGTGGGATGTCGGTCACCAGGTCTACCCGCACAAGATTCTCACCGGGAGACGTGACCGTATTCGTAGCCTGCGCAAAGGTGGCGGACTATCTGGCTTCAGCAAGCGCTCGGAAAGCGTCTACGACCCCTTTGGTGCGGCCCATGCATCGACCTCAATATCGGCTGCTCTCGGATTTGCGGTCGCCCGTGACCTGAAAGGGGGTTCAAACAAGGTCGTGGCAGTCATAGGCGACGGGGCCATGACTGGCGGCATGGCTTTTGAGGGTCTCAACAATGCTGGCGCAATGTGCAACAAACTGGTTGTCGTCCTGAATGACAACGAGATGTCAATCGCTCCTCCGGTTGGCGCGATGGCACGCTACCTGTCCACGCTGATATCGTCGCGTTCGTTTCGCTCGATACGCGAGCTTGGCATTCACATGGCCGAGCGCTTTCCACAACCGATGAAACTAGCTGCTAGACGGGCCGACGAATACGCCCGCAGCATCCTCTCGGGAGGGACAATTTTCGAGCAATTGGGCTTCTTCTATGTCGGGCCAATTGATGGCCATGACATTTCGTCTCTCGTGACGATATTGCGGAATGTCCGTGACGATATTGCGGAAGGACCGATCATCGTGCATGCGCTGACGCGCAAAGGCAAGGGCTTTCCACCAGCAGAGTCTTCACATGACAAGTATCACGGTATCGGCAAGTTCGATGCCAAGACAGGCACATTGCACAAGAGCCCGCAGACAGCGCCAAGCTATACGAGCGTATTCGCTGCCAGCCTGATCCGGGCAGCTCGCAAGGACAACCGCATTGTTGCGATAACAGCAGCCATGCCTAGCGGCACCGGGCTTGACCGGTTTGCAGCCGAGTTTCCCGAACGCACTTTTGACGTCGGTCTTGCCGAACAGCATGCCGTGACATTTGCCGCCGGACTTTCAGCTGAAGGATTACGGCCTTTCGCGGCCATCTATTCGACCTTCCTCCAGCGTGCCTTCGACCAGATCGTTCACGATGTTGCAATTCAGGAGTTGCCCGTTCGCTTTGCCATCGATCGCGCCGGCTATGTTGGCGCCGATGGGCAGACCCACTGTGGAGCATTTGACCTTACCTATCTGTGCTGTCTCCCAGGCTTTGTGGTGATGGCCCCTTCCGACGAGGCAGAACTGGTGCACATGGTGAAAACAGCCGTCGAGCATGACGAGGGCCCGATTGCATTCAGGTACCCCCGAGGGGCCGGTACAGGCGTTCAATTGCCGACCGAGGCACGGAGACTGGAGATCGGCGAAGGGCGGGTCGTCAGGGAAGGTCGACAGGTGGCCATTCTTTCGATCGGCAGCAGATTGGCCGACTGTCTGGCTGCACGGCGCAACCTCGAAGCACTTGGCATATCAACGACGGTCGCCGATGCCCGCTTTGCCAAGCCACTGGACAAGGATCTGATTGAACAACTGGCCCGAGATCACGAGTTGCTGATCACCGTGGAAGAAGCTTCAATCGGAGGGTTTTCAGCCCAGGTAGCGCACTTAATGTCGGACAGCGGCCTGCTGGACTTTCCGGTCAGGTTGAGATCAATGTTCATGCCTGACCGGTTTCTCGATCACGATCAACCCCAGCGACAAGTTGAACAAGCTGGACTTAGCGCACCCCATATAGTGACCAGGGTATTGCAGGCCCTCAACGTATCAAGCACCTTGTCGGCGTCAGCCTGATTCGCGCAAGATTCACCCGACCTGGTCAGCAAGTAGCGGTCAGGCATGTGCTCGGCCAATCACGGCCATCCAAACCGCGTGGCAATCGATCGAAACCTCTCTTCCTGACCCCTACAGAGGCCAGCATCCATCTTGCTCGACCAAATCATCAGTTCTTCGGGTTGCCAAAAGAGCTCCGCCCGAACGAAAATGGGCAGCAAGCTGGAGCCCCGTACCCTGCCCGACCTTCAGTTGAGGCGCGTCCACTGGCCATTTGCGGCACTACTGTCGATGCAGGCGTGTATGAACTTCATGCCCTCCAATCCATCGTCAATACCCGGAAACTCCAGGCCTTTGGGTCGCTTGCGACTATTTCGCATGGCGCGGATAGCCGTCGCGGTTTCGGTATACAACGTGGCAAATGCTTCCACGTAACCTTCCGGATGTCCGGCCGGAGAAAGTGAGAGCCGGGCTGATCGAGGTGATGCTGCGGGACCGGCCCTGGTGATGACACAATGTTCCTGCTTCTCGTTTGCGTGACAAAGGCGATTGGGGTCGACATGGGACCACTCTAGGCTACCGCGATCTCCGAAAACGCGAAATGACAGTCCATTCTCCTGTGCCCACGCCACCTGGGAAGTCCACAGAATGCCCCGGCCGCCATTTTCGAAGCGCATCAAGACCTGCACATCGTCGTCCAGCATTCGGTGCTCGACGAATGACGTCAGCTGTGCCGAAATCTCCTCAACCTGCAATCCGCTAACAAATCGCGCCAGGTGAAAGGCATGCGTGCCGATATCTGCAACGCAGCCTCCCATGCCCGAGCGCTCAGGATCAGCCCTCCATTCGGCGAATTTAAGGCCGGAACGCTCAATGGGGCCAGCAGCCCAACCCTGGGGGTACTCGACATGAACCAGCCTTATTCTTCCAATTTCTCCAGCCTGAATTCGATGACGTGCTTCGCGCACCAGAGGATAACCCGTGTAACAATGCGTCAGCATGAATATGCGGTCCGATTGCGACACAGCGTCGTGAAGTCTTTCGGCATCGGCAAGCGTAGAAGTCAGTGGCTTGTCGCAAATAATGTGCATGCCGGCTTCGAGAAAGGCTTTGCATGGCCCGGCATGTAAATGGTTCGGCGTCACAATGACCACGGCTTCGATGCCATCTTCCCGTGCTGCCTCTGATTCTGCCATTTTCTGATACGACTCGTAGCTTCGTTCGGATGCAACACCAAGGGCAGAAGCAGAAGCATGCGCGATCCCGGGGTCGGACGAGAAAGCGCCGGCATCAAGCCGAAAATGACCATGCAATCGCGCCGCAGCTCGATGAATCGCTCCAATTTTTCCTGTCAGTCCACCACCGACCATTCCGTAACGAATTGGCAGTTCCAGTTTCATCCTTGTCACACCATTGATTTTTTCGAATACCGCTGGCGGTCTGCTATCGTAACCGGGGGAGCAAGGCCATCATGTCGTGACCAAGCTGGCGAAAGACATCAATGTGATCGATCATGACCCAGTTCTCGCTGAACTTGCCGTCCCTTACGCTCCAGAAGTCGGAAAACCGCATGCGCATCTTCCTTCCTGTCGGAGGAAATCCCAGATAGGGCCCCTTCTGGGTGCCGGTTACAAATCCGGTAGCTGCAACCCAGTTGTCATCAGCGAATTCTATGTCATTCACGGCATGGTAATCCGGAAACGCCTTGTAGAAGGGCCGCAACAAGTCGTTCTTGAATGCCGTCAGTCCGTGAATTGATCCAAAACCTGGCGGCCCGTGCCAGCTCATGTTCTCATGCCAGAAGCGATCATGTGCATCAATGTCCTGAGAATTCAGGGCCTCATACATTTCCTGGACAAGTTTCAGATTGCTTTGTGCCGACATAATTTTCCTACACTACCCCTTGACTGCACCGGCCGTCAGTCCGGCGACGATTTGCTTTTGAAAGGCGTATATCAAGACCACGATCGGTATTGTCACGGTGACGGCGCCTGCGACGCCAAACATAACCTTGGACAGGCTTGTATTCTGTCCCATGTAATTGCCTAGTGCTGCGGTCATGGTTGTCATTTCACCGTTCATCAACTGGCTGGCGATGAGAAAATCGTTGTAGGCCAGCAGGAATGAAAACAGCCCGGCAGTGATGACTCCCGGCCACATCACAGGAATAATCACAAGGCGGAAGGCCTTCCAGCGTGAACATCCGTCGATCATCGCAGCCTCGTCTAGCTCGTGGGGGATATTGATGAAGAATGCCCGCAGCATCCAGATCGTGAACGGCTGATTGATGGCGACCAGGACAAGGACAAGCGTCTCGTACCGGCTCCAAATGCCCATCTGGAAGAAGGCGGGCTTGTAGGCGGTCAAAAGGACGACATGTGGCAGCGCCCGAAACACCAGCGCAGCAACAAGCAGCCAGAAACCCAGCGAGCCCCGGTACCTGGCCAGGGCGTAGCCAGCCAGGCAACCTATCGTCAAGGATACTGCAACGGTCGCCAGCGTGACAATCGTGGTGTTGATCGCAAAGCGCCAGAATTCGTCGACCACCCAGATCTGGTAAAAATTGGCAAATGTTATCGGTGCCAGCAGCTTGGGGGAGGACGAGAAGGCGTCGACGGGGGCACGGAACGAAATCAAGAACATCCACAGAAAGGGAAATACCGCCAGGACCGTCCACACCAACAGGCTGGAGACGGTCAGGCTACGTAGCCAAATGGGCCTTCGTCGGCTCACGTCTCTACCTGGCGCTCTCGGAAACTTTGCCGCAGGACCGGAATCAGCAAGAGAATCACGCCGACAATGGTCAGCAGTGAATAGGCAGCAGCCCTGTGGATGTTGTCCTCATAGGAGAGAACGAAGTAGGTCAGAAACTGAACCGAACTGGCATAGACATCGGAACTGAACACCAGGATCGGCTCGAATACACGGTATGCGTCCATAATGTGAATCAGCGCGATTACCGTGATCAGAGGAGACAGATGAGGAATGATTATATAGCGAAGGCGCTGCCACTCGTTGGCTCCGTCGATCATGGCCGATTCAAGCGGTTCCAGAGGCAGTGTCTGAAGCCCGGCGTAGAGGATGATGAAGGCAAACGGGGCCGCAAACCAAACCCCGTAGAGGATGATGAGCGTGCGCGTCGTGACCTTGTCAGCCAGGAAATAAAAGCGTCCGAAACCCAGGTATTCCATCAGCGTCGATACGAGGGAATTGTCTAGAAACAGCCAGTAAACAGCCAGCGACGAAACGATTGGCGTCACGATCATCGGCAGCAGCGTGGCAAAGACAAGCGTACCTCGCATTTGCCGGGTTACACTGTTTACGGCCAGGGCCAGACCAAGCCCAACCATCAGCATGGCCGGGGTTGTCAGGAACGTGTAGAGAAGTGTGAATTCCAGTGCTGCCCAGAACTCTATGTTGACGACCTCCTGATACATACGCCCCAGGAAACCTCGCCCGGACGCATCGCCTGGATCAGTGATGGCCTGTGTTAGCTGTTTCAGGTCAGTTGCCTTGGCAAGATTCTGGGTTCCGACAAATTTCCACACACGCACCGGCTCTCCGTTTTCGTCGAGCACTGGCTGGGGCGAAAGCCTTGTATCCTTGCGCGTCTTGCCACCGAAGGTCGGCACCTCCACCGTAAGTTCGACAAGCTCGGTCTTGGTATGCGACTGGTAGAGCGACAAGTAGACAATGCCGACCAGCGGAACGGCGATCAGAATCACCATCACCGCAACAGATGGCGCCACAAAGGCGAGAAATGTACGGAGTTTCAAAAAGGCCGCCACGCCTGCCAGCCCATGGGCTGGCAGGCACCAATCGGTTTGGTTACCCGGGTCTTGCCACTTCCGTGGCTACACCCGAAACCAAAACGGATGATCACTACAGCAGACCGGCATCCTCTGCCGCCGACCGATAGTCGGCTGCCGCATCCATTAGGGACTGGGCTGCCGATTCTTTTCCGGCCAGGAAATCGCTGATATTATTGCCGAGCGCGCCGTGAGCGATCTCGGCCTGCGGATTCATCGGATAGGGCGGCGCATTGGCCTCTACGCTTGCAGCCACAGCCGCCGCGTACTTGGTGGGGACATAGTTGGATCTGATCCATAGGGCCGCATCATTGTTCTTGGCGACCACTTCCGGCCTTGTGGCATGCATGATGAGCCTGAATGTAAGGTCCGGATCACCGTCGAGATTCCTGGGAATGACATAGCCATCCCACCAAAACGTGGTTGCGGGCGGTCCGCCGTCGACCATCGCAGGGGCAGGTGCGAATGCGACCTTGTCGACAACAACGCTTTCGCTGGCGTTATCCATACCATTCGCTTCGTTGCCCCACAGTATGGCCATTGCCACCTCGCCCTGCTGCAACTGACGCTTGACGTCAAGAAAATCGAGCGCAAGTGCATTTGGCGACATGTACTCGGACAGCTTGCCCATCGTTTCCAGAGCCTCGACTCCAGCCTGGCTGTCAAAAGCGGGTTCAGAGGTCGCGGGATCAAAGAGCTGACCGCCATTGGCAAGGAGCAGATTGACAAATTCGTTGGCGACCTCCCAGCCACCGCTGCCGCCAAAGGCTGCACCAAATGGATAGGATATGGACTCCTCCGATTTCAATACCTCGGCTGCAGCCAGTAGCTCGCCATAGGTTTGGGGAACCGCAAGTCCGTGCTTTTCGAACAGGTCGGTTCGATAGAAAAAGTGCTGGGCATTGGCCATGAATGCGATTGCCGACACATCATCGCCGAAGCGGATAAGCATCTGATCCTCGATCTGGTACTCGTCGCGATACTTGTCGACCAGATCATTGAGGCGCATTAACTGTCCTTTGGCCTGCAATGCCGTAATGGAGCTGTTGGCCACCGCAGAACCGTCATAGGGTGACGATGACGCCTCGAATGCTCGCTCGCGTTCTTCCTTGTGTGTGGTCGTGAGCTTGACATCGACCGTAAGCGCGTCGCTTTCGCATTCCTTCATCTCGTTGGCCAGCAATTCCAGCACATCGAAGAAATTGGTCAGGATATTTACTTCGCCGGCATCTTCAATGCCGCAATCAGCACTTGCAGTGACAGGCAGAACTGCCAACACAGCCGCCAATAGAAGTCTCTTGAGTCACATGTATTTCTCCTCTTTGGGTGGTTCTGGTTGGAATTACGGACGCAAAATCTGCATCAACACTCCAAACTCGTTAAAGATTGTCCACTCCCTGTGGACGCGATTGTCCTGTATCTGCCATTGGGTAATTCCCCAGAGGTTGACTTCTCGACCGGTCGGCGCACCGTAGGGACCATGACCTCTATGAGAACCCGTGGCGCCCCACCTCGCACTGACCAGGAATCCGTCACGGGAATTTCCCATCCAGTAAAGGTCATCGACGGTGATGGCTATGTTGGGGAACATTGCCAGCATTGACAGAATGAACGACCTGATCTGGCCTACTCCCTCATATACCCTGCCAGTCGCCCCCTCGCAGACTATGGATGGATCGTAGATCCGATCCAGAACGGACAGGTTGCGCCGATTCCAGACTGTGTGGAAGGCGGCGCGAACAAATCCATCAATATCGTCTGATGGCAATGGAACCGTCCTTACGGGTGGCTTCGCCTGCCCCTTCATCCGGCGCGGTTCGCTGGCCATGAAATTCGGGGCAATCGGTCCCTCCCGTCGAGCTGCCGCCGCCTCTCTTGCGCATTCCACTGGGTCCAGTCCCAGTTGCACAAGCATGGCTCCTGTATCGTAGAGTACGTGCTCCAGGAAGATTTCGTTGTGCCGCGAGACGCAATTTGCGATGCAAAACAGTCTTACCGATTTGCCGGTAGGGACACCGAACCTGCTGTAACCCGTGTTTGTGCCCAGAATCATGGTGCGGTGCGAAGTGTGAAAACCGACCCTGTCATCTCCGGCCCAGATGACCTCGTCGGCTACAAGCCTTATGTCCGGAAAGGCATTATTGGTGTGAACTGTATCGGCTACGATCTTGTCTCTGCCATATTGCAGGCCTACGTCGTCCCAAACACGGCAATCGTGGCTGTAGGTATCATAGATGTAACCGATGTCCTTCTCTTCCCATATGCGGTGCGTGATGCGCACGATGTAGTCGACAATATCGACGTATGTCGGTTCGAAACCCTGCATGGATTGTCGGGGCTCACCGCCGAAATCGCCAGCAAGAAACAAATCGGTTCCACCGCGCCTGTAGGCATCCAGTGAAATCGAAAAATCGGTCGGCATGTGTGCGGGAAGAAGTACTTCGTGCCGCTTGGCAATTCCGGCTGCAGAAGTCGTCTCGGATGTGGTTGCCGGTTCACCAGCCATTGTGCATCTTCCTGTACGGTTGTTTCAAATTCATCTAACGGGAAAATAAGTCTGCTTAGTGGCAAATACCTTGGCCCAGGCTGTTACCTCCCTGTACCGTCCAATAATCGCCACTGAGGCTGGCTCGGTCAAGCATTCCACAAATGGCCTGCCTGTGCAACAGTACGAACCGTCAGTGGACCAGCAACCGCCGTTGCCAAAGGCGATGCAGACATGGGCAATACAAGTCGTATCCCTTGAATGTTGCAGCAATTCTACATGCGAGACCGTTGCGGCATCATAATGGCGGCAATTGTATCACCTTCGGCGGCCGGCGGTCGTCTTTCAGTGATTTGCACCTGCTAAGGGTCTGTCACGAAACAACAGCAACAGTGTCGGGGGTTGGAAGAAAGGTGTAGTTCCATTCGCCGTGGAAGGCGGCGCGCCGGATATTCAGTGCCGCCATCTCCGCTTTGCTGATCTTGATGCCGGTCGGGTACACGTTCGTGTCTTGGTCACAATAGACCTTCAGCCCCGTCCTGGTCGTGGTGGCGCCGATCAGTTTGATTATGGTGGTGAGGCTGTACAGGGGTTTGCGGCGCCAGTTCTGGCTGATGAAGGAAAAGAGCTTGTGCTCTATCCGGTTCCATTTGCTGGTCCCCGGCGGCAGGTGACACACGCTGATCTCGATGCCAAGCTCGCATGCGAGCTTCTGCAGTTCGACCTTCCACAACCGGACCCGGCTCCCGTTGGAGCCGCCGCAGTCGGCGGTGATGAGCAGCTTTCGGGCCTCGGGGTCGCGCGCCTTGCCCAGGTGCTCCCACCACCGCCGGATGCTCTCGACCGCAAAGGCGGACGTATCGGCACTGATCCCGACATTGACCCAGCCGACATTGTTGATCACGTCATAGACCCCGTAAGGGATCGCTTTGCCCAGCTTCTTGTCCACAAGGTCATGGACACGGACTTCCTCGGGGGACCCTTGCGGTCGCCACTCGCGGCCCGCATTCTTGAAATCCCCCACCAGCTCCTTCTTCCTGGTGTCCACGGAGATCACAGGCAGCCCGGCCAACGCATACGCAATCACCTGATCGTTGATGGGGTGGAACTGTGCATCCCGATCCGGATTCTCCGTACCCTCGCCGGTCTTCAAATTCCCTTGAAGCGTGTATCCTTGCTGCTTCAGAAGCCGACCCACAAGCGTATGGGACACCGAGAAGCCCTGCGCAGAAAGCGCCTCGGACATATGACGCAGGCTCTTCGACACCCACCGCAGCGGCCGCTCGGGATCACCACGAACAACCGGCTCCACAAGCGCATCAAGTGCCGCCTCAAGACCGTCCTGGACCTCGACCGCAGGCTTGCGACCGCCGCCGGGACGCCGCACCCGGCCCGATGGCGCCGATGCCTCCCCAAGCTCGGCAACGCCGCGGTAAATGGTCGAACGCGCCAACCCTGTCGCTCTCGAAACCAGTGTCACCCCGCCATGGCCAAGGGGCAGCGTTTCGGAGGCAACAAACAAACGGAGGCTCCTCTCATCCAGATGCGGCGCCAAAGCCTCGAAACGCTGCCGGATGTTTTCAATCGTATCCATGCCGCCAGTGAATCATACTTCGCATCCAAAGGGAATCCCTCAATGATTAAATGATTCGCCTGTTTCGCAACGAGCCCTAACCGCGGGTTTGCCTCCTTTTCCCACCAATGTCCCTGCCAAGGAGGCGTACGTGGTCGCACCGTCCTCGAAATGGGGACGGTGCCCGCTCGATTGATGTCCAATGGTGTCTGGTGACGCCCGCAGCTCAGGCGGGTTCCGCCAGTTGCAACATCCGCTCGGCAGTCATCACCAGGATGCCGTGGCGTCAGCTCGACTTTGCACATTTTCTCGCTCGGTTCCACGTCCAGAAGGTGTCGGTATTGGCGAGTTATCGAGGGCTTCGTCAAGCCGAAGCACGAGGCCGCCCATGTCACCGACATCTTTCCATCGGCCTTGCCGGGACCCTTACTGGAGACGCATTCTGTCGCCTGAGCCCGATTTGGTACGCTTATGTCGCAAGACATAGTGTTTCAACCATGCGTTTGATCCGTTCGGGTGGCACCTTGAGCCTGTCAAACCCGAATTCTGGATAAGCGGGTCTATTTTTCACCTTGATGCCCGGTTTGTGCAAACTGCAGGTGACCAGACTGGACAGAGCAGGTGGCATGGCATGGCCCACTCGGAGGTGTCGGCTGTGCTGGCGATGCCTGGCTTGCCCAGCGTGTAGGCGACCAGGCAGGACAGGAGTAGAGTCGAGGGGAGGCGCGCCCATCCGCAGGTCCGGGGAGTAGCCGTTCGCTGGCAGCTTTCGCCCTGTGCCAGTGCCTCAGTTCCGAACCGTAGATACGTTTCCTCACCCCCGCTCATCAAACCGGACGTGCAGTTTTCCCGCATCCGGCTTTCCGACGAGAACATGCTTTCGCTCCCGGCAGCATCTTCGTCTTCGGCACAAGGCGCAGCAAACCATAGTGATCCCACAACTGCTGCTCCGAAAAGCGCACATACTTCCCGGTCTGTACCTTGTGCTTGCGACACAGCCACCGTCGCAGCCGCCCGGCGGCATGCGCATCTATCGCCCTGTAGGACGGACTGACCTGTCCAAGACGGAAATACTGCGACCAGCCGGACAACATCCGGTTCAGCCGCTCCACCATCTCTTCAGCATCCTGTCCCACATGACGCCGATGCGTCTGCGCACTGATCCGACTGCAGATGCCCTGGACGCTCGCCTTGCTCGGCCGGGTGCCAATGTAAGCCCCCCTGCCGTTGGGACGATAGTTGCGCCCAATGCGGTAGCCCAGAAACACAAATGAGTCCTCGGGACACCGCAGGCATCGCGTCTTGTGCGGATTGATCGCCAGCTTCAGCTTGACCATCAGCCGCTCCGCCGCCGCCAGCATCTCTGCCGCCGGTGCACAACCCACGATGCAGAAATCATCCGCATAGTTCACGATCTCCGCACTATAGCGCCAGGCATGGCCCAGCGCCTGCCAACCCAGTATGAAACGGCGCATATAGATGTTACTTAGAAGTGGAGAGATCGGCGCCCCTTGCGGGGTTCCCTTCTTCTCCTTGCGAGCCCGCCTCGTGCGGCACGTGCCGCCCTCGCCGTCATCCTCTTCTACCGGCATCTCCAGCCACGCCTTGATCAGTCCAAGCAGCCGCCCGTCGCTTATGCGACGGGCCACGCTCTTCATGAGCTCGGCATGCGGTATCTCGCCGAAATAGTTGGACAAGTCGCCATCTACGATCTCTCTATGCCCCGTGTTCAACAGACGATGGACACGGTTCACCGCATCCAGCGCACTGCGCCCCGGCCTGTAAGCATACTGCTCCGCTCGCAGATCCGCCTCGAAGATCGGCTCCATTACCAACAAAGCCGAGGTCTGGACGACCCGATCACGGATGCACGGAATGCCCAAGGGCCGGAACTTTCCGGGTTGCTTCTTCGGAATCAGAACACGACGGACCGCACGCGGCACATAGGTCCCGTCCCGAAGCTCGCTCGACAACTCCTCAAGCCAACCTTCCACACCGATCTCCTCGATGGCTTCGAAACTCTCACCATCAACCCCCGACACACCGCCATTGCGGCGGACCCGGTTATAGGCCTCATGAAGAAAGTCCATCCGCCAGACCTTGTCGATCAAGGCGTGAAAGCGCCGCTCGGGATCCGCCGTAGCGCTCGCATGTAGAGCAGTCTGGAGTTTCCGAACCCGTTGTGACCCTGCTAGGTTTTCACCAGTGGTCATGCCTTGCCTCCTTGTCTACTCTCTCTCGAAGTCAAGCCCCTTCCCTCCACCGGCATTACCCGGCTTCTCCGGTACTACGGGCCTGTCCGCCACCCTGCCGGCCCGGCCTTCCCCTCGCGGGGCGCCGGTTTGGTCTGTGCACAACCGCCAGACAGGGCTTCCCGTGTTGCGATGTCTATCCTCTTCCACACATGCCAGCGCCATTACCCCGGCGAGTACGAACCGGTGCCCTTGTCGCTTGCTTCCCGATCCGCCATCGGCCTTCCCCTCAACACAGTAGGGTCGGCTCTTGCATCACGCTTTTTCGAGGCCTGCTCGGCGTTCACTCACGTTCCGGCCTGCGTGGTCGCTGAGCTGCCTAACGCAGCCCTTTGCCACCAGAGTGCTTCAATCTACATCGTTACCTCCGTAAACCGCCCTGGCTGCTACCAACCGAAGCGACAATTGTTGCGCGGGATTCGCACCCGCTGGATAAACGCGCCTTAACACGGCGCACTGTGCAGAAAGGCGTTGTCGACTGAACGGTGCCTTGTATGCTCAAGTTCCATATCTCGCTTCAGGGTCCCGAACAGGGTCTCAATGGTGAAGCGCTGGCGCAGCAGCATCCTGTCGGCCATGGGCATGAGGGTGTTGCCGGGTGAGAACTGCACGGTCATCAGCTGGCCCTTGCTGTTGATGACCCCATGCATCCTGAAGCCGTAGAACCACCCCATTGCGGTTCGACCACGGGCGGCAAGCCCCTTGAACACCCGATGACGCCTGGCACGCCGGCGTTGTGGCAGACCGCCAGCCTGGTGCTGTCGATGCTATATGTGCCGGTCTTTTCGCGGCCCTGGCGAGGACATCGCCGGCCCACAGGCAGATTAGGCTGTAGAAGCCGAGGAGTGCCGGGGTGGTGCAGTCGATGGCGGCATCGGACCACTGGCGCCGGGTTTCAACGCCGGGATGGGCGCGTGCTTCCTGGAAGGTGACTTCGATCTGCCAGCGTCGCACGAAGATGGCGATGATCTGTGCCGGGTCGAGGTCGGGACGGTTGCAGAGCATGTTGGTGCCGGCGGTGCACAGGGCATATGCTTCTATAACTGGGGTTTCCTGCGGCCTCACAACCTTCGGTTCATTGCCGGAGCACTAAAAGAATACTCGGCGCGAACGAACCGGGCTCGCGTAGGGTAATTGCCGGTGCAGCCGGGGCCAGTTGCCAACCTGATCATCAACGCCTGAATCTCTAGCGAGCCGACAATCCCCGGGTCGACTCACAAATGGTAGGAATACCACACCGCCGGCAACCTAAATGGTGCCTTCTACCGTTCAAGGGTTTTTTCCCGTCATGGTGGCTGCACGGCGGAATCCTCCACCCTTCCTGGTTTTTTCGGAATAAGTAGCCTTGCAGATCAAGGCTCGCATGGAAAAGCTACCTGCGTCAATCTATGGCGGCCCGGATTCGAAGTACGAGACCTGCCTAACCCCCGCTCTTCTGTTGCCGCCAAGGCTCACAGGAGTTCTGCACCCGCACTACACAATGATCTCGGCCACTCCCGTCGCCGGGGAAAAGACGTTACCCGAATGGTTGCCTCGGCGGCACCTGCCAGGTCTTGTGCAGGTCGCGCAGTGTTCGTTCATCCGATGCCCGAAACCGAAACCATGACAAGGCACCGATTCCGTGCCTGCCATTTGGTCAGCACAAGGCAATTGCCTCAATCTCGACCTTGATGTCGATCATCAATTCACAGCGGAGCGTCGAACGCGTTGGGGGTGAATCCGGAAAGTACTCGGCGTAGACGGCATTCATTGCTGCAAAGTCTTCCGTATTCGTCAAGAAAACCGTTGTCTTGACTACTTTGTCGAGCGAACTTCCGGCTGCCTCCACAAGATCCTTGATCTTGTCGAGAACCAGTCGGGTCTGAGCCTCGATTCCTTCGACAATACAACCTTCATCGTCAGTTGGAACCTGACCAGACACAAACACGAGAGTCTTGGTCTTGATGGCTGGAGAAAGAGGAATGTGCGTTACTGTTCCTATGGTTTCCTTCATGGTTTCAATTACTCCAAGATTTGCTGGGACTTGACCACTTCACTGCGGCGGTTGCCGGCTCCTGTCAATCTGTCTTCCTGCCTCCTACCATTCCTGGTTCTTATCGGTAATTGCAAGCACGCCATGCACCGACAGGAATCTTGCCGCATTTTGTGATGACCTGTGCTGCTGGCAAGGCAAGTCGCACCTTGCCTGCCCTACCCGGCGGGACTTCCGCGTTTGAGATTCCTGTTCACCGGGGAATGGCAGAAATTATCAGCGGCTGGGCCTGTGGCATGCAGCATGGCACTGAAATAAGGTGCCGGACAGCCAGCCTTCCAAATACACGGCAATCTGGCAAGTTTTTCTTAGTCTCGGAGGCAATGACGATGCACAATTTCCAGGAAAACAAGAAAGTTGTGCTGGATTACTATGCAGCACTGGATGCTGCTCCAGCTGGTTCTGTTGCGACCGTTCTACACAACTTTATGGCACCGGATTACAGCTGGTTTGGGATGTACCCCTTCAACGAGCTTGACAGTGCGGAAGACGTGGCTGAGGAGTTCTGGGAGCCGCTGCTCAAGTCGATCCGTCCTATCCAGCGACGCCCGGATGTATTCATGGCTGGGCTCAATGACATCGAACCCCATGGTGGTGAGTGGGTTTGCTGCATGGGCCATCTGCTTGGTCTGTTTGACCATGACTGGCTCGGTATTCCGGCCTCGGGGAAGATGATTTTCTTTCGCTTCGTGGAATTTCACGAGGTCTCTGGCGGACAAATTAGCCAGACTGCGCACTTCTTTGACATTCCTGCACTCATGCGCCAGTCGGGAATCAACCCCTTTCCTCCAGAAACAGGCCAGTGGTTCATAACACCCGGTCCAAGGACTCATGATGGCCTTCTTTATGCTGCCCAGAATCCGGCATCCTCGCGCAAAACCATGGACCTGATCAACCGAATGATAGATGATCTTACCGGTTCAGGCATGGAGTCACCGCAGGACGAACTTGCAAGAACCTGGCACGAGGACATGATCTGGTTCGGTCCTGCTGGCATCGGTGCCACCTATACCCGGGAACGTTACCAGCAACAGCACCAAGGCCCTTTCCGCAAGGGGTTGGGGGACATCGTGTTCAACGGACACATCTGCAGATTTTCGGAAGGCCGGTTCGGCGGCTTTTTTGGTTGGCCCAATCTCACCATGAAAACAACCGGCGGGTTCATGGGATTCCCGGCATCGGACAGGACGGTCGACATGCGGGTTGTCGATATCTATCGCCGCGACGGACAATTTCTCGCAGAAAACTGGATCTTCATTGATTTGCTCTACCTCTTTGCCCAGCAAGACATCAACATCCTGGGTCGCATGCAGAACATCCTGCGAACATGACGCAGGTTAAGGCGGCCTGCTGACCATTCGGTGGATGTGAAAATGTTGCGCCAGCCGCATATTCACAATTGAAGTGATTGGATGGCAGGCCCAATAGCCGTCCGGTGCTGGCCAGCAATTCCTGACAGTTTCCACTTTGCTTGCCACAGGCCGGTTTCAATCGTTGCCTCGGACAGGTTTCGGAGGCTTGCACTGGCTCGGCTCTTGATTGAATTCCGCGAGTGGAATCTCGACCCATCCACCGCCAGAATTTCTCTCGACACGAGAGCTTCTTTCAGTACAGTCCACCAAGTGCTCGTTGCATACCGTGTCACCGCGCATCTCGACGGCACAGCCTTCGGAGAAACCGTATCCCGGAGGCATTACCCCGTTGGCAATCATACCTCGAAATGCCTGCCTTCGATCGGGTTCGCAGCAGTAGTGTGGGCATGCCGAGCCGGCAAAAAGACCCAGACCGCGCAGGGGCTTGAAATCCGGTCCTCCGTAGTTGGACAGGCACCAGTCAAACCAGCAGATGGCACCGGCGCTCACACCGGACAGCACAAGTCCACCTGATGCGGCACTGCGCAGGACATCACTCCAACCCTGGCGCTGCCAGACTTCCAGCATAAGGGCGGTATTTCCGCCGCCAACATAGAGCAAATCGAGTTTGCGAACCCACTCGGCGGCCTGATCCCGAGTTGCAGTCATTGGCAAATGGCTCAGTTCATCTGCCCTTCCCTTGTAACACTTGTAGAACCGGGAAATTCTTGCATCGCAATCCCTGCTGGCCGTTCCCAGAAACCCAATATTGGGCCTTGAACCACAGGCTTGCAGCGGGACAAGGTTCAGGTCTGTGAATTGGTCATGTGTAAAGCCGCCGCCGCCGATGGCATACAACACCGGTAGTCCGGTCATTCCTGCAATTCCAACCAAGGTTTTTTCTGATCCATTTTGGTGCTCCAACCCAGATGCTTGCGGCATGCCTTACCATGCGATTCTCTAAATCGATGGTCGCCGCCGCTAGTAGTCATTAGTACCTGTAAAACTGTTTAACCTGGCCTGCCAGAAGATCTGCCTTGAGCCATCAGCAAGAGGGACCTGTTCTACCGCAAGAAAGGGGGCCCGATTATCTCAGTTATCGAAAGCACCTGGATAGATGCCAGGGTCGACGTTGTGAACAGCTGCCAGAATCGATTGCATATCGACCTCGTCCCGACCGCACTTGTATCGAAGACCGTTAACTCACCGTAGGACTGACCGATGTCATCGCCACCCGGATAGAGCCTACCTTATGCAACATCTCCCTGTCGTTCGTCATGAAAGGAGTGTCTTTTCATTGCCCATGGGCCAACGGCCACGCTTGCGTTTGGGCCTGACCGCCGTTGATGGTTTTCACTCAGCAGACCTGGAATGTCGGCACGTCGAAAAACACAGCAGGTCTTGATATCGGTTCCAGCAAATTGTGGGTGCTTCACGCAATGGCACGGCGTTGCTTCCTCCGCATACGGTTGGTGGTCCATACTAATATGCTGGAGGGGCGATCCCCTGGCCGGGCCCTGATTGACGAATATTGCCGGTAATCAGGCAAGAAATCTCCTGTTCGAACGAGTATTTCAGGCGGCTCAGGTTGTACATCCTATTGCAAAGGGAATGGTCCTGGCGGGCAAGCCGTCTGACTGCGGTCACTCCCGACCGATTGCACAAGCAATTTCCTCTCCGGGTTCCATACGGGCCCGGTCTCGCACCTGTCTGCCATGGAATTCCCGCGAACGAAAAATACACTGGACAGAAACAGACACCATATCCTGACAGGAGTATCTGGTGATGCACGCCCAGATTGCAGAAAGGCGAGAAGAGATTGCAGCATCTGTCGCCGCTACCAGGTCGCACGCCTGGAGGTATTCGGCACTTCTGCGCTCGGAACTGACTTCGATCCGGAAACAAGCGATGCCGACTTCTTGGTGGAATGTCTTCTAGAAAGCGGTGTTTCGGTCTTCGGTCATATCCGGCTTGCCAGGGACCTGGGTGGTCTTTTGGGGCGAAAGGTCGATCTTGTTGAACTGTCGGCAATTCGCAGCAGGTGCCTATTGGTCGCGATCGACGAGGCACGCGAGGTGGTTTATGAGCAGACGACGTGATCCCGTAATCCTGCTGGAAGATGTCGAGCGCGCTGCCGAGAAAATTACCGGAATTGTAAGGAGTGTCGGATATGAAGCCTACGCCTGCAATTTGATGCAACAGCAGGCGGTCGAACGTAGCTTTGAATCAACTCCATCAAGCTGACCCGCAGATTTCCGGACAAATCAAGGGCCTGCGTGATGTTGTGGTCTTTCGTAACCTGTTGATCCATGGTTGTTTCGCCTTGGACCCGGGTCGAGCCTGGACGATAGCCGTGAAGGAACTCCCTGCAATACTACAGACGGTACGGGAACTACTCGCCGAGCTGGACCGTGACAACTTCCCCGTCGATTAGCCTCAGCTGTCAGGCATGTCGGTGCATGTCTACCTCCCAGTCGCACTGAGGGTATTCTCGACCGATTGCATCCGCATTTCCTGTTCTGGAGCCCCAATGAGGCCGTCAGTTCTGCCTATGTATAGAAATACTGCGGAAAAGTGAATCATTCTGGTGAGACAGCAACAACATTCTCCCGGAACCGGCACTGCCAGGTCAATCCGCGCTGGTCCGAGGCAGAACACCGTAATGAATTGCCAGCCCGTCCTGGCCAGGAGAAGCGCACCGCCAGGATAGGTGTCAGATTTGGCACAGTAACTCTCTGCAAGCCAAGAGGCAGGCCGGTTGCGCCTGGTGTGGCCACCAGGCAGACAGTAATTATGGTTGAGGCTCGAGAGATTGCCCCCCTGCGGGAGTGACCCACGACCAAGCCTTTGTTGCGTTGACAAGAGCCTCATAAGAGTAGCCGATTGCCGGCCTGCATGGGTGCCAAAATGTCGCAATTCGAGAATCAGACCCCAGGCACATGCCTGTATCGCAAACCGAATATGCTGTTGAACAACACCTTGATAAACACAAACTCCAGCTTGCCCTTGCTTTGTATCAATCTGACGTTGTAGAAAGCGGTGTTAAGGGTTTCTCGATTGGGGCGGCGACGTGGTGTCTACACGGGCCCCCGAAAAAACACTGCAAATGTCGTGAAGTGGCAGACGGTTAATTTTTTCGTGCCTGCCTCAATTCCTTAAACCAGCCGACCGTTGGAACGCGAACCAAGAAGGAAAAGTCCAATGAAGAAATTGATCGCTGTGGGTGTTGCCGCACTGCTCTTGCCCTTGGGTACAGCCTTGGCAGAACCGAGTGGCACACTTCGGCAAGCCCATGATCTAGGCTTTGGCACCAACTCCAGCCTCGACCCGAGCAGCCAGGGGCGTGTATTTGCGATGATAGACAAGGTCATGAATCGACTGGTTCGACCGGGCCTTGACGGAGTTCCGCAACCGGACCTCGCCGAGAGCTGGTCAGCAAGTGACGATGCAACCGTCTGGACATTCAACCTTCGCAAAGGCGTAAAGTTCCACGATGGAACAGATCTGGATGCCGGTGACGTCAAGTATACATACGAGCGCGTACTTGACCCTGAAATGGGGAGCCCGGCTCGTTCAGCTATCAAGATGATCGAGGGTATCCGCGCGGTAGATGATCACACCGTCGAAATAACCCTGAACACACCCTACGCCGATTTGCCACTGCAACTCATGGATTATCGTTTGCGCATCATCCCGAACGACTCCGGTGACACAATAGCGACTTCCGGAATAGGGACCGGACCATTCAGGCTCGTAAGATTTGATCCGCAGGGAACAACCGTCTTTGAAGCCAATCTGGATTACTTCGAAGGCGTCCCGAAGCTCGCTCAAATCGAACTGATCGGAATTCCCGATGCTCAGGCACGTTTCCAGGCTCTGCTTGCCGGACAGATTGATCTGGAACGCGGTATTCGCCAGCAGCAGGCCCGTATATTGGAGGCCAATGACAGCTTCGAGGTACAAAACGTTCCTACCGGCAGTTGGCGCGGCATCGTATTCCGAACTGACGTAGCTCCAACAAACGACCCCAAGGTTCGCAAGGCCCTTCGCCTGCTTGTGGATCGCGAGGCACTCGTGCAGCTGGTGCTTAGTGGAGGCGGACAAGTGGCCTGCGATTCGCCAACAGCTCCCACTGACCAATACCACCACGGACAGTCCTGTCCACAGGACAACGAAATGGTCAGGCAGTTGCTTGAGGAAGCCGGTTACGGTGATGGCCTGGACGTCGAGATCTATCTCTCCACCCTGGAACCGACATGGCCAACTCTTGGGCAGGCTTACCAGCAAATGGCGGCTGAAGTCGGCATTAACGTGAAGCTGACCAATTTGCCTCCCAACGGCTACTGGAACACAGGATGGATGGTGAAAGATGCCTACATGACGCGCTGGTTCGAGCGTCCCATCGATCAGGCACTACACGAAATCTATCTCAGCGGAGCCAAGTGGAATGAAAGTTTCTTTAATGATCCCGAATTCGACAACATGCTGGCCGCAGCACGCCGCGAGCTTGATTTCGAAACGCGCAAGAAGATCTATATTGATGCCCAGAACTATCTGATTGAGAATACCGGGACTCTCATTCCGTACACGGTGAACAATCTGGTTGGCTTGTCCAATAAGGTTCAGCATTACCCCGCCACCAAGGAAGATGCCGTGCTTTGGCATCTGGTTTCCTTGAGCGAGTAAATTACAGTCAGTGAGGGCCCGGTCGGGCCCTCACTCACTTGGCTAGTCTAGACAGGAGAAGGAAGTGCTGAGATTGCTGGCCAGGCGCCTGGCGCTCGGAGTTCTTACCGTAATTCTGGTGTCGGTTATCATTTTCGCGGGGGTGGAAGTGCTTCCGGGAGATGCCTGCACAGCGTATTTGGAAAGAGATGCGGAGGGGCCAATACTGGAGGCTTGCCAGGAAAGACTGGGACTCGACCGGCCGGCCTACATACGTTACTTCGAATGGATTGGAGCCGCAGTATCCGGCGATCTAGGCATGTCTGTCGGAGGCAACCAGTCGGTTGCAGAACTTGTCGGTGACCGGCTGGCCAATTCGTTGATATTGGCGGCCGCTGCCATTGTCACCGGAGTTCCCCTGGCAATATTCCTCGGAGCGGTTACCGGCCTGTGGCGGGACCGGCCAATTGATCTGGTTGTCTCTACAACCGCTATATTTGCCATGACTGTTCCTGAATTCGTAACCGCTACAGTGCTCATACTGATTTTTTCTGTCTGGCTGGGCTTGTTGCCAGGCATTGTCCTGACTCCACCGGATGCACCTGTAGCCGAATTCTTTCCCGAGATTCTCTTGCCGGTAATCGTGCTGGCCATGGTCATGACGGCGCATATTCTGCGTATGGTCAGATCATCGGTGATAAGTGTTATGTCCGGCGAATATGTTCAGATGGCGGTACTCAAGGGTGTGCCATACTGGCAGATAGTTTTTCGCCATGCCATTCCCAATGCGCTGCTCCCGGCAATCAATGTTGTTGCGCTGACCATCGCCTGGCTGCTGGGTGGCGTGGTAGTTATCGAGGTGGTGTTCAATTACCCGGGACTTGGGCGCATGATGGTTGATTCCATCGCCGATCAGGACTTGCCGACCGTGCAGGCTATCGCGCTGATCGTGGCTACTGTTTATGTTGGCGTGAACCTGGCTGCAGACATCCTGACGATGTTTGCCAATCCCCGTCTTCGCACGCAATTGATGAGGTAAGCATGGCTGACCAAGCTGTAAATCCTGCCCGAACTGCCTCCTCAATGCGGTGGCTGATCGTCCTCAAGGATATCTGGGCGCGGCCATCAGGTGCCATCGGCCTGTCAATCGTCACATTTCACATTCTGCTAGCAGTTCTGAGCCCGCTAATCACGCCGTACGATTACAGGGAAATCGACGCCTTCAACATTTTGTCCGGTCCGTCTGCCGCTCACTGGTTTGGTACGGATGACCTCGGGCGCGATATTTTCAGTCGCATGATGCTCGGTGGCAGAGAGGCGTTAATCGTTACCGGAATTGCAACCCCTATCGCGGTGCTCTGGGGTGGATTCGTCGGTATTCTGTTCGGATTGATTGGTGGTCGTATCGACGAATTTCTGATGAGAATTGTCGATGCCTTCCTGTCGCTTCCCTGGATACTCAAGATGCTGGTTCTGATCGTGACCTTTGGATCAGGAAACGCCGTCCTCATTCCTACATTGGCTTTCTTTTACGGTATTCCGGTTATCCGTATTGCACGAGCAGCCACGCATGATGTTGTGGCCAGGGACTTTGTCTCAGCGGCCAAGGCTCGTGGCCACCCGAGATTTTCCATAATAAGCAGAGAATTGCTTCCCAACGTCATGGATACACTGATGGTCGAAGGAGCAATGCGCTGGTCCTGGATGCTGCTGGCATTTTCATCACTCTCCTTTCTCGGGTTTGGCGTATCACCACCAACACCTGATTGGGGACTGATGATCAAGGAAACCCGCGCCTATCTCACTTTTGCACCGTGGGGAGCTCTGGGCCCGGTGATCCTGTTGTCGTCACTCATCATCGGAATTAATCTGACCGCAGATGGTCTAGCAAAGGCGCTCGGCATTGATCGCGCCCAGAAAGCGCCGGTCTAGCAATGAACAATTCTCCACTTCTACAGATTGACCGCATCTCCATCGGATTCAGGGCAAGTACCGGGCAGATACTGCCCGTACTTCGTGATGTAAGTCTGCAGCTTTCCAGGGGGCAATCCCTTGGCATCGTCGGAGAGAGTGGCTCAGGCAAGAGCACCGTGGTGCTGGCAGCCATGGGCTTCCTCAAACATGGGCTGCAATTGATCAGCGGTTCGGTCAGCTTCGATGGCAACAACATGTTCGAACTGTCAGGAAAGGAGCTTGAGAAACTCCGCGGTGGCAAGATTGCTCTCATCCCCCAAAATTCTGGACAGTCACTTACGCCGTCCTTGAAGATTGGCACGCAATTGACCGAGGTCCTCAAGCTCCATACCGGATTGTCCAACGACCAGTACATGGACCGGATCATAGAATTGCTTGGCCTTGTGCGCCTCCCCGACCCGGAGGCCATTGCCAAACGATATCCGCATGAATTGTCCGGGGGGCAGCAACAGCGTGCAGCCATTGCCATGGCGCTGGCCGGCGACGCCGACGTACTCCTTCTTGATGAACCTACCACTGGGCTGGACGTTACCACTCAGGCGCATATTCTTGAACTTCTCCGGGACCTGTCCATCGAACGCAACATGGCAATGGCCTATGTGAGCCATGACCTCGGCGCCATCGCCCGAGTATGTGATAACGTCATGGTCATGTATGCAGGCGAAGCCATATTGGAGGGATCAACCCGCCAGGTATTGACTTCCCCGTTCCACCCATACGCGCGCGGCCTCCTGGCCTCAATTCCCAAACTCAATGACCCCCGCCTTCCGGTAGCGCTGGATGGGCGACCACCGGCGCCAGGACTGGCAGGAGAGGGCTGCGCCTTTGTCTCACGCTGCGCTATCGCAAGTGATCGCTGCCACAGGGAACATCCCGAAATGCAGGCGACACCCGGCGGCACGCTGCGCTGTCACCACTACAAGGATTCAGAACGGATATCGATCACAGGCACCGGCGCGCAGCCGGCCCGTGCCCAGGCAACAGACCAAATGTCCCTGGTCCTCGATAGTCTTTCCATATCCTATCACATCCCCTCTTTTTTCGACTCCCTGTTTGGCGCCAAGCAGGAAATACCCAACACGGTCGATGACATCTCTGTCAAGGTCACCAAGGGCGAAACACTGGGCCTGGTCGGGGAATCGGGCAGCGGCAAGTCGACCATCCTCAAGACCGTTGCCGGCTTGCTTCCGCTGCGCTCCGGGTCAGTGAAAACCGGGGATGGCAAGGAATTGCCACCCAGGGTTGAACATCGGGAATCAAGGCAACTGCAATCCATCCAGTTGATATTCCAGAATCCAGACGAGAGTCTGAATCCCAGGCACACTGTTGCCCAGATCCTCGGCCAACCACTGGGGCTGTATTTTGGACTCAGGGGCAAGGAAGGCGAAGCGAGAAGTATTGAAATCTTGCGGCGTGTTCGCCTGGGTGGTCACTACATGGATCGCCTGCCGAGCCAGCTATCCGGAGGAGAAAAACAACGTGTGGCGATAGCCCGGGCATTTGCAGCCAATCCAGAGTTGGTTTTGTGCGATGAAATTACCTCGGCACTCGATGTTTCGGTTCAGGCCGCCGTCATAGATTTGCTCAACGAACTCAAGAAGGAGCACGGAACAAACTTTATTTTTGTGTCCCATGACCTGGCAGTCGTGCGGGCCCTGTCGGACAGGGTGGCAGTTCTGTACCAGGGAAGGCTGTGCGAGATCGGTCCCTCGGATCAGGTCTACGCCCTGCCATCACACCCCTATACCGAAGTGCTTCTGGGCGCCGTACTGGAACCGGACCCGGATGTCGCTCCGAAACTCCTGGCCGAGGACGTGGTCGAATTATCTCCTCCAGCCAGGGGGTGCCCATTCCAACGCCGGTGCCCGCGTCGACTAGGCAGCGTGTGTGACAACCAGGAACCTCCATGGCAGCAGTCGGAAGACCGACACTTCATACGCTGTCACATTCCGATCGAAGAATTGCACGGCGCGCAAGTCGAAGACGCTGCGTAGCCCCAGAGCGCTGGATCTTGGCTACGGAATCGGGACTGGTTCGTTCGTCAACGGACGACAGATATCTCGTTGGTCCCTGACGATTGCCTCATTTCCCACCGCGCTGTGACGCCGTGAAATGACCCCAAGGGCAACGTTTCTCTCTCGCCTCGGAGACCATGCAGCAGAGGTAATCCTGCCGATCAGCTGACCGTCCATGAGAATAGGCCAAGGTGTCGAGCAAACCCCACACGGGCCTCCTCCAAATGTAAAGCCAGAAAATACGTACCGGGTTCCCTGCTGCCAGATGGCTTTCAACGTCTGGAAGCCCAGATAGTCAATCGATCCGTCCAGACAGCAGAAATTCTCCATCCTCATTTCGATCGGGTTCGAATGGATAGTCATTTCGTTCCCGTATGAGCGCAGCCCGGCTTCGATGCGGTCGATTAGATTAGGGCAGCCTGGCCTGATGTTGAACGTTTTGCCGTGCTTCATCAAGGCCGTCCACAAAGCCTCCGCCAGTCGATCCTCTTCCAGATAGATTTCGAAACCATCCTGGCTTGAATATCCGGTTCTCGACACGACAAGTTTGCTACCCTTGAACTCGTACCAATCCCATTCAAAGTGACCCAGGTGATCGCATTGTCCGAGCACCCGCTCCACCACCTGAGCAGCAAGTGGCCCCTGTACGGCCAATGGCCAAATGGCGAGCTCTCTGATCTGAACCGACATTCCTCGCCCGGCAGCAATTCCCCTGGCGAACAATTCGGCATCACTGTCAGCTATGGACAGGCGAAACCGGTTGTCTGTTATTCGAAACACCACAGGATCATTGACAATGCCTGCGTCGCGATCAATCAGGGGCAGGTACAAGCACCGATTGGGAGCCGATCGCAGCAAGGCCCTCGGTGTAATCAATTGCACGAGCTCAGATGCATCCCTGCCTGAGATTTCGACCTGCCGCTGGCAGCAGACATCCCACAACTGCACAAATTCCCGCAGGTGCCAATAGTCATCCTCGACACTCTCCGTGAAGGATTTCGGCAGGAGCATATGATTCACAACCGAAAAACCGGTAACACCGGACTGCTCGGCAAGCGACGTGTATGGTGTTCGCCTGATTCGGCAGGAGAAATGCAGCCCGGACACCTATTCAGTCCCCCGAGTACCAGAATGTGCATGAATTGTGCGAAATGATCAGCGGAGCATGTAGCCGATAGTCGGGACCGCCAATCCTGAGCGGCACGATCACTCTTTCCAGGACACGCTCATCTCGAACGATGAGTCCGGCGAGTGTGGCCAGATAATCGGCTATCCTGAAGTGAAGATGATACTCGTCACCGATGGCAATCTGTTTCGGCAGCACACCCAGGGCCACGCGACCACCTGCATCGGTGCAATTCTCGGCAATGATCTGACCCCTTCGATCTCGCAGCGAGACAGCCACGCCTGCGGCATGCCTTCCCGTGACACCATCAAGCACATGTGAGGTAATTCTGATCATTATTCGATTGTCGCCCTTTCACGCCGGTCCGAGGCCGCCGCCACAATTGGACTGATGACTCCGCGGCAGCGGGCGTTGATGCAGGCCGGGCGTCGACTGGCAACCGCCCTGGCGAATGCTGCGGCAAGATCAGATTGATCGGTAACCAGTTCCCCGTAACCCCCCAGTCCCTCGAACATGGAATGAAACGGGATATCGCGAAAATCAGTGGCGAAATGACTGCCGGACTCGAACATTCGCTCCTGTTGCTGGGAAATGCAGTCCAACCCACCATTATTGTCGATCACCACAATGATAGGCAGGTTTTCCTGAAAGGCGACTTCGATTGCGAAACCGCCCGACAAGAAGGCTCCATCTCCTGAAATCAGTGCCACCGTTGACTGAGGAGAATTCGACTTTGCTGCAACGGCCAGCGGAACGCCAACACCGAGTAAACTGTAATTTCCCGGATGCAGCACGCCAGCGAATTCTGCTCCCGAAGCAAGATGAATATTGCAGGCAATCTCCGACCAGAAGTGGGTGTTACCACCATCGAAGACAAGCCAGTCATCCGGTTCAAGACATCCCTGTATCGCCAGTGCCATGGCAAGCGGGTGCATGCCCTTGTGATTTTGGCCGCCTTCTTCCCCGTCCAGATAACGCTTCCACTCCGCCAACCAGTTCTGTCTCCAGTGCAGCTGGGTTTCGAGCCATGCCGTCCACTTCCTGTTGACGTTGGCCATCTCCTGCAAGAGTAGCCCGGGGTCTGCCAGCAGCCCCATGTCTGCACGGTGGTTGAGCAACAGTTCCTCGTGACTGCCGTTAATGGTTACCAACGTGGCTGCTTCGGGAATCAACGGCGGGTTGCCAAAGTTGAGCTGGTTATCGAGCCTGCCACCAATCAGCATGACAAGATCCGCATGCTCGAGTGCCTTGCGAAACGGTGTGTACTGGTGGATATCTGCCAAACCAATGTAGTTCGAGTCCGGTCCGCCCAGTAGTTTGCGGTGATAGGGCACATTGAAGACTGGAATTCCGAGGCGCAAGGCAACGTCGTGCAGTGTCTTGTCGGCTCCACTCCACCAGATGCCATGCCCGGCAATGATAATCGGTCGCCGAGCCCCATCCAACATTTCGATGAGACGAACAACCAGATGCCCGTCGGGGCGGGCACGCTGCGGCAGTCCCTTTCCTGCCCGCGAAAAAGGCCTTTCCTCAAAGCCGGAATCGACAGGAAATGAGGAGAACATGATGTCGACAGGCAGACTGAGGTGAACCGGACCACAGGCGCCCTGCGTTGCATTCATCCAGGCACGATCAACAAACTCGCGTATGCGGCGACCGTCTGTTATGCGGGCTGCATATTTTACGAGCGGTGTGGATATCGCTACATCGTCAATTTCCTTGAAGCCGCCCGAGCCTACCCGCTTCTGGGTCGACGACCCGGAAACAAAGATAACGGGCGATCTTTCACCGGAAGCTTCCAGCATGGCTGGCACCGCATTGGCGAATCCTTCCGGACCGATCAGGCATACGGTCGGTTGGCGGGTTATACGCGTATTGGCATCGGCAAGGTGACCGGCAATCTGCTCGTGCGGGCAGTTGACGACCGGGATCTGACACCGCATGAACCCTTCCAGGGCCGGATTGCAGAACCCACCGGCAAGCGTGTAAACCTGTTGAACCCCCTTTTCCTTGAGTGCCAATGCCAGGAGGGCGCCGCCCCGGACAGACGATTCCTGATTCACTTTTCGTGCTCCTGCTTTGTGATCCTTGATGACCCGCCAATTGTCGGCACGCTTCGATGCTCACCTCGTGAAAAAATGCAACGAGGTCCGATTTCGCCGATGCCGCGGGCTCCCAGCTGGGCCATGACCGTCCTGGTCTCTGCGGCAAGGCACTGTACAAATAGCTCAAGTCCCTGTTTTCTGCCTGCAGCCAGGGCCAGGAATGCAGCGCGACCAATCATTGTAAAGTTAGCTCCCAATGCCAGTGCAGTCACAATGTCATCTCCTGTTTGAATCCCGCCGTCTACGATAATCGGAACCTTGTTGCCGATCCGTTCCCGGATGCCCGGAAGCACGTCTGCAGTTGCCGGCACACTGTCGAGTTGACGCCCACCGTGATTCGAGACCCATATGGCGTCCATACCCATATCGACTAGCCGCTCGGCGTCACCTGCATGCATCACCCCCTTGACGATCACGTTTCCCGACCATCGTTGTCGTATGGCGGCGACAAAACTCCAGTCAACATAAGATCGATTGTGGTCGCGCACGAACGTCGTTCCAGAATAGTTTGCCGGACCTGGAATTCCGTGAAGCAGAATTGGAATCAACCACCCAGGATGACGGGCGAGATCAAGCACGTGTCGGGGACGAAGTCGAAATGGAAACACAAGACCGTTGCGGAGGTCTCTGACACGGCGTGCCAATACCGGCACATCCACCGTAATAACGAGGTTTGTGTAGCCACTCCTGTCGGCACGATCAAGCAGCGCCTCGGCAAATTCCCTGTCGCCTGTTCCGTAGAACTGAAACCATGCCTGGGACTGAGCCTGCTCAGCCAAATCCTCAAGCGAGATCGATCCAGCAGTCGACAGGCAAGTCGGTATGTCAGTGTCCCTTGCAACCGATGCCATGAACCTATCGGCATTAGCGCATGCGAGACCGCACAATCCCATGGGAGCAAAGCCGACTGGCAGGCCGTATGTCCTGCCAAGCAACCTGGTCTGGAGGTTGATGTGCGCCATGTTCTTGAGAATTCGCGGTTGCAACGTGATGCGGTCCCAAGCCTCAGAGTTCCGTTTCGAAGCCCGTTCCCTGCCTGTGCCGCCGTCGACAAAGTCATGAATCAGCCGCGGCAATCTGGCCTTTGCCAGCCGGTGGACATCGTCGTAAGCGTAGATAATTGTCTGTGACTCCCTTCAATCACCGCGATCACGCCGCGATTGCACCGAGCCGGCACCCTGCAGAATGCGCTGGCCAAACAACAATCCAGTCAGGCGTTCTCTTTGCAGCCCTGAACACAAGCCCCTGGTTAACAGGGACAAACATGCGTATGTCGACACACCGCGGTTTTGCAAGTGAGAAAAGAGAGGTGGCCACCTGACCGATGGTCTTCGTCAATCCCCGAAGCCCCTTGATCTCCGCGGCTTCGGGCCCCTGCAGAATCTGTTTGCCGGGTCGATCGGCCGGCTTCCTGTTCGACCGCAGGTCTCCTGTTTGCAATCGACTTTGGGGTTGCCAAGCGTAGCCCTGTCAGGGCACATGCCTGCTTTCGACTCCAGCTGCAAAGTGAGGATTGACAACAGCCATGGTTGAATTGAACGAGTGTTGCGGTGGCCCGGGTTATGCTTCTCCTGAAGCAGCAATGCGGGCGCCGCGTGAGAAGCTCCTCTATACGGTTGCCATCAATGTCGGGACAGGCATTCTCAAGCCCGACTACCTTGCCACAATCGATGCCGATCCCGACAGTTCGACTTACTCGACCGTGATCAGTCGGTGCCCAATGCCGCAAGTAGGTGATGAGCTTCACCACACTGGCTGGAATGCCTGCTCATCTTGCTTCGGCGATTCAACAGCGTCACGTCGGTACCTGTTGGCTCCTGGCGTCCGCACGTCGAATATTCATGTCATCGACTGCGCTTCCGACCCATGCCAGCCGCGACTGCACAAGGTCATCCCTGGAGAGGAAATTAAGGAAAAGACCAATCTGTCCGCGCCGCATACCGTACACTGCTTCGGCAAGGAAATCATTATTTCGATGCTGGGTGACGCACGCGGGAATGCTCCCGGTGGTTTCCTCCACCTTGACGAGAGCTTTGAAATCGTAGGGCGGTGGGAGAACGACCTGGCCGGCATGAAGTTCAATTATGACTTTTGGTATCAACCGCGCCACAACGTCATGGTCTCATCGGAGTGGGCCGCGCCGAATACCTTTCTTCCCGGGTTCGACCTGGAGGCCGTTGGACACCTCAAATACGGACGTGAATTACACTTCTGGGACTTTGCCGAGCGGGCGGTGAAAAAAACGGTTTACCTCGGTGAGGACGGGCTGGTACCGCTTGAGGTAAGGTTTCTTCATGATCCCGCATCTTCTCATGGATTTGTCGGGGCAGCGCTGTCATCGAACATAATTCACTGGTATCGCAAAGGCGACGATTGGCTGGTCGAGAAAATCATCGACGTCGCCAATCAAAGGCATCCCGAGTGGCCAATCCCGCTTCCGGGCATGATTACCGTCATCCTGGTGTCGATGGATGACAGGTTTCTGTATTTTTGCAACTGGTTGCACGGCGATATTCGTCAGTATGACATAACCGACCCGCATCAACCGATGCTGACTGGACAAGTTTGGCTGGGGGGATTGTTGGGGCGGGCACCCGTTGTCAATGGTATCGAAATTGCCGGAGGGCCGCAGATGATTCAACTGAGCCTCGACGGCAAGCGGCTCTACGTTACAACGTCACTGTTTTCCACGTGGGATAATCAATTTTACCCCGAAATACGACATGCTGGCGGTGTACTGGCGATGGTAGACTGCGATACCGAAGTTGGCGGAATGTCGATTAATCCAGACTTTATGGTGAATTTCGGCAATGAACCGGACGGTCCATCCCGTTGCCACGAAACACGATATCCCGGGGGCGATTGCACATCAGATATCTGGCTATGACACCAACCGAATTGTTCATTGGCAGCTCTGGCTTCCCAAGCCGCAATAGTACCGTTGAGATGGGTGAATTCTGAATTATTGCTGCCTTGAACCTGGAAGCAATCCGCTACAGTCTGGAGCCAATGTCGGGGTCAGGCACTCACCAGTCCAATTGCGTTCGCACTCAAGGCTTGTGTACGAACTTGGCACGGTGATTGGACCGACGACACCCACTTCGCTCCAGCAGGTTCAGCAAGAGAGTCAAGACAATCGGTGTTGAGTCACAGGGATTTCGGATAGCAGGTCACGAGTGCCTTTATTCGGACGCGCATTTCTATTGCGCTCATCCACAGGCGGCAGTCGCCGAGGACGGTTCTTGGGTTGTCGTATTCAATCATGCTCTCCGGCGTGCCCAGGGTTTGCATTCACCACAGGCCCCCCCCTGTTCGCCAACTACATTACGCGCTCGGAGAATGAAGGGATGAGCTGGTCTCCGCCCACCTCGATTCCTGACTCTAGCTGGACCTGCACCGAGTGTGCAGAATTGACAGCACCTGGCCCCTCTGGACTGATGCTGAACCAGTGACGCTTTGACAGGTGCCCTGCCCCGGCTGTTGGTGCCGGACTTGTTGGTGATGTAACAAAGGGACCAGATGACGTTCCGAGGTTAAAACGCGAGTCCCGGGATGTTGGGCAGTGGTCGACCCATGACTGCGAACAGGTGAAGCGCTCATTCCCCTGGTACCGCGGAACTGGCGAACAGTGGCTCAGGTTCTCAAGCGATTTCGGACGAACCTTTCCGTGCGCCCAGCGCATCGACATAGAACCCTTTCAGGGAGACTATGGAATGTGCGGCGGTCAGCGATAGCCTGACGGTTCGATACTGCCGGCCTTGAGAGATGCGCCCCGAACTCGCGCTGTTTCCGGAATCAGGTTTTTCAACGGTTGTACCAGCTGGAGCAGGCCTGCCTTGATTGCCGAGCAGGTCGATCTGGATTTCGAGGAGCCCGTCGGACATGTTGCAAGTTCTGGAGATGTAATCCTGTATTTGTGGGAATGGAGGAGAAGATCTCGATTCAAGCTGCATTCAAGCGACCTTGCAAAAACGTGGTCCAGACCCGAGCCACCTGGTCGGGGAGAAAATCCTGCCGATTCCTTTTTCTGGCAGACGGTCGATTAGCGCTGATTGTCGGGCGAAGCTTGCCGCCCATTTCGATCAGACTGTATCTCTCATCAGACGAAGGAGAGAGCTTTGACACTGACAACCCGGTTGAGAGCCGCCTTGCCAATCCTGACCATGGATATTCGACAGCCTGTGTTCACCACAACGGTGACGTTGGAGCCATCTATTATGCTGTTGCGGATGACGAGGTGACTGGAATTCACCAAACTGTACTTGAGGTCAATTGATGCACCTGTGACCAGGTATACCCTTGGCAGAATCCGTGCTTGAGGTACAATGTTGGTACACATGAAACGAGGCCAAGGGTGCCGTACGGACACAATTCCAGGGCCGCTGTGCCGCGCAATTGTCCGGGCGATGCAGATCCGGAGGCGCGGGAAGATCACGCGTCCAGAATGCAGCACCGACATAGCCGGCCTGGCGACGAGTCCTACGGACACGACTCAGGGCGAGGTAATGACTTGACCGAACAGGGTGCCAGGATGGCAAGGCGTAAAGTGGACAACTTGTTTGCTGCATTTATTGTTATTCTTGATAAGGGGTTCTACTCTATGGAATGGATGTTCGATCCATGAAGATTGTGTTGCAATTCTCCACCTTTCAGTGGTGCCATTCAGATTGCAGATACACGTGGATGAAAGGAACAGCATTGTACATGAAGCGATTAAGCGTTCTAAGGACAACCAGTGATGAACAAATGCAAGGTCCTCCCGGAGGTGCGGGTAAAGCCCGGTACCTACCAGCCGACCAAGCGTGAGCTCGAAAAATATGTGGAACGAAGCCTCGCCGGAGGACGAAATTCGCGCTGCGTTCAGCCAGGCGAATACTTTGGCGGAC
The DNA here is from genome assembly GCA_958296035.1 of Paracoccaceae bacterium. GTDB lineage: Bacteria > Pseudomonadota > Alphaproteobacteria > Rhodobacterales > Rhodobacteraceae > MPNP01. The sequence goes on along the minus strand of OY282431.1, from coordinate 1,243,542 downwards.
TTGAACGCCTGAGTTTCCGCAATTCAGTGGAGCAGGTTAGGCGGACGAATCGCCTCACCTAACCTGAATGCTTGATAGTAGGCAAGATGTCCTTATTTTCCGCACTGCAATGGGCTTGTCCCGCAGGTGACCTATAGCAGGCCATGATTTACGCAATTGTTCCGTTCGGCAATCCTCCGGCAGATTTCCTTGACAAAATCAGACAATTCGACCCGGAACCTTACATTTCGCAATCGCCACAAACTTATTGTGCCCGATCAACCGGAAATTCGAGATTCGTTGCAAACGCAGTTGGATTTCCTGATGCCGGCGGTTCGCCTGGCATGACTGGAATAGTAATTCCATGCAGCAAGTCTTATTCAGGCTTTGCGACCAAGGATCTTTGGGACTATCTGTCGGGATCCAAATGACTGACAATGGGCAGCTGCAATCCTCACCTCTCCCAGTTGCATCCGTAAATGAGGAGGCTGTCTTGAACAGCCTATGGGCTTGGGTAGCACGCAACAGCGCAGTGATAGCCATCGTTGGTACTGTTGTGCCCTCGATCATAGGCGCAACCTGGTACATAGCTTCTCTAATCGACGAAGTGAGAACTGAGACCAAGAATGAACTTGAAGATCGATCATCAGCCATAATTGAAATGGTCAATGACAACAAAAGCGAATTAATTGCTCTGACCGAGCGCGTGACTCACATTCAAGATGACGTCAAGGACATTCAAGATAAGATAGATGCCATTCAGGAAGGCTCGCTTAGCAAGGCAATCTATGCGCAGTGAGTGTTGCCTTCCACAAGACTTGGCAATTTCGCATATAATTCCCGTATCAAACAGCATGCATGACTGCTTGATACTCAAGACACGCTAGACGGCAGAGTTTGGCAATGCGTGTTGATCAGTAAGGGCAGCAGTAAAAGAGGTATCCGACATGAACCACGACCAACCCTATCCGGCCGATTATCTCGCCAAAATCCTTTCCAGTGTGAACACCATTGCAATGGTCGGCGCAAGTAAAGATCCGGCCAAGTTCAGCTATGGTGTCCTGCGCGTACTGCATGAGACCGGATATACGATGCTGCCGGTCAATCCGAAACTTGCGGGCTCGACAATCAGGAATCTCAAGGTCTATGCCGCGTTGGCGGATATCGACGTTCCGGTTGATATGGTTCAGGTGTTCAGGGCATCAAGCGCATTAAGGCAGGTGGCGAAGGAGGCAATCGAGATCAGAGCCCGCATCTTGTGGGCCCAGATTGGTGTCAGGGATGACGAAGCTGCACGATTGGCTGAGGAAGCAGGATTGAAGGTTGTCATGAATCGTTGTCCCAAGATCGAACTGTTCAGACCGTTCTGGGCTCCAAAGCTCAATCAGGTCGTGTAGTGAGTCAGGGAGAGTTCCGGATAACTTTTACCGAGACCGGCCAGACAATTACAGTTCGACCCGGCCAGACAATTTTTGATGCCGCTACTGAAAATGGAATTTTGCTCCCCATTGGCTGCCGGTACGGAGGATGCATTACCTGCGCGGCCAAACTACTCTCGGGAAAGGTGCGTCAACCCGGCGCAACCGCCTTGAACCGTCGCCAGTCAAAGGCCGGATTCATTCTTCTATGCGTTGCCACTGCTAGCGCTGATTGCGTGATACAGGAGGGCATCGAAGTGCAGCAGGAACTGTTTACCAATCCATTTGCCAGCCCACCCCGCGGTAGCGACTCAACACTGTAACACCAATTCAACCAAATCTCGGCGGATTGACCAGGGCCGGCTCTCCTTTCCCTGAACTGTCCGTGTCCAGTTCAGGGCCTTCCGCTCCGAGATTGGAACAAGTCCCTGTCCGGTGTTTCGGCAATGCCCTGTGGCCCATTCTCAAAACACTGGAACACTTGGTTGGGAATAGCCCGACCTCAAGAACACGATGACATTCACCTTGGCATGGTGTTCAGGACTAAAGGTCGGGCGAACAACCGGCGGAATGTCTTCCGGTCAGCACATGTGCGGAACACTACCCCACTTGCAATAGTGACCCCACTGTGCTGAAACACTAAACTTCGCTACATAACCACACAATCCAGTCTAGGTATAATGCAACAGACGAAGGCCTGTACACCCTGGCTACAAATTGGGCTGCGGCGCTCGTCCACCTGGCAATCCCGGCGGCCATGCAATGGCCAGCAAGGAAGCACAGGTCCACCCCTATACCATCGGTTCGGGTGATTGGACCTGCATCTCGCATGCCAGCTCTCTCCACAATGTGTATAGGTTTTTCACCTTGTCATGGAACACATCCGGACAGGATACAACTACACCTACGGCACACAGCCTCTACTCCTGGGTGCCCGTGCTTCATGGAATTGACAAAGGCAGGATTCAGGTCGAAATTGAAATCTTGTAGTACTTGAATGTGTCGCAGGTTCAGCACAGCTAGGTGGCTGCACATCGAAGGTTGAATACTGGGGATTCCAGCATGAACTTTGGCCTATCCGAGGACCAGGAACTGTTAGTCAGGTCGGTCCGGAATTTTGTCGAGACCGAATTAATCCCGCATGAAAACCTTGTCGAGAGAACAGGAAGCGTTCCTCCCGAACTCGGCAAGGAGATTGCACGCAAGTGCAGGGAACTCGGCTTTTACGCCTGCAACCTTCCGGAAGAAGTAGGCGGTGGTGGATTAACCCATCTGGAGTTCACGCTTGTAGAACGCGAACTGGGCAGAGGGTCCACTGGACTTGCAGTGTATTTTGGACGGCCGTCTGGCATCCTAATGGCGTGCAATAAGCAGCAGCGGGAACTGTACCTCTACCCCGCCGTCAAGGGTGAGAAGATCGACGCACTAGCCATGACCGAGCCAGATGCAGGGTCCGACGTCCGGGGCATGCGGAGTTACGCCCGCAGGGACGGTACCGACTGGATCTTGAATGGAACCAAGCACTTCATATCACATGCCGACATCGCCGACTTCTTCATCGTCTTTGTCGCCACGGGCGAAATCAACACACATCACGGTCCCAAGAAGTCGATCACAGCCTTTCTTGTCGATCGCGACACCAGAGGATTCGAAATTGCCGACGGCTACCAATGTGTATCGCACCGGGGCTACCAAAACTGCATCTTGCGGTTCGAGGACTGCCGCTTGCCTGCGGACAAGGTGCTTGGCGAAGTCGACCGAGGATTTGAGCTGGCCAATACCTGGCTCTATGCGACTCGTCTGACGGTGGCAGCAACCTGCGTTGGGCGAGCCCGTCGGGCATTCGAACTAACGCTTCCGCATTGTGTGTCACGCGTTCAGTTCGGCAAGCAGATTGGACGATTTCAGGGGGTCAGCTTCAAGTTGGCGGACATGATTACTGAAATTGACGCTGCCGACTGGTTGACACTTGCCGCAGCCTGGAGGCTGGACAACTCGCAGCCAGCTGAACGGGAAATTGCCGGCGCCAAGCTCTATGCTAGCGAAATGCTGGCACGAGTCACCGATGAGTGCATTCAGATTCATGGCGGTATGGGATTGATGGATGATCTTCCCTTTGCACGCTTTTGGCGTGATGCCCGTGTCGAACGTATCTGGGACGGCACGTCCGAGATTCAGCGACACATCATTGGAAGGGAACTTCTTCGTCCGCTGGGCGGGTAGCAATATCGATGACAAGGTTGGGCAAACTATTGCGGCCGCGGCATGTTGCAGCGGTGGGTGGCAAATGGGCTGAAAGTGTAGTCGAGCAGTGTCTACGGGCCGGATTTGTTGGCCAGATCTGGCCGGTGAACACCACCCGAGACAAGGTTTGCGGGATAAACTGTTACGGTTCGGTTTCAGAGCTTCCGTTCCCGCCGGACTGTACATTTATCGGCGTCAATCGAGGCGCGACGATTCAGGTGCTTAAAGAGTTGCGCCGGATAGATGCAGGCGGCGCAATCTGCTTTGCATCAGGATTTGCCGAGTCCTTCAAGGAAGACAGTCGAGGGGCAGACCTGCAGGGCGAACTGGTTCGAGCAGCAGGTTCCATGCCTGTGCTCGGTCCCAATTGCTACGGAATGATCAACTATCTGGACAACATCCCTGTTTGGCCGGATGTTCACGGTGGCATCAGGCGCAGTCGTGGCGTGGCCATCGTTTGCCAGAGTTCCAACATCGCGTTGAACATTTCCATGCAGTCGAGGGGCTTGCCCGTCGGCTACATCATAACAACCGGTAATCAGGCTGTCATTAGCCAGGCGGCCATTGCCAACGCTTTGCTTGATGACGCAAGGATTACCGCCATCGGGCTCTATATCGAGGGATTCGGAGATATTGGGGAATATGAGCGTCTTGCAAACCGGGCACGTGCCCGAAATATACCCCTGATCGCCCTGAAAGCTGGCAAACATGGAGCTGCCAGCGAACTAACCTTGTCGCACACGTGTTCCTTGGCAGGATCATCGGAAGCGTCAAGTGCGATCTTGAGGCGACTTGATATCGGCCAGGTATCTACGGTGCCCGAATTAGTGGAGACCTTGAAACTTCTCCACGTCACCGGCCCGCTCAAATGCCGGCGCCTGGGATCAATGTCTTGCTCAGGCGGAGAAGCCTGCCTGATGGCAGACATTGCCTCTGTTTCCAGAGTGCAATTTCCTCCCCTGACTGCGATGCAAATCGATAAGCTGAGAGCCGCTCTTGGCCCGATGGTCCACCTCGCCAACCCTCTTGACTACCACACCTATCTTTGGGGGCAGCAAGATGAGCTCAGGCGAGTGTTTGGCGCCATGATGACCGGGGATTACGGATTGACTTGTCTGGTTATCGATTTCCCCCGTTCCGACCGTTGCCAGTTTGAAAGTTGGGAGCCGGCGATACTTGCCCTGGACAACGCTGCCCGGGAATCCGGTTCAAACGTAGCCATTGTGGCGTCGTTACCGGAAAACCTGCCAGAAGAGTTGAGCGAACGATTGCTTCAAATGGGGATCGTGCCATTTCACGGGATGCAGGAAGCATTGACAGCCTGTTCAGTTGCCGCTGATATTGGGATCGGCTGGAGAACTCCAAAAGCTCCCCTCATCCTGCAGAGCAGGAGATCGGAAAACGATCGCCGAATTTTCACGGATGGAGAGGCGCGTCACGCCCTTGGCAAGGCCGGCCTGCAGTTCCCTCCTTGTATTGAAGTGAATTCCCGAAACGAACTGGAGTCGGCTGCCCAACGGTTGTCTTTTCCTCTGGTGCTGAAACTGACAGGATTCCAGCACAAGACAGAACACAACGCAGTTGCTCTCGACATTCGAGATACGGAGCAACTGATTGCGGCGGCGGAGAGGATGGAAGGTGGCAATGGATTCGTAGTCGAGGAATTTGTCAGTAATGCGGTGGCCGAGATTCTGATTGGTGTCACACATGAGTGCGACTCGGTGTATATGCTTACATTGGGAAGCGGTGGCATCCATGCAGAACTGATGGAAGATATCTGCCATCTCCTGTTGCCTGTGAGTGCCGACGATGTCCTGCAGGCGATCAGCACTCTGAAAGTGTGGAAGTTGCTCAAGGGATATCGAGGCCAGCCAGCAGGAGATATTGATGCGGTCGTGGCGGCCGCATTGACTCTATCTTCATATGCAATTCGCAACGCCGAAACCCTGATCGAGGTTGAGGTAAACCCGTTTCTGATTCTGCCAGATTCAGGATATGCTGCTGACACACTGATCCAGCATTTAGTTCCGGAGCGTTGATCCAATGAGCGATTCTCCCATCAGTACGCGCCGCGACGGCGGCATCCTGGAGATCACGATCAACCGTCCCAAGGCAAACGCAATTGACCTGGCCACAAGCCGCCTGATGGGCGAAGTGTTCATGGATTTTCGCGACAGCGAGGAACTACGGGTAGCCATAGTCCGCGCCGCAGGCGAGAAGTTCTTTTGTGCCGGTTGGGATCTCAAGGCTGCAGCAGACACCGATGCTGTCGATGGCGATTATGGTATCGGCGGCTTTGGCGGGATTCAGGAACTTGGTAATCTCAACAAACCAGTTATCTGTGCTGTCAATGGAATTTGCTGTGGGGGCGGCCTGGAAATCGCGCTTTCCTGTGACCTGATTCTCGCCAGCGCAACCGCCACCTTTGCGCTTCCGGAAATCCGTGCCGGCGTCATCGCAGACGCGGCAGCTGTCAAGTTACCCAAACGCATACCCTACCATGTCGCCATGGATCTCCTTCTGACCGGACGCTGGTTTGACGCCTGGGAAGCACACAGGTGGGGCATCGTCAAGGAAGTCGTCAAGTTTCACGAGCTCGACAAAAAGGCTTGGGAATTGGCCCGATTGCTTGAGGCCGGCCCTCCGCTTGTTTACGCGGCCACCAAGGAGGTGGTCAGGGAAGCCGAGAGCATGCGTTTTCAAGACGCCCTGAACAGGATCACAAAGCGCCAGTTGGTGACGGTGGACAGACTATATGCAAGCGAAGATCACAAGGAGGGAGCAAGAGCATTCGCCGAGCGACGCGAGCCCGTTTGGAAGGGGCGGTGAATTCGAGCTCTCCGAGCGGCAAACCTACACGGTCGACTGGAATCAGTTCTGCCCAAGCAGGTCTGAATTGCGGGTGTCGCATCGGCCTCTGGAGTCATTGCCAGAATCCGCAAATTGGTTCGCCTGCTACAACAGAGGAGGCTTACAGTCACATTAGTGAGGCGCCTGAACCTGGGTCTGGTCGACTTCCACAGATCTTGTTCCCGGCAATTTGCGGCGCACTTCGGCAGATTTGCCAGCACGAGACAACAAGCGCAACCTTGCCGTCACAACTCTGTTGGCAGTCCTCACAGCACCACTCTCGGAAATGGAATTGCCGGCTTGAAGTCAGCAGGAATCGTTGACTCGGACAGGCCTTACCTGATCAATTGACAGGCGGTGCCTTAACCGTCCCATCCCTGCACCATGCGTCGAGGATTGACAGGGCACACTCCGCAAATTCGACATCGTTGATGTGTGCGTCAACTTCATTGAGTGAAATCGGCTCGACCGCTCGCTCCCGAAATGCCGAGATCATGTCCTTCAGCCCAGCCGGATCATGAAATGGCTGGCCCTCTCTGTCCCAACCCTGGATACCCTTGAGGGGCAGGATAACCGCCACGGGTCCGCGACCCTGCCCTATCCTGGAGCAGATTTCGTCAACGACAATTCTTCGCTCAACCGGCGTAAGCCCTGTGGAGCGAATGAGCCTATTGTGATCGTGAAATTCCCGATCCCGAAATCTCTCTGGTATGGGCTGCCAGGCAGGATAGTCGATGAGGTCAATGCAACCGGGCGCAACAATCTGGGGAGTAGCTGATTTCCCCGCCCCTTGCATCCTGCTTTCGCCTGCACTCAATGCCGAACCGAATACAAGATTTGTGATCTCCTGCGGCGCGAAATCCATTACGCAGTCAAAATGGCCAGAGGCCGCCAGGGCATCGAATGCTCTTCCCCCCATTCCTGTGGCATGGAATACCGCGAGTTCAAATCCGCGTGCCTCGCACCCGGGTTTGAGATGGATCATGTAGGAAAGCACTGAGGACCCAAAACTCGTCATGCCGATCACAGGGCGTTTTACCTGGGGGCTAACGGCACGGGCGGCACCGACAATTGCACCTGATGCCAGACTGAGAGAGGTCCTGGAAATCGAGTTCAATCCATACAATCCGCCTGCCCACAATGTCATCTGAACATCTGCGGCAATTCGCGCCGGTGGGATCAAGGGCGAAAACGCGACCGTGGAAACGATGTGCTTCGGGAAACCAACGGGCAGCGCCTGACAAATATCTAGCGCCAAATCCGTACCCATGGTGCCACCGAGTATGATGACTCCGGAAATAGCCCGCGACGTTGCCAACTCGGCAGCCAATTGACTGGCTCCACGCGCCATTATTTGCATGGCCGTGTTCTCGTCACCACAGACGGCAGCGTCCTCGATATTGCTGCCCCCTGCCGAAGCGACCTGCTCACGGCGAACGTGAACAGCCGGCGGCGAGCTGCCGAGCACGCCGACATCCATCGCAAGGACCTGTCCTTGGGCAGCCCTGATGCAGTGCGCCATGAATTCAAGCTCGTCACACTTTGTATCATAGGTTCCGACGACGAGAATTCTGGGATTTCGCATGCAATAACCCTATCTGCGTGAGGAGACTCCAGGATCTCTCCTCAAGTGAACCTGCTGAATTCCATTTGCTCGCATCCCGGAATAGGCGACCAGCGACACATTAGCCAATTCCAGGATCAAAACCATTGTGAATGACAATCCGACCGATTTAATTGCCCAGAGTCGGATTGGTTACCAACATCCGACAACTGCGTGGCCACGAACTGACCTGGTAAGCCCGGGGCTGGCTGCCTTAAGCCCTGTGAACCACGAGTAGCCGAGGGAGAAGGAAGATAGGTTAACCTTCCCGCGCTGTTACGAATATTCGCGTCCGGCACGCAAGATCAACCGATAAACAGATTCTGGCTAATTGCGATCAAACATTGACCGGCGCTTTCTGAGTGCTCTTTCACGCCGATGCAGGAGATCCGTCCGGCGCTTCCACAAGCCCCTGCCAAAGGCCGTCTTTGCCTTCTTGCTGGTCCACTTCCATTCCCCAGGCGGCGACCAATCGACAATTACTCTCCGCAAATGAAGGGCCAGCACCAGGAGTATGAGCCCAAAGATTATTGCCGCCACTGGTCGCTCGATCAAGTCCAGTGGGTCCTTGACCCGCGCCATCGAACTGCGCAGCTTGACCTCCATGATGCCGCCAAGCACCATTCCCAGTACAATGGGGATAATCGGCAATTCTAACCGCCTGAGAATGAACCCGATCAAACCGAACACGGCTGCAATGGCGCAGTCTGTAGGGCTATTGCGCAAGGAGTATACCCCTACAAAGCTGAGTACAAGAATGCACACACCCAAGAATCTGGAGGGAATTCTAACCAGTTGAACCAGGAGGTTGGTTGCAAACAACAGGAAGACCACCACAACTACGTTAAGAACGAGCAAGGCCAGGAACAGTGCTGTTACGAAATCCAGCTGATACAGGAACAGCCCTGGCCCGGGCACAACGTTATGCACATAGAATACGGCCAGCATCATGGCAGTTAGAGCCTCACCGGGTATGCCCAGTGCCAGCAACGGAATCATGGCCGCACCTGGAACAGCATTGTTTGCAGTTTCAGACGCAATCAGCCCTTCGGAAGAACCGTGTCCAAAGGTGTTGGGACGCTTCGACAACCGTCGGGCCGTTGTATAGGACATGAACTGCGCGGTAAATTCCCCCACCCCGGGAATGATCCCCATGACAACGCCGAACATTCCAGAAGTTGTTGCCACGCGGGGGTGGCGTACCAACTCTCTGAAGCCCTGGAAGAGACCGCCTCTCACCTTGCTGATTCTGATTTTTTCGTCGTATCCCCGCATGAGGAAGAAAGACTGGCTGATCGCGAACAGCCCGAGGACAACGACGATCAAGTCAATTCCATTGACCAGCCAGGCTTGCGAAAATGTGAACCTGCCCGTGTACTGACTCGGTTCAAGCCCGACGGTGCTAAGCAGCATTCCGAGGCATGCGAGCATGCCGGCAACCAGAGTCTGGCCACGGTGAGCCACAATGACCAGGATAATTCCCAGAACAGCAGCCAGAAAAATCTCTCGAGAACCAAACAGTGGGGCAACTCTTGCCAGTACAGGAGACAAGAGTATCAGGCATACTACCGAAAAGACGCCTCCAAAAAACGACGAAGCATAAGCCAAACTCAATGCCCGCCTTGCCTCACCGCGCAAGGTCATCGGAAAGCCTTCATAGGTGGTCAACGCGTTGACTGGCGTTCCGGGTGTGTTGATGAGAATGGCTGGAATTGCACCGCCATACATGCTCGAGCCGTAAATCCCCAGGAGCATCGTCAGTCCGACGATCGGATCCAGAGAAAAGGTGGCGGGAAGCAAGATAGCGATAGCGACCGCTGGTCCAACTCCAGGCACTGCACCAATGACCACGCCGCCAATGGAGCCCACAAGGATCGCCGCCAGCACGTCCCATCGCATGAGAACTTCCATGCCCGCCAGCACAATGTCCATGGTGACTCCTATCCTCCCGTCCTGCCGAACTATTCAACCACGCCCACGACCTGGTGTTTTCCGGTGCCAGTCACTTCTTGCTTTGTCATGGCGGCACCGATTGCAGGCTGCAACGGCAAGGGCTGACGATTGCAGATCCCCCCCGGTGACAGGTTCGTTTCTCGAGCCACCCTCGATCCATGCAGCCAGCATTATATGAAATCGCCCAACATTGCATTGCAGGGTCTTCAAAAGATTGAGGTCGTGTTACGATTGGAATGTCAACTTCACCTGGTTCGGGATCAAGCGTCAGGCAAATGAGGATCAAGTGAAATCAGAGTACGTTCGCCCGAATCTGATCAAGTCCCGAACTTTGTTCGTTCAGCGGTCCCGGAGAAGTGTGGACGCATCAAACCTCGTGCAGCCACCCGCTGGCTGAACCAGTGCCCTCCTGTGAAAACAATCAACGTTCCCAATCGGTGTGCAACTGACTGCGGACGATTACTACGGCCCGGCAGATCGAACAGGCTTGCAACTTCCATTCAACTGCAATGGTGCCTATCTCTCCTGGAATTCTGAAAGGTACCAAGACCCTTGATAGTCCGCCCCATAGCATGCCACCTTCGAAGACCGGGCCCTTCTGTTTCAAGACAGATGGCTTAACCTGTACGGTAACCACGTTTCCAAGACGGCATGCTGCAAAAGGGCGTGGCTGAACTCCGGCTTCATATCGCTCTTGTTTGCCAATGCCTGCCAGACTGGTATCTGCAATTCGATTTGGATGATATGTTGATCATCTGTAGACACTGGATGCAGAGTTCAAACCAGCGTGCGTCTGCCCGAATGGGCTCGATTCATGGGCTCGATTAGTCAAGGAGGATGTGAACTGTGGCTTTCAAAGGCAAATTGATCGGCGGTGCGCTGGGTTTTTTTATCGGCGGTCCAATTGGCGCGATACTGGGCGCTGTGGCCGGGCATCAAGCCGACCGGTTCAGCAAGAGTGCTCCTGATGCCGAATCGCCGCGGGTGCGTATCAGCCAAGTCCTACATCCGCCCCAGCCGCCCGCTGATGAGACAAGCATCAGGCTTGTTGTTTCAGTTACCGTTCTTGCTGCCAAGCTAAGCATAGCTGACGGCGTTTCGTCGCCGGTGGAGTTCGAGGCCTTTCGACGCAAATTCTTGTCGAATTCAGAACTCGGAAAGGAAATGACAGACATATTCAACCAGGCAAAGCAAGACACGCACGGTTACGAGGAATGCGCCCAACAAATAGCCTCCCTGGTTGGCAAGGACCGCGGGCAGCTGCTCACCATCCTTGAGATTCTTGTCGTGGTTGCTTCGGCCGACCACACCTACGATCGTGCCGAGCAGCAATTCATCAACCGTATTGCCACCATATTTGGAATCGAAACGACGGTTGTCCGACAACTTGAGGCGATGTATTCCGCCGTTGTACATGTCACCAAAGTCGACCCCTATGAGGTGCTCGGGGTCTCGCGTTCGGCGAGCGACGCTTCCGTGCGTGCGTCCTACAGGTCCCTCGTAAAGGCATCACATCCAGATGCTGCCAAGGCAAGGGGAATGCCAGAGGACTTGATCAAGATTTGCGAGGATCGTATGAAAAACATCAATTCCGCATATGACAAGATCCGGAAAGAGCGCAATCTCCCTCGTTGATCCAAGAAAACGCGTCCGGGCGACCACGCAGTCGATAATCTAGAGATTGACGATTAGGAAATTCCTTAACAGCGGAGGGAGCAGCTCATATACCGCGGCCCCCGGAATCTTGACCTTCAGCAGCGTTTTGAACACGATAACAACGGCTGCAGCGAAAAGCACTGAAAACCAGTGAATTCGTCGACTGTTGTAACCCATGCGCAAGACCAACAACCAGCAGAATACCACGGTTGTCGCGAGGTAACCGGCCACAGGTACAATAAATACATAGACCATGTACCAGGCAACGAATTCCAGCCCTGAGACCCAGACCCTTACCTCGCCCCAGTCCGAGCGTACAATTCTCCGTCTGGGCAGGAACCACAAATGGAGACAGCCGAACAGTACCATGCCGATAATGGCGACAGTCGGCATGAATCTTGGCTGAACGAAGACAGACGTATCTTCAAGCCAGGTAGTCTGAAACGGAAGTTGGACCGCCAGCGCAACTCCCAGGACCACAAAAGCCAGTGCAAACAAGAACTGGCCTCTGGCCTTTTTTCGCCCAGGATCAATAATCCCTCCAGACATATTTCGGCATTCCAATACCAACGATCTTCGCTTGCGCTGCCGTGCTCCAATACCGAACAGCCTCCTGTCAGGCAAAGACCAAGCATTCAGGACACGACCGGTCCCGTTCTATTTGACCGGAAAGAGGCAGAGATTGTCCAAAGCCGAAACCTTCCGCGACTGCTCTGACAGAAATTCAGGCAGCATTGTGATCCGGTTCCAACCTGCCGAAACGTGCACTTTGAGATTGAAGGCTGACCGTGCACAATCCCACCTGGCAGTTTCCTGCACCTGGCCGCACAAGAGCATTCACACCCGTTGCCATGCTGCCAGCCAACGAAAAGCCTGTCATTGGACCGGACTGACTGAAACCGAATTTTGAAGTGACAATCCAGTCCACATGTCGTTGACAGTCCGGACGCAGTTGTGGAACGCAGGGCCGGTGAGTGCTCTCGGATGCAGCGTTGGGTACACGATTGAGCACTACTAATACGGAAGAGGTCAGCATTCCAGCATGGCAATCCAACTGGCAGTCAGCGCGAACTCTGGCGCACCAAAGGCTCCAAGGAGAATTGAAGGAAAGGCCATTGTCCTGTAACCTGTTGTTTCCTTCGGCGGAGCCAATACCAATCAAACAGTGGGGAGATTGGCGGGTTTGTCGAGTCAATTCGCGAGCTGCCGAATTATAGAACCAGCCTGCAGGAGCGGACTGTCCCCACCGGAAAACCCTTCAACATACACAACCGGGAGACTTTCTAGAAATGAAAATACTATCGACAATTGCGATTGCTCTCATTGCATTCACAACTGTAGCCGGGCAGGCTATCGCTGAATATCCGGAAAAACCAGTGACCTTTATTGTCCCTTTCCCCCCAGGTGACTCCGAAGACGTGCTCACGCGGATCATTGCTGAGGACTTTCAGAACAAGTTTGGCGTCTCGGCCGCTGTCGTGAACAAACCAGGCGGTGGCGGTGGACCGTTTCCAGGTGCCATTGAGGTTGCCCAGGCACCCGCTGACGGATACACGATTGGCTCATTTGTGATCGGCGTTCCTACGCTTGGTCACCAAATTGGAATTGACGAATTGACGCCTGCCAAATTCGACCCGCTCGGAATTTTCCTCACTTACCCGTTTATCATTGCTACCAGCAAGTCAGCGCCCTATCAGTCAATGGCTGAGCTGAGCGAATATGCCAAGGAAAACGATGTCACATTGGCGCACTTCGGTGACGTTCTGGCACCCACCCAAGTTACAAAGGCGTTCGCAAAAGTGAACGGCTGGAGTTATGCCGCGGACTCGGCATTCGATGCAATAGATTGTAACACGTTGGCATCCGGTGACGCCGATGTGGTCAATACCACCATCCAGCTTGTGTTTCCCTGCCTCGACCACATTACCATTCTTGCGTCCATTACGGATGACAGAATCGTAAAGGCACCCAATGCACCAACGATTGGAGAACTCGTTCCGGAGTTAGGAATATCGCTCTGGAACGGGCTTTTCGTAACAAAGGAGACACCTGCTGACGTGCGAGCCAAAATCATCGCGTCTGCCAAGAAGTCAATGCTAGGTGACCGCGCGGCTGAGCACAGTGAGAACACCGGTGCAATTGTGTACTGGCAGAGCGAGGAAGAATCTGCTGCACGTATCGCCAGTGATATCGAAACACTCGCAAGAATTGAGCAGATGCTTACGCAGTAGCGTCCCCTTTTGGGTCTAGAGAGACTAACGACCAAAGTTGCGTGGCCACCCAATAGTGGCCACCCAACGCACCGCACGCAATAGAAAACGTGCAACTCTGGCTTGCAATGCCCATTCGTGCCGAATGCTCATCAGAGACGTTTCCACGCGTGATAAGTGTTCGCTCTTGTGCTGGATCTGAGATCAGGCTGCGCTCCCTCGCGGACCCAGCCAAAACAGCGCAATCCAGCCTAAAGCAACTGATAAACCGGTCCTGAGTCGTCGCTGCTGCCGAAGCACGGCGTGGAGCCAATCCATCGACATCGGGCGCCACACGAATTGAGGGACCAATTGTAGCCTTCCACGCTGTCGCGACTTCGTCGCCGCTGCCTGATTGTCAATCGCCCGTATGTTGTCCCGCAAGTGCAGAGCCGGAGTAGGCAATATTTCCGGGAACTCCGCGGAGATCAGCAAAAGCCTACTCAGGCACGACCAGGACCAATCCGTCAAATTCCTCTGTCACCTTGATCTGGCAGGACAGTCTGCTGTCGTCTTCTCTCTCAACTTCCGTGAAATCAAGCATGTCGTCCTCCATGTCGTTTGGAAACCCCAACCTTCCAAACCATTCGCCCACGGGCCTTACATGACATGTGGCACAGGACAGACACCCGCCACACTCACCCCACACTCTCGGCACATTGTTGCGGACGGCGGCTTCCATTAGCGTTATGCCAACCGGCACATTTGCCGTAATCGACTCGGTCTCTGAAGTCTTCCATGTTATCGTCGGCATGGCCTAAATTTCCTCATATAAAGTGAATGTAAAAGTCGCGAAGTTCTTCGCCTTCCAGGTCCCTGGTCTTGCGGTGTTCCTTGCGCTTCATGAATACCAGATTGTCTACGAGCATCTGCCCCACCGCCTCAGTCAGCGCCCTGTCCTTTTCAAGGTCAGCCATGGCCTTGTTCAGGTTTGGGGCAACCCCGATCCTGGCATCAACCTGGTCAAAGCAGTCCCCTGTTTCTGCCGGCTGGAGCGGATATCCGTTAGCGACTCCCAGTCGGGCTGCCTGCAATACCGCGGCTACGGCAACATATGGATTAGCTGAACAATCTGCCATTCGGTGTTCCAGGCGAGCCTTGTTTCCCCTTTCGGTTGACACGCGCGCCGTTACGCCCCGATGATCGCCTCCCCAGTTCTGCCAGTATCCGGACAGGCTGGCAGGTTGCAGCCGCCCATAAGAGTTTGCCGTTGGAGCCAGGAGACCCGCAAGTCCTCTATGATGGTGCATGAACCCCGACAAGCAACCCCTCGCAAGCTCATTAACCTCTTCAGTGATGTTCCCGTCCTCAAGTGCCAGCGCATTCTGTCCGTCAGCAGTTCGAAACGACAGGTTTATATGCATCCCGGACCCTCCGCCGGTTGCCAGCGGCTTGGGCAGGAATGACAGGAGAACACCATACTCAAGTGCCAACTCGCGCGCCATAAGCCGGAACAGGAAAATATCGTCCACTGCCTTGACAGCAGTATCACATCCAAGCGTAAACTCGAACTGGGGCGCGTCATACTCGGCTGTCATCATCTCGAGCCTGAAACCAAGTTCGCAGGCCTTTTCCCAGATTGCCTCGGTAAAGCGGAGGGGGTCGGTGAATGCGCCCGTCCCATATACGACTGCCCCCGGGGTTGCATAGGGAATAATGCGCCCATATTCATCATGCGTAAATGCGAAGCACTCCAGTTCGATGCCGACAATTGGAGTCAAATCCAGTGCACCCCAATCGCTCACGGCACGTTTCAATGCTCTTCGACCACAAAGTTCCAGTGGATAACCGAGATGGTCGTACAAGTCGCCGATGACCACGCTCATGTTAGGTTCCCAGCCCGGCCTGATTTCCTCCTGAAAATAGCGAGCCTCCATGTCAGGCAACCCCTCCATCATCATGGCTCCGGGCGCATTGAGCAATTCCTTGTCATAATGCACACCAAATGTTGATCGGCAGAAGCGTGATGACCCGGATTCCAACTGAAAGTTCGGCAAATACTTGCCTCTCGCAATGCTGAGATTGTCGCAAAACAGCAGGCGCAACCTGCGTTTGGCCAATGACATTCGATAAACTCCCGCGACTTCCTCAACCTGTAACGATTCAGAGTGCCGTTATCTTCACCGGCAGCGATTTGATACCACCGATGAAATTTGACCTCAGATACGCAATTTCGCCGTTCGCCTCGATGGTTGCCACGCGTTTGACCAATTCCTGCAGCAATACTTTGACCTCAAGTCTGGCAAGCCAGATGCCAAGGCAGATGTGAGGGCCTCCTTGCCCGAAGGCCAGATGACGATTGGGAGAACGGTACAGATCAATGTTGAATGGATTGTTGAACGCCTCTTCATCCCTGTTGCCTGATACGAACCACAACAGGATCTTTTGATTTGCACGCACGAGCTTGCCATGCATTTCAAAATCCCTGGTCGCGGTTCTCCGAAAATGCATGGTGGGCGATGCCCATCTGATGAATTCATCCGTAGCAGTCTCCCAGATCTCGCTTCCACTTTTACGCAATTGGCACAGGAGATGCGGCTGGTGGCATAGAGCATGGATGGCAGCTGCGATTGAATAGCGAGTCGTATCGTTACCGGCCGCAACAAGTAGGCAGAAAAAATTCCTGAACTCACGATCACTAATGACGCTTCCGCTTTCATCCGGTTGCAGCATCATGTGAAGAATTCCGTCGGTATCTCCTCTCTGCTCCCTTTCCCGCATAAGTTGCCTGGCGTATGTGTAGAGTTCGGCGCCTGCCGGTGAATTGAATGGCATCATGCGGAATTCATCACTGGTCATTTGGTCAAGAACGTGATCAGTGAAGTCTGGATCGGTGTTAGCTATCAGAGCATCTCCCTTGGTGACGAGCCATTCCAGATCCTGTTCCGGTAGACCTAGAATTCTCCCGAGCATACGCATGGGAAGCTGGCGGGCGATGTCCTGGGTAGCGTCGAATTCGCCGGCCGACAGTGTCCGCCCCAGAATCTTGATGCAAATCTGCCTGATCTGGTCTTCAAACCGGGAAATTGTAGACTTTGAAAACGCTCTGGCCACCTTCAGCCGCACCCTAGTATGCTCAGGCGGATCGGTTTCCTGAAATGTCCGGCGCGCCAGGTATTCCTCGTAAGTCTGATCTTCCATGCGGATACCGCGTGCAGAGGAAAGTAATCCATAGTTGCGGTTGAGCGCTAGAATGTCCTTGTGGCGGGATACGTTCCAGAATCCCTCGCCGCCATCCCATTCCGACCACTCAAGGGGGGCCTCCTTCCGCATACGCGCAAACGTATTATGCGGAACCCCTGTGACGAAACTGTCGTAGCTGGACAGGTCAGCATTGCCGTCATCGTTTGGCTTCCAGATCGTCATTCTTATTCAGCTTCCTGCCCGGTTTCTGCCCAATCGTCATTACCTCTTCACAAATCTTGCCACAATTCTCTGTCCAATGAGTCAATTGTCGAACATCCAGACCCACCCATCCATGCCAGCCCCTCGCCTAACATGCCTCGGTGTGACCTTCCTCGCTGAGCCACCTAAGCCATTTGGCTTCACTGCTGCTCGAATAATCTGTCCCTGGAGTGCATTGCGCAACCTTCCAGTGAACTCTCAAACCGCATCGGTTGCAGGAATCCTCGGCTCTACGGGAGACTTCCATCTCTGTGTGGAATCGCGCCAGCCGCAGCTGGGCCCGGAGATGGATCAGGCGCCAAAGCCGGCAGGCTGATTTACGCGCGGCGCCCAATGTGCCAGTATGACGAGCGAACAATATGAACAAACTACTTGCTTTCGAGATTCTTGTGCGAATTGGAATACTTCTGACCAGTAACGACAAGTCCGAATTCGCATCAAGGTTTCCCAGTGATGACGAAAAATTCCGGCGGTTGCTCGGCCAATATCGACCCGATTGGGTGTACGAGACTGTCAATGTTGCCGAACAGGAGATTCCGGGTGAACCCGGTGACTTTGACGGCTATGTAATTACCGGCAGCCCGGCGTCGGTCAACGGTGAGCACAGATGGGTAGATGGGTTGCTGAAGCTGATTGTTTCGCTGGACAAGCTGAAAATTCCTTTGTTTGGGTGTTGTTTCGGTCACCAGGCCATCGCCAAGGCCCTCGGGGGACGAGTTGAAGAAAACCCCGGCCCGAAATGGTCCTTGGGTGTGGCCATATCGACCTACAGCCATGATTCAAGCTGGAGGCCATCGAATCGTGAGACAATCAGACTTTACACCGCGCATAGTGAACAGATTCATCAGCTTCCGGCGACCGCAATCCCCGTCGCAACAAGCCACAATTGCCCATTCTCTGCATTTGTCATTGGCTCGCATGTGATGACCACCCAACACCATCCTGAAATGTCAGAAGAATTCATGAAACAGTTGATTGCGCATCTGTCCGATGAACTTACCAGCGAACAGGAGTCCGAATTTCTTGCTCAATTGAAGGAACCGGCACAAGGTCTTGAATTTGGAGGGTGGATTGCAACATTTTTTGACAGTGCCTTCGGTGCAGGAGAGGCAGCGTGACTTCAAACAGCGAGATCGCCGAGAGATATGACGGAGCAAGAGACATTGCTGCACAGGCCGGTCGGCGTGCGGAGGATTACTTTTGCCGCTACAGAGACCTTCGCATCGAATCCAAGGGGCCACAAGACCTGGTTTCCGAGGCAGATCGTGATGTCGAACTGTTCATTCGGCGCGAAGTGGCTTCACGCTTTCCAGGGGATGGTGTCATCGGTGAGGAGTTTTGCGCATCAAAATCCAGCAATTCCGACTTTCTCTGGGTCATTGATCCCATCGACGGTACCGCCAATTTCGTACACGGTATTCCGATGTGGTGCGTGGTGATTGCGATTGTGCATCGCAACCAGACAGTAGTAGGCGTCGTCAATGATGCGGTCCATAGCGAGCAATTCCACGCCCGACGCAATTGCGGTGCATCCCTGAACGACAAAGTCATCAAGTGCGCGATTTCAGGCGATTTTACCTGTGGCCTTGTAGGTCTGGATACTTCGTCAAGTCATGTAACCAACGTTGTACCGACAATGATCACCAGGCTTATGGCGCAAGGGGGCAAGTTTGCGTGCATTGGTTCAGCAGCACTAGGGCTATCCTACGTGGCCGACGGACGATTCATCGGCTACGCGCAGCGTCACCTGAACGCCTGGGACTGTCTTGCGTCCTTGCTAATCATCGACGAAGCCGGGGGATGCACAATCGATCTGAACCTGGCACGGATGTTATCTCGAGGTGGTCCGGTTCTTGCTGCGGCACCGGGTATTGCCAAGGTGCTTTGCGATTTGTCGAACAGGGTGTTCAATCCCGCCACCGGTCCAATGACCATGAGTCGGCAAACAGCCTGACGCAACCTCATCCTCGTTCAAACGCCACCTCCACCTTGCCGAACGCACCGAAGTCGGCTTCGAAGCTGCTTCCCGGGGGCGCTTCCACGGGGCGGACAAAGCTTCCCGAAAGAACGATGTCTCCGGGCTGGATAGGTTGCCCAAATCTTGCCAGGCGGCGGGCTAGCCAGATTACCGAGGTAAATGGATCATTGAGAACTCCGGCGCCCAGTCCGGTTTCCTCGACAATTCGATCCCGACGGACAATTGATCCAATCCATCTCAAATCCACACTGTCCGCTGCGTGTCGAGAGGGCCCAATCACAAGGCCGGCATTGGCAGCATTGTCAGCGATCGTATCCAGGACATTGCGGGCAGTTCCTGTCGCAGGATCCTTGCGAAACACGCGGGTGTCAACGACTTCCAGGGCTGGCGAAACGTAACTGGTCGCCTTCACGACATCCTGGCGTGTGAGATTCCCGGCGGCCAGTTCGTGCCCCATGACGAACACAATCTCGGCTTCTACGCGGGGCTCGATATAACGGCCTCGCTCCACAGTACTCCCGTTGTTCACCAACATGGTATCGAACAGAACGCCGCTATCGGGAATATCGATACCAAGGGCACGTTGCATGGCCCGTGAAGTCAACCCGATCTTGTGTCCAACGGGCCTTTCCCCAGCGGCAACCTTGTACCTTATCAATTCGTTTTGAATGCGGTAGGCATCGTCCATTGTCATGCCAGGAAAATCCAGTGACGGCAGACTGGTCTGAATGCCGGATTTCTCGGCTTGGTAGAGGCGAGCGGCAACGGTAGCGACCTCGCTATCTGTCAGTGCCCTCGTCATGTGACAACCGTGTTTTCGAGACGACCGATGCCGGTGGCACTCACCTCGACGACATCACCCGGTTGCAAGAATTTCGGCGGGGTCAATCTGACACCTGAACCAACCGGGGTTCCCGTGACGATCACATCGCCAGGCTTCAGCGTTGTAAACGCAGAAATATAGGCGATCAGGCGAGATGGCGAAAACAGCATTCGCCCCGTTCTGTCTTGCTGTCTGACCTCGCCATTGATCCGTGTAGTGAGCTGAATGTCGGTCAGTTGTTCCGGTCGCTGATAACGCACCAACCATGGCCCCATCGAACCCGAATTGTCAAAATTCTTGCCCTGCGTCACGTTGAATTTTGCATGTCTTGCCCAATCCCGGACCGTGCCGTCGTTGCATAGGGACAGCCCTGCCAAATGTTTCAACGCATCCTGTTCCTTGATACGCCTGCCACCGATGCCGATCACCAGCGCCAACTCTCCCTCATAGTCCAGCATGTCGGACTCTTCTGGACACACGATCGGGCAACGATGACCCGCCAGTGAACCGGGGAACCTTACAAAGAGTGAGGGATACCCGGGTGTCGAGGACCCGTCCCTGTATTCCTCATTTCGTGCCGGATAGTTAATTCCGACGCATATGATCTTCTCGGGGAAGGGAACCGGCAAATCAAACTGAACGTCTTCGATTCCGTGGTCGGGTTCGAAGTCGGAACATTGCGCTGCCAAGGTGTCGAGCACTCCAAGTTCAAGGCATTCCCTGAGGCTCGCAAATCGTGGAAAGCGCCTGGAAAGATCGATTATTCCACTGCCTGAAACCAATCCGAAACCTGGCTTGCCGCCGTACCAATAACTTGCATACCGCATCGGCCAGCCTCCTTACGGCGCCACAATTGGCGTTCCGGCTACCACCGGTTTCAGAACTTCAACATTCTCAAACGCTGTGCCCTCCTCAAACCAGGAGCGAGGAGCGGGAGCACCCCACAAGGTCTGGCGAGTCGGATCATGCAGGTCCCATTTGATCGGTTCGTGATCCGGATCGACAGTCTGATAATCTGAACAGTAAAACTCGATGCGATGATTGTCCGGGTCCCGCACATAGAGAAAAAAGGCATTGGAAATGCCGTGCCTTCCCGGTCCTCTCTCGATATGTGCCAGGTAACCCGATGTCGACATCAGGTCGAGCAGGTCAATGATGCTCATCGGCGACATGACCCAGTAGGCAAGATGGTGAAGACGTGGCCCCTTGCCATTTGTGAATGCAATGTCGTGGACGGTACCCTTACGCTGTAACCAGGCGGCCCACATGCGGCCTGTCTCCTCATCCTCGGTATATTCGGTTAGCCGGAATCCCAGGGAATTGTAAAAGGCAACTGCCGCGTCAACGTCCGGGGAAAACAGGTTGACGTGATCGATGCGTAGTGGCTTTACACCACCGTACAAGCGGTACTGCTGATGTATCGGACGCAACCTCTCCATGCTAGCATAGAACTCAAGGGGAACGCCCCAGGGATCAGTAACACGAAGTACCCTTCCCATGTGTGGGCGTTTAGCAAAGCCTGTTGAAAGTCCGTGACCGACAAAGAACTTGTCGAGGCGGTCAAGATCCTGGTTATCGAACACCTTGAAACCAATTACGGAACATTTCGCCGGCGTCCCCTGTCGCAGGCACAGACTGTGGTGCCCCCGCTCCTCCATTGCTCGCAGATAGAGGCGACCACATGTTGTCTCCTCCGAAACGACCATGCCGAGAATGTCGGCATAGAAGCGACGTGACGCAGCAAGGTCTTCAACAGTCAACTCGATATGACTGGTGCGCAGAATATTGAACCGAGGGTACAGTACTGGCTCAATGGGAGGCACCGCTATTTTACCTTCCCGAGTTTCGGAATGGCATGATTTCCGGTTGCCAGCCCGATATGCTTTTGTTCCATGTAGAACTCAAACGACCAGTCGCCGCCATCCCGTCCGATGCCGCTATCCTTTGTTCCCCCGAACGGGGTTGGCAAATGGCGAACATTTTCGGAATTGACCCAGATCATTCCCGCCTGCAGGCGATCGGACACACGTAGTGCGCGGCTGAGATCACGCGTCCAGATATACCCGGCCAACCCGTACCGCACTTCGTTGGCGATCGCCAACGCTTCATCCTCGTCGGAAAATGAAATGACGGTAAGAACCGGACCAAAGATTTCTTCCCGGGAAATACGCATGTGTCGGGTGGCATTGGTAAGCAGGGTCGGGAGTACATAGCAGCCATTGCCTGCCTTGCGTTGTCCACCGACGGAAATCTCTGCACCCTCTTTACGAGCGAGGTCAATATATGACATCACCTTGTCGACGTGCTGTTCGCAAATCAACGGGCCAACTTCGGTTTCTGGATCAAGGGGATGGCCAATCCTTATCTGCCGAATTCTTTCGATCAATCTGTCGACAAACCATTGCGAGATGCTCTCCTGCACAAGGAGTCTGGAGGAGGATGTACATCTCTCACCATTGAGGGAAAAAATCATGAAAATAGCTGCGTCTAGGGCGCGCTCCAGGTCGGCATCATCGAATACAAGGACCGGGTTCTTGCCTCCCAGTTCAAAGTGCACGCGTTTCAGGGTTGCCGCCCCCTGGCGCATGATATCGGAGCCGGTCGCACTCTCTCCTACAAAGGCGATGGCGCGGATATCCGAATGTTCAGTCAGCGCAACTCCTGCCTGGTGCCCAGTACCGTGAACTACATTGAGCACGCCAGGCGGAAGTCCTGCCTCTTCACAAAGCTCAACCAGCACAGCTGCGCTCAATGGCGCCAACTCGGCCGGCTTGTGTACAACCGTGCATCCAGCCGCCAATGCCGGCGCGATCTTCCAGGTAGACAACATGAAGGGGGTGTTCCACGGCGTGATAACCCCGATCGGTCCAATAGGAACTCTTGTGGTTAGGTTCAGAAGAGTTGGTGAAGGTAGCGACTGACCATCTCGAGCGCCCGGGGCTCGGTCGGCAAAGAACCGGAAGTTTTCTGCTCCCCTTACGGCAGCCTTTGACATGAACCGTATGGGTTGGCCTGTGTCCCAACTCTCGAGGAGCGCAATCCGGTCTGCATTGGCCACTATCAGATCCGCAATGCGATGCAGGATTGTTTTTCGTGCACTGCCATCCAGTCGAGACCACTTATCAAAAGCCTGTCCGGCAGTAGCCGAGGCGGAGTCTATTTCGGCCCGCCCTCCTGCAGACACTTTGCAGATCGTGCTGCCATCCACCGGACTAAGGGATTCGAAACTGGCACAGTCCTGTGACTGCACTTTCTTTCCACCAATATGGTGGTGTACGCCATGTTCCTGCAGCGATGCGAGAATCGGTGCTGCTGCCCGCAGGTTTTCGTCAAGCGACATGCTCTTCTACTCTCCCCAGGAATCTTCTGATTGAACTCGCCCTGGGACTAAGTTCAGGATCAATATCTCGCATTTCCAGAGACAGAGCCAGAGGCTTTTGATCCAGAACAGAGGCAAGATATTCCTTCGCATCGTCAAAGATTGCCTGACAGGCCTGCTGCCGTATGACAAGCGGCCGACCACCCCTAACGCGTACGATTATGTCGATGAAGCCCATCTCGAGACTGCCATCGGCGATTTCCCAGTGGTCACAGCGCACTGCACGGACACGGATACCTGCAAGTGGAAACACGCCGGTCGCCGCCGTAGAATCTCGCAAGATTTGGCAAAGGCCTTGCAAGTCAACCCACTTTTCGACGTTCGCAGAATACTGAAAAGATAGATGTGGCAGAATTCACACTCCAAATGTTCGATCAGGTCATTCCGGCGTGTCCGGCCAAACAGGTACATGCAGCCAGAATCACTTGATCACGATTACTCCGAGTACCGGATGCGGCCAATCCCCGATTCCTCCAACTGATGTCAACCAATTGATTCAATGCGGTGAGGCGCTATTTCACGCAATTTCTCCCAGTATTTCCTTGCTGCCTGGAGGATCCCCGATCTTGCTGTCACCGGACTTGAACGCTAGTCGATGAGGAGTCTGAGGTTTCCTGGCGGATTCCGGGGTTACGGATTTATGGAGGTCTGCTCTTGCACGTGCGGCCTCGACATTGCTGGGCAGGCGCGGCCGGCCAAACGTCCGATCGGTACACGACGTGCAGGAAACAGGGGCTCCTTGACGATTCTGGCCAGCCAGCAGAAGACTGGCTGATCGCCACATTGAAGTCAATTGATTGCACCTGCGAGACAGGCACCGGCAGGTGTTTTCCGTAGCTACCGCTTGTCCAGCCCCAGCTACGGCGAGGCCAATCCGGCCTGACCCTTCAACTCCCTCAATTACGCAACGCAGAACAAGCTAATGGCTAGTTCCAAAGAAGGGCCGACTCTGGACGGGCTTGCAGCGTACTGTTTTCTTCCGATTTCACACTAGTTTATGCTGCTGCTCCGATGCCGTCACGTGCACCAGAGCAAGATTTGAGGCAGTTCTCACAGCCATCCGCTTCATGATGGCCATCGCCGTCCGTGCTCCATACGATTCTCGCTGCGTGATCGCCGAGTTAAAAGCACTTTGAAACCTCCTCGTATCGAGAGACCAATCCAGCAGACACTCGCAATAACAGTAACCTTTAAGGTCATAATTCTCATTGGCATTCAACAGAAGCGCCGAAATACCAGGCAAGAGTGTGCTCAAGATCAGGCAAGCGGGGGCGCCTTGCATGCGCCCTACGGTTCGTAAGAGTGGAAGTTCGCGAAACTCGGAAACAGGAAGCCGTCTAGGGTGCGGGCATCGGACAAGGATCCAAAGTGTGGCTGCATGATTCTGTCGATCTGCACGACCCGTGGATCAATCCAGTAGTCAATTGGGCAGTCAGCCCATGTTCAGGACACAACTGAATTCGGCACGTGAGGAGTTTACTCCCTGATTCCGACAAGTTGTGTTCGGTAAGCCGCAAGGTCTCAAATGTCCTGTCGAGGCTAGTGCTTCAACATGACGTGGCGCACCACCGTGTAGTCATCAAGTCCATGTACCGAAAGATCCTTCCCGTAACCGGAAGCCTTCAAACCACCATGTGGCATTTCGTTGACCAGCATGAAGTGACAATTTATCCATGTGCAACCGAAGCGCAGGCCTGCCGCCATTTTCATGGCGCGGCCAATGTCGCTTGTCCACACCGAAGATGCCAGGCCGTAGTCACTGTCGTTGGCCCACGACAACGCCTGTTCGTCATCTTCAAAGGGCGTTACCGAAACAACGGGCCCGAACACCTCCTTCTGCACGACCTCGTCATCCTGGCGGGGGCCAGCGATTAACGTCGGTTCGAAATAGTATCCGGGACCGCCTGCAGCGGAACCACCGACGGTAACCTCTGCATGGGCCAGGGAACTGGCGCGATCAACAAATCCGCTTACTCGTGCCAATTGTGCTTCTGAAATCAGCGGCGGTATTTCGTTGGCACTGTCATCAGCTAGTCCATAGGCGATCTTGGAAACCTCGGCCGTCAACTCGGAAACCAGTCTCTCATAGATCTTGCGTGACGCGTAGATGCGGCAAGCGGCCGTACAGTCCTGGCCGGCATTGTAATATCCAAAAGCTCTCAATCCCTCGACCACCTCGGAAATGTCGGCATCGTCGAATACAATCACCGGTGCCTTTCCGCCAAGTTCGAGATGGGTTCGCTTGATGCCAGCCGAGGCAGCCTGCAGCACCTTGCGACCGGTGGCCACATCGCCAGTCAACGAGATCATGTCGATCCCCGGGTGATTGATCAGCCGGCTGCCGACCTTCTCTCCAACACCGGCAATAATGTTCATTACGCCCGAGGGCAGCAGGTCGGAAAGGATCTCGGTCACTTTCAGGGCTGTCAGCGGTGTCTGTTCAGAAGGCTTGAAGACGACCGTGTTGCCGGCGGCCAGCGCTGGCGCGACCTTCCAGGCCATCATCATCAGCGGATAGTTCCAGGGTGCGACCTGAGCAACCACACCAATCGGGTCCCGACGAATCATTGAAGTGTGGCCTTCCATATATTCACCAGCTGCAGCGCCTGACGCAGCGCGGCAAATGCCGGCAAAGTAGCGGAAGGTATCAGAAATGGCCGGGATTTCATCCTCGACCACGCAGCCAATTGGCTTGCCGCAATTGAGCGCTTCCAGGTCGGCATAGTTCTGCGCCTCGGCATCAATGCGGGCGGCGATTTCCAGAAGGCGCGCCGACCGATCGGCCGGAGGTGTTTGTGACCAGTTTCCGAAAGCACGCCTTGCTGCGCTGACAGCCGCATCGACCTGTGATGGGGAAGCCTGTCGGAAAGATACAATTTCCTTTCCCGTGCGTGGATTGATCACCGGTTCGATAGCGCCCTCACCGGGCTGCAAGGCTCCGTCAATGAGCAGTTCAGTTTTCATTCTCAGTTCCCTTTTCCTTTCGACCAGCCTGCGGTCTCACTCGCAGTCCGGTGTTCCTTATCTTCGGGCCACCTTTTCAGCAGTCAAGTAGTAAGCGCCCAAAATTGGCATGAATGTAACAGCCACGACAACCATGGCAACGACATTGGTAACGGGTCTCTGCCGTGGACGAACAAGTTCTTCCAACATCCAGATGGGCAAGGTTTGTTGCTGACCAGCAGTAAACGTTGTGACAATCACTTCGTCGAATGACAGCGCAAATGCAAGCATGCCCCCGGCCAGCAACGCTGTGGCGATATTCGGAACAATGACGTAACGAAATGTCTGGAATCCGTCGGCACCCAAATCCATTGATGCCTCGATAATTGAACCCGACAAGCGTCGGAATCTTGCGATGGCGTTGTTGTAAACGACAACGACACAAAATGTCGCATGCCCCAGGATGATTGTCAGCGTAGAAAATGGTATATCAAACAGATTGAAGGCCGAACGCAGTGAAATGCCGGTGATGATGCCCGGCAGCGCGATCGGCAGAATTACCAGGAGTGAAATCGACTCGCGCCCGAAAAACCGACTTCTTGAAACGGCTGCTGCGCACAGGGTTCCAAGGACCAGTGCTATCAGGGAGGAAACCGCTGCAACTTTCAGTGACAGTTCGAGCGCCTCCCACACGTCGGGCCGATTCCATGTCACTGCGAACCAGCGCAGCGTCAGTCCAGGTGGTGGAAACTCGTAGCTCTTGTCCTCGGTAGTGAAGGCATAAAGAAATATAAGCAGAATCGGCAAATGTAGAAACAGCAGGCCGCCGATCACAGCCACGCGCAACGTAGCCGAAGGACGATCATCAAAGCGCATCAAGTGCCCCCTGACGTTTGGCAACCCACAGGTAAATTGTCATGATGACGATCGGCACCACGGCAAAAGCGGCTGCCAGAGGAATGTTACCGGCCGTTCCCTGGTGGGCATAGACCGCCTGACCAATGAAGCGGCGTGAGGTACCGATTATCTGCGGTACAATGAAATCGCCCAGCGTCAGTGAAAACGTAAAAATGGAACCAGCTATTATTCCCGGCATCGCCAGCGGGATAATAACAATGCGTAAAGTCTGGCGCTGTGTGCCTCCAAGATCACGCGAAGCCTCGATCAGGTTGGTCGGAACCCTTTCAAGGGCTGCCTGCACCGGCAAGATCATGAAGGGCAACCATACATACAACAGGACCAGATAGGTGCCGACATAACTCACTGACAAAGAGTTTCCGCCAATGACAGGCACAGAAAGCAGGGCGTTAAGCAGGAATGAAAGGCCCAACTCACTAACAAGCCAGTTGACGATACCTTCTTTGGCCAGGATCAGCTTCCACGCATAGATCTTGACCAGGTAACTCGACCAAAGCGGTAGCATTACTGCCAGGTAGAATAGTGCCTTGAGACGCCCGCGGGCATACCTGGCAGCATAGTAGGCAATGGGGAAGGCAATGAAGGCTGCTGAAATTGTCACAGCACAAGCCATCAAGAAGGTGCGGAGAATTATGTCGAAATTGGCCGGAGAGAGGAGTTCTCCGTAAGTCTTGAGTGTAAATTCTCGACGAATCATGCCGGAAAACTCGTCGATCGAATAAAAGCTCTGCAATAACAGCGTAAACAATGAACCGAGATAGATTATCCCGAGCCAAAGTATGGGCAGTGACAAAAGCGTAGCCACGAGAAGACCTGGCTTTCGCCACATCAGATCCGAAATTCGTCCCCATATACCGTGCGTCTTTGAATTGACCGCTGCTACAGCTGTCACGCGTCGTCCTCGAGAGGATTGAGAGCATTACCTGGCCAGCCGAGGTGTATTCTTGACCCATGCTCAGGAAGCTGGATACTGGCCGGTAGCACAGCATCAATAGAATGCACGCCAACCCTGACCTGTACGCGTTGCATTGATCCAAGATAGCGTACACTGTGAAGCCGCCCGGAGATTTGAGCTCGCTCGGCAGCAACCAGACTGATTGTCTCTGGGCGCAGACTGTGCCAGCGGCTTGCTGCGCCCACCTGTTCACTCAATTCCGGGGGCACGAGATTCGAAGATCCGACAAATCCTGCGACAAATCGCGTCCTCGGAAGATCGTATACCTGTTGGGGTGAGCCGTACTGAACGACACGACCGTTGTTGATTACCGCTATGTAATCCGACATGGAAAGCGCTTCGCCCTGATCGTGGGTCACGAAAACAAAGGTTATTCCGACAGTTTCCTGGAGAGACTTCAGCTCTTCCTGCATCTGTTCACGCAATTTGAGGTCCAGCGCTCCCAGCGGCTCGTCAAGCAGCAGAACTCGTGGCTTGTTGATGAGCGCACGCGCCAAAGCCACGCGCTGTCGCTGGCCGCCTGACAATTGAGCAGGTGACCGCCGTCCAAGGCCTCCCAGCTTGACAAGTTCAAGCATTCTGTCAGCTTCGGCATGACGCTGCTGGCGACCGATGCCGCGAACCATTGGGCCGTAGGCGACATTATCGCGTACATCAAGATGTGGAAACAGGGCATAGTCCTGAAACACGGTGTTGACAGGCCGCCGATTAGGCGGCACTTCGTTGAACACCTTGTCGAAGATGCGGATTTCGCCGCTGGTTGGCCGCTCAAACCCTGAAATCAACCTCAGGCACGTTGTCTTTCCTGAGCCGGGAAGGCCCCAACAAGGTAAAAAAGGCACCCTCTGCAACCGCCAGGTCTACACTGCTGACAGCCTCAATGGTGTCAAACCTCCGGGAGACGCGCCTAAATTCGACTGCAAGCACCATCGTCCAGCCGTGACCGGGCGGGCCAGCCTCACTGCGCCGCCCGGAACACCCAATTTTCTATCCTGACCCGTTGCTACCGACCGCCAATGACGCCGATATAGTCGGATACCCAGCGATAATAGGGAACACACTCGTCCTGACTGGCACAATTCGTAACCGGCGTGGTCCAGAACTTGATCTTGTCGAAATCACCCAACCCGTTGTTGGCACAACCCTCAGCCGTCTGCATACCGCGTCCATCCGTGCAAGCTGCCAAGACCGGTGGAACAGCACCAAACCAGACCGACAAGTCGCTTTGCAGGTTGGAAGCCAGCGTGTGTTCCATCCACATATAGGCACAATTGGTATGTTCGGCATCGGCATGAAGCATTGTTGTGTCCGACCATCCAGTGGCTCCCTCAACCGGTATCACCGACGCAACCGGTTGGCTGTCGGCCTGAAGAATGTTGCGCTGGAATGGCCATGAACCGGATGCCACCACGCCTTCATTCGTGAAATCATCTATCTGGATGAAGGCATTGTGCCAATACCGACCCACCAACTTGCGCTGTTGCCTGAGAAGGTCAAGCGCCTCTGCATACTGGTCAGCATTTAGTTCATAGGGGTCCTTGATGCCGAGTTCAGACCGATGGTGCATGAGATAAAGGGCTGCGTCTGCAACATGAATTGGGCCGTCATAGGCTTGTACCCTACCCTTGTTCGACTGTCCGTCGGGAAGAGTCATTTCCTCGAATACAACGTTCCAGCTGGTCGGCGGCTCGGGGAACACATCGGTATTATATAGCAGCACATTCGGACCCCACATATACGGTGTACCATAATGCATGCCGTCAACCGTGTGCCACGGAGCATTCTTGAGTCGGTCGTCGACTGTGTGCCAGCTTGGAATCAGGTCGATATTGACTTCTTGCACGCGCTTTCCGGCTATCAGGCGCAGTGAGGCATCTCCAGAGGCAGTAACCAGGTCGAACCCACCTTCGTTCATCAACGCCACCATCTCGTCGGAGGTGTTGGCAGTCTTGACCCGGACCATACAGCCGGTTGCTTCCTCAAATTCGGTAACCCAATCGAATTCCTTTATCGTTTCGCCGCGCTCGATGTATCCGGGCCAGGCAACAATATCGAGCTGCCCTTCGCCGGGGCCAATTTCCATCTTCATCGCGGCCGAAAGCGCCGTCGTGCCTGCCAGGACTGCCAGCAACGTAACACCGAATAGCCTGTGCATTGTGATTTCTCCTTATCGACCAGGTCTTTATGCCGCCATAAGGGCGGCATGCGCAAAAGTACCGTCAATAGCAATGGCGACAAACCCGTTCAAGGAGATTGACCACAGCTTGGTGACACAGGACTTGGCCGGTCACCCCTTGTGCAAGCTCCATGGACCGACGTGTTCAGACAGCCACGAGTCCTGAACACGGCCGTAGCCACATCTCCGGGACGACTGCAATCGGAGGCCAGCCAAGCGAACGCATCACGAGCAGCAAGCCGCCAGGCCTGTTTCGATTGCCTTCAAGATCTGATTGACTTCCTGCTCGTCAATGACAAGCGGGGGAGAAAGAAAGATATGATGACCTGACGAGCGTACCATTACGCCGCTGCGATAGATGATACTGTGCATCCTGTCCACAACTTCAGCTGACAGAGGTGTCTTGGACACGCGATCTGAAACCAGTTCAATTCCTGCCATCAGGCCGAATCCGCCTCGCACGTCGCCTATAACTTCATACATGTTCTTGAGTCGCTGTAGACCGGAAAACATCTGTTGGCCTCTCGCCTTCGCGTTCTCGACCACGTTCAAGCGCCTGGTTTCCTCCAAACAGGCGATACCGGCTGCCGCGCCAACCGGGTGTCCGGAGTATGTGTATCCATGTCCAATGAAACCCTCTCTGGCCCCGGAGTTTTCAAATACATCTGCCACACCTTCGGAAACCAATGCCGCACCAAAAGGGAAATAGCCGGAGGTAATGGCCTTGGCGATGGACATCATGTCGGGCTGGACACCCCACAGCCTCGAGCCGCTCCAGGCACCTGTCCTTCCGAAACCCGTAATTACTTCGTCGGCTATGAACAATACGCCATGTCGGCGACAGACTTCGGCAGCGGCAGGATACAAGCTCTCGTGAGGTACGATGAGACCACCGGCACCCAAAACCGGCTCCATGATGAACGCAGCCACACTGTCCGGACCCTGAAAGGATATTTCTTCCTCCAGAGCCTGGATACAAAGCTGTGCCACGCGTTCAGCGCAGTCGACACCGAAGGGATTTCGGTAAACATGCGGCGCCGGGATGTGGAAACAGCCAGGAAGCAATGGCTCATAGGCTTGCCTGAACTTGCTGTTTCCGTTGACACTGGCACCGCCGAAGTGTGTGCCGTGATAACCATTTCGTACACTGATGAATTTCGTACGCGCCGCCTCTCCCCGCAGTCTGTGATACTGCCGGGCTAGCCTCAGGCACGTCTCGACGCTGTCCGAACCACCGGACGTGAAGAAGGCTCGGGCCATTCCTTCCTCGGCAAAGAATTCCTTCAGCTGAAAGGCGAGCTCAATAATCTGGTCGTTCGAACTGCCGCGAAACGTGGAATAGTAGGGAAGTCTGTCGAGCTGGCTGGAAATTGCCTGCTTGATTGGCTTACAGGAATATCCGAGGTTTACATTCCATAACCCGCCTACGGCATCAATAACCTCGTTGCCATCCAGGTCGACTATTCGGTTGCCTGAACTGCCAACGAATACTGGTGGTGGATTGTCTCTGCTCTCTCCTGCATGCGCCATGGGATGCCAATTGAATTTGGCATTGTTCTCGCGAAGAAAATTGGAATCAAACATTATCTCTGTCACCCTGCCTGCTGAACTCCCGGCCACGCCCTATAGCCAGGCCGGGCAAGACCACAATTTGACTAGTCTATGGGCCTGTTGAATAGCGACCAACGGCCCGGGAAATGTGGCCGCCCTATCCCGTGCTTTAGCTGCCGGACCCTTTACCCGGCACTCGATTTCACGTCTGGAAGAATACAGAGCATTTCGAATAGCAATTGTGCGCCGATGAGCGCTGTGTTGCCGGACGGATCATAGGGCGGCGATACCTCAACCAGATCGGCACCAACGACATTCAGGCCGTGGCAACCGCGCACGATCTCGAGAGCCTGGATGGTTGTCAGGCCTCCGAGTTCCACCGTTCCCGTTCCCGGTGCATAAGCAGGATCCAAGCTGTCAATGTCGAACGAAATGTAGGTCGGCGTGTCACCAATTCTGCGGCGTGTTGTTTCCATCAAGGGAGCCAGGGACTTGTGCCAGCACATTTCCGCCGTCACCACCTCAAACCCCTGCCGGCGTCCCCAGTCAAAATCACCTGGCGAGTATCCTGAACCGCGCAGCCCAATCTGGATAGTCTTGTCACGAACAATCAACTGTTCCTCGACGGCCCGCCGGAATGGTGTGCCATGCGTGATCCTTTCACCAAACATTGTTTCGGAAGTATCTGCATGTGCGTCCACATGGATCAGCGCCACGGGCCCATGCTTCCTCGCAATTGCACGCAGCACCGGGTAGGTAAGCGTGTGGTCGCCACCCAAGACCAGAGGCACGGCATCACAATCCAGTATGGAGCCAATGCCCTCGGTAATGATGTCGCAAGTCGCTGCCAGATTAAATGTATTGATGGCAATATCGCCGATGTCAGCAACCTGAATATGCTCGAACGGTGCGGCTCCGGTTCCCATGTTGTAAGGCCGAATCAGACAGCTCTCGGTTCTGATCTGCCGCGGGCCGTGACGTGTGCCTGCTCGATTGGAGGCCCCGATATCCATTGGAATTCCGACAAAGCAGGCATCAAGCCCCGCCGCGTCCCGGGCTATCGGAAGGCGCATCATGGAAGCAATGCCGGCAAATCGTGCCATTTCATTGCCGCCCAGAGGTTGATTGAAGCCCATGTGGTTGTCCTTGATTGAATTGTCAGCTCTGCCGCCGAGCACTTCGGCAGGCGCATTGCGTGCTAGCACAACCCCTTCAACCGCGCTGCGAGGGCCCTGCTACATACTTGCTGCACTTGCGTGGCAAGCCGAGAAAGCCTGCGGACATACCTGAATGGTGCTAATTCATGCAGGCTAATCAAGGACAATTCAGTTCCGGCAGCCCCCGCCGGACAGACTTTAGGCCGCTCAACTCAATCGATCACAACTGCAGGTCCGCCCCTCCTGGCATTCCTGAATCAACAGGCCGCCACGGCTCGCCTGGTCATTACTGCCACAAGATTGGTTCGATAAGCTTGTGAACCATGGACATCGCTGATCATGTCGTCGGCTTCGACGGAAAGACCTGCCAGCGAATCCGGCGAAAAGCTGGCCGTCAGTGCTTTCTCAGCTTCCGACCAGCGAAATACGCCACTATCGGCGGCACCCGTTATGGCCACGCGTACACAGGTATCAAACCGGGACACAAAGGCTCCAACCAGTGCAAACCTGGAGGCTGGCTGTTCGAATTTCTGGTAGTTTGCAGCCGCCGGAATCGGAAACTCGACGCTGGTGATCAATTCATCCTCATCCAGTGCAGTTTCGAAAATACCGAGGAAAAAGTCATCGGCAGCGATCCTACGACTGTTTGTAATGATAGTGGCGCCAGTCGCCAGCGCAGCCGCCGGATAGCATGCCGATGGATCGTTATTGGCGATACTGCCGCCTACGGTTCCCCGATTTCGTACTGCCGGGTCCCCGATATTGTTGGCAAGACCAGATAGTGCGGGAAATGCCTCGGCTGCAGAATGTGCAACTTCAGCATGGGTAGTGGCGGCACCGACCACTACGCTTCCAGACGAGACCGAGATTCCTCTCAATTCTGATATCGCACCAAGAGACACCAGCACGTCCGGGCTTGCCAGTCGGTTCTTGAGGGTTGGGATCAGCGTTTGACCACCTGCAATCACCTGAGCACCGCTTCTTGAAAGCGCTGCAACCGCGTCGTCTATGGTTGTCGGCCGCTCAAATTCAAAGCTGTACATTCAACTCTCTCCTGTTCAGGATTCCGTGTTTGATCGCCGTTGACCCGCTTGCTGTGGTCGAGGCTATCCGTTGATGGCTTCCCATACCCGTGACGGAGACAATGGCATGTCAATATGATCGACGTCGTACCCTCCGCGCTGCAAGGCATCGATGACCGCATTGACCACCGTTGGCGGAGAACCGATTGCACCGGCTTCTCCACAGCCCTTCACGCCCAGCGGATTGTGGGTACACGGGGTCTGGCA
This sequence comes from Paracoccaceae bacterium, assembly GCA_958296035.1. Lineage (GTDB taxonomy): Bacteria > Pseudomonadota > Alphaproteobacteria > Rhodobacterales > Rhodobacteraceae > MPNP01. The sequence goes on along the minus strand of OY282431.1, from coordinate 1,209,016 downwards.
CGAATGGTCGACAACAAGGCTAGGCAGGTCGTCGGCCCTTGGCATTGCGTAGTCCATATAGCTTCCGGTCAGCAGCTGACCGTTGCTGTCGTAGATGGCATGCTCCCGCAGCGCCTGACCAACACCCTGGGCGATGCCGCCATGCACCTGTCCGTCGACTATCATCGGATTGATGACGTTTCCAAAATCATCCGCTGCTGCAAACGAGCAAATCTCGACTGCTCCCGTGTCGGTATCCACTTCGACTTCACATGCATAGGCGCCGGCCGGAAACGTGAAATTTGCCGGATCGTAGAACGCAGTTTCCTCGAGACCGGGCTCCAGCTTGTCGAGCGGATAATTGTGCGGAACATATGCGGTCAGGCACACATCTCCCCAGGCCACGGACTTGTCAGTACCTGCAACCGAGAACACTCCGTCGGCAAATTCGATGTCGTCCGCAGAAGCTTCCATCAGGTGAGCTGCGATGCGCTTTGCCTTGGCGACAATCTTTTCCGTAGCCCGCACGATTGCCGAACCGCCCACTGCAATCGAGCGCGAACCATAGGTCCCCATGCCCATGGGCGCGTTTGCCGTGTCACCGTGCAACACATTGATCTGCCCCTCATCAATCCCGAGCATGTCGGATACGACCTGCGGGAAGGTTGTCTCATGGCTCTGACCATGCGAATGGCATCCGGTCATCACTGTGACCGAGCCAGTTGCATTGACACGCACAGTGGCACTTTCGTACAGCCCGGCGCGAGCACCCAGCTGACCGACCAGGTTCGATGGTGCGATACCGCAGGCTTCAATGTAGCAGTTGACGCCGAGCCCACGCAGGCGGCCCCGGGATGCCGATTCCTCGGCCCTGGCGGCAAAGCCGTCAAGGTCGGCGATTTCAACCAACTTGTCCATTGTAGCCGGGTAGTTGCCTGTATCATATTCCAGAGCCACCGGTGTGGCATAGGGAAACTGATCGGGTTGGACAAAATTACGCCGCCGGATCTCGACGGGATCAATACCCAGCTCACGAGCAGCCTTGTCGATCACACGTTCCAGCTGGAAAGTTGCTTCCGGCCGCCCGGCACCGCGATAGGCATCAACCGGTACGGTGTTGGTAAACACCGCTCTTACGTTCACATAGACCAATGGGGTTGTATAATTGCCAGCCATGAGCGTTCCATGGAGCCAGGTCGGTACCGATGTTGAAAATGTCGACAGATAGGCGCCCAGATTGGCCAGCGTGCTGGTACGGATGGCCTTGAACTTACCGTCCTTGCTCAGAGCCAGATCGATCTTGGTAACGTGGTCTCGTCCGTGCGCGTCGGTCACAAATGCCTCGCTCCGGCTCGCCGTCCATTTCACGGGGACTCTGAGACGGCGCGACGCCAAGGTGCAGAATGCTTCTTCGGCATAGTGGAAAATCTTGGAGCCGAAACCACCACCCACATCAGGTGCCACGACACGCAATTTGTGCTCGGGAATCTGCAGGACAAACGCCCCCATGAGAAGCCTGATCACATGAGGATTCTGTGAGGTTGTATATAGCGTCGACTCGTCATTGGATGCATTGTAGTCACCCAAGGCAACACGCGGTTCCATGGCGTTGGCTACAAGCCGATTATTGACCAACTCGAGACTGGTGACGTGTTCAGCTTCGGCAATTGCCGCGTCAACGGCCTCTCTGGAGTCCTCGACAAACCCCCAATCATAACACAAATTGGTGCCGATTTCGTCGTGTACCAACGAACCGCCTTCCAAGGCCGCAGCCATATTGATCACGGCGGGAAGCTCTTCAATATCAACCTCAATCGCCTCCGCGGCGTCGCTGGCCTCGGCTACACTGTCGGCTACAACCGCCGCAATGGGGTCGCCTACATGGCGAACCTTGCCAACCGCAAGCACCGGATGTCCGGGCTCATTCATGGGCTCTCCATGGCGGTCGGTCACGAGCCAGCCACACGGCAATCCACCAATACCCTCCAGATCTTCGCCGGTGAACACAGCGATCACACCAGGCATCGCCGCAGCAGCCAAGGTGTTTACGGACCTTATCCTGCCATGCGCAACGTCCGAGCGAAGAAAATGGACATACTTTTGGCCATGAACATTGAAATCATCTGTATATCGCCCGTTGCCGGTCAAAAAGCGTACGTCTTCCCGACGGGCTGAACTCGCACCGATACCCTGATCTCTTGGCATGATTATCTCCTACAGTTGTCGCTGGTACCCTTGCACCGCGACGATCAATCGAATTCTGTTCCCAAAGTACATAAGAAAACGCGTCACCGGCTCTACGCTGCCAACTCTTCTGCAGCTCCCTGAATAGCCTTGACGATGTTTTGGTAACCAGTGCAGCGGCAAATGTTGCCCTCCAGGTAATCTCTGATCTCGGCTTCACCTGGCGTCAGATTCTCACTCAAAAGCGCAGCAGCCGACATAACCATTCCAGGGGTACAGAACCCGCATTGCAGGCCGTGGTGATCCTGGAAGGCTTGCTGCACAATCCCCAGCGAGCCATCCTCGTTGGCCATCCCTTCGATTGTTGTTACAGTGCTATCAGAGGCTTCAAGCGCGAACATCGTGCATGACTTGATAGCCTTGCCATTGACGTGAACCACACAGGCGCCGCACTGGCTGGTATCACAACCAATATGCGTGCCTGTCAACTTGAGACCGTTGCGAAGAAAATCCGATAGAAGCGTCCGCCCTTCCACTTCCCCAGAAACTTCCCTGCCGTTCACGACCATGTGAACTGTTGCCATCACAAGCCTCCTTAATATGTGAGTACGCACCTACGCCTTCATTTGTGTATAGCGGATTAAAGCTCGATATCAACAACATACTCGCCGGCATTGGCCACAATTTCTGCGACCCCCTTGCCAGTTGTCGCGTCTGCCAAGGTTTCGAAATACCTCCTGCCCATCAAAACCGGAAACTCCCGGCGCCCCTCTGGTGTTGCCAAGCAACAGATCTCCCTTCCGTCGGCAGGACTGAAAGCGCTAACCAGTGTATCAATGCGAGCCCGGCCCACAGCTTCATCACCTGCCCGGACCAGCAGTACGGAATCGGTCTGGCCGCTCAGGCGAGTTGCCGCAGCCGCAACGTGCTGACTGTAGTCAGCGCCCAGGGAAAGCGCGTGCCATACGATCTTCGTTGAGCCCGGCCTCGTCTTCGAGGCCTCATCAGGAGCTGAACATTGGGATATCACCATAAGTTGATCAACAGCACATTCTCGCAAGAATGAAACTGTCTGGATAGCAGCATTAGTGTCCACTCCGACCAGCACCGCTGCCGTAACCCGAGGTCTTGTGGCCACCAGGCGCGTAGACCGTCGCGGCTGCGGACGAATGGGAATCTCCTTTAGCAGTCCTCCTGCACCCATCTGGGCTATGTCCCTGTCTCCCAGTTCAAGACCACAGGCCAGGCGCTCAAGAACCCAGTCGGCACCATTGAGCGCGGGCGATTTGGCACATCCCGGCAATCCGATTACCGGCCGCTGACCTAGAGCGCCAAAAAACAAGAGATTGCCTGGATCCACCGGAATACCAAAGCGTGCCACGGACCCTCCGGCCTCGCGAACGGCCTGTGGTCCGACATCTTCGGGGTCAGAGGTTGCTGAGCCGGTCATCAGCATGATCAACTCGCCAATGCAATTCCGGATGGCGTGACAGATATCCGGCATGTCGTGCCTTACGCGAGCCACTTCGACAAGACGGATTCCCAGGGCATCAAGCCGCGAGGCGACCGAAATCATGCCTTTCTTGCTTGCCCGCGAAGAACTGCCCACAACTTCGGTTACAATCAGGCTTGCTGTTCGCAAAATGACCGGCCGGACTGCTATGACGCCCCCTGCCGCGCCAACCGCACGCGCAACGCACGCCTGATCGACCCCGTAGGTGATGATCTTGAGTGTCCCTACCAGGGCCCGCCCGATTACCCGGGAATTGTTGGCGAGTGTAGCCAAGGTTATTGCCGGATCAATAAGATTCAGTGCAGTGAGTCGATCACTGTCCACCTGCAGCAATCCCGGTGCCTGAGCTATGAGATTGGACCGGCCAGCAAAGGGGGCTGATGCTGTAAGAAGCTTGCAATCGGCAACAAGCGCCTGCGCGATAAGTTCCGCTGCCTTGTCCTCTGGGAGGTCATTGCCTTCGAGCCGGGCCACCACAACCCGCTCAATTCCGGCGCCAACCAATCGTTCTATATCTGCTTTTGACAGCACACGCCCCTTGCGAATACGTCCGTCGTGCAAATGCAGAGAGTGAGCCAGGATTGCGCCTTCAGCTCCATCCGGTCTTGCAGACCCAAATTTCACGCTTTCAATCCTCTCCCGCGCAAGGTCGAGGTCATCTGTGCGACTATGGCAACGGCAATTTCAGCTGGACTCTCTGCACCGATGTCCAAACCTACCGGAGCGTGCAGCCGTGCCAGGTCCTGGTGTGTCGACCCGGCATCCCGGAGCCGCAGGACGCGTTTCCGATGTGTGCGTGTCGACCCAAGACAACCAATATAGAAGGCATCCGTGGCGAACGCTGCCAGGAGCGCCGGATCGTCTATTTTTGGATCATGGCTCAATGTCACAATTGCAGTCCTATAGTCTGGCGCTTCGGCCTCGATCGCCTCATCTGGCCAATCATGGACAATGCGTTCTCCCGGAAAGCGGGCTTCCGATGCAAATGCCTGGCGCGGGTCGATCAACATCGGATCGTATCCAACCAGCCTTGCGAACTCGATCAGAGGCTGGCCGATATGAACACCGCCTACGACAATTAGCCTGAGGGGCGGGTTGTGGATGGTAACAAACCAGTCCTGTTCCATCCCGCTGCGGTCGCTTGTAAACCGATGGCTAAAGAGATCGAACAGCTCACCACAACCGTCCTGCACCAGCCGACACTGCCAGGTTGACAGATTTATGGCTGTGGCAACCGGTACTCGCCGTGCGCGCAGCTCGACAAGTTGCGATAGCTGGCGGGAGGTCAAACCGCGATTTCCGTCAACGGGCTCGATCAGGATTTCAATGCGACCTCCGCAAGCCAACCCGACTGCAAAGGCATTGTCGTCGGATACGCCAAACTCGATTGTTCTCGGCAGGCCTTCAGCCATTGCTGCAAGAGACTCCTCGACAACCGCACCCTCGACACAGCCACCTGAAACTGATCCGGCGATTTCGCCTCGGCTGCTTATCGCCAGTTGACTGCCTACCGGGCGCGGCGCCGAGCCCCAGGTTTGCATGACAGTAGCCAAGGTCACGCCTCCGTCCAGATGCCATGCCAGCGCCTGCTCTGGAATCTGATCATGTGTCCTTGCTGTCATGAAGAACCCGCCACCAGTTGCCACATGCCGCCTCTACCCCAGTTCGTCCTGGTTTCGCTTGCGGCGATACGTTCCATGATCCTTTGCTTGTCACCATCGCTCGAACAATCTGCCAGCGTTTCGGCTAGAGCCTTCAAGGAATTGATGCTGTGCCCCGAGAGAAAGCAGTCAACATGCGGCAGCATAGTCCGAACGCCTCGGGCTTTGGGCGTGAACTGCTCCCATCGTAATAATGGATTGATCCAGACAAGCCGTCGGGATGCAAGGCAAAGCCGTCTGATCTCCCGGTCCAGCAATTCAATGTCACCGCTCTCAAGTCCATCGGTGATCAGCAATACGATCGCGCCATGGGCCAAGACTCGACGCGACCACACCAGATTAAACATCCTGAGACATTCCGCAATCCGCGTACCGCCATCCCAGTCCTGTGCTTCGCGGCCGGCAGCTGCAACAGCTTCATCCACATCTGATATTCGCATCTGTCGTGTAATGTTAGTCAGGGTTGTTCCAAACGTGAATGAATGGACTTTTGACCAACCTGCCCCATGACGGCCCGACATGGTGTGAAGGAAATGCAACAATGTGCGGGAATAGGCAGACATGCTGCCCGAAATGTCACAGAGCGCTACCAACTGGGGCCAGCGTGTCGACAAGGAACGTCGTCGAATGAAATCGAATTCGCCACCATTTGCTGCTGCTATTCGCATCGTACGACGCCAATCCGGAAAGCTGCCCTGCGGATGCACCCTGCGACGGCGCGAAACGAGTGGCCTGACCGGCAGGTGCATAGAACTGATAACTTTCCTGGCCTCGGCCATTTCCGTTGCTGTCATTTGCTCGAAGTCCATTTCGCCAAGGCGTTCGACGGACGAAATCGTGCCGGCTGCATCAATGCTCACATCGGTTTCGCTGTCGACGATGTCAGGCGCGGAGTTTTCATGCCCGACCTTTTCCCCAACGAGTGCATCAGCAGCACGTCGTTCGGCGGCTTCAGCCTTGTGCTTCTCTGCAACACCCCGCATCATTGGCAACATCATTGACATCATGTGTTCAAGAAACCTTGGGTCTCGCCAGAACAACCGGAATACCTGGCCGAAAACCTGCCGATGGTCGGGTCGCGTCACCAGGCAGGCATGCAACGTCCAGTAAAAGTCGTGCCTGCTACTGAATCCTACAGCTGATACAGCCTGTACTGCCATAAGCACCTCAGCTGGACCGACTGGCAGCCCGGCTCGGCGCAGAGCGCGCGAAAAGTAAATGATGTTGTGTACGAGTCGACCTTGCCGGCAGTTACTGTCAATGGGCCAGGACATTTTGAATCCCTGAAGCAGATGGCCTGGTTCGGACCCGGCGGCCTCGACCGACTCGGATGCGGTCGTTACGGGCATTCTTCACTAGCTCCATAAACTGCCCGGCCGGGGAAGCGAGACACCAGACTTGCGGAATGTCCACACTGTGGCTGAGCCGCCGATTCGAAGAAGTTTCACCCGAGGCTCATAGTTTTCAGTCAGCTGCCGTCCTGTATTGTTCTTGCCTGTTTCAGAACCTGCTCGATACCTAGAGAGTGGAGGCTTGCAATGTCATCCTGGTACTTGAGAAGTGCACCGATCGTGTCCGCAATGACATCAGGGGAGATCTCAACAACATCCATGGCCAATAGACATTTGGCCCAGTCAATTGATTCCGCGATTCCAGGTCGCTTGTACAGCTGTAGTTCACGTAGCTTCTGAACAAAGGTGACAATGTCTCTTGTCAGTTGCTGACTAGCACCAGGCGCGCGAGTCAGAACAATCTTGAGCTCTCTCTCAAACTCCGGATATTCGACCCAGTAGTAGAAGCAGCGCCTCTTGAGGGCGTCATGGATCTCACGCGTTCGGTTGGACGTCAGGACGACAATTGGGGGCGCGTCAGCACGAATTGTACCGAGTTCTGGAATTGTGATCTGGAAGTCTCCCAGAATCTCCAGCAGAAACGCTTCGAACGGTTCATCGGTCCGGTCGATTTCATCAATTAGCAGCACAGGCGCGCCTTCGCTGTGTGGTTCCAACGCCCGTAACAGAGGTCGCGCTATCAAGTAATCGCGCGTGAACAATTCACCACGCAAAGCTTCGCGATTGAGTTGGCCGCTGGCCTCTGCGGTGCGAATGGTGATCATCTGCGAAGCAAAGTTCCATTCATAGACCGCCGAACTCGTATCGAGCCCTTCGTAGCATTGCAGACGGATTAGCGTTCGCCCCAGCGCCGCCGCAAGCGAGCGAGCGATCTCCGTCTTACCGACACCTGCTTCACCTTCAAGAAACAGTGGTCGCTGCAGCTTCAAGGACAGGTATACTGCCGTGGCCAAGGGTCGGTCACAAATGTAGTCGGCGCTGCGGAGAATCTCCTGAACGTCCCTTATCGACCCGGCTGCTTCGTTCAAACCGTATTTCCTTTGAGCTACTGTTGGGGAGATTCTTGGCTGCAGTTCAGATTATGCGATTTCAGGCAGTGGTTCCAATCCATTGCTTCAATTTGCGACTGCCTTCTGCATCGGTTGAGCGATCGCGGCAATAGGCGCAGTCTGGCGCCGGGCATTGACTCGTGCGCGATCAGCTGGGGGCCTCGGATAGTCTATATTCAGTCAAACAGACCGTCGATTCAACCAACCAGTTTGCCAGGCAATTGTCCTGATCGGCTTGTCAGGACATTGCCAGCGACCGCCGCCGGACTGCGTAAGACCAGGGTCGAATCCAGCACCCCGGTTCATCGACACTGATACACCTGGACCAGGTTTCAATCGGTTGCCGACCAGCCGAAACGAGCGCGTAAAACCACCTGTGGTTGCGGCCCACAACCATTCGTACGAGGGAACCGTGCAGGCATCAGGTATCCACCGAAATCTGCCTGCCTTCTCGGCCGCAGCTTGGCCCTGGGCAAAACAGGGATGTCCTTTGATCCGGCGATGAGTTGATCCATCCATGGCACGTACTCCTGGACTGGGCTAGCTGGCAACAGTCGAAAGTACTATGCTGCATGTTGAGCAGCCGGCGTTGACTAATAGTGCCCGGAGCAGTATGTGATCGCGCTTTTGGCGGAGTAGCTCAGTAGGTTAGAGCGGCGGAATCATAATCCGCGTGTCGGGGGTTCAAGTCCCTCCTCCGCTACCAGTTCAGGCCATATTCGGACACTTGTGATTTCGGTGTTACAAGTGTCCATTGCGTCGTTCTTCCCCTCGGTTGCCGTCTGCTCATTGGGGTAAATTGACCACCAAACAGCCTGGGGGGCTGCGAGTGTAAACTCTACCTACCGAGTGATTTGGTGGTTGTGCGACCCCGATTGCTGCGATTGGTTCAACTGGTGGTCTTGGCTGCCTTCCAGTGCAAGTGACCACTAAACATTCATTTCCTTCAGCACCGTAGAAGTTATCAGAGCCTCGTGGAGAACTCTCCTGTATCAGCGACCAAAGAAGCATTGAATACGTTGCTTTCACCAGACGGGGTAAGTTCAGGGGCAAGGCAGCAGCCAAAATTTTGTCGGCCAGAGACCGAAGCATCTTTTGGACGATCGCCTGGCAAGGGTTCATCGTCAGGGGCCATTACACCGCGGCAGGCGGTCCTCGAAACCAACCTGCAAGAACGCCCGCCGACTTTACAAGAATTTGGTCATGGACGTCCGTACAGCAGCTGTTCCGCGAACTACCGGTGCTTTCGACGCTCTGTTTCCAGTTCCGATACTGGCAAACGTTACCTTATTCCAGATCGGATCATGTTAGGCGTGACGTTCGCTCGGGCCAGCCACTCAATGATGCCGCTCATCTCGCTACAAGCGGTATCTATTCTGCTATGCATGACCTTCCCCAATGTTTGTGGAGCAAAGCGGAACAAATTGTCCCCTACTGTGCTGGATTAATCTGAGAAGCAACTTTTGAATCTACTCGGGAAACAACACGTGTGAAGCCGCACCGCTGCCGCTCAAGCACCGCTCGGGCTAACTGCCGGTCGCACAATGGCTTTCTTCTCCCGACGGTTTGAGCAGTCAAAAAGCGCAGTCAGGACGCCGTTCGGCGCGCGGTTCTCACACCCGACGCATCACCTATCAGTCAATATTATGGAATCAATATTTGACCAGTTGTCTGATAGGTTTCCCAATCAAAAGGGGCCTGGGCTAGACAGAATTCGTGGCACTGCCTGACCCTTACGGAGATGCCTGTTGTGCTTGATGTCATCGCGTGGGGGAGATCACTTTCCATCAGGCTTCCAGGTCTGCCCAGCATGCACACGATCGGGCAGCACAGTATGAGAAATGAGGCACTGTCAGCTGAATTAAGCCTGGCATGCGCCAGCGCCATATCTCTCTTCAGTTTCCTGAACAGGATTGCGTCGGCTGGTCCAGCCATCTCATCTCTGAATCTCGTGGATGCCACCAAATTACACTTCCCAGGAACCATGCCCTGTGGTCTGAACAATGCAGGGCAATCTTGCCGGCAAATGGACACACAACCACGGCCGCCGTACGCACTCAGATCTGGCTCAAACTCCGGTCCTTCTCCTGCTGCAATTCAGATGAAATGTTTGGCGACCTGTGACCACCGATCACTGATTTGTGATCACCCAGGGCGCCGCTGGTTGGGCAGCGAGCGACGAGACTATCAGCGATGTTACTGTGTGCGAAGACCCGCAACGCTTTGCTACTGCGAACTGGCTCAGGTAAGAGTGACCGGTTGCGGTACCCCAGCTGGCTTGATTACCTGGAGGAAATTTGTCCAAGGCGGATACGCACCGAACCGATGCAGGTCGCCAGTTCGGTCCATTGCTTTGTCTTCAGGAACTGAGCAAGGCCTATCCCGGAGTACAGGCCTGTGATCAGATTTCTATGTCAATTGACCACAGTGCCATTCATGCTCTGCTAGGTGAAAATGGTGCAGGCAAGTCTACGCTAGTCAAAATGATCTATGGCCTGGTTAGACCGGATAGCGGCAGCATGTCATTTAACGGTTCCGCGTTTGCACCTGCCCAGCCCCGTACCGCCCGTGCTGCAGGCGTTGCAATGGTCTTTCAGCATTTTTCGCTGTTCGAAGCCCTGACCGTCTCAGAGAATATCTTGCTAAGCCTTGACGACGCCCAAATGGCCGGCATTGCCGAGCGCATTCGTGGTGTCGCCGAGTCCTACCATCTCTTGCTCGAGCCCGGCCGCATGGTCGGAGACCTGTCAGCCGGCGAGCGCCAGCGTGTGGAAATCGTTCGCTGCCTGATGCAGAATCCGAAACTGTTGATCATGGACGAGCCGACTTCGGTGTTGACACCTCAGGAGGTGGATTCACTTTTTGGAACCTTGCGGCGGCTGGCCGGAGAAGGCACCTCGATTCTGTATATTTCGCACAAGCTCGAGGAAATACGTGAATTGTGCGCCGATGCCACGATTTTGCGGCAAGGAAAGGTTGTAGACTCCTGTGACCCGAGAGAATGCTCGGCCGAGCAGCTTGCCGAAATGATGGTTGGTACCAGTATTGGTCGCGCCGGCAGCAAGCAGAAGATGCGCGATCGGATTCTGTTGAGGGTTGCCGGACTGTCACTGGAGAATTCTGCGCCATTTGGCGTTAATCTCTCCGACATAAACTTTGACCTTCATGCTGGCGAGATTCTTGGCATAGCCGGTATTGCCGGCAATGGGCAGGACGAACTCCAGGGAGCGCTTTCGGGCGAATTGCCAGTCAGTAGCGGCCAGTGCCAGCTGCATGGGGAAGACGTGATCACGCATTCCTCTAGCCGGCGCCGAAAACTGGGGTTGCTTACCGCACCCGAGCAACGCCTTGGACATGCGGCCTCGCCCGACATGTCGCTAACCGAAAATACGCTTCTCAGCGGCACCCTGCGCATGAAGCTGGCTCCGCGAGGCATCGTTGACTGGAAACACACCAGACGCTTTGCAACAGACATCATAGAGGGGTTCGACGTCAGGACATCTGGCACACAGGCTGCCGCCCGCTCCTTGTCGGGCGGTAATCTCCAGAAATTCCTGATCGGCCGAGAGATCCTCCAGAAACCGGAGGTTCTTGTGGTCAACCAGCCGACATGGGGTGTCGACGCCAATGCCGCGGCAGCGGTTCGCCGAGCTCTGATCCAGCTTGCCGACGCCGGGTCCGGCATACTGGTCATCAGTCAGGATCTTGACGAGCTCCTGGAGATTTCCGACCGCATCGCGGTCCTGTCGGCAGGAAGATTGTCTCGAAGCCTTCCTACCTCGGAAACTTCGCGAACCGAAATCGGACTTCTGATGGCGGAGTCGCAAGATGCTACGTCTTGAACCTAGGGCGCAGCCCTCCACTCTAATGCAGGCCACGGCGCCGCTGCTGGCAATTGTTGCGACGATTATTGGCGGTGGCATCCTGTTTCTCATCCTCGGAAAGAACCCGTTCGAGTCGATCCGGATCATATTCTGGGATCCGTTGTTCAATGAGGCCCTGGTAAGCTACACACGCCCTCAACTACTGGTCAAGGCAGCCCCCCTGGTCATGATCGCTCTCGGGCTGTCATTCGGTTTCAGGGCGGGCATCTGGAACATTGGTGCCGAAGGCCAGTTCGTGATGGGCGCACTTGCCGGTAGCGCTGTGGGTCTGGCGCTGCATCCGATGCAGGGCATCTGGATTCTGCCCCTGATGCTGGTTTCAGGAATTGCCGGAGGATTTGTCTGGGCAATGATCCCGGCCCTGCTGCGGGTGTATTTCCGTACCAACGAGATCCTGGTTTCCTTGATGCTGGTTTACGTTTCGTACAAGATCCTGACTGCCATGGTGACCGGCCCGCTGCGCAGCCCGATTGGATACAATTTTCCGGAGAGTCGCAGCTTTCACGATAATCCGAGCATGCACAATTCCGAATTGATCGCCGGAACCGGCATTCATTGGGGGATTGTCATCACCGGCCTGCTAGTCATCCTGTGCTACTACGTGATGCGGCGGCACTTGTTCGGGTACCACGTCAATCTTATGGGTCAATCCAACAAGGTAGCGCGGTTTGCGGGCGTACGAATCAATCTCGTCATTGTTGTCTGCCTGGGAATTACCGGGGCGCTGGCAGGACTGGCCGGTATTCTTGAGGCATCAGGTCCAGCTGGCAAGCTCTCGCCACACTTTCCGGTTGGCTACGGCTTCACTGCCATCATTGTTGCCTTTCTTGGCCGCCTTCATCCGATCGGAATTGTTCTTGCAGGCCTGCTCATGGCCTTGACCTACATTGGTGGCGAACTCGCCCAGTTCATGCTTGACGCTCCGGCTGCGGCAATTCAGGTGTTTCAAGGAATGTTACTGTTTTTCCTGGTAGCCGCTGACGTTCTGGTCAATTACCGAGTCAGAATAGGAACTCCGGGAAGACCGACATCGGGTGCCAGAGAGGTGACTGCGGGGAGCTCGTCATGAATGAACTCGGGTCGATTTCTCCCGAATTGCTTGTGGCCAGTGTCATGGTGGCTTCGACACCAATTCTACTGGCCGGTCTGGGCGAGCTGGTGGTCGAAAAGGCCGGCGTCCTCAACCTTGGGGTCGAGGGCCTGATGATCATTGGCGCCGTGTGCGGTTTCGCCATGTCGGTTATTACCGGTTCGGTGTTAGCCGGTGTACTGGCGGCGCTGGTCGGAGGCGCGCTTCTGGGACTGGTTTTTGCCGTGCTGACGCAGTATCTGCTTTCAAACCAGGTGGCCACGGGTCTTGCAACCACGCTTTTCGGACTGGGCTTGGCTTCGCTGATCGGCAAACCGTTCATCGGTGTCCGTCCTCCTGAGATGCCGAGACTACGTGTTGAGTTTCTTTCCGATCTCCCGTTCATCGGTCATGTCCTGTTTTCGCATGATCCAGTGCTCTACCTTTCACTGGGTATGACCCTGCTCATTTGGTACTTCCTCCGGCATACCAAGAAAGGGCTGATCTTGCGGGCTGTAGGTGAAAATCATGATGCCGCACACTCGATTGGATACAAGGTTCGCCAAACTCGGATCCTGGCCATAATGTTCGGGGGCGCGATGGCCGGTCTCGGCGGATGTTACCTGTCACTGGTCCGGGTGCCGCAATGGACCGAGGGCATGACAGCCGGTGCTGGCTGGATCGCACTGGCGCTGGTTGTCTTCTCGTCATGGCGCCCGCTGCGCGTGCTTCTTGGCGCCTGGCTATTTGGCGGCGTCACGGTACTGCAGCTGAACCTGCAGGCAGCGGGAGTTGGCATCGGCGTCGCCTATCTTTCGGTCGCCCCCTATGTTGTAACTATCATCGTACTCGTTCTGATTTCGGCCAACCGGAGCCAGCGGCTGCTCAATGCGCCTGCTTGTTTGGGACGAAGCTATTACATATCATCTTAACCCACAGTCTGAATTTGTGGCGTTCTGACTCACATCCTCCCTACAATGTACTAAAAAGGAATTATTAATGCGTATTCTCAAACTAATTGCAGCTTCTGCAGTAATTGCACTGGGAGCAGCTGGCGGTACGGTTTCAGCCGACGAGCCACTGAAGGTCGGCTTCATCTATGTCGGTCCGACTGGCGACCATGGCTGGAATTATCAGCACGATAAGGGGCGAAAACTCGTTGAAGAGACCTTTGGAGATGCCGTGGAAGTTTCGTTTGTGGAATCGGTTCCCGAAGGACCCGACTCCGAGCGGGTCATGACGCAGATGGCTCTTTCCGGGCACGATCTGATTTTTACGACATCGTTTGGCTATATGGATCCGACCATCAACGTTGCCTCCAAGTTTCCGGACGTGACCTTCGAGCATTGTACAGGTTACAAGCGTGCAGACAATGTCGCCACCTTCAATGCTCGCTTCTACGAAGGGCGCGCGGTGATCGGACACATCGCCGGTCATGTCACCGAGTCAAACGTTATCGGCTATATCGCCACCTTTCCGATTCCCGAAGTCGTGCGCGGTATCAACTCGGCCTATCTGGCTGCAAAGAAGGTCAATCCAGATGTCGAATTCAAGGTAATCTGGGTTTACACATGGTTTGATCCGCCCATTGAAGCCGACGCCGCGAAGGCGCTGATTGAGCAGGGAGCGGATGTCATCATGCAGCACGTCGACAGCACCGCAGCAATGCTTGTTGCCGAGGAACACGGGGTGTGGGCATTCGGGCAGGCATCTGACATGAGCGAGTTCGGTCCGAATTCACATATCGCGTCCATTGTGAACAATTGGGCACCCTACTATGTCGAGCGCGTGCAGGCGGTAATGGACGGCACATGGTCTAACAGCGACACTTGGGAAGGCCTAAGCACCAACATGGTCGAGATTTCCGAGATCACCGACAGAATCCCGGCGGACGTCAAGGCTTCGGCACAGGCTGTTCGCGACGCGATCGCAGACGGTTCGCTGCATCCCTTTACAGGACCCATCAACCGACAGGATGGTACGGCTTGGCTTGCCGAAGGTGAAACAGCAAGCGATGGCGATCTTCTTGGCCTCAGCTTCTATGTTGAAGGCATTGACGAGGACTTCCCGCAGTAACTTCGTTGTTCCGGCCGTGCCAGCGATTGGTGCGGCCGGCGCAATTCCCGGCGCCAGGCAAGCAGCGAAAAGACCCCCTAATTCACTGCCTCGTCACCGCCGCTCGGGTGGTTGGCACCGATCTCGAATTCCGGTGGCTCAAAGGCGGTCACCGGCGGTGGGTTTCCTTCATACACACTGACTTCTATCAGGCAGGAATGCGCAGTCGGGCCTTGGGCCAGGCTAGATGTCCCCTTGTCTCGTGTCAGGATATTGGGGTTGCCATGCTTGCACAGGCTACCCGGCTGACCGGGAACTTCCGGATCAAACCAGGCACCAGTACTCATCTGGGCGACACCGCGCCGTATTCCGGACGATATGACCGCTGCTGCCAGGCAGCTGCCGCGCCCGTTATGAACACGTACGACCGTTCCTGCGACAATGCCGCGTGCGGCTGCATCGTCCGGATGCATGACTATTGGCTCCCGGCCTTTGATCTTGCAGGCCCGGCTGGTCGTTCCGTGATCTAGCTGCGAGTGCAGTTTGGAGGACGGCTGATTGGATACAAGGTGTAGCGGAAAGGAATCTTCGGCTGCTCCGAGCCACTCACAGGGCTCATACCATTTGGGATGTCCGACACAGTCGTCGTAACCGAAACTGGCTATTCTCTCCGAATAGATCTCGATTTTGCCCGAGGGTGTCGGTAGCGGACACGCATCCGGATCGGCACGAAAACGCTGCAGCAGGACCATTCCCTCCTGGCTTTGATCAACGCGGAAAAACCGGCGTTGACGCAACTCTGCAAGCGAGGGCAATTCGAAACCCTGTTGTCGGGCTCGCAGCCGGGATTTTTCGAAGATCTCCTCAAGCCACTGGTCTTCGTCCCTGCCTTCCGTGAACTCCTGCCACACGCCAAGGCGACGGGCCAGTCCGGAAAAGATCTGAAAATCGTTGCGACAATCACCGGGTGGTTCCGCCAGCTTTTCCATGAAAACCACGTAAGGGTTTCTGGACAACGCAAAGTCGTTGCGCTCAAGGGGCGTCGTGCATGGCAAGACAATGTCGGCATGCTTGGCCATGGCATTCCAGCACCATTCATTGACTATGATCGTCGACGGCTTGCGCCAGGCAAGCAATAGTCTGTTCAAATCCTGATGGTGGTGGAAGGGATTGCCTCCGGCCCAGTAGATCAGATGAATGTCCGGATAGGAATACTCGACACCATCATACTCGTACCTCTTTCCAGGATTGAGCAGCATGTCGCTGATGCGGGCAACCGGGATGAAGCTTCTGACCGGATTGGCACCTTGTGGGAAAGACAACGCCGGTATGACCGGACTGCCCTCCCCGACCATATTGATAGCTCCGTAGCCAAACCCGATACCCCCGCCAGGCAGGCCGATTTCGCCAAGCATTGCGGCGACGGCAATTGCTGCCCAAAACGGCTGTTCGCCATGGTCCTGGCGGGTCAACGACCAGCTGACGGATATCATTGTCCGCCGGAATGCCATTTGGCGCGCCAGTGAAATCAATGCCGATGTCGGAATGCCGGTAATGTCCGAAGCCCACGCCGCCGACTTCGCGATCCCGTCACTCGTGCCGTCTACATATTCACGGAATTGCTCGAAACCGACCGTGTATCCGGCGAGGAAGCTCCTGTCGTGCAAATCTTCTTCAAGCAGGGTGTGGGCAATTCCCAGCAACAGTGCGGTATCGGTTCCAGGCTTGATTGCAAGCCACCTGGCTCTAGACCCCTGATCAAGATCTGAACGCAATGGGGAAACATTCACCAGTTGAACACCTGCATCAATCACCGAAGCCACACCCGCGGAGGCGGTGTGGCTGCCAACGCCCCCGGCATTGATCTGGCTGTTGCGAAGAGGAATGCCGCCAAAGGCTACAAGCAGCTCACTGGCAGATGCGATTGAATGCCAGGACGTCGAGCCGTCGAGCAAATGGTAAAGAGGCGCCATAACATGGCGAAGAATCACTTCGCCAGCTGCCAGACTGTAACTGTTGATCCGCGTCGTATAGCCCCCGATGCAATTCAGAAACCTCTTCAGCTGGCTAGGTGCATGATGAAAGCGTCCAGCGCTCGCCCAGCCATACGAACCTCCGAAGATGGCTTTATTGCCATGCTCCTTGCATACCCGCGCGATTTCCCGGGAGATGAGACATTCTGCCTCGTCCCAGCTGACCTTTACAAATGGCTCGGCACCACGTCGGTCACAATTGCTGCCCGGGCCTTCGTAGTACCAGCTGTTTCTGACCATGGGTGACGTGACGCGTGTCGGTCCGTCAAGCACACCAACCATACCCTTGCCGATGGGTGAAGGATCTTGGTCCTCTTCGAATTCGTGGAGGGCAACAACCTTGCCCCCTTCTACCTGCGCCCGGTAGGTACCCCAGTGACTGCTGGTCAAAGGCATCTGGTTTCGCATTATCATTGCATTAATGGCCCTTCTGCGCCTTTCTTCCACATTTCAATTGCCGCTGCCCGCATCTATTCAACAGTGCTGTGCATTGTCCCTGGCACCCGCCTGCGAACGTTTGGTCCCCCATGGGTCAGCACTCGACATGCAAGATTCTGCTATTCCTGCCAAGTTCGGGGAGTTTTCTCGAATACATCCACAGGCGTAGCTTTGCATCCCGGATTGGGTTGGCTGCCGAACCTGTCGCAGTAGTTTGCGCCACTCCATTCAAAGCCAGCTTGAGTTCGCTCCGGCCGCTCACTGTCCTGAACCTCAATGCATCAGAAAGGCCGAGCCAGACATGAAAGTATCCCGCAATGGCATGCCCGACTAGTTCCTGTTCAAGGCGGTTCGAAATCTCTCCCTGGCTTTGGCACTGTGAATGTAGGGATAGTTGCGGGGAAAGAACTCGCCTGGTTCAACTTTCAGTTCCACAAGCAGGGGCCCCTGCTGGTCAAGAATGTTGGCAAGCTGCAATTCGAACTCGGAGAGTTCATTGAACCGATAGGTGCTGCGATAACCGCACGCAAGTGCAATCGCCGCAAAATCCACACGGCCGGCAGCCGGCAGAGGGTGCGCCCCGTTCACCTCATAGGTGCCATTGGCAAACACAAAATGCCAAAGGTTGGGTGGGGATGCATCCGCAATAGTAGCTAACGCCCCAAGATTCATCAGCAGGCTACCGTCGCCGTCGAAAACCAGTACACGCCGCCCGGGACTAGCCAATGCCAGCCCCAGGCCATGCGACGAAGCCTGCCCCATTGCTCCTGTAGACACGTAGTCGAGTTCACGCGGCCCGAGAGCAAGCCAGTCGAACAGTGCCTGGTAGACCGCGACGACGATATCACGACTGTGAATCGTTCTTGCCAGGACCTGCAATGCCAGGTCACGCCTCATTGCAGGTTCGGTGCTCGTCCGATCAGAAAAATATGGGGACGAGACTTCCGGTAACACAAATCGATCTGCCTGCGAATTGTATGCACATGTTCCGGCATCTCGATCAGACTGTATCGGAGGTTCATCGATTCCAATACAGGGATGACTATGCGCACACCGTATGCGGACGAAAACTCTGGCAGGCAATGTGGTTCCTTGCCCTGCAAGCCGACCAACATGACAATAGGCAGATGATAATCAACAGCTATGGCTCGAATTGCATTGAGCGAGTCCATGAGTCCGGTCTGCTGCATTAGCAGCACCGCCCGTGTGCCGTTGTAGGACATGGCTGCGCAGATCGATATTCCCTCATCCTCCCGGCTAAGCCGCAGCAGCCGCAGTGAAGGGTCCCTTTCGATCGGCCAGAGCAGTCCTTCACTTGTGACAATGTCGGGCACTGCCGCCACGAACTGTACGGCTGCCGCCTTCAATTGGCGAATTATCTCCGGTCCAGATGGATGGGGCGTCTCGGTCGCAAGCCCGGTCATGCCCTCACTCCAAACCTTCGAGGATTTCGGCCAGGACAGATCCGAACTGTTCCATTTCTGCGTGGCGACCGAGTGTCACGCGAAGGCAGGAAGAATACGCACCGCCCGCGAAGTGCCGTACAAGTATCCCTCTTGCCCGCAGTTGCCTCAGGATTGAAGTCGAATCATCGACAAATTGGCGAAAATCCAGGAGCAAGAAATTAGTTTGGCCCGGCTCCACAACAACTCCGAGCTGCGCCAGACGCATGGACCACCTTGACCTGAGCCTTGCGGTCTCCTCACGTACAAATCTCGTGTGTTCCCGGTCATCAAGCGCCGCCATAGCAGCGTGAATCGATGACACAGCTATCGGAAACGTCAATTGCAGCTTTGCGACGTTCATGGCGATTTCGCAGGGTCCGTACATCCAGCCAACCCTGGCTGCAGCAAGTCCGTGGATCTTGGAGAGCGTCCGGGTCAATACGACATTCTGGTTTTCCTCGACGATCCGCACCAGCTTGTCAATGTTCAAATCGCTGGTATATTCCAGATAGGCACCGTCAAGGATGAGCAGCACATGGGCAGGCAACCCATCCTGAAGTCGGCGGATTTCGGACAGCGAAATCATCGTGTTCGACGGATTGTCCGGGTTGGCAAGGTAGACGATTCTGGTCCGCTCTGTCACCGAACGCAGAATACTGTCCACATTGGCACGGAAACCGTCACTGGGTGCGGATACCGGTTTCGCATTGCATGCATGGGCATAGTTGGGTGATTTCGGGTAGGAATTTGCGACCCGCAATAATTCGGTTCCGGGACCGAGGTAGCATCTCGCCAGGCGGGCAAGTACATCGTCCGAACCGCAACCAATCGCTATGCGCCGGGCATCAAGCCTGTGATGCGCAGCAATTGTCGGCGCCAGCCACTGATTCTGGTTTTCTACATAGCGTTCCAGGCGATAGGAGGCCGCCCGTGCTGCCTCGACCGCATACGGACTAGGCCCGAAGGCGTTCTCGTTCGAGTTCAGAAACACCGTTGCTGGCGGCCAGCCCGGCGTTGCCAGTTCCATGTGCTGGCGAATATTCCGGATACCCTCATTCGCGATTGGCCTGGTCGGCACCGCGCCGTTGCTTGTTGCATCCATGAATACTGCCTAACGTAACGCACCCGGTGCTGGATTCCGCCTTGCCTGCCAAATACTGCCATCCCGCAGGGTGGTAAACGGTCTTTCACTTCAGAGTTCAATTTGCACAATGGCTTCAGTGTGTGCAAGATTCGATTGCACAGCTTCGTCAGGATTCATCAGTATGAGCGCTTCGTTGGACATTCCAGGTGGAAATTACTGCGGGCATTCCAGGCAATTCGTTTGGAATGCTACGCCGGATCCGGAGATTTCCGAAGTTGGCCCCGGCACTCCCTGCGGCGAGTACCTCCGCAGGTACTGGCTGCCAGTCGCCATGACCAGCGAAATCGGGACTTTGCCTTATCGCCTGCGCGTGCTTGGCGAGGATCTTGTCTTGTTCCGGGAGAAGCAAGGGCAACTTGGTCTCGTTCATCTCCACTGTTGTCATCGCAATATGTCACTCGAGTTCGGTATTGTAGAGGATGGCGGCATCAGGTGCAGCTACCACGGATGGAAATACGGACTCGACGGAACAATTCTTGACACACCCTGTGAACCGCCGGCCAGCCAGGTGAGGAATCGGTCACGGTTGGGTGCCTACCCTGTGGTGGAATTCAAGGGGTTGGCATTTGCCTATCTGGGACCGTCTGAATTTACGCCCGCATTCCCGATGATGGACACGTTCAGCGATGACAATGATGAACTGTATCCCTATCTCATCAAGTCGCCCTGTAACTGGCTCCAGGTCATGGAAAACGCCTGGGACCCGTTCCATGTTGTATATCTCCACACCCGTGCCGTTCGTTCCCAGTTTATCGAGGCATTCGCTGAAATGCCCAAAATTGAGTTTTATGAACGGCAGTATGGTGACTTTTATACAAACACGCGGCGCGTCGGCGACATAATCTGGGTTCGTGTTCACGATCTGATGCTCCCGTCCTTCACACAGAATTGTGGCCATTTTCCGGTACCGGATGGATCGAGGTACTTCGGACGCTGTGGATTGAGCCGATGGATCACACCGATTGATGACTCCAACTCGATGGTTGTGGCCTGGCGGCACTTTCGTGAAGGCGATGACCCAAGAGGCTTGACCGACCGAACCAGGGTCGGCTACGGAAAGACCGATTTCTACGGCCAATCCGGAGATCGCGATTACGAGACCCGCCAGCGTGACCCCGGCGACTATGATGCCTGGGTCTCGCAGGGTCCGATCAATGTTCACTCGCGCGAAAACCTTGCCTTTACCGACCGCGGCGTGGCCAAGGTTCGTCGAAAGCTGCGCGCTGCCATCCGGGCCCTGAAGGATGGAACCAACCCTGTCCAGCCCTCCGACGTGTATGACCCGCCTATCCCGACCTATGGCGGAGACACGATGCTGAGGATTCCCGAACAGCCCGAGCGTGACGATGCTGCAATTCTCAAGACAACGGCCAAGGAAGTCGCCAGAATCTATCAGAGCGCCGACAGCCTGGTGGGTGCTGAGAGGCGAGAGCTGATTGTTCGTTTGCTCAAGGAATTTGAGACCAGTTGGGAGTCATGATGCAAATCGGCATTAACTCGGGCACGGTGCTCTGGTGCGGAGATACTTCTGCGATCTGCCTCGGGGAAGGAACGGGCAGCGACTTCGTGGTCAAGGCAATGAGCCTTCGTGTCGCGCTGTCTCCCTTTGGACGGGGCGCAGGACTGATCGTTGTGGCTGAATCTCCAGGGCAGACGAATAGTCTGTGTCCGTCCAGGATAGCAGTGACAGACAATCAATGTCTGATGAATTGGATGCTCGATAGTCAGGCATCCAGCCTTTCCGGGGTTTTCGGAGACCAGGTGCTAGGTAGCCTCAAATGGCAGTCACTGCTTTCCACGACAAGTAGATTCGAACTGCATGAAGGGTTCGAGGTGCAGAGTTACCGCGGCACTCAACACGAGATCGAACTTTCCTGGCAGGATATGTTGCCTCCTGTTCAACTTGACCTGGTTCCATCCGGAGCAGGCGCATGCGGACATGGGGTATTCGCAATGCTAATCGAGGCTCGAAAGGCTTCAGTCAGTATAAACGGCACTGTATTGTCCGGCACACCGCATAGGCAAAGAACATTCGGCGGCGTGTTTTCGTCCGCCTATTTGACCAAATCAGAATCCTGGCTTCTTTCTGAACGTGGAGAGGATCGTCATGTCGGGTGTTGAATCCATCGTTCCGGGAAGACTCGACTGGACAGGCGAAAACCCTGGCATATTGCTGAAGAATGATGAGGGTGACTTCACGGCCATGTCGCTCTTCTTCAGAGTAGCGTGGTCACCGGTTGGTCCGGGAGAACTTCTTCTCCTCTACGCATCACCCTCCCAACGCAAGCCGGCAGCGTCGAAACCCAATCTCCTGATTGGCAACAATCGCGCCCTGGCCGAATATCTCGTGAACAACTTCATCGGCAAACTCGCTGCCTTTCGCGATGCTCCGGCATTTGGAGGCCTCGAATTTGCCAAAGCCCAGACTTTCGTGTCCTCAGGCGACCCGCAGGGGAACCAGTATTCAGAGGCGATTGGCAGTCCCGACCACGCCGTGCAGCTAGTTTGGCGCGAGCTGGAGCCACCACGAGCATTGCGGCTCAGCCCGGAACTAACGGGTACCGGCGAGCACGATATGTTCACGGTTCTGGTGCCCGCCCGCGAAGCCCACATCTTTCTTGATGGCAATGCCCTGCCCGGCTCGCTTGGCAGGAGGGTGCAGGCAGGCTTTGAGACGACCACGGCCTTTCTCTATTTCTCCGAAACCTGGATCATTCCCGCACGTGACTGAATACCTCGAGTTCGGGGGGCTCGCAGCCGATCGGCTGGCCCTTGATCGTGCCATGGTTGCTGAGCCTGTATGGAATCGGCTCGAACCTGCGAGCAAGGCCGTCTCGTTGCCTCGCAACTTGCTTCTGCACGCCGGTCCTGCGTTCAGGCCAAGCCAACTCCTCCCGTTTCCAGTTGAGAATTCGGCCTGCGTTGCCGCCGTCTTCGAGGGTTTGGCTGATGATTTTGAAGAAGCCGCTCGTCTTATCGGCGACGGCAGTATCCGGCTTGCTCCGGCGCAGGACTTCGGTGTCGTCACGCCATTGGCAACGGTTGTATCCGCGTCAATGCAATTGCATGTCGTATATGATGCCCACCGCGGTCGGGTATCCGCCTGCTCGCCGATTAACGGAGGTCGCGGACCGGCCCCAAGATTTGGTTTGCGCAGCCAGTCTGTTGTGCAACATCTGCAGTGGTTGAACGGTCCCTTTTGTGAGCAATTGAAGGTCGGGATTGCCGAGGGGATTCCTCTTGTTCCGATTGCTGCCGCAAGCCTGGCTGCCGGAGATGACTGCCATGGACGCACTCCGTCTGCGACCCGCATCTTGGTCGACAAGATTAAGGAGCGTGCGACACCAGCAGTCGACGACAAGGCGAGGGCATTCATGGCCTCGTCTCCAGGTTTCTTTCTCAACCTGTGGATGGCCGGCGTAAAGTGTATTCTGGGAGCAGCCGAAGGAACAATTGGTGCGACACTGATTACTGCAGCCGGAGGAAACGGCCTGGACTTCGGTGTCAAACTTGCCAGCAATCCTGACCAATGGTTTACCGTCAGGGCCACGCCTCCTGTGGGAACATTCGATGTCGAGGCAGATTCCGGGCAAGCACTCGGTGCCATCGGTGACAGTGCCATAATTGATGTCTTCGGGCTCGGTGCCATGGCATTTAGCGTCGCGCCCATTCAGGCTTCTGCCTTTCGCAGACTTATGCCGGCAGACACTGGTTCCAGGCGCAGCAGACTCTATATTGGAGAGCATATAGCATTCGAGGGCCTTGACCTGCGCTTTGGACTCTCGGCATGGGAAGCATGCCAATGCGCTTTGGGGCCAGTGATTTCATTGGGCATACTTGATCGCGAGGGCATTCTGGGTCGCCTTGGTGGTGGAATTTACGAGGTTCCGGCCGAGGTTTTTGAATTGGCCATTTCGGCTCACGAAAGGAAGCATTCAGAATGCTAAACAAACTTACCGCGGAAGAATTGCGTTCATTGATACAGTCGGGCGAGGTAACCAGTGCCGAAATCCTGGCGGATTGCCTGGGCAGGATTCGACAGCGACAACCACGCATAGGCGCATTTGTTGCCCTTGATGATGACCACGTCATGGCGCGGGCACGGGAGGAAGACGCCCGGCGCGAAAAGGGTGTGCTGGCCGGGATACCATTCGCCATCAAGGACATCATGAATTCAGCACGTTTTCCGACCACATGGGGCTCCAGAGTCTATTCTGGTCGCCGCCCGGATTCGGACGCAGCATGCGTTCATGCCTTTCAGCAATCGGGTGGCGTGGCAGTTGGCATGAGCCTTTCAACTGAATTTGCATGTTTTCAGCCCGGTGCAACGGTAAACCCGCACAACCCGAAACATACGCCGGGAGGGTCGTCGAGCGGGTCGGCCGCAGCAGTCGCTGATTTCATGGTGCCGCTGGCCTTTGGCTCGCAGACAGCCGCATCTGTGGTGCGACCTGCTGCCTTTTGCGGCGTTTTCGCCTACAAGGCAAGTTGCGGGTATTTCGATTTGACAGGTGTCATGACACTTGCTCCCAGCCTTGATTCACTGGGAGTCTTTGCTCGCTCCGTTGTAGATCTGGAACTGGCTCACCGGGCGCTGCTCCCTGAAGGCAGGGCGGCAAACGAAGTTGATACGGGAAGGCTGAGCGTAGCCTTAATGCGCGGGCCACATTGGCACGAATGCAGTTCAAGCCAGAAGGCTGCTTGTGTTGGGCTAATGGATCGATTGCGTGCCCACGGACTTGCAGTCAATGACAATCTGGAACATCCGGCGGAGTTTTGCCATCTGGCAGTCGACCACAGAGTAGTCATGTGCAGAGAAATTGCTCAGCATCGAAGGCATGAGTTCACACATTTTCGGTCAAGAATTAGTGAGAACTTTGCGACGCTGGTGGAATTCGGTCTGGCAATATCTGTTCAAGAGTACGCGAAAGCACTTAGGGCCAGAGACCTGTGCCTGGAAAAGCTTGACAGATTGCTGGCGTCCCATCAGGTGATCGTTACACCGGCAGCACATGGCGAGGCGCCACAGGGACTGGAAACGACCGGAGATCCGCTATTCAGCCGCATGTGGACACTGCTCCAGGTTCCGTCCGTAACCATTCCTGTTGGTCGTGGGCCCAACGGATTGCCGCTGGCGGTGCAACTTGTTGGCGGACGAAATAAGGACTCCGATTTATTGCAATACGCCGCAGTAATCGCGCGCGTGGTTGGCAACCAGGACAGCCCGCAGTACTAGTTGGTCCTGCGATCTAGAAGTATTGCCTCACCTTGTGCGGGCCGAACCCGCGCGGTGACATAAGAGGTAAGAACGTGAATCTGGTGAATGAGCAATTCGAGTGATGCTTAGGCAGTTGCCGCACATATTGAAAACGGCGGGCCTGGCACTCGGTCTGTTAGCAATGTCGACCATATGTTCCGTCCCGGTGGCACAGGAACGGCAGGAAGTTACCTTGGACCAGGCCTTGGCAATATCCCGGGAGCTGGTCTCGAATGGCAACTTTTTTGAAGCTCTTGAAATCCTTGAAGTCCTGCAACCGGAACTCCCCAACAATGACAGCGTCCAGTTTCTAACTGGAATCGCGGCGCTGAACGCGTCCCATGCCGAGCATCTTTCGCTCGAAGAAAAGCGGGAATTGTTGCAGCTGGCAATAAGGAACTTCCATTCAATGCTCGCCAGGAATCCTTCCCTGACCCGTGTTCGTCTGGAGTTGGCGCGCTCGTTTTTTCTGAATGAACAGGACATACTGGCCAAGCGGCACTTTGAAACGGTACTTGCTAGCGATGTTCACCCCAACGTGGCAGCCAACATCAGAAGATTTCTGAACGTCATTGAGGCACGGCGGCGGTGGACGACTCATTTCGGGTTTGCACTGGCCCCGGATACCAATGTCAACAGCGTTCCAGAGGACCGCGCTATCTTTATCAGCCTGTTTCCGGGTGCACCGCCGCTGCGTTTTGAGGGTGAACCCACCAAGTCAGGCGTCGGGATCAAGGTCTGGGGCGGCGGCGAATACAATTTTCCGATCGGCGAACGGACAAGGTTGCGTGTGGGCACCAGCCTTTCGCGCACCGAATACCCCTCGCACGAATTTGATAGCACGTCGATCGAGGCCTACGCAGGCCCGAAGTGGCGGATAGGAAATTCATCAGATTTCAGCCTGCTGGCCAGCGTCCGGCGGCAGATTTCCGGTGGCGGGACCAGCTATAGTTACGCCGGGATTCGTACGGAATGGTCGAGAAGGATGTCTGACAAGTTGTCTCTCAGCAGCAATTTTTCCTATTACCACAAAGCCGCGACCGGCAGCTCGGCAAAAGGACCCACCAAGTCCATCTCGCTGACTGCAAACTACTTCATCAGACCAACCATGCGTTTGGCATTGACGGTCGGGGAAGCTGATGAGCGTCAACTGGGCTCGTTGCGAAATTCCTACAAACAGCCTAACGCAGATCTTTCCTTTACCTATGCCACTCCGCTGGGTGTCACGATGTCGATAGGCGCCAACTATTCGAAAACCAACTATAAGGGACCCTGGATACAGTTCACACCTGAGGACGTACCACGCAAAGATGAAACGGTTGAGTACAGGGCATCAATATTTCGCCCGGGGTATACCATGGCCGGCTTTAGCCCAAGACTGGAGTACGTCTATTCGCGGCGCGAGTCCAATGCGCAAGGCGGGGATTTCAAACGCAAGCGCGTCGAGTTTTCGTTCGTTCGCCAATTCTGAGACTTGTCGGGATTTGTGATAACATCAGCATCGGACGAGAAAGATACATGAGCCGGTCCAATAACCGAGCGGTAATGCACCAGGGCGATTTGTACATCCCGGCGACCCGGGTTCTGCCTTGGATTGAAAGCTGTCCAGGTTTTCGGGAGTTGACCACAAGACTCGGCCGGTCCGCCGTTTGAAGGGCTGTTAACACGGGTCCAGCTGCAGCCGACAAGGCGACATTTATCGATCAGCAGACACCCGCCAGGTCTGAATTGACTTTCAGCAAGACTTTCCCCTCGGCAACGGTCATAAATCGAACCTGTTGTGGCCCAGGACCATTGTCAGGAGGCACTGAATTCAAGGAGAGGCCCAACGGCTCACCGACCCATAGGTTACCAGTCGAAACTGCTCCCAGAATTCTTCAGAACCTCCTCAATCATGCGGGCATAGCTTGAATCGAATCCCAATTCGAACTGGTCGAGTCTGCGCACAAGGAGCACCTTGAGACCGAACGCCTCCGTCAACGTGGCGCCAGGCATGTGCATGTTGCGTACGTCCAGAGAGGTCATCCGCGAGAGCCTTTCATACAGGTCGGACCCGCCGAAACTGAAAAATCTCAGCGAGTCCGAAACCTCGACAAGTGAAACCGAATCCGGCAACTCCAGCTTACGGAATCGGCCAATGAGGTTTGCCTCTTCGGACAGGGGCGCACAAACAAGCCAATGCTCGCGGCCGACATGGATGATCTCCGTCGTACCCACAATTGTGATTCCACCGCTTGAAGGTGCTGTGTCGGGAAATGCCGGACGTATCCAGCGATCAAACTCTGCAGCCGAGCACTTGCAGTCAAGAACTGCCTTCATGTAGCCGGAGCTGGCGGTTGTGGCCATCGGTGTTCAACTCCGTAGAAGCTTGCCTTTAGGGTCGTGAAAGCAGGGGGCGGTAACCCTGGACTTTAGCAGGCCCGATCCATCGCGGATCAATATGACCTCGTCATGACGCTGCCTGCCATTTTCTAGCAAGGCGAGTGCTATCGCACGTTCCTGCACCACACTCCACACCGATGCGGTGACATGCCCCACAGATCGCTTACTGTCACGGGACTCGACCAGCGGAGCACCCTCAATGTCCACCCTGGCCGGGTCTTCGGTCCACAATCCGACAAGCTCCCGTCGGCACCGCCCCCCTGACCTTCTGATTGAAACAGCACGCTTGCCAATGAAGTCCGGCTTTCCTGAAGCCATTGCCCAGCCCATTCCAAGGTCAAATGCATCGACGGTTCCATCCACTTCATGGCCAAGTGACAGGAATCCCTTTTCCACGCGCAGAACATGGCTGGTTTCGGATCCAATGGGAGTGATGTCGAATTCGCGACAAACCTCAAATATGTGCTCCCACAACTCTGCCAAATGACGCGCTCGCACGTTGATTTCAAATGACAGTTCGCCGGTGAAGCTGACTCGCGCCACGCGTGCCTCGAAGCCGGCCACGATCCCGTGGCGAATGCCCATGAACGGAAAAGCCTCCGGCGAGATGTCAATGTCCGTGCCTATTCGCTCCAGTGCCGATCTGGCCAGCGGTCCGCAAAGGGTTGCGTTCATCCACACACTGGTCACGTCGGTAATACGGACCTCAAGTTCAGGGTAATCAACCGCAAGCAGGCGTTTCATGTGACGCCTGACCAGTCCGGCATTGGCCGTAGATGTGGACATCAGAAAGCGGTTCCTGCCCAGGCAAAAGCTGACGCCATCGTCCAGGATCAGCCCGTCATCCGTGAGCATCAGGCCATAGCGCCCTTGCCCCGTGTGGAGTGTGGAAAAGACATTTGTATAAACAAGGTCAAGGAACCGAGACGCGTCCCGTCCCTGAATTTCGAACGTTCCGAGTGGTGCCCCATCGTATATGCCTAGTCCGTTGCGCACGGCCCTGGCCTCGCGATTGATGCACCCCTGCATCGATTCCCCGGCTTGCGGGTAGTAACCCGGCCGGCGCCAACGTGCGCCAGCTTCATACATCACAGCGTTGTGGTTCCGATGCCAAGGGGTTACCGGCGTAGTCCGGTAGGGCAGAATTTTAAGCCCGTCAAACTGTCCCAAGCCGCCAAACCTGACGGGAACCGTCGGTGGTCGAAAAGTTGTGGTTCCGATTGCGGCGACTTCCATGTCACGTCGCATGGCAACAGCACCCGCAACATTGAGGTTTCCGGTTCTTCCCTGATCCAGCGCCATGCCGGCAGTCGTATATCGCTTTACGTGCTCGATCTCGGCAAATCCCTCGGAGATTGCCAGATGAATGTCACGAAGGGTTACGTCATGCAACAGGTCGACAAATGCCTTGTCGGCTCGCAAGTCATTGCCGCTGTGCCAATAGGGTTCGATAGTATAGCTGTCGCTTTCGCACTCCGGACAAGACATCGCGTCGGGCTCCTGTCCACATCTTCGTGCGGCTTCAAGACCGGCCTGCAAGCCGTCGGAAATCACCTCTCGTAAAGCCATCCTGCCGTTGCAGGCACCGGCAACTGCAACTTTGGATGATGTACCTTCAGGCACTAGCGTCGCCAGCCGCCTGCAATAGCGAGTTGGAAGCCTGGCCTGCGACCAAAGCTGGATGGCAGGATTCCATCCTCCGGACAATCCCAGAAGATCGCATCCAATACGCGTCGTAGGGCCACCCTTTACAGGTCTAACGAGAACCCCGGAAATTTCCCGGCCACCATTAGTATTGTAGACCTCGTGTGCGGCCATTACCTTTACGCCGGGCACCAGAGCCTGAACCACTGGCGGCACAGTGTCTCGAACATCAATGATGGCGGCAGTCTCAATTCCGACGTCATGCAGATCTCGAGCACACTGGTAGACACTGTCGTTGGTGGTGAACAGAACGGCGCGTCTGCCGGCTCGAACCGCATACCGAATTGCATACGCCTGAATGGCCGAGGCCAGCATGATTCCGGGGCGATCATTGTTGGCAAACACCAGGAGGCGCTCATTGGCTCCGGTGGCGAGAACAACCTGCTGTGCCCGAACCCGCCATATACGCTGCATACTGACACCTGGGCTCCGCTTGTTCTCGGCCAGCATGACCAGATTATGCTCTCGGTGAGCCCACGCCACGGTTCCTGTTAACACTTCAACACGGCTGAAACCGGTCAATTCTGCCACCACCGTGTCCAGCCAGTGGCTGGCTGGAGCAGATTCAATGTGCAGGTTCCGAGCTAGCAGTGCGCCACCGACCATCGGCTCCTGGTCAACGACAAGCACATCCAGTCCGGCCCGAGCTGCCACAAGCGCGGCCGACAGACCCGCTGGCCCTCCCCCGATTACAAGAACATCACAGTGCCGATCGCGGGCTTCAAAGCAGTCGTCCGTGGCCACATCAATTGGTGCCGGCGCAAGCCCGGCCATGTTTCTGATGGCCGGTTCGTACAGTCTCCAGCCTGGCCACATGAATGTCTTATAGTAGAATGAAGCCGGTATCAGCGGGGAGAGAAACTGAACTGCTGCCGCAACATCGAATGACGCCGATGGCCATCCCCTGACAGAGCGGGCCGAAAGACCGTCAACAAGTTCGACACGAGTGACAGGTTCGCTTCCTGATTCCCTGCCTTTGCGAAGATGAACGTAAGACGATGGCTCCTCGACTCCGCTGGACACAATTCCGCGCGGCCGATGGTACTTGAAACTGCGTGCCGTCAGCCGCACACCTGCTCCCAGAAGGGCCGATGCAAGCGTATCACCCTGAAAGCCGCTATAGCTTCGCCCGTCGAAATCAAACTGCAACGGCTGCTTGCGATCAATGCATCCACCTTGATTCAAGCGATGGACGCTCAACGATCCGACTCCACTTCCGACTGCTCAATCCTGTGCGTCGTTGTATCGCGCCTTACCCTGACCCACTCACCGCAGCCTCGAGCATGCCACCAGTATTCATCAGCAATCCTGCCTTGATCGCCAGGGTGTAGAAGGTAGGCGGTCCATTCGGAATTACTCGCCACCCTTTCAACCTTGCTGCGGGGGGCCTTGGCAAGCCCGCCGTAGTCGAACTCACGCTCATCTCGCGGACCACAAAAGGGACAGTTGATAACCAGCAAGGTGCCTCCTAGACGACAGTCGTCGTTCCGGTTTCCATGATGTAGTTGAAACTGTCGAAACGACTCAAGCTAAAGGGTGCCCCAAGCGTATGTGGCTCGCCGGTTGCAATCAGCTTCGCAAAGCATAGGCCGCCTGCCGGGATTGCCTTGTATCCACCCCACCAGCCAGCCGTTACATAGAGGCCGGGGATACGAGTGCGGTCGATAATCGGCGAGCCATCCGGCGTGATATCGAGATGACCGGCCCATTGCCGCAGCATTTTGAGTCGCCGAAAGGTCGGGAACAGTTCCAGCAAGCCTGACACGGTATTCTCGAAAACATGCTGCTTTATGTCTCGTCTGTAGGACAATCCGGCATCCGGCATCCCCCCGATAACAAGCTCCCCCTTGGCCGTCTGCGAAAAGTACACGCCCAAATCAGGGCAGTTCACCACGACATCAACAATCGGCTTCACAGGTTCCGAAACGAACGCCGTTAGGTTGAATGTCTGGAGAGGCAACTTCAGTCCGGCAGACCTGGCCAACTGAAAGGTATGCCCGGAGACTGCCAACGCCACCGAGTCGGCACTGACCGGCCCCCTGCTGGTTGCCACTCCGCATATCCCAGTGCCTTTATCCACTGTCAAACCCGTGACTTCGGTGTTCTGGTGAATTTCGACCCCGAGCGCGTCCGCTGCCCTGGCATATGCCCAAGCCACTGCATCATGTCTGTTGACAGCCGCCTCGCGGTGCACCATGCCAGCCAACACGGGTAGCCGGGAGCCAGGCTGGCCACCGGTCAGGGCGGGAATTCGTTTCCTGACTTCGGCGACCGAAATCCTATCGTAGTGGGACCCGTACATGTCCATGATCTTCATTCTGCGTGTCAGGTCACGCAACTTCGGATAGGTCTGGACTACGTCGATCATTGTTCGACGCGAATGCATGAGGTTGAAGTTCAGCTCACGCGA
Organism: Paracoccaceae bacterium; assembly: GCA_958296035.1. Lineage (GTDB taxonomy): Bacteria > Pseudomonadota > Alphaproteobacteria > Rhodobacterales > Rhodobacteraceae > MPNP01. The sequence goes on along the minus strand of OY282431.1, from coordinate 1,177,457 downwards.
CAAACCTTCATACATCTTTACCGAGCGCACGAAGAACGGGATGCTCTCGTCACGAAGATAATTGGAACGAATTGTCACCGTATTTCGTGCAACATTTCCGCCGCCAAGCCAGCCTCTTTCAAGGACCGCTATCCGTTTCATTCCAAAACGAGATGCCAGGTAATAGGCGGTCGCCAGACCGTGCCCTCCCGCACCCACGATCACCATGTCGTATCTGGGCTTCAGCGCATGCTGGCGCCACGCAGGTTGCCAGTTGCGATGTCCTGTCAGGGCATTCCTTGCAAGAGACCAGAAGGAGTACCGAGTCTTCATATCCCTGACTGCACCCCACCAGTCACTTTATTGTCGGCACAAGATCGAAACGCGCAGTTGACAGCCGCAGGCATGGGTTTGTTGCCAGGAATCGGACGGCATGTACGAATTCGGTCAACGATGCGTCCGCCGGCGCGCCTCTGTTCATCACCAGGCAAGTCAAGCTGGAGCTTCCCTATCGCCAGGGTAAAAGCCTATCACATCACCCTCTGTTGTCACCCCCAGACCGTTTAGAAGCCGGTTGGCATAGTTAAAGTAACAAATCACCTGATTGATCTCCAGGATTTCAACGTCCTTCCAACCAAGAGCTTGCAACCTTGCCACATCATCCTGCTCCATGTCGCCGGGCTCGGCTGTCAGCTTTCTCGCATATTCAAGCATTACCGCTTCTTTTTCCGAGAAGACTCGCCTGAACTCCTGATGATCGAACGATGCCTCGATGCGTGCTGAAAGGACAGGGTCGTTGATAAGGTGTCGGGCGTTTTTCCAGTGATTGCTGTAGGAGTATGGGCAAGCGTTAAGCCGCGACACAAAGCTTCCGACAGTCTCCAGAAATGCCTTCGGTACGCAGGTCGCCTTATTGTGAAGTATGGAACGGTAAAGGGCGATATGTCCGCACATTGTTTCCGGTCGCAATGAGTGCACTCTCATCACATTGTCGACTGTGCCGTGCGGGGTTCTTGCCTGTTCAAGTGCAGCCGCAAGGGGACCGTCCGCATTCTCGTCGGCAATCATCTTTATCCAGGAAGCCAAGTCCTTCTTCCTCCACTCATTGACCAAAACAGCAGTGACCCGATGTCTTGCACACGATGCAGAATTGGCAACCAACCTGCAACAGCAGAAGTGTACATATTGGGTTGATGTGGACGCCGCATCTGTCCTAGTCTGCCCGATATGCTCAAGAACCTGCCCTATACGTCGTTGCGCGCCTTTGAAGCAGTTGCCCGGCTGCGAAAGTTCGGCCGCGCAGCCAACGAACTCGGCATGTCACAGAGCGCGGTTTCTCAGCATGTCCGCAATCTTGAAGAATGGACAAATCAGAAACTACTCATCAGGGGGCACAGCGCAACCATACCCACGAGCGTAGGACGTCAGTTGGCAGATGCCGTAGCAGGAGGACTGGGGCAGGTCTCATCCGTATGCGACCAGATTCGTTCAAGAGAATTCACTGATTCGTCAGTTGTCATATCCTGTCCACCCGGTTTTGCCGTAAACTGGCTGTTCCCGCGACTGATCGATTTCGATCAGCGCTATCCAGACATTCCGGTTTCGATTTCCACGGCTATTCCGGCTGATGGACAACTGTCGGGTATTGAGGACCTGGCGATCCGCTACGGGCTAGGAAGATTTGTGGGCATGCAGGTGGACCGACTAATGAGTGAGACGGTTTTTCCTGTATGTTCACCCTTGCTTCTTGATACCGTCAAATGCCTGATGGACGGTCAGGGTGCCTCGAATATCACCTTCCTTGTGGACGATATTACTGTGCAGGAAGGAAACCAGCCGAACTGGCATTACTGGGCTCGAAGGGTTGGAGTCCACCTTCCGGCAGGTCGGCGAGAACTCCGCTACTCCCAGGCCAACATGGCCGTGCAAGCGGCCATCCAGGGATTCGGTGTTGCACTTGGTCGACAGCCCCTGGTCATTGATGCATTGGTTGATGGCAGGCTCGTGCGACCGTTTCGAAAAGCAGTCCGGTCGGAATACTCATACTGGTGCGTGTGCCCCAGATACAACCTTGATCAGCATCGAATCATGGTCCTCAGAGAATGGCTAGTTGATCAATCGAAGCAACAGGCCCAACTACCTCCCCATGTTAGACCTGCGTCGAATGCATCAGTGTAGACGGTCAATTCCGGACCGCGACCTGTTCGTCCCTGAGTCTGGCAAAGGATTCAACGCCGCGTGCTCTATTGCAGCCGTCGCTCAGCAAGTGCCGATCCGGCCCACCACCCCTGGTTAGTTACCCATTGTCGGTCACGATTTTCATTGCTCCACGTTTCAGACTGGTGGAATTCCCGGAATGCCAAGGAGGAGTTCTGACCAGGAGACGGGTCTCAACTCGAAAATTCGAAGCTGCCGCGACTGCGCGTACTGGAATTGAGCGCCCGGAAGTTGCATGATGCACATTGCGCCTTGCAAGAAATCGGATTGTAACAGCGTTAAGAACTAACGCTTTGTCTGAGGCGCATTCCGCTGCAGAGCTTGTTCGGCTGCAGCCTGTATATCGCCGCGAACCACATTCAAAAGCAAGAGGCCAGACATGTACCTGCACAACGCCTGGTATGTTGCCGGATGGAGCAAGGACTTTTCCCGCTCGCTCAGTGCCGTCAAGTTTCTAGAAAAAGACATTGTCATCTTTCGCCGCACCGATGGTCAACCTGTGGCGCTTGAGGATGCCTGTCCGCATCGCAAACTACCGCTTTCCAAAGGCAGGCTGAAGAACGACACTGTCGAATGCGGCTATCACGGTTTGACATTTGACTGCGGCGGCAGATGCGTTGCGGCGCCAACCCAACCCAAGGCGATCCCGCGACGTGCCCGGGTCAAGTCTTATCCTGTTGTCGACAGGTATCGTATGCTGTGGATCTGGATGGGAGATGCAGAGTTGGCGGATCCTGAAGCCGTTTTCCCAATCGATAATTTTGAAAACCCGGATTGGGGCTATACCGATGGAGGCGTTCTCGACGTCGACTGCAACTACCTGTGGGTCGCAGACAATCTCCTTGACCCCAGCCACGTCGCCTGGGTGCATGTTTCCTCATTCGCTGGTGCAGGGACCGACGACGAACCATTGAAAGTCAAAAAGACAGACAGGGGCGTCGTGGTTTCGAGATGGATCCATGGAAAGGCCCCCTCCCCCTACTACGCTGATCTGGTCAAGTTCGAAGGATTGTGCGATCGTCTTCAACACTACGAGATGTGTTTTCCGGCCATAGGGTTGAACAAATCCGTCTATACGCCGACTGGCACCGGTGGCTATGGCAAGCCGGAAACGAAACTGACCTACGTGAATATCTCGTATAATTTCATGACACCAATAGATGAAGACACGACCCGCTATTACTGGTTCCAGCATCGCAATACCGACCCGGACGACACAGCTGTTTCCGAGAAAATGAACGAAGGCGCATTGATGGCTTTCAAGGAAGACAGAGACATTCTGGTCGAGGTTCACAAGGGCATGAAGCATAAGCAGTCGCCCAATATCGACCTGGGGCTGGACGGCGGAGCCAAGATATTCCGTCGCTCCCTGCAACGGTTGATTGATGCAGAACAGCGGGCGGCGGACACGCGCCCCTGAGCAACTGAAGCGCGGAAACCTGCAATGGTCGGCAGGTCGGGCGTCTACCGTCGGTAGGCGCCACTCAACCGGGCATTGGCTCGACCTGGAATCGCCCGGGTGCACGCCGCGGTTGCCCGGAATCCCCTCCGACGGGTTTTCCAACCGGTTTGAACGCGAACCCCTTGCGTAACAGAGATCAGCCGATTGTTGCACAGGACCGAGGTCAATGCAGGATCCAGGGAATTGCCTCCTCGTTGGAATCTGCTCCTGACGAACTGACAGGCGTGCGCCATGCCGCCTCGCGCATGGCCTGGCGGCGGACTGGTTCGGCGCAGGCCCGATCAGACTGGGCGCGATGCCCGGCAGAAGTTTCCTGTCACCGAATTGCCGACACACGGCACCGGCTCAGTGGATCATTGTGCATTGGCCGCGCCTGTCTTGTGATCACTGCAGACTGGAAGACAGGCCATTCAATATGCCTGATCAATTGGCAGGGTAGTGAAGATGACATAACTGTACTTGCGGCAGCTAGCCCTACAATCGGAGCACGAGGCCATCACTCTTCGTCAGAGTGGGCAGCCAAACTTGACTCTTGCTACAGCCCACACTGTTGCAAAGGATTGGCAAACAGACGAGCCACGGCGGGATATGCCTGGGCGACCTCGGAGCCACAGTCAAGGTTTTCCAGCAAGAGCTTGCCTTCCATCCAGACAGTGACCTCATCAATACGAATTGTCGGATCCAGCACATTCCATGAAATTTGCCCCGGCGAGATATTGCCACAAGTGTGGAAATGCAGAATCCTTGGATTCCCGAAGGCGCTATTACACCACAATTCGTAGTCTTCGTGTGCGGACTGGCGGTACTCATTTGCCGGGTGAACCCCGGCATGCCACGAAAACACCCGGTTGCGATCGATATCAAATCTGCTCGCCACGTAGTCATAATGTGCATTGGCGCGAGCCACGTCTTCCTCAAGACCATCGAAGCGCACCAACCGTCCCGCTTCAAAGTCGGCAAACAGCACCTCTCGTGTCTGGAGACCATAGGGTTTATAAAAATCGGTGCTTGTACCAACCAGGATTCGGGGCATGGCAACACGCCCGCTAAAGCGTTGTGCCGAAACCGGCGCGAATACAAGCATGGGAAATCTTCTGATAAATACTTCCCCAACCTTGCCGATTTCTGGATCGCCTGAACCGGAAAACCTGGATCCTCGAGGACAGGTCACGACGATATGCTCGCTAGCGGCGATCATACTGTCTATCGAGCGGCGAATCGTTTGAAAGGCACGATAGTCGGCAGTACCAAAAGGGGCTCCCAGGCGCTGCTTGTTGGCAGCATAGTTGACAATCGTCTTGATGCATTCAGGAAACTGCTGAAACCTGAGCTGGTCGGCCAGCCGCGAAAAGTAGATCACCACATCCGACTGTTCCATCCTAAGCTGCAATTCCCGGGTTATGGACGGTGACTCGGGCCGAAACGGTTCATAGTGTAATTGTGGGATGGCGCCCCTCTGGCGGCAACAATCGGCGGTGACCTGAACTGCTTCGAGTTCACTGTATCCGTGTACCTCTTCCTCATGGATGAGCAGGATGCGATCACCTTCTGTTACGCCCGCGCAGTGCTCAAGGAGATTGCTGGCTCCCGCCGCCAGCTCAACTTCTTCAGACATTTTCCATCCTTTGTATACTCCATCTAACCTACCATTTACCCGAAACCGTGCCAAAAGTACTTGCATTTGTCTGCAAGACTCCCATAAGCGTAGCTAATCACTGCGAACGCAGAACCATTGGCAGGTTCGGGAAAGAGTTTGTGACCGCTTGCCTCCGTTTGTCGGCAACGCTCAGCGTTGGGTATTGCGCGGCTCCAGACCGAGTGGCGGGCTGTCGAAGATCGCGCCAATCATGACTGTCTTGCGCCGGTATGGCGTCTCAAGATTGCATGTGGCAGGATTGAACACTACCTCTGAACCTGTAGGCGTGATTTCTGGTCTGGAAATCGAACGATTTCGGGTGTAGCAGTGCAGCTTGGGATTTCAATTTTGCATCGAGTTAGTGATGAATGACGAGGTACTGACGCCAATTAGCCAGGCGATGAAGGAAGGCGTGATAACAAGAGCTGAATTGCGACAATTGATGCGCCGTTCAAATTTTGCCGGTTTCCTGCACCTGCTCAAGTTTATCGTAGTGCTTGCGATTACCGGAACTCTTGTCATTGTCTCGTTCGATACCTTGTGGCTGATTCCGGCAATGTTCGCCCACGGAATAATTGTTGTCCACCACTTCTCACTCCAGCACGAATGCTGCCACTACACACCGTTTCGCAGCCGGTGGCTAAACGAAGTCGTGGGCAACTACTGCGGATTTCTGCTTGTCATCCCCAACAAGTACTTTCGCTATGAGCATTGCAACCATCATACTTTCACGCAGCAGAAGGGTTACGACCCGGAATTGATTGAACTGCCAATCTCACTGAGCCGGTATTTGTGGTATTTGAGCTCGATTCCGTATTGGTATGCGCAGTTCGAGGCACTTATTCGCCACGTATTCGGAAGGATCTCGAAATCAGAAGAAGAATTCATTCCGGTCGAGGAGCGCAGAGCCGTCATAGTTGAGGCGAGAACCTACTTTGCGCTCTACCTGCTCATCATTGCCGGATCGGTTGCTCTGGACTGGTGGGGCGCCTTGTGGCTGTGGTGGATTCCCATGTTCCTGGGCGAACCTGTCATGCGAGCAATACGCATGACCGAGCATGTTGGCCGGCCGAATGTTACGGATATGAAGGAAAACACCCGAACCAACCTCGTGACCAGGCCGATGCGACTGTTGTGCTGGAACATGAACTATCATGCCGAACATCACTATGCATCGTCAGTGCCCTTCCATGCCCTGCCCGATTTGCACCGCCGTCTGACAGGTTTCGTGCATGTCGAGAAGCGCGGATACCTCGGTGCCCATATCGACATTATTTCCCAGATTGTCGGTCGAACGCCACGCGCTGACGCTACCGGTTCCGAGGCATGAAGAGGGAACGGAAATGGCACAACATCCTGCCATTGGGCGACCTGGTATCGGGAGACGTCACACCAGCAAGGCTAGGCCGCCTGGACCTCGCGGTTTACGATACCGAGGAGGGTGTTTTTGTCAGTCTCGCCAGATGTACGCATCAAGGGGCCAACCTTTGCTATGGATACTTTGACGGCTTTGCCATTGAGTGCCCGCTACATCAGGGACTCTTCGATGTGCGAACGGGCAAGCCTTTGGCCGCACCCGCGACACGGAAGCTCAGAATGCTTGACTGCAGAATTGCAGATGGCATGGTCCAGGTATTGCGGTAGCCGATTCATCGGCTCTTAGTCGCACATCTTCGGATTGCCGGGTTGGCCGCGGAATGCGCATTGTGCCAACAGGAGATCCTGGCCTCACTGGCCGCGCAACGGCCCCCGGTCTTGAAGCTGTCCTGCTGATACGGGCAGAAAAGAGCCTTTGTTGGGGCATCTTGCCGACGATTTGTGTTTCGCTGTTCCAACGCGTCGCTGGCTCAGTTGAACTTCGGCTGGAACAGCACGCCGCGAATAGGTGGGCCTGAAACCTGGCCGAGCAAACAGAATCCGCAGTTCGCGGCTACAGGTCGATGACAATTCGATCGTCAGCAACGGCTGCCCGTGAACAGCAAAGCAACATCTTGTCTTCCCTGTCCTTGGCAGCAAGGACATAGTCCCGATGATCAATTTTTCCCGAAAGATATCTGGCTTCGCAAACACCACAAATTCCATCCGAACACTTGGTATCGATAAAGACGCCTGCATCTGCCAGTGCTTCTACTGCACTGTGGTCGGCGGGAACATTCACCGTGCTTCCACTCCGGGACAGTTCGAGTACAAACGGAAAGTTCTCTCTCTCGGGAGGCTCAGGAACCGAAAAGAACTCCCGCGAAAGGCCTTTCTCCGGCCATCCCCTGGCCTGCGCAGTCTGATACACTTCCTCCATGTATCGCTCTCCTCCACAGGTATAGAGGTGAAAGCCGGACTCGTAGGCGGGAATGATTTCGTCCAGTCTGGCCCGCCCACCACGATCGGAAACATGGAAGTATACCTGCCTGGCCCACTCGAATTGTCTCAGTTCGCGCTCGAACGCGACCCCTCGGGCCGCCCTTGCACTGTAATGCAGTACGAATTCGCGGCCGAGGGAATGCAGCCGGTGCGCCATGGAAATAAGCGGCGTAACACCAATTCCACCGGCAAGGAAAAAAGTCTTGCGCGCATCTTCCTGCAGCGGAAAATGGTTCCGGGGGCGTGATATGGTAGTCAGGCGACCTTCTCTGAAGATCTTGAACATGAGGTGCGAACCACCGCGTCCACCGCGCTCTTCCTGGACACCTAGCACATAGCGCGTGCGGTCGGCGGGATTGCCGGCAAGCGAAAACTGTCGTTGGAATTCCGGCGCAATTATCACGTCTACATGTGCACCAGCCTCGAATTCCGGAAGTTGGCGACCCTTGGCGTCGACGAGTTCGAAACTGGCGACATTTTGTGAATACTGGACGCGTTTGCTGACCTGGACCGCCAGGGTCGGCGGGACCTCCCTAAGCTCCCGTGCCTGCGGTACCAATCCGTCAACTGGGCCCTCTTGCAACCTTTGCTTGTATTCCTCAGGTGTCAACATCGACAGGTATCTTCGGATACCCTCCTCGCGGTCCAGCGGCTGGACGATGGGATAGGGTTGCGGCATCAGGTCGGCAGGATAGACGGCTAGGGTCTGCTCTTCATACCTCAGTTTGAGCTCTGTCTGCAGCTCGCGGGTATGTGTTGCATTTGCGGCCACATACTGCCCGCTGGTGCGATCGAGTTCGATATCCCACCACCATTTCTTGACCGGATTAATTCTCCCGCGGCCAATCTTGTCGTCAAGCTTGGCGAGTGGCCTGGCAAGAGCCGGCAGGTTGGAGGCTGCCCATCTGAACGGAGCCTCTGCGAACAGACCCTCGAGATTCCACGGACAGGTCTTCATGCACCTTCCACACATGCCTCCAGCAGAGTTGGTCAGCCTGTAGCGAGCACACTTTTCGGCATCGGATTTCCAGATTTCGTAACCGTTGTACATCAACTTGGGCCCGGCCGTTATCGCGCCCGACGGGCATTCGCGAGCACACTTGTTGCATGCATCGCAGAACTTTTGAAGCCCGAAATCGATCGGTTTGTCATGGGCAAGGGGCATCGATGTGGTGACCGTGCCGGCCTTCAGCCGGGGGCCGAGAAACGGGTTGAGGATCACCTCACCGATCCGGCTTACCTCGCCTAGTCCAGAAAGCAGCAGCAATGGTGGTTGCAGCACCTCGCTGTCAAGTACCGAGTGCACGCGTGCGGAGTAACCCATTCGCCGGATCTGTTCGGCAATTACACCGCCGATCAGCGAAAAACGAAGATAGGCACGCATTGACTGTGCCACCGATATCCAGTCATCGCCAGAGGCACCTTCCATGGTATCGTAGCCCTGGTCAAACAGCATCGACACACCGTTCTTGTGGTAAGGCCTGATCGGATTGCCCCCTGCATCATGGGAATAATAGGCCCAGTCCGGTACCCGGGAGATGCCAACCGCGTCGGTCGCCAAAAAGTATGCGGCGGCGCGCACATTCTCGCCGTTTCGTCTTGCATCGTCAGCGCCCGCCGCTACCGGCCCGCGAGCCTCCCCGAACTGAAGCAAGAGTAGTGCGCCCAGGGCGCGGCGTGCACAGGCGCCAATCGGACTCTTCATGACGTAGTGGCCGCCCTTGGCCGCTTCCTGAACAGCCTTTCCCATATCTCCGAACAAAGCTCGTGCAAAGAAATCGGCGCGTTTTGGAAACCTCGGAACCCGCTTGTCGTCAATGAATGTCGTAGGTTCAGGCACCCGCTTCAGGGACTCAAAGGGGTGCGGACCTCGTCTGAACTCCCGCCTGGCAAACGGCACCGCTGTCTTCGAACGACGTTCCGAGCCGTGTCCAAACGCCCACTGCAACCCGTGGCGGCGCAAGAAACGTTGCCTCGCATCGTCTCTCAGGACCGAATCACACTGAAGTTCGATTGTTGACGTGACTGCAGCAAAACCAAGCCTGTCACCGACAAACGGATTTGCGGGTCTACCCTCCTCGGCTACACACAAACCGGCGGAGATCGCCAGGGCATTGAAGTCAATCTCTGTCGTCGTGGCAGTGTGGCTCCTGGCCTTGAATCCCAGCATGCGCAAATAGCTGGCAATTACCACCGCAGCATTGGCCGCAAGTAATGCAGCTCGTTCGGCCTGCACGTCCTGTATCCATTCACACCCAATTTCGGTTGCACCTGGATTTCGAGTGTATTCGACAGCTATCAGCAGGACCGAGATATGACCTTCAATACTACCGAAATCCTTTTGGGACGCCTGCAAAATGTCCGCATAAATCGAGTCTACACCCGCAGAGTAGGTCTTCGGCTGGCCAGCCTCCAGTTCCTTTCGAATATTGTCGACCTGTGGATTTCGGCAGGGCCGAATCAGGAAGTGATGGTCTTCAAGTTTGCAGATGCCGACCATCGATGCGTCAAAGTAGTAGCATGCCGCCTTGAGGTGCTTGGCTCGTTCGGCCGGACACGCCGGGATTTCTGCTTCGATCGGCGCTACGTCGCCGTCACGAATTGTGTCGATCATGGCCAGGAAGCGGTGAATGGCGTGGGCAATCGACTGCTCGCCGTGCTTGCTAGCTCTCAATTGCTCAGCTGGCTCTACCCCGAAAGGTCCCACCCTGGTCGGATCTCTTTCCAGCTTTTCCAGAGGGAACGGTCCTAGGTGGCACGGTCGACTTCGACCAGAAAAGAGCTTCATTCGACTATCAGTCCACACATCCGAAGGCGGGCACTGCCTTCATATGCAATTGCGAAAGAGGCCTCAATCGCAATATGCACCGCATGCCCCGGCGGGCCTGGACTGACTGACAAGCATACTGGCACTGACGCATCCATCTGGCCCGCACAACCCTTGCCCGGCTTGCAGCAGGACCTGAATTCCCGATCGACCAGAATCGAGCGTATCTGCGGCCGTCCCCAGCGTTGGCTGCCCACTCGGCTCCGCCTGCTACCCGGTTAGCGGCTCCAATGGTTGCGTCGCGGATTACCCACTACTGTGATTTCCTGCCTTTGGTATATTGATCACGGGCTCTACAGTCTCAATGTGGTCGGCAATCCGAAGAACAATCAGCGCTGCGTACGATCCTTCGTCTCGTGCCAATCGCCAATATTCGTTGTTTCACGATGGGTTGGACTCGCTCGGATGAATCCGTTGACCGTAGGATCACCCAATGCTCCTGACCAGTTATTGGGGCGACCTGTCACAAGGTAAGAGCGTCTAGTCTGCTTTGGAGGGGGGTCGGATCGGTGACAGAGGGAACCTGCCGCGAAACTCCATTGCCTAAATCTGGTACATGCTGCATAAGCAGGCACAATATGACTGACTCTGGCCACTAGCTTTGGATTCTCGTGCCTTGAAGTTTGTGACACAGCACTAGTTGTAACGGCCCATATCTTTTGCAGGTAGCGAATAGGTATCTTCAAGGAGCATTCTTGGACCGATGTTGAATTTCCTGGTGGAAGCAACACTATATCTTTTTGCTGCGGTCATTTCAGTACCCTTTGCCAGACGGCTCGGTCTCGGTTCGGTTCTAGGTTATATTCTGGCCGGAATTGTTGTTGGTCAGTTCTTTGTTCTCTTCGGTCGCGCCGGTACCGATCTCGCCTTTTACACAGAATTTGGCGTAATAATTCTCCTCTTCGTGCTCGGTCTCGAACTTGATCCCAAATCCCTGTGGGAGATGCGCACCAAACTTATCGGTCTCGGTGGATTGCAAATCAGCGTTACCACCGTGGCGGTTGCTCTCGGCGCCTATGCGCTTGGCTTTACCATGGCAACGGGTTTGGCGATTGGAATGGCGCTAACTCTTTCGTCCACAGCCATGGTCCTGCAAACGCTTTCCGAAAAGGGACTAACTCGGACTGAGGGCGGAAGGTCCAGCCTGAGTGTCTTGTTGACTCAGGATATTGCATTCATCCCAATGCTTATCCTGATTCCGCTGATCGCACTTTCCGACCCGCATGGCGCATCGACTGTAGCCGCTGCGGCGGGTCACCACGGGCAAGAAGACCTGACAGGTGCCAAGGAGTTCTTTGACGGGTTGCCGCCCTGGGGCCAATTGGGTGTAACACTCGGCTCCATTCTTACAATTGTCCTGGTCGGACAGTATGTCGTCCGACCGATGTTCCGCTATGTCAATGTCAGCGGTATGTCAGAAATATCGATAGCGGCAACACTTTTTATTGTCGCCTTACCTGCGCTGCTCATGTCAATCGTCGGGCTCTCGCCAGCCCTCGGAACTTTTATTGCTGGCGTCATGCTCGCCAATTCTGAATTCCGTCACGAAATGGAAGGAAATATCGCGCCGTTCAAAGGCCTTTTCCTTGGTTTGTTTTTCATAACCGTCGGAGCGGGAATCAATTTTGGCAAACTGTTCGATGCCTTCTGGATCATCATGTCTGCTACACTCGGCCTAATCATCATGAAGGCCGCAGTTCTGTTGATGCTCTCGTTCCTGTTTCATATTGCCGGACGTGACAGGCTCCTGTTTGCACTTGGCTTGGCACAGGCTGGCGAATTCTCGTTCGTGTTGCTGGCCTTCATGCACCAGACCACAGTAATCAACTCGAACACAAGCGATGTGCTTACACTTGTCGTGACCATGTCGATGGTGTTCACGCCGGCTCTGTTCGTGGCCTATGACTATATCTCGAGGCGGTCGCAGGTGGTCGACTCACTTTTCGGCGACGAGATCAGCATTCATGAACCGGTGATAATTGCAGGCACCGGCCGGTTCGGCCGGATGGTCAACGATATGTGCCTTGCGAATGGATTTCGCACGACAATCCTTGATTCGGATATTCGCACGATCAACATGATGCGCAAGCTGGGCACAAGAGCATTCCTCGGAGACACATCCCGCCCCGAGCTGCTGGACGCGGCAGGATTGGCAAGCGCAAGGATACTGGTTGTTGCTATTGACCAGCCGGCGATAATCACTCGCCTTGTTCACTACGCCAGGTCCAAACGCCCAGACCTCTACATCGTTGCCCGTGCGCGAGACCGCGAGCATGTCTTTGAACTGTACCAGGCACGAGCAGACGAGATTGTAAGAGAAACATTCGACAGTTCGCTACGTGCCGGACGCTATGTGCTGCAGCGCCTTGGCATTCCTGAAGAGGAAGCAAGATTTAGAGAACGAGGGTTTTTTCAGTTCAACAGGCGTGTCACTCAGGAGTTGGCTGCGGTATGGGATCCAAATCTGTCAGCCGAAGAAAACCCGGCATATTTGCGGCGCTTGCGAGAATTGAATCGGAAAATTGATCCGGCATTTGGTCTTCCTGCCGAGGAATATCGTTCCGAGAAGTGATTTGAACAACCAACAAACTTGCGGCCGGGAGCCTGTCAATTGATCCTCGGCGCGAAGTGCTCAGCGTCGATCGGATTTCTCGGCAACCCCGGCCTGTTCGAAAGTGTTCATCCCATGATGACAGCACAGCGCACTTTGCACGATGTTGATCGCAACCGCAGCGCCCGTTCCTTCACCCAGACGCATGGAAAGGTCCAGCAGGGGTTTCTTGCCAATTCTTGCGAGCAGCATGTCATGGGCCTTTTCAGCTGATCGGTGTCCGGCAATGGCATGATCCAGGACACCCGGGGCCAACTGGTGAATGACCGCAGCGGCGGCAGAGCAGATGAAGCCATCGATTATGAGAGGCGACCTGATATGCCGGGCACGAACTATTGCGGCCGCCATTGCTGCAATTTCCCGGCCCCCGAAATGGCGCAGGACTTGCAAGGGATCGAGGTTTGTTCCGAACAATTCCACTGCCTGCGCTACCAGTCTGGTCTTGGTGGCCTGTCTCTTGCGGTTGATACCGGTTCCCCGCCCGACCCAGTCCTTCGCAACGCCACCGTACAGGGAATGGCAAATTGCCGAAGCCGAACTCGTGTTGCCAATACCCATTTCTCCAACTACCAGAAGGTCCGTGTTGAGCGACACGGTATTCCAGCCAGTGTTGAGAGCTCGAACAAGATCCTTTTCGGTCATTGCCGGTGCCACTGTGAAATCACGAGTTGAAGATTTCAAGTCCAGTTCGACGATATCCAGCCGGGCGCCAACCTGCCATGCAAGCTGGTTGATTGCTGCACCACCAGAATGAAAGTTGTGCACCATCTGTTCGGTTACAGCAGCAGGATATGCCGACACGGGATGTCTGGAAATGCCATGATTGGCGGCAAACACAATTATCTGGGGATGTCGAATCGATGTTTGTGCGCTCCCCCGCCAACCGGCGTACCAGCTTGCCAATTCTTCCAGCCTTCCGAGAGCGCCGGCCGGTTTGGTCAACTGGCGTTCTCGTTGCCTGGAGCGCTGGCGTGCCTCCTCGTCGGCAGCGGGACACACGCGGCACATTTTACGAAACTCCGATAGCGATTTGATTGCGACTTCCATGGAATTCCGCCAAACACTGGTTGCAAATTTATTGATGTCAACCTTTCATCTACAATAGACTGCACACAATTGTACACAAGCTCAACGTGATGAGAGAAGTTCAAGTCTCAAACTTGCTGAAGCGGCTCAACCGCGACATCGCTGCGTCTCTCGGCCTACTGACTGCAATTCCTACCTGGCAGCATTCGGACATCCGGACTGCAACTGCAGGAGTCTGGTGCTGGCCGCTGCTTGGGGCACTTGTGGGTGCAACAGCGGGACTGACTGGCATCTTGGCGGTTGAGACCGGACTGGCGGAAGAAGTTTCCGCACTAATCGTCGTGTCGACGGCAATCTTGCTAACCGGTGGACTGCATGAAGATGGATTGGCCGACGCTGCAGACGGGGTACTGGGAGGCACCAGCAAAGATTCCCGCGTCGCGATCATGCAAGACAGCCGTATCGGGACCTTTGGTGTACTGGCAGTGATTATCGTCGTTCTGTTTCGCTGGATGGCAGTTGCCGAAGTGGTCGCCCGCTGGCAGATAATGGCACACATGGCCGCAGCGGGAGCGCTATCGCGCTTCATCATGGTCGTTGCAATGCACTTGATACCTTCAACCGAAAACAGCCAACTCGCCAAGCAAGCTGGAAAGCCAAGCGCAACTGCAGTCTTGGCGAGCGCCGGGATAGCGCTTGCTATCGTGATCATTGCTGTCAGGAGTGACACCTGGATCGTTGTGACTCTGGGCGTAGCGGCGCCGGCAATTGTCCTGTTGCTTGCCTGGCGGCGGGTCGACGGTCTGAACGGCGACATACTTGGAGCCTCGCAGCAGGCATCCGAAACGGCGGTGCTCGTTGGTCTGAGCGCGGCTCAGTAACTCCGGTCAGGCAATACCGCGTGTGGCGTTTGGCAGCAGCATCCGCATCCATTCTACAGCGGGGTCAGAACTGCCTCCACAGCTAAGGGATTGCAGCATTCGACAACAACCTGTCAGGAGGACGCTGCGTTCGGCATCTGGAGAAGGATCCTTCATGACTACCCAAGGGTACCATGTTACCGGGGTCGACGTCATTAATCCCTTAAACGGTTGGTTGTTTTCAATCCGTGATTCCACAAATCGCCGGCAATAGAAGTCTTTCCCCGGGTAGTCACATGCCCTTCGGAAAGGTGAATACTTCTGCAGCAGGAAGTGCCCGCGGTTTGGACTGTGCGGAGAGGGCAACAGACAGATTCAACAACGCACCTGGACGCAAACCATGAATAGACAACCATACAATATAGTACTGATCATGGCTGACCAGTTGGCCCCGATGTTCACGAGCGCCTATGGACACACCTTGGTCAAGACACCACACATGGACCGGCTTGCAAGCATTGGGGCAAGCTTTGATTCCGCCTATTGCAATTCACCGCTCTGTGCGCCGTCTCGATTCAGTTTCATGTCAGGCCAGCTTGTTACGCGCATCGCAGCCTATGACAATGCCAGCGAATTTCCTTCATCAATCCCGACATTTGCCCACTATCTCCGCTTGATGGGGTATAGCACCTGCCTGGCCGGCAAGATGCACTTCGTGGGACCAGATCAGTTGCACGGATTTGAAGAACGCGTGACCACCGACATTTATCCATCCGACTTTTGCTGGACCGCAAACTGGGAACTCCCTGACGAGCGAATCGATCGTTGGTATCATAACATGGATTCAGTGTTCGAAGCGGGTTGTGCCTCATCAACATTTCAAATCGAGTACGATGAAGAAGTTGCCTTCGCTACCAGGCGAAAACTCGTCGAGTACGCCCAGGTCCCTGAACATCCGTTTTGCCTTGTTGCCAGTTTCATTCATCCGCACGACCCCTACATCGCGCGTCCGGAATGGTGGAACCTGTATCAGGGCGTAGAAATCGACCTTCCCGGGACGGTGCTTGGGCGGGGCCAGCAGGATGCCTTTTCGCAGCGCATCATGGACGGCATCGAGGCGAGTCAGGTCGAAGTTCCCGACGATGTCGTAAGGCGGGCCAGGCGTGGCTACTATGCCAACATGTCCTATTTCGACAGCCAGATAGGAATGATAATTCGCACCCTGGAAGAAACCCGTCAACTCGAGAATACGTTCATAATTGTCACTGCCGATCACGGCGAAATGCTGGGTGAACGCGGACTCTGGTACAAGATGAACTTTTTCGAGCCTTCGGCGCGTGTGCCCCTGATCATGTCAGGTCCGGACGTAAGGCAGGGACGCGTCGCCAGTATTTGCTCTCTGGTGGACATGCTGCCAACGTTGCTGGATGTCGCTTCTGCCACCGGATTAACGGTTCCCGAACTGGCACACGCCATCGATGGCAGGTCACTGCTGCCGCTTGCTCGGGGAGAACTCGAAGATGGGGGTGAGGCAATAGGAGAGTATTGTGCTGAAATGACGCCCTACCCGGTGTTCATGATCAGAAGGGGAAGGTTCAAGTACATTCACTCTCAAAATGACCCGGATCTTCTTTTCGACCTGCAGGAAGACCCGGCCGAACTCAGAAACGTAGCTGGAGACCCGGCCTACCGCCAGGTGGCTCAGACATTCAGGCAAGAAACCGCCGAACGATGGGACAGCGAAAAGGTGCGCCGCGATGTCCTAGCCAAGCAGAAACAGCGTCATGCCATATATTCTGCCTTGCAGCGCGGGAAAACATCATCGTGGGACTATCAGCCAGACCGGGACGCAAGCCAGGAATATGTGAGATCTCACATGGACTGGGACGTGGCTGCGCAACGAACCCGGGTGCCTCCAAGGGGCAAGGATAGCCATCTGTGTCGCTAGCCGGGACATTTCACCAAAGAACTGTTGGTCTTGTTCAAGTTCAACGTCCAGTGGCGCGATCTCATTGGAATTGAATGCTAAAGGCAATTGCACCAATCCAATGAGACGTTTCCAAGAACAAAGGGCACGAACCAACTTTGCCTGGGTTTCAGCCCCTCGCCAGACCCACTGTGGTCACCACATTCAACGCCTAACCCAAGATCTCCTTTGGCGGTTTGCTGCTTCTGCAGGGGCTTGTTCAACCCGAAAAGTTATGCTTGACCAATCTTCATCACGCCGTTCCAGTCCGTATCGATCAACGCGTTAAGTACATGTCGCAATAACCAGGAAATGGTCAAGGTCTTGTCAGTTGGACGAAGCGGCTGGAGACATAGACGAGATTAACAAGGCACCGCTCCAAGATATCGGGTTCCTCCGGAGCGACCCGAGAGTGATCGGCACTCATACAGACTCTGGCGATGGATGGTCGGTGCGGGAGCGTGCTGTCGCCACGAGACGGCCGGTACGGTTTGCACTATGCGTGCGACCAAAATTCGGGGCGGCCAGGAAGTCAAGTGCTGTGTAAATCCGCAGACGGTGAGCCCAAACGTCGTTGGCCGGATTCGAGTTCTTGGAACCGTTACGAACTTTACGCGTTCCGTGGTCTACCGGTGAGTTTGCCGCAGGAAGGATACGATCATTGGTCCGACAAATTGCTGCATCAAATGGACAGTCCAATCAAATGTTGTCATACGAACACATCATATAGCACTCTTGAGAGGCATGGACCTTAATGCAAGCTTTATGCACTCATATGATTGGCAGCATTGAGGATGCCGCTTAGTGACTGTTCCGTGCAATTCGACACGAAATTAGTTGGTGCTTCTCGCCAGCTGGAAAAGTTCTCGCATCACCGCGTTCACCTCTGCCCTACCTACGGTCTGGAATCCGGGACAGGTGCGAAACCCGGACGGAATACTCGACACCCACTTTACTGATGCTTCAGCATGGGAATTCATCGCAGCAAGGATTGAAGGCGGACAGCCGATTGAAATAGTGACTGTGTACAAGCCAGGAGGAGCCACAGGATACGTGATGAAGATTGACCTAGAACCCAACAGGCCGCAGCTTTACAGCAAACTTCAGCTGGGATCAGGCAAGATCATCGGTCGGAGTTTTCACTACTCTGTGAAGAATGATTGAAGGAATAGAGAAATGGAGCCGAGAGACTCGCAATTGCGACAACCAACCAACACATCGAAGACGCAGCAAACGCTGTCTTGTCCCCTATGCGAACAAGACGACGTCACAAGCGCTTGGCATCCTGACGCATTCGCCTATGGGTCCGGGGCGTCCAGGGTAGAACTGAGGGTTCAGGTTCCAGTGCGTCAATGCCGGAGCTGCGGGTTTGAATTCTTGGATCATGAAGCCGAAGAACTGAAGCACAACGAGATTTGCGGGCATCTTGACGTTCTTTCACCAGCAGAAATTCGGCGAATCAGAGAGAACCGTGGATTGTCACGGGCAGCCTTTGCCAAATTGACGGGACTAGGCGAAGCATCGCTGAATCGATGGGAAAATGGTCTCTCTATCCAGTCACGCTCAAAAGACAATTTCCTTCGCATTCTTGCTGGGAATCCAGATGCCATCACGATGCTGCAGATCAGAGCCGCAGATTTCCAATCCGCGACTCCCTCAGCTGCTAGGCATGTCTCCATTTAGATTTTTGGATATCGGTGCTGCGTGGCAGCAGAGGGCCCAGCCCTTCAGCTTGCGCGGGTTTTCGTGATTGGCATGTAAATTAAGACGTTTTACTCCTTTCAAGGTGGTGTCGGCTGTACGCTGGCTCTTGCGAATACAGCAGTCTCGCTGGCCCAACGCGGCCTTGGCGTGCTTGTTGTGGATTTCGACATTGAGGCCCCGGGCCTCGGTACTCCTGACGTGTTGCACCCGAGCGAGGAGGTTCCAGGACTCATCGACTTCGTCGCACGCTACCTGAAGTCCGGGCTTGCTCCTGATGTCTCCGATTACGTCGGCCAGTATCCAGACATTGGCAAGCGAAGTGGAAAACTGTGGTAATGCCATCCGCGAGCAACGATACCTATGTTGCAACAATTTGACATATTGACTGTGGATGAGCCTGTACGAGAAATATCACGGGGACCTGCTGTTCGAAGACATTAAACAGCAGTGGCACAATACCATTGAACCAGATTATGTGCAGATTGACTCTCGCACTGGACACACTGACACCTGTGGAATCTGTACGAGGCAGCTTCCTGATTCTGTAGTTATCCTGTTTTCCCGAATGAACAGAACCTTCGCGGGCTGACCAAAGTCGTCAAGGACATACGATCGGAAAACAAGAAAACCGGGCAAGAGAAGATTTTACTTCATTTCGTGATGTCGAACGTGCCGGATCTTGATGACGAAGAATTGATACTGAAAAACAAGATCTTGGCATTTCAACGGCAGTTGGGTTTCCGGCGGCACATGATCGTCCGCCGATACGACTCCCTCTCACTCTTGAATCAGGCAGTGTTTACGAAGGACCGCCCCGGAAGCCGGCTGGCAAAGGAATACAACCGAATTGTTCGCGAATTCACAGCTTGTAACCGGAAGGATCGGGACGGTGCACCCGATTACATCAAGCGAGGAGCAAGACGGTACAAGTGGCGTTACGATAATTCGATCCAGGAAAGGGAAGATCGACTCCAAGAAATCGAGCAAACCCATCAGAGTGATGGAGAGATCCTGTATCGGCTTGCCGAACCTGGAGAGTACGACCGACAACCAGATTCCGCCGAGCAGTTGGTCAACCAGGCAATCGCCAGTGGATTTGATCAGCCGGAGGCATTTCTGAAACGTTCCCAATTCCGAGAGTACAATAATGATTCGGATGGTGCAGCCGAGGATGTTTGGCGCGTACTGGATTCAGAGCAACTCTCTCCCTTTATGGTACGGGAAGCAGTTGGGCGTCTAAAGCGCCTCAAGGAATGGAATCCGCAGAAGATCTCGGTCTCCAGGGCAGTTGCGACGCTGGACCTCGCCGACAAGCTTTGGCTCGCCGAAACATTCAATCGCTCAAGAGACGATTTATCGATTGCAGCAGTCTTGTTGGAGAATGTAGAAGATTGGTCCAATCCAGGTGCGGACCTGTCCGTGTTGCGAAATCTACTGGGGTTGTCGTACGTCGGCCTTGGGCGCTTCGCAGACGCGGCACGACTCTTCCGCGAAACCTATGGCAACGGCAAGGATATTGCCTGTGCGTTCAACCTCGGAATGGCAATGTGGGGTACGAACGGAACTATTGATCGGAAAACATTTGAACTGGTGGTCGAGCTTGATCAGTCGAACGGGCGCAAGAATACAGCAGCAAATTATTTCCAGTGCATGGCGATAGCCTATTGGGCTGTAGGAGAACCTGAATCGGCAGTAAACTATGCTAATAAATCGCGAGGTGCCTTGCGCGGCCGGACGGAGTCTAGCTGTTGGCGCTATCTCCGAGTCGACAATTCAACATTCGAGGCAGACCTAGACGAGATTCAAACCATGATCGAGAGCAACGCACCTAGCACTCCCCGGTTCATGTCGGACCCGACACATCTGCACTGAATCATTGCCAGCCCGAAAGGGTTTTCACCTGATTGGACCTCTCTCCTGCAGGCATACAGTCTACCCATAACCTGAAGATCTTAGTGCGCGCTTCACGGCGCACTGGCAATTGTGGCTATATCTGAGACGTCAGCGATGGTGTTGCGGCGAAACAGTGTACTTACCGAAACTCCGGTGAAGGCCACTGGTTGAAGACGCTGTGTTTCGGGCCACCTCCGGCGCATCTTGTGAACTGAAGTATCACTACCCGGCAGGGCCGATGCACCGTTGATTGTAGCTGATGCTGCCAGGATGCGATGCTAGACTTCAAACTTCGCGGCTGCATCTGGCCCGGCATCGAACGGCCGACCTTGCAAGAATTCTTGACCTTGTTCGCTGTCGCAGTTGCCGCACTGCCAAGGCGAAGATTGTCTCAACAACCAAAAGGACGCCAACAGCACCGATCTGCAGGTGAGAGAGACCCTTTGCTCAGCTACCTTCGCCAGGCTTCTCGGAAAAATATTTTTCCAGTTTGCCCTCCTCTCCCTCATGCATCTCGGCATCGGGAGGGGCTTCCCTTTGCTCCAGAATGACCGGCCAGACCTCCGAGTACTGGCGGTTGAACTCTACCCAGGGCTCCATGCCGGGCTCGGTATCCGGGCGAATTGCATCAACTGGACACTCGGGCTCGCAAACCCCGCAATCGATACATTCATCGGGGTGAATGACGAGCATGTTCTCACCCTCGTAGAAACAATCTACCGGGCACACCTCCACACAGTCGGTGTATTTGCATGCTATGCAACTATCGATAACAACATAAGTCATTGAGGTTCCGAACCAACAGCCATTGGTTGCGTGAGTAGTTGAACATATGAAGGCTGCTGCAGCCTTTCAAGATTCTGCGTTGACTTGTTTAATCTCGATCATGCAGCGACAGAAGTGCTGCAAAGGGATTATCAGGATCAATTTTGCGCTGCCGGGAGCGCGATCTTTGAGACTGGGCCTTGCCAACTCTCGTGCGAGTCCTTTTTTGCCACTCGCCCTTCTTCGGGCGAGGGCCACGTCCCTTTCTCGGGGCTTGCGATGGATTGGCCTTGGCCGTAGATCGGGAACGACGGGTCTTGAATCGTCTTTTTGGCTTGGGTTTCCATTTGAATGTGTAAAACACTTCCGTTGTTTCGACTGTTTGCCTTGATTCTTCGTGCGCTCCTTCATCGCCCTCTGTTCCCTCGGCATTTGCGCCTTCAATCTGTTGGCCGGCGTCATCAGCCTTTTCTTTCACTTCAGGCGAATGGGCCTTCTCGATCATGGTCTCGCTGGAACTGGCGCCTTCTGCTTTTTCCGCAGTCTGTTCGGTTGCATCCTTTTTGGTAGGATGTGGAATCTGCATGGACCTCTCACCACGATTGGCATCGTAGCCCAAACCTTGCATTAGCCCGGCAAAACCCGCATGCGTCATGCCGGTGATGGACAACATTTCTGCGCTAGCCTCAAATCCATTCCAGGTGTCCTCGACCCGTATAAGGTTCATGAGCCTCTCAAGGATGTCCACTCTTACTGCCCTTTCGCCGACATCCATGAAACCGCAGATTGGATAGTATCCGATCGGAACTTCTGGAGCCAGGTCGCAGGTGGTCAGCCCCGGCGGAGGAGTAACAACAAGCTCGTTATGTTCGTTGGCCAGAGACCAAAGCAACAACCGTAACCGAGTTGCCTCCGGTTTGATGACTGGCGCGACATAAATGGAGAACTGGCCAAACCTGACACCGTGTACGCGAAGCAATTTTCGTGCACCATTGTCCAATGCCTTGACTTCCTCAATTACGGTGGACCGGCGT
The DNA here is from genome assembly GCA_958296035.1 of Paracoccaceae bacterium. GTDB lineage: Bacteria > Pseudomonadota > Alphaproteobacteria > Rhodobacterales > Rhodobacteraceae > MPNP01. Next base: position 1,155,119 of record OY282431.1, on the reverse strand, counting down.
AGGACACCGAATTGTTCAACCAACCGGAAGGCAAAGCCACGCACGTTATCGACGAGTTTCTCATCGCTTCGCAGTTCTATCAGGGGTTTGAGGAGGTCATTGAGCTTGGCGTCGACAAATGCCTGCATGCGACGTTCGACCTGCTGCCGAACTTCGGCGCCAGCTTCATCGTCGACGAACAGGTTCAGTCGTGGCCGATAGGCGTCGTGGCCGGCAACAAGTTTGCCAATAGCAGCCTTGCCCCACATCAATCCGCCTTGTTCGGTGAAGTCCAGTTCCTTGTCTGCAGCACGAGATAGCCGCTTGGCCCGCAGGCGGTATTCATGATCCAGCACCTGTGCGCTAGCGGCCTTCAGGGCGCGCTCTTCCTGCGGACCGGAACCAGGCTTGCGAGAAAAGAGAAACCCCTCGATCTTGCCGATCTCATGGCCTTCCACCTCTACCAACCCATCATCGTCTACATTCACTGCCATTGGCTCCTTTTGACTGAGCTGTCGTAACAGGACACTGGTCCGCTTATCCACAAACCGCTGCGTAAGCCGCTCATGCAAGGCATCCGACAATCGGTCCTCGACCTCTCTTGTTCGGTTTCGCCAGTAAGCAACATCGTTCACCCAGCCCGGTTTCTGAGCTGAATATGTCCAGGTGCGTACAAATGCGATTCTTGCCGACAAAGTCTCAATATCGCCGTCAATGCGATCAAGCCGCACCATCTGTTTTTCCAGCCAGGCGTCAGGGATAACGTTGTTGTCGTGAAGAAACCGGAAAATCCTGGAGAGCAGCGCGGCATGTTCTCCCTCGCTCACATTGCGAAAATCCGGAATCTGGCACACTTCCCATAAAAGCCTTACGTCGCATGGACTACCCAGCAAGTCCTGTATGTCTTGGCGCTCCGACAACTCCTTCAAGGCGAGAACATCATCTGATTCCCGCGTCAGCACCAATATTGGATTCTCACTGGCTGTTGCCAAGGATGCGAGGAGGGCGTTGCTGCTTCCGAAGTTCAGCGCGCTGTTGCGCCACTGCACGCGACGAAGATTGCTGAACCTGCTTTGCTCGATGGAAGAAACCGCGCCAGGAGACAACTGAGCACAATCTCCTGTGACACCAAATGAACCGGGCCGACGAAAGCGGCCCGCCCGACCGGCAATCTGCGCCAATTCGTGTGATTCCAGCGATCGAACCTTGCGGCCGTCAAATTTCACCAGGCCTGAAAACGCAACGTGTGCGAGGTCCAGATTTAGACCCATGCCGATAGCATCCGTGGCCACCAGAAAATCCACATCTCCATTCTGGTACATTGCAACCTGGGCATTGCGCGTGCGCGGGCTTAGGGCACCCATCACAACCGCGGCACCTCCGCGCAAGCGACGGATTGCTTCAGCGGTAAAGTACACCTCATCCGCAGAAAACCCGACAACCGCCGAACGGGATGGCAAACGATCTATTCGCTTTGAGCCGGCGTATGACAGGCTTGAAAACCGCTTACGGTACTGAAACCTGGCCGAAGGCACGAGCTCGCGAATGACGCCACTGATCGTATCTGCACCAAGAAACACAGTCTCCTTTTGCCCGCGAGCATAGAGCAGCCTGTTTGTGAACACATGCCCCCGCTCACGGTCAGCACAAAGCTGAATCTCGTCGACTGCCAGAAAGTCGGCACCATTGCCGACCGGCATGGCTTCCGTCGTACAAATCCAGTAGCGAGGTTTCTTGGGAACAATTCTCTCTTCGCCGGTAACGAGTGCGACCGAACTATGTCCCCTCAGGGCACGTACCGTGTCAAACACCTCTCTTGCAAGGAGACGTAATGGCAATCCGATGATTCCGGTTTCATGACGCAGCATGCGATTGATCGCCAGATGCGTTTTGCCGGTGTTGGTCGGCCCCAGGGTCGCCCTGATCACAGGCCTGCTCAAGTTCATTCGACTCTCTGGATCATTTTGCCGGGGCTCACCTGGCGGGCAGCCGTGCTGTAAGCCCCGTCAGGTCTAAGCCATGTTACAGCACGAAAACCGATGCGCAGTACTGTGGCGGCTGACAATGAACCACGCTTCCTAGGTGCATCACTGAGATATGTTATTGGCCACTAATCAAATATAGGCCATAAGCCTGTTTTCTCCAAGCTGAACTACTGTTCCGTGTTGGTTTCGTACTTCGATGTCCAGCGTGAGAATCCCGCGCCTTGGGTCGCGGGTGCGACGTTTATTCGCAACGGAGATACTGGCCGAGACAAAGTCGCCGGCTACGACAGGAGCCACAAATTTCCAGTCCCAGCCAAGCGAAGCTTGCGCCTTGAACTGGGCATCTGCTTTGAACTTGAGACCGTCAACAAGCGACAGCACCAGCAAGCCATGCGCCACCCTTCCTGTAAAGCCGTGCCTAATTGCTGCCTCACGTTCCATGTGAATCCCGTATGAATCTCCTGTAAGCGCCGCAAATAGATCTATCTGGGCTTCATCAACTATCGTCTTACCAGTCGCAATCGTGTCACCGACCTCAACGTCACCGAATCCATATAGACCGGCAGTAAGCAGTCGTTTCCCTGTTGAACTTGTCATTTGACGTCCTTTTCCTCACACAATTGTCTTGATTTCGCGGCGGCTACATACTTGATGTCGAGTGGACCCGCAGGTCCCGTTGCATGCGGGCAGCGTGTTCACACATCGTTTGTAACAGCAAGAGTACAATTTGGGACTTGCCGGGCCAGGAAACGGGGCGTTTTCACCGCGTTCAACATAGTGATTAGATTGCATATCGCCAGACCTGGCCAGAGGAATTGCGTATCCACACACGATCGCGGGAGATCAACCTCCATATTTCCAGTTTGGGCCGAGATATGTGCTCAGGTCCGACGGCGGATTGGCAAACAATTCTGTGGTTTTAACCGGGTAACCGGCGTGACCATTCGCAACCACGACTGTCTGTTCGCAAATTGAGATGGCGTCGCGAGGATCATGTGTAACCATAACCAGTCCGGCATCGGTTTCATTGCAACATGCGCCAACAAGTTCAAGCATCTCCGTACGCAAGGCAGGTCCGAGAGCAGCAAAAGGTTCATCCAACAAAATCCAGGGACGGCGTTGCACAAGTATCCTGGCCAGGGCGACGCGGCTCTGCTGACCGCCAGATAGCTGCCCCGGCCTCTTGCCTGCATGGGCGCCCAAGCCAACCTTCTTCAAGGCTCGATCCACCCGTATCCGATCGTCTGATGCCAACCTCAAACTGCTGTTGATGCCTAAACCTACGTTCTGCCAAGCTGTCATGTGAGGAAAGAGATTATTGTCCTGAAATACAATCGACAGCGGTCGCTCACCGGGACTGACACCCTCCATCGGACGTCCTTCGATGCTGACTCGACCAGACTGAACACGCAAGAAGCCGGCAACTGCAGCCAGAAGAGAAGACTTTCCTCCGCCTGACGGTCCAATCAAAGCCGTGCGGCTACCAGGGCACAACTCGAAGTTGGCGTCGATGCGAAACTCCTGTCGGCTAATCCTGACCTCTTCAAGTCGCAGCATTGACGCGACCCCCGCGGTCAAATAGCCAAAACAGGAACAGACTGAGCAATAGCAACAGCAATGCTGCACTTCCGGCCTGCTCGATGCGGTAGGCACCCATCAACCGATACAACATGAGAGGTAATGTCGGCGAGTCGGTTGAACCGAACAGTACGATTACACCCAGATCTCCCATTGAAAGGGCTGCCGTCAGACCCATTGCGAACCCCATGGAACGTCTGGCCCTGGGAAAGACCAGCATCCTGAATCGAGCCACACCTGTGACATTCAGGCTATCTGCAAGCGGTCCGAAATTGGCTTCGATTTCACGAAGTGCGGGTATCAGTGCACGTAACGCGAAGGGAAGGCTGGTTGCCGCGTTAACCAGGGCAGTAACTGCCAGGGCCAGCATCACCGGGTCCAGATAGGGGAATACCAGGAGGTACAACCCCAATCCCAAAACCATGGGCGAGGCCGAGATCATCAAGAGTCCCACTCCTTCTGCCAGCGCCGCGCTTGCGAGGCTGGTCCGAGAAACGGCGATGGCAATCGGCAAGGCAAGTAGAAGCATCAGTAAGACTGACGCCAGCGAAACCAGTACCGACCGCAACGCTGCCTCGAAAACTGATGTTGGCAATTGCCCAATGGCATCAAGACCATCGACAATCACCATCGCCATTGGCAACAGCAGGAATGTGGAAACGGCTGCAATCACCAACCAGTCGAGAAGCTTGTGACCCAGCCCCTGTGAATCCCACCGTTCAGGGGGCCGATCAAGACCGGCGCCGAAGTCAGCGGGCAGCACTAGCCTCCATGCAACAACCGCAGCTATTATTCCCAGAATGAACTGCAAGAGTGCCAGCCGCGCTGCTCTTCCCAGGTCAAATTCGAACATGAACGACTGGTAAATGGCCAATTCAACAGTTGTCGCGCGGGGGCCACCGCCCATGATCAGTGCAACCGCAAAGCTCGACAGGCAGACCAGAAAAATCACAACGTGCGCACCTGGCAACACCTGGCGGAGCATGGGCCATTCAACATGGACGAAGAGATCAAATGGGCGAAATCCCAGTGACGCAGCTGTTTGAAGCCGTTCTGACGGTATGGCGAGCCAACCCTGCAAGACCAGGCGCGTTGCCAGAGGCAAGTTCAAGAATACATGAGCGAGCACGACACCCGGCAGCCCGTAGACCTGGGGAGCCGCAAAGCCTGCAAAACTGGCCACGCGACCAAGCAAACCGGCTGGACCGTAAATTGACAACAAGCCAGTGATAGCGACGATTGTCGGAAGGATAAACGGTGCTCCGAGAATTGTAATGAGGAATGATCGGCCCGGAAAGCGTCGCCTTGCAATGGCGCGCGCCACTGGAACCGCGAGCACACAGCTGAAAACCGAGGAGAAAAGTGCCTGAGTAATCGTAAACTTGAGGGCCGCCCAGTCCGAGGCTTCGATGCCGGCAACAAAGTCTGCCCGCAAAGCGACGGCACACATGGTGCCCAGACTCAGGACCAGCACCAGCGCAAACGATGCTGCGCTGGCCAATCGGATCACTTGGAAAGTGCCTCCAGCCACTCGGCCAAGGCAACATCGCGAATTTCGGCCGCTTCCCGGGACGAATACAAGCGTGAAGTCGAAGGCTGCACCAAATTATCAAAGCCCGCCGGCAGCCCGACTGCTGGAATTCGGGCCGGATACATCCAGTTGGTAGTCGGGATCACCGCCTGAAATTCGTCGCTCGCAATGAACTCCAGAAAGCGGTCGGCCAGCTCAGGCTGGTCGGTTGTCTTCAACTTGGCGGCCACCTCGACCTGCATGTAGTGACCCTCGACAAAGGCCGCAGCCTTCTTAGTTTCATCGCCCTCGGCAATAAGGTGATAGGCTGGAGATGTTGTATAGGACAGCACCATGTCAACGTGTTCGTCCAGAAACATGCCATAGGCCTCGGACCATCCCGCAGTGACTGTCACAATGTTGTCGGACAATTCCTTCCACACACTTGCGGCCTCATCTCCGTGGACATGTCTTACCCAAAGCAGGAGCCCCAGGCCCGGGGTGGACGAACGCGGGTCCTGAATTACGATACTAGTGTTGGACTGTGCGAGTGCTCCGAAGCTGTCGGGCGGGCTGGCAAGACGCCTCGTATCGTACACAAACGCAAAATAGCCCCAGTCATAAGGCAAGAACAGTGGGTCGTCCCAACCAATTGGCAAGTCCCAGTCTGCACTGACGCCATGAGGTGCAAACATCTGGGTTGCAGCAGCGCGAGCAGTCAGGTTTGTATCCAGACCAAGTACTACATCTGCCCTCGTGCGTTCTCCCTCAATTTGAATACGAGCCAGTAACGCAGCGCCATCACCGGCAGCGACAAACTTCAGGTCACATTCACAGGCGTCTTCGAAAGCACCTTCCACGGCTGGCCCAGGGCCCCACTCCGTAACAAAGCTGTCATAGGTGTAAACGGTCAACACCGGCTGGTCAGCCGAAGCAAACGCGGTGCAGCCAGCCGCCAAGACGGTGGCGATAAAGAATGATTTCATGATTACTTCCTTACGCTGCCAGCGGGGGCAGGTCGGATAGAGGCAACCTTCCCTCCGCCGGTATTATCCGTGTCAGGTTCTACGGGTTTGCGCGCTACGCATCTCAGCCAAATGGCCCCCCGAGGCAGCGACATGGATACCATCCGGTGTGCAGGTTGACAACCGGCGTTGAATACCTTGCCACCGACAGCCACCCGAGCACCTAACGTGTGACTCGGACAGGGGTCAAGACAACCTGCGGGATTGAACCAACTGTTCGTGTCAGGACTCCAAATTCGTACCCGACACAAGGTGCTGCGTTGCGGAGTGCACCGCTTCGTGGTGCCACAGGGCACCAGTCTTCCAACCTGTTCTGGCGACCGACAGTTCTGTTCTGTCATTGCACTCCGTTGAGTGCAGCCGGTTGATTGGTGTAGTGAAAAGCTGCGCGGTTGTGGCAGCTACTTTGGGAAACGCCGAGGAATGAACTTGATGAAGCTTGACATGGCAGAGATAGGTACAACTACCCGATACGAAAACCTCATGCGTGTGATCCGAAACAGGGTTACCGTGCGCAAGTTCGACAGGAACTACAAGGTTCCCAATGATCATTTTCACTTGATCCTCGAGGCCGCCCGACATGCGCCGTCGGGCGCCAATGCCCAGCCATGGCAGTATATCGTGGTTCGAAATAGCACCGCCAAACAGCAAATCGCGGATTATTTTGTTGCGGAGCAGAGGTTTCGCGCCAAGGCCAAGATGAAGTTTCCGACCCCTGACTACCGTGGCCTTGCAACGGCGCCAGGATTTGTGGTGGTGTGTTCGGACATGCGATGGATCGAAGCATTCCCGGTGTTCCGAGAGGGATCAGAAAAGGGTGATGAACTTGACCAGATGTACAGGCAGAACGCCGAACGCATACTTCTGCAGTCAGTTGCAGCGTCGACGATGTCAGCCCACCTGGCTGCAGCAGCCCTTGGCTACTGTGTGTGGTGGGTTACGGCAATCGGGCAGGAAAAAGCCCAGCGAGCCATACGGCCAATCCTGAAAATTCCAGGGGACATTTCGGTGCTTGACCTGTTTCTTTTTGGACCTCCGGCGCAGGAACCCTACAAACGCTGGAAAAAGGACATCGGAGAAATCACTAGCTGGGACGAGTTTGATCACGCTCACCATATGACCGATCAGCAGATTGTCGACTGGATCAAGACCAAACGGCACAAGGTCATGTACAGGGATCAATCCAACATTGACTGATAGGCTCGATTCGGCAAATTGCAGCGGCGTGACGGCTGCTTCCCGCCTACAATAATATCCTGTTAAGTGAGAACTATGCTCAACCATCTCATATCGTCACGGGACTCCAGTGCCAGACAAGATGAATTGACCATAGAATTGAGCAATTCGCTCGCAGGGTAATCCGCTGACATGCTATTTTTCGGATTCGGGATTCCCTGAACGTGCTCTTGCAGACTTCGCTATTCTGGACTGCGGCATCAATTGTTCAAGTTGGAAATAAACGCGTCGGGCTGCTTGCCTGTCACCAGTTATCTCGAGAATGTACCCAAGGTGCGCTATTGCATAGACATGTCGCGGAATCAGGTGCAAAATGGTGGCGATATCGCCGACGGCTCTGTCCAGGTCCTTTTGCCTTGTTGAAGGAGTGACCAAGATAAAACCCGATGGCAGCCCCTGGAGACGATTCAATGACGCTATTCAGCAGGATCATTGCACTTTCCAAGTCTTCGTGCCGAACGGCAAGATCGGACAATCCCAGCACGAAAGCAACTTCTTCGGAGCTCGCCATCATCTACCTTTTGAGAAGGTCCTCGCTGATCGCTTCGGTCTCACTTTCGCTGGCCATCTGCAACCTCAGGAAGAGAAGATCTTCTGTCAGGTGACCGTAGCTAGTTGGGAAGTCAGCGCGGCAGGTGTGAACAACAACAATGAGACAATCAGCATTCTGATCATGCAAGCAAGATTCGAGGCTTCACCCGGCAGAAAATCTAGCCACCTTGATCTGCGCGCTGATTGAGTGGAGGGTTCCATTTGGCGTCTCCAGTGGAAAACGCGGTCAAGGCTTTGCATCAACGAGTTGATCCAGGGTTTCCTCACAGCATCAAGTTCGTCATTGCCGATCATGGAACCGTCATGCTGAAAAATGGCCGTGCCTATCAGGGAATCGAGGCAGCAGATTGTACGCTGACAGCCCCCGTCGATACATTTGCTGCCATTCTGGCGGGCAACCTGGACCCTGTAGTCGCCTATATGTCAGGCGACCTTCTCATAGACGGCGATTTCAGGATTGCCATCGCACTCGGCACGTATCTGTGATGCCTTCTACGCCGGCGCCCTATTATTCGTCAATCGTGAATACGCCACTGCCGGCAAAGGCGTTCTGGACAAGGACATCGGACAATGTCAGGCTTCGTGTTGCCTACTGGACTGTAAATGGCCAGGGAACCGTGCTGCTGTTTCCGGGACGAACGGAATACATCGAAAAATATGGTGACATTGCCAACGAACTTGCCGATCATGGATTTGGAATGGCAACGATCGACTGGCGGGGTCACGGTCTTTCAGACCGATTGAGTCACAACCGGGACATTTGCCATGTAGCTGATTTCAAAGAGTACCAGCTTGATGTTGTGGCCCTTGAAGCCGTGCTGAACGAAATCGGAGCACAGCGTCCCTGGTTCCTCGTGGCGCATTCCATGGGTGGCTGCATTGGGTTGCGCGCCCTGATGAACGGGCTGGATGTTATCGGTACAGTATTCTTGGCACCCATGTGGCGGATTTACCTCGGCCGTATTTTGAGGCATGTCACCTTTGCAACGGCACGGACGGCCACATTGTTGGGGCTGTCGGAGAGATTTGTAGTCGGAACCGATCATCGCAACTACGTTCATTTTGCGAAATCAAGGAAGAACGTGCTAACCTCGGATCTGGATACCTTCAGCCATCTGCGAACCCAGCTTGACCGGCGGCCCGAATTGTCGCTAGGTGGACCTTCATATGGCTGGCTTGATGCCGCCCTCAAGGAGAGTCGAGCTCTGCTGAACAAGAAGGCACCTATTGCACCAGCTCTCATACTGATGGGGTCCAACGAGAAAGTCGTTGATCCCAAGGCCATACGCATCATCTGTGCAAATTGGCCTGCATCAAGGATTGGACTCATAGAAGGCGCCAGGCATGAGATTCTCATGGAGGATACAGCTACCCGAGAATTGGCGCTGGACTGGATTGCGAGCTACTTGGAACGGCAGCTTACCGGAGTTTCCGAAAGCGCGGCAGATGCCAGCGTGAATTGCTGATCGGCGAATCCGTGCAAGCCCGGCACGTGGGTGGTGTAGATTGGTACATGGCTTGCCGGGGTCTATTCCTACCGGACCAGGGTTACGGGTCCATCGCTTCGGCAAGCAATTGGGCGTTGCCCTGGGAACCGCCTGAAATCGGCCAAACACTCGTTCCTTACTCAAACAAGACAGTCTCGCAGATGCCGCACGCGTTCGAAAGGTCGCTATATTGCGCTCATTGGCGCATGGTTACAGGTCTGTGATATGCTTGAATGATGAAGCAAGGGCCTTATATGATGGACACAAGTCGATAAGATAGACACGTGCGACCGGAGGTATAAATGAGAATTCTAGGGTCGAACCAGGCTCGAACTGCCAATCCCTATTCTACGACAGCGCGACCTGCAGCCCATATCGATGCCGGTCTCCGCAGCCACATGAATCGTGTTTACGGGTACATGTCGGCGGCCATGGTAATAACTGCCGTCGTAGCGTACCTGTCCAGCACCAGCACTGCTGTGCTGAGCTTAATTTATGGAACGCCACTCCAGTGGGTCGTCATGCTGGCACCGCTTGGAGTCGTTTTTCTACTCAGCGCCCGCATCAACAAAATGAGCGTTGCATCGGCGCAGCTCACTTTCTGGATATTCGCGTCACTAATGGGACTGTCGCTGTCCTACATTTTCCTGGTATTCACCGGCTACTCGATTGTTCAGGTCTTCCTGATTACCGCGATAGCCTTCGCCGCGTTGAGCCTCTACGGATACACGACAAAGAGGAACCTTAGCGGAATGGGCACCTTCCTGATGATGGGTGTGATCGGCATAATCGTGGCGTCTATTTTTAACATATTTATCCAGTGGCCGGCTCTCCAGTTTGGTATTTCGATTATCGGAGTCCTGGTGTTCGCAGGACTGACTGCCTATGACACACAAAATATCAAGAATACCTACCTGGCCATGGCGCACCAGGGCAACGCAACCTGGTTGGAAAAGTCAGCGATCATGGGTGCGCTAAGTCTCTACATCGATTTTATCAACATGTTCATGTTTCTGCTCACAATCTTTGGGCAGAGAGAGTAGCCAATCGACTGGCAATCGAGCTGTCGGCGGTATCACCAAGGGCCGCCAGAATATCATACCCGGCGGATTTGGGTTGACGAGTTAGCCCTGCCCGACAACTGAATTCATGAGGCAGTGCGACACCTTCCGGGTGTCGCACTGCTCTTGACTATTTTGCCGAGAGATATGAGTCAGCAGGCTTGGTAGACCGGGCGTTCAGGACAGTCACGCCCCTGCTCTTCCCGGGACCGAGATCTCGGAACCCGTGGTCGAGATCCAATTTTGCCACGGATCTTCAATCCAATGGCGGGAGTTGCGAAAAGGCCGCGCAACCCCTTGCGAGGCAACCGCTACTTGATCTTGCCTTCTTTGTATTCCACGTGCTTACGGGCGACCGGATCAAACTTGCGCATCACCATTTTCCCTGGCATGGTTCGAGCGTTCTTCCTGGTTACATAGAAATGACCAGTGTTTGCTGTCGAGTTCAGCCTGATTTTGATTTTTGCGGGCTTTGCCATCGCAGATGTTCCAGCTTGCTTTCATAATGTCGATCCAGGCCTTGCCCGTGGACCAAGGGCACACTTAGTCGTGATGGATTTCGTGTCAATCGGAATGTCGACTAAAGTAGCATGTTTCCGGAACAGTCACCCAATCGTGCGCGTGTTGAACCATTATGCTGGTGTTGAACGGGTGTCCGATGCCGAGACAGAAATTCATTGACATGAATACCGGAGCCGGGAAGTTGGGGTCTGGCCACCGGCTGGCCTTGAACACATCGGAATCCTGTGCCAAACAAGACCCGTCACTCCAACACGATAGGTTTCCTGCAATATTTGCAAGGGACCTGCCCGCTGCCGTCTTGAACATTGCATTGAGAGTGTATGTGCAGGCTCCGGCAAGCCCTTCCACCTTGGCTCAATGCCAGGTTGCTGAATGTGCATGGGTAACAGAAGGCTTGGATGTCTTTGAGCTGTCTCTTGGTCATCCAGAGAACATTGTTTGTCCTCTGCTCCTTCCTGTCCAGGCTGTTCGGCAGTGTAACAGTTTGAAACCGGACAACCAGGTTTAGACGGACTACGACTCCTGACAACCGAATGGGACGGTTGGGTTGCATCATTAGCAAGTTGCAATCTGAAGGGACACTCCAGCCAGTCGTCCTGGTATGGATTCCTTCCAGCGATGTGCCAAAGGTTCGAGAGCAGCTTGCAAGCGGGATTCAGGCAATGCCACAATTCACATTTCTGCGTGGCCCTGGTGAGACCTTTTTTTCTTTCTACGGGGGCACGGACAACCTGTAAGCCGGATTCTGTTCGGAAGATTATCTCTTCTTCAATGACCATCCATCTAGGCGCAACGTTACCGCGGCGCTCGTGCTGCCTACCCGGACCGCGAGGTCAAAGACTACCCGTGCTTTCACACAGCGGTCCCTATTCGGCATTGCTCCCGGTGGGGCTTGCCCTGCCACCTCCGTTACCGAAGGCGCGGTGAGCTCTTACCTCACCCTTTCACCCTTGCCTGATAAAGGCGGTTTGCTTTCTGTGGCGCTTTCCCTCAGGTTACCCTGGCCGGGCGTTACCCGGCACCGTCGTCTTGTGGAGTCCGGACTTTCCTCATGATGTTATCCACCACGCGGCCACCCGGTTGTCCGTGCGCTTCCCATGTTAGGCTACCCGATGACCGAGTCAATGGTAAGGACTCAATGCTATAGCCCAAAAACTCAAAAGACTCCTCAGGACACCGTAGGCATCGCGTCTTGTGCGGGTTGACCGCCAGCTTCAGTCTGAACATCAATAGTCACAGAACCGCCGGGCAGCAAACCAAAGCCAGACGATGTGCAGAGGATGCTGCTCGCCGGAGGCGACCAGTCGGATGGTATGCTGACCCGGGGCTCAAACGAACTCAATGCACTGCGACGGTGCTGTTGGGTCTAACGGGAAAATTCTTTGGTGAGATTTCCGGACCGATGAGAGTCCAGGAGGCCAGTCCGATAACCATCGGCCATAAACCGAATGTAACGGTGCTTCAATCCTGCGCCGGTTGCAAAATAGTTGCCAGGTTCAGCTGCCAACTGCCAACCGATGACACCTGAAGGTGATATCCTGCTTGTGCGGGAAGCCGACCGTTGTCTTGAAGTTTCTTCGCGGCTGACCGGGTGCTGTACCGAATGTCCCTTACTCAACGAGCAGTTGGACTTGGGTCAGATCGGGCAACCAATGACCGCAATCAAGGTGTTGCCGACCGCTAGATTGATGCCACCGATGTGCCCGTGTTTTGGTTAGCGCTGATCGGATCCGATCAATATTGATTTGGAGCCCAACTCCGACTGCCTAGGTTCATGCCCAGTCAGTGGCGACCTGATCAGATGTCTTGAACTGCCTGGCGGGATCAGTGGCGTACCAAACCTTGAAGTATTCCAGTCCGCCTTCATGGGCTTCGTCGGAAAACGCCTGCAGCGCATCCGTCACCCAAACGAGATCGAATCCCTTCTGAAACGCATCACCCGACGTGTGGCGGCAACAGCAATCCGTGTGCAATCCCGTGATATAAAGTGTTTCGATACCGCGGGCCCGGAGCTGGTCCTCAAGATCGGAACTCTGGAACCCGCTATACGTGGTCTTCGGAATCACCAGATCTCCGCTTTGCGGTGCAAGTGCGGCAACGATTTCGGACCATTCCGTTCCCTTCATTGAATGGGGAGGCCACTTCTGCAACTCGCTGTCTTCCGGTGTGTGGCAGTCGGTCGAGTAAACTACACTCACACCGGCCTTGCGGGCGGCATCAAGTAGCTTTGCGAGAGGAGGAATAATGGCGTTGGCCTTTTCCCGGTATTCCGGTCCACCTGCGCTGGCAATGAAACCGCCCTCCTCAACGAAATCACGTGCCATATCAACCAGTACAAGGGCGCACTTGCCTGCTTCTACCGCCGCCATTGCCTGATCCCTCCCCGCTATCTGGTTCTAGTATTAGCGTCCCCGGCTGTACCATTTTCCTTGTGTTCTGGCAAATTCGTTCATGCCGGGAAAGGCAAGGTCAAAGTCGGGAAATGGGTCATGTCGTCAAAATATCCGGTGACACGGATTTTCCTGCCTCTACACCCTGGTCGAATGCTGCATGGAGTCAATCAACCCAAAAACAACTACCCAGGGCGTTATCGCCACCGCCTGGCTGCGGTGATTAACCTTGCTCCTCCAGAGCATTCTGTCCGTGGCAACGGCCTGTTCAGACCAGGGCGGCCTTCGCCCGGCGCGGATGCAGAACAAGGGGCTACTGCACGCATTCATGAGGCACGGATAGACCTGAAAGACAGAATCGGTGGTCGTAAAATCAGGTTCCGCGGCCATGCAAAGGTGCTTTGCGACCTGATGTTCGCATTCTGGACATGGCCGCCGAGCAACTGATGCAATTGGAAGCTCCCGACTGACCCGCACCTCCTGACTGGACGCCGTTTGTCAACTTGACCGCCACCGTCCTCCTGGCGAGGACAGTGCGATCAAGCACGCCCTTTGGGCAGGACATTCTTGGGACAAAGGTGTAAATCCACGTTCAACAAGCGAAAGTCACTAGTTGATGAGCCGCAGTCACCGCATTGAGAGACATTGCCGTCATCACGATACTGTAGAAGCAGCTTGATTGATTTAGCAGCTATGGTTTGGAATGTGGCCCCAATACTTAAGAGCCGTTCGCCAGCATGGCTTATTTTGATTTGCCGCATTGCGACTTCTGGAGCAAGGCAGACGGTATTGACAGGAAATTCCGATACGTACTCGCAAGCCCCTGGAAGTGCTTCACAATCGCCGTAGGTCGGCTCGCTCGGACCTCCAGTACTGCCATTCGCTGTACACAAAGTCTCCACTTGACGAGTACCGCGAAACATCGTCCCCATATGTCTATGGTCTTGTTCTCCACCCCCGGCCCAATGTCGGCGTAACGGGTTCGTTTAGTAACTCTCGATTTATCGAATTTGCATCGAACCTGAAACAGGCGAACCCACTATCCAGGTGCTGATGTTCGATGGTTGAACAATTCGCAGTGACGGAATCTGTTCATATTGCAAGAACCTTGCACAATCCGTCCACAACTTTCATGTCTTCGCTATTCAGTTCCCCGGCTGACCATGGACAAAACCGCGCGCGCACACTCCACAGGAGCGGCTCGTTCCACCTAGGATTTTCCTTCTGCAGCGGCGTATATCCAATCGAACGCGCCGCGGCGGCGAATGCTCGCCAACATGGCGTTGTTGCGCATCCCCCGTCAGGCCAGATTGAAAGGCCTGACAGCGCGAGCCTTTTCCAGTCAAACCTGGGTCCAGGATCAAGTTTTCGGCCGACAGCCATGTCCGAGTGACCCAGAATGCCTCGGCGCGGGATTGACCACCGCTTGATGAGCTCAGAAAGCAGTTGTTCAAGTGACGCCATCTGGACTGCAGAAAACGGTCTTCGGCCATTATTCGACAGTTCAATGCCGAGCGATCGAGAATTGACATCGGACTGCCCCAGCCATGCCCCGGCGCCAGCATGCCAGGCACGCATTTCCTCGTCTACAAGCTTGTAGACCAAGCCACTTCCGGAAATCAGGTAATGAGCAGATACTTCATGCTCGGGTGCGCAAAGTCTTTCGAGCGCCTCACGTGTCGACTCCATGCCGGTATAGTGGATTACGATGAGTTCAGGCTTGCCACCACCTCGGCGTTTCCCGAAATTCGGGGAAGGCACATGCCTTTGCCCGAATTTGCCTGATTTCACTTTAACCAACGGCGGTAGGGCTCCGGATTCCATCCGCACACGAATCCATCGCCATCCGGATCAAGCCTGAGTGGATCTACATCCGGCCCTCCTTTGTCGAGAAACGCTTGCTGCGCCGCGATCGCGTCACCGTACGCCTTGCAACGAGACGCCACACTTTCCTTGCTTGATACAAAGGCTCGGGGACGGTCATAAACAGCAGAGCCAATCTTGTGTTGTGTTTCAAGGGCATAACGTGAGGTGCTGCTCTTGACCAGCGGTTCGAAGTGATCCAGGGGCTCGAATATCTTGACCGGCGCGGGCAACACTTCCTTTGCCGTTTCTTCATCGTCAGGCTGCTTGACTTCCTGCCCGACGTTGTCTTCAATCTGTTCTTCAGTATCTTCTTGCCGCTGACCAGTCTCATCTTCCTCTTGATCCTGGGAAGTGGGTAGAGAGCTTTCCTCCTGAGAAGGGAATGTCTCGTCCTCCTCCGTCACATCGGGTGTTTCAACCTCATCACCTGAATCGGAAGCTTGTTCTTCGCTGTTGGTATCTCCGGGGCTGCCTAACATCTCGGGAGTGCTGTCGGTCTGTTGTTCCGGCAGGTCTCGCTGCTCTATGGTTGCGCCTTCTGTCTGCGCAGACTCCGGCACTTCGCATCCTGCAATAACGGCTAGCAAACTCACAAAAAACAGAATGCGGATCAACAACTCTGGTGTGCTCGTCATCGTTCTAGCCACCACACTTGAGGTTTGACCGAAAACCCCGCCTGTCGCTCAAGCACATAGGCACAGTTTAACAGCGATGCCTCGTCCCAAGGTCGACCGATCAACTGCAGACCGAGAGGAAGTCCTTCGGCATCCAGCTGAACTGGCACCGACACCCCGGGCAGTCCAGCAAGATTTACAGTAACGGTAAAAACGTCATTGAGATACATCTTGATGGGGTCGGAATCGCTGATTGCTCCCAGCGGAAAAGCTGCGCTGGGTGATGCAGGCGTCAGCAGGAAATCGACACCCTGTTCGAAGACCACTTCAAAGTCCCTCTTGATCAGCGAGCGAACCCGTTGGGCTCGACGGTAATAGGCCTCGTAGAACCCCTGTGACAATACATAGGTACCGATCATGATCCGGCGCTTGACTTCGGCGCCAAATCCTTCTGCCCGTGTACGCTTGTAAAGTTCGGTGATGCCGCTGTCGCTGTCAAGGCTTGCCCTGTAACCGTATCTGACACCGTCATACCTTGCCAGATTGGATGATGCCTCGGCGGGCGCAATCACATAGTAGGCAGGAAGCGCATATTTGGTGTGGGGAAGTGAAACTTCGACCACTTTGGCACCAGCATCGCGCAACATTGCAACGCCATTGTCCCACATGTTCTCAATGTCGTTCGGCATGCCCGGCAATCGATACTCCCTTGGCACAGCTACTTTCTTGCCTCGGATATCACCGGTCAGGGATGCCTCGAAATCCTCTACGGGACGGTTTGCACTGGTTGAATCCTTTGCATCGTGGCCTGCCATGGCGCCCAGCATGATTGCCGAGTCACGCACGGACTTGGTCATCGGACCAGCTTGGTCGAGCGAAGATGCAAATGCTACAATTCCCCAGCGGGAACAGCGACCATAGGTCGGCTTGATGCCAACTATTCCGGTAAATGACGCCGGCTGGCGGATTGAGCCGCCGGTGTCGGTGCCGGTTGCACCCAGGCACAAATCCGAGCAAACTGCTGCTGCTGAACCCCCGGAGGATCCACCAGGGGTTCTAGGCTTGGTACAGCCCCTGGCTTTCCATGGATTGACCGATGCACCATATGCCGAGTGCTCAGTGGATGAACCCATGGCAAATTCGTCCATGTTGAGCTTGCCAATCACCACCGCACCATGATCCTGAAGATTTCGGGTTACGGTAGAATCATATTCAGGGCGAAATCCCTTCAGGATTCTTGAAGCCGCCTGCGTTGGCACGCCGCGCATGCAGAACAGATCCTTGACTCCAATCGGTATTCCGCACATGCCTGAAGCGTCGCCTGCAGCGAGGCGCCTGTCGGCATTGCATGCCTGCTTGAGAGCAAATTCCTTGTCGGTCCAGCAATACGCATTGAGTTGATTGGACTTTTCAATCTTTTCGAAGCAGGCCCGCACGAGCTCCACCGAGGAAATGGCCCGCCGCTGCAATTTCCGGCGTGCATCTGAAATTGTCAATTCAGCAAGCGACATCTATTCAACTACCTTGGGAACCGTAAAGAAACCCTCTTCGGCAGCTGGTGCGTTCGCTAGAATCCTTTCGGGGAAGCCACCGGTTGTAACTTCGTCAACACGCTTTTTCAGTTCCACCGGAGTGACAGAGGTCATTGGATCGACATTCTCGATGTCCACCTCTTCAAGCTGGGCCATGAATTCGATGATTGCCGACAACTCGCTAGCTATGTCATCAAGCCTGTCTTCATCTATGTAAAGCCGGGCCAGGTGTGCCACCTGACGAACCTCGCTACGACTTATTGACATGCCGAAAATCCGTATCCCTCAAAACAATCAATTCACGTAGTGGGTGTTGGTCCGCGTCTATTGGCAACAGTATGACTCCTCAATGCAATTATCATCCATCCCAGCATGACGGCATTCAGGAGGTGCCAAACCCAGTGTGTTCCGACCGGCAAACTGGTACATACTGGACCGTCGACAATTCTGAAGCCAATCGATACACTTAACAACAAGGCACCCACCAGTAGCTGCCTGGCCAGGACGGGAAAGCGGCCCCACAGTAGCAAGGCATAACCATATATGAGCAGGTTTATTGAGGCATAGGTTGCTGATCCTCCGAGTTCAGGCAAGAGTTGCAGGAGCCCGAATGTTGTGAGAGGTGTGTAGGGAATCGCCAACACGGTAAGAGCCGTCGACCACATCGTGGACAGTCCCAGAAAATGGCGATTGGCTGCATACAGATAAACAAATATGAATGACGCGATTGCAAGCACATCAAGCAAGGACGCCCACCTGCTGGCAAATGTGTGAAACAATCCAGAACCAATTCCGATCGCCGCGAGATTGAGCATAAGAATCTTCACGACGAAAATGTGCTCGTTACGGAACAGTCGCAACACGACGAGTGCCGAAATGATGAAAGCCAGATTGGTGACTGCGTTTAGCGGCTCGTTCCAAAGCCCTGGCATGGTCCTTTCGCAGTACAAGTCTACATAACTGTTCCAGTTTTCCACGTAGATTGTCTCCTTTTGTCTTGACGCCGTGCTCCCTGTAAACCCTTTCCAGGGGAAACGCCTTGATCAGAACTTAGCAGGCGGCATTGTGGCTTCTGCGCATTGCAAGAATCGCCGGGAACCGCTTGACCGCACTATTTGCGACGGCGCTCGGAAAAGAACGCTTTCAGCAGTGCCTCGGAGCCACCTTCACTAAATCCGCCATACACCTCGGGCCGAAAGTGGCATTGGCGATGGGCAAAGACTCTGGGACCATGTTCGACACCGCCTGACTTAGCATCGTAAGCACCAAAATACAGTCGCCCTAGTCTCGCCTGCGAAATCGCCGATGCGCACATTGCGCAGGGTTCCAGAGTTACGAAAATACTATGTCCCGGAAGGCGTTCGGATCCAATCTGGCGGCAGGCCCTTCGGATCGCCAGAATCTCGGCATGGGCGGTCGGGTCACTCCGGGCCACGACTTCATTATGGGCGGAAGATACAACCCTGCCATCCGGTGAGACAACAATCGCTCCCACCGGTACCTCGACGTTCCTTGCCGCGACTTCTGCTTGCCGCAATGCCATGCTCATGAAATCACGCATGTCTCTTGTGGTTTCTCCCTAAGTCTTGATTCAGCCAACCGCGACTTCAGTACCGGTGTTTCGACCAACCTGTACTTTCGGCTCCGGTTTGGCTGTGGAAATTATGCCTGAACAGGGCTACTCTGCAAGCGGCAATTGGTTTGGGAGCCCTTAACTGTGAACAGGATTGACAATTCAGAGTACCCGTCAGCCACGATGCGGGTGTCCAAGATTCTTTCCCGCGCTGGCGTGGCTTCCCGACGTGTCGCCGAAAAAATGGTTCAGGCAGGACGTATCTCAGTCAACGGTAAAGTACTGAAAAGTCCAGGCGTCCAAATTGGCTTGAACGATGAAATCAAAGTCGATGGCAAGCGAATTCCCCGCCCCGAGCCGACGAGAGTATGGCGCTACCACAAACCGGCGGGACTCGTTACGACCGAACGTGACGAAAAGGGCCGCGATACAGTATTTTCCAACCTTCCAGAAGGTTTGCCTCGGGTTCTTTCCGTCGGGCGGCTTGACCTTGGCTCAGAGGGTTTGCTTCTGCTCACCAATGATGGCGAATTGAAACAATGGATGGAACGACCGGCAACAGGTTGGCTTCGACGATATCGGGTTCGTGCCAGAGGTCGGTTGAAAGACTCGCAGATTCAACTGCTGAAGCGAGGCGTTCGTGTCAAGGGCCAGAAACTCGGCCCGCTGCAAGTTTCTCTGGACCACCAGACTCGAGCCAACGCCTGGTACACGGTAACTCTTCGTCGGGGGAGAAACAGGGAAGTTAGGCGCGCATTCGAATTTGTAAACCTTCAGGTCAATCGGCTTATTAGGGTTTCCTTCGGCCCATTCGTTCTCGGCGACCTGCGGCCCGGTGCGGTTGCGGAGGTCCGGCGCAAAATCCTTCGCGATCGGCTTGGTGATAACCGGATAGGTTACCAGCGCAATTCCTAGGGCCTAGTTCTGAACCATTCATGCTGAAGGCAACTCTACGCCTCAGCAACGAAGACTATGGTTGCCTTACCAAGACATTTGCCTTTGTCCAACTGGTGGTCTCACGGTTGACCCGAATAATTCTGCACCCCGATGATTGGGGCGAAGATTGACGAAAGCCGATTCAGCCCAATTCCGTTGCAGAAGACTCTGGCAGCCGGAAGGTAAGAGTGAGAGAGAGCAGCGCACAGAGCAGGAGAAAGCCGATGACAGGAATCGCTTGATCAGGGGGCTCATAGGAGAATTGGCGCCTGAACATTCAGTACGGAGCCTGGACCAGAGTACGTAGCAGGGGCAGAATTGGCAGGATGGACAGGGAGACATGCGACAGTATCGAGGTGAATGGTATGGAGTGCTGGCTTGGGGAAAGGTTGCGGGACCTCAGGAAGGGGAGCTACGTGCCGATGGCAAAACGTCAGGTTTAGTCTAGAAGCAGCAATTCCCGCTAACATTTGTGCGTGTACAAGTATGAGGCCTGTCCACATTAGGCAATTTCCAGCTGGTGCGCCGCTCCATGATACAGCTGGCCTGGCGGTGGTTACGA
Source organism: Paracoccaceae bacterium (assembly GCA_958296035.1). Lineage (GTDB taxonomy): Bacteria > Pseudomonadota > Alphaproteobacteria > Rhodobacterales > Rhodobacteraceae > MPNP01. Next base: position 1,134,711 of record OY282431.1, on the reverse strand, counting down.
TGGCAACCGGACAGTGCCCTGTCGCTGTGGTATGGGCGCTATGTCTCGGCCCGCGATGGTCGCTCGCGCAAGCGTGCGATTGTTGCCTTGGCGCGCAAGTTGCTGGTTGCCTTGTGGCGTCATGTCACCTCGGGGCTGGTGCCGACCGGGGCGCAGCTGGCGTCCTGACGTCAAGTCGCAAGTAACAGCCGTAAATCGAATTCCCGAGCGACCCGACGGGGATAGCGCGGGATGCCGGGTGGATGTGTGACCGAAACGGACCTTGGGCTGCAGCATGCATTACCGGATTACAGATGGGTCCCGTCCTTTGGCACGTCGCACCGACTGGATCGGTATTAGGGTTGCTGAGGGGAATCAGGCTGGCCCTGCGCCGCGTGCCTATGGTGCGGATAAGAAGATAGCTGCCTCGCTGAAGCGCACTGAAAACATGACGTTCCGACCCGACAGTCCTGCCGCGACCATCGCCGGAAGCCGTTCAACCGACAAGAAAGGATGCATCATGCGGGTGTAACCCAAGACCAGGCCAATCTTGCGTTGACAGGAGCCTCATAAGCGCCGATGGCAGGACAGTGTAGGTTCCAAAATGTCACAGTACGAGAATCACACCCCTCGGCATATTTGTCTTACTTTCTTGCGGGCAGGCGTCTGAGTGTACACTTCGTTATACTTATGAACGAGTCTCAAGGTTAACGCTATTGAGGGAGTGCTTGGGATACCTGGCGATTTCGTATGGACACAGCGTGCCTGGTGTCAGAATTTCGAGAGAAATATAGATCAGTCGGCAAGAATTCGCCCGCAACAATCGAGAATTGGGGACCCAGGTGAATCCATCGATTCGCCCGTCCTGGATGTTGACTGTCAATCGGCATCAATTGCCGACTGGTATGCATACCTGAACAGGTGGCCTGCTTCCAGGATGCTGGACTTTTTGCAGCCGATACTTTATGGGCGCGCCGCAACCGCTCGGGAGAACTGGGCCTAGGTAGCTCAGGGGTAGAGCAGTGGACTGAAAATCCTCGTGTCGGTGGTTCGATTCCGCCCCTAGGCACCACTCCCGAACATACTTGTAGTCAGTCGGTCGAAGGTAAAAGGGTTCTTCGGCTGGTCGAGCGTTCGGCTCAAGTCGCTCGCCCAAGCTTCCACCGCAATTCGCGAAACTTGGTCTCGACAGCAGCCCTGTTGATGTGCTTTCCATCTTGTACCAGGTGGCGACCTGCAGACCAGACATTGTGAACCACCCGGTCGCTAGCCGCAAATATCCAGGCATCCAACAAATTATCACCTTCAAGCCCTTGCAGACAAATATCGCTCGTATCAAGTTCCATCAGGTCGGCCCAGCTACCTGGCTTTATTGTACCACAATCCCTGCCTGCTGCCTTGGAACCTCCGGCACAACTGCATTCGAATATCTGGCGACCTACTGATTCGTGCCCAGAGGACAATACACATCGACTGAGACCTTGAAGGCGCTGCGAGTACTCTAGCGTGCGATACTCTTCGCACTGTGAAATCCTGATATTCGAGTCCGATCCCACTCCAAGACATCCATCCATCGCCAGATACCTGGCGCCGTCAAATACACCGTCTCCAAGATTGCTTTCGGTAATCGGGCATAGTCCCGCGACCGCTCCGCTCCTTGCCAGATCAATAGTCTCCTTCGGGGTCATCTGCGTGCAGTGTATCAGGCACCAGCGACTGCTGATTTCAAGATTGGCAAGCAGCCACGCCACGGGCGTGGCACCATAGGCCGCTTCTACTTCCCTTACCTCTGCTGGTTGCTCCGCAACGTGCAAATGGAAGGGGCGATCCGGCACCCATTGTTCAACTTCTGATACCGACGCAGGAGAAGCAGCCCGTAACGAATGAACCGCTGTTCCGTAGGCACAATCGGCTGGCAGATCCTTAACCACATGCCCGGCCCCGACGCAGAGCCTGGCATAGAGGTCTTGATCAGCATGAAAGCGTTTTTGAGGACCTGTGAGTTCTCTACCGTCACATCCTGCCTGTTCGTAAAGAACGGGAAGAAGTGTCAATCCAATGCCGCTGGTGTCGGCGGCAGCGGCAATTCGGACCAGCATCTCGGCAGGGTCTGCGTATAGGCTGCCATCCACATTGTTGTGCAGATAGTGAAACTCCACGACGCTTCCGAAACCGGCTTCCAGCATTTCCACTTGAACGAGGGCGGCAATGACCTCGACATCACCTGGCGACAGTTTCTCCAGGAAGCGGTACATGAGCTGCCGCCATCCCCAGAAATCGTCAGCTATTCCTTTGAGCCTTACTTCCGCAAGACCTGCCATCGCGCGCTGGAAGGCATGGCTGTGCAAATTCACAGGGGCCGGCAATATGGCCATATGACGCTCGCCCCGAGGTGCTTTACCCGAATCAACCGACAGGATCCGGCCTACGGAATTGATTGTGATCTCCACCTTGTCCTGCCAACCTTCCGATGTGAGGGCCGTTTCCGCCCATATCTGCTTGCATGGTCTCATCGACAGATCCTCCACAATCTCATTTCATGGCAGGGTGCGGAGCGAATACCACCGACTGAACTGGCGCATAATTCGGGTTGCATCTACAGTGTCGCGGTCGGCTGTTGCGTTTGGGCGCATTAGGGGGCATATTCGGGGTTTGTTCTGCTCTTCATCTGTGCAATGGACACCCCAGGCAGGCCGACGGCAACACCAAAAGGACCTGCCAGACGTTCATACTGGAAAGTTTTCCCTCTATGGTTTGCATCTATCGAAACTGCAATGCTGCAACCATGCAGAATTCTGCAGCTCCCTATGGACTGATCGAGGATGCCGCGCTGGCTGTCCAGAATGAGCACATTGTCTGGGTTGGCAGCTCAGACAACATTCCCGAAAACATCGAACAAGATGCCGTCATGTGGATAGATCTTGATGGTGCTACCATGACCCCGGCACTGATTGATTGTCACACGCACGTTGTGTTTGGCGGCAACCGCGCGGCTGAATTCGAGGACAGATTACGGGGAATAGATTACCAGCAGGCCAGCCGAAAAAAGGGTGGGATTGTGTCGACCGTTGCCGCGACGCGCGGGCTTTCAGAGGAAGCACTTCTGGATCAGGCCGCGGCCCGAGTTCTCCGATTACGCCAGGACGGAGTCGCTACAATCGAGGTCAAATCAGGATATGGTCTCGACATCAATACGGAAACCAAGATGTTGCGCGTTGCCCGTCAACTGCGGTCACGTTGCGATGTCGACATAGCCACCACATGGTTGGCTGCCCATGCTCTGCCTGCGGAGTATGCCGGACGAGCCCGCGACTATATTGACGAAGTTGCCGTTGCAGGTCTCGTGTCAGCATGCAAACTGGGATTGGTCGATGCCGTGGATGCATTTTGTGAAGGGATCGCGTTTTCCACAGAAGAAATCAGGCCACTGTTCGAAAAAGCAGGCCAGCTCGGTCTCCCGGTCAAGATTCATGCGGAGCAACTTTCGCATTGCGGAGGAACGGCGCTCGCCGCGGAGTTCGGCGCCTGCTCTGCCGATCACCTCGAATATATCCAGGAAGCGGACGTCGAGGCGCTCAAAGCAAAAGGAACAGTCGCCGTCCTTTTGCCCGGCGCCTACTATACCCTCGGACAGTATCGGCAACCCCCGGTTGATCTACTTCGCCGAGCAGGTGTACCTGTAGCAATTGCCACAGATTGCAACCCGGGAAGCTCTCCATTGACATCGCTTCTTCTGGCCATGAACATGGCGTGTAATCTGTTTGGCCTCACACCCGAAGAAGCTTTGGTGGGTACAACCCGTAATGCAGCGCGTGCACTCGGGCGGCAATACGATCTTGGTGTACTGCAGGTTAGGAAACGCGCCGACATTGCCGTCTGGGACATCGAGCATCCCTCGGAACTGTCTTATCGCATGGGCTTCAGCCCACTTCTATCTCTCTACCGAGGTGGCAGACTTGTTGTGTGATCCCGACAGAGTCTCTCTGGAGCAGTTGCGACAGTTGCAACAGGGAGCACCGCTTGAGCTGCCACCCGGTTGCAAGTCCGCGGTAGAGACCGCAGCTCAATTCGTAGCGCGGATCGCCGCAGGTTCACAGGCCGTTTACGGAGTGAATACGGGTTTTGGCAAGCTTGCATCCGTGCGTATCGAGCCGGAGCAAACGAGCCGACTGCAGCGCAATCTGATCCTTAGCCACAGTTGTGGCGTGGGTGAATTACTGCCTGACGATATTGTTCGCATGATTATTGTACTCAAGATCTTGTCGCTGGCACGTGGGGCCTCCGGGGTTAGGTGGCGTGTTGTTGAAATGCTCATGAAATTTCTCGAACATGGCATCTATCCACACATTCCCTCGCAAGGATCAGTGGGGGCATCTGGTGACCTGGCGCCCTTGGCTCATCTTGCTTTGGGCATGCTCGGCGAGGGACAGGTCAGTTATCGTGGAAAGGCCTGCTACGCTGCACATGCCCTGCAGAGCATTGGCTGTGCTCCCTTGACTCTGGCACCCAAGGAAGGCCTTGCCATGATCAACGGGACGCAGGTATCAACAGCAATTACGCTTGTAGCACTGTTTGAATCCTGGCTCCTGGCGATGTCTTCGTTGACGACGGGAGCAATGTCTACCGACGCCGCCCTGGCGACTCCGGCTCCCTTCCGACCTGAATTGCATGTCTTACGCGGGCATGCCGGGCAAATCGAAGTCGCCGGCGCGTTGAGGGCCCTGCTTGAAAATTCGGAAATCCGCCAGAGTCACCGATATGATGATGATCGGGTGCAGGATCCCTATTGCATTCGTTGCCAGCCACAGGTTTTGGGAGCGAGCGTCACCGTTTTACGTCAGGCAGCAGCTGTGCTGAAGATCGAGGCCGGGGCCGTTACTGACAACCCGCTTGTATTGAGCGACGGTAGCATCGTGTCGGGCGGCAATTTCCATGCTGAGCCGGTTGGATTTGCTGCAGACCAGATCGCTATGGCCATTGCCGAGATCGGATCAATCTCGCAGCGGCGGATTGCGATGCTTGTCGACCCGGCTGTATCTTTCGGGCTTCCTGCCTTCCTGGCATCGGAGCCCGGTCTCAATTCCGGCCTGATGGCTGCCGAGATTGTCTCTGCAGCACTGGCATCGGAAAACAAGGCGCTTGCTAACCCGCGCGTCGTGGACTCCCTGCCAACCTCGGCCAACCAGGAGGATCACGTTTCCATGGCATGTCATGCAGCACATCGCCTATTGGAAATGAATACCAATCTCAGGAAGCTAATCGCGGTGGAAGCCCTGTGTGCTGCACAGGGATTGGAGTTCCGGAAGCCTCTTAAATCGAGCCCCGTCCTGGTGAAATTCCTGGCGCGCGTTCGACACGTTTCCAAGAGCATTGACCGCGACCGCCATTTGGCGCCCGACATATCGGCCGTGGCCAATTTGGTGAGAGAAGGAAGGCTGGTTCCAGAGAACGGTCCTCAACTCGAGGCAGTAACATGAACACTCGACAAGCAAATGCACGGCGTATCCGCGCTCCCCGAGGACCGGAGTTGAATTGCAAAAGCTGGCCTGTCGAGGCCGCCTTCCGAATGATTCAGAACAACCTGGATGCGGAAGTCGCAGAGAACCCGCAAGAACTCATCGTCTATGGCGGAATTGGACGAGCTGCACGCTCCTGGCAGGACTTTGACCGCATGCTGGCAGCCATGCTGTCTCTGGAATCCGATGAAACACTTCTTGTTCAGTCCGGTCGGCCGGTCGGCGTCTTTCGGACCCATGAATTTGCGCCCCGCATATTGATAGCCAATTCAAACATCGTTCCTCACTGGGCCAATTGGGATACTTTCAACGAACTCGACCGCAAGGGTCTCATGATGTACGGTCAGATGACCGCCGGCTCGTGGATTTACATCGGCACACAGGGCATTGTGCAAGGTACCTATGAAACATTTTGCGAGGCCGGGCGCCAGCATTATGGCGGAAACTTGCAGGGCAAGTGGATATTGACCGCAGGGTTGGGTGGAATGGGTGGTGCGCAGCCGCTGGCAGCCGTTATGGCCGGTGCCTGCTGCCTGGTCGTGGAGTGTGATCCAGAACGCATCGCATTCCGTATGTCCACTGGCTACCTTGATGAAAGTACCACCTCTCTGGAAGATGCCCTGGCACGTATCAAGCGGTGGACAGCAGCAGGAGAGGCACGATCGGTAGGACTGCTGGCAAATGCAGCCGACGTATTTCCCGAGCTTCTGGCCCGCGGCGTGCGGCCGGATCTGGTGACCGACCAGACATCGGCGCACGACCCGGCCAACGGATACCTGCCTAAGGGCTGGGATCTGACCCGGTGGCGGGACTTGATTTCTCGTGACCGAAAAGCAGTCGAGACAGCTGCGCGGCAGTCGATCCGCGTTCATGTCGAAGCCATGGTTGCCTTCGCACGTGCCGGCGTGCCAACGGTCGATTATGGCAACAATATTCGCCAGGTCGCATTGCAGGAAGGGCTGGAGAGTGCCTTCAGTTTTCCAGGATTTGTCCCGGCCTATATCCGACCACTGTTTTGCCGAGGCATCGGACCATTCCGTTGGGTTGCACTGTCTGGCAACCCAGAGGACATCTACCGTACCGATGAGATGGTCAAGTCGCTGCTTCCGGACAACGTACATCTCCACAACTGGCTGGACATGGCTCGGGGGCGTATTCGATTCCAGGGGCTTCCGGCGCGCATTTGCTGGGTTGGACTTGGCGACCGTCATCGCCTCGGGCTTTCATTCAACCAGATGGTGCGGCGTGGTGAACTGGATGGACCGATCGTGATTGGCAGGGACCATCTCGACTCGGGCTCCGTCGCCTCGCCAAATCGGGAAACCGAGGCAATGCGGGATGGCTCCGATACCGTATCTGACTGGCCCTTGCTCAACGCCTTGCTTAACGCATCTTCGGGTGCAACATGGGTTTCGATTCATCACGGAGGTGGTGTGGGAATGGGATTCTCACAGCATGCTGGTATGGTGGTCGTGGCCGATGGCTCGAGGGAGGCTGATGTCAAGCTGCGCCGGGTGTTGTGGAATGATCCGGCTTCAGGTGTAATGCGGCACGCCGACGCGGGTTATGAGGAAGCTTCTTCCTGTGCCACGCGTGCGGGGCTTTGCTTGCCCTCGCTTGGAATTGGCTGCACGTAGATTTCATCCACCAGTTCGTGGGCAATGAGACGCACAATGGGACGAGCTTCAGAAATCGACATGCCGGTTTTAAGCCTTTTGTCATAGAGAATTTTGAGCAACAGCTCATCATGATAGGTTAGCATGGCAAATTCTTCGTCGTCATTGAAGACAGAGGGTCGAGCTTCACGACTGTCACTGACCAGTCCCATTGCCTGTGCAAACTCCTCATGGATGCATGACCTGCGCATTATTCCTGTGTGCTCTGCCTTGATGAAGACGATTGCCTGAGCATACTCGTAGGTCCTTGCATTCGGCAATGTGAACGCAGCACAGAGGATTTCTACCGGACTGTTTGTAACAGCTCTGACAACAGCTTCGCGTATTCCTGGAAGGGTCTCCCGCAACATGGGACCCGCAGCTTGCTGTTCCTCGGCATTGATTATGAATACGTTGAAATTGATGTCATCCTCGGCCAACGATATCGGATGGCCTGTAATTCTCTCCAACCGAGCTGTATATTCCAGGATGTCCTTGATGTCCTCGCTCTTTTGCCGGGCAGAAACCGAGGCGCCAAAGTGAAGCTTCATCCGTATTGGTACATGCCAGCGGCGTACTTTCGCCGGCGTTTGGCTGGCTACAAATCGACCGCGGCGAAGCTGATATTCGTCGTGCAGTGCTATCAGTTCGAAGTTCCTGGCCAGAATGTCGGCTGTGAGCGAAGCATCCTGAAACGAAGCATCAGACTTGAGATATCCTCTTTCCAGGTATCTCTTTGCAATCTTCGAATAGATCGACGAGACCTCTTCGCTACTGTACTTCTGGGAAGGTGCCGTGGCCGTGTCACAACCTTGAATGATAAACACAATCGAAGCCAGAGAAAGCAGAACTCTCTTTTGGCTAGTCTTTAGGACACCAACCTGTTGCATGACTATGTCGCGTGTGACCAGCAATTCCCGTATGTCCATCCAGTCGGCGCGTGATTTCCTTGCGCGTGTGGCATGTCTGCAGTGCGAAACCGCATATTGTCAGTGAATGGGGGAGTCAACCTGTGCGACAACGAGTCTAGTTGCCATCGGCATCCACAAGAGTCTGCCTCCCTGGGAATCCGATGCTGCAAATCAGTCCAGTCAGGAGTTTTCGGAACCCCTCGTCAAAGTGCAGTTGGCTGGATGACAGCCCGAAGCCAGCTCCGGTACAATCACTTCATCGGCAACTGGCCCCAGGTCCAACCCATAATCCCCGGACAGCCACCGACAGAGATCGGCATCCGCACATCGCCTTGAACAAAAGGGCCTGTATTTCCGATCCGGAACGCCACTACAGATCGGGCAACGATTTTGCATTCAGTGCAACTCCAAGTGGTATCCTGTCTCGCTTCCTGTGTAATTCGAAGAGCCCCATCCTGGTCCATCCAACCACTGTTGTCGGCACGTAGTCTTCTGCAAATGAAGCAATGACCTTCTTCTCGATAACATGTTTCAAACTCCGGCGAACGGAAGGGAAGTCAACCAGTACCTGGCCACCAATTCCCTTAACCCGGAGCAGGCGCGGCAGCATGCTTGCGGCATTCAGTGAGGCAGAAACCGCGGCATTGCCTGTCACTCGGTTGCCTGTATTCACATCTACGGCCACGAGGGCACGTGTCTCCTCGATGTACAGGTGCCCCCCTCCCCCAATTTCGAATTCGGTTTTATTCGCTTCGTCAATCCAGTCAGGCAAATAGTGCTCTTGCGCGGCTCCTTCGTAATCCGCTACTTCGCAGTTTCCATCGGCTATCCATTCGCTGTTAGCAAGCTGCCCGGGATCGGGGCCGGGCAAGACGATGGCCGATTCACTCCTAGGGGCAGCAAGATACAATCTCTTGCTGAGGTGCAAGAGATAGGCCATTTCGTCACGCAACAAACTTTCCCTCGTTCGGGCCGCCGTACGAATGATTGCACCATAGTCTTCAGGCTCTCCTCGCAGGACTTCGCTGGCACAATTCAACAGGCGCTTGCGTTCGTCCTTGCTGACGATCTTGCGGGACACCGAAATTCCCCGGCTGCCGGGTGTGAGCACGCAGTAAGAACCTCGCAGTCGAGGATTCGCAGTCAATGGAATCGCCTTGCCGGGCTCTGGATATGCACTGACCTGAAGAAGAGCGAAGCTTCCGACCTGCAGTCCCGATGCCCTGCGCACATAGCCAGCCCCGTTCGAGGGAAGCTTGACGAAGCATCCACCTGTGGATTCCAGCCGACGTTCGACGCGCGCGGAAACTATCGTACCTGGCGTCAGCTGTCGTGCAGAAACAGGCTCGACAAACATATCATGGAGAGCCCCGTCGACTATCAGTGCAGCCAGCTTGATGTCAGCCAGCCTGTCAACAACTACTGTTCTTCCCTTCAAGCGCCGAACTTCGGTCGTATTCCGAATGAGGCGAGCAGGTCAGCGGTTTCTGCCAAGGGTAGACCCACTACGGCCGTAAAGGATCCCCTTATCCAGGGTACGAAGCGTCCTGCCATTCCCTGAATCCCGTATGCACCGGCCTTGCCCTGCCAATCACCCGATTGAATATAGGCGGTGATTTCTTCCTCGCCAAGGCGCTTCATCTTGACGACCGTGACCACCAATCTGCAACGTGTCTTGCAGGTGCTGCGCAAGGCAATCGCGGTCAAGACCCGGTGACGACGGCCCGATAGCAGTTGAAGAAATTTGAGCGCGTCGTTGGCATCGCTTGCCTTGCCTAGAATACGCCGTCCAACCGAAACAACCGTATCTGCGGCCAGAAGCACCTCATGAGGCGCCACCACTCCGGTTGCTGCCTTGGCACAGGCCATCCGCATTACGTATTGGCTAGGGGTTTCCCCGGGCCTGACAGACTCGTCTATGTCTGCCGGCCGGATATCGTCGGGCTCAAATCCGACCTGCTTCAGCAGTAATCTCCGGCGTGGGCTGGCTGATGCCAGGACCAGGCGCATGGCGCTATTTGAAGCGGTAGTTGATCCTTCCCTTGGTCAAATCGTACGGAGTCATTTCGACCTGAACACGATCACCAGCGAGAACTCGAATTCGGTTTTTACGCATCTTTCCAGCGGTATGAGCAATTATCTGGTGCCCTGTGTCCAGCACTACCCTGAAAGTTGCATTGGGGAGCAGTTCCTTAACTACACCCGGAAATTCTAGTAGTTCCTCTTTTGCCATTAATTCTCCTTCTTGGCCCCTTGTAGACGCGATCCGGCCGACGGCACTGTAACCTGTACCAACTGCCGCGCGCGTATACTGCGCTATCACACGTTGCAATCGACTTCAAACTTCTGAAGTCCGGCCCTTCGCATTGGAAACGCTTCTGTACTGTGGCTTGAGTTGTCCTGACAATCCTGTGTTGAAATGTCTTCCAATCAACTCCGAATATACTCAGGCTACAAATTGTTGCTGATTCAACGCCCCTGGAAAGGTATCAGCCTGCAGTCAATCCCAAATCAGGTAGAACACCGGCCATCTCGGACCGGTCGCAAGGACTAACGAGTCGCCTGGGGGTCGCCAAATCGCTGGCGAATCCTCTCGATTATCTGGTCACGTGTCTGGCGGTAAAAGGAGAGCATTTCTTCCCTTGACCGGCCCATTCCAGTCGGGTCCAAGGTCGGCCAGTACTCGACCCTAAGGGCGTAGTAGCGGGTCTGATCCAAGGCCATTCGCTGCGCAGCGGGAGACAGTGCCACCACCAGATCAAAGCTGGACAGATCATCTCCCCAATCGCTCATTTCCTCAAGTGAACGGGCGCGATGGCGAGACAGCTCGACGCCGATTTCACTGCAGACCGCTACAACAAACCCGTCGATCTCCAATTCCTGTCGAACACCCGCCGACTGAACGTAGAGTTCGCTGCCATAGATCTTCTTGGTAATGCCTTCTGCCATAGGCGATCGCACGGCATTGTAATCGCAACAATAGAGCACCGAGGATGGTCGCAAGATTGCCATCCACAGAGCCTCCTATCGCCGTGGCTGCAGGGCACACACCAGTGTGAACAACCGTTTTGAAGTTTCCGTGTCTACGACAATCTTTCCTGTCAGCCGTTTCTGCAACAATCTCGCACCCTCATCATGTATTCCCCGACGTGCCATATCGACGGTCTCTATTTGAGCACGCGGGAGCTTCCTGACGGCGTTGTAGTAACTGGAACAGATCGAGAAGTAGTCCTTGATGGTCTGCATGAGTGGTGTAAGAGAAAGATAAAACTCGACAATTCTAATCCCGTCGCTAGATGCAATGTCGAAAACGACGCGGCCTTCCCAGATGCTGAGGACCAGACTGTAAGGCCCTTCCTTCAGCTCGAGACCTTCCCGGCCTACCAGCGCAAAGGTATTGTGCTCCAGTAAATCATAGATCGCCACATTTCGTTCCTGGGAAACCTCCGCAGACGGGGCCGGCAACCCGGAATCATCGATTCTGACGTCGCAAAGCCGATCTGTTGATGACATGGTGCTATGCCTCGTACCGGTTTATTCTGGTCTCGATCGACCGTGCCTGTCCTACCAGACCCTCTGCACGGGCAAGGATTGCTGCATTTGGGCCCAACATCCTGAAAGCACCTTCATCAATGCACGGTAGAGTTACGCCCCTCGAGTAATCCTGCACCGACAAGGCAGCCGGATAACGGGCTGAACCGGCAGTTGGAAGACCATGGTTCGGTCCGGCAACATAGCCCGGAATTGCCGCGGCTACCCAGGATCCCTTCAGAATTGTTCCGCTAGTTCGCATTCTTGCGGCATATTTCTCAGTATCGCAGACCATGTGTTACACATGCTCGGAAGCAAGATCATTAACGATGTCATATGCACGGGTTACACCCTGTGTTTCGGAAGTTCACCTGCCAGTGCCGTGTAGGGTTGAGTGACATCGACGAGTGACAGGTTGATACACTCGATATCAGCAGCAATGTCCCAGTGGCCTGCCAGCCTGAAATTCAGCTGGCCGGCACCGTCGCTATCCGGCATGAACTCCAGGGCTAGTAAACTATAGGGCACGGTCGGGTCTCCTGGGTCCCTGAGATTGGACGACAACGCAAGAACGTCTCGCACCAGCAAAACCGTGCCTATTCGCTGGTAGGACATTCCTTCCTGTCGACGCTCCGTGTCTTCCCAGCGTATCCGGTTCAACAACAAAGCCAGCTGTCGTTTGTCAGGCATGTACTTGATGTCACCCGGCAGGAAGAGGGAGTCCTGGGTCAGTGCAGATAGAACCTGCAGGTCCTCGGCATCGACCGCGATTAGCCGCAGAGGCGTATAGGCGGCATCCTCGTACCTTGCATCCCTGCGGTTCACGTGGGAACCCGTGTTATGTTTGCGCCGCAGCCGCGCAATTTATGCTCAATGCTCTCATATCCTCGGTCAAGGTGATACACTCTGCTGACAACGGTTTTTCCTGCTGCAGCAAGTCCAGCCAATACCAGTGCAACCGATGCCCTAAGGTCGGTGGCCATTACGGGGGCGCCCTTGAGTTCTTCGACACCCTCCACCGTCGCCTTTCGCCCGTGCAAACTGATCCTGGCGCCCATCCGTCGCAACTCGCTCACGTGCATGAAGCGGTTCTCAAATATGTTCTCGACAATTTCGCTTGTGCCATTGGCTGTTGCAAGGACAGCCATCAACTGGGCCTGAAGATCGGTGGGGAACCCTGGATATGGCGCTGTTTGCACGTCTACCGGCTGCAATCGTTGATCGCTGGAAGACACCCGAATTCCAGCAGCGCTCTTGTCTATGGCTATTCCTGCCTTCTCCAATACGTTGATCAGATTCGACACCAGACAGGCCTCTCCGCCAACCAATTCGACAGTACCGCGCGTAATCGCTGCCGCCAGCATGAATGTGCCCATTTCGATGCGGTCGGGAACCACACCATGCGTTGCGCCAGTCAAACCTGGTGATCCTTGAATCCTGATGGTCCTTGTCCCTTCACCGGAAATCTCGCAGCCCATCGCCCGCAGGCATTGCACCAGGTCTACAATCTCTGGTTCTCGCGCAGCATTCTCTATAGTCGTCTCGCCTCTGGCACAGGTTGCAGCCATGATTGTGTTCTCAGTTGCTCCAACAGACGTCTCAGGAAACGAAACCCGGTTGCCGAACAGCCCTCTTGATCCGGTTCTGGCGATAACATAACCATTTTCGAGTTCGATTTCGGCACCAAGATCGCGCATCGCGGAAATGTGAAGGTTGACAGCGCGTGCGCCGATGGCACAGCCTCCGGGCAGGGACACCTCAGCCTTTCCCATCCTGGCAAGAAGCGGACCCAGTACCAGGAAGGACGCTCGCATCTTGCGCACTATATCATAATGGGCCAGTACATTTGCTATCTTGTGTGCGCTGATTGTCAGCACCCTGCCTTCGTTTAGCATCTGTACTTCCGCACCAAGCGATTCCAGCAAATGCGACATCGAAAGGATGTCCGACAGGCGGGGTACATTCGTCAGTGTCAGCGGCTCATTGCACAACAATGCGACCGGCATCAAGGTTAGGCAAGCGTTCTTGGCACCCGAAATCTGAATTCTTCCCTTAAGAGGAATACCACCCTGAATTTCTATCGAGTCCACGTACTTTTGCCCCTCTTAACCTTCTGAATTGCCGCTCTTCCGGCGTTTCCGAATCTGTTGCTTGCGTCGCTTGAGGTTAGCACGCAGTGCCATTCCCAAGCGCTCCCGGCGATCGGATGCCCGTCGGCGTTTGCCGGTTCCCGGTTGCAGCCCCTTGTTTGGTTTCATCAAGAATTCCGCATCAGTTCTGCTCAGTTGGTGAAGCCTCTTCTTACCAGTAACAGTTGACTTGTGCTCGAACGTGCCTGCTTGCGCCGCGCGAACTGCCCTGTTCTTTTGCCTCTTATACGGCGAGAACAAGAGAACCGGGTCGGGCTCCGAATCAATCCCTGTCCATTGGAATGCCGACACGAGAACATGCTACTTATCCTACTATTGGCGGGTCTGGAAATCGGCAACGAGGTGAACGCAACGCGGCATACAGGAACGATGCCTGTATAACACATGGTCTCTCAGCCAGGGCGTCTTGAATTCGCACCCTGGCGAATCGCATTGCAGGTTTCCAGCGACAGGCCTGTGGTAGATCATATTCTGGTCTCTCTGTTGACTGGGCGACAGGTGCAGGAAAGGTATCTCGCCCTTGGTCATATTCATACGGTCCACTAATATCGCGCGCCTTGCGGGCCAATGGCTTCCTGCATCCGGTTGCGCTTCTCCGGCCGGCGGCCTCTCGACCTGAGCACCCAGGGAATGAAGACTCTGCGGACATTTGCCGTTTCATTGATCTCGTTGGTGGTGCTCGTGTCAGGGCCAGCAATGGCCGAATCTCTGATTGGGCCATGAGACATGACTCTCCTGTCCCCGGGCAGATGGACATCAGGGAACCGAGCAATACACAATCTGCCCTGTTTGGTGCCCGCGGAGTTCATTGCAATCGACGAAAAACCTAACCAGCCTGGCTGTATTTTGGGAAGGCCCGAGCAGTTGAAGTCGAATCCGGACAGGCCCTATAGTCTGGAAACAAGGTCTGCGACCCACGCGGGAACAGTGCTTGTGGCGGTCCCAAACTTCACTTCATCGAAGTACGGCGTAATCTCGGTCGGCTCAAGATTGATTTCGAGCGTCCGCGCTCCAGAGGCAGCTGCCATTTGTACAAATCCAGCCGCTGGGTGTACCTGCCCCGAGGTGCCAATTGCGACGAACAGTTCGACTGTGCCGAGCAACTCGTCAAGGTGGTCCAGATGGTAGGGTATTTCACCGAACCAGACTACGTCCGGCCGGATTGCAGCCTCGCCGCATTTGGGGCAGGCATCGTCTGGTCGCATGGTTTTCGGAGCGTCCCACCTATTCCGGCAAATGTTGCAAAGTGCCCGAACAATTTCGCCATGCATGTGAATGATATTCCTGGAACCGGCTCTTTCGTGGAGATTGTCGATGTTTTGGGTAACGATGGTCACGTTACCTGACAACATGCGTTCGAGACGGGCCAAAGCTATATGGGCAGCATTTGGTTCGGCAGATAGTACACTCTTCCTCCTGGCGTTATAGAAGTCATGAACCTTATCCGGATCAGTCGCAAATCCTTGCGGTGTTGCGACTTCTGCCAAGTCATAGCTTGACCACATCCCCCCGGAATTCCGAAACGTGCCAAGTCCACTTTCTGCGGAAATTCCCGCTCCGGTAAGGATCATGATCCGCATTCAAACCACCCTTTCACCACCCCCGCCAACACTATTGCCAGGTAAACTGACGCTTGTCGTCGCGGCCGGGCCGTCGGTTGCCCGACGCCCCCGCACAGATCCGGACGTGCGCGTCAACGCATCCGGCTCCGCCTTCGGGTCATGACGGCCAACCGCCGGTACGGCCACGGGTGTACGATGCGGATACGGGGCCACAGTAGCTGGATCATGTAACTGACCTCGTCCCATGACGTCCTGTCCTTCTGCGAGCGGCGGCGAGGGAATTGAGTGTTGCCTGTAGCCCGGATTTTCTCTAATTGAGGCAAACAGTCAGCCGCAGTAGCTCAGTGGCAGAGCGCACCCTTGGTAAGGGTGAGGTCGGGAGTTCAATCCTCCCCTGCGGCACCAGCGTTCCTGGTTTGGCCATCACCCTCGATATGCAGCCAGCCAATTTTCTGGCCCCGGTGCCGACAGTGTCTTTCCTGTCAGTCGCACCAAGTCCATACGAGAGCATAGTGACCGAGGATTTCCTCTATTTTTCTACGTTGGCTACCATCAGCCACGTTACCGACATGAAGAACAAGGCCTGCTTTGGGGTCCTCGATCACAAAGGTGTTCGTGGGAATACCTTCCTCGACGAACTTTGACGAGATCACCCTGTTGATTGCCATTTTTCGAAGGTCCGGCTTGAACACCTTGCCAACTGCCGTCTTGGGAAGTTCATCCATGATTTCGAGGTAGGCAGGCGTAGCAAGCCGATCGGTTATGTGTTGGTCAGCGAATGCCGTCAACTCCTCGACAGTTGTACTGGCTCCCCTGACAGGCTCAATATACGCACATGGCACTTCGCCAAGGTGACTGTCGGGCTGCCCAATTACCCCCACAAAGGCGACCTCAGGATGAGCGGCCATGGCCTCTTCGATGATTGCCGGGTCCACGTTGTGCCCTCCACGGATGATCAGGTCCTTGGCGCGGCCAGTTATCCAGAGGTATCCATCCTCATCCAGTTTGCCCAGGTCTCCGGTGCGCAGCCACTGCTCGTCCGCGTAAAGCTTCTGATTCTTGGACTCGTCGGTATAGGTACGTCCGACCAGCACGCCGGGACTGGACAGGCATATTTCACCCACCATACCTGTCTGGCACTCGGTTGCACCCCTTCCGGTGCTGTCAGCTTCAAGTATGCGCACATCGGTATAAGGAAACGGAATTCCCACCGACCCAATCTTCTTCTTGCCTCCAAGCGGGTTGACTGCCACCAGGCAGGTCGCCTCTGTCAATCCATATCCCTCCAGGACGTTGACACCCGTTGCCTTTTCGAACTTGTTGAAGAGTTCAACAGGAAGCGGAGCGGAGCCGCAGAGAGCCGTCTTGAGCGACGTGATATCGCCATCGATCGGACGTTGCATTAGCGCTGCAAGCGCCGTTGGAACTGAAACCAGGTAGGATATCTTCCATCGCTCAATCAGTTTCCAGAAATTATCGAAGACCTTGTCGCCACGATACCCGGCGGGCGTCGGGAAGACCGTATGGGCGCCTCGCCACATTGACGCCATCATGATCGGGTAGGCGGCAAAAACATGAAACAACGGCAAAGGACAAAACACAACATCGTCGGCGGCCAGACCGACGGTCGAGGAGCACCATGCGTTGTATATGATCCCGGATTGCTGATGCTGAACCAGCTTTGGAAGACCGGTCGTGCCGCCCGTGTGAAACAGCGCCACAATCCGTTCAGGGTCAGTGTCCTCGAAATTCAACCTATTGCTTGACTGACTTTCCAACTCGGCGTTGAAATTGCTCGTGGGCACTTGGCGCGAGGGCTGGTTTTTGGGACGCAGCATCGCCACAATCCAGGATTTCGGTGGTGACAGGTAGCGCGCAAGATCGACTTCAAGAATGCGCCTTATGCCGGGAGCCTGGGCGACCGCAGCACTGGCAAGCTGAGCAATGTTGGTCTTCGGAAAGGAGCGCAGAGTCACCAACATCTTGGCATTGGAGGCACGCAAAATGCCGGCTATTTGTTCAGCACTGAGAAGTGGATTGATTGGACAGACCTTGCCGGCCACCATACCACCTAGCAGCGTAATCGCCGTTTCGGTAGTGTTGGGAAGCAGATACGCGATGACGTCATCATTGCCAATTCCGTAGGACCGGAACAAATTCGCTGCTTGCGTTACTTTCGCGTGGAATTCTTTCCAGGTAAGTGTTTCCGCACTGGATTGTGGGTCCGACAACAACTGGAACGAGATGGCGTTTCTATCGCCCTTGCGCTCGGCGGTTTCCGAAAGCAGTTGATAGATGGTTGTCGGGCGTTCGACCTGCGTCCAAGGGACAGCCTGCTCAATATCAAGCTTGTCCTGAATAGTAATTACTTCCTGCATAGCACACCTCCAACTGATACCTTGGCTGGAACAACAGACTGCCGCTTGTTCGGCAATCTTGGTATCGAAGTGCGAACCAACTATACCTTGGACAGGGTTTGTGGCAAGTATGTGGAGATTGGCATGTTGCTGCTAGCA
The DNA here is from genome assembly GCA_958296035.1 of Paracoccaceae bacterium. Lineage (GTDB taxonomy): Bacteria > Pseudomonadota > Alphaproteobacteria > Rhodobacterales > Rhodobacteraceae > MPNP01. The sequence goes on along the minus strand of OY282431.1, from coordinate 1,116,891 downwards.
TGGCTCCTGAACCTGAAGTGCAGTGGCAGTCAGATGAATTGCAGGCGTGCCAACCGGGCATACAGCCCGTTTTCCTTCACCAGCGAATCGTGTGTCCCCTCCGCCGCGATACCGCCATCGGCCATCACGATTATTCGGTCTGCATTGCGTACTGTCGCCAGTCGGTGGGCAATGACCAGCGTTGTTCGGCTCCGGGCGAGGGCATCAATCGAGGCTTGGATCAGCCCCTCCGATTCTGCATCAAGGGACGAGGTGGCCTCATCAAGAAGGAGAATTGGTGAAGGTCTGAGGAACGCGCGTGATACCGCGATACGTTGCCTCTGCCCACCAGAAAGCATGATGCCTCGCTCACCCACAAAAGTGCCGTAACCGTCGGGCAGTTCTTCCAAGAACTCATGCACGGCACCCAATCGAGCTGCTTCTTCGACCTCTTCGTCACTAGCAGCAGGCCACCCAAAACGAATATTTTCTCGCGCCGTATCCGCAAAGATGTGCGCTTCCTGGGGCACCAGTGCGATCTTGCGGCGAAGTTGCCTTTTCTTCAGTTGCCTGATGTCAAAACCGTCAATGGACACTGCCCCGGACTGTGGATCGAAGAATCTGAGAAGCAATTGAAAGACTGTGCTCTTTCCTGCCCCGGATGGTCCTACCAGGGCCACTGTTTCTCCGACCCCGACCTTGAAACTCACGGCATTCAAGGCCACCACATCGGGTCGCATCGGGTAACAAAACGAAACATCTCGAAACTCAATCTTGCCCAGGAATTGTTCATCTGCCAAGGCTACGCCGGGGCCGTCCTCTACCGGGTCTGTCGAAGCCATCAACTCTGCAAGACGGTCCGCAGCACCCGATGCTCGCACCAATTCGCCCCATACCTCCGAGAGGGATGAAACCGCACCGGCAACCATTATCGAGTATATGACAAACTGTGTCAGTTGGCCCGGAGTCAGGAATCCACTCTCCAGGTCGCGTGCGCCGACCCAGAGTATAATCGTAACCCCCGTGAACGACAGGCCAATGATGACAGCAGTCATCAAGGCCCGAACCAGGATCCGGTTGTTGGCTGACAGAATGTAGGACTCTGTAACGGCGTCGAACCTCTGCTGGCTTACCTCTTCATGAGTGTTTGCCTGAACCGTCGTGGCTGCAAGCAGCGCCTCGGATGCAAACGCGGTGCCCTCAGCTATGCGATCCTGGTTATCACGGCTCAGGGACTTCAATCGCCTTGCGAGGCCAAGGGCCGGAATCACCGTGACTGGAACAATTATGAGTACGAGAAGTGTTAACTTGAGACTGGTCGCCAGCATCAGGGCCAAACCGCCACACAGTATCAGGGAATTTCGCAGGGCAATCGAAGCGGAGGAACTGAGTACTGCGAGAATTAGGGTTGTGTCCGTATTCAGCCGCGAAAGCACCTCTCCGGTGAGTGTCCGTTCATAGAATGCAGGACTCAGTGAGATTACGTGTGCAAATAATGCCTTGCGAATATCTGCAACGACCCGCTCGCCAAGTCTTGTAACGATTGCGTAGCGACATGCCGTCGAGACTGCCAACAAGCCCGAGACCACTACTGCGAAAGCAAAGGCGCGGTTGAGATCGAGCGGCGACCCACCAGCCAGCCCATCCACGAGGTAGCGGGCAGCGACAGGCAGCAGCAACGATAAAGCTGCCGTAACAAGCAGGAAGAGCATTGCTGCAGCTACCAGCCGCCCGTAGGGGCGGATAAAGTCGGTCAGGCGGATAAGGGAAGCAATCGAGACTGATCGCAATGCTTCGCTTTGATTGGATCCAACAGTCAACGGCAACGAAGCTATGCAAGGACTCTCAAACGGTCTTCAACACCTGCTACAAGTCTGGAGGAACTGACCTCCCAGCACAGTGCATGGAGCGGGTGATGGGAATCGAACCCACGTATTCAGCTTGGAAGGCTGCTGCTCTACCATTGAGCTACACCCGCGTAGTTCCGCAGTTAGACATATTGGCCTGGAACTTCAACCACCTGTCAAATTGTCACCTGGCAGCAAGCTGGCCATGCGCCGCACGCCCCCGGACCGGATAAGAATAGAGCTGCCCCGTTGACGCGCACTGACAACATGACGTTCCGACCCGACATTCCTGCCGCGACCATCGCTGAAAGCAGTTCAACCGACAAGAAAGGATGCATCATGCGGGCGTAACCCACGGAGAATCCAATCTTGCGTTGACAGGAGCCTCATAAGAGTAGATCCAAAAGTAAATTCCCGGATTAATCCACTAAGGTATGGGACAACTTGTCCCGCTTTTCGCCGACAACGTCAAAAGGTTGTGAAAGGCCTGCTGCCAGTCGCTGGCCGGCTGCCCGATGGCGGGTCTGGCGGTGTTGCTTCTCAGATTTCCGTCCCGGCTGCAATTCAAGAGGCGGCCCGGCTTGAGCTCGAGCCGGCGGTGGTGCGCAACCGCCGCCCCACCGCAACGGCTCTGTGACCTGTCGTCATCAGATGCCGGACGCAGCACGCGTGCACCCCAACCACAAGGCGTTGTTTGCCCATTTTGCGGACAACAGCGATGCTCTCGAGCCTGTGCAGGTCGAGGAGGCCGGGCGGAGCATTCAACTGCGGTGGCTTGACGCTGTCCCTCTCAATGCCCGCCATGGCCAGTGCAGGGTCAACGTTCTTGCGGGCTGGCAGACTGACAACAGGCGTGGCAACCTGGGTCACCGACATTGCTATCACCGCCGACACCGTCACCGCCCTGATGCAGGTCGGCCGCTCACGCCGGCGGATAGAGAACGAAGTTTTCACGACACTGACACACCATGGCGACCAGATCGGGCCTAACGACGGTTACCGCGGACCGCACCCTTGTGACCTGTTTGCAACCCTGGCCATGCCGGCCTGTCTGATCGACCGGACCCTGGCCTGGTGCTGCGCCCTGTTCAAGGCCATGCACCGGCGCTGTGGGAGAGACTACGGAACAAGTTCCCTGACCTCCGTATTGCCGCCCGGACCTGTGCCAGGGCCAGAAGTCAATGTACAGACTGGTCGTTAGCGGGAATTGCTGACATGCCGGCAGTGTATTCGGGCCCAGCGCAAGAACTGTACGTTGTGTCTGCCCGGTGCGGTAGGTGTTCCGAAGCATTCCATCATGACACCAGGAAGTCAGTCTGCAAAGCTGAGCAGCCATCCACAAATTGATTGCCTGCTGCCCAACAAAGATCAGACTGTTCTCAGTCCCTGTCCCTGCCGTGCGAAACCAGGACCTGCTGAATGTTATCGGCGCAGCCCAGGCCGAGTTCCAGTGCGAGCACGTAGGATTGTGTCAGAAAAAAGCAGCCCTCGTCGATACGATTTAGGCTGATCAGTGTTTCTCCCCACTTGTGATAAACGAGGGCCTGAGCCTTCACGTCTTTCCGGTCAACCGCATCTAGGACCTGCGCGTTGGAACGCTCGAGCATTTCCGCAAGGTCTTGAGCCGAGCGGTCGCCGGAGGTGCTCAATGCTATGAACAGGCTCGGCCATTGGCCGCCTGTTTCCTGACCGAGTGAATGCTGTCAGCAACCCATCTGTGAAATACATGGGTGGGTCCGTCCATTCTTGGCGAAAATTTTCCGCCGTCGAACTTGACACCATGCCGGCCTCGCTGCATACCCTCTATTACGAAAAGGTCTTCCTCCAGCACGCTGCGCCACTGGTCCGAATTCTTGGCAATCAGAGCCGCCAGATCGCTGCGCTCGGTCGGATCAAAACTGTAATAGATCTCATTGCGTTCGATCGTTCGTTCGGGTCCTTGTGGAAGCAAAATGATGGCATATCCGTGGTCCCTCTGCGCCGCGAGCATGACATTTGGGAAAAGGACAATGTACTCCGCACCTTGATCCCAGAATCTGCCCAGGCCATCGAAGTCGGGAAAGCGTTCGCCTCCCCCTCCTTCAATCTGTCGATAGACCTTCGTTCCCTGACCGGCAAAGTGCCCGGGCTCTTCAATGTGGTAGTGATCCTCAAGGCGCGAATAGCTATTTAATCCGGGATGAACCCACGGCAGGTGGTAACTCTCGCAATAGTTTTCGACCGCCAGCTTCCAGTTGCAGTCAACGTCGAATTTGAATGCCGAAACGGGACCGCCGTGATACATTGGCTGCTCGTGCTCGTGCCAGCGTCTAATCAGTTTGGATGCATAATCAGTAAAGTCCGGTGCGTCACCCGAAACGTTTACAAAGACAATGTCTCGCCACAGATGAGAGCGAACCGTGAACAGACTCAGATTGCGACGATCGACATTGTCATCGTAGTTCATTCCAGGGCCACCAACATGCGGCGTGGCCCGCAGTGTCCCGTCCAGGTTGTAGCTCCAACTATGATAGGGACAGCGAATTGTACCTCGCAGATTGCATTTTTCACTGACCAGAATCATGCCTCGGTGCCGACACGTATTTTGGTAAACAGCGACTTTGCCGTCATGCGTCCTGACCATTAGCAATGGCAAATCTGCGAACTCGACGGGCATTACATCTCCCGGTTCGGGAACATCCGATCCCAGACCAATTCCGGCCCAGTTCGAATACAGGAGGACATCGCGCTCCTCTTCGTAAATCTCCTGACTGACGTAATGCGCGTTTGGCAGACCCCTTGCCTGCTCTATGGGGTTGCGTACTTTCGAGAGCCCTTGGGCGACATTCTTGTTCACTATACCCTCCATCCGGTTAGGCTGCTGCCAGATTGCCTATCACGTCGATGTTTCCATAGACAAGGCCTATCGACTCCGGGCAAACCCGCTGGCCGGGCGCCGGGCGAGATGTACTCGCCCTGTACAGATCCGTGAACCAGTTTCCGCGCCCAATTGACCTGCAACCCTTCACGACCTCATCCAGATTGCCGGACCGTGCGGAAAGTCGCGTTTGACACACAATTGCCAGCTCTGCGCCTGAATCTTGCTGATTCCGAGTGTCTTCCTGGGCGTACATTTCATGATCGGCCAGTATTGTTGCTATGCTTTGCTGATAAGTCTGTATTCCAGCTCATCAAGAGTACGGGCGCCAATCTGCGCCATATTTGCTCTGATGTCTGCATCAAGAATGTATACCAGATGCTCTGCTCCTGCGCCTTCCAGTGCGGCGACAGCATAGTGGAATGCACGACCGAGAAAAACCAGATCAGCACCCATAGCCAACGCGCGCATGACATCAAGCCCGCCAGCAACTCCGGAATCAAAGGCTATGGGGAACTGGCTGCCGACTGCGTTTCGAATCTTGCCAATTATTTCAATGCTTGCAGGACCTGCTTCGAACTGGCGGCCAGAGTGATTTGAAACCCAGAGCCCGTCAATTCCCATTCCAACTAGTCGAACCGCGTCCTGCGGCCTGGTTATTCCCTTGACCAGCAAATGTCCGTCCCATTCCTGTCGAATGGCAGCGATGGTGTTCCAGTCCGGACAGCCTCGTATCACCCGGCCCGCATGCCTGAACAGATTTCCGGATTTTTGGCGCCGATCCAGGTAACTCTCGGCAAGTCTCATGGTGGGCATTCCCTCGCGCAAGACTTGCAAACACCAGCGAGGTCTGCTGACCATGGAGGCAAGCATCGGCAAGTCTAACCTGGGCGGATATGTCATTTGCGAACGCCGTTGTCTTTCCCGCCGGGAATCGGCCGGCACATCCACGGTTACAACCAGTTTGTCAAAACCTGAATTTCGGGCCCGCCCAATGATGCTGCGGCGAATCTCCGGATTATCCGGCACGTAGAGTTGAAACCAACCCATGTGACCGGCAATCGGCCCGACATCCTCGGGAAGTGCACATGCAACGGTTGAAAGGCAGTAGGGAATTGTGTTGCGCGCCCCACAGCGTGCCAAGATCTTTTCGGCTCCGGGCCAGATTGCCCCCGACATTCCGACCGGAGCAATTCCTACCGGGAGATTGTAGGTCTTCCCCATGAACTTGCAGCTGAGCCGACAATCGATTTGTCCCTGCAGTATTTCCGGCATGAATAGGATCTTGTCAAGTTCGAGCCGATTTCGCACAGCGCCGAGCTCCGACCCTGTTGCGCTGTCGAGGTACTCGAAAGCAAATCTCGGAATTCGCCTCCTTGCCCTCTTGCGGAGGTCGCTGACCGCTGGATACTTGTAGTCCAGTCCTCTTTTCACAGGATCATCAACCCAGTTATCTATATTGCATCATGCGGAAAAGTCGCGCCCCCAACCGGCAACCCTGATCGAGAACAAGGATACCGCCCGCCACTTCGAACAGAGCCATAGTCAATCAGGGCTTCCTGTGCCAGTGCCACAAATTCTACCGAACTTCCCCAACTGTGCCACAAACCGAAAATGCATGATTCGTGCAACTGGAGCAAATCGTGCCTCTGCAAGACACTAGATTGCCAACTGGATCATCTGTCGGGGTGAATGATGCCGCTGCACGATTTGCAGCAAGTACGAACTGTCATGATTCAACCCCCTGCCGTCGACGTTTCAACACTGTCCTCAAGCGCCGAATATTTCGCCAGCAAAGTGACTGCCCGGGCTACGAACATGAGCAGGAGAGAGACCCACAAACCGTGATTTGACAGCACAGGCAGAAGTACAATTACACCGATGCAGAAGATCACAAACGAGATGATCATGCCATTTCGCATGTCCCGCGTACGCGTCGCTCCGACGAATATTCCGTCAAGCATCCATGACGGCCCGCCGATCAAGGGAACGAGCGCTGCCCACACCAGGTAGGTTCGAGCTTCAGCCCGAACCGGCTCGGATGTGGTCATCAGGTCAATGACAAGCCCACCGGCTGCTACGTAAACGAATGTCAGGAGGAAAGCTGCAATCATCCCCCAGAGACTGGCAAGTTGCGAGGCCCGGCGAAGTGTATCGCGACCGCCGGCACCAAAAGCAGCGCCAACAAGCGCCTCAGCTGAAAAGGCAAATCCATCGAGGGCAAATGCGGCCACAAATAGAAACTGAAGCAAGACCTGGTTTGCAGCAAGCGTTGTGTCTCCAATGTCGGACGCCAGAAACAGGAAGGAAACAAGTGCGGTTTCCAGGAGCAGTGATCGGATCAGAATATCCGTATTCACTGACAACATCCGTCGCAGCCGGCGTCCATCGAGAATATGTCCAAGCTTCATCCATTCTCGGCCTGTAAACGCGTTTCGCGCTAACCACACACCGAGTGCTAATGCAAAATATTCCGAAATAAGGGTTGCCCAGGCAACGCCGGGGACGCCCATGTCAAGTCCGATCACGAATAAGAGGTCGAGCAGCACATTCAGACCATTCATCAGCAATTGCAGGACCAGGACAGCGCGGGTGTTTTCCAGCGCAATCAACCAACCTGTAATCCCGTAGATGGCGATGGCTGCAGGAGCAGAGAATATGCGGATGCCGGCATAAGATGCTGCCAGTGATTCCACCTCAACCGAAGCTGGTGAAATCAGGAACGCCGTCCTGAACAAAGGAACCTGTACGGCAATGAGCATCAGCCCGACCACAACCGCAAAGGCGAGACTCCGAACCAGCAGCGCCGATACTTCAACGGTGTCCCGACGCCCTCTGGCCTGACTCGTCAGTCCGGAGGTACCCATCCTCATGAACCCGAACAGTCCATAAACTGTTGTGATCATGATCGCGCCGATACCCACAGCTCCGATGGGTGCAGCCTCGCCAATCTGCCCAATGACCGCAGTATCGACCGCGCCGAGGAGCGGAACGGTGGCGTTGGCCAGCACTATCGGAATAGCGATACTGAGAACTCGCCGATGTGTAATGCTGTCCGGACCGAGGTCGCTCATGAGTCAATTCAACTAACAGACACTCTTCGAGGGGAAGTTCAGGCCTTCTGCCTATCGCAATGGATCGATGCAGGCCTTTTGCCGCCGATGGAAGGACAACTCTCGCCAATAGCTGACTTGCCGGCCTGAAAGTCCTTCGTTCAACAATTCGCTGCAGCGAAGGGCAGCATTTTCACATGTACTTCCTGACAGGATGAGACTGGTCAAGGTTCGTTTTCTTTTCGGTAGCTTGCGAGACTGGAATAGACCGTTGGTCTGGTTTCGATTCGGGTTCAGTCCGAAAGCTTGCACCGGAATCGTGCATCCTCCTGGAATAATCGGAACTTTCCCTACCCTTTCAACTCCGTGGGCGCGAGCGCCCGGATCTAGCCAGTTCTTGCCCCACCGAGGCACCAATTCTGTCGTCGTTCAGGAATTTTCATGCCTGCCCAGTTCAGTCGGTAACCAGCTGCACATCAATCCATTCACGGCGTCTAACTTTCGCATTGCTGACCGGCTACTTCAATACCAAGATTTGCTCGGATCAATGCGGTATCAACCGCTGTGATTGGCAAGGATACACCTGCCTGGCCGATTTCCAGATGCCCCCGGGATCCGGAGGCTGTAATAACAATCCGGGTCGCAGCCTGTTGGTGCCCGGCCGGACCGGTCCGGTCAGCCATGTTACAGGCTTACCAGTAACCTAAGACTCACACCTCTGGTGCAAGTGCCGCAAGACATGGATTTTATTGCGAGAGGCCAGAGTCCAGCCGAAGCCGCCGGCAATCCTGAAGCCAGCACAAGCTCCAGTGATTTCTGAATACAAGCCCATCGAATTCTCCAGGTCAAGCGGTTTGATCACCTGCTGCTTGCGAGGCTTTCGCATGTTGTATCCAATGGGCTGTATTGCTATAGTCTAGTTGCAATTGATTCGCATTTGCAATTGTAGTTATGAATCACACCAAATATCTCTCCTTTCCGAGCGTCGGTCGGCTGCACCCTTACGCTCAGCTATTTGGCCGCCGGGTGTCGAGACGCGGCCTGGTAGCTGTGTTGCTGCTGTGCGCGGCAATCTGGCCCGGCGAGCTAGGAGACATTACGAGAGAGCAAGTCGTTGCGGCCTTCATTCAGGTCAGCGTGTTTGTGGCCGCAACGTTGTTGCTGTTTTACGGCACCGAGCGGCTGTTCAATGTCTGCCTAGGTGATATTCTCAGAAATGCCCGACGGCTTGAAGTGCCGATTGCTGCTGTCTTGGGCGCAATTCCCGGATGCGGAGGTGCAGTTGTTGTAGTCGCAGCCTACACGTCGGGCAATGCAAGCTTCGGTGCGGTGACAGCAACACTAACCGCCACCATGGGTGACGCGGCATTCCTGCTCATTGCAGTCCGGCCCGAAGCTGCGGCTGTGGTTTTGCCATTGTCCGTGGTTGTAGGAATTCTTTCGGGCTGGGTTATTGATGCAACCTTTGGGCACTCGTTATCGGTGCGGAAGGGCAAAGCGGCTGTATCACCACCGATGATTGGCGCCGTCAGGTGGTATCACAAAGCATACCTTGTTCTTGCCATGATTGGTCTTGTCTTTGGGGTCATGCAGCTCGCGATGATCAATCTTCCGAGTAAACTGCAATTCCTGGTTTCAGTACTAGCGCTGCTGGGTGCATTTACAGGACTCGCGATCTGGGTCATTTCTCCTGTCCGTGCCATGACCAATATGCGTGACCGGCCGACAACGCGCATGGCCGAAGAGACCAGTTTTATTTCTGTTTGGGTGATTGGGGCCTATCTGGCCTACGAGTATTTCGCCGCGTTTACTGGTCTTGACCTGGCAGATGCGTTCTCGACGGTGGGTCCGGTCCTGCCAATAATCGCCATTCTGGTCGGCTTTATTCCCGGCTGCGGCCCACAAGTGCTGGTCACAACTCTGTATTTGAATGGTCTCATTCCCTTTGCGGCCTTGATCGGCAATGCGATTTCGAATGATGGTGATGCCTTGTTTCCAGCGATCGCGCTTGAACCCAGGTCCGCCGTGCTTGCAACGTTGTGTTCTTCGGTCCCGGCATTGTTGGTCGCCTATTGGTTCTACCTTTTCGCACCGGGCTTCATGAACTGAATTCGTTCCGTTTCGTCGCATGCGGAACCCAGCCCGGTTGAACCCTGGGTCGGGGCCGGGTTGGAGTCAGATGCTGGTTCATTTCGTTCCCACCGGTTAGCCCGCAGCGCGCCTGCCGCCGCCGTGGTAACGTCATCTCTGCGCAGAAAACCTACTCTTGTGCGCCATATACGCGCAAGGCGTCTGCAGTTTCTGTTAACGGTCCTTCAGCCTACAGGAACAGGCCTCCGACTTGCAGGAAACAAGAGCACCGGCGGGCAATGGTTTCGAGTTCGGCCGCTCGCTACATTGCCAATTTAGTTGCGCTGCCAACCACAATAGCACCGTGATTGGCAAGCAGTCAGGCCTTCCGGCCACCTGGTGCTGCCACGGCAGCTTTCGAAAAGGCTCCTGATCCACATCGTTCCTATCTTGAGCAACCGTATGAGCCGCCCCAAAGGCTGCAATCATGTAGCGACAGGATGGAATGTCACGCCACGCCATGGCCTAGGCGGTACAGAAGTCTGGGTGAGCGTGGACAATTGCTCCAATGTCAGGGTCAGCACCCATGATAGCCAGACGAAATCACCAAACGCTGTAAGGCCTGAGTGGTCCAGTCCACGTGCCCTTCTGGCAGTTGGCTGGCAAGACCACGATCATCTCCGGGGCAAGCCGGTGATAAGGAATGGCCGACGGACTTGTTAGAACTATTTCTTTGTGTCTGACCGAAGTGTTAACCGATGAATCTCAAGTTCGTTCCGAGAGCATTCATCTGCCGACTGGAAATCACGATCCTGTTGCGTAGTTGCAGTTCATTCGGAGTCATCAGTTGGCTTTGTACACATTGCTGGGGGGCTTTCCGGCGAGCCAAAGACTAATTTCGCGGGCTGCACCGCGGGCCGCAGTTAGGATGGTTCGATAGGACGCTCCGGCGATGTGAGGTGCCAGCGTAACGTTTGGCAATTCAAGCAAGGGTGAGTCCGGTGGCACTGGCTCGACCGAAAACGTATCCAGCATTGCGCCTCCCAAGGGGCCGTTCCTCAAGGCCTCGGTCAGAGCTTCATAGTCGACAAGTGGGCCGCGGGCGGTATTCACAAAGACGGCGCCTGGCTTCATCGCTGCAAACGCCGAGGCGTCCATCATGCCAGCGGTGTCCCTGGTAACTCTCGCATGAAGGGTTACCACGTCGGACGATGCCAGCAACTTGTCAAGTGAAACAAGACTGATGGACGGATTGCCTGCATCGTCAGGTGTTAGGCTGGCGAAGGGGTCACTGACCAGAATCCTGCCACCAAATGCTTTCAGCAGCCCTACGACGAGCACACCAACTGTCCCGTATCCGACAACACCGACAGTTAGGTCTGCCAATTCATTGCCGATGACGTCCGACCGGTAGAGATCACCTCGATAAACGCCCTTGCGCAAAGCGTCATGTCCACGGGTGATCAACCTGGTCTCGGCAAGAATCGCTCCGATCGTGAATTCAGCCACGGCGCTCGAGTTCCGGCCGGGGGTGTTGACGACCGTAACACCATTGGCCGCTGCCGCATTCAAGTCGACGTTGACTGGACCTCCGCGCGAAACCGCAACAAGCTCAAGCTCAGGCAAAGCTTCAAACACTGAGGCGGACAGGGGTGCCAACTGGGTTACCAACACTCTGGAGAATCTGGCAACTTCGACAACCAATTCGGCGGTGCCCTGGTATTCCTTGAGACCCTCGATCCCGGCCTTTGCGTATCCATGTTCCATGGGTTCATCGGGCCAAGGCAATTCATGGACAGAGAATTCAAGAACATCCCCGCACGCCTCGAGAATAGCTTTCCTGTATTCTTCAACCCGCATGAAGCGGTCACCTATGATCGCAATTCTTGTCTTCATGGTCTGCCTATTCCTGATTCTGTCGCCGCCAGCCGCGCTCTGCTGTTACGGACCAAGTCCCGCCATTTCGCGCCCTGTCAAGCGTATACGCTCTTTCAGGTCTTGGCCGGCAGTAAATCTCGCTTTGCGGCAAGACTTTTCAACTGTTTGACCGTCCGGACTGATTCGATTGAATCCAACGACCCATTTCAGACTGTTGTCGGGTTCGACCTGACACCTTTCCAAAGCAGCAAATGACTTTTGCAGATCTCACGTCCATACATCACAATTGTGGACTCCCTTCAGCACCAAAACGCGGTTCGCACGAGCCAGATCGCCTGACAGATTGAGCCACTGAATTGGACACTTCCAACCTTTGAGAATGCAGCGATATACCGAGGAGCGCCTTGTTGTCTACAAATCAAACATGAAAAGGCTGGCCATGTTGGCTGCACCAGTCTCATCAGCGGCGATCTCCGTGAATGCTAGCGCAAGGAGCGTAGAGGCAGAATTCCTTTGGCTTCGTCTGCAAGGCCGACCTCCTGTTCATCCGGATCGCCACCGTCGGGCTCGGTGACATCAGGCCGAAGATTCCTGGCTTAGCTGCGTACCGGAAGGGACAGATTTGGACTGACGACCGCTGGTTTGAAGGCGCGCCGCTCGCGGATGCCGACACATAGTCAATAACCGTGAGAAAGCGGTGACAGCTGTCAATCGCCCTCCTGCAGGAGTGCATGTTGCTGCACCTGGTTACGAATCCTTGCGACCGCGTGTTCAGGCTTCACCCGACCCTCAAGCACGATCCTGGCAACATTCCTGTACCCGGTCAGCCTCCTCGGGAGTATCCACCGCCTCCGCCCGGACAATCGGCAATCTCACCGCCATGTTCCATCCGGAACGGTCGGCGAATTCCCGTGACTTGAAAGCCATGTCGTTGACATGGGACAGACAATCCTTGTCAGAGTTGTTTTTCAGGTAGTTCCGATCAGTTTGTGGCGCGCTATTTCGTACGACTTCACTCAGGCATGGCCAGCCTGCAATTCAGCAAGGCATGACGAACAGGTGCATGGTTCAGATAAACCGATCAAGGCTGCAACTGCATGACTGCTCCAGGCGGGTTGGGCTCAGTTACGAAGCAGTACCCTGAGGTCCTGGCGGCGCTCTGCCCTGCACCAGTATCGGCAAGTCTTTCTGCAACAGGCCGATTGAACTTCCATAATCAGGTCCGGCACCGAAGATAGCCGCAGCTCATTTCGCATCTTCGTCAGGTGCATCTTCTTCCTCGAGCTCGACCAAGAGATCCTTGGCGTCGATTGCAGAGCCTGGTTGCACGTGAATAGCTTTGACTACTGCATTGACCTCACTGCGCAAACCAGTCTCCATCTTCATGGCCTCGATAGTCATGACCAGATCACCGCGACCAATTTTCTGGCCCACACTAACGGCTAGCGACGACACCACGCCCGGCATTGGTGCACCAATGTGATAGGAATTTTCGGGGTCTGCCTTGGCCGTTACCGGAACAGAAGATAGGAATTTTCTGTTGGCGATCTTGATAACACGCGGCTGACCATTCAGTTCGAAGAAGACCCGGACATGTCCTTTGTCATCGACTTCACCCACGGTTTGCAGTTGTATTTCGAGGATCTTCCCCGGATCGATTTCGGCGCTAATCTGTTCGCCAGGGCTCATGCCGTAGAAAAACGTATGGGTGGGGAGGTTTCGAACCGGGCCGTAGGTTCGATCATGTTCCATATAGTTCAGGAACACTTTGGGATACATCATGTAACCACAAAGATCCTCGTCACCAATCCGGGCACCACCGACCCTGGAGGACGCTTCCTGGCGCACGGTTTTGAAACATACCGGCGCCAGCAGTGCTCCCGGTCTAACTGAAATCGGTTTTTCCTTCTTCAGAACCTTGGCCTGAATCGCTTTTGGGAATCCGCCCCTGGGTTGACCAATACTACCGCGCATCAGCTCGATTACCGATTCTGGAAACACCACGTCGATTTCCGGATCTTCAATTTGTTCCCGCGACAGCCCCTGGCTAACCATCATGAGAGCCATGTCTCCGACTACCTTTGAAGTTGGCGTGACCTTGATAATGTCACCAAACATCTGGTTGGCACTGGCATAGGCATGTGCAATTTCGAGCCAACGGTCTTCGAGCCCGAGTGAACGGGCCTGAGCCTTGAGGTTTGTGAACTGTCCTCCCGGCATTTCGTGAAGAAAGACTTCAGATGCAGGCGCCGGCAACCCCTCATCGAAGGCAGCGTACATCTGGCGCACGTTGCTCCAGTATTCGGAAACTTCCCGCACGCGCTCAATTTCCAACCCGGTGTCACGGTCAGTGCCGCGCAGTTCCTCTACTATCGATCCCAGGCAAGGTTGTGATGTCCCTCCCGACAAGGCATCCATGGCGGCATCGGCGGCGTCGACTCCTGCTTCGGCCGCAGCAAGTATGGTAGCGGCTCCCAGTCCGCTCGTGTCGTGTGTATGGAGGTGAATCGGCAACCCGATCTCCTCCTTCAGGGTGCGAATCAGAAGCCGCGCCGCGCCGGGCTTCAATACGCCAGCCATGTCTTTGAGGCCGATTATGTGAGTGCCTGCATCACGCAACTCACGAGCCAATCCGACATAGTACTTGAGATCGTATTTGGCCCGCAGAGGATCCAGAAGATCTCCCGTGTAACAGATTGATGCTTCACAGATCCGGTTGGTCTCGAGAATTGCATCAATCGAAACTCTCATGTTTTCCACCCAGTTGAGACTATCAAAGACTCGGAAAACGTCTACGCCCGACTGGGCCGCCTGACTGACAAAAAACTGCACAACGTTGTCGGGATAATTGGTGTAGCCCACTCCATTGGCACCTCGAATGAGCATCTGGGTGAGCAGGTTTGGCATTCTTTCGCGCAGGTCCCGCAGTCTTTGCCATGGACATTCCTGGAGGAAGCGGTAGGCAACATCGAAGGTTGCACCGCCCCAGCACTCGACAGTGAACAGTTGCGGCAAATTGTATGAATAGGCATCAGCGACATTGATCATGTCAATCGAACGCATCCTGGTGGCCATCAGGGACTGATGCCCATCGCGCATTGTCGTATCTGTAATCTGCAGTCCCTCTTGACGGAGCAACCACTCTGCCACTGCAGCAGGCCCCTCATTGACAAGTAAACCGCGCAGGCCTTTCGGGCGCGCTCGCAATCCTGTCTCCGGCACTATGGGCGGGCGGGCCTCCACAGCAGGTTTCGCCCTTCCCTGCACCTGTGGGTGGCCGTTGACCGTGACCTCGGCGATATGTGTGAGGATACGGGTCGCGCGATCCTTCTTGGGCCTGAATTTGTACAGTTCCGGCGTCGAATCAATGAACCGCGTGGTGTATGAATTGTCCAGAAACCGCGGGTGCTTGAGCAGATTCTCGACGAACGCGATGTTAGTCGCCACGCCGCGAATTCGAAACTCCCGCAGTGCACGGTCCATGCGCGCTATCGCATGCTCAGCTGTGGGGGCCCAGGCCGTCAGTTTCACGAGCAGGGAGTCGTAGTGGCGTGTAATGATTCCGCCCGAGTATGCAGTTCCACCGTCCAGCCTGATGCCGATACCGGTTGCCGAACGGTAAGCTGTCAGCCTGCCGTAATCAGGAATGAAATTGTTTTGCGGGTCCTCTGTCGTAATCCTTGTCTGGAGCGCATGACCATTCAGCGTCACACCATCCTGGGCTGGAATTCCGGTGGCCAGGGCCAGGTCGACACCCTCGGCTATCCTGATCTGCGCTCTGACGATGTCGATACCGGTGACTTCTTCCGTGACCGTGTGCTCGACCTGAATGCGCGGGTTGACCTCAATGAAGTAGAAGTGTCCACTATCCATATCCATGAGGAACTCAACCGTGCCGGCGTTCTGGTAGTTCGTGTGGCGTGCGATCTTCAACCCGAGTTCGCAAATCTCGGCACGCCTCTCTGACGACAGATATGGGGCCGGTGCCCTCTCGACTACCTTCTGGTTGCGGCGTTGCACGGTGCAGTCGCGTTCGTACAAATGGTAGTGGCATCCGTGGGAGTCGCCAAGAATCTGGACCTCGACGTGGCGGGCTCGCGGAATCAGTTTTTCTAGGAAACAATCATTGCGACCGAAGGCCGACTGTGCCTCGCGTTGACCCTCTTGTACCTTTGACTCCAATTCCTCCGCTGAATGTATGGGACGCATGCCCCTGCCCCCACCGCCCCATGCTGCCTTGAGCATGAGAGGGTAACCGACTTCCTTGGTCATGGCGTGGATTTGGTTCATGTCATCGGGCAAGGCGCCAGTCGCCGGAACCACCGGAACACCGGCATCAACTGCGACCTGCCGTGCGGCCGTCTTGTCGCCGAGCAAACGCATTGTATCGGCGCCTGGTCCAATGAACGTGATTCCCGCCCGGCTACACGCATCGACAAGTTCCGGATTTTCGGACAGCAGGCCATAGCCTGGATGAATGGCGTCGGCATTGCACATCTTGGCAACACGAATGATTTCAGGAATACAAAGATAAGCCTCAACCGGGCCAAGGCCCTGACCGATTCGGTAGGCTTCATCCGACTTGAACCGATGCAGCGAAAGCTTGTCCTCTTCGGCAAAAACTGCAACCGTTGATTTCTTCAACTCATTTGCCGCTCGCATTATGCGAATTGCGATCTCACCGCGGTTGGCGATCAATATCTTCTTGAATTGAAACATTCTACTCACGTCGATCAGGAGTCCAGATTCCGTATGGTGCCGGCCTGCTCACGGCCTGTGGTTGCCGTTGATTCGTTGGCCGGACTGATTTGTCCGGCACTGGCCTTGTTCTGGCACTACCACCATGCCCACGACTAGGCAATTTCGCAGCTCGTTCGGCCTTTGAAACTTTCGGCCGATCAATGGATCCCTCTTGCTTGGAAACCGAGTTCGCAAGGACTAACCTCTCGTGGTCACGACAACACCATACAGGGGCAAGAAATCGAGCCCCGCGACACCTGAACTCAAGTGGCAGGGATAGTCCAGGAGAAGAATTCCATTGACCGCAAAGTTATACTGCTTTGGTGAAAGTGGTAACTCGTACAAGGTAGCACTTACCCTGATCTTGACGGGCTGCCGTTGGGAGCCTGTGTATGTGGATTTCTTCAATGGCGAGACGCGCACGCGTGAATTCAGGAAGCTGAATCCAATGGGCGAGGTGCCGGTACTCGTGCACGGCAACAAAGTGTTCAGCCAGTCCGGTGCCATCCTCCAATACCTGGTCCGGCTGACCGGTATGCTTGGCGCGCAAAACCCGGACGAAGAAATTGAGATCTTGCGCTGGCTCCTGTGGGACAACTACAAGCTGTCCTCTCTATGCGGTGTAACACGCTTCCTTTCCAACTTTGTTCCGGAAGAAAAGCGCCCCCGGGAAGTTATCCAGTGGCACATATCTCGACTTCGGCTGTCCTTTGGTGTGCTTGATGATGTCCTGTCAAGACGTGACTGGCTGGTCGGCGACAGACCAACGATTGCTGACATGTCATGCTGCGGTTACTTGTACTATCCCGAACCATTCGGGTTTCATGTATCAGACTGGCCCCACATCGGTGCCTGGCTGGACAGGATCATGCAGCTTGATGGATGGCAGCCGCCCTATGCTTTGATGCCCGGCTGTCCGGCGGACAGAAATGAGCATACGCCTTGAGCTCGCCGACTTCGGTCGGGCAATACATTGCCAACTCCTCCTGGACAGGAACTCGACAAGACATGGATACATTCATTTATGACGCAGCAAGAACGCCGAGAGGCCGTGGCAAGAAGGATGGTGCCCTGCACGAGGTAACCGCGGTGCGCCTGTCGGCAGACATTATCGATGCAGTTGTGCAGCGCAATGAAGTCGAGCCTGATACAATTGCCGATGTCATCTGGGGAAATGTAACCCAGATCGGTGAACAAGGAGGCTGTCTGGCCCGCAGCGCCATATTGTTGTCATCACTGCCGGATCAGGTTCCGGGCCTGGCCATAAACCGCTTCTGCGCCAGTGGGCTGGAAGCGGTTAACCTTGCAGCCAACCAGATCAACGGCGGGCATGGCAGCGGGTATGTGGCCGGCGGGGTTGAAATGCTGAGCAGGGTTCCAATGGGTTCGGACGGAACAGCTCTTGCGGTGGATCCGTTGCTGGCCATGGATCACTATTTCGTACCACAGGGCATCTCGGCTGACATTATAGCAACACTCTACGGATACGGGCGTGCGGTTTGCGACAGGTACGCGGTTGTTTCGCAGCAACGCGCCGCCCGAGCCTGGCAGGAAAACCGGTTCAGGCGTTCGGTGGTGCCAGTTCGCGACCGCATTGGCCTGCTGCTACTGGATCATGACCAGCACATCAGACCGGATGCCACCGAGGAGACTCTCGGCACACTTGAAGCTGCATTTCGCGACATCGGTGAAAACGCTCCAGGATTCGACAAGGTGGCACAGCTGCGATTTCCACAGCTTGAACGCATCAATCACGTCCATCATGCCGGCAATTCTTCGGGTATTGTGGACGGTGCGGCGGCGGTACTTGTCGGTTCAAAGGATTTCGGCACTGCGAATGGGCTCGTTCCTCGTGCAAGAATAAGAGCGACGGCCAAATCCGGGTCAGACCCGACAATCATGCTGACGGGCCCCATTCCCGCAACCCGAAAGGCACTTGTTGCGGCTGCCATGGAAATAGGTGACATTGACCTGTTTGAAGTGAACGAGGCTTTTGCATCGGTACCGCTCCGGTTCATGGAGGCGTTCGACGTTGAACACGACAGGGTCAATGTCAATGGAGGCGCAATTGCCATGGGTCACCCGCTAGGAGCGACAGGTGCCATGCTGCTTGGCACTGCCCTGGACGAGCTGGAAAGATCAGACCTGGAAACGGCATTGATTACACTGTGCGTGTTCGGTGGCATGGGTGCATCAACTATTATCGAAAGAGTATAGGAGCGCACCCATGAACAACTTTTCGTACAAGGTTGATGACGAGGGCATTGCCACCATCGCCTGGAATACCCCCGGGAAGCGAATGAACGTCATGTCGTGGAGCGGGTTCACCGAGCTTGATGAACTCGTGAGCGGCGCAATTTCCGATCACGCGGTTTGCGGCATCCTGATAACCAGTGCCAAGAAAGATTTTGCGGGCGGGATGGACCTCGGCCTGCTCGCCGACATGTTCGAAACGGAACGTGAAGACCGGCTGGCCAATGCATACCGTGACATAATTCGCATTCATGGAATCCTGCGCCGGATCGAATTGGCTGGCAGGAAGGACGAGCAGGACCAGTCCAAACCCGTGGTGGCAGCCCTAAACGGCACGACGATGGGGGCCGGCTATGAGATCGCCCTCGCCTGTCATCACATCATTTGTACAGACAGGCCGGAGGCCCGCATTGGACTACCCGAGATAAGAGTCGGCCTCTTCCCGGGCGCTGGCGGCACAACTCGTCTGGTTCGGCGGCTTGGCCTTGCTGCGGCCTCGCCCTATCTGTTCAAGGGCGTAACACCCTCACCTCAGAAGGCACTTGCAGCCCGACTGGTTGATCAAATCACATCTCCTGACGAACTCGTCCCTGCTGCAAGGGAATGGCTGAAAAAGGCACAGTCCGGCGATACTGTCAAACCATGGGACAAACCAGGCTATCGGCCTCCGGGAGGTGCCCCCTATAGCAAACAGGGGTTCGCCACATTTACCGGAGCGAGCGCCATGATCAACGGCCAGACGCAAGGAGTTTATCCGGCAGCGCGGGCCATGCAGTCGGCAATTTATGAAGGCCTCCAGCTACCATTTGATGCCGCGCTGCGTACAGAGGCCCGTTGCTTTGCAGAATTGCTGGCCAACCCCTCACCTGCCGCCATGATCAGGACAAACTTTGTTCACCGCCAGGAGCTCTGCAAGGGCGCGCGTCGCCCTCAGGGAATTCCGGTCAGCCACTTTGGCAGACTGGGCATGATCGGGGCAGGCATGATGGGGTCCGGTATCGCTCTGGTTGCGGCACTGGGAGGAATTGAGGTTCAACTGTGCGATCTGTCACTGGCCCGGGCCAAGAAAGGGAAACAAACCATCGGTCGTATCCTCGACGGCGAGGTGCGTCGAAAGCGGCTTGATGCCGACCAGGCCCAGAATGCCCTCAAGCGCATTGCCTGTGCTACCCTGCCTTCAGGTTTTTCCTCATGCCAGCTGATAATTGAAGCAGTGTTCGAGAATCCGGAGGTCAAGGAGCGGGTCTTTTCGCAATTGTGCCAGACGGTTGACGACGAGGCGATCATCGCCTCGAATACATCAACCTTACCAATCACTTCCCTGGCTGATTCGGTTCGTCTCCCGGAGCGCTTTGTCGGCATACACTTCTTCAGCCCGGTGCATCGCATGTCCCTGGTTGAAATCATTCGAGGCGAGCAAACCTCTAATGCCGCAGTGGGCGTAGCCTTTGATTTTGCGCGCCAGATCAACAAGATTCCGATCATCGTGAATGACGGACGAAACTTCTACGCAAATCGCTGCATAATCCCCTATATCAACGAAGGTGTTCGCATGGTTGGCGAGGGCGTAAGCCCGGCACTGGTCGAAAACTCGGCGCGCCAAATCGGCATGCCGGTCGGTCCATTGCAGCTTGTCGATGAAACCTCGATCGAACTGGCAGTTCATATTGCCGAGGCAACCAGAGAGGCGTTGGGCGACGACTATGATGCCGAGGAGGCCGACAAGGTCATATTTCGCCTGTTTGATCTGGGTCGTCTCGGTCGCAAGTCAGGAGCAGGCTTCTACGAGTACAACGACAGAAAGAAGCGCCTCGGGCTCTGGCCAGGGCTGTCCAGGGAGTTTAACCCTAGCAATCCACAGCCTGATGCACAGGAGGTTCGCGATCGGCTGCTGTTGATACAGGTAACCGAGGCCATACAATCTCTTGAGGACGGCGTGCTCGAAGATGTCAGGGAAGGTGACATTGGCGCTGTGTTCGGATGGGGATTTGCACCTTGGTCAGGCGGCCCGTTTCAATGGATAGATGGCAAAGGGGCAACTCGGGTTCATCGCATGTGTCAACAGCTGGCGACCCGTCACGGGCGCCGCTTCGAAAGTCCAAGGCTATTGGTTGAATATGCCGAGTGCCAACGATTGTTCCACGATCGAAAGGCCGCAACGCAGTGACCGACGTTCGGAAACTGACCAGCGACGCTGGCAAGGGGCAAGGAATGCCGGAATTCAATTGCCGACATGCGAGTCAAATGTTCAGGTGTGAACATCGCAGGGTTTGGTGGTAATTGACCGCATGACCAGTTGCGTCCGGTTATGGCATACGCCGCTGAGCAACGCATGTTCAAGACAACGAATGCAGCGTCCACGCGTAGTGGGAAAGACATCTGCAGCGATAGTACGGAGGTTGTATGGGATGGCTTGAGGACGAAACCGGATTGCAGAGGTGCCGTGTCAATTATGTACCATTGTCACCTCTGTCGCACCTAAGACGAGCGCAGGCCGTCTTTCCAGAGCGCGAGGCCTTGGTCTACCGAGCTCGTCGGTTCAGCTATCGGCGGTACTACGATCGTGTAACTCGTCTGGCTTCAGCGATGGCCTCTCTTGGTGTCAAGCCGGGTGATGTTGTGTCGACAGTTCTTCCCAACACTCCGGCACAGGTTGAAGCCCATTTTGGTGTGCCGGCTTGCGGAGCAGTACTCAACACGATCAACATGCGGCTGGATGTTTCGACAATCAGCTACATTCTGGAACACGCGGCCGCCAAGGTTGTGCTCGCCGATACCCAGTACCTTCCGGTCGTTGAGGAAGCCGCCGAGAAATTGGGCAGCAACAAGCCGACACTAGTTGAGGTTTCTGATGCTGGATTTCCCAAATCCGGCAGACATGTCGAGTATGAAGAGCTGCTCGGGCAGGCGTCACCGACATTCGACTGGGTGCTTCCCGAAGACGAGTGGGAAAGCATTGCTTTGAATTATACTTCGGGCACTACCGGACGTCCGAAGGGCGTGGTTTACCATCACCGCGGTGCCTACCTGATGACGATGGGAACTGTCATCAGTTGGCGAATGACATTGTACCCGAGATTGTTGGCTGTAGTGCCTTTGTTTCACTGCAATGGCTGGAATCATTCGTGGATGATGCCGGTACTCGGTGGGACAGTGGTCTGCTGCCGCAACGTCAGCGCCAAAGCGATCTATCAGGCGATTGCCGACGAGCACATCACGCATTTTGGCGGCGCCCCGATCGTACTCAACCTAATTGCCAATGCAGCTCCTGAGGAGCGGCGAGACTTCAATCACAGGGTTGAGGTGTTCACCGCCGGTGCGCCACCACCGGCAGCAATTCTGCAGGCAGTTGAACGGCTCAACTTCAACGTGACGCAAGTTTATGGCCTGACGGAAACCTATGGCCACATAACCGAGTGCATTTGGGATGATGACAACTGGGGCGATCTCTCGGCATCCGATCGGGCAAACATCAAGGCCCGTCAGGGCGTATTGTTTCCGATGATGGAAGATGTTGCGGTATTCGAAAAGGATGGTCGGACACCGGTCCGCAGAGACGGCGATTCTCTCGGCGAGATTCACATCCGCGGCAATTCAGTAATGAAGGGGTATTACCGCAATTCGAGAGCGACAAAGGAAGCCTTCTCGACCGGTTACTTTGCCTCTGGGGATATTGCCGTTCAGCATGCTGACGGCTACATCCAGATTGCCGACCGCGCCAAGGACATCATTATTTCCGGAGGCGAAAATGTATCTTCAGTGGAAGTCGAAGGGATTCTTACACGACATCCTGCAGTCTCGCTGAGTGCCGTCGTCGCCAAACCCGACGAAAAATGGGGCGAGGTACCCTGTGCCTTTGTTGAACTCGTCGACGGCGCCGATGCAGAGGAGCAACAGCTGATGGACTTCTGCCGACAGCACTTGGCTGGCTTCAAGGTTCCAAAGTTCGTGCGATTTGTCGAACTCCCCAAGACTGCCACCGGAAAGATCCAGAAGTTCATGCTACGCAACAAGGCAAGGACGCTTTGACAAAGGAGCCCGAGCTAGCCGACCGCCATAAACGCCCACAATATAATTCCTGACAGCCGATGAACAATGACCGGGGATTTGAGATCCTCGAGGACATGGGTGTCTGGCGTTCGCCAACCGAGTTGGCGAAACATCGGGCCATTATTCGCTGCGAAACCGAAAGACTGGTCATCGCCGCACCGGATGGAACCGTGCTTACGCACTGGTGGCTCTACGCCCTGATCGAAATCCCGGCTCCCGAGGGTACCGCCAGGTTTACACCAGACCCCAATGGGCCGGAATACGTGGAAATTACAGACGAGTATCTGATCACGTCGTTGCGCAAGCGGCTGGAGCACGAACCTGACACGGACCACGTGTCGCGTCGCAACTGGTATCCCCTTTATAGCCAGCTGGCGGTCGGATTGGCCGTGCTTGTTGTGGTTCTTTACCTGCTGTCGACACAGTTCCTGAACTCGGTTCCGGATTACCTTGTCAATACGCAGAAGAATGCAATAGGTGAAGGAATATTTGATGCGCTTTTAAGGCGGGAGGGGGTTGAACGTTGCAGCTCGATTGCTGGCGATGCTTCCCTTACGATTCTGAAGCGGCGAATTGCAAATGACTTCGACGGCGAATTCCGGGTTGTCCGAGGCATTGATTCACCGAGCCTGGTGCTTCCTGGAAATTTGTTGATCCTCAACGCCTCACTGTTGTTCAGTTTCGAAGACCCGCATGTCATCGCTGGACACGTGCTGCTTGCGATGGAGCAAGAGAGAGAGAATGACTCTCTAATCCGTTTCACTGATACCTTGCGGCCGATTGAATCGGTGCGCCTGGTAATCGGATATGACCTGGAGGCCGACGTTTTTGATCGCTTCACAGACCAGATCATCGAACCGTCAGATGTACCTGTTTCTTTGGAGTCACTTGCACAGCGGTTTAAGCAAGCAGGTGTACTGGCAAAACCGTTTGCCGATGCCGCTGCTGGAAGCGGGTTTGACGGCGATGGTTTCTTGCAGGTGGCGAACTTTGAAGGAGACCTGCGCGCCGCTACAGTCCTTGGTGATGCCGACTGGCTCCAGCTGAAGAATATTTGCCGTTGAAAATGCCGGAATTCGCGAGTGTTTCTTGCAAGCAACCTCCAATCCTGTGACTTCGCGTGAAGTTTGCGCAATGCGTTCCGGTTAATGGGCGATATGGGAGTTGGCTCAGAAGGGAAGCAAAACGCCTGACAATAATGTGCCTTTGTTGCCAGAAGAATAGCGGCCTTCGGAAAGTTGCTGCAAATCGATTGCGCGGGACGTGGTTGGCCCGTTGAATGATCAAACACTCGGGGGGAAGACTACTGCGCAACCGGCACCTGGTCGGAGTAGCTCGCTGCTGCCGACGATATCCAGGAAAATCTCACGCGCCTCCGGCAGGCCGTGTTAGAGAATTGACTTGGGATGAAACTGTCCCTCTGAATTCGGATATTCCCTTGCCGGGTGAAATGTCCCTGACATTCTCGCATCAACCGGACGCCGACTTGATTGAGCCCCGGTAGAGGTGCACAATCCTGTCCATCCGTGTCGCCAGTTCGCGGTTGTGCGTTGCAACCAGGGCTGCCATTCCGGCGTCGCGAACCTGGTTAAGCAACATACGAAAGACTTGATCGGCAGTCTCTGGATCGAGATTGCCGGTGGGCTCATCTGCAAGCACTATACAAGGCTGATTCGCTAGGGCGCGACAAATCGCCACGCGCTGCTGCTCTCCCCCGGAGAGTTCGGCCGGTCGATGTGCGAGCCGACTCTCTAGACCAACGCTGGTCAGGACCCTTTCTGCTTGCCTGTGGGCTGCTGTTCTGGACTTGCCTTCAACGAGCTGGGGAATGACCACGTTTTCCACAGCACTGAATTCCGGCAACAGGTGATGATGCTGGTAAACGATACCGATATCACGCCTTCTGGCCAAAGTTCTGCGACGGTCTGAGGCAGTAGTCAGCAGCTCTCCGTTGAGAATTACGCGACCCCGGTCCGCCTCTTCAATCAGTCCGGACACGAACAGCAAAGTCGTCTTTCCTGCCCCGGATGGTGCCAACAAGCCGATGATTTCACCTGCCGCAATTTCAATGTCGACACCGCGAAGCACCTCAACTTCGTTGGGTGTGCCGCGTCGATAGGACTTCCACACATCTTCTAGCTGCAAAACCGGGTTACCCATAACGGATAGCCTCGGCAGGAGCCATGGCGGCGGCTCGTCGAGCCGGAAACAGTGTCACAACAAAGGAAAGAGACAGGGACAGCGATGCCGCCAGAAAAATATCCTGGAGTTCGATTATTGCCGGAATTTTCGCCAGGAACCTGATTTTCGGATCCCAGACATCGCCGCCAGCAAGAGCATTCACAACTGCAAAGACCTGGTCGATATAGATGGCAAACAGGCAGCCCAATGCGATACCGGCTAGCGTTCCGACAACTCCGATGCAGGCACCATAAAGAAAGAACACCCGCATGATGGAGCCGCGGCTTAGTCCAACCGATCGCAGGATGCCGATGCTGCTCTCCTTGTTCTTGACCAGCATGACCAGCCCGGAGACGATATTCGAGGCTGCGATAAGAACGAGGATCGACATCACGATTATCATCAGGTTGTCTTCCATCCTGAGCGCATTGAGCAGGGAGGATGAAGAATCCTTCCACGTCCACGAAAAATAACTGTCTCCGGCTGCAGAAATCAGCGCCGCCTCATAATCATCAATGCGTTCCGGATCGTCTACAAAGACGAGCACCTCGTCAGCGCCTCCTTCCCGGTCAAGAAAGACCTGCGCTGTCTCAAACGGAAGATAGGCCCTCACAGAATCAATATCATATCTTCCAACCTCAAAAATGTAGGCTACCGGATAGGAATTGACACGCGGAGCGACGCCGAATGGTGTCCTGGCCCCCTCGGGAGCAATCAATCGGATCTCGTCACCGACCGTAACGCCCAGCGTCCTTGCCACACCGACGCCCAGCGCCACTCCCTTGCCAATGTCCTCGACACTCCCCACCCTGGATTCGGGATTGCCAATCAGGGGCAGCGCACGGATGTCTTCTTCTGTCATTCCGAACAATTCAACCCCGGTCGTCCCAAGTTCAGCCGCGGCCAGCAGTCTGGCGCGAAGCTGAGGTACAGCACGAACAACACCGTCGACCTGTGCCAGCCTCGCAGCCAAGTCCTGGTATTCGACAATTCGCCGGCTTGATCGTCCGGATTCTTCGCTATAGAGGCCGGAATAGATAGTCGTATGGGCGTTGGCACCCAGCAACGTGGAGACAAACTCGATCCTGAAACCTGTTCGAACCGACAATGTGGCAACCAGCGAGAAGACGGCAATGGTGACCCCCAGCAGTGAAATGATCGTCATCACACTGACGCCGCCCTCCGCCTTGCGTGCCCGCAGGTAGCGCCAGGCCAACCACCACTCCATGTATGAAAAGGGCATCACCACTGCGTTGACTTGCTAAAGTACAAATGCCCCCAATCGACGATCACGGACCTAATTGTGTGCTTCAAGCTGGTAGCAAAGGGCCGCAACGATTTCTCCGGTGGCGTACTGCTTGCTGTCTCCGCTTTTCCGGCGGACAAGTTCGACCTGACCGGTCTTGAGACCCCTCGGACCGACCGTGATGCGCCATGGCAGACCGATAAGTTCCATGGTTGCAAACTTGGCACCGGCTCTCTCGGTTCGATCATCATAAAGCGTTTCAATGCCGAGTCCGGTGAGTTCCTGATACAATGCGTTGCAGACAGCTTCGGTCTCGGCGTGGCCGGTTGCAGCACTTACAATGCCGACCTGGAATGGTGCTACAGAAGACGGCCACACAATGCCGCGCTCGTCGTGGCTGGCTTCGATAATCGCTCCCACCAGACGCGACACGCCGATACCGTGCGAACCCATATGGACATTAACAAGTTCACCATTGGCATTACTGACCGAGGCACCCATCGGCTCCGAATACTTGGTTGAGAAGTAGAATATCTGCCCGACCTCAATTCCCTTTGAACGCCGTCGTCGAGATTCAGGAACCGTCTCTTCAAAGACGTCCTGATCATGTGTTTCATCGGTTCGAGCGTAATGGCTGGTCCAGTGGTCTACAAGTCTTGCGCAATTCCCGCGGCTGTCGTAATCAATGTCTCTGCCTTCGAACTGCAGATCCAGAATGGCACTGTCGAAAAAGACCTCGGATTCTCCGGTATCGGCCAGTACCAGGAATTCGTGGCTGTACTTGCCTCCGATGGGGCCAGTATCAGCACGCATAGGAATCGCCTGCAGGCCCATTCGTTGGTAGGTTCGGAGGTAGCTGACCATGTGCCGGTTGTAAGAATGGATGGCAGCTTCCTTGTCAACATCGAAGTTGTAGCCGTCCTTCATCAGGAATTCGCGCCCGCGCATGATGCCATACCGCGGACGGATTTCGTCACGAAATTTCCACTGGATATGGTACAGGGTCAGGGGCAGGTCGCGATAGGATCGAACGTGTCCCCGGAAAATGTCGGTTATCAATTCTTCGTTTGTTGGTCCGTAAAGAAGGTCGCGCTGGTGACGGTCCGTGATGCGAAGCATTTCCTCGCCATAGTCGTCGTATCGACCAGATTCCCTCCATAGCCCGGCTGGCTGCAAGGTCGGCATAAGGAGTGGTATGTGGCCCGCCCGGATTTGCTCTTCGTGCACAATACGTTCAATCTTTTGCAATACTCGAAGACCGAGAGGCATCCAGGAATAGATTCCGGCTGCAGCCTGTTTGATCATGCCGGCCCTCAGCATCAACCTGTGACTGACGATCTGCGCGTCAGAAGGAATCTCCCTCAGGGTCGGAATAAAGTATCTTGTCATTCGCATCGAGAATTATCTCCCCAAGTCAATGAAGAATTACCTGCTTTCACTGATCCGCCGTCGGGTCATCAATGACAGTCCGAGGTGAAAACTCACACCAATCTGCAAATATGCAAGAAGTGCTATCCTGACGCGCCAAGCCGGCGTGCGCCTGGGATACCCGGATATCGTATCTGCTTGTCGTCCATAGACATTGCGTCGAGACCACCTCGCATCTCTCGCCTCCGGATTGCGGAAATTGATTGGCACAAAACAGCGCGTTTGGCAAAGCTCGCTAGCACGTCGCCGGCATGACTGCCCCACCAACTCTCCCGTGGACAACAGGTCCCTTCAAATCAGTTGTAGCTCACCCTTGCAATTCATGGCATTGGCCACAGCATCGAAGCGTTCCTCTGCTATTCCTCCCCAGATTGTCTTGAAACCGCGTGGAATCTGCAAAGACAATACCAGTTTTCTGGGCTTGAACTTGAGGCGTCCGAGTCCTTCTGGCGAGACAACAGTCAGCATGGCACCGAACCGCATGGCTTTGCCAACCTGGAAAGCCAGCTGAATCTTCTCACTGCTAAGAATGCTCTGCAAGTCCTGCACGCGGCGGCTGTCACCCGGGCTCTTGTAGCGATGGTACAGGGCTACAGCCAGAAACACTCGTCCGGCGTGGTCAAGTCCACAGAGATTGGCCCGAGTAGCGTTTTCAAAGCAGGCGATTGCCCGGTAATCGGGGTGTGCCCGCCAACTGACATCGTGCAACAGGCAGGCCGCATGTATAAGGCGGAGGCTCTCGCTCGACTGTGACCTGAAAAGCGGGAGAATGAAGTCGTACAGGTAATCGCCATAACCGGGCAGACGTGCTGTTGCCCTCTCGGCATGCTTGCAGGCCTCGATCAGCGGGTCACACAGTTGCAAGTGCTGCGGCATCTGCTCGAAAATGATTCCCTCTCGTATACCATGCGCCGACACCACGAATTTACGGGGCTGGAATGAGTCGATGAGCGCTTGAAGCACGATGCCGGCATTTGGCAGTAGTCGAAAGCGTTCCCTGGAAACACCGATTCGTGCTGCGGCCTGCTGACAATCGTCGTGGAGCAACCACGCCACGGTCTGCAATGCGGATTGGCTGGACAACTCATAATCGTTCAGCACTCGCAGCGGATAACTGCGGCGTTCCATGTCCAATCGGGCAATGGCTCGCCAGGACCCGCCAACAAGGAAAATCTCCTTGTCTTGCAAAGGTAACCTGGCGTGCATCTCCCGCACCTCGGTGTCGACATAGCACCGCATTTCGTCGCTGGAGTTGAACCGCTTGCCAATCAACAAAGCGCCGATTTGCGACGTCATGCAGTTTGTGACTGAACGGTTCTTGATGCGGGCGAGTTCCATTGATGCGCCGCCAAGATCGGAAACGATGCCATCTGCCTGTGGCCAGCCAAGGAGCACGCCCTGGCCTGCCAGGATGGCTTCCTGTTCCCCCGTGGCGACAAGAAGGTCGAGACCAGCTTCCCTATTGAGAAGGTGGCAGAAGGACTCACCGTCGCTTGCATCACGAACGGCAGCCGTGGCTACACCAAGTAGACCTGATACCTCCATCTCGCGAGCGACCAGCATGAAGCGCTTGATAGTTTCGAGGGCTCGCTCTTTCCCCTCCCTGTCGAGTTTCCCCGTTCTTGCAAGGTCCGAGCCAAGCCCGCACATAACCTTTTCATTGTAGAAATAGGCCGGTGAGCGGGCGGCGCCGTCGAAAACCACCAGGCGCACGGAATTGGAGCCGACATCGATTACCGCTGCGCGTCGGAATTCGCTCGATTCCGAACTGCCGTATATGGGAAGCTTGCCAGACATCCGATTGTCGGCACCAAAGGAATTCATGAGTACGTACACATTATTCGCAACCGATCCGTCCGTATTCAGGAATGCGAGTGAACAAGCCTGATCTCGCCTTTCAAGCCAGCTGAACCACGTCCCGAAAGAGACGGATTCTCCATGAAGAAACGGTGACAATTAAATGGTTCGTCCCGTCGATCAGGCACGTGACGAACATACTTGCCGTGCGGTGTCAATACCCAACTTTGCTCGTGGTCGAAAAGATTTGCTGCCATGATCTGACTCAGGATCTGGTCTCGTACCGTGATGTTGTTGATTTCGACCAGCGATTCAACGCGACGATCAAGGTTGCGTTCCATCCAGTCTGCCGAAGATATGAACACTCTTGCCTGCTTGGAAGGAAGTTTCTTGCGATTGCCAAAGCACACGATGCGCGAATGCTCCAGAAACCTGCCGATTACCGACTTTACGCGAATATTGTCAGAGAATCCCTGGATTCCGGGACGCAATCCGCAAATACCGCGTATGACCAGACTGACACTTACGCCGGCCTGGCTGGCATCGTACAAGGCATCAATGAGCTGTGGATCAATCAGAGCGTTGAGCTTCGCCCAGATCTCCGCCGACTTTCCTGCTTTCGCATTGTCGGCTTCCCTGCGAATGCACTTCAGCAACGTTGAACGAATGTTGATTGGTGCAACCGACAAGTGCTCAAGCGACTTTGGAGTTGCATATCCGGAAACGTAGTTGATGAGTTTTGTACCATCGCGACCGAGAGCCGGATCGCAGGTAAACAGGCTCAGATCGGTATAGATGCGCGCCGTAATCGGGTGGTAGTTGCCAGTCCCAAAGTGGGTATAGGCAACAAGCTGCTTGCCCTCCCGGCGAATGACCGACGAGACCTTGGCGTGCGTCTTGAGATTTATGAAACCATAGACGACATGGGCGCCGGCGCGTTCGAGTTGTCTGGACTGCCGAATGTTTGCAGCTTCGTCAAAACGGGCCTTGAGCTCAACCAGTGCAGTAACTGACTTGCCGTTTTCTGCCGCTTCGCACAACGCATCGACGATCGGGCTTTCATTCGAGGTTCTGTAGAGGGTCTGCTTGATGGCAACTACCTGGGGATCGTTGGCTGCCTGGCGCAAGAATCTCACCACCATGTCAAAAGTTTCGTATGGATGATGCAAGAGCATATCCTTGCTTTTTACCGCGGCCAGAATGTCGTTGTTATGATCTTCAACCCGTTCCGGGACCCGTGGGGCAAATTTTGGCCAAAGCAGGTTGTGTTTTTCTTTCAGCACCAGTTCCTGGAGATCAGCCATTCCGATTAAACCCGGCAGCTCAAACACCCGTTCCCTGGCGCAATCCAGCTCAGTCAGCACCAGATTGCCGAGATCACCCTGGGCGGCGCCTGACATGGACACGAAAATGACATCGCCCCGGCGACGGCGCTTGAGCGCGGTCTCGAATTCTCGAACCAGATCTTCGGCTTCTTCCTCTAGCTCGAGATCGCTGTCCCGCAACACCCGGAAGACACAGCTTTCGATCACCGAGTATCCGTGGAAAATGAACGAGATCTTTTCCAGTAGCAGGTCTTCAAGCGGTATGAACCGCGTTACTCCCTTGTCGCTGTCATACAGCCTGACGAAACGGTCGATCTGGACAGGGATGGGAAGTAACGCCCGCAGGGCGCGCCGATCCCGTTTACGCACCAGCCGCATGGCGATCGTGAACCCGGCATTTGGAATGAAGGGAAATGGGTGTGCCGGATCAATGGCCAGCGGCGTCAGTACCGGAAAAATGTTCTCGATAAAGACGCGATCAAGGTAATTGTGGTCCTCGCCGGTCAAGTTCTTGCGTTCCTGGATGAGAATGCCCTCGGCTTCCATTTCCTTGCGCAACTCGGTCCACACGTCGAGTTGGGCTGCCAGCAAATGGCGTGCATCTCTGTCGATGGCTTCGAGTTGTTCTGACGGCAGCAAACCGTCTGCGGCAGGCGGATAATCGCCGGCACGGGCTAGTTCAAGAAGACCAGCCACTCTTACGGAGTAGAATTCGTCGAAATTGGTTGCCGAAATCGATAGAAACCTGACCCGCTCGAGAAGCGGAACATTGCGATTCTGAGCCTCCTCCAGAACCCTCCAGTTAAATGCCAGCCATGACAGTTCGCGATTGAAGAATCGGCGGGGACCAGCGTACTCCTTCTCGGGAACAGCAACCGACTGAAATTGATTGCTGTTCAGAAAGTCGGGGTTCAGGCCTTTATCGCTGTTCATGTGCTCCTAGCTCCAGACATCAATTCTTACCTCTGTACCGTCAAGACTTCTCTCGCCATTGCCAGCGTGATGCGCTTGCCACGCGCCAGCGACATCCGGTCCAGGCAATTCACAAGGTCGTCCGCGTCACCGTAGGAACATTCCATGCGATCGACAATGTAACGGACGATTTCCTTCGCAACCGATAGCTGACGGTCTGCAAACAGCTTGACCAAAAGTGCTGCCAAAAGCTCTCGGTCGGGAGGATGCAATTGCACCAACCGTGTACTACCGATACGACTCCTCAAATCTGCCAGCGAGATTTCCCCATCAGCAAAGGGCCTGGAGGTCATCAACAAGAGGCCATCCTGTGACGCAGCCATTTCGCACAACCTGAACAACGCGGTTTCACACTGCACATCGCCGAGACCAAAGGCGTTCTCTACCGCGACCCGGCGCCAAGTCCCGAACTGCCACGTAGAGAGTGCGCCTAGCGCCTTGTAGTCGACAACCCGGGCCTGTCGTCGCCGTGCCCAAATGCTAGCCAGATGCGATTTTCCGGAGCCTGCCGGCCCGATCAGCAACAGCCTTCCCTGAGGCCAGGCAACGTCGCCGTGAATGCTGTCCCATGCCTGCCGGTTCGCACTGCAAACGATAAAGTCAGTTGCACAATAGGACGGCCCCCGTACCAGGGGCAAGCAATCCTGTTCAGTCCCTGGCATCATGTTCCTGCACCGCAGTGGATCCCAAATAGAGGCGGCTCCCAAGGTAGCGGCCAACCATGAAGCGAAACAGAACGCCGATGGTAGCAGCTGCGGGGACGGCTATCAATGCTCCTGCAAATCCGAAAAGAGCATAAAAGGCAGACAAGGCGAACAGAAGCCAGACCGGATGCAGCTTGATTGATGCGCCGACCAGCCTCGGTGTCAGGATATTGCCTTCCAGGATCTGCCCGGCGAAAAAAACTGCCGTAACAGCCCCGATCCAAATCGGATCCTGCCAATACTGGAAAATGGCCAGGCCGATCGCCAGGATTGCGCCAAGCACTGCACCAAATACCGGAATAAAGGATACGAACCCGGCGATAAATCCGATGGCCAGTCCGAACTGGAGACCGACCAACATGAGACTCACTGCATAGAAAATGGCCATCAGACCGCATACCACCAATTGCCCGCGCACGAACCCGGCCAGCCTCTCGTCGATTTCAGCAAAGATGCCGGCGATTTCGTCGGCATGATCGCGAGGCAACCACTGACCAATGGTGGCGATAATCTTGTCCCAGTCGGCCAACAGGTAAATCATGACAACCGGAACAATGATCAGCAGAGAAATTGACGAAGACAATGCCGAAAGTGTTACCTTGACTGCGTCGGTCAGAATGGGCCGGCCCTCGACAAGGATATTGCTCACTAACGACCACAAATGTTCCAAATCGAAGTTTGCAATGAAGTCGCCCAGTGACGAGCCGAAACCTGCACGTCCCTCGGAGACTGCAGACTGGGCACCCCGTGTCTCGGTAAAGCAACTCAACAGTGAGGCAATTGTCGAAAGGTCATTTTGTGAACACTCGTGCAGCGCAGCCAGGGCACCAGGAATGATCTCTATTAGGTCAGCAATCTGAGAGGCCAGTGAAATGGCGATAAACGAAACCGTCGGCAAGACAATGAGCAGAAAAAGAACAAACAGTATGGCAACCGCAAGAAATCGGGAGCAGCCCAGGCGCTCAAGTCGATCCGCCACCGGGTCCAGAAAGTAGGCAATGGCGGCTGAAATGAAGAACGGCAGCAACGCATCCTGCAGCACCCACAACAGAACCAGAAATACGACGAATCCAGTTCCCCACCAGGCGGCCTGTGTTCTTAGCGGTAACGACACGATTCAATTCCTTGCCGAAGACTGACGATACTGCCCTTACTACAAGTTGTTCTCGACGATGCACCTGAATAACTGCCGTGCATGGCGCGACCGGCATGAGCCGATGACGGGTTACACGAACTGCTCTCGCAACAGTCGTTCCTGAAGACCGTGGCCCGGATCAAAAAGTATCCTGTGCTGTATGGTCGGCTCGATGGCAACTTCTACTTCGCTCACCTCGATGCTCGAGCGACCATCGGCGTCTGCCCTGCAAGGCCGCTTGCCGTGCTCCAGGACCATGAACCTAACCGTTGCCGAACTGGGCAGTACGGCACCTCTCCAGCGACGAGGTCGAATTGCTGCCATGGCCGTCAGCGCCAGCACATCCGATCCAATCGGCAGGATTGGGCCGTGGGCCGAGTAGTTGTAGGCTGTCGATCCGGCCGGCGTGCAGACCAGCGCCCCGTCACATACCAGTTCGTCCAGGCGGGTTCGACCATCGACGAGAATTCGCAGCCTGATCGCCTGGGGGCCGGCCCGAAACAGTGATACCTCGTTGATTGCGAGTGCATGGTGGCGCTGTCCGTCTACGTCAAGCGCGTCCATGCCCAGTGGATTGATGATCTCCTCCTCGGCCCTGTTCAGTCGCTGTTGCAAGTCCACCGCCGAGTAGGCATTCATGAGAAATCCTATCGAGCCGCGATTCATGCCGTAGACCGGGCAGCTAAGGTGGCGGGTATCGTGCAGGGTGTGCAACATGAACCCGTCACCGCCGAGTGCCACGATTACGTCGCATTGGTCGGGCTCAGCACTGCCATACTGATTGGCAAGAGCTAGTCGCGCCTGCGTGGCGGTCGACGTCTCGGCCGACAAGAAACACATCCGCCTGTAACTGCCCATGGAAAGCCTACCCAAAATCCAAAGTAATTGCTCCCAGTCCGGACCAGCCTGCTGCTTGCAAATGGACCCGGTGTGCCTACATCCTTCGGGAGCAGAATATCAACTATCTTTTGCTTGATGCACCCCGGTCCAAGACACAGGAGTGGTGTTTCGAGAAACAGTCAAGTCACTGAAACACATAAGCATCCCGACACAATTCGGTACTTTCAGTAGAAACGTGACTTGTCCGACCAAAGATTCATCCGACCGACGGATGGACACTCTGTTACCCCGGACGTTACCTGATACGAACCAGACCTGATACACATTTTCCAGGTATTTCTCTATACTGGCAACAATTCGCCATTACCGCCGATGACCAGGTGACCAAGGATGAACAGCATGAACATACAACGCCAATCCAGCGGATTCGCATATGCCGACCTCAGCTCCTCCGACCCGGATATCTGGAAGGCCGTACGGTCCGAGCTCTTTCGGCAAATGGATGAAATCGAACTCATCGCTTCGGAAAACATCGTCTCCAGGGCAGTTCTCGAAGCACAGGGGTCCGTCTTGACCAACAAGTATGCCGAAGGTTATCCAGGGCGCCGCTACTATGGTGGTTGCGAACATGTCGACGTGGCCGAGAGCCTTGCAATCGAGAGGCTATGCAAGTTGTATGATTGCTCCTATGCCAACGTGCAGCCGCATTCGGGAAGCCAGGCCAATCAGGGCGTGTTTGCAGCCCTGCTGAAACCAGGTGACACCCTGCTCGGAATGAATTTGGCCTCGGGAGGTCATCTCACTCATGGGGCACCACCGAATCAATCAGGCAAATGGTTTCGTGCTGTTCATTATGGTGTCCGGCGCCAGGACATGATGATCGACTACGATCAGGTGCGGGAAGTTGCTCTCAGAGAAAATCCCAAGCTGATAATTGCCGGTGGTTCGGCCATTCCCAGAGAGATTGACTTCGGTGCTTTTCGTTCTATCGCAGACGAAGCCGGCGCCTGCCTGCTCGTTGACATGGCCCACTTTGCCGGCCTCGTTGCCGGGGGCGTACACCCCTCTCCCCTCCCCTATGCCGATGTCGTTACATCGACCACCCACAAGACCCTGCGGGGGCCCAGAGGCGGAATCATCCTCACCAATGACGAAGCGATAGCCAAAAGGATCAACTCCGCAATTTTTCCTGGCATACAGGGGGG
The DNA here is from genome assembly GCA_958296035.1 of Paracoccaceae bacterium. Taxonomy (GTDB): domain Bacteria; phylum Pseudomonadota; class Alphaproteobacteria; order Rhodobacterales; family Rhodobacteraceae; genus MPNP01. Next base: position 1,081,331 of record OY282431.1, on the reverse strand, counting down.
ACCGCTAATGCACGCCATTGCGGCCAAGGCAGTTGCCTTCAATGAAGCGCTGCGACCCGAATTCAAGACCTATGCCCGATGCGTGGTCGACAACGCCAAGACCTTGGCCGAAACTCTCGCAAATGGCGGTCTCGATTTGGTTACGGGCGGAACGGATACACATCTCCTGCTAGTTGACCTGCGCCAATTTGACATCAAGGGCAACCATGCCGAACTGGCTCTTGGGCGCTGCAACATCACCTGCAACAAGAATGGAATTCCGTTCGACACCGAAAAGCCGACAGTTACTTCAGGAATCCGGCTGGGTTCGCCTGCCTGCACCTCGCGCGGCATGGGCCGCAGTGAATTCGAGCTTATCGGACAGTGCATCCTTGAGGTCTTGCAGGGTGTTCGCCGTTGTGGTCCCGACGGCGATCCGGAGGTCGAAAATTCCGTTACTCACAAGGTCGCGAAATTGTGCAGGCAGTTTCCGGTTTATGGCGGCTCCGAGAGCATACACTGAAAAGCCTGTTCACTGGAAAACCAGGATTTCTGCCTGAACAGACAAGTGTCGCATTGTTCCGGGTTGGGCACGAACCGGAAGCGTAGAAGCAGTCTGGAAGCCGGCAGCCCGTGAGTGCTTGATGATACCCAGGAGGTAAACTATCGTTGGACAGGCTTCAGCACCAAGGTCGCACCGGGACACCTGAATTCGAGGGACCCCAGGCTAATGGAAGGCTGTCGTCGTATCCGGCAACTGTCTGGTCATGAATTGAGACATAAGTCTAATGGAACGAATCGAGCTACCTGCGGCAAGTGAAATTAAAGGCACTCGGGTTGACACCGGAGCACACAAAAGGCGCATGTCGGCACTTGCCACCATCTTTTGCATGCAAGCAGTACTTGCCGGTTGCTTCTGGGTTCCGGAGCAGATCAAGGCAATCGAGCGTGAACCCGTGGGGAGTACTGACTTGGCAAACCAGATGTCCTTCGTCACCACACCAGATTTGCTCTCGGAAATTGACGCTGTCGAGGATGAGCGAGCACGCGTTGACGCGCCTGGGGGCAACAGGTTGACGCTGGTTTCCGAAGTCAGCGATTCCGATAGCTGATGCCGGGGAATAAAGACTTGCAAGGCACACTGAGAATAGGACTTGCCGGTCTGGGTACGGTTGGCCGCGGCGTCGTCCGCATACTCCAGAAGAACCAGAACCTCTTGCAGGCACGCGCCGGAAAGCGAATTGAGCTTGTTGCCGTGAGCGCTCGCTCTCGAAACAAGGATCGAGGTCTGGAACTCGAAAGATACAGTTGGGTTGATGATCCGGTGGAGTTAGCAACACGGCCGGATATTGACATTTATGTCGAGTTAATCGGTGGAGAGGGCGGTGTTGCTCTAGCCTCGGTTGCCGCGGCCATCAGCCATGGCAAGCATGTCGTAACTGCCAATAAGGCATTGCTTGCCGTACACGGACAAATGCTGGCAGAAGCTGCAGAATCGAAGTGCGTCGGGCTGCGGTTTGAGGCCGCGGTTGCCGGGGGAATTCCTGTTGTCAAAGCACTTGGCGAGAGTTTGGCGGGCAACCGGATTACGCGGGTTGTCGGTGTGCTGAACGGCACCTGCAACTACATACTCACGCAGATGGAGAGAGAAGATGCCAGTTACAGCAAGGTGTTTTCGGAGGCTCAGGGATTAGGTTATCTCGAAGCTGATCCGACCCTGGATGTCGGCGGCATCGACGCCAGTCACAAGCTGGCGCTGCTTGCAAGCATTGCCTATGGCACGCAAGTCGACTTCGCGGGCGTAGACATACAGGGCATTGAGCGGATTTCGCTGCGCGATATTGAGCAGACTCGCGATATGGGATACCGTGTCAAGCTGTTGTGTGTGACCAGACAATCAGAAGATGGACTTGAGCAACGCACGCAACCCTGCCTGGTTCCGTGCAATTCGCCCATCGGCATGATCGAAGGCGCAATGAATATCATTGTACTGGAGGGTGATTCGGTAGGCCAGGTTTCCTTGCAGGGTTCGGGTGCAGGCGAAGGGCCGACCAGCTCGGCGGTCATGGGCGACATTGTCGATATTGCCCGGGGCCATGTCGTATCGACGTTTGGACAGCCGGCCAGTTCACTTGTTTCTGCTCGGCCGGTTCGCTCGGCGGTGCCCGTGCCCTACTATCTGCGGCTGTCCCTGGTCGACCGTCCGGGTGCGTTTGCGGAAATTGCTCTGGCTCTTGCCAGCGCTGAGGTATCTATTGACCGCATTCGCCAGTATAGCCATGAAGGCGAGGCTGCGCCGGTCATTATTGTCACCCATGAGACGACCAGAACGCGACTCGACGGCGCTCTCGACGAGATTCGAAAGTCGTCTGTATGTCTCGACGAACCGGTCTTTATCAGAATTGAAGAGATCTGACCTGGTGCTGTCGAATGCCGAACCTGAATGTTCGGGAATAGCAAACCCAACCGGAGGCCGATTTTGAGTTCCAGACGCAAGTTTTCCGACCGTATGCTTTCATTGGGCTTGGCCAGGGTTTCAGAAGCGGCGGCCCTTGCTTCTGCCCATTTCGTGGGTCGCGGAGATGAGCACGCCGCGGACCAGGCCGCTGTCGATGCCATGCGTCGTCAGCTTGACCTGCTGGATATACGCGGTGTGGTTGTCATCGGTGAAGGAGAACGTGACCAGGCTCCGATGCTGTTCATTGGCGAGAAGGTGGGGACTGGTTACGGACCGGAGGTGGATATCGCGTTGGACCCACTTGAGGGCACTGCACTTGCTGCCAGGGACATGCCCAACGCGCTGACCATCATTGCCATGGGGCCACGCGGAACAATCTTGCACGCGCCGGACGTGTACATGGACAAGCTGGCAATCGGGCCTGGCTACCCCAAGGGGCTGATAACGCTGGACATGGACCCCGATGAGCGCATTCGGGTGCTTGCACGCGCCAAGGGATGTTCGCCAGGCGACCTGACCATTTGTGTCCTGGATCGTTCTCGGCATCAGGATCTGATTGCTGCCATCCGCCATACCGGTGCGGCAATCCGGCTAATCACGGATGGCGATGTGGCCGGGGTCATGCATTGCACCGCCCCCGAGCGTACGGGAATCGATGCCTATATGGGAATCGGGGGAGCTCCCGAGGGCGTGCTGGCCGCCGCAGCGCTGACCTGTATGGGCGGACAGATGCAGGGAAAATTGATTTTTCGAGACAATGCCGAACGGCAACGGGCCAAGCGGGCTGGAATCACCGAATTCGACCGTATCTATTCGCGTCAGGACATGGTACGGGCCGATGTCATTCTGGCTGCCACCGGCGTTACTGACGGGTCAATCTTGCGCGGCATTCGGCGGGGTAGCGGATACCTGGAAACTGATACCGTACTACTGCGGTCACGAACCGGGTCACAGCGCAGGGTTGTCTACCGCCAGCGAGTTCGGCCAACCTAGATTGATTGTTCCCTGTGGTTGTGACAATGATTTCTTCGTTGCCCGATTCCACTGCATTTCTCGGCGTAGAGTCATCTATTTCGGGGCGGCGCTGGGAAGGGCTGTCGGTGGAACAGGACAGCCTTGCACTCATGTTGCAACAGCGCTGCGAGGTTCCTGTGGAAGTCGCGCGCATGCTTGCCAGAAGAGGCATCAAACCCCACGAGGTCAGCAAATACCTTGAGCCCAGGATACGGGACCAGATTGGCAATCCAATGTCGATCAGGGAGTTTCCCGAGGCATCGCTAAGGGTGGCAAGGGCAGTTAGCGGCAAAGAACGCATTGTCCTGATTTGTGGAGGCACGCTGGACGGAATGTGCGCCATGGCCGTCCTTTATTTATGGCTTGAAGAGGCTGGCTGTCCCGTCAGCTGGAAGATGCTTCCGCCTGAACCTGCAAGGGCGCATGACTTGTTGCGGGCCGGATTGAAGGAGGTCGACGGTAGCGAATTGGTCGTCTGTCTCGACTGCGGTTCCACATCGGCAATTGATGGTCAGTGGGCTTCCAGATCAGATGTGCTGGTTCTTGACAGTTGCGTTTGTTTACATCTTCCCGGAGGAGTCTACGCCTATGTGAACCCGGGTCGCTTCGATGAAGCACCCGGTCATGCCCACTTTTGTACAACGGGCATTGCCTACTTGCTGGTGGCGGCAGCACGGTCCCACTTGCGGGTTCATGGCATGACGTCGCCGAGGGCCCTCGGGCTGCTGGGTCTGGTTGCGCTGGCTACGGTAGCTTCCGAGAATCCGATGATCGAACTGAACCGGGCCTTTGTACGGCAAGGTCTGCTGGAACTGCATCGCCGGCACCAGGTCGGCTTGCGAGCGCTGTCGGATCAAGTTGCTCTCGGCCAGGCATGCCGAGCCGATCACCTCAGGTCAACATTCTCTCCCGTATTGCTTGCTGGGATTTGCCAAGACCGGATCGACCTTGGCGCTCAACTCCTGCTTTCCCGGGCGGAGGGACAGTCACGAATGCTCGCTTCCGAGCTGACAGATACATGGAAAGACTTACAACCCGGGGTTGAAGAGGTGGCAGAGGTCGCTTTCGCGCTAGCTGCAAAGAGGAGTCTTGACCAGGCACTGGTATGGGCAGCGGGGGGCAATTGGCCGTACCACGCATTGCCTCATGCAGCCACTGTTCTTTGCATGCGAACCAATCGCCCGGCAATCGTCGTCGGACTTGAGGAAGACCTTGCCCGCGGTGTCGGCAAATCGGTTTCCGGTATCGACATGGGAACAGTAATCGAGCACTGCGCACTTGAGGGGCTCGTATCTACTTGCAAGGCCCGTCGCATTACCGTCGACATCGAGATGCCTGTGCAAAATGTTACGCGTGTCATGAAGAGGGTGGAACTCCTGCTGCGCCGTCAAGGTGCTCATCTTCGCGATCGGCATGCCCTGTCACTCGACGGCTTGCTACACTCACAAGCCCTTTCCGTAGACCTTGTCGAGGCCATTGAACGCGCCGGACCATTTGGAATGAAGTCGCCGAGACCAAGATTTGCCATGCCCTGGGTTCGTATCAAGGGGCGAAAACTGCTAAGCAATCGTCATCTGGCGCTGACGTTGACGGATGAACGCCGACGAGATACCCGAGCGTTCATGGCTGATGCAACAAATAGCCCGGTTGGCAAGTTCTTGCTATCGTGCCGACGGCACCACGTCCATGTTGCAGGCACTCCGACACTCTATTGCCAAAGAGGAAAGAACGTCCCGACCTTCCGAATCGAGGATGTGGCATCGGCGAGATAGCGCGCACCATGCGTTCTGGCCGCTCGGCAAGCGAAACCGTCCTTGGGGGTGTATCGGCACTTCCGGACGGGTAACACACGTCGGCATTGCAGTCGGAATAATCCCAAGCTTGCCTTGCCCAGTCGGCCGACGAGAATGCCGGCGCAGGCAATGCCGCACAATGCCAAATTCCTTCCCCAAGTTCGAGTCAAGGCTTGAAATCTGTGCACTGGTCAACTAGTTGGCCGTCACGTTCCAGGTGGTCCCTTCGTCTATCGGTTAGGACACCAGGTTTTCAACCTGGAGAGAGGGGTTCGATTCCCCTAGGGACTGCCAAACGACTAAAGGGACCCCTCCACAGGGACGCCCGGATGCAACTGTTATCCCAACATTCAACATTTGGTTGGCACAGTAGAAGCTGGCTTTTGTCGGCGCGAGACAGGTCTCCACTCCAATTCGGGATGACGAGCGCCTCTGGTGTGTCAAGAACCAGATGATTGCGCGAGAGCAAGAATCTGATGGGTGGTCCTTCCAGCTCCTGCCGACCCCGGTTACCGAACAGCCGAAAAGGGCATCCATGTAGATGACGACAGCGGCGCTTGCGACCGACGTTGGTCCGCCCCGAACGCGTGTGCCCGCTCTTCGGGCAGGCAGTCTTGAACCACTTTGCAATGATAACGAAGGGCTGTCGGAGACCGATTCGCCTAGCCTTCCTATCGACACGCTTTCAGGGCCGAGTTAGCTATACATCGTTGACAGACCTTGAGTCCCAAGCGCTGGAAACTACGGAAATCAGGTGGTCAACAAGTCCAGGATGACGAAACCACCGATTACCGAAGTGATAACCGCGATGCCAATGCCGGCCACTCACTGGCTATTTGCCATATCGCGCTTTGCCAATTCGACATCTCGCCTAGCGATATCCTCGCGCAATTGTGAATAGGCCCTGTCCTGATCCTTGTCGCGCCTAGCCAGGTCTTCGCGCAACAGGGGCAAGTCCTCTTCGTAACGCTTGGCCAGACCTTCCAGCTGCAAGACCCCAGCCTTTGTCGTAGCGCTCATCCATCGTGTTCATGTGTTCCCTTAGTACAGCGAGCTGCCTAGCGAGTTCATAGGTGTCTGGCGGCTGGCTCATGGCCGCCATCATGACCCTTATCTTCCATTCTGTCGACACACGATTTAGGATGAAGGGGCAGCAAGTGCTTCAACTCCAGAAGCCGCTTGCGGTCTTGCTCGCCACCTTCAGGCATGCCCCTGCAATTCAACGTTTGCAACTGTCGGCCCTTGCTTGACACAATGGAATGAATCCTTTCTGCACGGGATCGCCCGGTAACCGCCTTCAAAGCCGCGTATGGCCAACATGCTGATTGCATATGCAGAATTCACTCTTGCCTCCTCCAACTCAGCCAAAGGCATCTCCGACTTGTCGTTCCAAGTGTGATTGAGTTGGCACATCCGACATTGCATGCTGCTCAACTACGGCTTTGGGTCACCGTGCTGCCCAAGGGACGATTCTACACCCGGAGACGTTTGCAATTGCAACCCAAGGCACGCACTCTACACTGCCACCAACACTAACCTTCTTGCTCAGTATACTGTTCTGCGCTCTATCCTTTCTCCTCATTAAGCGACCAAGAAAGACACGACCAATACGCGTTGTCGGCTTCCCTCAAGGGTTTTCCTTATGGAGCCTCTTGCAAGAATATTTCAGAAGCCCACATTCGAATCCGTCGCGCCATCATGGTGACGGCAATTGCATCACATTCGGCAACCGCCGGTCGTCTACCGGTGATGTTCACATGTTGCGCGTGGATTCGCGCTTTGCCCCACCAATAGCCCTGTCAGGAAGACGTGCGTGATCGCACCGTCCGCACAAATAGCGGACGGTGGCAGTCAGACCGACGATCGCTGTCCGGTCAAGTGGCCTTGGCGGGTCAGTCGGGAGCCGCCAGGCGCAGCAGTTGCTCGGCGGTCATGGCCAGGACCCCGAACATCAGGTGGCAATACACCCTGGCATGGCCGCGGACCCTGATATGGCGACCGCCAAGATTATCCTTCAGGGCGGCATAGGCACGTTTCACTGTCGAGCGCACCTTGTAGCGCGTCTCCTCCGGGTCGACAAAGCCGCTACAGCGGCGTGCAAGGGCCTCGTTCTTGCGATGCGCTTTTAACGCCTTGTTGTTGTTAGACGGCAATGATCGGCACATGACCCGATGCCCGGCTGTGCCCGGCAATGTCCTTGCTGTCATAGGCGGCGTCCATCAGCTCACAGGGACAAGTCACCCGCTGGCCGCTCATCGCCGCCAGTGGGATGGCCACCTGGCAGTCATGCAGCTGACCGGGACCGCGCCGTCTGCCGCATCGACATGCAGCCTGTAGCCGTCCCTTGATGGCCGTGGCATCGCGCCAGATGTGGCCGACACAGGTATCCAGGCGGTCTCTATCAGGCCCCATGAAGGCGAGAGGGAACCCCTGGCTCGGCAAAGGCGCCGGAACAGGTCGACTCGCCCGGTATGGTCCAGACAGTCTCCCGGCCACACAGCCGGCGCAGCACGGGATCACCCTCGACACGATCAATGCGTGAACGGGTGGTGGGAAGGTTATACACCGCCTTGGCAATGAAGGACCGGGCCAGTGCGGTCCGGCTGTGTTGTGGGCGGCCAGGGCTGAGCAGGGCGTTGCCACGGACAAGAGACTCAGGCGGGGCAAGATCAAGCACCGCTATCAGCCGCTTATGGTCTTGGTTCAGCGGGCCTGGCGTGTCGGCCGGCGAGGGGCACAACCGGTCCTGAAATCGGTTCCAGCAGGCTGTAAGTGGTTCGCTCAATGGCGTGGGATCGCTTCCTTTCCTCCGTATGCGGTTGGTTCTCCATACAGATGGCAGGAGCGGCGATCCCATGGCCGGGCCCTGACTTCCACAAAGCGGCGGAAACCAGGCACAAAAACCCCTGATCATACGAGTTTTGCAAGAGCCTCCATGTTGTTGCTATACTCAGCCTGCGGCTCGGGCCATAGAGAAAAGACATTGCAAAGGACGAGATGTTGGTTCAAATGTTCAGAACTCGGGAGCGCTCCCTCCACGATTCCGGTTTCCACAGGTACGTCAGATTTTTCGGCAATGGCTATCCTCGAAGTTGCTCTCTGGAGCGGCGGCGTGACAAGAGAAACGTATTATTTCGAGGCATCAACAGGGCTGACCGAGGCCAAACCACCCACCCATGAGAGTTATCACAATGCTTCTCTATGCAAGATGGCCGGTTGGATTTTGTGACGGTGGGAGAAACACATCCCACGGACACGGGTGGCGCGTGTCAAGGAGATGCTTTTTGAATCGATCATGTCGCAACATGTGTCATGATCATGCCGCATTAGCATAGGAGCAAGCTATTGATCACGACTCCATCGTTTAGGCTGGGAATTGAAGAGGAATACCTGATTGTCAACGCGCAATCGGCAGACCTGGTACGTCAGCCCGCGCCGGAATTCATGCAGCTGTGCCAACGTGAGCTGGGGACCCGGGTAACCAATGAATACCTCCAGTGCCAGCTCGAGGTTGGCACCAGTCCACAACACACTGTTCCGGCAGCTGCCCTGGAATTGCAGGAACTGAGGGAAACAGTTTCTCGGGTAGGCCAACAGTTTGGATACGCCATCATTGCTTCATCTACCCATCCATTCTCGAGGTGGCGAAGTCAGACTCACACGAGAAAGGAACGGTACGACGCGTTGAGAGCCGACCTTGGACAGACTGCTCGCCGATTGTTGATTTGTGGCATGCATGTTCACGTTGAGATCGAAGATCAGAATCTAAGGGTCGATTTGATGAATCAGGCCACCTATTTCTTGCCCCATCTGTTGGCTCTGTCCTGCTCGTCACCGTTCTGGGAGGGTGATGACACAGTGCTGGCCTCTTATCGACTTACCGTGTTCGACTCCCTGCCACGTACTGGGCTCCCCGACCGGCTGTCTTCGTATGGCACCTACAAGGATCTGTTATCACAACTGATCGATGCAGGATGTATTGAGGACGCCACAAAATTGTGGTGGGACATTCGTCCATCGGCGAAATTTCCGACCCTTGAGCAGCGTATTACCGACGTTTGCAGCCGCTTCAGCGATGCTATCGCGCTTGTTGCGACCTACCAATCACTGATTGCATTTCTCTTCCGGCTACGTAGCGCTAATCAGAGCTGGCGCTCATATCCGGCAACCCTGATCAATGAAAACAGGTGGCTGGCCCAGCGTTACGGCTGCACTGGCAGCATGATCGATCTTGGCAAGGGAGAACTCGTTCCGTTCGGAGACCTTGTCGAGGAATTGATCGAACTCCTGTCGGAAGATGCTTCGGGACTGGATTGCCTTGACGAGTTGACGCATATCCGGCACATTGCCACCGAGGGCAATTCAAGTGTTCGCCAACGTCATGCCTACAAACGGGCGATTGCTTCCGGCGCAACACATGATGAAGCACTGTATCAAGTGGTGCGACATCTGATCAAGGAATTCTTGCCTGGCTAGAGCACGGCTTGATCCTGAATACCCCACCATGCAGCATTGGCACTTGCCCCCACCGGTGACTGCAAGAAGCGTGCGAGAGGTACTGCTCCATTCAGCCTCGACAAAGTAACTCCTGGTCAATGTTTGTGGTTCCTCCGGTGATGGTAGTGGTTGGCGAGGCGGTCGGCAAACCTGGCGCGCTCTTCAGCCGACATTTGAGAAAATCTGTTACCAATTAGTTCGTGTGCCTTCTCCAGGCGAAGCATCATGGCTCGACGCTGTGCGGCAAACGAAGCATCGAGGTCTGCCCGCGAAAACGGCTCAGAAGTCAATATGACCAGCGTCTTATCGAGGTCGGCAGCCGTTTCTGTTCGACCCTTGCGAAAGTCTTTGGGCAAGCGCGCAACATCATGCCGAAGCAATGTCAAATCGTGCTCATTGAGAGACGCTGCCATGCCGGCGATGCCAGCGAGCCCGAAATACTGAGAGATTTGGGCCGGACCATCCCTTGTGACCTTCACCATCACGCCGACAATCAGGCCGACGAACAAGAGATTAAGGCACGCCGAAACAATCAGTGCTATCACCGACCAGCGGCGTGTTCGAACTGACTTACTGCCTCTTTCTGGCACCGGTCATTCTCCGCCAATCCATTCGGTTACACTTCCGTAGGCATCCATGGTTTGTGTCGGCTCAAGAAGCCCAAGCACGCCATAAGTGAATAACTCGATGCTTTCTGCAGACGCGTAACCGAGCCCAAGGCCTGACGCAGCCGATGCCGCAAAGAGCAGGGTCAAACGACGTGCCCAGATTCGGGGGACAAGGCGTATCCCGGCGTACTCGGTTTCTTTGTTCCTGCCGAGCTGATCCTGGTTTGGCCATTCGGACTGAATTCGGTACGCGTCCTCCAGGATTGCCTCTCGCAATCGCCCAGGCAGCGGTACCTGTTCCTCTCTTGCAGCAGCAAAATAGAGAGAAAGCTCGTCAAGTGCCTCCTTGTCCCTAAGGCGATTCACGCTCATCTGACCAGTTCCTCCCTTCGTCCTGCAAGTGATTCACGAAGCGTTCGCCTCCCCCGTACCAGGAGGCTCTCCACGGCACCGATACTGGTTCCCATGATTTCGGCCACCTGTGCATTCGAGCACTGCTCCAAGTGCCGGAGTACAACTGCAATGCGCTGGCGTTCCGGCAACTCGCCTATAGCCTGATTGAGAATTCGGGAGCGGTCTCTTGCTTCCAATTGCTGCGAAACATCCGGCGCATCATCCCGAGGTTCTTCACACGCATCCAGGCAGACGTGGCGTCGGGCCCGCAACCGATCGAAACAGAGATTGGTCGTCACTCGATACAACCACTTGCGCACGTTTGCCGATTCTCCTTTCCAGCCAGGGGCAGCCTTCCACAGCCTCAGCATGGCTTCCTGGACAACATCTTCAGCTTCAGCGTGGTCACGCAGAATCCCGCATGCCACCCGGTAGAGGCTGGGAGCCAGACTGTTCATGATCGTCTCTGCTGCATCAGGGTCTCTGGCAGCGAACCTGGCCAGCAACTCCCCGTCAGCAACTTGACCATTTCCAATACGCACTATGCGTACCGGTCGAGTGCATATGGCTGGCAGTCAAGCACGCTCTCATATGGGCTTTGCTTCAGCGACGGCCGACGCCTTTACGCCAGCCGTCAAAGTCAATCTTTTTGGCACCTACCGGTGCTGCATTTCTTCCAATGTCAGCATACCGTCGTCATTATCGTCCATGTGTTCGAACATCTTTGACGGACTCCGCTTGCCCGCCAATTCCTCAGCACTTAACATCCCGTCATCATTCTCATCCCGAGACATCATGCGATCAAGCATCTTTTCCATTCGATTGGACTGCTTTTCTGCCAACATTGCCGCAAGCTCTTCTCGGCTAAGCATGCCGTCACCATTGGTGTCGGCCTCTTCGAAGGGTTTGCGGACCGCAGCCTCGAATTCTTCTATCGTGACACTACCGTCACCATCGGCGTCAAGTGTTGCGAACCGCTCCTCGTAATTCCCACCGTGCATTTTTCCGTGGTGACGGCCGCCTCTGTCCTTGTCACCTTTATGGTGGCTAGCATAACGCTCCCCATCTGATCCATTATTGTCACTATCCGCCAGCGCCACTCCGATGCCTACCAACGAAGTGGCAGCGATAAGGGCTACAATGCCGGCGAATTTGGTCAATGAAATATTTGCCATCAAGAATCTCTTTCATACTGAATTTAGTGGCTTACTGGCTTAGGGTCCTGGTGGCCCCTTAGTCTTACATACGTACGAGCTATGGAAATCCCGCGCACATTTCTAAAAGTCGCAAGGTTTTTTGCCGGGATTTCTGCGACCAACTGGTCATTCGACCTCAAATCCGGTCAAAATGGCGCCGATGGGCAACCGAGGGCGAGCCAATGCGCTGCCCGGGACCTGGTACTGTGGTTCACCTGTACTGAATCCGACAACGCCGGACGGTAGAACAATTGCGTAATCGCACAGCCGGCATCCTCATCATGCGGCTCACACTGCTCGGCGGGGATGGGCCGCGATCCACAGGGACGAAAGGTCGAGCCATACCAGCGGCGCGCGTGAGCGGTCACGCAGGGCGGGTCCCGTCTACAATCGTTCGAAGACGGGACTCCTTATTCTAGGCGTTACTCGACGATCTGCAGCCGGCCTTCCACTGCCGGGCCGACTGAACCCCGCGACGAGATATAATTGAATACCTGAACGGTCATCAGCACCGCTGCATATTCGTCAACTATTCTTGGGCGTTCTGCCAACATGGCGTACCCGTCACCTCCACCTGCAACAAAGTCGTTGACAGCCAGAGTCAGCGTTGCTGCTGGGTCAAGAGGCCCATGACCATGCATGACTTTCTTGACGCGACTGCCTGCGGGCAGGGATGGATCATATTCGACCTGCAGACCAGATACGTGCATGAATCTTCCCGAACCATTTTCAATCTGGCTAAAGCCATTCTCGAGGGCATCGATAATGTCCTGTCCGGAAACTTCCAGCACGACAGTCTTGTTACCGAATGGCAGCTCATTCTGAATGTCTCTGCGTGTCAGGACAGTTCCGGGGTCGTAGGTCCTGTCGGCCCTGATTCCGCCACCATTCATGAATGCTATATCCGCTCCCGTGGCATCCCGAATGGCGTCGGCAAACAGGTTCGCAATAGCGGCCTCTCCACCGCGGACAGTTGAACGACGGCTGTCGAGCATGGTCTCGGTAGTTCCTAGTTCTACGTCGAGCTCCTCACCCAGTCTTGTTTCGTAGACCGCCACTGCGGCTGCCAGTTCGGTGTCCGGTTCGACGACAGCAGAATCGACAACCCTGTATGACGCTGACCAGACAAATTCCTTGTCATCGCCATCGACATGTTCATCCAGTCTCAGGTCAATCAGCGTCACCCACTCCGCCTGGGAGCCAGATTCGGCGAACAGAAACTGATCCTGGTATTCGGTACGAAGGTAGTGGTCGTCACCGCTAAGCAGTAGATCAACAGCCGCCTGCCCGATCAGCTCGTCATCCTCGGCGTGGTCTGTATGAGCAAGTGCCACAACGAGATCGGCACCTGCCTCCCTCAATTTGGAAGACTGTGCCGCCGCGACTTCGGTCGGGTCCGCAAACGATATATTGCCCGGGCTAGACTTGACAGCAGTGCCTTGCGTAGTCAATCCAAAAATGCCGATCTGGAATGGTCCAACCTCGACCATAATGGATTCCTCTGCACCCTCGATAATGTTGCCATCGGGATCGAGATTATTGGTTGCAAGCACAGGAAACTCGGCTTCCGAAATCCGCTGACGGGCTATGTCTGGTCCAAAATCGTACTCGTGGTTACCCATGACCATGACAGTCAGCCCAAGTTGATTGAAAAGATCGATGATATGAGCACCCTGGTCGAGACCCGACAGCAGTGACGGAGAGATTGCATCGCCGCCAAAGGTCACTATTACTTCGCCACCCCTTGCGCGTTCGCTATCAATTACGCTTGCAAGACGGGCCACGCCGCCCCTTCCCTTTTTCTCGCTCATTTGATCGAGATCATTGAAGTGCACAATTGTCACTTCAACCGGTTCGGCTGCCAGAGTCCCGGCGGATACCGCAACCATAGTTAAGGCAGCCGCTGCGAGTGCTGCCAAGATTCTGTTAAACATCGCTTTTTCTCCTTGCGCGTTTAGGGTTCCTACCGGAACGGTTCGAAGGTTGAACTGACAGGGCGTCCGCAGACCATTGCATGGCGGGCGCTTTTCCAGCATGACGAGGCACAAGCCTCGCCACACAGTCTAGGCAGTTCGTGTTCACGATTCCTGGTGTTGTACTTCCTGACCATCTGCTACGACCTCGGCCCGCCAAGGCAATCTTTGCCAAAACCTGCCTAGCGAGCCATGCCAGTTCATTTTGTTTTCGGTTGCAGTACACGGTCACTGTGCTTGCAAAGTTGACGATCAAGTTGCCGAAGCGGCAAAGATTTGTTCAATGGATTTACCAAGTGTTGCATTAAACTGCGAGTTGGTCTGATCCTTGTGCAGCCCTTCTGTCAATGCTCTAGAAAAACTGGCAATCATTCCGACATTTTCACTTAACCTTCGACAAGCCTCGTCCCGGTCATAGCCACCTGACAATGCCGTGACTCTCACCACCTGCCGGTGGCTGATTTCGTCGGCGTACAGATTTGGCCTCTCGGGTGGAGTCAGCTTGAGAGCGACACATTGATCTTCGTCCAATGATGAGAGATGATCCATAAGTTCACGATGGAGTAATTCTTCGCATGCCTGCTTTTCGGGACTGTCAATGGAAACCTCGGGTTCGACGATGGGCACTAGTCCGAACTTCATTATCCTTTCGGCAATTTCGAATTGTTGTGCTACCACTTCGTTAATGCCACCAGGCGTGGCCCGGTTGATCACGGAGCGCATCTTGGTGGCACAAACGCCCTTCTCAAGGGCTCTTTCGAGGAAAGGCCGAAGATTCGGTATCCGCTTCAGTAGGCTGATGCCTCCACGCCTTTCCTCCAGTCCCACATCGACCTTCAGAATCGACAAGATGCCGCGCTTATCCCATAGGAATTGTGGCGTCGGCAGTCCGGCCACATCGCTCTCCATAGTCTTGTAGAACAGAATGACTCCAATAATTCGATCGGCGGTAAAGCAACTCGAACGCATGATGCGGGTGCGGAATTCATGAATCAGATCGTACATTTCGGTCTCATCAGCAAAACCTCCTTTGCTGATGCCATACCTCTCCAGCATAGCGGGTGTGGAACCTCCGCTATGATCCAGGGCGGCAACAAACCCCTGGCTGCTACGAATGCGCTCAAGTTTGAGTTGTGATACTTGCATTCTGGTTTCCTTCCTCACTGAGAATAACCAAATTCCCAAAAGTGTAAATTCCATGTGAACGGTACCAATAGTGTGTCGGAGTCTTTCCGTTACAGGGAACAGCTGACCAGGAATTGCTCGCCAACCGACCCATTACAAGGCACAGAAGCTATCTGTGAGGGCGTTACCGTTTGCAATCCCAAGGAGCCCTGCGGCGTATTTGATCCGTCGTCTGGCACGAGTGACAAACCACCCAACACAACGTGTTCCAAAAGACCTGGCCTACAATATTCCGCGTGCTCTGGCAGTGCTGCAACCGATTCAGCTTCCTGCCAGGCCTCCTCCTCTGGCGACCGTGCCTAGCCGGAAACTATAACTGACTGCCTCCATGCCGTGCTGGCAATTAGATCGCTCCAGATCCTTTCCAAATTTGCATCATTCCCCGAATTCCGTCGCGGGAATCATTGGCTCAACCGCGACACACTCACCTCGAAATGCCGCGATCGCCAGCGTATTCTCTTGCCCGCCAATAACTTGCCGACCATATGACAAGGGCTAGTTCCTGTCTACCATTTAGACCACCCTTTGTTGCAGAATTGACTTGGCTATATCGGTGGCACTAAAGGATAGTCGTGATCAATCGTCTACTATGTCGCTTTTGACAGTTTTCGTCAATGTGGTAGATTGGCCGGCATTGCTGGAGTTGATCGCATTTTATGCACGAATTGCAACTGCGAACTTTGGGCACAACCTCGAACAGGACCTACCAAGTCAGCTTTTTCGTTAATTTGAAAGGTACGGAAGAATGCGTCAAGAGACAGAAGAGGCGAGAAACAAAGAGATCACATGGAGTCGACGACCCTTACGCCGCCTGTCCTTTGTACTGAGTGGCGCGCTTTTGGCCTTGATGCTACCGGTGTTAAGTGGAATCCAACTACTGGGCTGGCAAGCAGTGCCGCATTTCCAAGAAGCTCGGGCAGACAGCGGTGACGGTGACGGCGACGGAGATGGCGATGGCGACGGAGATGGCGATGGCGACGGCGACGGAGATGGCGATGGCGACGGCGACGGAGATGGCGACGGAGATGGTGACGGCGACGGAGATGGCGACGGTGACGGAGATGGCGACGGCGACGGTGACGGTGACGGAGATGGTGACGGCGACGGCGACGGCGATGGCGACGGTGACGGAGATGGTGACGGTGACGGAGATGGTGACGGCGACGGCGACGGCGACGGAGATGGTGACGGCGACGGAGATGGTGACGGCGACGGAGATGGTGACGGCGACGGAGATGGTGACGGCGACGGAGATGGCGACGGTGACGGAGATGGTGACGGAGATGGTGACGGCGACGGAGATGGCGACGGCGATTCAAGACTCGAGGAGCTACGCCTCAAGATGCTTGAAGCGATGCGGAATAATGCTAGCAGTGCCGATGACCTTGCTGACAGCTTGCGCGACGGGCAGTTCTGAGGTGTGCCCGGAAGTTGTTGACTATAGTTCCGAGATAAGAAACCAGGCAGCAGATGAAATCGAAATAATGCCTGACGACTCGGCGGTTGTGGGGATGATCAGTGATTACGGGGTCATGCGAAATCAGGCACGGATTTGCCGAGAGTATTTTCGCGGATGACCGTGACTGAGTTGCGAAACACGCGCTCGGGTTACCGGGCTTCTTGATTCGTGTCATATTTCATCAGAATTGCCGAAAACGAGAATATTTCGCCAATTCTTGCGGAACTGGACGCATCACCTGATATTTGGTTGGCGGACACAAGCCGCCAGCGAAATGTTCGGTGCCAGCGGAATACGCTCAATATCTTCTTGCGCTCGGCGAAGAAGCCGCTGCCGCCAGGCAAGAGCAACGCAAATGACATTCACGAGAGCAGGATCGCGCCAGCCGCACGCGTGTTTCCCCGGACTTTGCAGTATTGCCAGAGGGTAGCCGACGCAATTGAAGGACAACTTGGACGCGCGACCTTGGTATCACTCCAGCCAGAATGCAAAGTGTTCCCCCATATCGACATGGGCGAATACTATCGAGTCAGGGACCGGTTCCATTTGGTACTAAAGAGCCCGGATGGAAGTCCCCTGACAACCGAAGGAGAAACAGTCGTAATGCAGGAACGTGAACTCTGGGTCTTCAACAACAAGGCAAGGCACTGGGCAGAGAATCAATCTGACAAGCCGCGCGTTCACCTCATATTTGATGTCCTTCCACCCCGCGGAAGAGGATTTTACGCCTTGCCGTTCGACAACCAGCCCGACTGATCTGTTGCAACCAGAGACGGATGCTGTTGAATCATGTCTCCAATCAGGCTCTAGGATGGGCGTGAATCTCACATAGCGACATCCTAATTATATATTGACCCCTGTTTTCTACTTCTCGCAGGGACGAATGTTGGCCTCAAACTGATCCTTTCTGTGGGCCATCAGATGCTCCCACGCAGCGTCAAATCGACTCGGCTGCTCCAACCCCCGGTAGGTCAATATCGCCTGACCTCAACCTTATGCTCCACCGCATTCCTGGCCACTTCAGGCACTCCGTTTCCAGCGTCGTGGTCGCCGCCTCGACTACGCCCGACCCCTACCTGACAGCTTCTCGTCGCCCAATTCCCGGTAATGCAACCGCCCCCGGTTGGTCCGCACATTGTCAAAGCACCGTCTCCAACTCACGGCGATCCTCCGTGTCCTCGGCACGGGTGCTCTGATAGCATAGCACAATCTGTCACCTTGCTGCCGTCCAGCATCCACTCCTTCTGCCACTTGAGCTGCATGGCTCCGGCGACAACGTCTGTCCCCTATACGCCGCAACTGACCCGCTAGCTGGCGCGGCGATATCTCGGTCAACAATGACAGGGCTATCTGAGCCGCCGGCGCCGTCCTCGGCGCGCTGCACCGCCGGGAGGTACTAGTGCAGATCCCTGGTGACGTTGCGCCTGGCATCCTCATCGCTGGCCTCTGTCAACGCAGACCCTTAACAGGCAGAAGCCGAGCCCTTCGGGCGCACTCGCAAATGTCGCCCTCAAGAGCCGCCAATTCTGGCGTAGGCTTGTGTGGATCAAGGCGGGGATCAATTAAGGTAACGAGCTCTTCAAGGGCGGCATAGACCGGTAGCCGGCAAGCCGGCACCTATCAGGGGTGTCAGCACGCTGCTGTCCTCCGACTGCTCTGGCGGTGCCTTGGATGCAGTGGCATGCGGTCGCAGGAAGGTGTTAAGGGTAAATAATTCCTCAGCTTGGAAGCTGTGAGCCCGTCGGCTGGCGATATTGCCAATCGGGCCCGGAATTTGCTCAGTTGCGGTCATCGGGGATCCTGCTTCTGGTTGTTGGAAACTACGCCAGGTTCTGCTGCATATTCTGGCAGCGAAGGGAATCCCCGATTTTGTATGGAAATGGCCGCAATTTGACAGTAATTTTGTGAGGTTGACAATACTGTCACGAAAGGCGTGGGAGGAGCGTCAGACAGGAGTTTGGAAATGCCCGGATCAGTCGATTGGGGCGAAAGTGGGCAAGTCCTTGTCGCAATACGAGAAATACGCCCTCTAGGACGGCACGACGTTGCCATTCGCTAGCAGGGGGGCCAAATTGACCAGCATCCGCACACGCCATGCTATCTAGGCCTCATGAAGGCGCCTGTTAGCCTTCCAACCAACACTGCCGGCACTATGCGGGATCACTCCCGAGACTATCAATAAGAGACCGTGTCGTCGCATGGTTGTGCACCACCCTGGCAAAGGAGGCCAAGGCTGAACAGGAAGCTGACGCAGATACATTTCTCTGGCGGAGCAGGTTCAATCACCGCAGCTAGACCGCGATGACTTTGAATCAGCGGACCAGGGATGTCGACGAGCGTTGGACAGATCAGGTCTTGCAAGGATTCCAGCAAGGAGTGAGTGCTTTGCACAGCGGCATGGGATCGCTCCCTTGATATGTGAAAGTGCTTGCATCCCTTCATGCCAGTGGAGTGGTTCCTTGCTAGGACCTGAATTCTGAAAAGTCTTGCCAATCAGGCGACACACACCCGATGTTCTGATTAATGCAGGAAGTTCGCGCGCATGCGGTTCGTACCGAACCCGACAGAAATGGTATTTTGCCGAGGCTTCAAGATCTGCCTGGCCGCGACATGCACCGATGTTGACCTGTGGTATAGGTCGGGCATGGCTGCGATCGCAATGCCGAACAGGACTGCTACAATATGCTCGTCACCGCAGTTAATGACGCCAGTTCAAGGCAAGTGGTTCCAGGGTCGCCGGTTAAAGAGATTTTATTGACGCCAGAAGCGCGTGAGCAGCAGAATCTATTCGAATCGCGTTATCATAGACCTCGGTACGGAGCGCGCCCATCACGCGCCTTCGTTTCGAGACATAATACGCATCGCGCGCGTCGCGGAATTGCAATTGTCGCAGCGAACGTAATCCCCTGTTGATCGCAAGTTCGTAAGTTGAGGCCCGAAAATGATCTCCCACAGCGCGCGCAAGTGCCGCCGCTTCGGAAATTCCTTCCACATATGCCCCGGTTGAAGCGGCATGTGGAGGGCCAAACTCGGGACGCGCCGGATCGTAGAACCGGCCACGCAAGTCCGCTGGCAATCCGTCCCATTGCTGCATCGGAAGGAGCCAATCATTGATTTCAAAGGCAAAATCTGCGAATTCCCGTCGACCGGTTTGCGCAAAAAGCGACGCGCAGGCCTGCGTATGCCAAGGCACAAAGGCTGGATTTCGTTTCCTGTAGTGCCGTGCACGGCAAATCTCGAATGTCTTCACGCATTGCCCAAGTGTAGGTGCCTCTGGAATCCCCAGACGCATGGCTTCGGCCCAAAACAGCAGGGCTTCGCCGGAATAGAAGTTCCAGTTTTCGCCGTCGCGTGTCCTCGGAAAGAAAAACGTGCGGAATCCGTGTTCCGCGTCCACTAGCGAATTGATACCCTTTGCCAGCAGGGACAGTTCGTCGCGAAACTCATGTCCATCTGAAGATTCGAGTATGGCCAACCCGGCAACCGCGGAAGCGCCGAGTTTGGCGCCTCTGTCTTCCACGATTACACCTCGTCCATTGCCTATATGTCCAAAATACCGCGACAGGTTGAAGCGTAGATTGCGCCTGGCCGCCTCACCGAGGTCGGCGCTTCTCCTAAGCCTCGCCAACCTTGCGAGCGACCAGGATGCCAGAAAGTTTCGGATTGCGTTGTCTGCGGGCGATTCAGTGCCCCTGCTTGGCCAATACTTGTACGGGATACGCCCGTCGCTGGATTGGTTTCCAACCAGCCACCTTCCAATCCCATCCACCAATCCGGCAGCATGGCCTTGCTCAGCTGGCGGCAATTCGTCGACTATGGTCGAACCACGAAACAACTTGATTACCCTGTCACTGTTTCCTTCAGAAAGCAGAAACTGATCGGTTGAAAAAGCTCTCACTGTGCCCTTGGCAGGCAAGACACCGCCCATGACCCCCTGAGCCGCGAGGAATCGTTCCATGGCACGCTTATATCTCAGATTGGCAGCAATCATTTGTGTTGGCGAAAACCGTCCAACCATGCCGTTGAGCGAAACTTCCATGCCGACGACACCGCGAACACGATTGACAAAAACCTGATTAAATTGCTCCGCTTTAACGGTCCGGAATTCTTTAGCAAGACAGACCTCGACAACCTCGTCAGGCCGGGCGGCGACATGTCGGCGCAACTCGTTAAGGGTGACCCCCGATACCCAGCCCTTGCAACGTGGTACCCCGTTCCGACGGACGCAATACCAGCTGATTTCAGGAGAATCCGCCTTCGCCTTCATTGGAGTTGAGGCTCGTTTCATGAAAAATTGTAACGGGATTTTGTCTCCTCCAGAATGGCACTTTCCAGGTCAATGGCACTCAGAAAGCACTAGAGCAAACTTCCCAAGTACAGGAGCTTCGCCTCCTCAGCAAAGGAAGAGAGATTTCTTGCAACATCTACATTCCGCCGCAGGAACATTGGGCAGTCCGATGATGAACCAGGCAAGGAGCCAGGTGACTAAAGTGAGGCATTACAAAATGAAGGGGTAAGGCTACAGCTTACGAGACTAGGCCTGTTATCGGAAATGACCGTGAGGCAATCCGCAGGTGTTTGAGCAGGGTGCTGAAGTCGCCTCCCTTGACACGTCGCAGGTGTGCTAAGACTCGGGTTCACGAGCCCTACGAAGGACACTTGTCGTAAAGTGTACATCCGGTTCCGTTCCCGCGATTTCCCCTCCATAAGTTGCAACACCTGCTATCCGACTTCGACCGAAATAACGGTAACGTCCTGCCTGGTCATGGCCTGCCACCATTGGAGAATAGCCAATCCACGAGTTCTCGCTCCCAATGCGCTGGACGCCGATATCCTGCACAAGTATTCAAGGGTTTGACACTTATGAGGGCCTGGCAAGCATACATTGCCAATTGGCCGCAGCCAAAGGCCGCTTCACTGCGAGCGTTCTCTGCGCCCTGTCCCCTACGGGGGGGGGTGAATGATAGCCATCGCATCAAGGCACTGCCTCCCGCTGCCATACTGCCGGTAAGACAACACCCATTGGTGCCACAACAGGCGAGCTTTCAGTACCAGGGAAGCATTGCGCCAGGAGTCGGGCGCACTCATGATGAATGGAAGATAGTTCTGTCCAACAACGCTAGGTAGGCGCAAAAGGCTTGGCAGAACCAGCCAAACTGAACTGGAGTTCAAACGTACAGTTGCCCAAGAGTGTATTCACATCCATCCAACGCTGCCGGTACAATGCAGTACACATTGCCCTGGTCCACCTTGACCAATCTGAAAAACACCTCAAGGCTCTTGATTGCAACAAGTTGCCCGTGATTTCTCGACAGTTTTCCCCTAGTGTCACGTCACAGTGATTATGACGGTTTGAAACATATCATTTCAGTACCGGGAGATCATCAGGATCAACGAGGACCCTGATGCTCCGGGCTTTCCCAGGGATCCGTTCGATAAGCCCGGCACGGTCGAGATTGAGAACCATCTGGTGGACACTCGGCGGGGTGACCTGGAAGTGTCTCTTCATATCAGCCTCGGCCGGCGCTCGCCCGAACATCTTCGTATAGGCATGGATGAAGGCCAGATACTGGCCCTGCTTTACAGTGAACCCTGTAGTTGGCGACTGGCAATTGTCGTTTGATTGATTCATCAGAGCATCCAACAAAAATGGAGGCAGATATGAACATACGTTATCGGGTCGAACTGGAAAAGTCTGAAAGAGAAGAACTCAAGGCCCTGCTTGCGGGCGGGATACAGAAAACACGCCGTCTGAAACGCGCACAGATCCTTCTGGCTGCCGATAAAGGGGTCCCTGATGCACAGATTGCCGAACAGGTGGTGTGTGGCATGTCAACGGTCACCCGGACCAAGCGCCGTTTCGTCGAGGGCAACCTGGAGCATGCTCTCTGCGAAGCACCTCGCGCCGGTGCCAAACGCAAGCTCACCGGCAACGAAGAGGCCTTGCTGGTCGCAAAAGCCTGTTCAAACCCGCCAACCGGCAATGCCCGCTGGACCCTTGAGTTGCTGCGTGACGAAATGGTCCGGCTTACCGATCACGAGAGCCTCTCGCGCGAGACCGTGCGTCGACGGCTTATGGAGAACAATCTCAAGCCATGGCGCAAGACCATGTGGTGCATTCCCAAACTCAATGCCGCCTACGTCGCTGCCATGGAGAATGTTCTCGATCTCTACAGCGAAACACCTGATCCAGATTATCCCGTGGTCTCATTCGACGAAAGCCCGATGCAACTGATCGGCGAGACCCGAACACCTGTTCCGGCCAAACCGGGTCAACTCGAGCGTTACGACTGCGAATACCGTCGTAATGGCACGGTCAACCTTTTTGTCTTCCTTGATGTCCATTATCCCTGGCGCAAGGTCAAGGTTACCAAACGCCGGGCCTCGGCCGACTTTGCTGCCTGCATGCAGGAACTGAGCGATGTCCACTTCCCTGAGGCCAAGAAGATCAGGGTTGTGCTCGACAACCTGTCAACCCACACACCGGCAGCACTCTACAAGTCCCTGCCACCCGCACAAGCACGGCGTATCCTTCGACGTATCGAGTTTCACCACACTCCGAAACATGCCAGTTGGCTCAACATGGTCGAGATCGAAATTGGTGTGCTGGCGGGTCAGTGTCTCAAACGACGAATACCCGACCGGGAAACGCTTGAAACTGAGATTGCCGCGTGGGAGCAGAAGAGAAACGATGAAAAGAAGCAGATCAAGTGGATGTTCACGGTCGATAAGGTCAGGGAAAAACTGGTGAAAGCCTACCCCAAAATCGATGATTGCAAACCGCAATCCAAAGAGTCAAAATCACTGTGACGTGACACTAGCGGGCCGAGGGACACCAGTGCAGGAATGAGGCTACGGTCAGTTGTCTGGCTGCATGAGCACGATCCCGGTAAAGACTGTCATACCGTCCGAACGCAGTTTCCGGGAAGCGCTTCAATCTCAGGTGTCACGTTAAGGAGCAGGTCACCCTTGTCAGTCTTGGATGCCTGCCACACGCTGCCAGGCTCCTCTCTTGCCGGCAGACCTGACCATCGCGAACACGACCTGGAGCGAATGGAGACCGTCCTCCGAGTCAGGATAATCAAGAGCCAGAGGGTCAACCTCGTTTCCGTCTCTCCTGCTCATGATCACCTCGCCCAGGTCACGGTAAATGTTGGCAAATGCCAGCGGCATGCCTTCGGGATGCCCAATGGTCACGCGGCTGGCACGGCGAGCTGCAGGAAACAAACCCTCTGCGCCACGCTCAAGTATACTGGTTGAACCATTGAGCGGTGTCCACTGTAGCTGATTTGGTTGTTCCTGCTGCCAGCGCAGTCCGCCCTGTGAACCAAAAACCTGAATTGCAAGGCCGTGCGTTCTCCCGATCGCAAGGCCGCTTGCCCACAACCTGCCGATCGCACCGCCGCTCATTCGAAATGCGGTCAATGAATCGTCCTCAAGCCCGCGTCCGGCAATGCCATGTGCAAAATCCGAACTCACGGAGGCCACGCTTTGTCCGGTAACAAAGCACGCCAGGTGAAGGGCATGAATTCCAAGGTCCAGCGATACGGCCGATACTCCTGCCTGATTGGGATCAAAGCGCCAGCGAACTCTCGGATTGTCCGAGTCAGCCTCATCGGCCATGAAACCCCCGGCAAACTCGGCAACAACGACACGGACCCGACCAATCTGACCGGCTGCAACCATTGCCTTCAATTGCCGAATCATAGGGTATCCGGAATAGCCGTAATTGACGGCGCAAATCCGATCTTCCTGGCGTGCAATGGCATCAAGCTCAATTGCATCATCAACCGTGAGCGTCATGGGTTTTTCACAAAGAACATGGAAACCAGCTCGCAGAAAAGTGCTGGCTATCTCGAAATGAGTATCGTTGGGAGTTGCCACCGTAACCAGGCCCGGCCGATCACTTCGGTTACGCTCACAGGCAACGAATTCCCTCCAGTCACCGTAGGCGCGGTCGCGACTCAGTCCCAGGCGTATCCCGTATTCCCTGGCACGCTTGGGGTCTGCATCCAGAGCACCAGCAACAAACCTGAACTTGCCATCAAGAACTGCACCGGCGCGGTGGGCAAATCCAATCTGACTGCCCTCTCCTCCGCCTATCAGACCCCAATTGACTTTCTGCATGGCGCGCTTTCCCGTGATTAGTGCAAGCGTTTTCAGTATCAGAGCAATCTCGAAGACATCAACCGTCAACCGTCACGAGATGAGTACTTTCCTGCACCTCTTGCGGCGATACCGGCGAGCATCGCATCGCAATTTGTAATGCTTGAACTTCTCCAGACCTGTCGGTACGGCAACTCCAGCCGCAATGCCCAATAATCGATCCTGTGGCGACATAATGCTTGTATCCAAGACCGTAGAACGACCAAGCCTGAAAGTGCGTAATGCTGAAGTTTCTGATTGTCGAGCAGCTTGACGCAGCCGCGATGGAGCTGCTTGATGCCCGAACCGACGTTACATATGAAACCATCCTGGAACCGACGGATCATCTGCTTGCCAACCGAATCGGTGAGGTCGATGCGTTAACCATTCGAGTTTTTCCCCTCGCTCCATCCGTGCTGAAAGCCGCACGGAGGCTAAAGGTCGTTTCCCGCCACGGTGTCGGGTATGACAACATCCCTGTAAGCGAGTGCACACGTCTTGGCATCCCGGTAACCATCGTCGGTGCAACCAATGCGGTATCGGTTGCCGAACACAC
Source organism: Paracoccaceae bacterium (assembly GCA_958296035.1). Classification (GTDB taxonomy): domain Bacteria; phylum Pseudomonadota; class Alphaproteobacteria; order Rhodobacterales; family Rhodobacteraceae; genus MPNP01. Next base: position 1,056,075 of record OY282431.1, on the reverse strand, counting down.
AATGTTCCTGATGCTTGCTGCATCCAAACTTTCAACAGCCGGTCTGGCCTGTGCAAGAAGCGGAAATTTTGCTCGACGCAACGAGATACGCGGTGTGGAACTCAAGGGAAAGACGCTTCTGATTGCAGGCTACGGCCGCATTGGCCGTCAGGTCGCAACGCGTGCCGCTGCATTGGGCATGCGGATTGTCGTATTCGATCCCTATATTACCGAACATGCAACATCCGACGTGGAAGTAGTCGAGGACCTGGAATCTGGTCTAAGGATGGCCGACGTCGTATCGTTGCACCTTCCCCTAACCAGGCAGACAAGGCACTTGCTAGGCAGTGAGGAGCTTGCACTGCTTCCAGAACGGGCAATTGTTGTCAATGCTAGCCGCGGCGGCGTGTTATGCGAGTCGTCCTTGCTGGAGGCAATCGAATCAGGGGCGATTCACGGTGCAGGGCTGGACGTGTTCGAGATTGAGCCACTTCCGGCCTCATCACCGCTCGTGGCTTGCGACAGGATTGTGCTAAGCCCGCACTCTGCCGCGCTAACGCAGGAATCCCTGCAAGCCATGGGAATAGCTACGGTCCAGAATGCACTGGATGCCGTGGACGGCAGGCTTGATGTTGACAACGTCGTCAATCCCGAAGTTCTGAAATAGCAGGACAATCTGGTCAGCCTCCCTGTCGGCTTGCCGTACTTGACAGTCTGGCAATATTCATAGCTGGCCCCTATTTGGGTTCGTTCAATTCTGCTGAAAGGTAATTCGTGGTCAGGACATATCAGAGCGAACTAGTAGTGGATTGCAGGAATACACTGGGAGAAAGCTGCTTCTGGGATCCCCGGGATGAGTCCCTGTACTGGACCGATATTGAGGAAAGAACCATTTATCGGCGGCATTCGGCAAAGCGCATCGAGTCGTTCAGTCTACCTGAGAGGGCTGGCTTCATACTGCCTCGTCGGCAACCCGGCTTTGTACTCGGTTTTCCGAAACGAATCGTGGTCGCTCCGCCATCACTGGATTCATTTGAAACAGTTTGTGATGTCGAAACCAGCGAGCGGTGGCTGCGCATCAACGATGCCGCAGTAGACCCATTTGGCGGCATCGTGTTTGGTTCCTACAACGAAGACCCGCAACAGAAGCCGCGCCCTGCCATTGCCGGATTTCACCGTGTGGGACCCGACGGTCAGCTTCAAACTCTGCTTTCCGGCTTCCGAACCTGCAACGGCATTGCCTTCTGCAAGGATGCCGCCACCATGTATCTGACCGACAGCGCCGAGGGGACGATACGGAAATTCAGTTTCGACCAGGACTTTCAGACTCTGACAGAATTGCCACCCTTGGCTTCGCCAAGGGTGGCTCCGGGCAAACCTGACGGCAGCAAGATCGACTGCAGCGACGGATGCTGGAATGCTCGGGTCTGGGGAAACTGTGTGGTGTGTATTGCGCCGTCAGGAGATGTCACGGCACGCGTTGAAGTGCCGTGCAAGGGGCCGACTTGTGTGGCTTTCGGTGGCCCTGAACGGAATGAGCTTTACATAACAACGCTTCGCAAGAACCATACAGCGGCCGAACTGGCTTCATACCCACAGGTTGGCGGGCTTTTCTGCGCAAGGGTAGATGTGGCCGGCAGGGACCAGCTTCTCAGTCATCTGTAGGCTACTTTCCCGACAGAAGGCCACAATACCGTCAGCCGCGAAAGTGGAGGGAACAGCGCTGCCAGTACGTTCGGCCAGGTGCCCGATCTCCCGGCTCAAGAGGGAAGGCAGGCAAACGGTCACGTGAAATGCGTCTACCTGTGGTGCAAGTTTGCCGCTCTGGCCGGAGCCATTCAACACAATACCAGGGGAAGCCATAATGCAGGGATATCCGCGGATTGCCTTCATCGGCGCCGGCTCTACAGTCTTCATGAAAAACCTGGTCGGCGATATCCTGCAACGCGACGCGTTGAAAGATGCACACATTGCTCTCATGGACATCGACGCCCTGCGTCTGGAGGAGGCCTGTGCCGTAGCGCACAAACTGGTGTCAACGCTGGAGGTGCCTGCAACAGTTTCCTCGCATGTTGACCAGAGAGAGGCGCTGCAAGGTGCCGACTTCGTCATCGTCTCGTTCAACATTGGCGGTTACGATCCGTGCACCATAAATGACTTCGAAGTGCCTAAGAAATTTGGATTACGACAAACGATTGGCGACACCCTCGGAATCGGCGGCATCATGCGTGGCCTGCGCACAGTTCCTCAATTGTGGAATCTGTGTTCCGACATGCAGGATCTGTGTCCAGACGCCTTGTTGCTTCAGTATGTCAATCCGATGGCGATCAACATGTCGGCCATCAACCGCAAGTATCCTGACATCAGGGCTGTCGGGCTTTGTCATTCGGTCCAGGGAACTGCAGCGCAACTTGCCGGCGATTTGGACATCCCGCTTGATCGTATCCGCTATCGGTGTGCCGGCATTAACCACCTGGCATTTTACCTTGAATTCGGAGAACTGAAGCCAGACGGCACAGTTCGTGACCTGTATCCGGCACTCCTCAAGGGATTTGCGGATGGCAGCCTTCCTAAACCCAACGCCTATTATCCTCGCTGCCCAAACATTGTGCGGTACGAGGTCATGCACAGGCTTGGCTATTTTGTCACCGAAAGTTCGGAGCATTTCGCCGAATATGTGCCCTGGTTCATCAAGCAAGGGAGACCGGACCTAGTCAAGCGTTTTGGTATTCCCCTGGACGAGTACATGACAAGGTGCATTGAGCAGATCGAAGATTGGGAACAGCAGTCAGTTTCACTTGGTGATGCAGAGGAATTCGAGATTGAACCCAGCGAAGAATATGCCTCGGAAATCATCAATTCCATGGTTACCGGAGATGCCTCGGTCATATATGGCAATGTCCCCAATGAAAGGCTCATCACTTCGTTACCCGAGGGATGTACTGTCGAGGTCCCCTGCCTGGTTGACGGCATGGGCATACAACCGACACACGTCGGAGCCTTGCCGCCCCAACTCACGGCCTTGATCCAGACCAACGTCAATGTTCAGGAGCTCACGGTCGCAGCACTTCTGGATGAAAGGCGCGAACACATCTACCACGCCGCGATGATGGACCCGCATACGGCCGCCGAGCTGGACCTTTCTACTATTGTTGCACTGGTGGACAATCTGACCGAGGCCCACGGAGACTGGCTGCCTGGCTGGGCCCGTTCAGCGTAGAGTTGATGATTGCTCCAGCCCCCCCCCCCACGTCAGTCCATCCATCATTAGGGCTGACCCGGCAGGATTATGACTCACCCCCGCTGATATCAGACCCTCGGGCAGGAAAATCGGCTGGTGAGAGCAGCATTCATGAGACTTTCAGGTGCAGCAAGAAAGTCACCGTGGACTGGACTGTCCTACCTACTGAACAGCAGGCCGCCTGGCCAGCATGACATGTTCCGCAACATGTGGCACAAGAATTCGTGGACCAGGACGGTTGCGGTTCAGGCAAGCGATACAAAAACAACCGCATTGGCGGTATCTCTGGCCTGGAGATCTTCGTGAGGCCCAGGCGTTTCGAGAAGGGCGGCCGCCGGGTTGTGAGCGGACACGGTGGTTTGTGCCTCCCTCAGCCTGAATGGAGCCCTTCATTGCCGATTTGAGATTGAAAACCGGATTGACATGCTCCATCGGCAGTTGACAAGAGTTGGCAAGAATCTGCCTACCTTGCAGATCTCGTCCGACGGGTCGCACGGCGGTGAACGGAAAGAAGACGTCAAACCAACAGTTTAACGCTATTGCAGGAATTCAAAATCATGCGGCGTATTCGCGCTTTCAACAACGGATGGACATTTGTCGCCCCTCGTGACTGCGACAATCACCCATCCGGCTGTGACGGAATACCGGTAACCCTACCCCACAACGCTATCGACATTCCGTTGAACTATTTCGACGAATCTGCTTGGTGGAAACGGTTCGTCTATCGGCGAGAATTCGAATACGTGCCTGAATGCGACCAGGAACTGGTGTCGCTTGTGTTCGACGGCGTTATGGCGAACTCGGTCGTATACTTGAATGAAAAGCGCATCTTTTCGCACCGGGATGGCTACACCGGTTTCGAAGTTCCACTCAATGGACACCTCAACAAGGGCAAGAATCAAATCCGGATTGTTGTGGACGGAAGCGAGAATCCCGACATTCCGCCCTTTGGCGGACAGATTGACTATCTTTGCTATGCTGGCATCTACCGGGATGTGTGGCTGAAGATCACCGATTTAGTGGCGATTGACTCGCTCAAGATTGAAACACTCAATCCACTTGAAAGCACATGTTCAATGCAGATTGCCTGCCAGCTAAGGGGTTCCGCCCGGCTATTTGGCAATACGTCCATACGCGCTTCGTTATACGATCCAAATGGAACTGAGATTGCCTCGTCCGAGGCGCCGGCCCTGGGCGGTCAGGCAAGAATCGAGTTCAGAGGACTGCAAGACATAGACCTGTGGGACACCGACTCGCCAAACCTCTATAGCGTACAATGCGAAGTCGATCATCCCCATTATTGCGACAGCGTCCGTCAGCATTTTGGTGTTCGCGAAGCCGTGTTCAGACCCGAAGGGTTTTTTCTCAACGGAAGAAAGGTCACACTGCGTGGACTGAACCGTCACCAATCATATCCCTATGTCGGATATGCCATGGGACGGCGCGCCCAGGAGAAAGATGCCGAAATCCTCAGGTACGACCTCGGCTGCAACCTGGTTCGAACTTCGCACTATCCACAATCGCCCTGGTTTCTTGACCATTGTGATCGCATTGGCCTGATGGTTTTCGAGGAAATTCCCGGCTGGCAGCATGTTGGTGACAGGGGCTGGCAGGAACAAGCTCTCGCCAATGTGTCGAACATGGTACGGCGTGACTGGAATCATCCGTCGATAATCATGTGGGGAGTACGCATCAACGAGTCTGCAGACTCGCACCGATTCTATCAGGAAACCAACGCTTTGGCCCGTACACTAGACCCGACCCGACCCACAGGGGGCGTACGCAATATTTGTGCCAGCGAGTTTCTTGAGGATGTCTACACCATGAATGACTTCTTCCTAGGCAGCGAGGAACTCCCGGGAGCCAACCATCAGCGCACCGCTTTGCGTCGGCGCGACGAAGTCACCGGCCTCACCTACCCGGTTCCGTATCTGATCACCGAGTTCAACGGTCACATGTACCCGACCAAGCGAACTGACGCAGAAGATCGGCAAATCGAACATGTCAGACGTTTTCTCGAGGTCCTGAATGCTGCTGCCGGGCAAAGTGCTGTATGCGGCAGCATTGGATGGTGCCTGTTCGACTACAACACGCACAAGGATTTCGGGTCCGGCGACCGCATCTGCCATCATGGCGTTCTCGACATTTTCCGTATCCCGAAACTCGCTGCCTACGTCTATGCAAGCCAGAAACCGCCGGCCAGTGGTCCGGTTCTGAAGCCGGTCACGCGCTGGACCCGCGGCGACCGTAGCATTGGCGGCGTAGTGCCGCTCATGGTGCTGACAAACTGCGACCGTGTGGACCTTCACTACGGCGGAGCGCTCGCAGCAACGGCCGGTCCGGATCATGGCACATACCCCTGGCTTGACCATCCGCCTGTTGTCTTCGACCACAGTGTGCTGTTGAACCAGGAACTGGGCAGATGGGGGTTTCCCTGGCGCAATGTCGTGGTGAAGGGATACGTCGAAGGTGAACAACGCATCGAGTTTGCCATGGTTGCTGATCCGGTCCCCTCGGGCATGAGTATCAAGCCCGACCGGACTGAGTTGTTGGCAAATGAACCGGACCATGTACGCGTGGTCGTACGAGTCACTGATCAGGTTGGCAACACGCTCGCCTATCTTGATGATCCGCTGGATGTGGAAGTGTCTGGCGCGGCGCGCCTGATCGGGCCCGACCGTCTGACTCTGCGCGGCGGTGCCACAGCATTCTGGATCGCTTCGATTGGCAAGACCGGTCAGGTGTCGATCAGGGTTTCAACCAATCGCCTGCCATCCCTGACCCATGAAATGGTCGCACTCGATGGGCCAGCACGCCATGTTTGTCGCTGAGTGTTGTGACACGGCAATAGCTTGCCAAATCTGCTCATGCCAACCTCTGCGATATGGCTAATGCGGCTTTCAGTTTGACGCATAATGGGAATCACGACACATCAGATACAGTCTGCAACACCGGAGAGGCGAGTTTGGAAGTTTCGCGCCGCCACCAAACGGTTTTGGCGGCATGTGGAGGCTCGGCGGATGGCCGCATCCCGATATTCACATGATGATGAGCCTGGCGATCACTTGACCGGTCACTGAGAAGTCCTGTTCTTGCCAACCACTATTTGCGAATTGTGTCCGGTTCCAACTGTAATGACCGAATTATTCCTGTTGTGAAGACTAGGCCCTGGGAACACCCTCGGAGTGGAGTCGGCAACACCGGCAGGCATGCCCTTGCGGACGTGGCCCTTCCCGGTCGGGTCGCTCCCGTTGAGATCATCATGGTATCTTATGCGATCTTGATTTCCCGGCCGAAACTCAAGGCGCGTTGATTGCCTGGACAGATCGCTGCACTTAGTTTCACATATTCTGGACGGTCCGGGCCAACCAACTCCCAAGTATAGAGTATCCCTCCTTCACCACAAAGTTTCGTCATTCAGGTTCATTGCTTACTTGGCGAGTTGAATTCAGTACCTTATTCTCAGGTCTGACGCGGGCGACGGGCGATCGTAACTGGTAGGGCAGCATGCATTTAGCAAGGGTCTCCAAGGTCAGGTGGTTGTGGTGCACTGCCGCGATCGCACTAGCCATCGATCAATTGTCAAAGGTCCTGGTGCTGGTCGGGCTGGATCTTCCCACCCGCTACCAGATGGATGTCATGCCGGGATTCTTCCATCTTCGATTTGCCTGGAATACCGGCATCAACTTTGGGCTTCTTTCATCCAATGCCGACATTGTCCGCTACGGGCTGGCAGCACTGGCTGTTGGCGTTTCAATGTACCTGGTCATTTACGTGGCACGTGAGCGACGCGGCAAGTGGGTCGAAATGGCAGCTGGGCTTGTCGTCGGTGGCGCAATTGGAAATGCTCTGGATCGTGTGTTGTATGGAGCCGTAGCAGACTTCCTGAACATTACCTGTTGTGGAATCCACAACCCGTTTTCGTTCAACGTTGCCGACTCAGCAATATTTCTTGGAGCCGCCGGATTGTGTGTTCTGATGTGGAAGCGACGAGAATTGTAAGGTATTTCCCGAGGGAGGCCCGCGCCAAGAACGGTTGACTGCAATCCGCATTCTGCATACGCAGGCTTTTCAATGGTAATCTTTTGCTTGGGAGGACGCGTAGCAATGATTCAGTCACAAATTAACCGACGAAGCCTGCTCATGGGGCTTTGTGCAGCCGCCGCAGCGGGCAATTGGAGCGCTATAGCGCGGGCCGCGTCAGGTAATGGCGATCCCATCAAATTGTTGCTGGGGTCGCATATGGATTATTTGGTCAATCTGTTGCCAGCCTATGAAGCAGAATTCGGGGTTCTGCCATCCGTTGAACAGGTGACCACCCCGGACCTGGTCGTCAAACTCAATTCGAACCTGATCGCTCGGCGCAGCCCGGGTGATACAATCTTCCTGACCGCTGCGCTTATTGCCGGACTGGCCGACAAGGGCTGGCTGGCTGATCTTACCGATCTGGTCGAGGAAGAGTTGCTTCCAAACGGGCTCATCGCAAACAGCGTGACAGCCGCCAATTACCAGGGCCGCGCCTATGGAGTGCCGATTACCATCGGCTGTCCGATCATGCATTGGAACAAGAACCTGCTCGAAGGCTCAGGCCTAGACCCGGAAGCACCATCCAGCTGGCATGCAACGCCCAACTCATGGTCGACACTAATTGAGTTTGCCAAGGAAATTAACGACCCCGACAATAATGTATACGGCATTACGGACAACTGGGGCGGCGTTGGCAGCATCTTTACATTTGGATCATTGCTGCAAGGAGGCGGAGGTCGGTTGCTGGATGACGATCTCAACCCTGTCATGAACAGCGAGGCCGGGGTCGAGGCACTCTCCCGCATGGTTGAAATGTTGCATGTGCATAATGTTGTGGACCCGGCGGTCGTTACCTATACATGGGTATTCGATGCATCTCCGGGCTACCTGGCCGGACAGCGAGGCTTCTTCATGACATGGCCGTTTATCGCTGGAATTGCCAATGGCAGTGACGACTCGGCCGTGAAGGGTCGATCCGGATATGCGCCATATCCGGCTTTAGAGACTTCAGCATCTGTAGACGGTTCGGAGTTTCTTGGCATTCCCTCAATAGCCAAGAATCCCGAGGGAGGCCGACAATTCATCAAGTTTGCAACCTCTCTGGAAAACCAGATTTTGCAAGGCGCAACTTCGCCCTGGGCACCGTCGATCGACGCAGCGCTGGGGCACCCCGACGTTGTCAGCAACCTGCCCTTTGCTGAAGTCATTCGAACGTCCTACCTGTATCCGGTCGACGGCGGCTATTCGACCGATCGCGAGCAATGGCTCGAAATCCTGACCGGACAGTTGTCTCGCGCCTTTGCGCAGGAAGTTTCACCGAAGGAAGCACTTGACGACGCCGTAAAGCTCATCAATTCCAGTCGTGCATGACACCCCGCCACACCGCCGTCCCGGCGGTGTGGTCTTTGCCAAATCCGGCACAATGAGTGTGAAGCGCCGCCGTGAAATGCGGCGAGCGCTGCTCATGATGGCTCCGGCACTCGTAATCGTGCTCGCCATCTATCTATACCCTGCAATCTTTACGATGGTCTTGAGCTTTTCTCACTTTGATATCGTCAGGTTGAGACTCGACAGGTTCGCAGGACTGGACAATTATCTCGATCTGTTCTCCAACCCTGCGTTCCTGAACGCGACCCTGCGCACAGTCTATTTTGGTTGTCTGATTGCATTATCAGCAACGATCCTGGGGTTTCTGATAGCGCTTCTGCTTGACCGAAAATTCTACGGTCGGGCTATTGTGCGCGTCGTGGTTGTCCTTCCCTGGGCAGTTCCGCCCGTGGTATCCGGTGTCCTGTGGGGTCAGATGTTTCACGCCGATATCGGCTTCGTGAACGCCGTGCTCGAACGGCTGGGCCTTATCGACCGCTACCAGATCTGGCTAGGTGATGGATGGACCGCACTGCACGTCATTGCAGTCGCAGAAATCTGGAAGGCGATTCCGTTTACTGTCCTGTTCATACTCGCCGGCCTTCAAAGCCTGCCACGACATGTTTTTGAATCTGCCGCTGTGGACGGAGCTTCGATTGGTCAGAGCTTCAGAGACATGCTCTTGCCCTTGATGATGCCAATTCTCATTCCGCTGGCACTTGTTCAATTCGTGTGGGCCATGAAGGCCTTTGACACGATATTTGTCCTGACGCGCGGTGGCCCGGCGGGCGGCACAACGACGCTGAACTATTTTGTTTACAACGAGGCGTTCCAGGCATTTGATCTCGGCAGTGCTTCGGCGGCGGCATACGTGCTGCTGCTTGTCACACTGTGCGTCGTCCTGTTGATTTCGGTCCTGCGAAGATTTGTCGTGCCTATTCAGTAAGAGATGACCCGCAGCAAACAGGCATTGATACTGAACGTGCTGACCTACACAGCAGCAGTTGTCGTGGTCCTACTGATGGCCTTTCCGTTGTACGGATTATTCCTGACAAGCCTGCAGCCTGAATCCGTGATACGCTCGCGAGACATGCAGTTCTTTCCCGATTCTATCTACCTCGAACATTTTCGCGAGGTACTGAGGCCCGGTCACATTGTGCCAATTCGGGAAGGCATGTGGAACAGCCTGATTCTGTCCATGACAACGGCACTTGTCTGTCTTGTGGCAGCTTTGCCGGCGGCTTATGCCTTCTCTCGGCTGCGTCTGCCAGGACGGAGGATCATTCTCGGTACTCTGGTTTCGGTCTACTTTCTGCCCACAACCCTGTTCTTGATCCCGATGTTCGTGCTGTTTGTAAGCTGGAACATCAATGATACTTTTCTGAGTCTTGTCCTGGCCTATTCGGGTTTCATTCTCCCATTCGAGATCTGGGTGCTCAAGGCGTTTATCGACAAGCTGCCGCTTGAGGTCGAGGATGCAGCCAGGGTCGATGGCTGCACTGACCTCCAGGTAATGCTGAAGATCGTGCTGCCCATGGTTAGACCAGGAATACTGGCCGGTTTCGTATTTGCTTTCATACTTTCCTGGATCGAGTTTCTGACCCCTCTGATCTTTACGGCCGACTTGAAAATCACGACCGTGGCTCTGGGTTTGTTCCGCAGCACCATCGACATCAAGATCGGCCAGCAGGCCGCAGCAGCAGTCCTGACGCTTCTACCGGTGGCCGTTCTGATGCTTGTTTTCCAGAATTTGATTACGCGAGTTCTACTTACCGGAGACGAAAACTAGCGGAGGTCTGATCATGAGAATTGCGGTCATTGGCGTTGGCATGATCGGGGCGCATCACGCCCGCATCTACAAGTCGAACCCGCGCTGCGAACTGGTTGCAGTTTGCGACACCGATGCAGAGCGGGTGAGCGCTGTTGCAGCCTCGTTGGGCTGCCAGGCCTATACCTGTCATGAGACTCTGCTCGATTGTGAACCACTTGACGCGGTTAGCATTGCAACGCCGGAGACGGCCCGCCTGGCCCCGGCAATAGCGGCAGCGAAACGGCAGCTTGCCATTATGCTCGAAAAACCTCTCGGCAGGACTTTGCCAGAGGTGGATACACTGGTGGAAGCCATGACCGAGGCGAATGCGAGTCCTGCGGTCAACTTCATTCTCCATGCCGACCCGCGTTTTGACCGCATGAAGCAGATCGTTGCTGATGGTGGCATTGGCAGGCTGGTGTCTTGCTTCGCCCGCCGCCGCGGAACCCGGATGGGAATCGAGATTTACGCGCCATGGACAGATCTGCTGTCCTCGACACTGATCCACGACATCGAAATGGCGTTGTCTGTTAACGACGCTCCGGCCGAGCGAGTGTATGCAGAGGCGGTTGTCCGGGAATGCGCAATCCATGGCTGTCATGACGCAGTGGTGGCCACATTGAGGTTTACCGATGGTGCCATTGCCCTGTTTGAAACATCCTGGGTACTGCCACCTGCTCATCCAGAACCACTTGACCCGGCATTTCATTTGGTTGGTGACGCTGGGCTAATTGTTATCGAGGGTGCATCGCAGGGCTTGCAGGTTCTCCAGCAGAGCAATTACAGCCTGCCAGATGTTTCGCACTGGCCAACACTTTCGGATGGCATGGTCGGAGGTGCCCTGGCCAGATCGCTTGACGCCTTCGTTCAGGCCACGATTGACGGAAAGCCGTACCTTGTTGGACTTCAGGAGGCGAGGCGCGCCGAAGCCGTTGTCGCGGCAATGAAACAGTCAATAGAAAATGAACGACCGATCAAGCTGATGGGGTTTAGAGGATGACCGAAGATAGTGCCGATCGTGTTAGGCTGGAAGAATATTCGTGGCCCGAAGTCGCCGCACTTGTTGAACGTGACCCGGTAGCAATTGTCCCCGTCGGTGCCTTCGAACAGCATGGAGACCATCTTCCCCTGTTCGTCGATGCTCATCTTGTCGGAGTGGTTGCCGAAGCAACAGCCTTGCGCGCCTCCACTACTCGGCAGCCTGTCGTCGTCACGCCGACCGTGTGGACCGGTTACTCCCCTCATCATCGCGACTTCCCCGGCACATTGACGCTGGACGACGAGACCTTCGGCAAGGTCGTCGGCCAGGTTGTAACCAGCCTGTGGTTCGGAGGATTTCGCCGTATCCTGATCCTGAATGGCCATGGCGGTAATGCAAATCTTCTGAAGAACCTGATCCAGACTCTCCGCTACGACCAGGGTATCAAGGCTGCATTCGCCTCTTACTGGGACTTCGCACTGAAAGAGCTTGCGGATTGGAGAACATCGGAGTCAGGAGGCATAATGCATGCCTGCGAAATGGAAACCTCCCTTATGCTGGCGACCAGACCGGGTCTCGTAAGAATGGACCGTGCCAGGGACCACTTTCTCGAAAAATCGGATTACCTCATGCACGATCTTCTTTCCGGCGGACCCGTTGCCATCGCATCCAGCTTTAGGGAGTTGAGCCCGAATGGCGTGATCGGGGCCCCTACCCTGGCATCAGCAAAGCGCGGCGAAGTTCTGCTGGAATCAATAGTTGATGCGATCGCAGGCTTTGTGAGAGACTTTGCGCAATGGCCGTTGGAGATAAAACAGGAGGACACCGAATGAGCAACTCGCCGCTTGGCCTTTATGCTTACCCGTGGGATGTCGTTGATGAGGGAACGCCAGCAGTTCTCGATGCAGTTGAGAGGGCCGGCCTCAATTCACTCTATATTGTGCTCTGGTACCATTCGGGCATGTTTTTTCTGCCCCATAATCCTGTCAGAAGAGTCTACTTTCCCACTCCGGGAGCACTCTATTTTGATCCCGGGAATTGGCACGACGAGCATGCGTTAGCTCCGCCGATTAGCGACATCTGTGAAGACTGGAATGCCTTTTGGCCGGGCCTGAAGGATGCCGCTGACGCTCGTGGCATAACTCTTTCGGCGTGGATGCCGATCCTGCACAACTCTGGCGTCGGCAATGCCCATCCGGAAGTTGCCGTAAGAAACGCATGGGGAGACCCGATTTACCATACCCTGTGTCCATCAAACACGTCGGTGTGCGATCTGGTGTCCAGGGTTGCCGGTGACGTCGCCAAATTGGGCATCTTCGACCGTATTCTCTTCGAGTCGATCGAGTACCTGCCACTGCGCCATGATCATCACCATGAAGTGATCGGTGTGCCCTTGCGAGCAGACATTGAGTTCCTGGCATCGCTGTGCTTCTGTCCCGCCTGTATGAACCGATTGCAATCCAACGATCTGGATGCCGAAGCCATCCGGGGCTGGACACGACAGACCGTTGATGGATCGCATCATGAAAACACCGAGGTCCAATTTGACTGGGTACGACTGGAGGCGTCCCTTGATGGTCGAATCGGTGCCTATTTGCGTGTGCGAGAGAGTGGCATTACTGGAGTAACCCAACGCATTGTTGAATCCGTTCGTGCAACAGCACCAAAAACGGTCGTGTCTGCACTCGACTTCGGACCACTCTATCCGCTTGGCCCAAATTCCGGCAAATGGCAAAATGGTGTCAATCTTGAAGCTGTATTGCCACTTTTCGACGAGATTCATCCCACATATTACTTTACGGACGCCGGGCTATTGTCGGAACGTGTGTCAATGTACAATTCGGTGTTGCCAGATGAAATTCACCAAGTGCCGGCCGTCCGAGCCGTATTGCCGCAAACCGAGAGCGCCGCCGGGCTGATAGAACAACTCTCCCTCATTGCTCCGTCAGCAAGCGGACTTTCGTTCTACAACTACAGTTTCATGAATCATGTGACGCTGGACTGGATACGAACTGCAATCCACGCTCATCCGCCCGGCAGGGGATAATCAATATGGTGGCAAATTCTTGCGAAGTAATCATTCAACCGGTTTGCCTGCGCTTTCGGTGGCATCAGGACGAGCTTGTCTATCTGTTTTCTTCAGCTCCAGAGCAACAACTTGACCGCATGGAGTTGATGCTGGGGATCGACCCTGCGGATCAACCGATCTTTCGTTCAAATGTCGGGTTTCTTCCCGTCGCATCTACAGTCCTGATCCGAGGAGAAAAGACTCTTCTGGTCGATCCGGGCAACCATCATATCGGAGCCTATTCGATACTGTGGCACGCGCTGCAGAGTCGCGGCGTAGAATTCAACGACATTGATCTGATCGTGACAACGCACACGCATTCTGATCACGCCGCTGCCATAACACAGCTACCTGGAAAGCCGTGGCTTCTCGGTGCCGACGAACTTGATGAAATGGCGCTTATCGAAGGATCCCCCATTGTCGAAGCCAAGAAATCCATGATGGGACCGATCACCGAAATAGTGGATGAGCTTGAATTGATGCCGGGCATTGTAGCATTTCCGACTCCCGGGCACAGCGCAGGACATATCTCACTTGTTGCAGATACTGAAGCTGGTCGGGTCTTGATTGCCGGTGATCTGACGATGACTAAGGCCGAATATACGCACCGCGATTATTCCCATTGGTACAATCAGCAGCAGCTTGACTTGTTGCATTCATCACTCGATCGCGCTCAATCCTACAAACCCGATGTTGTCATTCCCGGGCATGACCGGCAGTTCAGTACCTGACCTGAAGGTCGCCTCCATCAAACAAATTTAGCCCCGAGAATTCCGAAACATTTTTGTGGTTCGACAAAACTGCGCGGTCATCCACCGGCAGGCGTCTGGATTGACCTACTCACGACGGTTCTGATCGAGCGGAAATACAGATCGGGGAACATGGCGATAATCTAGTAGGCTCAAATCACTAGGACAGGCACCCGGCGTTGAAACCGTGTAGCTTTCCGCGGCTATGGGATCGTACGCTTGTCTGTGGGCAACTGCAGCCTTTACCCCGATTACACTAAATCGTTCTGGATACAGCCCCTGGCTGCGCCACTGCCCGAGATCGAATGGTGGTGTCTTGCGTGATGTGAGCAAGAGTGTGATGCCCTTGTGGCGAACTACTGCACAATTGCCCATATTCACCTCGTATCCCGTTGATGCCACAATGTGGCTTCTCGTATCCTCCACGGTAAAGCGGCCGTCGCTTCGCGAAATCAACTCCACCTCAATCTCCACGGGCCCACGGTCTCTCGGTCCACACTTGCCTCCTATCGACAGCAAAGTGCGAGTCCCGGGCTGCATTGGCTCGAGTCTTGAGACTGCTTGTGGATCGTTGATAATAACGGCCGCGTTTTTCTGCTCGAAATCAAGGAGCGCGCGCAAGACGCCGGTGCTATCTCCAGGTGCACCACCGCCTATATTGTCAGAAGGTTCGACCAGAAGCACCGGGCCAGGCCGCGACTTCACGGCAACGTTTGCCAGGACATCGCGAGGATCTTCTTCAATCGGCAATCCGTATATTCGCAATTCCCAAGCCCGTTGACACAGTTTGCCAAGCTCCGGCTCAGGATCAAATCCTGTGCCGCTGCCTGCAATGCAAAAGGCCACGCCCGTTTCCGGGCAATCTCCATATGCGAATCCGGCAACAACGTTGACTGCCCAGCAGTGACGATTGGCGGACTCGATTTCGCGCGACAGTTGCACCAGATCTTTCATGGGCGTGTCAGCGGTCCCAGTACCGGTGGGAGGCCAGATGATTCCAGCATGCCTGACATACATGCGCGGCAACTCCCTCCGTCGCAATGCCCGTTCAAGCAGCATAGCGGCCCTTACCGATGCCGCTCGGGCATCGGTGTGAGGGTTTTCGCGGTAACAGACCAGACAGGTGGCCAGCTCCACCATCTTCCGAGACAGGTTGGCATGCAGATCAAAGACGCCAAACACTGGAATTTTGTCCATCCCCGGCAAGGCACGCAGTCTTTCGAGAATTGTTCCTTCGACATCCAAAAAGCTCCTGGATACCATCGCTCCGTGGAGACTGAGAAATACGGCATCGAACCCTTCCGCAAGTGCGGCTGCGTGTAGCTCCTGCCAGAACGCCTCGACAACCTCGTCCTCGACAGTTCCGGATGGAGTTGCTGAATAAGCACAAACTGGAACGATCTCCCATCCGCACCAGTCGGCCACCTCAAGAAAGCCGTCAATTGTCGAGCCATTTCCTCGAAAGTCCAGCAACGCCTGGCCACGAGAAATCGTGAACTGATCCAGAGACGTTGTGTCATCGACAAAGCAGTGGGTTTCGTGGAAAAGGCCTGCCAGCAGAATCTTTGGCATGGACACAATTGTGGACCGGGAAGAGATTGGCATCGGTTCATCCAGATTGAGTGCATATCCGAATTGAGATTCGACCGTCAGACAACACAGTCTTCACCACAGTTCGGGCCGGTTTCTCTTAAGTGCCTGTAATCCAGAGTTCAAAACGCCGGACAGGACGGTCGTGAAACCGCAGCGGATCTGGTTGCCGCAGCGTGGTTCCTGCAACAGCTCCGACTTATTTCCGTCCGCGGAAAGACTGGAATTGAAACAAAGCTCCTGGAATCCTGCAGTCAGGCATAGCTATGACGACGAGGACTTCGGGACGTGCAGGTCCAGATCTGTATGGAATAGGTCATAAGGAGGTCCACAAATGTGGGCGGTGTTTGGGAGGCATCGACATGTGTTACAATATGCCCCACCAGTCTGTTGACCAGCTTAAGACCGAGCGTGCAAGGGAAACTCCAAGCTAGCGGGTCCATTGCATCCGTATTCCGGATGCGGGAAGCGCGACCACCGGCCTGCCTATCGACAGCCGGTCGAATGACCTGTCACTGTGGACGCAGTGAAACCCCGTCAGCGAACAAATGAACTTTCGATGCATCTGCAGCCAGCCCGACAGTCGAACCGCGGAGTCCGACGCGAATACCCGAAAGCTTGGCAATCACTTTTTCTGGTTCGCCAGTACGCTGCTGAAAATATAGCAACGTCACTTCGCCAAGCGCTTCGGAAAACTCGACAATGGAACCGAATACACTGTCGTCCTGAGCAGCCACAAAGTCTTCTGGCCTGATGCCGACATTCACCTGTCGACCAAGTTCCGACGATGCGGTCGGTATCGAAGAGACAACAGAGCCCCCGGCAGCCAGTTCGACTGTCGTGTTCTCACCAGTTGCAGAGATCTTGCCCGGAAGAATGTTCATCGCCGGTGATCCTATGAATCTTGCAACAAACTCATTGGCCGGACGTTCATAGAGATCCAGCGGGGGACCGACCTGTTCGATACCTCCGCCATGGAGAACGACAATGCGCGACGCGAGCGTCATGGCCTCAACCTGGTCGTGCGTAACGTAGATCATCGTGACGTCAGGCATATCCTGCTTGAGCTGGGCAATCTCGATGCGCGTCGCGACCCTGAGCGCCGCATCCAGGTTTGAAAGGGGTTCGTCGAACAGGAAGACCTTGGGATTGCGAACAATTGCCCGTCCGATGGCAACGCGCTGGCGCTGGCCACCTGAAAGTGCCTTGGGAAGCCGGTCAAGATAATCATCAAGCTGAAGAATCCGGGCAGCATTCTCCACGGCCTCAGTAATTTCGGCCTTCGACTTGCGGGCGATCCTGAGCGAGAATGCCATGTTCTCGCGTACTGTCATGTGGGGATAAAGGGCGTAGGACTGAAACACCATTGCGATGCCGCGCTGGGCCGGTGGAACATCGTTCATCAACTGGCCTTCAATCTTGAGTTCACCGCTGCTTATGCGCTCCAGCCCTGCAATCATGCGCAGCAGGGTCGACTTGCCACAGCCGGAAGGACCAACGAAAACAACCAACTCGCCCTGCTCAATTTCCAGATTAATATTGCGAAGTACTTCCACCGGGCCGTATTTCTTGCCCATGTTTTCGAGATTTAGATCGGCCATTCGTCTTTCCTAGCTTTTGCGGGCGACGAGTGCGCCCCATTCCTTGAGAACAAGTGCTCCCTGCAATTCTCCGGTATTGCTGCCGCAGTTGGCGCCAGCAATCCGCCGCCAAGTTCCGCTCGGCAATGATACGCCTGATTGCGTACCGTGCAGATTGAAAGCACAGTACACCGTACTGTCACCAGAATGCCTGCAAAACGACAGAACATTGCCGTCCCGACGCACACGCTTCAACGAACCTTGGCGCAATTCATGGCAGCTGCGCCGCAACTCAATGGCCTCGCGGTAGGCATTGAGAAGCGAACTCTGGTCACCTTCACAGGCCGATACAGCGAGTCCCAGATGTGTCGCCGGAACAGGAAGCCACGGCTTGACTTTCGAAAATCCGCCGTATTGCTGATCGCTTTCCCAAACCATTGGTGTACGACATCCATCGCGTCCCTTGAATTCGGGCCAGAACTCCTTGCCATATGGATCCCGGATATCCTCCCGTTCTAGGTCTGCCTCCGGCAGTCCCAACTCCTCACCCTGAAAGATACAAACCGGACCGCGTAGGCACACAAGCGTCAGAATCAGGATCTCCTGAGCCCGACGGCCCAGCCGCCAGCGCGTGACATGTCGTACCACATCGTGATTGGAAAAAGCCCAGCATGCCCAGCTGTCGGGTGCCTCCTCCTCGAACCGCTTAATGACACTTGCAATGCGTCCTGCCGAGATCTTGTCTCCAGACAGGAGCTCGAAGGAATAGCAACTGTGAAGCCGTGCATCTCCGGTTGTGTACTGTGCAGTAATTTGCAACCCCTGCTGTGCATCACCGACTTCGCCAACTGTTGTGCGGTCGCCGTATCTGTCCATGAGGACACGAAGATCCTCCAGAAATTCCAGATTTTCCGGCTGGTTCTTCGAATAAATGTGAAGTTGCATGTTGTAGGGATTTACGGAAGGCGCGATCGAGCTGGTACGCAGGTGATCAGGCACGGCAGGATTTGACCGCAAGTCGCGGTCACAAAAATAAAAGTTGACGGTATCAAGTCGAAAGCCGTCTACTCCCCTGGACAGCCAATAATCGGCAACATCGAGAAGCTCCCGGCGAACTTCTTCACAATGAAAATTCAAATCAGGCTGCGACTTGAGAAAGTTGTGGAGATAGTACTGTCCCCGCGTTGTATCCCAGCTCCAGGCCGGTCCTCCGAATACGGACAACCAGTTGTTCGGGGGAGTCCCGTCAGGCAATGCATCAGCCCATACATACCAGTCCGCCTTCTGATTGAAGCGTGATGACCGGCTTTCGCGAAACCACTCGTGTTCGTCGGATGTGTGACTTATGACCAGGTCTATCAGGACCTTGATGTCGAGAGAATGGCAGGATGCAAGCAATTCCTGAAAATCATCCAGCGTGCCAAAGCTGGGATCGACATCCCGGAAATCTGAAACATCATATCCGAAATCCCGCATCGGAGATCTGAAAAATGGCGATATCCAAATGGCATCGGCACCCAGATCGGCAATATACTGGATACGGCTGCGGATTCCCTGCAGGTCACCGACACCATCGTCGTTGGAATCCTGAAACGAGCGCGGATAGACCTGGTAAATCACAGCCCCGCGCCACCAGTTCTGATCTACACCATTGGCATGGTCGGGCGGCCTCGACTCCTCCAAGCCAGTCATCGCTGGTCAACCACCCTTGACCGAACCCGATAGTAGCCCTCGCACCAGAAATCTCTGCAAACTGAAGAACACCACAAGGGGCACAGCAATCGAGACGAACGCCGAGGCGGCGAGAATTTCCCAGTCACCTCCGCGTGAACCAAGAAGCTCCCGGAGTCGTCCGGTCATTACAAGCTGCTGCTCGTTGTTGCCCAGGAATACCGTGGCAACGAGAAGGTCATTCCACACCCACAGAAACTGGAAGATTGCGAAACTAGCCAGTGCCGGGAAGGAAAGTGGCAACACGATCCTGCGAAATATGTCGAAATCCGTGGCACCGTCGACACGCGCGGATTCGATGATTTCGCGAGGCAGTCCTGCAATGTAGTTGCGTAACAGGTAGATCGCCAGTGGCAATCCGAATCCGGTATGTGCCAGCCAGATTCCCAGGTATTCCTTCCCAATGCCGATGCTGTTGTGAAGCTTGAGAAGTGGAATGAATGCCAGCTGCAGTGGTACCACGAGGAGGCCAACAACCGCGGCAATAAGAATCGCCCGGCCCGGGAACTCCATCCACGCCAGGGCATACGCCGCGAATGCCGCCACCAGGATGGGAATCACGGTCGCCGGTATCGTAACCGCGAAAGTGTTGAGAAAGGACTGACCGAGACGCTCTGCAAAGATAACCTTCTCGTAGTTTTCCAACGTGAAGCGCGGTGGCTCGATTGTTCGAAAGAAAATCCTCGAGCCACGGCTGCCACTATGGGGTTCAGGACTCTCGATACGATAGTCGCCATTGGCTTCAACCACCATTGTGCGGCCCTTCGACATTTCCCCGTGTTCCCCCGGAAGGTATGCTGTCGGCGCCCTTGAGGATGTGCCAAAGGCGATGACCTCTCCCGACTCGTCACCGAAGACATTTCCGGAAATCACGTAAATCCCGTTTTCATCGACCTGTGTATCGGGAGCCTCCGAGCGAATCCTGACATTTGCTTCGGACGACAGCATTGAAGTCCACCAGCCGCTGACCGCGATCTGATCGCGATCGCGGAAAGAGGATACCAGCAAGCCCCCTGTCGGAACAATCCACAGTACGACAAGGAATATGACTGAAATATTGACAACCCATACCAATTGCGATCGGGTTCCCGCAATGCTGTCCATGTCGAAGACCCTTCCCTACTGCATTTCGCGACGTGCGTTCCGGATATTCCAGATCATGATCGGCGTCACCAGAACCATGATGACCAGAGCCACGGTTGAAGCTCGGCCACTGTCACTTCCTCTGAACATCCAGTCGAACATCAGATTGGCAAGTACCTGCGTTCCCCATTGCCCGTTGGTCATGGCAAGCACGATATCGAAGACCTTGAGGACCAGAATTGTAATTGTGGTCCAGACAACTGCAATCGTACCCCAGATTTGTGGAACCTTGATGCGAAAGAAAATCTGTAGAGGTGACGCACCGTCAATGACCGCGGCTTCAATCGTCTCTTCGGGAATTCCGCGCAGCGCAGCCGAAAGGATTACCATGGCAAAACCGGTCTGAATCCAGATCAGGACAACCATGAGCAGGAAGCTGTTCAGTGGCTCAATTGTAATCCACCCCTTTGCTACACCTGACAAAGCCACGGCAATGGCGTTGAGCAGGCCAATCTCTGTTACCCCTTCTCCGCGGTAGTCGTAGATGAACTTCCATATTACGGATGCACCCACAAACGAGATTGCCATTGGCATGAATATCAGCGACTTGGCGAAGTTACCCCATCGAATTCGATCGGTAAGGGCTGCGGCCAGTAGCCCGAAACCTGTCGAGGCTGCAGGTACAACGACCAGCCACATCATGTTGTTGCGAAACGATTCGAGGAATTTTTCGTCACCGAAGAGCCAGACATAATTGTCGACACCGACAAAGTTGTCACCCGTGGCATCATGGAACGACAACCAGAGTGAATTGAATACGGGATAGACCAGGTATACCGAAAGCAGGAGTATCGCCGGCCCCATGAACAGCCACGGCCTGATCGCCGAAGCTGTATTGATGTTTCGGCCCGCATTAGGACCTCGCCCAGGAAAAATTGCGTCAAGAACCTGGTTGGACAGGTAGAAATAGAGGACGCATCCGAACACGCCGACCAAAATGGTCGCCACCGCCATCAGTACCTGTTCCATTTGCGTCCTCCGAGTATTACTTGCGGGTCGTTCTCAGTTGTGTTTCTGAACGCCCTATAGCGTGTCCCAGGTGGCCTGAATACTGGCGGCCACATCGGAGGCCTCGGTGCCGCCTGTATAGTCTACCATTCCTGTCCAGAAAGCACCGGCACCGACTGCACCGGGCATCAGGTCAGAGCCGTCGAAGCGGAAGGTTGTCGCGTTAAGCAGGATTTCGCCCATGCTCTTGAGCGTGTGGTCGGAATAGGTGTCGACATTGACATGCATGTGCGGTGTCAGGAAACCCTTCTGGGCCATCCACACCTCGTGAGCGATCGGAGACTTCAGGAAATCGATGAAGGCGCGCGCAGCCGGAGAATCTTTGGTAATGGCAAAAAGTGTGCCAGCACCAAGAACTGGCCGCCCCAAGTCAAGACCTTCAAATGCCGGGAAATAAAAGAAGTCGGCATCGACACCAACCTCGACGTCCGAGGGGAAGAAACCTGGGATGAACGATGCCTGACGATGCATATAGCACTGGGGAGGAGACGAAAACAGGCCCTGTGGCGAATCCCTAAAGTCGGTGGACGCCACGGCAGCTGCTCCACCGGCCACGTAGTCCTCGTTGCGGGCAAAATCTCCGAACAGATCAATAGCGGAGAGAATCCTCTCGTCGTCAAACTTCACTTCGTTCGAAACCCAGCCGTCGTAGACATCGGGAGGTTGGGTCCTGAGAAGAAGATCCTCGACCCAGTCAGTTGCAGGCCACCCTGTTGCACCGCCTGAGCCAAGACCGATGCACCACGGCGTTTCACCATCCGCAACGATTTGATCGCTAAGTGCGATCAGCTCTTCCATGGTCTCCGGCACTTCATATCCGGCATCTTCGAAGTTCTCCGGCACGTACCATACCAGTGACTTGACATCGACCTTGTAGAAGAATCCGTACAGTTCGGTTTCGCCGTCCGGGTTCTGGTATGATCCCAAATCAACCCATGACTGTCCGGCAGCATAGTTGTTGCGAACCCACTCGGCAGTTTCTTCACCGAGCGGCGACAAATATCCTCGGGCGGCCATGTTGTTTGCCAGTCCAGGCTGCGGGAATACGGCAATGTTCGGCGGTGATCCCGCTTCGGCATCAATCATGATCTGCTGTTCGAATGAGTCGGAGCCGGAATATTCCACAACCGCACCAGTCGCGGCCTCGAAATAGTCGATGGTGTTTTCCACGAATTCCTTATCCGTTTGCAGCCATGGGCCGAATACCGAAATGGTCTCACCAGCGAGATCCATACTCTTCAGTTCTTCGTAGCTGCTCCAATTGAATCTATCGTCCTCACCGGGTGGGAACAGCAGGTCTTGCGCCTGGGCGCCACCCGCCATCGCAACCGCAGCAAGCAATGCTGAGATCCTCGAAAGCTTCATTGCATTCTCCTCGTATGACACTTTTTTCTGGAGCACTTTGCCTATTCAAAGCGCTTTGGTTAGTAATGACACGGTTTCACGGCGCGATCAAGTAGAATAGGCAGCATTTCAGGCACCACACGATCCATTAGGTTAAGCGGTTTTGACTTTACGATGACGCTTCGAGAACTTGCAGACTTGCTCGGCCTGTCACAAACAACCGTCAGTCGAGCCCTGAACGGCTATCCCGAGGTCAGTGAATCAACACGCAAGCGCGTGGTGGCCCGGGCAAAGGCGCTCAATTACCGACCGAATCCCAATGCCACCCGTCTGGCAACCGGGCGGTCTCAAGCGGTGGGACATGTCATTCCGATCACATCCAAGAACGAAATGGTGAACCCGATCTTTTCGGATTTTCTCGCCGGGGCGGGGGAAACCTATGCACGCGAGGGATACCAGTTGGTCCTGAACGTTGTTCGTGAATCCCACATGGAAGATGCCTATAGGAGCCTTGTTGAACAGGGGACGGTCGACGGCGTCGTCGTTCAAGGTCCAAGAATGGAAGAGCCCCGCATTGCGCTTCTCCAGCAAATCGGTTTGCCATTCCTGGTGCACGGTCGGGCAACAGGCGAAGACACTGAATACTCATGGCTGGATGTTGACAATCATTGTGCCTTCGAGCGGGCAACAGCTCTCTTGCTGTCAGCCGGACAACGCCGCATCGGCCTGATAAACGGCCAAGAGCACCTGGATTTCGCCTTTCGACGACGCTGCGGATACAATTCTGCTCACAGGAGCCACAGTGTTGAAGTCGACACGGCGCTTTGTTACTCGGATGAAATGACCGAATACTTTGGTTATGAATCCGCCAGGCGCATGCTGCAATCCGACCAGCCACCAACCGCGTTTCTTGTGTCGTCGATGCTACCTGCCATCGGAGCCCGTCGGGCTGTCGGGGAGTTCGGCCTGCAATTTGGCAAGGATATTTGGATGATCATCTTCGACGACAATCTGTCCTACCTCAAGAATTCCGGCTCTCCCCCAACGTTTACAGCAATGAAATCCTCGGTTCGGGATGCCGGTCGCCGCTGTGCCGAAATCCTCCTGCAATTGATTCGAAGCGGCAGCAGCAAACCCATTCAGGAAAGGTGGCAGGCCCAACTTGTCATGGGCACGTCAACTGGCGATCTGGTGAGTGCTAAAGAGCCGGATCACGACCATGCCAACCTGACGCGCTGAAGCTGGCTTTTGGTCATGCAGATTTCTCGATCCAGTTTTCCGCCAGGCTTCCTGTTTGGTGCGGCCACCTCCAGTTATCAGATTGAGGGGCACGGTTTTGGTGGGGCCGGATCTACTCACTGGGACAGCTATGCAGCAACTGCCGGCAACGTCTTTGAACGTGAAAATGGGCGCATTGCTTGCGACCACTATCACCGTTTTGACGAGGACCTGGAGATTGCCTCCGGTATCGGGCTTGATGCATGGCGGTTTTCGACAAGCTGGGCTCGGGTGCTCCCGGAGGGTCGAGGTCGTGTCAATCAACAGGGGCTGGACTTCTATGACTGCCTCGTAGACGCAATTCTTGAGCACGGATTGAAGCCTTATCCGACATTGTACCACTGGGAACTCCCGTCGGCCCTCGCCGATCAGGGAGGCTGGGCAAACGCCAGCATAGCCGACTGGTTCGCGGATTTTGCCGAACTCATGGGACGTACGATTGGCGACAGGATACATGGGATCGCACCAATCAACGAACCTTGGTGCGTTGCCTGGCTTGGACATTTTGTTGGAAGGCATGCCCCCGGGACCAGGGACATCAGGGCTGCAGCGAGGGCCATGCATCACGTGCCGCTTGCGCACGGGCGGGCGGTTCAGGCCCTGCGTGCACAGGGTGTTGCCAACATTGGGGCAATCGTAAACTTCGAATTCGCACAGCCAGCCGATGATGACCCATCAACCGTCAGGGTTGCCGCTTTGTACGATGCCATTTTCAACCGGTGGTTCCTGGGCGCCATGCGAAACGCCTGCTATCCAGACGTTGTTCTCGAACACCTGGAGCCACATCTTCCTTCCGGCTGGGCGGCCGATATGCCGGCGATTTCCACCCCTGTGGACTGGATCGGCGTCAACTACTACACACGCAAGCTGATCAAGGCAGATGACAGCAAACTGTTTCCCGGCTGGCAAGAGGTTCCAGGACCGCTGCCAAATACTGGAATGGGCTGGGAGATTTACCCGGAGGGATTAGGTTACTTTCTAAGTCGTGTGCATGAAGAATATGCACATGGCTTGCCGATCTACGTAACAGAGAGTGGCATGGCGGACCTCCACAACACCGTGAGCTTGCCTTTGGAAGATCAACTGCGCACCGAATATATCCAAATGCATCTTGACCAAACCTTGCGCGCCATCAACAGCGGCGTTGATGTCAGAGGGTTCTTTATCTGGTCCATGCTCGACAATTATGAGTGGGCACATGGTTACAAGCAGAGATTCGGTCTCGTGCATGTAGATTTCGAGACTCTGGTCCGGACCCGAAAGGGTTCGTGTCACGCGCTGCAACAGATGCTCGGGAATTGAACGGTGGCCGGCGCGCAAGCCTGCCATTTGTTTGGTACTGGTACAGTGACTCCCAACCTGGTTCAGGCCCCACGATGGCCAGACACATTCCCACATGCGCCCAAGGTAAATTAGTCCTTGATCCGAATGCTGACACCGCAACACTCAGTTTCTTAGGGTGGTCAGCACTTTTCCTGGTTTCACACCAGGCTGTGCATCCAGATTGTCCGTTTGCAAGCTTCTGGAAGCCGCAGTCACAGACTCGCCAATCCGAGCTTTTGATTGGCTAAGGCTACTGGATTCGCGGCCGAGTTGAGGGGTTGGATCCGTCCTTGACAAGAGTGTGCCGTCTCCGGACTGCCGCACGCAGCCTAACCCATCGCGACACACAGCGGCAAGTGTTGGCTGAATCCACTAGCGGATCATGGTAATCTTTCGGTTGCGAATGGGTACCAAATGATAATGACGTCCTATCATCGCTTTGTTCGATGGGTTTCCAGCTTCGCAAGCAACCGCAGATGCAATTCAGATAGGGCGGGAAAGCAACCAACAAGGCGACAATGCCAAACAGCTACACGAGGGAACAAAAATGGGTTTTATGCGATCGTTGGGAGAGGCTCCCCATCTCTACGATGTTCTGGTGACCCGCCCCCGGATGTCACTTTTTCTCTTCAAGATGCTGGACGAGATCATGTTTACTGGCGGAACACTTTCTATGCGCGAGCGGGAACTGATTGCCGCCTACGTTTCCGGCATCAACGCATGCTCCTTCTGCTACAGGGGCCACAAGGCGATCGCTGAAGTGTTTGGTGTTGAAGAGGGGCTGCTGGATCTACTCGTCGATGACCTGGACAGTGCGCCGCTGGACCGGCGACTGAGGCCTGTCTTGTGCTTTGCCAGAAAGCTCACAGAACAGCCGTCAAGACTGGTGCAGTCCGATGCAGATGCGCTGTATGATGCCGGATACAACGAGGAAGACCTGATGATAATAGTTGAGGTCGTGGCAGTGTTTGCCATGTTCAACCGAATTGCCGACGGTACAGGTGTGCGCGCCGAAAACACTGCTACGACACTTACCGCCAAGCATATAGGCACCTATACCGAAAATCTGGTTCGCTTCGGACTAAAGGTGCCGTCCGATCTTCAGCCGCTTGTATCGACCTGTCCAGGCTCCTGATGCCATGGTTACAGCTGACAGCCTCAATTTCCCTTCAGTTGCGGCCGGAGAGATCTGTATTGCAGTAGACGGTATCGTCCTGCTGAAGCACACATAGTGGAAACCATATGGAGTCATTGCGACTTGCCGTCGCGTTGGCGTCTCAGGCGCGGCATTGCCTGCCAAATCCCTGACCTGAAATTCGTTCCTTTGCAGCCCGCTTGATTCGCTTCCATGCAAATGGATCACTGTAGTCTTGTAAGTGGCGTTGCAGGGGCACCAAGGAGCTTCATGTCAAATGCAATTGGGACAGTGCCTTTTGTTCAGCCTCTGCCCAAGGCCCCAGCTCGGGCTGCAAATTCAATTCTCTGCCAGGTAATCGTCTTCAGGTATCCAGACCAGATCACGGATCGCCAAAATGCCGCGAACTTCATCTGGCAGACTCCAGATGGCATTTCTAATAGCCGTGAACCAAATCTCCCTGTTGCTGTTCTTACGCGCGACAAATGGCAATCCGGGAGAGGGCTTGGTTACGGCTAGTTGGTGCAGCCTCTTATAGGGTGATCCTTCCTCAAGTTCGATACCATAGCGAAAGGAAATAGCGTCAATTGCCGCTATGTCTGCACGCCCATCAAGCACGGCCACAGCTGACCGGAGGTGTGATCCCGTATAGACGTGACCGGAAAACTCGATATTCGCAGTCTTGGCAAATGCCATGAGAGCCCGGTATCCAGACCAGGAGACCCTGTGGTTTATTGCTGCCGTCGCACCGTCAAGACTATGTTTGCACGAGGTTCCAGTTAAGTGGCGAACGACTATCACACTGTTGTAGTAACCTGGTGGACAACCGCTTACGCCATAATCAGGAGTGCCGACAAGTGTTACATGAGCAGCCAGACACCTCCGATATGGCTCCCTGCAAGTTTGAGTAAAGTAAAGGCTGTCCAGATTACTGCTATCACAGCCAAACTCCATGTCGGATCGCCGCAGGGGCGGCTGCAATCCGAAATTCTTCAACTCTTGGCCAATTCCTTCCCAGAGAACATCATTTGCAGCCCTCAGTGGCTCGGTGTCATACATCGGCAGGCTCGCAATCATGATTCTCGTTTACCCACTCCGATCAGTTTGAAATCCACGCCGGCCTGCGCAGTGAGATGCAGCTGCTCAATGCAAGTCTCCAGCTCCGTACTGCCTCCATTGGTAACCAGAGAATGTTGTTGAGTGGCTAAAATCGGCCCTCCCAATCCAGCCCGCGCAGGTCAGTCCCGTGCCTCAAGCATTCAGCCACAATAATACATTCAATTTGCAATCCTTTCGCTGCGGCTTTTCCGCCTTGTTGCCGACCTCAGAGAAAGACCTAGGAGTGCGCAGCCTCGCGAAACTGCGTTGTATTCTTGTCAGTTACAACACCGGACAAGTATACCGACGGGGCTTGGAACAAGACCACTCCGGATCAGTATAGGCGATTGATGAAAGGGTTTGAAACCGATTTGACTGTTTAGGAGTGGGCCATAATCAGACCCCTTTCTCCCCTGCCCGCATAGATTGGCGTCATCGCAGAACTGATCACAGGGCGATGTTTGAAGCCATCCAACACATTCTTGGAACCGGCTGCCAGTGGCGGGCCGCGCTGTGGAGGCGACGGCGAGTGGTGGTCCGGCGGGATATGACGCTGGCAAGAAGATCAAGGGTCTCCAGCGTCAGCTGCGTGCTGACGCGGCAGGGTTTTCGTTTGGGATTGTAGTACTCGAGACCTCGATACAGGACCGTGACGGTGTATTGCCTGTGCACCGAGGTATGGTGAAGAAGATCCCTCGTGTGTCGAAACTGTGGGCAGATGGCGCGTATCGGGTCGTCGAGCTTGCCTTGATGAATGCGCAACAAGGGCTTGAGCCCATCCATGAACACGTCACCAATTCCAAGGACATGAAGGGTTTCACGGTTTTGTTTCGTCGCTGGGTCGTGGAATGTCCATTTGTGTGGTTGGGGCGTTGTCGACGTCTTGCCAAGGACGACGAGCGGAGCCTGGAGCGTTCACTGGCGTGGGCGGCATCTGCCGGCCAGTCGCTTCATGATGCGTCGGGCGGCACGGGCGATTTGTCAACGAAATACTGATGCGATTTGTGTCATTGACCTATGATTCAAACTCTGGCTAAGCTGTGGCACGATGTGCGGATCTATCCCTCGCGCCGAGGGCTTCAAAATGGCTCAAATGGCAGCCTCGACAATGGGAAAATGACGTGTTCAGAGGATCAAAACAGCATCTTGTCTGAAAGACACTTGAAATATCCGGGATATAGATTGCTAGTCCGTCGAGTTGACTGCAGACAGCTACCGTTTGTTTGAGCAAGCGATCACCGGACAGCTGGCCTAAATCCCGGACGAACATGCTTCACAAGAAGTGGCTCTTGAATTGCGAAACCGCCGGCAGGGAATTGTTCCATTCCGGTAGTTAAGCCAGGCACAGGGTTTACGAAGTTCTTGACTGTCTCTCTCTACCGTAATCGCCCGGTGTATTTCGCTCATGCAGTGGAACCAGATGGTGATGATGCAGGACCGCTCGAAACCGGAGACGCACAGCAGTAACCGGGTCTCCGGTTCGAGCGTGGATTGCGGCAACCCGTTGGACACAGCTCCGGGAAAGGAGTGCTTGCGTGTTCCCGAGCAAGGATTTTGTTGCCACAAGTCGGCCACCAGCCGTCTCGGTCCGTTTGCTGCTATTCTCCGGGCAAACATCCCGTTGTATAATGGGCATCGTCGGGGAGGGATATACGGCACCTGTGTGCTGCCGCTGGACTCCAGGTAGGGGCCAATGGCTAACCGGTTTCCGTCGTCTTCGTGAGATGCTTCGAACGGACTGCCGCGCACTCGCCTGTGTTTGTGCCTCAGGTCGCATCTGCCAATTGCGAAAACCTCTCTTGCCAGTGGGTGCAACGCTGTGCGTCGCGTTCTTCATAAACCCGCAAGGCAGACTGAGGGTCGAGCGCAAATGCATTTTCGTTGTCCTCACCTAATGCGGCAAGCCGCATTGTGTACCAAGCCGTTACTCCTCCAGGTGGCGGGGCCGAGAATCTCGGAAACGCAGGGTCACCGCCGTTCTCGGATAACCAGGTCTTTGCAAGCTGCGGATTCAGGACCATGCCGCGCGCCATGCTCACAATGTCCACGGCGCCACTCGCCAATGCTTCCACTGCTTGCTCGCGCCTGTCGAAGCCGCCTGTTAACATGAGCGGCACATTTGTTATCCCTTTGGCACGTCTCGCAAATTCCAGAAAGTAAGGGCCCTCGTCTGAAACCCGGTCTGAACCCGCCTTCGCACCCGGGAAATAGGTTCCACCGCTGACGTCAATTAGGTCGACCGAAGTTTGGTCAAGGAGATGTACAACTGCCAAAGCGTCCTCTTCGGTCAATCCACCTTCCAATTTGTCCGTTGAATTGATCTTGATGCCGATAGGATATCTGGTGCCGACCGCGCGGCGTACTTTGTCCAGGATCTCCAGCACAATTCGGCACCGTGATCTGACTGAACCGCCATATCCATCGACGCGACGATTGAATAAGGGAGACAAGAATTGGCTCAGCAGGAAACCATGACCAGCGTGTATGTGAACGCCGCTGAATCCAGCACTCTTGGCGAATGCAGCGGCTCTTGCGTACATACCGGGCAGTGCGCGTATTTCGTTTTCTGACATCCCGGCACATTGAAGGCCTGGAATGTCAATTGCAGATGGCCCCTTCGGATGGCTGATCGGTTTGTGCGAAAGAGCACCAGCATGACCAAGTTGCGGCCAGAGATGAGCATCCTCAATCATGGCTCTGGAGACCAGTGAGTGTATCGCACACCGATCGCTGTCAGCGTCGAACACGAGATTCCCCGGTTTTTCCGGAAACCGGGGGTCCACTTGTACTTCTCCTATGATGGAAACGGCGGCACCGCCCTCCGCCCATCTTTCGTAAAGTCGAACCTGCGGCTCCGTGGGGTCGCCTTGACCATTGCCGAGAGAATCTGACATTGCCGACTTTGCGAGACGATTCTTTAGAACCGCGCCACAGGGAAGTTCCAGCGAGCCTTGAAGGACGTGATGGGAAGTTGAAGATACTTGCTCTGACCTCTTTCCGTTCAAATCGGCTCCTCACATTGAGTGATGCCGAGTTCTTGGTCGATCTGGTCGACCGCAACCCAAGCACCTGCGCTTAGCAGTTCTGACATGTTTCGGTCAGCTCCCGGCTCTTTCATGTTGGTGAGGTGCTGCCCGGGCATGGCCAGAAAATCCGCGGGTTTACAATCGTCTGGTCACTACTCGGTTTTTTCTGGTTCATTACTCGGAGGCCGTCTGCTTGCTCCAACTGCCCTGAGAACAAGTCTCAAGCAGCAGCGTAGGCCGGCATTTGAATCTAACTCGTCATCACTGGCTAGTATCGCGTGAGCCGACATTGCACGTGCCAAGTGATAATTCAACCCTATATGGCCCGGCTAGAACAAGCCAAAATATGGCTGGCCATTGCCTTCACACCAAGTTGTAAAATGAACACACTCTAACGCATCCAGTGACGGTTCCTGCGATAGTACTCAGGCACCGATTTCGCACGTGCATGCACCTGCTCATCTGCAACCCACTGCCGCCGGTAGCGCAGCGTTCGTATCACATTCTTCAGCAACATCGATGAAAGGCACGAGATCATGGGAGGTGCACCTTCGCGTGCAGGCGGCCCCTGCAATGAATGTTACAAAGCCATCAAAGCACTAACCGAGGGGAAAGGTTGAGACCGCCCATAGGCAGACTCAAGCCATTGCTGAAAAAGAAGCAGATCCCCACCAGGAGAAGAATATTGAGCAAAATGCGGTAAGTGATGCAGAAGTGATTTCTGTGGAGGGGGAGCAGACAGTGTACGGATTTCATTTTCCGGTTTACCGGAAATTGGCCAATCTGAAGCGTAAGGACAACTTACCCACGAAGATCGGAAAAAGCGAACGAGATCCTTGGATAAGAATCAATGAATCGGTGGGTATGGCTCCAGAATAACTCGGCTCGGCTTTGTGCTCAATATTGACAACAGCTGCGAGTGGAAAACGTTCATTCATCTCAAGCTTCGAATGCGAGGTCGACAAATCGAAAAGGCATGTGGAAACGAGTGGTTTAACTCCAGCCCTGATGAATTGCGCGAAATTGCAGAAGCGCAAACCGCCGAAATTGCGCGGTATGCGAACGGAGCGGATAAAGGCCAAACGAGTGTCCGGCAAGCCGAATTCAGCGAATTACAAACCGCAAATGGACTCTAACCTCAACTTTGCATGATCATGTTGCAAAGCATAGTGTTTCAACCCATGCGCCGGATCCTTTCGTGTAGCGCCATGGGCCTGTCATGTTTGGTTACAAGGTCGCAGGCGGAATTGATCGGCAGGTGCGAGTGGCAGGATTTTCTGCCGTTTCTGGTCTGATTGGGAGCGTTGGAAGTGGCCGGCCAGATTTGGGTTCGCACGGCGGCGAACGCGTCGGATAGGGTGAAGCTGGATTTCCGCTACCGGTTAGCGGTGTAGGATTGCGAGGCCCGGGCGAGGACATCACGGGCCCACAGGCAGCTCAGGCTGTAGGGGCCGGGGCGCACCGGGCAGGACCGTTCGGTGGCTGCATCGGACTACCGTCGCTGGATTTCAAGCCCGGGATGGGCGTGCTCTTCCCGGAAGGCGACCTCGATCCGCCGGCGCCGCCCGATAGTGTCATCCAGACCGATGATGATGGGGGCCTCGTCGACCAGAAGTGCCACCAGTTGGCGGGCGGGCCGTCCTGCAAATTGGCGGAGTTTCCAGCGAGTCCGGTTGAGAACCTGGTGTTAGGAGGAAAATTGGCGACCATCGCCCGACCGATGATGCGCTGGCAGGCGGACACGGCCCGTTTGCCAGGTGCCATTACGGCCGGCCCCAGTTGGCGGCCTCGCGCTCCCGCTTTACGAGGCCCTTGATCAAATCGCCAATACCGACTACTTCTGGACGTGGAACCGAGAGACAACTGCACAAAGCCGAGCTCAGGGAATGTAGCGAACAAATTCCGGTTTGTAGCCAGCAGACAGCCGATGGGGATTGCGACTGGAATAGTCAGGGCGGCAAAGAAATACGGAAACTGATGATTGCAGCCAACGACGGGCAGCCGGTTTCCTGTGACGGGCCTCGCGAGGCCGTTTTGCAACAGATCAACATCCCTCCGATGCTCTTTCAGCAGCTGACTGCCAGTTGTAGCCGTCGCACAACTCGCGAAAGCGGGCATCAATTCCTCTGTACTGCGCTTCGGTTTGTTCCAGGCGCACATTCAGAGATTCCTTTACGCCGCCAAGAGATTCTCCCAACACACCGACAACAAGCGTTGTCACCGGATTTAGGGCATCTGCCTGGGCCTGCTGAAACTCCTTGTAGGCGTCGTTGCGCTGGCGTCGAACTTCGCGAAGAGTCTCCAGATTGACAGCGTTTTGCGATGGCTGGACCGGGTTGGTTCGGGGCTGAACAATCGGTGCGCGCTCGGCGGAAACCTCGGTCAACAATGGCTTGTAGACGTATGCCAGGCTGCCATCCCGCATCTCGATTTGCAGCCAGCTGCCGACCTCGCCCGTCACCTGGACCCTTTCTCCCACCTGCAGTAATCCCACCTTGCTGTAACTGGTGCCCGGTCCACTTCGCACATTGGATCTCTTGGTGGCTTGCATTTCTCGAAGCCTGCCTGAGGCAATCGGGTTCGTTGTACTCTGTATCGTAGCGCAGTCACTTTCGCGTCCGCCAGCACGCGCAAGAGCAACCCGCACCTCTCCTCCCCTCAATGCGGATTGGTATGGTATGAACCCGGCTGAATCCTTCAGACAAGGGTCGGCACCTCCCTGCAGCAGTGCACCCACAACTTCAATCTTTTCTGACTTGTGACCGCTGTATATGGCGGAATGAAGAGGAGTATCGCCATCGGGGTTTTTCTGGTTAGGATCTGCGCCTGCGGCAAGCAAGGCAACTACGCCTGCCCCATTATCCGGCGCCCTGCTTACGTACATCTGTAATGCAGTCAGTCCAGCACCATTTTTTTGCTTTGGGTCGGCGTCTGCATCCAAGAGTGCGCGAATAACATTCTCATTGGCGAATCCGCCAATGGCTGCATGAAGGGGTGTGTTCCCGCGCACATCGCGCCAGTTCGGGTGACCGCCGGCACTCAAGAGGGCGTTTACCCCGATTGGCATGAACATGTTGTGGCTCGCTGCCGCAAGATGCAATGGCGTTTCGCCCAGGTCATTCGCTGAACCCGGGTTGGCGCCGTAGAACAGCAAGAGCCGAATTGCTGCCTTGGAATCACTTTCGGCCAGTGCTTGGGAAGAGACATCTGACGCCAGGTGAAGAGGTGTATTCCCCTGGTTATCACTGGCAGCCGGAATGCCTCCGGCGTCGAGAAGCAGGCGTAACTTTTCTACGGCACCTATTGCCGCGGCGGCATGAATCGCAGTTCTTCCCATCCAGTCGGGAACATTGGGGGAAGTTCCCCTGTTCAGAAGTTCCGAAACTTCATGCGACGGGCTTGCCTGCGAGCCGGCCACTTGTCGCAACCTGTTTTCGCTTTCGGATTCGGAAAATGCACCTCCTGCCAGAGAAATTACGAGCACCGCAACGGCCATCAGCAAGAACCAGGTGCGTTGACTTGGCTTGAGCATATTCTGTCTCCCACAACTTCTAACCAGCATCGACGAGGTTATATCACCTGGCAGAACTCTTTATGCGCCGAGACCCAAAGTCGTGGATGGCCCAGGCAAACCGAAATTCGTCTCCTGAAACGCAACCCGAGGTCCAGCCTCACCAGACAATCCTCGGAACAGTTTACGCCTCCCACTCTCTGCAAATTCTCTCCACGTTGATGAATACCCGAATGCCAACAACCTGAACAGCGGGTTAACCATCGACTCTCGGGATGATCAAATGTGTCTTTGACGAATCCGGCTGCAATATTCAACGGTAGACCCGAAATTGCCCGGCACAAGCCCGGAAGCCGGTCTGTACCATGATGTAACACAATCAGGAGCAGGCATGGTGAATAGCTGCTGATAGGCCTGGATCCGGGGAATCCTGCTGGAGTATCCGTAACATCATGCGCAATTGTATTCTCCGCGAATTCAAACGCCAGCAGTGCTTGGCGGCCCTCAAGGCCGTGACAACCTGTTTTCCCGCGCCGGGTGACGTCTTGGCCGCCATCTGTTTCTGTTCGATAGATGTTGCACACCGGAGGAATCATGAAACGGTTATGGCGAGCCTGGATATGGTGGTTGAAGCATGATCGAGCTACTTGAAGGGATACTTCCCGTAGTGCCAACACCGTTTCCTGACGACGGCAGCATTGATCGGGAGGGTCTTTCCAAGGTGCTCGGATTCGCCATGAAATGCAGTGCCCATGGCCTTGTGTATCCCGGGTTTGCCAGCGAAGTGGAAACCTTGACGGCCAATGAACGATACAGCCTGTTGAAGGATGTAGCGAGAATTTGGGGACATCCTGACAAGATCATCGCCGGCGCATCTGCCTATACAATAGAAGATGTTCTGGCTCACACCCGACGCGCCCTGGAACTCGGGATTTCACGAGTCATGATTCAGCCTCCGGGTTGGTTGAAAGAGGACGTGGAGCGGATAATCAAGCTTCTGGCAGCCGTTGAAGATGGGTTCCCGGAGGTCGAAATAGTACTGCAGAATGCTCCCGCAGGACGCGGGACCAACCTGAACGCTACCCAGGTTCTCAATGTTGTAAAGGCCGTCCGCCAGGTTGCCTATGTCAAGGAGGAGACCATTCCGCCCGGACCGGCAATAACCTTGCCAATCGAGAACCCGGACCGTCCCAAACGCCTGAAGGGCGTGATTGGCGGCGGCGGTGCCAGGTACATAATTGATGAATACCGCCGCGGGGCATGTGCAGCCATGCCGGCAATCGAGCTGCAAGACATACATGTAAAGCTTGACCAGGCGTGGCGCACAGACGATTGGCTGCTGACCGACGACATCTACACCACAACCCTGCCCCTGCCGACGCTTCAGGCGGCTTATCGAATTGAGGCTAACCAAACATGCACTTGTTATGCGCGGTGTCCTCGACAATGCCTATGTGAGAGCGGCTTGTCCGGATATGGATGCCATTGCGGTTGCCGAGGTCAAATTTCGGCTCGGGCAACTGCTGGACCAATGGAATCGCTCGCAACGCCTCTAGTTTTGAATGCCGGAAACCATTTGCAGAATCGACACGTTTTCACTGACGCTACCACGCAAGACTCCATACTTTGGGGCATTGCGGGCCGGCGAAGAGCCCAATGCGAGTGGTTATTTCAGGAGACGTGGCAGTGGCACGGTCTATCCGGTATTCGACCGCAGTGTAATAGTGAGGGTCAGGACACGGGGCGGCATCACTGGCCGAGGTGAAACATATGGGCTGGTGGCACCTCGTGAGGTTGCCGAGCTCATTCGGGACCTGCTGACTGGTTTCCTTGTTGGTCGCGATCCGAGTGACCCGGCGGCCATTACGACGAACTGTACAACCTCATGCGAGTGCGCGGATACGGCGGCCGCGATTGACATAGCGTTGTGGGACATTGCGGGAAAACTTGCCGACAAGTCGGTTCCGGAAGGAATTCAATGGTTAACGGAACTGTGCCGAGCAGATTTGGATTGCTGTTTGGGGATCTGGGTCAGTTGGAAATTGACTGCACCACCGGATTAGTAACGCTTGAACACTTGGCATTGGTGCCATTTCAGAAATTCCAAAGCAGGAAAGTGACTATCCAGTTCAGGCAACCAAATCCTCTTTGTATCAAATTGACGCAGAGACTCCTGGGTACGCTCACCAGCCACTGATTTTGATACCCTGATCTTTCGGTCCTCGCACAGCGTGAATGCTCCTGCATCAAACAGCCGGTGATGTAGCGAACAAAGTGCTAGCCCGTTTGGAACCTGGTCAGGCCCATTGGCTTTGTGCCACTTAATGTGCGCCGCATCCAATGCGACTGCTTGGTTGTTGATTTGGACTGAAAATGAACAGACGGCACACCGGTGACCATAAGCCTTCAACACATTGCCAGAGAAACTTGAATCTCGAGGCCGGCGTCTGACAGGAATCCAATCATCGTCTGCTTGAACAGGCATGCCAACCGCCTGCAAGATTTCATCATGCTGGGAGTGTGGAAAATGAGCCTCGAGTAGATTGAGGGCAATCTCAAGGGCAAATTTCTCATTTGCCAGCTGCGCATACACTTCACGCGTAAAGCCGCCGTGTGCATTCTGCTCTCGCAATGAACCTATCTGGGCATCTCCCCGGCTAGTCAGGGCAATATTCGCTTCGCCTGGTACCTGCCAGACTTTATCATTCCTCAGACGCCAGAACGGGTGTTCTGGATGCACAGTCTTGCTTGGTGGCCCGAACTGCTGCAAGAGTTTCCTGAGCGCTGTTGCGGTTTCCTCATAGGAACCCAGACGGGGCTCGCCGCGCAGACATCTTCCCATAGCCCACAGGACCAGCAGGGGCTTGTGCGGCGCCCTCTGCCCCTTCCTATGCCAGACTCGAAGATCAAGAAGTCTTTCCTTGAGGCAGTTTGGATCGACTATTTCCAAACCTTTATCGACTTGAACCAATGGGCCTTTATCTTGCAATCGAACTTGCTGTTCTGTGAAACACGAAAGGCAGTTTATGCTACACCGTCATTCCTTCGATTATCGTTATCGGCAAAACCGGCAACCCTACCGTGTATCTCGCGTTCGGTAAATTACCGGTCAATTCTAGGAGCGCAATCCCCTTGCGGCTAGAATTCTCTGGTCAGCTGAATGCTCTTGCATACATCCAGTCGATTCGAACATGAAATACTAGCTTGTGTAATCACTTTCTTGATGTCCCCTGCGCCCAAACCATCTCAAGGTAAGTTTCGGCAACCCACTCGTCAATTTTGTGCGGCACCGGGACAATGCAGTGTTCGGCTGTAAGCTCTCCGGTCGCAACTTGCTCAAGGAATTTCACCCGAAGCGCAAATCCGAGATCCATGGACTCGATCGAATTTCCCATCGGTCGGGGGCCGGCAAGGTTGGCCATGTGGCCGCCGGTAGCGATATGGATGTGTCTTCCGTCAACAAGTGCCAGCGAAGTCAAGCTACCCTCCTGGTGAGAGGTTGCGCCCACAACCCGAAAGTCCGAGCAAAGGCCGCAAACGTCGATTTCGGTCAGCAAATGACCACCGTTCATCAAAATCACACCATCCTTCAGCATTGCAAGATCATCGGTGGAAATCACTTCCGCAGCCCCGGTCTGGGTCACAATGATGTCAGCTGACGAGATCGCATCATCGCGCAGTGGGATCAGGTAGCCGTCCAGCTGAGCCTCGAGCAGCTTGACCGCATCTGGTTCAACGACGCTGACAACGCTTAAGGCATTGCGAAAACAGGTGGCGACACCTTCTCCGCCGGGCCCGTAACCCAGCACAGTTACTCGCTTGCCAGCGGTCGAGCGTTCGGTGATGCGCATGAAGCTTTCGAACATACTCTGCCCGACTGCATGGCGGTTCTCAGCGAACTGCCTTATCGGGCTGTCATTGATCACCAGGATTGGCAAATTCAAGCTGTCACGAAGTGGCAGCAGCCGGGCTCGACCGGAGGTTGTCTCCTCGGTTCCACCCTTTAGTCCCTCATATGGATTTTGCAGGAAGAGCGAGAACAGATCGCCTCCGTTGTCTAGAAGCAGATCCGGGCGTTCTTCGGGGACGTGGCCAAGTAGTTTGAAGTGTTGAATCCGGCCGGTCGTCTTCTCGGCGTGAACGAGACTATGCCTCCGTCTCGCAAGTAGTCCACAGATGCAGGCCGGGTGCTGTTTGAATTGCCGGACGCCACGATTCTGGCGCCTCCCGCCTTGAGCACCATTAACAATGCCACGGTCCTTGGTTCGAGGTGATTTCCTGTCCCGATGCAGAGGCCGTCGAAGGGACGAATCTCTGGGAATTCACTTTCGATCAAAGCCAGAATCTGGCTGCTGTTTCGTACCCATTCCATTCGGGTCCTATCTCCAGAGCTTTGCTTTCGGATTCCTCCTTCTCGCCGGCCTGCCTTGGCGAATGCCGACATGGCAGATTGCACTCCTTCGGGCAGCCAAGGCCAGTTTCGATCCAGGTTAAGTCAATACATGCAATAGTCGCTCGCTTCTCCGAATATCCACAAGAACGGGGCAATTGCGGCTGACAACCCATCGGTGCCGGAAAAGCGATATCAAAAAGGTTTTGCAAGATTCTTGCAGCATTGTCACATTCGCGACCGTTGCGGCATCCTGGTCCTGATCGCCGAGCAACTCATGCCACTGGCGACTCCCGACTGACCTGAAATCGTCGCCAAACACCATAGCACGTCACAATCTAGCTGCCACTGTCCTCTTGCCGAAGAAGGTTCGGTCAAGCACGCCTCATTGGCAGGTCATTCCTGGAAACAGGGCACATTACCAGAGCCTGCATGTGAATATCACCGGTAGATGAGCCACAGTCACTGCATTCAGAGTTTTTGCTCTCATCTCAATGCTGTTACAGTATCATGATTGAATTCGCGGCTATAGTCTTGCACGGCGAGGCTCGGCTCAAGGAGAAAATTGGATTTCACGGGCATGGAAAGGTCCGCAAATTGACAAGCATACGGATGACCCATGCGGCTATCCGTTGCGGACAACGGGGTTCAGGGAAACTGATCTCAATCTTGGTCTCAACTACGGCATGCATACTGCCCGGGGGAGTCCTGTCGACAAGCAAAGGCACCGCGGAATACAAACAGAATCCTGAGAACTGCATGACGACCCTTGACTGCCTGTCAGAACTATCAAGGCCGAACGGCACTCCTATCGCGGCAAATGACAATTCTTCGCCCATCTAGAATTGCAGATGCGGATACACATTCGCCGTCGGTGATACCCGGGATGACTACCGCTTGCACGGCCTCATACAGGCAGATCCTGCCGGATCGCACACGCATGCCCCGCTGCGGGCCCTCGTAGATGTCGGAAAACAGGAATGTCTCCTTGCACGCCTCCAGCAAGGCGAGCTGTCGTGCGAACTTCAGGCGGCTTCGACCTCCTCGGCCTCCCCGGCCGGGCGGGGCAACTGCATTCCAATCCGGATCATGTCGATTACGCCTTCGAGGCGCGCAACACGATTGCCAAGACTGTTGACCCCACGCCGCAACTCGGCAATCTCACCACGTAACTCTCGTTTCAGCCCGGAAAGCTGACTCATGATCAGGGCCGCCAGTGCCACGCCGGTGCCGATCACTGCCAGCAGCATCTCCAGGTCTCCACCCATTAGTCAGTCTCCACGTCCGTTCCAGTTCCCATCATCAAACGACAGGGCTTGCCGGCATTTCATCCCTCTCCTCCGCAACCGGCCCGGGTTTCCTGTGCTGCTGCCTGCCGGACAAAGCGCATAAAGGCCATGTCATGATGATCTGCAATGGCAATCGCATCCAGACCTCTTGCAAGGCAAGCGACGATCAGCCCTGCCGCATACCCGGCACGCTCATCATCGTTGCCGGGCGCGGCATCCCTCCACTGGCGACCTCTCGGGCAGTGAACCTGGAAGTCACAGCGAAAAACAAGCGCATCCTAATCATCTGCACTCAAGAATCCTGAACTCACTTTTCAATTCCCGGTTTCGCAATACACAGACCTCGTACGGCACGTAACGTCATAACCCAGAATAGCTGCCGCGGCGTCGGTCTCGCCAGACCGTGATCGGCCAGCATGAAGCCTAACCGGATGAATAGGTTTCCAGCACGTTGTGAAGGCAAAAGTGGACCACCAGTCAACACGGCGCACAATCCACACTCTGTCGGCCGCTTATCTGCTTCCTGGATGGCCTTGACAATTACTACGACAAGCAGCGCGTTGTGCAATCTCTAAACAGTTTGCCTTCTCATAGGTCACACCTGAATCAAGTGTCCTATATGTTGCGCGGGTATGGGTCTTGTGTGTACCTGTTTGGCAGACATGGTTTGATGCTCTACCTATTCGCCGGCCCTGCTCAGGACTGTCAGGTGGTCAATAATCCGAGGATGACGAAGCCGCCGATGATCGAGGTGATGACGGCAATGCCAAGGCCGGCCATCCACTGTATGTTTGCCTTGTCACGTTTGACTATTTCGGCGTGGCGTTTGGCTAATTCGGTATCACGTTTGGCGTCGCGTTTGACTGCTTCGGTATCACGTTTGGCGTCGCGATCAGCCATCCTGCGTTCCATCCGCTCGAGAGCGGCTCTGTAATCAGCCTGATGGGTGTTCATGCGTTCCTCCAGCACGGCGAGCTGCCGGGCGAGTTCGTGATTGTCCGGTACCCCGCTCATGCCGCGAGGATAGGCCGGAATCGCTCTCCGGTCAAGAGTTGCAGAGTCCGGGGAGCGGGATGGACATTGAACAGAAAACGTCTTGAAATCGGATCCTGCAAGCAATTGGAGCTTCGCTCAGTGGCATGGGATCGCTTCCTTCGAATGTAGTTGGGTTCATATACTTGCATACCTGAGAAGTGGTTGCTGTCCCTGGCCTGCATTCTGAATATTACGACATTTCAGAGTAGACTTCCCCGGTTCAAATGAGTCCTGCAAGAGGCTCTTATCCAATGCAGCATGGCAACGCGCTGTCTCTCAGTATGTAACATTTCTTGGAGGTCAGGCGGTTATTGAAGGTATCGACATTACCGACGCCACCACTTCGCTTGTCCAATTAGGATTGGATGCCAAAAGTCAACGGATAAGCAAAACAGCCGTTTTCCGGATCGAGACCATTCTCTTGTAAACTGACACTTACCACCGCGCCGGCATATCCATCTCGTTCCGGTTGAAATTCCGGCTTATCAGATCATCGGTGACACTCTCAAAATAACTCAGCAGTTGATTTTGCAGATTTTGGAACTCCGACCACACAATATCATCAAAAAAGGGCTGCACGACACGAACCATTACTGTTGTCCGCCTTTGCCTCTTGTATCGATAGGGGCGAATTCCATGTTTTCTGCAAACGGCACAAAACAATCTGACGGACCACCTGTCCGACAGTGAAATCTGAAGCTCTTGCTCGATTCTGACCGGATCCAGATCATCGGCAAGTCGTTTGAGAAGACGATCCCTTGCGACACCAGCGGCAACTCGTTCGCCAGGGCTTCCGGCTCTCTTGAACAGTTCCTCTACCTTGGCGAGTTTTTCTCTCAGCACACTGGCGTTATGCATAGTCATCCACCCTGAAGTCCTGCTTTCTCAATATCACTCAACTAACCCGCCAGAACCGACAATACGGCGCAAATGCCGAAACGCGCCGGGTCATTGCCGCGCTTGGTCGGAATAGGCTACCCCATAGCCTGGTCGCATTCGCGAGCATCGCCGGAGCGATTGACCAGTTTCACGGTCTATTCCGGACGAGACCGTCCAGATTGGCCGTCTACCTTATAGGCACGATCAACCTCAGTTGGGCAATCTGAAAGTCCTGCGTTTATCCCTTTGCGTGCAGACTCCTCGAATCACGGTTCCGCCTCAGTTCCTATAACTCAAGGCCGCGCAAGCCGTTTCAACGAGAATGCAGACTTTTCCGAACATGCAATACCCAGTTGTCTTGCCAACGCCATGATTTGGTCCCAGGTTGCGTCAGGTACAGATGCCATGCCATTCGATACTTGGCGCTGATCTCATTCTCTTTCGCCCGGAACCTCTACCCGATCAAATCCTGGCGCTGGCGGGCATTCCCGCAACTCCATTAACACGCTTTCCGCTGCCAGGTACATTGCTTCAGCCTCACGGTATCGTTCCGTGTCCAGCGCAATCAACAACCAGTTTGCTTTCGTGGTCGATGGACCCAGTAATGCTTCGCCAACAAGGGCAAGTGCATTTCCTTTCTGCGCTCCTGCAGGAAAAATTGCGCCCCCGGCGAAGTAATCCGCGGGATCTCTGGTTGGGTTTCCATACTTGTCGATTACACAGCCTTCAGGCAGAAGTGCACCCGCCAACTGCGCCGCGTAAACCCAGCCCCCGGCAATCTTCGAGGTGGCAAAATCAAGCACTACAGGACCACCTGAGCCACCTGGGATTCCGATACACCAGGGATTGGTTGGCAATAATCCCTTTGCACCTCCATGTACCGCCACCTGACGCCAACTTCGTCTGTTGCCGCCACCCAAACAGATGGTCAGAATGCCCTGTGCTGCTGCCATATCAGCGAATGCTCCATGGCGACCGGTATGACCAACATGACGAACCGACAACGCGCAAATGCCGCGTCGGCGCGCCTCCTCAATACTGGCTTCATAGGCAACCAGCATCGCCGGAATGCCAATACCACCGGCGCCCTCAACTCGGATCACATATTGCGTGTCCCTGTATATCCTTGTTTTGGCCGCCGGATCGAGGTATCCTGACCGCATCTGCCTGGCATATTGTAGAGGCTCTTGCAAAACTCGTATGATCAGGGGTTTTTGTGCCTGATTTCCAGGGGTTTTTGAAATTCAGGGCCTGGCCATGGGATCGCCGCTCCTGCCATCTGTATGGAGAACCAACCGCATACGGAGGAAAGGAAGCGATCCCACGCCATTGAGCGAACCACTTACTGCCTGCTGGAACCGATTTCAGGACCGGTTGTGCCCCTCGCCGGCCGACACGCCAGGCCCGCTGAACCAAGACCATAAGCGGCTGATAGCGGTGCTTGATCTTGCCCCGCCTGAGTCTCTTGTCCGTGGCAACGCCCTGCTCAGCCCTGGCCGCCCACAACACAGCCGGACCGCACTGGCCCGGTCTTTCATTGCCAAGGCGGTGTATAACCTTCCCACCACCCGTTCACGCATTGATCGTGTCGAGGGTGATCCCGTGCTGCGCCGGCTGTGTGGCCGGGAGACTGTCTGGACCATACCGGGCGAGTCGACCTGTTCCGGCGCCTTTGCCGAGCAAGGGGTTCCCTCTCGCCTTCATGGGGCCCTGATAGAGACCGCCTGGATACCTGTGTCGGCCACATCTGGCGCGATGCCACGGCCATCAAGGGACGGCTACAGGCTGCATGTCGATGCGGCAGACGGCGCGGTCCCGGTCAGCTGCATCCTGACCTCGGCCTCGCTGCATGACTGCCAGGTGGCCATCCCGCTGGCGGCGATGAGCGGCCAGCGGGTGACTTGTCCCTGTGAGCTGATGGACGCCGCCTATGACAGCAAGGACATTGCCGGGCACAGCCGGGCATCGGGTCATGTGCCGATCATTGCCGTCTAACAACAACAAGGCGTTAAAGGCGCATCGCAAGAACGAGGCCCTTGCCCGCCGCTGTAGCGGCTTTGTCGACCCGAAGGCGACGCGCGACAGGCTGGCCCGCTTCTGCGCACGGTCCCTGCCTTGGCCGCCCGGATTGCCCTCAGGTCGGGCCCTTGGCTCCACCAGCTCCAGTGGACAAAAACGCCCCTTGTTCGCCGGCTTCTCAGCGACTATGGCCCGATCCGACCCTTCATATCGTTCATCATCGGTTGCAACGTTATTCTCTTTTCCGCTGCGGTCCCCCGCCACCGGGGAACAATTGAAGGTCTCCCAGGTCCCGGCAATGGACTTGCGTGCGGGCCCGGGTTCCCGGACCCCGGGGAGCCGGTAACGCCCCTCACCATGGCGGAGTGTTGTTTCCCATGTTGCCTTCACACTATAGCAGATTCTCGGCACTCCCGATGTTATCCTTCTCGGAGCGCAATAGCCCTGCCCACAGGCGCCCCTGCCGACGCCTCGTCCGACACCTCACGGTGCCGAACGCACGGCTCGGGGTGGAAGTGGTGGCTCTATATTCTAGCGCTATGGGGGAATTTTGGCTTAGCGTTGACAATATCAGGGTCCGCAGCCATGCTAGGGTATATTGCCACCTGATGTTCGGGGTCCTGGCCATGACCGCCAAGCAACTGCTGCGTCTGGCGGCTCCCGACTGACCCGCC
This sequence comes from Paracoccaceae bacterium, assembly GCA_958296035.1. Classification (GTDB taxonomy): domain Bacteria; phylum Pseudomonadota; class Alphaproteobacteria; order Rhodobacterales; family Rhodobacteraceae; genus MPNP01. The sequence continues at coordinate 1,011,802 of OY282431.1, read as the reverse complement.
AAGGCCACTTAACCGGACAGCGATCGTCGGTCTGACTGCCACCGTCCGCTATTTGTGCGGACGGTGCGATCACGCACGTCTTCCTGACAGGGCTATTGGTGGGGCAAAGCGCGAATCCACGCGCAACATGTGAACATCACCGGTAGACGACCGGCGGTTGCCGAATGTGATGCAATTGCCGTCACCATGATGGCGCGACGGCTTCGAATGTGGGCTTCTGACATATTCTTGCAAGAGGATCGCTAGAGAGCAATATTCTCAGGACTATGCAAATCGTTAGTTATGCAGATCAAGCTGAGCCGATTGCCCGTAAGGTAGCCCGTCGCAGCCATTTGCAATAGCCGAGGTGGCTCGGTCGATGTACAAGAGTCAAAGCAGACCGTTCGGTCGGTCCAGAGCACGATATTCAGTATCCGATCCGCGTTATCCTGCCTCACTTGGCGGATCAATCGGCACCAGACTTAGAACGAAAGGCTGTTCATATAGGTGCGCCGACACTGCGACGCGCATCGGTCAGACGTTTGCGACCGGTAGTGCATCCGTTTGCCGGAGACTGCCAAAGTCCTTGACGAACGTTTCAGCTTGTTTGCCACCGGGGCGGCGAAACTCTCTCCCTGTCCACGCTGCCATCACTGTGTGGCTATTTTGTGTAGCCTCTGAAACAAAGGATCGCTGGCTATCTCGGCATTTGCATTGTCCATCGTGGCGAGAATCTTGTGAAGCTTGCCCTTTCCGCTTCCCTCCAAGACCTTGGCGTCCACCACCTTGTCAAGTACGTTATGCATCGCCTTCGGGTACTGCTTGGCATGACCGCGCTTATTCACACGAAATAGGCCCCGATATTTGAGGGGCCGCAGGTACTCCAGCGACCACTCGGCAGCCTGAGCAAAGGCCGCACCGCACTCCGCCAGCAATTCCAGAATTGCCTCCGATGTGCCCTCCGTATTCCGAATCGCTGCCTGCGGCCAGTACTCGACAAGCCAGGGATGCACATTCTCGTGCCAAATCCGCTCCTGTTCCGAAGCCGCGCCAATGAGCCGTTGCTTCAGGAATCTGAGTACCGTCTTGAGGCCGTCTTCCGGTAACGCGTCCACAACACAGCGGATTTCTTGCTCGGTCAGTTCTTCGGGAAATTCCAGGCAAACCTTCATGAACAGGCTCCTGAGGTTGCAGAGTGTGCGGTGCCTCAGCACTTCTATTCGCAAGATTTCCAGAAACGGTCCCTTGAACGCTCTCAGAAGGTCGGGACCAACGCTTGGCGACCAGCCGTAAGCAGACCACAAGCTGCCGGCTTCCTGCGATCGTCCGGGACACAGGCGGGCAAGCAAAGGGTTTCCTCCTAGTTCCGCCGTGCGAACTCGAATGCCAAGAACCTCGACACGAACTTATGCGGCCAAACTGACTAGTCATTAGCCAATTCACTGACATCTTGATGATTGGATGGCCAGTCAGCATGCAGCCCAAATGTTGACAGGAATGCCTTGGTGACCATGGCCGCCATCGGGCTATCATCCATTCCCCGACAACGACGTGTGACAGTGCCAACCATCCCTTTGTCATGGGTATGAACAGTGGCAAATATCACCAATAATACATGGCCTTACGCCATATTGCTGCGTGACACATGACAGCTATCATGCTTGGGAATGTCATGGTCAAGATCGACAAGGCACTGAATTGTCCTGCCACTTTGGCACCGCTTTTCCACCCTGGAAAGGCGCCCTGACGATGTCGGTCGTGACACTTGAGAAGACGCTGGCTGAACGGGAAGGAAATCCTCTGAGATTTCAATTGCCAAGCCCTCGAATTCAGCAACAGAACGGATTAGCCGAAGGCCGGAACTGACCACTTCCTGACCTAATTCCATCGCTGCCAAGCACTAGAATTCCAAATTCTCCATTCACGTTCAGCTGCCTATTTCAAGCGCGCTGAATTCTTCAGGACCTGTAATTGTCGGGAGGCCCTATTGGTTGTGTGTACTTCACATGAGGACCAAACGCCACGCAGCCGCATTGGCACATCGATTGCAATTGTATCCGAGCTTGCGGTGCAATAGACCTTGGCTAGACAAGGTGTCCGGCTTGTAGCGCATTCCAGGTTTATGCATAAGTCAGGACGATCCTGACCCTATCTTGCCTGCAAGACAGCGTAAGTGACCCGTGAGCCACGACCGATGGAGGACTATGTCGCTACAGCCCACTATACGCGATACACCTGCTTCCAGCAGGCGCGGTAGTCGACGCGCCCTTCTCAAGTATTATTTCAAGGTTGGGTGGAGGGAACCCACGGCCATTATCGGTGTGCTCATGGTCGTCTTGTTTGCCTACCTGGTTGCGGTCCCGATTGTAACACTTCTGCATGACGCAATTGAAGTACAATTTGGCGACGCGCGACGGGCTAAGTCCGAGGTCGGAACCTGGACATACTATTACCTTCAAAGAACGCTCGCTTCTCCGATTTCAAAGATTCTGTTTTGGGAGCCCCTCGTACACACTCTTGCTATTGCAACCGGTGTAATCGTGATTTCGCTATCTCTCGGGATCCCGCTCGCGTGGCTTCTGAGTCGTTCTGATATGTACGGGAGGCGATGGTTTGCTACAGCATTGATCGTTCCATACATGTTGCCATCCTGGACTTTTGCACTGGCCTGGCGCACCCTGTTTCGGAATCGGACCGTTGGCGGCCAACAGGGTTGGCTAGAAAACCTCGGATTTACGCCTCCGGACTGGTTGGCCTATGGCCAGGTCCCGATTACCGTCATCCTCGCCCTACACTACGCGCCTTTCGTCATTTTGCTGTTTGGCAATGCCCTGAGAGGTTTCGACAGCCAGCTTGAAGAAAGCGCACGCATACTTGGAGCAAAGTCCGGTACCGTCGCATGGCAGATAATATTTCCGCTCATGCTCCCTGCACTGTTGTCGGCTACCATTCTGATATTTGCGAAGTGCCTGGGTGAATTCGGGGTTAACTATCTCCTGGGTTTGCCCGTTGATTACAATGTACTCGCCACATCGCTCTATCGTAGCATTTCTTCTCGACAAAGCGGGGTCGCGGCGGTCCTGGCCGGCGCAATCATGCTGATTGGAATCATTTCACTGCTGATCGATGCTCGACTTGTCCGCGAGTCCAGGAGATTTGTGACCGTCGGCGGTAAGGGTGCCATGAGTCGTAACTCACCTCTCGGAGTGTACAGGTTGCCGGCATCGGCTTTCGCAGCTCTGATCTTTCTGATTTCTGTGGGACTCCCGTTACTGGTCCTGATGCTCTCGACCGTCATGCGTATTCCGGCAGACTTTTCCATAGACAACTTCACCCTTGATTACTGGATTGGCCAGAATCTTGAAACGGTCGCCCTTAGGACCGGCATCCTGCTTACACCGGACCTCTGGGCGGCAGCCTGGAATACACTGCGGATCGTGGGGCTAGCATCATTGTGCTCAGGCCTGCTTGGGTTGCTGGTTGGTTACGTTGTCGTCAGGTCTCGAGTGAGCTTTGTATCGAGCTTTCTGCGCCATGTTACATTCTTTCCTTACCTCGTTCCCGGCATAGCCTTTGCCGTCGCCTACCTATCGCTGTTTGCGGTGCCGCGCGGGCCGATACCTGCTCTCTATGGCACCGGGTTAATCCTCATCCTGGCGTTAACCGCAGACCAGATGCCCTACTCGTCCCGCGCAGGGATTTCAGCAATGATGCAACTCGGCAAGGATCCGGAAGAAGCTGCGCAAATAGCCGGCGCAGGATGGCTCCGTCGCATGATTAGCGTCGTGATTCCAATTCAAAAGGGCGCCCTTGTGACGGGGACGCTGCTCCCATTTATATCGGGAATAAAGGGGCTGAGCCTGTTTGTGGTCCTGGCCGTACCAAGCACCGATGTATTGACTACCTACTCCTTGCGCCTGATCGACAATAACTACACCCAGGCTGCCAATGCCGTTGTGCTTATCATCGCGGCAATGGCATATTTTGGAACTCTGGCGGTGCAAAATGTAACCAAGACCAATCTTGCCGACGGTCTGGGAGGATAGATTGCCTACCATAACACTTAGTCGAGTTTCCAAATTCTATGATAGCTCAACCCCGGCGATTTCAGAACTGGACCTGGAAATCGGACATGGCGAGTTCATGTGTCTGCTGGGGCCCTCCGGTTGCGGAAAATCTACTACCCTAAGAGTAATTGCCGGACTTGAGAATCTCACAAAGGGCGAGGTCCTGATCGGCGGCAGGGTTCTGGATTCACGCGACCAGGGGATATTCGTGCCGCCCGAAAAGCGCGGAACAGGATTGGTGTTTCAGAGTTACGCACTTTGGCCACACTTGACCGTGGAGCGGAATGTAAGTTTCGGCCTGCGTCTGCGAAAGGTTTCAAGGGAAGAACGCCAGAGGCGAGTCGAATTTGTCATGAGGACACTCGGAATCGAGAAATTTCGGGACCGTTATCCATCGCAACTTTCCGGCGGTCAACAGCAGCGGGTCGCACTCGCCCGGATGTTAGTCATAGAACCGAATGTCCTGTTGCTGGATGAACCTCTGTCCAATCTCGACGCCAAACTGCGCCTCAAGATGCGTGCTGAACTAAAGCGGATTCATGCTGAATTTGGTACAACCATTGTTTTTGTGACCCATGACCAGTGGGAAGCCTTGACTCTCTCGACACGTGTTGCGGTTATGAACGAAGGTTCACTGCAACAGGTGGGCAGCCCGGACGAGATATACAATTCTCCGGCAAACCTGTTTGTTGCGGAATTTGTCGGCAATCCTCCCATAAACATGATCCCCATTAGCGACGGAAATGGTGAAGAATTGTCCGTGACCACAAAACAGTACCTGGCCAGGACATTCAAGGAAATCGGAGGTGTCGGCTTCGTTGGCATTCGTCCGGAAACGATCCTGCTCTTGCCTGACGCGGCTGTTGGAAGTTCCCGTAACCTGACAAGCCGAGCAGAAGTTTCAGGCATTTTGCCGACCGGCGGGAACTGGATTGTCGAATTGGATGTCGCGGGGGCACCACTTTTTGTCTCTACCAGTGAACCCCCTGGCTGTGCTCCCGGAAAACACGTGTGCTTTCAGGTAAACCCTGCAAGTCTGCACTTGTTCGACCTTGACGGTTTTCGTGTTTCTCGTTAGGCTGACCTTTCGAATCGGTTGTATGTCTGAACAAAGCCTCGACGGTCACGATGAGTGCTACTCAAGCGGTAGAATTCTGGATTACATCGACACTTCACCCAGTTCAGATTGCCTATTCGACTGACAGGTGCTTTTAGGCTCTGTCAGCACGATCACACTTTTTGAACTTGGAGTGCGCGAAATGAATCGATTGGCAATATCCGCCGCAGGCTTTTTTGTCCTATTGGGGCTTGCGACCCAGGTGGCAGCCGAGGATTTCGACCTGGATGCCCTGATCGAGGCTGCCAGAGGAGAAGAACCGATAACGGCATATGCAAGCACCGGCAAGATCAAGACATCGGCTGCAGCATTTACCGAAAAATACGGAATCGAAGTAATTGGTTCAAAGGTGTCTTCCTCGGCACAGATCGAGATGATCATCAGGGAATCACAATCGGAGAACATCGTCGGAGACGTCATAGTCTCAGCGGACGCTGCAGCGACTTTGGCTGAAGTGGTTCCGAGCGGGATCGTAATAAGTTGGGTTCCTCCTGATTTGGAAAGTACAATTCCGGAAGATTCCCGGGATCCCCTCGTTGTTTACCGAGATCCTGCAGTTTGGACATATAACAGCGACAAGTACGATGCCTGTCCCGTTGACAACATCTGGGCCCTGACCGACCCCGAGTGGAATCGCAAAGTCGCCCTTGGAGATCCGCTTAACAAGCCGGGCTACCTGGACTGGTTCAACCAGATGGAACACCATTGGGATCAGTCGGTTGCTGACGCATACGAGGCGCACTACGGACAAACGCTAGATACCAGCTCCCAGAGTGCAACCGCCGGTTGGGTGCAGGCACTTGCTTCAAATTCGCCCCTGTTGACTGACTCGGACTCAGCCGCCGCCGAAGCGATAGGAACACCCGGTCAGGACGAACCATTCATGGGTCTGGTTTCTACAGCCAAGTATCGTGACACGGTGGATGGAAAGCTTACCATGAAGATTTGTGAGGACATCAAACCCTATATCGGTTACGCAAATCCCAATTTCGGACTAATAGCCGCCGGCACCGATAGTCCGAATCTGGCTAAGTTGTTCCTTCGTTTCATGATGACGGAAGATGGAGTCTCGCCCATGACCAAGGACGGCAAGGTGTCCGGCAACAGTGCCGTGCCACGGCATCCCGACGAAGCTTCGGGCGTCAACGCTGTTTCTGATCGGCTGACGCCGCACAATGCTGCAACAGGGCATGATGACTTCGACAAGCGGCAGGACTGGCAGGACTTCTGGCGATTGAGTTACAAGCGTTGAACCTGGGATACCCGGAAAGCAGACTCTTGCTTTCCGACAGGTGTCAGTCACTGCGCATAACACATTCATCATTATCGTTGCTTGCAAGGGAAGACGTGATGCCTTGGACCTGTGCGCTAGTCTTGCAAATGCTTGTTGACTGACAATTCATCTGAAACTTCCGGGTCATGCCACATGCGCATGGCCCGAGGAATTGGTGGAGACCTGTGCGCAAACTAGGGTGATAAGGGGCTTCTCTTTACTGCGAGACTCATGCGCTGGCTGGCCGGGATTGGCCAGCGCCCTTCCCCGGGTCTGCAGGCATTTGTCATAGGTGTCGGGAGAACCAGTTGTTGCCTGGGCACATATCCGGCATTCCATGAAGAGGCTTCCCAACTTGATCGCCAGCCACTTCCGATCAGGAGGGAACCGGTCCGCAGGTGCCCGCCTTCGGTTGTCAGGCACATTTACCTCTCTTGCTTAGTTCTGTGGCCTAGATTTCAGGAATCCCAATGGAAGACGAAAACAGCCCTGTTTCATCAGGGAACCAGACCATAACATATGACATCATCAACCTAGTAGAGACCGGGTTGGGACCCGACAGGATAAGCATCTACATGGGCGGAACAGATGCAGCGCGAGACATCGGGCTATTGCGCGGGCACAACATTACGACTGTTGTCAATTGTGCAGTCAATCTGGACATCAACTACGTCATGGACCCTGTTGAAATGGCGGAAGGTGAAAGATGTGCCCACGGTGTCGGCCCCCTGCGTGTCTACAAACTGGGATTGGTTGACGGGCATGGGAATTCCGAAGACATGATGCTTGCATCCTATCTGCTGCTTGATGGCGCTATTCGCCAGACCATTCCGGAAAAATCTACCTATCCCCGACGTGCGAAGGGAAACGTTCTCGTCCATTGCCGGGGTGGCAGAAGTCGGTCGGCGGCACTGCTGGCACTGTACCTGCACCTGAACAAGCCCGTCAAATTTCCGAAACTTGAATGTGCGCTGGCGCATGTTAGGGAGAGGCGAGGGCTGCAACCTGTCGAGTGGTCAACTGCACCAAAACCTATGCTGGTTGAGTCGGCACAGCTTGCTGCAAAGAAGCTGAAATATCTTTTGGACAACTTCTGAGCCGGGATTCCGAAGCGACCCGACCGTCAAACCATTGACTGGCCATCTGTTCGCTCAGGTGTTGCTGTTAGCCCAATGAGAAACTCTGGATTCAAGCGCGCGAGCAATTTATCGTAGCTAGATGCGGCTGCGTGATGAAACTCGTCCACGATGATCACGATGAATTCGTCTGGGCTGATATTATTAATGCGGTGCGCGAGGGACTGCACCGATGCAAAGACGTGTCTACCAATTTCGGGACGCTCACCACCAACCAGCCTCTCTCCAAATCCCGCGTCACGCAGGACAAGCTGGAAGACCTGCTGGTTCTGTCGGAGAATTTCTTCTCGGTGTGCTACAAAAAGCAGTGATGTGCCCGCGCCCTGGCCGTCTAGCCTCTTGAAATCAAACGCTGCAATCCAGGTCTTCCCCGTGCCTGTTGCTGCAACAACGAGGTTCTTTCGGAATCCGCGCAGGCGTTCTGCTTCGAGAGCTACCAAAGCAACTGCTTGATGAGGCTTTGGAGCAACCTCGACAAGGTGGATCAAATGGTCAAGGCCACTTTCATTGTCGGCGTGATGTCCCGCAAGCGCTGCATCGAGTCTCCTGGCATCTCGCTCGGGCACATAGTCCTCAAATTCGGGCTCTTGCCAATACTGTTCGAATGTTGCTCCGAATCGCTCAAAGACTTCCGGATTCTCCGTCGCACTGACGCGTACATTCCATTCCAGACCATCTACCTGCGCTGTGTGCGTGAGATTTGACGAACCAATGTAGGCAGTGTGCAAGCCAGTGTTGCGGTGAAAAAGGCCATGCCTTGGCATGAGGTCGCGTTCGCGCAATGTCGTATGAAACTTTGACACCAGCACCAATTTCAACCAGCGTATCCAGAGCTCTGCGTTCCGTCGTCCCCGTGTATACGCTCGCGATCACTCTTAACCTGGCGCCTCTATTCACCCGTTCTTCCAGCTCGGCGCGAAACAGGCGCAATCCTGAGTAACGAACAAATGCACACAGAAGATCGATTCTATGGGCACTGGCGATTTCGCGCCCAATCTCGTGTGCAATCTGGACGTCTCGCCGACCATTGATCAACAAGCCAGTCCGACACATGGAGAGCACCGGGCGAGGATAACGTACGGGAGTGCCGCTCAGATTTCGGTGTTTCGAAACCCCGAGCAACAGGTTCTCCTCAATGTCCACGACCTTGAATTCGAAACTCTCGCCGCGTTCGACGAGCACATCTAGCATGCGGTTTGCAAGGGCAATCTGTTTGGCCTGTCTAGTTCTTTCATTTCCCGGCACTCCTCCCGGCGCACACAGAAGACAATGGTAAACGTGTCGTGCCAGAAGTTCTGGACGTAGAGTTGCGCCTGCCTTTCCGATCTCCACAGACCAGATGTCCCTGTTTCTGTCATCAGGCTCTGTTTGAATCTCGGACGTCAGCAGATGTTCGTACAACCCCGCCTTCTATCTACGCATCATGTAGTGCCTCCCGGAAACCGAGAATGTCTATACCGTATTGTTCGCCGACAAGGCTCGGCTCGAAATTCCCTTGTAGATAGCCTCAGTCGGTTCATGTTCGACAAAGTGCAACGGCCGACTAATGAAGCAGGGCACTCGGGCTCCAATGACCCCTCTCAAGATTGAGATTCACTGTCTTGACTGACCATCTCGCTGCCGGCTCCGACGAGACGTGAGTACTCAGTTGCCGGGGCATATGTTCGGTTTTCAAATGCCGCCAGCCGAGAACATGTCTGGGTATCCACCTGACGTCCACGCGGTCTTGGCTCCAGGAAGTTGGTTGTGCTTCGGGCAGGCCTGCAGTGGATACTATCTGCATATGCAACCAGGAAATCCGCTGCCTTGCCTGCGATGTGAACTCTACCTGCTTCTAATGTGATATCGACGGTCAGCCAGGAGAGGCCAATTGGAGTCCTGGCCAATTTGGACGCGTCGGCCAGGTATGGAACCAGAAGTGATGGAAATGAGGTCGGACCGAGACTAAATGTCCGCCCGGTCGCAATTTCTCCTGCACGATCGCACAGTGCAGCGCCACAGATGAGAGGGCACAGCCTGTCGGAGCGAGAATACCAGACTCCATCGGTCGAGACAGGCACCAGGTCGTCATAACAAATGCCATCGATCCGGTCCAGATGGTCCAGGAGCATTTTAGTACCAGGCATACCATAATGTTCTAGCCAACGCGCAGCCTTTCCTGCTTCCTCAGCCAAGCCCCAGGACAGGCCTGCCCCCCGTGCCGCACGCTTGCCCTTGGCTTCGATTTCATTCAGTGAAAATATCAACCCTATGCCTCCTGAATACAGGGGAGGGACCAATCATCGGCATCGCCTTCAGACAGTTCGTGTGGAAAAGGTGCATTCTGGAACATATTGATTCGTACCCATCGGTCCGAGCGAGGGTCAAAGTGGGTTGCTCCGAAGAACGAAAGCTTGCAGCGTAGAAGATCTATTGGCAGCATCGTTGCCGAGATCGTGTTGTCTCGGATTTCGGCATAGGGAAAGTTGGCAGCGATTTGAGCGCGCCGAACGATGTGGCGGTGTTCCGGATGATGCAGAAGGAAGTCGGCAATAGTCGCAGTGCCCTTCCAGCCCTTGATGTCGCGAAACAATGCCGCCGCATCCCGACCGGGTGCCATTGGCTGTTCATAGGGCTCCAGGTGTTCTTCGAAACGTTCGCCAAGACGTGGCTCAAGCTTTTCCTCTGAAATGTACCAGGCACGAGCGACGCTTTCAGGCGCATTCCAGTCGACCTCAAGAGCCCAGCCGTATACGTCTTCAACAACAGCTCGTAGCCGCTGGAGTGACATGGTGCCGTCTACGCGAAAAACTGACGATTCATCTGCACCCATCTGCTCAGCAAGTCCGTCGACCAACTCCGGGTGAGGCTCCAGGAGCAAGCTAACAAGTTGTTCCTGTCCCTCAATCGAAAGGTTCTTCTCACCCCATTCGAAGAGCTGGTTCCAGGGCATCATGCCGTGCATACGGTTGGAAGCGGCATACGCTTTCAGAGCAGCCAGATCGGACTTGAGCAGGCCGAGCTTGTAGACTTGAAGGGGATGCCTGGACCGCCATTTTTCGACATTGACGCAAGCCCGTGCGGTCAGCGAGCGAAAGCAGGCAATCTGCTCTTTCGTGGCTTGAGCGCGCGACCGTACCCGGAAGAGAGCCTTTTCTCGAGCCTCTATCCAGTTGTGAATCAACAGTGGATGGCTGATGAGGAATGGGGCGAGCCCGAGGCCAGTAGAGTTCCCGACACCAAACCGTCTGCGCAAGCCTCGGTCGAGCCGTACGGCGGTACTTGGCGAACTAGTCCGTGCCATATGTTCAACCAGATCAATCGTATAGGTACGAATGAGATAAACTGTCAACATCTCGGCCTGGAACGGACCGGCGAGTTCCTTCCGGTCCGCGATTGCCTCGCGATCGACAGCACCAAATTTTCCGGAGCCGTAGACCGCTGTTGTACGCATTATGTAACCCACCGCCTCGATTTGTTCGATGTCAGGCTGGTGACCCGCCGCAAGGCTTTGAACGACATGGTTGAACAGCCGAACTGATCGGTTGGCACGAGACAGAATGATTTCGCGGCTGCTAATCCGGCCCGCCTCCTGTTTCGAAACGTTGCGCTCCAGCCGCTTGACATCCACTTGTGTTGGATCACCATCAAACAGCGCAAAGGTAGAGTCCCAGGCATGGGCTATCACGCGGTCCGAACGATGTTCAGCTGGCAGGTCGTGGCCGAAACACACCAGGCTATAACTTCGAAGGGGTCCACGCGCAGTATAGATCGCCCTGCCGACTCCCTTGCGGTCGAATTCGAATTTCGGGCAATCAAATGTCCACAGATCCTCCTTCATGCGTCGGAGCAATGTGCGCATGAAAGAAAGGCGGCATTGATGAAACGAACCCATGCGTTCGAGGCGCATAACCGTTTCAGGATGCCGCAACGAAACGCTCTTCTCTTGGTTGTAAGGCGCCTGCATCTGGTTGATCTACTAGGTGAGCTTGTCGGAAAAGTTCAGGAGGGCCCAAAGCTGGTATCGAAGTATCGAAGCCAGTTTTCACCCATTATGCCCGCAATTTCAGTGTCACCGAAGCCGACTGCACGCAGCCCGGTTTCAATGTTACCGAAATCCCGGTTATCGCGAAACCAGATAGGCATGCGCGGGAAACCTGCGTCATCGCTCGAACCTTCGCCGTAGTCAATCTCCTTTGTCCAGCGGCCAACCCTCATCCACTCCACAACACTGTCTGGTTGGTCCTGACACAGATCGCTGCCAAAGCCGATATGATCGGTTCCCATCACCTCTGCCGTGCGCGCAATCATTTCGCAGAAGCTTTCAAGAGAACATGCAGACCTGTCCTTCAGGTGGTGTGGGTAGGTCGAGAAGCCAAGCATGCCACCTGACTCCCCGAGGGCACGCAACACATCCGTGGACTTGTTGCGGCGAGCCCCATGCCAGAACGCCGGGTTGGCGTGAGTAATTGCAGTTGGACGCTCTGACAACTCGATTGCCTCCAGGGTTGAGCGTTCCGCCGAATGGCTCATGTCGATGGCCAATCCAACCCGGTTCATCTCCTTGATCACCTGTCGCCCCATTCGGGTAATTCCTGAGTCCACAGCTTCATAACAACCTGTCGCCAGGAGGGACTGGTTGTTGTAGCTGAGCTGCATGAAACGAATTCCTAGCCTGTAGACAATCTCGACCAGTCCTACGTCGCCTTCGATAGGTGAGCAGTTCTGAAATCCGAAGAATACCGCCGTGCGTCCACTTTCTCTTGCTCGGCGAACGTCCTCTCCGGTACGGCCTGGAATGATTAGGTCACGGTGGCAATCGAGCCTGCTGTTCCAATCCTGGATGTTTCGGACCGCCTCGCGGAAAGATTCATGGTATGCCAAAGTTACATGGACAGCATCCAGTTCACCCTGGCGCATCTGGCGAAAAATCTTCTCCGTCCAATTTGCATATTGCAGGCAATCAATGCGGTGGGAACGGTCCATGTTACACAAGCCATTATGCCAATAATGTGGTCAGGTTTCTGACTGCCCCTGTCGTCCGGTGTGCGCCAATCCGTTTTCTTGGTCGCGCCACCCTCTCCGGATGGGCGACAGTTCTCCTGCCGCGGTTCAGATGTCTCCAACCTAAGACATTTGTTGGGAACCCGCAATTGATGGGGGGAGACTGTAATGTTGCCGCTTGACTCTGAATGGTCCTCCCGTGACGTCATACGCACTCGGAGCATCAAAACCGCCAGCTGAGATTCCGAAGTCGCGGACCAGCAATTGTCTTTGAAGGCACAAGAGAACCGCAATCAGTGCGGCCCGGAGTGCCGGAGATGCTGGCGCCAGTGGGAAAGAGACATTCAAGAAGAGGAAATGGACAATCGCATGCCTTCTGACGAGTCCACCGGTGGCAGTGAGCACGGATCAATTCACTTCCGAGAACGCACACCGTCGAGAACAGAAAGAAAACACCACTTTAATTGTCTTTCAGGCCAAATGGATTCTCACACAGGAACCCGTCGAAACTCACAATCAGACAATCACGTCAACGGTTGCCTCCATACCACTGCCATGCTGAACAAATTCCATTGATACCGTTTCGGCTTCTTTTCTGGACATGCGATTGAACAACCCGTCCCTGGTGTTACCCGGATTGTCCTTGATGTAGAACTGAGTAGTCAATAGCTCGCGATCCCCGTCAAAGATCTTTACGTGGATATGAGGCGCGCGTCCCGGATAGCTCGTCGGTTTGATTGTTCGAAAGACATAGGCCCCGTATTCGTCGGTGATGTCATGGCCAAAGCCTTGAAATGCCGGGTCGTGGTTGGTGCTGCGGCGGTCGCGTGGATGCATGTAGTTGCCGTCCACATCGCACTGCCAGATTTCGATGCGATGTTGAACGCGTGGATGACCCTCGCGATCTGAGATAGTGCCGCGCAAGGTAATGATCTTGCCGCCTGCCTCCTCGACTAGATTTGCAATCTTGACCAGATCGTTGTCGATGTCTGTTGGACGCATTGATGGGGTTGGATAGAAGGGCCCTTCTGTCGTGCGTGGCGTCAAAACAGCCGCGCCGACCTTGCCAACAAGGGCGCCGCTACTAGCAAGCCCTACGATTCCAGCGAGCATGCTACGGCGTGACTTTTCTTGGCTGGTCATGATTGCTGCCTCCAGGCTGTTAATGGATATTCATGTCTTGACTAAGATTTGACTCCGGCCAGTGGAGCATTTCCTGGCGGACATCCACCCACCTCTGGTACCACTTCGAAGATCAAAGCGAATTCGGCATTTGTAACCTACACATGCAGGGCAAGCTTCAAGTCACTAGTATAGCGAGACAGTCACCCGACTTCTCCGAGGAAGGAATCTCGGGCCGCAACGTGCCATTATGCACGTGATATCCTGCCGGTCTATCATATTGCTTTCATTGACTGGGTCCTCGGCCTCCACGAAGGAGACGCCCGGCCTGCCCGGCGGCAGGCGTTCGAACACCGGCGCGCCGAACCGACGTTTGCACTCAACTCCGCCGGTCACGTTCAAGTGGTCCAACATCGTCTGCGCCTTCGACGCGATGCGGCGGTTGACACCCGATCGAAGGGTGCCCTGACTACAATACTGAGTCTTCCTGCCTCCTGCCAGTGCTTGGGACGAGATCGCATCTCGGTGGTCAGCATTCACTATTCCCATCCGCGGACCGCACGAACACCCACACCCCGCAAACGGTGCCGCCGGGCCTCGCCCGATGCCGACGACGACAGTTCACATTCAAACTTCCCGTGATTCCCATAGGATTCCCGGAAGAATGTGCTGATAATTATTTGTGGGATAAAAGACTCTGAAAACGCCAAGGCTTTCAGGGCCAAATTCTGGTTGCGGGGGCAGGATTTGAACCTGCGACCTTCAGGTTATGAGCCTGATGAGCTACCTGGCTGCTCCACCCCGCGCCGTGATCCCGGACCACTTGCACAGGGCAAGATGCGTCCCGATCCCATCGTAAAGAATTTCGCTATTGCGCCCTCTCTTAGTTTGGCGGCGTCCTACTCTCCCACGCCTGAAGACGCAGTACCATCGGCGCAACGGTGCTTAACCATTGAGTTCGGAATGGGATCCGGTGTTTCACTCGTGCTATGACCACCAAACTAGAAGAAGGCGCAATCACGAGAAAGTATTTCCAAGCCCTGCTTCTTCTGAATCAAATCAAGCAGACGGACGATTAGTACCGGTCAGCTGAATGCATTGCTGCACTTACACCCCCGGCCTATCAAAGTGGTAGTCTTCCACTGTCCTTAATGGAGACCTTGTTTCGAGGTTGGCTTCCCGCTTAGATGCTTTCAGCGGTTATCCTTTCCGTACATAGCTACCCTGCACTGCGGCTGGCGCCACAACAGATCCACCAGTGGTACGTCCACCCCGGTCCTCTCGTACTAGGGGCAGCTCCTCTCAAGTCTCCTACACCCACGGCAGATAGGGACCGAACTGTCTCACGACGTTCTAAACCCAGCTCACGTACCTCTTTAAACGGCGAACAGCCGTACCCTTGGGACCTGCTTCAGCCCCAGGATGAGATGAGCCGACATCGAGGTGCCAAACGGTGCCGTCGATATGGACTCTTGGGCACCATTAGCCTGTTATCCCCGGAGTACCTTTTATCCGTTGAGCGATGGCCCTTCCACTCGGAACCACCGGATCACTATGACCGACTTTCGTCTCTGCTCGACCTGTCAGTCTCGCAGTCAGGCAGGCTTCTGCCATTGCACTCTTCGAGCGATAACCGACCGCTCTGAGCCCACCTTCGCACGCCTCCGTTACTGTTTAGGAGGCGACCGCCCCAGTCAAACTACCCGCCACGCACAGTCCCGGGTCCGGATAACGGACCGCGGTTAGACACCAGGAATGTGAAGGGCGGTATCTCAAGGGTGACTCCCCGGAAACTTGCGTCGCCGGTTCAATGTCTACCGCCTATCCTGCACATCACAAGCCTAATGCCAATGCGAAGTTGTAGTAAAGGTTCACGGGGTCTATCCGTCTAACCGCGGGAAGCCTGCATCTTGACAGGCAATTCAATTTCGCTGAGTCCACGTTGGAGACAGCGGGGAAGTCGTTACGCCATTCGTGCAGGTCGGAACTTACCCGACAAGGAATTTCGCTACCTTAGGACCGTTATAGTTACGGCCGCCGTTTACCGGGGCTTCAATTCAGTGCTCTCACACCTCCTCTTAACCTTCCGGCACCGGGCAGGCGTCAGGCCCTATACGTCGCCTTGCGGCTTTGCAGAGCCCTGTGTTTTTAGTAAACAGTCGCCACCCCCTGGGTTGTGCCCCCGGCACATAGTTGCCTACGCACCGGGCCTCCTTCTCGCGAACTTACGGAGGTAATTTGCCGAGTTCCTTCAACGTGGTTCTCTCAAGCGCCTCGGTATTCTCTACCTGCCCACCTGTGTCGGTTTAGGGTACGGTCTCAATGTGGGGGCTATTTCCTGGAATTGCTTCAACCGCCCGCGCCAATCCAATAAGGCCAGACAATCTACGCAATCCGTCACACTCCCACTGGCCCAGGAAAATTAACCTGGTTCCCATCGACTACGCCTTTCGGCCTCGCCTTAGGGGCCGGCTCACCCTGCTCAGATTAGCTTTAAGCAAGGAACCCTTGGGCTACCGGCGACAGGGTTTCTCACCCTGTTTGTCGCTACTCATGTCATCATTCTCACTTCTGTAGGCTCCACCCTGCCTTACGGCCCGGGCTTCAACGCATAGTTCGGGCGTGGGTAGCCACTGATGGCTTCCCGACGTCGAACAGTCAACAGAACGCTCCGCTACCGCCGCCATTTCTGGCGACCCGAAGCTTCGGCTCGTGGCTTGAGCCCCGTTACATCTTCGCCGCAGGACAACTTGTCTAGACCAGTGAGCTATTACGCTTTCTTTAAAGGATGGCTGCTTCTAAGCCAACCTCCTGGTTGTCTTGGTCGTCTCACATGCTTTCTCACTTAGCCACGAATTAGGGGCCTTAGCTGTCGGTTAGGGTTGTTTCCCTCTCCACTACGGGCGTTAGCACCCGCAGTGTGACTGCCGGATATTACTCCCCGGTATTCGGAGTTTGGTTAGGATCAGTAAGCCTGTGGGGCCCCGTTACCCATCCAGTGCTCTACCCCCGGGGGTATTCGTCCGACGCTCTACCTAAATAGATTTCGCGGAGAACCAGCTATCTCCGAGTTTGATTGGCCTTTCACCCCTAGGCACAGCTCATCCCGATCTATTTCAACAGAT